>CAVWTG010000015.1:0-366372 GCA_963757705.1 uncultured Actinomycetes bacterium | reverse complement strand
GTCAGCGCTTCTGGGTCGAAGCGCCGCACCCGATCGTCACCCGCGAGCGCCTCCACTACGTGATGCGCCCCCAACCCGGCGAGCGGGTGCTGGAGATCGGCCCGGGCACCGGCTACTACACCCTCGACATGGCCGAGTGGGTCGGCCCCGAGGGAACGATCGAGATCTTCGACCTCCAGCAGGAGTTCCTCGACCACACGATGCGCCGGGCCGGCGAGCGCGGGCTCGAGAACGTCGTCCCGACGCAGGGCGACGCCACCGCGCTCGCCTACGAGGACGCATCGATCGATGCCGTCGTCCTCAACGCCGTGCTCGGTGAGATCCCCGACCCTGTCGCGGCGCTGCGCGAGATCCGCCGCGTGCTCAAGCCGGGCGGCCGGCTCCTGGCCGGCGAGCTCTTCGGCGACCCCCATTTCACCACCCAGGCGGCCCTGCGGCGCCAGGGCGAGGAGGCCGGCCTCTCCTACGAGGACGAGTCGGGCTACTGGTTCGGGTACGTGGCGCGGCTCACGCCCGCCTAGCGGCCGGCTACGCCTCGGCGAGCGCGGTCCAGAGGCTCTGCTCGGCCTCGAAGACGGCCCGGGCGGCACCGTCGACGGCCCGCCACAGTCCGATTTCCGGCTCCTCGCTCTCGCTGGCGGCGTGGAAGGCGCCGGCGAGCTCGGTCCAGCGCGCCGCGGCGGTGGCCGCCAGCGTCGCCTCGGGCCGCCCGGCCTCCTCGAGGAAGCGCGAATACATGAGCCGGAAGGCGCCGCCGCCGGTTCCGCGGCGCTCGATCACCTGGTAGCCGAAGCGGGCGCACCACTGCCAGTCCTCGGCGGACTCGGGCCAGCTGCCCGCCTCCTCGGCGAGTCTGCGGACGGCGTCGAGGCCGGAGAACTCGCGGATCTCGGGCTCGACCATCGCCGTCGCGGCGCGCTCGATCGCCGCCGGGATCGCCTCGCGCAGCCGCTCGTCGGAGACGCCCTCGCCGGAGGCCGTGAACATGTGGCCGGAGAGGGGGTAGGCGGGATGGCTGCTGTGGCGGGCCCGGTCGAGGCTCTCGAGCCGCGTCCTCTGCAGCTCCTCGAAGCCGGTGTCGGAGAGCAGGGCAACCTCGTCGTCGTAGCCGGCGAGGACGACCGCGTGGCCGGGGAAATGGGCGGAGTTGCCGTAATGGTCGAGGTGGTAGAGGTCGGTCAGCAGTAGCACCGGCCGGCCCGCGTCGACGACCGCTCGTGCCGCCTCCCAGGCGTCGTCGTCGCCCTCCTCGAAGGTGCGCAGCTCGAGCGCCGCGCCGGTCAGCTCGTCGAAGTTCTCCTCGAGGCGGGCGGTGCGCCCGTTGAACCAGCGGCTCGGCGAGGCGTCCTCGAGGGTGACGTAATAGAAGCAGGCGCCCGCCCCCAGACCGAACGCCATCTCCTCCGAGATCTCGACGCCGTGGAAGCCGAGCAGGTTGCGGAGCGCGGTCGAGCCGCAGTGGTGTCCGGGGATGTGCGTGTAGCCGGGGACCGAGGGCATCGAAGCCGATTATCCTGCGCCGCCGTGAGGAACGCCGCGTGAAGAACGCCGACCTGGCCGTGCTGCGCACGATGCGCACCCGCGGGCACACCCCTGCCCTCGAGGGGGCGATGCGGGTCCTGGGCCGGGCGGGGAACAACGGCGCGATCTGGCTCGCGCTCAATGTCGTCCTCGCGGCGCTCGATTCCTCCAACCGCGAGGCCTGGCTGATCTGTGCCGCGCTCGGGCCGCTCGCGATCGGCCTCAACTACGCGGTCAAGCTGCTCGTCAAACGGCCCCGTCCGGTCCTCGAGGGCCTGCCGCCGCTCGGCGGCGCCCCGAGCTCGCTCAGCTTCCCCTCCGCCCATGCGACCTCGTCGTTCGCCGTCGCCACGGCGATGACGAGGGTCGACGAGGTCGGGGCGCTCGCCTTCGCGCTCGCGCTCGCCCTCTCGCTCGGCCGCCCCTACCTCGGCATGCACTATCCCTCCGACGTCCTTGCCGGCGCCGTCCTCGGCATCGCCCTCGGCCTACTCGTCCCCCTCTCCCTGTGAAGGTCGGGATCGTGGGGCTGCCCAACGCGGGCAAGTCGACCCTCTTCAACGCGCTGACCAAGGGCGGCGCCCAGACCGGCGACTACCCGTTCACGACGATCGAGCCCAACGTCGCGATCGCCCGGGTCCCCGACGAGCGGCTCGAGCAGGTGGGGGAGACGGTGCGCAGCTCGGAGCTGGTGCCGGCGACGATCTCCTTCCACGACATCGCCGGCCTCGTCAAGGGCGCCTCGGAGGGGGAGGGGCTGGGAAACCAGTTCCTCGCCTCGATCCGCGAGACCGACGCGATCTGCCACGTCGTCCGCTGCCACAGCCTCGACTCGGGCGTTCCCCACCCCGACGGCCGGGTCGACCCGCTGGCCGACATCGAGACGATCGAGACCGAGCTGATCCTCTCCGACTACGAGCAGGCCGAGCGCCGCCTGCACCGGGTCGCCAAGGGGGCGAAGACCGGCGAGGCCGAGGCGATCGCCGAGCGCGACTGGCTGGAGAAGGTGGTCGCGGCGCTCGCCGAAGGCAGGCCGGCCCGCTCGGTGCCGGTCCCCGATGCCGCCGCCCACGGCCCGGCCCAGCTCAATGCCCTGACCACGAAGCCGATCCTCTACGTCGCCAACGTCGACGAGGGCGACGCCGATCCGCCGCCGGAGGTCGTCGAGCACGCCGAGCAGGTCGGCGCCGGCGTCGTCGCGGTCAGCGCCCGGATCGAGGGCGAGCTCGCCGAGCTCGACGCCGCAGAAGCGGAGGAGATGCGCGAGTCCTACGGGGTCGAGGGCTCCGGGCTCACCCGCCTGGTCCGCGCCGCCTATGACCTGCTCGAGCTGATCACCTTCTTCACCGCCGGCGAGGACAAGGAAGCCGTCGCCCGCCCGCTGCGCCGCGGCGCCACCGCCTGGGAGTCGGCGGCGACGATCCACACGGACATCCAGGACGAATTCGTCAAAGCCGAGGTGATCGGCTGGCGGGAGCTGGTCGAGTGCGGCGGCTATGCGCCGGCCCGCGACAGGGGCCTGCTGCGAATCGAGGGCCGCGATTACGTCGTCGCCGACGGCGACGTGATCACGATCAAGGTCTGAGCGACGCCCCGGTCGAGGACCGGCCGCGGCCGAACGACCTCAGTAGCTGCAGTCCTTGGCGACTCCGCCGACGTAGGTGAGGCCGCTGTCGAGCTTTTCGAACGGCCCGCTCGGCGGGTGCGGCTGGTTGGAGCCTTCGACGGCGCCGTTCTGCAGGACGTGCCATTCGTAGACGTCGTATTCGCCGTACCAGGCGATCAGCTCGCGGAAGTACCAGTCCCCGGCCGCTTCGATTTTCGCCCCGTCGAGGGCGTATTCGCCGACGCTCTTGACGTCGGAGCCGGAGGTCGGCCGCAGCCAGCACTTGTAGAAGGTGAAGTTGCTCGAGTGGCTGTAGCGGTTCTCGAATCCGCCGCACGAAGGCCACCCGGCCACGCAGTCGGTGAAGGTCGAATTGAGCAGATACTTTTCGATGAAGGGCTTGGCGTCGTTGCCTTCGAGCACGCGGCCCGGCGCTTCGAAGAGCGAGGCCGGTCCCGGGGCGGGCCCCGGCGTGGGGGCGGGCACGACCTTCTTCCTCTTCACGCACTTCTTCACCGGCTTGCCGTGCTTCCTGACGACCTTGCCGTGCCTCTTGACGACGACCAGCTTCTTGCCCTTCGGGCATTTCCTGCTGGCCTGGGCGCCGCCCGGCCCGGCGGCCGAAGCCGCTGCCGCCGGTAGCAGCGCGACCGACGCGACCAGCGCGACGAGGAGGGCGGAGGGGACGAGACAGCGCCGATTCACGTGTCCCCAAGATTACCGGCCCCTTTATGAGCAATCAAGGTGGCCGGGGCTAGAGTCCCGCCATGGACGAAGGCGCCAGATTCCCCGGAGTCGCCGCCAGAGGCGGTCATTACGAGAGCTTCTACCTGAAGGCGGCCCGCCCGGGGGGCGGGCAGGCCCTCTGGATCCGGCACACGGTCCACAAGCGCCCCGGTGCCGAGCCCAACGCCTCGATCTGGTTCGTCCTCTTCGATCGCGAGGCCGAGGGCCCGCGGGCGACGAAGTCGACCGTGCCGGCGGCCGAGCTCGCCGTTCCCGACGGCGGCTGGATCCGCGTCGCCGGGGCGGCGCTCGGCCCGGGCAGGGCGAGGGGGGAGATAGAGACGGATGACCTGCGCGCCAGCTGGGACCTGACATTCGAGGGCGACGCCGCGCCCTGCAAGTACCTGCCGGCCGATTGGCTATACGAGGCGCCGGTGCCGAAGACGAAGTTCGTCGCCCCCAATCCCGAGGCCCGTTTCTCGGGTGCGCTGCGGGTCGACGGCACCGACCCGATCGAGCTCGACGGCTGGCCCGGGATGATCGGCCACAACTGGGGGACAGAGCACGCCGAGCGCTGGGTCTGGCTCGAGGGGACGGGCTTCGAGGATGCGCCGGGCGCCTACTTCGACGCCGGCGCCGCCCGGATCAAGCTCGGCCCCTGGACCTCGCCCTGGGTTCCGTCGGGAATGCTCAGCCTGGACGGCGAGCTGCACAGGCTCGGCGGCTTCGGAAAGGTCCGCTCCGCCTCGATCGAGGACTCGCCCACGGCCTGCTCCTTCGTCCTGCCGGGTGAGGACATCGTCGTCCGCGGCCGCGTCTCGGCTCCGAAGAAGGACTTCGTCGGTTGGGTCTATGCCGACCCCAAGGGCCCCGAGCACAACACCGTCAACTGCTCGGTCGCCGACCTCGAGCTGAGCGTCGAACGCCCCGCCCGCCCGGCCCGCACGCTGACCCTCGCCGGCGGGGCCGCGTATGAGTGCGGCATGCGGGAGACCGACCACGGCATCGCGATCCAGCCCTACCCGGACGGCTGAGCCGGTGAAACGAGCCGGCGCCGACCGCTACTGGGCGATCTGGGTGGCCGTCGTCCCGATCCTGATCTGGGCCGTCCTCCGGGTCCTCGGGGTCGAGGGCGGCTACCCGCTCGTCCCCCTGCTCGCCTACACCCCCTACGTCGCCTTCCTCGCCCTGCTCGTCGCCGGGACGGCGGTCGCGCTGCGCAACTGGGCGGCGGCGGCTGCCGGCACCCTCGCCGTCGCCTGCCTGCTCTCGGCGGTGCTGCCGCGTGCCTTCGGCAGCGGCGAGGAGATCCCCCCCGGCGCCACCGAACTGCGGATCCTCTCAGCCAACATCCACTTCGGGGAAGCCGATCCGTCGGCGCTGGTCGGCCTCGTCAGGCGCCTCCACCCGGACGTGCTCAACCTGCAGGAGCTGACTCCGAGCTTCGCTCTCGCGCTCGAGGGCGCGGGTCTCTCGACGCTGTTGCCCGAAGAGGTTCTCACCGTCAGGGAAGGGGCGAGCGGCGGCGGAATCTACTCGCGCCTGCTGACGCGCCAGCTGCCGGCGCCCGAGGTGCGGGGGATCGGATTCCGCATGCCGCGGGCCGTGGTCAGGCTCGACCGAGGTCACACGGTGCGGGTCGTCGACGTCCATCCATACCCGCCGAAGCGGCGCCTCGTCGGCCTCTGGGCGACCCAGCTGGCGAGCCTGCCCGCGGCCGACCCGTCGGCCCCGCCCTGGGTTCTGGCGGGGGACTTCAACGCGACCCTCGACTTCCCCGAGCTTCGCGATCTGATCGACACCGGGTACCGCGACGCCGGCGACGTGACCGGCGACGGCCTCGAGCCGACCTGGCCCTCGGAACGCTGGATGCCGCCGCCTGTGACCATCGACCACGTGCTCGCCGACCGCCGGATCGCGATCGTCGACTACAGGGTGGAGGACGTGCCGGGCAGCGACCACCGAGCGGTCTTCGCACGGCTCGCGGTCCCCTGATCCGGGTCGCGGCTCCTAGTCCACGTAGCCGCTGCCGGTGCCCCCCGAGGGCCCCGTTGCGCCGCTGCCCGCCGTGCCGCTCGCCACCCCGGGCAGTTCCACGGCTGCGCCCCCAGACTCGCCGGTGCCGGCGCCTCCCGAGCCGGCGCTGATCCCTTTGACCGCGCCGGCGCCACCCTGCGGTCCGCCTTCGGGGGAGCCGGTCGGCCTGCCGTTGACGACCTTGTGGAAGGTGAGCCAGCGGTCGTATCCGCCCAGCGCCGAGGCGAGCTCGTCGCCGCGGATCCTCGTCACCCCGCCGGTGCCGTAGAGGCGCGCCCAGACGATCCGGGGCGAGGTGCCGCGCCTCGTCACCTGCACCTTCTTGAGCCGCCCCTCGAGGTGACCGTCGAGCCTGGCGCTGATCTCCGGGTTGCTGAACCTCAGCTTCCAGGAGTGCAGGGGGCAGTAGTAGTCGTAGGGGTCGTTGACGCCGACCAGGTAGGGGACGGAAGGGCCGAAGAAGACGTTCTGGACGCTCTCGGTATGGCCGCCGGAGCAGGCGGAGAAGTACGTTTCGGCGATCTCACCCCGGTAGGTGAGGACTTCGCCCTTCGTCGCCTCCGCCGCACGGTTGGTCGCCGCCGTCTCGCTGGAGAGCCCCTCGTAGACCTGGCTGCTGGTGTCGTCGTAGAGGTCGAACCCGTTGCCGCCGACCTGGACCGATAGCGCGTAGGAGCGCGCCGCCACAGCCTGCGCCCGCAACGCCGCCTGCGGCCAGGAGGCGGGCGACTCGTTGGGGATCACACCCTTCACGTACTGGTCCACCGGGACCGCGTTGACCGCGTTCAGGGAGCCGAGGTCGGAGTCGGTCGGGACCACCTCGAGCGCGCCGCGGTAGGCGCCGATGCCGGAGATCTCGATGCGCCCCGCCCCTGCCGCCCGCAGCCGGCGCCCGCAGCCGGCCAGCGGCCGCCCGGCCGAGTTGCGCAATCTCACCTGGGCGCCGGTCCGGTGCGCCTCGTATTCGCGCTCAGGGTCGAGTTGCTTGCCGCAGGCGCTGCCGGCGCCGCTGAAGCCGACGTCGCCGTCGACGACGCCGACCAGGACCCGGACGAGGCGCTGTCCCTGTAGCAGCGAGAGCTGGGTGCCCCGGTAGTAGTGGGCGAGGATGAAGGGGTAGCCCCTGCCGTGCTTGGCGTAGCCGTAGGCGCCGTACTGGCTCATCCCGACCCCGTGCCCGAAACCGTGCCCCTGAACCACCCAGGAGACGCTCGCCCGGGCGCCCGCGGCGGGCACCAGGAGGAGGAAGAAGAGCATGGCTGTGAGTCGGATCCGCATCCTTGCCGAAACAGATTCGTCGCCGGCGAGTCTCGGCCTGCAAGATCGTCGTCTAGGCTGGGAAAATCGAGCCGATCGATCACAAGCTCCTGATCGCCGGAGAGTGGCTGGAGACCGGCGAGTGGGACGAGGTCATGAGCCCCTACGACGGGACGCCCGTGGGTCGGGTCGCGCAGGGCGACGCAGCGCTCGTCGACCGCGCCGCCCGGGCCGCCCAGGAGGCCTTCGCGGCCGGCGGCTTTCCCCAGCACGCCCGCGCCGAGGTCCTCGACCGTGCCGCCGGGTTGGTCGCCGAGCGGGTCGAGGAGCTGGCGCAGACGATCTGCGCCGAGGCCGGCAAGCCGCTGAAGACGGCGCGGGTCGAGGCTGCGCGCTGCGCCGACACGCTCGCCTTCTCCTCGGTCGAGGCCCGCAAGCTGACCGGCGGCACGGTGCCGATGGAGGCCTCGGCCTCGGGCGCCGGCAAGCTCGGCGTGATGCTGCGCGTCCCCTTCGGGGTGGTCGGCGCGATCAGCCCCTTCAACTTCCCCCTCAACCTCGTCGCCCACAAGCTCGGGCCGGCGATCGCGGCCGGCAACGCCGTCGTCCTCAAGCCGGCGGGCCAGACGCCGATCTCGGCCCTGAAGCTGGCCGAGGTCCTGCTCGAGGCCGGCCTGCCGGACGGCTGGCTGAGCGTCGTCCCGGGGCCGGGATCCGAGGTCGGCAACGCGATCGTCGAGCACGAGCTGACCAGGGCCCTCTCCTTCACCGGCTCGGCCTCGGTCGGCTGGGGCATCCGCAGCCGCGTCCCCCACAAGAAGGTCAACCTCGAGCTGGGGTCGAACGCGCCGCTGATCGTCAACGCCGACGGCGACTGGGAGACCGCAGCCGACAAGGCCCAGATCCACGCCTTCTCGCATGCCGGCCAGAGCTGCATCTCGATCCAGCGGATCCTCGTCCACGAGGCGGTCGCCGACGCCTTCACCGAGCGGCTCGTCGCCAAGGCCGAGACGCTCAGGGTCGGCGACCCGGCCGACCCGGAGACCGACGTCGGCCCGCTGATCACCCCCGGCGACCGCGACCGGGTCAAGGAGTGGATCGACGAGGCCGTGGCCGCCGGAGCCACGCTGCTGACCGGGGGCGAGCTCCTCGACGAGGGCCGCTGCCTCGCCCCGACCCTGCTCGGCGCGCCGCCGCGCGACGCCAAGGTCTGGTGCGAGGAGATCTTCGGGCCGGTCGCGACGATCGACCGCTTCTCCGATTTCGGCGAGGCGCTGAGGATGGCCAACGACTCGAAGTTCGGCCTCCAGGCGGGGGTTTTCACGAGGGATATGGGACGGGGGCTCGAGGCCGCCAACACACTCGAGTTCGGCGGCGTCCTGATCAACGAGGTGCCGACCTTCCGCGCCGACCAGATGCCCTATGGCGGTGTCAAGGACTCCGGCAACACCCGCGAGGGCCCGGCCTTCGCAGTAGTCGAGCTGACCGAGGAGCGCTTCATCACCCTCCAGGGGTGACAGCGTTTCGGGGTAAGCTCGCAGGACACGAGACGTCCAACTCGAGGGGGAGAACGAGGTGTCGAACAAAGCAAGGGCCGCTCTGGCCGCGATTGCGCTTGTCGTTTCAATGGCATTCGGGAGCACGGGCGGTGCGCTCGCCTCAATCCAGCTCGGTGCCCACGCCCCGGGTACGGATCCGTTGCCAGCCAACACCACCGCCATGCAGAACGGCGGAGAGGCCAAATCGGCCCCCGAGTCCTACCGGTACTCCGGCCCCCCCGCGAGCCAGGGGGTCATCACCAGCTGGAGCACGTACAACGGCGGCGGGACGTACGGGCTGAAACTGAAGGTCGGGAGCGCGTTCGGGACCGAAGAGGGAATTGCCAGATACGAGAGCGCACTCGAGACGGTCAGCGCCACCGGGACCAACACCTTCCCGTCCCGGATCCGGATCTTCAACAGCGAATCCATCGGTGTCTACTCCCCGGGCGGGGCGCCAGGAATGCTTCAGACGGTCGCTGACGTGCCCAGCCTTTACGTAGTCCTCAAAGCAGGCGACCTCCTCGCGTCGCCGGGTACCTTGACGGCGACCCCCGATGTGAGCGGATGGGAACCCTCCGCGAATATCTACAAATCGGCCTTCCGACTCAACATCGCGGCAACGGTCGAGTTGGACGCCGACGGCGATCTCTTCGGCGACGAGACCCAGGACAAATGCCCCGGCGTGAATGGGTCAGCGGACGGCTGCGTGCCGCCCCCGCCGCCCCCACTCAAGTGCAAGAAGGGCTTCAAGAAGACGCTCACGGCCAAGGGCAAGCTGGTCTGCAAGAAGGCCGGGGGCAAGAAGAAGGGGAAGTGCAAGAAGGCCAAGGGCAAGGGCTCCAAGAGCCGCGCCTCCGCCTCGAAGAAGAAGGGCAAGGGCAAGAAGCGCTGCGGCGGCAAGCAGGGCAATGGCAAGAAGAAGGGCAACGGCCGGAGCGGTTAGCTCCCGTAGCCCGTCGCCTGGCCTACCCGTGCGGGCGGGCCATGCGGCGGTGGTCGAGTGCCTCCTCGAGCACAGCGGGCTCGACTCCCTGCTCGATGGCGACCTCGCGCAGGGAGCGGCCCGACTCGGCCGCGACCTTGACGATGTCGGCGGCGCGGTCGTAGCCGATGTGAGGGTTGAGCGCGGTCGCCGTCGCCAGGGTGGCCTCGGCGTGGCGCTCGGTCATCTCCTCGTTGGCCTCGAGCCCGGCGACGCATTTCTCGTCGAGCAGGCGCGAGGCGGAGGCGAGCAGCTTGATCGAGTCGAGCAGGTTGCGGGCGATCAGCGGCACCCGCACGTTGAGCTCGAACTGGCCCTGGCTGCCGGCGACGGTGATCGCGGCGTCGTTGCCGATCACCTGCGCGGCGACCTGGATCACGACCTCGGGGATCACCGGGTTGACCTTGCCGGGCATGATCGAGGAGCCCTTCTGGAGCTCCGGCAGGCGCAGCTCGGCGAGCCCGGCGCGCGGCCCGGAGCCCATCAGCGCCAGGTCGTTGGCGATCTTGTTGAGGGAGACGGCGTAGACCTTGAGCGCGCCGGAGAGCTCGACCAGCGCGTCGCGGTTTCCCTGCGCCTCGAAGGGGTCGAGCGGAGCGGAGATCGCCAGCCCGGTGTCGGCGGCGAGCTTCTCGCGCACCTTGGCGGCGAACTCGGGGTGGGTGTTGAGGCCGGTTCCGGTGGCGGTGCCGCCGAGCGGGATCTGGCCGACCCGGCGCAGGGTCGCCTCGACCCGCTGTATGCCGAGCCGGACCTGCGCCGCGTAGCCGCCGAACTCCTGGCCGAGGGTTACCGGGACGGCGTCCATCAGGTGCGTGCGACCGGCCTTGACGACGTCGGCGAACCGGGTCGCCTTGCCGGCGAGGGCGGACTCGAGGCCCGCCCATCGCCGGCAGCAGGTCGTGGGTGACCTCGCCGAGCGCCGCCAGGTGGACGGCGGACGGGAAGACGTCGTTGGAGGACTGGCCCATGTTGACGTGGTCGTTGGGATGGGCCTCGTCCCCGGCGAGGTTGGCGAGCACCTCGTTGGCATTCATGTTCGACGAGGTCCCGGAGCCGGTCTGGAAGACGTCGACCGGGAACTGGTCGTCGTGCTCGCCCGCGGCAACCGCTTCGCCGGCGTCGGAGATCCGCGTCGCGAGCTCGGAGTCGAGCACCCCGAGCTCTCCGTTGGCGACCGCCGCCGCCGCCTTCAGCCGGCCCAGCCAGCGGACCACGGGCACCGGCACCCGCTCGCCCGAAACCGGAAAGTTGTCGACGGCCTTGGTGGTCTCGCCACCCCAGAGCTGCTCAGTCAAGTCGATGCCTCCATATGAGTTGGTCCGACAAGCGTATTGGCGGTGCCCGCTAGCGTGCAGGGATGCGCAGGCGCCCCGCCCGGCCGGCAATCATTCTCGGCCTCCTCGCCCTCCTCTGCGGCGCGCTGGTCGCGGGTGCCGCCGCGAAGTCGATCTTCGTCGAAGTGGGGGGCCTGAAGACCAGCTTCGGCGCGACGGTCAGGCCGAGGGCGCTACCGCGCTCGAAGCGGGCAGCGATCGGCGTCGTCCTCTCGAGCCGGATCCAGGGAGACGGATTGACCCACATCCCGGCGATCAGGCAGGCGACGATCGCCATCGACAGGAGCGTCGCGATCGACACCAGGGGCGTCCCGGCGTGCACCGCCGGACAGCTGGAGAGCCAGACCAGCAAGGGCGCCGAAGCGGCCTGCGCCGCCGCCGTCCTCGGCAGCGGCTCGGCCAGGCTCGAGATCGCCGCGCCCGAATCGGCGCCGTTCCAGGCGCAGAGCAGGCTGCTCGCCTTCAACGGAGGCAGCGTCGGGGGCACGACGACGATCCTCCTCCACGCTTACCTCACCGCCCCGGCGCCCGAGGCGATCGTCATCCCGATCGAGATCACGAAGCTGCCCAGGGGGGGCTTCGGCCTGCGGGCGGCGGTCAGGGTGCCGTCGATCGCCGCCGGCGCGGGCTCGCTCGCCGCCTTCGACCTGAGGCTCCGGCGGCGGGTCGCCACCGCCGGCGGTGGCAGGCACGGCTACCTGCTGGCCAGGTGCTCCGACGGCAACCTCGTCTTCGAACCGAGCGTCGAATTCGACGACGGCAACGCGGCGAGCGGATTGCTCGCCCTCGGCTGCACGCCGAAGGGCGCGCGCCGGACCGGGTCGGCGAGGGCTCGGACCCGGCACGCGGCCGCGTGAGCTGGGTACGTGTCTGGACAGCCAATCCTGTCAGCGCCATTGTCTTTTGAGATGCCGGTTCCTGTCTTGGCGGAGGATTCTGTCTCTCCCCGTGTACCAGACTTGACATTTTTTCCCGGGCTTGCGTAAGCTGCCGCGCCGTGACAGCGGAACCTCGACGCCGCCCGTCTGGCGGTCGCGAGCGAAGCGCCCTCGGCAACGGGTCCGGAGACCCCGAGTCCTCGGCCCGGCGCGAGCGGCTGATCGACGCCTTCACCAAGGTGGCGTCAGAGCGCGGCTATGCGAAAACGACCGTCGCCGATGTGGCCGGAGTGGCCGGAGTGCCGTGCGGTGCGTTCTATGACCATTTCGGCGACAAGCGCCAGTGTCTGGGTGCCGCCCAAGACGCCTTCATCGAGCGCTTGATCCGGGAGACCGCAGGCTCGATCGACGCGCGCAGGGAGTGGCCCGTGAGGGTCAGGGAAGCCGTTCTGGCCGCTCTCCACTTCGTCGACGAAACAACGAGCCGGGCGCGGTTCTTTGCGGTTGAGATTCTCGTCGCCGGGCCGAGTGTGGTCGGGCGGCAGGTATCGGCGCTCGACCGCGTGGTCCCGCTGCTCCGTGAGGGCCGTCTGCATTATCCGAACGCGGCCGATCTTCCGGCGGTCACCGAGGCGGTGCTGATAGGCGGCGCCGCCTATCTTCTCTACGGCTCCCTTCTGGCCGAAGAGCCCCTTCGCCTCGGGCGCCTCGGTCCGGAACTCGTCGAGATTCTCCTCACCCCCTACATCGGTCGCGAGGAGGCGAGGCGGATCGCGTCCTGAGCGGCCGCCTCAACGGGCGGAGAGGGGCATGAACAGAATGTCGCAGACGTCGGGCGTGAGGTCCGGAAGGCCGGCAGTGTTCCCGGCGGCGATCTCGCACTGGATGGACCACCAGAGCGCCCCGCCGATTGCTTCCACCTGTACCTCGGGCAGCGGCTTGACGCCGGGCGGAAGCGCGGCTGGGTCGAGAAAGCCGGTGAAGGCCTGGATGGTGGCGTCGGCGTGATTGAGGGCGACCGGTCCGGCCGTCGGCAGCTCGAAGAAGGCGAGCCGACCGAAAAAGGGTTCATGGGCCAGGTACTCGAGGAAGCCGCGCATGCCCGCTTCGATCACGGCGCGCCACTCGGTCTCCTTGAGCGCCGCTCCAAAGATCGCCGCCATTGCCCGCTTCGCCACCTTTTCGAAGGCGAAGATAAAGGCCTGCTCCTTGCTCTCGAAATGCTCGTAGAACGTCTGGTTCGAGGTGCCCGCGGCGGTCGAGATCGCGGGGATGGTGAGGCTGGGGTAGCCGACCCTCGCGGCCTCCTGGGCCGTGGCGCGCAGGATCCGCTGCCGCTGGCTGAGGCGAGCCCTGCTCTGCACGCTGTCCGCCGGCTCGCTCCAGGGGATGTAGTCCGGGTCGGGATGCCTCAGCGCCCCCTCGGGGAGCGGGCGCTCCGCCACCGGATAGGAGCCGGAGCTCTCGGAGAGGTAGGAGAGCGACCAAGCCAGCAACGGCTCGAGCCGGTCGGCGAAGTCCTGGGGACGGCCCGCCCGCAGACACCGATAGATGACGGTGCGGATCCCGCCGACAATCGCCCGCACCGCCAGCTCCGACGGCGGCCCGCCGTGGGAGCTGTCGCGACCTTGGTCGACGGTCTGGCGGAGGGTGACTTCGAACGCCCGGCCTGCGCGTTCGATGTGGGGAACCGCGGCGGCCCCGAGGCTGAGCGAGTCGACGACGACGAGGGAGGCGGCGTCCGCTTCGCCGACCAGGAAGTCGGCGAACTTGGAGAGCGCCGCCGCCAGGCTCTGCTCAAGACCGGCCTGGGACCTGAAGGCAACGCCGACCCTGGCACTGACTTCGTCGATGATCGTGTCCAGGGTGACGAAGAAGCAGTCTTCCTTGTCCGCGAAGTGGGCATAGAAGGTCGACTTGGAGACGGCGGCCATCCCGACCAGCTCCGAGACGGTGGTCTCGGCGTACCCGTGGCGCGCGACGGCGCTGACCATCGCCTGCTCCAGCCTTGCCCGCTGCCGCCGCTTGGTGACCGCTCGGCCAAGGCCCTCAGGTTCGGCATCGGAAATCTGCCCAATCGCCTCGCTCATCTTCCGCCGACCATGTACGGAGATTGACATAGAGAGGGCCTTTTGCAAAGCCCGGTCGGGATAGGGCTGCGGCTAACGCGAAACGGTCACCGGCATCAGAATGATGCGCGCGAGCTCGGGAGCCATCTCCGGCAGGGAGCCGCTCCGATCGCGGGCGAGCTGGTGCTGGATCACCGACCAGCAGCCGCTGGCGATCGCCTGCATGCTGACCTCCGACGCCGTTGCGTCGACCTCCTTCGGGGCCAGCTCCGGCCGCAGGAATGCCGTGAAGCTCTCCATAGCCTCGTCCGCATGATCGAGGGCGACCGGGCCGGCGGTCGGCAGGTCGAAGAAGGTGAAGCGCGCGAACAACTCGTTGCCCGCGATGTGCTCGAGCATCGCCCGCAGCGCCGCGCCAATCCGGCCGGCGCCCTCGTCCGCCGATCCGAACGCCTCGGTGGTCGCAAACAGCGCCTCGGCGGCGTTGACGTCGAACGCCGCAAGAAAAGCCTCCCGTTTGTTGTCGAAGTATTCGTAGAAGGTCTGGTTCGAGGTCCCGGCGGCCGTTGAGATCGCCGGAATACTGAGGCTCTCGAAGCCCCTCTCGACCACCAGGCGGCCGGCGGCCCGGACGATGCGCTCCCGCTGGGTCAGCTCCCTGCGGCTGCGGGGGCTGTCGGGGGGCTCGGCCCAGTCAAGCTCTTTCCCCGTCCCCCTTGCCGCCTCCGGGCGGGGCACCGAGGCGGCCTCCATCGCCTCCTTCACCGCTTCTGTGTCCGGCCGCTGGTAGCCGAGGGCAAAATCCGCCATCTCCTCGACGAGACCGCTCAGAGCCGCAGCCGTTCCTTCGCGCAGATGTCGGTAGACGACGCCCCTGATGCCGGCGGCTATTGCCCGCACGGTCAGATCCGAGACCTCGACCTTCGATGGAGACCTCGTAAAGCTGTCGCGGACCACGCTCGCGAAGATGGCGGAAACGCGCTCGCGGGACTCGACCCCCGCTCGGCCGAGGGTGAGGGAGTCCACGATTGCCAGGCGGGACTCATGCGGGTTGCGGACCACCAAATCCGTGAAGACCGCAAGTGCGGCTATGAGTCGCGCCCGGTAGTCCTCGTGAATCCCGTAGGCCGCGGCGACTCGGTTGTCGATCCGGTCGAGAATCTCTTCTGAGGTCGCCAGGAATGCCTCCCGCTTGCTCTCGAAGTGCTCGTAGAAGGTTGACTTCGATACTCCGGCGAGCCGAACGAGCTCGCGCAGCGTCGTCCCCGAATAGCCGTGCCGCGCAACCGCCTCGACCATCGCCGCCTCGAGCCTGGCGCGCTGGTGACTGGAGACATCCTCCGGTGCCAGCCCTCTCGTTCCCTCCACGACTGGAGGGAACAGTGGCTCGACCTGCCGAGAACCTTGCTCCACTGGCACCATCCCAGCCCAGAAGATAACCCGCGGCGTCGCCGAAAGCGTGTACGAGAAATGACAGACTCGGGTACCCGAACTGACGACGCCGGTACCCAGTTTTACAGGTTTCTCGCGTACCGCCGTTGACAAAGCAGTCGCGATTTGTCTACAGTGCCGGCAGCCCGCAGGGAGCGGGCAGGGAAATCAGGACTGGGCCAGGGGCCCGAGCTTGCCACAGGGATGACCGGCGAGCTGGGAAGACGGCCGGTCTGAACGACAAGGGATAAGGGAGAGAGACGTGAGGACAGAGGAGACGACCTGGTTCGCGCAAACCGCCGAACCCAGCCTCGGTATCCGCCTGACCTCGATCGCCGCTCTCCAGATCGCAGAGGAGACAGCGAGTGATTAACGCGATTTCCAGGCGCCCCGGCAACGTCTTGCTGCCCTCGACAACCGCTCGCTACCGAGCGATCGTCGGGATTGGTGCGCTCTTTGCGCTGGCGCTGCTTCTGCTCAGCGGCCCGGTGTCCAACAGCCTCGCAAGCGAACACACCGAAATCACCGGGGAATACGGCAAGGAAGGCGCGAAATCCACCGGCGTCGGCAACGGATGTCGCATCGCGTTCAACAGCGCCGCGGGGAACCTTTACCTCTACTCGGACGGAAAAATTTACGGGCTGTCGGTCTCGCCTGGCACGGCGACCCCGCTCGGCGGAAATTTCCCCTTCACCACCTCGAGCGGCACCGGCTGCGGTGACCCAGACATGGAAGTCGACAACTCCGGAAGCGGCAACCTCTTCGGAGTCCAGTCCGGAGGACAGGTCTTCGGATGGAATTCGAGCGGGACGGCGCTCGGTGCGCCCTGGCCCGTCTCGACCGGCGGCGGAGAAACCTGTGGCGTCGATGTCAGCCCAACCGGTGAAGCATGGGGGGGCAACTACTCACAACACAAAATCCTCAAATACACCGCCGCCGGCGCCTCGAACGGATCGATCGACGTCGGGTTCAGCTTTTGCAAGTTCGCGGTCAACCATGCGAACGGCGACGTCTTCGTCGCTCCGTACAACAGCGGCGAAATAGTCAAGTTCACCGCTGCCAGCGGCTACACGACGAAAGTCAACTTTCCGGCCTCCGGGACCAACAACCCCGGCCTCTACGTGAACGCGGCCGAAAACAAGCTCTACGTCGGCAACAACAGCACGAGCATCAAGGCTTACGACACGGAAACCGCCGCCTTGGTCGAAACGATCACCCTTCCCGGGAGCGGAGGGCAGGGGCTCGCCGTCGACGAAGCGACCGACACCCTCTTCGCCACGATCGGTTTTGGCGCCAGCGGCTACATCGTCGAATACCTCGGCATCACAGTCCCGAAGGCGACGACGGGCGAACCGACCGGGAACAGCTCGGTGAGCGGCACGGCGGACCCGAACGGCGTCGGCCCGATCACCGAATGCTATTTCGAATACGGCCTGACGACCTCCTACGGCAGCAGCCAGCCCTGTGCCGAGTCGGTTCCGTTCAACACCGAACAGGCGGTGAGCGCGAACTTTCCGGGCCTGATCGGCGAGGAAACCTACCATTACCGCCTGGTGCTGGGGAACGGCGAACCGCATGTAATCGGCAAAGGCGGCGACAAGACGATCGTGCCGCACAACGTCAAAGGGCTGACCACCGAACCCGCCACTGAAATCACATCGGACTCGGCGCTCCTAAACGCGACATTCGAAGGCGACGGGGAAGAAACCCACTACTACTTCGAATGGGGCCAGACCACCAATTACGGGCATAAGACCGCGACCCCGCCGGGCGACAGCGCCGGCTCGCCGACCGGGATCACGACCGTCTCCACCCTGCTTCCGAACCTCGATCAGGGAACCACCTACCACTACCGCGTCATCGGCGAGAACCCAACCGGAATCTCTGGCGCCAAAGACAAAAGCTTCACGACCTACGAAGTCCCCTCGATCGACTCGGCCACCACCAGTCACCTGACCGCGAGCTCGGCCGATGTCGACATCACGATCAACCCGCACGAATTCGAAACGACCTACTTCATCGAATACGGGACCAGCACCGATTACGGATCGATCGCCCCGGTCCCGAGCGGCACCATCGCGCCCGCCAACACAGCCCAGCCTGTCACCGTGTCGCTGACCGGCCTGGCGGGCGTCCCCTATCACTTCCGGGTGCTCGCCGAAAACGAATGGGGGCAGGTCGTAACCGAAGACCAGAGCTTCAACTTCTACCCCCAGAACTGCCCCAACTCGACCTTGCGCCAGCAGAACGAAAGCCAGTACCTGCCCGACTGCCGCGCCTTCGAGCTCGTCACCCCCGAAGAGACCGGGAACATCGAAATCTACAATGTCGGGTCGACCCCGAACACCTACGCGTCCAATCCCCCGCGATTCGCCTTCGGAGGCGGGCTCGGCGGCCTGAAGGGCACCGAACCGGTCAACTCCGGCGGCGATACCTATATCGCGACCCGCACGACCACCGGCTGGAAGTCCAAGCTGACCGGATTTCGCGGCTTCGAATCGCAAGGCGGCGGCACACTGTTCGGCAACTCGGACCTCTCCAAGTTCTTGAGCTTCGACGAAGAAGCATTCTTCGCGGGTGAACCGCAGCCGCCGCATCGAGTCCCTTACCTATTCGATGGCGAAGGCAACATCCTCGAAAGGTGGCCGACGAACTTCGAAAGCATCCCCGGTGCCGAAGGAAGCATCGGCGCGTACCAGCAGTCGCCGGACCTGACCCACATGGCGCTGACCTCGACCAACGTCGCCTTCACCCCGGACGGCCTTACGTCCGGTATCGGCTCCGCCTACGACTACAACGCGGTCACCGAAACGATGTCGTTGATCTCGCTGGACGAAGAAGGCAACCCGATCCAGTCGGAGCCGGGCGCCACCCCTTCGCAGCCGCTGGGCATCTTCTTCCCGGTCCCCGGCACCCGCCAATACCCAACCGGCGGAAGCATCGCCTTCTACGGCAACGGCAGCAACGATCCGCAGGGACAGAGGCCTGACCCGATCAACCCGCCGGTCTCGACCGACGGATCCCACATCCTGATGGCGACCTCGAGCGCGTCGTATGAATACTTCACCAATCCCCGGCCGCCGGTTCGCCTCTATATGTCCGTGGACCGCGGTGACCACTACGACCACTACGAAGTGTCGAAGAAAAAATACGTCGTCTACCTCGGAATGACGCCGGACGGGTCCAAGGTGTTCTTCACCTCTCCCGAACAGCTGACCGCCGACGACACCGACACCAGCATCGACCTCTACATGTGGAGCGACGCCACGAATGAACTGACCCTTCTCTCCAAGGGTGCTCCGCTGGCCGAGGGAACCGGCAACAGCGACAACTGCAACGCCAACTACGTGGCCAAATGCGGCATCTTCCCGGTCTACACGAAGGAAAACAGCGACACGACGATCTCCGAAAACGGAGAAATCTACTTCTACTCGCCCGAACAGCTCGACGGCACCAAGGGCGTCCCGAACCGGGAGAACCTCTTCATCTACCGCGGAGGCAAACCGCAGTTCGTCGCCTCGTTCGACCCGACCCCGGCCGGCGAACAGACGACCGGCCCGGTGAGCCGCTTTCAGGTCGGTGGAAACGGCGATCGCGCCGCGATGATCACCAAGACCCGCCTGACCGGCTACGACAACGCCGGCAAGGAAGAGATGTACACCTACAGCGCGGTCACACGGAAGATCGTCTGCGTGTCCTGCCGGCCCGACGGCGATCCTCCGGGCTTCAACGTCGAAGGCAGCAAAGCGGGCCGGTTCATGTCCGATGACGGCCGGGCCTTCTTCTCCACCTCAGACGCGCTGATCCCGGTCGACTCCAACGAAGCGCTCGACGTCTACGAGTACAGCGAAGGCAGGCCGCAGCTGATCACCACGGGCTCCGGCACCACCGAATCGGGCGCGGGCAGCTACGGCGGCGGTCGTGCCCTCCCCGGAGCGGTGGGGCTTGCCGGCGTCAGCGCCGATGGCGTCGACGTCTACTTCGCGACCCTGGACGTGCTGGTGCCGCAGAACCACAACGGCCCGTTCGTCGCCTTCTACGACGCCCGCACCAACGGCGGCTTCCCGTACGTGCCGCCTCTCGCACCCTGCGAAGCCGCGGACGAGTGCCACGGGGCCGGCAACGCGCCGCCCGCGAGGCCGACGGTCGCCAGCGAAGGCGACCTCGGGTCGCGCGGGAACGCCCCGAATCCGACCAAGAAGAAGCATAAGTCGAAGCGACGCCGCAAGGCCAAGCACCGCCGCCATCACAAGCGCCACCACCGCCCCGCGAGTCGCGGCGGTGCAAGGCATCACCGGCAGGGGGGTAACTAGCCATGCATAGCCACGCCACAATCGATGCGAACGACTTCGTCATCGGACGCCGCCGGAACTTCGTCGTGCTCATCGCGACCGTAATCGCCGCCGCCGCACTTCTCGCCGCGCTGGCGCCCGGGGCCAAGGCCGAGTCGCCGATCTACCAGTTCGAGGTCCATCCCTCGACCACGCAGGCCGGCGGCCACCCCAACCTCGAAACCCTGATCTGGATCGGCAACCGGTACACGCAGCACGTCCCGCCGCCGAGCTGCGACTGCCAGGACCCCCGCGACATCCTCGTCCAGACGCCTGCCGGCCTGATCGGCAACCCGCACGCGACCCCCAGATGCTCGGTGGCCGACTTCGCGGCCTTTGAATGCCCACCGGAGACCCAGGTCGGGGGCATAACGATCAGCCTCAACGCCGAACTCCCGGGCACCGAATCGTTCGGCGGGGTGATCCCTGTCTACAACCTGGATCCGCACCCGGGTGAGGCGGGCCTGCTCGCCTTCCGTGTCCCGCTCCTGGAATCGCCGATCTTCCAGTCGATCAACGCTCGCACCGAGAGCGACTACGGCCTCGACGTGGCGAGCGAATTCATCACCCACATCCTCCCCCTCGCCTACGCCGAAGAGGTTCTCTGGGGAGTTCCCGCGGCTCCCGAACACGAAGTCGACCGTGCTCCGGTGGGCTGGAATCCATTTTTCGACGGCCCGCACGCCCCCACCCCCTCCAACGCGACCGAAGAGCCGTTCCTCAGCAACCCGACGACCTGTAACCAGGAAGGGCTGACGGCGCACCTCACCGTCACCGCGTACGACAAAGGCGTAACGCACGCCGACTACCCGTTCCCGGCGACCACGGGGTGCGACCAGCTCAGCTTCAACCCCAGCCTCTACGCCCAGCCGACGGGGGACGCGACCGACACGCCCTCGGGCCTCGACGTCGACCTTCAGGTCCCGCAGCAGTCGAGCCCGGAAGTCCCGTCTCCGTCCGAGATCAGGGCGTCCACGGTGATCATGCCGGACGGCTTCACGATCAACCCCAACGCTGCCGACGGGAAGACGTCCTGCTCCAACGACGACGCCAACTTCGGCACCCGGCTGGAAGCCGAATGCCCGGAGAACTCCAAGGTCGGCACGCTGAGCGTGGACAGCTCGGCCCTGCCGGGGCCGATCCCCGGCTACATCTATCTCGGCACGCCGCTACCCGGCGACCGCTATCGCCTGATCCTCACCGCGAACGGCTACAACGTCCACGTCAAGCTTCCGGGCTCGGCGGTCGCCGACGAAAATGATGGCCACGTCACGGTCTCCCTCCAGAATCTGCCGCAGACCCCGTTCTCCGACTTCAACATGCACTTCTTCGGATCCGACCGGGGCCTGCTGGCGACGCCGACGCAGTGCGGGACCTACGGCGTGAGCAGCACGTTCACCCCCTGGGACGACGCGATCGCCGAGCAGACCTCGACCCAGTTCTTCACCCTGAAAAACGGTCCGGGCGGAAGCCCCTGCCCGAATGGACCGCGGCCCTTCTCGCCGACGGTCAGCGCCGGTGTCGCGGACCGGACCGCCGGCCAGCACTCGCCCTTCTCGTTGACGCTGAATCGACAGGACGGGGACCAGAACCTCGCCGCTCTGGACGTGACGACGGCTCCGGGCCTCAGCGCGACCCTCGTCGGAACCACCTACTGTCCCGACGCGACCCTCGCCGGCATCGCGGCGGCTCCCTACGGCCTCGCCGAGATGGCCAGCCCGAGCTGTCCCGTCAGCTCTCAGATCGGGACCTCCTCGACGGCTGCCGGCGCGGGCGACCACCCCGTCCACCTGCCCGGGAACGTCTATCTGGCCGGGCCCTACAAGGGCGCCCCGCTCAGCCTTGCGGTCGTGACGCCCGCCGTCTCCGGGCCCTATGACCTCGGAAGTGTGGTGGTTCGCGCCGCGGTCCAGGTCGATCCGACGAGCGCCCGGTTGACGGCCGTGTCCGATCCGCTGCCGCAGATCGTCGGCGGGATTCCGCTGCGCCTGCGGCAGGTCCTCGTCAACCTCAACCGGCCCGATTTCATGCTCAACCCGACCGACTGCAACCGGTCCGCGGTGCAGGCCAGGATCTTCGGGGATCAGGGCGCCGAGGCGGATCTCTCGGTCCCCTTCCAGGCAGCCAACTGCTCCGAGCTCCCCTTCGGCCCGAGGCTCAACCTGAGGCTCCGGGGCGGCACCAAGCGCACCCAGAATCCAGGGCTCACCGCGGTCGTGACCGCCAAGCCCGGCGAAGCGAACATCGCCAGGACGGTGGTGACGATGCCGCCCGCGCTAATCCTCGACAACAGGCACATCGACACCGTCTGCACCAAAGTCCAGTTCGCCGCCGAGAACTGTCCCGCCGGCTCCGTCCTCGGGAACGCGACGGCGGACTCGCCGCTGCTCGAGAAGCCCCTCGAAGGGCCCGTCTACCTGGCGACCGGCTACGGCCACAAGCTGCCCGACGTCCTCGTCGCCCTCAAAGGCCAGGTCGACGTCAATCTCGACGGCGTCGTCACCAGCAAGAACGGCGGATTGCGCACCAGCTTCAAGACGGTGCCCGACGTCCCGGTCACCAAGTTCACACTGAGGCTGGCAGGCGGACAGGAAGGGACTGCTGCAGACGAGTGCGAACAACCTCTGCTCCCAAGTCCGGCGGGCGACGGTGAACATGGCGGGCCAGAACAACCGGCGTGCGAATACGCACCCGAAGATCCGCCTGTCATGCGGAAAACATTCCGCTCGCAGCCGACACAGGCATGCGGGCTCGGCTAGGAGGCACGGGAAATGACGCGTAGGGACAAGACAATCAAGCGCCGTTTCCGCGTCGCGATCCTGGGCGCCTGCCTGGCCGCAGCCGCCTCTCTCCTGATGGTGAGTTCCGCGGCCGCGCTCCAGTACACCCCGCACACGGTGGAAAAGGTCATGGAAGCCAGTGAATACGGGGAATACGAATATGAAGCGAGCAGCGTCGCTGTCGACCAGCAGAGTGGCGACTTCTACATTCTCGGCTGCGGGTACGGGGGCAACGGGATCAAGATCTTCAAATTCACCGCCCAGGGCGATCCCAGCCCCTTCACCGACCCGTCGCGCGGCGGCACGAACGAAGCCTTGGTGACGACGCAGTCGAGCTTCTTCAACAATGCCTCGATCGCCGTCGACAACTCCGGCGGGCCGTACCAGGGCCGCATCTACGTGCGGAACGAGTACACGCCCGAATTCATCTGGGCCTTCGAACCCAGCGGAGCAGAAGTCGGCGGCAACTTCCCGATCGCCGAAGGCCCCTACGGCCTTGCGACAAATCCGGCCAACGGCAACTTCTTCGGCAGTGGGGGCATCCCGCTCGAAAATCGGGCCTATGAATTCGGGCCCGATGGGCTGAAGACCGGGGTGGTCATCGACATGAGCCAGTACGGCTACGTCTACGACGAAAGCATCGCCGCCGGGCCGACGGGAGACGTGTTCGCCTTCTCGGCCGGAACGGGCGGAGTAGGGATCGCGAAATTCAACGCCAACAGCGAACTCCTCGACCACTTCCCCGCCGAATACTCATCCGTCATCGGGGTCGACCCTGTCGCCGGGAACGTTAAGTCGGTCCGCTACGAACACGTCACCGACTACGATCCCGAAGGCAACGAGCTCCCGGGCTACGACTACGGAGAAGAAGGCTCCTCGATCGCCGTCAACGGCGTCAACGGCTACGAATACATCGTCGAGTACTACGGCTACGGCGTGGCGATCCTCAAGCCGGAACCGGCCACGACGATTCCCTCCGCCGAACACCAACCGCCGTCGAACATCGAACCGACCTCGCTGACGCTGAACTCCGTGCTCGATCCGGAAGGTGTCACCACCACCGAATGCAATTTCGAATTCGGAACGCTCGAGGAATACGGCAACTACTACTACAACGAATCTGTCCCCTGCGAACAGGGCCAGGAAATCGGCGGCGGCCCGACACCGGTCAGCGCCGATCTCACCGGACTGTCCCAGGGCGCTATCTACCACTACCGCCTCGTGGTCGCCAACGCCAACGGGGCCTTCAAGTCCAAGGACCGGACGGTCAGTCCGTCGGGCCTGCCGGTCATCGAAGACCCCTATGTCGACACCGTCCACTCGGACAGCGTCCTCTTCCACGCCGAAATCACGCCCGAAGGCGCGCCGACCACCTTCCACGTCCTATACGGCACCGGCGATTGCGGCACCGAACCGGAAACCTGCGACGAAACACCCGAGTCCTCGTCGATCGGCGCTGGGCTGCTGGCCATCCCCGCATCCGTCCAGGCGACTGGGCTCACGCCGGAGACCACCTACCACTACGTGATCCTCGCCACCAACCAGAGCGGCACGATCCGAATCCTCGGAAGAGACCTTCACGACCTTCCCGTTCGCTGCGGTTAAAGACGAAAACTGCGCCGAACGCGCACGTCCGCCAGCAGACCGGCGCCGCGCCGCTCGGTGACTGCCGGGCCTACGAGCTGGTCTCGGCCGCGGTTGCCCGGTACGACGTCGAGTCGTATCTGACGCCCGAACAGGAGCCGTTCGGCGGCTACCCCGACGCGTCGGGCA
The DNA here is from genome assembly GCA_963757705.1 of uncultured Actinomycetes bacterium. Lineage (GTDB taxonomy): Bacteria > Actinomycetota > Thermoleophilia > Solirubrobacterales > Solirubrobacteraceae > AC-38. The sequence goes on along the minus strand of CAVWTG010000015.1, from coordinate 342,103 downwards.
AGGTCCTCTACGGGGTTCACGACGGCGCGATCCCCGGGAGCGGCAACCCGACCAACCACGGCGTCGACCCCTACATCGCGACCCGCGGCGCGGACGGCTGGAACACCGCCTATGTCGGCGTGCCGGCCAACCTGCCGTACTCAGCCGAAGCGTTCGCCTCGCCGGTGTCCAGCGCCGACGCGGCGCTCGACACCTTCGCCTTCGGCGGCCCGGGGCTCTGCTCGCCGTGCTTCGCCGACGGCAGCACCGGGATTCCCGTGGGGCTGCCCGGCGGCTCCCTGGTCCAGGGCATGAGGGGTTCGCTGTCACCCGGCGGCGCGAGCCCCGACATCCTGGTCAAGAAGCCGCTCTCCGCCGACGGCAAGCACCTCGTCTTCGGCTCGACCTCGGAATTCGAGGGCAGCGCCGGCAGCCCGGCGATCTATGACCGAGACCTGACGGCCGGCGTTACCCACGCCGTCTCGAAGCTGCCCGGCGGCGGCGCCATTCCCTGCAACCTGAACTGCACGTCCGACGGGCTCGCCGAGCTCGACATCTCCGCAGACGGCTCTCGGATCGTGATCGGCCAGCTGATCTCCGTCGACTCCGCCGGCAACCACTACTGGCACCTCTACATGAACGTCGGCGACTCGACCAAAAACATCGACCTGATGCCGGGAACGACCAACGGCGGCCTCTATGACGGGATGACCAAGGACGGCACGAAGCTCTACTTCACCACCGCCGATCACGTCACCGGCGCCCCCGGCGACACCGACAACTCAGCCGACCTCTACGAAGCCCAGGTCGGGCCGACCTCGTCCACTCCGCACCTGGCGTCACTGGGCTCAGGCGGCTCGGGCAACACCGACGCCTGCAACCCGCTTCCCAACTCGGTCAACGAACACTGGAACACGATCGCGGCGAGCGCCGACTGCGGAATCGTCGCGATCGGCGGTGCCGGAGGCGTCGCGGCCACCGCCGGCACCGCCTACTTCCTCAGCCCGGAGCTGCTCGACGGCAACTCCGAACCGCAGGACGGCTCCGCCGACCAGCCCAACCTCTACCGCTATCAGCCCGGGTCCTCGCCGCATTTCGTGGCGACCCTGGACTCGGGCGCGACGGGCCCCGCCGAACTGCTCGAACAACACAAATTCAAGAAATACTTCAGCGCCACCACCAGGCCCGAATTCGTCGCGGTCGACAGCTCCGGCGGCCCCTCTGACGGCGACGTCTACGTGGCCGACGGTGCCGAACAGAAGATCCGCAAGTACGACTCCGAAGGCAACCTGATCACAGGCTGGCAAAACGGCGGAGTATTCACGCCGGGCCTGGCCAAGCACCTTCTCGGGAATCGCGGTCGGTCCCGACGGAAGCCTCTGGGTGGCGATCCACCAGGAACTTTAACTCCAACAACGACATCTTCAAATACGACGAAAGCGCCACCACCCTGCTCTACCAAAACAACGGCGAAGGGGCAATATTCCCGGTCGGCATCGCTGTCGACAACCACAACAATGTTTTCTACGACAACCAGTACCTGAGCCGGGTCATGCGCATGGAAACCGAATGCGGATGCTACGGCCAGAAAGAAATCACCACTACGGCACAAGGAAAATATCCGGAACCGGTTGGGCTCGGGGTCGACCCGAGTAGCGGCACCCTCTACGTTGACCTTGGCGGCGTCGAAATCGGCCGGTACGCGTTCAACGGCTCCGGGCAGGTACGTCGAGCCGAACGGCGCGCCGTGCACTCAGCGATGCGCACCGACGGCGACCTTCGGCTCCGGACAACTCTCCAATGCCGGGCAGATGTTCGTCGACCCGGCCCTTCACGACCTGTACGTCGACGGCGCCAACAAGATTTACCGGTTCCACGGCGACGGCCGCCGCGCCGCCGGGCCGGACACCGGGGCCAAAGTGCTCGCCAACTCGATCTCGGTCGCGGTCGGCGCAAACGGCAACCTCTACGCGACCAACGCCGGCTCCGCAGGCACGAACGTGGCTGCCTTCGGACCGCTCGTCCTCGCCCCCGACCCGCGCACCGACAACCCGATGATCATCGACTCGGTCAACGACTCCGGGACAAGACATACGGGCGACTTCCAGATCACCCCCAGCGGCGACGACGGCGTCTTCGTGACAACCGTCCCATTGACCGGATACACCAACGCGGGCCACGAGGAGGTCTTCCGCTACGACTCCCCCGGCGACGCGCTCGACTGCATTTCCTGCAACCCGACGGGCGCGCGGGCGGTCGGCGATTCGAGCCTCGCCCGCAACGGCCTCAGCCTCGCCGACGACGGTCGCGTGTTCTTCAACTCGAGCGACCCGCTGCTGCCCACCGACCTGGACAACCGCGAAGACGTCTTCGAGTGGAACAAGGGCAAGACGACCCTGATCTCGACCGGCCTCAGCCCCTTCAACTCGAGTCTGCTGACCGCCAGCGCCGACGGCAAGGACGCCCACTTCTTCACCCGCGACACGCTAGTGAAGCAGGACCTGAACGGGAGCCTCGTCAAGATCTACGACGCGCGTGAAAACGGCGGCTTCACGTACACACCGCCGCCGGTGGACTGCAAAGCCTCCGACGAGTGTCACGGCGCCAGCAGCCCCGCGCCGGCTCCGCCGTCGATCGCCACGATCACCGGCACAGGCGGCAACCACACTCAGGCCAAGCGCCCGCCCAATTGCCGTCACGGCAAGGTCCGGAAGCACGGCCGCTGCGTCAAGCGGCACAAGCACCGCAAGCACCGCAAGCACCAACACGGCAAGAAGCGGGGGGGACAGGGATGACCGCAGGTAAATTGAGAACCGGACGGGTTCGCCGGGCGCCCATCGCCCTCGCCCTCGCTCTGATCGTCTCGGCGTTCGCGGGCGTCGGGACGGCGCAGGCGACCGAGGACATCGAAAACTTTGCCACGGAAACGTCGACCAACCAGGCCGGCGGTCACCCCGACCTGCATACGACCTTTGACCTGGTCAGCCCGGGTGTGCCGCAGGCGGCCGAGAACATCACGGTCGAAACGCCGGAAGGGATCTTCGGAAACCCGAACGCGGTCGAACAGTGCACCTCTGTCGTCTTCGCCCAGCAGGAATGCCCGCCGACGGCACAGGTCGGCCTGATCACCGTCCGGGCGCGCTACGAAGGCAATCCCAGCTACCTGTTGGGGACGGCGCCTCTGTACAACATCGAGCCCTCGGAAGCGGAGACGGCCCTGTTCGGGTTCATCGTGCCGACCCTCAACATCCCGATCCAGATACCGGTCGCCGTGAGGACCGGAACCGACTACGGGCTGAACTTCAAAGTCTCCGAGATCTCGCAGCAGACGCCGCTGGCAGGCGCCGACATCACATTCTGGGGCTTCCCGGCCTCGAGTGCCCATGACAATCAGCGTTTTCCGAAGGGCACAACCGGCCTGCCCTCGGGCTGTGTCGGCCTGGCCGACACGAGCTGCCTGACCAAAGCGACCAAAAGCGGGCTCCCCAACCGCCCGCTCACGGTCAACCCGAACGACTGCAACGAACAGCCCGCGCCGACCTTCCTCAAAGTCCAGACCTACCAGGACCCGGACAACTTCTCCGAAGCGGAAAGCAGCTACCCGCCGGTCACCGGTTGCGAGAAACAGCTCTTCAAGCCGCTCCTCTACTCGCAGCCGACGAGCACTGAAACAGACTCGCCCGCCGGCCTCGACATAGTCCTCAAGGACACCCAGTTCCTCGGCTTCGCGGTATCCCCGTCGGAGATCCGCGAATCGACCGTCCTCCTGCCCCCGGGCCTGACAATCAACCCGGACGCCGCCGACGGCCAGACCGCCTGCAGCGACGCCCAGGCCAACTTCGGCAACAACGGCCCCGCCGCCTGCCCCGACAGCGCCAAGATCGGCACCGCCGCGATACACACGCCGGCCCTGCCGGGCTCGCTGCCTGGCTCGCTCTACATCGGCCAGCCAAAGCCGGGCAACCAGTACCGGCTGTTCATCATCGTCTCGGGCTTTGGCATCAACGCGAAGCTGGTCGGCTCGGTCAAACCCGACCCGATCACCGGACAGGTCTCGGTCCACTTCGAAGACCTGCCGCAGGTTCCGTTCGATTCCTTCGACGTTCACCTCTTCTCGTCGGATCGAGGCCTGGTGGCGACCCCGACCTCCTGCACCACCTACCTCACGGAAGCCACCTTCGTGCCGTGGAACCACTTCCTGCCTGTGGCGTCGTCCAGCCAGGCATTCGGATTGACCTCCGGCCCGCACGGACTTCTTTGCCCGGGTCAGGTTCGCCCCTTCAACCCGACCCTCGCCGCCGGCACCTCCAACTCCCAGGGAGGAGCCTTCTCGGCCTTCTCCCTGCAGCTCGATCGCGAAGACGGGGACCAGTTCCTCGGCGACCTCACCTTCCGGATGCCACCCGGCTTCACCGGCGACCTGCGCGGGATCAGCTACTGCCCCGACGCCTCGGTCGTGGCGGCCGCTCAGAACTCCGGCCGCGGCGAGCAGGCCGCGCCCAGCTGCCCGGCCTCGAGCCAAATCGGGACGACCAACGTCGCCGCCGGCCCCGGCAGCCACCCCTTCCACGCGGTGGGGAAGATGTACCTCTCGGGCCCCTTCAAGGGAGCCCCGCTCTCGGTGGCGGCCATCACGCCGGCCCTGGCCGGGCCCTATGACTACGGCGTCGTCGTGGTCAGGGTCGCCCTGCACGTCGACCCGCAGACCGCACAGGTCTTCGCCGCGTCCGACACCGTGCCGAGCATCATCGGCGGCATCCCGATCCGGATGCGCTCGATCCGGGTCAACATCGACCGGGACAACTTCACGATCAACCCGACCAACTGCTCGCCGCTCAGCGTCGACTCGCAGGGCATCGGCGACCAGGGGACGATCGCGAACTTCTCCTCCTACTTCCACGCCGACAATTGCGCGACGCTGCCGTTCAAGCCGCGGATGACGATCCGCCAGCTCGGTGGTCGCAAGGCGGCCAAGCGCTCGTCCAACCCGACGCTGAGGCTCGACCTGCGCACGCGCGGGGGCGACGCCAACATCAAGAGGCTGTCGGTGACGCTGCCGAACGCTTTCGAGATCGATCAGCGCCACCTTGGCAACATCTGCTCGGAGAAAGAGCTCGCCGAAACCGAGTGCGCCGGCCGCACCCCGATCGGTACCGGTTCGACGACGACGCCACTGCTCGACCAGCCGCTCAGCGGCCCGGTTTACGCGGTCTCCGGCTCCGGTGGCCTGCCACGCCTGGCGTTCATCCTCAACGGCCAGGTGAACCTGCTGCCGAGGGCGGAAACAAAGACGGTCAAGGGCGAGCTGAAGACGACCGTTCCGGTTGTCCCTGACGCCCCGATCGGACATTTCAGGTTGAAGGTCTACGGCGGCAAGCACGGCTACCTGATCAACACCCGCAGCCTGTGTGCCCACAAGCCGGTGATCAAGGTCGGCTTCAAGGGCCAGAACGGCAATTCGCTGACCCAGAAGGTCAAGATGAAGACCGCCTGCGGCGGCCACCACTCGAAGCAAAGCAAGCGGCACTCGCGGCACCGCTGACGCATCGCGGGCCAGGGTCTCGGTGGCGTTGTTCGCGAGTTCCGGCGTGTTCGCCGGCGGCAAGCGGATGCGTACTTTGCGGCCCTTTTCAGGTCTAATGCTTGCCTCACAAGACGGCACTTGACAAAGTGGGTACCAGCCCTTACATTACGCGGCAACCCTGGTGTAAGGCCCGGTACTTCCCTATTACCTTGGGCAGGGGTTGGCGTCCCAATTACGTAGCCGTCCGTCCCTGTGACGGTGACGTGAAGCGAAGGTGAGCTGCGGACGCCGGGGCCACTCACTCGGCTCCGGCGTCCGGGTCGCCTTTCCTAGCCGCTGGCCCTGCCGGCGTCATACGCCTCACGGTAGGCGCGCTCGAAGTCCTTGCCGAGGACCTGTCTTCCTGGGCTGTAGTTGGCCGCGGCGACCAGCCGCCGTGTCAGCTCGGCGTGGATGCCCTCGGTCTCTTCCGCCCCCCGCTGCTCGGCCCCGAGCAGGTAGCCGAGGCGCACGTTGGCCGCGCCTCCCGGGTCTTCCCGCGCTTCCCCGTTCAGCATCGTCGTCGCCGCGAGCATCGCGTCGCCGACCGCGGCCAGGTCGCCCGCCGTCTGGTTCTTCGCCAGGCAGTCGGAGATCGGCACGGCGCCGGCCAGTGTCACCGGCCCGGGGGCGGCTTCCAGCGCCTTCAGGTAGGCGCCCGGGCCGTTCAGGCAGGCAACCGGGGTCGCGTTGTCGGCCCCGCCGCAGCCGCCAGAGAGGACGGTGGCCGCCAGGGCCGTGAGGATTGCCGCGCGGCGCATCGGCCGCATCCTAGGCTAGTCCCGCCGCGGGGCGACGCCGCCGGTCTGAGCCTGGGAGACGCCCCCGGTCGGCCCCTTCTGGGCCTTCTGCTCGGGCGCCGGTTCGCCCGGCGGCGACTGTGTGGCGGGGGGCGGCGCGGTCATGTCGACTTCGCCGCTGGGGAAGACTTCGACCCACTGGGCGAGCCGGTACTCGGGGGCCGGGGCGTGGTTCCAGGAGAGGTGGAGGTGGTTGCCGCAGCCGTGGCCGGCGTCGCCGTTGTAGCCGACCCAGCGAAAGGGAGGCCGCGGGCGGTTCTGGCGCGGCTCGGCCCAGCGCGCGAGCCGGGTGATCGGCCGCCAGCTCCTGTCGCACCTGGTCCCGCCGCCCTCGGGAACGAGGTCGACGGCGAGCCCGTTGTAGTGGTCGGAGTGCCGGGTGTGGCAGCGCCTGCAGCCGCTGTGCCGGCCGCCGGGCAGCGGCCCGGAGTAGCCGTCGGTGACGTAGATCGGGAAGTGCTCTGCGATCCAGCGCAGGTCGGGCAGGATGCGGCGGTCGACCATGTCGCCCTCTTCGTGCGGGATCGAGGCCGGGATCGGGACGATCCTCCCGGTCGCGTAGACGGTCCGGGTACTTGCCGCCGGCCCGGCGTCGGCCTGGGCGACCGCCCACGCCGCCAGCCCGACCATGATCAGGGCGAAGAGGGCCTCGAGGTTTGCGCGCCGTGCGTAGGAACGCCCGGCGCCGCGGCTCGCTCGTATGCCCCGCCGGCTCATGTCCCCCGTATCGGCACCGTCCCCACCCTCTTGAACGGTCGAAGATAAGGTGCGGCGATGACGACCGTCAGGGAGGCGAGCTTCGACCTCCTCCGCGCCCGGGGGATGACGACGATGTTCGGCAACCCCGGCTCGACCGAGCTGCCGATGCTGGCGGACTTCCCCGCCGACTTCCGCTACGTGCTCGGCCTCCAGGAGGCCGTCGTGGTCGGCATGGCCGACGGCTATGCCCAGGCCTCGGGCCGCGCCTCGGTCGCCAACCTCCACACCGCGCCCGGGGTCGGCAACGCGATGGGCGCGATCTTCAACGCGCAGGCCAACCACTCGCCGGTCCTGGTCACCGCCGGCCAGCAGACGCGGGCCCAGATCACCCTGCAGGCGAACCTCACCAACCGCGACGCGATCCGCATGCCCCACCCGCTGGTCAAGTGGTCCTTCGAGCCGGCCCGCGCCGAGGACGTGCCGCTCGCCCTCGCCCACGGCGCCCACCTCGCCGGCCTGCCGCCCAAGGGCCCGACCTTCGTCTCGATCCCGATGGACGACTGGTACGCGGAGGTCGACGAGTCCGACGCCGCCCACGCGATCGGTCGCCAGGTCGGCGGCCGCGCAACGGCCGACCCTGAGGCCGTGCGCGCCCTCGCCGAGCGCCTCGACGGCGCCGCCAACCCCGTCTTCGTCGCCGGCCCCGACATCGACGCCTCCGGCGGCTGGGAGGCGGCGGTCGCCCTCGCCGAGCGCCAGCGCCTGCCGGTCTGGGCGAGCCCGGCGACCGGCGGCGCCCGCCTCGGCTTCCCCGAGGGCCACCCGAACTTCCGCGGCGTCCTGCCGCCGGCGATCGGCCCCGTCGGCCAGACCCTCGAGGGCCACGACCTGATCCTCGTCGCCGGCAGCTCGGTCTTCCCCTACTACCCCCACATCCCCGGCGCCCTGCTCCCCGAGGGCGCCGCGCTCGTCGCGATCACCAGCGACCCCGACGAGGCGAGCCGCGCGCCGATGGGCGACGCGATCGTCGCCGACGTCGCCCTCACCCTCGAGGCGCTGCTCGAGCATGTCCCGGAGTCCTCGCGCCCGGCGCCGGAGCCCAACCCCGGCCCCGAGGAAATCCCGGCGAGCGACCCGCTCAACTCCTCCACCGTCCACTCGGCGCTCGCCGAGGTCATCCCCGAGGACGCGATCGTCGTCCTCGAGTCGCCGGCCAGCACCCTCGCCCTGCGCAACCAGCTGCGCATCTCACGGCCCGGCAGCTACTACTTCAGCGCCGGCGGCGGCCTCGGCTTCGGCCTCTCGGCCTCGGTCGGCGTGCAGCTGGCCCAGCCCGACCGCCCGGTCGTCTGCGTGCTCGGCGAGGGCTCGGCTCAGTACGCGATCACCGCCTTCTGGAGCGCCGTCGCCCACGACGTGCCGGTCACCTACCTGGTCCTCAACAACAGCGAGTACGCGATTCTCAAGTGGTTCGCCGAGGTCGAGCAGGTCGCCGGCGCCCCCGGCCTCGACCTGCCGAAGCTCGACGTCGCCGCGGTCGCCGCCGGCTACGGCGTCTCCACCGCGACGGCGAGCGACCGCGACGGGGTCAGCGAGGCGCTCGCCGAGGCGCTCGCCTCCTCGCGGACCGAGCTGGTCGAAGTCCCGGTCGAGCCGGGCATGTCGTTGTTCTAGGCCGATGCCTGGCGAGACCGCCGCCGAGCCCGCCCCCTCCGCCGCCTCCGACCGCGCCCCGGACTCGCTCGCCGCGGGCACCCCGCAGCCGCTGCGCGGCGAGCTCGAGATCCTGCTCGGCGCCGACCGCGTCCTCGCCCGCGCCTCCGACATCGTCCGCTACGCCTCCGACGCCAGCCCCTACCGGCTGCTGCCGCGGGCCGTGGTCATGGCCCGCGATGCCGAGGACGTCGCCAAGGTCCTCGACTACGGCCGCCGCAACGACGTCCCGGTCGTCTTCCGCGCCGGCGGCACAAGCCTCAACGGCCAGGGCCAGAGCGACGGCATCCTCGTCGACGTCCGCCGCCACTTCGGCGGCGTCGCGGTCGAGGAGGAGGGAGAGCTGGCGCGCGTCAAGCCGGGCACCGTGCTCGGCCACGCCAACCGGGTCCTCGCCCCCCACGGGCGCAAGCTCGGCCCCGACCCGGCCAGCACCGACATCGCCTGCGTCGGCGGCGTGATCGCCAACAACTCCGGCGGCATGCGCTGCGGGACGACCAGGGACTCCTACTCGACGGTGCGCTCGCTGACCTTCGTCCTGCCCTCGGGGACGACGATCGACACCGCCGAGCCGGGCGCCGCCGAGCGATTCGCCGAGGCCGAGCCCGACTTGGCCGCCGGGCTCGAGGCGATTCGCGACGAGATTCGCGCCGACGAGGAGCTCAGCGCCCGAATCCGGCGCAAGTTCGAGATCAAGAACACGACCGGCTACAGGCTCTGCGCCTTCCTCGACGCCGACGAGCCGCTGGAGATCTACCGCCGCCTGCTGGTCGGCTCCGAGGGCACCCTCGGATTCGTCGCCGAGGCGGTCTTCGAGACCGTTCCGCAGGCGGCCTGCACGACGACCGCCTGGATCCACTTTCCGGGGATCGACGAGGCGATCGCCCCGGTCCGCGACTTCGTCGAGGCCGGCGCCACCGCGGTCGAGCTGATGGTCGCGCCGGCCCTGATCACCGCCGCCTGGAACATGCACGGCGCCCCCGAGGAGTGGAAGGAGCTGCCACCCGAGTCCGCCGTGCTGCTGGTCGAGTTCGGCGCCGGCACGGGCGAGGAGCTCGACGCATACGTCGCCGAGGCGGGCGAGATCCTCGCCGCCCACGAGACGATTCGGCCGATCGAGTTCACCCGCGACGCCGAGGAGATCGAGCTCGCCTGGCGGGTCCGCGAGGGCCTGCACGGTTTGATCGGGCGGATCCGCGTCCCCGGCACCGCGCTGATCGTCGAGGACGTCTGCGTGCCCCCCGAGCGGATCGCCGAGGGGGCCCGCGACCTGCAGGCGCTGCTCGGCGAGCACGGCTTCCTGCCCGGCGTCGCCGGGCACGCCTCGGCCGGGAACCTCCACTTCATGCTCACCCCCGACTTCGCCAAGGAGGAGGACCGCGGGCGCTACGAGGCCTTCATGGGCAAGCTGGTCGAGCTGATCGTCGGCAAGTACGACGGCTCGCTGAAGGCCGAGCACGGGACCGGGATCAACATGGCCCCTTATGTGGAGCGCGAGTGGGGGGAGAAGGCCACCGAGCTGATGTGGCGGGTCAAGCAGCTCGCCGACCCCGAGGGCGTGCTTGCCCCCGGCGTCGTCCTCAACCGGGACGAGGGCGCCCACCTGCGCAACCTGAAAACGACGCCGGCGATCGAGGAGTCGGCCACCGCCTGCGTCGAGTGCGGCTTCTGCGAGCCGGTCTGCCCGAGCCGCAACCTGACGACGACGCCGCGCCAGCGGATCGTCCTGCGGCGGGAGATCGCCCGCCAGCCCGAGGGCTCGCCCCTGCGCGAGGCCCTGCTCGAGGAGTTCGAGTACGACGGCCTCGACACCTGCGCCGCCGACGGCTCCTGCCAGCTCGCCTGCCCGGTCGGGATCGACACCGGTGCCCTGGTCAAGGAGATCCGCGCCGAGCGCCACGGCGAGCGCGCCGAGAAGCGGGCGCTGCGCGCCGCCCGCCACTGGTGGGGCGTCGAGGGCGCCTCCCGGGCGGCCCTCCGCGTCGGCGGGCCGCTCGCCCGCCGCACGAAGCGCGGCCGCGCCCTGCCGGGGGCGGCGTCGGCGAAGCTGCCGCTGACGATCCATGAAGGGGCCGCCGCCGTCTACGTCCCCTCCTGCACGAACCGGATCTTCGCCGGCTCGCCGATCGAGGCGATGGTCGAGGTGTCGCGGCGGGCCGGGCTGCCGGTCTGGATCCCCGAGGACGTCACCGGCTCCTGCTGCGGACTGCCCTGGAGCTCGAAGGGCTACGGCGAGGCCCACCGCCACAAGGCGAACGAGATGGTCGAGCGGCTCTGGGGCTGGAGCGGGGAGGGGGCGCTGCCGATCGTCATCGACGCGGCCTCCTGCACCCAAGGGGTCTCCGACCCCGGTGAAGGCGTGCTCAGCGAGGAGAACGCCGAGCGGCTCGCCGGCCTCGAGGTCCTCGACTCGGTCGCCTGGGCGCACGACCGCCTGCTGCCCTGGCTCGACGTCGATCGAAAGGTCGGCTCGGCCACCGTCCACCCGACCTGCGCGACCCGCCACATGGGCCTCGCCCCCCGCCTCCGCGCGATCGCCGCCGAGCTCGCCGAGGACGTCCACCTCGCCCCCTCCGCCACCTGCTGCGGCTTCGCCGGCGACCGCGGCATCTCCCACCCCGAGCTGACCGAGTCCGCCACCCGCCCCCAGGCCGAGGAGCTCGCCGGCCGCGACTTCGACGCCCACCTCTCCAGCAACCGCACCTGCGAGATCGGCATGACCCGGGCGACCGGCGAGGACTACGAGTCCTTCGTGATCCTGCTGGAGCGGCTGACGCGGCCGGGGTACGGGAGACCTTGGTCCGGCTGTAGCCGGTTCAAGAAGGCTCGACGGCAATCAGGCTTGGCGGGCGCGAACCCGCGCCACCAGCCCCCACACCACATAACCGATCGCGGTCGCGATCAGCACGAACTTGACGCTCGCGCAGGCGGTCGCCAGGGGAGGGGAGAGGGAGCCGCCGTGGCCGCCGACGATCAGCAGCAGGTTGGCGTTCTCGAGCGCGTCGAATACCGCCGCGCCGGCGGCGCACCACGGCGCCCAGCGGCCAACTGAGGCGAGCGCCTGTTTTCCGTGCTCCCTGGCGAAGTCGCGGGTCGCCAATCCGGCGAGGGTGAAGAAGGCGCCGTAGGCGAGCATGAAGCCGTAGTCGATCCAGAGCGAGAGGCGGACCATGTCGCGAGCGTGGCTGTCCCATTCGGCGAGCATCTCGCCGGCGTGGTGCTTGCTGCCGACGAACTCGAAGGCGATGATTCCGGGCGCCCCGCCGTCGGTGATCTGCCGCTCGATGACGCCCATCGCCGCCCAGAGCGCGACCATCGCGATTCCGAGCACGATCAACCACTGTCGGCGAGTGAGGGAAATCACCTAGGCTGGGATTTCTACCGATCGGAGCGGGGGCGTCGGCCGTGGGGATAATCGAGGAGTCGAGGCGACACGCGGTGGCGGGCCTCCTCGTCTGCGTGGCCGGCTTCGCCGTCGTCCTCGCCTGCGCCTACTGGGTCGGGCCTCTCGAGCGGCTGGATCGGACCGTGCTCGACGCGCTCAGCGTGCCGACCGACACCCTTGTCAACCACGTCGCCTACGCCGGCTTCCAGGTCGTCGACTTCAGGCCGTTCTGGGTGCTCGTGGGGACGGTCACGACCCTGATCGCGCTGGCGCAATGGCGGATAAGGGACGCGGTCATCGCCGCCGCCCTCGTCGCGGGCACCGGCGGCCTTGTCCTGGCCCTCAAGGCCCTGCTCGCCAACCCCCGGTACCAGCCGGTCCCGGTCGACTCCGACGCCTACCCGTGGGAGGAAGCATTCCCCAGCGGTCACTCGGCCGGGTCGCTGGCGTTCTCACTTGCCTTCCTCACGGTCGTACCGCCCTCATGGCGGCGGCCGACCGCCGTCGCCGGCATCGTCTTCACCCTCTACATCAGCTTCGGCGTGCTGGTGCTCAACTACCACTACCCGAGCGACGTCCTCGGCGGCTGGCTGCTCGCCGCCGGGTGGTGGTTCGCGTTGCTCGCGGTGCCCTGGCTCAGCGCCGGGCCGCCGCCTCCGCTTCGCGCACCACCTTCGCGACCTTCGGGTCGCGCTCGCTGCGGCGGTCGAGGAGCGGGTTGACGAGGCCGCGCAGCGCCGAGAAGTAGCGCCAGGGGAACCGCGGGGCGAAGACCCGCGGGGCGCGCTGCTCGATCCCGCGGGCCAGCGCCGTCCCCGCCTCGTCGGGCGTGATCCGCCGCAGCATGAACTTCGGGGTCGTCTCCAGCAGCCATTTTTCGGCGCCCTGGCGGTCGAGGGAGTCGCGCACCAGCTCGGTGTCGACCCAGCCGAAGTAGGCGACCGTCGCGCTCGCCCCGAACGGGGCCAGCTCGGCCCGAAGGGCGCGGCCCATCTGCTCGACGCCCGCCTTCGCGACCGCGTAGGGGCTGGCGAGGAAGCCGTTGGCGTAGGAGAGGATCGAGCCGATCAGGATCACCTGGCCGCCCCGCTCCGACACCTGCGGCAGCGCCGCCCGCACCGTGTGCCAGACGCCCATCAGGTTGACGTCGACGACCCGTTCCCACTCCTCGGCGGGCATCGCCCGCGTCGTCGTCACCGTCGGCGGGCCGATCCCGGCATTGGCGACGACCACGTCGAGGCCGCCGAAGCGCCCCACCGTCTCCGCCACCGTCGCCATCATCGCGCCCGCGTCGGTGACGTCGGTGCCGATCCCGATCGCCCGCTCGCCGATCCGCTCGGCCGCCTCGCGCGCCTGCTGCGCGTCGAGATCGACCACGGCCACCGAGGCGCCGCGCATGTGGAGCTGGCTCGCCGTCGCGAAACCGATCCCCCGCGCCCCGCCGGTGACCAGCGCGACCTTGCCGTTGAGGTCGTAGGCGCGGGTCGGGACCGCGGCCGGCGGGAGGGCCTTCGAAGTGCCTTTCCTCCTCGGCCGAGCGGATCGCCTGCGCGACCCTGGCGTCGCGCTCCACCCGGCGGTCGAGCAGCGGGTTGAGCAGTCCGCGCAACGCCGAGGCGCGGGCCCACCAGCGCGGCGCGAAGACCCGCGGCGCCCGCTGCTCGATGCCACGGGCGATCGCGTCGCCGGCGACGTCGACCGGGAGCCGCTTGAAGAACCATTTCGGGAAGAGTTCCTGCAGCCGCGCCCCGGCGTCCTGGCGGTCGAGCGCGTCGCGAACCATCTCGGTTTCGATCCAGCCGAAGTAGGCGACGGTCGCGCTCGCCCCGAACGGGGCCAGCTCGGTTCGCAGCGCCCGCCCCAATTGCTCGACGCCGGCCTTGGCGACCGAGTAGGGGCTGAGCATCGTCCCGTTCATGAAGGCGGCGACCGAGGCGACGAGGACGAGCTGCCCCTGGCGCTCGGAGATCTGCGGCAGCGCCGCCCGCACCGTGTGCCAGACGCCGATCAGGTCGACCTCGACGACCCGCTCCCATTCCTCCGGCGGCATCGTCCGCATGGTCCCCCCTTCGGGCGCGATCCCCGCGTTGGCAACCGCGATGTCGAGGCCGCCGAAGCGCTCCACGGTCTCGGCGACGGCCGCCATCACCGCGCCCCCGTCGGTGACGTCGGCGCCGATCCCGATCGTCCGCTCGCCGATCCGCTCGGCCGCCTCGCGCGCCTGCTCCCGGTCGAGGTCGAGGATCGCGACCGAGGCGCCGCGCATGTGGAGCTGGCTCGCCGTCTCGAAACCGATCCCGCGCGCGGCGCCGGTGACCAGCGCGACCTTCCCGTTGAGGTCGTAGGCCGGCACGGCCCTAGCGCGACGCCGCCGCCGTGCCCTGCTCGGCGGCTTCGGCTTCGACCGCGAGCACCGTCTCGAGCAGTTTCGGGTCCCTCTCGATGCGGCGGTCGAGGAGCGGGTTGAGGATGCCGCGCAGCGCCGAGACGTAGCGCCACCACTTCGGGGCGAAGGTCCGCGGTGCCCGTTCTTCGATGCCGCGCACGGTGGCTGCGCCGGCTTCGTCGGGCGTGATCCGCTTCAGCAGCCACTCCGGTGTGCCCTCCTGGATCCGGTCGGAGTGGGGGCGGGACATGCCGTCCTGGACCATGCGCGTGTCGACCCAGCCCCAGTAGGCGACGCCGGCGCTCGCCCCCAGCGGCGCCAGCTCGGCCCGCAGGCTGCGCCCGAGGCTCTCGACGCCCGCCTTGGCGACCGCGTAGGGGCTGTTGAAGATCCCGTTGAAGAAGGAGTAGACCGAGCCGGTGACGACGATGTGGCCCCTGCGCTCGACGATCTGCGGCAGCACCGCGCGCACCGTGCGCCAGACGCCGAGCATGTCGACCTCGAAGACGCGCTCCCACTCCTCGGTCCCGATCCCGCGCACCGTGGCGATCTGCGACTGGGCGATGCCGGCGTTGGCGACGGCGACGTCGAGGCCGCCGAAGCGCTCGACCGTCTCGGCGACGGCGGCCATCATCGCCCCGTGGTCGGTGACGTCGGCGCCGATCCCGATCGCCCGCTCGCCGATCCGCTCGGCCGCCTCGCGGGCCTCGCCGGCATCGAGGTCGAGGACCGCGACCGAGCCGCCGCGCATGTGGATGTGGCTCGCCGTCGCGAACCCGATCCCGCGGGCGGCGCCGGTCACCAGCGCCACTTTCCCGTGCAGGCTGTAGGCGGGCATCGGTCGGCAGCGTATAGCGCCTCGCATGGCTAGGCTGGGCGCCATGGCCGACGACGAGAGCGCCTACTCCGCCCTGGCCGCGCAGCGCGGGCTGGAGCCCGCCGGGAGCATCGTCGCCGGGCCGCTCACCCCGCTGCTGGTCGAGTCCGGGCACTGCCAGATCGCGCCCGCAGTCCGGGGGCGCCTTTCGGGAGACGTCGAGGGGATCGCCGGGCAGCTCTCCTACAAGCGCAACAAGACCTTCCGCTTCAACGTCGCCCTCACCGAGGTCCCCGGCTCGACCGAGTTCGTGCCCCGCCTCTTCTGTGTCCGCAGGGGCCGCAGCACCCGCGATGACGAGTTCTACGGCTTCGAGGCGCGCCACTCGAAGCTCTGGACCGAGAGCACGAAGCTGAACGAGCGCTACACGATCAGCACCAGCCCCTTCCAGGACCCGAACTGGCTGCGCCAGCTCTTCTCCCCGGCCCTGGTCGACTGGCTGGCCGAGGATGGGCCCCCGGCCGACTTCTCCTTCGAGCTCGCCTACGGGGCGCTGCTCGGCAGCGTCGAGGAGGACGACCCCGACCCGGCGGGCCTCGCCGCCCTCTGCGACGCGACCGCGCACGTCGCCGAGCGGATCGGCCGCGAGTGCGATGAGTAGGGCGGCGACGATGGGGCGCGCTCCGTGCAGCTGAACCGCGTCGGCATCGGCGTGATCGGCTTCTTCCTCCTCGCCGGCCTCGCCCTGGCCGTCGTCCCGACCCTGTTCGGCGCCTCCGCGCAGGTGGCGGGGATCATCGGGCTGACCGGCGCGATCTGGGTCCTCGTCGCCCTCGGCCTGCTCCTCTACGCGCGCCACACGAAAAAGAAGGGCGCCCACCAGGACTGGGTCTTCCAGAACGGGATCAGGGGAACCGCGACGGTGCTCGACGCCGGCAGCCATGCCGAAGTCAACGGGATGCCGTTGATGAAGCTGAAGCTCGAGCTCGATCTCCCCGGCCAGGGGACGCGCCGCGCAGCCCGCCGCGAGGTCATGCCGGTCTTCGCAGCGCGGCGGATGGAGGCCGGCCTCGCCCTCCCGGTCTACGTGAATCCGGAGGACGCGGACGACTTCGTGCTCGTCTGGTGACTCGCCCGGGGGCTCCGCGCTCCTAGAATCGCCTGCTCACGCCCCATGCCCGGCTTTCGCCCCGTAGACACCAGGCAGTCATTCCCCGAGCTCGAGGAGCGCGTTCTCGAGCGCTGGCGCGAGCGCGACGTCTTCGCCCGCTCGCTCGCCAACCGCGAGGGCGCCGAGGTCTGGAGCTTCTACGAGGGCCCGCCGACGGCCAACGGCCGCCCCGGCTCCCACCACGTCCTCTCCCGCGTCTTCAAGGACGTCTACCCCCGCTACAGGACGATGCGCGGCTACCGCGTCCCCCGCAAGGCCGGCTGGGACTGCCACGGGCTGCCGGTCGAGATCGAGGTCGAAAAAGAGCTCGGCATCTCCTCCAAGCAGGAGATCGAGGAGTACGGGATCGACAGGTTCAATGCGCGCTGCCGGGCCTCGGTCTTCGAGTACGTCGAGGAGTGGAACCGGCTGACCGAGCGGATCGGCTTCTGGATCGACCTCGACGACCCCTACGTCACCCTCGACGACGACTACATCGAGTCGGTCTGGTGGTCGCTGCGGCAGCTCTGGGACAAGGAGCGCCTCTACGAGGGCCACAAGGTCGTCCCCTACTGCCCCCGCTGCGGCACGGCGCTCTCCTCGCACGAGGTCGCCCTCGGCTACAGGGACGTAGAGGACCCCTCCATCTACGTGCGCTTCCCGCTGCTCGGCGAGGACGGCGAGCGGACGGGAGAGTCGCTGCTGGTCTGGACGACGACGCCCTGGACGCTGCCCGGCAACCGGGCGGTCGCGGTCGCCCCGGGCGTCACCTACGTCAAGGCGAAGGTCGGCGACGAGATCCTCATCCTCGCCCAGCCGCTGGTCGAGAAGGTGCTCGGCGAGGGGATCGAGATCGTCGATCGCATGCTCGGCGCCGACCTGGTCGGTCGCCACTACGCGGGCCCGGTCTTCGCTCTCGACGATCAGGAGCCCGGCGGCTTCCCGGTTCTCGCCGGCGAGTTCGTCACCACCGAGGACGGCACCGGCCTCGTCCACATCGCTCCCGCCTTCGGCGAGGACGACTACGCGGTCGCCGCCGCCAACGGCATCTTCGACCCGACCGACCACGGCAGCCTCTACAACCCGGTCGGCCTCGACGGGACCTTCGACAGCCGCGTCACCGGCTTCGAGGGCCGCTTCGTCAAGGACCCCGAGGTCACCGCCGAGCTGATCGCCGACCTCGACGAGCGCGGCCTGCTCTTCCGCGAGCAGGTCTACGAGCACTCCTATCCCCACTGCTGGCGCTGCGGCACGCCGCTCCTCTACTACGCCAAGTCGAGCTGGTACGTGCGCACCTCCGAGGCCCGCGATCGGCTGCTCGCCAACAACGAGGAGATCGGCTGGCACCCCGAGCACATCAAGCACGGCCGCTTCGGCAAATGGCTCGAGAACAATGTCGACTGGGCGCTCTCCCGCGACCGCTACTGGGGCACGCCGCTGCCGATCTGGGAGTGCACCGGGGTGGGCTGCGAGGGCCGCTTCTGCGCCGGCTCGGTTGCCGAGCTGCGCGAGCGCGCCCGCGGCGAGGTTCCCGAGGACCTGCACCGCCCTTACATAGACGAGGTGGTCGTCGACTGCGAGAAGTGCGGCGGTGAGATGCGCCGGGTCGAGTCGGTGATCGACACCTGGTACGACAGCGGCGCGATGCCCTTCGCCCAGTTCCACTACCCGTTCGAGAACGAGGAGCTCTTCGAGGAGCGCTTCCCCGCCGACTACATCTGCGAGGCGATCGACCAGACCCGCGGCTGGTTCTACACCCTGCTCGCCGAGTCGACCCTCCTCTTCGACACCTCGAGCTACCGCAACTGCGTCTGCCTCGGCCTGATCCTCGACCCCGAGGGCCAGAAGATGTCGAAGAGCAAAGGCAACGTCGTCGACCCCTGGGACGTCCTCTCCACCCACGGCGCCGACGCCTTCCGCTGGTACTACCTGACCGCACAGCAGCCCTGGGCCGGCTACCGCTTCTCCGTCGACACGGTCGGCGAATCGGTCCGCCAGTTCCTCCTCACCCTCTGGAACACCTACTCCTTCTGGGTCCTCTACGCCAACGCCGAGGGCCTCGGCCCCGCCGACTTCGCGTCCCCCGCCGCCGCGAAAGCGCAGTTATTGCCGGATAGCGGGAACAACTGCGACCTCAACGACCTCGACCGCTGGGCGCTCTCCCGCCTACAGGCGACGATCGCGACGGTCCGCGAGCGGATGGACGCCTTCGACTGCACCGGCGCGGGGCAGGCGATCGCCGAGTTCGTCGAGGAGCTCTCCAACTGGTACGTGCGGCTCTCCCGCCGCCGCTTCTGGGACGGCGATCGCGCCGCCTTCGCGACTCTGCGCCACTGCCTGCTGGAGACGGCGGCGCTGCTCGCGCCCTTCACGCCCTTCCTCGCCGACGAGATCCACCTCAACCTGGCCGGCGGCGAGGGGGAGGAGCTCGGCGACGCTGCCCGACTCCGTCCACCTGCGCGACTTCCCCGCCGTCGACGGCGGCGCTCGCTCGACCCGGACCTCGAGGCGGCGATGGCGGCGGTCCGCCAGACGGTCGAGCTCGGCCGCGCCGCCCGCGCCCAGGCCAAGGCGAAGGTGCGCCAGCCGCTGCGCCGGGCGGTGATCGTCGCCAACGACGCCGAGCGCGCGGCGATCGAATCCCGGGCCGCCCTCGTCACGGCCGAGCTCAACGTCAAGGAGCTCGATTTCGTCAGCGACGAGGCCGACCTGGTCAGTTACGCGGTCAAGCCCAACTACCGGGCGCTCGGGCCCCGATTCGGCAAGCGCATGCCGCGGGTCGCCGCCGCGGTCGAGGCGCTCGACCCCGTCCACGTCGCCGGGGTCCTCGGCGAGGGAGGCGAGGTCGGCATCAACGTCGACGGCGACGAGCACACCCTCGGCCCCGAGGAGCTGACCCTGGCGCTGCAGCCGCTCGAGGGCTACGAGGTCGAGGCCGAGTCCGGCCACGCCGTCGCCCTCCAGCTCGAGCTCGACGATGAGCTGCGCCGCGAGGGTCTCGCCCGCGAGATCGTCCACGCCGTCCAGATCGCCCGCAAAGACGCCGGCCTCGAGATCACCGACCGGATCGACCTCGCCCTCGGCGGCGACCCCGAGCTGATCGAGGCCGCCCGCGAGCACGAGCCCTACCTGACCGGCGAGGTTCTCGCCACCTCCGTCGCCTACGGCGGCGGCGACGGAGCCACGACGGTGACGATCGACGGCCGCGAGCTCAGCATCGCCGTCGCCCGGGCCGGGTTGTAGCCGTATCCCCCTTCGCCCGATAACCCGGCGCGTCCTGGCGCCGTCCGCTGCGCTCACCCTCGCCTGTCTCGCCCTCGTGTTTCCGGCGCCGTCCTCTGCCGCCGCGCCGCCGCACCTCGGCCAGGGCACCTCGCTTAAACCGCACCTACTGCTCATCCACGGCGGCTCGTTCCTCTATGAAGACCCGTTCTTCGAACTGCTGACCCGACCGCGGGCTGTCGCGGCCGGGTTCGTCCCCCACTATCTGTCCTACCCGGCCGGCGACCTGACCGGTGCCGTGGTCGCCGCCCGCGCCCAGGCGAGGAGGCTCGACGCCCTCTTTCCGGGCCGCGTCTACGCCTACGGGAGCTCCGCGGGTGGGACGTTGGCCGCGCTGCTCGCGGGCGACGGCCTGGTCGAGGCCGCTGTGGCGAAGGCGCCGGTGTCGGACCTGGTCGGCTGGCGCTGGCCGCTCACCGCCTACGGCCCCGACTACTTCGAACGGATCGGCGCCACCGTGGCGGACCGCTTCAGGCTCTCACCGCTGCGCCGCCACGCGCTTCGCCCGCTGCTGATCGTGCAGGGCCGTCGCGACCCGATCGTCCCCCTGGGCATGAGCAGGGAGTACGCTGTCAAGTTCAGGCGCGTGCATCTGTGGGTAGTCCAAGGAGGGCACCACACCGAGCGCACCAGACCGGAGTTGCTCAGCCGCTCCTTCCAATGGCTCGCCCGTTTCGCCGGCGCCCCCCGCTACCAAGGCTCTCCTCCTCCAGAAGGCGCTCAGCCGCCATCAGATGCCAGAACCCCTGTCCAAACGACACGATTCGACTGAGCAGTGGCTTTCGACCTGACATCGAGGGCCTGCGCGCCGTCGCCATCGTCGCCGTGCTGCTCTGTCACGCGGGGCTCTCGTTCTTCGCCGGCGGCTACGTCGGCGTCGATGTCTTCTTCGTCATCTCCGGCTTCCTCATCACCCGGCTCCTGCTCGGCGAGGTCGACCGTACCGGCGGCATCTCCCTGCGCCGCTTCTACGCGCGCCGCGCCAGACGGCTGCTGCCGCTCTCGGCGGTCCTCCTGGCCGCCGTCGGCGTCCTCTCGCTGCTGCTCCTCTCGCCCGTGCGCGCGGTCGAAGTCTCGGGCGACGTCGTCAGCTCCGCCCTCTACACCGCCAACTGGCACTTCGCGGCCCAGTCGGTCGACTACTTCTCCCAGGGGGTCGAACCCAGTCCGGTCCTCCACCTCTGGTCGCTGGCAATCGAGGAGCAGTTCTACCTCGTCTGGCCGACCCTGCTGCTCGCCGTCACCTGGCTCTGGCGCCGCCGCGGCGCCTCGGTCCGCCCCGCGCTCTGGGTGACGCTGGCGATCGTCCTCGTCGGCTCCTTCGCGCTCGGCGTCAAGCTCACCGGTGACCAGCCCGCCGCCGCCTACTTCTCGACCTTCGGCCGCGCCTGGGAGCTGGGCCTGGGCGCCGCCCTGGCGCTGCTCGGGACGCTGCGCATCCGCCGGCTCGCCGGGGCTGCGCTGGGCTGGGCGGGCCTGGCGGCGATCGTCTGGGCCGCCGTCGCCTTCAATGCGAGCACGCCGTTCCCCGGCATCGCCGCCCTGCTCCCCACCGTCGGAGCCGCCTGCCTGATCCTCGGCGGCGCCTCGCTCTACGGCCAGGCGCGCGGTGCCCCCTCGGCGCTGCTCTCGCTGCCGCCGATCCGCTACGTGGGCCGCATCTCCTACTCCTGGTACCTCTGGCACTGGCCGGCGCTGATCTTCGCCGCCGCCGTCTGGGGGCCGCTCTCGGTCGCAGCCGGCCTCGCCATCGTCGCCGCCTCCCTGCTCCCGACCGTCGCCACCCACCACCTGATCGAGGACCCGGTGCGCCTCTCCAGGATGCTGAACCTCCGCCCGAACCGCGCCCTGGCGATCGGCTTCGCCTGCATGGCGGTCGGGGTCTGCGCCGGATTTGCGCTCAGGGACGTGCAGCCGACCCTGGGGCCGGCGCCGCTCGCCGACGTGAGCGGCGCCGCGGCGCTCTCCAAGCAGCCGTTCCCCCAGCAGCAAGCCGACGCTGTGCGGCCCAGCCCGTTGCGGGCCAGGGCGGACCGCTCTCGCGCCTACTACGACGGCTGCCTGGTCGGCATCGACGGCACCAACTCAAACAAGTGCCTCTACGGCGACACCGACGCCAAGCGCACGATGATCCTCTTCGGCGACTCCCACGCGATGCAGTACTTCCCCGCGCTCGAAGAGCTGGCCAGGACCCGCCACTGGCGCCTGATCACCCTGACCAAGGCCGAATGCACCCCCGGCGAAGTGCGGATCCGCAGCATGGTGGCCCATCGCGAGTACTCACAGTGCGACACCTGGCGAGAGGATGCTCTGCGACGGATCGAAGCGGGCGACCCGAGGTCGGCGATCGTGGTGATGAGCGGCGACACCGCCTACGTCCCCTATGGACATGACGGAGAAGAACTGAGCGGCGCCGCCGGTGCGGCGGCGATGGAAGCGGGTTATATCGCCACCCTGACGCGAATCCACCGCGCCGGCCTGCGGACCGTCGTGATCAGGGACACCCCGGCCTCGGCCAGCGACATTCCGGACTGCGTCTCCGAAGACCTCCAGAACCTCGGGTCCTGTGCCTTCCCCCGTGTCCGCGACAGGGCCAGGGAATACGACGCCCGCGCCGCGAGGGCGGCACCCGACACCCACCTGATCGACATCAACCCCGAGATCTGCCCCGACCGCCTCTGCCGGGCGGTGATCGGCAACGCCCTCGTCTACCGCGACAAGAGCCACCTGAGCGCGACCTTCGCTCGCACCCTCGCCCCTCGCATAGGGCGCGACCTGAGAAAGGCCGGCCTGGCCTGAGTCGCTAGGCGAGCGTCGAATCGAGCTCGGGCTCTCCCGCCCAGACTCGATCGAGGAACAGGGAGAGCTCGTCGTCGAGCCTGCCCGGGGTGATCCGCCACTCGAGGATCGAGTTGGCTTCGATCAGCTCGGCGTTCTCCAGCTCTTCGGCGAGCATCCCCGAGTCGCTGAAGGGATGGACCGGGTCGCGCGTGTGGCCGACGATCAGCGTCGGCTGGTCGATCATCCGGCGCTCCTCGCGGTGGGGCGCAGTCTCGCCGAGCAGCAGGCCCTCGAGCACCGCCAGCGACGGGCCCGGCCGCTGGCGCATCAGGTCGAGGCTCATGTCGATGAGGTAGTGGGTCCGGGGGATCGCCGAGGTGACGCGCGAGGCGAGCTCGAAGGCGGGCCGGCCGAAGCGAAGCCCGAGCATGATCGGGGTGAAGAAGCCGGCGACGCCCGTCAGGGCATTGTCGAGCACCGGCATCTCGATCATCAGGCCGCGCACCTTTGCCGGCTCCCGGGTCGCCAGCTCGAGCGCCACGTTGGCGCCCAGCGAGGTGCCGCCGACGACCGCCGAGTCGATGCCGAGGTGATCGATCAGCTTCGACACCTGACGGGCGAAGCGCGGCATCGAGTAGAGCCGCAGGTCCTCGGGTCGGTCGGAGCGGCCGTGGCCGAGGAGGTCGACGCAGATCGCCCGGTGGCCGCGCTCCGCCAGGGCGCGCCCCAGTCGTGAGTGCATGCCGCGGTTCATCAGCAGCCCGTGGGCGAGGATCACGACCCGGTCGCCCTCGCCGTAGGCGTCGTAGCGGATCCTGTGACCGTCGTAGCCGAACTCGCCCATCCGCGCAGGCTACTCCGGTCGGTCTCCGGGGGGCGAGATTTTCGTCAACCCTCCATCGGGCCGAT
Organism: uncultured Actinomycetes bacterium; assembly: GCA_963757705.1. Taxonomy (GTDB): domain Bacteria; phylum Actinomycetota; class Thermoleophilia; order Solirubrobacterales; family Solirubrobacteraceae; genus AC-38. Next base: position 318,639 of record CAVWTG010000015.1, on the reverse strand, counting down.
CAGAAAATCGGTTTTCGGGGAGTCGGAGAACTTCACCCAGCAGTGCTCGGGGGCGACCCCCGCGACGTCGACCAAGGCCGCTTCGATCCGCTTGGCGATCTCCGCCTTCTGCTCGTCGGTGCGACCCTCGAACCAATCGACGTGGACGAAAGGCATGGTGCGGCTCCGACCCGCCTAGGCGAGCGCCGGCTCGAGCTCGGCCTCGAGGCGCCGCTTCGGCATCGCGCCGACGACTTTCTTCGCGATCGCGCCGTCCTTGAAGAGCAGCATCGTCGGGATCGAGAGGACTTCGTATTGAGCGGCCGTCTGTTGGTTCTCGTCGACGTTGAGGCTGAGGATCTTCAGGTCCTCGCGCTCGGCGTCGATCTCCTCGAGCACCGGGTGGACGACCCGGCAGGGACCGCACCAGGGAGCCCAGAAGTCGACGAGGACCGGCCCGTCGGCGTCCAAAACCTCGGATTTGAAGGTGCCGTCTGTCACGTCTTGGAGTTTGCCTGTCACGAGATTTGGTCTCCTGAGGATCGTGGTTCGTCGCTCAATACTTCAAAAAGTATAGCGACCTCTGGGCAGCCCCCAAACCCTACCCGCCCGATCCGCGGCCGAAGCGCAGCAGCGGCACTCGCCAGATCGCCTCGGCGACTATCGCCCTGCTCATCTTCGAGGAGCCGACGCGGCGGTCGCGGAAGACGATCGGCACCTCGACGACCTGGAAGCCCATCTGCACAGCCCGATAGGTGAGCTCGACCTGGAAGGCATAGCCCTTCGCCCGAACCGAGCTGAGGTCGATTGCCTCGAGGACCTCGCGCCGGAAGCACTTGAAGCCGCCGGTCAGGTCGCGGACGCCGACCCCGGGGCCCAGCATCAGGCGGGCATAGGAATTGCCGCCCCGGCTGATCACCCGCCGTACCGCGCCCCAATCGCCGACGCCCCCGCCGTCGATGTAGCGCGAGCCGATCACGAGATCGGCCCGCCCGGCCGCCTCGACCAGGCGCGGCAGGTATGCCGGTTCGTGGGAGAAGTCGGAGTCCATCTCGACGATCAGATCGGCGCCGCCGGCAAGAGCCCGGCGAAACCCGGCGATGTAGGCCGGCCCAAGTCCTTCCCGCAGCGGCCGGTGGAGGACGTCGACCTCGTCGTGGGCTCCCGCCAGTTCGTCGGCGATCTCGCCCGGTGCCGTCCGGAGAGCTGTCGTCGACGATCGAGGACGCGTCCACCCGGCGGCAGTTTGGCCCGCACGGCTTCGACGAACGGCTCGACGTTCCCGGCCTCGTTGTATGTCGGCAGGATCAGCCATGCCTCCGGGGTTCCCATCGCGGCATGATGCTTTCAGATGACCAACGCCGAGATAGCCGCGGCCTTCGATGAGCTCGGTGTCCTCTACGAGCTCGACGGCGCGGTCAAATACCGGGTGCTCGCCTACGGCAACGCCGCCCAGGCGATCCGTGAGAGCCCGGTCTCGGTCGCCGACCTGGCGGCGGCCGGCCGGGCGACCGAGATTCCCGGCGTCGGCAAGACGATCGCCGAGAAGATCGATGCCCTGCTCGAGACCGGCGAGATTCCCGCCGCCGTGAAGCTGAAGGCGAAGTTCCCGCCGTCCCTGATCGAGGTGACCAGGATCCCCGGCCTCGGCGCGAAAACCGCCCGCCGCCTGTTCGACGAGCTCGAAATCGCCAGCCTCGACGATCTCAGGGAGGCAGCCGAGGGGGAACGCATCCGCAAGGTCAAAGGTCTCGGCCCGAAGGTCGAGGAGAACGTCCTCGCCGCCCTCGAGCGGCTCGCCGTCGAGGGCCCCGAAGCGAGCGGGCGCGTTCTCCTCTCCAAGGCGCGGCCGGTCGCCGAGGCGCTTGCTGCCGCCCTTCGGGAGCACCCCGCCGCGAATCGCGTCGAGGTCGCCGGCTCGGTGCGGCGCTGGGCCGAGACCTGCAAGGACATCGACCTGATCGCGACCGCCGAGCAGCCGGCGGCGCTCGCCGAGCACCTCGCCGGCCACTCGCTGATCGCCTCCTCGGGCAATCCCGGGACGAACGGGCTCCGGGCCCAGACCCACAACGGGATCGGCGTCGATCTGCGGATCGTCGCCCCGGAGGCGTTCGGCAACCTGCTGCAGCACTTCACGGGCTCCAAGGCCCACAACGTGAAGCTCCGCGAAGAGGCCGTCGCCCGCGGGCTCTCCGTCTCCGAGCACGGAATCGCCGACAGCGAGAAGGGGGAGACGGAGCTCTGCGCATCCGAGGCGGGGGTCTACGAGCGTCTCGGCTACTCATACATAGAGCCGGAGCTGCGCGAGGGCCGGGGCGAGCTGACCGCGGCCCGCGAGGGGGCGCTCCCCGACCTGCTCACCCTCGGGGACATCCGCGGTGACCTGCACTCCCACACGACTCTCTCCGACGGACGCAACACGCTCGAGGAGATGGCCGAGGCCGGCCGCGCCCGGGGCTACGCCTACATGGCGATCACCGACCACTCGGCCAGCCACGGCTTCGGCGACCACGTCACCGCCGAGCGCCTCTGGAAGCGGGTCGAGGAGATCGCGGCCTGGAACGAGGGCAGGCGCGGCTTTCGCCTGCTCGCGGGCTCGGAGGTCAACATCGGCCTCGACGGCTCCCTCGACTATCCGGACGACCTGCTCGCCGCCCTCGACTGGGTGGTGGCCAGCGTCCACACCTCCTTCTCGGTCTCCGAAGCGGAGATGACCGAGCGGGTGCTGACCGCGATCGAGAACCCCCACGTGCACTGCATCGGCCACCTGACCGGAAGGCTGATCGGCCGCCGCGAGCCCTACGCGATCGACGTCGAGGCGGTCGCCGAGGCGGCGGCCGGCACCGGCACGATGCTCGAGATCAACGGCAACCCCAACCGGCGCGACCTTTCCGAGCACCATGCCCGGCTCGCCCGCACGGCGGGCGTCGAGATAGTCCTCAACACCGACGCCCACGGCATCGAGACCCTCGACAACATGGCCTACGCCGTGGCCACCGCCCGCCGCGCCTGGCTCACCGCCGCCGACGTCGCCAACACCCGTGGCTGGCGGGACTTCAAGAAGATGCTGAAGAAGGGATAGACGCCCGCCTCAGTGGTGGTGGGGCTTCTTCGGCTTCTTTCTCTTCTTCTTCTTGCACTTCCGCGGCTTCTTCTTCTTTTTCTTCGAAGAGCTCGCCGACTTGTGTTTGTGCTTGCCCTTCTTTTTCTTCTTGACGCACCTCTTCGCCTTCTGCACTTCGGTCGTCCCCGTCCCCGTCGCCGGCTCGGTGGCGGCGCTCAGCGAACCGATCGCGCCCTGTCGCCAGCTGAGCACGTCCTGGACGGCATTGTGGGAGCCGGTGGCGGCGGTGAAGCCGACGTAGGCCGAGCCTCCGAGGGAGGCCAGCGAGATCCCGTAGTCGAGCAGCGGCGCGGCCGGTTTGGCCGGCGTCTGATTCGCCCATACCTTGAGGTGCTGGGCCGCCGCGTCGTATTCCACCCAGCCGTAGACCGGCGCCCCGTAGAGCGGGAAACTCAGGTCCGAGGTGCAGGGCGGGGCCGCTCCCGCGACCGCACACTGGAGGTGATTGCCGCCATCGCCTTCTTTCATGATCCCAATGTGGTCGGTGAGCGGGTCGGTGCCGGCGTTGTAGAAGATGTCGAACTCAACGATCACGCTCGGTTTGATTCCCGAGTATCCGAGCGAGCCGCCGAGGCCTTCGCCCGCGTCGAGCCCCGCGCTCTGGACCACGAAGGCCATCCCGTCGGCCGGTTGGACCGGGGTCAGGCAGCAGGTCGAGTCGTGCATCGAGATCGCGAACTGGTTTTCGAAGGACTCCTGCGGGTTGAGCGGCGTCGTGCTGAACACCGTCCCACGCTTGTTCGGCAGGGCCGGCGTCAGGCGCAGCAAGTTGCCTTCCTGTTTCGCGTCGGCGTTCAGCTGCAGGCCGGCAACGCTGGAGAAGTCCGGATAGTCGATCGCCGCCGAGGCGCCGGCCGGCACCACCAGCGCCGCGAGCAATCCGACCAAGGGGAAAACGGTTCGACGAAACACAGCATCCCTCCTCAAGGACATTTTCCTCGCCGAAGTCTAGGCTCAGTTCGGCGCCGATTCCTATCGGACGCGCTACATATCCGCTCAGGGCGTCGCGTGCAGGTGGTCGCTGCGCAAGCCGGGAGCCCGGACCAGTTCCACGGGCTTCAGGGCGCTGCTCGGCACGACGTAGAAGCGCGTCCCGTCGCGCTGCTCGACGCCGAGCACGGCGGCCTCGTGCGAGTGCCAGGCGAGGCTGACGAGGAGGGCGTAGCCGGCGCCGACGATCGCGACGCCCGGGAAGAAAACCCCCAGCACCCCGGCGGCGATGGCGGTTGCGCCGATCGGCCAGAGCCGGGCCAGCGCGATCCGGGCCGGGGTCTCGGGCGGCAGGCTGTTCGCCGTCCGCGCTCTGGCCAGGGCGTCGCGGACGCCGTCGGCGGCCCTTTCCGGCCGGCCCAGGTAGAGCCCGATCGCCAGCGCCACCAGCCACCAGGCCGCCGCCAGGAGGACGGTGAGCTGACTCGGTTCGCGGCCGACTGCGAGCGCCGTGACCGCACCCAGGGCAGTCGCCTCTCCGGCAGTGAGGAAGACCGAGACGCGCAGCAGGTCCGTGTAGGGCAAGGCTAGGCCGCCAGCGACTCGAGGATCTCGATCCAGCCCTCAGGGCCGTCGACCCGCAGGTCCGACTCCTCGGCGATCTCGGCCGGTCCCTCCGGCGAGGTGACGCCGACGCAGAGCGCGGTCTCCAACTCGCCCTCGTCACGGAGGGCGCGCAGGCGGCGGAAAGCGTCGAGATCCGTGCGGTCGTCGCCCGCGTAGGTCGCCGTGGACATCCCGTCGGCGGCGAGCAGCGCGGCTACCGCGGCGTCCTTGCCCCCGCCGCCCACCGGCCGCAGCTCGAGGACCTTACGGCCGTAGTGCGGCTCCAGCCCGGCCCGCCCGGCCTCGGCGCCGATCTCGCGAGCCCTCGACTCTGCCGTCCGCTCGTCGTCCGCGCCGCGCCAGTGCAGGGCCTGGATCGGGCCCTTGTCCTCGGTTCGCAGCCCGAGCCCCTCGAGCTCGCCGGCATCGAGGCCGGCGAGGAACTCGGCAGCCGCCCTCTCGCGGCCCTGCAGGGACGGGTCGAGCCGCGGCTCGACCTCTCCCGGAAGCAGCAGCTCGAGGCCGTGGTTGCCGGCATAGGAGATCCGGTCGAGGCCGACCAGGCGCCGCGCCTCGGCCGCCCGCCGCCCGGAAACGCAGCCGACCAGGCCGTAGGACTCGCTGAGCCGGGCCAGCAGACCTGAGGCGCGCTTCGGCACGGCGGCCTGCTCGGGCCGGCCGACGATCGGCGCCAGGGTGCCGTCGATGTCGGTGAGGATCGCCGTCCGTGCCGGGTCTGCGCGCAGCGCCTCGAGGAGGGCGGCGCGGGCGTCGCCGTTGCTGGCCGCGGTCTCGGAAGGCACGGCACTAGTATCGCGCGATGGCGGCTGACCGCACTCTCAGACTCGCCGCGATCGGCACCCTCGCCGGCATCTTCAGCGGCGTGTTCGGGGTGGGCGGGGGGACTGTCATCGTCCCCCTTCTGATCCTCTGGTTCGGCTACGGGGAGCGCCTCGCGACCGGCACCAGCCTCGCCGCGATCGTCCCGATCGGCCTGCTCGGCGCGATCGCCCAGGGCGGCATCTACGGCAACGTCCACCTCGGCACCGGCCTCTGGCTCTCGATCCCCGCGGTCGCCGGCGTCGTCGTCGGCACATCGCTCCAACAGCGGATCTCCCAGCAGGCCGTCTCGCTGATCTTCGCCCTTCTCCTGGTCGTCGTCGCGATCGAGCTGATCCTCTCGTGAGCGCCTCGAGAGGAGCCCGATGGACGTGCTGATGGCGATCGCCCTGGCGCTCGCCGGCGGCCTCGTCGGCGGCCTCGTCGGCGTCGGCGGCGGGATCCTCTTCGTCCCGGCGCTGACCATCTTCCTCGGCCTCACCCAGGTCGAGGGGGAGGCGACCTCGTTGCTGATGATCGTCGTCGTCGCCCTCGTCGGCGCCCGCCGCCAGAGCGCCTTCGGCAACGTCAACCTCGGCGACGCACTGGTCATCGGCGTGCTCTCGCCGCTCGGCGTGCTGATCGGCGTGCTGATCGCCAACAACGTCTCCGAACGCCTCCTGCAGCTCTCCTTCGCCGCCCTGGCGCTCTTCTTCGCCTACAAGCTCGTTGGCCGGGCGCTCTCCCCTCGGTAGTCTCAAAGAGTGGATTCCCTGATCTGGGAGAGCGAGGTCCCGCAGCTCCGCGCGCCGATGCTCGTCTGCTCATTTCGCGGCTGGAACGACGCCGCCAGCTCCTCCTCGCGGGCGCTCGCCTCGGTCGCCGAGTCGCTCGATGCCGAGCTGGTCGCCCAGATCGACCCGGAGGAGTTCTTCGACTTCCAGACGACGCGCCCGACGATCACCCTCAAGGAGGGGCAGGCGCGCCACATCGAGTGGCCCCAGAACAACCTCTACGCGGCGCGGGTCCCTGCCGCCGACCGCGACCTCGTCCTCTTCGACGGCACCGAGCCGAACCTGCGCTGGCGCACCTTCTCGGAGGGGATCGCGAACGCAGCCGACGAGCTCGGCGCTGAGATGGTGATCACGATGGGCGCCCTGGTCGCCGAGGTTTCCCACACCCTGCCGGTGCCGATCACCGGCCTCGCCTCCAGCGAGGAGCTGGTCGAGGAGCTGGACCTGGAGCGCTCCAACTACGAGGGGCCGACCGGGATCGTCGGCGTCGTCCACGACTGCTGCCGGCAGCTGGGGATGACCTCGGCATCGCTCTGGGCGGCCGTGCCTCACTACGTCGCCGCCGTCCCCAACCCGAAGGCGGCCCTGGCGCTGCTGCGCCGGCTGGAAGGCCTGACCGGAATCGCAATCGACGCCGCCGACCTCGAGGAGGAAACCGAGAGCTACGAGGAGCAGATCGGGCGCGCGGTCGCGGCCAACCCGGAGATCAAGGAGCTGGTCGAGCGGATCGAGGCCGAGCAGGTCGAACAGCTCGGCGACGAAGGAGCCGACCTGCCGACCGCCGACACGATCGCCCGCGACTTCCAGCACTTCCTCCGCCAGCAGGGCAAATAGGCAGAACTCGACCGGCAGGTACGCCTGCGTACGTATTATTAGGCGTAGATAAACGTCCCAAGTGTCTTGGCCTTGACATTTAGGTCCATAATTGTTCTTATTAGCGCGGATGCGAGAGGCGCACCAAATGCAAGCTCGCAGCGGGCGCGTCGGCCGGAGGGAGTTGTCCCGTCATTTCCCTCTGCGGCACGCTCCCGTTGTCAGCAACAGAACCCCGGCCCGAAACAGCATTACATATATCTCTGCAATGTTGGCCCTGACCGCGGTCTTCGCCTTCGGGGCGAGCGCGGTCGCCTCCTCGACCGATCCCTGGACCGGACTGGATAGCGGCCGGGTCGGCGAGTACTACTGGGAAGTCAAGGCCAAACGCCAGCCGGGCGCCGGCAGCGGGCGGGTGGCGGCGCACCGGCCCTGCCTCCTGGTCGGGACCACCTGGGAGCTGGGCCCGTTCAACTACCGCAGGAGCCGGTTCCGGGCCTGCGCGGGCGCCAAGGGCCACCTGACCGCGGCGGACCCGCCCCTGCTCGCCACCGGGGTGCAGCCCTCGAGCGGCGATCGGGTGAAGATGACCGCCGTCGGGATGATCTTTGCCCCCGCGGTGCGCCGGGTCCGCGTCACCCTTGCCGACGGCCGCGAACAGACGATCCACCTCGATCGGTTCTCCGCCAAGCAGGCGAGGACCTCCAGGCTGAGTCGTTTCAAGTACGCGGCTTTCGCGATCCGCGGCCTCTGGTGCGCGGAAAGGCTGGTCAGCCAGAGCGCCGCCGGGAAGACACTCTGGGACAGCGGCACCGATGAACTCGGCTGCAGCGGCAACGGCTCGAAGGGGTCCGCCGGCTCCCCGGAATTCGCCCCTCAGTAGCGGCGTTCGCCCGAGCGGCTCAGCTCTCGGCGGCCGGGCAGATCAAGCGGTAGTCGCACCAACTGCAGACCTTGGGCGAGGGCCGCGGCTCGAAGTCCTGGCTCAGCGCCCCCTCGGCGACCTGGAGCACGGTGCGCTCGACCCGCTCGGCGTCGTCGGGCTTGCTCGGAGCGGCGACCTTGTCGGCGTCGAGGACGTAGTAGTAGCTCCCCGACAGGGGGGTGTCCAGATCCCAGGCCTCGCGCGCCGCGAGGCGGTAGAGGGCCAGCTGCAGGTCGCTCTCCAGCTGTGCCTCGCTCTTGCGCTCGCCCGTCTTGTAGTCGATCAGCTCGTGCTCGCCGCCGGGCAGGCGATCGACCCGGTCGACCCGCCCCCGCACGTGATGGGGGCCGATCTTGAAGTCGAACTTCTTCTCCAGCCAGATCGGCTCGCCCTCCGCCTCCCGCTCGCGCTCCCAGTAGAGGTGCATCGCCTCGCGCGCCCGGTCGCGGTACTGGAGCTCGTCGTCGCTTGTGCCGAAGCCGGAGCGCCGCCAGCCGGACTCGAGCAGCTCGTTCAGCCGTCGCAGGCCGTCTTCCCCCGGTTCGGGCTCGTCGCGGTGGAAGCGTTCGAGCACGTTGTGGATGAGGATCCCGAAGCGCTGGTTGATCGTCGGCTCCTGGGGAATCCCGAATACGCGGGCGAACTTGTACTTCAGCGGGCAGGTGAGGTAGAGGTCGAGGTCGGAGGCCGAGAGGCTGAGCCCGCCGTCGCCGCGGCGCGGCAGGAACGCCTCGAGCGATGGCTCGTGACGAGCGGCGATCAGACGGCGGCGGCTGTCGCGGTCGCGCTCTGAGCCGAGCAGGTAGGAGTCGAGCGCCGAGGCGTCGAGCTCGGTCTGCTGCTCGGGGGTGGCGACCTGGCGCAGGAGGCCGTTGACCGCTTCGATCGCCTCCGCGGTCGCCTCGTCGCCGGGACGTTGCGCGAGCGCCGCCAGCTTCAGCAGCTCGAGGTAGCGGGCGATCGCCCGGTTGATATCGACCGCCGTGTCGAGCCGCGGCTCGGAGAGCTCGCGCCCCGCCTTCCAGGATGCCTCGAGCACCTCCTCTCGAAGCTTGCGGTAGGTGGCATGCAGCCCTTCGGCGGGGCCGAAGAGCTCCTCGGCGTGCTCCTCCTCCTCGCCCTCGGTGGCGGCCAGCGCCTGTGCGTACAGAGCCGAGGGTCGAGCCTTCGCGTCGCCGTCCCGCTCGACCCGCGAGAGCACGATCCCCTCCCGCGCCGGGCGGCCGATCCGCTCGAGGCGAGCACCGTCCTCGAGCCCGAGCACGAAGACGCGGGCGAACTCCCTGCCCTTCGCCGCCCCCCGGTCGAGGCCGATCACGGCCCCCGGCGAGGGCGGCTCCTCGCCGCCGGTCGGCTCGACGCCGGCCTCGGCGACGGCGCTCAGGTAGCGGACGAAGTCGCGGGTCGAGCCGTGCGGCTCGCGCCGCGCCCAGGCGGTGGCGAGCTCGGCCAGCCGCGAGAGGCCCAAGAGCCGCTCGGCGACCTCCGGTTGGGCGGCGAAGAGGCGCTGGCGGCGCAGACCGACCCTCTCGATCAGCCGTCGCACGAAGACGTCGGCGCGCCGCTCCTCCATAGCCGTCGATGCTTCCCCGTAGAGCTTCAGGAAGGAGTTGATCCGATCCCGTGCCTCGGGCGGGATCTGGGGGCTTTCGAGCGCCGCCTCGGAGGCCGAGACCATGTCGAGCTTGCGGCGCCGGGCGATCGTCGTCAGCCGCGCCAGGTCGGCCGAGCGCAGCTCTATCGGGGGCCGGGTCAGCGCCCGTGCGGCGGCGGCCGAGTCGCCCGGGTCGGCGAGGACGCGAAGCCAGGCGATCGCGTCGCGCACCTCGGGCCGCTGGAAGAGCGCCGCCGGCCCGGAGAGATGGAAGGGGATGCCGCGCTCCTCCATCGCCGCCGCCACCGCTCCGCCCCCGGTCGCCAGGTCCTCGACCAGCACGCAGATCTCTTCCGGCGAGGTCCCGGTCGCCAGCAGGTGCTCGACGTCACGGGTCACCGCCTGGGCTTGTGCTCGCTCATTCGTACAGCGCCAAAAACGCGCCTCCGGTCTGCGAAAGACCTGGTTGAGGAGGATTGAATCCGCGACGAGTGGCGGCGGTGATGAGGGGGTCGAGGACAGCTTGGCCCGCAGTGCCCCCTCATCACCGCCGTCTCCAGCCGCGGTGGAGTCCGCGCAGACCAGGCCTTTCGAGCCGGCCTCGGTGCTCGACCTCGTCGAGGCGATCCAGGACCTCGCCCCGGACCGCGAGTTCGTCCCCGAGCACGCCCCGGCACGCGCGGGCGAGCTGCAGGCCAGCAGCCTCGACCCGGCCCGAGCCGGCCAGCTCCTCGGCTGGCGCTCGGAGACCGAGCTGAGCGACGGCCTGCGCGAGACGCTGCGCAGCTTCGACGCGATCTAGTTCCTTCGCGACGCCGCGCGGGGCGCCGGCGAACGGCGATGAAAGGATGGGTCAGGCCTGGCCACGGCCACCGCTGAACCCTTCGACGTGCCATGGCACGTACAACGGTTCACTCGACGCCGGAGACGCCGGGGCCGACGCCCTCATCGCTGCTGTTCGGCCGCGACTCGCGGCCCCGAGGCGCCGGCGCTGAGCGCAGCGCCCGGCAGCTCTACGGACGCGACGGTCTCGCCCGTCTCCGCCTTGCGCGCCTGGTCGGCGGGCGAGCCCTCGGCGGCGGGGGCGGTGAGGATCACCCGGCACGCCGCCTTGTCCACGACGTAGCGCGTGACGTCCCCGACGAAGTTGTCCAGCGGGCCTCCCCGCCCGCCCAGCAGCGCACCGCCGCGGATCCGGGAGGGAGGCTCGGCGGCCAGGACGATCGCCTCGACGCCGCGGCGCCTGGCCTCGTCCACCACAGCCTGGCCGACCCGCCGCGCGCGCACCGTGGCGGTCGCCACCTCCACGCCCTCGTACTCCTCCCCCACGGCCTTCGCCCGGGCCAGCGCCCGGCGGGCCTCCTGGAGCTGATGCTCGGGCAGAGCGGCGTCGATCGGCAGCGACATCGGGATCCGGAACACCCACAGGGCCTCGATCACCGCGCCCCGCACGCCCTCGTCGCTGCGCTCCTCCGCGGCCAGGCGCCCGGCGGTCTGGACGATGTCGTCGTCCAGCGCCGTGCCCAGCAGGGGCACGAGGATCGATCCGTACTCGGCCTCCTCGCGCTCCTTGGCCAGCGCCTGCGCGGGAATCGTCACGCGCTTGAACACCGGCTTGCCCTCGCTCACGCGGTAGATCACGTAGAGCGCGAGGCCGAAGGCCATCCACGCCAGGCCGGCGATCCGGGCCTCGTCGTGAGTGGCCAGCACGCCGATCCAGCCCGCGAAGGCCAGCAGCACACCGAGGGTCGCCGGGATGGGCAGGCTTCCGCGGCCGATCCGGATGTTGAACGGCATCCGGTAGGGCCGGTCGCGGTCGGGCTCGGTGAACCGCAGGACGATCACCGACGCGTGGGCGATCGTGAAGGCGAGCATGGCGCCGAAGGCGTAGATGCCCACGAGGAAGTCGAGGTCCTCGGGCAGGACGAGGGCGGCCGAGAGCACGGCGGCGATGGCGATGACCACGACCGGCGTGGAGCGCCTCGGATGCAGGCGCCCGACCGCGCTGGGGATCTGGCGGTTGGTGGCCAGCGAATAGGCCAGCCGGGAGAGGCCAAGCATCGAGGCGTTGGCACCGGCGATGAGCGTCACCGCCGCCACACCGCCCATGACGTAGCGGCTGGCGTCGGCCAGCCACGTGCCCGGCTTGTACTGGCTCACCACCCCCAGGATGGGCGCGTCGACGTAGCGGCCGCCGAGTTCGGTGGCGCCGTTGGTCACCGGCAGGGCGCTCAGCGCCACCAGCGACACGAGCACGTAGAGGAGGATCACCGTGCCCGCCCGGGAGAGCAGCAGGCGCTTGAGCCCCTTGCGCCCCACCGCCACCTCGCCCGCCAGCCCCGACGAGGCGTCGAGCCCGGTGGACGCCGCGGCGGCGGCGATGGCCAGGGCGAAGACGACGCCCTTCCAGGTCGGCACCGTCCCCAGGTCCACGCCGTCGAAGACGCTGGAGATATTGAGGACGAGCACGATCCCCAGCACGATGATCAGGATCTGGGCCGCGAGATCCACGACCGCCAGGCGGAAGAAGAGCCGGATCCAGCGGGCGGTGACGCCGAGCACGTTGATCCCGGCGACGAAGGCGATGATGCCCACGGCGGCGACGACCTCCACCGTCCCGCGGCCCAGCGGCGCCCAGTACGCAGCGAGGTAGTTCGTCGCCGAATACGACGTGATCGCGATCAGGATCACGAAGTCGAGCAGGATCGCCCAGCCGGCGACGAAGCTCCACAGCTCGTTGAAGGCGTAGCGGGCGAACACCGTCGCCCCGGCGCGCTCCTGGTGCAGCGACGCCCCCTCGACGTACGTCATCGCGCACAGGACGAAGAAGAGCGCGGCCACGAGGAACACGACCGGCGTCAGCCCCAGGGCGCTGCCCGCCACCGAGCCCAGCGAGAAGTACAGGCCGGCGGCGACCGTCGAGTAGACGACCGCGAACAGCGCGGGCGAACCGAGCGAGCGGCGGATGATCGTGCGCTCGCTCATCGGTCGGTCCACAGCCGCCCGGCGCCCAGGATGCAGAACATCACGCCCAGGACGACCCCGACCGACACGGGCCCGCCGCCTCGGGCCAGGGTCGAGGCCAGCAGGGCGATGCCGACGACCAGCATGGCGCCCGAGAGGACGCGCGTGCCGGCGCGCTGCACCTGGCGGGGCGAGGTCATGGACGAAGCGTAGTCCCGCGCTCAGGCGAGAGCGCTGGCCGTGGCGACCGCCTCGCGCGAGCGGTCCCCGTCGGACGGCAGCGACTCGATGATCACGCGGCACGGGCGCTCGGCGAGCACCGTCTCGTGCGTGCGAGTGAACAGCCCGCCGGCGCCGCCGCCGGGCCGCCGGCGCAGCAGCATGACGATCGCGCGGGCGCGCGTCGCGACCGCCTCGTCGACGATCAGGCGCCCCTCTCCGCCCGCGCGGACCTTCTCGTAGTGCCCCGACACCCGCCGCCCGCCCAGCAGCTTGGACTGCTCGATGATCTCCTGGGCGGCGCGCTCCTGCTGGGGCAGCTCGGCATCGATCGGGCTGGTCTGCGGGACCGTGATGGTCACGAGGATGTGCACGCCGCGCCGGCGACGGGCGGCCAGGCGCATCGCCGTGGCGACGACCTCGGGCACGAAGTCGCGCTCGTCGAGGGCCACGAGGATCGAGTCGTACTCGGCCTCGCGCTCGACCACCGGCTTGGGTATCGCCACCTTGGTCGTGGTCGTCAGGTCCAGGCCCTGCTGGTGGCGGTAGAGGATGTACAGCGTCACGCCCAGCGCCAGCCAGCTCAGCCCGGCGGCCGCGACGCCGAGATGCAGCAGCGTGACCGTGAGCCAGGCGATGCCCGTCCCGATTCCGCCCACGACGGCGAACACGGGCAGCTCGTATCCCCGGACGTGGAAGATCCCGGGCCCCCGGTAGGGCCGCTCCGCGCGCGGCTGGGTGGTGCGCAGGCGCACGACCGCCAGGTGGGCGATCGTGAATGAGAGCATGGCGCCGAAGGCGTACATGTTCCCCAGGAAGTCGGCCTGGCCGGGGATCATCGTCAGGCAGGCCACCCCGCCGAACAGGATGATCCCGATCCACGGCGTCCGGAACTTGGGGTGAAGCTGGCGCAGGCGGTCGGGCACCTGGCGGTGCAGTCCCATCGAGTAGACGAGCCGCGAGACGCCGATGATCCCCGCGTTGGTGGCGATGAAGAGGATGGTCGCGGCGAGAAGGCCGACGTAGAGCTCCCCGGCGCCCTGGAAGGCGCCCAGGTCCAGGTGCTTGACGACGCCCAGGATCGGATCGCCGGCGAAGCCGCCCTTGCTCTCCGGCTCGCCCAGGAGCGTGGAGCAGTTGCCGTTCGTGCATTTCACCGGCAGGGCCGAGAGAGCGATCGCCGGGAGGGTGAAGTAGATGGCGAAGACGGCGATCCGCACGCGGCCGATCGCGGCCGGGATCGTCTTGCGTTCGTCCTTGGCCTCCTCGGCCATGTTGGAGATCGTCTCGATCCCCGTGTAGGCGATCATCCCGATCGGTATCGCGATGAGGAAGTCCTTCCAGGTCGGCGCCACGCCGAGGTGGACGTTGTCGACCAGCGTCTGGGGCGAGAGGACGAGGAACGCGCCCACGAGCACGAGCAGCAGCTGCGTGGCGAAGTCGGTGACGGCCAGAGCGATGTTCAGGCCCGCCGCCTCCTTGACGCCGATCACGTTGACCACCGACAGCAGGGCGACCACGCCGATCCCGAAGATGATGTCGCCGGGCCCGTGGCGCAGGGCGTCCCAGAAGAGGCCGCCGAGGTAGTGGGGCACGAAGAACGCCGAGATGGCGATCGTGATGACGTAGTTGAGCATCTGGCCCCAGGCGGCGAAGAAGGACCAGAACTCGTTGAAGGCGTGGCGGGCGAAGCTCGAGGAGCCACCCGCCTCGGGGTACATCGCCGTCGCCTCCGCGTAGGTGGCGGCCGTGAGGTAGAAGATCACCCCGGTGATCACGAACACCACCGGCGTGAGTCCCAGGGCGAAGGACGCGACCAGGCCCAGCGCGTAGTAGATCGACGAGCCGACGTTCCCGTAGGCGGTCGAGAACAGGGCGTTGACGCCCAAAACGCGCTGGAGTCCGTGCAGGCGCCGCTCGGCCATGAGCCGAGGAGTCTAGGGAGCTACCGGGCGGGTGAGCCGACCTCGCTGAACGCGAGCGCGGCGCCGAGGACCCGGTGGTCCTCGACCAGCGGGACGACGACGTAGTCCACCGCCGTCTCGGACCCGTCCCGGCGGGTGACGGGGCCCAGCGAGCCCGAGCCCTCGCGGCCCCGGCGCAGCGCCGCCGACAGCGCGTCCGACGCGGGCCAGGAGCTCCCGACGAGGTCCTCGGCGGGGCGTCCGAGCATGCGCTCGGCCACCGGGCCGGCCCAGGTCACAGTCCCCTCCGCGGAGAGCAGGCAGATGCCGTGGCCCGCGTCACGCAGGCGCTCCAGGCGCCGTCGCAGGGCGGCCGCCGCCGGGCTCTCCGGCGGGCCTCCGTCCGGGCGGCGCTCGCGCACCCGCCAGCGCAGCCCGCTGACCCGGCCGTCCTCGTCGCGCTGGGGGGTCAGCGTCAGCTCGGCCTCGACCGCCCGTCCGCCGGGAACGGCGACGCGCACCCGCGCGCCGTCCTCGGGCGGCGACGCCGACAGCAGCGCCGAGAGCCGAGCGCGGTCGGCCCCGCGCACGATGTTGGCCAGCTGGCGACCCTGAAGCGAGCCCGGAGTGGCCTGCAGGAGGGCCGAGGCGGTGGCGCTGACCGAGGTGATCGTTCCCCGCGGATCGGTCACCACCTCGGCCGGCGGGCCGGTCTCGAGCAGCGGTGTGGGGAGCGTGACGGCGGGGGACTCTGCCCCGGTGGCCTCGCCCGGGTCCTTCCCGATTCCCCGAAAAGAAGTGCGCGTCTGCATGATCGAGCCAGAACGACGAGCGCAGGCGCTCGCCTTGAAAGTAGCGTCATGGGGCAGCGCGGGCAAGCCGCGAAAGCTCGCCACCACGAGCGAGGGCGGCCCCATGGGCCGCCCTCCTGGCTCGAACGCAGGGGGCGTTGGCTAGGCGATCAGCGGGATGATCAGGATCGCCACGATGTTCGCGACCTTGATCATCGGGTTGATCGCCGGCCCGGCGGTGTCCTTGTAGGGATCGCCGACGGTGTCGCCGGTGACCGCCGCGGCGTGGGCCTCGGAGCCCTTGCCGCCGAAGTGGCCATCCTCGATCAGCTTCTTGGCGTTGTCCCACGCCCCACCGCCGGAGGTCATCGTGATCGCCATGAACAGGCCGACCACGATCACGCCGATCAGCAGGCCGCCGAGGGCCCGGAACGAGAGGAGCCCGACGATCAACGGGACGAAGATCGGGATCAGCGCGGGCAGGATCATCTCGCGCTGAGCCGCCTTGGTCACCAGGTCCACGCAGGTCGCGTAGTCGGGCTTGTCGGTGCCCTCCATGATCCCCGGCTTCTCCTTGAACTGCCGGCGCACCTCCTCGACCACGGCACCGCCCGCCCGGCCGACGGCCTCCATCGAGAGCGCGGCGAACAGGTAGACCATCATCCCGCCGATCAGCAGGCCGATCAGCACGGCCGGCTGGTCGAGGTTGAACACGATCGGGCTGCCGTGCTCGGCCACCAACTCGATCTTGAAGGCGGCGAACAGCACGAGCGCGGCCAGAGCCGCCGAGCCGATGGCGTACCCCTTGGTCACGGCCTTGGTCGTGTTGCCCACGGCGTCGAGCGAGTCGGTCACCTTGCGCACGTCCTCGGGCAGGTCGGCCATCTCGGCGATGCCGCCCGCGTTGTCGGTCACGGGGCCGAAGGCGTCGAGCGCCACGATGAACCCGGTGAGCGAGAGCTGGGCCATGACGGCCACGCCGATTCCGTAGATGCCGGCCGCCTGGTTGGCGCCGTAGATGCCGGCGGCGATCACCATCGCCGGGGCGGCCGTGGACTGGAAGCCCTGGGCCAGGCCCTGGATGATGTTCGTCGCGTGACCGGTCTGCGACGCGCGGGCCGTCTTCTTGACCGGCGAGAAGCGCGTGGACGTGTAGTAGTCGGTGATCACGAACAGCGCCGCGGTGACGCCGATGCCGATCAGCGAGCACAGGTACAGGCGCCCGACGCTGGGAGCGTTGAGGTGATTCTGCACCGTGCGGTAGGTGATGTCGTTCATCAGCCACTTCGTCACGGGATAGAACGCGGCCGCGGCGAGGACGCCCGAGACGATGAGCCCCTGGTAGAGGGCGCGCTCGACGTTGCCCGAGCGCGACCGCACGAAGAACGTCCCGATGACCGAGGCGACGATGGACACGGCGCCCAGTGCCAGCGGGTACATCGCGACCGAGGTCTGCTCGGAGAATGTCAGGACCCCGAGCAGCATCACGGCCACCGCGGTCACGGCGTAGGTCTCGAACAGGTCGGCGGCCATGCCGGCGCAGTCGCCGACGTTGTCGCCCACGTTGTCGGCGATCACCGCCGGGTTGCGCGGGTCGTCCTCGGGGATGCCGGCCTCGATCTTGCCCACGAGGTCGGCGCCCACATCGGCGCCCTTGGTGAAGATGCCGCCGCCCAGCCGGGCGAAGACGGAGATCAGCGAGCCGCCGAAGCCCAGGCCGATCAGCGCGTCCACGGCGTGCTTGGGGGTCTCGTCGAAGATGAAGGTCAGCGCGCCGTAGTAGCCGGCGACACCGGCCAGCGCCAGGCCCACCACGAGCAAGCCGGTGACGGCCCCGCTGCGGAAGGCGGCGGACAGCGCCGGCGGGACGCCGCCGCGCGCGGCCTCGGCCACGCGGGCGTTCGCGCGCACCGACACGTTCATGCCGATGAACCCGGCCGCCGCGGAGGCCAGGCCCCCGATGGCGAAGCCGATGGCCACACGGATGTTCTGGATCGGGATCAGCGCGATGAACAGCAGGACGCCGACGCCCGCGATCACCAGGTACTGCCGGCGCAGATACGCCGAGGCGCCCTCCTGGACGGCCGCGGAGATCTCGCGCATGCGGTCATTGCCGGGCGACAGCGCCAGCAGCGCGCGGGACGTGAATGCCCCGTAGGCGAGCGCGATCCCCGCGCAGACAAGCGCGACGACGACACCGTGATCGGTCAGGAATTCACTCAAGATCAGGTCCTCCGGAGTAACAACAGAAAACCGCCGCGGCCTGAGGGGCCCGGCGGAAGAGCGCGCGGAAGTGTATCGGGGTGAGGCCCGGCGCGAAGCGTGGTCTGACTACTTACTGGCCGGGCACCCACAGCCGCCCGCTGCGCTGGGCCTCGCCGCCCTGCGGCGGCTGCGGGGACTCACCGGCGGGCGGGGCCTCTCCTGCCGGCGGCGCCTGGCCACCGGGCTCCCCGCCCCCGCCCCCACCCGACAGCCGGGCGAAGGCCAGCTGGAGCTGGGAGAGGGCGTCGCGGATCGGCTTTACCTCCTCGCGCCCCTTGGCCTCGAGCACCGGCAGCAGCGCGTTGACGGAATCGATCGCGGTCTTGACCTGGCCGAGATCGCGCTCGCCCTCCGTCCCCGGCGCCAGCCCGGCCTTGCGGCCGCCCAGGTTGATCAGCGAGACCATGGACTGGAGGAGCAGGTCGTCGACCGTGACGCGGCGCATCTCCTCCTCGAGCGCCGCACGCATCTCCTCCTCGGTCAGCTGACCCGGATCCTGCTGTTGGGACTCCTCGTTCATGCCACGACCTCCCCGGCGTAGGTGTCAGTTGTCTCGCGCAGCGTCCACCGCAGGATCTCCTCGGGCGTCGCGCCCGCCTCGATCTGACGGCGCTGGCGCTGGGCTCCGTTGAGCTCGGGAAAGGCGATCGACAGCCCGAGCTCCGAGCGCATGGGCTCCGTCCACTCCGCCAGGCGGGCCGCGGCCTGCGCGGACGGGTACTCCTCCAGGCGCTCGAGGTCGATCAGCTTGCCGTCCTGGCCCCAGCGGATCGCCCGCCACAGGTTCTCCTCGATCACGCGCCCCGGCGGATCGTCGAACGGGACGCCCTCGTCCTCGTCGCGGGCCGCCTGCGCGACGCAGGCGACGATGAGCGCGGCCAGCGCCTCGGACTCGGCCGCCGTGCTCTGCGCATCGCAGATGCGCACCTCGACGGTCCCGAACTCCGTGTGCGGGCGAATCGACCACCACACCTGCGTGTACTCGGTGATCGAGCGGGTGCTCACGAGGAAGGCGATGTAGTCGGCGAAGGCCCGCCAGGTCCCGTAGGCCTCGGGGATCCCGCAGCGGGGGAACGTCCGCGTGAAGATCAGGCTGCGGCCGCTGGCCAGGCCGCTGTCGCGCTGGTCGATGAAGGGCGAGTTGGCCGAGATCGCCAGCAGCGAGGGCAGCACCGGGCGCAGGCGGTCGCAGACCCGGATCGCCCGGTCGGCCCCGCGGATGCCCACGTGCGCGTGCAGCGACCAGGTGTTGTTGCGCCAGGCCACGTAGCGCAGCTGCTGGTCGAGCAGCCGGTAGTGCTCGGTCTCGATGATCTGCTGCTCGCGGTAGTCGGACAGCGGGTGGGTGCCCGTGGATCCCAGGGCGGCCTCGTGGCGCGCGGCCAGAGCGAACAGCCGGCGCCGGCGGTCGCGCTGGTGGGCCAGCGCGGCGGCGAAGTCGTGCCCGCGCCCCGACCGGATCTCGATCTCCGACGAGATCAGCTCGCCGGCCACCGAGCCCGCCAGCACCGGGTCGGCCACGGCGGCGTCGCGCAGCTCCTCGAAGCGCGGGGCGAGCGCCAGGGTCCCCGGATCGAGGATCTGGAACTCCTCCTCGATGCCGACGGTGAAGTCGACCGAGTCTTCGAACCGGTCGCGGGCGCTGTCGAGATCGAGGGTCACCGGGGCACCGGGACTGGCCGGAAGGGCCGGCTACGTCAGATAGAAGTAGAGCGCGTAGAGGAGGTCGACGGCCGGGCTGGAGGTGTGGACGGTCACCTCGGGCGGCACCTGGAGCAGCGCCTCCGAGTAGTTGAAGATGATCTTCACGCCCGTCTCGACCAGCTCGTCGGCCAGTTTCTGCGCCGCCTGGGAGGGCACCGCGAGGACGGCGACGACGATGTCCTCGTCCTCGACCACCGCCGAGAGGTCGGAGATCGGGCGCACCTCGTGCGGGCCCACCTTCTCCCCCACCTTCGACTGGTCCGCGTCGAACATCGCGACGATGCGGAAGCCGTGGTCGGCGAAGATGTCCGACGAGGCGATCGCCGTGCCCAGGTGCCCGGCGCCGAACAGCGCGATGTTGTGCTGGCCGGCCGTGCGCAGGATCTTGCGGATCTGCGAGACCAGCGAGTCGACGTTGTAGCCGACTCCCCGCTTGCCGAACTTGCCGAAGCCCGACAGGTCGCGGCGGATCTGCGTGGAGTTGACGTGCGTGTAGTCGGAGAGCTCCTGGGACGAGATCGTCTCCTTGCCCATCTTGCGCGCCTGCGTGAGGACCTGCAGGTAGCGCGACAGTCGCGCCGCGACGCCGAGCGACAGCCGCTCGGCCCCGTTGGCGCTCTCCGGCTCGGTTTCCGTCCCGTAGACCAGGTCGCTCATCGGCCGACCACAATAGCGAGCCTCCGTCGCAGCTCCGCCTCGTCCACGAAGAACTCGAACGCCTCCTCGCCGGCCACCTCGACGACCGGAATCCGCTCGAGATAGCGGCGGTGCAGGGCGTCGTCGCGCGTGATGTCGCGTTCGACGAGATCGAACGCGACGTCGGCGCGGACGCGCTCGAGCACGTCGCGTGCGTCGTCGCACAGATGGCATCCCGGAGCTCCGTAGAGGACCACGGCGGGGCCGCTCACAGCCCGCCCTCCCCGGTCGCGTAGGCGTCGAGCGCGAGGTAGTCCGGATACGGCAGGGCGCGGACGTGCCGCGACGCGGCGGCGATCATCGCGGCGTTGTCGGTGCACAGCTGCGTGGGCGGGATCGCCACCTCGGCGTCGAGCGCCGCCAGGCGCTCGCGCAGCGGCCCGTTGGCCGCCACGCCGCCCCCGACGGCCAGCCGCCGGCGCCCGGACTCCTCCAGGCCGGCCCGCACCCGGCGCACAAGCGCCTCGACGATGGCGTGCTGGTAGGAGGCGGCCAGGTCCGCCCGGCGCCGGGCGGCCTCCTCCTCCCCCAGATCACGCACCCGGTAGAGCAGCGCGGTCTTCAGCCCGGCGAACGAGAAGTCCAGGCCGGGCACGCCGGAGGCCACGGGGAAGTCGAAGGCCGCCGGGTCCCCCTCGGCGGCCAGGCGCTCGAGCGCCGGGCCACCGGGAAAGGGCAGCCCGAGGAGCCGGGCTCCCTTGTCGAAGGCCTCGCCGGCCGCGTCGTCGAGCGTGCGCCCGAGCACCTCCACGCGACCCGGCTCGGGCACGTCGGCCAGCAGCGTGTGGCCTCCGGAGGCGACCAGACACAGGTGGGGCGGCGCGAAGGCCAGCGGCTCGAGCTCGGTGGCGGCGACGTGACCGCGCAGGTGGTCGACCGGGGCGAGCGGCAGGCGCCTCGACGCCGCCAGGCCCTTGGCGGTCTGCAGGCCGACGAGCAGGGCCCCGACGAGCCCGGGCCCCTGGGTGACGGCGACCGTCTCGACGTCGTCCAGCGTCGCTCCCGCGCGCTCCAGGGCGTCGTCGATCACCAGGTTGACCAGCTCGAGGTGATGGCGCGACGCCACCTCGGGGACCACTCCGCCGTAGCGGTCGTGGATGCCCTGGGACGAGATGACGTTCGAGCGGATGGCGCCGCCGGGCTCGACGACGGCCGCGCAGGTGTCGTCGCAGGACGTCTCGACGGCCAGGATCACCGGCCCGGGAGCCGGATGGCGTTCGGCACGTCCGAGAGATGCCCCTCGAGCGTCGCCGGCGTGCGCCACATGATGAGGGCGTCCTCGCCGTTGTCCTGGTAGTAGCGCCGGCGCGTCCCGGCGCCCCGGAACCCGAAGCCCTCGTAGAGCGTGATCGCGCCGTCGTTGGAGAGGCGCACCTCCAGCGTGTACTGGGCGCTGTCTCCGCCCGTGCGCTCGAACAGGTGGCCCAGCAGGGTCGCGGCGATGCCCTCGCGCCGGCGCGCCGGCTCGACGGCCACGTTCATGACGTGCCAGACCCGGTCATAGCGCGAGCACACGAGGTATCCGACGAGACCGCCGTCGATCGTGGCGGCCAGGCACACGCCCGACGGCTTGCTCAGCTCGAGCACGAACATGGCCAGCGACCACGGGGTCGGGAACGACCGGCGCTCGATGGCGATCACCTGGGGCAGGTCCGAGTACGACAGCCGGCGGACCTCGAGGGTCTCGGACGGGGTGATGGGCTGGGCGCTCATGGCTTGGGCTGGTCGGTGCGGGGCTTGGCGTCGAGGGCTCGGACGTACTCCGGGAGGACCGCATCTCGCTCCGCCGGCTCGGCCTCCGCGCCCAGACGGCAGACGTGCCGCGCGCTGACGCGATGGACCGGGTCGCCGTCGGGCGGGATCGCGGCCCCGGCGGGCTCCAATATGGCCCGAAATCGTAGCGCCCCGTCGCCCACGGTCAGAGCGCCCGGGCACCGATCGGCCAGCGCGGTGGCCAGGGTCTCCGGGGCGAGCGCGCCGACCGGCAGGATCTCGGCTCCGTCGCGCCAGGCCGCGGCGAACACCTCGCCCCGGCGGGCGTCGATCACCGCGGCCACGGTGGGAGCCTGCGCCCCCGCCGCCAGCGTGCGCAGCGTCGAGACCCCGACCAGCGCCACGCCCAGGCCCTGCGCCAGCCCGCGCGCGGTGGCCAGGCCGATGCGCAGGCCGGTGAAGGAGCCCGGGCCCGTGCCCACGGCGACGCGGTCGAGCTCGCGGCGGTCGAGCCCCGAGCGCTCCAGGACCGCGTCGACCAGGCCCAGCAGCTCCGTCGCGTGACCGGGGCGGGCGTCCGGCGCCGGGTCGTGGCGCGCCTCGAAGACCTCATCCCCGCGCAGCACCCCGGCCACGGTGGCCGCGGTGGCGGTGTCGAGGCCCAGGACGTTCACGCGGTCGTGATGGCTCGCCGGTCGCCGCCCAGATGCTCCAGGCGGATGCGCACCGTGCTCGGGAGGTCGATCCCCGCCTGCTCTGGCCACTCCACGAAGGCGATCGCGTCGGGGGTCAGGTAGTCGGCCAGCAGCGCCGGGTCCTCGCCGTCCAGCCCCTCGAGCCGGTAGAGGTCGATGTGTGAGACGGCGACGCGCCCGGCGTAGCGCCGGCCGATCGTGAACGTCGGGCTCACCACGGGATCGGTGACGCCCAGAGCCCGGGCCGCGCCGCGGACGAGCGTCGTCTTCCCCGCCCCCAGCTCGCCGGACACGAGCACCACGTCGCCGGGAGACAGCTCGGCGACCAGCTCGGCACCCACGGCCTCGGTGGCGGCGGGCCCGTCGGTCTCCCGCCGCCGGCGCTCAGGCAACCGGGCGGCGCACGCGGACGCGCACGCCGGCGCCGGTGAGGATGAGGCCGGCGCCCAGCAGCGCCACCAGACCGGGATCGGCGCCGGTGCGGGGGATCGCCCCGTTCGCCGAGGAGCCGTTGCCCATGTCGGGCGGGCTGGAGGACAGCTGCGAGCCGCTGCCGCTCGTCGTGCCCTCGGCGCCGCCCTGGCTGCCGCTGTTCGAGGTTCCGCTGGAGCCTCCGCCTCCGGAGCTGCCCGAGCTCCCGGAGTTGCCGCCGCCGCCACCGCCGCCCTGCCCAGCAAGGGGGTCGGTGTACTGCTCGTCGCCCGCCCCCTGGGCGAGGGCCGCGGCCGGCAGAGCGAGCGTGAAGGCAGCGGCGAGCGCTGCGGCGAGGCGACGGGGATACATCGGCACAGGACCATAGACGAGACGACGGCGCTACCGTGCCCGCCCATGGAGGGTCAGCTGCACATCCTCGTGCTGACCGACCGCGACTGGCTGCACCCACAGGGCGGAGGGACGGGAACCAACCTCTACGGGCAGATCGCGCGGTGGGTCGCCTGGGGCCACCGGGTCACGGTCGTGGCCGGCGACTACCCCGGCGCCGAGCCGGTGCAGCGCCTGGGCCCCAACCTCGAGATCCACCACATGGGGACGCGGCGCACGATCTTCGCCCGCGCGGCCTGGGCCGTGGGCCGCGGCCGCGTCGGCGCCGACGCGGACATCGTGGTCGAGGTCATCAACGGCATCGCGTTCTTCACCCCGCTGTGGCTGCGCCGCCCGCGCGTCGCGCTGGTGCACCACGTCCATCGCCGGATGTACGTCGAGGAGTACGGGCGCGTCGGGACCATCGCCGCCTTCCTGCTCGAGACGGTGCCGCTGCGCTTCCTCTACCGGGCCACGCCCTTCCTCACGATCTCCCAGGCGGCCAAGCGCGACCTGGTGGCGCTGGGCGTCCCCGAGGACCGTGTGCACGTCGCCTACCTGGGCGTCGAGCCGGCCCAGTTCCAGCCCGGCGAGCGCGCGGCGCAGCCCACGCTCCTCTACCTGGGCCGGCTGAAGCAGTACAAGCGCATCGAGGTCGTGCTCGACTGCCTCGAGGCGGTCCCCGAGGCGCGGCTGGAGATCGCGGGCGACGGCGACCACCGCGAGGCGCTGGAGGCCGAGATCGAGCAGCGGGGCCTGGCCGACCGCGTGGTGCTGCACGGTCACGTGGCCGAGGAGGACAAGGCCGCGCTCTACTCGCGGGCGTGGATCGCGCTGACGGCCTCCAGCGCGGAGGGCTGGTGTTTGACCGTGATGGAGGCGGCCGCCTGCTTGACGCCGAGCGCCGCCCTGCGGGTGGGCGGGCTGCCCGAGTCGATCGTGGACGGAGAGACGGGCCTGCTGGCCGACGAGCCGGCCGAGCTCGCCGATCTCGTGGCCGCCCTGATCCGCGACCCGGCCCGGCGCGAGCGCCTGGGCGCGGCGGCCGAGGCGCGGGCGCGCACCTTCACCTGGGAGCGCACGGCGCAGGAGAACCTCGACGTCCTGCGCGAGCAGTCCGAAGCCGAGCGCCAGTCGCTGCGCCGGTCGCTGGCCGCCTCGGAGACCGCGAAGTCCCTCGGCCTGGCCGTGGCCACGATGGCCTCCAACGTCATCTCGCTGGGCTTCACGATCGTCTTCGCCCGCGTGCTGGGGACCGACGGCTACGGATCGCTCGCGGCGCTGGTGTCGACCTTCCTGATCCTCTCCGTGCCCGGCCTGGCGCTCCAGGTCGCCTCCGCGCGGGAGACCGCGCTGGGGCGGCTGGGCTCCGGCGGGCGGCTCTCGGCCACCGTCGCGCGCTGGATGCGCGAGCTGGCGGTCGCCCTCGTCGTGCTCGCCGCCGTCGGTCTGGCCCTGCGCGAGCCCCTGGCCTCGCTGATCGGCGTGGAGGGCGAGCCCTGGGCCGCCGGGGCGGTTCTCTGCACCGGCGTGGCCTGGCTGGGGCTCTCGATCGAGCGCGGCGTGCTCCAGGGCATCCGTGCCTACAAGGCGGTGGGTCTGAGCATCATCGTCGAGGCCACCAGTCGCCTCGTGCTCGGCCTCGTACTCGTGGGCGCGGGCCTCGGCGTCACCGGCGCCTACCTCGCCTCGCCGCTGGCGATGATCGCCGTGGCCTCGGCCCTGGCCGTCGTGCTGCGCCGCCGCCTCGGGCCGCCCGAGCCCGGCCTCAAGACGCCGCGCTTTGACCGTCTGGTGGCGGGAGCGTGGGCCCCGGTGCTCGGCCTCACGCTCCTCGCCGTGATCCAGAACATCGACGTCATCATCGTCAAGCACCGCGTGGGCGGAGACGGGGCCGGCGCCTACGCCGCCGCCGCCGTGGCGGCCAAGGTCGTGATCTGGGTGGGAATCGGCCTGGCCTTCTACCTCGTTCCCGAGGCGGCCCGGCGCGCCCAGGCGGGCCTCAACCCCCGCGGCATCCTGGCCCGGGCGCTGATCATCATCACCCTCGTCGCG
Organism: uncultured Actinomycetes bacterium; assembly: GCA_963757705.1. GTDB lineage: Bacteria > Actinomycetota > Thermoleophilia > Solirubrobacterales > Solirubrobacteraceae > AC-38. The sequence goes on along the minus strand of CAVWTG010000015.1, from coordinate 293,248 downwards.
GCGCCGATGCTGCTCGTCTACGGGCTCTTCCCCAGCCTCGTGCTCAAGGTCGGCTTCGACGTCGACTTCGCCGGGGCCGACGGAGCGCTGGTCGTGCTCGGGCTGGCGATGACGCTGCTGGCGGTGGCCTCGCTGGCCGTCCAGTTCATGCTCGCCATCGAGCACTACGCCTTCATGTGGCTGCTTGCGGTGGTGGCGGTGATCGAGCCGCTGCTGCTCACCAACGCGGGCAAGAGCCTCGTCGGCCTGGCCACGATCGTCCTCGCCCTCCAGTGCATCGCCGCCGGGGGCATGCTGGCGCTCTCCCTGCGCACGCCCCGCCGCGCCACCGCGGCCGTGCCATGACCGCCACCGTCGAGACCGGATTCGACGACGTCCTGGCCCAGGCGGCCGGCGTGGCCGGCTGGCTGACCGAGGGCCAGGCCCGCCTGCTCTGGGACCGCGCGGGGGCGCTGCGCGACGGCGCGACCGTGGTCGAGATCGGCTCCTACCACGGGCGCTCCACGATCTTCCTCGGCCGGGCCGCACCCGCCGGAGCCCGGGTCGTGGCGATCGACCCGCATGCCGGCAACGACCGCGGGCCCCAGGAGATCCGGGGCACCTCCGACGAGGGCGAGGCCGATCATCGCGTCTTCAGCGAGACCCTCCGCCGCGCCGGCGTGACGGACGTCGTCCGCCACGTCCGGCGCCCCTCCCAGAGCGCGCTGGACGCGGTCGACGGGGACGTGGACCTCCTCTTCGTCGACGGCGCCCACCGCTACCGGCCCGCGCTGGAGGACATCGAGCGCTGGGGCGCCCGCGTCGCGCCCGGCGGCACGATGCTGGTGCACGACTCGTTCTCCTCCCTGGGCGTGACGCTGGCCCTGATGCACCGGCTGTTCGGATCGAGCGGGTGGCGCTACGCCGGGCGGGAGCGTTCGCTGGCCGAGTACCGCCGCGAGCCCGTCCACGGCCGCGCCCGGCTGGCCAACGCGGCCCGCCAGGCCGCCCAGCTGCCGTGGTTCGTGCGCAACCTCCTCGCCAAGGCGGCGATCGTGGCGCACCTGCGCCCCGTGGCCCGGGCGCTGGGGTCCCCCGAGTGGCCATACTGAGCCCGTGACGGAGCTGCTCGCGCCCACTCGGGAGCAGGCGCCCGACGTCGTCAAGCCGCCGCCCGGCAACCCGCGCTTCCCGCTGTTCGACTCGCTGCGCGGGCTGGCGGCGCTGGCCATCGTGTTCACGCACGTCGGGCTCGGCGCGGGCGCCAACTACAACGCCGTCTACGGCGCCCTGCTGGCCCGCATGGACATCGGCGTGACGCTCTTCTTCGTCCTCTCGGGCTTCCTGCTCTACCGCCCGTTCGTGGCCGCGCGCGTCGAGAGCCGGCCCGGGCCCCGGCTGCGCGACTACACCCGGCGGCGCATCCTTCGCATCATCCCCGCCTACTGGCTGGCGCTCACCGTCCTGGCCATCTGGCCTGGACTGACGTTCACCGGCCCGCACTGGGTCTACTACGTCTTCCTCCAGAACTACGGCTTCCTCTGGGTGCTGGGCGGGATCGGGCAGGCCTGGTCGCTGGCCGTGGAGGCCTCGTTCTACGTGCTCCTGCCCTTCTACGCGCTCGCCCTCGCCGCCGTCGGGCGCCGGCTGGCGCCGCGGCGGGCCGTGGCCTTCGAGATCGGCCTGCTGGCCGTGCTGTCCGTCGCCTCGATCGTCCTGCGCTGGCACATCCACCACACCAGCCACGGCCAGGTGCTCCTGTTCACGATCCTGTGCACGTGGTTCTGGTTCGCGCTGGGGATGGGCCTGGCCGTGGCCAGCGCCCACCTGCGCGGTCGCGAGCGCCAGCCCGCGCCGGTGCGCCTGGTGGAGCGCGCGCCGTCGCTGGTGTGGGCCGTCGCCATCGGCCTGTTCTGCGTCATGGCGTGGGGCTTCGGGCTGCCGCGTGGGCTGGCGGGCACCACCTCGGGCGTGCAGTATCTGGGCGAGCACCTGACCTACGGCGTCGTCTCGTTCCTGATCGTGCTGCCGGCCGTGTGGGGCGACCGGCTCGGCGGCCTGCCCCGCCACTTCCTGCGCCTGCGGGTCATCGCCTGGCTGGGCCTCGTCTCCTACGGGCTGTTCCTGTGGCACGGGCGCTTCACCCAGTTCTTCATCGAGAAGGGCGCGGGCGGCTGGCTGCCCCAGCTGGGCTCCGGCTTCACGGTGATGCTGGTGCTCGTGCTCGCCTGCTCCCTGGCCTGCGCCACGGCGAGCTACTACCTCGTCGAGCGCCCGATCCTCCGCTACAAGGACGGATTCAGGCGACGCCCGCCCCAGGACGCTCGGGAGCCGACGCCGGCCGCGACGGAGTCCGCGCCGGCGGGCCGGGCGGCCTGAGCCCGAGCAGCGTCCGCCACAGCGCCAGGCCGAGCAGCACGACCGCCGCCACGGCCACCCAGTGGGCGCCGATCAGCGCCACCGGGTAGTTGGTGTTGAACCCGCCCTTGTCCGCCGGGAGGAACAGGAGATAGATCACGGGCTCGAGCGCCAGCAGCCCGGCGGCGGCGAGCGCCAGCGGACGTGCCCCGATCCCCCGCCACAGGACCAGCGTGATCAGCACGAACATCGCCGGCGCCGTGCGCGCCGCGAACACGAAGGCGAGCGGAAGCGACGCGGCGAACCCGAAGGCCGCCGCCGCGGGCAGGCTCAGGCGGGCCGCCGGCCCGTCCGCGGGCGCCGCGGCGGCGGGCAGCCGGCGCGTCTCGGGTCCGGGCCGGCGCAGCGCCAGGAAGCCCAGCGCGAGCAGGCAGGCCAGCGCCGAGATCAGGTAGCCCCACACCACCGCGCGCTGGGGGGCGAAGGCGAAATGCACGCTGCGACAGCTCGCCGGGGCCCGCCAGCCGTTCGCGTAGCCGTCCACGACCTCCGGCGCCCCGAGCGAGTGCCCGTCGCACCAGGCGCGCCAGCCGCGGTCGTAGCTCTCCCCCAGCACCAGCCGCGCCGGCGCGTGCAGCGCCAGCTTCACGCCGTCATGGCGCCCGGCGCTCGTGTGGCCCAGATCGGTCACCCGGCCGGGCGACCCGGCGGCCGTGGCCAGCGGATCGGGAGCCGGCGAGCGCAGCCGCAGCCAGGCGATCCGGAAGACCCCCGGCGGCGCGTCCAGGCGCACCGTCGCCGCGGGCAGCCGCACCGGAGCGCCGCACGGGCGGGCGCGCAACGGCGTGCCGGCATCGAGGTCGCCCACGGTCCCCCCAACTCGCATCCGGACACTGCCGCCCGGCGCCAGCGCGGCCGTCACGTCCCCGCAGCGCCCGGCCAGCGGCCCGCTGCGCCGGATCCGCGCCGCGGGCAGGCCGGGCACCCGCACGTCCGCGATCCCCACCGCCCGGCGCGTTCGCTCCTGCGCCGTGGCGCCGCGCGGAAAGGCCGCGGCGAGGATGTCGAGGCGCACGTCGCGCCCGCGGACCGGGCGCGGGAGCACCACCGTGCCGTCGGCACCGACCGCCAGCGGGGGGCTGGCCCCCGCCTCGCTGACCACCCGCACCCGGGTGGGGAAGCGCACGACCGCCGAGGGCCGCGTCAGCGTCAGGCGGCGCACGGTCAGCGGGCGCGGCGAGCTCCACGAGATCCAGGCCGGCACGCGCTCGACCCACTGGCCGATCCACTCCGAATCCGGGCGCGCGTCGAAGGCGCTCGACGCCCGCCAGCGCGCCTGGCCCTGGTAGCGGCTGGAGGAGTCGAAGCGCACCGGGCCGCTGGATCCGGCCAGGCGATCCAGCGCGTCGTCGTGGGCGTCGGGAGACGGCGAGACCCAGGCGTCGGCGGCGTAGGCGCGCGCCGCCGGAGGATGGAAGACCCGGCTCAGCCCCAGCTCGCCGTCTCCGCGGTCGCGCGTCAGCAGCGCCTGCGGCGGCCCGGTGTAGCGCGCGCGCTGGAACGGCTCGTCGCCGGTCGTGCGCCCGAACAGGTAGGTCAGCGCGGCGTGGCGCAGGTCGCGGCCCGCGAGCGCCCGCTCGGCCAGGACCGGCGGGCGCAGCGCCTCACTCGCGTTCACGCCGGGGATCCTCACCTCGGCCAGGCCCCCCGCGCCCGCCTCGAACACGTGGGGCGGGAAGTCGACCCGCGCCATGCGGATGCGCAGGCCGCTCACGCCCTTCAGCCCCAGCGCCAGGCGGTTCCAGCCCGCGTGGACGGGGAAGAGCCGCCCGTTGACGTCCACGGCCCGCACGACGCCGTAGCGGTCGTTCTCGGGCAGGAGGGAGATGAAGGGCACGTCGCGCGGCCGGGCGAAGTCGATGTCCAGATAGGCGCGATCCTTGTCCAGCCGCCGGTCGGCCAGCCAGGCCGTCCGCGGATCGCCGTCGAGGGCGGCGAACGGGCGGTGCTCGGGGAACTGCTCGCCGCCGGGCGAGAACGGCGCGGTGACCGAGCGCAACCCCGAGTACACGGCGACCGTCTGCGCATCGGTGCCGCGATCGGCGAAGGGGTCGAGGATGGCCGCGTCCTGGGACGGGCTCTCGTCGCGCGGCAGCGTCCAGCCCAGGTTCTGCCGCAGGCGCGAGGAGACGAAGACGCGGCGGCGGTTGGTGTCGGAGATCGCCACGTCGCCGCCGCTCGCCGCCGCCCGCCGGATCTGCGCGGCCGAGCGGTCGCCGGCGTACTCGAACGGCCCGGCGGGGAGCGCGCCGAAGGCCGACAGCCCGACGAGCCCCTCCCCGGACCCGTCCACCACCGCCGGCGCCGCGTCGGGCTCGACGCGCACGATCCGCCGCGTGGCGGGCACGTCGTAGCGGCGCACCTGCGCGAGCGCGGCCGCCGGGCCGATGTCCCCGGCGGGCTGGAGCAGGCGCCGGACCGGGCCGTAGGCGCGGGCGGGGCGGCCGTATCCCTGCTGCGCCAGCACGCGCGCCGACCGCGCGGGCGGCGGCTGTCCGCTGCGGCGGATGTCGCCGTCGGCGTTGGCCAGCACCGCTCCGGCGCCCAGCAGCCGCACGAGCGCCGGCAGCTGTCCGGGCACGAGCCGCTGCTGGCCCACAGCGGCGTCGATCGCCCAGAACGCGTCGATCGCATGGAGGTCGGCGAAGGGCACGATGTTGCGCACGGCGACCGGCCGGTCGGTCCGCGTGGGCAGGATCGAGTCGACGGTCTCGCCCCACCGATACGCGGCGAACAGCTCGCCGGGCAGGATCACGGCCCGGGTCTCCTTGGGCAGAGTCCGGTCGAGATCCCGCCCGCTTTGCGTCCAAGCAGCCGGCACGCGCTTCCACAGCAACTGGTCGTCCAGCGCCCGTCCCCGCGTCATCGGCCACGCTGCCACCAGCAGCAGCACCAGGCCGGCCGCGCCCAGGGCCAACCCGATGGCGGTATGACCCCGTCGCGGGGGGATCGGGTGTCCGGTCCCCGGGGCATTAAGAGTCGTTACTGCCCCGGGCACCGGAGCATCCCGATCCCCCCGCGCGCTCCGCGCACACACCCAATCCCACAGCGCCCGCGCGCCGAGTCCCCCGAGCCCCGCCAGCCCGAGCGCCACCAGCGGCCCCGCCTTGTACGTGGTGCGCAGGAAGTGCGTCGCGTTGACGTTGTTGTAGGTGAAGTTCGCCGCCTTGCGCAGGGGCGTGCCCTCGGGGAAGCCGATCGTCATGACCAGGGCGCCGGCGAGGACGAGGAGCAGGAAGAAGGCCGCGTAGGGCTCGCGGCGGGTCCGGGCGAAGCCGCCCAGCGCCACGGCGGGCACGAGCAGCGTGGCGGCGACCACCACCGGCGCGAAGAGGAGCGTCGCGGAGTCCGAGAGGTAGGCCCGCGACGCTCCGTAGAAGCCGACGCCGATGTAGCTGATCCAGTAGCCCATCAGCCGCAGCGTCTCGCTCATGCTCGTCGTGCCCCAGATGCTCCCCTGCTGCTCGGTGAACTTGAGGAAGTCGATCCCGTAGGCCGCCTGGACGAGGATCGGGCCCAGCCACCACAGCGAGACGACGAGCGTCACCGCGGCGGTGCGCCAGGCGAACGCGAGGACGCTGCGCCAGGCGACGGCGCGCAGCAATGCCTCGTAGGCCACCAGCAGAACCGGGCCCAGCAGGACCCAGGCCGTCACCGCGGCGTTCACCCCGCCCCCGGTCGAGGTCACCACCAGGCCGAAGAAGGCCGGCCACCACCACCCCGTGGGCCGGCGCAGGCCCCGGCGGGTGGCCAACAGGAGCCACGGGAGCGCCGCGTAGGCCAGCAGCGTCACGCTCGTGCGGGCCGTGAACACGACGACGTAGGGGTTGAGCAGCATCATCGCCCCGGCCACCGCGTGAGCGACGCCGCGCGGGCGTCCCGCCAGGTCGTCGAGCAGGCGCACGGTGCCCCAGGCGGCAAGGGCCAGGAGCGCGCCCAGCCACAGGCGGTGGACGACCCAGGGCGCCAGGCCGATCGCGTGCCCGGCGGCGAAGAACGGCCCCATCGGGAACAGGTAGCCGCTGTACTGGCCCCCCTGGACGTGGCCCAGCGAGCCCGACGGCGTCCAGACGGAGGCCACGTCGGTGAGGAACCGCCCGGGATCGACGTGGAGGTCGATCTTGGTGTCCGACGTGGCCCAGCCGGGGCGCTGGATGAAGGCCAGCACGAAGGCCGCGGCCGCCAGCCCGAGCGGGAGGGCCCTGTCCGCCCGGCCGCGCACTAGGCCGCCGCGCTCCGCGAGGCCCGCGTCCGCCGGGCGCGGAGATGGTCGGCCAGCGCCACGAGCGCGACGGCGGCGAGCACGACGATCGAGATCTCCGCCGCCATGCGAAAGCGGGTGATGCCGTAGCCGAAGAAGCTCATGACGGTGACGAGGACCGGCGGGGCGAGCAGCACGAGCAGCGTCGAGCGGCGCCGGCGCAGGAGCACGGCGCCGGCGATCGCCACGGGGGCGAGCAGGTAGTAGACGATCAGCCCGATGCGCTCCACGCGCGTGTCGCGCGCCTCCTGGCCCGAGAGCTCGATCTGCTGGCGCGGGCGGAAGAGATCCCAGGTGCGCAGCACCCGCACGAATCCGACGACCACGAAGCGCTTGGAGTGCCCGCCGATGTAGTCGGTCCCCTTCTTGCGCAGGCGGGTGGCCGTCTCCCCCTCCCCCTCCTCGGGCGGATAGCTCAGGCAGGCCACCGACCACTCCCCGAGCAGGCGTCCGTGGTAGGTGTCGGCGCAGTTGGCGCCGGCGAGCAGCGACCCGGTGTTGTTGGAGACGAGGACGGGCCTGTCGAAGGCCGAGTAGTTGCGCACCGACCAGGGCACGAGCACGAGTGCGAAGGCCACCAGCCCGGCGAGGATGGGCTGCGCCCCGCCTCGCCAGGTCGCCGGTATCAGCAGGATGGGGACGAGCAGCAGCGCCTCGCCGCGGGTCAGCGTGGCCAGGGCGGTGGCCACGCCCAGCGCGGCGGCGCGCCCGAGGGTCGGGCGCTCGAGCACCCGCAGCGCGCAGAGCAGGGTCACCGCGATCGTGAGCCCGTAGAGCGATTCGCTCATCAGCGACCCGTCGGCCACCCAGAGCAGCGGATACACGGCGGCGATCCCGGCGGCCACGAGGCCGACGCGCTCGCCGCCCGCCCGGCGGCCCAGGAAGCCGACCGCCACGACGGTGCCCGTGCCGATGACGCAGGTGATCACGCGGTGGACGTCGAGGCTCGTCCCGCCCAGCACGGACCCGCCGGCCAGGACGAGCGTGTAGAGCGGCGGGTGCTCGGCCGTCGGCGTCGTCACCCCGCGCGTGGCCAGGGTGAACGGGTGCACGAAGCCCTTGCCGTCGCCCACGAGGTTGGCCAGCAGGTGGAAGTAGTTGGCGTCGGACAGGAACGCCGGGTCGGGCGCCACGGCCAGCGCGTACACCAGCCGCACGGCCAGGCCGGCGGCGGCGATCGCTGCGAGCTGCGGGCCGAAGCCTCGGAGGCGCGCGGGCATGAGGGCGCGAAGCCTAAGGGCCTAAGCTGCGCCTTCCGTGCCCGCCCACCGCGACAGCGCGCCGTCGAGCCGCGGGCGCGCCCGGGAGCTGATGCTCGGCCTGGCCGCCGCGACCGCCCTGGCGGGACCGTTCGTGCTGGCCTTCTGGAGCGGCGGCTTCTTCGACCAGCCGCGCCTCAGCGCCGGGATCGTCACCTGGGTGCTCGTCGCCGTGGTGGCGCTCGCGTCCCCCCGCCCCCTGCCCCACGATCCCTGGGCGCGCACCGCCATCCTCGCCCTCGGCCTGCTCACCGCCTGGGTCGCGATCTCGCTGTCATGGGCGCCGATCCGCGACGCCGGCCTGGACGACCTCCAGCGCCTGGTCCTCTACTCCGGTGCGCTGCTGGCCGCCACCGCGCTTCTGCGCGGATGGGCGCTGCGGGCGCTCGAGCCGGTGGCGCTGCTGGGCGCGGGCGTCCTCCTGACCTACGGGCTGCTGGACCGGATGCTGCCCCACACGTTCTTCCTCAAGCACTACTTCAGCTCGGGCGGGCGCCTCGACCAGCCGCTGACCTACTGGAACGCGATGGGGCTCGTGGCGGCCATCGGCCTCGTCCTGGCCGCCCGCCTGTCGGCGGACCGCACGCGGCCCGACCGGCTGCGCATGCTCGCCATCCCGGTGGCGGCGCCGCTCGGGGCGGGCCTGTACCTGACGTTCTCGCGGGGCGCCCTGGCGGCGCTGGGCACGGGGCTGGTCGTCCTCCTGGTGGTCGCCCCGACCTGGCCGCAGCTGCGCGCGGCCGCATTGACGCTGGAGACGGCGGCGATCCCCGCCGTGGTGGCCAGCCTGATGCCGGGCGTCGTGAACTACGACGCGACCGAGTCGGCCCGCGACGTCCAGGGCTTCATCCTCATCGGCGCCCTGCTCGTGAGCATGGCCGCGGGCGTGGCGATCCAGCGCCGGCTGTGTCGCGCCGAGGACCGGGGCACGACCCGGACCGGCCGGCTCCCGCTGCCGCCCCGCGCGGGGCTGATCGCCGTGGGGCTGATCGCCCTGGTCGCCGTGGCGTTCGTCGCCTCGGCGGCCAAGGAGCAGCGCAGCGCCGCCGCCGTCCCGACCACCGCCACGGCGCAGCGCCTGGGCTCGCTGCAGAGCAACCGCTACCAGTACTGGCGGGTGGCGCTGCACACGTTCGCCGACCATCCGCTGGCCGGCACCGGCACCGCCGCCTTCCGCGTCGAGTGGCTGCGCCGGCGGACGATCTCCGAGCAGGCCAAGGACGCGCACTCGCTCTACCTGGAGACCGCCGCCGAGCTGGGCCTGGTGGGGCTGGCGCTCCTCGGCCTCCTGCTGGCCGCCGTCGGGCTGGCGGCCCGCCGGGCGCTGCGCGTGGCGCCCGCGGCCGCGGCGGGCCCGATCGCCGTCGTGGTCATGTGGGCCTTTCGCGCCGGGATCGACTGGGACTGGGAGATGCCGACGGTGACCCTCCTGGCCATCCTGTTCGCCGGGGCCCTGCTCGCCCTGGCCGACGGACACGCCGATCAGGGGGTCCCGCGCGGGTCCAGCACGAGCAGCCGCGCCCGGGCCGAGGCGGCCAGCGACGGGTCCGACCCGGACGCCGTGCGTGCCAGCAGCGCCCAGTAGGTCGCGTTGTCGGGCTCGTCGCGGACGAGCCCGCGCAGCAGCGCGATCGCCCGGGCCGGGTGCCCGGTGCGGGCCAGCAGGCGCGCCCGGAAGGCCGTGGGGTCGCGATGGCCGAGCAGGCCGGCCGCGTCGCTCAGGTCGCGGTCGGCCTTCGCCGTCCGCGCCGGCGACAGGCCGCTCGCCGGCCCGACCGCCACGGCCATCGCCGGCTCGGCCAGCTTGGCCTCGCGCAGGCCCACGGCGAACCAGGCGACCGCGCAGAGGGCGGCCGCGGCGAGGCCGACCCGCACGGCGAGCGTCACGACCGCCGCTCGTAGAGCTTGACGATGTAGCCGTTGCGCGGGCGGTGGAACGTGCGCACGAGCCGGAACTTCCCGCTGCGCAGCAGCGGCTCGCCCGCCGGGTCGGGGAAGGGCAGCGTGTCCTGGAGGATCAGCTTGGCCCGCTGGGCGCGCGGGTCGTCGCCGTAGACGAACGTGACGTTGGGCTTCTTGAGCAGGAACTCCAGGACGAAGGTGACGGCGGCCGATTTCATGACGATCGTCGGGCGCCCGTCCGTCCGGGCGCGGATCTCGTCGGCCACGTCGGGCCAGATCGCCCCGCCCGACGGCCCGCTGACGTACTGGTAGGTGTCGGCGCCCGGGTAATGGGCGCCCGCCGGGTCGGCGAGGATCTGGCCGTCGAGGATCAGGGCCGGGGTGAGCATGAGCGCCACTCCGGCGGCCACCGCGGCCGCGCCGGCCGGGCGACCGCCCCACCGCCGGGCCGCGTAGGCGGCCCCGCGGGTCAGCCCGATCGCGGCGAGCACGACCAGCGGCGGCGTGAGGAACATCACGTGGCGGGCGTAGGGGCTGTAGGGCAGAAGCAGCGCGGCCGCCGCGGGCAGGGCGATCCACACCGAGATCAGCAGGGCGAGGCGCAGGCGCTCGCGCAGCAGCAGCACCCAGCCGCCGATCGCCGCCACCAGCAGCGGCACGGTGAAGTAGGAGAACAGCGCGCGCCGGTACTCGGGCGCGTTGGTCTTGATCGTCTCGAAGGGATCGTTGAACGCCTGGCTGAGCGGGCGCACCGGGTACTGGATCGGGATGCGCCGCAGCTTCTCGGCCTCACCCCACAGCGACGAGGAGCGCATCCACAGATAGGCCAGGCCGGCCAGGCCGCCCGCCAGGACGACGCAGCCCACCCAGCGCACGCAGGCGCTCGCGCACCCCCGGCGAGGACCAGTCGAACACGAGCAGGCTGACCGGGATGAGCGCGACGGCGCTCTTGCCGCTCTCCTTGGTCAGCACGGCCGCCGCCAGCACCAGGCCGAGCCCCAGGGCGGTCCGCCACGCCGGGCGCTCGGCCAGCCGGATCTGGAGGTAGAGCGCCAGCGCCACCTCGGCGGCGATCAGTGCGTCCATCAGGCCCAGCGTGTCGATCACGAGCCAGAACGGCAGGATCGCCCCGATCACGACGGCGGCCAGCCCGGCCGCCCGCCCGGCGATGTGGCGGGCCAGCAGCCCGACGGCCGCGATCATCATCACGCCGCCGAGCACCGACACCAGGCGCAGCGCCGGCATCGGCTCGACGCCGAGCTTCGTGAACAGGGCCGCGATCCAGATGACCAGCGGCTCCTTGGCGATCGTCAGCGAGATCCACAGCTTGCTCAGACTGTGCGCCACCTGGACGACGAACGTCCCGTGCCAGCCCTCGTCGCCGATGTAGGGCAGCTGCGTGACCATGATGGCCCGGCTGACCGCGTAGAACACCGCGGCCCCCGCCATGCCGAGCAGGGCGAGACGTCCCGAGGTGAACCACGCGCGCAGGCCACCCAGGGTTCCGGCCGCCTGGCGGGGTTGAGCGCGAGCAACCGCCATCTGCTCCATCATGCCGCACCGCATGCGGATCGGCTTCCACAACCCGTTCCTGGGCGCCGTCGGCGGCGGTGACCGCTACCTGTTCACGATCCTCGAGGAGGCGGCCCGGCTGCCCGGGGCCGAGCTGCTGGTGCTGGCCCCCCGGCGCCCCGATCCCCAGGCCTGGTCGCGCGTGGGCCTGCACGTGGACCCGTCCGCCTACTCCTGGCGCGCCACCGCTCCCGGCGAGCTGGCCCGGCGCAGCGACGACCTCGACCTGCTCGTCAGCCTCGACGCCGACATCCCCACGCGCAGCGCCGCCCGCCATTCGGTCTGCATCCTGCAGTTCCCCTTCCGGGCGCGCGACCGCCCGCGCGAGCGGCTGCTGGCCGCCCTGGCCGGCGCGACCGGCCGGCGCCGGGCGCCCGAGGCGCTGCGCTCCTACGACACGTTCCTCTGCTACTCGCGCTTCGCCCGGGAATGGATCTCCCGGCGCATCGGGTTGGAGGCCGAGGTCGTCCCCCCGCCGGTGGATCCGCCCGCCGAGCCGCCGCGGGCGGAGCGCGCCCCGGCCATCCTCGGCGTCGGGCGCTTCTTCCGGGGCGCCCACGCCAAGCGCCACGACGTCCTCATCGAGGCCTTCCGCGCGCTCGGCGCCGAGGGCTGGGAGCTGCACCTCGCCGGCGGGGCCGACTCGCTCCCGCAAACCGAGGGCTGGATCCGCACGCTGCGCGAGATGGCCGAGGGCCTGCCCGTCCACTTCCACGTCAATGCGCCGCGCGACGAGCTGCTCGCCCTGTACGCGAGCAGCGCGCTGTTCTGGCACGCCGCCGGGTTCGGCGTGCGCGAGGATCGCCACCCCGAGCGCCTCGAGCACTTCGGGATCGTCACCGTGGAGGCGATGATGCACGGTGCCGTCCCGCTCGTCGTCCCCGCCGGCGGGCAGGCCGAGCTGGTGGAGGACGGACGGACCGGTCGCCACTGGCGCACCCAGGACGAACTGGTGACGCAGACCCGCGAGCTCATCGAGTCCTCCGACCTGCGCGCCCGGCTGGCTCAGGCGGCCGCGACCGACGCCCGCCGCTACGAGACGGCGCGCTTTCGCGAGAGCGTGCGCGAGCGGGTCCTGGCGCCGGCGGGGGCGACATGACCGGCCCCTACGCCGGCCTCGTGGCCGCGCACGGCCTCTCCCCGGCCCACCGGCTGGTCCTGGCCGCCGTGCCCGACGGCGCGCGGGTGCTCGACATCGGGTGCGCCACCGGCTACCTGGCCGCCCGGCTGACGGAGCGCGGCTGCCGGGTGGTGGGGCTCGAGGCCGACCCGGACGCGGCGCGCCAGGCGCGCGAGGCGTGCGAGCTGGTGATCGTGGGCGACGTGGAGGACCCGGCGGTGCGCGAGGAGCTGCCCCGGGAGGTCGACGTCGTCGTGCTCGCCGACGTGCTCGAGCACCTGCGCGACCCGTGGACGGTCCTGGGGGCGCTGCGCGAGAACCTGGCACCCGGCGGCCGCGCCGTCGTCTCCGTCCCCAACATCGGCCACTGGACGGCGCGCCGGGCGATCCTGCGCGGGCGCTTCCCCTACTCCGAGCACGGCCTGTTCGACCGCACGCACCTGCGCTTCTTCGGCCACGAGGGCGCGCACGAGCTGGCCGCGCGCGCCGGCTACTCCGTCGTGGCGGAGACGGCCGCGGCCGCCTCGCTTCCCCTCGAGCCCTACCTGCGCCGGCGCCTGGGCGGGACCGAGAACGACCCGCCCCCCGCGCTCGCGGCCATGCGCGAGCGGCTGACCGGGCTGGCGCCGGGCCTGTTCGCCCTCCAGTTCGTCCTCACGCTCGCGCCACGATGACGTCCTGGAAGCCCTCGCGGGCCCGGCCGGCCCGACCACGAGCCCCGCCGGACCGGACCGGCCGGCGTCAGTCCGTGGGCCTCCAGGCGGTCGCGCACCCAGGCCTCGTCGTAGCCCACGGCGGCCTCGGGCTCCTCGGGATCGGCCACCGCCGCCGGCCAGTGCTCCTGACGCAGCTCGATCGCCGCCCCGCCCTCGCGCTGGAGGCGCCGCGCCTCGTCGTCGAGGAGGAAGAGCGTGGCCACGAGGCGCCCGCCGGGCGACAGGACGCGCGCGCACTGCGCCAGGTAGCGATCCGTCCCGTCGGCCAGCAGGTGCGTGAACACCGAGGCCACGACGACGCGGTCGAACGACGCGTCGGGGTAGGGAAACTCGACCGCGCGGGCGATCAGGGTTCCCTGGGGATTGTAGGTGGCGTTGGCCACGTCCAGGTGGGAGAAGTGAAAGCCCGGGTGACGCCGGGCATAGCGCCGCGAGCACCACTCGATCGCCTGCGCCGAGGCGTCGAAGCCCTCGTAGGCGCCGTCCGGTCCCAGCCGCCGCGTCAGCGCCCGCGCCACGCGCCCGTAGCCGCAGCCGACGTCCAGCACCCGATCGTCGGGGCGCAAGCCCGCCTCGGCGGCCAGCAGCGCGGCCAGCTCCTCTCCGGTGGCCGCGAAGTCGCTGTCGCCCACGCGCCCGCGCAGGCGGCGCGCCGGCACCAGCGGGTCGCGGCGCCCCGTGACGAGGTCCAGGGCGTCGAGCGCCCGCAGCCGCAGCGCCTCCAGCGGCCTCAAGCCCGCCCCCGGATCGGCCTGGCGGGCACCGCCGCCGCCACCGGCACCGCCGAGCGGGCGCGCAAACGCCGGCGCTCGCGGGCCATCGCGCCCAGCAGCGGCAGCGCCGCCGCCGCCCCGGCCAGGTGCGCGCGCAGGCGCCGCTCGCGAGCGGCATGCCAGGCCCAGCCCGCCTGGCGGTAGAGCACCTGCGGAGCCCAGCGCAGGGGGAAGGCCTTGGCCGCGAGCAGAAGGGTGTTGCGCTCCACCCAGGTCCAGGCGCTGCGCGCGCCCTCCGGCGCGGACCCCTCGCCGGCGTGGCGGGCCACGACCGGCTCATAGCGGCAGCGCCAGCCCGCGAGGCGCAGGCGCAGGCCGAGGTCGACGTCCTCGAGATAGAGGAAGAAGCGCTCGTCGAAGCCGCCCACGTCGAGCACCGCGCCCCGGCGATACAGGGCCGCCCCGGCGCAGGCGGCGAAGACCTCCCCGGGCGTGTCGTAGCGCCCGGCGTCGCGCTCGAAGCGCCCGCGCTGCTCGCACACGCCGTCGCGGCGCAGCACGTCGCCCGCGTCGTAGAGGACGCCCGGGTCGTCGAGGTCGACCATCTTGCACGCCACCGAACCGACATCCGGGCCCAGGCGCAGCGCCCCGGCCATGCGCTCCAGCCAGTCGGGCGCCAGCACGACGTCGGTGTTGACCAGGGCCACGGCCTCGGCCGACACCGCGGCGATGCCCCGGTTGGCGGCGGCGGCGAAGCCCAGGTTCTCGCCCAGGCGCAGCACCCGGACCCCGCCACGCCCCTCGGCGATCTCCGCCGAGCCGTCCGAGGACCCGTTGTCCACCACAACCACCTCGGCGGGCGCGAGCGTCTGGGCCGCCAGCGAGTCAAGGCATCCCGGCAGCCAGCTCTCGCCGTTGTAGTTCGGGACGACGACCGCGGGATTCACGCCCGCGGGCGGGCGAGCGGCGGCCGGCGGCGCACGCGGCGTGGCGGGCGCTCGACCCGCGGCTCGGCCATGGTCTCGGCCACCGCCCGGCGGATCCCCTCACGGAAGCGCGCCGTGTCGAAGCGCCTGGCCTGCTCGACGCAGGCGGTGGGATCGAAGTCGTCGGGGTCGAACCCGGCGACGGCCTCGGCGAGCGCCTCCGGGTCCTGGCGCTCGAAGAAGATCCCCGTGCGCCCCTCCACGATGGTCTCGCGCGGCCCTCCGGCGGCCAGCGAGATAACGGGTCGCCCGGCGGCCTGCGCCTCGACGGCCGCGATCCCGAACTCCTCGGTGGCGGTGACGACGAGCGCCTTGGCGCCGGCCATCAGCTCGGCCACCCGGTGATCGGGGACCCGCCCGAGAAAACGGACGGTCGGCCCGGCCAGCCGGCGCAGCCGGCGCGTCTCCGGCCCGTCGCCCACGATGAGCAGCGGCAGGCGCAGGCGGTTGAAGGCCTCGATCGCCACCTCGATGCGCTTGTGGAACATCAGCTCGGAGACGACGAGGAAGTAGTCGCCGACCTCACCGGGCTCGAAGCGCGACGTCTCCACCGGCGGATGGACGATCGAGGCGCGCCGCCCGTAGTAGCGCTCGATGCGCCGCTGGGTGAGGCCGGAGCAGGCGACGTAGTTGTCCACGCGCTGCGCGGCGATCCAGTCCCACTGGCGCCAGCGGTTGAAGACCCAGCGCAGGCCCGCGCGCACGATGGCCGGACGCCCGGCCAGAGTCGTCTCCCGCTCGCTCCAGGCGTAGCGGAACGGGTTGTAGCAGTAGCAGACGTGCACGGCCTGCTCGTCCACGATCACGCCGTGCGCCCAGGCGCTGGACGAGGAGATCACGAGGTCATAGCCGCCCAGGTCGAACGACTCCACCGCGTAGGGATAGAGCGGCAGCAGCGGGCGGAACGTCGAGGCCGTCGGGCGCAGGCTCTGGAGGAAGGACGTGCGCACGTCGCGGTCGGCGAAGCGGCCCTCGGTCCCGGCCTCGTCGTAGACGGCCGTGAACACGTCGGCCTCCGGCCACAGGTCGCACATGGCGGCGAACACGCGCTCAGCCCCGCGCAGATCGAGCAGGAAGTCATGGACGAGCGCGACCCGTCCTTGGCGCGGTTCTTGAGTCGATCCCTTCCCCATAGACCCGCGGCGAGTCTAATCATTGCGCGGTCATACACTGCTCGCCGATGAGGGTCGGCATCGACGGCCGCAGCCTCGCCGCCGGTCGCGCGAGGCGGGGCGTCGCCCACTACACGGCCTCGCTGGCCGGCGTCCTGGCCGCCCGGTTTCCCGCGGACGCCTGGCGCCTGCTGGTGCCCGGCGGCGCACCCGAGCCGCCCGTCGTGGGCGCCGAGACGGCGGCGCTGCGCCTCCCCAGCCGCCTGGTGTTCGGCGCGGCGGCGCTGGCCGGGCGCCCACGCCTGGATCGCCTGTTCGGGGAGGCCCCGGACGTCGTCTGGGCGCCCGCCCCGGGGCCGCTCGCCGTCTCGGCCGGCGTGCCCTTCGTGCTCACCGTCCACGACCTCTCCTTCGAGGAGGACCCGGGCTTCTACACCCCCTACGAGCGCGCCTGGCACCGCCTCGGCCGCCTGGGTGCCCTGGCTCGGAGAGCGCAACGGGTGATCGCCGTGTCGGCCGCGACGCGCGAGGTCGCGCTGGCGCGCTGGGACCTCGATCCCGACCGCGTCGTCGTGGTTCCCTCCGGCGTCGACCGCCCCTCGCTGGCGCCGGGAGCGGGCGAGGCGATCCGCCGTGAGCTCGGCCTGCCGGAGCGCTACCTGCTCTTCGTCGGGGCGCTCGAGCCCCGCAAGGCCCCGGACCTGCTGGCGCGGGCCTACGGGTCGGCGCGCGCCCAGGGCCTGGACGCCGAGCTGGTCTTCGTGGGGACCGGGCGCCTGGAGCCGGCGCTGCCGGGCCCGGGCGTACGCCTCCTCGGCGGCCGCGGCCGGCGGGAGATCGAGGCCCTCTACGACGGCGCGCTCGCCGTCGTGTTGCCGTCGTTCGCCGAGGGCTACGGCTGGCCACCCCTGGAGGCGGCCGCCTGCGGGACGCCCGCCGTGGTCAGCGACCTGGCGGTGTTCCGCGAGACGCTGGGCGACGCCGCGCTGCGCGTGGCGCCCGGTGACGAGGCCGGTCTGGCCGGGGCGCTCGGGCGCATCGCCTCCGACGGCGCCCTGCGCGAGCGCCTGGCCTCCGACGCGGCGCGGGCGATCGCCCCGCGCACGTGGGAGGCGGCGGCCGACGCCACGCACGCGGTGCTGACGCAGGCGGCGGGCGGATGAGCTTCACCGCGGTCGTCGTCATCCACGACTCGCGCGAGCACCTCGTGCGGCTGCTGGATTCGCTGGAGGAGCACCTCCCCGAGCCGCCGGAGCTGATCGTGGTCGACACCGGCTCGCGCGACGGCGGCGGCACCCTGGCGCGCGAGCGCGGAGCGCAGGTGGTCGAGCTGGCCGCCGGGACGGGGTTCGGCGCCGCCAACGACGAGGGCGTCGCGCGCGCGGGCCGCGACGTCGTGGCCCTCCTGAACCCGGACGTGGAGCTGCTCGACGACGGGCTCCTGAAGCTGGTGACCCTGGCCCGGGCCCGCGACGCGCTGTTCGTGCCGCGCCTGCTCAACGCCGACGGCACCCCGCAGCGCAGCGCTCATCCCGTGCCCGGCCGCCCCGGGGCGCTGGTGCCGGCGCTCGTCCACCCGCCGTTCCTCCCGCGGGGCGCGCGCCTGCGCGCGGAGCCGTGGCGCGCGCAGGCGCCGTGCACCGTCGGCTGGGCCATCGCGGCCGCCGTGGTGGCCCGCGCTGCCACCCTGCGCCGGCTGGGCCCATTCGACCGCGAGGCGTTCCTCTTCTACGAGGACCTGGACCTGTGCCTGCACGCCCGCGAGCAGGGGATCCCGACCGAGCTGCGACCGGAGGTCCGCCTGCGCCACGCCGGGGCCCACGCCACGGCGCCCGCGTTCGGCGGGGAGCCCCACGACCTGATCGCCCGGCGCCGGCGCGAGGTCGTGGGCGCGCGGCTGGGCCGCGGCGCACTCGCGCTCGACGACGCGGCCCAGGCCCTGACGTTCGCCACCCGGATCGCCGCGCGCGCCGCGGCCCGCCGCGACGCGTCGCGAGAGCGGGCCCAGCTGCGGGCGCTGTTGCGCGCGCGGCGCTCCGGGCATAGGGTCGGATTCGCAACGAGCGATCCGAGAGGAGAGGGATGGCGGTCGTAAAGATCATCGAGCTCGTCGGAAGCTCCACCACCAGCTCCGACGATGCGGTACAGAACGCGCTGAACGAGGCCAAGGCCACGCTGCGCAACATCAAGGCCGTCGACGTCGTGTCGACGGGCCTGCGCGGTGACGAGCTCAACGAGTGGCGCGCCCACGTGCGCGTCGCGTTCCTCATCGACCGCGTCAGCGAGTAGTACCCGGGGTCAGGCCCCTTGAGCAGGTTCGGCTCGAGGGGTTCTGACCTCCTCAGGGAGCGACGAAGAACGTCGGACCGCCGCCCCCGCCGGAACCGTTCCCGGCGCTCCCTCCGCCCGGAGGGCCGGAACCTCCGCCGGCGCCCGGGAACAGCCCGCCGCTCGAGGCGGCCGTGGCGGATGTGGCGTTGACCTGCGTGGCGGTGATCGTCCCGGTCTTGCCCCTGGCGCCCTGCACGACGACCGTGTCGCCCGGGTGGATGCGCTTGACGTTCGAGGAGGCCGTGCGAATCACCTTGGCGTCGGCCCCGAGCCTGACCTTGACCGTGTTCCCATCGGCCGTCTGCACGTAGAGCGTCTTGCCCTTCTTGTTGGCCACCGTTCCGAAGGTGCCCTGACCGCCCGGCCGCGCACCGGTCCCGCCTCGCGGCCCCGCGCCTGTGCCGGGGAATGCGCCGGGGCTGGCGCCCGACCGGGGGCCTGCGCCCGCGCTCGCGGCCGTGTCCCCCTGGCCCTTCTGCACCTTGACCCCCGCGAAGAACCCGAGGGCCGCGATCAGCACCGCCGCCAGCACCAGCGTTGCCGGGGTGACCAGCCGCCGGCGCGGCCGAGGCGGCAGCTCACCGCCCGGCGGGGTCCCCCACGCGTCGCGCTCGGCCACGTACTCGTATGTCTCCGTCGTGTCGCTCATTCGAATCGCAAGGCCTCGATCGGTCGCAGGGCGGCGGCGCGCGCCGCGGGATAGGTGCCGAAGAACAGCCCGCACAGGACGGCGGCGCCGAAGGCCAGGAACACCGACGAGGTCACGATCGCGGGCTGCACGCCCGCGATCTCGAACCGGCTCCCGACGATGCCCACCACCACGCCGAGCAGCCCGCCGAACACCGAGACCAGGACCGCCTCCGTGAGGAAATGGGTCAGGACGTCCGAGCGGCGCGCCCCGATCGCCTTGCGGATCCCGATCTCCCGGGTGCGCTCGGTGACGCTGACGAGCATGATGTTCATCACCCCGATTCCGCCGACGAGCAGAGAGATCGCCGCCACGGCGGCGAGCAGGGTCGTGAACACCTGTGTGCTCTGGTTCGAGGCCTCACGCACCGAGCCCTGGTTGGTCACCTGGAAGCCCGGGTTCGTCGGGTCGGTGACGTGGTGGCGATCCTCCAGGATCGAGGTGACCTGCGCCTGGGCGGCGTCGAGGGCCGAGCTCGAGGTCGCCTGGATCGTGAGGTTGCTCAGACTCCCGTAGCCGCTGATCGTGTCCTGAACCGCCGTCAGCGGCGCGATGACCACGTCGTCTTGGTCCTGGAGCCCGTTGGAGCCCTTCGCCTTCGTCTCGCCGATCACCGTGAAGCTCGACCCGTTGACCCGCAGGGTCTGGCCCACCGGGTCCTGGCCGGCGAACAGGTTCTGGGCCACGGTCGGCCCGATCACCACGTAGCGCTTGTGCTGCTTGACGTCGCGCTGGGTGAACATCTCCCCCGCGGCCACGCGGTAGTCGCGGGCGGTCGCGTAGGAGGGCGTCGTGCCCACGAACGACGACGGCTGGTAGGTCGTCGCTCCCGCGACCAGCGTGGTGCCGGTCGCCGTGACCACGGGCGAGACGCTCTTGACCGCGGGCGCGTTGAACTCGTCCTGCAGGGCGCTCACATCCTGGGAGGTCAGGGTGAACCCGCCCCCTCCACCGCCCCGGCGGAAGAACCCGGGTCCACCGGGCCCGTTCTGGGCCTGGACGATGAGCACGTTGGACCCGAGCGCGTCGATGCCGGCCTGCACCTGCCTCTTTGATCCGTTGCCCACGGCCACGAGGACGATCACCGCGGCGACGCCGATCGTCATGCCGAGGATCGTCAGGCCGGAGCGCAGCTTGTTCGCCGAGATCCCGGCGTAGGCGGTGCGCATGACCTCGGTGGGGGTCATTTCACCTCCGCCCGCGATCCCGGCCGGACGTCGTCGGAGAGGACCCGCCCGTCCCCCAGGCGCACGATCCGGCGCGCGTGCGCCGCGACGTGGTCCTCGTGGGTGATCACCACGACGGTGCGCCCCTCGCCGTGCAGGCGCTCGACGATCTCCAGCACCTCCTGGGTGGCGTGCGAGTCGAGGTTGCCAGTCGGCTCGTCGGCGAGGATCAGCGACGGGTCGGTGACGATCGCCCGCGCGACCGCCACACGCTGCTGCTGGCCGCCCGACAGCTCGGACGGCTGGTGATCGAGGCGATTGCTCATCCCGACCTCGTCCAATGCCGCCCTCGCCCTGGCGCGACGCTCGCGGCGCGGGAGCCCGGCGTAGACGAGCGGAAGCTCGACGTTGGCCAGGGCGCTCGTCCGCGGGACCAGGTTGAAGCTCTGGAAGACGAAGCCGATCTTGCGGTTGCGCAGGTCGGCCAAGTCGTCCTCGGGGATGTCGCGCACGTCGACCCCGTCGAGCAGGTAGCGCCCCGCGGTCGGCGCGTCCAGGCAGCCGAGGATGTTCATCAGCGTCGACTTGCCGCTGCCCGAGCTGCCCATGATCGCCACGAGCTCGCCGGTCTCGAGGCGCAGCGAGACCCCGTCCAGCGCCCGTACGGACAGCTCGCTGGTGATCTCGTAGACCCGCTCGACGTCCTCGAGCGTGATCACGGGCCGAACTGACTGGGCCGGCGCCCTCACGGCCCGCCTCCGCCGGGGCCGACGAGCGTCGGCGGCCCCCCGGCCGGGAAGCCGCCTCCCCCGGCGCCCCGCGCGCCGAGCCCGCCCGCGCCCAGCCCGCCGCGCAACCCGCCAGCGCCGGCGCCGCCCGAGGCCCCGCTCGGGATCGCGCTCGCGCTCTGGGAACGCACGACCACCTGGTCGCCCACGTGCAGCCCGCTCGTGATCAGGGTGGTCGACTCGCCCGCGACGCCGGTCTGCACCTGCTGGGTGGTGCGCTTGCCGTCCCGGATGACGGTGACCGTGTTGCCGGTCAGCGCCTGCGTGGGGACGGTGATGCCGGCGGCCTGGGCGGTCACGATGTCCGCCGTGGCGCTCATGCCGGGCTTGAGCTTTGCCCCGCCCTGATCGAGCGTGAGCGTCACCGGGTAGGAGACGGCGCTGCTCGAGGAGGAGCTCGAAGACGAGGGGAGCACGCCGACGGCGCTGACGTGGGCGGCGTACTTCTCGCCCGAGGCCGCGTTGACGGCGATCGTGGCCGACTGGCCGCGCTTGACCGAGCCGATGTCCGCCTCGCTCAGCGAGACATCCATCTTGAACGCGTCGACGTCCGCCAGCGTGATGAAGCCCGACCCGCTGGCGCCCGACGAGCTCGACGAACTCGATCCGCCCCCGCCCCCACCGAGACCTCCGGCGATGCTGGGCCCGCTCGAGCCCGACGAGGACGACGAGTTCGAGGACGACGAGTTGCCCGACGACCCGGCGCTCACCGTGTCGCCCACCGCGCCGTTGACGGCGGCGATGGTGCCGCCGATCGGCGCGCGCAGGCGCGTCGCCTCGAGCGCCTTCTCGGCGCTCTCGACGTCAAGCTCGGCGCTCTGCACGTTGGCCTCGGCCGCAGCCTCGGAGATGCTCGAACCGGAGCCGCCGCCGTCCGAGCCGGACCCGCTCCCGGCCGAGCCCCCGGACCCCGAGCCCGACGAGCTCGGCGCGGGCGTGGTAACCGTGACGGTCTTGATCGGGGTCGAGATCGTGGGTGTCGTGGGCGTCGTCGCCGGCGGTTTGGCCGCCGCGCTCGCCATTGCCGTCGTGGCCGTCGTGGCCGAGGCCTGGTCACCGTTCGAGGAGGTGCCCGAGGCGTCCGACTGCACGTTGTCCAGCGTGTCCTGCGCCGACTGGAGATCGGCCCTGGCCTTGGCCAGGTCAACCCGGGCGCTGCTGTCGTCGAGCTCGGCCAGCAGCTGGCCCGCGATCACGTGCTGGCCCTCGTGGACGTAGATGTTGGTCACCGTCCCGCCGGCGCCGAAGGTGAGGTCGTCCTGCTCGGCGGCCTCGAGATTCCCGCTTCCGGACACGGTCGTCTGCACCACCCCGCGGCCCACCGTGACCGTCCGTTCCTGTGCCCCGGAGGACTTCGGGGACCCGACGGCCGTCACGGCCACCACCAGGACGACCAGGGTGATCGCGCCGAGCAGGAGTGTGGGCAATGCCGGCCGGCGGCGGGGCAGGCGCGGGGCGGTGGCCGTGGCCATGCGGCTCCGTCAGCTGTTCGACGTCGGCGGCACCTGGCCGGGAGCGCCGGGACCGGGCCCGCCACCCTGACCGGGCATGGGGAGGTTGATCCCGCACTTCTTCAGCGCGGCGCGGATCTTCGCCTGCTGCTTGGCGGTGGGCCGCACGATGCGGCGGCCGGGCGGGGGCGCCCCGTTCGTGGCCCCCGGAGGCGGGGCTCCGTTGGTGGCGCCCGGAGGCGGGGCTCCGTACGTGCCGGGAGGGCGCCCGCCGGGCGGCCGGCCAAAGCGCACGCCCGCCTTCTGGAGGCACGAGCGCTGGGCGGCCGTGAGGCTGAAGCGGCCGGGTCGGTTCGCGTTGGCGGAGGTGGAGCTCGAGCCCGAGCCGGAGTCGCTGCCGCAGCCGGCGACCCCGAGCGCCAGCATGGCGGCGCAGGCGGCGAGCCCCTGTGAGGGGCGGATTCTGTGGTCTCTCATCGTGTGCCGGATCAAACCGGGGCGTTCTGAACCGGCTCGAAGACCTCCGTAAGAGGAAGCGAAGAAGTCGCCTCGGGGAAATGCAGCGCCAAAACGGCCCCGCCGTCCGGGGCGTTGCCCGCCCGCGCCTCCACGCCGTGGGCCTCGGCCACCTGACGCACGATGGCCAGGCCGAGGCCCGAGCCGGGCAGGCTCCGGGCGCCGGCGGCCCGATGGAAGCGGTCGAAGACGAACGGCAGGTCGGCCGGGTCGATCCCCGGGCCGTGGTCGCGCACGGTGAGCGTGCCCTCGCGCAGCGTCACCTCCACGACGCCGTCGGCCGGGCTCCACTTGGCGGCGTTGTCGAGCAGGTTGGCCACGGCGCGGTCGAGCCGCCGGGCCACGCCGGTGACCGCGGTCGGCTGCAGATCGGTGACGAAGGCGACGTCCGGGCGGTGGCGCTGGGCGCGCTGCACGGCGGCGGCGACCAGCGCGTGAAGCTCGACCTCGTCGGGCGCCTCCACGTCCGGCTCGCCGCGGCGCGCCAGCTCGACCACGTCGGCGACGAGCAGGTTCAGCTCGTCGGCCTGCTCGATCAGGTCCCGCAGCAGCTCGCGGCGATCGCCGGGCGGGAGCTGCTTGTCGCCGGAGATGACCTCGAGGTTCGTGCGCAGGCTGGCCAGCGGCGTGCGCAGCTCGTGCGAGGCGTCGGCCACCAGCTGGCGTTGCGCGGCCACCGAGCGCTCGAGCGCGTCGAGCGTGGTGTTGAAGGACGCGGCCAGGCGGCCCAGCTCGTCGTCGCGCTCGACGGGGAGTCGCTGCGAGAGGTCGGGCTGGTGTGCGATGGACTCCGTGCGCTCGGTGAAGCGGCGGACAGGACGCAGCGCGGCGCGGGACACCAGCCCGCCCAGGACCGCGGCCAGGGCCACGCCGGCGGCCGTGATCGCCGACAGGATCAACAGCAGGGCGCGAAGCACGCTGTCGACCTCGTTGAGCGAGCGCGCCACCTGGACGGCCCCGCCGCCCGGGATCGGGGAGACGAGGAGGCGGACGTGCTCCCCGCCGATCGTGCGATCGAGGAAGGCGCGGCCTTGGTTCCCCCGCGCCACCTCGCGAGACAGACGGTCGACCGGGAGCCGCTGGGTGTCCGGGTCCCGGAACGCGATCCGGCCCGTCCTGTCCAGCACCTGCAGCTCCCCGGGCGCCCGGCCGAAGCCGCCGACGAAGACTCGGTTGACGGCGCGCTGCTGTCCGCGGGTGTCCGACGGCGCCCCCGGAGGGAGGGCGGGAATTCGAGGGCCGGGCGCCAGGGGCGGGAGGGCCACCGCGGCGGCGGATGCGACAGGTCCGGTCACGCGCACCCGGAAGCGCTGGACGGCCCGAGGCGGCAGCGCCGAGAAGCCGTCGGCCGCGCGCCGCAGCGAGGTGTCGACCTCGTTGCGCAGCTTGGCGCGGACGGCCACGTAGCAGGCGGTCGACGCCAGGGCGACGGCGAGGGCCACCGCGATCGCGGCGGCCAGCGACAGACGGCGCCGGATGGTCACGACTCGCGCAGGACGTATCCCACGCCCCGAACCGTGTGGATGAGCCGCGGCTCGCCCTGCGCCTCGAGCTTGCGCCGCAGATAGCCGACGTAGACGCCGAGCGAGTTCGAGCTCGGGCCGAAGTCAAAGCCCCATACCTGCTCGTTGATCAGCGAGCGTGTCAACACCTGGCGGCGGTTGCGCATCAGCAGCTCCAGCAGCGAGAACTCGGTTCGGGTGAGGTCGATGTGGCGGTCGCCCATCCGGGCCCGGCGCGCGCCCAGGTCGAGCGTCAGGTCACCGAAGCGCAGCGGCCCGGCCGGCGCGTCTCCGTTGAGGGCCGTGCGCCGCAGCAGCGCGCGCAGGCGAGCCAGCAGCTCCTCCAGGGCGAACGGCTTGGGCAGGTAGTCGTCGGCTCCCGCGTCGAGGCCGGCCACCCGGTCTCCGACGCCGTCGCGTGCGGTGAGCAGGAGCACGGGCGTGCGGTCCTCGGCGGCCCGCAGGCGCCGGCAGACCTCCATCCCGTCCAGGTCGGGCATGAGGACGTCGAGCACGACGGCATCGGGGGCGCCCGCCTGGAGCTTGCTCAGTGCCGCTCCTCCTCCATCCGCCTCGTCGACCGTGTAGCCCTCGAGCGCCAGCGCCCGCCGAACGGCCGAGCGAACCGCCCGCTCGTCGTCCACGACCAGGATGCGCATCGCCGCAGTGTCGCGACGAAATTGAAGAAAGCTCTAAGAGGACTAGAACAGGCCGAGCTGGTCCGCCGCCTGAGTCGAGGCCGCGGCCACCGGCTCGGGCTCGGGCTCCGGCGTCTCCTCGTACTCCGGGACGTCCTCCGCCGGCTCGGGCTGGTCGGGCAGCGGAAGGGCGAGGACCTCGGGGATCCGCTGGAAGTCGGCGCGCAGCGTCTCCAGCGTCGACGGCGTATAGAGCGCCGCCGCCGGGTGGTAGAGCGGGAACAACCGCACCGCCCGGGGCCCGATCACCCGGGTCTCCTCCTGCCCGTGCAGGCGCGAGATCCCGGTGTTGTCGGCGCGAAGGAGCTTGGTGGAGAAGTTCCCCAGCGTGCAGATGACCCGCGGCTCGATCAGGTCGACCTGGCGGTGCAGGTAGTCGCGGCAGGACTCGATCTCGATCGGCTGCGGGTCGCGGTTGCCGGGAGGCCGGCAGTTGTGAACGACACCACCCGCGGTGACGAAGTTGTGCGTGTCCTCGACGTCGATGCAGAAGAACGTCGTGTCGTTCCTGGGGCTGTCAGTGACGTCCTCGACCTCGACCTCGTCGAACAAGACCTCCGGCGGCCCCGGCCGAAGCCTGTTGTAGTCGAACGGGATACGTGAGGCGACCTCTGGGACGAGCTTGTACCGCATCGTCGGCGGCACGAAGGGGGCGATTGTCTCCGAGAGCTTCTCGGTCGTTGCCACGTCGAAATAGAGCCTTTGCCGCGATGCCTTCGCCGGCAGGCCGAGTCGCGCCAGGCCGCGCAGAAGCACCTGCAGGTCATCGTCGCTGAAACCAACGGTGGCGATCTCGGCCAGCGGCCGGCGTCCACCTCGGCGAATCCGAGTGTGACCGTCATCCATGAACCAGAAGGCCAGCATGCGCGCGGTCAACTCATCGGCCATCCACGGGGGCACGACCTTCTTGGGTCGGTAGAAGTCGCGCCTGAGGACGCCGAGGCTCCGGTGAGCCAGGGTTCGGACATGAATGACGTGATACGCGGCGTCGCCGCCCGCGACCGCGGCGACCATCAGATTCTGGTACCTGGGTTCGAGCTCGGCCAGGAGCTCAGCCTTGAAGTAGGCGTACTGATCCTGCCGCTGCGAGTGTCCGAACGTCAGATGGGCCGAATTCGCGTTCAGGGAGCCGTCCCCGAGCAATGTCCCGCACACGACGTCCCGAGCAACGGAGCTCAGACCCTGCCCGGTCGCGATTCGGTCGTCCTCGCGAAGCTCCTGGACGGGAACATATCCGCGCGCCGTCAGGACCGGATGGTCGCCGGTCAGCTCAATGCCAACGCGTCCGCGACCGGAGTTCTTTCGCCCACGGTAGGTCAGATGAAAGACACGGCGGCCACCCAGGGGCGTGGCATGCCACCCGGTCACCCGCTTCGGGACAAGGCGTCCGCTGTCATCGACGGACATGACGTTGCCCTGATAGCGATCACGGACCAGGCGACTGATCCGTTCCCAGGATCCATCGCCCAGTTGCACCTGGGCGTTGTACCTCAGGCACTTGAGCACGTTCGCAATGAAGACGTCCCCGCGCTCCAGCCCGATCTCGCCCAGGAGCTTGTCCAGCAGCTTGCCCGCCTGGCCGACGAAGGGCAGGCCCTGCTCGTCCTCGTGGCGCCCCGGGGCCTCGCCCACGAACATGAGGTCGGCGTCGGCGTCCCCGGCCCCAAACACCACGTTGGTGCGCGTCTGGTGCAGGGGGCAGCGCCGGCAGTCCTTCGCCTCCTCGAGATAGATGCGCTTGAGGGCCTCGCGGCGCTCCGTGGCACTGCTCACACGACCGACTCTAGCCCTGCGGGACGATGGCTATAGTTCCCAATCCCGCAACGGCCGCGACTTTTCAAGCGTGGACCGGCATCAGATCGACACCCCCTCTCTTCCCGCCTGCGCCATCGTCGGGGCCGGCCGCCTGGGCAATGCCCTGGCCGGTGCCCTGCGTGCGGCCGGCGCGTCCGTGGACGGCCCGCTGGGCCGGGGCGCCGACGCCGCCGGCGCCGAGGTCGCGCTGCTGTGCGTGCCCGACGGCGAGATCGCCTCGGCCGCGCGCGCCGTCGCCCCCGGGCCGCTCGTCGGCCACTGCTCGGGCGCGCTGGACCTAGAGGTCTTCGGCGACCGAGACTCCTTCTCGCTTCACCCCCTGATGACCGTGACCGACGGCGGCGCGCAGTTCGCCGGCGCCGGGGCCGCGGTCGACGGGAGCTCCGAGAACGCCGTGGCCACCGCCACGGCACTCGCCGAGGCCGTGGGCCTGCGACCGATCCGCATCGCACCCGAGGACCGCGCGGCGTACCACGCCGCGGCGTCGATCGCCTCGAACTTCCTGGTCACGCTCCAGGCCATGGCCGAGCGGCTCGCCGCCACGGCCGGAGCGGACCGGGACGTCTTCGTCCCCCTCGTCCGCGCCACGGTGGAGAACTGGGCGCAGCTGGGGCCCGAGCGGGCGCTGACCGGGCCGGTGGCCCGCGGCGACGAGACCACCGTGGCTCGCCAGCGCGCCGCGATCGAGGAGCGCGCGCCCGAGCTGCTGCCCGTGTTCGACACCCTCGTCGACGCGACGCGCAGGCTGGCGGCCTCGGAGGTGCCGGCGTGATCACCGTCCGCACCGTGGCCGACCTGCGCGCCGCGCTGGCCGAGCCCCGCCGAGCCGGGCGGTGTATCGGGCTGGTGCCCACGATGGGCGCGCTGCACGAGGGGCACCTGTCCCTCGTCCGCGCCGCCCGGAAGCGCTGTGACCTCGTCGTCGTCTCGCTGTTCGTCAACCCGGCGCAGTTCAACGAGGCCGCTGACCTGGCCGCCTACCCGCGCGACGAGGATCGCGACGCCCGCCTCGCGCAGGCGCAGGGCGCCGACGTCCTCTTCGCCCCGCCGGCCGAGGAGGTCTATCCCGACGGGTTCGCCACCACCGTCCACGTGGCCGGCGTGACCGAGACGCTCGAGGGCGCGGGCCGCCCGGGCCACTTCGACGGCGTCGCCACCGTCGTCTCCAAGCTCTTCTCGATGGCCCGGCCCGACGTCGCGTTCTTCGGGCGCAAGGACGCGCAGCAGGCGGCGATGATCGCCCGCATGGTGCGCGACCTCGACCTCGGGGTCGAGATCGACGTGCGCCCGATCGTGCGCGAGCCCGACGGCCTGGCGCTGTCGAGCCGCAACGTCCGCCTGAGCGCGGCCGACCGCGAGCGCGCGCTCTCGCTCTCGCGGGCCCTGCGCGCCGTCGAGTCGGCCGCGAACGCCGGCGCCTCCGTGGCCGAGGCCCTGGCCGCCGGCCGCGACGAGCTCGCGGACGTCGAGGGGGAGTACCTGGCCGCCGTTTCGCCGGACACCTTCGAGCCGGCTCAAGACTTCCTGGACGAGACCCTCGTCGCCGTGGCGGCGCGGGTGGGAGAGGTGCGACTCATTGACAACACGACCGTGCGCGTCCCCTCCGCGGGCCGCGCGCACGACCTGGGGTACGAGACATGCAACGCGTGATGCTGAAGTCCAAGATCCACCGCGCGACGGTGACCGACTGCGACCTGCACTACGTCGGCTCGATCACCGTCGACCCGGACCTGCTGGAGGCGGCGGACATCCGCCCGCACGAGCAGGTGCACGTCGTCGACGTGGACAACGGGGCCCGCTTCGAGACCTACACGATCCCCGGCGAGCGCGGCTCGCGGGAGATGAAGGTCAACGGCGCGGCCGCCCGGCTGGTCCACCGCGGCGACACGATCATCGTCATCTCCTACGCGAGCTATGACGAGGCCGAGCTCGACGAGTACGTCCCCCGCGTGGTCCACGTGACGCGCGACAACGAGATCCTCGCGGTCGACCATGAGCCGGCCGCGCTGCTGACCTAGGAGGCTTCACAGATGTCAAGCCATCCCAACAACATGAACGTCCCCGACGACGCCTCCCGCCTGCCCATGACGCTCCCCCGCCTGGCCGAGCGCAAGGCCCTGGGCGAGCCCGTCGTCATGGTCACCGCCTACGACTTCCCCAGCGCCCGCGCGGCCGAGGCCGCCGGCGTGGACATGGTCCTGGTCGGCGACTCGGGCGCGATGACCGTGCTCGGGTACTCCTCGACCGTGCCGGTCTCGCTGGATGAGCTGCTGGTCCTGGCGCGGGCCGTGCGCCGCGGGCTGAAGAACCCGTTCATGGTCGGCGACCTGCCGTTCGGCTCCTACGAGGTGTCCGACCAGCAGGCGGTCGAGACGGCCATGCGCTTCGTCAAGGAGGCCGGCTGCGACGCCGTCAAGCTCGAGGGCGGCGGAGAGACGTCGGTCGCCCGCGCCCGCGCGATCGTCAACGCCGGCATCCCGGTGATGGGCCACGTCGGCCTGACGCCGCAGACGGCGACGGCGCTGGGCGGCTACAAGGCCCAGGGCCGCAGCGCCGCCGCGGCGGCGCGCGTCGAGCGCGAGGCGCTGGCGCTTCAGGAGGCCGGCTGCTTCTCGATCGTCTTCGAGGCGATCCCCGCCGCGGTGGCCGAGGCGATCATGCCGCGCATGGAGGCGGTCGTGATCGGCATCGGCGCCGGCCCGGCGACCGACGGCCAGGTCCTCGTCTTCCACGACCTCCTCGGCATCCGCGAGGGCCTCGGGGCCCGGTTCGTCAAGCGCTACGCGTCGCTCCAGGAGGAGATGGACGCGGGCGTCGCCGCCTTCGCCGAGGACGTGCGCGAGCGCCGCTACCCGGCACCCGAGCACACCTACTCGATCGACTCCGACGAGCTCGAGGCCTTCCGCGCGGCGAGCGAGCTCGAGGGGCGGCTGGCGAGCTGGGAGGCGCTGGAGGGGTTCTAGGGCGCGGGGCGGTCGGTCTCGCGGACCGCGCTCCGGCTTCAACTGCGGGCAATGAGGGGTGGCCCGGTCGGGTGGCTCTAGCGTCCGTGCCCACCCCCTCATCGCCTCCGTTTCGCCGGCGCCCTACGCCTCCGCCTCGGCCATCGCCGGATCCAGCAGGACCGTGGCGATTCGCCATACGTAGTGGCGGTTCATGTCGTCGAGGGCCGAGGCCGGGCGGGCGATAAGAGCCTCGGCGCGCGGGCGGTCGAGCACCTGCCAGGCCACGTGGTCCGGGTGGGCCGCGGCGGCGCGCCGGACAGCGCGCAGCACGTTGTCGAACGGGTCGGCCGGGGCGCCGTCCCGGCCGTCGGGGCGCGCCACCCGCCGGCGCACCTCCTGGATGCCCCTCCGCACCTTGTGCCCCACCCCGCGCTTGCTCGCGGCGCCGCCCTCGTAGGGCAGGTCGGCCAGCTCGGGCGCCAGCTCGCGCAGGACCGCGGTGTGGAACGCCTCCGCCTCGCGCTCGGCGACGGTGCCGCCCAGCATGTGCGGCAGCAGCCGGAGGCTCCACAGAGGCGATGTCGTGTCGCGCACCCATTCGACAGCGCCGTGGGTCGCACCGGCCCAGGAGCCCATGCGCTCGTCGAGGTAGAAGAGGTCGGGCAGGTCCTCGACGCGCGCGCCGGACTCCAGCTGCCCGTCTACCCACCGCTCCAGGCCGGCGCGGACCGAGGCCCGACCCTCCGGCGAGAGCGGCTCCGCCCGCCCGGGACGCCGACCGCAGAACACGCGCTCCAGCCCGTCCACGGCCGAGTTCCGATCGGTCCCTGCCGCCGCGCGGTAGTAGCGCCGCGCGATCTCACCGCCCTGACCCGAGTGCCACAGCACCGGCGGCCCGTCAACCGGTCCCAGCGGGAAGCCCGCCGCGTCGCCCAGCGAAGCAGTCCCCGAGGTCGTCAGACCCAGCACCCTCGCGGCCTCCTCCGGAGTCGACCAGGGATCGCCGTGCGGATCGGCCGGCACAAGCGAATGCTCGACGCCGGCCACGTCGCAGAGCATGCGCCCGCCGACCACGTCCGGTGAATCGGGCGCGCCGCCGGTCGCGGCCGAAAACGCAATTCCGGCCCGCAGGGCCGCCGCGAACACCAGCCGAGAGTCCCGGCCCGCGGTGACCGGCACGACGTTCGGCCGCCCGGGCCAGCCGGCCAGTTCCCGCACGTTCTCCACGAGCAGCTCCGCCGCTTTGGCGGCGTCCCATCCCGCTCCACACATCGCGGGCGCCTCGCCACCCGCCACGGGCCCTGTCATACGGCGCACCGCCGCCCACACGGGCTGGCCGCCGAGCGGCCAGCCGCCGCCCAGCAGCGAGGCCAGGGCATGGCGATCCACCTCACGCGAACCGGTCAGCGCGCGCAGCGGCTCCGCCCGGTTTGACAGCCACACCTCGCCGTCGACATCCGTTCGGTACAGCGGGTAGGCGCCCAGTGGATCCTCAACGGCAGCGAAGCCGGGGTCGCGGCCGAGAACGCGCGTCCAGCGACCCTCGTCCCACTCCACCGGCCGCCCCGCCCAGAGCACGGCTTCGTCATCCGAGACCTCGGCGTAGCACTTGTCGTCGGCCGCCCACGCGGCGACCATCCGGCCCTCGGGCGACCGCCACTCCCTCACCTCGGCGCCCGGCAGGAAAGGCACGCGAGCCAGAAATCCGCGCACCGCCGCCCTCGCACGCTCCGGGTCGGGCACGCGCCCGGACCCCCACCCGATCACGAACAGGTTCACGAGAACATTCTTTTCACACCGCGTTTACACTGCCGCCGTCCCCTGTCAGGGAGTCGGTCGGGGATCCCCAACCTAGTGAGGAGGAGCGCGCGTGGCGCGTCTGTCGCAGGTCTTCGTGCCCAAGGACCGAGAGTTCTTCGATCTGTTCGAGGAGTCCGCGGGCAACATCGTCCGCGCCGCGGATCTGCTCGACCAGATGCTGGCGACGTTCCCCGAGCGCGCCCAGCTCGCCCGCGACATCCTCGTGTGCGAGCAGGAGGGCGACCGGATCACGCACGACATCATCCAGCGCCTCAACCAGACCTTCGTCACGCCGATCGACCGCGAGGACATCCTCGAGCTCGCGTCGGGCCTGGACGACATCGTCGACTTCACCGAGGAGGTCGCCGACTACATGGGCCTCTACAGGATCGAGGCGCCCATGGAGCAGGCCCAGCGCCTGGCCCACATCCTGCTCCAGTCCTGCCGCCAGGTGGCCGAGGCGATGCCCCGGCTGCGCACGTTCAAGGACATCTCGCACTACACGGTCGAGATCAACCGCCTGGAGAACGACGGCGACCGGGTGGTCCGCGAGGCGATGGCCTCGCTGTTCGACAACGGGATCGACCCGATGGTCGTGATCCGCTGGAAGGACCTCTACGAGCGCCTCGAGAGCGCGATCGACGCCACGGAGCGCGTGGCGAACATCCTCGAGGGCATCGTCATCAAGAACGCCTAGCCGCCTCCTCTCACCATGGGCAGCGACGTCATCCTGGTCATCGTCGTCGGCACCGCGCTGGCGTTCGACTTCACCAACGGCTTTCACGACACCGCCAACGCGGTGGCCACGACCATCTCCACCCGCGCCCTGCCCCCGCGCGTGGCCGTGGGCATCGCGTCCGTCCTGAACTTCGTCGGAGCGTTCATCTCCCTTGCCGTGGCCGCCACCGTGGCCAACGGCATCGTCCAGGCCACCGACATCACGACCACGATCGTGTTCGCCGGATTGATCGGGGCCATCGCCTGGAACCTCGCCACCTGGTACTTCGGCCTGCCCTCGAGCTCCTCGCACGCGCTGATCGGCGGTGTGGTGGGCGCGGCCTTCGCCGCCGAGGGCGCCAAGGCGATCCAGTTCGACGGTCTGGTGGAGAAGGTCCTCATCCCGGCGGTCCTGGCGCCGATCCTGGCCTTCGTCATCGGGGCCATCGCGATCGTGATCGCCTACCGGATCGTGGGACGCCTGCGACCCGGGCCCGTGAACCGCGGCTACCGGCTCGGGCAGGTCATCTCGGGCAGCATGCTGGCGCTCTCCCACGGCACCAACGACGCCCAGAAGACGATGGGCGTCATCACGCTGGCGCTCGTGGCCAACGGCAACATCTCGGCCGACCACTTCCACGTGCCCGACTGGGTGGTATTCGCCTCGGCCAGCGCGATCTCGCTGGGCACCTACACGGGGGGCTGGCGGATCATCCGCACGCTGGGGTCGCGGATCATCAAGATGGACCCCGCTCAGGGGTTCGTCGCCCAGGGCGCGGGCGCGGCCACGATCCTCGCCGCCTCGCACTTCGGCTACCCGCTCTCGACGACCCACGTCATCACCGGCGGCGTGATGGGCGCGGGGGCCGGCAAGCGGCTGTCCGCGGTGCGCTGGGGGGTGGCCGGCAACATCGTCGGGGCCTGGGTGCTCACGATCCCCGCCTCGGCCATCGTGGGCGCCGCCACCTACGGCATCACGCGCATCTTCGGGACGGGCGCGCTGGGCCCGGTCGTTGTCTCGCTCTCCCTGCTCAGCCTGCTGCTCGCGGTCTTCTCCCGCCGGCTGGCCGCGGGCCGGACCCTCACGGCCGAGGGCTAGCCGATGGTGTTCGCCAAGATCATCGACATCCACGTCCTGGGTCAGGTCATCGGTGCCTCCCTGATCGCCGGGATCGGCATCACCGCGATCTTCGGCCTCGTCATCTACGGCGGGACACGGTTCGCCGACATGCGCCGCGAGGGCCGCAGCTTCGGCGCGCTTGCGTTCGCCACCTTCGCCGCGACCGGGTTCGCGGCGTTCATCGGCGCGGTGGTGCTCGGCATCGTCGTGATGGCGAGCAAGAGCTAGATGTTTGGAGCGTCCTCGCCCTCGTAGTGGATGCGCCGCAGCGGCCGCGCCGGCACGCCCGCGGCGATCGTGAACGGCTCGACGTCCTTGGTGACGACGCTGTTGGCGCCGATGACGCAGCGCTCCCCGATCGTCACGCCGCTGGTCACGACGACGTTGGCCCCCAGCCAGGTGTTGGGGCCGATCCGCGTCGGGCCGTCCGTGGTGAACCCCTGCCACGGCACCGGCAGATTCGGATCGTCGAACCGGTGGTTGCCGTCGGTGACGAAGCAGTTGTTGGCCAGCATGCAGTGGTCGCCGATCTCGACGAGGTTCACCGCCGCGACCATCGTCCCGATGTTGAGGAAGCAGCCCTCCCCGATGCGCACGCGCGCGTCGCCCGGCGCCGTGATCCAGACGTCGGGCTCGAACAGGGTGTGCGCGCCGACCTCGAGGCGCCCCTCGCGCAGCGCCTCGAGGACGTTGCCGTGCACGGGCCAGCGCACGAAGGCCTGGCGGCGAGCCATCTCGCGGTGGATGAGCAGCCGGTTCCAGGGCCACTCGTTGCGCTGGTAGTGGCGCCACTTCTGGAGGTAGAGCTTGAGGTCGCGCAGGGCGCGAACTCTATTCGCGGCCCCGCTCGGCGCCGGACGGCGCGCGAAAGCGCACGAGCTTGTGGCTGCCGTCGCAGAACGGTCGGATGCGGGACTTGCCGCACCGGCACAGCGCGATCGTCTCGCGCTCGACCTCGATCTCCGCGCCGTGCATGTCCTGCAGCACGAACGGCCCGCGAACGAGCAGCGGGCCGTCCCGGTAGGGCGTGATCGTCACCGGATCCGTGCGCTCAGGCAACGGCGGCCTCCTCGGCCGCGGTCAGCGGCGCGCGTAGGGAGCTCGCACCGGCCTCCCAGGCGTCCAGCAGGTGGTCGGCGAAGCGGCGATCCAGCTCGGCCAGGCAGCGCGCGCCCCAACAGGATGTCGCCGGCCAGCGCGGGCTCGTCGGCCGCCAGGCCCGCCGGCCAGGTCCACGCAGGCGATGTTCTCGTGAACGGCGTCGGCCTCGACGTGCTCGTCGAAGAACTCGATCGCGGCGCCGTCGAAGCCCACCCGGCGCAGGCCCTTGGCGTAGCGGGCGTTGGGGAGCGAGGAGGTCATCTCGAACAGCGGCGAGGTGGCCGACGATCGCCCCGCGGTGGCGGCGGTGCAGCCCGAACAGCGACATCAGGTTGACCGTGGCCAGCGTGATCGCCGGGGATGTGGTCCAGGTAGGCGCCGTAGCGCCGGTCGAGCCCGAGCGCCTCCATCGAGGCGGCGAACAGCTCGGCGTGGATGCGCTCCGGGCGCCCACCGCCGTACTCGTCGGCCTGGATCTCCACCATCGCGGCCTTGGGCCGCCCGGACAGGCGGGGCAGGGCCCAGGAGTGCGGGTCGGCCTCCTTGAGCTGGTACGCCGAGCGGTGCACGACGAACTCCAGCGCCTCGTCGAGCGTCGCCTCGCGCTCGATGTAGGTGGACAGCGAGCGGCCCTCGTCGGCCTCGGCGATGCCGCGCAGGGCGAGGTCGAGCTCGGCGGGCCCGACGTCGAGCGGCTGGTCGGGCACCGCGGCGCGCAGCGCGCCCTCGAGCTCGCGCTCCAGCTCGGCCCGCCGGGCCAGCAGCGCGGGCTCCCACTCCCAGCGCTCGTCCACGCCGGCGAAGCCGCGGTAGTGCAGCTCGTAGCAGAGGTAGAGAGCGAGCTGGAGGTCGTCGCCCGCCAGCGGATCGCCGGGCGGCGCCGGAGCTCCGCCGAGCAGCGGCCCGGGCCGGCGGCTCAGGGAATCGAGAAGGTGCTCGCTGATCGGACCTCGAGGGGTGGGGGCGGCGATCACGCCGCCCGTCTACCCCGCGCGGCCGCCCTTACGCAAGGAAGCGGGCGGCCAGGTCGCGGGCCACCGCCACCGGCCCGCCGTCGCGGGCGGCGTCGCGCTGGGCCGCGGCGCCGCCGTGCTCCAGGAGCCGCCAGGCCCCCGCGAACTCGCCCGCCGCACCCTGGGCCGCGGCGCCCGGCTCCAGCTCGCGCAGCAGACCACCCAGGCGGTCGCGGGTCGGGACCCGCTCGCCGGTGTCCAGATCGGCGAGCTCTCCCTCGACTCCGAGATGGCACGCCGCCCAGCGGTTCTCCTCGATCCGCCAGGTCGGATGGGCCGGCGGGAGGTCCCCGGCGTCGTGGCGCTCGGCCAGGCGCGCCGTGAGCGAGTGCACCACGGCCACCATCGCCACCGCGTCCGCCACCGTGGTCTGCGCGTCGGGGACCCTGACCTCGAGCGTTCCAAAGGTGGGGTTGGGGCGCAGTTCCCACCACCAGGAGCGCGCGTCGGCCACGGTCCCGGCCCGCGCGCCCCACGAGAGGGCGTCGGCGAACGCCTCCCAGCTGGGCATCGCGGGCGGGACACCCTGGCGGGGCAGGAGCTCGGCCACCTTCGGGCGCGCCGAGGCCAGGCCCGTGTCGCGCCCCTCGTAGAACGGGGCATTGGCGGCGAGCGCGGCCAGCTCGGGCAGATAGGAGCGCAGCGCGTTGTGCACCGCCAGCGCGCGGTCCGCGCCCCCGACGGCCACGTGGACCTGCAGGGCGCACAGGAGCTGTCGGGCGGCGACCGGGCCGTAGAGCCGGCGCGTGCGGTCGTAGCGCTCGCCGGGGTTCAGCTCTCCCTCGGCGGCGGCGAAGGGATGCAGGCCCGCCCCCGCGGGCAGGGCGAGCCCGGCCGCGGCCTCCGCCAGCCAGCGCCGGGAGTCCGTGAGCTGGGCCGCGATGTCGCCCGCGTCGGCGCTGGCCCGGGTGACGATCTCCAGCTGCGAGGCGGGCAGCTCGAGCTTGAACGGCCCGTCGTCACCCACCCGCGCGAGCACCTCGCCGCCCACGGGCGCCAGGTCCAGGGTCTCGGGATCGAGGAGCATGAGCTCCTCCTCGACTCCCACGGTATGGGCGTCGTGGGCATCGAAGGCGGCGCGGAGCTCTGAGGCGGTGAGGGCCATGAATCGGGGTAGGAGGAACCGGTGCGAATCATCACGCTACCCGGCGTCTTCCGTCCGCTCAGCGATACCCGGCTTCTGGCGGCCCACGCACGCCGCCACGCGCCCGGCGCCCACGTGCTCGATCTCTGCACCGGCAGCGGCTACGTCGCCACCGCCGCGGCGCGGGCCGGGGCGCGCTCGGTCACGGTCCTCGACGTCTCGCGGCGCGCCGTTCTCACCGCCCGCGTCAATGCCCGGCTGAACGGGACGAAGGTGCGCGGGGTCCGCGGGGACCT
This sequence comes from uncultured Actinomycetes bacterium, assembly GCA_963757705.1. Classification (GTDB taxonomy): domain Bacteria; phylum Actinomycetota; class Thermoleophilia; order Solirubrobacterales; family Solirubrobacteraceae; genus AC-38. The sequence continues at coordinate 256,179 of CAVWTG010000015.1, read as the reverse complement.
GTTCGCGCCGGTCGTTGGCGAGCGCTTCGACCTCGTGCTCGCCAACCCGCCCTACGTGCCGGCGATCGACGGGGATGTGCCCCGGCGCGGGGCGCGGCGGGCGTGGGACGCGGGCCTCGAGGGCCGAGACCTGCTCGACCGCATCTGCGCGCGGGTCCCGGAGGCGCTGCTCCCGGGCGGCCGGGTGCTGCTCGTGCAGTCGTCGGTGTGCGGGGAGCGCGAGACGCTGGAGCGCCTGGAGGCCGTGGGCCTGCGCGCGTCGGTCGTCGACCGCCGCGCCGGTCCGCTGGGCCCGCTGCTGCGCGAGCGCGCCGACGTTCTCGAAACCCGGGGCCTGCTGGGCCCAGGCCGGCGCCGGGAGGAGCTGCTGGTGATCTGCGGGCGGCGCGACCGCCGGCGCCCGGCCTCAGTCGAGGTCGAGGTCGAGGTCGAGGTCGAGATCGGCGCGGCGGCGATGCAGCGGAACCAGCCCGCCCCACACGGCGATCAGCGCGCAGAGAATGAGAGTGACAGCCAGCACGAGCATTCGTATCGGTTCGTGGCGCCCGCCACTTGACCTCCGGCTGCAAGGCGCCGTGCGTGGATGCGGATAACCCCTGAGCGCTATGGGCGGCCAGGGCGGATGGCGGGCACCCCCGGCGCCGCGACGATCCTCCGTCAAAGAACCCCGGAGGAGAAAAATGTCCACCCAGCTCGAGAAGCCCCCCAACGGAACCATTTCCGAAGCTCCGCCCGCCGTGGACGGCGAGTATGTGGAGCTGCGCGACGAGATCCGCCGCCAGGGCAAGGGCATCCGCGACACGCAGAAGGCGTTCAGCCTGTTCGCGGTCATCGCCCTGATGCTGTCGCTCGTCACGCTCCTGGCCGTGGTCTTCAAGCTCGACAAGAAGACCACGACGCAGACCGTGACCGCGGCGGCGCCCGCCGCCACCGCCGGCGGCGCCTCCGGCACCGGCGCGGCCGCGGCTGCCGTGCCCAGCTCGACGAAGGCGGTGCTCAACGAGTTCTCGATCGCCCCGGCTCCGGCCAAGGTGGCCGCGGGGAAGGTCTCGTTCAACGTCAACAACGCCGGCAAGATCGAGCACGAGTTCGTCGTGATCCGGACCAACAAGCCGGCCGCCGACCTGCTCAAGGGCAACGAGGCCGACGAGACCGGGAACGTGGGCGAGGTCGGCAGCGTCCTGCCGGGTCAGACCAAGAATCTGAAGCTCAACCTCAAGGCGGGCCACTACGCGCTGATCTGCAACCTGCCGGGCCACTACAAGTCCGGCCAGCACGCCGACCTGACGGTGGTGGCCGTCAAGCACTGAGCAGCACACCCTCCTTCACGGGTTCGAGATCAGGCGGCCGCAGCGACCCTGCGGCCGCCTGAGCGCTTGCGGGGCTTGGCCGGCTCGACCATCGCCCGCAGGAACTCCCCGGTGTGCGAGCCCTCCACCGCGGCGACCTGCTCGGGCGTTCCGGTGGCCACGACGTACCCGCCCTCCTCGCCGCCCTCCGGGCCCATGTCGATCAGCCGGTCGGCCGTCTTGATCACGTCCAGGTTGTGCTCGATGACGACCACGGTGTTTCCCGAGTCGACCAGGCGCTGAAGCACCTCCAGCAGGCGCTGGATGTCGGCGAAGTGCAGGCCCGTCGTCGGCTCGTCGAGGATGTAGAGCGTGGCGCCGGTCGCCACCTTGGACAGCTCGCTGGCCAGCTTGACGCGCTGGGCCTCGCCGCCCGAGAGGGTCGTGGCGGGCTGCCCGAGCCGGATGTAGCCCAGGCCGACGTCGTTGAGCGCATCCAGCCGCCGGCGGATCTTCGGGATGTGCGCGAAGAACTCCACCGCGTCCTCCACCGGCATGTCGAGCACGTCGGCGATGTTGCGGCCCTTGAAGCGGATCTCCAGCGTCTCACGGTTGTAGCGCTTGCCGTGGCACTGCTCGCAGGGCACGTAGACGTCGGGCAGGAAGTGCATCTCGATCTTGATCTGCCCGTCGCCCCGGCAGACCTCGCAGCGCCCGCCCTTGACGTTGAACGAGAACCGGCCGGGCTTGTACCCCCGCGCCCGCGCCTCCTGCGTCTTGGAGAACAGCTCGCGGATCTGGTCGAAGAGCCCGATGTACGTCGCCGGGTTGGACCGCGGCGTGCGTCCGATCGGCGACTGGTCGACCGAGATGACCTTGTCGAGCTCCTCCAGGCCGGTGATCCGCCGGTGCGCGCCCGGCCGCTGCTTGACCCGGTGCAGGCGGTTGGCCACGGCCTTGTAGAGGACCTCGTTGACGAGCGAGCTCTTGCCCGAGCCCGACACGCCGGTCACGCAGGTGAAAGTCTTGAGCGGGACCTTCACGTCGACGTTCTTGAGGTTGTTCTGCTTGGCGCCCTCCACGACGACGTAGCCGTCGGGCCGCCGGCGGCGCTTGGGCACCTCGATCCGCCGCGTCCCGGCAAGGAACTGCCCGGTCAGCGAGCCCTTGACCTTCTCGACCTGCGCCGCGGTGCCCTCGGCGATGATCCGCCCGCCGTGCTCGCCGGCCCCGAGCCCCAGGTCGACCAGGTGGTCGGCGGCACGCATCGTGCCCTCGTCGTGCTCGACCACGATCACGGTGTTGCCCAGGTCGCGCAGGCGCTCCAGCGTGGCGATCAGCCGCTCGTTGTCGCGCTGGTGCAGGCCGATCGAGGGCTCGTCGAGGATGTAGAGGACCCCGACCAGCGACGACCCGATCTGCGTGGCCAGCCGGATGCGCTGCGCCTCGCCGCCCGACAGCGTGGCGGCGGCGCGCTCCATCGACAGGTAGCCCACACCGACGTTCGTCAGGAAGCCGAGGCGCTCCTCGATCTCCCGGATGATGAGGCGAGCGATCTGGCGGTCGACGTCGGACAGCTCCACCGAGCGGATCCACTCCAGCGCCCGCTCCGCCGAGAGGTGCGTGTAGTCCGGCAGGCTGACCCCGTCCACCGTGACCGCGCGCGACTCCGGGCGCAGCCGCGCCCCGTCGCACTCCGGGCACGGCCGCACCGACATGTACTCCTCGATCTTCTCGCGCGAGTACTCGGAATCGGTCTCGCGATAGCGGCGCTCGAGGTTGGGGACGATCCCCTCGAAGTGCGTCGTGTAGGAGCGCTTGCGCCCGTAGCGGTTGCGATAGGAGATGTAGATCCGGTCGCCGTTGGTGCCGTACAGGAAGAGGTCGCGCTGCTCGTCGGGCAGGTCCTCCCAGGGTGTCTCGAGATCGACCTCGTAGCGGTCGGCGATCGCGTTGGTGATCTCGTCGTAGTAGTTCGACGAGCTCGACGACCAGGGCAGGATCGCGCCCTCGCCGATCGACAGCGACGGGTCGGGCACGATCAGCTCCGGGTCGATCTCCATCTGGGAGCCCAGGCCCGTGCACCGCGGGCAGGCGCCGTGCGGCGAGTTGAAGGAGAAGATCCGCGGCTCGAGCTCCGCGATCGACGGGCCGTGCTCGGGACAGGCGAACTTCTCCGAGAAGGTGAGTACCCGCTCCTCGTCGACGAGCTCCACGTCGACCAGGCCGTCGGCCACCGAGACCGCGGTCTCGATCGAGTCGGCCAGGCGCTTGCGCACGTCCGGGCGCATGACGAGGCGGTCGACCACGACGGAGATGTCGTGCTTGTACTTCTTGTCGAGGTCGAACTGCTCCTCGAGCAGCCTGATCTCCCCGTCGACCTTGACCCGCGAGAAGCCCTCGGCGCGCAGCTCCTCCAGCAGCTTCCCGTACTCGCCCTTGCGCCCGCGGACGACCGGCGCCAGGACCATGAACCGCGTGCCCTCCTCGAGGGTCAGGACGTGGTCGATGATCTGCTCCGCCGATTGGCCGGCGATCGGGCGCCCGCAGATGTGGCAGTGCGGCTTGCCCACCCGCGACCACAGCAGGCGCAGGTAGTCGTAGATCTCCGTCACCGTGCCGACCGTCGAGCGCGGGTTGCGCGACGTCGTCTTCTGGTCGATCGAGATGGCCGGCGACAGGCCCTCGATCGAGTCCACGTCGGGCTTGTCCATCTGGCCGAGGAACTGCCGGGCGTAGGCGGAGAGCGACTCGACGTAGCGGCGCTGGCCCTCGGCGTAGATCGTGTCGAAGGCCAGGGACGACTTCCCCGACCCGCTCAGGCCCGTGATCACGACCAGCGAGTCGCGCGGAAGCTCGACCGAGATGTCCTTGAGGTTGTGCTCGCGCGCCCCGGAGACGGTGATCTTGTCGTGCGGCGACATAAGTCCGCATATTGTAGGAACCCGAACGGATGTTCGATCGGGGCGGACCCCGCACGTTGCGGGTTTCAGCGGCGCTTGCGGACCGGCTTGCGCGTCGGCCGCGTGACCTTCAGGCGGAGGTCGTAGAAGCGCACCACCGGCCGCGGCTTGGCCGTGTAGACGATCACGAGCCGTACCGGCAGCCTCCTCCCCCGCCTGCCGGCGTAGGCGCCCAGTGCCGCGACCTGGCGGCGGGTGAGCTTGACCTTCAGCCGCTTGCGGCGGGTGCTGCGCGGAATGCGGAAGCGCTTGACCACCGCGGTCCGGCGCAGGGCGGCCGCGCCGGCCGGGGCCCCCCCGCCGAGCTTCTTCGTGCCCGCCTGGATGACCTTGTTGACCTCGCGCACCCCGTCGCGCAGGGCGGTGGAGTAGCGGCTGGGCGCGACCGGGGCGAGAGCGAGCCCCTGCTCGGCCGCGAACGCGCCCACGCGGCCGAAGTAGTCGGGCGGACCCGACCCTCGCAGGAGCTCGGACTCGACGTCAAACGGGACCGGGTCGCGCTGCACCGCGACGGGCAGCGCCACCCCGAGAAACCGCTGGGTGATCTTCGAAGTCCGGGTGCGGAAGACCTGCGAGTTGTGCTCCCCGACCGTCAGCGCCTCCTGGTAGGGCGTGTCCCCCCTCACGCTGACCGCTCGAGCCTCGTACTCGTAGCTGTACGCGGACGCGAGGCGCGTGATCGTGTCCGTCTCGGCCTCGCGCAGCGCCTGGACCACCACGGCCAGGCTGCAGTCCGGCTTGGGCGCGGCGGCGCGAGCGGAGACGGAGAGGCGCGCGAGCGACGCCGGGCAGCCGACGTTCACGCCGATCTGCCCCGCGCCGTCGGTGAGGTTGAGCGGCGTGGCGTCTACCGGCCCGCCGAAGTTGCACTGCGGCAGGACCGTGTTCGACGGGCCGCACACGGTCACCGGGTTGTTCCCGCCGGTACAGGGCGGGAGGATCGTCCCGGTGGACGGGCCGCACACCTGGGGAAGCTGCGGGGGCGGGTTCGTGCACGGCGGGAGGATCGTCCCGAAGCCGCCGCAGGCCGCGATGTACGGGCCCTGGCCGGCGCAGGCGACCAGCACCGTGTTCGACGGACCGCACACCGTGGGCAGGATCGTGGGGATGCTGCACTGCGGGAGGATCGTGCTCGAGGGCCCGCAGACCCCCGGCTGGCCGTTGGGGTTGGCGCACGTGACCAGCAGCGTCGCCGGATTGATGCACGCGGGATCCGTGGGCGGGGGATCGGGTGTGGGCGGTGGCGGCGGCGTCGGACCCCCTCCCCCGCCAGCCGGAACCCCGCTGAACACGGTGAGAGCGTTGTCGTCCTGGCCGGTCACGTAGACGTTCTTGTTGTCCGGCGAGACGGCGACGCCGTGCGCGGAGTTCAGGCCGCTGCCCCCGGCGCCGCATCCGCTCGCCAGGTTCTGCGCGTCGCGCAGGCACCCGAGAGGGCCCAGGACTCCGCCGGTGCGCGTCATCGCCACGACGGCGTCATCGCCCACGCCGGCGGCGTAGACGTTCTGGCCGTCCGGGGAGACCGCGACGCCTTCCACCCCGCCGAGGCCCTCGGCGTTCGAGCATCCGGCGGTGGCGCTGGCCACGTCCTTCAGGCAGCCGGCGGCCGTCAGCGCGCTCGTGGTGGTGTTGCGGGTGAACGTGCGCACGGCGCTGCTGTTCACGGCGCCGGCGTACACGTTCTGGTTGTCCGGCGACACGGCGACTCCGACGGGGAGGCTGACCCCCGTGGCATTCCCCGCCGAGCTCAGTGACCCGGTCCCCGGGTTGCGCACGAAGGCGTCGATGCGGTTGCTGGTCGCCGCGGCGACGTACACGCCCTTGCCGTCAGGTGAGACCGCCAGCTCTCTGGGGTCGAGACCCGTCGTGTCGGCCTCCAGGAAGGAGAGGTTCCCGTCGGCCGGGGTCCGCGTCAGTGTGGCCAGCGAGTCGGGACCCTGGGCGGCAACGTAGACCTGGTTGTTGTCGGTCGACACCGCGATCCCCTCGGCGCCGAGCAGCGGAGTGGCCAGGTCCGGGCATGTCGCGCCGAGATCGGGGCCGTCGTTGCCCTCGAAGCAGCGCGCGTTGCTCAGTGCGCCGGTGCTCAGGTTGCGGTCGAACACCACGACAGCGGCGTCGTCGCCACCGGTCACGTAGACGTTCTTGAGGTCGGGTGTGACGGCAACGAAGCGCGCGCTGTCCAGCCCCTCGGCCGAGGAGGCGCAGCCCGTCGTCGGCGCGCCGGCATCCTCGATGCAGCCCATGCTGGTCAGGGCGCCCGTGGCGGCGTTCCGCGAATACGAGACGATCGCGTCGGCGTTCTGGCCGGCGGCGTAGACGTTCTTGCCGTCGGGCGAGACGGTCACCCCGCGCGCGAACCCGAGCCCGACCTCCGTGTGCTGCTCGAGGAACTGCAGCGAGCCGGGCGCGGCCTGGGCGGCCGACGCGCCTACGGTGAGGAGAGCCACCGCGAGCAGCAGGGCACACCCGAAGATCCGTCCGTGGAACATGGGAGCGCCGAGGAGTATCCGCTGCGGCGGTGGGCCGAGTCAATGATCAGTTCCGAGGAGTCACACCCACACGTCGCGCAGCTGCGTGTCGTAGTCGGAGTCCTGGGAGGCCGCCTGGGCGCGGGTCGCTCTCCCCTCCTCCGTGCGCTGGGTGAACAGGAGCTCGCTCGGTCCCAGCCAGCGCGTCCACGCCCGGTGGAAGGCCTCCGCGCGCGGCTTGTGGGAGCCGAGGTCGTCGGGCACCGCGTGCCAGGTCGTGGAGAAGGGGTGGCGGCGTACGAGGCGAGACAGCGCCCCGGCGTTCGGGTCCGCGATCAGGCGGGACACGAGATAGCGCGGCGCGCCCGGCGGCTGAAGCACGGTGTCCAGCGCCGTGGCGACGCGGCCGCTCTCCTCCGGCGTCGCCCCGGGGACCACGCAGCGCAGGAAGCCGTCGGCGCGGGGCTCGATGCGCAGCGACGCCGCGGCCGCCGGGCGCAGGTCGCCGGTCTCAACGTAGGCCTCCGCCACGGCCCGGGCCACGCGGTCCAGCGGCGCGGCGGGCGGCAGCTCGTGGCCCGCCCGGCGCAGGCGCACGGCCGCCCAGGCCGCGCCGATCGGCAGGACGGCCAGGCCGGCCAGCGCCACCGGCGCCGCCAGCGCCGCTCCCGCCGCGACCACGGCGACCGTCCCCGCGACCGCCGCCGGCCCGCGCCTCGAGACCGGGAACCGCGGAGGCGCGTCAGCGGGCTCGGCCGGCGGGCGGGTCGTGCCCGCCCGGGGATGCACGACCACCGTGCGCAGGGAGGCGCCCTGGTAGGGCTGCCCGATCCCCCAGCGCTCGCGCGCGGCGAGATGGTCGGCGGCGCGCATGCGCATGGCGGCATCGATGTGCTCGAGCTCGGCCTCGGGCGGTGGGCCGAACGGCCCCAGTGCCGGATGGACGTGCGAGGGGCCGGCCTCGATCGTCCCGTCCTCGCAGGGCGCGTAGAGATGCGCGTGCTTGCGGACGAAGCGCGAGTAGTCGCCGGCGCCCCGCGCCAGCGAGGGCGCCAGGCAGACGACGTCCCAGTTGGAGGCGATCTTCTCCGGGTCGCCGGGGTCCAGGCGCAGGGAACGCCCGCGCATCTGGCGCACGGAGACGCCGGTGGTGGCGATCGTCAGGTCCACGAGGCAATTCACGCAGGGCGCGTCCCACCCCTCCCCCAGCAGGGCCCGCGTCCCGATCAGCACCCCCGTGGCCCCGGTGCGCAGCGCCTCGGTGGCCAGGCGGACCCAGACGAGCGGCCGCCAGTCCGGACCCTCCCCCACGAGTCGCACGAGCCCGTCGCCCTCGGGGAGAGGGCTCAGGTTCCATGGAACCTGAGCCCCTGGGGCCGGAGCCTGCAGGGCGGCGCGCAGTGGCTCGGCGTCGGCGGCCACACAGCGCACGCCGCGCCCGCTCACCAGCAGGGGCCGCAGCGGGGCCGTGCGCTCGTCGTCGGCCAGGGCCCGCAGGGCGGCCACCGCCGTGCCCGCCTCGTCGGACAGGACGCCCCGCAGCTCGGAGTCGGGGCGGACCTCCGCCCGCTCGCTGTCGGCCAGCACGAGCGCGCGCAGGGCGTCGCCCCGCGCCTCCATCTCGCACGCGACCACCTCGACGAGCGCGATCGGCTTGGCGCCCGAGGCGGCGAGGACCCGGTCGACGTCCGACACGCCGCGGCGGATCCCCTGACGGGTGAGCGAGTAGCCCAGGTCGCGCAGCGCGGCGCCGATCGCGTCGTAGCGCTCGGCCGCCTGGGTGGAGGGGTCGGCGCGCAGGCCACGCAGCGCGTAGTCCTCCAGGAGCTCCAGCCAGTCGTCGAGGTCGGGCGGGCGGCGGTAGCCCTCTCCCCGCGGCGCTCCGGCGGGGAGAGGCAGCCCCGCCGAGGCCAGGAACCGCACGCCCGCCCGCGCCAGCGCCGGCCGGCGGCGCTGGAAGGACTCCCAGGGAACCTCGCCCTCGCCGTCCCCCCGGTCGCGGTAGCGCATCCGGGCGATCACCCAGCCGGGGAAGCTCGCCGGCAGCTCGGGGTCCTCGTCGTGCAGCGAGGTGATCAGCTCCTGGAAGCGCAGGTCGTGCTCGGCCAGCCAGCTCAGCTCGGAGTCCAGCGGCGTGGTGAGCCAGGCCAGCTCCTGGTAGGGCGCGAGGAAGCCCTCGCGCACGACGGCCGGAGTGGGAATCTCGAAGTCGACGTCCCCCAGGAGCTCGACGTAGAGGTCGGCCTCGGCCGCCGTGAGCTCGTCGGGCGGCGTGGCCGTCAGCCCGATCAGGTGCACGTCGCCCAGCTCGCCCACCACCGCCCGCACGACGTAGCCCCACAGCGAGGCCAGGTGGTGGCACTCGTCGAGGATGACCGTTCCCGTGCCGGCGGCGCGCAGCGCCTCCACGCGCGAGCGGGCGCCGGGCGAGAGCAGATCGGCCAGCGCCCACTCGTGCTCGCCCCGGGCGATCTCGCGCTTGACGGAGGCGACCACGCGCGCCAGCTCGCGCGCCCGGCGGCGCTCGGCCTCCCCCATCCAGCCCTCGCCCTCGCGGTCGGCCTCCTGGGGCGTCTGACCGGTGGCGGCGGCGCGCTCGGCGGCCCAGCGCGCCCGGGCCAGCCCGGCCAGCGCCGCCCCGGGGTCGTCGATCTGAGCCAGCGACTGGTAGGTCAGGCAGGAGAGCGCCGCCCCCGGCTCGGCCCGCGCCACGCCCTCCCCGGCGCCGAAGCGCGTCGCCGAGGCCAGCCACTGGGCCTGGATGGCGGAGTTGGGCGCGAGGACCAGCGCGGGCTGCCCGACCCGGCGGGCCAGCTCGAGGCCGAGCAGCGTCTTGCCCGAGCCGGGCGGCGCGACAATGTGCGTGCGCCTCCGTCCCGCCTGGCGGTCGCGCTCGAAGGCCTCGAGCGCGAGCTCCTGATAGCGGCGCCAGGCGCCGCTGAAGGCCAGCCCTTCGAACGGGCTATCCGACGCGGGCGTAGACCTCGTCGAGCAGCTTCTCGCGGTCCGAGAGCTGGAAGTTCTCGGCCAGGTAGCGGTCGGTCTCCTCGCGCGGGGTGCCGTTGAGCGCCATGTTCAGGGCGATCAGACGGGCCCCCTCGCTGTCGTCGCCGCCGCTGTCGGCCTCGGGCTCAGGCGCCGCCTCGGGCTCGGCCGCCGCGTCGGGCGTGGCCTCCACCGCGGTCTCGGGCGCGCTCGCGGCCTCGGCGGCCGGCTCCGCGGACGCAGCGACGTTCCCGCCGCTGGTGGCGGCGGTGCGCAGCTCGCCCATGTTGCCGGTGAGCAGCGTGAGGTCCGCCGTGAGGCGGTTGGCGCCGGTGCGCAGGCTCTCGACCAGCGCGCCCAGCTCGCTCTCCATCGCGTCGACGCGCTGGAGCATGGTCTGGGTCGCCTCCTGGATGCTGGCGACGTGGCGCCGCGCCTGGTCCGTGGCGTCCGAACGCGTCTTCTCGGCGTCCGACTCGGCCCGCGAGCGGGTGCCGGACGCCTCGTCCTGGGCCTCGCGCTTGATGTCGGAGGCCGTGGTCTCGGCCGCCTCCACGATGGCCCGCACCTGGTCCGCGGCGGACGAGGCCAGCGAGGCGGGGCTGGGGCGGTCGGCCCCCGCGCGGCGCAGCTCGTCGAGCTCGTCGGCCAGACGGCGCAGATGGGCATCCACGGCCTCGGGCTCATAGCCCCGGCGGCCGATGGGGAAGTCTCTTCTTTCGATGTCCTGCCGGTCGAGGGCCAACTCCAATTCCTCCCAGTCTGGCGGCGGTCGGCGGAGAGGGTATCGGAAGGGGCGACGCCGGAAGGCCACCCTCCCGGGAGCCCCTAGCCGGCGGTCGTCTCCTCGGCCCGGGCCTGGTCGAGCTCGCGCCGCAGATCGCGGATCTCATCGCGCAGTTTCGCGGCGTATTCGAAGCGCAGATCGTCCGCCGCGGCCAGCATCTCCTCCTCGAGCTCCACGATGAGCTTCTGCATCTCCTCCGCGCTCATCTCGTGGTCGCGGACCTTGCGCCGGCGCTGGCCCCGGGGGACCTTGGCCTCGCTCTGCATGAACTCGGCGATGTCCGAGATGCCCTTGACGATCGTCTCGGGCGTGATGCCGTGCTCGACGTTGTAGGCGCGCTGGATCTCGCGGCGGCGGTCGGTCTCCCCGAGCGCGGCGCGCATCGCCGCCGTCTCCTTGTCGGCGTACATGAGCACCTTGCCCTCGATGTTCCGCGCCGCCCGGCCGATCGTCTGGATGAGCGACGTCTCCCCGCGCAGGAAGCCCTCCTTGTCGGCGTCGAGGATCGCCACCAGCGAGACCTCGGGCAGGTCGAGGCCCTCGCGCAGCAGGTTGACCCCCACGAGCACGTCGAACTCGCCCAGGCGCAGCTCGCGGATGATCTGGATGCGCTCGAGCGTGTCGACCTCGGAGTGCAGATAGCGCACCCGGAACCCGGCCTCGAGCAGGTAGTCCGTGAGGTCCTCGGCCATCTTCTTGGTCAGCGTGGTGACGAGCACCCGCTCGTCGCGCTCGGTCACCACGCGGATCTCGTTCATCAGGTCGTCGATCTGGTTGCGCGTCTCGCGCACCTCCACCTCGGGGTCGACGATCCCGGTCGGGCGGACGATCTGCTCGACGATGCGGCTGGAGTGGGAGCGCTCGAACTCCCCGGGCGTGGCGGAGACGAAGCACAGCTGCGGGGTGATCTGCATGAACTCGTCGAAGGTCTGGGGCCGGTTGTCCAGCGCGCTGGGCAGGCGGAACCCGTAGTCGACGAGGGTCTGCTTGCGCGAGCGGTCCCCCTCGTACATGCCGCCGATCTGCGGGACCGTCTGGTGGGACTCGTCGATGAAGCAGACGAAGTCGTCGGGGAAGTAGTCGATGAGGCAGTACGGGCGGGCTCCCGGCTCGCGGCCGTCGAGGATCCGCGAGTAGTTCTCGATGCCCGAGCAGAAGCCGACCTCGCGCAGCATCTCCATGTCGTACTGCGTGCGCTGGCGCAGGCGGTGGGACTCCAGCAGCTTGCCCTCGGCCTCGAGCTCCGCGCAGCGCGCGTTGAGCTCGGCGCCGATGTCCGCCACCGCGCGCTCCATCGTCCCCTCCTTGACGTTGTAGTGCGTGGCCGGCCAGATCGCGACGTGCTCGAGGTCGTCGACGATCAGCTCGCCGGTGAGCGGATCGAAGTGCTGGAGTCGCTCGACCTCGTCGCCGAAGAAGACGGCACGGAAGGCGGTCTCGGCGTAGGCCGGGAACACCTCCAGGGTGTCGCCCCGCACCCGGAACGTGCCGCGGCCCAGCGCCGTGTCGTTGCGGGTGTACTGCATGCGCACCAGCTTGCGCAGCAGCTCGTCGCGGTCGGAGTAGTCGCCCTTGCGCAGGATCTGCATGTTCTCCTCGTAGGTCTCCGGCGAGCCGACGCCGAAGATGCACGAGACGCTGGCCACGATCAGCACGTCGCGCCGGGCGAAGAGCGAGGCGGTGGCCGCGTGGCGTAGGCGGTCGATCTCCTCGTTGATCGAGGAGTCCTTCTCGATGTAGAGGTCGCGCGAGGCCACGTAGGCCTCCGGCTGGTAGTAGTCGTAGTAGCTGACGAAGTACTCGACCGAGTTGCGCGGGAAGTACGTGCGGAACTCGTTGCACAGCTGGGCGGCCAGGGTCTTGTTGTGCGCGATGACCAGCGCCGGGCGCTGGACCTCCTGGATGACCCCGGCCATGGCCATCGTCTTGCCCGTGCCGGTGGCGCCCAGCAGGGTCGTGAACCGCTCGCCCGCCTCGATGCCCTCGGCGATCGACGCGATCGCCGCCGGCTGGTCGGCGGTGGGGACGAACGCGGCGTCGAGCTCGAAGTCGGGCACGGTCTGAGGTTAGCGCCCGCCCCCGCTACTCAAGCGCGCACGGCGTGTTGCCGAAGCAACCCCATGCTGCTGCGCTCCCTCGCCCTCGCCGCCGCCCTCTCCGCGCTCGCCGCGGTGCCGGCCGCCCAGGCCGGCACGCTGACCGCCTCCGGGTCCAGGGTGACCTACCGCGCGGCGGCCGGAGAGTCCAACCGCGTGACGGTCACGGCCGCCGCCGGCTCGGTCACCGTGCGCGATGCCGGCGCTCCCGTGACGGGATGCACGACCGTGGACGCCGGCCAGGCCCGCTGCGACGGCGCGTTCAAGCGCGTCTCGCTCACTCTGGGCGACGGGTCCGACCGGGCCCGGGTCTCGGGCATCGCGGCCACCATGAACGGCGGGTCGGGGGCCGATCGCCTCACCGGCGGCGCCCGGGACGACAGCCTCAGCGGCTCCTCGGGCAACGACACGCTGACGGGCGGCGCCGGGGACGACCTGCTGCTGGGTGAGGTGGGCAACGACCGGCTCCTCGGCGGAGCCGGCCGCGACGAGCTCGACGGGGACTTCGGCAACGACTTCCTCGACGGCGGCCCGGGCAAGGACCGGTTCTTCGGCTTCGTCGGCCGCGATCGCATCGACTCGGTCGACGGCACGCGGGAGACGGTCGACTGCGGCGTGGACACCGACTTCGCCCGCGTCGACCTGCGCGACCGCATCCAGTTCTGCGAGCACCGCACCCGCGTGCGCAGCAACACGCCCGCCGGGCGCTAACGCAGCAGCCGCGCCTCGTCCCAACCGGGAGCGTCGGTCACAGGCCGAGCTCGTGGCTGTACTCGCGCCGGTAGTCGCGCTCGGCCCGCAGCACCCGGTTGACGTAGGCGCGGGTCTCCGGGAACGGGATGTCGTCGATCTGAAATGCCTTGCCCCGGCGCCCCGACTCGACGATCCAATGGTCCACATTGGTCTCCCCCGCGTTGTAGGCCGCCACGGCGAGCACGACGTTGCCGCCGTAGCGGTCGAGCAGGTAGCGCATGTAGTAGGTGCCGTACTGGATGTTGATCTGCGGCGTGCCCAGGTCGGAGACCTCGAAGGCGCTGCCGCCCGAGCGCTGGGCGATGAACTTCGCCGTCTCGGGCTGGATCTGCATCAGCCCCTTCGCCCCGGTGGACGAGGTCTGGTCGCGGAACTTCGACTCGGCGAAGATCATCGCGGCGACCAGCGCGGGATTGAGGTGCTTGGCTCGCGCCTGCTGGCGGATGATGTCCTCGTGGCGCAGCGGCAGCGTCACCTCGCGCACGGCCCGGTGCAGCATCGGGCTGACGATGGCCACCGCGGCCACGACCGCGCCCGCGGCGACCACGAGCAGCAGGACGCGGCGCCGCAGCGAGGCGCTGCGCCGGCGGCTCTGGTGGCGACCCGCGGCCCGGGCGCTCATCACTCCAGATTGACAAGGATGGCCGACAACTTCCCCTCCAGATCGTCCAGGGATCCATCGTTAACCACGGCGAAGGTCGCTCGTTGCGCCTTTTCGGACTGGGTGAGCTGACGCGCCGCGCGCTCGTCGAGGGCAGCGTGTCCTCGCGCGCCGGCGCGCTGCGCGCGCACGGCCTCCTCCGCGACAACCGCGATGGTAGCGTCGAACGCCGGCTCCATACCGGCCTCGAAGAGCAGCGGGACCTCGATCACCGCCGCCCTGGGCGCGGGCTCCCGGCGCTCCACCTCCTCGCGCCAGGCGGCGATGCGCTCGCCCACCCGCGGCCAGATGAGCGACTCCAGCCACGCGCGGTCCTCCGGGGACGCGAACGCCGCGCGCGCGACGGCCGCGCGGTCGACCGCACCGCCGGGCGCCACGCCCTCGCCCCAGCGCTCGACGACGGCATCGCGCACGTCGGGCCGCGAATACAGCTCGTGGACGACGGCGTCGGTGGAGAGGGTGGCGGCGCCCAGCCGCTCCAGCGCGGCCAGCGCCTCGGACTTCCCGGCGCCGATCCCGCCGGTCAGCCCGAGCAGCGGGACCATCTAGCTGCTCGTCGGCTCCTCGGCCGGCGCCTCGGCGGTGTCGCCGTTGCTCTGCGCCGCCGTGCCCTCGTCGGTCGGCGGAGCGTCCGCGGCGGGAGCCGTCGGAGCCTCGGGCTCGGCGGCGGGCGGCGCCTCGGCCGCGGGGGCCGGCGCCGCGGGCTCCGGCTCGGGCTCGGGCTCGGCTCCGGCCGAGTCGAGGAGCCCCGCGAAGACGTCTGCCACTCGGCGGGCGCGGCCTGAGCCAGGCCGGCGACGTCGAGCGGGGCGTTGGGGTCCTGAGCGGGCTGCGCGGGCGGAGCCTCCTCGGCGAAGACCTCCTCGGAGAGCCCCAGCTCGGGCACGTTGTCGAGATCGCCGGTGCCGCCCTCGGCCGCGGCGGGCGCGGGGCGGCCGCCGAGCGGAAGCACCTGGCCCTCGACCCGCTTGGTCGAGAGCGAGAGGCGGCGGCGCTCGTCGTCGATCTCGAGGATCTTCACGCGCACGACGTCGCCCGGCTCGATGATCTCGCGCGGGTTGTCGACGTGGTGGGCGGCCAGCTCGGAGATGTGGACGAGGCCCTCGACGCCGTCGAGGATCTCCACGAAGGCGCCGAACGTGACGACCTTGGTGACCTTGCCCTCGAGCTCGTCGCCCACGTTGTAGGTGTCGACGACGCGCTGCCACGGGTCCTCCTGGGTCTGCTTGAGGCCCAGGGAGATGCGCTGGCGGTCGCGGTCGATGTCGAGCACCTTCACGCGCACGGTGTCGCCGATGTTGAGGATCTCGCTGGGATGGTTGACGTGCGACCACGAGAGCTCGGAGATGTGGATCAGGCCGTCGATGCCGTTGAGGTCGACGAAGGCGCCGAAGTCGACGATGTTGGAGATGGTGCCCTCGACGATCTCGCCCGGCTGGAGGCGGTCGAGGATCTCCTGGCGCTGCTCCTTGCGCTCCTCCTCGAGGACCGCGCGGCGGGAGAGCACGACGTTGTTGCGCGAGCGGTTGAGCTCGATGACCTTGCACTCGATCTCCGTGCCCATGTACTCGTCCAGGTGAGGCACGCGGCGGATGTCGACCAGGGACGCCGGCAGGAAGCCGCGGACGCCGAGATCGATGATCAGGCCGCCCTTGACGACCTCGATGACGGTGCCCTTGACCGGCTCGCCGGACTCGGCCGCCGCCTCGATGCGCCGCCACGCCTTCTCGAAGCGGGCGCGCTTCTTGGACAGGATCAGCCGGCCGTCCTGGTCCTCCTTGGTCAGGACGAGCGCGTCGACCTCCTCGCCCATCTCGACCTCGTCCGACGGATCGACCGACTTGCGGATCGAAAGCTCGTTGGAGGGGATGACCCCCTCGGACTTGTAGCCGATGTCCACGAGGACCTCGTCGGCGTCGATGCGCACCACCTTGCCGCTCACGACGTCGCCCTCGGAGAAGGGATGCAGCGTGGCGTCGTAGTTGGGGACGACCTGCCCGTCGATCTCCAGGAGCAGCCCGTCGGAGCCCTCGACGACCTTGGCGTCGGGGGGCAGGGTGGCGGTGGTCTCGGCCATGAGCAGGCTAGGTTAGCGAAGGAACCGCTCCCGACCGGGTCATCCGGGGCAAACGCCCGCCCGTATCATCCTGCGCCATGCCGAAGCGCGAGACCAAGCGCGGCGATGCACGCACTCCCCTGGACGGCGACTACGACGTCCTGATCTGCGGAGCGAGCTTCGCGGGCCTGGCGGTGGCGCGCGAGCTCGCCGGCTCCGGGGCGCGGACGCTGATCGTCGATCGCTACGAGGTCGGGGAGCGCCAGACGTCGGCCTGCGGCATCCCCACGGCCTGGCTGCGGGCGCTCGGCCTGGAGGAGTCGATCCAGCAGACGTTCGGCGATCTCCTGGTCCACACGCCCCACGGGAGCGCCCGCTGGCGCCTGCCCTGGACGTTCTCGACCTTCGACTACCGCACCCTCTGCGGCCTGCTGCGCGCGCAGAGCCCGGACGCCGGCTTCGAGACGGCCAAGGTGAACGGCCGCACCGGCGACCTGGTGCACACCGATCGCGGCGACCTGCGCGCCCCGCTCATCGTCGACGCCCTGGGCTGGCGGCGGATCCTCGGCCCGGGGCCCAACGTCCAGCCGCCCGAGGCCTTCCTCTCGCGAGGCCTCGAGGTCCACCCCCATGGCCGCGGCGAGGACCTCGAGCTGTGGATCGATCGCTCCTACGTGCGCGCGGGATACGCGTGGAGCTTTCCCGCCGACAACGAGATGCGCGTCGGCGTGGGCTCGTTCGACCCCGTGCCGCCGGTCAAGCGCGAGACCGTCCAGCTGGCGCACGACCTGAGCCTCCCCCCCGTTCGCTACCAGGGGAACTGGATCCCCCACCGCATCCGCCCCGCCACCCAGGACGGGATCTTCTTCACCGGGGACAGCGCCGGCCACTGTCTGCCCACGACCGCCGAGGGGATCCGCACCGCCCTGTACTTCGGGATCGCGTGCGGGCGCGAGCTGCGCGCCGTCGTCGAGGGCCGGCGCACGAGGGACGAGGCCCTGTGCCGCTACCACGCGTTCAGCGACTCGCACCGCTGGAAGTTCGAGGCGCTCAAGCGCGTCCAGGACCTCGTGCCGCGCGTCCCGCCCCGCGCGCTGACGCGCTTCCTCGGGCTGCTCGAGCGCCGGCGCGTCGCCGACTGGGCCTTCAACCACTACCTGCGCATCGCCCCGCCCGAGTTCGCGGGCCCGCCCCCGGCCGCGCGGGCGGCGCGGCCGAGGGCGGTCGCGGCCTAGCCGCGCCGCGTTTGTTGCCGCCTCAGTTTCCGCTGGGCGGGATGTTCTGGTTGAGGTGGAACAGGTTGGTCGGGTCGTACTCGTCCTTGAGCGCCTGCAGGCGGGCGAACTTCTCCTCGCCGTAGGCCGCGCGCACCCGGTCCTCTCCCTCGTCGGAGAGGAAGTTGATGTACGCGCCGCCCGTGAGCGACGGCTCGATGTCCGAGTACAGCCGCTTGGCCCAGTCGACGTGGGAGTCGAAGCCCTCCGCGTCGCTGGAGGCGGCGATCACGTTCATCACGTACGGGGCCTGGCGCTCCCGGTAGGCGGTGGCATCCGCGTCCACCCGGGCGACCGCGCCGCCGAAGTGGTGGAAGTGGATCTCCGACTCCGGCGAGGTGGCCTCCTGCTGGTAGCGCACCGCGGTGTCGATCGCGGCGTCGTCCAGCTCACGGACGTAGCCCGCCTTCATGTAGGCGTTCTTGCCGTGCGGCCAGAGCGGGTCGAGCAGGCCCTGAAGCGCCGTGTAGGGCAGTGGGCCCATCAGGTCGGCCACCGGGTCGCCGAGCTCGCGCAGCGGCGCCACGGCCTGCTGGCCGTCCTCGACGGAGCCCGAGTAGCACGCGATCAGCCCGATCAGGGGCTTGCCGTGCCACTCCTCGGGGATGAACGGCGCGGGCGGTGCGTGGAGCAGGTTCGCGATCGTCGTCAGCTCGTCGGGGACGTCCTGCACGAACTCCCGGTAGAAGCGCAGGATCTCGCCCGCGCGCTCACCCGGATAGAACGTCGGCCCGCCCATGACTATGGGCCCGACGGGATGGACGTTGTACTCGAGCGACACGGCGATGCCGAAGTTGCCGCCGCCGCCCTTCAGGCCCCAGAGCAGGTCGGGGTTCTCGTCC
Organism: uncultured Actinomycetes bacterium; assembly: GCA_963757705.1. GTDB lineage: Bacteria > Actinomycetota > Thermoleophilia > Solirubrobacterales > Solirubrobacteraceae > AC-38. The sequence continues at coordinate 238,002 of CAVWTG010000015.1, read as the reverse complement.
GCGCTGGCCGTCACGAGCCGGCCGTCGGCCGTGACCACGTCGGCGGAGATCAGGTTGTCGGCGGTCAGGCCGTGCTTGCGCACGAGCCAGCCGATGCCGCCGCCCAGCGTGAATCCGCCCAGGCCGGTGGTCGAGACCAGCCCGCCCGTGACCGCGAGGCCGAATGCCTGGGTCTCGTGGTCGAAGCGGCCCCACTGCACGCCGCCCTCGGCGCGCGCGGTGCTGTTCTCGGCGTCGACCCGCACGCCCTGCATCGGGCTGAGGTCGATCACGATCCCGCCGTCGACGGTCGAGAAGCCGGGGATGCTGTGGCTTCCGCCGCGCACGGCGATCTCGAGGTCCTGGCTGCGGGCGAACTCGACCGCCCGCATGACGTCCGCGACGCCCGCGCAGCGCACGATCAGCGCCGGCCGGCGGTCGTGCGCGCCGTTCCAGATCGCGCGCGCCTCGTCGTAGGCCGCGTCGCCCGGCTCGATCACGTCGCCTCGCACGGCTTCCGCCAGCTCGGCGATCGTCCCGTCACCCAGCACGGACCGCGTCATCTCCTGTGTCGTCATTACGTCCTCCTGTAGTTCTCGTTCCGTGGGAGCGACAGTACGAAGGCACCTCTTAGCGGCCGCTTAACCGCGGTCCAAGCCCGCGTTTGCCGGGCTCGCGGACCGCTCCAGGCGTGCCTCCAGGCCCGCGATCTGCGCCAGTCCGCGCTCGTCGCGGATCTCAGCGAGCTCGGTGCGAGCTGCGCCGAGCAGGCGCCGCGCCCGCGCCTCGTCGGGCTCCGGGGCGTCCATCAGCGCCTCGGCGAACGTGCAGGTCGGCCAGCCCCAGCCGCGCATGATCATCTGGGAGCGAAACGCCTCGGAGGCCTCCTCGAGGATCGGGAGCGCGCGGTCGAGCTCGCCCGCCTCGAACTCGAGGTTGCCCAGGTTGAGCAGCATTCCCGGGCGGCCGGGCCCGTCGTCGGTCTCGGCGAAGATCGCCAGGGCGCTGCGAATGTGCCGGCGGCCCTCCTCAGGATCGCCCGCCCGGGCCGCGAGCAGGCCCAGGCTGCCCAGCGTCATCCCGGTCCCGCGCCGGTCACCCATGTTCTGGCGCAGCGCGAGGGCCTCCTCCAGCCACTCGCGCCCGAGCTCGAACTGCTCGCGCGAGCGGGCGAGGTTCCCCAGGCCGTTGAGCGTCACGGCGGTGCCGTGCAGGTCGTCGTGCTCGCGGTGGGAGACCAGGGCGCTGGTCGAGGGCCTCGCGAGCCGCGTCGTAGTCACCCTGAGCGCGCGCAATGATCGCGTAGTCGCAGAGCATGTAGGCGCGCGCGGCGCGCGCGCCGACCTCACGGAAGAGGAGCAGAGTGTCCTCGAAGTACATGCGCTGGCGCCCGCGGGCGTCGTGGGCGATCACCAGGCCGATCGTCGTGGCCCATAGGAGGAGTCGGAGTCCCGGGCCTCGGCCAGCTGCTGGAGGCCCTCTTCCATCAGGCTGCGCGCCGTGGCGTCGTCGCCGCGGCAGTGGGCCTCCACCCCCTGCGCGTGGCGCGACTCGGCCGCCACGAGCGGATCGCCGACCTCCAGAGCGAGCGCGTGGGCCCGCTCGAGGGAGCGCCGAGCGACGGCGTTGCGGGTGCGCGCCGCCTCGGTCACCCCCTGGTAGAGCAGGGCCGTGGCCACTCCCCGGTCGTCGCCCAGCTGCTCCTGGATCACCCGGGCCTCCTCGGCCAGCGCCACGATGCGCTCCTGGCGGGCCAGGCGCACGGCCAGGGCGGAGGCCGCGACCACTCCGCGCGCGCGCAGCTGCGTGGGCTCGGTGTCGGCGGCCAGGGCGGCGTCCAGCAGCCGCGCGCCCTCGGTGAAGTACCCGCGGCGCATCCACAGCGGCCACAGCGCGACCGCGATATGCAGCGCGCAGCGGGGGTCGTCGCGCAGCCCCGAGGCCAGCGCGGCGCGCAGGTTGTCGAGGTCCACCTCGACGGGTTCGAAGAAGCGCTCGCCGGCCTCGTCCGGGTCGGCCGCCTCGGCGACGCGCGAGGTACCAGGCGCGGTGGCGGGCCTCCAGCGCCGCCGTCTCGCGCACCTCGGCCAGGCGCTCGCGGGCGTACTGGCGCATCGTCTCCAGCAGGCGATAGCGGTACTCGCCGCGCTCCTCCTCGGCGGTGACGAGCGACTTGTCGACCAGGCGCCCCAGCAGCTCGAGGGTCTCCCCCGCCTCGAGCCCGTCGCCGCCGCACACCCCCTCCACGGCCTCCAGCGCCGAAGCGAGCCGGCGAAGACGCCCAGGCGCCGGAAGAGCACGCGCTCGGCCTCGGTCAGCAGATCGTGGCTCCACTTCAGCGTCGCGCGCCAGCGTCTGCTGGCGCGTGAGCCGCGCCGCGCCCGCCGCCGAGCACGTCGATGCGACTCGCGCAGGCGCGCGGCGTCTGCGCCGGGCGTGAGCACCCCGGCACGAGCGGCGGCCAGCTCGATCGCCAGCGGCATGCCGTCGAGGCGAAAGCAGACCTCGGCCACGCTGCGCGGCGTTCTCCCGCGTGAGCGCGAAGCCCGGCGCGGCGTCGGCCGCCCGCTCGGTGAAGAGGCGGATCGACTCGAACTCGATCGAGCTTCGGCGGGCGGGCAGTCCGACTCGGGGTCCGGGAGGCCGAGCGACGGAACCCGGACGGTCACCTCGCCGCGGCATGCGCAGCGGCTCGCGGCTGGTGGCCAGGACGCGCAGCCCGGGGCAGGCAGCGCAGCAGCCGCTCGGCCAGCCGCGCGCACGCGCCGACCAGGTGCTCGCAGTTGTCGAGCACGAGCAGGAGGCGCCGCTCACCGATCAGGCGCGCCAGCGCGGCCGTCGGCGTCGTCGGCGCGAGCGCAGCTGCATGCCCAGGACGGAGGCCGTCGCCTGCGGCCACGAGGCGCGGGTCGGCCAGGGCGCGCGAGCTCGACCAGCCAGACGCCGTCGTCATAGACTCGCCGAGCTCGCGCGCCCGCCACCTCGAGCGCCAGCCGCGTCTTGCCCGCCCCGCCCGGCGCCGGTGAGCGTGAGCAGGCGCGCGCGGTCGCAGCTGGCGCGCGCAGCTCGGCCAGCTCGCGCTCGCGCCCGATGAAGCTCGTCAGCGCGACCGGGAGGTTGTGCGCGGGCCACGGCGCGGGCCTCGCCGACCCGCGCCGCGCGCCCGGCGGCCGGGGCTCGTCGGCGCCGGATCGCCGGCACGGGCTCCACCCGGCCGGCGCAGGACGTCCGGTAGAGGCGGCGGGTCTCGGGGTCGGGATCGGCCGCGTATTCGCGGCGCAGGCGTCTGGCGCAGCTGCTGGTACTGGGCGAGCGCCTGCTGGCGCCGGCCGGCCTCCGCGAAGAGCCGCATGAGCCGGCGGTGGGCCTCCTCGTGCAGCGGGTCGTCCACGACCGCCCGCTGCGAGCGCCTCGATCGCGCCGGCCGCGTCGCCGTCCTGCGCGTGGCGCTCGGCCGAGCTCCAGCAGCAGGGCGAGGTGGAGCTCGCGCAGCGCCTCGCGCCGGCCGCCGCCCAGTCCTCGTAGCGGTCCTCGGGCAGCAGCTCGCCGCCGTACAGCGCGAGCGCGCCGCGCTAGCGCGTCGGCGCGTCCCGGCCGCGCGGGCGGCCTCGGCCGCCTCCTCGAAGACGCACGACGTCGATCTCGACCGGGCCGGTCCTCGCACAGCACCAGCATGTCGTCGCGCAGGGCCAGACACTCCAGGGCGTCGGCCCCCGCGCGCCTCCAGCGCGCGGCGGGCGACGTAGAGCGCCTGGTGGAGGTTGTTCGCCGCCGAGTCGGCCGCGCGGTCGGGCCACAGCAGCTCGGCCGCCCGCTCGCGGTGCAGGCGCCGATCGGGCGCCAGCGCCAGAAGCTTGAGCAGGCTCTTGGCCTTGCGCAGGCGCCATGCGCTCTCGGGAACCGCGCGGTTCCCCACGGTTACGCCGAATCCACCCAGCAGCCGCAGGCGCAGAGGCGAGCTTCCCATTCCACCGTTTCTAATGGGGAAAGCCTACGCCCGTGCCCCGGGAATCTCTGTGACCTTCAGCGCGCGGCGCCGTGCGTGGCCGGATCGCGCAGCTCGATCCACAGGCCCTGCGAGACACCGCAGATGTCGCCCGCCGGGGAGATCAGAGCCGCGGCGCCGCGGCTCTTGCGCCCCTCGCGGCCCAGCAGCCAGGCCATCACCACGTGCTCCTCGCCCGCCCGCGCGCGCGCGGGGCCGGGGCGGACGGTCAGGTTGGCCAGCACCTGCGCCCCGCTGCCGGGGTCGATCGCCGCGGCGCCCGTCGGGCAGTCCAGCGCGGCCCAGAGGAACAGGGGCGTCACTGAGCCCTCGGCGTCGGCGAACTCCGCCTGCGGCGTCCAGGTGTCCGCCATGAGGTTCTCGCGGCCGGCCACCGGGCCCAGCAGCGTGGCGATCGCCTCGGCGCGATCGCGCCGGGTGCCGCATCCGAAGCATGTCGGGAAGGGGTGGTCGGCCAGCCAGGGATTGTCGCCCCGGGCCGCTCGTGCCTCCTCGGCCGAGGGCGGCTCGGGCACGTCGAGGTCGAGCTCGGCCGGGGCGCCCTGTGCCACGACGTCGTCTCCGTCCAGGGCCGCCACGCTCCCGTCGGCCTCGCGGCGCACCGTGAGCGGGCGGTCCAGCGGCACGGGCCGCCTCAGTGAGACCGAGGCGGCGGGCGAGTCCACCAGACGGGCGAGCGTCCCGCACGAGTAGCCGCCGTGCCCCAGGTCGGGCGGCCCGTTGAAGCGCCGGGGGATCGTGACCGTCTCCGGCACACGGCGAGTGTCTCAGAAGCCGCGGCGCTCGTGATCGGCGCGCGAGACGTGACCGCGGGGCGCCAGCAGCCGTCTCCAGGCATGCACGAGCCAGGCCGCCGCCAGCACCAGCACGACGATCGAAACCACCGGGGCATCATCGGGCTGCACCGCGTCGAGCACGACGAAGAAGAGGTAGAGCACCACGATCGCCCCCGCGATCGCCCAGGCCGCGGCCCAGGCCGTGTTCAGGCTCGAGCGCCGCGCGTCCGCGGCCCGGCGCCCGCCCGTCCCGCGTCGGCGCTCGGCCATCCGCCGCTCGCCCTCACGCCTGTCCTCGGACACCTCCATGAAACCCAAAACTAGAATGGCAGGCGGTCGCCGCGCAAGGGCCGGTTGCCCGTGGCGGCGACCGCCGGTTGCGACTCAGGCGACGGGCTTGTAGTTCGGGAAGTAGTCGACCACGACCGCCTTCGCGCGACCCTTCCACGCGGCGCCGGCATCGTCGGGCGTCGTGTTGACGATGAACGTGTAGTAGTTGCGCTTCGTCGCCACGCCGAAGAAGCCGAAGTCCATCGTCTCCCCGATCTTCATCGCCTTGGCCGACGGGTCCGCGCGCAGCTCCGGCGCCAGGTTGTGGCCGTTGAACACGGCGTCGCACGCCTGTTTGGGCGTGGCGCCCTGGTTGACTCCCGCGCCCGGGAAGGTCACGTGCTGCAGGGCCGCGCAGTCCTTCGTGCGCACGGCCTTCAGGAACGTGTTCACGCTCGACTGGAAGTCGGTGCCCGGCTTGGGCTTGGACCCGATCTGCTGGTCGCCGGCGTTGGTAAGCCAGAAGCGGTACCTGCCGTCCCAGTCCAGGACGAAGACCGCCGTGTGGTTCGTGTAGCGGCCCAGCTTGGGACCGGGACCCGAGGCGATCGCCGCCGTGCCGTACTCCCTGGCCTGCGTGAACCGGACGCCCTTGAGGCTACGGGCCAGCAGCGGCCGGTAGCTCGGACACTCGTCCTTCGCGATCGCCGGGCTGCCCGGGGTCGCGGCCGCCGGACGGGTGAAGGTGAGCGCGAACGGCGCATAGGCCTGGCAGCTCTGGGACGCGATCGCCTTGTTGAACGCGGGCAGCGACGCGGACAGCGACTCCTTGGCCTCGGGGCTGGCCTTCCAGGCGCTCTTCGCCTGTCCATCGCCGCTGTTGTCATCGCCGCCGCATGCCGCCGCCCCCAGGATGAGCGCTCCCCCCACCAGGACGACCAGGGTCTTTCGTATCACGTGAAACATTCCTCCTCGTAGATGTGACAGGAGGATGCCAATTCATTCGGGCGCCCACACTGGGGCAGGCACCCGAGGATTTTCAGTCGCGGACGACGAGGAAGGTCCCGACGGCCAGCAGGATCACCCCGACCAGCCGGTGCCAGGAGATCGTGTGCTTCTGCACGCCGAGGATCCCCAGCTGGTCGACCACGATCGCCATCGTCAGCTGCCCGGCGATGGTCGCCGCGGTGACCCCTCCCGCGCCGAGAGTGCGCACCGTGACGAGGACCGTGGTCACGTAGGCCGCACCCAGCACCCCGCCGAGCAGGTAGTACCAGGCCAGGTGGCGCACCTCGCCGAGGTCACCGAAGCCGCCCCCGCCGATCAGGGCGATGGCCAGGAGCACGGCGGTGCCGATGCCGAAGGACACCGTCGCGGCCTGCCACGTCCCGATGGACCTGCCCAGGGTCGAGTTGATCGGCGCCTGGAGAGCGATCAGCCCGCCGACGCAGGCGGTGAGGATGACGGCGAGTCCGCGGTCCAATCCGGCTCCTACTTGGCGTCCAGCCAGTTGGCCCCGACGCCCGCGTCCACGGTCAGCGCCGGGTCGAGCTCACAGGCCGTGACCATCTCCCGGCACACGATCTCGCGGGCCTGCTCGGCCTCGGCCTCGGCTCCCTCGAAGAGCAGCTCGTCGTGGATCTGGAGGATCAGGCGGGTCTGAAGGCCGGCGTCGGCCAATGCGTTGTGGCAGCGCACCATCGCCAGCTTGATGATGTCCGCCGCGGTGCCCTGGATAACCGTGTTCACGGCCAGCCGCTCGCCCAGCAGGCGCGTCTGGCGGTTGCGGGCCCGGAGCTCGGGAATGCGCCGGCGCCGGCCGAACAGCGTCGCGACGTAGCCCTCCTGGGCGGCGAACGCGATCGTCTCGTCGATGAACCGCCGCACCGCCGGGAAGCGGTCGAGGTAGCGCTCGATGAAGGCGCGCCGCCTCCTCCTGCGTCGATCTGGAGGCGATCGGCCAGGCCGTAGGCGCTCAGGCCGTAGACGATCCCGAAGTTGATCATCTTGGCCTTCGAGCGTGCCGCCGGGTCCACCTGCTCGGGCTCCAGGCCCAGGACCTCGCCCGCGGTGGCGGTGTGCACGTCCTCGCCGCGGGCGAAGATCTCGCGCAGCGCGTCCTCGCCGGCGATGTGCGCCAGGACGCGCAGCTCGACCTGCGAGTAGTCGGCCGAGACCAGCAGGTTGCCCGGCTCGGCCACGAAGCAGGCGCGGATCTCGCGTCCCAGCTCGGTGCGAATGGGGATGTTCTGCAGGTTGGGATCGGTCGAGGACAGCCGGCCCGTGGCCGCCGTCGTCTGGTTGAAGGTCGTGTGCAGGCGCCCGTCGTCGGGGTCGATCAGGGCAGGCAGCGCCTCGAGGTAGGTGGAGGTCAGCTTGGTGAGCTCCCGCCAGCGCTCGATCTTGGGGATGATCTCGTGCTCGGAGCGGATGGCCTGCAGCACGCGGGCGTCGGTCGAGTAGCCGGTCTTGCCCCGGCGCTTGCGCGACAACCCGAGCTTGGTGAACAGGACCTCGGAGAGCTGCTGGGGCGAGCCGATCGTGAACTCCTCCCCCGCCAGCTCCCAGATCTCGCGTTCCAGGGCGTCGGAGTCGGCGCGCACGCGGTCGGCAATGGCGGCCAGGCGGTCGGTGTCGAGCTTCATGCCCGCCACCTCCATCGCCCGCAGCACGTGGACGAGCGGGAGCTCGATGTCGTCGAGCAGACCCTCGGCATCGCGCTCGCGCAGGGTCTCGCGCTGCCAGTTGGCCAGCCAGCGCACCAGCACCGCGTCGTGCGCCGCCGGATCCTCCACGTCGCACTCCACGCCGCGGTCCGAGCACAGCTCGTCGAACGGATACGCGCGCGCGGCGGGATCGATGAGGTAGGCCGCGACCATCGTGTCGTGGGCCAGGTGCGGCGGGACGGCGCGCAGGGCCTTGGCGTCGTGCACGGCCACCGGGCGCTCGCCCAGCGCGGCCACGACCGCCTCGGGGCCCTCGGCGTCGCCCGCCAGCGCCAGCTCGCCGGTTCCGATCGCGCCGAAACGCCAGGTCCCCTCGCCGAACAGGGCGTCATCGGGGACCTCGGGCGCCCGGACGGCCAAGGCCACCGGATCGCCCTTGACCTGGGCGATGCCGGCCATGGGGACCTCTCGCACCCGCGCGGTGAGCGCCATCTCGCCGCCGGCCGCGGGCACGGGCTGGGCCTCGGCGAGGTCGAGCGCCTCCTCAAGGCGGCGCAAAGGGTCGCGCAGCTCGAAGCGGCGAAAGACGTCGCGCAGCTGCGAGCGGTCGGGCTCGCGGGAGGCCTCTGTGGCCGGGTCGACGTCCACGTCGATGTCGCGGACCATCGTGGCCAGGCGCTTGGACACCCGCGCGTCCTCGGCGTGCTCGGTGAGGTTCTGCTTGCGCTTGGCCCCGGAGATCTTGTCCACGTTGGACAGCACGCCCTCCAGCGAGCCGAACTCCTGGAGCAGCTGCGCCGCCGTCTTGTCGCCGATCCCCGGGACGCCCGGGATGTTGTCCGAGGTGTCGCCCTTGAGCCCGATGAAGTCGGGAACCAGTTCCGGGGGGATCCCGTAGCGGTCGATCACGCCCTCGCGGTCGTAGATCTTCGTGTCGGTGATCCCGCGCGACGTCGTCATGATCCGGATGCGCCCGTCGTCGACCAGCTGGTAGGCGTCGCGATCCCCCGTGACGACCATCACCGGCACGTCCTGGGCCTTCGCCCTCTCCACGATCGCCGCGATCACGTCGTCGGCCTCGTAGCCCTCGACCGAGACGTTGCGATAGCCGAACGCTTCCACGATCGGCGCCAGGTGCGGCCACTGCTCCTTGAGCAGGTCGGGGCGGCTGCGGCGCTGGGCCTTGTATTCGTCGTAGACCTCCTTGCGTCCCGACATCCCGGCGTCCCACACCACGACCGTGCCCTTCGGGCCGTAATCCGTGAGGATCTTCACCAGCATCGAGGCGAAGCCGAAGATCGCGTTGGTCGGCTCTCCCGTGGACGTGGCGATCGACTCCGGCAGCGCGAAGAACGCCCGGTAGGCGAGTGAATTGCCGTCGATCAGGAAGAGCTCGTCGTGCTCGGAGGCCACGACCACTAACTCTATGATGGGACGCCGGACGGTCCCGTGCCCCTCACCCCCTCAGCCCAGTACTCCCTCACCATCCGCGTGCAGATCGCGCACAAGCCCGGAATGCTGGGCGCGGTCGCGAGCGCCATCGGCGAGGCGGGCGGCACGATCGGCGCGGTCGACCTGATCTCGGTCGACGACGCCAACACCGTGCGCGACATCACCGTGGCCGCGGGCGACCAGAACCACTGGGACGCGATCGTGGCCGCGATCGACGGCTGCGACGGCGCGGCCGTGATCGACACGACCGACCGCACCTTCCTCCTGCACGTCGGGGGCAAGATCGAGCAGCGCAACAAGCACCCGCTGCGCACGCGCGACGACCTGTCGATGGCATACACGCCGGGCGTGGCGCGCGTGTGCAAGGCGATCGAGGCCGATCCCAAGAAGGCCTTCCAGTACACGATCAAGCGCAACACGGTGGCCGTCGTGTCCGACGGGACCGCCGTGCTCGGGCTCGGGGATATCGGCCCCGAGGCGGCGATGCCGGTGATGGAGGGCAAGGCGATGCTCTTCAAGGAGTTCGCCGGGGTCGATGCCTTCCCGATCTGCCTGGACACGAAGGACACCGACGAGATCGTCCGCACGGTCGAGCTCATCTCCCCCGCCTTCGGCGGCATCAACCTCGAGGACATCGCCGCGCCGCGCTGCTTCGAGATCGAGGAGCGCCTGAAGGTCTCGCTCGACATCCCCGTCTTCCACGACGACCAGCACGGGACGGCGATCGTCGTCCTCGCCGCCCTGCTGAACGCCTGCAAGCTGACCGGGCGCGAGATCGAGGCGCTGCGCGTCGTCGTGTTCGGCCTGGGCGCCGCCGGCGTGGCCGTGACGAAGATCCTCATGGCGGCCGGGGTGACCGACATCGTCGGCGTCGACTCCAAGGGCGCCCTGCACACGGGCCGCGCGGACTACGTCGAGGGCACCCTGAACCCGATGAAGCGCTGGTACGCCGAGGTCACCAACCACGCCCAGCGCGCCGGCGGGCCCGAGAGCCTGCTCGAGGGCACCGACCTGCTGATCGGCGTGTCCGGCGCCAAGGTCGTACCGCCCGAGGCGCTCTCGCGCATGAACCCGGACCCGATGGTCTTTGCCATGGCCAACCCGACGCCCGAGGTCTCGCCCGAGGAGGCCGCCGGCCGCGTGCGGATCATGGCCACGGGCCGCTCGGACTACCCCAACCAGATCAACAACGTGCTCGCCTTCCCGGGGATCTTCCGCGGCGCGCTGGACGTTCGCGCCCGCCAGATCACCGAGGAGATGAAGACGGCCGCGGCCCGCGCGATCGCCGACGCGATCCCGGAGTCCGAGCTGCGCGAGGACTACATCATTCCCTCGGTCTTCAACCGCGACATCGCCCCGGCCGTCGCCGCCGCCGTCGCCGAGACCGCCCGCGCCCAGGGCATCGCCGAGGCCGGCGACGAGGTCGGCTTCGCCGACACCGAGACGCACCAGATCATCTCGCCGTCGTAGGTCAGCCGACAGGCGGTTCCGCGGAACCGCGGCCGGGCCGCACGGCCCCCCGCCCCCAAGGGTCAGACCCCAGGGAGCCGTAGGTCGGCCATCGTCATCGGACGCGGTTGCAGCCTTGTGGGGGCCATGACCCCACCAAAGCTGCAGTCGCCGGAGGGGAGTCTCTCACCGCAAGCCGGGTATAGGTTGCCGCGATGCGCGTCACCGTCACCGGAGCCACGGGCCTCATCGGCCGCCGCCTCGTCGAGCGCCTGAAGGCGCGCGGCGACGAGGTGACCGTCCTGTCGCGCCGCCCGAGCCGGGCCGCCGCGGAGCTCGGCGTGGACGGCGCCGAATGGGACCCCATGGCCGGCCCGGCGCCGACCGACGCGCTGAGCGGGCGCGACGGCGTCGTGCATCTCGCCGGCGAGCCGGTCGCGCAGCGCTGGAACGACGAGGTCAAGGCGAGGATCCGCGAGAGCCGCGAGCTCGGGACGCGCAACCTCGTCGCCGGCATTCAGGACGCCGACCCCCGGCCCAAGGTCCTGGTCTGCGCCAGCGGCATCGACTGGTACGGCCCTCGAGGTGACGAGGAGGTCACCGAGGACGAGCCCGCCGCGCCGGACTTCCTCGCGCAGGTGTGCGCGGTGTGGGAGGCCGAGGCCTGCCGCGCGCAGGAGCTCGACGTCCGGGTTGTCCGGCTGCGCACCGGCGTCGTGCTCTCCCAGGAGGGCGGCGCGCTGGCCAAGATGCTGCCGTTCTTCAAGCTGGGCATCGGCGGGCCGGTCGCGGGCGGGAAGCAGTGGATGCCGTGGATCCACCTGGACGACATCACCGGCATGTACCTGGCGGCGCTGGACGGAGACGACTGGACGGGCCCCGTAAACGCCGTCTCGCCCGAGCCCGCCACCAACCGGGACTTCTCCCGGGCGCTGGGCCGCGCGCTGCACCGGCCCGCGTTCGCCCCGGTTCCCGCCTTCGCGATCAAGGTCCTCTACGGCGACATGGCAGAGATCGTCACCGAGGGCCGCCGCGCCGTTCCCAAGCGCGCGCAGGAGCTCGGCTACGCCTACGAGCACCCGGAGCTCGACGAGGCGCTGCGCTCCGCGCTCGACTGAGCGACCGAGCGCCCGCGGCCTAGTAGTCCTGGCCCTTGCCCGGCCGCGGCGTGGTGTCTCCGCTCGGGCTGTCCTCGGCCTTCTCGGACGTCACCACCGGCGGCGGAGCCATGCGCTTACCTCGCTTGGGGATCGGCCCGTCGGTCTTCCACAGGGAGCCCTTGCGGGCCGGCCACACCAGCCAGATCACGATGGCCAGGGCACTGGTGAGCAGGCCGGTGGCCAGGCCCGGCTTCTCGCCGTACCCCTTACGGGCCGAGAGCAGCGAGGCGATGATCGAGGAGGCCAGCCAGGCCCACAGGAGATAGAGAGCCTTGGCGCCGAGGAGAGCGAAGATGAAGGTCATGCGCCCAGGTAGGCCTTCTGGACCTCTTCGTTTTTCTGGAGCGCCTCCGAGGAGTCGGCGAGCGCGACCTGGCCGGTGGCCAGCACATAGCCGCGGGCCGAGGCGTTCAGGGCGTGGTTCGCGCTCTGCTCCACGAGCAGGATGGTCGTGCCCTGCGAGTTGATCTCGGCGATCGTCTCGTAGATGCGGTCCACCAGGATCGGGGCTATGCCCATCGAGGGCTCGTCCAGGAGCAGCAGCCTGGGGCGGGCCATGAGCGCCCGGCCGATGGCCAGCATCTGCTGCTCGCCGCCGGACATCGTGCCCGCCTTCTGGCGCTCGCGCTCCTTGAGGCGGGGGAACAGGTCGAACACCCGGTCCATGTCGTCGCTGTAGGAGTCACGGCGCAGGTAGGCGCCCATGTCGAGGTTCTCCCGCACGGTCATCCGCGGGAAGACGTGGCGCCCCTCGGGCGACAGCGAGATCCCCCGCTGCACGATCTCCTGGGGCGGGACCGCGCTGACGTCCTCGCCGTCGAAGTGGATCGAGCCCTCGCGAGGTGGCGTGAGACCCGAGATCGAGCGCAGCGTCGTGGACTTGCCGGCGCCGTTGGACCCGATGAGAGTGACGACCTCCCCCTCGTCCACGGTCAGCGAGACGCCCTTCAGCGCCTCGATGTTCCCGTAGTAGGTGTGAATGTCCGAGACCTCGAGCAGCGCCACGGCTCAGGTCCCCTCGCCCGTCGTCGAGGCCGCGGTGCCCAGGTAGGCCTCCACGACCTTGGGGTCCTTGCGGACCTCCTCGGGGACGCCCTCGGAGATCTTGTTGCCGTGATCGAGCACCGTGATGTACTCGGAGACGTTCATGACGACCTTCATGTCATGCTCGATGAGCAGGATCGTCACGTCCCGCTCGTCGCGCAGCTTGCGCATGAACTCCACGAGGTTGGCCGACTCCTGGGGGTTCATCCCCGCCGTCGGCTCGTCGAGCAGCAGCAGCTTCGGGCCCGACGCCAGGGCGCGCGCGATCTCCACCCGGCGCTGGTCGCCGTAGGAGAGGTTGATCGCCAGCTCGTCGTGGATCGCCGGCCGCAGCCCGACGTACTCCAGCAGGTCGGCGGCCCTGTCGGAGACCGTGCGCTCCTCCTTGCTCACCCAGGGAGGGCGGAAGATCGAGCCGATCAGGCCTGCCTTCATCCGCGCGTGCTGGCCGACCATCACGTTCTCGCGCGCGCTCATCGTGGCGAACAGGCGGATGTTCTGGAACGTCCGCGACATCCCCAGGCCGAGGATCTTGTCCGGCCGCCCGCCGGTCACGTTCGCGCCGTCGAAGACGATCTTCCCGGTGGTGGGCTTGTAGAGCCCGGTGAGCATGTTGAAGAACGTCGTCTTGCCCGCGCCGTTGGGCCCGATGATCGAGACGATGCCCCGGTGTGGGATCGCGAACTGGACATCGGATACGGCGACCAGTCCGCCGAAGACCTTGGAGACGTCGCTGGCCTCGAGGATGTTGCCCTCGGGTTTGCCGTTGCCCTCGCTCACGCGCGAACCTCGTGAAGCTGGTCGTCGCCGGCGCCGATTCCCTCGACGAGCTCGAGCTTGCGTCTTCGCTCGGGCAGCAGGCCCTGGGGTCTCAGCACCATGACGAGCACGATCAGGAAACCGAAGATCCCGAAGGACAGCTGGGTGAGGTCGAAGTCCAGCCCGATCTTGGACGGCACGCTGTTGAAGACGTCCGGGATGAAGTACGTGTTGATGTAGGAGAGCAGGACCGCCCCGATGACCACGCCCCAGATCGAGCCCAGGCCGCCGAGGATGATCATGGCCAGGATGAAGATCGAGAACCCGAACTGGAACTGGTTGGCGTTCACGGCGTTGTAGTAGCTGCCGATGAAGGCGCCCGACATTCCGCCCAGCGCCCCGCCGGTGGCGTAGGCCAGGAGCTTGGTCTTGACGAGCGGCACGCCCATCGACGCGGCCGCCACCTCGTCCTCGCGGATCGCCACCCAGGCTCGGCCCAGCCGCGAGTCGCGCAGGCGGAAGTTCACGAACAGGACGAACGCCACCATCGCCAGGGCGAACCAGTAGTACGGCCGGAGGCTGAAGGCCGAGTCGAACTGTTTGATTCCCGGCAGGTCGATCTGGTCGACGGGCGAGATCGAGTCGCGCCCGTTGGTCAGCGTGTAGCCGTTGGCGAACTTGATGTCGTCGCCGAAGAAGGCGAACACGCGGATGATCTCTCCGAAGGCCAGCGTGACGATCGCGATGTAGTCGCCCCGCAGCCGCAGGGTCGGCAGACCTATGAGGATGCCGACCAGGGCGCAGAGCAGGACCGCCAGCACCACGATGATGAGGAAGTTGAGGTGGATGCCCGGCAACGACTGCGGGAAGGCACCCACGGCGATGTGGACTCCCTTCTCGTGGTTGACCCGGTTGAAGAAGTCCGAGGCGAACCAGCCGACGGAGTACGCGCCGAAGGCGTAGAAGGCGACGTACCCGAGGTCCAGCAGCCCGGCGAAGCCGACGACGATGTTCAGCCCCAGCGCCATCACGACGTAGGCCAGGGCCAGCACCGCGTTGTTCATGAAGCTCGCCAGCGGTGTGAAGAAGAAGGGCAGGATGATCGCGAAGCCGAAGACGACGACCGCGACGATCAGGTTGGCGTGGCGGGATTCCCGCAGGCTCTGCAGCCGTTCGCTCATCCGGCTTCCCTCGTCTCCTCGCCGATCAGGCCCTGAGGCCGGAAGACCATGATGATGATCAGGTAGGCGAACACGACGGCGGGAGTCCACTTCGACGCGATGCGCTCATCGGAGATGTTCTGGGATCACGCCGATGATCAGCCCGCCCAGGACCGCGCCCTGCAGGTTGCCGATGCCGCCCATCACCGCCGCGGTGAAGGCGATCAGGCCGGCCTGGAAGCCCGAGAAGTACCAGAGCGTGGTCTGGTAGAGCGCGTAGACGAGCGCCGCGGCTCCCGCCATCAGACCGCCGAGCAGGAACGTGAACGAGATCGTGGTGTCCACGTTGATGCCCATCAGCCGCGACGCCTCGGGGTCCTGCGCGGTGGCGCGCATCGCCTTGCCCATGCGGCTGTGGTTGATGTACTGGGTCAGCAGCCCGACCATCGGGATCATCACCCCGACGGCGAGGACGTCGCTGTTGTGGATCTGCACTCCGCCGATGTTCACCAGGACGTGGTGGGAGTGGATGAGGTCGGGGATCGAGAACTGCGACGACCCGTACCAGAGGATCCCCACGTTCTGGAGGATGAAGCTGAAGCCGACCGCGGTGATCAGCGGCGCCAGCTTTGGCGCGTTGCGCAGCGGGCGGTAGGCCACCCGCTCGATCATCACGTTGGTGGCCGCGCAGGCGAGCATCGCGACGACGAGGCACACGAGAAGGCCGGCGATCAGCCCGGGCGTTCCCGTGGCCAGCGTCAGCCCGAGCGTGCCGTAGAGCGCGAAGGCCACGAACGTCCCGAGCATGAAGTTGTCGCCGTGGGCGAAGTTGATCAGCTCGATGATCCCGTAGACCAGCGTGTAGCCGATCGCGATCAGAGACCAGATGGCGCCGTTGGAGATCCCCAGGACGAGGAGGTTGGCGATCGGCGCGAGGCCGTCGCCCGCCGCCAGGTCCTTGGCGCGTAGTAGACCGGCATCGCCAGCAGGAAGATGATGAGCCCGAAACGGGAGAGGAAGTCGCGCACCGCATCGCCCCGCCGGCGGGTGATGGGCTTGGCAGCGACAGAAGCGGCTTCCATGTCGATTCCGGTAGGAAAGCGGGGGCGGGCTTTCGCCCGCCCCCTTATTCCGTCTGCCGTTCCTCATCCCTTCGGGATGAGGTTGGGATCCGCCACGATCTTCTTCTGATACGTGGGCAGACCGCCCTGGATCGTGTAGAGGCCGTAGTCGGTGAGCGTGGTGTCACCGTTCGCGTCGATCGAGTACGTGCCGAGAACGCTCTTGCGGTCCTTCGTCGTTGAAGAGCTCCTTGATCACCTTGTTGCGATCGTTGGCGCTGGCGCCGGCACGCTTGAGCGTGTCGAGCGCGAGAGCCATGGTCTCGTAGCCATAGATCGCGTACGGGTCGCGGTCTTGAGCCGTCCCGTACTTCTTCTGTACCCGTCGACCACCGGCTTGGCGGCGGGCAGGTCCTTGATGCCCAGCGTTGCCACCGTGACCTTGGTGCGCTTGCCGACGTCGGTCGGGATGCCGCCCTTCTTCGGGTTGGTGAAGGCCTCCTCGGCCACACCGTCAGGCCCGTACAGCTTGCAGCTCGGGCAAGCCGAAGCGGCGTCCTTGAACACCTGCACGCCGTTCTCGCCGGTCACTCCCGACCACAGGAAGCAGTCGGTCTTGATGCCGGACGCGAGCGAGCGGTAGTTCGGAGCGGTCTTGTCGGTGCGCTGCTTGTCAGCCGACCGTCAGGCCGCCCTGCTTGGCCGACAGCTCGATGTTCTTCGCGCCAGGCCCGCGCCGTAGGTCGAGCCGTCGTTCCAGAGGGTGACGGCCTTGCAGCCGTCGCTCTTCATTCGTGGCCACCAGGGCGGCGCCCTGGATGGTGTCACGCGGAACCACGCGCCCGTACGTCCGGCCGCTTGCCCGCCCGGGTAGTACTTCTGCGGCTCTCCCGGCTCGGACCCGGCATCGTTCGTCGTCAGTCCGACGTAGGTGTTCGACGGGCTGATCTGCGGGATCCCCTTCTTGTTGAGAATCGGGATCGAGACCTTGGAGCCACCGGAGTTGAAGTCACCCAGGTAGTAGATGGTCGAACTGTCCGCGGACGCCTTGCGGGCGTTCTGTGCCGTCTGGCCCTCATCCGCGGTGCCCGGGTTCTGGGCCGTGGAGTCGTCGAGCGAGACGTACTTGATCTTGAACTTGCCCAGCTTGCCGCCCGGCGCGAGATCGTCAAGCGCGAGCTTCTCACCCTTGATCACGGCGGTCGACTGGCCCCGGGACGTGCCCTGGAGCGGCAGGCTCGAGTAGATGGTCAGGTTGGTGCCGGAAACCTTGCTTCCGGAACCACTGTCGCTGCTGCTACCGCAGGCCGCGACGCCAAGCCCGAGCGCGACCGCGAGGCCGGCTACTGCGAAAAAGCGAACTCTCAATGAAGTTCCCCCCTCAGGAATACGGAACGGACGCTGATCCTATGCCACCCGATCGGACGGGTGCAATGGCCCGAAGGAGATGTTCCCTCGGACCGTGTTGAGCAGGGGTTAAGGACGCGCCCTCGGTCAGGCGCCGAGCGGATCGAGCACCCGCAGAAAGACCAGGCGGCCGTTGCGGACGCGATAGCTCCCGTAGCTCTGGATGCTCGTATCGCCGTCCTCGTTGATCGAGTAGGTGCCCAGAACGGAGCTGCGCTGGCGTGAGTCCAGCATCTGGTTGATCACCTTGCCGCGGTCGTTGGCCTTCTTCCCGGCCCGGTTCATGGCGGCGATCGTCGCGCTCATGGCCTCGTATCCGTAGAGCGCCTGGATGGGCATGGGCGCCCCGTAGCGCGCCTCGTAGCGCTTGGCCAGCGCCTTGGCCGAGGGCGGATACCGGGGCAGGGCCAGCTCCGGCGCCACGATGAACGTCCGCGCCGCGGCCGGGCCCAGCTGCGCCGCGAAGCCCTGATCCGCGACCGCGGCGGTGCCGTAGAGCTTGATCTTGGGCGCCGCGGCGGCCACCGCCTGGAACAGGGCGGGCGCCTTGGCGTGCCACTCCCCCGAGTACACGAAGGCGTCCGCTCCGGACGCCGCCACGTCGGCGGCCACCTTGGCGACGTCGGGGTTCTCCATGTC
Source organism: uncultured Actinomycetes bacterium (assembly GCA_963757705.1). Lineage (GTDB taxonomy): Bacteria > Actinomycetota > Thermoleophilia > Solirubrobacterales > Solirubrobacteraceae > AC-38. The sequence goes on along the minus strand of CAVWTG010000015.1, from coordinate 220,174 downwards.
CACCGACTTGGCCTTGACCACGTTCACGCCCTTCGCGCGCGACCCGCGAACGAACTGGCGGGCGAGCGACTGCCCGTAGAGCTTGCCGTCCTCGGCCACGTAGGCCCTAGGGGTCGTCTGGTCCTGGAGCAGGGTGAGGAGAGCGGCGGCCTGGACGTCGTCGGGCGGCACGAGGCGGGCGAAGTTGCGGTCACGCGTCGGGTAGTACTTGTCGGGTTCGCCCGGGTTGGCGCCCTTGCCGCGCGTGAACCCGGCGACCGTGTCGGTCGGGCTGACCTCGAGGATGCCCGTCTCGTTGAGGATCGGGATCGACACGGCCGAGGCGCCGGTGTCCATCTCCCCCAGGTAGGCGATCGTCTTGTCGTCCTGGGCGGCCTTGCGGGCGTTGGCCGAGACGACTCCCGGATCCCAGAGGCCGGTCTCGCGGTCGGCGTCGTCGAGGGCGATCAGCTCCACCCGGCGCTTGCCGACGTGGCCGCCGGCGTCAGCCAGGGCCAGGCGCTCGCCGCGCACGATCGCCTGGGCCTGGTCGGCCAGGCGCCCCGAGAGCGGCTGGCTGGCGTAGATGCGCATGGTGTCGCCGTCGACCGTTCCGCCGCCCGTCGCGCCCGAGCCGGCACACCCGGCGAGAGCGGCGGGCAGGACGAGGAGGGCGAGGAGGCGCACGGGGCGAGGCATGCGGCGGCGGATTGTAGGGCGGCGGCGCCCGTCAGCCGAAGAAGACCTCGGCCGTCTCGTAGAGAGACGGGTCGAGGAGCTTGGGCGCGGCCAGCGCCTCGTCGATGGGCACGCGCAGAATCTCCGTGCCGCGCAGGGCGACCATGCTGCCGAAGTCGCCGGCGGTGATCGCGTCCACGGCGGCGACGCCGAAGCGCGTGGCCAGGACGCGGTCGTAGGCGATCGGGGTCCCGCCGCGCTGGATGTGCCCGAGGATGGTCATGCGGCTCTCGAATCCCGTGCGCTTCTCGATCTCGCCCTCCAGCTCGACCGCGATGCCGCCCAGGCGGACGTGGCCGAAGGCATCCACCTCCTTCTCGGCGCGCGGGCCCTCGTCGCCGATCGGGACGGCCCCCTCGGCGACGACGATGATGGAGTAGGTCCGGCCGGCGTCGTGGCGCAGCTGGATGCGCTCACACACGTCCTCGAGATCGAACGGGCGCTCCGGGACGAGGATCGCGTTGGCGTCGCCGGCGATCCCGGCATACGTGGCGATCCAGCCCGCGTGGCGGCCCATGACCTCGCACACCATCACGCGGTTGTGCGACTCGGCGGTCGTGTGCAGGCGGTCGATCGCGTCTGTGGCGATCTGCACGGCCGTCTGGAAGCCGAAGGTGAAGTCCGTGCCGCCGAGGTCGTTGTCGATCGTCTTGGGCACCCCGACGACCTTGAAGCCCTCGGCGTTCAGGCGCTTGGCGACGCCCAGCGTGTCATCGCCGCCCACGGCGATCAGCGCGTCCACGCCGGCCGCGTCGAGCACGGTGGCGATTCGCCCGGGGCCGTCGTCCTCGTTGTAGGGGTTGGTGCGCGACGTCCCGAGGATCGTGCCGCCCCGGTGCAGGATGCCCCGCGTGTTGTCGGGCGTCAGCTCGACCTGATTCCCGGTCATCGCGCCCAGCCAGCCGTTGCGAAAGCCGACCACGCTGTCCCCGGCTCCGATCACGCCGCGGCGGACGACAGCGCGGATCACCGCGTTGAGCCCGGGACAGTCGCCTCCTCCGTTCAGGATGCCGACGCGGGCCATGGCGGCAGGTCAGGGCGCGCTTCGGCCGGGCAGGTAGCGCCCGGCGATGCGCCCGACGATGGCCACGATGAGGATGCCGAACACGATCCAGATCCCATCGAAGGCCTTGATGCCGATCGCCCACAGGACGATCCAGACGACCATGCTGGCGGCGACGGTGGCGACGAGTGCCATACGAGCCGGATGCTATCTCAGAGCCTCGGCGAACCCGGTGGCCAGCGCGCGCACGGCGGCCGCCGGATCCCCGGCCCGGGCCGCCTCGCGCACGAGCCGGCTGCCCACGATCACGCCGTCGGCGCCGGCGTCGGCGGCCGCGGACGCCTGCTCGGGGGTCCCGATCCCGAACCCCAGGGCGACCGGGACGCCGGTGTGCGCCCGGGCTCGGGAGATCACGCCCTCGATGTCCATCGCCTGACGCTCGCCGGTCGTCCCGGTGACCGAGACCGTGTAGAGGAAGCCCCGGGCGCTGCGCCCGATCCGCTCCAGGCGCTCGTCGGGAGTCGTCGGCGCCACCAGCGGGACGAGCGCGATCCCGCACGCCTCGCACGCCGCCAGCACCGCGGGCGACTCCTCCAGGGGCAGGTCGGGCACGATCAGGCCGCTCACGCCCGCCGCGTCGAGGGCCGCGGCGAACGGCTCGGGCCCGCGGGCGAACACGAGGTTGGCGTAGCACATGAGCACCACCGGCAGGCGGGGCGCCAGGCGCTCGGCAACCCCGAGGACTCCGTCCAGGGTCGCGCCGGCGCGCAGGGCGGCCGAGCCCGCGGCCTGGATGACCGGACCGTCGGCCAGCGGGTCGGAGAACGGCACCCCGAGCTCCACGAGGTCGGCACCGGCGTCGGCGTAGGCCTCGCCGATCCGCGCCGAGTGCTCGAGGTCGGGAAAGCCGCCCATGAGGTAGGGCATGAATGCCGCCCGGCGCCCGCCCCGGGCGCTGGCGGCGAACGCCTCGGCGATTCGCTCGATGCCCGTCAAGCGCGATCCAGGTGTTCCAGGACCTCGGCCAGGTCCTTGTCCCCGCGCCCCGACAGGCACACCAGGTCGAGGTCGCCCCCGGCATTGGCCAGGGTCCAGGCGAGCGCGTGAGAGGACTCGAGCGCCGGGATGATCCCCTCCAGCCGGGCGATCTGCTCGAAGGCCGCGAGGGCGTCGGCGTCGGTCACCGCGACGTAGCGGGCGCGGCCGGAGTCGCGCAGCTGCGCGTGCTCGGGGCCCGAGCCGGGGTAGTCGAGGCCGGCGGAGATCGAATGCGCCTCGATCACCTGGCCGTCCTCGTCCTGGAGCACCGCGGACATGGAGCCGTGCAGGACCCCGGGCCGCCCCCCCGCCGTGAGCGGCGCGCCGTGGTGCCCGCTGTCCAGGCCCTCGCCCGCCGCCTCGACGCCGATGAGCTCGACGTCGGAGTCGCCGACGAACGCGGTGAAGATGCCGATCGCGTTGGAGCCTCCCCCGACGCAGGCGATCACCCGGGAGGGCAGGCGCCCCAGCCGCTCGAGCATCTGCGCGCGGGCCTCGTCGCCGATGACGCGTTGGAGGTCGCGTACGAGGGCCGGATAGGGAGCCGGGCCGACGGTGGACCCGATCACGTAGTGGGTGGAGCCGACGTTGGTCGTCCAGTCGCGAATCGCCTCGGAGGTCGCCTCCTTCAGCGTCCGGGTGCCCGCCTCGACCGGGGAGACGCTGGCTCCCAGGAGCTCCATGCGCTGGACGTTGGGCCGCTGGCGGCGCATGTCCTCGACGCCCATGTAGACGACGCACTCCAGGCCGAGCAGCGCGCACGCCGTGGCCGTCGCCACGCCGTGCTGGCCGGCGCCGGTCTCGGCGATGATCCGCTCCTTGCCCATCCGCTTGGCCAGCAGGCACTGCCCGAGCGCGTTGTTGATCTTGTGTGCGCCGGTGTGCATCAGGTCCTCGCGCTTGAGCCAGACGGGGCGCCCGGCGAGCTCGGACAGGCGCCTGGCCTCGTACAGCGGGGTCGGGCGCCCGGCGTAGTCGCCCAGCAGCGTGTTGAGCTCCTCGCGGTAGCCGGGCTCGTCGCGCGTGCGCTCCCACGCCTCCTCCAGCTCGGCCAGCGCGGGCATCAGGGTCTCGGGTACGTACTGGCCCCCGTAGGGGCCGAAGCGATGTCCGCTCATGCCGCCACCCCGAGAGCGGCGGACATGAACGCCGCCAGCTTGTCCGGGTCCTTGCGCCCGGGCTCGGCCTCCACTCCGCTGGCCACGTCCACCGCGTAGGGGCGCGTGGCCGCGATGGCCTCCGGGACGTTGCCGGCGTGCAGCCCGCCCGAGACGATCAGGGGCTGGGGCGAGTGGCGCTGGGTCACGAGCTCCCAGTCGAAGTTGCGGCCCGTCCCGCCCCGGAGATCCTCGTGGTGGGCGTCGAGCAGATGGAAATCCGTGTGGAAGGGCTCGAGCGCCTGGAGGTCGGCCAGCGAGCGAACCTGCTTGGCCTTGATCACGCGGCATCCGGTGCGCCGGGCCGCCTCGGCGCAGAACGAGGGCCCCTCGTCGCCGTGCAGCTGGAGCATGGTCAGGCCGATGCGGTCGGCCATGGCGGCAACGTCGTCGAGCTCTGCGTTGACGAACACCCCGCATACCTCGACGCGCCGGCGCATGGCGGCGGCGATCTCGACGGCGTCCTCCTCGCGACAGCGGCGAGGAGAGGGCGGGTGGAAGATCATCCCGACGGCCCAGGCGCCCAGGTCGGCGGCGAGCTCGGCGTCGGCGAGCGAGGTCGTCCCGCAGATCTTGACGGCGGTCATGCCCCCATCGTAGGGGCCGGGCGCCGCGGCCCGGCTACTGCGGGGCCAGCGACTGGCTGGGTCGCAGGGACAGCTTGACCGAGACGGTCTTCTTGGACCCGTTGCGCAGGAACTCGATCGTGACCGTGTCGCCCGGCTTCTTCCCGGCGATGATCGAGGCGAGCTGGTCCATCGTGCGGATGTCGGTGCCGTCGATCTTCTTGATGACGTCGCCGCCGAGGCTCAGGTCGGACCCGTCGAGGGTCGCGCTGGCGTCGCCGCCGCGCAGGCCGGCCTTGTCCGCCGGGCTGCCGGACTGCACGGTCTGGACGAGGACGCCGCTGTCGGTGGCCAGGTTCAGCCGCGACAGGGTGGCGTCGATGGTCTTGCCCTCGATGCCGAGATAGGCGCGCTTGACGCTGCCGTTGTCCTGAAGCTGGGGGATGATCTGCTTGGCGGTGTTGATCGGGACGGCGAAGCCGATGCCCACGTTGCCCTGGCCGCCGCTGTCGCCGGTGGCGATCTGGGAGTTGATGCCGATGACGCGGCCGGCCGCGTCGAGCAGAGGGCCCCCCGAGTTGCCCGGGTTGATGGCGGCGTCCGTCTGGATGACGTTGTTGATGGCAAAGCCGTTGGGCGCCTGGATCTGGCGCTGGAGCGCGGAGACGACGCCGGTGGTGAGCGTGCGATCCAGGCCGAAGGGGTTGCCGATGGCGATCGTCGGGTCGCCGACCTGCACCGACTTGGAGTTGCCCAGCTCCAGCGGCTTGAGGTCGAGGCCGTCAGTGTCGACCTTGAGGAGGGCGAGGTCCGTCGAGGGGTCCTTGCCCTCCACCTTGGCGTCGACGGTCTTGTTGTCCTCGAACTGGACCGTGACCCGTGAGGCGCCCTCGATGACGTGGGCATTGGTGAGGATGTGACCCTTCTTGTCGAGCACGAAGCCCGACCCGGTGGCCGTGCCCTGCTGCTGGGGCTGGCCGAAGTCGAAGGGCGACTCGACCTGCTGGACGATCTGCGAGCTGATGTGGACCACGCCGGGGGCGTCGCGCTTGTAGATCTGGCGGGCGGTGAGGCCGGAGCCGCCGCCCGCCGACGCCTCCTTGGCCGCGGTCAGCGGCGACTGCTGGATGACGGTCGTCGTCCTGTCCGATCCGTCGATGCCCACGAGCAGGAGCACGGCCGCGACGACGGCGCCGCCGAGGACGGCGGCCAGCAGAGAGGTGCGCAGCGAAGACGTGTTCATGGGTCCCTGAGTGTGGTCGGCGGCCGTGAATCGAAACTAAAGCCCTGGGGGCGCCGAGCCGGACCTGTCGGTCATACGTCCGCGTCGGCGCCCGCGGCCAGCACGCGGGTCGCGGCCTCGAGGTCCTCGGCGCGCATCAGCGTCTCCCCCACGAGGGCCGCGTCCACGCCCACCCGCTCGAGCTCGTCGAGCTGCTCGCGCACGCTGAAGCCCGATTCGGAGACGACGATCTTGCCCGCGGGGACGTCGGACAGCAGGTCGTAGGTGCGCTCGACGTTGACGCTGAAGTCCGTGAGGTCGCGGTTGTTGATGCCGATCACTTCGGCGTCGACCTCCAGCGCCCGCTCGAGCTCTGACTCGTCGTGCACCTCGACCAGGACGTCGAGGTCGATCGCCAGGGCCTCGCGATGCAGGCGCGCCAGCTCCTGCGGCGACAGCGCGGCCACGATCAGCAGCACGGCGTCGGCGCCCGCCACCGCGGACTCGTAGAGCTGGTAGCCGTCGACGATGAAGTCCTTGCGCAGGATCGGGAGGTCGCTGGCGAACCGAGCCTCGCGCAGGTCCTCCAGCGCGCCGCCGAAGTGGTGGCGCTCGGTGAGGATCGAGAGCGCCGACGCCCCGCCGCGCTCGTAGGCCTGGACGATCTCGGTCACCGACGCGCCCTGGCGCAGCGTCCCGGCGCTCGGTGAGCGGCGCTTGTGCTCGGCGATCAGCGAGATCCCGGGTCGCGCCAGGGTCTCGGAGAACGGGCGGTCCTGGCCCCGCCCCTCCAGCTCGCGCTCCAGCTCGGCCATCGGATGGTCGCGCCGGCGCTGCTCGAGGTCCTGGCGAGTGGACTCGACGATGCGGTCGAGAACGCTCATCTCGCGGGGGTCAGCTCCGTCGTGCGGGCCACGAAGCGATCCAGCGCGCGCTCGGCGTCTCCGGCGTCGATGGCCGCCTCGGCGGCCCGGACGCCCGCCTCCAGCGACTCGGCGCGGCCGGAGGCGTAGATCGCCGCACCCGCGTTGAGCACCGCGAGGTCTCGCTCCGGGCCGGCCTCGCCGCTCAGGATGCGGCGGGTCGTGGCGGCATTCTGGTCCGGCGTGCCCCCGGAGAGCGCCTCCGGAGAGGCGGCGGGCAGGCCGACATCGACGGCCTCGACCGTCCAGCGCTCGATTCTCGGGTCGTCTGGCGAAGAGGCGTTGACCTCGACGACCTGGGTGCGTCCGGCGGTGCTCATCTCGTCGAGTCCGTCTTCGCTGGACACTACCAACGCCCTGCGCACGCCCAGCTTCGCCAGGGCCCCGGCGATCGTGTCCAGATAGGCGGGATCGGATACGCCGATGAGCTGTTGGGTGGCGCCCGCGGGGTTGGTCAGCGGCCCGAGAAAGTTGAAGATCGTGCGGACCGCCAGCTCCTTGCGCACCGGGACGACGAAGCGGGTCGCCTGGTGATGGGCCGGGGCGAACATGAAGCCGAAGCCGACGTCGCGGATGCACTCGGCCACGGCCTCGGGGCCCAGGTCGATGCGCGCGCCCAGGGCCTCGAGCACGTCGGCCGAGCCGCTCAGGCCGGTGGCCGAGCGGTTGCCGTGCTTGGCCACGGCGCAGCCCGCGCCGGCGGCGATCAGCGCGGCCGTGGTGGACACGTTGAAGGTGGGCCGCCCGCCGCCGGTGCCGGCCGTGTCGAGCAGGTCGTCGCGGCCGGTTTCGACGTGCGCCGCGAGCTCGCGCATGGTGCGCGCCAGCCCGGCCACCTCGTCCACGGTCTCGCCCTTGGTCCGCAGGCCGATGAGGAAGCCCGCGATCTCGACCTCGGAGGCCTCGTCCTCCATGATCTCGCGCAGCACCTCGCTCGTCTCGTCGGCGCTGAGGTCGCGCCCGGACGCCACGGCGTCGATCGCCTTGGTGAGGGTCGGGTTGGCCATTCAGGCGGCGAGGAAGTTCTCGAGGATGCGCTTGCCCTCGGGGGTGAGGACCGACTCGGGATGGAACTGGACGCCCTCGGCCGGAAGCTCGCGGTGGCGGATGCCCATCAGCACGCCGCCACCCTCCGAGGTGGGCTCGAAGCAGTCGGGCAGGTCGCCGTCCACGACCAGGGAGTGGTAGCGGCCCACGGTCAGCGGGCTTTCGAGGCCGGTGAAGATCGTCCTGCCGTCGTGCTCGACCACCGTGGCCTTGCCGTGCACGGGCTCGTGGCGGATCACCTTGCCGCCGAACGCCTGCGCCAGCGACTGGTGGCCCAGGCAGACGCCGAGAGAGCGCACCCCGGCCTCGGGGAAGCGACGCATGGCCTCGACCGAGATGCCCGCCTCGTCAGGCGTGCACGGCCCGGGCGAGACGACGAGCCGATCCGCGCCGCGCTCCAGCAGCTCGTCGACCTCGGCGCGATCGTTGCGCACGACGTCGAGCTCGGCGCCGAGCTCGCCCAGGTACTGGACGAGGTTGTAGGTGAAGCTGTCGTAGTTGTCGATGACAAGAACTCGCACAGGGGCGGATTCTAGGTCTATGGTGTTGCTCCACTGCCTGGAGTCAAGGAGGACGGGATGGGCCGCAAGCATCTGACGTACGCCAATGTCACCGCGTCGGTCGCGCTGTTCGTCGCGCTCGGGGGCGGCGCCTATGCCGCCGCGAGGGTCAAGAGCGTGAATGTGGTCGACGGTTCGCTCACCGGCGTCGACATCAAGAACGAGTCGCTTCACAGCGCGGACATCAGCGGCCTGCGGTCGGGTGACTTCGCCAAGGGCCAGCTTCCGGCCGGCAAGACCGGGGCTCAGGGGCCGCAGGGACCCCAGGGCCCGCAGGGCATCCAGGGCCTGAAGGGCGACCAGGGCGTGCCCGGCCCGATCGACGGCAAGCCCGCGGGCGGGGCCCTGACCGGCACGTATCCGAACCCCGGTCTGGCCGGCCTGCCCGGGGCGAGTGCCACGGCCGCGGCGCCGAGCATCGCCAATGGCGGCACATTGCCGGTCGACCTGGCGGGTCAGGCGTTCGACACGGGAAACATGTACACAGCAGGCGACGACACCATCTCGGTCCCGAAGACCGGCACCTACCTGCTCGTCGGCACCTTCCACTGGAGCGGCGCCGGGGGCACGGAGCGGCAGGTCTACCTCGTCCGGAACCCCGGGAACGAGGTGCTTCAGCTGATCGACAACACCGATCCCGCGGTGATGACTCAGACGCTGTTCACGCAGCAGGTCCAGACGGTGGCGCGGCTCACCGCCGGCGACACCATCTCCCTCGGGGCGTACCAGGACTCGGGCGCCGCGAGGTCGGCCGCCGGCAGCCTCGTCGTGCCCGGGGCGTCGCTAACGGTGCAGTACGTGAGCGCCTGACGCTCAGGCCCAGTCGCGCTGCTCGACGGCGAGCTCGATCGCTCGCAGGACCCCGCGCGCCTTGGCCACGGACTCCTCGTACTCGTAGGCCGGCTTGGCATCGGCCACCGTGCCGCCGCCCGCCTGGATGTGGGCCGTGCCGTCCTTGACCACGACGGTGCGGATGTGGATACAGGTGTCGAGGTCGCCGGCGTAGGACAGGTAGCCGACCGCGCCGCCGTAGCCCCCGCGCTTGACCGGCTCGAGCTCGTCGATGATCTGCATCGCCCGGACCTTGGGCGCGCCGGACAGCGTGCCCGCGGGGAGCACCGAGCGCAGAGCGTCGATCGGGCCGATCTCGGGGCGCAGGTCGCCCGCCACCGAGGAGACGATGTGCATGACGTGCGAGTAGGTCTCCACGGCCATGAAGGTCTCGACCTCCACCGTCCCGTACTCGCACACCCGGCCCAGGTCGTTGCGACCCAGGTCGACGAGCATCACGTGCTCGGCGCGCTCCTTGGGGTCCTCGAGCAGCTCCTGCGCGATCCGCACGTCCTCCTCGGCGTCGGCGCCCCGAGGCCGGGTGCCGGCGACGGGTCGGGTGGACGCCCGGCGCCCGGTCACCGTGAGCAGCGGCTCCGGGCTGGCGCCGACGACCTGGAAGTCGCCGAAGTCGAGGAAGTACATGTACGGGCTGGGGTTGACCGCGCGCAGGCCGCGGTAGATCGAGAACGACTCGATCGGGACCTCGGCGCTCCAGCGCTGGCTGGGCACGACCTGGAAGGCGTCGCCCGCGTGGACGTACTCGACGATGCGCGCGACCATCGCCTCGAACTGCTCGCGCTCCATGTTGGAGCGGAACTCCGGTGGTTGGCGATCGGGCGCAGGCGTGACCGGCGGCACGGGCCCGGCGAGCCGCTCGCGCACCTGCGCGATGGCGTCGCGGGCCGCCGCATAGGAGCGCTCGACGTCGTCCTCGGCGTAGACGTTGGCGAGGATCGAGACCGTGTGGTTGAGGTGGTCGAAGACGACCAGCAGATCGGTGAGCATGAGCGCCATGTCGGGCAGGCCGAGCACGTCGGGGTTCGGGTCGCCCAGCGGCTCGACCGTGCGCACGAGGTCGTAGCCGAAGTAGCCCACGGCGCCGCCCGCGAACGGCGGCAGTCCGGGCAGCGGCGCCTGGCGATGGCGGGCCACGGCCTCGGCGGCGAGCTCGTAGGGATCGCCCTCGTCGCCGAGTGACCACGTGAGCGTGCGCCGCGGGCGGAATCCGATGAACGAGTAGCGCCCGACGCGCTGGCCCTGCTCGGCCGACTCGAGCAGGAACGCGGGGCCGCCCTCGCGCAGCTTGAGGAAAGCCGACACCGGCGTCTCGGTGTCGTCGATGAAGCTGTGGCGCAGCGGGACGAGGTTGTACTCGCGGGCGAGCGCGCGGACCTCGTCCAGACCCGGCTCGACGGCGGGCAGCTCAGCCGCGACGGCCATTGAGGACCCGCTCGACGTCGGCCAGCTCCAGGCCCCGGGAGCGCAGCAGAACGGTCAGGTGGTACAGGACGTCGGCCGCCTCCTCGGCGACGCGCTCGTCGGACTCCTCCCGCGCGGCGCGCGCCACCTCCTCGGCCTCCTCCTCGACCTTCTCCCCGATGAGTCCGGGGTCGTCGAGGAGCGTGACGGTGTAGGAGCCCTCGGGCCGCTGCGCCACGCGCTGGGCCAGGACGCGCTCCAGCGCGGGCAGCGCCTCCCCCGGGCCGGGCTCGAGGTCGCCGCGATGAAAGCAGGTGCGCTCCCCCGTGTGGCAGGCCGGGCCGGCGGGCTCGACCAGCGCGAGCAGCGCGTCGGCGTCGCAGTCGTAGCGGATGGCCTTCACGGCCTGGACGTTGCCCGAGGTCTCCCCCTTGTGCCACAGCTCGCCGCGCGAGCGGCTCCAGAAGTGCGTCTCGCCGGTCTCCCGGGTGCGTGCAAGCGCCTCGGCGTTCATGTACGCGAGGGTGAGCACCTCGCCCGTGCGCCAGTCCTGCACGACACACGGGACGAGGCCGCGCTCGTCGAAGGCGACCTGGGAATCGTCCATGGGAGCAGTGGATTCTAGGTGCGGGCCAAGGCCGGCCGGGAGACGGCCGCGTAGTCGGGGTGCGCCTGGTCGAGGTACCAGCCGAACGCCCGGTCCACGATCGGCTGGCGGCCCATCGCCCACAGCGCTCCGGTGAGGACGCGCGGCGGCAGGGCGGGGATCAGCCGCTGAAGGCGCAGCGCGCGGCGGAAGGCGCGGCCGTGGCCGGCGCTGAACTCGCCGTAGCGGCGCAGCGCCTCGTCGCGGGTGCGCTCGCCGGCCAGCACGGCCCGGAGCTCGCGGCCGGCCGCGATGCCGAAGTAGAACGCCGTGCGGATCCCCTCGCCCGACAGCGGGAAGCAGTGCCCGGCACTGTCGCCGGCGAAGAACACGCCGTCCTCGGCCGCCGGGCGCAGGCGGTGGGGGAACCAGTTGCCCTGCCAGCGGACGGTGTCCACGCCCAGGCGTCCCGCGAGGTCCTCCGTGGGGGCGCGGACGTGGTCGCGCGGCTCGTAGGACCCGGCACCGATCCGCGCCTCCCCTCCGGCCGGCACCCGCCAGGCGTAGCCGCGGCGCACGAGCGAGCGGTCGATCCACACGTCGAGGTCCTCCCCGCCCGCGGGCGGATGGACCTCGAGACCCCGGGACAGAGGCGCATCGGGCGGCTGATAGCCCTCGGCGGCCAGGACGCGCCGCCAGCCCAGGGCGTCCACGATGAGCGGCGCACCCAGATCGCCGCGGTCGGTGTGGACGACCTCTCCGCTGCGCCCCTCCACCTTGGCCGTCTCGAAGCGCGCATCGCACTGGGCGAACAACAGCTCGCACAGCTCGCGGTAGTCGAAGGCCGACCAGCTCCAGGGCAGCCGGTAGCGCCGCGAGCCGTGCGGCGTGGTGAAGGTCATGCAGGGGATCTCCTGGCGGATCGAGTCCTCCACCCCCATGGCGTGCAGCCAGGGCGTCGGGGCGGCGCAGGCGGAGGTGGCGCGCTCGCCGACCTCGTAGCGGTCGACGACCAGGACGTCCGCCCCGGCGCCGGCCAGCTCCCGCGCCACGGACAGCCCGGCGAAGGAGGCGCCGCAGATGAGAACGTCGGCGCGCTCGCCGTCCAGCGACGTCCGCTCGGCTCCCCGTGCGGTCGCCCGCCGGGTCACGGCGCGGTCCCGTCGTGGTCGCGCCAGCCCGCCAGAGCGGCCCGCCCCGCCTCCCACGGCCGCAGGCCGGCTCGCGCGCCCAGGACGTCGAAGCGGATCGCCTCGACGCGGTCGAGCACGCCCAGGTAGACGGCGCGGGCGACGCGGATGCCGCGGCGCGTGGGCGGGCGCACCGCGCCGCTGGCCGTCCGCGTCCCGGCGAACAGGGCCCGGGCGCGGCCGACCTCCGCGGCCAGCAGCTCGCGAAAGACCGGCGTCGCGCGCCCGTCGGCCACGTCGGCCTCGGCGATCCCGGGCAGGTAGACCCGGTCCAGGCGCCAGTCCTCTCCCACGTCGCGGATGAAGTTGGTCAGCTGGAAGGCGACGCCGAGCTGGGCGAACTCGTCGCGGCGCTCCGGCGCTCCCAGCAGCGGCGCCATGATGCGCCCGACGGTGCCGGCGCTGCCGTCCATGTAGCGGTCGAGCTCCTCCCGGGTGGCCATGCGCACCCGCCCGCAGTCGACGCGCATCGAGCGCATGTAGGTGCGCAGCTCCTCCAGCGGGAGGTCGTGCCGGTGGCCCGCGTCGACCAGCGCCGTGACCGCGGGATGGGCGGACTCGCCGCCGGCCAGTCCCTGGGCGAGGTCGGCCTCCAGGCGGTCCAGCGCGGCCAGGCGCACGGCGGGATCGGCCGAGCGCCGGGGCCCGTCGACGATCTCGTCGGCCGAGCGCACGAACCCGTAGAGCGCGTGGACGGCGGGGCGCACGTCACGGGGCAGCCGGAGGGTCGCCCAGTAGTACGTCGGGTCGTGGCGGCGCTGCATGCGGGCACAGGCGGCATACGAAGCGCGCAGCCGGGAATCGGTCATCTGTCCCAGAATGCCACAGCAGATGGCCCTACTCGATCGAAAACTCGTATACGTCACCGGCAAGGGAGGCGTCGGGCGCTCCACCGTGGCCGCCTCGCTCGGCCTGGCCGCGGCCGGGCGCGGGCGGCGCACCATCCTGTGCGAGGTCGCCGAGCAGGACCGCCTCTCGCGCGCCTTCGGGCGCGGCGATCGCATCGGCGACGAGGAGACCGAGCTGGCCGACGGCCTGTGGGGAATCTCGATTGACCCGTGGGCGGCGCTGCGCGACTGGCTGGCCTCCCAGCTGGGCTCGCGGACCCTGGGCAAGGTCCTCTTCGACAACAACGCCTTCCGCTACTTCGCGGCCGCCGCGCCCGGAGCGCGCGAGATCGCCACGATCGTGAAGGTGTGGCAGCTCACGCGCGACGGCTACGACACGGTGATCGTCGACGCGCCCGCCTCGGGCCATGGCCTGGGCATGCTGCGCACGCCGCGGACCTTCGCCAACCTGGCGCGTGTGGGGCCGATCCGCAGCCAGTCCGACCGTGTGCAGGAACTGCTCGAGGACTCCTCGGCCACGGCCTATGTCGCCGTGGCGCTGGCGGCCGAGATGCCGGTCAACGAGACGCTCGAGCTGGAGTCGGCCCTGCCCGGCGCCGTCGGGCAGGGACTCTCGGCCATCGTCGTCAACGGCCTGTACCCGCGACGCTTCTCCAAGGCCGAGGCCGAGGCGCTGTCGCACACCGGCGGCGGCCCCGCGGTGGCGGCAGCGCGCTCGGAGCTGCGCCGGTCGCGCGGCCAGCAGGCTCAGCTCTCGCGCCTGCGCCGGCGCGCGCAGGCGCCCGTCGTCACGCTGCCCTTCGTCTTCGCGCCCGAGCTACGACGCGAGGACTTCGCGAAGCTGGGTCACGAGCTGGACCGGAAGCTCGCCGGCGGCGGCTAGAGGCCGGCCAGACCGCGAGCACGAAGAGCGCGCCGGCGGCTCCGACCGCCGCTCCGGCCCGAAGCGCGACCGCCGCGCCGCTCATGAACGCGTCGCGGGCGGCGTGGGACAGCGCCAGGCCCAGCGGCCCGCCCAGCGCACCGGCGATCGCCAGGGCTCCGCCCAGCGAGCCCGCGATCGTCGACATCACGCCGGGCGGCACGCGGCGCCCGGCCAGGGCGGCGGTGATGTCGTGCTGGTAGCGGGTCGAGAGCAGGCTGCCGATGACGGCGACCCCGAGGGCGCTGCCGATCTGGATCGCCACGCCGTAGGTCCCCGAGCCGACACCCGCCTCCTCGCGCGGCAGCGAGCCGAGGACGGCGTTCGCCGCCGTCGGCATGAGCAGTCCCGCTCCGGCGCCCACCACGAGCATGGCCGGCAGCAGGTCGCCGTAGGTCGCCGTTCCCGTCGAGACGGCGGCGGACCACCACATCCCGCCGCTGACCGCCGCCAGGCCGGCCGCCGCCGTGAGGCGCCCGCCGATCGCCCGGACGGCCAGGGTGGAAAGCGGCGCCGCGACGGCGATCAGCGCCGCCAGCGGCAGCAGCCGGATGCCCGCCTGCAGCGGCGAGAAGCCGAGGTCGAATTGCAGGACCTGGGTGATCACGAACAGCGAGCCGGCCAGCGGGAACAGCCCCAGCAGCACCGCGCCGGTGGCCCCCGAGAACCGGCGCGAACGGAAGAACCCCAGCTTGAGCATCGGGTGATCGCAGCGCGCCTCCCACAGCACGAAGGCCGTGAGGACCGCCAGGCCGCCCACGCCCGCGGCCACGACCCGCGCGGAGGTCCAGCCGTGCGCCGGAGCCTCGATGATCGCCCACAGCACCAACCCCAGGCCGGCGATCGAGAGGATCGACCCGACGGGATCGGGCGGGTCGGCGGCCGGGTTTCGGGACTCCGGGACCAGGCGCCAGGCGGCGAGGCCTCCGGCGAGCAGCAGCGGGACGTTGACGAAGAAGATCGAGCCCCACCAGAAGTGGGCCAGCAGCAGGCCGCCGGCGAGCGGGCCGACCGCGATGCCCACGCCCATCATCCCGCCCCAGAAGCCGATCGCCCGGGCCCGCTCGTCCGGCTCCGCGAAGACGTCGTCGAGGATCGACAGCCCGGCCGGGATGGTCATCGCGGCGCCCGCCCCCATGACCGCGCGCCAGGCGATCAGCACGCCCACCGAGTCGGCGAACGCGGCTCCGAGCGACCCCGCGGCAAAGACGGCGAAGCCAGACAGGAACAGGCGCTTGCGCCCGACGCGATCGGCCACGCTCCCCGCGACGAGCAGCAGGCCGCCGAACGCCATCGCGTAGGCGTCGACGATCCACTGCAGGCCGCTCGACGTCGCGTGGAGCTCGTGGACGAGCGTGGGCAGCGCGACGTTGAGGATCGTGCTGTCGATGTTCACGACGAGCACGGCGACGCAGAGCACGACCAGGACCGCCCAGCGATGCGGGACCCTGGTGTCGGGCGCGCTCATGGCCGGGACGCTCGCACGCCCCGGCCACGATCACATCGGGAATCCCGCGCACGGCGATCCGCAGATCCCCGCACGTTAGGCTCACCTCCGATGCTCGATCACGTCGTCATCAACGTCTCCGACTATGAGCGCAGCCGCGACTTCTACGCGCAGGCGCTCGCGCCGCTGGGCTTCGAGGTCGGGATGGAGATCTTCCCCGGGACCGGCGGCCTGGTGCACGAGGGCAAGCCCTGGTTCTGGATCAACGAGCACCGCAAGCCCGTGACCCAGAACGTCCACGTCGCCTTCACGGCACCCGACCGGGCGACCGTCGACGCCTTCCACGCGGCCGCACTGGCCGCCGGTGGCACCGACAACGGCGCGCCCGGCATCCGCGAGCACTACCACCCCACCTACTACGGCGCCTTCGTGCTCGACCCCGACGGCAACAACATCGAGGCCGTCTGCCACAGACCTGAGTAGCCCGGCCTCGGGCGCGCCGTCAGTCGATTCCCAGACGGTCCAGCAGGGCGTCGTCGGCGCGCCAGCGCTTGCGCACGCGCACCGAGAGGTCGAGATGGACCTTCTCCCCCAGCCGGCGCTCCAGGGCCTTGCGCGCGGCCGTGCCGATCGCCTTGACCATGCGCCCACCCGCGCCGATGAGGATGGCCTTCTGGGACTCGGTCTCGACCCACACGAGCGCGCTGATCCGCGTCAGGCGCTCGCCGTGCTCGACGTCGTTGATCTGTACCTCGACCGCGTGGGGGACCTCCTGGCGCGCGCGGACGAGCACCTGCTCGCGGATGAGCTCGGCCAGGACGACCCGTTCGGGCTGGTCGGAGGTCTCGCCGTCGGGGAAGTAGGCCGGCCCCTCGGGGAGCTGCGATACGAGGTGGGAGACGAGGGGCCCGACGCCGGTCCCCTTGAGGGCGGACACCGGGAACACCTCGGCCTCGGGGACCAGCTCGCTCGCGGCCGCGAGCGCCCGCATCATGCTCGCGTCGTCCAGGCGATCGACCTTGTTCACCGCCAGGATCACGGGCACCGAGGTCTTGGCGAGCGCCGCGGCGATGAAGCGGTCGCCCGGGCCCCCCACCCCCTCGTCGCCGTTGAGCACCACCAGCGCGGCGTCGGCCTCGGCCAGCTCGCGCTCCACGCGGCGCTGCATGCGCTCGGTAAGCGCGTCGCGCGGGCGCTGGACGCCCGGGAGATCGACGAGCACGAGCTGCCAGCCGGGCCCGCCGGCCACGCCGCGGATCGCGCGACGCGTCGTCTGCGGCTTGTCGGAGACGATCGCCACCTTGTCGCCCACGATCGCGTTGACCAGCGTGGACTTCCCCGCGTTGGGCCGCCCGGCCAGCGCGACGAAGCCGCTGCGCGTCATCGCCCTAGGCCCATGACAGGATCTCGCGCTGGAGCGCCAGCATCTCGCCGTCGTCGGTCTCGTGGTCCATGCCCGCGAGGTGCAGCGCGCCGTGGACCACCGCCTCGCGCATGTCCTGGGTCTCCTGCGGGCAGATGACGATGTCGCCGAGCTCCCGCGGCCCCGCGGACGGCCCCTCCTCGTCCACGGGGAACGAGAGCACGTCGGTGGCGGAGTCGCGCTCCCGGTGGGCGAGATTGAGCTCGTGAATCCGCGCCTCGTCGACGACCTCGACCGCCACGTGGCCGTCCTCGATCCCCGCCGAGGCCAGCGCCAGCGAGCACAGGCGCTCGGCCTCCTCGGCGGCGAGGCGGCCGCCGGCCCGGTCCAGCCCGATGACCTCGACCTCGATCAGGACTGGGCGCGCTTGCGGTTCGCCGGGCGAAGCTCGGGCGCCTGCTTCTCGGCGTGCTCGCCGTAGGCCTCGACGATGCGCTGCACGAGCTTGTGACGAACGACGTCCTCGCCGCCGAAGCGCACGAAGGCGATGTCGTCGATCTCCTCGAGGATGTCCCCGACCTGGATGAGGCCCGAGGTCGTCTCGCGCGGCAGATCGATCTGCGTGATGTCTCCCGTGACGACGACTTTCGAGCCGAACCCCAGCCGGGTGAGGAACATCTTCATCTGCTCGGGGCTGGTGTTCTGGGCCTCGTCGAGGATGACGAACGAATCATTAATTGTCCGGCCACGCATGTAGGCCAGCGGCGCGATCTCGATGACGCCGCGGTCGAGGTGCTGAGCGACGCGCTCAGGATCGAGCATGTCGTGCAGCGCGTCGAACAGCGGGCGCAGGTAGGGATCGACCTTGGCCATCATGTCGCCGGGCAGGAAGCCCAGACGCTCGCCCGCCTCGACGGCGGGCCGGGTGAGGATGATCCGGTTCACCTCGCGGCGGGAGAGCGCCGCGGCGGCCATGGCGACGGCGAGGAAGGTCTTGCCCGTGCCCGCCGGGCCGATGCCGAACGTGACCGTGTTGGTGCGGATCGAATCGACGTAGCGCTTCTGGTTGACGGTCTTGGGGGCGACGCGGATGTTGCGGTGGCGCCAGACGACGTCCTCGAGGATCCGCGCCGGCGACTCGTGCTGGTCCAGCGCGCGGGTGACCGCCTCGATCGTGCCCGGGGCGATCTCATGGCCCTGCGCGATGAGGTCCGCAAGCTCGCGGACGACGGTCTCGCCCGCCGCCACGTCCTCCTCCGAGCCCTCGAGCGTGACGACGTTCCCGCGCAGGAAGACGTCGCTGTCGAGATGGGCCTCGAGCGTCTTGAGGATGGCGTCCTCGGACCCGGCGAGTCCGGCGGCCACCTCGTTGGCGAGCTCGATTCGCCTACGCGCCAAGTGCCTCGCGCACCTTCCCGGACACGCGCTTGCCGTCGGCGCGGCCCCCGACCTTGGGCATGACGAGGGACATGACCCTGCCCATCTCCTTGGCCTCGGTGGCACCGGACTCCGACACCGCCTCGGCGACGATGGAGTCGAGCTCTTCGTCGGAGAGCTCGGCGGGCAGGTAGCCGGAGATAAGCTCGGCCTCGCCCTCCTCCTGCGTGGCCAGATCCTCGCGCCCGCCGCCGCGATACTGCTCGGCGGAATCCAGGCGGCGCTTGCGCTCACGGCGCAGGACGGCTACCTCGTCGTCCTCGCCCTCCTTGGCCGCGAGCTGAAGGCTGGAGAGGACGAGGCGAAGCGCGCCCACGCGGTCCTTCTCGCCGGCCTTCATGGCGGCGGTCATGTCGGTCTTGACCTGATCGGCAACGGTCACCTGGTCAAGGATACGCCCGCGTCCCGGCGTTCCGGCTCCCCGTCGCGGCCGGGCGTGCCGCCCGCGCTGTGCTCGACGAGGGTCCGCTCGGGAAAGCCCTGCTGGAACTCGGTATCCAGGGACGGCGGGTGTCCGAGCTGACCCAGCTCGGAGGCGTCGCGCGGGAAGAACAGGTCGACCGTCCAGTCCACGACCAGGCGCAGCCGGCGCTTGTTGCCGGGCATGGCGAGCAGGTGGTAGGTGCGGGCGAGGAACCAGGCGGGGAAGCCGCGCCACTTGATCCCGATCGTGCTGGCCACGGCCTGGTGGCGGCCGAGATCGACGAACACGCCCAGCGTGCGATAGCGGAACGGCCGCCGGCGCCCGCGGCCCATGGCGGCGGCCACGTTGTGCGCCACCGTGCGGCCCTGGCGCAGGCCGTGCTGGGCGGTGGGCGGGCTCGGCTGGCCCTTGCGCGCCGGATCGGGCACCGCGGCGGCGTCGCCGATCGCCCAGACGTTCTCGTGGCCGGCGACCTGCATGTAGCGGTCGACGTCGATGCGGCCGCGGTCGGTGAGCGGCAGCCCGAGCCTGGCGACCACCGGATGCGGCTTGACGCCGGCCGTCCAGACGAGCGTGTGGGCGGGCACGACCTCGCCGGTGGAAAGCGTGACGTCCCTGGCCGTGACCTCCTTCACCGTCTGCCCGATCCGGAACTCGATCCCCCGCCCGCGCAGCTCGCGAACGGTGAAGTCGGAGAGGTTGGGCGGCACCTCCATCATCGGGCGCTCGGCCGCCTCGACGAGCATCCAGCGCATCCCCTGCACGCGGCAGCGTGGGTAGAGGTCGATGACGTCGGAGGCGAAGTCCTGGAGCTCGGCCAGGCCCTCGACGCCCGAGTAGCCGCCGCCGACGAAGACGAAGCTCAGGTAGGCCGCGCGCTGCTCGGGGTCCTCGAGCGTCTCGGCCATCTCCATGCAGGTCAGGACGCGGTTGCGCAGGGCGATCGCCTCGGAGAGCGTCTTGAACCCGATCGCGTGCTGGGCCAGCCCGGGGATCGGCAGGTTGCGCGAGACCGAGCCCAGGGCCACGATCAGGTGGTCGTACTCGAGCTCCTCGTGATGGCCCTCGATCGTGTCGACGTGGAGGAGGTTGCGCTCGGGCTCGGCGCCGGTGACGCGGCCCAGGCGCAGGTCGGTGCGCTTCAGCTCCTCGCGCAGCGGGACGACGACGTGACGCGGCTCCAGCGTCCCCGCCGCGGCGCCCGGCAGCAGCGGCGTGTAGAGCATGAAGTTGACGTCGTTGACGAGGGTGATCCGGGCGGCGTGCGGCGGCAGCGCGCGCTCCAGCGTCCGGGCCGCATACAGCCCGCCGAACCCACCACCCGCGATAACGACCCTCCACGCCATGGCACCGGAAGTTACGCGCTTTGTGGCGAAGAGACCAATGTCACAAGCGTGTTACAAAGTCCGCTCTCCGCGGGCCCGTTCCGATAGGCCAGCCAATAAGGCGGCCAACAAAGGGCATCCGCGTCTGGGGCCCAACGACCCGCCCCGCGCCTGATGTACGGGCCCTACTCTGTCCCACGACCGCTGGGATTCCGCCCGCTCAGGGGGCGTTTGCACCTCCGCCCGCGCCCCTCCGTACTCGCGCTCTCGTCAGTGCGGCAGCCAGGCAGCGAACTCGGCGAGGGCATCTCGCTGCACGTAGTAGTAGACGAACAGCCCGTGTTTCTCTGAGTTGAGCACGCCTGCGTCCTTGAGGACCTTGAGGTGGTGGCTGATGGTGGGCTGGGAGAGCTCGAACAGCGGCGCCAGCTCGCAGGGGCAGACCTTGCCGGGGTGGTCGCGCAGGACGTCAACGAGGCGCAGGCGGACGGGGTCGGCGAGGGCCTTGGCGATTGAGACGAGGCGCTGGGCGCGGTCGTCGTCGATGGCGGGGGCCACCGGTGAGCAGGTGCAGGGCTCGCCGGTCGGGCGCTTGCGCTTGGGTTCGATGTCGAGCGTGGTGGCCATCACGCGGCGGCGGTGAGGATGCGCTTGACCTTGTCGACGTCGGGAACAGAGCCGGACATGGCGACCTGGCCGTCGATGGCGAGCGCCGGGGTGCTCATGACGCCCATGCGGGCCATCTCGGCGTAGTCGGTGACCTTGGTGACGGTGATGTCGAGGCCGAGCTGGTCGATGGCGTTGCTGGTGACGGCGGCGAGCGCGTCGCAGCGCTTGCAGCCGGGGCCGAGGACGGTGACGGTGGTCATGGCGGCAGGTTCCTTCCAGGGTTAGAGGACGAGGTTGAACAGCAGGCCGACCAGGCAGATGGAGACGGCGACGACGCCGGCCCAGATGGCGATGAGCTTGACCTTCAGGACTCGGCGCAGGAGGACCATCTCCGGCAGTGACAGCGCGACGACGGCCATCATGAAGGCGAGCAGCGTGCCCATGGCGATGCCCTTGGCGTGCAGGGCCTCGATGAGCGGCAGCACACCGGCGGCGTTGGAGTACAGCGGGACGCCCATGAGCACGGCGGCGGGCACGGCGAGCGGGTTGTTGGAGCCCGCGATGGAGGCGAGCGCGTCCTCCGGGACCCAGCCGTGGATGACCGCGCCGAGTGCGATGCCGGCGAGGAGGTATGGCCAGACGCGGCCGAGGATGGAGCGGACCTCCCCGCGCGCGTAGGTGAGCCGGTCAGACCACTGCAGCCCGCCCGCGGGGTCGGCGCAGGTTGGCATGTGCGTTTCGAACACGAACGGCTCGACGTAGCGCTCCAGACCGAGGCGGCCGAGGACGATGCCGGCGACGATGGCGATGACCAGGCCCGAAGCGATGTAGAGGGCGGTCACGGCGACGCCGAACAGCCCGAACAGCAAGACGATGGCGACTTCGTTGACCATCGGGCTGGCGATGAGGAAGGAGAGGGTGACGCCGAGCGGAACGCCGGCGGACACGAAGCCGATGAACGCCGGGACGGCGCTGCAGGAGCAGAACGGGGTCGCGACGCCCAGGCCGGCGGCCATGGCGTTGCCGACGCCCTCACGGCGCCCACCGAGCAGCGCGCGGGTCCGCTCGACGCTCATGAACGACCGCAGCACCGCGACCGCGAACACGATGCCGGCCAGCAGGACGGCAATCTTGGTCGAGTCGTAGAAGAAGAACCGAAGCGACTCGCCCACCCGGGAATGCAGGTCCACGCCCGCGAGGTCGCCGAGCAGCCAGTCCCACGTGGGCGCCAGCGCCTTGATGAGGGCCACCCAGGCACCGAACGCGGCGGCCGCCAGCGCGACCGCCCGCAACCGACGCCAAGCGACGCCGGGGGCGGCAGGCGCGACGACCAGGGGCGCGCTCGGCTGGGCGGCGGGGATGGGTGCGGTGATGTTGGTCGAAGACACAGCAGGCTTCCTTCGATAAGTATCGATGTAATAGTAGGCGTGCACCTCCGGGAAAACCCGCATTTCTCCAAGGTCTGCCGCTTCTCCCCGAGGGCCGCTCCGTCGCGACTACGGGTCCGTGCCGCGCGGACACGCCGCGACCTCGGCTACCCGACTGGCCTCCTACGTCACCACCGCCACAACGGCAGCATCACCCGGTTCCGTCAGGCAGAGCACATCGGCCTGTAGAGCGCGGTCGTACTCGACTCAGGAATAGCCGGTCCGGGACTGTGGAACCTGGGTGTACGCCGTGTGCTCGGCTGAAACGCGGGTCGAAACGGCCCGTAGTCAGGTTTGTGGCCGCTTATTGGCTAGGCCCCCCGGGGCCCGCGGGCGCGCCAGGAAGTTGAAGCGCTCGTTGGCCGCGAAGATCTCGGCGAAGCGCTCTCGCGAGTACGGGCCGTCGAGGTCCAGGCCGCGGATCTCGTAGCCCAGGTCGCTGAGCAGGTCGTGGATCGTCTCGGGGGCCGTGCCGTAGCGGTCGGCGGCGCCGATCCCGTGCTCGAAGGCGATCACCGGGCGGTGGCGGCGCAATGTGCGCTCGGCACCGCGCAGCACCCCCTCCTCCGCTCCCTCCACGTCGATCTTCACGAACGCCGGCCGTACGCCCTCGGGCAGCACGTCGTCCAGGCGCTCGCAGCGCACGGTGATGTGCTGGATCCGCCCGTCGCCCGGTGTGTCCCGCTCGCGCAGGCCGCTCCAGGCCGGATCGCCCACGACGCGGACGAAGTCGCTCTCCCCGGGGTCGTCCGAGAGCGCCGCCTCCCGCACCTCGACCCCGGGGAAGTCCTCGCGCAGTCGGGCGGCGTAGTCGGGCAGCGGCTCCCAGGCCACGTGACGCCCCTGCGGCGCCAGGCGCATCATCGCGCGCAGGACCGCGCCGGCGTGCGCGCCCACGTCGAGGCAGTCGGAGTCGGGGCTCAGCGCCTCGGCCAGGCGCTCGCGCATCAGCGCCTGGTCGCGGATGTCGGCACGGACGTGGGCGGGCAGGAACCGGCGGCGGATCCTTCGGGCCAGGCGCAGCGGGGCGGGCTCGTCAGCCAAGGTCCTCGATGACCGCCTGCGCGGCCAGGTACCCCGGCGCGCCGGTCACCGCGCCCCCGGGATGCGCGCCCGAGCCGGCGAGGTACAGACCCTCGACGCCGCCGAACGCCCGGCGGTCGATCCGGCTCTCGAAGAGCTGCCCAGGCAGCATCTCGCCGTGGAAGATGTGGCCGCCCGTGATGCCGAAGCGCGCCTCGAGCTCGCGCGGCCCAAGGGCGAGGCGCTCGACGATGCGGTCAGGGAACTCCGGGCAGACCTCGGCGAAGCGGGCGATGGCGGCGTCGGCGGCGACGTCGGGGTCGACGTCGGGCGGGAAGCACTGACAGAACATGGACATCACGTGGCGGCCCTCGGGCGCGAGCGTCGGGTCGGTCGCGGTCTGGCAGGACGCCTCGATCCACGGCTTCGCGGCCGGGCGGCCCGCGCGGGCGTCCTGCGCCGCCGTCGTCAGGTCCTCGAGCGTGAACCCGATGTCGATCGTGCCCGACCACGGCGCGGCCCCGGGCCAGGCCGGGAAGTCGGGCAGGCCGTCGAGCATGACCATCACCTTCACCGTGGGTCCGTCCTGGCGCCAGCCCTCGGGGGCCTCGGTTGCCGACAGCGCGGCCGTGCGCAGCGGATCGGCGTTGGAGAGAACCGCCCGGGCCGCGACCTCCTCCCCGCCCTCGAGCACGACACCGGTCGCGCGGCCGTCGCCGTCGCGCGTGACCCGCTCGACCGGCGCCTCGGTGCGGATCCGCGCACCGGCCGCCTCGGCCGCGGCGCGCAGCGCGCCGGTCACGGCGCCCATCCCGCCGCGGGCGTAGCCCCAGGCGCCGGGCTCGTCGAGCGCCTCGCCGAGGTCGTGGTAGAAGCCGACGAAGGCCGTTCCCGGATCCTCAGGTGCGGCCAGGGTCCCGATCAGTCCCTGGATCGCGAACGGGACCCGCACCGACTCGCTGGGGATGCCCGCGAGGTCGTCGGTGATCGAGCCCTCGAGGATCTCCGGCCCGACCGCGTCCAGCCAGCGCTCACGGTTCGGTGGCTCGAGCATGAGCGGCCGCGCCCGGGCGGCGGCGCTCTCCCAGCGCTCCGACCAGTCGCGATAGGCGTCGGCGTCGCGCGGGGACCAGTCCGCGGCGAGCTGGGCATGCGTGCGGTTGCGATCCGACCACGTGACGACCTTGCGCCCGTCGGGGAACGGCGCGAACAGGTAGGGCTCGTGCACGTGGACGGTCAGACCGTGCGAGGCCAGATCGAGGTCGTCCATGATCCGCCGGCGCAGCAGCGAGAGCGTGTACGCGCCCGGCGAGGCGCGCACGCCCGGCCACAGCTCCTCGGTCACGCAGGCGCCGCCGACCACGTCACGACGCTCCAGGACCTCGACCGTCAGCCCCGCCCGGGCCAGGTAGGCCGCGGCGACCAGGCCGTTGTGGCCGGCGCCGATGATGACCGCGTCGAGCATGGGCCGCAGTATCGCGCGCGGCGGTTCCGCGGAACCGCGCGGGAGCCTCAGCCGCGCCCCCAGGGGTCAGACCCCTCGGGGGGCCGCGCCCCCGGGGTCAGCCCCTGGGACAGCAGCAGCGCGGCCCAGTCGCCGCTCTCGCGGCGGTCGCGCTCGATCAGCCCGATCTCGGCGAACGCGGCCGCGACCTCGGAGGCCTCCTCGCGCAACAGGCCCGACCCGATCAGGGTCCGGGGCGGTGACGCGGCCATCCGCGCCGGCAGCTCGAGCAGCAATGGGCGCAGGAGGTTGGCGGTCACCGTGTCCGCGAGCGGCGGAGCCTCGCGGCGCAGGTTGACCCGCGCCACCGAGACCTCCGCCCCGTTGACCGCCGCGTTCTCGCGCGTCGCCTCGACGCTGGCCACCTCGAAGTCCACGCCGACCACGGGAGACCAGCCCAGCCTCGCGGCGGAGATCGCCAGCACGCCGCTCCCGCATCCCAGGTCGGCGAACGAGCCGCCCGGCTCCACGGCCAGCAACAGCTCCAGGCACATCCGTGTCGTGGCGTGCGAGCCCGTCCCGAACGCCTGGGCCGGATCGATGACGATCTCCTCCACGCTCTCGCGCTCGAGCGGCTCGGTCCACGGCGGGCGGACGTGGAGACGCTCCCCGACCAGGACGGGCTCGTGGAAGCGCTTCCAGCCGTCGAACCAGTCGTCGGAGACCTCCTCCGTCACGACCTCGACGAACGCCTCGCGCGCCGCGGCGCGCAGCGCGGGCAGGGCGGGAAGCTCGCCCGGCGCGCCGTAGACGGCGTACTCCACAACGTCGCCGTCTTCGGTCTCCTCGACTCCGTTGGGCGCCAGCTCGAGCAGCTCGGCGAGCACGATCTCCGCGTGCTCGCGCCGCACCCGGACGGCGAGGCGGATCACGTGCGCAGGGCGCGGCGCAGCTTGGCGAAGACTCCCTCGTCGGAACGGAGGTTGTCCTCGGTCAGCGTTCCTCGCAGCTCCTCCAGCAGCTTTCGCTGCTCCGACGTCAGGCGCCGGGGGATCACCACGTTGACGACGACCCGCAGGTCGCCTCGGCGCCCGCCGCGCAGGGGCGGCAGACCGCCGCCACGAACGGTCACGGTCTCTCCCGGCTGGACCCCGGCTGACAGGTGCACCTCCGAAGTCCCACCGTCCAGGGCGGGGACCTCGACGTCCGTGCCCAGAGCCGCGGCCGGCGCCGCCACGTCGACCACGGTCACGAGATCCATTCCGTCGCGCACGAAGCGCTCGTCCTCGGCGATCCGCACGAGGACGTAGAGGTCGCCGGGCGGCCCGCCCGACTCGCCGGCGTGGCCGCGGCCCGCCAGGCGGATGCGCTGCCCGTCCTCGATCCCCGCCGGGATGTCGACCTTCAGCTCTCGCAGCTTGGCCACCCGTCCGCGGCCCGAGCACTCCGTGCACGGCGTCTCGGCCACCTTCCCCTCGCCGCCGCAGACGTCGCACGCCGTGGCCCGCACGACCTGGCCGAAGGGCGTGCGCGACACGGCCTGGAGCTGGCCGGTGCCGCCGCAGCGCTCGCAGGTCTCGATGGAGGTCCCGGGCTCGGCCCGGTTGCCGTGGCAGCGCGGGCAGGTCTCGACGACGTCGTAGGACACCTCGACCTCGGCGCCGGTCGCGACCTGGGCCAGGGTGACGTCGGCCTGCACGGCCACGTCGCCTCCCTGCACCGCGCGCGGGCGCCCGCCGCCCCCGAAGCCGAACGCATCCCCCATCCCGCCACCGAAGAAGGCGTCGAAGATGTCGGCGAAGGAGCCGAAGCCCTCGAAGCTCGGCTCATAGCCCCCGGAGCGCAGCCCCTCGTGGCCGTAGCGGTCGTAGATGCGCCGGCGCTCGGGGTCAGACAGCACCTCGTAGGCCTCGGCCGCCTCCTTGAACTTCTCCTCGGCCTGCGGGTCCTCGGTGTTGACGTCGGGGTGCAGCTCGCGCGCCAGGCGGCGAAAGGCCTTCTTGATCTCCTGATCGTCCGCTCCGCGGGTGACCCCGAGGAGGTCGTAGTAGTCGCTGGGCATCGAGGTCAGCCGCGGATCACTCGTCGTAGACGTCCTCGACGAAGCGCGAGAGCTGCAGCGCGGCGTCGCGGACGGTCTCGATCGCGTTGGCGTAGTCCATGCGGGTCGGCCCGATCACCGAGACAGTGCCCAGGCTGCGGCGCGGCAGGCCGTAGGCCGCGGCGACCACGGCCACGGAGCGCAGCTCGGGCAGCGTGTTCTCCCGGCCGATGCGCACCCACACGTCGGGCGACGACAGCGCCTCGCGCATGACCCCGAGCAGGGCGGCGCGGCGCTCGAGCATCTCCATCAGCAGGTTGATCTGAGGGATGTCCTGGAAGCGCTCCTCGCGGAACAGGCGGGCCGCGCCCTCCACGTACAGCGTGTCGCGGGCCGTCTCCTCCAGCTCGGTGAAGGCGGGTGAGAGACGGTCGAGGAACTCGCGCTCGCGCGGATCCAGCTCGGGGTCGGCGAGGCGGGCCACGAGCATCCGCGCGCCCAGGCCCAGGCCGGTCATCCGCTCGTTGAGGTAGCTGGCGGCCCAGTCGGCCAGGCCCGCGTCGATGGGCTCCTCGAACGTGAACAGGCGCTTGGTCACGCCGCCGGTCGAGGTGATGACCACCACCATCAGCACCTGGGGCTGGAGCACCAGGACCTCGACGTGGCGCACCGTCGCCGTCTCCAGCGGCGGGGCGGAGACGATGGCCAGGAGGTTCGTGACCTGCGACAGCGTCTCGGTCGTCAGGCGCAGCGCGTCGTCGACCTCGTTGCGCACGAGCGACAGCGGGAGCCGGGAGCCGCCGCGGCGCGCCGGCAGCAGGCGGTCGACGAAGTAGCGGTAGCCGGCGTCCGTGGGGATGCGGCCCGCCGAGGTGTGGGGATGGGCGAGCAGGCCGTGCTCCTCGAGCACGGAGAGCTCATGGCGGATCGTCGACGGCCCCCACTCGATTTCGGCGCTGGACGCCAGCGCCTTGGAGCCGACGGGCGCTCCGACCTCGAGGTGGTCCTCCACGACCTTGCGCAGGATCAGCTCCTGGCGTTCGGTCAGCATGGGGAGATTGTAGGTCGGGGGCTGGGCGCGCCCAGGCTTCGCCTAAGCAGCCAGGCGGATCAGGGACATCGTGTCCGGGCCCCGATCGGGATCGCTCAGGGTGCGGACGATCTGCAGGGCGTGCCCGCAGTCGCAGGTCAGGCGCTCGACGTCCTCGAGGTGGCCGTAGGCCTCGTAGACGGCGGTGCAGCGCGAGTCATGACAGGCCAGGAGGGCGTGGACCATCCTGTCCAGGGTGCTCCCCGCCCCGGACGGAAAGGCTTCAGTTTCCGGCGAATTCGGCCCGGGCGTTGCGGATGATCTTCTGGTCGCCCTGCTGGGCCTCGAGCTCGAGGGCCCCGTCATCGGCGGCAGAGCCGGTGATCGTGATCTCCTCTTCGATCTGCCCCATCCCGCGAAACTGGACCGAGAGGGAACGCAGGTTGCGAAAGCCCCCGCCCGCCTGCTCGGCGGCGCGCGCGACCTGGGCCATCGTCCACAGCCCGTGGAGGATCCGGCCGGGCAGGCCGACCGCCTGCGCGAACTCCTCGTCGATGTGGATCGGGTTGAAGTCGCCCGAGGCACCCGCGTAGCGGTAGGTCACGTACTTGTCCGGGGTGACCTTGAGCTCGACGTCCTCCATCAGACCCCCCTCACGATGTTCGTCCAGGTGGCGGTGCACACGGTCTCCCCGTCCTGATTCTTCGACACCGTCTCGAAGACGTAGAAGCCCATCCCGTTGCGCTCGGAGATGTCCTTGACCGTCGCGGTGGTGGTGATCTCGTCGCCGGCCACGACGGGCGCGCCCCACACGAACTCCTGGCCGCCGTGGACCATGGTGGCGAAGTTGATCCCCACCTCGGGGTCGAAGATCGCCGGCGCCATCACCGGCGCGCTGTAGACCACGGCGAACATCGGCGGCGCGACGACGTCGGCGAAGCCCTCGGCCCGCGCGGCCTCCACGTCGTGGTGGAGCGGGTCCTCCTCGCCCACGGCGTTGGCGTACTCGCGGACCTTCTCGCGGCCCACCGCGTAGGTGACGGGGGGATAGCTCTTGCCGATCGCCTCGGTCTTGACGGGCATGCGGCGCGGCAGTCTATGACAGGCGTCGATTCGGGGTTTTCTGGTCGTATCAGGGGGTAAAGATTCACTATCACCGGCATGGGCCGGGTCGGCACGTCCCCCGCCCTGTCCATGCCACAACTCACGGGTGGGAGGGTCCTTCGCGGCCCTTCTTCTCGTTAAGGGGAGCCCGTCAGAAGATCGTCGGGACCGCGCCGCCATCGACCGTCCAGGCCGCGCCGGCGACGTTGGACGCGCGCTCCGAGCACAGGAAGACGATCACGTCGGCGATCTCCTCCTCCTGCGCCATGCGCCCGACCGGCATCCGCGAGCCGGTTCCCTCCAGGATCTCGTCACGGTGGACTCCGCGGCGCTCGGCCAGCTGGTCGGCCAACCCTCCCTCCGAGAGCCACATCGAGCCGGCGACCGCTCCGGGTGCGACCGCGTTGACGAGCACCCCCTCGCCCGCGTAGAGGTCGGCGAAGACGCGCGACAGCGAAGCCTGCGCCGCCTTGGTGACCGAGTAGGCCGGATCGAGGCTGGCCGAAGGGCGCTTGGCGGCGGAGGACACGACGTTGACGATGCGCCCGCCGCCCCGCCGTGCCATGACCGGCGCCGCGGCGCGCATCAGCCGCATCGAGGCCATCACGTGCACGTCCCACTCCTCCTGCCAGAGCGCATCGTCGGTCTCATGCAGGGGGTGCGTGCGCGCGATCCCCGCGTTGTTGACCAGGGCCCACGGCGGGCCGAAGGCCTCCGTGCAGGCCGCGACCGCGCGCTCGCCGGCGTCCGGCGAGGTGACGTCGAGGGTCAGGCCCAGCGCCCGGCCGCCCGCCTCCAGGCACGCGCGCGCGGTGTCCGCAAGGGCGCCGGAGTCGCGCCCGACGAGCACCGCGTCGGCACCCTCGGCGCACAGCGCGACGGCCGTGGCCCGGCCGATACCGCGGCTCGCGCCGGTGACGATGCAGGCTCGCCCGTTCAGCCCGAGGTCCATGGCGGGCATGATGCGGGAAACGCCGACCAGGAGGCACGCGGGTGAAGTCGCACACCGTCTACCGGACCTTCAACACCGACGAGCGCCGCGCGTTCGTGCGCATCACGTCCGACGTCCAGGAGGCCGTCGACGAGTCCGGCGTCGCCGAGGGGATGGTCCTGGTCTCGGCCATGCACATCACCGCCGGCGTGTGGGTCAACGACGACGAGCCGGGCATCCAGGCCGACACCCTGGAGTGGCTGGACAAGCTCGCCCCGCCCTCGTGGAAGGAGCCGGCCAACGACGTGGCCCGCCGGCTGCTGCCCGACCCGGGCGACTACCGCCATCACCGCGGCGGCGAGGACAACGGCGACGCCCACCTCAAGAACCTGCTCGTCCACCAGCAGGTGGTCCTGCCGATCACCGAGGGGCGCCTGGACCTGGGGCCGTGGCAGGCCGTCTTCTACACCGAGTTCGACGGCCGCCGGCCCAAGCGGCTGGTGATCAAGGTCCTGGGCGAATAGTCCGCCGCGACGCTCTCAGAAGGCTCCCAGCCTTCTCCCACGGAGCCCCCACCCGCCCGGGGCAAGTGCTCCCATGGCACTCCCCACCCCCGCTCCCGACGTCGAGATCGTCGTCCCCGTCTACGACGAGCAGGCGACGCTCGAGCGCAGCATCCGGGCGCTGGACGCATACCTGCGCGACGGCTTCCCCTTCACCTGGCGCATCGTCATCGCCGACAACGCCAGCACGGACGCCACGCCCGCGATCGCGCGGGCCCTGGCGGAGGAGCTCCCCGGCGTCGGCGTGCTGCGCCTGGAGGCCAAGGGCCGGGGCCGCGCCCTGCGCGCCGCCTGGTCGCGCAGCGACGCCCGGGTCGTGGCCTACATGGACGTCGACCTCTCGACCGACCTGCGCGCCCTGGCGCCGCTCGTCGCCCCCCTGCTGTCCGGCCACAGCGACCTGGCGATCGGCAGCCGCCTGGCCCGCGGCGCGCGCGTGGAGCGCAGCGCCCGGCGCGAGCTGATCTCGCGCACCTACAACCGCCTGCTGCGCCTCGCGCTGCACGCGCGCTTCTCCGACGCCCAGTGCGGCTTCAAGGCCGTGAGGACCGACGTGGCGCGCGAGCTGGTGCCCGAGGTCCGCGACGAGTCGTGGTTCTTCGACACCGAGCTGCTCGTCCTCGCCCAGCGGCGGGGACTGCGGGTCCACGAGGTGCCCGTCGACTGGGTCGAGGACCCCGACTCTCGCGTGGACATCGTCAGCGCGGCGCTCGACGACCTGCGCGGCGTGGTTCGGCTGATGGCCCCGTGGGCCCGTCGCTCCCGGCTGCCCGAACACCGACCTCTCCCCCACTGACCCGAAAGGACCGCGATGTCGACCTACGCCCCTCCCCTTCCCCGCACCGGCGGGCCGGCCGGCCTGGCGCAGCGCGCTCGCGGTCTCGTCCGCAGCCGTCCCGGCGATCCGTGGTGGGTCCGGCCCGGCTTCCTCGCCGTGCTGGCGCTCGCCGCCGCACTGTGCCTGTGGGACCTGACGATCAGCGGCTGGTCCAACGACTACTACGCCGCCGCCGCCCGTGCCGGCAGCGAGAGCTGGAAGGCGTGGTTCTTCGGCGCGATCGACCCGGGGAGCTTCATCACCGTCGACAAGCCGCCGCTCTCGCTGTGGCTGAGCGGGCTCTCGGCCCGGGTCCTGGGCTTCTCCTCCTTCTCGATCCTGCTTCCGCAGGCTCTGTGCACGATCGCCGCCGTCGGCCTGCTCTTCTCGGCCGTGCGCCGGGCCTTCGGGCCGTCCGCCGGGCTGATCGCGGCGGCGACGCTGGCGATCACGCCGGTGACCGTCGCCATCGCCCGCGTCAACAATCCCGACGCGCTGCTCGTCCTGCTGCTCGTCGCCTCGGCCGCACTGATGATGCGCGCGCTGGAGTCCGGGCGCACGAAGCACCTTGTCTGGTGCGGCGCGATCGTCGGGCTGGCCTTCATGACCAAGATGCTCCAGGGGTGGATGGTCGTGCCCGCGCTGGCCGGCGCCTACCTCGTGGCCGGTCCCCCGGCGCTGTGGACCCGCGTGCGTCAGCTCGCCCTGGCGGGCGTGGCGATGGTGGCGGTGAGCGCCGCCTGGCCCGTGGCCGTCTCGCTGTGGCCGGGCTCGGCGCCCTACATCGGCGGCAGCACGAACGGCTCGGTCTGGAACCTGATCTTCGGCTACAACGGCTTCGGCCGCCTGACCGGGTCCGAGGGCGGCCCCGGCGGCGGCGGCGGACCCGGCTTCGGCGGGACCGCCGGGCTGTGGCGCATGTTCAACGAGCAGGTCGGCGGCCAGGTGGCCTGGCTGCTGCCGCTGGCCGCGGCCGGCCTGGTCGTGGGGCTGTGGCGCACGCGCCGCGCGCCGCGGACGGACCTCGCCCGCGGGGCGTGGATCCTGTTCGGCCTGTGGGCGGTCGTGCACGTCGCGGTCTTCAGCGCCCAGAAGGGCATCTTCCACCCGTACTACGTCAGCGCCCTGGCGCCCGCCGTCGCGGCGCTGGCCGGCGCGGGCGTGGTGACGATGTGGCGCTGGGCCCGGGAGTCCTGGGCCGGCGTGCTCGCGCTGGACGGCGCCGTGGTGGGAAGCGCCTGCCTGGCGGTCAGCCTGCTCGATCGCACGCCCGACTTCGCTCCCGCCCTGCGCGTGATCATCCTGCTGCTCGCGCTCGGCACGGTCGGCGCGTCGCTGTTCGCGCGCGCGCCCGGCGCCGTCGGGCGCCGGGGTGTCGCCGTGGCGGCCGTCGCGGGAGCGCTGGCCGTCGGGCTGGCTCCCGCGGCCTACAGCGTCGCGAGCGTCGGCCGGGCGCTGAACGGCAACAACGTGCTCGCCGGACCGGCGAGCGCCGCCCGCGGCTCCATGGGCGGGCCGGGCGGCATGGCCGGCGGACCGGGCGGGCCCGGCGGGGGCTCGCTGCCCTCGCGCGGGATGCCCGGCGCCGGCACAGGCACCCCGCCGGCGGGCGGGCCTCCGGCCGGTCTGAGCGCCGGTGCCGGTGGCGCCGCCGGCGCGGGCGGTGGGCCGGGCGGCGGCGGCTCGGTCAGCAACTCGCTGATCAGCTACCTCGAGTCCCACCAGGGCTCGGCCCGGTACCTCGTCGCGGTGAGCGGATCGCAGTCGTCGGCCCCGATCATCATCAGGACCGGCAGGGCCGTCGTGACTATCGGCGGCTTCAACGGCGGCGACCCCGCCCCGACCGTCTCCCAGCTCGCGCAGATGGTCAAGCGCGGCGAGCTGCGCTACGTGCTGCTGTCGGGCAACGGCGGCGGGCCCGGCGGCCGCGGCGGATCGCAGGCGATCAGCACGTGGGTCCAGTCTCACGGCACCGCGGTGAGCGGCGTCTCGAGCGGCGGCGGGACGCTGTACCGCGTTAGCGCCTGAAGAAGCGGTCGCCTGAACGGTTGTACGTCCCATGGCACGTACAACCGTTCACTCGGCCCACCGGCGGCGCGGCCGCGGGGGCTCACCCGCCCCAGGTCTCGCGCAGCACCCGCAGCCAGTTGCCGTGGGCGAAGGCGCGCCGGGCGGGCTCATCCCACCCGGCGCGCTCCAGCGCGTCGAGCAGGCGCGGGACTCCCGCCGCGTCGCCGACCGCGGCCGGCATCGTCGCCCCGTCGAAGTCCGAGCCCAGCGCGACGTGCTCGATGCCGATCCGCGACGCGATGTGGTCGGCGTGGGCGGCGAAGCGCTCGAGCGGCACGTCGGGGTCGTCGCGACCGTCGGCGCGCAGGTCGCAGGCGTTGAGATTGACCCCCACGATCCCGCCCGAATCGCCGATCGCATCGATCTGGGCGTCGGTGAGGTTGCGGGTCGTCGGCGTGAGCGCGTGGGCCGCGCTGTGGGTGGCCACCAGCGGAGCGTGCGATATCTCGACGACGTCCCAGAAGCCGGCCTGATTGAGGTGGGAGAGGTCGACGAGCACTCCCAGCTCGTTGCACGCCCGCACGAGCCGCCGGCCTGCCTCGGTGAGGCCGGGACCGGTGTCCGGAGAGGCGGGAAAGCGAAACGGGACGCCGTGGGCGAAGGCGTTGGGCCGGCTCCACACGGGTCCCAGCGAGCGCACGCCGGCGGCGTGCAGCACCCGCAGGATCTCCAGGTCGGGGTCAATCGCCTCGGCGCCCTCGAGATGCCAGATCGCCGCAATCCTCCCGCCGTCCAGGCACTCGCGCACGTCGGCGGCTCGGCGGACGACCCGCAGGGCGCCCGCGGCCTCGAGCTCGAGGAGCCGCCCGCCCAGCCGCAGGACGACGTCACGCGCGTAGCCGGGATCGACCGGCCCCTCGTACTCGACCTCCCATCCCTCATCGGTGACGGTGAGGCGGTCGAAGGGATCGTCGTGGCCCGTGATGTCGGCGGGCACGAAGCAGGCGAAGAACCCGCCGGCGAAGTCGCCCGCCCGGGCCCGTGGGAGATCGAGGTGGCCCGCGTCCGTCCCATCCAGGAACGACCGCACGCTCCCCTCCTGCTCGAGCCGCAGCAGGACGTCGTTGTGGCCGTCGAGGACTAGGACGACTCGTCCCCCAGCTCGAGGACGGCCAGGAACGCCTCCTGGGGCACCTCGATGCGCCCGACCTGCTTCATGCGCTTCTTACCCGCCTTCTGCTTCTCCAGCAGCTTGCGTTTGCGCGAGATGTCGCCGCCGTAGCATTTGGCGATCACGTCCTTGCGGAAGGCCTTGACGGTCTCCCGCGCCACGACGTGGGAGCCGATCGCCGCCTGAATCGGCACGTCGTACTGCTGGCGGGGAATCCGCTGGCGCAGGCGCTCGGTCAGCGCGCGGCCGGCCTCGTAGGCCTTGTCGCGGTGCACGATCATCGAGAGCGCGTCGACCGGGTCGCCGGCGAGCAGGATGTCGAGCTTGACCAGGTCGCCGGGCTGCATCCCGATCACGTCGTAGTCGAGGGAGGCGTAGCCCCGGGTGCGGGACTTCAGCTGGTCGAAGAAGTCCAGGACGATCTCGGCCAGCGGCAGGTCGTAGGTGATCTGGACGCGCTCGGAGGACAAATAGTGCAGCCCGTTGTGGACGCCGCGACGGTCCTGGCAGAGCTCCATCACCTGCCCGACGAACTCCTTCGGGCACAGGATCGAAGCGCGGATGTAGGGCTCGCGCACCTCCTCGATGCGGGCGGGGTCGGGCATCTCGGTCGGGCTGTGGACGGTGATCTCGACGCCGTCGGTCAGCGTGACCTCGTACTCCACGTTGGGCATCGTGGCCATGAGCTCGAGGTCGTACTCGCGCTCCAGGCGCTCGCGCACGATGTCCATGTGCAGCAGCCCGAGGAAGCCGCAGCGAAACCCGAAGCCCAGGGCCTCGGAGGTCTCGGGCTCCCAGCTCAGCGCGGCGTCGTTGAGCGTGAGCTTCTCCAGCGCGTCGCGCAGCTCGGGGAACTGGTCGGAGTCGATCGGGAACAGTCCGCAGAAGACCATCGGCTTCACGTCGCGATAGCCGGGGAGCGGTTCGGTGGCCGGCCGCGCGCGGGTGGTCAGCGTGTCGCCGACGCGCAGCTTGGTCACGTCCTTGATGCCGGTGATCAGGTAGCCGACCTCCCCGGGGCCCAGCGCGTCGACTCCGACCATCTGCGGGGAGAAGAAGCCGATGTCGTCGATGTCGGCCTCGGTCCCGGCGGCCATGGCGCGAATCGGCTCGCCCTTGCGAAACGTGCCGTCGACCACCCGGACGTAGGCCACGACGCCGCGGTACTGGTCGAACTCCGAGTCGAAGATCAGCGCGCGGGGCGGTGCGTCGGGGTCGCCCTCCGGCGGCGGGACCGTGGCGATCAGCTCCTCCAGCACGTCCTCCACCCCGTCGCCGGTCTTGGCGCTGATCCGCCGCACCTCGTCGGGCGAGCCGCCGACGAGGTCGGCGACCTCCTGGGCGACGCGCTCGGGCTCGGCCCCGGGCAGATCGATCTTGTTCAGGCACGGGATGAGCTCGAGACCCGCCTCGACCGCGAGGTAGGTGTTGGCGACCGTCTGGGCCTCGACGCCCTGGGAGGCGTCCACGACGAGCAGCGCCCCCTCGCACGCCGCGAGCGAGCGCGAGACCTCGTAGGTGAAGTCCACGTGGCCGGGCGTGTCGATGAGGTGCAGCTGGTAGGTCACGCCGTCGCGGGCCTCGTAGAACACGCGCACGGCCTGGGCCTTGATCGTGATCCCCCGCTCGCGCTCGAGGTCCATCGAGTCGAGCATCTGCGGGCGGTGCTTGCGCGGGTCGACTGTGTGGGTGAGCTCGAGGATGCGATCGGCCAGCGTCGACTTCCCATGGTCGATGTGGGCGATGATCGAGAAGTTGCGGATCCGCGACTGCGAGGACATGTGCGCCCTCAGCTTAGGCGGGGCGCAGCCGGCCGCTCACGAGCCGCCACAGCTGGGCGCCCTCGGGCACGCGCATCAGCGCCACCGCGCCGGCGTAGACGGCCAGCCCCAGCGTGCAGGCCGTGCCGACCGAGACGATCTCGGCCGCCAGTCCCCGGCCCAGCGCCTGGTCGAGCGCGTACCACGTCCCGTAGGCCACGAGGGCGACCAGGCCCGAGGCGAAGGTGACCTGGCCGAGCATGATCGCCGTGCGCCGGCCCTCGAACCCGTGCAGCTCGCGGCGCAGCCACCAGATCTGGCCCGCGGCCATCACCAGGTTCCCCGCCAGCGTCCCGATCACGATCCCCGGGATCCCGTACGGGCCCTGGAGCGTCGCGCTCACGGCGATGTTGACCCCGACGTTGATGAAGGCCCACAGCGTGGGGAGCCAGGCGCGCTGGAAGGAGAAGAAGGTGCGCGTGAGCAGGAGGTTGACGCCGTTGAGGGGCAGGGCGAAGGAGAACCAGAAGAGGGCCGAGGAGACCTTGTCGGTCGAGGACGGCCCGAAGTGCCCGTGCTGGAAGACCAGGCGCGTGATCGGCACGGCCAGCACGGCGAGCAGCGCGGTGGCCGGTACGAGCAGCAGGAAGTTCTGGCGCACCCCGTTGGCCGCGCTGGCGCGCAGGCCCTCGAGGTCGTTGCGCGCCGCGAAGCGGCTGAGCGTCGGGAAGAGGACGGTGGCCAGGGCGAGCGCGAACACACCCTGCGGGAGCTGGTAGATCCGAAAGCCGGCGTCGATCGCCCGGGGCGCGTTGTCCGAGACCAGCGACCCCAGCGACGAGTTGATGAGCAGCGAGAAGTTGATCAGGCCGGTGGCGAACGTCACGGGCAGCATCAGGCGCAGCACCTGCTTGACCCGCGGGTCGCGGATGTTGATGTGGCGCGTGAGCCCGAAGCCCAGCTTGCGCAGGCGCGGCAGGGTGATCACGAACTGGGCCGTCGTCCCGGCCAGCACCGCGATGGCGTAGGCGTAGAGCTGATCGGGCCCCTCGAACGCGTGGCGCAGGGGGATCAGCACGGCGAGGATCACGAGGTTCCACACCAGCGGCGCGACCCCGCCGATCGTGAAGTCGTCGTAGGCGTAGAGGATGCCCAGCGTCAGCCCGTTGAGGCTGAGGATGATCACCGTCGGGAAGAGGATCCGCGACAGCCCGACGGTCAGGTCGTCGAGCTCGGGGGTGAACGTCGAGCCCGTGAGCGCGGGCATGATCACCCCGGCGAGCAGGATGAACACGGCGATGAGCGCGCCGATCCCGAACAGGATCACGAAGAAGAGCGTGGAGGCCAGCTGGAAGGCCTCGCGGCGGCGCTTCTGCTCCAGCAGGTCCGTGAAGACGGGAACGAACGCGGCCGAGACGGCCTGGTCGGCCACGAGCGTGCGCAGGAGGTTGGGCAGCTGGAAGGCGATCGTGAAGGCCGAGAACGCCCCGCTGGTGGCGAAGTAGCTGGAGGCGAGGATCTCCCGGAAGAGCCCGACGATGCGGGAGGCGCCGGTGAGGAGGGCGAAGATCGCGGTGTTGACCGCCACGCCGCGACGCCGCCCCTGCGGTGGCGCCTCCTGCGGGGGCTCGTCGCTCGGAGCCTGGAAGTTCGTGACGAAGTCTTCCCGGGGCAAGAGTCGGCTAGCATAGGTGGCCGCCGCGGTACCGGAGCCGCGGCGATTCGCACGTCATGGCCAACATTCACTCCCAGAAGAAGCGGATCCTGCGCTCGGAGCGAGAGCGTCTGGAGAACCGCCAGTACACGTCCAAGATCAAGACGCTGTTCCGCCGTCTGGAGGAGACGACGGCCGGGGGCGACGACGCGGCGGCCGATTCCGCCCACCGCGAACTGGTCTCGACGATCGACAAGGCCGTCAAGCGCCACGCGCTGCATGCCAACAACGGCGCCCGCAAGAAGTCCCGGGCCGCGCAGCTGCGCGCCGGCTCCGGCTCCTAACCGCTCGGCCGCCTTTCTGCCGCTCCGCGCGTCAGGCCGTGACGCGCAGCAGCGTCCGCAGCGCCGCCGTGTCCTCGGGCACCGCGCACCCTCCGCGCGAGTCCAGTTCGAGGTCGGCCACCTGCTCGAGCGCGCGGCGCAGCGCGTCGCGGTCGGTCCGCTGGACGTCGGCGACGAAACGCTCGGCCGCCTTGGGCGGCATCCGCAGGCCGCGGCGGACCTGCCCGGCCGACTCGCCCGCCTCCAGGCGATCGGCCACGTCGATCGCCTCCCGCAGGCGGCGCGCCATCTGGTAGAGCAGCCCGGTGAGCCGCTCGCCCTGCGAGCGCAGCTCGAGATAGATCCGGGTGGCGGCCCGCCCGTCTCCCGCCACGAGGGCGTCGGCCAGCGACCAGCTCTTGCGCTCGGCGGAGCTGGCGGCGAGCTCGTCGAGGTCCTCGGTGGTGAGCCTGTGGCCGGGCCCGAGCGAGAGCGCCAGCTTCTCCAGCTCGCGCAGGAGGCGCTGCTGGCGGTCGCCCACGCGCGCCACGAGCTCTTTGGCGGCGCCCGCGTCGGGCTCCAGGCCGAGGTCGCGTGCCCGGGCCGCCACCCACTTGGGCAGCTCCCAGGGCTTCACCGTCTGCTCGGCGGCAACATCTCCCCCGGCGCGCTCCACCGCGTCGTGCAGGCGCTTGGGCACCTGGGCGCGGCCGTCCTCGCGCGCGAAGAACGAGACCGTGGTGTCGGGCGGCATCGCGCCCAGGACGGCCTCGAGCGCGTCGAGATCGCCCTCGCGCCAGCGCTCTGCACCGTCCACGATGACGAACCGCCGCCCGGTGCCCAGGGTCATGGCGGACAGCGCCGCGGCGACGGCGTCGGGCGTGGCGCTCTCGCCCTCGAGCACCTCGACGCCCGCCGATCCGCTCTGGGACTCGGCCAGCGCCCGCAGGCGGGCGCGGCGCTCGGCGATCCGGCCGTGATCGTCGCCGTGGATGAGGTAGGCGGCCTTGAAGGCGGGCACGCCTCGATGCTAATGGAGTGACCGGTGGCGTTCGGGTTTCTGGCGGTCTCGGATGGCCGCCAGAAACCCGGCAAACGTCGCCGGTTGCTCCACCGGATGGAGCTACGGCGTCAGGTCGTAGCGGTAATCGGTCAGCGTCTCGCAGCCGTCGTGGGTGACCAGCAGGATGTCCTCGAAGCGCACCCCGCCGACCTCGCGGTCCCACAGGCCCGGCTCCACCGCCAGCACGTCGCCCGCGACCAGAGGAGCGTGGCCGGCCTGCCCGAGGCCCGGGTCCTCGTGCACCTCGAGCCCGACGCCGTGGCCCAGGGAGAACTGGAAGCCCTCCGTCGGGTCCTCGCCCGGCCCCGTGCGCTGGGTGCGGTAGCCCTCGCCCTCGAAGATGTCACAGGTCAGAGCGTGAAGCTCCTGGCCGGTGACACCGGGTCGCACGGCCGCACGGGCGGCGTCGAGCGCGGCTCGCACCAGGCCCTCCTGCCGGCGCACCTCGGCCGGCGGGTCGCCGCCGACGACGAACGTGCGGGTCATGTCCGCCCAGCACCCGGAGATCTCGTCGCGCGGCCACAGATCGACCTGGATCGGCAACCCGGCCGGCAGCGGGCCGCTCCCCGCCTCGTGCCCGAAGCCCTGGCGCACCGAGGCCACGATCACGTCGGGCGGCGCGGGCGCGCCCAGGCGGTTGCAGGCGTCCCGCAGCGCCTCGCGGACCTGCTCGGCCAGCAGCGGCCCGCCGTCGACGTGCAGCGTGCCGTCGACGGGCTCGGCCCGGCGCAGCCGCTCGGCGGCCGCGGCCATTCCCGCGTGGGCCGCGCGCTGGGCGCGCAGGATCCCCTCCATCTCGGGCTCGGACTTCGCGCGGCGGCGCAGCTTGATCGCCTCTTCGTCGATGGTGAGCGAGATCCCGTCCGCGCGCAGGCGCTCGGCCAGCCCGAGGGGGAACTCGAACTGGACGATCGCCTCGCGCACCCCGGTGCGCTGCGCCATCCTCGACATCAGCTCGAGCGTCACCTCGTCGCGGGTCATCCCGCTGCGCAGCAGCTCGTGGAAGCCGAGCTCGCCCACGTCGACGATCTCCGCGTCGGGCAGGGCCGCCGTCAGGCGTTCGAGCTCGATGATCGAGGACATCACCCACGCGCGCCCGTCGACCTCGGCGTAGAGGAGCGGGTCCAGGACGGGCAGGCCCAGCTCGTGGTGCAGGGCGGGGTTGCGCTCGGTGTCGCCGTAGAGGAGGAGGTCGGGCATGCGCCCCTCGTACCCACTTTGGCCTCAGGACCCTCGCGAGACGAGCATCCGCCCGTCGTGGACCGTGAGGCGGACCGTGCCGTCGCGGTCGGTCCGGTAGACGGCGGGCACCGCGCGCAGGGCCGCGAGCGCCTGGGCGGTCGGATGGCCGTAGGTGTTTCGCCGCCCGACCTCGATCACCGCGATGCGCGGACGCAGGCGCTCGAGGAGGTCCGATATCCCGGGATCCGCGCTGCCGTGGTGGGCCACCTTGAGCGCCTCGACCTGCGGGAGATCCAGGGACGCGGTGACGTCGGACTCGGCGTCGGCGGGCAGGAGCAGGTCGAATGCGCCCGCCCGCAGGTGGGCGACGATCGCGCGGAGGTTGGGATCCTGCCCGGCGTGGTCGGCCGCCGGCTCGCGGTGGGGCCAGAGCACGTCGAGCTCCAGCGGCCCGGCGCGCAGCGCCTGACCCGCGTCGGGGACGACCCGGCTCACCCGCCGGCGTCCGGCCGCCGCGAGCACGACGCGATGCAGCGGGCTTGTCCCGCCCTCGGCGCCGTCGAGCAGCGTCCCGACGGGCAGTCTGTCCAGAACCGCCGGCGCGCCGCCCTCGTGGTCGGCCTGGTCGTGGGTGACCACCAGGAGGTCGATCCGCCGCACGCCCGCGGTCCGCAGCCTCGTCATCAGGGCGGAGCCGGGCGGGCCGGTGTCCACGAGCACGGTCGCCCCGCCGTACTGGACCAGCGTCGCGTCGCCCTGTCCGATGTCGAGGAACGACACGACGACGTCGCGCGGATCGGGCGGGGCGGGCAGCCGATGGGCGGCCCCGGCCGCCGCCAGCGCCCACGTCGCCGCCACGACGAGGCCGGCCGCGGCGGCGCGGCGCGCCCGGCCCCCGCGGCGGACACCGGCGGCCAGCGCGACCCCGGCCGCGTACACGGCCGCCAGCGCCGGGGCCGAGGGGAGCCCGGCGGCGAGCGAGGCGCCGGGTAGGGAGGCGGCCGCGTGGGCGAGCGCCCCGAGATAGGCGAGCGGGAACTGTGCCAGCGCGTTGAGCAGCCGCGCCGCCGCGGGGACGAGCGCGCCCGCCGCGATCGCCAGGGTCCCCAGCCACATGACGGGGGCGACCGCCGGCGCCGCCAGCAGGTTGGCGGGCAGCGAGACCAGCGAGACCCGGTCGAAGTGGAAGGCCAGCAACGGCCCCGTGCCCAGGGTCGCGGTCAGGGTCAGCGCCAGGGCCTCGGCGAGGGCCGCGGGTACGCGCCGGGCTCGCAGCGCCGCGGCCAGCGGACCGGCGAACAGGAGGATCGCCACCACCGCGGCGAACGAGAGCTGCCATCCCGGGTCCGCGCCGGCCCGGGGATCGATCGCCAG
Source organism: uncultured Actinomycetes bacterium (assembly GCA_963757705.1). Lineage (GTDB taxonomy): Bacteria > Actinomycetota > Thermoleophilia > Solirubrobacterales > Solirubrobacteraceae > AC-38. The sequence goes on along the minus strand of CAVWTG010000015.1, from coordinate 178,620 downwards.
GGTGACGGCGGCGGCGAGCAGGACCGCGTACCACCGCGACGCCGGGCGGCCGCCGAGGAGCGCCACCAGCCCCGCCGCCCCCATCACGCCGGCCCGCTGGATCGACGGGCCGCCTCCGGCGAGGGGAACGTAGAGGGCGATCAGCGCCAGGCACGCCGCGAGGCGGGCGCGCAGGCCGAGGCCGGCCGCGGCGCCGAGCGGCAGCGCCAGGGCGACGAGCAGCATCACGTTCTGGCCGCTCGCCGCCAGGAGGTGCGCGAGGCCCGAGATCCGGAAGTCCTCGCGGACGGGCTCGGTCAGCGCCTCGTCCTCGCCCAGGACCATCCCGCGCGCCAGCGCCGCGCGGGGCGGGTCGAGACCCGACGAGACCGCCCGCTCGGCGGCACGGCGCGCCGCGTCCAGACGGCCGGACAGCCCGCCGCGCCGGCGCCCGGTCACCCGTATGCCACGGGCCAGGAGCCTTCCGTGGGCTCCCCGGCGCCGCAGCCAGGAGTCGAGGGCGCGCAGGCGCAGGAGCGGGCCCGCCGCGGCCACCTCCTGCCCGACCTCCACACCCGGCCACCGCACCGCGCGCACGACCAGCTTCTCCCCCGGTCCCGGACCGCTCGTCACGCGAGCCAGCGCGGCCTGGGCCGTCCCGCCGCTCACCGGCCGCGGGCGCTCGAGCAGGTAGGCCCGGATCGACACCTCCCGCCCGTAGCGCGCGGACAGCGCCGTCGCGTCGTCGGCCGCCCGCCGGAGGGTCGCCACCCAGGCGCCGAGCAGCAACGCCGCGACGGCCAGCAGCGCGAGACCGCCGCGCGCGTGGGCCTCGGCGCCCAGCGGCACGCCCGCGAGCACCGCCACCATCCCGGCCGCGACCAGCACGACGGGCGGAACCGGAGCGGCGAGCAGCCCGGCGACCAGCGCCGCCAGAACGACGTGACGGGGGCGTTCCCTCGCCGCCGCGAGCAGGGCGCGGGCCCGGACGAGGCCAGCGCTCACACGGTGACGCGGTCCTTGAGCGCCGCCATGCGCGCCGGCCCGATCCCGGGCACGCGATCGAGCTCGGCCACGGAGCGAAAGCCCCCGTGCGCCTGACGGTAGGCGAGGATCTTCTGGGCCGTGGCCGGGCCGACGCCGTCGAGCTGGTCGAGCTGCTCGGGCGTCGCCGTGTTGAGGTTGATCGGAGCGGCCGGGACGCCGGGCGCCACCGAGGCGCCACCACCGCCCATGCCGCCGGCGGCGACCGTCGCGGCCGCGCCCCGGGCCGGCACGATGATCGACCGCCCGTCCTCCGCCTTGGCCGCGAGGTTCACTCCGGCCAGATCCGCCTTCCCGGTCAGCCCGCCCGCCAGGCGCACGGCGTCCTGCACACGCTGCCCGGCCGACAGCCGGTACACACCGGGCCGGCGCACCTCGCCGGCGACCTGGAGGATGACCGGACCGCCACCACCCCCGGCCGCGCTCTCGCCGCCGGCCCCGGAGCCGGACGAGGCCCCGGCGTCCACCCGCACCGGCACCGGCCGTCCCGCCCGGGCCCCGCCGGCGGCCGACCCGGTGTCGCGCAGGTAGCGCGCCCCGATCAGCGCGATCGCGATCGCCGCCGCCGCGTACACGGCGAGCTGAGGCTTCGAGATCTGTCCCATGTGCCGAGGCTAGGCGTGACCGGATCACACATGGGCCGCGGTCTGTGACGAATCGGACGCCTAGGTGCGCGCGAGCTTCAGCGCGCGGCGCACGGCGTCCCCCGGATCGGAGGCGACGACGATCCCGCCGTCCGCCTCCCCCCGGCGAGCCAGCTCCCAGGTGCCCAGCCCGACCACCGGCCGGCCCGTCTTCAGCGCCAGCGCGATCTCCGAGAGCGTCCCGTACTCGCCCGAGACGGCGATCACCGCGTCCGCGGCCCGGACGACCAGGCCGTTGCGCAGCTCGCCCAGCCCGGTCGGGATCGCGATCTCGACATACGGGTTCGCCTCCGCCCGATCCTCGCCGGGCAGGATCCCGACCGTCGTCGCGCCCTCCCGCCGGGCGCCGCGGCAGGCCGCCTCCATCGCCCCGGTGCGCCCGCCGCAGACGAGCACCGCCCCGGCGCGGCCGATCTCTGCCCCCACCGCCTCGGCCGCCGCCGCCTCCTCGGGCCCGGCGACCGCCGGGCCGACCACGGCGAGCCAGACCGCCCCGCCACTCACCAGCGGTCGCGGTGGATGACCTGCGCGGCGGGCGTGCGCTTGACCGGTCCCAGGTTCCCCAGCGGCCAGCCGACCGGGATCATCGCGAAGGTCCGCACCCGCCGCGGGATCCCGAGCACCGCCTTGAACTCGGGCTCCAGCGCGAGATGCCAGGTGGTGAGCGTGGCCCCGAGCCCGTGGGCGCGCGCGGCCAGGAGCAGGTTCTGCACGCCGGGGTAGACGCTCGCGGCCTCCGAGCGGGTGCTCAGTGCCAGCATGCTCGCCGCGAGCGTGGCGCTGCGGCGCGGCCCGAGGACGCGGCTCGCCGTGGCGAAGTCGCGCCACCGGGAGGTCAGCGCCCGCGTCCAGCGGCCCATGTCGTAGCAGGGCACGATCACCGCGGGCGTCTCGTCGAAGTGCTCGGACTGGTAGCGCAGCGCGTCCTTGAGGCGTTCATAGCGCTCCGGACTCATGTGCTCCGGCGCCACCGTGGCCAGCGTGGCCAGGTACCACCGGCACACCACGCGCCACAGCTCGGCCAGCCGCTCCATCTGCGCGCGGTCGGTGACGACGACGAAGGAGTAGGCCTGGAGGTTCCCGCCGCTGGGTCCCCAGGTCGCCGCCTCCACCAGCGTGTCGAGCAGCTCCTCCGGCACCGGGTCAGGCTTGAGACGGCGCATGGCGCGCATCGTCGCCAGGACCTCCATGACCGGCGCGTCGGCGCCGACCGGCACGGCGGGCGCGCTCACCGCACCACCACGTTGACGAGCTTGCCGGGGACGACGATCTCCTTGACGACCTCCAGGCCGTCGACCTGCGCGGCCACCCGCGGCGACTCGCGGCACAGGGCCTTGAGCTCGTCGGGCGTCAGGTCGGAGGCGGCGGTGACGCGATCGCGGACCTTGCCGTTGACCTGGCAGACCAGGGTGAACGTGTCCGTCTCCAGCAGAGCGGGATCGGCGTCGGGCCATTCCTCGAGCCACACGCGCCGGCCGGTGAGCCGGTCATACACGTCGGCGCCGACGTGCGGGGCGAAGGGAAAGATGAGCGACGCGGCGGTGGCGGCGGCGAAGCGCAGCGCGCCGGCGCCGGCGGACTGGCGCAGCCGATAGCAGTCGTTGACGAGCTCCATCACGGCGGCGATGGCGGTGTTGAACGCGAAGCGGCCCGTGAGGTCGTGCGTGACCTTCTCGATCGCCCAGTGGGCCTTGCGCAGCAGGATCAGGTCGTCGCCCCGCGGGTCCAGCGGCACCGGCTCGTCGGGCACCGAGCCGGCGAGATCGTCGCCCAGGCGCCACAGCCGGCTGAGGAAGCGGTGCACGCCCTCGACGCCCTCGTCAGACCAGTCGACGTCCTGGTCGGGCGGCCCGATGAACAGGACGTAGCAGCGGGCGGTGTCGGCCCCGTAGCGCGCCGAGATCTCCTTGGGGTCGACGGTGTTGCCCTTGGACTTGGACATCTTGGCCCCGTCCTTGGTGACCATTCCCTGGGTGAACAGGGCCTGGAAGGGCTCGCGCACGTCGAGTTCGTCCATGTCCGTCAGCGCCTTGACGAAGAAGCGCGCGTACATCAGGTGCAGGATCGCGTGCTCGATCCCGCCGATGTACTGGTCCACCGGCATCCACGAGTCCACGATCTCGCGGTCCCATGCCGCCTCGTCGTCGTGGGCGTCGCAGTAGCGCAGGAAGTACCAGGACGAGTCGACGAACGTGTCCATCGTGTCGGTCTCCCGCCGCGCCGCGCCGCCGCAGCGCGGGCACGTCGTGTGCAGCCAGTCCTCGGCGGCGGCCAGGGGCGAGCGGCCCTTGGGCGCGTAGTCCTCGATGTCGGGCAGGAGCACCGGCAGGTCCTCCTCGGAGACGGGGACGATCCCGCACTCGTCGCAGTAGACGACGGGGATCGGGCAGCCCCAGTAGCGCTGGCGCGAGACGAGCCAGTCGCGCAGGCGGTAGCTGACCGACGAGTGGCCGCGGCCCTCGCGGTCGAGCCAGCGCACGATCGCGTCGTAGGCCTCGCGGTTGTCGGTGCCGTCGAACTCGCCCGAGTTCACCATCGGCCCGTCGCCGGGGTAGGGCAGGTCGTCGCCTTCGATGACGCGGCGGATGGGCAGGCCGAAGGTCTGGGCGAACTCGTAGTCGCGCTCGTCGTGCGCGGGGACCGCCATGATCGCGCCGGTCCCGTACTCCATCAGCACGTAGTCGGCGACGAACATCGGGATCTCCTCGCCGTTGACCGGGTTGGTCACGGTGCGCCCGAGCGGCACGCCGGTCTTGGTGCGGTCGACGTCGCCGCGGGTCTCGGCCGACTCGGTCAGCGCGCGGCTGACGTACTCGCGGACCTCCTGCTCGCGGTCGGTGCCCGCGGCCAGGCGGAAGACGTCGGGATGCTCGGGCGCCATGACGAAGAACGTCGCGCCGAACAGCGTGTCCGGGCGGGTGGTGAAGACCGGGTAGTCGATCCCCAGCTCCTGGCAGCGGAACACGGCCTCGGCGCCCTCCGAGCGCCCGATCCAGTTGCGCTGCATCACCTTGATGTTCTCCGGCCACTCGATCTCCTTGAGGTCGTCGAGCAGACGGTCGGCGTAGTCGGTGATGCGGAAGAACCACTGCTCGAGCTGGCGGGCCTCGACCTCGGCGCCGCAGCGCTCGCAGCGCCCGTCGATCACCTGCTCGTTGGCCAGGACCGTCGCGTCGTTGGGGCACCACTTGACCGCGGCCTCCTTGCGGTAGGCCAGGCCGCGCTCGAGCAGCTGGAGGAAGATCCACTGCGTCCAGCGGTAGTAGCGCGGCTCGTGGGTGCCGAACTCGCGGGTCCAGTCGATCGAGATCCCCCACTCGCGAAACTGGCGCTGGAAGGCCTCGATGGACTTCTGCGTGGAGTCGCGGGGGTGCTCGCCCGTCTTGATCGCGTGGTTCTCGGCCGGCAGGCCGAAGGCGTCGTAGCCCATCGGGTGCAGGACCCGGTAGCCGTTGCGCCGGCGGAAGTGGGCGATCGCGTCCCCCACCGAATAGGTCTTCAGGTGCCCGATGTGGGGCTCCCCGCTCGGATAGGGGAGCATCTCGAGCACGTAGGCGTTGGTGCGCTCGTCGGGCTCGTTGGAGACCTCCCAGGAGCCCTCCCGCGCCCACACCTCCTGCCAGCGGGGCTCGATCTCCCGGGGGTCGTAGCGCTGGTCGGCCATGGGCTGTGAGACTAACCGGCGCCGCCCGTGACCCTCGACCCCACAGCCTTCCCGATCCGCCGCGCGCAGGTGCGTGACGGGGTCGACGTGGCCTACGTGCGCGCCGGCGAGGGCGGCTTCCCGTTGCTGCTGGTCCACGGCTGGCCCGAGACCATGCGGATCTGGTGGCGCAACATCGAGCCGCTGGCGGCGGCGGGGTTCGAGGTGATCGTCCCCGACCTGCGCGGGTTCGGGCGCAGCGGGGCGGCTCCCGACGGGCACTACGACATGGCGGCCAGCGCGCGCGACCTCCATGCGCTGGTGCACGACGCGCTGGGTCATGAGCGCTGCGCGGCGGCGGGGGGCGACTACGGCGGCGTCGTCGTGCAGGACCTCGGGCTGCGCTTCGCGGGCTTCGTCGTGCGCCAGTGCATCTTCAACGCCCCACTACCCCTGCTGCGCGACGAGTACGCGGCCGCCGGCCTGCCCACGTCGACGCCGCCCGAGGTGCGGATGGCCGCCGACTACTACCGCCGCCAGGGCCGCGAGGCCGACGAGCTCGCGGCCGAACTGGACAGCCCCGAGCGCCGGCGGCGCTACATCGAGCAGTTCTACGGGCCGCGGTTCTGGGCCGCGCCGGGGACCTTTGCTCCCGAGGACGTGGACTTCATGACCGAGCCGTTCGCCGACGCCGAGCATCTGCGCGCGTCGTTCGGCCTCTACGAGTCCGCGATGGGGGCGCGAGAGCTGTCGGAGCCACCGCGCTTCTTCGAGCGCAACCCGGTGCCCACGCTCGTGCTCCACGGGCCCGAGGACCACGTCATGTGGCGCGACTTCCCCGAGCGCGCCGAGGTCGTGTTCCCCGACCGGGTCGGGCCCTTCGTCGTGCCGGGCGCCGGGCACTTCCTCCAGTGGGAGCGCGCGGACGTGCTCAACGGCGCGCTGGTGGCCTTCTTGCGTGACCTCCTCTGAGTCTCCCTACCATTTCCCGGTATGGAAGGCGATTTCGCCGCCCGCATCGAGGAGCTCATCGCCACGGCGCAGGCCGAGGCCGACCGCATCCGCGCCGAGGCCGAGGCACGGGCGAACGAGCGCATCGCCGAGGCCGACCGCGCCGCGGCCTATCGCGTCGACGCCGCCGAGGGCGAGGCGCTGGAGATCGTCGACCGCGCCAACAGCGAGGGCCATGCGGCCCGCGAGCAGGCGGCGCAGGACGCGGAGGGCATCCGGCGAGAGGCCGAGGAATTCGCCCGCCTCGTGCGGGCCAACGCCGAGGAGGAGGCGCGCGGCCTGACCCGGGAGGCGCGCTTCGCCGCCCAGGCCGTGCTCACCGAGGGCACCCAGCTTCACGACGACCTCCAGGAGATGAGCAAGTCGCTGCGGCGCAACGCCGAGCGGCTGCTGGGCGACGTGCGCGACGCGCACGCCCGGCTGGCGGGGACCATTGACCGCACCGTGGGCTCGGACCCCTCGGCCTCGGCGCCGAGCGCCCGCCGCGAGCCGCGCCGCGCGTCGGTGGACTTCGGGGACGACGTCCCCGAGTTCATGCCCTAGATGATTGATTCCGCGGCCGCGTGTGCGCGGGGTCGTGGAATCAATCATCTAGCTGGTCGGCAGGCAGGCCTTGAGAACCTGCGGATGGGCCGGCCGGCGCTCGAAGCCGGTCTCCCCCACGTCGGTTCCCGTCTGACGCGCCACCCAGCAGCCCTTGGCGTCGACGTGCATCAGGTAGGTCCGGCGGTCGCGGATCGTGCCCGTCGAGGTGGGGACGATCTCCAGCATGCACTTCCACCGGGTGTCGCGGCCGATGCACGAGCCGCCCTTCTCGCCCACGCTGGAGGAGAAGATGCTGCGCGCCTCGAGGTCGCGCTTGGCCGCCAGGGCGAGCGAGTCGCCGAGGACCTGCCCGGTCACCACCGGCGGGCCCGAGGCCACGTCCGATCCGCCGCAGCCCACCAGGCCCAGCGCCCCCACCGCCAGCAGTGCCACGACCACATGCCGCACGGGGAGCAATCTATTCACCTTCCGGGGGTCCCGTGCAACGTCTTCCCGCCTAGCCTCGGGCCGTGCTCACCCCCACCGAGAAGGGGAACATCGCCGAGGCCAAGCTCGCGACGGCCGCGATCGAGCTCGGGATCGGGGTCTGCCTCCCGATGGGCGACGGCTGCCGCTACGACCTGATCTTCGACTTCGGGACGGAGCTGATGCGCGTGCAGTGCAAGTGGGCTCCGCGCAAGGGCGACGTGATTCCCGCCCGCTTCAGGACGTGCCGCTACGCCCCTGGAAGGGGCTACGTCAGAACCGTCTACACAGCGGACGAGGTCGATGCGCTCGGGCTCTACTGCCCACAGCTCGACCGGTGCTACCTGCTCCCGATCGCCGATTTCCCGACGCAGGTGTTTGCTCACCTGCGCCTCGCGCCGGCGCGAAACAACCAGCGGGAGGGCGTTAGAATGGCGGCTCAGTACGAGCTTGGGGCTATAGCTCAGTTGGGAGAGCGCCGCCATGGCATGGCGGAGGTCGTCGGTTCGAGCCCGACTAGCTCCACTGCGACGGCCGCCTATCCGGGCGGCCGTCGGGTTAAGGGTGGCGCCGGAGACTGAGCGCAAACGCCAGGGTCGCCACCGCCGCACCGGCGGCGGCCGCCGCGAACACGGTCCGGGCGCCCAACAACGCGCCCAACACTCCGCCCGCGGCGAAGCCCAACCCCGGCGCCAGCGCGCCGACCGACTCGAGCAGCGCCATCACCCGCGCCTGGAACCTCGGCGCGGTCTCGAGCTGCAGCGCGCTCACCAGCGCGACCCACTGCACGCCGTTGCCCACGCCGCCCAGCGCGGCCCCCGCGCACGCGACCTCCAGCCCAGGCGCGCCCGCCATGACCGCGTAGGAAGCCGCGATCGCCGCCGTCCCGCAGACGAGCAGCCGCTCGAGCGACGCCCGGCCCGCTCCGGCAAACAGGGCCCCGCCGGCGACCATTCCCACGCCCCACGCCGCCAGCATCGCGCCGTAGCCCGCATCGCCGGAGCCCAGGACGCCCTTCGCCAGGAAGATCTCCACCGGCAGCACCGCGGTGAACGCCACGAGCGCGAAGGCCTGCACGCCCAGCAGCGTGGCCAGGCGCGGCCGCCCGCGCACGTAGCGCCAGCTCTCCCTCGTGCGCGCGAGCGCGCCGCGCGCACTCGCCGCGCCATCGGGCGCCGCAGCGCCCTCCGACGGCGTCGCCAAGCCCGCGAGCAGCAGCGCCGCGGCCCCGAACGACGCCGCATCCACCCACAGCGCGGCCGGCACGCCCGCGCCGGCGACGATCAGGCCGGCGGCCGCGGGCCCCAGGGCGGCCGCGCCGGTCATGCCCAGGTTCAGCACGGCATTGGCGCGCCGCAGCCCGGCCCCCTCGAGGAACACCTCCGCGGTCCGGGCCCGCACCAGCGAGCGCCCGGCCAGCGCCAGCGCCCCGTCCACGGCGGCCAGCGCCAGCAGCCAGCCCAGCGCGGCGCCGCCCGCCACCGCGCCCGCCAGCGCGGCGAACACGACCGCCTCGGCGGCATAGGCGCCCGCGAGCGAGCGGCGCCCCCGGGTTTCCAGCCACGCCGCCAGCGCGGGCGCGGCCAGCGCCGGCGCGAAGCGTGCGGCGAGGAACAGCCCGGCCGTCGCCAGGGCGCTGCCCGTGCGGTCGAACACGACCACCGCCAGGGCCACGTCACCGAGCCAGTTGCCCGCCTCGTTGACGGTGTAGGCCGCGGCCAGGCGCCGGAAGGCGCCGACGCGAAGAGGTCCATCCGAGCGCCGGCGCAGCCGGGCGCGCAGCGGATACGGAGGGGCGGACACCCGCCGAGTATCGGGCCCGCGCGTGCCGGTGTGCGGGCATGTCCCGACGCCTCGTACGTTCGTCCGCGACGGGCTTCGCCTCGCGGGAGGTTTCCCACCTCAAACCGTGCTTGGGCTGCACGCCGTCCGCCGTGCCGGAGGCTCGACCCACACTGCTGGCGCGTGCCAACTCGCACGCAACCGGACGGAGGGGAGGTGAGTCATGGGCTATCGACTCGGCTGATCCTCCAGGCCCTCCGCAGAGCTCCCAGGCCCGCGGACGGACTCGGTAGCCACCGAGTCCGTCCCGCATGGTTTCATGCACAAACCTTCAAGTTCCTGCCCTTTTCTACCGATGACCCCCTGAGGCGTCCCCAGGCCCCGCCAGATCCGCTTGCCCAGGCAACCGACCCGAGTCGTCGCCGCCCTCCAGCTCGCAGCGTTGGGCGGCGCCGCCGTGGTCGCAGTGGCCTTCGCGCACACGGCCTCGTGGAAGCCGGACCTGCTCGCCGCGCTGGCCGCCTGCGCCGTGGCCGGCGACCTCGCCGCGGCCAGCACGGGCGCGGCCAAGCTCAAGGTCTCGGGCAGCTTCCTCGCCCTCGTCCTCGCCATGGTCCTCCTGGGCGGCCCGCCGGCCGCCGCGATCGGGGTCCTGACGATCCTCGTCGGCTGGCTGCGCCACCGCGAGGCCGGGCACTACCTGCGCCAGAACCTCGCGGTCTACGCCTGGTTTCCCCTGCTCTCCGGCCTGGCCTTCAGCGCCACGGTGAACGCCACCGGGATCGGACGCACCGACGCGCTCTTCTATGTCCTCGTCTTCGCCACGTTCCTCCTCGCCCTCGCCCTGAACTTCACTCTGGCGGCCGGCTACCAGTGCTGGCTGGAGCGCTCGCCCCTGGCCGCCAAGGCGCGCACGGCACTCGTCCCGCTGCTGCCCTCGGAGCTGTTCAGCGCGTTGTTCGCCGTGGTCATCTCATTCGTCTACGTGAAGATCGGCATGGCGGCGATCGCCCTGCTGGTCATCGTCCTCGCGGGCTTCCAGCACCTGCTGCGCGAGCTGCTGCTCTCGCAGGAGCGCGAGCGCGATCTGCGCCGTCACGGCGAGCTGCTCCAGAACCGGACCAACGAGCTGGCCAGCCTCCAGCTCGGGATGATCAGCGCGCTGCTGCACACGCTCGACGCCCGCGACCGGATGACCGCCCGCCACAGCGCGGCCGTGGCGCGCTACTCGCGCGAGATCGCCCGCGCCGCCGGCCTCTCCGACCGCGACCAGGAGCTCGTCCACACCGCCGGCCTCCTCCACGACATCGGCAAGTTCATCTTCCCCGACCACATCCTCAAGGCCGACTCGCCGCTCTCGCGCGAGGATCGCCAGATCGTCAACCGCCATCCCTACCAGGGGGCGAAGATCGTCTCTCAGGTCGACGGCTACGGGCCGATCGCCGACATCGTGCTCGCCCACCACGAGCGCATGGACGGCGCCGGCTACCCGCGGGGCCTGCGCGGCCCCGACATCCCCCTCCTCTCCCGCATCCTCTCCGTCGCCGACGTCTACGACGTGATGACGGCGCGCGACTCCTACCGCGCCCCGGTGACCTCGATGGAGGCGATCGAGGAGTTGCGACGCGTCGCGGGCACCCAGCTCGACCCCCATCTCGTCGAGGTCTTCGTGACGCTGCTGGAGGCCCGCGACCTGCGCTACCGCCACGGCGAGGACGCCGACTTCGACGCCGAGCTGGCGCTCGAGCGCCGGATCCTCGCCTACGCCGAGGGGTAGAGTCACCGCAGGACGGGACTCGCCCGCTCCAGAGCCGAGGTCCGTCGGATCAGCCCATGCGCGGCCGGCTCTCCATCGCCCCAACGCTTGCCGCGCTCATGCTCGGCCTGTGGGCCGCGGACGCCTCGGCCCATGCCGCTCTGACGGCGGCAACCCCGGTACCCGGCGCGACGCTGGGCGCCGGCCCCTCCGCGGTCACGCTGACCTTCTCCGAGCGCCCGGCGGCCTCGCTGTCGTCGATCCGGGTCACGAGCGCCGACGGGACCTCCTATCAGGAGGGCCCTCCCCGCACCCTGCGGGCGCCGCTCGCCTTGACCGTCCGCCTGCGCCCGGCGCAGCGCGGGGTCTACAGGGTCACCTTCCGCGTCGTCTCGGCGGTGGACGGACACGCCACCGCCGGCTCCTACGCCTTCGGTGTGGGAGTGCCCCCCGGCAGCGCCGGCGTGCTTTCAAGCACCAGTGCGGCGAAGACGTCGGGCCTCGAGATCCCGGCTCGGCTGGTGCTGATCCTCGGGCTCGTCGTGCTCCTGGGCGCGTCGGTGGCCGGGGCCGCCGGTTTCGGCGGGAGTACGGGATCGGATCGGCGGCTCGCCATCGCGGCCTCGGGCGTGTCCATCGCCGGCGTCCTGTTCCTGGCCATCGCCCAGCGCCGGACCTCCGGTTCGTCTTTCGGCGACCTCCTGAGCACCCCGGTCGGACACGCGCTGGCGGGACGGGGGGTGGCGATCCTGGCCGCCGGGACCCTCGTGCTCGTGGCCGACCGCGTACCGCGTATTCGCCGCCCGGCGCTGGTCGCCGCGGCGCTGGCCACCCTGGAGGCGATGATCGTGCACGTCTCCAACGGCCATGCGGCCGCGGGGACCTGGCCGCATGCCCTGACGGTGGCCGCCCAGGCCACGCACTTCGCGGCGGCGGGAATCTGGTTCGGCGGCCTGGCGGCGCTCCTGCTGGGAGTCCGCGGCGAGCCGACTGAGGCCAAGACTGCGGCGATGCGTCGCTTCTCGGCGGTCGCGCTCGTGGCTCTCGGGGTGGTGCTCGTGACCGGCACGATCCGCGCGATCGACGAGCTGAGCTCCGTCGGCGATCTGTTCTCCACCGGCTACGGGCGCGCGGTCCTGACCAAGATCGCGCTCATCGCCCTGATCGCGGCGCTGGGCCGGCGCAACCGCCGGCGCAGCGTGCCCGCCGCCGCCACCGACCTGGACCCTCTGCGTCGCACGTCGATCCCGGAGCTCGGGCTCGCCGTCGCGGCGCTCCTGGCCGCCGCCGTCCTCGGAGCGCTGGCCCCGCCGGTCAGCGGGAAGCCCCCCGGCGCCGGCGTGACCGGCCTCGAGACCTCGGGAACGGACCCCGGGGGGACCATCGGAGTGAGGCTGCGCACCGTCTCCGACCAGCCGGGAGCCAACCGGTTCACCGCGCGGGTCGAGGATGCTCGCTCCGGCGATCCGGTCAGGGATGCGACGGTGCGGCTGCGCTTCGTCTCGCCCGACGACCCGGACGTGCCGGCGACGCAACTCGCGCTCCATCGCTCGGGCGACGAATACTCGGGCTCGGGCTCGAACCTTCGATTCGACGGGCGTTGGCGGGTCACGGTCTCCGTCCGCAGAAGCACCTCGACCGCGACAGTGCCTCTCGAGCTCTACGTGCCCGGCCCCAAGCAGTTCGTCTCCGCGCGGCGCGTTCCCGGACAGGATCCCTTCTACAGCGCGCAGCTGGGGCACTTCGGCGACACCGGCTACATCTACCTCGAGCCCCATCCCGAGCGCCCGGGGCTCAGCCGCATCGTCGTGACCTGTCTCGACCCGATCGAGAGCGAGGTCCGCGTCGGCTCGTTCGTGCTCACCGGCCGGCCGGCGCACGGTCCCACACGGCAGGAGCCGGTCCGCCGGATCGGCCCGGGGAAGTTCGTCGCGACGGTCGAGCTGGTGCCCGGTCCGTTCACGGTCACCGTGGTCGCCCATCCGATCGGCGGCCAGCGTCAGCGGGCGGTGTTCCGGCTCCCGGTGCCGGCCCGCTGAGCCGCTCAGGGCCGCTCAGCGGACGATCGTCAGCGTCAGGCGGCTGTTCCGCGGCCGGCGCGCGCCCGTGCTGGTGAACCGCGCCTTCAGCCCGGCCGCCTTCAGCGCGGCGCAGGCCGCGGCGCCGCGCGACCTGGCCAGCGACGTGCTGCCGCTCGCGGCATGGCCGGTGCAGATGATCTGCCGGGCCGTGCCCACCTGGGTCGCGATGGTGGTGAGGAAGGTCTTGGCTCGCGCTGTCAGGGTCCGGCCCGACCCGAACGCAGCGAACTTGGGCGACACGACCAGGCGCGGCACGACGACCGTCGCCCGCACCGAGTCGCTCAGCGTCGAGCCCGAGCCGAACCGCTTGCCGGTCGCCTTCAGCGTGACGTTCACGCCCGGGACCGAGCGGGCGACCCGGTTGCGCAGGGCCTTGGTGAACCGCAGCTTGAACGTGATGCTCTTCTTCCCGCGCTTGCGCAGCGTCGAGCTGCGGCGCATGCCGCGGCCCGCCGTCACCGCGCAGGTGCGGATCGACACCGTGAAGACGCGGCAACCGGTGCTGACGGCGCCCTTGACCAGACGCGTCGGCTGGCCGTACACGGCGCCCAGCGGCCCGATCGTGATCTTCACCTGGCCGGTCACCGGCGCGTTGTGCGTGTCGTCGACCGACAGCGTCGCGGTGTAGGTGTTCGGCGCCGCCGTGGCCTTGCCCGACACGGTGGCGGTGCGGTTGGCGGCGCCGTTGAGCGTCAGGCGGCTGGGCAGCCCGGTGCCGCCGAAGCGCAGCGGGTCGACCGCGTCGCCGTCCGTCGCCGAGAACCTGAAGCTGAGCGGGTTCCCTGTCCCCACCCGCTGCGCGCCGGGCAGAACCAGATGGGGCGAGGAGTTGTTGATCCGCAGGAAGAACGGGACCTGGGACTTCAGGCCCTTCGAATCGGTCGCGGTGACGTAGACGAACCGGCTGGAGTCACTGTTGGTCGGATACGACCACGACCACTGGTTGCCCGTATTGGTCACCGTGCCCACGTTCGAGGTCAGCGTGACCGGGTTCCCGTCGGGACTCTTGAACGTTCCGTTCATGGTCGCCGTCTGCCCCTGGTTGACCGTCGTCGCCACGGCGTTCGAGTTGACGTCCGGTTTCTCGTTGCCGTCGCCGTCCGTCACCACGAGCTCGCTGATCATGCCCAGCACGGCGTGGAAGAAGATGTGGCAGTGGAAGACCCAGCGGCCGTTCGCGCCGCCGCCGGTCGTCCCGTCGGGCTGAGGCCGGTCCTCCAGGCGCACCCGGAAGGTCAGCGTGTGCTCCGTCGGGCACGTCGACGTTGTCCCGGAACTCCGGCGGGAAGGTGAAGGTGTCCGCGCCTCTGACCAGCGTGAGCGGCTGGATCGAGAACCCGTGCAGGTGGAAGGGGTGGTGCGCGCCGGTCGTGTTCTGGACCGTGAGCTCAGGATGTCGCCGACCTTGGCATAGCGGGAGGAGCCCATGTGGACGGCGTCGGCATAGTCGCCACTGACATCGTGCGTCCCCGACCACGTTGTCGATCTTCGCGTTGGGGTTCGCGGCGTTGAGCTGGATGTTCTGGGCCGAGAGTCCCAGCTTCGCCGGGGCGAAGGCCGCCGGGTTGAGCAACGTTCCGGTCGCGGGCCCAAGCGTCTCGACCGGATCACCGGTGGCGCTGCGCAGCGCCGTGCCGGCGCGTGATCGTGTACGGCGTCGCCGCCGCCCCGTTGATCTTGAGATGCATCACCGGGACGGTGGGGATGTTCGACAACTGCGCTCCCTGCCCGATACGCTTGTAGTCCTCGGTCCACAGCGTCAGCACGTCGCCGTCGACCAGCCCGGCGCTGGGGATCTTCAGCACCACATCCGCGCGCGAACCGGGCGGCAGCAGGATCTCGCCCGCCGTGTACTTGGTGTCGAACGTCCCGGAGACGCCGCCCTCCTGGATCGCCTGGTTGAGCAGCCCGCCCTCGCCGCCGACGCGGAACATCGGGAGCAGGCCGCCCGCCTTGTCCGTGAGGCGCAGGCGCATGTAGCGGATCGTCGATGCGTTGAGAAGCTGGAGGCGCAGGCCCTGGCCGCGCTTGACGTCCAGCGTGGAGGCGCCGGCCACCAGAGCGCCGGGCGCGCCGGTGCCCTGGCCGGTCGGGCCGCCCGCCCGCCCGCCGACGTTCTTCCCGTTGGTCAGCACGGTCTGGCCCTCGTTCTCGCGCGCCCCCGCCTTCTGCTGGATCGTCGGGTATGTCGCCCGAGCCGAAGCCGCCGGCCTTGGGATCGCCGTTCTGGTCGATCGCCGTGGGCGCCTCGCAGAGCTCCTTGGGATTCGGAGCGCCCTGCGCGACGGTAGGCCCCGCTGGCGTAGCCCGCCCGGACGTTCGGGTAGGTCGCCGGGTCGTTCGGCGGCGTCTTGCAGACCGTCGTGTCGCTGAGCACGATCTGCTTCGTGTCCGCCAGCGACGGGAGCGTCCCGCGCGGCGCGCAGCGCGCCGTCGTTGGGATCGTCGACGACGATCATCCCGTACATCCCCTTGAAGACCTGGTTCGTCGACGAGTGGTGGTGCGGGTGGTACCAGAAGATCCCCGGCCGGTTGACCTTGAACTTGTAGAGGAACGATCCCCCGGGCGGTGCGCGGTTCTGCGTCAGCGGGGTGCCGTCCATCGCGTTGGGCAGCTCGATGCCGTGCCAGTGGATCCCGGTGCCCTCGGCGATGTGGTTCTCGAAGTGGACGATCACCGTGTCGCCGACCTTCAGGTGGAACGTCGGACCCGGGATCGAGCCGTTGAAGGTCAGCGCGTGCGCCGTGACGTTGTTCCCGATGTCCACCGAGGCGTCCTCGGCCGTGATCGTCGTCTCGACGATGTTCGGGTCGGGATTGGTGTCCACCACGTCCGGGGCGCTGTAGGGGTCGCCGCCCGACGTGGCGTTACCCGCCGTCAGCGAGCCGATGAGGGGGATGACGGCCGCGGCCACGGCCAGTACGACGATCGCCGCCAGGCGCCGCGGGCGCCGCAATCCGTCCCAGACCGTCCTCTTCCCGTCCTCCAGCGAACTGCCCTCCGTGGTTGGGGTTCGCAGTCACGACACTACAGCGGCGCGGGTTCCCTGCCTAGGCAGGGAGCCAGGTGGATCCCGCATCAGCGCCGGGAGCGGCGGCGCCGGGCCCCGGCGGGGCGGCGGCGGTGCGACGAGGAGGAGCCGGCCGCACGCTCGAACTCGCGCCCCCACGTCTTCTCGACCCGGTCGGTCATGACCAGCTGGAACATGGCCAGCAGCGAGTCGGCGGCCAGGGGGCGCAGGCGCTCGAGCGCCTCTCGGACCTCCGGCCAGCGCTCCTCCGGGCGGCCCGCCTCCTCGAAGGGCAGCCAGATCTCCTCCAGGAACAGCTCGACGAAGGCTCGCGCCGCCCCCTCGGCGTGGCGACGCAGGCGCTCGGCCACCTCGACGCCCCGCTCGGGCGGCACTCCGAGCGCCGCGAGCTGGTCGGCCGCGCGGGCCAGCCGAGGGCTGCGCTGCTCGTAGCGGCCGTCGCCGAGGTCGCGGACCAGGCCCAGCTTGATCGTGCGCTCCAGCAGCTCGGGGCGCGCGGCGTCGCCGAAGCGCTCGGCCAGCTCGGAGAGGTCGACGATCTCGGGCTCCTCGTCCTCGAACGGGGCCCGGACGGCCTGGGTGAAGCGCAGCACCTCGTCGCTGGACCCGCCGGCGCTCTCGATGAGGCGCCGGATGGCCTCGAGGTTGAACCCGTCCGCCTGGAGGTCCTGGATCAATTCCAGCCGCGCCACGTGCTCGGCCCCGTAGAAGCCGGTGCGCCCGCGCACCTCGGGCGGCGGTAGCAGCCCGCGCGACTGGTGCGCGCGGATGTTGCGAACCGTCATGCCGGTCCGCTGCGCCAGCTCGTCGATCGTCAGCTGCGCCTCGGGCTCTGTGACCTCGCTCACAGCGTCATCTTACGTCTTGCCATGTTACATCGATCTGTGTAACGGTTATGTCCAGCGAACGGCAACGAAGCGTCCCGGGAGGACATCGTGTTGAGCAGCCTAGTCACCGCCACGACCGCAGCCAGCCAGCCCGCAGGGGGCGCGGCGCTCGATCAGGTCGCCATCGCCACGGTCGGCGCCATGATCGCCAGCGCGGTCGTGCTCTACCTGGTCGTCGGCCACCGCTGGGGGCGAGTGCCCATCCTCGGCCGGCTCGCCGACTTCAGCGAGCGCGTGTCCGGGCTGCCCGGGTGGGCCGCTCTCCCGCTGGGCGTGGGCGGCGGCGCGCTGCTCATCGCCCTCTTCGGGATGTACTGGGACATCTCCCTGCACATCGACCAGGGGCGCGATCCCGGACCGCTGGCCAACCCGGCCCACTACTTCATCCTCGTCGGGCTCTTCGGCATCTTCACCGCCGGCGTGCTCGCGATCGGCCTCCCGGTCGACGAGCGCCCGGGGCCCGCGTCGATCCGCGTCTCCGAGGGCTGGTACGCGCCGGTCGGCGGCGTCCTCATGGCCGCCTGCGGAGCCTTCTCGCTCATCGCCTTCCCGCTCGACGACGTGTGGCACCGGCTATTCGGTCAGGACGTGACCCTCTGGGGGCCCACCCACCTGATGCTGATCGGCGGCGCCGGCATGTGCCTCGTCGCCCAGGCGATCCTGCTCTCCGAGGGGATGCGCGCCCGCCCGCCGAAGCCGGCGGGAGCCACGCCGCCGCAGTCGCGCTTCGTGAACTCCCCCGCCGCCGTCCTGGCGCGCCGCGTCGGGCTGATGGGCGGGTTCCTCATCGGGCTCTCGACCTTCCAGGCCGAGTTCGACTTCGGCGTCCCGCAGTTCGACCAGGTCTTCCAGCCGATGCTCATCGCGCTGGCCGCCGCCATCGCGCTGACCGCCGCGCGCCTGTGGATCGGCCCGGGCGGCGCGCTGGGCGCGACCATGTTCTACCTGCTCGTCCGCGGCGTCGTGAGCCTGCTCGTCGGGCCGGTGCTGGGCGAGACGACACCCGCCCTCCCGCTCTACCTGGCCGAGGCGGCCTGCGTCGAGCTGGCCGCCCTGGCGCTCGCCCGCCGGCCCCTCGCGCTCGGCGCGGTGGGCGGCCTGCTGATCGGGACCGTCGGCTTCGCGGCCGAGTACGGCTGGACCCACGTCGCGTTCCGCCTGCCCTGGACCTCGGCGCTGCTGCCCGAGGGCCTGATCGCCGCCATCCTCACCGGCGTCGCCGGCGGGCTGGTCGGCGCGCTGCTCGCCCAGGGCCTGCGCGGCCAGCTGCCCTCGCCGGCGGTGGCCCGCACCATCCCCGCCGTCTCGCTGGCGATCCTCGCGGCCCTGCTCGTCTACGGGCTGACGACCACGGTTCCGGCCGGGACGTCGGCCAGCGTGCGCCTCACCGACGCGGGCGGCGGCGGGGGGCGCGAGGTCAACGCCACCGTGCGCCTGCACCCGGCCTCGCTGGCCGACGACGCGCGCTGGATCACCGCGACGGCCTGGCAGGGGGGCGGCCTGCGGGTCGAGCGCCTGCAGCGCGTCGCGCACGGCGTTTACCGCACGAAGCGTCCGGTCCCCGTCCACGACGACTGGAAGACGACCCTGCGCGTGCACCGCGCCCGCCAGGTGATCGCCGTGCCGATCTACATGCCGCGCGACGCGGCGATTCCGGCCGAGGGGATCCCGGCGAGCCCGAGCTTCACCCGGCCCTTCGTCGACGACAAGAAGCTCCTCCAGCGCGAGCGCAAGGACGACGTGCCCACCTGGCTGTGGAGCGCGGCGGTCTTCCTCGTCATGGTGCTCTACCTCGCCTTCCTGGGCGCCCTGGCCTGGGGCGTCGGGCGGGTCGCGCGCCGGGGCGGCGAGAGGCCGCAGCCGCCCATTCGTCCCGCCGCCAAGCCGGTGGCGCCGCCCGCCGCGCCCGTGGGTGCATGAGCGAGCTGCGCGCTCTCGGCAAGGTCGCCGGCGACTACTTCGCCGAGGGCCTGAACGTGATCGAGGGCGTGCATCGCGCGGCGGCGCGGCGCACCCCCGCGGGACGCGCGCACGACGCCATCGCTCAGGGCGCCTACACGGCCGTTCGCGGCGCGGGCCGAGCCGCCACCTCGGCCGGCGCCGGAGGCGGCGGGCCTGCGGCGCCGCCCTTCGAGGGCGCCGGCGCCCACTACGCCTGCGCGACGATCTCGGCCCGCCACGACGATCCCCTGGGCTGGGCGCTGGGCGACCTGCTCGTGCGCCACGCCAGCGCCTCGGGCGGGTCGCCGGACGCGCGCCACTTCGGCGCCCGCCACCACTTTCATCTGCTCAACGACCCCGAGGTCTACGAGGCGCTGCGGACCTGGCTGGCCGAGCCGAGCTCGCGCGCCGGGGCTTCGCCCCAGAGCTGCTCGAGCCGGTAGTACTCGCGCGTCTGCGCGGTGAAGACGTGGACGACCACGTCGAGGTAGTCCATGAGGATCCAGCGCGACTCGCTGACGCCCTCCACCCGCCGGGGCAGGATGCCGTGCTCGTCCTTCATTCCGAGGTGGATCCCGTCGTGGATCGCCTTGACCTGGCGCTCGCTGGTGCCGGTGGCGATCACGAAGTAGTCCGTATAGCCGACGACCCCGCGCAGGTCGAGCTCGACGATGTCCTGTGCCTTCTTGTCGTCGGCGTAGCCCGCGATCACCCGGGCCAGCTCCTCTCCCCGGAGCTCGCTCACCGGGCCGTCACCGCCGTGCGGTAGAGCCCGTGCTGGGCGATGTACTGCGCCACCGCCTCGGGGACCAGGTCGTCGATCGCCTGTCCGTCGGCGACGCGGCGGCGCACCTGCGAGGAGGAGATCTCCAGGCGGGGCATGTCGAAGAACACGATGCGCTCGCGGCCGCCCAGGGACGCCGTCGCGCGCTCGATCTCGTGACGCTCGGCGCCCGTGCGCTCGGCCACCGCGAAGCGCGCCAGCTCCAGCAGCCGCTCCGGTTCCCGCCACTGGGGAAGGCTGGCCGCCATGTCGCCGCCGGCGATGAAGGTCAGCTCGTCCCCCGGTCGATTCGCATGGAGCTCCTCCAGAGTAGCGACGGTGTACGACGGCCCCCCGCGCTCGACCTCGAGATCGGACACGGCGAAGCGCTCGTCGCCGGCCGTGGCCAGGCGGCACATCATCAGGCGCGCCTCGGCGCCCGGATCGTCGGGCAGCGGCTTGTGCGGAGGAGAGGCCACGGGCATGAACAGGACCCGGTCGAGGTCGAGCTGGGCGGCGGCCGCCCGGGCGCAGACGAGGTGCGCGACGTGCGGGGGGTTGAAGGTCCCCCCGAGGATCCCGAGCGACGCCACTAGTGGTCCTGGGCGTGGGCCACTTCTACGGTCGGATCTGGCCCGAGCCCTCGACGACGTACTTGTACGTGCACAGCTCGCGCATGCCGATCGGGCCGCGAGCATGCAGCTTCTGCGTGGAGTTGCCGATCTCGGCGCCCATCCCGAACTCGAAGCCGTCCGTGAAGCGCGTGGAGGCGTTGACGTAGACGCAGGCCGAGTCCACGCCGTCGCGGAACCGTGCGGCCGCCTGCGCCGAGCGGGTGACGATCGCGTCGGAGTGGCCCGAGCCGTGCTCGTTGATGTGCTCGATCGCCGCCTCCACGGAGTCGATGACTCCGACAGCCAGCACGAGGTCGTGGAACTCGGTGTCCCAGTCCTCTTCGCTCGCATCCACCAATGACCCGGCCACGTCGCCGGCGGCGGCCTTGGCGCGCGCGTCGACGCGCAGCTCGACGCCGGCCTCGCGCAGCAGCGGCAGGGCGCGGGGCAGAAAATCCGCCGCCGCGTCGCGGTGGACGAGCAGAGTCTCGGCCGCATTGCAGACGCCGGGGCGCTGGGTCTTGGCGTTGATGATGATCGCCTCGGCCGACTCGAGGTCGGCGTCGGCGTCCACGTAGACGTGGCAGTTGCCCGAGGCGGCGTAGATCACCGGCACGGTGGCGACGGCCTTCAGTGCGTTCTTCAGGCCCTCCCCCCCGCGCGGGATGATCAGGTCGACCAGGCCCTCCTGCCTGGCCAGCTCGCCCAGCTCCTCGCGCCCGCCGCCGGAGACCAGCCCGATGGCGCCCTCGGGGACGCCCGCGGCGGTGGCGGCCTCGACCGCTATCGCGGCCAGCACGCCGTTGGAGTGGGTCACCTGGGAGGATCCGCGCAGGACGATCGCATTGCCGGACTTCAGCGCCAGGGCCGTGCAGTCGATCGTGACGTTCGGCCGGGCCTCGTAGACCACGGCGACCACGCCGAGCGGCACGCGGACCTGACGGACGTCGAGCCCGTTGGGCAGGCGAAAGCCCTCGATCACCTCGCCCACGGGGTCGCGCAGCGCGACGATCGCGCGCACGCCGTCGGCGATGCCCGCCACCCGCGCCTCGTCGAGGCGCATGCGGTCGCGCAGCGCGGAGGTCTCGCCGGCCGCGGCCTCCATGTCGCGGGCGTTGGCCTCGAGGATCTCCTCCACGCGGTCGTCGATCGCGTCGGCGATCGCGTCGAGCGCACGGTCCTTGGTCACCGTGTCCAGCCGCGCCAGCTCGCGCGAGGCGCGCTTGGCCGCGAGGCAGACGTCGGTGACGGACTGGGCGGTGGTGGCCATGGCCCCAAAGGGTACGCGGTCGGGGAGCCCGGTTATCGTGGCACCATGACCACGGAGGAGCTTGAGCAGGTCGCGCGCAGCCTGTTCGACGCCTACTCCGCGGGAGACCTGCCGGCCATGCGCGCGCTGCTGGCCGAGGACCTCGTCTCCCACATCACCAACGCCCAGGCCGGCGAGGATCGGGTCGAGGGCCGCGAGGGCTTCATGAGCCGCCTGCCCGACACCGCCGGCGCTCAGCTGCGCACGCGCGTGACTCAGGTCCTCGCGATCGACGACGAGCGCGTGATGACGATGGTCGAGATCGAGGCCGCCCGCAAGGACCTCGAGCTGCACAACTTCGCCGCCTTCCTCACCCTCGTGCGGGACGGCCTCATCCGGGAGCTGTGGATGGTCGACGCCCGGCCGGCCTACAGCGACGAGTTCTGGGCCGCCTGAGTCAGGACAGCACGAAGTAGTCGCGGTGCACGGCCTCCTCGGTGGCGCGCGGGACCACGTCGCGCACCTCGGCGGACTTCAGGCCCTTCACGCGCCGCAGCTCGGCCGCGGAGTAGTTGCAGATCCCCTTGCCGATGATGCCGTCGCCGTCGACCACCTCGACGGCGTCGCCGGCGTCGAAGGCCCCCTCGACCTCGGTGATCCCCACGGGCAGCAGGCTCGTTCCGCCCTCGCGCAGGGCCCGCGCGGCGCCCGCGTCGACCACCACCCGCCCCTGCGTGGGCTTCGCGTACTTGAGCCACAGCTTGAAGCTCGAGTAACGCGAGCGCTGGGGCGCGAAGCGCGTCCCCGGCGGGCCGCCGCCGGCCGCCGCGGCCACGGCGCCGGGGCGCAGGCCGCTCGTGATCACGGCCTCGATCCCGGCCGCGGTGGCCATCTCGGCGGCCACCACCTTGGAGCGCATCCCGCCCGAGCCCAACGGCGAGCCGGCGTGCCCGATCTCGAGGTCGTCGAGGACGGCGAAGTCCTCCACCGTCTCGATCAGGCGAGCCGACGGGTCGCGCCGGGGATCGGCGGTGTGCAGGCCGTCCGTGTCGGTGAGCATCACCAGGCGGTCGGCGGCGAGGA
This sequence comes from uncultured Actinomycetes bacterium, assembly GCA_963757705.1. Taxonomy (GTDB): domain Bacteria; phylum Actinomycetota; class Thermoleophilia; order Solirubrobacterales; family Solirubrobacteraceae; genus AC-38. Next base: position 156,100 of record CAVWTG010000015.1, on the reverse strand, counting down.
GCACGGCCACCTGGGCGGCGAGGAAGTCGTTGTCGCCGAAGGAGATCTCGTCCGTCGTCGTCGTGTCGTTCTCGTTGATGACGGGGACCACGCGCCACTCGAGCAGCTTGCGCAGCGTCTGGCGGGCGTTGAGGTAGTGGGTCCGGGCGCTGATGTCGAAGAACGTCAGCAACACCTGGGCGCTGCGCACGCCCCGCGCGCGCAGCATCTCGTCGAAGACCGGGTAGAGCTTGCCCTGCCCGACCGCGCTGGCGGCCTGGAGCTCGTCCATGGCGCGCGGACGCAGCGGCAGCGCGAGCTCGCGCATGCCCCGGGCGATCGCCCCGCTGGTGACGATGACGACGTCCTCCCCGCCGGCGTGCAGGTCGGCCGCCTCGCCGCACACGGCCGCCAGGACGTCCTCGCGGACCGTCCCGTCGTCCGCGGCGACGATGCTCGAGCCGAGCTTGATGACGGTGGTCGTCATGGCGGCGTCAGCTTAGGCGCTGGCGCGATGGCCGGGAGCGGCATCCGATGGTCGGGTCCGCCGGTTCCGTGCGTGCGGGGCGTCATCCGCGCGCGCGGGTCCGGCGGATCCGGCCATCATCAAGGGCGCCCGCCCGCGCCCGGCGCGAACGCCGGGCGCACGCAGGGTCAACGATCTGCGGAGGCGGGCGCCTCTACATTGAAACGGACGCGGCGCCCAAAGGTGTTGACCTAACCTTCGGGCACCCTCCGCTACAGCGGTGCACCGGGATTCAGCTCGAACTCGACGCCGCCGATCTCGACGTCCTCGCCGGGCTGGAATCCCGCCTCCTGGAGGGCGGAGATGACGCCGATGGCCCGCAGGCGGTCCTCCAGATAGGCCAGTGCCTCCTCGTTTTCGAGGTCGTGGCGCGCGACGAGGCGCTCTACGCCGGGCCCGCTCACGCGCCAGCCGTCCGTCCCCACCCGCTCGATCTCGAAGCCGCGACCGGAGGCGGGGCGGAACGTCATGTGCTCGGCCAGGTCCTCGCCGGCCGCGACGGGCTCGGGGAGCGGCTCGCCCACCGGAACGGCGCGCGCGAGCGCGATCTTCAGCTCCTCGAGGCCCTCGTGGGTGGCGCTGGACGTGATCAGGACCGGGACCTCCTCGCCGAGGCGTTCGCGCCACTCGGTCGCCGCCTGCCGGGCCTCCTCCCCGGTCACCAGGTCGGCCTTGGACAGCGCCAGCAACCGCGGAAGCGCCGCCAGCCGCGGGTCGTGGGCGGCCAGCTCGCCCTCGATCGTGGCGTGGTTGGCCACCGGGTCCGAGCCGTCGAGCGGGGCGAGGTCGAGGACGTGCACGAGCACGCGCGTGCGCTCGACGTGGGCGAGGAAGTCGTGGCCCAGGCCCGCACCCTCGCTGGCCCCCTCGATGAGCCCGGGGATGTCGGCCACGACGAGCTGGCGGTCGTCGATCTCGAGCGTCCCGAGCGCGGGCTCGAGCGTGGTGAAGGGATAGTCGGCCACCTTCGGCGTCGCCCGGGTCAGGCGGGCCAGCAGGGACGACTTCCCGGCGTTGGGCAGCCCGACGAGGCCGACGTCGGCCAGGAGCTTGAGCTCGAGCTCGATCCAGCCCTCCTCCCCGGCCAGTCCGCGCTCGGCGAAGCGCGGCGCCTGGCGGGTGGGGGTGGCGAAGTGCTTGTTGCCGCGCCCGCCCGGTCCGCCGCTCGCGACGGTGACGCGCTGCCCGGGGCGCACGAGGTCGTGGCGGGCGCCGTCCAGGCCGGCGGTCTGGGTCCCCGGCGGGACGCGGACCTCGAGCGTCTCCCCCGTGCGCCCGTGGCGCAGCGCCCCCTCGCCGTGACGACCGCGCGAGGCCTTCCAGTGCACCCGGCGGCGGAAGCCCTCGAGGTCGCGCAGCGAGTCGTCGCAGACCAGCACGACGTCGCCGCCGCGGCCGCCGTCGCCGCCGTCCGGCCCGCCGCGCGGGACGTGGGCCTCGCGGCGAAAGCTCATGCACCCGTTTCCGCCCGGGCCGCCCTGAACGAAGATGTTCGCGCGATCGTGCACACTCAGAGCATGCCCGACGACCCCGTCTTTCTCATCACCGGCGCCTCTTCAGGGATCGGCGCCGCCACCGCCCGAGCGGCCGCGCAGGCCGGATACCGCCTCGTCCTGGCCGCCCGCTCGGAGGACAAGCTGGCCGACCTGGCGAGCGAACTGGGCGGCGACAGCCACGCCCTGGCACTGCACTGCGACGTCACCGAATGGGACGACCAGGAGGCCCTCGTCGCGCAGACCCTGGAGCGCTACGGCCGCCTCGACGTCGTCTTCGCCAACGCCGGGTTCGGCGCCAAGCGGGGATTCCAGGAGGAGACCCCGGAGTTCTGGAAGTCGATGGTGCTGACCAACGTCTACGGCGCGGCGCTGACCGTCCGCGCGACGATGGACGCGCTGCGCGAGTCCAAGGGGCACCTGGTCCTGACGAGCTCCGTGGCCGGGCGTCGGGCGATCCCGGGCTCCCTGTACTCCTCGACCAAGTGGGCCGTCACCGGCATGGGCGAGTCCGCCCGCCAGGAGTTCAACGGCACGGGTGTCCGGGTGACCCTGATCGAGCCGGGCATGGTCGACACGCCGTTCTTCGAACAGGCCCCCAGCGGCGCGCTGGAGCCGGGCGACATCGCCCGCGCGGTGATGTACGCCGTCAGCCAGCCCGCGCACGTCGACGTCAACGAGATCCTCGTGCGGCCGGTGAGCCAGGAGGGCTGAGCGGGCGCCCACCGGGGCGCCTGAGCGCTACTCCCCGGTCTCGACGACCGAGATGGTCCGGCCGCGGCGGCCGGCCTTGAACTCGACCACGCCGGGCCGGGTGGCGAAGATGGTGTCGTCCTTGCCGATGCCCACGCCGTCGCCGGGACGGAAGCGGGTGCCGCGCTGGCGGACGATGATCTCGCCGCCGCTGACCGTCTGACCCGCGAACACCTTGACGCCGAGGCGCTGGGCGTTGGAGTCGCGGCCGTTGCGGCTGGAGCCGAGCCCCTTCTTATGAGCCATCAGATGCCTCCTTGTCGGCCTGCGCAGCGGCGGGCTTGCGGGCGGCGGGCTTGCGCGCCGCCGCCTTGATGCCGGTGATCTCCAGGCGGGTGAGCTCCTGACGATGCCCCGTGCGGCGCTTGTAGCCGCGCTTGGGCTTGTACTTCAGGACGCGCACCTTCGGACCGCGCTCGTGGCCCACGACCTTGGCCTCGACCTTGACCTTGGCCAGGTCGTCGCCATCGAGGACCTGCTTGTCGTCGCGGTACAAGAGCGGGTCGAGGGCGACCTTCGCGCCCTCGTCCTCACGCAGGCGCTCGACGAGCAGGGTCTGGCCCTCCTCGACGCGGTACTGCTTTCCACCTGTCTTGACGATCGCGTAGGTCATGTCTCCGCCTTGGCACGAGAACGGCGCCGTCCGCCTCTGCGGCCTCGGCGCCGAGGCTTCGATTGTACGTCATCGTCATCCGATTCCGCCTCCGGCGAAGCCTCCGACCCCTCGTCGCAGGGCGTCTCGGCGGCCTCGCCCACCAGGCGCGCGGTGGCCCCGCTGCGGCTGACCTCCTCGATGCGCACCAGCCGGCGCTGGCCGACGTGGGAGCCGCCCTTGAGGACCGAGATGATGTAGCCGTCGATCTTGGCCACGGCCGAGTCCACGTCGTACATGTGGGGCTCGACGATGTCCACGTGGACCTCGTCGCCGACGCGGAACGGCAGCGCGCGCTCCTCGACCTCCTCGGTCTTGCCCTCGAACGTGATGTCGAAGTGGTCCATCGGAAGCCCGGTCGAGCCCTCGAACAGGAAGCGCTTCCCGGTGTCGTGCTCCAGCGAGCGCAGCAGCCAGCCGCCCCCGGCGGTGAACTGCCCGCTCACGCGCGGGTTCATCTGCACCAGCAGGGCCTCGGCCTTGTGCCTGCGCGCCTCGCGGCGCAGGCGCCGGGAGAAGTCGATGGCGATCGTCTCCTCCGAGGCGATCACGCCGTCGCCGTCGCAGGTCGGGCACGGGCGGGTCATGATCTCCCGCACCCCCTCGGTGACGTTCTGGCGGGTCATCTCGACCAGGCCGAGCGGCGAGATCTCCACGACGAACGTCTTGGTGCGGTCCTCGTCCAGCGACTTGCGCAGGGTCTTGAGCACCGTGTCGCGGTTGCGGGCCCTCGCCATGTCGATGAAGTCGATGACGATGATGCCGCCGATGTCGCGCAGCCGCAGCTGGTTGACCACGGCCTCGGCCGCCTCGAGGTTCGTCTTGGTGATCGTGTCCTCCAGCCGGGCGCTCTTGCCGCGGCCGGTGAACGAGCCGGAGTTGACGTCGATGACCGTCAGCGCCTCGGCGTAGTCGATCATCAGATAGCCGCCGCTGGGCAGGTCCACCCGGCGCGAGAGGGTGCCCTGGAGGACCTCCTCCACGCCGTGGCGCTCGAACAGCGGCGTGTCGTCGTCCTTGTAGAGCTCGACGCGGTCCACGAGCTCGGGCGCCGTGCGGCCGAGGAACGAGACCAGGCGGTGATGGGCGTGCTCGTCGTCAACGAGCGCGCGCTCGAATTCCGACGAGAAGATGTCGCGCACCACGCGCACCGCCAGATCGGCCTCCTGGAAGACCATGTCGGGCGCCTGGGACGACTTCACCCGCTGCTGAAGCACCTCGTGGAGCTTGTGCAGGTACTGGAGCTCGCGCTCGAAGTCGGCGCGCTTGGCGCCCTGGGCAGCGGTGCGGATGATGACCCCGGCGCCGCGCAGGTCGAGCTTGCCCGCCTCCTTGCGCAGGCGGGCGCGCTCGGCGTCGTCGAGGCGGCGCGAGACGCCGATCCCCTCGCCCGTCGGGGCGAACACCATGTAGCGGCCCGCGATGGTGAGCTCCATCGACAGGCGCGCGCCCTTGGTCTTGAGCGGGTCCTTGACGACCTGCACGACGACCTCCTGGCCGGGCTTGAGCAGGTCGGTGATCGACCTTCCGCCGCCCCGCCCGCGGCCGCGGCGCGGGGTCTCCACGCCGGGCAGCACGATCTCGTCGACATGCAGGAACCCGTTCTTCTCCAGGCCGATGTCGACGAACGCGGCCTCGAGGCCGGCGAGGACGTTGTCCACGCGGCCCTTGTAGATGTTGCCCACGATCGAGCGGGCGCCGCGTCGCTCCAGGTAGAGCTCGGCGACCCGGTATCCCCCGGTCGGGTCCTTGCGGCGCTTGATCGCCGCCTTCGACGCCGGGCTACCCGACGCCTCCATCAGCGCCACCCGGGTCTCCCCGGCGTCGACGCTGACGAGAACTTGCTTTCTCACGTTGAAAATCCTTTCGGGCGCAGTGCGCGCCGCGGTATTGGCGTGGCATGCGCCGCATCAGTAACTGAGCACCCGACCCTTGGTGGCGTTCGCGATCCGAGCTTGAACGTGGATCGACTGGAGGATGCCCACTGCCATGAGTGTCACGATGACCGACGACCCGCCGTAGCTGAGCAACGGCAGGGGGACGCCGGTGATCGGCATGATCCCAATGGTCATGCCGACGTTGACGAAGACCTGGAACATGAGCATCGCCACGATGCCCCCGGCTATCAGCGCGCCGTACAGGTTCTTCGCCATGGTCAATATCCGCAGGATGCGCCAGATGAGCAGCGCGTAGAGCAACAGCACGATCGACGCACCCAGGAATCCATACTCCTCGCCGACGACGGCAAAGATGAAGTCGGTGTGGTGCTCGGGAAGGAAGTTCAGCCGCGTCTGGGTCGCATGGTCGCCGCGGCCCGTCTTCTGGCCCGCGCCGATCGCGATCCGCGACTGGTTCTGCTGATAGCCCTCGTCCGCCGGATTCTCGGACGGGTTGAGGAACGCCGTGAGGCGGTCCACCTGGTAGGGCTTGAGCACCTGGACGCCCACGGCCGGAGCGGCCACGAGCGTGAGAGCGATCCCCACGGCCCCGATCGCCGCCAGGGCGGCGAAGTGGCGCCATGAGGTTCCGGCCACGAAGAGCACGGCCAGCGCGATGACCCCGTAGACGAGACTCGTCCCCAGGTCGGGCTGGAGCATGACCAGCATGGCCGGGATCAGCGCGAGCAGCATCGCCCGCGCGGTGGTGTCGCGGTCTCTCAGCCGCCGCACGCGGTCCACCACGAAGGCGGACAGCGCCAGGACGAGCAGGAGCTTGCCCAGCTCGGACGGCTGGAAGGAGAGGAAGCCGAAGTTGAAGGAGCGCTTGGACCCGCGCGCGGTGGAGCCCACGCCGATCACCAGGATGATCAGGCCGATCATCGTGGCGTAGAGCCCGTACTTCATCTCGCGCAGGCGCGAGTAGTCGATGCGGGTGAGCACGACCATGAGCGCGAGCCCGACGGCGGCGTACAGAGCCTGGCGGACCACGTAGTAGTGCGGCGACCCGGCGATGTCGTCCTTGGTGGCCGAGTTGAGCACGAACAGCGAGCACGCGATCAGGCCCAGGACGGCGAGCAGCAGGAGCGGGTCGAACCGGATCGGCTGGCGCGAGCCCTCGGCCAGCTCTTCGACGCGGCGGTGGATGGGGCTTCCGGCGGAGGCCATCAGAAGGTCGCCGACTGTCCGCGGACCAGCTTCTTCTGGAGGCCGAACCACTCGGAGAGGATCAGGCGCACGGCGGGGGCGGCGGCCTCGGCGCCGAACCCTCCCTGCTCGATCGTGGCCGCGACCACGATCGGCCGCGCCGGGTCGGGCGCGTAGGCCACGTACCAGGACTGGTCGGCCTGGTTCGGGCGCTCGGCCGTACCGGTCTTGCCCATCACGGTGCGCCCGAAGCCCTGGAAGACGTCGGCCGACGTACCGCCGGGCTGGCTGGCGGCCGCCTGGAGCCCGTCGAGGATCGCCTGGCGGTAGGCGGGGTCGATCTTCACGTGGCGCGCGGGCGGCGGCTCGACCTTCTGGAGCAGCCGGCCGGCGGCGTCCTCGATGCGCAGGCCCAGATGGGGCGTGGGCACCCTGCCGTCGTTGACCACGGCCGAGTAGGCGGTGGCGAGCTGGAGCGGCGTGCACTGCAGGTCGCCCTGGCCCACGGCGAGGTTGACGTTGTCGCCCACAGACCACGGGCGGTCGGTGAGCTTCTTGCGGTAGAGGCGGTCGCGCCAGGCCGGGCTGGGGATGAGGCCCTCGGACTCCCCGGGCAGGTCGATGCCCGTCGGGCGCCCGAGGCCCAGGCGGTGGGCCCAGTTCTGCAGGATGTTGCCGCCCTCACCGTTCATCTGGGCGCCGAGCCGGTAGAAGTAGACGTCCGAGGAGACGCGGAGCGCATCGCGCAGGGCGACCGCGCCGTGCGCGGCGTGGCCGGCGTTCTGGAAGGTGATGTTCCCGATCTGGATCGAGCCGGGGTCGTCGATGACCGTGTCCGGTGTGATCGTGCCCGATTCCAGCGCCGCCACGGACGTGATCAGCTTGAAGGTCGAGCCGGTGGGATAGAGCCCGTTGACGGCGCGGTCGACCAGCGGGGCGCCGTTGGCCTCGCTGTTGAGCTTCTGGAACGTCGACTCCTTGAGCGGCTTGGCGAAGATGTTCGGGTCGAAGCTCGGATAGGAGCCCATGGCCAGGATCTCGCCGTTGCGCGGGTCCATCGCCACGAACGCGCCGCCGCGGTTCTTCTCGCCGTTGACGATCGGGATCCCGCCGGCCTCGGCCATGGCGTCCTGCCCGGCCTTCTCGAGGTCGAGGTCGAGCGAGAGCTTGAGCTGCTTGCCCTGGACGGGCTGGCGCTCGGGGAACGTGCCCTTGGGCCGCCCGAACGCGTCGACCTGGATCCGGCTGGCGCCCGGCTTGCCGCGCAGGTAGCGGTCGTAGGTGTACTCGAGGCCGCCCTTGCCGACGATGGTCCCCTGCTTGACCCCCCGGAAGCGCGACTCCTTGAGCTCGCCGGGGCTGATCTCCCCCACCGTGCCGAAGATCTGCGCCGCCAGCTCGTCGTGGGGATAGGAGCGCAGGAACACCGGCTCCACGTCGACGCCCGGGAACTCGTTCTTGCGCTCCAGCACGTAGTTGCGCACGGCCGGGCTGACATCCTGCTTGAGCGTGATGTTGGCGTAGGGCAGGCGCTTCTGCTGCTGGCTGATCTCGCGGATCATCTGCGACTGCTTCATGCCCAGGATCGTCCGCAGCCGCGTGAGCAGCACGTTGCGCTCGGGCCCGGGGGGCGGGATCTCGTCGGGCTTGAGCTGGACGGCGATCGAGATGCGGTTGTCGACGAGGACGCGGCCGTTGCGGTCGAGCACGTCACCGCGCGGCGCGGGCACGACGATGTCACGGACCTGGTTGTTGGAGGCCTGGGCCAGGTACTTGTCGCCCGACAGCACCTCGAGGTACCACAGGCGGAAGAAGACGATGGCGAACATCGTCAGCGCCACGCCGGCGAGCACGGCCACGCGCCAGGCAAGCTGGGGCGTGATCGGGGGCCGGCGGTCCTCTTGGAGCTGGAGCATGCGGGGTGGGCCCTAGGCGCGCGAGATCGGGGACAGCCCGCCGGTGACGTACGCGCGGCGCCGGCGCCGGCGGGGGTCGGTGGGCAGGTAGCGGGCGAGCAGGCGGCGCACGATCGAGTACACCGGCAGCGCCAGCACCGTGTTGACCGCGATGGTCACGACGATCTCTCGCAGCAGCAGCAGGCTCACGGGCGCGTCGACGCCGAGCAGGAACTGGATCAGCGAGAAGCCGATGGTCGAGACCGCGGTGGCCGCGGCGCCGACGGCCACGGGCGTCAGGCCGTGCGCCGGGTCGCGCAGCTCGCGCAGCCGGCCGGCGCCGTAGCCGACGGCCAGCAGGACGAGGGAGCTGACGCCGAGCGTCTGGAGCAGCGCGGTGTCGACGAACAGGCCGACGGAGAAGCCGAAGATGGCGCCCACGATCGAGCCGCACAGCAGGCCGACGGAGGCCACGACGAGAGGCGAGAGGTCGGCGCTCACGCCGAGCAGCGAGACCTGCGAGACGCCGGCGATCTGCACGAGCACCGAGACGAGGCCCAGCAGGGTCAGGCGGATCCAGAGCTGGGGAGCGGGGTTGCTCATGGCGTCCCTGTCGATGCCGTCTGGCCGCCGGCGGCGCCATTGGAGCGGGTGAGCACCTGCACGAAGTCCAGCCGGCGCAGGTCGGCGAAGGGCCGGATGTGCACGCGCTGGTACTGCGAGAGCTCCTGGTCGTCGGCCTTGGTCACCGTGCCGATCGGGATGTTCGCCGGGAACAGCGACTCCAGCTTGCTGGACTGGCTGCCCGCGGTGACCACCGTGTCGCCCTGCTGGATCCGGGCGTGGCGAGGGACGAACTCGAGCAGGAGGTCCTGCGGGCGCCCGACGGCCGGCTGCACGATGCCGGTGAGGCCGTTCTCGGAGTCCGTGACCACCGGGGTGAGCACGCGGGCCGAGACGCCGCTCGCGCTGTCGGTGAGCAGCGTGATCTGCGCCGCGTCGCCGGTGACCGTGGTCACCTTGCCGACGAGGCCGTCGCCGTCGATCACGGGCTGGTTGACGCGCAGGCCGGCATTGCTGCCCTTGTCCACCGTGATCGTGGCGTACCAGACCGTGGGCGAACGGCCGATCACGCGCGCTGTGACCGGGGAGTAGCCCTGGAGCGTGTCGCTGCGGTCGAGGCCGATCAGGCGGCGCAGCTGCGTGTTCTCGCGCTGCGCGGCGCGGGCGCCGATCACCTGGCGGCGCAGGTCGTTGCGCTCCTTCTTGAGCTTGTCGCGCTCGCCGCGGGCGCCCAGCGTGTCGCCGAACCACCCGAACAGGTCGCGGAAGGGCTTGAGCGCGCGGCTCGCCCCCTCCTGCACCGGGGCGATGACCTCGAGCACGCCGCGCTGGAGGGAGTGCAGGCCTCCCCCGGCCGACTCACCGAAGTATGCGGTTAGGAGGACGAGCGACAGCGCGACGAGCACGCCGAGGACGGCACGCCGCCTGCGGACAGATTGCTTGTACACGGGAAGACCAAACGTTGAGGGGCCGCAGCGGTCACTGGTAGCGCCGCTTGCGGTTGCGGGAATTCTTGCTTGTGCGGTGGATGACCTCGAACTCCTCGAGCGATCGACCCGAGCCCACCGCCACGCACGTCAGCGGAGACTCGGCCAGGTGCGCGGGCATCTGCGTCTCCTCTCGCAGGCGGTCATCGAGGCCCGCCAGCAGGGAGCCGCCACCCGCGAGCATGATCCCACGATCCATGATGTCGGAAGCCAACTCGGGCGGCGTGCGGTCCAGCGTCTCCTTGACCGCGTCGACGATCTGTACCAGGGGCTCCTCCAGAGCCTCGCGGATCTCCTCGGAGGTCAGGACGATCGTCTTGGGCAGACCGGACACCATGTCCCGGCCGCGGATCTCCGCCTGAACCTCCTCAGGCTGCGGGAAGGCGGAGCCGATCTCCAGCTTGACCTCCTCGGCCGTCTGCTGGCCGATGAGCAGCTTGTACTCGCGCTTGCAGTAGCTGATGATCGCCTCGTCGAGCTCGTCGCCGCCGATGCGGATCGACTGGGAGACCACGATCCCCCCCAGCGAGATCACCGCGACCTCGGAGGTTCCGCCGCCGATGTCGACGACCATGCTGCCGGTCGGCTCCCCGACGGGAAGGCCCGAGCCGATAGCGGCCGCCATCGGCTCCTCGATCAGGTAGGCCTGGCGCGCGCCCGCCGACAGGCACGCCTCCTCCACCGCACGCTTCTCCACGCCGGTGACGCCGGAGGGCACGCACACGACGACCCGCGGATGCGCCCAGCGGTTCTGATGCACCTTCTGGATGAAGTGGCGCAGCATCTCCTCGGTGACGTCGAAGTCGGCGATCACGCCGTCCTTGAGCGGCCGGATGGCGGAGATGGTCCCGGGCGTGCGGCCGAGCATCCGCTTGGCCTCGATGCCCACCGCGTGGACCTCGCCGGTGCGCGAGTCGATCGCCACCACCGACGGCTCGGACAGGACGATTCCGCGCCCACGCACGTAGACGAGAGTATTCGCCGTGCCGAGGTCGACCGCCATGTCGCGGCCACCGAAGCCGGTGAGGTACGAGAAAAAGCCCATTTTGGGAAGGAAACAGCGCTGGAGCGACTCCCGCGCGGCCTGTCACAGCCGCAAATGGATGGCGGAGCCGCGCCGCGGCCAGTGTAGCGAACGAACCTCGCCATCCCGGGGTCGGCAAGCCGCCATTCAGGCACGATTTCCCCGCAAATGGAGCAGGCGCCGCAGGAGGTCCACCGGAAGCCCGACGACGTTGTCGTACGAGCCCTCCACCCGTTCCACCAGGTTCCGGCCGGCGCCCTGGATCGCGTAGCCGCCCGCGCGCTCGCGCCACTCGCCCCCGGCCACGTAGGCGGCGATCTCCTCCTCGCTCAGGCTGCGGAAGGTGACCCGCGTGGCCTCGACGTCGCCGGCCTCGCCATCCGGACCCACGACGCACACGCCGCCCAGCACGCGGTGGGTGCGCCCCGAGAGCGTCTGTAGCCACTCCGCCGCCTGCTCAGGCCCCTCGGGCTTGGAGAGCGTCCGCGGGCCCAGCGCGACCACGGTGTCGGCGCCCACGACGGTCGCCCCAGGGTGCCGAGCGGCCACCGCCCGGGCCTTCTCGCGGGCGTTGCGCAGGGCGGCCGCCTCGGGATCGCCGTCCTCGATCTCCTCCACCCCGGCCTCCACGACCTCGAACTCGAAGCCCTCACGGGCCAGGATGTCGCGCCGCTGGGGCGAGCGTGAGGCGAGGATGAGGCGGGGCGCGGCGCTCAGCTGTGGGACACCTGAGCCCGGCTCGTGCCCGACAGCGCGGCCGCCACGCCCAGGCCGATGTAGACGCCGCCGCTCAGCCGCGCCAGCCGCCGGCGCGCTCGCGCCGAGCGCAGCTGTCCCCCGACCGCGCCGGCCACGAGGACGTAGGCGCCGTCGCTGAGGACGGCCAGCAGCGTGAAGACCGTGCCCAGCACGAGGATCTGCCGCGCCACCGGCCCGCCCGAGGGGTCGACGAACTGGGGCAGGAAGGCGAGGAAGAAGATCGCGATCTTGGGGTTGAGGAACTGCACGACGAGCCCCTTGAGGTACAGCCGGGAGCGACCGCTGGCCGACGGCCCCTGCTCCTCGTCGCGCTCGCGCAGCTTGCGCACCCCCAGGTAGACCAGGTAGGCCGCCCCGGCGTAGCGCACGACCGTGAAGCCCACCTGCGACGCGGCGATCAGGCCGGTGAGCCCGATCGCCGCGGCCAGCGCGTAGGCGAACGTCCCGGACTCCACGCCCAGCACGGAGACCAGGCCGGCGTTGCGCCCCTGATCGAGGCTGCGCGTGACGACGTAGATGACGGCCGGCCCGGGGACCGCGAGCAGCGCCAGGCTGGCCCCGGCGAACAGCAGCAGGGTCGCGCCGTCGGGCATCAGTCTCCGAAGAAGAGGCCGATCTCGCGCGCCGCGGACTCGTCGGAGTCCGAGCCGTGCACGAGATTCGTGCCCGTCTCGATGGCGAAGTCCCCGCGGATCGAGCCCGGCGAGGCCTCGAGCGGGTTCGTGGCGCCGATCACCTGACGGGCGGCGGCCACGGCCGACTCGCCCTCCAGGACCATGGCCACGAGCGGGCCGGAGGTGATGAACTCGACCAGCTCGCCGAAGAAGGGCTTCTCCTCGTGCTCGGCGTAGTGCTGCTGCGCGAGCTCCTCTTCCATCGTCATCTGGCGCAGCGCGGCGATGCGCAGGCCCTTGCTCTCGAAGCGGGAGATGATCTCGCCGGTCAGGCCGCGCGCGAACGCGTCGGGCTTGACCAGGATGAGGGTCCGGTCCATGAAGCCGTCCTTTCGGTGAAGGGGTTAACTCGTCGCCGCGCTGCGCCTTCGGCGGCGCGGCTCCTCGGGAGGCGCGCCCACCTCGGCCTCGCAGTACGGGCAGACCCGCCACTGCGGGTCCAGGGGGCGCGAGCAATTCTGGCAGGCGTCCTTGAGCTTGCGCATGCAGCTCGGGCAGAGCAGGAAGTCGCGCTCGATCTCGGCGTCGCAGTACGGGCACAGCTGGAAGCCGGCCGCGTGCAGCCTCGCCTCGGCGGCCTGCATCTCCAGCTCGCGCTCGCGCACGTCGTCGAGGTACTCGGGCGGGCGAACGATCACGTAGACCAGGGTGCCCACGAACGGGAACAGCGAGGCGGCCGCGGCGCAGCCGACCAGCATCGGGTCGGTCATCCGCCGCCGCGCGTCCGCGTACGTCCAGTACACGAGCGCCAGCCAGACGACCACCACGAAGAGGATCAGCAGGTTGACGACGAGGCTCAGCCCCGCGCTGTCTATTCCGAATACGGCCAGCACCATCGCTCCTTAGGCGCGCGAGTTTATTGGTTCGCCGGTCGCGATCCGCACGGTCGGTGTCAGAGGAACAGGCGGCCGAAGCCGTAGCCGATGGCGAAGAACACGAGGATCACGAGCGCCACGATCACAGCGACGAACCCGATCATCGGGAGGAAGCGCGGTTCGTCCTCGTTCACAGCGTGGAGGCGCGCCGCGCCGTGCCGGCGCGCGCGAGGTCGGCGACGAGATAGATCGAGCCGGTGGCCAGGACGGCCCCGTCGGGGCCGGCCAGCTCCCGCGCGCGGCGCAGGGCGGCGCGAGGCTCGCCCACGAGCTCGATGGGCGGTGGCTGGGCGCCTGCGCCCTCGGCCACCTGCCGGGCCAGCGACTCCAGGGTGGCGGGGGGCAGCGCCCGCGGGTTGGCGTTGCTCGTCATCACCACGGCCGCGCAGCATGGCAGGAGCTCGCGCAGCATGCCCGCTGCATCCTTGTCCTCGAGGATCGAGACCACGGCCACGATGCGCCCCGAGCACAGCTCGGGCAGCGAGGCGACCAGCGCGCTCACGCCCGCCGGGTTGTGGGCTCCGTCGACGATCGTCAGGGGCCGGTGGTCGACCACCTCGCAGCGCCCGGGCACCGTGATGGCCGCGGCAGCGGCGGACAGGACGGCCGGCTCGATCGGCCCGGCGAACGCCTCGGCCACCGTGGCGGCCAGGGCGAAGTTGCGCCGCTGAAAGCCCCCCAGCGCGGCCATGGCCAGGCCGGGCAGGTCGGCGGGTGCGTGAACCAGCCGCGCCCCGTGGCGCTGGGCGGCGGCGCGGGCCTCGGTCTCGGCGTCGGGGTGGAGGTCTCCCACCACCAGGGTGGCGCCGTCGCGCACGACCGCGAGCTTCTCGCGGGCGATGTCGGTCACGGTCGGGCCCAGCCAGCGCGTGTGCTCGAGCCCGACGTTCGTGAGGACCTGGACGCGCGAGGGGATCACGTTCGTGGCGTCGTAGCGCCCGCCCAGGCCGGCCTCGATCACGGCCACCTCCACCCCGCTGGCGGCCAGCTCGGAGTAGGCGGCGGCCGTGAGGGCCTCGAACTGCGTGACCTCCTCGCCCTCGGGCAGCGTGCGGTTGACCAGCTCGGCGGCGTGGGCGGCGCGCTGGACCGCGGCGGCGAAGGCATGGCCGGAGACCTCGTGGCCGTCGATCGAGACGCGCTCGGTGAACGAGAGCAGGTGCGGCGAGGTGTAGGACCCCGTGCGCAGCCCGTGACGGCGCAGGATCTCCTCGGTCATCCGGACCGTGGACGACTTGCCGTTGGTGCCCACCACGTGGATCGAGTCGAAGCGCCGCTCGGGCGAGCCCAGGGTCGTCAGCAGCCGGCGCATGCGCTCCAGGCCGAAGCGCATGCCGAACAGCTCCAGGCCGAGCAGGTAGTCCTCGGCGCGCTCCAGGCTCCACGCCGCGGTCACAGGGCCTCCAGGTCGGCCCGCAGGCCGGCGAGCTTGTCGCGCTCGGCCTGCACGACCTCGGGCGGGGCCTTGGCCACGAAGCCCTCGTTGGCCAGCTTGCGCTCGGCGCGGGAGATCTCGCCACTCAGGTGCTCGCGGCGCTCGTCGCGCCGGTGCTGCGCGGCGGCGGGGTCGAACGCTCCCCCGGCCAGCATGTGCACCGCGCCGCCGGGAATGGGCACGGTGGCGACCGGCTCACCGCCGTCCGAGCTCAGCTCCAGCCGGGCCAGCCGGGCGACCTGGTCGGCCAGGTCGTCGTAGCCCTCGGCGTCCAGGCGGGCCGGGACGAAGGCCGACGGCGCCACGTCCATCCGCTCGCGCCAGCTGCGCAGGCCCGTGACGGCCGCGATCGCCCGCTCCACCCGGGCCTCGGCCTCCTCGTCCACCCAGGCCGGCTCGAACCCCGCGCCCTGGGCGCCGGCGAGCAGGCCCTCGGCACCGGGCAGGTAGCTCCAGATCTCCTCGGTCACGAACGGAATCAGCGGGTGCGCGATCTGCACCGTCTCGGTGAGGACGTGCAGGAGGGTCGCCGAGAGCGCCTCGCGGTCGGCCTCCTCGTCGTAGAGCCGGGGCTTGACGAGCTCGAGATACCAGTCGCACAGCTCGCCGTAGACGAAGTCGTAGAGTCCCAGCGCGGCCTTCGAGAAGGCGAAGTCCGTGATGCAGTCGGCCACGAGCTCCTTGGCGCGCTGGACGCGCGAGAGGATCCAGCGGTCCTCGACGCGCTCGGGCCGCGGGTCGGGGAGCACGCTCTCCTGGACGCCGAGCAGCACGAAGCGCGAGGCGTTCCACAGCTTGTTGGCCAGCTGCTCGCCCTGCTGGACCTTCTCCGCCGAGTAGCGCACGTCCTGGCTGGAGGACATGGCCAGCAGGCCGAAGCGCACGGCGTCGGCGCCGTGGCGCTCGATCTCGTGGACGGGATCGATCCCGGTCCCCAGCGACTTGCTCATCCGCCGCCCGTCCGGCGCCTGGATCACCGAGTGCACGTACACGTCGTGGAAGGGGACCTCGTGGACGAACTCCAGGCCCATCATGATCATCCGCGCCACCCACAGGAAGAGGATGTCGCGCGCCGTGGAGAGCACGTCCGTGGGATAGAAGGCGCCCAGCTCGGGCGTGCGCTGCGGCCAGCCCAGCGTGGCGAACGGCCACAGCGCGCTCGAAAACCAGGTGTCCAGGACGTCGGGGTCGCGCTCCCACCCGTCCTCGCGTGGCGCCTCCATGCCCACGAACGTCTCGTCGCCCCGGTACCAGACGGGCAGCTGATGGCCCCACCACAGCTGGCGCGAGACGCACCAGGGGCGGATGTTCTCCATCCAGTCGAGGTAGACCTGCTTCTGGCCCTCGGGGTGGATGCGCACGCGGCCATTGCGCACGACCTCGATCGCCGGCGCCGCCAGCGCGTGCATGTCCATGAACCACTGCAGGGAGATGAGGGGCTCGATGCGCTCGCCGGAGCGGTGCGAGACGGGCACCTCGTGGCGGTAGGGCTCACGCGCCACCACACGCCCCTCGGCGTCCAGCGCGGCCACGACGGCCTCGCGGGCCTCCAGGGCGCCCATCCCGGCGTAGGGCTCGCCGGCCTGCTCGCTCATCCGCCCGTCCTCGCCGATCACCGAGATCTCCTCCAGCCCGTGGCTGCGCCCGATCTCGAAGTCGTTGGGGTCGTGGCCGGGGGTGATCTTCAGCGCGCCGGTGCCGAACTCGGGCTTGACGTAGTCGTCGGCGATGACCGGCATGCGCCGGCCGACCAGGGGCACGGTCGCCGTGCGGCCCACCAGGTCGCGGTAGCGGTCGTCGTCCGGGTGCACGGCCACGGCGGTGTCGGCCAGGATCGTCTCGGGGCGCACCGTCGCGACGGTGACCGAGCCGCCGCCCTCGATGTCGTAGCGCACGTGGTAGAGGACGTCCTCGACGTCCTCCTGGACGACCTCGAGGTCGGAGATCGCCGAGCGCGAGCCGGGGTCCCAGTTGACCAGGTAACGGTCGCGGTAGATCCAGCCCTTCTCGTAGAGGGCGACGAACACCGTCATGACAGCGCGGGCGTAGCCGTCGTCCAGAGTGAAGCGCTCGTCGGAGTAGTCCAGCGAGGCGCCCAGGCGCTTGAACTGCTCGACGATGGTCGAGCCGTGCTCCTCGCGCCACTGCCAGACCCGCGCGAGGAACTTCTCGCGCCCGATCTCCTCCTTCGTCGTGCCCTCGGCGGCCAGCGCCTTCTCGACCTGGGTCTGGGTGGCGATCCCCGCGTGGTCGGTGCCGAAGATCCACTTCGTGCGCAGGCCGCGCATCCGGTTGTAGCGCGAGAGGACGTCCTGGATGGAGCCGTTGAGCGCGTGGCCCATGTGCAGCGAGCCCGTGACGTTGGGCGGCGGCACCGCGATCGAGTAGTTGTCGGCCGCCGAGCCCTCGGGCTCGGGATGGAACAGGCCCGATTCCAGCCACCGGTCGACGATCCGGGGCTCGACCTCGGCCGGCTCGAAGCGCTTGCGTGATTCCAGGTCGTCTCGGGACACCTGCGGCCAAGTGTATGCGGCGCCCGACCGCGCGCCGGGGCGCTAGGACGCCTGTTCCTGGCGCTGCTCGGCGGGCTCCTCCTCGGGAGGAGCGGCCTCGGTGACCAGCGTGGGCTTGAGGCCCTTCTCGATGGTCTCCTTGGTGACGGCGCACTTCTTGACGTCGCGCCGTGAGGGGAGCTCGAACTGCACCTCGAGGAGGACCTCCTCGATGATCGAGCGCAGGCCGCGGGCGCCGGTCTCGCGCTCCAGGGCGCGGTCGGCGATCGCGGTCAGGGCGTCGTCGGCGAAGACGAGCTCGATGCCGTCGAAGCTGAAGAAGCGCTGGAACTGCTTGACCAGCGCGTTGCGGGGCTCGGTGAGGATCGTGACGAGATCGTCACGCGACAACTGGTGGATCGCACTCATCACAGGCAGGCGGCCGATGAACTCGGGGATCAGGCCGTAGGAGATGAGGTCCTCGGGCAGGCAGTGCTCGAAGGCCTCGCCCGTGTCCTTGTTCATCTTCGGCTTGATCGCCGCGCCGAAGCCCACGCCCTTGTGGCCGATGCGCCTCTCGATGACCTTGTCGAGGTTGGCGAAGGCCCCGCCGCACACGAACAGGATGTTCGTCGTGTCGATCGTCAGGAACTCCTGGTGGGGGTGCTTGCGCCCACCCTGGGGCGGCACCGACGCCGAGGTGCCCTCGAGGATCTTCAGCAGCGCCTGCTGGACGCCCTCGCCGGAGACGTCGCGCGTGATCGACGGGTTGTCGGCCTTGCGCGCGATCTTGTCGACCTCGTCGATGTAGATGATCCCCGTCTCGGCCTTCTTGACGTCGTAGTCGGCCGCCTGGATGAGCTTGAGCAGGATGTTCTCGACGTCCTCGCCCACGTAGCCCGCCTCGGTGAGCGCCGTGGCGTCGGCGATGGCGAAGGGGACGTTGAGGATCTTGGCCAGCGTCTGCGCGAGCAGCGTCTTGCCGCAGCCGGTCGGGCCGAGCAGCAGGATGTTGGACTTCTGGAGCTCGATCTCCGAGTCCTCGGCCTGCATCATCTGCACGCGCTTGTAGTGGTTGTAGACGGCCACCGAGAGCGTGCGCTTGGCCTGCTCCTGGCCCACCACGTACTCGTTGAGGACGTCGTAGATCTCGCGCGGCTTGGGGAGGTTCTCGATGTCGAACGAGGGTGGAGCCGTCAGCTCCTCATCGATGATCTCGTTGCAGAGGTCGATGCACTCGTCGCAGATGTAGACGCCGGGCCCGGCGATCAGCTTCTTGACCTGCCGCTGTGACTTCCCGCAGAAGCTGCACAGAAGCTGCTCGTTGGAGTCCGTCGGTCTCGCCATCTCTCTCTCCCCTCGAAGCGGTGAAGCTAGTGCTCCGAGATCACCCGGTCAATGATTCCGTAGTCCTTTGCTTCCTCAGAGCTCATGAAGTAATCGCGCTCTGTGTCCTTCTTGACCGCTTCGATGTCCTTGCCCGTGTGCAGGGCGATGATCTCGTCCAGCCGGCGGCGGACGTCGATGATCTCCCGGGCGTGGATCTCGATGTCGGTCGCCTGGCCCTGGAAGGACGAGGAAACCTGGTGGATCAGGATCTTGGCGTTGGGCAGCGCCATGCGCTTGCCCGCGGCGCCGCCGGCCAGCAGCAGCGCGCCCATGGACATCGCGATGCCGACACAGATCGTCTGTACGTCGGGCTTGATGAACTGCATCGTGTCGTAGATCGCCAGGCCGGAGTAGACGCTGCCGCCGGGCGAGTTGATGTACAGGGAGATGTCCTTCTCGGGGTCCTCGGACTCCAGGTGGAGCAGCTGGGCAACGATCAGGTTGGCGATCTGATCGTCCACCGGCGTGCCGAGGAAGATGATCCGCTCGTTGAGCAGACGGCTGTAGATGTCGAACGCACGCTCACCGCGCGATGTCTGCTCGACGACCATTGGGACCAGGGGGCTCATGTGCCTCGCTTTGTTTCGCTTCGTCGGCTGGTTTCCTGCCGGCGGCCCACCTTAGCAACGCCCAACCGGCGGCCCCGGCGGTTCGATCAGCTCGCGCTGACCCTTTTCGAGCGGTGGGCCAGCGCGATCGCCACGGCGCGCGAAACGTCCTCCGCGCCGTCGTGCTCCGGCCGGAACCCGACGGTGCTCAGCGCCACCCCGGCGCCGGTCAGCTCCGGCGCCGCGCAGGCCAGGAAGCCGTCGAGCGCCGCGCGCGCGCCGGCGCGCGCCGCCGACGGCCGCCCGCGCTCGCGCAGCACGACCACCTGTCCCCTCCCGCGCGTGAGCATCCCGGGCAGTACGGCGAGGATCAGCAGCACCGGACCGAAGTAGCCCGAGCGCATCGCGGCCCACTCGTCGCCGCCGGTGTCGGGCGACAGCACGAGGGCGTCGACCGCGCCGTGCCGGACCAGGGCGTCCTCGGTGGCCGCCCGCAGGGTGTCGGTGTCCGAGAGGTCGGCCTCGACCCGCACGACCCCGGCCCGCGCGCGGGCGATGCGCCGGGCCGTGGCCGTGGCCACGTCGGTCGCCGGGCCGGCGACCATCACCGAGCGCCCGCCGATCGCGCGGCGCAGCGACGCGCCGCCGGCGAGCGTCCGGGCGACCCGGACGGGACTGTCGGGAACCGCCCGGGCGGCCGCGGCCACCGCGCTGCCGATCGGCGGGCGGCGAGCCAACCGGCCGAGCGGGCCGCGGGCCACTAGCCCGGGGTCCAGAGCTCGCCGGGCTTCCCGCCCGGCTCGCCCGCTTCCTCACCCTCCGGCTCGTCCTTGCCCGGCGTCCACAGCTTGTCCCTGGCCTGGGCCTGCTCCACCGTGATCGGCTGGGCGGCCTCGGAGATCAGGTCGACGGCCTTGCGGGAAGCGATGTCGCGGCGCAGGGTCTCCAGGCGCCCGGCGCTGCGCAGGCGCTCGAGCAGCTTCTGGGGCGTCGTGTTCTCGTGCTCGGCCGAATGCGCCAGGGCCTCGACGAGCTCCTCGTCGGCCGGCTCGATCGACTCGGCCTCGACCACCGCCGCCAGCACGGCCTCGCGGCGCAGCGCGCGCTCGGCGTCGGGCTTGGCGTCCTCGACGAGCTGCTCCTCGGACTTGCCCGAGATGCGCTGGTAGGCCTCGGCGGAGATCCCCTGACGGGCCAGGGTCCCCGAGAGCTGCTCCCACAGCTCCCGCGCCCGGGCCTCGACGAGCGCCTCGGGCACGTCGATCGTGGCCTCGGCGACCGCGGCGTCGAGCGCCGCCTCGCGAAACTCCGTGTCGATGGCGTTCTCCTCGGACTCGCGCAGCTTGCCGCGGATGTCCTCGCGCAGCTCCTCCAGCGTGTCGAAGCCGGCGGCGTCGCCGGCGAAGTCGTCGTCGAGCTCGGGCAGCTCCTTGCGCTTGACCTCCTTGACGCTCATCTCGAACGTCGCGGTGCGCCCGGCCAGCTGCTCGGCACGGTGGTCCTCGGGGAAGGAGATGTCGACGGACTTGGTGTCGCCGGCCTTCATCCCGGTCAGCGCGGACTCCATCTCCTCGGGCAGCTGTCCGGCGCCCACCTCCACCAGCTCGTCGCGGCCCTCGCCGCCCTCCACGGGCTCTCCCTCGATCGTGCCGGTGAAGTCGACGACCGCGAAGTCGCCCTCGGCGGCCTGCGCGTCCTGCGCGGTCTCCAGGCGGGCGAGGCGGTCGCGCAACTGGGCGATCTGCTCGTCGATGGCATCGTCGGAGACGTCGGACTCTCGCCGGCCCACCTCGAGGCCCTTGTAATCCCCCAGCGTCGCCTTGGGCCGCACGCCGATCTCGATCGAGAACGTGAGCGGCTGGCCCTCGCCGGGGAGGTCGCCCAGGTCGAGCGTGGGATCGCCGACCGGATCGATGCCCGCGGCGTCGATGGCGTCCACGTACCAGGAGCCCAGCGAGCCGCGCACGGCCTCGTCGAGCACCGCCTCGCGCCCGATGCGGTTGACCACGACGGGCGGGGGCACCTTGCCCTTGCGGAAGCCCGGGATCTTGAGCTGGCTGCCGAGCTTGCGCGCGGTCTGCTGAACGCTGCGCTCGACCTCGTCCGGAGGGACCTCGGCCTCCACGCGCACGCGCGACTCGGGTAACTCGGTGACGTTCGTCTTGACGGCCATCGGGTTGGCAACGATAGCTTGGAGGCCGTGCCGCTCTCCCGCCGCCTCGCCGCCTGGCTCGTGACCGGGCCGCTCGGACACCTCGTCGCGGGCGTGCTCGACTGGGTCGTGCTGTTCTCCGGCTGGCTGTGGGCGCGGGCGCGCCGCCGCGACCCCTGGGCGGCGCGGTGAGCGTCGACGATCTGCTGGCCGCGGCGCGCGAGCGGCTGGAGCGCGTGGGGCCCGGTGAGGCGGAGGCGCTGGTGCGCGAGGGCGCGCTGCTGCTCGACATCCGCAGCGAGTCCCAGCGCGCCGCCGACGGCATCGTCCCGGACGCGGTCTGGGTGGCCCGCAACGTGCTCGAATGGCGGCTGGATCCCGAGTCGGACTTCCGCGATCCCGACCTCGCCCGCACCGACCGCCGCGTGATCGTCATGTGCGACGCCGGCTACCAGTCCAGCCTCGTCGCCGCCACCCTCCAGGAGCTCGGGCACGCGCGCGCGACCGACCTCGGCGGAGGCTTCCAGGCCTGGCGCGCGGCGGGCCTGCCCATCGCCCCCGGGGTCTGACCCCTGGGAGGGCGGCCTACTCGCCGCAGGCGCCGGGGTTCTCGCGGCAGTACTGCTTGAAGCGGTCGTTCGCCGACTGGCTGCCGTCCGAGCCGCTCGACCCCGAACCGCCCGACCCGCTCCCGCCGGACGGGACGGAGGTGCCGCCCGAGTCGTCCGTGGTCGTCGTCTCGGTCGCGGTCGACTGGGTCGTCGTGGTCTGCGTCGGCGGCGCCGTCGTCGTCTGGGCCGGCGGGACCGTCGTCTGGGTCGTCTGGGTGGTGGGCGTGGAGACCGGCGCCGAGGGCACGGAGACGTTCTCGCTGTCGCCCCCGCAGGCGCCCAGGGCGAGGGCGGCGCTCAGCGCCACCGCGGCCATGAGAGGTCGTCGGAGCATCGCGATCACCGTAGCAACGGCGCCAGGCGATTCGTTTTCCGCGCGCCGGCCGGGGTAGTGCCAGAGAAGGCAATCAGGGAGGAGATCTCACGATGGCAAAGACCAAGCGCGACCAGGATCTGTTCGACCGGCTGCGGTCAAACGGGGTGCGCAAGCGGGTGGCCGACACGATCGCCAAGGGTGCGAACACCGGCTCGAAGAAGGCGCCCAAGCCGGCGCGCGACGCCGTGGCCAACCTGCGCGACCTCGTCGGCGAGCTTCAGGACCGCGTCGAGGGCGGCCCGGCCAAGCGCAAGGCCGCGGCCAAGAAGGCCGCGCGCACGCGCAAGGCCAAAGCCTCGAAGCGCAGCGCCTCGGCCAAGAAGGCCGCGCGGACCCGCGCCAAGGTGTAGCCGTCGCCCGGCGCGGCGCCGGGCTAGTTGCAGACCGCGCAGCGCCCGAGGTCGCACGAGCAGACGCGGCTGCTCGGGGGCGCCTTGTTCGGGCCCCAGCGCCGCAGCCACTCCAGCGCGGTCGGATCACGCCGGTCGGCCGTGTCGCGTGGCCAGCTGCGGCGCGTCAGAGCGCGCGCGACCCGAAGGGTCTCCGCGTCACTTCGCTTCGAGATCGCCTCGATGATCGAGATGATGCCGCCCGCACGGTCATCCATGCCAGGCAGGTTAGCCCGGCCCCCGGCGGCACGCGCCGGTAGGCCGGGCCGGGCCCGGCGTCAGGCGCTCTGAGGCACCCGGGACAGGCTCTCCTGGTACATGCCCATCACCTGGGCCACTCCCTCGTTCGCCCAGCCCTCGATGTGGCGCATGCCCTGAACGATGTTCTGGGCGTCGACCGTGTTGCGCATGAACTCCTCGTCCTCGCGCAGCGCGGTGATCTGCTCGGCTGAGCCGTACGCCTCCATGTAACCGTCGAGGCCACTCCCGTTCGGTCGGAGCAGGACGACGTCGAACTTCTCGATGCGCCCCTCCTGCTGCATGCGACCGAGGATTCCTACTGCCTCGTTGAATACCTCGAGGCCCCGCTCCTCGCGGCCGGGTACGGACTCGCCCCACCCCATGAACAGGACGCGGTCGGCCATGTCGTACTCCCTCCGCTTGCGGCCCGGCCCGAATGCCGGGCCTACGCGTACGACCCTCTCACATCTCGGCCAGGAGCTGCTGTTTCTTGGCCTCGAACTCGGCGTCGGTCACGACGCCGGCCCTGTGCAGCTCGTCGAGCTTCTTGAGCCGGTCCAGCGGGTCCTCGGCGGCCGGCGCCGACGCGGGGGCCGCGGCGGCGGCCATCGGATCGCCGATTCCGGTCATCGTCTCCGCGGCCTCGCCGAACATCGCCCGGATGGAGGCCCGACCCTCGTCGTTCTCCACCGTGGCGTAGGCCCAGCTCTCGGGGTCGGCCGCGTCGTACCAGACCGGATAGCGGTCGCCGGCGCGCGGGATCTCCACGCGCGAGACCGTCTTCGTCTTCTCGGCCTCGAACGGCGGGCTGCCGTCCAGCGGCTCCACCCGGAAGGCCATCTTCACGCGCGGGTTGTCGTTCATCGTGATGCCCGTGTCCTGCACGCTGAGGACGATCCCCACCCCGCGTGAGCCCGTCTGCATCAGGTTGATCGCCTTCTCCTGCTTGCTCTTCCCGAACAGTCCCATGGCGCCGACCCTAACAGCGCCGAGCGACGCCAATCGAGAGAATCGACGGATGGCCATGACCATCCCCGAGCTCTTCGAGGGCGCCGTCGCGCAGGCGCCCGATCGTCCCTGGCTGGTCTTCGAGGAGGACGCCTACAGCTACGCTCAGGCACACGAGCGCATCGGCCGCGCGGCGGCCGCGCTGGCCGAGCGGGGAGTCGGCCGCGGTGACCTCGTCCTGGCGGCGCCCCGCAACCGGCCCGAGTACCTCTTCCTGTGGCTGGGCGCCATGTACCTGGGCGCGATCTACGTGGGCATCAACCCGCGCTCCACCGAGACGGAGTTCTCGGGCTTCGTGACGCAGGTCGAGCCGAAGCTGGTCGTGCGCGACGAGGACCTGGAGACGCTCTTCGAGGGCGAGGGCCCACGGCCCGACGGCCCCGGCCCCGCCGAGCCCGACGACGCCGCCGTGCTCATCCCCACCTCGGGCACCACCGGGCGCTCCAAGCTCGTCACCCAGACCCAGCGGGCCTACGCGATGGCCGGCGAGGGCTTCCCCTGGTGGCTGGAGCTGACGAGCGAGGACCGCCTGATGACCTCGCTGCCGCTGTTCCACATCAACGCCCCGGCCTACTCGGTGCTCGGCTCGGTGGCGGCGGGCGCGAGCCTCGCCCTCCTCCCGGGGTTCAGCGCCAGCACGTTCCTGGACTCCGCCCGGCGCCACGGCGCCACCGAGTTCAACGCGATCGGGGCGATGATCGAGATCCTCATGCGCCAGCCGGAACGCCCCGACGATGCCGACACGCCGCTGCGCCTCTGTTACACGGGCCCCTCCCCCACACGCGAGCGCCAGCTGGAGATCGAGGAGCGCTTCGGCCTGCGGGTGGTGTGCGGCTACGCCCTGTCCGAGACGCCCTACGCGCTGGTGTGGCACCGCGGCGCGCGGCCCTACGGAACGCTCGGCACCGTGCGCCAGCACCCGACGCTGGGCGAGATCAACCAGGCCCGGGTCGTGGACGGCGAGCTGCACCTGCGAAACCCGGCGGTGATGAAGGGCTACTGGGGCATGCCCGAGGAGACCGAGAAGGTCCTGCTCGACGACGGCTGGCTGGCCACGGGCGACCTGGTCACCGACAACGGCGACGGGACCTACACCTTCGTCGGCCGGCGCAAGGAGGTCCTGCGCCGCCGGGGCGAGAACGTGGCCCCGGTCGAGATCGAGGAGGCGCTGATGTCACACCCGCAGGTCGCCGAGGCGGCCGTGGTGGGTGTGCCCTCCGAGCTGACGGAGGAGGAGATCAAGGGCTTCCTGGTGCTGACCGGCGAGACCCAGCTGAGCGACGTGCGCGAGCATGCGGCGCAGCGGCTGACCCGGTTCAAGGTGCCGCGGTATCTGGAGGCGGTGGACGAGCTCCCCCACACGGCGACCGGCCGGGTGGAGAAGCATCGCCTGCCGCGCGAGCGGACCGAGGCGGAGGTGGACTTCGAATGACGGACGGGAGCCCCGACTGGTTGAAGACCGGGGTCGGCGCGTCGGACGCCGATTCGATCACCCTGATGGGCCGCGACGTGGCGAGCGAGCTGATGGGGAAGGTCACCTTCACCGAGCTCGTCTTCCTGCTCGCCCAGCGCCGGCTGCCGAGCGAGGGCGAGACGCGGCTGCTGGACACCGTGCTCGTCTCCCTGGCCGACCACGGCCTCACCCCCATCGCCCTCTCCGCGCGCCTCACCTACACGGGCGCGCCCGAGTCCCTTCAGGGCGCGATGGCCGCGGGGCTGCTGGGGGCGGGCTCGGTGTTCCTCGGCGTCGTCGAGGACACGGCGCGCTTTTTGGAGCCGATCGCCGCCGCTCCGGACCCGGCCGTGACGGCTCGCGAGGCCGTCGAGGCCGAGATCGAGGCCGGCCGGCGCGTCCCCGGCCTCGGCCATCCCGTCCACAAGGTGCGCGACCCCCGCACGCCCCGGATCTACGAGGTGGCGCAGGAGACGGGGACCCTGGGGCCGTATCTCCGCGCGCTGCGCCTGGTCGCCGACGCGCACCGCGACCGGACCGGCCGCGAGCTGCCGATCAACGGGGCCGGCGTGGGCGGCGCCGCCCTGGCCGACCTCGGCTTCCCCCCCGCCCTGCTTCGCGGGTTCGCGCTCATCGCCCGGACCGCCGGCCTGCTCGGCCACCTCGCTGAGGAGATGGAGGCGCCGATCGGGATGGGGATCTACCGGGACACCGAGGAGCGAGCGCGGTATGAGCCACCCGCGGCGCCTGAATGACCGGACCCGGTCTCAACCCGACGCTGAAGGCGGTGAGCGACGCCGTGCTCGCCGTGGCGGCCGAGCGCTCGGTCGAAGAAGTCCTGCAAACCCTGGTCGACAGCGCGCGCGAGCTGGCCGGCGCGCGGTTCGCCGCCCTCGGTCTCCCGGACGGCGACGGCGGCTTCCGGCGGTTTCTCACCTCCGGGATGAGCGAGGAGCTGATCGCCTCGCTCGGTCCGCTCCCCCGCCAGCACGGCGTCCTGGGCGCCATGCTCGAGACCCGCGCGCCGTATCGCACGACGGACATCCACGAGCATCCCCGCTTCCGCGGCTGGTGGCCGGGCGGTCATCCGGACATGCGCTCGTTCCTGGGCGTCCCGATCGTCGCGCCCGAGGGCGTGATCGGCGCCTTCTATCTCACCGAGAAGAGCGGAGAGCCCGACTTCACCGATGAGGACGAGGAGCTCATCGGCCTGCTCGCCGCGCATGCCGCCATCGCCATCACAAAGGCGCGCCTGGACGAGCACGGCCAGGAGCTCTCGATCCAGGCCGAGCGAAACCGCCTCGCGCTCGACCTGCACGACGCGGTCAGTCAGAAGCTCTTCGGGCTCGTGCTCAAGGCCGAGGCGGCGGAAACGCTCCTCGACCGAGACCCGCAGGCCGCGCGGGCCCAGGTCGCCCGCCTGGGAGCGCTGGCGCAGGAGGCGCTGGACGAGTTGCGCGCCCTGGTCTTCGAGCTGCGCCCGCCCGACCTGGAGCGCGACGGGCTGGGCGGCGCGCTGCGCAAGCACGTGGAGGTTCTGCGCCGCGTGGGTCAAGCTGAGGTAGAGCTTGAGGTCGAGGACGGATCAGCCGCCGACCCGGTCCGGGATCGCGAGGTCCTGCGGATCGCCCAGGAGGCGCTCCAGAACGCGCTGCGCCATGCCGGGGCCCGGACGGTCGCGGTGAGCCTGCGCACCGAGGCGGGCTTCGTCGTTCTCACGGTGCGCGACGACGGCACGGGCTTCGACCCGGACGCCCCCGGCCTGCGCGCCCGGCGCCTGGGCCTGACGTCGATGGAGGAGCGCGCCCAGCGGCTCGGCGGGCGCCTGCGCATCGACTCCGCTCCCGGAGCCGGGACCACGGTGACGCTCGAGGTCGCCGATGCCTGACGACATCCGCGTGCTGGTCGTCGACGACCACGCCGTCGTGCGCGAGGGGCTGCGCAGCTTCCTCGACCTCCAGGACGGGATCGCCGTGGCCGGCGAGGCGGCCGACGGCGCCGAGGCCGTCGACCTCGCGCAGAGCCTGTCGCCCGACGTCGTCCTCATGGACCTCGTCATGCCCCGCCTCGACGGCCTATCGGCGATGCGCCGGCTGCGCGCCGCGGCGCCCGCCACCCGGGTGATCGTGCTCACGAGCTTCCTCGACGAGGACAAGCTCATGCCCGCCCTGCGGGCCGGCGCCGCCGGCTACCTGCTCAAGAACGCCGCCCCCCAGGAGGTCGCCCGCGCGGTGCGCGCCGCGCACGCCGGCGAGGCGCTGCTCGATCCCGTCGTCACGGCACGCCTCGTGGAGTCGCTGGCCGACCACGACGAGCCCATCGAGACGCTCACCCCGCGCGAGCGCGAGGTCCTCGAGCTGATCGGCCGCGGCTACTCGAACAAGCGGATCGCCCGGGCGCTCGAGGTCTCCGAGAAGACGGTCAAGACCCACGTCGGTCACGTGCTGGCCAAGCTCGGCGTGTCGGACCGCACCCAGGCCGCCGTCGTGGCGGTGCGGGCCGGTCTCGTCGAGGAGAGCGCCTAGTGAAGCGTGCCGGCGGGCAGGACGAAGCGCAGCGGCGTCCCGGTGCCCGGCGCCGGCGCCTCTCGCACCGACAGGCCGCGAGGCGCGCTCGAGGCCGAGGCCATCTCGGGCTCCCCGCCGTGCGCAACCACCCAGCGGATGATCTCGCCGGAGTCGGAGCCCTCGGCCAGGATGCTCGCGCGCTCGATCACACGTCCGCCCGACGGGTGCGGCCGCGCCAGGCGCGTGACCACGGTGCGGATCGCCTGGTCGTCCATCATCGTGACCTGCGGGCCTTGGCGGGCGCCGCGAACTCGGTGGCCGAGTAGACCGGCTTGTTGACGAGGACGTGTCGCCCCGCCTCCCCCGCCGACCCACACTGGATGAGATAGGGCTCGTGCCGGCCGAGGTCGAGGATCGCGAAGACCGTCTCCCCGCACACCGGATCGGGCTGGCCGACCTCGGCCTCGCAGTCGACGCCGTCGCGCCGCGACAAAAGCTTGAAGATGCGGTCGGTCTGGGGCTCATGGCCCGTGTGCGCGCTGGCGCGCTCGCGGATGGCGGCGTATACGTCCGCCTCGCAGGGGCCGTCCGGATCGAGCTCAGGGATGAAGAACGGTGTCATCGACGCCTCCTCGCACCTCTTGGGCAACCGAGGCGACAGGCAGAGGAACAGACCTGAGGTCCGGTCCGAGACCGCCTGCGCGCGATGCGCGCGATCCCGGAAGTCCACCCAGTCTACTGCGGGGTCCTAGGACCAATTGACGCTTCAGATTGCGACCCGCCGGCGCCTAGGTTGGTCGGCGTGCCCGTCGGAATCGTCACCGGAGCCTCGCGGGGCCTGGGCCTCGCTCTCAGCCGCGCCCTCGCGCATGGGGGCTGGACGCTGGTCGTGGACGCGCGCGGCGCGCAAGCGCTGCGGGACTCCACGGCCGGCCTGGATCGCGTTACCGCGATCCCCGGCGACGTCTCCGACGCGGCCCATCGCGGTGCGCTGGTCGAGGCCGCGGGCGAGCGGATCGATCTGCTCGTCAACAACGCCAGCCTGCTCGGTCCGAGCCCGCGGCCGGCGCTCGCCGACTATCCGCAGACCGCCCTCGCGCGCGTCTATGAGGTCAACGTCCTGGCGCCCCTGGCCCTCGTCCAGGCGGCGCTGCCGCGCCTCTCCCCCGGCGCGGCGATCCTCGACGTCACCTCCGACGCCGCGGCCGAGCCCTATGAGGGCTGGGGCGGATACGGATCGTCGAAGGCGGCGCTCGACCAGCTCACCGCCATCCTCGGGGCCGAGCACCCGGAGCTGCGGGTCTACGCCGTGGACCCGGGTGACATGCGCACGCGGATGCATCAGGACGCATTCCCCGGCGAGGACATCTCCGACCGCCCGCCGCCCGAGGAGAGCGTGCCGGGTCTGCTCGCGCTGATCGAGGGCGAGCGGCCCAGCGGGCGCTATCGGGCCGCGGACCTGGCCGCGGCGCCCGCGTGAGGGCGCTCTCCTCCGGCGTTCCCGACCTCCCGGAGGCCCGGCGCCCGGCGGAGTCGCTGGGCTTCGGCCGCGAGGAGGTGCGTCTGCTCGTGGCCTCGCGGGAGGGCATCCGCCATTCGCGCTTCGCCGCGCTTCCGTCGCTTCTGCGCCCGGGCGACCTGGTGGTCGTCAACACCTCGCGCACGCTGCCCGCCTCCCTGCCCGCCCGGCGCGCCGGCGGCCAGACGCTCGCCCTCAACCTGTCCACGCCGGTGCCGTTCGAGCGCGGCGACCGCTGGGTGGTGGAGCTGCGCCGGGCGGGGACGCGGGTCCGCGACGGCCGCGCCGGCGAGGTGCTCACGCTCCCGGGCGGCGGGCGCGCCGAGCTGCTGGCCCCCTACCTCGGCTCGCGGCTGTGGGTCGCGTCCCTGTCGCTGCCCGCCCCGCTGCTCGACTACCTCGACGAGCACGGCGAGCCGATCCGCTACTCCCACGTGGAGGGCGACTGGCCGCTGGCCGCGCTTCAGAACGTCTACGCCACCGAGCCCGGGAGCGCGGAGATGCCCAGCGCGGGACGCCCGTTCACGGCCGGGCTGATCGCCGCGCTCGTCGCGCGCGGGATCGACGTCGCGCCCGTCGTCCTGCACACCGGTGTCTCGTCGCTGGAGACGGGCGAGTCGCCCTACCCCGAACGGTTCTCCGTCCCCGAGTGGACGGCGGCGCGGGTCAATCTCGCGCGTCAGCTGGGCGGTCGCGTGGTGGCCGTGGGAACGACGGTGGTGCGGGCCCTGGAGTCCGCTGCCGGTGAGGATGGAGCCGTCGCCGTGGCCTCCGGCTGGACCGATCTGGTGATCGGGCGGGAGCGCCCGGTGCGTGCCGTCGACGGCCTGCTCACCGGCTTCCACGACTCCGACTCCTCCCACCTGCGCATGCTCGAGGCCATGGCCGGCCCCGGCCTGGTGCGTCGCTCCTACGACGCCGCCGCCCGCGCCGGCTACACGCGCCACGAGTTCGGCGACGTCGAGCTTCTGCTGCGGTGACGATCACCGCCCACATCGTCGTCCGAGACGCCGCCGGAGCGGCCGCGTGGTACGCCCGGGCGCTGGGCGCCCGCGAGCGCTCACGGATCCCCCTGCCGGACGGGCGCCTCATGTCCGTGGAGCTGGCCTTCGGCGACTCCACCGTGATGGTGGCCGACGAGTTTCCCGAGGCCGGGATCCTCTCGCCGCTTTCGATCGGCGGGACCCCGGTCGTGCTCAACCTCGAGACCGAGGAGGTCGACCCGTTGTGGCAGCGCGCGCTCGACGCGGGCGCGGAGGTGCACCAACCGCTGCAGGACGCCTTCTGGGGCGACCGCCACGGCCAGATCACCGACCCCTATGGCCATCGCTGGGGCCTGGCCCAGCACATCCGCGACGTGCCGCACGACGAGATCGTGCGGGCGGCAGCCGCGGCGTTCGGAGGCTCCGGCTAGCCGCCGGCGGTGCGGACCAGCGGGCCCGTGCGCGGCGGCACCTGGCGCGAGAGCACGATGTGGCTGGTGCAGCGCTGGATCGCCCGGCTGGCCAGCAGGCGGTTGACGATCTCCTGGAGGTGCTCGGTGTCGCGGGCGGCGATGCGGCAGATCAGGTCCTGCGGGCCGCTGATCGCGTCGGCCTCGAGGACCTCGGGAACGGTGGCGAGGAACTTCGTCGCCTCGGGCAGGCGGCCCTGGTTGAGCTCGACCAGGACGAAGGCGCTGATCGGGTAGCCCATCGCGCTGGGCTCAACCTCTGGTCCGTAGCCGGTGATCACACCTCGGGCTTCGAGCTTGGCCAGCCGGGCCTGAACGGTCCCGCGCGCCACGTCCAGGCGCCGCGAGATCTCCAGCAGGCCGACGCGCGGAGCCTCGCGCAGGGCGGCGATCAGGCGAGCATCGAGCTGGTCAATCTGATCAGCAGCAACGCGCTTCATGGGCCAAGACTAGTCGATATGCCTCGCTGAGATGGACATCCTTGATACCCAGCGGGCTTCCTGCTGCACTGGCGTTCTGAGCGAGCGAGGGAGGGATCAGTGTTCGAGGAGGGTCAGCTCTACTCACCGGTGACGTCGGGAGAGGACGGGACGGTCACCGTCCATCTCGCCCACGACCACCCCGGCGCCAACGATCCGGCCTACCGGGCGCGCCGGGGCGAGATCGCCGCCGCCGCCCTCGCCTGGGCGCCGGGCGAGCCGTCTCCGCACATCAGCTACACGGAGGCCGAGCAGGACGTCTGGCGCACCGTCTGCCGCGAGCTGGCGCCCAAGCACAAGCGCTACGCGGTCACCGAGTTCCGCGAGGCCGTGGCGCGCGTGGGGCTCCCCACCGACCACGTCCCCGGACTGGACGAGGTCACCGAGCGGGTGGAGCCGCTGACCGGCTTCCACTACGTCCCGGCCGCCGGACTCGTGCCATTGCGCGAGTTCTACGGCTCGCTGGAGTCGCGGACCTTCCACTCCACCCAGTACGTCCGCCACGCCGATGTCCCGCTCTACACGCCGGAGCCCGACATCATCCACGAGGTGGTCGGGCACGGGCATCTGCTGGCCACGCCCACGTTCTCGGAGCTGCACCGTCTCGCGGGGGTGGCCGCGAACCGTCTGCGCGACGAGGAGAGCCTCGTCTTCCTCTCCAAGGTCTTCTGGTTCTCGCTCGAGTTCGGGATCGTCGTCGAGGACGGCGAGCTGCGCGCCTACGGGGCCGGGATCCTCTCCAGCTACGGCGAGATCGAGGAGTTCCGCGGGATGGAGCACCGGCCGCTGGACATCGCCGAGATGGGCGGCGCCGACTACGACATCACCGCCTACCAGCCTGTCCTCTACCGGGCCGAGTCGCTGGACGAGGTGCGCGAGGTGGTCGGCGGGTTCTTCCGCGACTGCACGGACGAGAGCATCGCGCAGACGTGCGCGGGCTCGTACGCGACCTGACCGTGTGAGAAGCGCAGCGGGGTCAGCCCCGCGGCGATATGGACCTGGTCCCGGCGGCGGTCGCGGGCCTGCTGGGCAGGAGTGCGGTGGTAGGCGAGCCCGTCTGTCTCGACGACCAGCCCGAGTTCGGGCCAGAAGAAGTCGACTCTGAAGCCGTTGACCCACTCCTGCGTCCGGGGCTTCGGCAGGCCCGCCCGGCGCGCGAGCCGCAGGAACAGCCGCTCGAGCCGGGATCGGGTGAGCGCGAAGGTGCTTCGGTCCAGGATTCTGGCGAGGATCGCGGTGCCGGGACGAGGCGGGATGGCGTCGAGAGCGGCGCGGAGCGCGGGTGGGCTCACCAGGTCGTGATTGTCGGCCTCGTTGATGGCGGCCTCGAGTTCGTCGCGGGTGAGGCTCGGAGCGCAGTCGATGAGGGTGTCGACCGGTGTGGTGACCGGGATCGCGCGGTGGGTCACGACTTCGAGGTTCCGCCGCCGGTGGGTGACGAGGCCGGGGCGGCGCAGATAGCGCCCGGGCACCGAGACATGGATGGCGCCGATGTGTGTCGGCCCAATGTCCCAGAGCGCGGCAGCGCTCCCATGGCTCAACGCCGCGCCCTCGCCGCAGGCCAGGACGGCGGCCATCATCCGGCCCCCAACGGTCAGCTGCCGGCGACCGACCGCGTACACGCCCCGGTGGACCGGGTGCAACCGACCGTTCGCGACCCGATGACGGATGGCCTCCGACGAAAAGCCCAGGTCCAGAAGCTGCTGTCGCGTTACGACGAAATGCTGGGATCGGGCACGGCCCCACGCCCTTGCGGCCAGCGATTGCTGCGTTTTGGGGGTCATAGCCCCTAAAAGGCTGCAACCGCGCCGACTTCGCCCCCCCGGGGGCGGCGACGTCAGTGCTCGCCGCCGGCGCCGGCGCCCACCGCGGCGCCTGAGCTCACCGCGTAGGCCCCGGGCTCCAGGTGCGCCGTGCGGCGGCGGTACTGGCTCCACGTCCACGGCCACTGGTTGGAGTCGTGGCCATTCTCGTCGACGTACCAGTTCGTGCAGCCGGTGTGCCAGACCGTTCCGGCCAGCGCGGCGCGCAGCTCGCGGTCGAAGCGCTCGGCCGCGTCGGGGCGCAGCTCGATGCGCCGGGCGTCGGCCCCGTCGAGCTCGCGCAGGGCCTCGATGACGTGGTTGACGCCCGCCTCGATCGTGTAGATGACCGAGCCGGTGCCGCCGTTCGTGTTCGGTCCGTAGAGCAGGAACAGGTTGGGGAATCCGGGCATGCTCAGCCCGAGGTAGGCCTTCGGGCGCCCGGCCCATTCGTCGGCGAGCACGCGACCGTCCTCGCCGACGACCTCCATCGGCGCCGTGAAGCCGTGGGTCCTGAAGCCGGTCGCCAGGACGAGGACGTCGGCCGGGCGCTCCACCCCGCCGGTGGTCCGCACACCGCCGGGAGTGACCGCCTGGATGCGATCGGTCACCAGCTCGACGTCGGGGCGCGTGAGCGTGGGATACCAGTCGTCGGTCAGCATCACCCGCTTGCAGCCGAGCTCCTCGCTCGGGGTCACCTTGCGCCGCAGCTCCGGGTCCTTGATCGCCCTGTTGATCTGCCAGCCCCCGATCGCGCGGAAGGGCGGGCGCAGCCAGGTGCGGTTCGTCATGGCCATCGCGCCGAGCTCGTGGAAGGCGAAGTTCGCCTGGCGGTCGAGGCGCTGGAGCGCGGGAAACCGCTCGAAGCAGCCGCTTGGTCCGCTCGCGGTAGGCGAAGTCGGACTTGGGGAACGTCCAGCCGGGCGAGCGCTGGTAGACGTCGACCTGGGCGGCGATCGGAGCGATCGCGGGGACGACCTGGATCGCGCTGCATCCGGTCCCGGCGACGGCGACGCGCTTGCCCGTGACGTCCACGTCGTGGTCCCAGCGCGCCGTGTGGAAGGACGGGCCCTCGAACTCGTCGAGGCCGGGGATGTCGGGGATCGACGGGACCGAGAGCTGACCGCAGGCGGTGAGCAACACGTCGGCCTCGTGCTCGCCCGCGCTGGTCTGCAGGACCCAGCGGTCGCGGCCGGCGTCCCACCGTGCGCTCGTCACCTCGGTCCCGGTGCGGATGCGGTCCAGGACGTCGTGGCTGCGGGCCACGTCCTCGAGGTAGGCCTGGATCTCGGCCTGCGGCGCGTAGCGGTGCGACCAGCGGGGATTGGGCGCGAACGAGTACTCGTAGAGGTGCGAGGGCACGTCGCACGCCGCACCCGGATATGTGTTGTGGTGCCACACGCCGCCGACCCGCTCGGCCCGCTCGAACACGGTCACGTCGTGGTAGCCCGCCCGTGCGAGCATCGTCACGGCGCCCGACGCCGCCGAAGCCGCCGCCCACGACGGCGATCGAGCGCGTCCGTGCGGCGCCGGCGCGGTTCCCGTTTCCGTTCCACGTCGCGCCTGGGCTCACGCGGCTGAGCTTACGCCTGTCGGGTGATCGCGGAGGGTCGGGCGAGGCCCGCCCGCCGACGCCGAGGGGTCCTAGGACCAATTCCCCCTTCCGACCGGGACCCGGCGCGCGGGACCATTCCGGCCATGCCCCAATCCACCACAGCCACCACGCCCAGCGAGCGGATCACCGCCGAGGTCACGTCCTGGCCCGGCGTCAGCGCCGGCCCCGGCCGGCGCGGCGAGTTCGCCTTCAAGGTCGGGCGCCACGAGATCGGTCATATCCACGGCGATCACGCGGCGCACTTCTTCTTCCCCAAGGACGTGTGGGACGACCTGCGCGAGCAGGGCCGGGTCGTCGAGCACCCCGTGTTCCCGGACAAGCGCGGACCGGCGGCGCGGCGCATCGAGGGCGACGAGGACGTCCGCGACGTCATCGCCCTGATGCGCCTGAACTACGACCGCTTCAGTCCAGCCGATCCGGCATCCCGAACTGCTTGAAGGACTCGTAGAGCCGCCGCTCGTCGTACTCCTGCTCGGGGAGCCGCGCGAGGACCTCGCGGTCGGGATCCTCGGCCGATCGGGAGATGAACGCCGTGACGTCGCCCACGAGCCCGTCGCGAATCGTCAGAACGTTGAGCGCGAACGGCATGAAGGCGGCCTGCTCGTCGTCCCAGGCGTAGAACGCCAGGGCCGGCTGGCCGTTGGCCGTCGTCTCGATGTGCTTCCAGCGCCACAGGCCCGACATCGGGTAGCCGGCAAGGAAGATCGCGATCTCCTCCCGGCCGCCGAACCAGGTCTGCAGGGGCGGCATGGAGAAGGTGGCGTCCTGCGCCAGCATCGCCACGACGGCCTCGACGTCCCCGCTGTGCCAGGCATCGACGTAGCCCTCGACGATCTCGCGCACGCCGTCGTCGCCGAGCGCCCGCAGCGTCGTCTGCTGGCTCTGGTCCGGCGTCTTGTCGGCGATCGTCTTGCGCGCGCGCTGCAGCGCGCTGTTGACAGAGGCGACCGTGGTGTCCAGCGACTCCGCGACCTCAGCGGCCGAGAAGCCGAGCACCTCGCGCAGGATGAGCACCGCTCTCTGGTTGGCCGGCAGGTGCTGAAGCGCCGCGATGAACGCCAGCTCGACGCTCTCGCGCTGCTCGTAGGAGGCATCGGGAGAGGCGAGCCCGTCCTCGAGGCCCATCCGCTCGTCGGGATAGGGCTCGACCCACACGGACTCGACGATCGGCTCGCCGGGCCCCTCGTGGGGGTCCGCCGCCGGGCCGTAGTCGATCGGCAGCACCCGCTTGGGGCGCCGGGCGATGACGTTCAGGCAGGTGTTCGTGCAGATGGTGTAGAGCCAGGAGCGCAGGGAGCTCCGACCCTCGAACCTCGCCAGGCCCCGCCAGGCGCGAAGCGACGCCTCCTGAAGGGCGTCCTCGGCGTCGTGCACGGAGCCGAGCATCCGGTAGCAGTGTGCATGGAGCTCGCCGCGGTAGGGCTCGAGGAGCTGCCGGAAGGCGTCCTCGTCTCCGCCCCGCGCGGAGTCCAGGAGCGCACGCTCCCGGGTCGGTGAGTGAGGGGGTGCGGTGGCCATGTCTCAGCACATTAGACACACGGAACCGATCGGGCTCATCGCAGCGATGAGTTTCGGCGCCCGCCGTTGTCTAAGTGACAAAGATGCGGGCTTTGACCACCCATCCGGTCGTTCACCTGGAGCTGCACACGGGCGACATGGCCGCCGCGCGGGCCTTCTACGCCGAGCTGTTCGGCTGGCGCTCGGAGCGGATCGCCAGCCCGTACGGGTCCTATCTCGCCCTCGAGCTGGGCCGGGAGCTGGGGGGCGGGATGGTCGAGTGCCAAACCGAGCGCCCGAGCTGGCTGCCCTACGTCGAGGTCGACCGGATCGTCGCGGCGACGGAGCATGCGCGCGGCTGCGGCGCCGCCGTGCTGCTCGAGCCCCGTGAGGGCCCGGCCGGGTGGCGCAGCGTGATCGCCACGCCCGCCGGGGGCGAGCTCGCGCTCTGGCAGCCCAAGCGATGAGTCCGCGGCCGAGCGGCGGTCATACAGGGAAAGTGCTAGATCAGGGGAGACGCCGTATGTCCGAGACCGACGCCCACAACGAACGCCAACGCTGGATCGCCCTCTACGTCCTGTGCGCGGGGATGCTCATGGTCGTCCTCGACGCCACCGTGGTGAACGTCGCGCTGCCGTCGATCCAGGACGACCTCGGGTTCTCGCAGTCCAGCCTGGCGTGGGTCGTCAACGCCTACCTGATCGCCTTCGGCGGCCTGCTGCTGCTCGCCGGTCGCCTGGGCGACCTGATCTCGCGGCGCGGGATCTTCCTCGCCGGCCTGGGCGGGTTCACCGTGGCCTCGATGCTGTGCGGGCTCGCGCAGTCCCAGGAGTGGCTGGTCGCCGCGCGCTTCGTGCAGGGCGTCGCGGGCGCGATGACCTCCGCCGTGATCCTGGGGATGATCGTCACGATGTTCCCCGAGCCGCGCGACCGCGCGAAGGCGATCGGCGTCTACGGGTTCGTCGCCTCCGCCGGTGGCTCGATCGGCCTGATCGCCGGCGGGATCCTCACGCAGGCGATCAGCTGGCACTGGATCTTCTTCATCAACATCCCCGTCGGGATCGCCACGGCGCTGATGTCGGTGCGCCTGCTGGAGAACGACCGCGGCTCCGGCTTCGGCAAGGGCGCCGACATCCTGGGCGCCATCCTCATCACCGGCGCGCTGATGCTGCTCGTCTACACGATCGTCAAGCCCGCGGCCGACGACGGCTGGGGCGCGAGCGCCACGCTGCTCTCCGGCGCCGGGGCCCTGGCGCTGCTGGTGGCCTTCATCGTCCGCGAGGCGACCGCCGCCAACCCGCTGATCCCGCTGCGGATCTTCCGCTCGCGCAACGTGTCGGGGGCCAACGCGATCCAGGCGCTGACCGTGGCCGGGATGTTCGGCATGTTCTTCATGGGCGCGCTCTACCTCCAGCGCATCCTGCACTACGACCCGCTGGAGATCGGCCTCGCCTTCCTGCCCACCACGCTGGTCATGGGCACCCTGTCGATCCGCTACTCCGAGCGCCTCGTGATGCGCTTCGGCGCGCGTCAGACCCTGGTGCCGGGGCTGCTGATGATCTGCGTCGGCCTGGCCTGGTTCACCCAGTCGCCCGTCGACGGCGGCTACATCGAGCACATCCTTCCCACGCTGCTGCTGCTCGGCGCGGGAGTCGGGGTCGCGTTCCCGTCGCTGGTGTCGCTCGCCATGTCCGGCGCGACTCCCGAGGACGCCGGGCTGGCCTCGGGGCTGGTCAACACCACGGCTCAGGTCGGCGGAGCGCTGGGCCTCGCCGTGCTGGCCACGCTGTCCTCCACCCGTGCCTCCCACCTGCGCGACGCCGGCGAGAGCACGGCCGCCGCGCTCAACGGCGGCTACCACCTCGCCTACGCCGTCGCGGCCGGCCTGGTCCTCGTGGCCGCGGTGATCGCGCTGACCGTGACCCGCAGCGAGCCCGCGCCCCACGAGGCGCCGGAGGGCGCGCCCGAGCCCGCCGCCGCCCCGGGCCGCGAGCCCGCCTACTCCGAGTCGTAGGGCCGGTGGTCGAGCGTCGCCTCCCGGCCCGGCGTGTAGCCGGCCATGAACAGGAACGCCACCCCCGCGGCGATTCCGACGAGCGACGTCGCGATCAGGGCCAGGTTCACCGGGGCGAGCCCGAAGAAGTCGCGCGTCAGCGGCAGCAGCACGGCCACCACGTATAGGCCCCCGAGCACCAGGCACAGCACGCCGACGGCCGAGCCGCGGCGCCAGTTGGCGGCCTCGAGGACGAGGATCAGGTAGAGGCCGAGGCCGACGAGGACCGTCGTGGCAACGGTGCGCGACTCGCGCACGGTGGCGTCGAGGTCGTTGAGCGCGAACAGGTAGCTGCTCAGGACCCCCGACGCCCACGATGAAGCCCACCGGGATCGCGAACCGGGCGACGTCGCGCACGAAGTCCACCCCGCTCCACGGCCCGCTGCTCGGCGCCAGGGCGAGGAAGAACGACGGGATGCCGATCGTCAGGCCGGCGGCCAGGCTGAAGTGGCGCGGGAGCAGCGGGTAGGCCGTCGAGGTGGTCCCGATCAGCAGGATCAGGAACGCGGCGAACGACGACTTGGTGACGTACAGCTTGGCCACCCGCTGGAGGTTGCGCAGCATCTGGCGGCCCTCGTGGATCATCGCCGGGACGACGGCGAAGTCCCCGTCCACGAGCACCAGATCCGCGACGCTCTTGGCCATCTGCGCGCCGGTTCCCTGCGCGAGCGCCAGCCGGGAGGCCTTCAGGGCGGGGACGTCGTTGACCCCGTCTCCCACCATCGCGACGTAGCGCCCCGCGTCGCGCAGGGCCTCGACGATCGCCCGCTTTCCCTCCGGCGCGATCCGCCCCACGACGGTGACGCGGTCGGCGAAGGCCGCGAGCTCCCGCGGATCGGTGGGGATCGCGGCGCCGTCCTCCACGCCGGCCACCTCCAGGCCGGCATCGCCGGCGATCGCCGCGACCGTGGCAGGGTTGTCGCCCGAGAGCACCTTGAGCTCCACGTCCTGCTCGCGCAGGAAGGCGATCGTGTCGCGGATGTTGGGGCGCAGCTCCTCGGCCAGGATCACCAGCCCGAGCACGCGAGCGCCGGGCGGCGGCGCGTCGTCGGGCGCGACCTCGCCGAGCGGCCCGGCGGCCTGCGCGAGCGCGAGGACGCGCCGCCCCCTTCGGCCTCCTGCGCGGCGCGCTCGGCCAGCGCGTCGCCGAGATCGAAGCGCTCGGGCGCGCCGAGCACCAGGACGCGCTCCCCGAACGCCAGCGCGCTCCAGCGCCGGCGCGAGGAGAAGGCGACCGCGCCGTCGGCCGGCTGGGCAGGGACCGGATGGGCCCGCGCGATCGCCTCCAGCGTGTCGTTGCGCGCGGTGGAGCCGGCGGCGAAGCGCGCCAGGTCGCCGACGAGGTCCTCCGGCGACACGCCGGCGGCGGCCACGGCCTCGACGAGCCGCAGGCCGGCCTCGGTCAGCGTGCCGGTCTTGTCGAGGCAGATGACGTCGGCCGAGGCCAGCGACTCGATGGCGTTGAGCTGCTGGGCGAGCACCCCGCGCCGGGCCATGCGGAAGGCGCCCACGGCGAAGGTGAGGCTCATGAGGACGATCAGGCCCTCGGGGATCAGGCTCACGACGCCGGCCGTCGCGGTGGACACGGCATCCGACGTCGAGGCATGGCGGTGCCACAGCGCGTAACCGAGCAGAGTCCCGAGGACGACCACGAGCCCGACCAGCACCAGCAGCAGCCGGTTGATCGCCCGCTCCAGCGGTGAGCGGGGATGGCGGAACGAGCGTGCCTGGCCGGTGAGGCGCTCCGCGTAGCTCTCGGCGCCCACGGCCTCCACGACGAGCTCGCCCGCGCCCTCGGCCACGAAGGCCCCGGAGCGGACCTCCTCGCCTGCCTGCCGCACCACGGGCTCGGACTCGCCGCTGAGCACGGACTCGTCCAGCGTCAGCCCGTCGGCGGTTACGACCCGGCCGTCGGCCACGAGTTGGTCTCCCGGAGCCAGACGGACGAGATCGCCGACGACGACCTCGCGCACCGGGCGCTTCTCCTCACGCCCGTCGCGTACCACCCGCGCCTGCGGCGCGACGAGCAGCGCCAGGCGGTCCAGCGCGTGCTTGGCCCGCACCTCCTGCGAGATCCCGATGGCGGTGTTCGCGACGAGGATCCCCAGGAACAGGGCATCGCGCCAGTCGCCGAAGATCAACGTGAGCGCGCCGAAGACCGCGAGGATCAGGTTGAAGACCGTGAGGACGTTGGCCCGGACGATGCTCGCGTAGGAGCGGCTCGTGGCCGGAGCCCTGCGCTCGCCGCGCTCGGCCAGGCGCCGCCCGGCCTCGGCCTCCGTCAGGCCGGTTGCCCTGGGTTCCTGCGGACTGGCCTGGGGTGACACGGACACTCCGGACAGGGATACTCGCGCCTATGCGCTCCCACCTCATCCTCGCCTCCTGCCTCGCGGTCCTCGTAGCGGCCGCCGCCGCGCCCGCCGCCCAGGCCAAGTCGGTGTCCTGCTCGTCGCCGGGCGCCGTGACCGTGCTCTTCTGGCCCACCGGCCACAACGCCGTCAACAGCGTCGGCTTCCCGAAGATCCCCACGCCGCATCTCGAGCTCTATCGGTCCGGGCAGAGCTACGGGTCCAGCGACTTCCTCTTCTACGGCGACTACAAGGGCGCCGTGGACTCGTCGGTCAGCAACTGCCACACCTCGGCCGCCGGCTCCGCCTCGCTGGCCCACCGCAAGTCCACGACCAAGCGCCGGGCGATCGTGTGCGAGGGCTACGCGGGCGCGAACGTGGTCGTGCAGACCAACAAATCCAAGAACAGGCTGCGGGTGCGAGGCCGCGCGGGCGCGACACGCCTGTTCGACATCACCCTGCGCAAGCACACCCGTACGTCCGGCTCCACCGCGGCCTACGACGGGGCGCTCTGTCATCTGAAGCCGTCGCCGCATTAGCGCGGCGAACCGGCTCAGGTGACCGCGAAGATGATCGACAGCGCCACGCCGGCGACGAAGCAGTAGACGGCGAACGGCGTGAGGCGGTTGGTCTCGAAGTAGCGCAGAAGGAAGCGGACGGAGAGGTAGGCCGTGACGGCCGCGCACACGGCGCCGACGAGCGCCTGGCCGCGGACCCCGTTGCCCTGTGAGCCCACGAGCTCGGGCAGCTTGAGGAGGCCGGCCGCGCCGATGATCGGCGTGGCGAGCAGGAAGGCGAAGCGGGCGGCCTCCTCGTTGGAGAGGCCCACCAGCAGCCCGCCGCCCATCGTCGCGCCCGAGCGCGAGAAGCCCGGGATCAGCGCGATGGCCTGGGCCGAACCGACGGCGATCGACTGGCGGAAGCCGACGGTGCGGGCGATTACCTCGTCGGAGCGGATCCCCTCCTCCGAGCGCACCGGCGCGCGGCGGCGCAGGCGCTCGGCGCCGTAGAGCATCACGCCGTTGAGGGCCAGGAACGCCGCCGCCGACTGCGGCGAGGCGAACAGGCTGCGCAGCGGGTGCTCGAGTATCAGCCCGAGCAGTCCGGCCGGGATCGTGGCCACGACGATCAGCCAGCCGAGCTTGGCGTCGGTGTCGTCGGGCGCGATCTCGCGGTCGCGCAGCGAGCGCCCCATGCCCTTGACGATGCGCTTCCAGTCCTCGATGAAGAAGCCGAGCAGGACGAGCGCCGTGGCGACGTGCGTGGCCACGAGGAAGGTCAGGAAGTAGTCGTCGTTCTGGTGGATGTCCCAGCCCAGCAGCCGCGGCAGCACGACGCTGTGGCCGAGGCTGGAGATCGGGAAGAGCTCGGAGAAGCCCTGCAGCAGCCCGAGCACGACCGCCTGGAAGTAGGAGATGGGGTCCATGGGCGCGACGCGGGAGCCTAGATGGTTGGGCCGGCGGCCGCGCTTCCGGAACCGGCGGTCCGCAGGCTGCGGCCCGGGCGCCGGGCTCCCAGGCCGAAACGCGCGGGCAGGGGCTCGCCGCCGCGGATCGCCGCCGCCAGGCGCTCGGCCATGGCCGGCCCGTGCTTGAAGCCGTGGCCCGAGCCGCCGCCGACCAGCCACACCGCCGGGCACTCGGGGTGGGCCGCGGCGATGAACCGGCTGTCGGGAGAGAGCTCGTAGCGGCAGGCACGCGCCGACGCCAGCCGCGCCCGCTCCAGCTCCGGGAACCGGGTGCTCAGGTACTCGCGCACGCGCGACTCCGTGCGTGGGGCGTCCTCCAGCTCGGCGTCGGGATCGAGCGCCGGCCCCTCGGCGTCGTGGGAGGCCTTGACGCCCAGGCCGTCCACATCGCCGGTGCCGTACATCGCGCCGTCGTAGTCGACCCAGGCCGGAGCACCGACCCACCCCGGGCCGCAGTCGAAGAACAGCACCTCCTGACGGGTCACCCGCAGCGAGACGAGCGCCGGGAACAGGCCGGCGAGCCAGCCCCCGCACGCCCACACGACCACATCACCCTCGAGCCGGGCGGAGTCGTCGAGCACGACGGCGTCGCCGTCCGGCCGCGCGCGCCCGCGCACGAGGCGGGCCCCGCGGGCCGCGGCGGCGCCGGCCAGCGCGCGGACGGCTCGCTGGGCGCGCAGCACGCCGGCCTGCGGCTCGAGCAGGACGAAGGCCAGGTCGTCGGCCCGGAAGCTCGGGTACAGCCGCCCGGCCTCCGCGGCGTCGAGCCGCTCAACCGGGATGCCCTGCCCCGTCAGCGTGCGGGCCGAGGCCTCCTCCCAACCGTCAGGGCGCCGGGCGAACCAGGCGACTCCGGGCTCGACCAGCAGGTCCTCGCCCGTCTCGGCCTCGAGCTCGCGCCACAGCGCGCGCGCCCGGCGCGCCATGGCCGCGTACTCCGCGTCCTCGCCGTGGGCGCAGCGCATCAGGCGGGTCTCCCCACCCGAGCTCGCCCGGCGATCGCCCGGCGCGAACTGGTCGACCAGGCTCACGCGGTGGCCGTCGCGCGCCAGCCACCACGCCAGCGAGGCGCCGAAGGTCCCCGCCCCCACCACCACGACATCCATGGCTCCCGACGATAGCCCGCCGCACGAGCTTCACACAGCGAGTGTCGCGGCCGTGACAGACGGGCGAGCCCCCGTGATCGACGCTTCTCATCGTCCAGTTCACCCCTCTCAGAGGAGCCACCATGACCCGCCAACTCCGCTTCATTCTCGCTCTCGCCGCCATCATGGCGCTCGCCGTCACCGGCACCGCCAGCGCGGCCAAGAGCCTCACGATCACCCCCAAGAAGCCCAGCCCGCATCAGATCGTCACCATCACGGTGAAGAACGCCAAGGTCAAGCAGGCCTTCAACCAGCGCGGCCAGCTCTACGCCGACCTGACCCCGCCGCCCCCCGTCACCAACTCCGACGGTGACCTCGAGGGCTGCAACATCCATCACCCGCCGCAGGGCAAGTACCTGTCCGCCCACAAGATCGCCAAGTTCCGCATGGATCCGGGCGACGCTCTGGCCGGCCCCGGCAAGTGGTGCAAGGGCACCTGGAAGGTCCGCCTCTACGCCATGACCGACCAGCCGTCCGACACCACGGACTCCGGCTGGGTCGAGATCAACCTCGCGAAGACCTCGTTCGTCGCGAAGGGCTGAGCCTCACACCAGCGCAGGTCACGGTCCCGCCGCCCCAAATTCGGGCGGCGGGACCTTCTGCGTTCCGTCGCCCCGTCGTGCGAACATATGTTCGTGTCAACCAAGGTGACGATCCTGCACGCCGACCTCGACGCCTTCTACGCCTCGGTCGAGCAGCGAGACGATCCCCGCCTCCGGGGGCGCCCGGTGATCGTGGGCGCCGGCGTGGTGCTGGCCGCCAGCTACGAGGCCAAGGCCTGCGGCGTGCGCACGGCGATGGGCGGCTCGCACGGCGCGGCGCCTGTGCCCCCACGCCGTCGTCGTCCCGCCCGCGGATGGAGGCCTACTCGGAGGCCAGCCGCGCCGTGTTCGCCGTGTTCGACGACATGACGCCGGTCGTCGAGGGGCTGTCGATCGACGAGGCCTTCCTCGACGTCCGCGGCCTGCGGCGGATCTCGGGGACCGCGCGCGAGATCGCAGAGCGCCTGCGCCGCGAGGTCCGCGAGCGCGTCGGCCTCCCCATCACGGTCGGGATCGCGCGGACGAAGTTCCTGGCCAAGGTGGCCAGCGGGGTGGCCAAGCCCGATGGCCTGCTCGTCGTCCCCGCCGACGGGGAGCTGGCCTTCCTGCATCCGCTCCCGGTCGAGCGGCTGTGGGGCGTGGGCCCGGTGACGTCTCGCAAGCTGCGCTCGACCGGCATCGCCACGGTGGGAGAGGTCGCGCGGATGTCCGAGGAGGCGCTGGTGTTCCTGCTCGGGCGCGCCGCCGGCCGCCACCTCCACGCCCTGGCCCACAACCGCGACCCCCGTCCCGTGCGCTCCGGGCGCCGCCGGCGCTCGATGGGCACCCAGCGCGCGCTCGGCCGCCGCACGCCCCGGACGTGGGAGGCGCTGGACGCCTTCCTCGTCGGCCTGGTCGACCGCCTGTCGCGCCGGCTGCGC
The DNA here is from genome assembly GCA_963757705.1 of uncultured Actinomycetes bacterium. Lineage (GTDB taxonomy): Bacteria > Actinomycetota > Thermoleophilia > Solirubrobacterales > Solirubrobacteraceae > AC-38. The sequence goes on along the minus strand of CAVWTG010000015.1, from coordinate 111,396 downwards.
ACGGCGCGCCGCGTCTGCCGGACCGTCGTGCTGCGGCTGCGCTTCGACGACTTCTCGCGCGCGACCCGCTCGCACACGCTGGCCGAGGCGACCGCCCGCACGCGCACGATCCTGGCCACCGCCCGCGGGCTCCTCGCCGCCGCCATGCCGCTGATCGAGCGCCAGGGCATCACGCTGCTCGGGATCTCGCTCACCAACCTGGGCGACGACCGGGCGATCCAGCTCGCCCTGCCGCTCGACGGCCCGCCGCCCAGCGCGCTGGACTCGGCGATGGACGACGTGCGCGAGCGTTTCGGCTCCGGTGCCATCACGCGCGCCGTGCTCCTGGGGCGCGACCAGGGCCTCTCCGTTCCGCTGCTGCCGGATTAGGCGCCGGCGGCGTCGCGCCGGCGGCGCATCTCGGCCTGGGCCTCGCGGGTGCGAGCCAGCCACGTGACCGCGCCGACCCGCTCGTTGAGCTCGGTCGCGGCCTCGAAGTGGCCCTCGGCGTCCTCCCAGCGCTCCATCAGCGTGGCCAGGAGGCCGAGGTTGCGCGCGAACGCGCCGGTGCTGATCTCGGGGTAGCTGATCGCCACGCGGTCGGCGTACGGGAGCATCCGCTCGTACAGGGCGGGCGCGTGGCCTGCGTCCTCCAGGGTCCCGGCCGTCTCGGCCAGCAGGGCCATGATGACCAGCCACTCCTCGTCGAAGGGCACCGCGGCGAAGTCATCGCGCGTCAGGGCCTCGAGAGCGTCGCGCGCCTCCTCGGCGTGGCCCAGCTCGGCGGCCGCCTGTGCCTGCACCGCGCGGAAGATGGGGTACGTCGGGTAGTCGATCGGCGACGCGCGCAGCACGTCGGCGACCTCGGCCAGCCGCCCCTGCTCGCGGCGCAGCAGGTAGAGCTGAAGGCGGTAGGTCACCTCGGCGCTCCAGCGTCAGCGCCCGTTCGCCCAGCTTCGCGCGCCGCCTCGATCGTGCGCCTCGGCGTCCGCCAGCTCGCCTCGCAGCAGCGAGAGACAGCGCGCGGTAGACCAGCGCGAACCACTGCTGGGAGGGCTGGCGCAGCTCGCGCGACAGCCGGGTCATCGCCTCCAGGTCGCGCTGCGCCGCCGCCGATGTCGCCCGAGCTCCACGTGGGAGTCCAGGCACACCTCGTGCGCCTCCACCTCGCGCTCCTGTCGCCGGCCTCCGCGGCCAGCTCCACGAGCTCGATGGCCCAGCTCGAGCTGCGGCCCGCGTGTGCGCGGGCGAGTGATGACCGAGGATGTAGCCGTGGATCGCGTAGGCCAGGGTCACCGGGTCGCCGATGCGCCGCGCCGACTCCAGGGCTCCTCGCTGAGCTGCGCCTTGCGCTCCGGCGGATAGCTGGCGTCGCGCAGCGGGCCGCCCGCCAGGCGAGCCATGAGCATGACCCGCAGCGGGGTCGCGCTCCTCGGCCCAGGGCCGCGATCGCCCGCTCGAGCAGGGGCACGAGCTGCGTCGTCGTCGCGCGAGACCTCCCAGATGATCGCGCCCGCCGTAGCCGAACGCCGCCCGCCCGAGGTGCTCGGTCAGCCCGCGCGCCTCCGCCAGCTCCGCCGCCTCGGCGGTAGCTCTCCTTGGCCGCCCCCGTGTCGCCGGCCCGCGCCAGCGCGTCGCCGAGGGCGAGCAGGAGGTCGCAGCGCGCCACGGGCTCCTCGACGAGCCCCAGCGCCATCTCGTAGAGCCGCGCCGCCTCCTCGTAGGCCAGCAGAGCGGCCGCGCGGTCGCCGGCGCGCCGGCGTAGTCGAGGGCCCGGTCGGCTCCGCCGGCCGGCGCCGCGGCGATGAAGTGCGCGGCGAGCTCGGCCAGATGCGGCTCGAGGTCGGCGGCATAGACGACCTCGAGCGCCTCGCCGGCCCGCGCGGTGCAGGCGTCAGCCGGCGCGCCGCGCGTCAGCTCCTCGTAGAGCGTGTCGCGGATGAGGGCGTGGCCGAAGCGCAGGCGGCCCGGGCGTTCCCGGCACGTCGACGACGATCGCGCTCGCGCCATCGCCTCGTCGAGGACGCTCCAGCAGCTCGCCGGGCGCGAGGTCGCTGAGGCGGCCGAGCACGTCGAGGCCGAACTCGCGGCCGAGCACCGACGGCCGCGCACGAGCGGACCGCGGCAGCCCTCGGAGAGCCGCGGCCAGGCGCTGGCGGATCACGCCACGCACGCTGGGCGGGATGCGCAGATGCGCGTCGGCCTCCGCCAGCCGGCCCTCGGCGTCGAGCAGGCGCACGATCTCGGCCACGAACAGCGGGTTGCCCTCGGTCTCGGTCGTGGATCGCCTCGACCAGGGCGGGCGCCGGGCGCCACCCCGGTCGCGCCCTCGATGTACTCGGCCAGCGCGGCCCGGCTCAGGCCCGGCCAGCGCCACCTCGCTCGACGTGGGGCTCGCGCACGAGCTCGGCCAGCGTGCGAGCGCAGTGGCCGCCCGCAGCGTCGGGTCGACGTCGCGGTAGGCGCACGACCACGAGCAGACGGCTGTCGGCGATCTCGCGGGCGACGAAGCGCAGGAGCAGCAGCGAGGACTCGTCGGCGGCGTGCAGGTCGTCGAGCACCAGCACGAGCGGCTCGGTCGCGAGCTCGGCGTCGCGCAGGAACGCGGCTCACGGCCTCGAAGAGGCGGAAGCGCGCGCCCTCCGGACTCGAGCGCCGGCGGCTCCGGGATGTCGGGAACAGCGCTCGCGCAGCTCGGGCAGGAGCTGGGCCAGGTCGGCCGCCCGGCGCCGAGCCGGTCGCGCAGCACGTCGGGATCGGCCTCGCGGACGTAGGCGCGCAGCGCCTGGACCCACGGCCAGTAGGCGGGGCGCCCCCGGCCTCCCAGCAGCGCCCGACGAGCGACCCGGCGCCCCGCGCTCGCGCGCGCGGCGCGTCAGCTCCTCGGCCAGCCGGCTCTTGCCGATGCCCGGGCTCGCCGACGACCAGCACGACCCTGCCCCGGCCCGCCGAGCGCGTCGTCGAGCGCCGCCGTCGAGCGCGTCCAGCTCGCGCCCGCGCCCCACGAACGCCGCCGGGCGGAGCGCGCCGGCCGGCCGGTGCGCGCAGCGTCGAGCGCCGGGTCCTGGCGCAGGATCGCCGCCTGAAGCTCGCGCAGCTCGCGGCCCGGCTCGATCCCGAGCTCCTCGACGAGCGCGCGCCGGGCCTCGCTGGTAGGCCTCGAGCGCCTCGGCCTGCCGGCCCGAGCGGTACAGCGCGAGCATCAGCTGGCGCGCGCAGGCGCTCCCGCAGCGGGTGCGCGCGGATCAGGCTCTCGAGCTCGCCGACGACCTCGGCGTGGCGCCCGAGCGCGAGGTCGGCGTCGATGCGCTCCTCCAGCGCGCGCCAGCCGCAGCTCCTCCAGCCGGGCGATCTTCGCCTGGGCGAACGGCTCGTAGGCGACGTCGGCCAGCGGCCGGCCGCGCCACAGCGCGAGCGCCTCGCGCAGCATCTCCGCGCGCCGCTCGGCTCCCGCGGCCAGCAGCGCGCGGCCTCGCGCACGAGCCGCTCGAAGCGGGCCGGTCGAGCTCGCCCGGCTCGACGCGGAGCACGTAGCCCGGCGCCCGCGTGCGAGCCGCTCGCCGTCGCCCGAGCACCCTGCGCAGCCGCGAGACGTTGACCTGGATGCTCTTGGCGCCCTCGCCGGGCGGCTCGCCCCACAGATCGTCGACAGCCGAGCCTCGGTCGAGACGACCTCGTTGGCGTGCAGCAGCAGGACGGCGAGGAGTGCCCGCTGCTTGCGCCCGCCGAGGGCGAGCGCGCCGTCGGCGTCGGACCTCCAGCGGCCCGAGGATCCTGAAGTCGATTCGTTCCAAGCCCCACGGCGACCGTACCACCCCTGTAATCGGTGCGTGAGCCTTTCCGGGGCCGCCGATAACGTGCCGCCGGTGGCCGCCGTCGAGATCCGCGACCTGCACAAGCGCTTCGGATCCGTGGCCGCCGTCTCGGGCCTGAGCTTCGACGTGCAGCCCGGGCGCGTGACCGGCTTCCTGGGCCCCAACGGCGCGGGAAAGAGCACGACGCTGCGCGCGCTGCTCGGCCTCGTCCATCCCAGCTCGGGCACGGCCACGTTCGGCGGGCGCCGCTACGAGGATCTGGAGAGGCCCAGCGCCCAGGTCGGGGCCGTGCTCGAGGAGGCCTCGTTCCACCCCGGCCGCACCGGGCGAAACCACCTGCGGATCCTCGCGGCGGCCGGGCAGCATCCCCCCGCGCGCGTGGACGAGGTGCTGGCGATCGTCGGCCTGACCGAGGCGGCCAACCGCCGGGTCAAGGGCTACTCGATGGGCATGCGCCAGCGCCTGGCCATCGCCGCGGCGCTGCTGGGCGACCCCGAGGTCCTGATCCTCGACGAGCCGACGAACGGCCTCGATCCGCCCGGCATCGCCTGGACGCGCGCGCTCATGCGCGACCAGGCGCAGCGCGGCCGCGCGGTCCTCGTGTCCAGCCACCTGCTCGCCGAGGTCTCCCAGTCGGTCGACGACGTCGTGATCATCGCCCGCGGCCAGTTGCGCGGCCGTGGGACGCTGGAGGACGTGCTCGGGGGATCCGGGTCGCCGGCCTGCGAGGTGCGCTCGGGCGACGACGAGCGCCTGGCGGAGGCGCTCGCCCGACGCGGGTACTCCGTCACGCGCGAGGGCGAGCGCCTGGTCGTCCACGGCGCGGCGCCCGAGGCGGTCGGGATGATCGCCTTCGAGGAGGGCCTGCCCGTGCTGGGCCTGGCGCCGCGCGCCCGCTCGCTGGAGTCGGCGTTCCTCGAGCTGACCGGCGGGGAACAGGGCTGACCCGTGGCGCCCCTCCTGCGCGCCGAGATCCTCAAGCTGCGCACGACGCGCACGTTCTTCGCCCTCGCGGGTGTCGCGGCCGGCCTCTCGGTGCTCGTCGTCACGCTCTCGGCCTCTCTGGGCACCGATTTCAACCACGACGACGTGCACGACCTCTTCTCCGGCGACTTCACCGGCTACTTCGTGATGATCCTCGGCGTGGTCGGGATGGCCGGCGAGTGGCGCCATCGCACAATCACCAGCACCGTCCTGGCCGCTCCGGACCGCCTGCGACTCCTCGCGGCCAAGCTTCTCTCCTACGGAGTGGCCGGGATCCTGCTCTCGCTCGCGATCACGGTGACGATCATGGCCGTGGGCACGGCCATCCTGGCGACGCGCGGGGAGACGACGCTCGGCGTGGCCGACCTGGCGGACGTCCTGTGGCGCAATCTCATCGTGGCTGGTCTCGTGGGCGCTCTGGGCGTGTGCGTGGGCGGCCTGATCCGCAACCAGGTCGTGGCGATCGTCGGGCTGCTCGTGTTCGCCTTCGCCGTGGAGCCCACGCTGCTGGGCTTCGTCCCCAGCGTGGGGCGCTTCGGCCCGGTCGTCGGCGCCCCCAGCGCCGTCAGCGGCGCCGCCCACGACGACGACCTGCTCGCTCCCGGCATCGCCATCCTCGTCATGGCCGGGTGGATCGGGCTCGGCTTCGCCGCCACCGGGTTCCTGCTCAAGCGCCGCGACCTCGTCTGAGCTCTGTTACCGCGCTGTAGGCGCCCTGCAAGGGCCCGGGCGCAGTCTCCTCGGTGCATTCACACCGAACCTCTGGAGGAGGTCGCACATGTCGCAGATCACCCAGCCCCAGGTCCCCCTCGCACCGTCACTGCACAGCAGCCGCCGCGGCGTCTGGATCGGCCTCGTCGTCGCGCTGGCGATTGCCGCCGGCCTCGTGGTCGCGCTCGTGCTCAGCGACGGATCGACCACGTCGACGCCGAGCGGCAGCGCGACGCACCTCGCCGCCCGCCCTGACGGGGGCCCGAGCGAGAGCGCCGTCGCGGCGTCCGTGGGCTCCCGGCCCACCGCCGCTCCGTCGGAGAGCAGCGTCGCCGCCTCGATCCGCAGCGCGCCCTACCGGCCGGCGAGCGGGCCGGACGAGAGCCGCGTCGCCGCGTCGATCGCGGGCCGCTGAACGCCGCTCGGCCCTCCGCGGCCTCGACTCCTCTCAGGAGACATCGGGCGGTCCGGGACCATCGGTCCCCGGGCCGCCCGTTGTGCTGCCCGCCATCGGGAACTCGGTGATCTTCACGGCTCCGGCGGGGCTCGCCGACGCCAGCGCGGCGAGGTCCACGACCAGACCTGCTCTCCGAACCCGCCGCACGACCCCAGGGTACGCCCCGGATCAACCCGGGGCGCACCCTGGGCCGGGCTCAGCGCAGGCGCTCGACGATCATCGCCTCGCCCTGTCCGCCGGCGACGCACATGGTCTCCAGCCCGATCGTCCGTCGAGCGTCTCCATGTCGTTGAGCAGCGTGGTCATGATCCGCGCGCCGGTCATCCCGAAAGGATGGCCGAGCGCGATCGCCCCGCCGTGCGGGTTGAGCTTGTGATAATCGATGCCCACCTCCTCCGCGATCGGGATCACCTGCGCGGCGAACGCCTCGTTGAGCTCGTAGACGTCGACGTCGCCGATGCTCATCCCGGCGCGGTCGAGCGCCTTCTTCATCGCGCCGATCGGCGCCACGCCCATTACTCGGGCTCGTTGCCCGCCGTCGCCGCGGTGATGATCCGCGCGCGCGGCTTGATGCCGAGCTCCTTGGCCTTCTCGTCGCTCATGACATCACCGCGGCGGCGCCGTCGTTGAGCGGGCAGGAGTTGCCCGCCGTGACGGTGCCGTTGGGCCTGAACGCCGGGCTCCAGGCGGCGAGCTTCTCGAGGTCGACGAGGCCGCGGCCCGTCGTCCTTGGTCACCTCGTTCCCGTTGACGGTCACGGCACGATCTCCCGATCGAACATGCCGGCCTCCTGCGAGGCGACGGCACGCTCCTGGGAGCGCTGGGCGTATTCGATCCTGCTCTCGCGCGAGACGCCGTACTTCTTGGCGACGTTCTCGGCCGTCATCCCCATCGGATGTACGCGTCGGGCTGGCCGGCTCGCGGCCCTTGAGGTCGTCGTGCTGGTCCTCGGGATGAGCGGCCTCCGAGCTGCTCGTTGTAGCGCGAGACGAACTCCACGCCGGTGGCGACGTAGGTGTCGCCCTGACCGACCGCGACGTGGTTGGCCGCGATGCGGATGGCGTCCAGACCGGACGCGCAGTAGCGCGAGACGGTCGAGCCGTTGGTCTGCTCGCCGAGCTTTTCGCTCAGCAGTACGGCGATCCGCGCCGATGTTGTTGGCCTGCAGGCCCTGCGGCTGGCCGCAGCCGGCGATGACCTCCTCGACGGTCGACGGATCGATCGCCGGATTGCGCTCGAGGACCTGATCGATGACGTACGCCAGGGTCTCGTCCGGCCGCAGAGTGGCCAGCGAGCCTTTGAAGGCACGCCCGATCGGAGTCCGAATGGCGTCGACGATGACGGCTTCGGGCATTGCTATGGGGTCCTTTCGGTGATGAAGCCCGGCGGTCGCACTCCACGGGCAGGTTTATCCCCCGGCGGTCGCACTCCACGGGGCCTATGTCCGAAAGGATAGAGAACGGGGCCGCGACCGGGTCTCGGTCGCGACCCCGTGAGTCTCTTAGGCCCGGCCCTCGGCGCCGGCCACCTGCTCCATGTCCAGCCGCGGCAGGATGCGCTCCAGCCACTCCGGGATCCACCAGTTGGCGGGCCCGAGGAGCTGCATCACGGCGGGGACGAGCACCATCCGGACAAGCGTGGCGTCGAGGAAGATCGCCGACGCCAGACCGATTCCGAACAGCTTCAGGAACACGTCCGGAGCCGCCAGGAAGGCCAGGAACACGACGACCATGATCGCCGCCGCGGCCGTGATCACCCGAGCGGTCTTGGCCAGGCCGTCGGCCACCGCGCGGCGGGTGTCGCCGTCCTTGAGGAACTCCTCGCGGATCCGCGAGATCAGGAAGACCTCGTAGTCCATCGAGAGCCCGAACAGGATCGCGAACATCATCACCGGCATGAATGGCGCCACCGGCACCTCGTGGTCGATGCCTATGAGCCCGCCGATCGCCCCGCCCTTGGAGACCACCGTCATGACGCCGTAGGCGGCGCTGACGGAGAGCAGGTTCATGATGCCCGCCTTGAGCGAGATCAGCGGCGAGTGGAACGCCACGAGCAGCAGGAGGAACGACAGGCCGACCACGCCGATGATGAACACCGGCATGCGGTCAACCATGTAGCTGCTCTGGTCCTCCAGCGCAGCGGTCACTCCGCCCACCTCAGCCGAGATGCCCGAGCCCTTCAGCTGTGCGGGCAGCACGTTGTCGCGCAGGTGATGGACGAGGTCCTCGGTCTTCTTGTCCTGGGGCGACCAGCGCGGGACCACGGTCAGCAGCGCCGCGTTGCCCTGCGAGTTGATCTGCGCCGCCGGAACGAAGGCCACGCCGGGCTCGCTGCGCAGGTGCTGGGCCAGCGCCTGGACCCGCGGGGCCGCCTGGCGGCCGGGCAGGTCCGCGGCGATGACGAGCGGCCCGTTCGTGCCGGGGCCGAAGCCCTCGGTGTTGAGGTCGTAGGCCTGGCGGGTCATCGTGGACGGCGGGTCGTTGCCGGCGTCGGGGAACCCGAGCCGCATGCCCAGCGCCGGAGCGGCCAGCGCGAGCAGGATCGCCGTGGCGGCGATCGCCGCCGTCCACGGACGCCGCTGCACGGCATGGCTCCAGCGCGCGGCCGGAGAGTCGCTGGTGTTCGCCGGCTGCCGGGCGGCTCGCCCGAGACCCGGGATCCGCCAGCGGTCGACCTTCGGCCCCAGGTAGGCCAGCAGCGCGGGCAGCAGGCTGACCGAGGCCGCCGCCACCACGAGCACCGCGAGCGAGGCCGAGATGGCCACGCCGTACATGTAGGTCAGCCCGGTCAGGCACAGGCCGAGGACGGCGATGACCACGGTCGCGCCGGCGATGATCACGCTGCGCCCGGCCGTGGTGACGGCCTCGACCACGGCGTCATGGCGACTCTTGCCGTCAGAGAGCGCCGCGCGGAAGCGTGTGATCACCAGCAGCGAGTAGTCGATGCCCACTCCGATGCCGATCAGCCCGGAGACCGCGGTCGTCCAGTCGGGCACGTCCACGACGTTGGCCAGCAGGGCGATCAGGCCTCCGGACGAGATCCCCAGCCCGATCAGGGCAATGGAGAGCGGCAGGCCCGCGGCCACGATGGAGCCGAAGGCGATCAGCAGCACGATCGCCGCGCCCAGGAAGCCGATGCCCTCGGGACTCGACTGCGACTGCGCGGCGTAGATGGGATCGCCGCCGAGCTTGATCTGCACGCCCTGGCCGCTGCTGGCGTCGGCCGCGTCGATGAGCTTCTTGCCGTCGTCCTTGGTGAAGTCCCAGCCGGGGACGGTCATGGGCAGGGTGCTCGCGCCGATCTGGCCGTTGCGAGACACGCGGACCGCTGTGTGGCGGGCGATGTGGTTGACGCGCTCGGCCCGGGCGAAGAACGCGTTCAGCTTCGCGCGGGCGGCGGGACTCTGGGCCCCACGCGCGTCCTTCCAGACGACGTAGACCTCCTGTCCGGAGTAGCCGCCGAAGCGCTGCTCGGTGATGTCACTGGCCCGCTTGGACTCCGAGCCGGGCGTGTTGTAGTCGGCGCTGAACTCACCCTTCAAAGCGGAACCCAGGCCGATGATCACGATCGTGGTCGCGATCCAGGCCACGACCATGCGGCCACGCCGGCGATAGGCGAGGTCCGCGAGACCGGCGAGAAAGCGTGTCATGCGTGAAGTACCCCTTCGTTAGTCATTGCGCGTACTCCCCCCATGGACCTGTTGCGACAGTGAAACTCATCGGCGGGACGAGAACGGTGCGGTTATCCACACTGTTTGACGTCAGCCGGAGCGCCGTTGTGACAGCCATCCGACCAGGGCCCCGATGGCCAGCCCGCCCTCGGGCGCCAGCGGCAGCTTGGTCGCGATGCTGACCACGATACCCACGGCCAGGCCGATGATCGCCCCGCAGGCGATGACGGCGCCGGGGCTCATGCGACCACCCCCACGTACGCGAGCGCCTCGGCCGGATCCAGGAAGTCGTCCTGGCGCACGACCCGGCCGCCCCGGAACGTCGAGACCCCCGCGTAGACCTGGTCGAGGGTGACTCCGCTGGCCTGCGCGCGCATCGGCATGTCGGCGATGAGCACGAACCGGTCGCCGGCGTCGACGACCTCCCGGGGCTCGAGGCGCACGTCCGTGCCCCAGACCTCCCGCGTGGCGTCGATGTAGGCGCGGTAACCGGAATGCCCGCGGTACACCGGCTCCGAGAGGCCCGACTCGACGAATTCCCGGTAGGGGTGGTACTCGATCGCCGGGTCATAGGCGACGACGACCGCGTCCAGGTCGCGGCGGTTGAACGCCTGCACCCCCAGCGTGACGGCTCGGCGCAGCATCGCCCACCGAAGGCGCGAATGGGGCGCCAGCCGGTCGAACAGGCGAAGGTTGGCGCGCGCCAGCGGGGGGAAGCGAACGGCGATTCGCTGATCCAGCGGCCGGCTCGACCGGCCACGCACCGTGAGCGGATGGCGGACGACGTCCACGAGAGCTGACGCTACTACCCGGCACAGCGGGGTAACCACCCCCTGACCCCCACCCCGAGGAGGAGCCATGGGCGAGCAGAAGCCCACCGAACAGATCGGCGGAACGACCCCGAGCGACGAGGAGGCCCGCGAGAAGGGCGACTGGGCCGCGAAGGCGCAGGACGGCGTCGTCCCGGCGCAGCTCGGCGGCTCCGACGCGCCGGCCGAGCTCCAGCCCGAGGACCCGGAGCTCGACAGCTCGGTGCTCGGGCGTCCGGCGGAGTCGGCCGAGCCGGCGACGCAGGAGGGCATCGATCGCGAAGCCGGCGACCGGGCCGACGCCGTGACCGACGGCGGCCCCGACGTGCCCGACGACGCCGAGCCCGACCTGCGAGACGCCGCGGGCGGGCCGCGTCAGGCGGACGTCGAGTCGGCCGAGTAGGTGCACCTCTTCGCGGGGATGCGCGTGCGGGACCTCCAGGCGAGCCGGCCGTGGTACGAGCGGCTGTTCGGCGAGCCGACGTTCTTCCCCAACGACGCCGAGGCGGTGTGGACGCTCGGCGACGGCCGGTCCGTCTACGTCGTGGAGCACCCGGAGGGAGCGGGGAACTCGGTGGTGACCCTGTTCGTCGATGACCTCGACGAACAGGTGGCCGCGATCGCCGCCCGCGGTCTTGAGCCCGACGAGCGCCTCACGTACTCCAACGGCGTGCGCAAGGCCCACTACCACGATGCCGACGGCAACGAGGTGGCCTTCGGCGGCCCGCCGTCGGAGGCCTGAGCGGCGGCCCGGTAGCCTCGTCGTGTGAGCGACGGGACCCCGGAGGTGCTCGTCGTCCGGGCGGGCCCGACCGGGCTGCTGCTGGCGGCGGAGCTGGAGCGACGCGACGTGCCGTGCCTGCTGATCGACGCGCACGACGCTCCGCGTGCGTACGTCAGTGCCCTGACCGGCCACTGAGAAAGTCCCCCTCGGTCAGCTTTCGGGGCTAACGTTGGAGCGCGACTCGGGAGACCGCCTTTCCGCCAACCGCACCAGAGGAGCTCCCCAATGCCCCGACCTCTGCACTCCAAGCTCGGACCGGTCCTCGTCACGACAGCGCTGGCCGGCCTGCTGGCCGCGGGCTGCGGCAGCGACAGCAGCAAGAGCACGAGCACCACGGCGTCGACCCCCACGATCACCAAGACCGCGTTCGTTACCAAGGCCAACGCGATCTGCGCCGCGGGCAACAAGGTGGTCAACGCCGCCAACTCCAAGCTCGGCCAGAACCCCACCCGGCCGCAGGTCCTCGCCGTCGTCAGGAGCGTTGACATTCCCAGCATCCAGGGTCAGATCACCGCGATCCGAGCCCTGGGCGTCCCGTCCGGCGACGAGGCCACGGTGAGCAAGTTCCTCGGGCTGGCCCAGACCGACCTCGACAAGGTCAAGGCCAACCCGCTGCTGCTCACGAGCGACACGGACCCGTTCGCCGACTTCGCCAAGGTCGCCCATCCCTACGGGCTGACCCAGTGCGACGCGGCCTAGGGTGACGCCGGCCGGCAGTCGATGATCACGTGACCTGACGCGGTCGTGGCCACGCCGGCCGCGGCCAGGCCGGCCGCCTCGGCGAGGTCTTCGTATTCGTCGATCGTGCGCTCGCGCCCGCCGGACAGCACCAGCATCCGCAGGTCCATCTCGGCGAACATGGCCGGATCGTCGCCGGCGGTGCCGTGGGACTCGACGATGATCACCCGGCCGGTCGGCCCGGCGGCCTCGGCGCACCGGCGGAGGATCTCGATCGCCGGCTCGTCGTCCCAGTCGTGGAGCACTGCGCTGACCACGTAGGCGTCCCCGCCCATGGGCAGCGCTTCGAAGAAGCTCTGCCCGGCGAACTCGCATCGCGCGTCCAGCCCGCGCTCGGCCAGGAGCCGGCGACCTCGAGCCGCGGTGTCCGGCAGGTCGACCAGCGTGGCCCGGAGCCCGGGATTGGCCGCCAGCACCTCGGCCAGCAGTGCCCCGGTCCCCCCGCCGACGTCGACGACGTGCCCCACCTCGGACCAGTCGTAGCCGGTGGCCGCCGAGTTGCGGAGCGAGCCCGCCATCGTCGCGTCGAACGAGGCCGCCAGCGCAGGGTCACCGGCCAGGTACTCCCAGAAGGGGGTGCCGAAGGCGGCTTCCCACGCGGGCTCCCCGGTGCGCACCGTGTGCATCAGCTCGGTGAACGCCAGATCCATCCGGCCGCCGAACTCGTCCAGATCGAACCACGACCGCATCCCCGACGGATGATCGGAGCGCAGCAGGTCGGCGGTTTCGTTGGTCGTGAACCGCCCCGGCGAAGGCTCGGCGAAGACACCGTGGCAGGTGAGGTGGCGCAGCATCCGCTGCAGCGCGTCGGCGTCGGTGCCGGTTCGTTGTGCCAGCTCGCCGGCCTGCTCGAGACCATCGGCCATCAGGTCGGCCAGCCGCAGCGTGGCCGCCACCCGGACCGCCATCGGTGTCACGAGGTCCGTGACCGGGGCCAGGCGCTGCCAGCCCGAGGGCTCACTCTGGTTCGACGCCATCGCCCCACGCTAACGGCCGCGCCGACAGGAGGCCGGCCTACCGCAGGGCGACGGAATGCGGCGCCGGCGCCATCGGCCGCCCGCCGTAGATCACGCGCCCGCGCGCGTCCTGGTAGGTGAGCCAGGAGAGGTTGCGCTGCTTGCCGACCCCCGGCCGGCTCCAGTCGCACACGCCGGCGGGGAACGCCCTGCGCAGCTGCTCCCACTGGTCGTCGGTGAACGTCGTGCCGGCGTAGTCCTCGCGGCGCAGCGGCTTGAGGCGGCACTTCACGGTGTCGTTGTACGCATCGCCGCCGGCCACGCTGCGCGGCGTCCCGTAACGGGTGGCCACGTACTGCGAGCACAGGTCGCCGGCGCAGCGGTCCTGCAGGTCGGCGGGCTTGTCGTCGGCGATCTTCTTCGCCCGGGCGCGCCGGAGTGGTCGCGCTCCACGGCCGCGAGCCAGCCGTCCATGGCCAGAAGCGCCTCGGTGGGCCAGCTCGGATCGCCGATCAGCGGCGCCGGGCCGAACCACAGGACCTCGTTGCGGTGGTTGCCCTGCGCGCGATCCAGGCGGTCGCGGATCCACCAGGTGTGCGCGTAGTCATGCGCGGCGCCGGGGTCGGGACCGGCGTGGTCGATGATGGCCACACCGGACATGTGCGTCATCTCGTTGATCAGGCCGGTCCGGTAGGCGTTGCCGACCGCACCGTCGTCGCCGGCCAGGCGCTGGGGCGTCGGGTTGAGGTCGACGTCGCCGCCGCCGATCGCCGCGTTGAGGTCGACGAATTGAGCCGGCGTGATGAGGTGCTGCTCGAGCGCCTGGAGGCCGTACTGAATGCCGGCGTTGCCGAACGGCTGCCCGGCGAAGCCGTGCCCGGCGCGCTTCTCCATCGCCGACCAGACGCCCTGGGGGCGCGGCCCGAGCACGTTGATCATGTAGTCGAGGATCGAGCAGCGCACGCCCGCCGGCCGAGACTGCGGGTCATAGGCGCGGTCGGCGGGGACGCAGTCGCCGACCGGGTTGGTCGCGCCCTTGAAGAGCCCCTCGTCGGCCACGATCGCGTTGACCGGGTCGGGCCGCCCCTCGACCGGCCCCCACTGCACCGGGGGCCAGAGGATGCCGGAGCCCCACTTCGAGGGGTTCTCGAAGTACAGGCGCAGCAGGTGGTAGTCGGCGAACTGCGCGCCCGCGCTCAGCACGTCCGGATAGGCGCAGGTGATGACCAGCCCGTCGTAGACCGCGCCGGGATAGGCGTTGGCCACGGTCTGCTGGACGATCGAGCCGCCCGAGCACCCGGTCCCGATCGTGTAGCGCACGTCGCCGTAGTTCTCGACGAGGCGCTCCTTGGCCATGATCAGCGACTCGGCCTCGGTGGCCAGGTTGCAGTTGTGGCCGGTGTTGTCCAGCGCCGTCGACATGACCGCGAACCCCTTGCCCAGCGCGGCGATGTAGCTCTGGGTGTAGCCGGGGATCGCTCGGCAGCGTGCCGCTGAGGTCGTTGAGCGGCGCGTCGCCCGGCCGGAAGGTCACGCCGCACCCACCGCCGCCGGTGATGACGAGCTTGTGGTTCCACTGGCGCTGGGGCGCCCAGCGGCTCCACGCCTCGCCCGGGCGTGTAGAGGGTGAGGATCTTGAACTGGTCGCGGTCCTGGTAGCCCAGCTCCTGACGGACGATGAACGGCACCGTGACGCCCGCGTCGGTGGTCGTCGTCGCCACGTCCGACGGTGGGTTCGCCGGGTCGTAGGGCTGCAGGCCGGCCTTCGTCGGGTCGGTCGACCGGTAGAGGTAGGTGAACTGCGGCGGCTGGTTGCACTTGGAGTCGCGCGCGCCCTGCTGGCAGTACCACGGCTGGACCTGCGGACCGGAGAACACGGGACCGCCGTTGGGATGGTTGGTGATCGTCAGCCGCGCGCCGCGCGCCCGGGGCGCCGTGGCCACGAGGCGGTTGGAGCCCAGCCGCAGCCGGTTGACCACGCCCTCGAGGCGCGCGCCGGCGCGGTGGGTGAAGAGCCCGGTCACGTTGCGTCCGTTCAGGGTGACCTTCAGCCGGTTGGCCCGGGCGCGGCGCGGCAGCGTGATCCCGACGAGCGCGTTGCCGGCGGAGATCAGGTCGGCGCGGTTGGAGAGGGTGCGGATCTGGATCGGGGCGGTCGCGGCGCCGGCGTCCGCCGCCGTCGCGCCGACAGCGGCGAGGACGGCCAGGACGACGAGCCGGAGAGGGACAGCGCGGCGCATGGCGGGGCATCCTAGGTTCCTCATGCCGGTGACGCGCCGGTTCTCGGCACGTCGGGTGTTCTCTAGGGTGGTCGCATCGATCCCGAGGCCAAGAAGGACCGCAACATCTCGATCGCCGCCCACGTCGGCGGTTTCCTGCTGCCGCTGGTCGGCCTCGTGGCCGCCTACCTCTTCTATTCGCGAGGGGAGCGCGAGCGGGCCAAGACGGTCCTCGGCGCCGCCCTGGCGGGGGTCGTGGCCTACGCGATCCTGCTGAGCGTTTAGCCGCGCGCTCAGCCCGACTCGCGCGCGCGGCGCAGCAGCTCCCGCGCGTCGGCCACCGGCCCGAGGTGCCCGAGCTTCTCCGGGTTGACGATCGAGCGGATCGCCTGGACCTTCCCGTCGGCGATGTCCAGCGACATGACGCCGATCAGCTTCCCGTCGGAGTCCAGGTACTCGGCGCCCGGATGCCCGTTCACCAGCACGCGCTGGAACCGAACGCCGCCGATTGTCTCGAAGCCCAGCCGCATCCAGTTGCCGAGCATCCGCGCGACCTTGACGCGGCCGGTGACGGCGTGCCTGATCGCCGGAGCCAGCCCGCCACCGTCGCCATGCAGCTCGACGTCCTCCGCCAGGAGAGCCTCGAGCGACTCGAGCTCTCCCCGCTCGGCCGCCGCGAAGAAGCTGTCCGCGAGCCGCCGGCGTTCCTGCGCCGAGGGATCGAAGCGCGGTCTGCCGTCCTGCACCTGGCGCCGGGCGCGTGAGGCGAGCTGGCGAGCGCTCGCCTCGCTGCTGCCGATGATCTCGGCGATCTCGCCGTAGCCGTAGTCGAACACGTCGTGGAGCAGGAACGCCGCCCGCTGCTCGGGGGTCAGGGACTCGAGCAGCGTGAGGAACGCCAGCGAGAGCGAGTCGGCCTGCTCGGCCACGGCCGCGGGGTCGTCGTCCGGAGAGGCGAGCGGCTCGGGCAGCCACTCGCCGACATAGGTCTCCCGGCGCGCGCGGGCCGAGCGCAGCTCGTCGATCGCCAGCCGGGCCGCGACGGTCGCGACATAGGCGCGCGGCGAGGAGAGCTCCTCGCCGCGCTCCAGAGCCGAATGCACGCGCAGCAGCGACTCCTGCACCACGTCCTCGGCCTCGCTCACCGAGCCGAGCATCCGGTAGGCGACCGCGAACGCGCGCGGGCGCAGGTCGTCGAGGACCTCGGCGCTCGTGTCGCTCACGCGGCGACCTCGACCGGCTGCGAGTCGCCGTCCTTCAGCCCGTCGCGGAAGCCCAGCCGCCAGCTGGGATAGCGAGGCGTCCAGCCCAGCTCGCGCTTGGCCTTGTCGTTAGCGGCGCCGCGCGCCTCGGTCATCATGAGCGTCATCCCCTCGCCCGCGATCATCTTGCCCAGCCAGCGGGGGATCCGGCGCGGGGGCTTGGCCCCGAGGACCTTCGCCAGCTCCGGGATGACCACCGACACCGGGGCGGGATCATCGTCGGCGACGTTGTAGATGCCGGGCGCGCCCCGCTCGACCGCGGCGGCCGTGGCCGATGCCGCGTCCGCGATGTGGAGCATGGAGAACATCCCGCCACCGTCGCCGATGATCGGGAGGCGGCGCTTGCGGAGCATCACGACCTGCTCCCCGTCGGGATCGACCGCGATCGAGGTCCCGGGACCGTAGAACCCGCCGTAGCGGAGGGCCAGGCCCTCGATGCCCTCGGCCCCGGTCACCGCCTCCTCGACATGCCGGATGGCCGCGAGTCCCTGGGTGACCGTCTTGGGCGGCGAGCCCTGAAGCGGAGCGTCCTCGGACTTGACCCTGCTGCCCGTGGGCTCGTAGGGCCAGCCGGCGAAGCTCTGGGCGACGAACCGCCGCGCGCCGACCGCCCGGGCCGCGGCGAGCAGGTGATCTGTCCCCTCGGTCCGCAGGCGGTTGGTGAGAGTGAACATCTCGTCGAGGCTGCGAGAGAACTTCGACGTGTCGATCGCCGTGAGCTGATGGACGACCACCTCGGGCTCGGCCTGCGCGACGGCCTGGGCGACGGCCTCGGGATCGAGCGCATCGGCCACGACCGAGCGGGCGCCCAGCCGTTCGATCAGCTCCCGCTTCGCGGGGGTCCGGGTCATACCCGTGACCTCGTGACCGCGGGCGACCAGCATGGGCACTAGCTGCTTGCCCAGCGCGCCGCTTGCTCCCGCTACGAACACCTTCATGACTGCCTCCTTCTCTAATGCTTGCACTAGCTGAGACGGGATAGCTCGCCGAGCTGTGACAGCTCGGCCACGGGAGCCGTTCGCGAACTCGCTGCGTGGACGTTGAGCGAGCTGGCGAACGTCGGGCGCCAGATTTCCTCCATTCCGGTGAGATAACCGGTTAGGGTCGTCCTGGGCCAAGGATCGCGCCTGGACGGAACCCACGAACGCGATCGCACGGGGTCGCGGGACGGAGTCATGGAACGGAAGCCTCACCCGCTGTTGATGGCCGGCGCCGGCGGCGTCCTGGTCCTCCTCGTGGCGGTGGCGGTCTACTTCCTCTTCTTGACCTCCGACGACGAGGCCAAGGCCACGACGATCCGCTTCTCCAAGGCCGCCGAGGTCGGGGACCACCCGTTCACCGCGCCGGCCGATAAGGCCGGGCCCGACACGGTTCGGGTGAAGTCGGGCGCGCCGCTGCCTCAGGGTCAGGGGCCGTTCGGGGGCAGCGGCTCCAACCGCGTCTGCGACCGCGAGCTCCTGATTCGCTCACTCACCGCCACTCCGCAGCGGATGCGCGAGTGGGCCCGGGTGCTCGGGGTGGCGCCGACCAAGAAGGCGGTCGCGGCCTACATCCGCAGGCTGCGCCCCTCCACGCTCACCCGGGACACCCGCGTCACCAACCACACCTACGAGAACGGCGAGGCCGTGCCGATCCAGGGCATCCTCCAGGCCGGGACAGCGGTGCTCGTCGACAGCCGGGGCAACCCGGTCGTGCGCTGTCGCTGCGGCAACCCGTTGACCGAGGCGCTGCCGACGCCCTCCGAGGTCGACTGCGTCGGGTGCCCGGTCAACTACGACACCGCGAGCGTCTGTACGGCCGGATCGAACTGCTACGCCCGCTACCCCCATCCCCCGCCCGTGCAGGGCTCGACCGGAGGCTGCGGCCCGTTCACGTTCCTGACGTACCAGGCCACGGCGGAGGTTCACGGTGTCTCGTGCCAAGAGGGCAGGGCGGTGATCGAGCGCTACGGCCGGATAGGCGGTGCCGCGAGCTTCGACGGCTGGCTGTGCGGAGCGCCGAGCAACCCCGTCTTCGGACTGGTGTCATGCCGGCGCGGCAGCCAGGGCGTCATCGCCCGCCAGGCCGGGAGCGGACGGTCCTCCTCGGGCTCGGGCGCGGGCCAGACCCAGACGCCCAAGCCCGACCCGAACGTGAGCGACTGCTCGTCCGTGGACACCCCGGGCCCGGGAGGCGTGGGCAGGGTCTCCGCCCGCGGCCTGTCGTGCGCCGAGGCGATGAAGGTCCTCGCAGCGCTCGGGTCGGGGAACGGCGTGCACATCCCGGGCTGGGACTGCGCCCTGCTCAACGGCGACGGCGCCGAGGTCATAGGGACCTACCGCTGCACCCAGGGCGCGAAGGCGATCCGCTTCACCACCGGCGACTGAGAGATCACGGAGGTTTCAAATGACACTGACCCGGCTTCATCGCATGCCTGCCCCGATCCTGGCCGCCGCCTTGCTCGGCCTCGCGGCGGGTGGGGCCCAGGCGTCCGACCAACCGGCCGGCGCGTCGGCCGGCTACCGGGCGTGCGGAAACGTGACCATCACCCCCAACTCCGGCGACGCCTTTGCGAGGGTCCGGGCCAAGGGCCTGAGCTGCGGGCGCGCGCGCACGACCCTGCGCCGCTGGGCCAAGCACAGCTACAAGCCCTCGACGGGCCCCGTCGGGTGGCGCTGCGGAGCCTTCGCGGCCGCCCAGCGGACAACCTGCAAGCGCCGCGCCCAGCGGATCAGCTTCCTCAATGGCACCTGAAAGCCAGACCCACACGAGGCGAGGGCGCGCCCGAGCCCTGGCCGCCGGACTGGGACTGGCGACAGTGCTGGCGCTGGTTCCCCAGGCCCACGCGGACACGAGCACGATCCGCGATCCGGCGCGCGACACCACCGGTGGCTGCTCCTCCTCGTACGGTCGCTTCCTCGCCGGATTGGACATCGTGAGGGCGTCTGCCGGCCATACGAGTGACGGCAACCTGAAGCACGTGGTCGAGGTCAGGAAGGCCAACGACTACATTGGAAAAATCGCCCTTGACCTCAAGGTCGGGGCGACGCACTACTGGGTCACCGGCAACGCGACGTTCCCTGTCGTCCTGACGCGCTCGTCGTGCGAGAAGCCGGGCGTACGACCGAGGCGCGCGACGCCTGCTTCCGGTTCAGATCGAACGGAGCCGCTCAGTGCCGATTGGTAGGCGACGGAGTCGACAGGCCGATGACGCTGTGGCGGCGCTGCAGATCTCTCGCGCGCTTCGTCGGCCTGGCGCCCGGCGGGAAAGTGTTCAACGTGCGTTCGGTGGGACGCCACCCGCGCAATCTGTACACCTGGAACTGGGAGGTGCTCCCATAACTACCCGTTCGGCGCCACGTTCAGGTTCAGGCGGAAGAGGTTGCCGGGGTCGTACTGGCGCTTCACCTCGGCGAGCCGATCGAGGGTCGCGGCCGGGTAGGCGCGCCGGACGCCCTGGTCGCCGTCGTCGCCGAGGAAGCCGACGTAGGCGCCGGCGCCTTCACCGGCCAGCGTCGCCGCCAGGCTCCGGGCCCAGGCCTCGTGCTCCAGGGCCTCCTCCGGCCTCTCGTACATCGCCGCGACGTTCACCATCATCTTCGCCCCCCGGTGACCGAACGCCGTCGCGTCCGCGGGGACGCGCGACATCGCACCGCCGAGCACGCGAAGCTGGACACCGGGCATCGGCGCGGTGGAGGTCTCGAGGTGCTCGAGGATCGCCTCCGCCGCCTCGACGCCGAAGTCATCCACGAACACGTTGGTTCCGGCGGACGCGGCCGGTTGCGGCCCCTCCGGCCCCTCGTAGATCTCCGGATAGCGGATCGGGCGGACCATGTCGACGAGCGGCGTCGCCAGCGCGCGAATCGGCGCGAGGGTCTGCTCGCCGGCCTCGGCGTCGCCGGCGTAGACCATGAGCGCCATCACGATGGGCTTGCCGTGCTGCTCGGCGGGAATGAACGGCAGCGGTGGAGCCTTCGCGATGTTCGTGATGATCGACAGCTCCTCGGGCGCCGCCTCCGCGGCGGCGACCAGACCGGTGATCACCTCGGTGCTCGCCGGGAGCATCAGCATTCCGCCGACCACCGCATCGATCTCGTGGAGCCGGAACCGCAGCCGGGTCACGACGCCGAAGTTCCCCCCGCCGCCGCGCAGCGCCCAGAAGAGATCCGGATGGCTCTCCTCGTCCACCTCGAGCAGCTCGCCGTCGGCGGTGACAACCTCGGCGCCGAGCACGTCGTCGATCGTGAGGCCGTTCTTCCGGACGAGAAAGCCGATCCCGCCGCTGAGGGTGATCCCGCCGACCCCGACCGTGGCCGCGTCGCCGAGCCCGGTGACCAGGCCGTGCTTCCCGGTCGCCCGGGTGTAGTCGCCGGCCCTGACGCCGGTCTGTGCCCAGGCGGTGCGGCGCCTGGGGTCGACCTCGACGGAGCTCATCCCGGAGAGGTCGAGGACGATGCCGCCCTCGGAGGTCCCGTGCCCGGCGCGACTGTGCCCACCGCTGCGCACCGCGAGCTCGGCGCCCGTCTCCCGGGCCACGTTGACCACGCGCGAGACATGGGATGCGTCGGCGGCGCGGACGATCGCGGCGGGCCGGCGGTCGAAGCCGGTGAAGAAGACACGGCGTGCGTCGTCGTATCCGGGGTGATCCGCCGTGATCACCTGGCCGTTGAGCTCGGCGCGCAGGTCGGCAATGGAGACGTCGGGTGTGGTCTGGTCGGTCTGGGAGTTCATGGCCCCTCGCGGGTTCGGAGATCTCTGATCGTCGGAGGGTGTCCCCGCGGACCGCCCGCGAACAGCAGGCCACCACGTGTCCTGACGTTCGGTTGGGCGCCCGGTCAGCGTTCGGGTAGCCGCACCCGCGCGGCGTTAGCTGATGCCCTCAGCCGCGCGCCGTGGCTGTCGCGGGCGTGCCGGCCACCCGCGGGTCGGCCGTGTCATCCGAGTTGACGGTCGGCTGCGCGGGCAGCAGCGCCAGCGCGAGCAGGGCGCCCGCGGCGGCCACGCCCGCGGCCACGTAGTTGGCTGTGTGGAAACCGTCGAAGAAGGCCGAGCTGGCGGCGTCGTGGAGCGCCGCTGCCAGCGCCGGATGTCCCGCTTGCCGCAGGTCGCCCGAGACGGAGAGCGCGGCGCCCAGGGATCCGTGCGCGGCGCTCGCCGCGTTGGCCGGCAGCCCGGCCGGCAGGCCGCTGGTGAGGCGGTCGGCGTAGAGCGATGCATACACACTGCCCATCACGGCGACGCCGAGGGTGCCGCCCAGCAGTCGCGTGGCGTCGTTGACCGCGGACCCGACGCCCGCCTTCGCCTTCGGGACGACCCCCATGATCGCCTCGGTCGCGGGCGCGCTCGTCAGGCCCATCCCGGTCCCCAGAACCACCATCTGGGCGGCGATCGTCCCGTAACCCGTCGTCACCGAGGTGGTGGTGACCCACAGATAGAACCCGGCCATCGAGAGAAGACCGGCCGCAACGACCAGCTTCGTGCCGACCCGCACCGCCAGCCTGGCGCCGAGGATCGACGCGATCGCCACCGAGCTCGCGACCGGAAGCAGCCGGACACCGGTCGACAGCGGCCCGTATCCCTTGAGGAACTGGAAGTACTGAGTGACCAGGAAGATGAACCCCGACAGCGCGAAGAACGAGATCGCGACCGAGGCGCTGGCGGCGGTGAAGCGCGGATTGCGAAACAGGCTCAGGTCGAGCATGGGCTGCTCCGTACGCCGCTCCCAGCCCACGAACGCGACGGCCAGCGCCGCGGTCAGCGCGAAGCTGCCGAGCGTTCGCGGGCTCCCCCAGCCGTGGTCGGGGGCCTCGATGGTCGTATAGACGAGCAGTCCGACCATCGCCGTCGAGAGCGCGAACCCGGCTGCGTCGATGCGGGGAGCGTGTGGGTCGCGAGAGGTCGGGACGTAGCCGGCGACGAGCACGCCGGCGATCGCGGCGACCGGGGTCATCGCGAAGAAGATGCTGCGCCAGTCGGAGAGCTCGAGCAGCCAGCCGCCGACGATCGGTCCGAGCGCGATCGCCACGCCCGTGATCGCTCCCCACAGACCGATGGCGAGCGCCCGCTCCCGGCGTTCGGTGAAGACGTTCGTCAGCAGGGACAGGGTCGACGGGAACACCATCGCCGCACCGACACCCATCACGGCACGTGCCGCGATCAACTGGCCGGGACTGTCGGTCAGCCCGCCCACGAGGCTCGCCATGCCGAACACCGAGAGACCGGCGAGCAGCATCCCCTTTCGCCCGAACCGGTCGGAGAGGCTGCCCATGGCCAGCACCGAACCCGCGAACAGCAGGTTGAACGCGTCCACCACCCACTGCAGCTGCGAGTTCGACGCGTGCAGTTCGCGCACCATGGTCGGCAGCGCGACGTTCACGATCGTGGTGTCGAGGTTGATCACGAACGCCGCCAGCAGGAGCGAGAACAGGATCAGGGGCTTGCGCTGCATGGCTTCTCCTTCAGGCGAATGGCTAACTTGCGTCACGCAAGCGCCACCCTAGCCAGAGGGTCTGTCTTTTGTCAAGCAAGTCAGCTATCCTGGCCGCGTGCTTAAACGTGACTATCCGGATCAGGTGTGCTCGATCGCGCGAGCGCTGGAGGTCATCGGAGAGCGCTGGACGCTGCTCATCCTGCGCGACGCTCTCCTCGGCCTCACGCGGTTCGAGGAGTTCCAGGAGAGCCTCGGGATCGCCTCCAACGTGCTCACCAACCGGCTCAGGCTGCTGTGTGACGAGGCCCTGCTGGAGCGCGTCCCGGATTCGGAGCGTCCTGGCCGGCCGAAGTACGTCCTCACGGACAAGGGGACCGAGCTCGGTCCCGCCCTGATCGTGATGATGAAGTGGGGCGACCGGCACTACCCGGCGGCGGGCGGCCCGCCCAGGCTCACGCTCCACACGGACTGCGGAGGCAGCATCGGCCCGGACCTCCGCTGCGAGCGCTGCGGCAAGTATGTGACGCGAGGCGAGTTCGAGCTCCCTCCTGGCCCGGGCGCGCCACGCGCCAAGCGTGCGGCACGGTGAGTCATGTCATCAGGCCCGTGGACGCGCGCCACTCGGCGCCCGAGCGAGCCCGGGACCTCGGGAGCGAGCTGGCCGACCGGCTACGGGAGGGCGGATTCTCCGTCGACCGGGTGCTGGTCGAGGACCTGCGCCCGGTCCCCGCGGTCTGCGTGATCGGGCGGCCCCGGGGCGGATGAACACGGGAGCGCGTCATTCGATCCGCGCCGCTATCGCTTCGGCACCAGGATCTGCGCGAGGGCTCCGCTCCGGAAGCGTTCCTCGTCGACGACGTCCAGCTTCAGGTGCTCCCCCAGATCGGCGAATGGGCTGCGTCCCGCGCCGATCGCAATCGGGACCGTCGTCAGCTGGTATTCGTTGACGAGGCCCAGACGGGTCAGCGACTTGGCGAAGGTGGGGCCGCCGTGGACCAGGATCGTCCCTTCGTCGTCCCGAGCCTTCAGCTCCGCGATCTCCGCGCCCAGGTCCCCGCCGAAGATCTCGACCGGTCCCCATTCCGCCTTCTCCAGTGTGTGGGAGAAGACAGCCTTCGGCTTCTCGTTCATCGCGGTCGCGATCGGCCCGTCGGACGCGGCCCAGTGCGGGCCCATGATCTCGTAGCTGCGGCGGCCCATCGCGTGGACGCCGGCCTCATCGAGCGCGCGGCGGTTCCACTCACCCGAGTCGCCGCCGAACCACTCGAACATCCATTCATGCGTCCCGTCGGGGCTGGTGGCAAAGCCGTCGAGGGACATGACCATCTTGAGAACTACTTTTCGATCGCTCATGTCGTAGGAGACCTACCCCCTCGCGTGAATTCATCGCCATCGGTGGATTCGGGCTTGGGGCAAGCCCTATCCGAGATACCGTGTCTCGCATGCTCTCGGTTTAGTCCACCTGCGCTCAGACTGCGACCAGATTTGTGACCAGCGGGCCGACCGGAGGGATGGAGATGGAGAACGATCACGACAGGCTGCAGTCACTGAGGCAGGTCCTGGAGGCGTTCAACCGACACGACCTCGAAGCGATCATGTCCCACTTCACCGACGATTGCGTCTTCGAATCCCCAGGCGGGCGGGAACCCTGGGGGACGCGATTCGTGGGCAAGCACGAGGTGCGCCGCGGACTCGCCGGCCGCCTCGAGGGCATTCCCGACGTCCACTACGGGGACGACACGCACTTCACCTGCGGGAACCGTGGCGTCTCGGAGTGGACGATCAGCGGAACGACGGTCGACGGCGAACGAATCGAGGTCCGGGGCTGCGACCTCTGGACCTTCGGAGACGACGGCGGGCTGGTACGGAAGGACTCGTTCTGGAAGATCCGCGAGGCGTGACGGACGCCGTGGTCGCGGTCCACGCTGGGCTTCACTCGCGCGCGAGACGTTCGAGAACCTCGGGCGCTGAGCCCTAGCCGCATACTCTGTGTCCGACGCCCCGATGTGGCGAGTGCGGCTCTACCATCACCACATGGCCGAGATTCCGCATGATCTGCCCGGTAGCGAACTCGTCGAGCGAGGTCTCAGCGATCTTCGCGCCGGACGCGAGAGCGAGGCGTCCCTGGTCGTCGCGATGGCGTCCCCAAGATTGCGTGCCCTCGGGTTCGATGTCCCTGAGGACCGGGCGGGCCGGCCGGGGCATCGGCTGTATGCCCTGCTCGCCCAAAGCGACCAGTCTCCGCACAGCCGCTACAACGCGCTGGTGGGGCGAATGACCAGCTTCGCGCGGGCGGCCGAGCATGCGGCCTCCCGTTGACCAGGCCCGGATCAAGGCCCTCGCCCGCGAGTTGGCCCGGCTGGCCAGGCAACCCGTCCAGATCTACCTGACCGGCGGTGCGACAGCGGTCATCGAAGGCTGGCGCGAATCGACCGTGGACGTCGACCTGCGCATCGAGCCCGACGACGACGAGCTCTACCGCGCCCTGCCACGCCTCAAGGAGTCACTTCAGATCAACATCGAGCTGGCGTCTCCCCCGGACTTCATTCCCGAGCTGCCCGACTGGCGCGCACGCAGCCCGCTCATCCTCCGTGAGGGAACCCTTGAAGTCCGCCACTTCGACCCTTACTCGCAAGCCTTGTCCAAGATCGAACGAGGCTTCGAGCACGACATCTCCGACGTGCGGCACATGCTCTCCACAGGCCTGGTCGACGCGGAGCGCCTAGGCCAGCTCTACGACGCCATCGAGCCTGGGCTCTACCGCTACCCAGCGCTGGACGCTGCAGCCTTCCGAGGCAAGGTCGACGCGGTGATCCGGGCGAACTCCGAATCGGACCCAGACAGCCCGAAGCACTAACAGTCCGACTGGACCGAACCACGGGGGCCGGACACTCGCAAAAGCGCTGCAAACAGGCGGATACGCGTGCAGTGCGCGCTCCTCCCCCGCCTGCTCGAGTCGAAATTTTGAGACCAGATTGTGACCAAGACCGCACCTTGCGGCCATTGAGAATCCGTCTGTTCCGGCCCCAAAAGCGCAGATTTGCAGGCACTTCGTCAGGGTCCCTGATGCGACGCTACTCGAACCCCGATCTGCGACGAGAGATTGCCGCACTGCATCGCATTTCCCTCGACACTTAGCGGAGGTCAACGCCGCATCCCCTCTCACGCGAAGGGAGGAGCGGGGCGCCCGTCCTCGCCTGAAGAATCGTTGCCCCTGAAACTGCGCCATCAAGGCGGCCGTAGGAACTCCATCGTCACCCAGGCCGGGCGAAAGCCGAGCCGCGCGTAGAGCTCCTTCGGGCGGCCCTCGTCGTCCGCGGTGATCCAGAGGTCGCGGACGTTGCCCGCCGCCTCGACTGCGGCGCGGGTCATCGCGGTCCCGCGCCCGGCCCCGCGGTACTGCGGATCGACGTAGACGTGGGTGATCTCGGCCGCCCCGCCGTAGCGCTCGAGCTGGGCGAACGCCACCGGCGCGCGGTCCTCCCGCACGGCCAGGACCTGCGCGCCGCGGCCGAGTGAGATCTCGCGCGCGTGGGCGGGGTAGTCGCCTTGATCCAGCCCCGGGAAGTCCTCGAGGAGCCAGGCAACGCGCAGGTTGTCCACGGCGTCGTAGGGAACCTCCTCGACCACGATCTCGGGGCCCGGTGGCAGCGGGGCTTCGTGTCGCATCCACACCTGACGCTCGGCTCTCCAGCCCTCGGCCTCGAAGCCGGCTCGCAGCGGTTCGGCGGCGCCGACGAGATCGAAGTCGATGGCCCGGTGCTCGAGTCCGGCGAGCGCCTGATCGGCGAAGGCCGCCAGTTCCTCGACGCTCATCGCCGGGTCCTCCTCGACCCGGACGACGTTGAAGGCCCAGTAGCTCGGACGACTCGTCGCTCGCACGACCGTTCCGTGAGACCAGGGCTTTATCACGTCACAGACCGCGGCATGCGCCGCATCGCGCCACGCCCGCGCGCGGGCCGCCACGTCGCCGTCGGAAAGACTGCCCGGAGTCACCTGGTCAGGGTACGCAAGCAAATACCCCGCGCTTCTCCCGCGCGAAACCAGCAGCGCCAAGCAAGCAACCGTGAAGGTGAGCGAGGGGACTCGAACCCCCGACCGCCTGGACCACAACCAGGAGCTCTACCAGCTGAGCTACGCCCACCGCGTAGGGCAAGGAGTCTAGCGGCGCTTCGCGAACCCCTAGGGTTGAAAGCGCGCGTAAATGGACGGAAAGGGAGTGGGTCGTGGAAGCTTCGCTCGAGCAGCAGGTCGGACGGTTGTGGTGGTTCCCCCTCATCATGGGGATCGCCTGGATCATCATCGCCCTCGTGATCCTCCAGTTCGATCAGGCGTCGGTGACCACCGTGGGCGTGATCATCGGAGCGATGTTCCTGGCCACGGGCGCCCAGCAGCTCATCCTCGCCTTCTCGGTCGACCGCATGAGGTGGTTCTTCGCGCTCTTCGGCGTGCTGTTCATCGCCGCCGGCATCCTGGCGCTGATCAGCC
Source organism: uncultured Actinomycetes bacterium (assembly GCA_963757705.1). GTDB lineage: Bacteria > Actinomycetota > Thermoleophilia > Solirubrobacterales > Solirubrobacteraceae > AC-38. Next base: position 84,115 of record CAVWTG010000015.1, on the reverse strand, counting down.
CTGAGAACACGTTCGCGGCGCTGGCCGACATCCTGGGCTTCCTGTTCCTGCTCGTCGGCATCTTCTGGATCATCCAGGCGTTCACCGACCGCGGCGTGAACCCGCTGTGGTGGCTGGGCCTGACCGCCGGGATCCTGATGGTGATCCTCGCCTTCTGGACCTCGGGGCAGTTCTTCATCCACAAGGCCTACGTGCTGCTCGCGTTCGCCGGGATCTGGGCCCTGATGCAGGGCGTCCGCGACATCGTGATCGCGTTCCAGCTGCGCTCGCTGAAGCACGGCTGACGCGCTTGTCCCCCACGTCCACAGAAAATGCCCGGCTGATCCGGTCCGGCTATGACGCGCTGAACGCCGGTGATCTGAGCGCGATGCTCGCGCTCCTCGACGACTCGTCGGTGCTGCACTTCCGCTCCGCGGGCGGCTCCGAGGAGGTCCTCCACGGAGCGGACGAGCTGGCCGCCCTCTACCGCACGCTGCTGGGCACCTGCGACGTCGTGCGGGTGTCCTGCCGCAGCGTGGACGGCGAGCTCGACTCGGTCCATGTCCAGGGAACCCTGACCATCCGCCTGCGCGGCACGGGCCGCTTCACCCAGTCGAGCTTTCGCCACAGCTACCGGATGCGCCGGGGCGTGGTCGTCGCGGGCGTCTTCGAGGACCCCATCGACTCGTTCGCGCTCGTGCAGACCGCCGCGAGCGGCAGCGGCGCGTAGCCGCGCACGCAGCGCCCCCGCCAGGATTCGAACCTGGGACCAACGGCTTAGAAGGCCGCTGCTCTGTCCACTGAGCTACGGGGGCTCGGGGTAATCATGTCCTAACCGACAGAAGGGACTGGCAGATGAGCAACGGCGATCTCGTGTACTTCATGCTCCCCGTGGGCGATGGCGAGCAGGCGCAGAGCTTCTTCGGTGAGCTCTTCGGGTGGCGTTTCTCGGCCGGAAACGTTCCCGGCGGCTACAACATCGAGGGGTCGACTCCCCCAGGCGGCATGTTCGCCGCCGGCGAGCCCGACGAGCCGAAGGTGTGGTTCGAGGTGGACGACATCGAGGCCGCCCGGGCCAAGGTGGCCGAGCTGGGCGGCGAGGCCGGCGAGGCGGAGAAGATCGAGTCCGGGCACATGGCGAGCTGCCGCGACGACCAGGGCACGCGCTTCAACATCTGGGCCGCCGGGTAGCCGATCCGCATGACCACCGATGCCACACAGCTCTTTGGCCCCGACCATGTCACGGCCTACCGCGAGACCGACGGCGAGGTCGGCCACGACTGGAAGCGCGGCGCGCCCACGTTGATCCTCACCACGACCGGGCGGCGCTCCGGCGAGCCGCGCGACAACCCGCTGATCTACGGCCGCCACGGCGACGACCACCTGATCGTCGCCTCCAAGGGCGGCTGGGACAAGGCTCCCGGCTGGTACCTCAACCTGCAGGAAGACCCCGAGGCCGAGATCCAGGTCTGGGGCGACCGGTTCAAGGTTCGCGCGCGCGACGCCACCCCGGAGGAGAAGCCGGAGATGTGGCGCACGATGGCCGAGATCTGGCCCGACTACGAGGACTACCAGCGCTCGACCGAGCGCGAGATCCCCGTCGTGGTCCTCGAGCGCCGGGCCGACTAGCGCCGCCGGCACTCAGGGCGTGTCACGCCGGTGACAGACCGGGCCCAGGGCGGGCCGTAGCTTGCCTGCCATGAACCCCGCCCGCCACCTCATCGCCATTCCGCTGCTGGCCACCGCTCTCGTCGCCGGCCCCGCCCTGGCGGGCGGGGCGACGCCCTTCAAGGACGTCCGCCCCGCCAAGTTCGACGTGACCGAGGGACAGGTCACGCCCGTCGGCAAGGCCACAGCCCGCACCCGCAGCGCGGCCATGCGCGCCGTGGTGCGCGACAACGGCCGCCACGCGCTGAAGGCCCGCCTGCGCTTCAAGCTGCTCGGCGACAGCGACACGATCAAGCCGCTGGGCTCGGGCCTCGTGCGCCAGCAGATCGGGCTCAAGCTGCGCGCCTCGGATCCATGCAACCTGCTCTACGTCATGTGGCACTCCAGGCCCGAGACGTCGATCGAGATCCAGATCAAGCGCAACCCCGGCCAGACGACCTCGGCCCAGTGCGGAAACCGCGGCTACACCGAGATCGCAAGCGTCCCGCACGCCGGTCCGGGCAAGCGCGCCCACATGCTGGAGGCGCGCACCCGGGCCACGAGCACCGGCGCCCTGGTCGTCACCGTCCTCACGGACGGCAAGCTGGTCAAGCGCACCACGATCGCGCCCGCCCTGGCAGCCGGCCTCAGCGGCCCGGCCGGCGTGCGCTCGGACAACGGGCACTACCTCTTCAGGCTCTCCGTCCCTCGCTGACCGCCGTGTTGAGCGCGACTCCCCGCCCGCCGTAGGGTTGTGAGGAGTGATGCCCTTCACGGCCCCGGAGCACGACGCCCTGAGGGACCGGGCCGCCGCGCGATGGACCGAGATGTTCGTCCTCACGCGCGCCGCGGCGACGGCCCTGGCGGTGCTGCTTCTCCTGGCGCACGACCTCGCGCACCACGATCGCGGGCTGGCCGCGGTCACCCTGGCCTACGGCGTCCTAACGATCGTCCTCGCCGTTCGCTCGCGCGCCGTACGGGAGAGTCCGCTGGCCTGGGCCGCCGACGGTGCGGCCACCCTCGGCCTCGTCCTCGCCACCGGCGACTGGCGCACGCCCTGCTACCTGCTGTTCGTCACGTCGCTCGTACTCCCCGCGACGCTGAGCTCGCGCCGCACCGCGTTCATCGCCGGAGTCCTCGCCACCTGCGGATACGGTCTGGTCGCCGTGGTGACGGGGATCGACATCACCGAGCTGCGCTACACGACCCGGCTGGAGAGCTTCGTCACCCACCTGACCATGCCGCCCCTCGTCACGTTCGCCCTGGCCTACGCTGCGAGCCTCATGCGACGCCTGCGGGACGAGCATCTGCGGGCCGAGCGCCTGGCGATCGAGGCGGAGCGGCAACGGATCGGCTGGGAGCTGCACGACTCCGCCAAGCAGCGAGTTCATGTGGCGCATCTCCTGCTCAGCTCGCGCGCCGGACGGATCCCGGAGGAGGACCTCCGCGAGATCGTCGAGCAGGCCATGGCGGAGCTGCGGCGCGCCGAGCTCGACATGCAGGCCAGCGTCGAGGACCTGAGCACGGCCGGGCTCGACGGCCGGCGCCTGGTCTCGGCGCTGCGCGAGCACGCCGAGCAGCTCAGGCCGATCGCCCGCGCCAGCCTCGCGGTCGGCGGCCGCGTCGAGGACGTGCCTCCCCAGATCGCGTTGCACGCGTACCGGATCGCCGGGGAGGCCATGACAAACGCGGTCCGCCACGCGCGAGCGCGGCACATAGTCACGATGGTCGACCAGAGCGACGAGGAGCTCATGGTGACCGTGTCGGACGACGGCGCCGGCATGCCGGCCGAGCCCAGACCGGGCGCCAACGGGCTGCGCTCGATGCGCAGCCGAGCCGAGACGATAGGCGCGAGCCTGACCATCGCGCCCGCCGACGACGAGGGGCCGGGCGGGACGACCGTCAGGCTCGTGGTTCCCACGCCCCATCTCAAGGAGGACCGATGATCCGCATCCTGTTCGTGGACGACCATCCGGCGCTTCGAGCCGGCCTGGAGACCGTCATCGGGCGAGAGCCCGGGCTGGTGCCGGTCGGCGCGGTGGCCGGCGACCCGGAGATCGAGCCGGCGCTGTCGCGCACGCGCCCGGACCTCGTGCTGCTCGACTATCACCTACCCGCGGGTGACGGCCTGATGGTCTGCCACCGGATCAAGCGGATCATCCCACCGCCCCGCGTGATCCTGTACTCCGCCTACGCGGACGCATCCATGATCGTCCCGGCGACCCTGGCGGGCGCCGACGGCCTGCTCGGCAAGTCGGTGTCGGCGGAGGAGCTGTTCGCCACCATCCGATCCGTGATGGCCGGCGAGCCCGCTATGCCCGCACCCTCCCCCGAGCAGTTCGCCGAAGCCTCCTCCCGGCTGCCCCCGGAGGACCTCCCCATCTTCTCCATGGTCGTGGACAAGACGCCCATGGTCGAGATCGCGGATGCGATGAGCCTGCCGGTCCGGACCGTCAACGCGCGCGTCCAGCGGATGCTCGGCCGCCTCCGGGTCGAGGTTCCGGCCAGCGCCGCCTAGCCCCAAGTTCCGCCTACGAGACGCCCTGAAGCTCGCGGACCCGCTCGCCGAACACCCGCCAGCGCCGCTCGTTCTGGTGAACGAGGACGGCCGACTCGGCCATGAGATCGGCCGCGCGATCGAGCAGCTCTGAGGCCGAGTAGAGGTACCCCGGCGCCCGGCGAGGTCCGCCGAGATCGTCCCGTAGCGCCGCGGGCGAGAGGTCTACCGCGCCGAGCACGTCCAGCGCGCGCCGCAGCAGGCGCGCGATGAGCAGCTGCTGGCCGGCGGACTGCCAGTCGTTGGCGATGATGCGGTGGCGCTCGCCGAGCAGGTCCGACAGGTCCGGGTAGGCGACCAGCCCTCCCGCCACCTGCCATGAGGCCTCCATGGCCTGTGTGAGCCAGGTGCCGGTCTGCTCCATGTCGTCGGCCAGGGTCGCCAGCTCGCGCTTCATCCGGACCAGCTCGGCCGGCTCGCCCTCGCCCTCCATGAAGAGGACCCCGCTCTCCGCGACCAGTCCCGGAGCGTTGAGGTCCTCGGCCCCCGCAAACGGACTCGCGGCAGGATGGCCAGACGGCGCCACCTCGGTGAAGCGGCCTCCCAGGGCCTTGAGGACCCGGGAGGCCGCCTGAATCTCGGCCGCGTCGCGCAGCGGCGCCTGCGAGTAGAACTTCTCGTGCTCGCGGTGGAAGCGCGCGAGGTTCTCGATCACCTCGAGCAGCGGCTGCGGGGGCCGATCATGCGCTTCTTCCTCGGGCACCACGCCAGTGTCTCACCTCATCGCGCGACTTCGGTCGTGAACGGCGCCGCGTGGACCCGCCCGCTCGCCCGGAACTGGAGGAACAGGCGGTAGCGGCCGGCGGTCGGGTACTCGGTCTCGAAGGAGACCGCGCCGCGCGCCTCGGCCCCTTCGACCGGGTGGGTGTGCAGGTAGGCCAGGTCGCCCTCGCGCAGCGCCACCAGGTGCCCGCGGGCTCCCAGGTAGGGCTGCAGCGCGACCTTCCGGCCGCCCCGGGTGACCGTGAAGCGCACGTCGTCCATCTCGCCCGCCCGCGCGGGCTTCCCGGCGAGACGCACCGTGTACCCGTCGCCGGTCGTGGAGACGTTCGAGGCCGCGGGCAGCTCGCGCCAGTCCTGGCGCCCGTCGACGCCCAGGTCGGAGCCGAGCACCGTCCTGCGGCCGTCGCGCTCGAAGTCGGCGTAGACCCGATAGGCACCGGCGGCGGGCAGCGTGACCGGCGTGCTCCACTCGCCGTTCGCGTTCATCCGCGGATGCAGGTGCTGGAAGCCCTGCGTGTCGCGGCGCACGACCATCAGGTGCATGCGCTTGGTGTGGGAGACGTCGAAGTCACGCACCGCCCGGCCGTCCTCGCCGGCGATGCGGAAGCGCAGCTCACTGCGCTTCCCGGCCGGCAGTTCCCGCTGGGCCAGCTGCAGGCTCGTGCCATCGGCACTGGACGCCAGGCCGGCCGGCTCCGAGCCGGCTGCCATCCCGCCTCCCATCGAGTCATCGCCGTTGACCGTGTCGACGACGAGAACTGATGTGCCGAAGACGAACGCGACGGCCGCGGCGACACCGACCGTCCGCGGCGACGGGCCGCCGTGGATCCCGGTCTCGTGGACCACGGCGTGGCCCTTGCCACGGCCGATCAGGTAGCGGTTGACCGGAACGGCGAAGGCGCCCGCGATCACCAGCGCGAAGGCCAGGCTGCCCCAGAACAGCAGGTCGCCCAGCCCGGCGTCCATCGCCCCGGGGACGACGGCGACGACCGTGTTGTCGACGACCTCCATCGTGGCGATGGACAGCGTGTCGGAGGCCAGCGCGATCGGGATCACCGCGCTCAGGGCGAATCCGGCGCGCAGCAGCGGCATGGAGGTCAGCCCGTAGCCGAAGACGAAGGCCAGCGCGATGGCCAGCAGGATCGTCGCCAGATTCGACAGGCCGAAGGCGGTGCCGATCGCCATACCGGCGATCTCGCCCAGGGCGCACCCGGTCAGGCAGTGCAGCGTCGCCGAGATGGCGACTCCCGTGAGGGCGGCACCCGAAGTCGGCATCTCGTGGTGATGGTGGTCGTGGTGCCCCTGCTCCGGGGCGACGGCGGTGGCCGGCATTCCTCTCTCCAATACTCCTGGGGGGTATCTTGCAAGACCGAGTCTAGCCCTGGTGTCAAGTACTGCGGGGGAGTATGCTGATCGCATGCCCAAGCCCCCCACACCCACCCGCGGCTACTCCGCCGAGAAGGACCAGGTGCTCAACCGGCTGCGCCGGATCGAGGGTCAGGTCCGCGGCATCCAGAAGATGGTCGAGGAGGACCGCTACTGCATCGACGTGCTCCAGCAGCTCTCGGCCGTCCAGGCCGCGCTCGACAAGGTCGGCCTGCGCCTGCTTGACGACCACGTCAAGCACTGCATGGCCGCGGGCGCCGGCGACGAGGCGCGCATGAACGAGATGACCGAGGAGATGATGGAGGCGGTCGGCCGTCTCGTCCGGCACTGACGGCGATCCGATGAATCCCCCGGCGCGGAGCGGTCACAGTGGATAGGCCGCATCGGACAGGAGGAGACATGCAGGAGCTCGAGCCGTTCATCGGCGAATGGGAGATCAGGACATCGCTGGGCGAAGCGCACGCCCGGGCGTTCTTCGAGTGGACGCTCGACGGCGCGTTCCTCGCTCAGCGCAACGAGATCGAAATTCCGGAGGCGCCGAACGGCCTGATGCTGGTGGGCCCCGCGCGCGAGGGCAACGGTTACCTCCAGCACTACTTCGACACGCGCGGGGTCGCGCGCTTGTACGAGATGACGTTCGCCGACGGCCTGTGGACCCTCGAGCGCACGAAGCCCGACTTCACGCCGCTCGACTTCTCCCAGCGCTACATCGGCCGCCTGAGCGACGACGGGAACGCGATCGACGGCCAGTGGGAGATCTCGCACGATCACGAGACGTGGGAGGTGGCTTTCCAGCTGGGCTACACGCGCGTGAGCTGACGGTGGATACTCGGCCGCATGCGAAAGCTCCAGACCCAGGGCGTCCACCACATCACGATCACCGGTGCCGGCCGCCAGACATCGATCGACTTCTGGGAGGGCGTGCTCGCGATGCCGTTCGTGTTCGAGCAGCCCAACCTCGACAACCCGTCCGAGAGCCACCTGTACTTCGATCCCGGCGACGGCCGGCTGATCACGGTCTTCACCAACGAGGAGCGGCAGGGCGACTCCGAACGCACGCCGACGGACCCGGGCTGCGTCCACCACCTGGCCTTCGCGATCTCCCAGGCCACGTTCAGCCAGGCCGTTGAGCGTCTCGACGAGCGCGGCATCCACCACAGCGGCGTCAAGGACCGCGGCTTCATGGACTCCATCTACTTCGAGGATCCGCTCGGCCTGCTGATCGAGCTCGCGTCCTACCGCTTCGAGCCCCCGCAGGGCTCGACGCACGGCGAGGTCCTGCTCGAGGCGCACCGCATCCGGGTGGAGCGCGGCGACCATCACATCGACCGGATCCACGTGGCCGACGCGATCGAGGCGCTCGTCACCCGCTCGCGGGAGACGCTCTCCGACGACCGCTCCCCGAAGGACCCCTACCCCTCAGGAGGATCGGATGGCTGAGCACACCCTGAGCATCCTCAAGCCCAGCGTGAACAACCTGACGGCGCGCGTGTTCGTGCGCGCGGCCGGGCTGGACTTCGAGGAGGTCGACATGTGGGGCAACAAGGGAACCCCGGAGTTCCTGGCCAAGGACCCCGCCGACCTCACTCCCCTGCTCGAGACCGACGGCCTGCCGCGCGGCTCGCTGTGGGAGAGCTGCGCGATCATGCAGTACGTCTGCAACCGCGACGGGCTGGAGCGTCTGTACCCGTCCGACCCGGCCCGCCGGGCGATGGTCGACAGCGCGATGTTCTATTTGATCGGCACGCTCTACCCGCTGATCGCCCGGGCCACCTACCCGACGCTCGGCTTCCCCCAGTATCCCGGCGAGGCGGGAACCTCGGACGCCGACGAGGGCGTGAAGGCGAAGGCCGCCAAGGACGCCGAGGCGGCCATTGCGGCGCCGCTGGAGGCCTACCGGGGGTTCTTCCTCGCCGGCGGTCCGTTCATAGGCGGCGACGAGCCGTCGATCGCCGACATCCGGCTGGCGGCGTCGCTCGAGTTCCTCCGGGCCGTCGACTACCCCTTCCCGTCCTGGGCGGAGGAGTACATGACGGCCGTGGAGGAGGCCCTGGGCGATGCCTATGCCGAGCCGGCTGCCGACGTTCGAGGCTTCATCGCGAGCGCGAAGGGCGGCTAGGCCCCGGCCTGGGCGTACTGCAGCGAGCCGGGCGTGGTCAGCTCCTCGCCCGTCTCCAGCAGCGTCTTGAGGCCGGAGAGGATCATCGGCCAGCCGCCGTAGAGCTGGTCGTTGGCTCCCTCGCGCAGCTGGTCATGGACGACCGTCAGGCGGCAGGAGTCCTCCACCTGCTCGATCTCCCACGTCACACGTGACGTGCCCTCGGCCTTGACCTCGTCGCCCCACAGCGCCGTGAAGCTCTGGACGAGCCGGCGCGGCGGGTCGACCTCGAGGTTCTCACCCTCGGCGATCGCGATGCCCGCACCGGGATGCACGGCCCTGTAGGCGGATCCGGCGGTCCAGTCGGACTCCGTCCCGACGCCGAAGCTGTACTTCGCGCGCAGCTCGGGATTCGTGATCGCCTCCCACAGCCGCTCGGGGGTCGTCTTGATGTAGATCTCGAACACCTTCTCCATCGTCCTGCCCTCCAGTTCGGTCTTGAGCTCTGACAGGCCCGCGGCCCACGGCTCGGCGTATTTGCTCACCCACCGGTCGTGGACGAGCCGGATGGGGACGGGGTTCAGGAAGTGGAGCTTCTCGCGGCCGCGCCTGCGCGTGACCACGAGGCCGGCCCCCTCGAGCACCTTCAGGTGCTTCATCACGCCGAAGCGCGTCATCGGCAGCCGCTCCTCGAGCGCGCTGAGGCTCTGCCCGTCCTGCCGGAACAGCTCGTCAAGGAGCGTGCGGCGAGTCGGATCGGCCAGCGCTCTGAACACCTCGTCCATGCCCGTGACAATAGGTGACCCTATGGTCACATGTCAAGTCCGCTGGCATCATGGCGCCGATGGGCATTCGTGAGGCTTCCGAGGGCGACGGCGCGGCCTGTGCCGCGGTCTACGAGCCCTACGTACGCGAGACCGCGATCACGTTCGAGACCGAGCCGCCGGGAGCGGATGAAATGGCGGCGAGGATCGCCGCCGCCCAGGAGCGCCACGCCTGGCTGGTGCTCGAGGAGGATGGCCGGGTGTGCGGCTACGCCTACGGCGGCCCGTTTCGCAGCCGGGCGGCGTACCGATGGTCGGCCGAGGTGAGCGTCTACGTGGAGATGGGCCGGCGGCGCACCGGGGCCGGGCGTGAGCTCTACACGGTGCTGTTCGACCGGCTCGTCGAGCGGGGCTACCGGACCGCTGTCGCCGGGATGACCCTGCCCAACGACGCCAGCGTCGGGCTGCACCGGGCGATGGGCTTCGAGCCGATCGGGACCTACCGCGAGATCGGCTACAAGTTCGACACCTGGCACGACGTCTTCTGGGCCCAGCGCCCACTGTCGCTGACCGACCCGCCCGTCGAGCCCGGCTGAGCCCTCGGCGCGCGAAAAGGGCGCCCGTGGGGCGCCCTTTGTCGCTGCGTGTGGGTGTTCGGCTGCGTTTAGCGGGTGAGCATGCGGCGGGCGCCGATGCCGCCGCCGATCAGGACCACGCCCACCAGCGCCAGCTGCCAGAGCTCGAGGCCCGTGAACGGCAGGCTGGAGCCCGAGCTGTGCGAGACGTAGCTCGCCGGCGTGTAGCTGTGGTGATAGCTCGGCTTGTAGTTCGACGAGTCCTTAGACCAGTCGCTGCCCGTCGTCGAGCCGGTGGAGCTGGTGCTCGACGTCGAGGACGTCGTGCCCGAGCCCGTCGTGCCCGTCGTCGACGTGGTCGAGCCATGAGCCTTGCGGTAATCCGCGCAAAACGCCTTGTCGCTGTGCGAGGGCTCGGCATCCTTCATGTTGCAATAACGCTCGAAGCGCTGATCGGCCTCAGGACCATTCAGCGGGTCCGGATCCTGCTCGTCCTGGTTCTGCGCGTTGGCATCGGCGGGGTTGGTCCCCGGAGCCGGCTCGCCCACGGCGATGTTCTGCTCCGGACCGGCCTGCGCCTGATCCTGGCCCTGGGCCTGCTCGACCGGCGCCTGCTCGACCTGAGCCGCCTGCGCGCCCTGATCAACCGCCGGCTGATCCATGCCATCGGCCTGAGCGCTCGCCGCGAACCCCAAAGAAGCGACGGTCAGGGCGGTGGCGATCATCTTGGTGGTGGCGTTGCGGGTCATCTGACTCCTCCTAGCTGGTGTGTTTGAAGCGACTAGAAGCAGTCTCAAACCCCCACCCCAATCCAACTAGACAGCCAAGGTGTCAACCCACCCACCCCCCAGGTGTCAACCCAACCCACCCTGGGTGTAGCCGGCTCAGGGCCAGCTGCGCACGACAGCTGAGACTTCGTCCTCATGGCGCTTGACCGCCATGAACCGCCAGCGCCCATCGCTCACCCTCCACGCGAAGTGGAACGTGGCATCGATCGGCACCTCGCTCTCCCCTCCGCGGCTGACCATGTGCCCGCGTCCGAGCACGACGTCGCCCTCGCCGAGCTCGAGCTCGACATCACTCAGCTGAACGCGGTCGAACATGGCGAAGAAGGCGTCCCAGACGGCGCGGACGTGCTCGACCCCCCGCGCGTGAACCGGGAATCCCGTCAGCGCCGATACCTCCGGATCCCCGCTGTAGTCGACGTCGGGGTGGAAGATCGCCGAGAAGAACACGTCCCGATCCCCCGCGTTGAACAGGTCGACGCCCCGGCGGACCACGTCGAGCCTGGCGTCAGAATCCACGCCCCCCATTATCCCGGTGGGTCTGTGCGTGGGCCAGTCGGGATGAGTACGACGTGGTCGGCGCTGCACGGAATGTTCAGCGTCGCTGGGCTGGGGCGCCGCGCGCGCTGCGGAAGTGTGCGGCGACTTCTCGCGTTGCCGCTTCAGCGCCAAGCGGATAGATGTGCAGTGCGTCCACGCCGGGAGTCATCGCGAGCGTGGTGGCCAGCTCAGTAGCGAGCTCGATTCCGCCGCCCTTGGCGATCTGCCGGTAGGCGAGATCCGGGATCAGGCAGCCGGGGAGTCGCCTGGCTCTGTCGGCCATACGCTCGTTTCGCAACAACGCGACGCCGGCGAAGAACCTGACACCGGTCAGCAGGTCGCCGGCACGGTCAAAGAAGGCTCCGAGCGCGTCGAGGTCGAAGACCATCTGGGACTGGACGAAGTCCGCGCCGGCAGCGAGCTTGCGTCTGAGTAGCCCGACCTCACGCCCGAGGTCCGCCGCGAACGGATTCACGACCGCCCCGATCGCCAGCTCCTGCGGCCCTGCCCATGTCTTGGCCTGCTGGATCAGAGCCGTTGCGGTGACGTCTTTGACGCGGGGGACCTCCCCGACTGGGTCGCCCTGCACGCAGAGAACGCCCTCGGAGCCGAGCGCCGCGGCCCCAACGACCTGAGACTGAAGCGCCAATCGGTTGCGGTCCCGGCAAGACACGTGGACGACCGTCGCGACTCCCTGCTCCCGCGCCAGCGCAACGGCAGCCAAAGGCGACATTCGCGGCTGGCCAGCGTGGTTGTCGGTCAGGCCGACAACGTCCACCGTGTCAGCGAGCACGGCGATACGCTCGCGGACGCGCAGAGCGTCGGGCGTAGCAGGCAGCGATATCTCAGCCGAGGTGAGGGCGGCCGCGAGCATCCGGGCAGGCTACCCACCCCGTGCGGGCCTCGGACCGCAGACTCGCGCCCGACTGCTCACTCACCGGCCCCGGCCGGACGGCACACGCGCATTATGCGGAGGCGTGTGCGACGAGCAGTCGATGGACGCTCAAGCACGCAACCTCAAAAATCGGGGCGGCCGGATTCGAACCGGCGGATCCTCCCGCCCCCAAAGCGGGCGCTCTGACCAGACTGAGCTACGCCCCGTGGAGCGAGTGTAAGCCACCCTTCCTTCACACAGTCCATCCACGCTTGCATACGTGCCGGAGGTACGTGTCGTCTGCGGTCACCGTCAGGACGCCATAGCGGCAGCGCCAAGTCCGCGAGGCCAACTGGGCGCTGTTCGACTTCCGCTGAAACCGGATCTGGCCGTTCGACAGCCCCAACAACTCGCCCCAGAAGCGCTGCAGCTCGTCTGGATGCTGATCGGCGTGGTACTGAACCGAGAAGCTCACCGGATTCGCCGCGAGCCGACGCATCCAGGTCGTGGCGATCGCGACCACGGCCGGGTCCGAGTTGCAGAGAGAAACGCGATTTCGCGACCGCTTGTGCCCCTCCCCGATGTAAAGGCCAGGTAGTAGATGGTCGACCGCGAGAGCGCCAGCCGTTCGGCGAGCTGGTCGATCGTCAGCTTCTTCTCGACGCGCATGGAGCGCGCCTTCTCCCGCAGATACACCGGATGTGCCATTCCCGTCCCTTCCCGCAATTCGAACGTATGTTCGCATACGGCGCGGACGGGCCGACCCCGGACGGCGATTAACCGAACAACCGTCCACTCCTCATAGCTGACCTTCTCAGTCGGCGCGCATGGGCCGATCCAAAGCCCATGAAGCGTCCCACTCTCCGAATCCTCTTCCTGCTGCCCGCAGTCGTCGCCGCAGTCGCTCTGCCCGCCGGCGCCGCACAGGCTTCCCCTTACTGCCACGTCGCCAGCGTCGCCGCCAGCGCCAACGCCGTCCCGACCACCGCCTCGATGCACGCCGCGCGCCGGGAGACCCTGTGCCTCCTCAACCGCGAGCGCGCGAAGCACGGCATGCGCCCGCTGCGCCTCAACAAGCACCTGAGCCGCGCCTCGCTGATCCACTCGCGCAGCATGATCCGCAAGCGCTACTTCGAGCACGGCAACTTCGTCGCGCGCATCGTCAACGCCCGCTACGTCAACCGCCGTCAGGCCTGGGCGCTGGCCGAGAACATCGCCTGGGGCACCGGTTCGCTGGCCACCCCGGCGCAGACGGTCCAGGCCTGGATGCACAGCCCGGGCCACCGCGCGAACATCCTCAACCGCCGCTTCCGCGACATCGGCATCGGCATCGCGCTCGGCGCTCCGGCGGCCGTCCACGTCTCCTCGGGCGCCGCCACCTACACGACGGACTTCGGCGTCAAGGGCTGAGCGCGCCGGCGCGGGGTGCATCGCCCCGCTCGCGCGTATCAGTAGCCTGCGCGCCCGATGGCCGACGTCCAGCCCCTCCAGGCGCTCCACTACGACCTCTCCAAGGTCGGTCCCCTGGGCGACCTCGTCGCCCCCCCCTACGACGTCATCGACTCGAGCCAGCGCAACCGCCTGGCCGGCCACTCGCCCTACAACGTGGTCGAGATCGACCTGCCCGAGGCCACCGGCGATCCCTACATGGCCGCCGCGCGGACGCTCGACGGCTGGATCCGCGAGGGCGCGGTGGTCGAGGACGAGGAGCCCGCGCTCTGGGTCCTCTCCCAGGAGTACGACGCTCCCGGGGGTGGCGGGCGGCGCGAGCGCCGGGGCTTCTTCTGCCGCGTGCGCGTCGAGGAGTACGGCCCCGGGCGCATCCGCCCGCACGAGCGCACGCACCCCGGCCCCAAGGAGGACCGCCTGCGCCTCACGCGCGCCACGGAGGCCAACCTCTCCCCCATCTTCTCGCTGTACTCCGATCCGGAGAACGCTGCCTGGGCGGCGCTCGAGCCCTTCACCCGTGACGAGCCCTGGGGTGACGTCACCGACCCCGACGGCACCCACCACCGGGTCTGGCACGTCACCGACCCCGACGCGATCGCCGCCGTGCAGGAGGCCGCGTCCGGCGCCGAGCTGCTGATCGCCGACGGCCACCACCGCTACGAGACCGCCCGCGTCTACGCCGAGGAGGTCGGCGGCGAGGGCGAGCACCGCTACGTCCTCATGTGCCTCGTGGCGCTGGAGGACCCGGGGCTCACGGTGTTCCCCACCCACCGCCTCGTGCGCGGGCTGAGCCCCGAGCAGCACGAGACGCTCGCGACCGCGATCAGGGAGTCGTTCGACGCCGAGGAGACGACGCTCGACGCGATCGTCCCAAACGGCGACGGGCCCGTGCGGATCGGCTACATCGACTCGCACTTCAAGCGCCCTTACATGCTCACGCTCTCCGACCAGTCCATCGCCGACGGGGCGCTCGACGGCCACTCGGAGGCCTACCGCCGGCTCGATACCGCCGTCCTGGAGGCGCTGGTCCTCAAGGGCGCGCTGGGGATGACGGACGACGACATCTCCCACCTGCACGGTCTGGGCTACGCGCGCGACACCCGGGAGGCCCTCGACCTGGTCGACCGGGGCGTCTACGACTGCGCGTTCTTCATGCGCGCCACGCCCATCGAGCAGGTCCGGGAGGTCGCCGCGGCGGGTGAGAGCATGCCGCCGAAGTCGACGTACTTCTTCCCCAAGCTCCTCACCGGTCTGATCTTCAATCCTTTGGTCGACCGACGCGCTAATCTCGAAGCATGAAAGCCACCGCCCGCCGTCGCCGAACAAATGCTCTTCAGCACGACGTCCGCGTCCGTGACCATCACGTGAGCGTGGACGAGCCCACGGACGCCGGCGGCGACGACACCGCGCCGAGTCCCCAGGAGCTCCTGGCCGCCTCGCTCGCCTCGTGCACGGCCATCACGCTCGAGATGTACGCCGAGCGCAAGGGCTGGGAGGTCGGCCCGGTCGAGGTCGACTGCCAGTACACGCCGGCCGAGCGCGGCTGCCCCACCCGCTTCGAGCTCAACGTCCGCCTTCCCGACGGGCTCTCCGAGGATCAGATCGCGCGCCTGATGCAGATCGCCGCGAAGTGCCCGGTCCACCGGACGCTCGACGGCGAGGTCATGTTCGAAGAGCGCGTCGAGCTCATCGCGCCCGTCTGACCCGCTCGATCTAGTCGGCGATCTCCACGCCCGCGCTGCGCAGCTCGCCGAGGGCCAGCTCGCCGTCGCCTGGCTGCACCTCCACCGCGCGCGTCGCGCTCAGGTGGACGACGGTCGGGAAGCCCCGGCGCACCGCGCCCAGCGCCGTGTGCTTGACGCAGTAGTCCAGCGCCAGCCCGCCGACGTGGACGCGATCGACGTCGTGGGCGCGCAGGAAGTCCTCGAGGTCGGTGTGCTCGAACTTGTCGAAGCCCTCCATGCCGGAGACGCGCCCCGCGTCGACGATGTGGTGGATGCGGTCGCGGTCGAGGCCCGGATGCAGCTCGGCTCCCTCGGTGCCCTGGACGCAGTGCATCGGCCAGACGCCTCCCTGCGCCTCGAAGGAGTGGTGATCATCGGGATGCCAGTCGCGCGTGGCGACGACCACGTCCACCTGGTCGGCCAGGCGGTGCAGGGGCTCGATCACGCGGTCGCCCTCGGCCACCGCGAGCGCTCCCCCGGGGCAGAAGTCGTTCTGCACGTCGACGATGATCAGCGCCTCGGCCATCTCTCTCTATCGTAGGGAGGCGGATGCCCACTCTCCCCGACCAGCTCGGCGACCTCCTGCTGTCCCCCCAGGAGGCCGCGGCGCTCGACGTCCGCGGGCGCATCGACGCCGCGGTGCTGGTCCCCCTCTACGAGCAGGCGGGCGAGCTGCACGCCGTCTTCACCCGCCGGCGCGCCGACCTGCGCCGCCACGCGGGGGAAATCTCGTTCCCCGGCGGCCGCCAGGACATCGAGGAGGAGGACCTGCGCGATACCGCACTGCGCGAGGCCGAGGAGGAGATCGGCCTGCCCCGCGACGCCGTGGAGATCGTCGGCGCGCTGACCCCCACCCCCACCGTCGTCACGAACTACGCCATCTACCCGTTCGTGGGCGTGATCGAGGCCGGCCACACCTGGATGCCCAGCGCGGCCGAGGTCGACGAGGTGCTCGAGCTGTCACTGCCGGCGCTGCGCGCCGGGCACGAGCGCAAGCGACTCGTGCGCCGCGGAGTGCCGTTCCGCACCGACGTCTACACGGCCGACGGGCACGTCATCTGGGGCGCCACGGCGCGGATCCTCACCGACCTCATCGACCGGATCGGCGACCTCACGGACTGAGGGACTCGAGGCGGCCGCGCAGCTCCGCGAGCTCGGCCTCCAGGCGGGCGACGCGCTCCTCGAGCCCGGCGGGCGGTGAGTCGTTCACGGCCGCGGCGGGCGCCGCCATGACCGGCGCCGCGGTCACCTCGCCGTCGCTGTCACCGCCGTCGCCGACCAGCTGCTCGAAGCGCTGACCGCGCTCCCCCGGACGCCTCGGCACCGGCGTCACGAGGCCCCGCGACTGAAGCGCTCCCAGCACCTCCTCGACCTCTCCGGTGTCGGCGAAGCGGTGCAGCCGGTCTGTGCGCGGCTTGAGCTCGCCCGACGTCTGCGGGCCGCGCAGCATGAGGACGCACAGCAGGGCCGTCTCGGCGTCGGAGAGCCCAAGCGCCTCGTCGAACAGGTGGCGGTACTTCATGGTGCGCCGGTTCGACCACGTGGCCAGCCGGGTCCAGCCCCGCTTGCCCAGCCGCTCCAGCGCCTCGCGGACCGCGTGGTCGTCGTACTCGACCACCGGATCGCGGTTCGTGGCCTGATTGCAGGCCAGCCGCAGGGAGTTCAGCGAGAGCGGATAGACGTCCGGCGTCGTCCGCTGCTTCTCGATCAGGCAGCCGAGGACGCGGATCTCGGCGGCGTCGGGATCCATCGCTCAGTCGCCCGTCTCGATGGGCACGTCGACGAGGCTTCCCCACTCCGTCCAGGAGCCGTCGTAGTTCTTGACGTCCTCGTGGCCGAGCAGCTCGTGCAGGACGAACCAGGTGTGGGCCGAGCGCTCGCCGATCCGGCAGTAGGCGATGACCGGCTCGCCGCCCAGCACGCCCTTGGCGCCGTAGAGCGCGGTCAGCTCGTCCGCCGACCGGAACGTCCCGTCCTCGGTCACCGCCTGGGCCCACGGGACCGACGCGGCGCCGGGGATGTGCCCGGCGCGCTGGGCGCCCTCCTGCTCGTAGCCGGGCATCGCGATCAGCTCGCCCGAGTACTCCTGGGGCGAGCGCACGTCGACAAGCCGCGTGTCGGACTCCAGCGCGGCGAAGACCTCGTCTCGCTTGGCCCGGATGGCGTCGTCGCCGGGCCGGGCGACGAACGTGGCCGGCTCGTGCGCCGGGACCTCGGTGGTCGTGGCCCGGCCCTCGCCGATCCACTTCTCGCGGGGACCGTTGAGGAGCTTGAGGTCCTCGTGCCCGTAGTACTTGAGGTACCAGTAGGTGTAGGCGGCGAACCAGTTGTTGCGGTCGCCATACAGGACGATCAGATGGTCGTTGGAGACTCCGCGCGCGCCGAACAGGTTGCCGAACTCCTCGGGGCCCAGGAAGCTGCGCCGGACCTGGTCCTGAAGATCGGTCCGCCAGTCGAAGCCGATCGCGCCTCGGATGTGGGCCTGGGCGTAGAGGCCGGGGTTCTCGTCGACCTCGACGATGCGAAGGGATTCGTCGTCGAGATGCTCCTCCAGCCAGTCGGTCTCGACCAGGACGTCCTTCGCGTAGTCGGCCACCGCCGGCGAGTCTAACAACGGCCCGGGGCCGGACTTCAGGCCACCGTGATGGACCGCACCATGAAGAGCTTCTCGCCCTTCCTGGCCGTCGTGGCGACATGCTTGAACAGGTAGTGACCTGCCGCCAGCGGCTTCGCGGAGCGCACCGTCACGGTGTAGCGGCCCTTCTTCACGGCGGCCGAACCGGTCGCCGTGAGGCCGCCGAGCCCGAGCACCGTCACCCTGACCCGCCGGGCGCCCAGCGGAGTCTTCGACGAGCAGGTCAGGCTCCGGCCGCCGGCTCCCCGCTTGCATGACGTGGCGGGCAGCGGGCAGCGCAGGATGACCAGAAGCTGTTTGACCTTCACCTTCTTGCCGTTCTTGAGCGTCACGGTCGCCACGACGCTGTTGGCGCGGCTGCCGATCTTCAGCCGGGCGGTGGGGACGGCGCCCGCCGCGGCTGTCGCCAGGGGCCGGCCGTTGACCGTGAACGCCACCGAGCGCACCGAGGCGCCGCCGCTGCCCTTAACGGTCGCCTTCACCGGCGAGGCGGCGTCGTCGACCTGGCGGGTCACCAGCGTCACCTTGCCTCCGCCCGGGGCCTTGACCGAGCGGTCGCGCGCCACGGACGGGATGGACAGGCAGCCCGTGGGCGCGCCGACCGTGGGATCGACCGGGGCCGGCGGAATGATCGGCGGAGGCGTGGTGGCGGTCGATGCGGTGCTGACGGGCGGCGTGGGTGGCGGCGCCGGCGGATCGGGGATCGGCGTCGCGCCCTGGATCACGTTCTCGCACCCGATCAGGGAGTCCCCCAGGACATCCGTGTAGCCGGTGTCGTTGAGCCCGGGGCCGCAGTCCTCGACGTCGGCGCCGCCGCGCCCGTCCACGAGGTCGTCCCCCTCGAAGCTCGACAGGTGGTTCACGCCGTTCGTGCCCTTGAGCGTGTCCGCGAGGGGTGTGCCGTTGGCGTTCTCCACGTTGGCCACGGTGTCGTTTCCCTCACCGCTCGCCGTCCCCGCCGCGAGGTCGACCGTGACGCCCTGCGTCCCGAACAGGATCTGCGGGAACTCGAGGGTATCGGTGTCCGGACCGCCGTCGAAGGCATCCGCGCTCGGCTGGCAGGAGAGGGGAATCAGGATGTAGAAATCGCCGTTGTCGCCGTGCAGCAGGTCATCGCCGGGTCCTCCGCCGACCTGGTCCGCGCCGCAGCGCCCATCGACCGTGTCGGGGCCCGCGCCGCCGTCGAGGACGTCGTCGCCGTCGCCGCCGTCGATGGAGTCCGCTCCTCCCCGGCCCTCGATGTGGTCGGCCCCGTCGCCGGCGCCACCGTTGAGGACGTTCGGCCCGTCGTCGCCACGGATCGTGTCGCCGAGCCCCCCGCCGTAGACGTTCTCGATCCCCGTCAGGGTGTCGGTCCCGGACGCGGGGAACGAGTTGCCGGCGCCGCCGGGCAGGGGGCCAAGGGAGGTGCCGGCCGCCAGGTCGACGGTGGCCGCGCCCAGGCCGATGTTCTGGAGCTCATCCGCCCCGGGACCGCCGTCCAGCACGTCATCGCCGGGCCCGTTCACAAGCCTGTCGTCCTCATCGCCGCCGTGCATGTCGTCATTGCCCAGCCACCCGCTGATGTAGTCCTGGCCGCCGTCGCCGAACAGGTGGTCGTCGTTGGCCGTCGCGGTGTCACCGGTGATCGCGTCGTCGTCGGCGCCACCGTGGATCGTGTCGGCGCCCCCGTACCCGTCGATGTGGTCCTTGCCGCCGGCACCGTTCATCGTGTCCGCGCCGTCCATCCCCATGAAGTAGTTGTCGTTGTCGTCGCCGTTCATCGTGTCGCCGAGCTCCGTGCCCTGATAGATCTCGAAGTTGGAGAACGTGTCCGTGCCGTCGGTGTCGGTGGCCGTTCCAGCCGCGACGTTGAGATTGATCGGGCTGGGGGCCGGAGGCATCTCGAACGAGCCGGGGATCGAGCTGTAGGCGAGCTGATCGCTGGCGGAGCCCGTCCCGCCGGTGCCGCCGTCCAGGGTGTCGTTGCCGAGGGTGCCGTCGATCAGGTCGGCGTCGGCTCCGCCGTTGACGGTGTCGTTGCCCTCCTGGCCGTCCAGTCTGTCGGCCCCGGCATCCCCGTTGATCGTGTCGTTGCCGGTGTTGCCGTCGATGGTGTCGTCGCCGTCGCCGCCGTGGATGGTGTCCCCGACAGCACCGCCCGAGAGACGGTCCTTCCCGGGACCGCCGTCGATCGTCACCGAGCCGCTCGAGCCGCCCTCGGCGAAGTCGTCGCCCTCGCCGCCGTTGAGGTTGTCGCCCACCGCATCGCCAAAGCTGGTGTCGGCCGTGAGGAAGTCGGCCTCGGTCCCGCCGTTGAGCGTGTCGTGACCGGTGCCCGCCATCAAAGCGTCCAGGCCGGCGTCGCCGTTCAGCGTGTCGTTGCCCGGACCATCGCCAGGGTTGGCCAGGCAGCCGGTGAACATCCCGGCCCCGTCCCGCGTGCAGGTCGTGTCGAGGTCGTCGTTGCCGTTCCCGCCGAACTCGGTGTCGTCGTCGCCCTCACCGTAGAGCCGGTCGTTGCCGTCTCCGCCGCAGATCGTGTCGTTGCCGGCCCCGCCGTGGAAGGTGTCGTTGCCGTCCTGGAGATCGACGACGTCGTTGCCCGCCGTCCCGGTGATGTCGTCGTTGCCCCCCGTCGTGCTGTTGATCGTCGTCGGCAGGCCGTTGCAGGTCCCGGCGGCCGCGACCGGCGCGGTGCCGAGTAGCCCCCCGGCACAGGCGATGACAACGGGAATGACGAGGAGGAAGCGGCGCATCCGTGCGGTCTGCCCGGGCTGGATCCCGTCCCGGAGGCCCAGAATCTATTGCGTCAGTCGACTGTCCGCCAATCCAGAGCCGTCAGCTACGCGGGACCCACGTAGGTCAGGCGGCTCACGGCGCCGACAGGATCTCCCGCTGCGTCCAGGATCTCCAGCGGAATCGCCCACGTCGCCGCGGCCTCGCGCGCGATCGCGGCGCCCGCCTGAGTCGTCTCCACCACGACGCCGCGCACCATGGTGTCCACGAGCTTCTCGAAGAGGGCTCGGAGGCGCAGCGTGTGCAGATCCGGGTCCGTGGCCGGGCCGAGCAGCCAGACGACTATGGCCACGGCCTCCAGCGCCGGCACCAGCGTGCCCACGCGATCGGGATCGGCCAGCACCGGCTCGGCGCCCGCGTGGCGGATGGCGTCGAAGCGATCGCGTGAGCGGGTCGTCCCGCGCACCGCATGGCCGTCGCCGCGCAGCGTTCGCGCGAGCTCCTGCCCGCGGCACCCGCAGCCGACGATGAGGACCCGGGCCACTCAGGCGCCGGAGTCGGCCCGCAGCCGCTCCCGGTATTCGTCGGCCGTGAGCTCCGGCTCGCCCCGCCGGCGCCGGCCCTCGTTGACGCGCGCGAGCATCTGGGCGATGTCGGCCTCGATGTCCTCCTCGGACTCGTTCTCGGCCAGGTAGTCCTCGCGCAGCTTCGTCTGGACCCGGCGGTCCTCCATCACCCGGGCCTCGAGCGCCTCCTCCGTCAGCTCCGGCTCGCCGCGCGCCCGCCGGCGCGCGTTCGCCGCCTCGAGCATCTGGTCGAGGTCGTCGATCTCGTTCTGGGCCTCGAGCTCGGCCGAGCGGGTCGGGCGCCACTGGAGGACGTCGGCGCCGGACCGCGGGTGGTAGAGGCCGAGGAAGATGATCCACACCAGCAGGCCGCCGACGACCACGGTCATGATCAGGACCAGGGGGTCCATGTGCCGCGAGTGTACCCTCGGAACATGGCCGACCCGGAGCGAAAGCCCACCCCGTGGAGAGTCGAGGGGGCGCCTCCCGCCGGCCCCGGCGGGCACGATCCCGCGCCACGCCGGCGCGTTCGCTTCCCCGGCGGCGGCCTGATTCTCCTGTTCCTGGTCCTGCTGGCCGTCAACTGGTACGTCGGTGGCCGCATCAGCCACGAGAAGTCGCGCCTGGACGTGCCCTACACCGTCTTTCGCACTCAGGTCGAACAGGGCAACGTCAAAGAGATCTCGACCAAGGGCGACACGATCCAGGGCAAGTTCAGAGCGAAGGTCACCTACAACAAGAAGTCCGGCTCGGACTTCGACACGGTGCGCCCCACCTTCGGCAACGACGGCCTGCTGAACCTGCTGATCTCCAAGAACGTCGTCGTCAACGCCAAGCCGGTCGACAACGGCCCGTCGTTCCTCACCACCCTGCTGATCTCGTTCGGGCCCACGCTGCTGCTCGTCCTTCTGTTCGTGCTGCTCATCCGCCGCGCCGGCGCGGCGGGCGGCGCCGGCGGGCTGGCCGGCCTCGGGCGCTCGCGCGCCAAGCGCTACGACTCCTCCGAGCAGCGCACGACCTTCGCCGACGTGGCGGGAATCGACGAGGCCGAGGACGAGCTGATCGAGATCGTCGACTTCCTCAAGGACCCGGAGAAGTACGCGCGCCTGGGCGGGATGATCCCCAAGGGCGTGCTGCTCTCGGGCCCGCCGGGCACGGGGAAGACGCTGCTCGCCCGGGCCGTGGCGGGTGAGGCCGACGTGCCCTTCTTCTCCCTGTCGGCCTCGGAGTTCATCGAGATGATCGTCGGCGTCGGCGCGAGCCGCGTCCGCGACCTCTTCCAGCAGGCCAAGCAGACCGCCCCGGCGATCATCTTCATCGACGAGCTCGACGCCATCGGGCGCGCCCGCGGCGGGGCGATGTCGCTCGGCGGCCACGACGAGCGCGAGCAGACGCTCAACCAGATCCTCACCGAGATGGACGGCTTCACCGGGACCGAGGGCGTGATCGTCCTCGCCGCGACGAACCGCCCGGAGATCCTCGATCCGGCCCTGCTGCGCCCCGGGCGCTTCGACCGCCGGGTGACCGTCAACCCGCCCGACCAGGAGGGCCGGCGCAAGATCCTCGAGGTCCACACCCGCTCGGTCCCGCTGGCCGAGGACGTCGACCTCGAGACCATCGCCTCGGCCACGCCGGGCATGGTCGGCGCCGACCTGCGCAACCTGATCAACGAGGCCGCCCTGACGGCGGCGCGCAAGGGCGAGGACCGGGTCACCCAGGCCGACCTGACCGAGTCGCTGGAGAAGGTGGTGCTCGGCACCGAGCGGCGGATCACGCTCTCGCGCGAGGAGCGCGAGCGCACGGCCTTCCACGAGTCCGGCCACGCGCTGCTGGGGATGCTCGTCCCCGGCGCCGACCCGGTGCGCAAGGTCTCGATCGTGCCCCGCGGCCGGGCGCTGGGCGTGACGTTCCAGAGCCCGGATGCCGACCGCTACGGCTACGACGAGGAGTACCTGCGCGGGCGTATCGTCGGCGCGCTGGGCGGGCGCGCGGCGGAGGAGATCGTCTACGGCAACGTCACGACCGGCGCGGAGTCAGACCTCGAGCAGGTCACCAACATCGCCCGCGCCATGGTCGGGCGCTGGGGCATGTCCGACAAGATCGGGCTCGTCTCGGTGCTGCCCGGCCCCGGCGACGAGGTCAACCCCTTCGCGCCCGACGGCGGAGCGTCGCCGGCCACCCGCGAGCTCGTGGACTCCGAGGTCCGGCGCATCGTCGAGGAGTGCTACGAGCGCTCCGAATCGCTGCTGCGCGAGAACCGTCCCAAGCTCGATGCCCTGGCGGGCGCGCTGCTGGAGAGCGAGACGCTGGACGAGCCCGAGGCCTACCGCGTCGCCGGGTTCGACCGGCCGCCGCGCGACGACAAGGGCCGCCGCGCGTCGCACGATCCGCCGGTCACGGTGGCGCGGGACCGGCCTCGCCTGGATGGCTAACCTGCGGCCCATGGCAGACGCCTTCATCGTCGACGCGCTGCGCACGCCCATCGGCCGCCACGGCGGCGGCCTCTCCGGGGTGCGGCCGGACGACCTGGCCGCGCACGTGATGCGCGCCGCCGTGGAGCGCAACGAAATCGACCCGGCCGGCATCGACGACGTCTTCTTTGGCGCCGCCAACCAGTCCGGCGAGGACAACCGAAACGTGGCCCGCATGGGCGCGCTGCTGGCCGGCCTGCCCGTCGAGACGCCCGGGACGACGGTCAATCGCCTGTGCGCCTCGGGGCTGGAGGCGGTCAACCAGGCCTCCCGCGCCGCCAAGGTGGGCGAGGGCGACCTGTTCCTGGCCGGCGGCGTGGAGTCGATGACCCGAGCGCCGCTCGTCCAGCTCAAGTCCGCCAAGGGCTTCGCGCGCGGCGTGCCCGAGATGGCCGACACGACGATCGGCTGGCGCTTCATCAACCCCAACATGGAGTACTCGACCGAGGGCATGGGCGCGACGGCGGAGAACGTGGCCGAGCGCTACGAGGTGACCCGCGCCGACCAGGACGCCTTCGCCCTGGAGTCCCACCGCCGGGCGGGCGCGGCCCAGGACGAGGGCACGTTCGAGCGTGAGATCGTGCCGCTCGAGGCGCCGTCCGCGAACGGCAAGCGGGGTGAGAAGGTCCTGGTGGAGGCCGACGAAGGCGTACGCCGCGACACGACCCTGGAGCGCCTGGCCGGCCTGAAGGCGATCTTCCGCGAGGGCGGGAGCGTCACCGCCGGCAACGCCTCACAGATCAACGACGGCGCCGCCTGCGTCGTCGTCGCCTCCGAGCGGGGCCTGGAGAAGCTGGGCAACCCCAAGCCGCTGGCCCGCGTGGTCACCGCGGCCGCCGCCGGCGTCGACCCGGCCTACATGGGCGTCGGCCCGATTCCCGCCGGGCGCCTGGCCCTGGAGCGCGCCGGGCTGAGCATCGACGACATCGACCTCGTGGAGATCAACGAGGCCTTCGCCGCCCAGGTCGTGCCCTGCATGCGCGAGCTGGGGATCTCCCACGAGAAGCTCAACGTCAACGGCGGCGCGATCGCCATCGGCCACCCCCTCGGCTGCTCCGGCGCTCGTCTCGTCGGCACGCTGGCCCACGAACTGCGCGCCCGCGGCGGGCGCTATGGCATGGCCGCGTTGTGCATTGGCGTCGGCCAGGGGCTGGCGACGATCATCGAGAACGTCGACGCCTGAGCGTCGTGGCCACCGCCGACCTGACCGTGATCGCCCTCGGGCGCCCGGACGCGAGCGCGTCCGCCTACATCGCCGAGATCCAGCGCCGGCTGGCCGCGCAGGACCGGGTGCGCTACGAGATGCACGCGATGGGGACGTCGCTCGAGGGGTCGACGCAGGACATCCTCGCCGTCGTCGGCGAGCTGCACGCCGTGCCCTTCGAGCAGGGCGTGCCGCGCGTCTACACCGTGCTCAAGCTCGACGAGCGCCGCGACCGCGAGCAGACGCTGGAGGACAAGGTCCGCTCGGTGCGCGAGCGCCTGGCGGAGGACACGTGACCTTCGGGCGCCGCTCGCGGGGACCTGATCTCGACCTGGCCTCGCGGGCCGGGCCGGCGCGCGAGGTCCCGGGCGTGGCCGGCGACGAGCCCGGCCGCAAGCGGGCGCTGCTCGCCCAGGCGCTGCTGGACGAGGGCGCGCCCCTCCCGCCCGACGGCGTGCACGCGATGACCCGGGGCGGCGAGCACATCGTCGGCGGCCTGCGCCACGCCGACCTCGTGGCAGCGGCTCTGCGAGAGGCCGGCGGCGACATGGGCGCGGTGCGCGACGGCCTGGACTTCGGCTGTTCGTCAGGGCGGGTCGTGCGAGCGCTGGCGGGCGCAAACCCCGGTGTGCGCTGGCGGGCGTGCGATCCCAACGAGGGGGCGATCGCCTGGGCGCGCGAGCACCTGCGCAGCATCGACTTCTTCGTCGCGCCGACGGATCCGCCGCTCCCGCTCGAGGACGGCTCGCTCGACCTGGCCGTGGCGATCTCGATCTGGTCGCACTACGGCGCCGACGCCGCGATGGCCTGGCTGGCGGAGATGCACCGGCTGGTCAGACCGGGCGGACACCTCTTTCTCACCGTCCATGGTGCCCACTCGCTCGCGCTCTTCGCCCGGGAACAGGCGCGCTCCGAGGAGCTGCTCGCCGCCGCGGCCGCCGCCCTGTACGCGCGCGGCCACTTCTTCCACGACGAGTTCGGCGCCGCCGGTGACGAGGGCGTGGTCCACCCCCAGTGGGGCCTGGCCTTCATGACGCTGGAGTGGCTCGCCGTCGCCGCCACACCGGCCTGGTCGATCGCCTACTTCGCCCCCGGCGCCGCCGACGGCAACCAGGACGTGATCGTGCTGCGCCGCCAGGGGCTCACGCCGCCAGGGGCTCAGGTTCCATGGAACCTGAGCCCCCCGTCGGTGAGATAGCTTGCGGGCATGGACTTCGAACTGACCGACGAGCAGCAGCTGATCCGTGAGACCGCCCGGGCGTTCACCGACAAGGAGATCGCCCCGCGCGCGCGGGAGAACGACCGCAACCACCACTTCGACACCGATCTGGTGCGCCAGATCGCCGACCAGGGCTACCTCGGTGCGATCGTGCCGCGCGAGTACGGCGGCGCGGGCCTCGACTACCTGACCTACGGCCTGATCGTCGAGGAAGTCGGGCGCGGTTGCTCGGCCATGCGCACGGTCATCTCGGTGCAGACCTCGCTCGTGTGCTCGGCGATCCTGCGCTGGGGCACCGAGGAGCAGAAGCAGCACCACCTCCCCAAGCTGTGCTCGGGCGAGTGGCTGGGCTGCTTCGGCCTGACCGAGCCCGACACGGGCTCGGACGCCGCCAACCAGAAGACGCGGGCCAAGAAGACGGACAACGGCTGGGTCATCAACGGATCCAAGATGTGGATCTCGATGGGCAACTTCGCCAAGGTCGCGCTGATCTTCGCCCAGACCGATCCGGACCTGAAGCACAAGGGAGTCGCCTGCTTCCTCGTCGACACCGACCAGGACGGCTTCCAGCCCGCGACGATCGAGGGCAAGCTCGGCCTCCACGGCTCCGACACCGCCTCGATCTCGCTCGACGACGTCGAGGTCTCCGACGACCAGATGCTGGGCGAGGTCGGCGACGGCTTCAAGATCGCCATGAGCGCGCTGGATTCCGGCCGCTACTCGGTCGCCGCCGGCTGCGTGGGGATCTGCCAGGGCTGCGTGGACGAGTCGGTCAACTACTCCAAGGAGCGCGTGCAGTTCGGCAAGCCGATCGCCTCCTTCCAGCTCGTCCAGGCGATGATCGCCGACATGGTCGTCCAGACCGACGCCGCCCGGATGCTCGTGTGGCGAGCCGGCTACCTCAAGGACGCGGGGAAGCCCAACACGACCGAGACATCGATCGCCAAGCTGTATGCCACCGAGGCGGCGAACGCCTGCGCCACCACCGCCATCCAGGTCCACGGCGGCGCCGGCTACGTCGACGACCATCCCGTCGAGCGCTACTTCCGCGACGTCCGCGTCACCACCCTCTACGAGGGGACGTCGCAGATCCAGAAGCTGATCATCGGGCGGGCGGCCACCGGCATCAACGCGCTTGTCCCCTCCTGAGCCCGCTCAGACCGTCGGGGTCATCGGCGCCGGGACGATGGGCGCCGGCATCGCGCAGCTCGCTTGCCAGGCCGGGGCCCGCACGCTGCTCCACGACCCCTTCGCCGAGGCGCTGGAGCGCGGCGCCGAGTCGATCCGGGCCGGGCTGGAGAAGGCGGCCTCACGGGGCAAGCTGACCGCCGGCGAGGCCTCCGCGGCGTTCGCGCGCCTGGAGACCACCGACGACCTGGCGCAGCTCGGCCCGTGCGACCTCGTCATCGAGGCCGCGCCCGAGCTGCCCGACCTCAAGCGCGAGCTCTTCGAGCGCCTGTCGGGGACCGTGGCCGAGACGTGCGTGCTGGCCACGAACACGTCCTCTCTTCCGGTCACCGGCCTGGCGGCGCACGCCACGCACCCCGAGCGGGTCGTGGGCATGCACTTCTTCAACCCCGCGCCGGTGATGAAGCTCGTCGAGGTGATCGCGGGCGAGGACTCCTCCGAGGCGGCGATCGCTCTGGCCCGCGCGACCGGCGAGGCCATGGGCAAGCGGGTCATCCTCGCCGCCGACGGCCCCGGCTTCCTCGTCAACCGCTGCGGGCGGCCGTTCGGCATGGAGGCCCTGCGACTCGTGCAGGACCGCGTCGCCACGGTCGAGCAGGTGGACCGGATCTGCCGGATGGCCGGCGGCTTTCGCATGGGCCCGTTCGAGCTGATGGACCTGGTAGGAGTGGACACCGGCTACGACGTGCAGCGCAGCTTCTGGGAGCTCTCGTTCGGCGAGCCGCGCTGGCGCCCGTCCACGATCACCGCGCGGATGGTGGCCGCAGGCCGCACCGGGCGCAAGGCCGGCCGCGGCTACTACGACCACCCGCCCGGCCCGCCCGGCGACCCCGAGCCGCCGGCCGCCGGGGGCGGCGACGGCCTGGTCGTGATCGCGGGCGACCTGGCCATCGCCGAGGAGCTGCTCGCCGCCGCCTCCGAGGCCGGTTTCGAGGTGACCGACGAGGCGGATCCCGAGGGCGAGCCGCCGTGGCTCATCCTCGACTGCGGCGCCGCCGAGGACGTCGAGGCCCCGCTCCAGGGCGGCCCGCGGGCCGTGCTGTGCGCGGACGGCTCGCTGGCCGCGCTCGACCCGATGGGCACCGCGGCCGGCTTCCATGCCCTGCCGCCGTTCGCCGAGTCGCGCCTCGTCGAGCTGACGCGCACCGACACGACCTCGGAGCTGGCGGCGGAGCGCACCGGGGCCTTCTTCGCCGCGCTGGGCAAGCACGCCGAATGGGTGGGCGACTCGCCGGGACTCGTGCTCGGGCGGATCGTCTGCCAGCTCGTCAACGAAGCCGCCTTCGCCGTACGCGAGGGGGTGGGGAGCCCCGAGGACGTCGACGCCGGCATGACGCTCGGCCTCAACCATCCGCGGGGCCCGCTGGCCTGGGGCGACGAGATCGGCCTCGACCACGTCCTCGCCGTCATCGACGGCCTCTACGAGGAGGAGCACGACCCCCGCTACCGAGCCAGCGCGGAGCTGCGCCGTCTGGTCTGGGAGGGACGCCTGGGCGAACGGACCGGAGCAGGGTTTTTTGCGTAAAACCCCTGCTCACCCATTTATAGAGCAGGTCGAACAAATGGCCTCTTCAGACACCTACGCGTAAGGCCGCCCTCCCCCCGACCGATATCCCGGGGCAGAACCTGGGGTGTATCGAGGGCCCGTCGCCAGCGGCGGGAAAATTCAAGGAGGGCCTCATGCTGCACAAGCTCCGCCAGCGCATGGAGAGCGAGAAGGGCTTCACCCTGATCGAGCTCCTGGTCGTGATCCTGATCATCGGGATCCTGGCCGCCATCGCGCTCCCGACGTTCCTTGGCCAGCGCGCCAAGGGCCAGGACTCCTCGGCCAAGTCGAACGCACGTAACGCCGTCTCCCAGGTGGAATCGTGCTTCGCCACCACCGAGGACTACGCCCAGTGCGACGGGACCGACCCCGGCCTCGACCTCAACGGCCTGAACAACACCGTCGTCAGCGGCGGTTCGGGCACGGCCGGATACACGGTCGTGGCCACCTCGGGCTCGGGCAACACGTTCACCATGACCAAGACCACGAGCGGCATCGCGCGCACCTGCTCCACGTCCGCCGGGACGGACAAGGGCGGCTGCAACGGAGGCTCCTGGTAGCTCCAAGCATCGAATACGCAGGTCGCATCGTGAGGCGGGCCCCCGGGCCCGCCTCACGTTTTCGCGGAGGCGTACGTTGTTGGGTAGGTGACGACGAAGCTTCCGCCGTTCCAGACCGTCCTCGACGAGCAGCGCGAGGACATCTACCGATTCCTCGCCGCGCTCGTCGGGCGCGACGAGGCCGACGACTGCTTCCAGGAGACCCTGATGTCAGCGATCCGCGCCTATCCCCGGCTCGAGCCCCGGGCCAACGTGCGCGCCTGGCTGTTCACGATCGCCCGCAACAAGGCGATCGACGCCCATCGGGCCCGCAGCCGGCGCGCGATTCCGGTCGATGACGTCCCCGAGCGCGCCGCCGCCGAGTCGGCGGCGTCCGCCAACGGGATCGGCATCGATCCCGAGCTGTGGGCACTCGTGCGCGCCCTGCCGCCCAAGCAGCGCTCGGCCATCGCCCTGCGTTTCGTGGCCGACCTGTCCCACGCCGAGGTGGGCCAGGTCCTGGACTGCTCCGAGGAGGCGGCCCGGCGCAGCCTGCACGAGGGCCTCAAGAAGCTGCGCGAGGAGTGGACGCCGTGAACCGGCTCGAGGACGCCCTGCGCAAGGCGGCCACCGCGCCAACCGCGGACGCTGCCGAGGCGGCGGCCCGCCGGTTCGTCGCCCAGGCCGCCGAGGCCGGCGCCGTCGACGTCGCCTACGCGATTGAGCCCTCGCCCCTGGGCGACCTCTTCGTCGCGACCTCGCCGCGCGGCCTTCTCCAGATCCACTACGAGCCGATCGACGTTGCGCACGAGCTCGACCGCCTGGCCAGCCTGGTCTCGCCCAGCATCCTCGAGGCGCCCGGCCGGCTCGACGACGTGCGCCGCCAGCTCGACGAGTACTTCGCCGGGAACCGGCATGAGTTCGACCTCCCCCTCGACTGGTCGCTCTCCAGGCAGGGGTTCGGGCGCCGGATCCTCGAGAGCACGGCGCGGATCCCCTACGGCGAGTCCCGCTCCTACCGCGAGATGGCGACGGCGGCGGGCAGCCCGAAGGCGGTGCGGGCGGCGGGCAACGCGCTGGGCGCCAACCCCATCCCGATCGTCGTCCCCTGCCACCGGGTCCTGCGCGCCGGGGGCAACCTCGGCGGCTACGGCGGCGGCCCCGAGCGCAAGCGGGCGCTGCTTCAGCTCGAGGGCGCGCTGGACGAGATCCGGCCGTAGTTCATCCCGCCATAGGCGAACGTCGGGACGATCGGCCACTGCCGTCGCCATGACGCCAGCTCGCTGGAGGGGAACACGTTGTGCCAGCGCGGATCGCGGCGGTTGACGTCGGCCACCGCCTTCTCCTTGATCATCGAGTCGTACTGGTCGACCGAGTCCTCGAGCGTGTTGGCGTTCATCACGACCTCGCGCCCGTAGAACTCGGCCCAGCGGCGCACGCCGGGGATCTTCGAGAGGTGGGGGTGCCAGTTGTCGGCGGCCACGCCGTTCTCCGAGCTCACCCAGATGCCGTCCTGGGTGTTCAGGCACAGCGAGTGGTTGCCGTCCG
Organism: uncultured Actinomycetes bacterium; assembly: GCA_963757705.1. Classification (GTDB taxonomy): domain Bacteria; phylum Actinomycetota; class Thermoleophilia; order Solirubrobacterales; family Solirubrobacteraceae; genus AC-38. The sequence continues at coordinate 53,380 of CAVWTG010000015.1, read as the reverse complement.
TGTGGCCGGGAGTCCAGAGCAGGGCGACGCCCTTGCCCAGGGCGACGTCGCCGTCCACCAGCACCATGTTGTCGGTCCTCACGCCGTCCATTCCGCCGGGCACGTACCACGCCCACTGCGTGGGATGGACGGAGGCGAACGTGTCGACCTCCTTGGACTGGAAGACGAACTTCGCGTTGGGAAAGAACGGCTCGCGCGGCTCGTTCTCGTCGCCGATGGGCTCGGCGGTGCCCATCGTGATCCGCAGGTCCTGGACGTGGAGATGGTCGAAGGACACGAAGTCGACGTCGGCGCGCCCCAGGCCCACCGCGGCGAGCGCGGTGTCGATCGTGTTGAACTGCGTCTCGCCGAAGCGATGCGAGGCCCAGTCGCCGAAGCGCGCGATGAGCTGCTCGTAGAACGGCGCCTCGGCCGAGCCCTCGGGCACCGTGGGCTCCCAGACGAGCGTCCGGCGCTCGCCCGCGAAGTCGTCGAACTGCACGACCACGAGGCGGTTGATGATGTTGATGTACGGGTTGACCCCCTTCGCCGCGCCGTGAAAGGCGAAGCTCGCGGGATAGGCGGCCGAGACCAGGTCGACGGTGCGCACGGCGCGCACGTGCCCCTCCCCCGCGAAGCGCGCCCGGAACTCGCCGGCCGCCGCCCGGATCGCCGCCGGCCGGTCTCCGCGGGGCCATGTGGCCTGCGCCTCGCGAAACTCCTCGATCTCCCGGAGGCCCAGCTCGGTCGCGCGGTCGACGGTCGCCATCGCGCCGCAGCGTAGCGCCACGTTCCCCGTCGGGGACGAGCGCCGGAGGAAAGGTTCAGCCGGCTAGCGCTTGGCCGGCGCCCACTGCGCCTCGGCGAGGTCGCCCTCGGGCAGGCCCTCGGGCGTCGGGACCTCGGGCGTGTCGCGCAGGTACCACTCGGCGTCCAGGGCAGCCGAGCAGCCGCTGCCGGCGGCGGTGACCGCCTGGCGGTAGGTGTGGTCCACGACGTCGCCGGCCGCGAAGACGCCCGGCCGGTTGGTGCGGGTGGACCGCCCCTCGGTGACGATGTAGCCGTTCTCGTCCAGGTCGATCTGGCCGGTCACGATCTCCGACTGCGGGTCGTGGCCGATCGCGATGAACGTGCCGACGTTCTCCAGCGAGCGCTCCTCGCCGGTTTCGGTGTTGCGCAGCCGGGCGGTGGGCAGCTGGACGCCCTCCGGCGGAGCGGCGAACTCCTCGACCACGTATGGCGTGAGGAACTCGATGTTCTCGGCCTCGCGCGCGCGCTCGAGCATGATCTTCGACGCCCGGAACTCGTCGCGGCGGTGGACGATCGAGACCTTGGACGCGAACTTCGCCAGGAAGATCGCCTCCTCCATCGCCGAGTCGCCTCCGCCGACGATCACGGTCTGGGCGTCCTTGAAGAACGCCGCGTCGCAGGTGGCGCAGTAGGAGACGCCTCGTCCTCCCAGCTCCTCCTCGCCCGGGATCCCGAGCTTGCGGTGCTCGGCGCCCATGGACAGGATCACGGAGCGGGCCTGGTACTCGTCGTCGCCCACGAAGACCTTGTGGATCCCGCCGGGCGCGTCGGCCAGTTCGACCCTGGTCGCCTGATCGGTGATGAAGCGGGTGCCGAAGCGCTCGGCCTGGTCGCGGAACTGCTGCATCATCTCGGGGCCCATGATGCCCTCGGGGTAGCCCGGGTAGTTCTCGACGTCCGTCGTCTGCTGGAGCAGGCCACCCCAGGCGTAGCCCTCGATGACCAGCGGGTGCAGGTTGGCACGGGACGTGTAGAGCGCCGCCGTGTAGCCGGCGGGGCCGCTTCCGATGATGATGACGTTCTCGATCTCGCTCATACTTTACTTTGTATAGTAGCAGCGGCCCGGCGGACGTTACGCGCCCTACGCGGCGGCGGCGCGCGCCTCGGCGCGCTCCTCCTTCCACCGGCTGACCGTGCGTCGTAGCTGAAGGTAGGCGATCGCGCCGGGAATCGTCGGCAGCCAGAAGGAGAAGGCCCGGTAGGTGAGCACGGCCACGACGGCGAGGCCACCCGGGACGTTGAAGGCGACGAAGGCGCCGATCATCCCGCCCTCGACCCCGCCGATCCCGCCGGGCAGCGGCAGGACGTTGGCCACCTGACCCAGGTAGTAGCCCATGACGATGACGGCGATCGACGGCGTCGTCTCGGAGAAGGCGTGGAAGCACGCCCACAGGACGCTGATGTCGAAGGCCCACCAGGCGATCGCGCCCAGCAGCCCCCAGTTGCGCTCGCGCACGAGGTCGATGGCGGTGCGCACGCCGGTGGCCAGCGAGGCCGGCACCGTGGCCAGGCGCTGGGCCAGGCGCACGAGCTTGAGGCGCCGGTGTCCCTTCGCCCAGCGCCCGACCAGCCGCTCGAAGTCGGTGGGCACGAGCGAGATCGCGAGGAAGAGCCCGATGGCGGCGGCCCCGAAGATGGCGGGGATGATCGTGATCGCGATGCTCCCGCCGCCGTGGAAGATGCCCGTGTAGAGCCCGATGCCGAAGACCACGATCGCCCCCATGAACACGGCGTAGAGCAGGGTCATGAACGCCACCATCCGGCAGGCCACGATGCGCCGGGGCAGGCCCGAGCGGCGCACCGCCCACGCCGTCAGCGCGATGCCGCCCGCGCCGGCGGCGGCGAACAGGCGCGTGGCCGCCAGCCCGGCCATGGTGATCTGGTAGCTCTCGCGCCAGTCGATCTGCGAGTCGCCGCGGACGAAGACCGTGCGAAACAGGATGATGTAGCCGCCGAAGGACAGGCCTTCCAGCGCCGCGGCCGCGACCAGCCACGCCGGATCGCCGTTGTCGATGCGGTTCCAGGTGTCCTGGAGGCCCGCGATCTGCGGCAGCACGAAGTAGAGGAAGGCGATCGCCGACGCGACAAACAGGCCGAAGAAGAGCCAGTGGCGGCGCGTCAGGCGCGCCGAGGGCATCTCCTCGTCGGCGTCGTCCTCGGCCTCGGTGTTGGGCTCCGTCACGGGCGCGGTGGACTGCTCGCGCGTGAGGGAGCGCTCGCTCATGGCTAGGCGGCCTGCGCCCGGCGCTCGAGACTCTGGATCACCCGCGAGGCGGCGATGAACGCGGGCGCCGCGCGGGGCGCCGCACGCCGCACGCCCTCGGTAAGGGCCAGACCCGCGAGCAGGTCGATCAGGTAGTGCTCGCCCAGGTAGACGAGCGCGAGGCCCAGGGTCGCGGCATAGGTCCAGCCCACCACCCCGGCGACGGGGCCGGTGTCGGCCAGCACGTGGGCGGCCATGACTGACGTGGCGAAATGCAACGAGGGCATCGCGGCAAGCGGGTTTCCGGCAAGAAAACTGTAGAGGGGCTCCCAGCCGCCCTTCCAGAACTGTTCCCCGTACTCGATCATCATTCTCCGAACCATCGGAAATTTCGCATTTCCCATGCGTCCCTGCTTGGCCGCGTACCAGGGCGGGGCCGTGGGCAGCGCCCAGTAGACGGTCGAGCCGAGGTCGAACACGGCGTAGGTCTGAGCGGCCGCCCGCGGGAATTGCTCGGGATGGAAGGCGCGCACGTAGGCCACGGCGCTGTGGGGCACGAGAAACCAGATCCAGTGGGCCCAGACGAGCGGCTTCTCGTGCGGGCGAATGTGGTCGGGATGGGCGAAGAGGCTCTGGAGGCGCTGGGTGGGCGTGACCCCCAGGCCCAGCGCGCGGTCGATCCGGACGGGATAGTCGATGCGCACCCGGCGCAGGAGCGCCTCGGGATCGTCGTTGGGCATCTCGTAGACGGCGATGTACGCCCACATCTGCAGGACGCAGGTGCCGACGTCGCGAGCGAACGAGCGCCGCTGGGCCACGCACAGCGCAGCGGGCGCCGCCGCCGCGGCGGCGGCGACGGCCGGGGGAGGCAGCTTCAGGCGCCGGCGAACCAGCGGAGCGGCGATCCCGGCGGCGACGACCGCCCACGCGGTCGCCCTCAACGCCTTCGACGTGCGCACGCCCGGACTATAGGACGACCGGCGGCAGGCACAGGGCGGCGGCCATGCTCAGCCCTCCCGGCGGGGCCTCTCGCCGCGCAGCGTCGCGGCGGCCGCGGCGGCGGTGTCCTCGTCCATCCACCCTCGCTCTGCCAGCGGATCTCCGCCCTCCAGGACCCCCTGCATCGCCTCGATCGTCTCGCCCCGCAGCTGGCGCTTGATCGTGGAATACGCGCCCCGTGGGAACGAGGCCAGGTCCCCCGCGACGGCCAGCGCCCGCGGGATCACCTCCGCCGGGGCGGCGAGCTCGTCGAACAGCCCGGCCGCCAGCGCCGCGGGCGCCTCGAGCAGCTCCGCGCGCAGGACGAGCCGCCGCGCCACGCCGGGATCGAGCTCCGCCCGAACAGCGCGCATCGCCACGGCCGGATAGGGGATGCCCGCGCGCAACTCGGTCAGGCCGTAGCGACCCTCGGTCGCGCCCACCCGCCAATCCCCGCACAGGGCCAGGATCAGGCCCCCGGCGATCGCGTGGCCCGTCACGGCCGTCACCACCGGGCGCGGGAACGCGTACCAGCCCGCGAACATCCGGTTGATCCCGTCGACCATCGCCCCCTGCCCCTCGGAGTCGAGCGTCGGGGCGAGCTTGAGGTCAACCCCGGCGGAGAAGACACCCTCGCGTCCGGCGAGCACGACGGCGGCGGGATCGCGGGCGCGCAGGTCGTCCAGGACGTCGTGCGCGGCGGCGAGGAGCTCGAGGTCCATCGCGTTGGCGGGCGGGCGATCGACGCGCACCAGCGCGATGTCGCCCCGCTCCTCCACCGTGACGATCGGGCTCACGGGCCCACCTCCTCCCAGTCGGTCCAGGCGAAAGGCTCGGCGTCCCGGCGAAGCGCGGCGGTGCGCTGCCCCGCCACCTCGGGGTCGCTCGCCTGCTCGAGGACGAACTCGTCGAGATCCGCGCCGGGTGCGAGGCGGTCGCGAGCGGCGGCGAGCACGCCGGGCTGATCCAGGGCGCGCCAGCGCCGGCCCTCGGCCGGCACGGCCGACACCGCCACGGGCTCGCCGGCCAGACGCAGGCAACCGTGCCGGGTGAGGTAGGCGTGCACCGAGCCCAGAAGCGCGCCGCCGTCGACCTCGAGGCCGAGTCCTCGCAGGCGCGCGAAGGCGTAGTTGGGCTCGCTGCGGTGAACGGCGGCGAGCTCGTCCTGCGTCAGGTGCACGACGTGGACCGAGGCGACGACCCCCGGGCAGTGCTGGAGCGCCGCCGGGATCGAACCGTAGGGGGACACGTGGGCCGAGTGGACCACGTCGAAGTCCCGCAGGCGGCCCGCGAGCACCGTCACCTCGGCCTCACGCGCGCGGTCGCCGAGCTTCGCCGCCAGAGCGCTGGGTGACGCGTTGGCGCCGAAGGCCAGGACGGGCATCCGCCCACCGGTAGCTCCGGCGGGATCGGGCAGCGGCGCCGGGCGCCCGTCGCGCAGCAGATAGGACCCGGCGGGAACCTCGAACGGATAGGCGAGCGCGCGCGCGACCGTCTCCGCGCTCATCGCGAGGCGGCGGCGCGGTGCGCGGCCGCCTCCTGCACGAGCGCGCCGATGAGCCGGCTGGTCTCGTCGGCCTCGGGATGCCACTGGACCCCGAGGGCGAAGCGCCGCTCCGGGTCCTCGAGCGCCTCGGGCAGCTCGTCCATGACCGCCCAGCCGGTCACCTCGAGCCCCTCCCCCACGCCCTCGACCCCCTGGTGATGGTGGGACTTCGTGGCGTGGTGCTCCTCGCCGGCGGCGCGCGCCGCGAGCGAGCCGGCGCGCAGGCGCACGTCGTGGTCGGCCCCGTCGAAGGTGCCCAGGACGCGCCGGTGCTCGTCGTGGCCGGAGCGCTCGGGGATGTCCTGGACGAGGGTCCCGCCGCGGGCGACGTTCATGACCTGCATCCCGCGGCAGATGCCCAGGAACGGGATGTCGCGCTCCATCGCGCGGCGCGCGAGGGCGAGCTCGAAAGCGTCGCGCTCGGGCGAGCCCGGGTCGGTCGTGGGATGGCGCGGCGCCCCGTAGGTGTCCGGCGTGACGTCGACGCCGCCGGCCAGGATGAGCCCGTCGAGGCGGTCGAGGACCAGATCGGGGTCGACGGTCACGGCCGGGTCGGGCGGCAGCATGAGCGCCAGGCCGCCGCCGCGCTGGATCGCATCGATGTAGTTGCGCGGCAGCAGGTAGGCCGGCATGTCCCAGGCCCCCCAGCGCGCGCGCTCGGCCGCCGTGCAGATCCCGACCACGGGAAGGCTCATGCGCCGACCACCCGGCGCTCGTGCGTTCCCACCCCGAGCGTGCGGCCGTTCTCGGTCACCTCGACGTCGAAGCGCAGCTTGCGCCCGTCGGCGATCTCGTTGAGCCGGGCCCGGACGGTGCAGCGGGTCCCCTCGACCGCGGCGGCGACGTGCTTGATGCACACCTCGAAGCCCACCGTGGCCTTGCCCTCCGGAAGCTTCGGATAGGCCAGCATCGCCGCGTTGCGCTCCATCATCGCGATCATGCCGGGCGTCGAGAGGACACTGCGGCCGATCGTCCCGCCGACGTCCGTCAGCAGCCGCCCCTCGACCGTGAATTCGTCGGTGCGCTCGTCACCCACACGCAGCTCGTCCATGCCACAAACGCTACCGGGAGGCCGCCCAGCAGTTCCGGGAGGGCCGCTAATACATCTGGAGGCCGCCGCTGACTCCGAGCGTCTCCCCCGTGATGAACGAGGCCTCGTCGGAGGCCAGGAAGGCGATCGTGGCGGCGACCTCGTCGGGCGATCCCGCGCGGCCCAGGCGGGTGGCGTCGATCATGCCCTGGCGGTAGCGGACGCCCGCCTCGCCGGTGCCGGCCACCGCGTCGAGCAGGGGGGTCTCGATCGGACCCGGCGCGACCGCGTTGCAGCGCACGTCGTAGCGGCCGAACTCGCGGGCGATCGCCTTGGTGAAGCCCATCACCCCGGACTTCGCGGCCGAGTACGGGACGTTCATCTCCGAGCCGCCGCGCCCGGCCTCGCTGGCCAGGTTGACGATCGCCCCGCGGCGGCGCTCGCGCATTCCGCCGACGACCCGCTGGGTCACGGCGAGGACGCTGTGCAGGTTCAGGCGCAGCTGAAAGTCCCAGTCGCCGGGATCGAGGTCGACGAACCAGCCCAGCCCGCGCTCGCCGCCGCCCGCATTGTTGACGAGCACGTCCAGCGGGCCCACGCCCTCGGTCGCCTCGTCGACGCCGGCGGCCACCGAGTCGTTGTCCAGGACGTCCATCACGACGGCCACGCCGTCGATCTCGCCCGCGACCTCGCGCGCCCCGTCCGCGTTGAGATCGGCCACCGCGACCCGCGCTCCCTCGGCGGCCAGGCGCCGCGCCGTGGCGGCCCCGATCCCCGAGGCGCCGCCGGTCACCAGGGCGCTGCGGTTCTCGAATCGCATCGGCCGCCCACCCTATAGCCTGCGCCGCCGTGTCCGATCCCGTGACGATCATCGGCGGCACCGGGGCCCTGGGCTTCGGTCTGGCCGTGCGCCTGGGGCGCGAGGGGACGCCCGTGGTGATCGGCTCGCGCTCGGCCGAGCGCGCCGCCGAGGCGGCCCAGCGGGCGACCGAGCAGGTTCCCGAGGGGTCGTTTCAGGGCCTGGAGAACGCCGAGGCGGCGCAGGCGGCGCAGGTCGTGTTCCTCTGCGTGCCGTTCCGCAACCAGTCGGAGAACCTCACGAACCTCGCTCCCGTGATGAGCGAGGGCCAGCTGCTCGTCGACGCCACCGTCCCGCTCGCCGCCGCGGTGGGCGGCAAGGCCACGCGGGTCCTCGGCGTGCCCCAGGGGTCGGCCGCCCAGCAGGCCGCCGAGATGGCGGCCGACGGCGTGCGCGTCGTCTCGGCCCTGCACACGACCAGCGCCTCGCTGATGAGCGAACTCGACGCCGAGCTGGACGAGGACGTCCTGATCTGCGGCGACCGCAAGGCGGACAAACGCGAGGCGGCCGAGATCATCGGCCGCATCCCCGGTATGCGCTGCGTCGACGCGGGACGCCTGGAGATGGCGCGGATCGTCGAGCCGCTCACCGCCCTGCTGATCTCCATGAACGTCCGCTACAGGACGCATGCGGGCATCCGCATCACCGGCCTTCCCGACGACCTGTGGCCGCCGCCGAAGTCGTCGTCCTAGCCGGGGGCACCGGCGGCGCGAAGCTGGCCCGCGGGATGCTCGACGTGGCCGGCGAGGGCCTCGTCGTCGTCTCGAACACCGCCGACGACATCGAGATCTACGGCGCGCACGTCTCGCCCGATCCCGACCTGACCCTCTACTGGCTGGCCGACCGCATCGACGAGCGGGGCTGGGGGCTGCGCGACGACACGTTCGAGGTCATGGCGGGCCTGCGCGACCTGGGCGAGGACGTGTGGTTCAACCTCGGCGACCGCGATCTCGCGGTGTGCGTCCAGCGCGCCCAGACCCTGGCGCAGGGCGCGAGGCTCACCGAGGCGCTGGACGCGCTGCGCACGGCGCTGGGCGTCGCGGCGCGGGTCGTGCCGATGACCGACGACCGGGTCCGCACGCGGGTGCGCCACGCGGGCGAGTGGTGGTCGCTTCAGGAGTACCTCATCAAGGCCAGGGGCGCCGGCCCGGTCGACGGCGTCGAGTTCGAGGACGCCTCGGCCGCCCGCCCCTCGCCCGAGGCGCTGGAGGCGATCGCCTCGGCTCGGGCCATCGTCATCGGCCCCTCCAACCCGGTCATCTCGATCGGCCCGATCCTCGCCATCCCGGGTATGCGCGAGGCACTGGCCGAGGCGCCCGCGCCCGTGGTCGCCGTCTCGCCGCTGGTCGGCGGTGAGGTGCTCAAGGGCCCCACGGATGCCTTCATGCAGTGGGCCGGCCATCCGCTGGACTCAGGCGGGATCGCGGCGGGCTACGCCGGCGTGATCGACGGCCTGGTGGCCGACGAGCGAACGGACGCCGTGGCCGTGCTCGAGACCGACGTCCTGATGGACACCCCGGACGCGCGGCGCCGGGTGGCGCGGGAGACTCTGCGCTTCGCCGAGGCCCTCGCGGGCTGAGCGCTACCGTTCGGAGCCGGGCCATGAACACCCTCGCCGTCCTCCCCGTCAAGCGCTTCGACGCGGCCAAGCAGCGCCTCGCCGAGGGTCTGGAGCCGTGGACCCGCGAGGTGCTGGCGGAGGCGATGGTGCGCGACGTGCTGACGGCCCTGAGCCGGGTGCGCGGGCTCAATGGCGTGATCGTCGTCACCGGGGAGCCCCGCGCCATGGCGCCCGCCTTGGCGGTCGGCGCCGACGTGATCGGAGACGCCGCGCAGGCCGGCCAGAGCCCGGCCGCGACGGCCGGCGTGGAGCGCGCCGCCGAGCTCGGGGCCGAGCGCGTGCTGCTCGTCCCCGGCGACTGCCCGGCCCTCGAGCCGGCCGAGATCGACGAGCTCCTGGCGCACGGCGGCGATCCGCCCGCCGTGACGATCGTCCCGGACCGTCACGGGACGGGAACGAACGGCCTGCTCCTGGCGCCCCCGGCCGTCATCACCCCCGCGTTCGGCGAGGGCTCGTTCGCGCGCCACCGGGACCTGGCGCAGAGTGCCGGCGCGCGCGTGACCGTCAGCGAGCCGCCCTCGCTGCTGCTCGACGTCGACACGTCCGGCGATCTCGCGGCCCTGCGCAAGGCGCTGGCGGCGCGAACCGGGCCGCGCCTGCGCACCGACGACGTGGTCGACGCCATCGCCCGCGGCCGCGCCGTCGCGTGAGCCCGATCAGCGCCCAGGCACTCGACGGCCTGCCCGAGGTCGCCGAGGGGGACGACCTCGCCGCCCTGACCGCCCGGGCCGCCGGCGGCTCCCTGGGCGACGGCGACGTCCTGTGCGTCGCCCACAAGGTGGTCTCCAAGGCCGAGGGGCGGGTGCGGCGCCTGGCCGACGTGCAGCCGGGCGACCGCGCGCGCGACCTCGCCTCACGCCTGGAACGCGATCCGCGTCATGTGCAGGTGGTCCTGGACGAGTCGGCCGAGGTCGTGCGGGACGAGCGCGTGCTCGTGTGCCGCACCCGCCACGGGTTCGTCTGCGCCAACGCGGGGGTCGACGCCTCCAACGCGGGCTCCGAGGACGCCGTCGTCCTGCTCCCGCTCGACCCCGACGGCTCGGCCCGGGCGCTGCGCGCGGAGCTGCGCGAGCGGACCGGGGCGTCGCCGGCCGTCGTGATCACCGACTCGTTCGGCCGGGCCTGGCGCCACGGCCAGTGCGAGGTGGCGATCGGGCTGGCCGGGCTGGCCGCGTTCGACGACTGGCGCGGGCGCGCCGACCGCCATGGCCGCGAGCTCGCGGCCACGTGGATCGCGATCGCCGACGAGGCCGCGGCGGCCGCCGACCTGGCGAGAGCGGGTAAGGACTCGGGCGAGCCCGCGGTCGTCGTGCGCGGACTGGAGCGATTCGTCACCGCCGACGACGGGCCGGGCGCCGCCGCGCTGGTCCGGCCCCTGGAGGAGGACCTGTTCCGGTGAGCGAGCTGACCGATCGGGTGGGTGAGCTGGTGGATGCCTTCAACCGGGGTGAGGACCTGGTGGCGCTCGGCGCCATCGCCGACGACTTCGAGTACGTCAACCCGCCCGACGCGATCGAGTCGGGCACGCGGCGCGGACAAGACGGGTGGACCACCGCGATCGGCGTCGTGTTCGAGCCCTACGACGACGTCCAGGTCGAGGTCGACGACCTCCTCGATGCCGGCCCGGGCCGCGTCCTCATCCTGGGCCGCCTCGTGGTCCGGGGGCGGGGCAGCGGAATGCGCATGGACCGGGAGCTGTCCTACCTGTGGACGTTCCGGGACGGTGTGGCGACGCGGATGGAGTGGTTCTGGGGTCACGAGGCCGGACTGCGCGCGGCCGGCCTGGCGAGCGAGGGACGACCGTGAGCGAGGCGAACGTGGACATCATCCGGCGCCTGCACGAGGCGTGGAACCGCGACGAGAGTCCGATCGACCTCGGCCTGCTCTCTCCCGACATCGAGTACGTGAACTCCCCCGAGGCGCTGGAGCCGGGCACTCGGCGCGGCCACGAGGGCTGGCGCCAGGCCATGCGCAAGCTATTCGAGTCCTACGAATCGGTCGCGATCGACGTCGAGCGCGTGATCGACCTGGGCGACCGGGTGCTGGTGCTCGGCCTGTTCCGCAGCCGGGGTCGCGAGAGCGGCATGGATCTGGCCACGCCGCAGGGCTATCTGTGGACGCTGCGCGACGGCCAGGCGGTCCGGATGGAGTGGTTCACCGACCAGGCGCAGGCACTCGCTGCCGTCGGGCTCGACGCATAGGGTCCGGCGCATGCGACGCCTCGCCCCCCTCGCGCTGTGCGCACTTGCCCTCGGCGCCTGCGGCGGCAGCGACAAGACCAAGACGGTCACGCAGACCAAGACCGTCACGACGCCGGCGGACTCCGGCCTGCGCAAGCCCGTCGGTCACGAGATGCTGAGACTTCAGGGCACCGCCACGGACATCAAGACGGTCGGCTCCGGTGGCGTGGGCCAGACGTTCGTGCTCAAGCCCGAGTCGGGCGGGCAGGGACTGCTGGTCGCCGTCCCGCAGGACCTCGACATCAACCTCGACGTGCGCGAGACGCTTCTCGACCCGGCCTGCGCGGGCAAGGTGCCGGCCACGTTCAAGGTCGAGGGCGCGCCGCCGGGCCGTGACTTCGACTGGGCGCTGGACGAGGCCGCCGTGATCAGCGACAACTGCCACTAGAGGTCAGGCGCCGTCGAGCTCGGCGGCCGGGACCTGGGTGAGCGACGTCGGCCTGCTCCGCCAGCTCGGTCGTCAGGCTCTGGGCCGCACCCCGGAGAGGTCAACGCTCAGGCAACGACGCTCTCGATCGGGACGCCGATGATCGACAGCCGGCGCGTCAGGCCGCCGAGCGCGAACTGGCGCAGCTCGTCCTCGGAGACCCCGAGGAGGGTCGACGCGCCCTCGTCGCCGGGCAGCTTGAGCGAGTCGGCCACCGCGGGCAGGAGATCGCGCAGCGTCGCGCGCACGACATCCGCCTGCTCGGGATGGTCGCGGACGGTCTCGCGCAGGAACCAGACCCCGTAGCCGATGTGCCGCGTCTCGTCGTGGTGGATCTTCGTGTAGCCCTCGACGAATCCCCCGAGCAGGTCCTCGCGCCGCAGGTAGGCGGTGATGAACCGGAAGGACGTCAGCCCCAGCGTCCCCTCGAGGACCTGGTGGTAGAGCGTGACGAAGCGGACCTTCGCGGCGAGGTCGCCCGGAGCGGCGACCAGCGCCTCGTGGGCCTCCACGAGCGCCACGTCGAAGATCTGGCGAAAGGCGTCTGAGACCTGCTCCCGAGCCCGGGCGACGTGCGCGGCGATCGCCTCGGGCGAGGCGATGACCTCGTCCTGGAAGCGCGCGTAGAACTGCATGTGGCGCGCTTCGTCCACCTGCTGGGTGGCCAGGAACGTCGCCTCCTCCTCGCTGGCGTGGGCGCTGACGAGCCCGCTGAACTTGGTCGTGATCCGCTCCTCGGCGACCATCAGCGAGGACAGGACGTAGTAGACCAGCGCGCGCCTCTCCTCGGCGAGTCCGGCCCACTGCTCCGCGTCGCGGACCAGGTCGATCGCGAAGGGCGACCATTGCGAGTCCTCCCAGCGGCGATAGAGGGTCTGCGGATCGTTGAGCTGAAGGTCGTCGCTCACATCAGGCGGCGGCCCGCTCGCTCAGCGGGTGACGCGCGCGGATGTCGTAGAGCGTCGTGCGCTCGGCCGCCGGGCGGCCGGCGCGATGCGCGGCGGCGATCAGCTCCGGCGGGTCCAGGCGCACGCCGTGGTAGGAGCCGGCCAGGCGGCTGATGTTCTCCTCCATCAGCGTCCCCCCGAGGTCGTTGACGCCCCAGCGCAGCGCCTCGGTCGCGGCGTCCAGTCCCATCTTGACCCAGCTCGCCTGGAGCGACGGGATCATGCGACCGAGCGCCAGGCGGAAGACCGCCGTGTGCTTGAGGTTCTCCTCGCGCGAGATCTCCTCCACCCCGTGGGTGCGGCCCAGGAGGGTGTGGAAGGGGATGAACGAGAGCGGCACGAACTCGGTGAAGCCACCGGTGCGCTCCTGAAGCTCGCGCACGACCCGCATGTGCTCGGCCAGCTCCCACGGCTCCTCGATGTGGCCGAACATCACGGTCACGGTGGAGCGCAGGCCCACGGCGTGGGAGGCCTCGATGACCTCCACCCAGCGGGCGACGGGCAGCTTGTTGGGGCTGATCCGCTGGCGCACGCCGTCGTGGAGCACCTCGGCCGCGGTGCCCGGCGTGGAGTCCAGGCCGGCCTCGCGCAGGCGCTCGAACACGGCGCGAGGCGAAAGGCCCGAGACGTCGCTCATGTGCGAGACCTCCATCGGCGAGTAGGCGTGGAGGTGCAGCTGCGGGGCTTCGTCCTTGGCCACCCGCAGCCAGTGCTCGTAGTCCTCCAGGCCCCAGTCGGGGTGGATGCCCGACTGCATGCAGATCTCGGTCGCCCCGTAGTCGACCGCCTCACCCACCCGGCGGCGGAACTCCGCCTCGTCGTGCTCGTAGGCGTCGGGCGAGCGCTTGCCCTGGCCGAAGCCGCAGAACGCGCATCCCACGGTGCAGATGTTCGAGACGTTGATGTTGCGGTTGACGACGAACGTGACGGTCTCCCCCGCCAGCTCCTCGCGCAGCTCGTCGGCGGCGGCGCGCATCTCCTCGATGGCCTCCGGCCGGGTCTCGGCGAAGAGGGCCGTCAGCTCCTCCGGCGTCAGCGCCCCGCCTTCACGGGCGCGCTCCACCGCCGGGCCGGCCAGGTCGGAGCGGATGGCGAACGGCGCCTCCTGGCGGCCGGACCCCCGCCGGGGGATGAAGCTCCAGTAGCGCGACTTGATCACGTCGAGCACGCCCTGGGCCATCCAGGCCGGCTCGATGTACTGGGGGTAGACGCAGAGGCGCTCGGTCAGCGCGACGCCGTCGGCCGCCAGGCGCTTTCGCACCTGGTGAGGCGACGGGAAGGGGTGCTCGGGCGAGATGTGATCGCCGTTGGCGCTCAGGCCGCCGAGGTCGGTCGCGCCCTCAGCCACCAGCTCCGGCCACCAGTCGGCGAGGTTGGGCGGGATCTGGACGCCCACGCCGGGCAGCAGCCGGCGCGCCTCGGCCACCAGGCGGCGCATCTCCGCGATGTCGATCGGCGTGGCCCACTCGGGCGGCGACAGCTCGGGCGGAGCGTTTAGGCCGGTGCGCCAGTACTCGTCGGCGGCCTCGCCGGCGATGTCCGCCGGCTCCTCGCCGTGGTAGCGGCGGTGCGGCACGAAGTTCTGGAGGATGACCTCCTGGAGATGGCCGTACTCGGCGTGGACCTCGGCCAGTGCCTCCAGCGCGGCCACGCGCTCGTCGGCCGTCTCGCCGATGCCCACGAGGATTCCGCTGGTGAAGGGAATCCGCAGCTCGCCCGCCGCCCGGATGGTCTCCAGGCGCCGCGCCGGACCCTTGGTGGGCGAGCCCTGGTGGGCGACGAGATCGGGGTTGACCGACTCCAGCATCAGCCCCTGGGAGGCGGTGACCTCGCGCAGGCGCCCCAGGTCCTCCCGCGAGAGCACGCCGAGGTTGGTGTGGGGCAGCAGGCCGCGCTCCAGCGCACGCTCGCACACCCAGACCACGTACGACGTGAAATCAGCATGGCCCAGCGTGCGCAGCCGCTCGGCCACCCCGGGGTTCACCTCCGGCTTCTCCCCGGTGAGCACGAGGAGCTCCTTGACCTGGCGGCGCGCCGCGCCGTCGAGGATCTCGAGCACCTCGTCGGGCTCGTGGAGATGAGCCTGATGCGTGGCGAACGCGCAGTACTTGCAGTAGCAGCGGCAGGTCCGCGACAGGGACAGCGTCAGGTTGCGGGAGAAGGTGACGCGCCGGCGCACCGGGGGGAGTCTAGGCAAGGCGACTCCCCGGCTCCGGGCGCCGGCGCGGGCCTCCTCAGTCCAGCGTCTCTATGGGCGCCTTCCCCATCCGATCGTGGGTGTCGAGCACGAGCGCCTTGTAGCCGAAGGCGGCGAGCAGCGCGCCCACCATCGGGCCCAGGATGTAGGCCCACCAGTCGGCGTACTCGCCCGAGACGATCGCCGGCCCGAACCAGCGGGCCGGGTTGAAGCTGCCCCCGTCGAGCGGGGCGAACACGAGGACGGCCGCGCCCAGCGCGAGGCCGATGACCCAGCCGGCCCACGCCCGTTCGCCGCGCGGATTGACGGCCACCCCCATGATCGCCCACATGAGGACGAAGGTCCCGAGGGCCTCGATCAGCAGGCCCGACAGCCCTTTGCCCTGGAGGAACTTCTCCGACACCGTGGCGGCGCCGTAGTTCGCGCTCTTGCCCTCGTCGAGCACGAGCAGCTTCACCACGAGAGCGGCGGCGACGCCGCCCGATAGCTGGACGAGCCAGTACACGAGGGCGTTGAGCGGCGAGATCTTGCCCAGCCCGGCCAGCGCCGCCGTGACGGCCGGGTTGAAGTGCGCCCCAGACGTGCCGCCGAGCGAGTAGACGAGCACCGCCAGGGTGAAGGCGTGGACGAGGCCGATGACGGCGAAGTCCGTGAACTGGAGGCCACCCGGAGAATTGACCGAGACGGCCATGCAGATGAACAGAACGAGGAAGAAGGTGCCGATGAACTCGGCCACGTAGGCGGGAGTGCCGCGCTCTTCCATTGAGTCCCCCTTTGCCGGAATGCGTGCGAAGGCGGCGCGATTCTACGTTCGGCCTCAGTCGTCCTTGATCTAGGGTCCGCGGCCGTGCGCATCCTGCTCGGCTCCTATTACCTCGACGCCCCCGGCGGCGCGGTGACCTATCTGGCCACCGTGGCCAGAGAGCTCCAGCACCTCGGGCACGAGGTCAGCGCCTTCACGCACCACTCCGGCGAGATGGCGCAGCGCCTCGAGCGCGAAGGGATCGAGATCCGGGGCCCGGAGGATCTGCCGGAGTCCTGCGACGCGATCCTCACCCAGGATCAGGTGAGCTCGCTCACGCTGGCCGAGCGCTTCCCCTCCACGGGCCAGGTCTTCGTCTGCCACGGCGGCGAACTGGCCCTCGACGTGCCGCCGCAGGTGCCGGGCGTCGTCGGAGTGGTCGTCGTGCTCAACGATCGCGTCGCGCGCCGGGTGGACGCCACGGCGCTGGACGTCGAGGTCGTGCGCCTGCGCCAGCCGATCGACTACACGCGGTTCATCCCCGCCGGTGAGCCGCCCCAGCGCCCCCGCCGGGCGATCCTGCTCGGCAACTACCTGAAGGGCGAACGGCGAGACGCCGTCACGGGCGCGCTGGAGGGGGCCGGCATCGAGTGGCGCCAGCTCGGGCGCTTCGGCGAGCCGGTCCCCGACCCGGCCCCCCATCTGCGCGACGCCGACATCGTGATCGGCTACGGGCGCTCGATCCTCGAGGGCATGTGCTCGGGCTGCGCCGCCTACGTGTACGAGTACTCGGTGGATGGCTGGGTGACCGCGGAGACGTATCCCGCGATGGAGGCCAACGGCTTCGCCGGAACGGCCTTCGAGACGACCCCCGGACCCGACGTCCTGCGCCGCGACCTCGAGCGCTACGACGCGGGCATGGGCCTGGTCAACCGCGAGCTCGTCGTCACCCGCCACTACGCGATCGACCATGCCAACGAGCTCGTCGGGCTGCTTGACCGCGTGGCGGAGCGGCGCACTCCCCTGTCGCCGGGCAGCGAGATGGCGCGGCTCGTGCGCCTGCAGTGGGAGGAGCGGATGCGCGTGTGGCAGGCCGAGCGCCTGCTCGCCGCCCAGCAGAAGGCCACCCACGAGGCCGAGCAGCGGGCGGTCGACGCCGAGCGGCGCGCCCACGAGGCGGAGGGACGCCTGGAGGAGATCCGGCGCTCGCTGCGCTATCGCGTGGCCCAGCGGCTCGTCGCGCCGCTCGAGCGGCTGCGCTCCCGCCGCTGATGGCCGCCGAGGCCGAGCACCTCGACCCCGCCTGGCTCGCCGCCGCCCAGCCCGGCCGCGTCGTGTGCTGGCGGCCCGGGACCAGCATCGAGCTGGAGATCGACGCGCCCCTGGAGCGCCTGTCAGACCTGGTGGCGCTGCTCGCCGCCGGGCCGACCGCCGAGACGGTCAGGCGGCTGGTGGACAGCCCGCCCGAGGACGCCGAGCGGACCCTGGAGACCCTGCGCGAGCACGGGGCGCTCGTCCCCGGCCCGGCTCCGCCCGACCCCGCGCCGGGCATCGCGCTCGGCGAGGCGATCCTGCGCGCCGCACGAGAGGAGCCGCTGGAGGTCACCTGGACCGCCTCGGAGGTCCTCGTGATCCCCGAGAGCGCCCCCGACGACGTCCGCCGCCGGGCCGTGCGCTGGTTCGTCGCGGGCCTGGCGGACGACGAGCGCCTGACCGCGTACGGCGTCGTGGCCGCCGGGGGGAGACAGACGGTGGCGGGCGACCGGCCGGCGGATGAGGCGCTGGCCCAGGCACTGCGCCGCGCCGGGGACGAGGATCCGCGGACCGTCCGGGTGGCGGCACTGGGCGGCGGTGCCGTCGCGTCGCTCGAACCGGGGCTGCTCGGGCAACTGGGGGTGGAGAAGCCCCACCGGCTGGGGCCGCTGCGCGGCGTCGGGCCGATCGAGGTCGGCCCGCCGCTGGGGCCGCTGCGCCGCCCCTACCTGGCCCGCTACGCGGTCGGCAACCTCGCCTCCCCGCTGCCCGCCGCCAACCGCGTGGGGCGGGGCACGACCCCCTCGGCCGAGCTCTCCGAGCTCCTGGCCCGGGCGGAGGCCGCTGAGCGCTTCGGCCTCACCGAGGTCGACCCGGGGCGCCTGCGCCGGGCCCGAGCGGACGAGCTCGAGAGCCGCGTGACGCCCGACGAGCTGCACCGCTGGACGGAGGCGCAGTACGCCGCGCACGGCGCGCGCCCCTACGACGCGCGCGACGAGCTGCTGTGGATGGAGGGCTCATCGCCGGGCGGCACGGCCACATGGGTGCCCGCGAGCGCCGTCTACCTCGGCCTCAACGACCCGGGCGCGCCGGCCGCACCCGCCGCCTCGAGCTCCGGCGGCGCGGCCGGCCGCGACGCGCGCGATGCCGCGGAGCGCGCCGTCCTCGAGCTGATCGAGCGCGATGCCTTCACCTGGACCTGGGCCCAGCGCCTGTCGCGCGAGCGCATCGACCCGGCCGGGCTGCCGGACCCGGCGCGCGAGCTGGCCGGCGCCGTGGAGCGAGCCGGCTTCTCCGTGGACCTGGTGAACCTGACGCTGGAGACCAAGCCGGTCGTGATGGCCGTACTCCAGTCCGGCGAGCGCCTCCATGTCGCCCTCGGCTCCCGCGACGACCCGCGCGAGGCGGGCGCCAAGGCGCTGGACGAGGCGGCCCTGGTGCTCTCGAGCGAGCTTCCCCGTACGCCGCCCCGGCTGCGACCGGAGGAGGTGGTCTCGCCGGAGGATCACATGCGCCTCTACCTCGTCCCCGAGCACGCGGAGCGCGCCCGCTTCCTCGCCGCCTCGCCGGAGGTGATCGAGTTCGGGGACGTGCCGTGCCCGGCGGACCCGGCGACCGAGGTGGTGCGCGCCATCGGCGAGCCCGTCGTCGTCTCGCTGACCACGTCGTCCACGGCGCCCTTCGCGGTCGCGCGCGCCATCGTCCCGGGCCTGCTGCCGGTTTCCTACGGGTGGGATCGGGAGCCGCGGGGGCTCGCGGCGCTGGGTGAGGCGCGAGCGACAGCCGACGGGCGGCGGGTGGGCGCCGCCATCGACCTCGACACACCTATAATGCCGCACCCTTTTCCCTGACTCCTGCTGGAGGAGAGCCTGTGAGCCAGATCGCGATTCGCGTCAGCCGTACGGAACCGGCTTCGGACAGCTACGACAACAACCTTCCGACGCCCAGCTACGACGGCGTCTTCGGCGCCGACAGCTACGACGCAGTGCCTCCCGCGCCCTCGTACGACCTCGTCCAGACCAGCCCCTCCTTCGACGCCCTGGTCGACGGCCAGCCCGGGCTCGGACACAGCCGCATCGCTCCCCTCGCCGGCTGACCCTCCTCTCCGCTTCACCCGCGAGCGCCCGCCGCTTCCCGGCGGCCCCTACCTGGTAGCGGGCACCGGGCGGGCGGGGCTCGCGGCAGCGCGTGCCCTGGCCCGGGTCGCGGGGCCGCATAACGTCCGCGCCTGGGATCGCGGCAGCTCGCCCCGGGCGCCCGGCATCCGAGCCGAGCTCGAGGCGGAGGGCGTGGCGGTCGACATGGAGGGCGACGGGTCCCACGCCGTGAACCTCCCCCGCCCCGGCTGTGTCGTGCGCAGTCCGGGGTTCGAGCTCGACGCCCCGCTGCCCGCGGCGGCGGCGGCCCTCGGCATACCGATCCTCGACGAGTTCGAGCTGGGCTGGCGCCTGGACGATCGCCCGGTCGTCGGTGTCACCGGGACGAATGGCAAGTCGACCGTGTGCGAGCTCGTGCGGGCGGTCCTGGCCGCCGCCGGCCGCCGGCCGGCCGTGGCGGGCAACACGATGTTCGGACCGCCCTACAGCGGGCTGGGGCGCGACGAGGCCGACGTCGTCGTGGCCGAGGTCTCGACCTTCCAGCTCGAGGCCACCCCCGGATTCCTGCCCGACGCCGCGGTCCTCACGAACCTCACCCTCGACCATCAGGAGCGCCACGGCTCGATGGAGGCCTACGGCGCGCTCAAGCGCAGCCTGTTCCTGCGCGCCGACGACCACGTCGAGGTGGCCGTCGTGGGCGTCGACCAGGACTTCGGCCGCTCGCTCGCGGCGGACCTGGAGGCTGCCGGGGCCCGAGTGACGCGCGTGGGCGAGCACGAGAGCGCGGACCTGCGGCTGGTGGACTCGGCCTGGAGCGACGGGTCCGCCCGGGTGCGGGCCCGGGCGGACGCAGCGGACCTGACCTTCACGCTGGCGCTGCCCGGGCGCCACAACGCCCTCAACGCGCTGATGGCGCTCGCGCTGGGCGAGGCCGTGGGCGTGCCGCGCCCTGACGCCCTCGCCGCGCTGGCGGGCGCCCAGGCGCCGCCCGGCCGCCTGGAGGTCGTCGACGGCGTGGACGGGCCCCCGGTGCTCGTCGATTATGCGCACACGCCCGACGGCGTGCGGGCCGCGCTCGAGGGGGCGCGCGCCCTGACCGCGCCGGGAGGCAAGCTTCGCGTCGTCGCCAGCACGCTGTGGAACTACGGCGAGCCCCACCGCCGCGCGATCGGCGCCGCCACCGCCCGGGGGGCCGACGACCTCGTGCTCACGCTCGACCGGGTCAAGCCCGACGAGCCGCTGGACACGATGCCGGACGGCTACGTGAAGGGCGCCCGGGAGGCGGCGGACGCCCACGCCGCTATCGAGGTCGTCCCCGACCGCGAGGAGGCCATCGCCCGTGCGCTGGGGCGCGCCCGGCCGGGCGACGTCGTGGCCATCCTCGGCCGGGGCGTGCGCGGCTTTCGCTACAACGCCTCGGGCGAGTTCGAGCCGCGCGAGGACGCGGACACCGTCCGTGCGATCCTGGCGCGGGCCGGCTAGGGCTTCGGCTCGGAGTCCCCGCCGGTGGCGGGGGTCATCGTCGCGCTGCTGCCGCCGAGCACGCGACGGGTCAGTCGGGGGGCCACGGTCCGCAGAGTGGCGGCCATCCAGTACGGGCGCGGCACGTAGCGCTCGGCCTTTCCGCCCGGGCCGGCGTCCCAGATCGCGTCAGCGACCCTGTCGGGCGTGGAGACCATCCAGCGCGTGGCCCGGCGCTCGACCAGCTCGCGCTGGGGAAAGCCCTCCGTGGCCACGAAGCCCGGGAGCACCATGCCGACGTGGACGCGGTTGGCCGCCTCCTCGAGGTGCAGCGCATCGGTCCAGCCGGCCAGGGCGAACTTCGCCGCCGAGTAGGAGCCGGAGTTGCCGCGGGCGACCCGCGCCGCGGTGCTGGCGACGTTGACGATCGAGCTCGGCGCGCTGGCCCGCGCCAGCGGCAGGAGCGCCTCGGTGAGGCGCACGACGGCGTCGAAGTTGAGCTCCATGTGGCGGCGCACGTTCTCCCAGCCGGTGTCGCCGAAGCGCCCGCGCCAGGCGCCCCCGGCGTTGTTGACCAGCAGGTCGAGCCGTCCGCCGTGGACCTCCTCCAGCGCCTCGCGCACGAGGGCCGGCGATTCCTCGTCGGTCAGGTCGGCCGCCACGACCGTGGCCCCGCCCAGCTGCACCGCGAGCTGCTCCAGGCGCTCTTCGCGGCGGGCGACCAGCACGAGGTCCCAGCCCGGCTCGCGCGCGATCCGCCGCGCCGTGGCCTCGCCGATGCCGCTGGAGGCGCCCGTCACGACCGCGATCACGACGCCGCGCCCTCCACGAGCCCGTCCACCAGGGCGGCGCCCTCGCGCGCCATGCGCGAGCGCGGAACCACCAGGTCGAAGCCCGCCTCCCGGGCGCGCTCGCGCACATCGGTCTCCACGTGCGAGTAGAAGCCCAGCGTCCGGTGGCCGTGCAGCTCTCCGCCGGAGGCCATCGAGTCAACGAGCATGATCCCGTCGACCACGTCGGTGGTGAGATCGACGACGAGCACGTCGGCGAACTCCGCCTCGGCGCGAGCGTCGTCCTCGGCGGAGACGAGCGTGACCTCGTGCCCCGCTCCCTCCAGCATCGAGAGAACGCGCGAGCCGAACATCAGATCCGGGACCAGGGCGACGACGCGGGCCATCGGGGACGCTCCTACTGGGAGAGCAGCCGGCGGCGCTCCTCGCGCACCGACTCAGGCCGCCCCCAGCTGGGCTCGACCGGGACCCGGCCGCTGCGAACCTCGCGCACCGCGATCTCACCCTCGATTCCGGCATCGTCGAGCAGCTTGAGTGTGCCGTGGACGGCGGGCGCGGCGGCGGCGTGCCCGAAGGTGTGGGCCACGAGAATCCGCCAGTGCCAGTCGTGGCGCGAATAGGGCTGCGCGTTGCAGGTGACGAGGTAGGTCGCGGCATCGACGTACTGGCTCTCGTCGAGCAGCCGCAGGTCGAACTCGAGGTCCGTCCAGTCGTCGGGGAGCGTGTCGAGGATCCCCTGGAAGGTGTCGGCGAGGGCCACGCGCGCAGACTACCGCCCGCCGAACCAGCGCAGCGGGCGCCGCCTCACCCGAAGAACGTCTGGTAGAGCAGGAAGACGTTGAGGGCGATGATCAGCGCTGCCACCACCGAGGCGGCGATCGTCGTGACGCGGTGGTTGACCAGCGCGCCCATGACGTCACGCCGGCGCGTCAGCAGCACGAGCGGCACGAGCGCGAAC
The DNA here is from genome assembly GCA_963757705.1 of uncultured Actinomycetes bacterium. GTDB lineage: Bacteria > Actinomycetota > Thermoleophilia > Solirubrobacterales > Solirubrobacteraceae > AC-38. The sequence continues at coordinate 31,241 of CAVWTG010000015.1, read as the reverse complement.
GGGATCCCGAACGAGAGCACGACCTGCGAGATCACAAGCGAGCGCGTCGGGTTCAGGCCGAGCGCCAGGACGATCAGGGCGGGGGCCATCGTCACCAGCCGCCGCGCGATCAGCGGGATCCGGCGCTGGATGAAGCCCTGCATGACGACCTGCCCGGCGTAGGTGCCGACCGACGACGACGCCAGCCCCGAGGCCAGCAGCGCCAGCGCGAACGCGAGCGCGGCTTCGGGACCGACGAGGTGCGAGAACCCGGCATGCGCGGACTCGATCGAGTCGATGTTGAGCGACGTGCCGTGGAACAGCGAGGCGGCGATCACCAGCATCGACATGTTGATCAGCCCGGCGATGGTCATGGCGATCGTCACGTCGATGCGGTTGAAGCGCAGGAGCTTGCGCTTCTCGGCCTCGTCGCGGGCGGGAATCCGCCGCTGGGTGAGCGCCGAGTGCAGGTAGATCACGTGCGGCATGACCGTGGCGCCGAGGATGCCGGCGGCGAGCAGGATCGACTCGCTGCCGTCGAAGTGCGGGACCAGGCCGCCGGCCACGGCTCCGGCGTCGGCGCCGATGCGCAGCGTGTCGTAGAGGAACCCGAGCAGGATGACCCCCAGGAAGAACGACGACGGCCAGCTCGAAGCGGCGATAGCCGCGGCTCTGGAGGCCCAGGATCGCGAAGGCGACGACCGCCGTCATCAGGCCCGCCGGGAAGAGGGGTACGTGGAAAAGAAGGTTGAGCGCGATGGCCGCCCCGACGAACTCGGCCAGGTCGGTGGCCATGGCGATCGCCTCGGCCTGCACCCACAGCCCCCACGTCACCGGCCGCGGGAAGTGCGTGCGGCACAGCTCGGGCAGGTTCTGCCCGGTGGCGACGCCGATCTTGGCCGAGAGGTTCTGGATCAGCATCGCCATGAGATTGGCGGCGAGGATCACCCACAGCAGCAGGTAGCCGTACTTCGCACCGCCGGCGATGTTCGTGGCGAAGTTGCCCGGGTCGACGTAGGCGATGCAGGCCACGAAGGCGGGACCCAGCAGCGGCAGGACGCCGCGGATGCGCCCGCGCGACCGGATGCGGGTCAGCGCGCTCGGTGACGGAAGGGCGACCGCCGCGCCCTCGCCCGGGGGCGGGACCGGGCTCACGCGCCCACCTCCACGCGCATGGCGGCGGCCAGCGCGCCCCCGATGACATGGGTGTCCCCGCCGAAGCGCAGGAACAGCGGCCCGTCGAAGGGCTGCTTCTCCACGACGGTGAAGCACGCGCCGGGCGAGATCCCGTGGTCGGAGAGGTAGCGCAGCATGGCCGGATCGGAGTCCGAGACGCGCACGAACGTCCCATCGTCGCCGGGGGCCAGCGTCTGGAGCGCGACGGTGTCCAGCTCGGGCATCTCGAGGTCGCGCGAGGGAATCGGGTCGCCGTGGGGATCGACGGTGGGGTCGCCCAGCTTGGCCGCGATCAGCTCCTCGAGGTCCTCGGAGAGGACGTGCTCGAGCACCTCCGCCTCCTCGTGGACGCGGTCCCAGGGCACGCCCAGCGCGGTGGCCAGGTAGAGCTCGAGCAGCCGGTGATGGCGGATGACCTCGAGGGCGAGGCGCGAGCCGGCCGCCGTGAGCTGGACGCCCTTGTAGGGGACGTGCGAGACGAGGCCCATCTCGTCCAGGCGCTTGACCATCCCCGAGGCCGAGCCCGGGGTCACGCCCAGGCGCTCAGCCAGCGCGTTCGTGCTCACCGCGCCCTCACCCCGCTCCTCCAGGGAGTAGATGGCCTTGGCGTAGTCCTCGATGGCCGAGGATGTCTCGAGGGGAGTCCTGCCCGTCATGAAGAAAGATTTTGGCAGGGCTAAACCTGATTTTCAACCCTCGTGCGGTCTGTACCCTGAAGGGGATGGCCGTCACGGACCGCCTCGCCGCCGACTACGAGCAGCTCACGACGGGCTGCGGCCTGCGCGACCGCTCCGAGCGCGGCAAGCTCGCGCTCAGCGGAGGGGGCGCCGCCGAGTACCTCAACGGGCTCGTCAGCAATGACGTCGAGGCGCTGGCCGAGGGCCGGGGCTGCTACGCGGCGGTGCTCTCCCCCAAGGGCAAGATGCTGGGCGACCTGCGGGTGGTCCGTGCGGGCGACGAGCTGCTGCTGGACACCGAACGGGCGGGCCTCCAGGGCGTCTTCAACGTCCTGTGGCGCGGGCGCATCGGCTACGACGTCGAGATCCACAAGCGCACGCTGGAGCGCGGGCTGCTGTCGCTGGTGGGACCGCGCGCCCGCGAGGTCGGCGGCGCGGCGGACCTCCCCGAGGAGGAGAACGCCACCGTCGCCGGCGAGATCGACGGCATTCCCGTTCGCCCGATCGCGACCGACGTGGGCGTGGACGTCCTGTGCGACGCCGCGCGGACGGGCGAGCTGGCCGCGGCGCTGCGCACGCGGGGAGCGGCCGACGTCTCGGAGGAGGCCCTCGAGGCCCTGCGCGTCGAGCACGGCCGGCCCCGCTACGGCGTCGACCTCGACGACTCGGTGATCCCCCAGGAGGCGGGCCTCAACGAGCGGGCGGTCTCCTTCACCAAGGGTTGCTACGTCGGCCAGGAGACGGTGGCCCGCCTGCACTACAGGGGCAAGCCCAACCGACATCTGCGGGGGCTGCGGCTGAGCGGCGAGGCGGTTTCGGGCGACGTCCTGCATCTCGACGAGCGCGAGGTCGGGCGGCTGGCCACGGTCGCCCTCTCCCCACGCCTCGGGCCGATCGCCCTGGCGCTCGTGCGGCGCGAGGCGGAGCCGGGAGACCGGCTGGCGGTCGGCGAGGGAGAGACCTCGGCGGAGGTCTGTCAGCTGCCGTTCCCCGCCGCCTAGGCGAGCGTGCGCCGGCGGCGGGCGAACCCCGCGCCCAGCAGCCCAGCGGTCAGGAAGAGCACTCCAAGGGTGAGGGTGGTGGCCATCTCGCCGCCCGTCATCGCCAGCGACGGACCCGAGCTGGTGGCCGTCGGCTTGGCCGCGGCCTTCCCGCTGCTCGGAGGCAGCGGCTCGAGCGGGGCGGAGTTGCGGCCTCCGCCCGCGGTCGGCTCGACGGCGTTGCCCGCCCTGCGGGCGACCGGGGGCTTGACGACCGCCGCCGAGGCCGTGGACGTGGCCGCCGGGACGCTGGGCGAAGTCGACGGCGCGGTCGCCGCGGAGGTGGGTGCGGTGACGGGCGCCGTGCGGGGCACGGCCGCCGGGGCCGGGGAGGGAGCCGGCTGGTTGGCCGGGCCGAGCGAACCGCCCGTGTTGGTCTCGACGCTGGCGTCCGTGGGCGCCATCGCGCCCCCGGAGGGATCGACGGCCGCGGCGGAGGGAGCCACGACCAGGAGCGCCGCACAGGCGCCGGCGGCAAGGACGAGGGCGCGCATGCCGCGGGATTTCGCCGCGCGCGCGTGAGACCCTAGGCGGGCCTGCAAGATCCGTTTCAGATTCTGGTCCACCCGCTCGCGCGCCGCACCCTCTCCCGTGAGAGGATCGGCTCCGTGAGCCTCTCGTGGCGACGGCGCATGTGCACGGCCTCCCGCGACGGCGTGCCGGCGTGACCGGCAAGCTGCGCAGTGTCCAGGCGCTTCGCGCGGTGGCGGTGATGCTCGTCGTCTGGGTGCACATCGGCAGCCGCTATGGGGTCGAGTCGCGCTACCTGGGCGCTCCTCACATCGTCGGCTGGATGTCGCTCCCCGGCTCGGCCGGCATCGATCTGTTCTTCGTGATCAGCGGCGTGATCATCCTGACCACGACCTGGCCGGCCTTCTCCACGCCGGGCGCCGCCCGCGAGTTCACCTACCGGCGGCTGACGCGGATCTACCCGCCCTACTGGGTCGTGAGCACGCTCGTGCTGATCGTCTTCCTCATCCGCCCACACCTCGTGAATTCGCACGAAGTCCACCGGCCGGAGGTGGCGCAGTCGTTCCTGATCCTCCCGCAGCGCGGCGATCCCCTGCTGTCCGTGGGCTGGACGCTCGTCTACGAGCTCTACTTCTACGCGATCTTCGCCGTCGCGCTGCTGTTCCCGCGCCGGCTGCTGCCGTGGATCGTGGGCGCCTGGGCCGTGACCACCCTGTCGCTGCATGCCGCCCTCGGACCGACCCACAACTCCTGGCTGTTCGTGGTCTCGAACCCGATGAACCTCGAGTTCGTGCTCGGAGTCCTCGTCGGCTACCTGATCGTGCGCCGCATCCTCCTGGCGCCGCGGTTCCTCTTCGCCGCGAGCCTGCTCGCCCTCCTCGCCCTCCTCGGCCACCTGGCGATCTCCGCCCCTGAGGACTTCCCGTCCGCGGGCTACCGGGTCGGCGCCGTGGGCGTCTCGCTGGCCGTGCTCGTGTACGCGTCGGTCGGGCTCGAGGTGCTGCGAAGCCTGCCCACACCCCGCGTGCTCGAGCGCGTCGGGGACGCCTCCTACTCGATCTACCTCTGGCATGTGCTGGTTCTGAGCGTCGTCGGGCTTGTCATCGAGCGGGTCTTCCCCGCGGCCTTGCCCTTCCACGTGCTCGGGGTCGCGTTCGTGTTCGCGACGGCGATCGCCGCGGGGGTCGTGCTCTACGACCGGATCGAGCGACCGATGCTGCGCGCGTTCCACACGCGCCGCCTGGGCGCCACCGGCGGCGAGAGCGCGCCCGGCCGCCGTTCGCGCCGGCGTGCGGCTCGGGAGAAGCTGAGCGCGTAGTGCGCCGAGTCGTTCGACGCGTCGCGCACCGGTCTACCTCCCGAACACGCGCGGGAAGGCGAGCAGCGCCCGGACGCGGCCGCGCATCCGAAGCCGGCGCGTGAGGAGCGCCCGGCGCGGATCGATGCGCCCCCCGGCCAGGTCCACGAAGTCCTCCCACCGCGCCCGCAGCGTGACGTCGGCGGCCGGGGCGCGGCCCTGCGCCGCGCGGGTCGAGCCGTTGTCGACGGTCACGTACCACGGGTCGGCGTCGGGGAAGTCCCACTGAACGGTCATCGGGCGGGTCAGCCCGTGCTCGGGGTTGACCGAGCGGCGGATCGTGTCGAAGAGCAGCGCCTGGGCGTCGCCGTCGCGGGCCGGCGGGCCGTTCTTCTCCCCCAGCACGCCGGCCTTGACCAGCTCCCGGCCGCGGCGGGTGCGCTCGACGTGGCTGAGGTCGAGCGGGACCGGCGGCGGGCCGGGCAGGTCCTCGAGCGCCAGCCCGGCGCTGCGCAGCTTCGTCTCCACCGAGCGTGAGCCCTCCTCGCCGATCTCGTCGAACGTGAACCCGAAGCAGGTCACGTAGCGCTCGTCCCAGCCCGGCGGCACGAGCACGGCGGCGGTCCACGGGAGCACCTCGCGCAGCGTGTCGGCCACCGCCGCCCGGCAGCGCGGGTCCTCCCGGTTGAGGTCATGCAGGAGCTTGACCCCGAAGGCGATGTGGCGCTGCTCGTCGCGGGCCACGTTCTCCATCCCCTCGCGGAACCCGGGGAGCAGGTCGCGCTCCTGCAGGTAGGAGGTGATGAAGTGCTGGCCGGACTGGGCCAGGCCGGCCTCGATGATGACGTGGTAGAGCGTCACGGCGGAGGCGAGCTTGGGCCGGGAGCGGTCGCGCCGCAGCTCGTCGGCCATCGTGTCCAAACGGTCGAAGACCTGGCGAAAGCCCCACGTCAGCTGCGGGCGGATCGCCTCCAGGCCCGAGGCGGCCGTGCCGTCGCCCAGGCCGGCCACCTCGTGCATGAAGCGCTTGAAGAAGACTGCGTGGCGGGCCTCGTCGACCTGCTGCGTGGTGAGGAAGTACTTCTGCTCCTCGAGCGGAGCGGCGTCGATGTAGGGGCCGAGGTTGTCGGCGACGGCGTCCTCGCCCCAGAAGAAGAGGGCGTAGTTCCACAGCGCGGCGGTGCGCTCGAACTCCGAGAGCTCCTCGCGCCACTGGCGCGCGTCCTCGGTGAAGTCGATGTCGGTGGCGCTCCAGTTGCTGTGCTCCCAGCGGGCGTAGAGGTCGCCGTAGGAGATGGAGGCGGCGGCGGGCGCGGTGCGGGTCTCGGGCGTGCTCATGGGCGAGCAGGCTATCGCCGTTTGAACCAGAGTCAAACCCGCCGGTCAGCGCACAACGAGGACGCCGTGCATGAAGGCGTGAAACGCGCAGTGGTAGGGGTAGCGCCCGGGCTTGGCGACCCGCACGGCCCCGGCGTCGTTCTGATGCAGCGTGTCCGTGTCGAACACGCCCTCCGTGTCGGAGGTGGCCGTGTGCTCGGAGCTGTCGCGGTTGGTGAAGGTCACCGGCGCGCCGGCCTTCACGGTGATCGCCGCCGGGGCGTACTTGAACGACGCGATCGCCACCCTGCCCGAGGTGGCGGCGGCGCCTCCGGAGTCCGACCCGCCGCAGCCGGCGATGGCGGCGGAGGTCAGGGCGATCGCCAGGATCGTGATCGGGCGGGCGGCCATGTCGGCTCCTTCGGATGAAGCGGCCACGCGGATCACCCGCCGCGCTCCGCACCGGCCGCGGCCGGCTCGCGCACCGCGGCCGCGCGAGCCACGAAGCGCACCACCCGCTCGGGCTCCGGCGTGGGATCGAGCGAGAGCGCCGGCACGTCGGGGTGGGACTCCAGCCAGGTGGCCACGATGCGCAGCTCGTGCACCGCCTCCGGCGGCGCGCAGTCGGGCGCGCCGGCCCGCGGGCGGGCGGCCAGGGCCAGCGCCGTGCGGCGAACCAGGTCCTCGGCCTCGGGGAGCGGGCCCCAGTCCGCCACGCGCCCGCCCACGATCCAGAAGGCGTCGAAGCGGGACTCCTTGGGATGGGGCGCGAGGACCAGCCGGGCCGCGGCGTGGGTGGCGCGCAGGTGTCCGCCGAGGCGCTCCAGCAGGGACTCGAGCCGCTCGCGCCGGCGGCGCAGGGTGGCGGCGCGCTCGAAACGCAGGTCCCGCGCGGCCTCGCGCATCTGCTCGTCGAGGTGGGCGAGCAGCGCATCGCGCCCGTCGTCGTCGCCGGCGAAGAGCGCCAGCGCCGCGTCGAGGCGGCTGCGGTAGAGGTTCGGGTCGAGGTCGCCCAGGCACGGCGACAGGCAGCGGCCCATCTGCCCGTAGGCGGACGGGTGGGGGCGCAGATGCAGCCGCCGGCCGCAGTGGCGCAGGGAGAACAGAGACGTCAGGTGGTCGGCCAGCTCGCGGGCACCGTGCGCGCTGCGCAGCGGGCCGACGTTGATGGCCAGGCCGTCCGCCGGCTCGGGCGCCACCTCGAGGACCGGGAACGGGATGTCCAGGCGACAGCGCAGATATACGTAGGAGTCCGAGTGCTTGAGCGCCACGTTTCCCGGCGGCCGCAGGCGCTTGATCAGCCGGTTCTCCAGCACCAGCGCGCCCAGCTCGGACTCGGTCGGGCGGCCCTCGACAAGGGTCGCGTGCTCGGTCCAGGCCGGATGCTCGGCGGCCGCGGCGAAGTGCGAGCGCGCCCGGCGGCGCACCGAGGTCGACTTCCCCACATACAGCGGGCGGCCGCGGGCGTCGCGGAACGTGTAGACGCCGGGACCGTCCGGCAGCACCGAGAAGTCCAATCCGGTGGCCGGGATCGGGGTCCCGCGCGCGAGGCGTCCCGGCGGGCGCTTGCGCGCGCGGCGCCGGCGGCGCGGGGCGAGCGCCGACACGGCGTCGCCCACCGTGGCGGCGTTCGCGCACAGCCGGGGAAACAGGGCGCAGAACACGCGCGCGCAGGTCTCGGCATCCACCAGCGCGCGGTGCGCGCCCTCCTGCTCGACGCCCAGCGCGTCGGCCAGCGGCCCGAGGCCGCGGCGGCGCACGAGCGGCGCGAAGCGCCGCGCCAGCGCCACGGTGCACAGGACGGGCGGATCGGGCCAGCGCAGGCCGGCGCGCTCGAAGGCGGCGGCCAGCACCCTGCGGTCGAAGGCGGCGTTGTGGGCCAAGAGCACGCGGTCGCGCAGGCGCTCGGCCACGCCCGGCAGGACGCCCTCGGGCGGCGGCGCGGCATCGACCATGGCCTGCGAGATCCCGGTGAAGCGCTGGATCCCCGCGCCCAGCGGCGCCCGCACGGCGACGAGCGACTCGAAGCGGTCGTGCAGCTCACCGCCGCCGACGAGCACCGCGCCGACCTCCGTCAGCTCGCAGTCCTCTCCCGAGCATCCGTTGGTCTCCACATCGACCGCGAGGAACTCGGCGGTGCGCAGCGGGGCGGCGAGCAAGTCCATCCCGGTGGGGTACACCCGCCTCCGGACGCCGTGCCAGCGTGCTTGCAGGAGGCCTGGCGGGTATGACGGAGGCAAGGAGTACCATGATCCGCCTCACCCCAGGAAGGAGCGCTCATGACAACCGCTGTTCCCCCGAACGAGGCCCCGGCCAAGCTGGAGGAGCTCCACGAGCGCACCCAGGAGGCTTGGGCCACCTACAGCGACACGCTTCGCGACCTCACCGGCCGCGACTACGACGAGGCCGAGGCGGAGGCCTGGGATCGTCTCCAGCGCGAGCTGCGCGACCTCGAGCACGGCCCCGTCGAGCCGGCCACGCCCCGCGCGTGATCAGCTCGTGACATACGCCTGACACTCGCGCTCCTCGATCCGGTCGGCTAGGGTCCCGGCCCGAGGGATGGTCAAGACGCTACGGACATGCGTCGTCGTGCTGGCTGGGGGGGTTGCGCTCGCCGCCTGCGGCGATGACAACAGCTACAAGAACAGGCCACGGCCGCCGTCGCCGATCAATATCACGGCGTTCGTGGGAGCCAAGCGCGTCTCCGTCTCCCCCAACACCTTCGGTGCCGGCCCGATCGTCGTCATCGTCACCAACCAGAGCAACAGCTCACAGGACGTGACGTTCCAGAACTCGTCCGCCGGCTCGGGCGCCGGAGGCGACGTCACCCAGTCCACAGGGCCGATCAATCCGGGCGACACCGGGCAGATCAAGCTCGACGTGGTCCAGGGCAACTACGAGGTCAAGGCGGGCGACGGCTCGATCCGCCCGGCGTCGATCAACGTCGGCCCGCAACGGCCGTCGGCGCAGAACAAGGTGCTGCAGCCTTAGGGCTCAGGCCGCCGGGCTCGACGTCGGTGGTCGGGCCGCGGGCGAGGATCTCCCGGCTCCGGTCAGACAAACGACAACTCCCTCCGCCGGGAGACCTCGCCCCCGGCCTGCGCTCGGCCGCTCCGCCCACGTCTCGCGGCCACGGCGCCGGCCCTGTGTGCCCGCACTCACACCCGCGCGGGTTGAAGATGCTTGCGCTCATGTAATACTTGCGTGCATGCAAACAACTGCTGGGAGCGCTCAGACGCCGGCTGAGACGACGTCTGAGCTGGCGCGGGAGATGCTGACGCTGATCTCCTATCTGATGTCCGCCTCCACGCCGGAGTTCTTCCGGTTCCTCGGCGAGGCCGACGTCTCGCTCACGCAGGTCAAGCTCATGCACGTGCTCGCCGCCCCGGGCGCTGATCACACCCTCAAGGACCTGGCCGAGGAGATGTCCTTCTCCCTGGCGGGATGCAGCCGCTCGATCGACGCGCTCCACCAGCGCGGTCTCGTAGAGCGCCGCGAGGACGAGCACGATCGCCGGATGAAGCGCGTGAGCATCACTCCCGCGGGGCGCGATCTCCTGCGCCACATCAACGAGATGCGCGTCGCCTGGCTCGAGCAGTTCGTGAGCACCCTCCCCGACGATCAACGTGACCGCCTCCTCGACGCTCTCTCCCCCATCGTGAAGCGCGAGGAGATCGCGGCGTTCCGACCCGAAGGAGCCTCTCCCGTATGACCGCCCGCCTCCGTCTCAACGAGGGCAATCGCCGCTGGTGGACGCTGGCCGCAATGTGCTTCGCCCTGTTCATGATCATGCTCGACAACACGGTCGTGAACGTCGCGCTGCCGTCGATCCAGCGCGACCTCCACGCCGACCTCTCCGCGCTCGAGTGGACGATCAACGCCTACACGCTGAGCTTCGCCGTCCTGCTCGTCACCGGCGGTCGCCTGGGCGACATCTTCGGCCGGCGGCGGATGTTCCTCGCCGGTGTCGTGATCTTCGCCCTCTCCAGCGCCGCGATCGGCCTGGCCCCCACCGACGCGGCCCTGGTCGCCGGCCGGGCTGTCCAGGGCATCGGCGCGGCGCTGATGATGCCCGCGACGCTCTCGATCATCACCAATGCCTTCCCCGCCAACGAACGCGGCAAGGCCATCGGCACGTGGGCCGGGGTCTCCGCCCTGGCGCTGGCCATCGGCCCCGTCGTCGGCGGGTTCCTCACCGAGGACGTCAGCTGGCGCGCGATCTTCTTCCTCAACCTCCCGGTCGCCGCTGGCGCCGTCGCCGTGACGCTCTTCGCGACGCGCGAGTCGCGCGACGACACGGTGGAGAAGCGCGTGGACATCCCCGGCATCGCGACGATCACGATCGGGCTCACCGCCCTGGTCCTCGCGCTGGTCGAGGGCAACCAGTGGGGCTGGGGCTCGCCCGCCATCCTCTCCCTGTTCGCAACCGCCGTGGTCGGACTCACCGCCTTCGCCTACATCGAGACGCACACGCGCGTGCCGATGGTCGACTTCACGTTCTTCCGCTCCCGGTCGTTCCTGGGCGCCAACGTGGTCGCGTTCGTCGTGTCCTTCGCGATGCTCGCGATGTTCTTCTTCCTCGCGCTCTACATGCAGAACATCCTCGGCTACTCGCCGCTGCAGGCCGGCGTGCGCTTCCTGCCCTCGACGCTGATGGTCATGGCCATCGGCCCGGTGGCCGGACGGCTCACCGACCGCATCGGCCCCCGTCCGCTGATCGTGGCCGGACTGGTCATCGTGGCCGGCTCGCTGCTCTGGCAGTCCCAGCTCAAGGTCGACAGCGGCTACCTGTTCCTGCTGCCCGCCTTCGTCTCGATGGGCATCGGCATCGCCCTGACGATGTCGCCGATGAGCACGGCGGCGATGAACGCCGTGCACCCGACCAAGGCCGGCGTGGCCTCCGGCACGCTGTCCATGAGCCGGATGGTCGGCGGGACCTTCGGGGTCGCCGCGTTGGGTGCACTCGTCGCCGCCCTCGGGCGCTCGAAGCTCGCCGACCTGCTCCCCAACGTGCCCACCGCGCAGCGCGAGAAGCTCGTGGACGCGCTGGGCGGCGGAGGGACCGCCGGCGGCTCCGCCGATCCGCAGGTGATCGACGCCATGCACCAGGCCTACGTGCACGCGCTGCACTATGGGCTGCTGCTCGCCGCGGGCGCGGCGGTCGTCGGCGCCGTGGTCGCGATGCTCACCCTCGGCCAGGCCAGGGGCGAGAGCGCGCCGGAGCCGATCGGCGTCGAGGCCGCCGGAGCCACGCCCGCGGCCGAGGAGGCCGTGGACGAGCTGGTCAACGTCTGACCGGACCTGGGTCTACGGTGGGCCCTCGTGCGGGTCCTCACCGCCCTCGACCGGGACGAGATCTCCGACCTGCGGGGCCGGAGCGAGTTCTTCTGGCTCGACCTCAAGGCGCCCTCGGCCGAGGATCTCTCGACGCTCGACCGGCTCTTCGAGCTCAACGCGCTGGCCCGCAGCCAGCTGCGGGGCCCCCACCAGCGGGCCAAGCTGTTCCTCTACGGCGACCACGCGTTGATGGTGTTCTGGGGGGTCTCGGGGCTGGAGGGCCGTCAGGGTGCTGTGGAGGTGCGCTTCATCCTCAGCGGCGATGGCGTCATCACCGCCCACGACGGCCCGTGCCCGGCCCTGGACTCCCTGCGCGAGGAGCTCGCCGACGGCGAGCAGGGCGCCGAGCAGTTCGTCCTCTACCGGATCCTCGACTCGCTGATCGATGCCTTCTTCCCCGTCCTCGAGGAGATCGACGAGGAGATCGACACGCTCGAGGACGAGGTGCTGGCCCAGCCGACCGACCAGCAGCTGCAGCGCATGTCCGACCTCAAGCGCGAGCTGGTGGGCCTGCGCCGCGTCATCGGCCCCGAGCGAGACCTCTTTCTGCGCGCGGGCGACGACATCGAGAAGATCCCCGGGCTCGAGCCGGCCTCGCGGGACTACTTCCGCGATCTGGAGGACCACCTCATCCGGCTGTCGGACACGCTCGACGCCTACCGGGACCTGCTCACCGGCGCGCTGGACGTCTACCTGTCCACCGTCTCCAACCGGATGAACCTGGTGATGGAGCGGCTGACCATCGTGGCCACGATCTTCCTGCCGCTGACCCTGCTCACCGGGTTTTTCGGGATGAACTTCGGGTGGCTGTTCCGGCGCATCCAGCCCTCGTGGACGTTCTGGGTCTTCGGCGTCGGCCTGTCGCTCGCCTCTTCGGCGGCGATCCTGATGTGGATCCGCCGGAACCGCCTGACGTAGCTCGCGCTAGGGTTTCGGCCCCTTCCCGAACGTCAGAGCGAGGTGCTGAGAACGTGGCAGTCGATGTGAGTGCGGTGTCGAAGGTCGACACGGAGCCGGGCGAGCTTCCCGAGACCATGGCGGCGTGGGTCATCCGCCGCGAGCGCGAGGGCGAGCCCATCGACGCCTTCCAGCTGGAGGACATCGAGGTGCCGGAGCCCGGCGCCTTCGAGGTCATCGTGCGGGTCATGGCGGCCGGCGTGAACTTCAACAACGTCTGGGCGGCGCGCGGCGTTCCCGTGTCCGTCTTCGACTCCCACCCCGACGAGGACCACCACATCGGCGGCTCGGACGGGTCGGGGATCGTGTGGAAGGTCGGCGCCGGCGTGACCCGCTGGAAGGCGGGCGACGAGGTCGTCATCCACTGCAACCAGGCCTCCTACGAGGACCCCGAGGTCCACGGGCTCGACCCGCTGGCCGCGCCCTCGCAGAGGATCTGGGGCTACGAGACCACCTGGGGCAGCTTCGCCCAGTTCACCAAGGTCCAGGCCCAGCAGCTCCTGCCCAAGCCGCACAACCTGACGTGGGAGGAGGCCGCCTCCTACGGGCTGACCTACTTCACCGCCTACCGGATGCTCATCGACCAGTGCGAGCTGCAGGCCGGCCATCGCGTACTCATCTGGGGCGCCGCCGGCGGTCTGGGCGTCTTCGCCACGCAGCTGTGCGCCATGACGGGAGCGCAGTCGGTCGGGGTCGTGAACTCCGACGAGAAGGGCGCGCTGGTCAAGGAGCTCGGGGCGGTCGACTTCATCAACCGCAACGAGTTCACCGGGATGATGCGCAAGGGCGGCGAGTCGCCCGAGGAGGAGAAGGCCCGCTTCAAGGAGTCGCGCCGCTTCTCCAAGGCGGTCAAGGACATCCTCGGCGAGCCGCCGGACATCGTCTTCGAGCACGTCGGTATGGCCACCTTCCCGACCTCGGTCCTCACGGTCCGGCCGTTCGGCAAGGTGGTCATCTGCGCCGGGACGACGGGCTACAACCTCGACTTCGACGTGCGCTACCTGTGGATGCGCCAGAAGCAGATCATCGGCTCGCACTTCGCCAACGCCTGGGAGTGCACCAAGGCCAACCAGCTCATCGAGCAGGGGCGGATCAGGCCGGTGCTGTGGCGCACCATGGGCTTCGACGGCGTCGCCGAGGCCCATCAGCTCATGCGCGAGAACAAGCATCTGGGCAAGATCGCGATCCTCGTCGGGGCCGAGAAGGAGGGCCTGGGCAAGACCGCGGAGGGTCCCGGCGCAATTCGAGCCGAGGTCGGCGTCTGAGCAGGTAGTCTCGGTCCGGGGAAAGCCCGGACGGAGGTGGGCGGATGTGAATGGAGTGGCGCTGGCGGCCCGGCTGGTCCTCGTCGGCGTGTTCGCGCTCGCCGGAGCAGCCAAGCTGCGCGACCGTCCCGGGACCCGCTCGACGCTCGAGGACTTCGGGCTGCCGGCGACACTGGCCGGGCCGGGTGCGCTGGCGCTGCCGATCGCCGAGCTGGTCGTCGCGACTCTTCTGCTGTTCGACGCCACCGCCGTGGCGGGCGCGGTCGGCGCCCTGATCCTGCTGGGCGCTTTCACGGGGGGGATCACCGCCAGCCTGGCCCGCGGTGAGCGGCCCGACTGCAACTGCTTCGGCCAGCTGCACTCCGAGCCGGTGGGCCCGCGGACGCTGGCCCGCAACGCCACCCTGGCGGCCCTGGCCGCGGTCGTCCTCGCCCTGGGGCCCACCGACGCCGGGGCGGCGGCGCTCCACGGCGTCGGGCGCTGGGACACCGCCACCGCCCTGGCGGCGGGCGCGCTCGCGCTGTCGGCTCTGACGCTCGGGCTGGTGGTCTGGATGGGCCTGCACCTGCTGCGCCAGCAGGGTCGGGCCCTGCTGCGGCTCGACGCGCTCGACGGCGGCGACGAGCGCGCCCCGGCCCCGGCCGCCGCCGGCCTCCCGGTCGGAGCGCCCGCGCCGGACTTCGAGATGGAGAGCGCCGGCGGCGAGCGCGTGCGCCTCGACGACCTCCTCGTCGGCGGCGGCCGGGCGGCGCTGACCTTCGTCGATCCCGACTGCGGCCCCTGCCGCTCGCTCCTTCCCGACCTGGCGCGAGCCGGCGACGGCGTCGCCGTGGTCATCTCGCGCGCCGGCGGGGAGACGGCGCGCGCGCTGGCCGGCGAGCACGGGCTGAGCCGGGCCCTCGTCGACCCCGACGGGGACCTCGCCGCCGCCTACGAGGCGCCGATGACCCCCAGCGCGGTGGCGATCGGCTCGGACGGTCTGATCGTCAGCGAGCTGGCCGCCGGCGAGGGCGCGGTGCGCGATCTGCTGCGCCGCCTCGGCGAGCCGGCCGCCGACAGCTTCGCGCTGCCGCTCGTGAGCGTCGGCGAAGAGGCCGGGCCGGGCGGGCCGGTGCCGGGAGAGCGGGTCCCCGATGTGGAGCTGGCCGACCTGGACGGCGCCCGCGTCTCGCTGCGCGCGGCCGTCGGCGGAGCGCCCTACCTCCTGCTGTTCTGGAGTCCCACCTGCGGCTTCTGCGACTCGATGCTCGAGGACGTGCGAGCGCTCGAGCAGCGTGAGGGCCTTCCCCCCATGCTCCTCGTGGCGACAGGCGACGCCGAGGCGAACCGCGCCCAGGCCCTGCGCTCGCCGATCCTCCTGGACCCCGGCTTCGCCGCCACCGGAGCGGCGCTGGGTGTGCTGGGAACGCCGTCGGCGCTGCGGCTGGACGCCGACGGCCGCGTCGTCTCGAACCGGGCCGTGGGCCCCGAGCAGGTGCTGACGCTGGCCGGCGACCGCGACGCGGTCAACGCGCGAGGCGGTGGCGCCGGGCCCGCCGGCTGAAGGCCGACAGCTCCCGGACGAGCTGCGCCCGCAGCTTCTCCCGGTCGGGGTCGGCGAGCGGCTTGAGGAGGGCCGCGTCGACGGCCGGGGCGGTGGAGTGCTCGAGAACGGCGGCGCGCAACCGCTGTAGATCGGCCCGGCCGACGCCCAGCCGGCCCAGCGGCCCGCCCAGGTAGGACGGGAAGCCGCTGCGACGCGTGGTGGCGAAGAACGCGTTCACCGCGTCCTCGGTGGGGAACACCTCGGCCACGCCGCCGGCGCGCAGCGCGTTGACCGCGGCCGTGCGCAGCGACGGCAGCCGCTTCAGCGCCGTGGCCGCCTGACCCGCGAACCTGGCCGAGGCCCGCAGCTGGCTGCGGGTGGCGGCACGGTTGTGCCGGGCGCGCGCCCCCCGGGCGCGCCACAGCGCGGCGGCGGAGGCGGCGATCAGGGCGTTGGCGCGCGCCTCGGCCGCCAGCAGGCGGTTGAGCGCCGCCGCCGACGCGCCGTCGAGGCCGGGGCCGGCGCTGAGCGTCGGCGGCTTGGCCCGCTTGACCGCCACCCGGTGGCGGAAGGCGGGGTCCCGCTTGCCGTTGCGGAAGGAGAGCATCGCCGCCGCTCCCTGCCCGTTCACGGCCGCCAGCGCGTCCAGGGCCGAGTTGAGGGCCGGCGAGGCCGTCTGAGCCCGTCGTCCCACCGCCAGGCGGTGAGAGCCGCCGTGAGCGGCCGACGACTCTCCGGCCATGTTGAACATGTTCCTCAGCGCGTTCGTGAACGGGTTGGGATCTCCCGGGTCCTCCCTGGGAGGGCAGCACGCGCCGCCACCACATTCGACCGTGCCCGACGGGCACTTGCAGCCCAGCGTGCCGCACACCTCCGTGTGGCCGCAGCACTGGCCGTTGCACCTCGGCTTGCCGGTCGGGCAGAGCTTCTCGCAGTAGGGATCGCCCAGGAGCGGGTCGACGCAGATCTCGTCCTTGGCGCAGCAGTGCGAGCCGCAGATCACGTCGCTGCGGCACAGGCAGTCGCCGAACTCGGAGCCGCAGACCTCTCCGGTCCGGCAGCACCACCCGGAGACGACCTGGCCCTCCTGCGCGTCGAGACACCCGTTGTGCGTGGTCGCGACGATGGAGCAGAACTTCAACTTCTGGTTGTCCTGGATGGGATAGGTCGTGTCGAAGCACAGGCGGGGGGTGTCGTCGCAGCGGCCGGGCGAGACGCAGTCCTGCCACGTGTGGCCGCAGGCCAGGGCGCAGTTGTTGGTGCTGCAGCACTGGTGACCGGGCTCGACGCAGCAGGGCCGGTCCTTCGACTGGTCGCTTCCCACCCGCCAGCAGCACGTCGGGTTGGTGGCCGTCGCTTCCGACGTGCAGCCGCCGACCGCGGCCCGCGAGCGCGAAGGGCGCCACAGCGAACCGACGAGCACGCCCGCGCCGATCACGCCGACGGCGCGCCGGCGGGTCAGCGGCGTCGCGAGGACGCGGGCCATGCCGTCGAACAGCGGATCGGGCGGCGGCGGCGTCCAACCGTCCCGCCTGCGGTAGAGGCGAGTCTCCGACCGGGCGAGGCGGCGAGCCCACCCGTCCATTCGATGGTCCGGCAAAGCCCTTCCCTTCCGTGGGCCGACTATACGCCCGCGTCCGGGGCCGGACAACCGCGCTGGACCGAAGGACGACTAATATGCCGCTCCGTGGCCGCCGGAGTAGTCCTCATTCCCTGGTACGCGACCGGATTTCGCGGCAACGGCCTGTCCGACGCGCTGGCCGAGATCGCGCCCGTGGCCATGCGCTACGGCGCGACCGAGTACGCCCTCTACCGCTCGCGCGACGACCTCTACAAGTTCACGCAGGTCGCCGCCTTCGAGAGCAAGACGGACTTCGAGCGCTACTGGTACGGCGAGGAGTTCACCGGCTTTCGCGCCGAGCACTCGAGCTGGTACCAGGTCCCGGTGCTCTACGTGTGGAACGACGTGATCACGGTGGGATCGCTCGAGCCGGCGCCGGCGACGGAGTAGGCGCGTGGCGGCCGGCGGGTCCGACCCGACTCCGGGCCTGCATCCGGCGCAGAACCGCGGGCTGCGCGAGCTCTACGCCAGCGCTCGCCACCTGGCCTCGCACTGGTCGCGCCTGGCCGAGCGTCTCAGCTCGGGCCCGGGCGTGGACGACCTGCGCGCCGGGGCCAAGGCGGCCGAGGAGCTCATGGACGAGCTGGCCGACCTGACGGCCGGCTACGGCCTGCACGGGTTCCCGGCCGCCCAGGGAGTGGGCGCGCGGATGGCCGGGGTGCGCAACGCCATCACCGACCGTGCGCTGGAGCGAAACCAGGCCCTGCGCATGGCGGTGCTCGACGTTCAGCACGTCGTCACGCTCTGCGCCTACCTCTCGCAGCTGGGCACCACCCGCGGCGACGAGGCCATGGTGGAGTTCTGCGGGCGCTGGGAGCGCAAGCTCAAGCGGCTCGAGGGACGCGTGCGCAGGGCGGCGGTGGCCGAGGCCGAGGATCCCGACTCGGCGATCGCCCCGCTCGACGAGGGGCCGGCCGGCCGCGCCGGCCAGCGCGCGGCCCAGGCGTTCGGCACCTTCGGCGAGTGGTTCGACCGCCGCGCCGCCGCCCGCCGCGAGGGCGGCTCCTGAAGCAGCTATCTAGGCCGTCTGCACGCCGGCGGCGTCCTGCAGGCCCAGCGCCTCGATCGCCTGCTCGCGCAGCTTGTACTTCTGGACCTTCCCGGTGACGGTCATGGGGAACTCGTCGCAGATCTCCACGTAGCGAGGCACCTTGTAGTGCGCGATCTGCCCGCGGCAGCGCTCGCGCAGGTCCTCGCCGGAGGTAGCCGCACCCTCGCGCAGGACGACCCAGGCCATGACCTCCTCGCCGAAGCGCTCGTCGGGGACGCCGATCACCTGGACGTCGGCGACGTCGGGATGCCCGTGGAGGAACTCCTCCACCTCGCGGGGATACACGTTCTCGCCCCCGCGGATGATCATGTCCTTGATGCGCCCGACGATCTTCACGTACCCGTCGTCGGCCATCACCGCCAGGTCGCCCGTGTGCATCCAGCGCGCCCGGTCGATCGCCTCGCGCGTGCGCTCCTCGTCGTCCCAGTAGCCGAGCATGACCGAGTAGCCCCGGGTCTGGAACTCCCCCGTCTCGCCGCGCGGCAGCGTGCGCCCCGTATCGGGCTCGGCCACCCGGATCTCGACGTGGGGATGGACCGAGCCGACGGTGGCGGTCCGGTGCTCGAGATCGTCGTCGGGGCCGGTCTGCGTGGACACCGGCGAGGTCTCGGTCATGCCGTAACAGATGGTCACGTCCGCCATGTGCATCCGCTCGATGACCTTGCGCATGACCTCGACGGGGCACGGCGAGCCGGCCATGATCCCCGTCCGCAAAGAGGTCAGGTCGTAGGAGTCGAAGTCGGGGTGATCGAGCTCGGCGATGAACATCGTCGGCACGCCGTAGAGAACCGTGCAGCGTTCCTGCGCCACCGCCTCGAGCACGGCGCCGGGCTCGAAGCCGTCCGCCGGGAGCACGACGCAGGCGCCGTGGGAGGTGGCCGCGAGGTTGCCCATGACCATGCCGAAGCAGTGGTAGTACGGGACGGGCACGCAGATGCGGTCCTCCTCCGTGACGGCGCACCCCTCGCCGACGAAGTAGCCGTTGTTGAGGATGTTGTGATGGCTGAGGGTCGCGCCCTTGGGAAAGCCGGTGGTGCCCGACGTGTACTGGATGTTGATCGGGTCACTGGAGTCCAGTGCGGCCGAGCGCTCGCGCAGGTCGGCGGGCGAGACGGAGGCGGCCCCGGCCAGCAGCTCTTCCCATTCCGGGCGCTCGAGGAACACGACGCGCTCCAGCTCCGGCAGCGAACCCCTGACCTCGCCGACCATGGCCACGTAGTCGCTGCCCTTGAAGTCCGCGGCCGCGACGAGCAGGCGGCAGCCCGACTGGCGCAGCGCGTACTCCAGCTCGTGGGTGCGATAGGCGGGGTTGATGTTGACCAGCACGATCCCGGCCTTCGCCGTGGCGTACTGGACGAGCGCCCACTCGACGCGGTTCGGGCTCCAGATGCCCACGCGGTCGCCGGCCTCCAGGCCGGCGGCGATCAGCGCCCGGGCCACGCGGTCGACCTGCTCGTCGAGCTCCGCATAGGTGAGGCGAACGCCCTGGTGTCGCGAGATCAGCGCCGGGCGACCCGGCACGCGGGCCACGGTTCGCTCCAGGTTGGCGCCGATCGTGTCGCCGAGGAGCGGTGTGGGCACCGCGCCGTGGGCGTACGACGGCAGCGGCGTCATGCCCGTTGCCACCTCCGGGCGCCGCGGGTGGTCACGCGGACCTCGACGCGGGCGGGGCGAGACGGGGCGGCCAGGGACAGGAAGTCGCGCACCGAGCCGGTGTGGCCGCAGTACGGGCAGCCGAGCGGATCGGCGGGCGACACGCTGTGCGCACCGAGGGCGACGGGGGCGTCGCAGCGCCCGCAGGCCAGCGTCCCGGTGCCCAGGCGGCGCGTGCTCCCGAGACGCCGCTCCTCGTGGGCACCGGACGCGCGGGGCACGGCTAGCCCTGCTCCAGCGGCGCCATCGTCAGGCCGGCGTCGCTGAGCTGCTCCCAGTAGAGCTCGGCCGGCTCGCGCGGGCCGCTCCAGACGATCGCCTGGCCGCTGTTGTGGATGCGATCGGCGATCGCATAGCCGCCGTCCAGCGTGACCCCGGGGATGAACGTGGCCAGCGTGTGGGCCACGTGGTCGAAGGTGTTGTGGTCGTCGTTGCGCACGATGACGCGCCACTTGTCGTCCAGGCCCGATCCCGGGCCCTGCGTGCGCGGCAACTCGACGGTCTGGCTCATGTCGCGAGGATACCCCCGCGCCGCCCGGCCACGCGGCCGCGCTAGCTCGTGCGAGCGCTGCGCTGCTTGGCCTCGTACATGCGCCGGTCGGCCTCGGCCAGGGCGTCGGCGAGCGTTCCAGCCGGGGGCACCGCGGCGACCCCGCAGGCCACCGAGAGCAGCCGCCCGCCGCAGCCGGCGTTGCGGGCCGCGATGGCCTCGTCGACGCGCTCGCACCAGTGGCGTGCGCTGTCCTCATCCGTGTAGCGCAGCAGCGCGGCGAACTCGTCGCCACCCAGGCGCGCCACGAGATCGGTCGCCCGGCTGCTGTCGGCCAGCACGGCCGCGCAGTCGCGCAGGAGCCGGTCGCCGGCCGCGTGCCCCTCCTGGTCATTGGTCGCCTTGAGGCCGTCGAGGTCGAACAGCGCGATCGAGGTGGGAGCGCCGCTGCGGGCGAGATGCAGATCCTCACGCGACAGGGCCTCCTCCCAGGCCGCGCGGCTGGCCACGCCCGTCATCGCGTCGGTGCGCACGCGGCGCTCCAGGCGCTCGTTCTCGGCCGTGAGCTCCTGCTGGGCGACGGCGCGCCGGATGACGACCTCGGCGGCGTCGGACACGGCCCGCGCGACGCGCTGGCAGAGCTCGGTGAACCCGCGGGGGACCGGGTCGGCGTGGACCATGAGCATGACGGCGAGCGGCTGCGCGCCTATGGCCAGGGCGTGAATGGACGTCGCCCCCAGCTCGGCCAGGTCGGCCGGCGCGCCGGTGGCGCAGGCGCAGTCCTGCACGAGGACCGGAAGCTCGAGGTCGCCGGAGACCAGCGGGATGATCCAGGACTCGACCTCGCGGGAGTCGCACGGCATCCAGCCGCGGTCGGCGTGGCCGACCGTCGGCTCGCCGTCGGCCGCGAAGACGACGACGGCGCCGAACTCGCACGAGAGCGCCGCGGCGGCGCGCTCGGCGATCGCGCTCAGAGTGCCCGGCACATCCTCGGCCGAGATGGTCGTGATGCTGCGCACCGCCTCGAGGACCTCGAGCTCGTCGGCCAGCCGTTTGGCCGGCGCGACCTCGACGACCACAGACGCGGCGCGCTCGGCCAGCGCGGCGGCCTCCTCGGTGCAGGCACCGGAGAGCGAGGCCGTGGACGAGCCGAAGACCACCACCAGGTCGTCGCGGCAGGGCACGATCACCGCCGAGTGGGTGTAGTAGGGGCCGACGACGCGCCCGCGCTCGTCGAAGTTCACGCAGACCGGGCGGCGGGTGTCCAGGGCGGCGATGAAGTGGTCCTCACCGCGATCGGCGCGCAGCTCGATGTTGCCCGCCCACCCCTCACCGCGGCCGACGCCGCCGAAGTGGGCGAATTTGTCCGGCGAGACCTTGCGGAAGATGAAGAGGTCCTCGGCGCCGAGCTTCGCGGTGACGGCGCTCAGGGTGTCGGCCCGAATGCGCTCGCGGGCCTCGCGGGGCCGCGCCTCGACGGCCGGCTGGTCGGCGACCTCGCCCAGCATGTCGAGCAGATGGCCCACGACGTGCGGGTCGAACTGGGTGCCCGAGCCCTCGCGCAGCTCGTTGAGCGCCACCTCGCGGTCCAGAGGCCGGCGGTAGGGGCGCTCGGACGTCATGGCGTGCCAGGCGTCGCAGGCGAAGACGATGCGGCTGGCCAGCGGGATGGCGTTCCCGGCGAGCCCGTCCGGGTAGCCGCCGCCGTCCCAGCGCTCGTGCTCGTGGCGCACGGCGCGCGAGACGTCCACCAGGTCGGGCACCTTGGCCAGGATCTGCTCCCCGATCAGCGGGTGCTGACGGACGATCTCCCATTCCTCCGGGCTCAGAGGGTGTGGGCTGCGCAGGATCTGCGTGGGGATCCCGAGCTTCCCGATGTCGTGCAGTGCGGCCACCTGCTCGAGCCGCTGGAGGCCGGGCCCCTCGATCCCCATCCGTCGCCCCACCGCCGAGGCCAGGCGCGTGGTCTCCGTGGAGTGGTCGGCGGTGTAGGGGTCGCGCGAGTCCAGGGCCGAGGTCAGGGCGACGACGACCGCCTCGTAGCTTTCGGTCAGCCGCTCCTCCTGGCGCAGCCGCTCCATGCCCACCGCCACCACGCAGGCCAGGGCCTGGGCGGCCTCGAGCTGCTCGGCCGGGGGCTCGTAGGGCTCCGGCGTATAGCCGGCGAAGGTGCCGAGGACCGTACCGTCGGACGCGAGCATCGGGACCGACCAGCAGGAGCGCACGCCGGCCGCTCGGGCGGCCTCGCGGAAGTCCGTCCAGCGGTGGTCGGCCTCGATGTCATAGGTGACGACGGGCTGGCCGAAGTGGGCGGCCGTGCCGCACGTGCCGACCTCGGGGCCGATCGCGGTTCCGTCGATCGCCGCGATGTAGTCGTCGGACAGCCCCGCGGCCGCCCCGTGCCGAAGACGCCCGTTCTCCAGCAGCAGGACCGAGCATGTATCGGTGGCCGCGACGCGGGCCATGTGGCGCACCGCGTCAGTGAGGAATGCCCGCTCGTTCGTCGCCTGGCCCGCGGCGATGGCGGCGGCCTTGAAGCTTTCCAGGTCGGAGGGCAACAGCACGGCGGGCGGAGGCGCAGTTCCGATTCCGGGTGTATCGGACGAACGTCCAGGAAGCTTTAGTCCCGAATGCGTTCTTCCCGCTTGCGCCAGTAGCGGTCGAGGCCATGCCACTGCTGCTCGGGCGGCACCGCCTGAAGGTAGGCCCCGGCCGTCTGCTCGTCCACCGCCGCGGACACCTCCTCGCGGATGTGCTCCTCGAAGGCCTGGGCGTCGAGCTCGCGGGCCAGGGTTCCCCACGCCGTGAGGCGATCGCGCATCACCGCCAGGCGCGCGAACACGTCGTCCACGACGCCGAAGTGGGTGATCCCCAGCGACTCCGGCCTCCACTCCGCCAGCAGCGAGAGCGAGTCGTTCCACGCCTCGAGGTCGATGTCGGGTGGCGGTGTCGGCGGCAGAACGAGGTCTCCCCCGCCGATGCTCACGCCGGCGACGTCGCCCACGAAGGCCCGGCCGCTGTCCTCGTGCAGGTAGCAGACGTGGTGGGAGGCGTGGCCCGGCGTGTAGGCGACCCGAAAGCCCTCGACGGTCTCGCCTCCGGCGAGCGCGTGCAGCCGCTTGCCCGGGACGGGCAGGACCTCGCCCCACAGCCGGTCCATGTCGTCGCCGTAGAGGCGCTGCGCGCTGGCCAGCAGCTTGGAGGGGTCCTCGAGGTGCGGCGCGCCGCGCTCGTGGACGTAGACCTCCACCTCGGGCCAGCGCTTCACGATCGACCCCGCGGCCCCCGCGTGGTCGAGGTGGATGTGGGTCAGGATCAGGACGCGGGGCGGCTCGCCGCCCAACGCGTCGACCACGGTGTCCAGGGAGGACTCCGGGCCGGGATCGATCAGGACGTCGCCCACACGCCAGCAGCAGATGACGCCTTCGCGCCCGAGATGTCGCACATCGATGGCCTGCATCTGCCGGAACTCATACCATCGCCGGCGTGCCGGTATTCCTCGGGGACGTCAACATCGACATTCAGTTCCCGCACCAGTTCCTGGGCACCGACGGCCAGCGAGCCGGCTTCCTCCTACTCGCCGGCTTCCTCGTCTCATGGCTGTTCATCCGCACCAGCGCGCGAATGATCCGCGCTCAGGTGTCGTGGTGGCCGGGCAATGTCGAGACCAGCGGCGGCCTGCACATCCACCATCTGGTGTGGGGCATCTGCCTGTTGATGATCAGCGGCTTCCTGGGCTTCGCGCTGCAGCCAGACGACCCGTGGATGGATGTCCTGGCCGTGCTCTTCGGAATTGGCATGGGCCTGACGCTGGACGAGTTCGCGCTGTGGCTTCACCTGCAGGACGTCTACTGGACCGACGAGGGCCGCTCGTCGGTCGACGCCGTGGTCATCGCGCTGGTGTTCGGGGGCCTGGTCGTGCTGGGCGCCGCCCCCTGGGACGTGACGGACTCCACCGGCTCGATCTGGGCGATCGTGGCGACCGTGGCGATCCATTGCACGTATCTCGTCATCTGCGCGTTGAAGGGCAAGGTCTGGATGGTCGTCTTTGGCCTCGTGATCCCAATCGTGGGCCCCGTCGGCGCGATTCGCCTGGGCAGTCCCACATCGCCCTGGGGCCGGCGCCGCTACAAGGAGGGCTCGAAGAAACTCAAGCGCGCACAGGGGCGCTGGGCGAAGGTCGAGGCCCGGCGCCACCGGGCCCTGAACGCCATCGCCGGGGCTCCGTCGGAGCCCGATCCGAAGCCTGAGCGCTAGCCGCTCTTTAGACTCCAGGCCATGTCCGAGCACCGACTGCCGGAGCGCGATCGCCCGTGGCTGATGCGCACGTACGCCGGCCACTCCAACGCCGCCCGCTCCAACGAGCTCTACCGCCGCAACCTGGCCAAGGGCCAGACCGGCCTCTCCATCGCCTTCGATCTGCCCACGCAGACGGGCTACGACTCCGACCACGAGCTGGCCCGCGGAGAGGTCGGGAAGGTCGGCGTGGCGATCTCCCACAAGGGCGACATGCACACGCTGCTGGACGGCATCCCGCTGGACGAGATGAACACGTCCATGACGATCAACGCCACGGCGGCCTGGCTGCTGGCGCTCTACATCGCCACGGCCGAGGAGAACGGCGTCGACCAGTCCAAGCTCTCGGGCACGACGCAGAACGACATCCTCAAGGAGTACCTGTCGCGCGGCACCTACGCCTTCCCGCCCGGCCCGTCGATGCGGCTGATCGCCGACATCGTCGCCTACACGGTCGAGCACGTTCCCAAGTGGAATCCGATCAACGTCTGCTCCTACCACCTCCAGGAGGCCGGAGCGACGCCGGTGCAGGAGATCGCCTTCTCGATGGCCAACGCGATCGCCGTCCTGGACGCGGTGCGCGAGCGCGTGGACGAGGAGCTCATGCCCAAGGTGTTCGGGCGGATCTCCTTCTTCGTCAACGCCGGCGTGCGGTTCATCGAGGAGCACGCCAAGCTGCGCGCCATGTCCCAGCTCTGGGAGGAGCTGGGCCGCGAGCGCTACGGCGTCGAGGACCCCAAGCTGCGGCGCTTCCGCTACGGCGTTCAGGTCAACTCACTCGGCCTGACCGAGGCCCAGCCCGAGAACAACGTCCAGCGCATCGTGCTCGAGGCGCTCGCCGTCACCCTCGGGCGCAACGCCCGGGCCCGGGCCATCCAGCTGCCGGCGTGGAACGAGGCGCTCGGCCTGCCGCGGCCCTGGGACCAGCAGTGGTCGCTGCGCATCCAGCAGGTGCTGGCCTTCGAGTCCGACGTCCTGGACTACCCCGACATCTTCCAGGGCTCGACGGTCATGGAGGGCCTCGTGGAGGAGCTGGTCGACGGCGCCCGCGCCGAGATGGCCGTGATCGAGGAGCAGGGCGGCGCGGTCGAGGCCGTGCCCTACATGAAGGCCGCCCTGGTCGACTCCCACCGCGCCCGCGTGCAGCGCATCGAGGCCGGCGAGCAGGTCGTCGTCGGCATCAACCGCTACCCCGAGACCGAGGAGTCGCCGCTGACCTCCGACGCCGAGGGCGGCATCCTCGTCGTCGACCCCGAGGTCGAGGCGGCCCAGATCGAGGATCTGCGCCGGTGGCGCGGGCAGCGTGACGAGAACGCCGCGCAGGCCGCCCTGGACGAGCTTCGCCGCGTCGCCGCGGCCGACCACGAGAACATCATGCCCGCGACGATCGCCGCCGCCCATGCCGGGGTGACCACCGGCGAATGGGCCCAGGCGCTGCGCGACGTCTTCCGCGACTACCGCGCTCCCACCGGGGTGGGCGACGCCGATCGCCGGCGGCGGGACCGAGCAGCTGGCCGAGCTGCGCGAGGAGGTCGATCGCGTGTCCGACGCCCTCGGACGGCGCCTGAAGATCCTCGTCGGCAAGCCCGGCCTCGACGGCCACTCCAACGGCGCCGAGCAGATCGCCGTGCGCGCCCGCGACGCGGGCATGGAGGTCGTCTACGAGGGCATCCGCCTGACGCCGTCGCAGATCGCCCAGTCCGCGCTGCACGAGGGCGTCCACGTGATCGGGCTGTCGATCCTCTCCGGCTCGCACCGCGAGCTGATCCCGGCGGTCGTCGAGGCCGTGCGCGAGGCGGGCGTTGACGCGCCGATCGTCGTCGGCGGGATCATCCCCGAGGCCGACGCCCCGTTCCTGCGCGAGGCCGGGATCGCGGCCGTCTACACGCCCAAGGACTTCGACCTCAACCGCATCATGCGGGACATCGTCACGCTCGTGGCCGAGCACCACGGCCTGGCTGCACCAGCGGCGTGAGCCCCGACAGCCCCTCGGGCGAGGAGCTGGGCCGGAGGCTGCGCGATCGCGACCTGTCCGCCGCTCCCGCCGTGCTGAACCTCGTCGAGGCACGCCGCGAGGGCGGGCCGGAGGAGATCGCCGCCCTGCTGCGCGGCGTCGCTCCGGCCAAGCTGGGCGGCGAGGCCCGCGCCCACATCGTGGGGCTCACCGGGCCGCCCGGCGTGGGCAAGTCCTCGCTGCTCTCGGAGCTGGTCGCCGCCTGGCGGCGGCGCAACCGCACGGTGGCCGTGCTGGCGGTGGATCCGACCTCCAAGCGCTCGGGCGGCGCGCTGCTCGGCGACCGCGCCCGGATCGCCGTCGACCCCGTCGACCGGGGCGTCTTCATCCGGTCCACGGCGGCGGGCGACCAGCTGGGCGGGCTGGCGGCCTCCACCCGGGCCGCCGCCCAGGCCCTGGCGGCGGCGTTCGACGTCGTGGTCATCGAGACCGTGGGCGTCGGCCAGTCCGAGACCGACGTGGCCGACGTGGCCGACACCGTCGCCGTGGTCGTCCAGCCGGGCTCGGGCGACGTGCTCCAGTTCCTCAAGGCCGGGATCATGGAGGTCCCCGACGTACTCGTCGTGACCAAGGCCGACCTCGGCCGGATCGCCGACTCGGCGCGGCGCGACCTGCTCGCCGCCCTGGGCGCGCTGGGCGCGGCGGACACAGAGGTCGTCAGCGTCTCGTCCGTCTCCCCGGTGCAGGGCATCGACGAGCTGGTCAAGGCGATCGACGCCCACCGCGAGCGCACGGACGTCCCGGCGCGGCGGCTGCGCGCGCGCCGACGCCACGCACTGGCGGATTTCGCCACGGAGCACGGAGAGCGCGGCCTGCGGGCGCTGGGCGGACGCCGAGAGGCGCAGCGCTTCCTCGACGAGCAGGACCCGGGTCTCGACGTGCCCGCTCTGCGCGAGGCGCTGGAGGGGCGCGCCGCCTGATGCTGCGCGACGTGGCCATCGTCCTGGGCGCGTTCGCCGTGACCACCGCGCTCGCCGCGCTGCTGGGCGCGGCCAACTTCGGCACGGCCCTGAGCTTCGGGCAGATGGGCTTCGCCGCCGCGGTGGTGTACGTCATCCTGCGCCGGTGAGGCCCGGCTCGCAACGCCGCCCGGGCCAAGGCCCGGGCGGCGCAGGAGTTTCCCGCTCCAGATCAGGAATCCTAATTACCTAGTGTTGCCGATCGATGTCACCTGAAATACCTGCCGGCTGGTACGCCGACCCCCAGGACGCCACGCGCTGGCGCTGGTGGGACGGGCAGGCGTGGACCGACAACTTCTCGGCTCCCACCCAGCCCTCGACGCCCGCCGCGGGCGGGCCGCTGTGGACCGGGACGACGCTGTGGGTGGACACGCGGGCGCGCGTGGGCTCCTGGGAGGCCGACGTCGCCGACGAGGCCGGGGCGCCCGCGGGCCGAGTGCGCGGCGGCAAGGAGATGGTTCTCTACGACTCCGCCAACGCCCCCGCACTTCGCCTCGCCGCCGAGCGGCGGCGCTCCGGCGTCGGCCTGCACCACGAGAGCCTGGGAGCCATCCACGTGAGCGATGGCGCGGGCGCCCCCGTCGGCAGTTTCGAGGTCGTCCAGTACGTCAACGGCCGCGTGACTCTCTCGCTGCGCGGGCCCGACGGCCAGGAGCTGGCCGTGCTCGCCCCCGAGGCCAAGAACGACCGCGAGTTCGCGCTGCACGACCCGGCCGGAGCCCAGCTCGGGCGCGTGGTGGCCGTCGAGAGCCAGCGCAAGCTGCTCTCGCAGGACCGCAAGTGGTGGGTCTCGCTCGCCCGCCCGCTCCCCCAGCCGCTGGACTCGCTCGCGCTGGGCGTCGCGGTGACCCTGAGCAACATCCAGCTCATGGTCGTCAACTGGCACGACACGCGCTTCGACAACGACTGATCTCGGCCATCCGTGACAAGCCGCAGCCAAGGCTCCGGGAACTCCGGACGCGGGCTGGTCGGTCCGGGCGTAGCCTGGATCCATGACCAGAATTGCCGATCTCCCCGCCGGCCGTTGGCTGCGCTGCGATCGGTGCCGCCGCCTGTGGCCCGTCGCCGATGAACGCGGCGGCCAGGGCTGGTACGAGGACGCCGCCTTTGACGCCCATCTGTGCCGCTCCTGCGCGGAGGCATGCGATCCGCAGTCGCTGCGCACGATGGCGCAGGCGGACCCCAGCGGCTGGAAGCGTCAGCTCGCGCTCGTGGACGAGTTCACGGGCTCGACACCTCGTTGCCTCACCTGAGACGTAACGTGAGCCGATGGCGACCGCCGACTCCACCGAGCGCCGGCCGCGGGCCGACGTCGAACGCCGGCGGCTGTCCGAGCACCTGACTCGGCTGCGGACCGAGGTGCTCGCCGCCGGGGACGCCCCCTGGGACGCTCCACACGCGGCGCCCGACCGCAAGGCCAGCGCCCAGAACCTGCGCCAGTATCTCGCCCTGCGCCGCCACGACCTGCGCGAGTTCCAGCTTCCGCTCACCGAGGCCGGCCTGTCGTCGCTGGGCGGAATCGAGGGTCATGTCCAGGCGACGCTCGATTCGGTGCTCGAAGCCCTCGGGGCGCTGCTCCGGAGCCCCGCGTCCGTGGCCCCCGGACCGAGCGTCGGCGTCGCCGAGAGCCGGGCCCTGCTGAGCCGCCGGACGGCGGCGCTACTCGGCCCACCACCGGCGGAGCGCAGCACCCGGATCATGGTGACGATGCCATCCGAGGCGGCGCGCGACCCGGCGCTGGTGCGTTCGCTGCTCACCGCCGGCATGGATGTCATGCGCATCAACTGCGCTCACGACGCTCCGGCTGCCTGGCAGGAGATGGTCCTCCACCTGCGCCGGGCGGAGTCGTCCGGGCGTAGCGCGCGCATCGCGGTGGACCTGCCGGGGCCCAAGCTGCGGACCGGTCCTCTCCCGGAGGGACCGGCGGTCCTGCGCCTGCGCCCCAAACGCAACGCCGTCGGCGAAGTCACGGCACCGGCCCAGGTGACGCTCGTGGCCGACGCGGGGCCCGGCACGCCGCCGCCGGCGCGAGCCCTGGCCGTCCCGGCGAAGTGGCTGGACTCCCTGCGCGAGGGCGACGAGATCGAGTTCACGGACGCGCGCGGCGAGCCTGGGCGCCTGCTCGCGGGACCGGCGGCGGCGGTCGGACGCGCGGCGTCCACCGGTGACGCGGCCTACATCACGCCCGGGTGCGGGCTGATCCTGAGCCGCACCGGCGCACCGGCCTCGGTCGGCTCGCTCCCTCGGGCCCAGACGTCGATCCGGCTGCGGGTGGGCGACACGCTCGTGCTCACCCGAGGCGAGTCAATGGGACGCGACGCGGAAGGCGACTCGTCGGGACAGGTGGTGCGACCGGCGGAGATCGGGTGCTCGCTCGAGCAGGCCTTCGACGCCATCGTCCCGGGCCAGCAGGTGTGGTTCGACGACGGCAAGATCGGCGGGGTCGCGGCGTCGGTCCGTCCCAGCCGGGTGGAGATAGCCATCACCGACGCCCGTCCCGGCGGATCGCGCCTCAAGGCGGACAAGGGGATAAACCTGCCCGACTCGGAGCTCGACCTCTCGGCTCTCGGGCCCCACAGCTCGGAGGCCCTGCGCTTCGCGGCCGAGTACGCGGACATGGTCGGTCTGTCGTTCGTCAGCCGGCCCGAGGACGTGGCGGCGGCGGCCAGGTATCTCGACGTGCACGCCGGACCGGCGACCGGACTGATCCTCAAGGTGGAGACGCGCCGGGCCTTCGAGCGCCTGCCCGAGCTGCTGCTCGAGGCGCTACGGACGAGCCGGCCCGTGGGGATCATGATCGCCCGCGGCGACCTGGCGGTGGAGTGCGGTTACGAGCGTCTGGCCGAGGTGCAGGAGGAGATCCTCTGGCTCGCCGAGGCCGCGCACCTGCCGGTCATCTGGGCGACGCAGGTCCTGGACCGGCTGGCGAAGACGGGGCGCGCATCCCGGGCCGAGATCACCGACGCCGCCATCGGCGTCCGCGCGGAGTGCGTGATGCTCAACAAGGGCCCGCGCATCGTCCAGGCGATCTCCGCCCTGGACGACATCCTTCGCCGCATGGGCGCCCACCAGGACAAGAAGCAGTACCTCCTGAGGCGGCTGACCGCCTTCGGCGCCTCCGGCTAGAGGGCGCGGCGGCGCTCCAGCAGCGCGCGCTGCGCCGGGTTGGGCGTGCTGGCCAGCGCCGCGTCGAAGTCCGCCTGCGCCTCGGCCTGGCGGCCGGCGCGGCGCAGGAGGTCGGCCCGGACGGCGTGGAAGACCGGGTAGCCGTCGAGGTCGAGTCCGGCGATCGCCTCGAGGCCCGCCCCCGGGCCCTCGACCTCGGCCAGAGCCACGGCTCGGTTGAGGGCCACCACGGCTGTCGGATGCAGCGCCATCAGCTGGTCGTAGAGCGTCAGGATCTGCCGCCAGTCGGTCTCGTCCGCCGAAGCGGCGTCGCTGTGCACCGCGTTGATCGCCGCTTCGACCTGGTAGCGCCCGGGCTGGTCACGGCGCAGGCAGGCGCGGACGAGGGCCTGGCCCTCGGCGATCAGGTCGCGATCCCAGCGCTCGCGGTCCTGCTCGGCCAGGAGCACGAGCTCCCCGCCGGCCGGCGCCCGCGCGGCCCGGCGCGACTCCACGAGGAGCATCAGCGCGAGCAGGCCGACCGCCTCGGGCTCGTCGGGCATCAACTCGCCCAACAGGCGCCCGAGCCGAATGGCCTCGCCGACGAGGTCCTCGCGCACCGCGACCTCGCCCGAGCTGGCCGTGTGGCCCTCGTTGAAGATCAGGTAGACGACGGCCAGCACGGCCCCGAGGCGGTCCGGGAGGTCGGCGTCGTCGGGCACGCGGTAGGGAATTCGGGCGTCGCGGATCTTGCCCTTGGCCCGGACCAGGCGCTGGGCCATTGCCGGCTCGGAGACCAGGAAGGCGCGCGCGATCTCCGTCGTCGTCAGCCCTCCCAGCAGGCGCAGCGTCAGCGCGACCTGCGCCTCGGGCGACAGCGACGGGTGGCAGCACGTGAAGATCAGCCGCAGACGGTCGTCGCCCACCGCGCCCTCCTCGATCGGCTCGTCGCGAGCGTGCAGCAGCGCGGCCTGGGCGTGGCGGTCGTCACGCGAGGCCTCGCGGCGCAGC
>CAVWTG010000014.1:0-44861 GCA_963757705.1 uncultured Actinomycetes bacterium | reverse complement strand
GAGGTCGAGGTGCTCTACAACAACGAGGACCCGGTCAAGGGCCGCTACGTCGACGAGATCATCAACTCGCGCCTGGCCGACGCCAACGCCGCGCTGTCCGACAAGCTGCGCGAGGTCGCGGTCCAGGACATCAACCTGCTCCTCGACGGGGGCGACTTCGACCTGTTCGGCCGCACGCTGAAGATCCTCGGCCTCCGCCAGACGGAGGCGATCCTCCAGTCGACGCTGCAGACCCTGCCCCGCAACGCGCCCGAGCGCGCGCAGCTCGCGCGCGTGGAGCGCTTCTCCAACCTGGCGGTGGCCAACCTCGGCCTGGCCGGGAAGGTCGTGGGCACGGTCTCGCAGCCGGTGAAGGTCAAGCGCACGCCGCTGTCGGGCAAGCGCACGCCGCTGGACTCCTTCGCGGTGGCGATCTCCGTGACGGTGTCGCTGATGTTCGTGACGGTGCTGCTGGCCTCCGGGATGCTCGCCCTGGAGCGCGAGGAGAACGCCTTCGCCCGGCTCGTGCGCGGGCTGGTGTCCCGGGTCGGCCTCCTGGTGGAGAAGGTCGGTCTGGCGGCGCTGTGCGCGACGGTCGCCGCGGTGCTCATGACGTGCGGGATAGGCATCTTCGTCTCGCTGCAATGGGGACGCTTCCCGCTGTGGGTGGTGGCGATCGCCTTCGCCGCGATGGCCTTCGGCGCCCTGGGCGTGGCGATCGGGGGCCTGGCCCGGGAGGTCCGGGCGGCCTCGCTACTCGCCTTCCTGCTCTCGCTGCCCATCGCCTTCCTGGCGCTCGTGCCCAGCGGCTCGGTGGCCGGCGGCCTGTACGACGTGATCCGGGTGGTGTCGGCGCTCTTCCCGTTCAAGCCCGCGTTGCAGGCGGTGGACAACGCGCTCAACGACACCGGCAAGAGCCTTCTCGTCCCGCTCGCCCACCTGGCCGCCCTCACCGTCGCGTTCATCGCCATCGCCCGCGTGGCGATCCGGCGCTTCGCGTAGGGGCTGCGTCGGCGGATTTCCCTGAGCTGGAGTCCCATTGGTGCGTTCTGCTGGCGCATAGCGGGAGAAAGTCGCACCTGTGCGCCGGATACGCCCCGTCTGGCCCCCTTCAATGCCCGCCGTTCAGAACCCTCAGCGCACGCGCGCCGCCCGGCGCGCCGGACCCTCGGCAACGCGCCGGTATCCTGCCGTCATGGCCTTCCCCCAGACGCCCCTGCCGGCGCCTGCGCAAGACCGGCGTCCTGCGCGACCTCGTCCTGGAGACCGAGCTGAGCCCGTCGCGCTTCGTCTACCCGCTCTTTGTCGAGTACGGGCTGGTTTGATGAGCATCTCATCCAGGCCTTGATGCCGGGGTTCGATCGCCTCTCCCTCAACCACGCCGTCGAGGAGGCCGGCGCCGCCCACGAGCTGAGGCCCTCGGTGATGCTGTTCCGCATCCCGCCGCCAAGGACGACGAGGGCTCGGGCGCCTGGGACGACGAGGGCGTCGGCGAGCCCGCCGTCCGCGCGCTCAAGGAGGCCGACCCCGAACTCGTGGTGATGACCGACGTGTGCCTGTGCGAGTACACGAGCCACGGGCACTGCGGCCGCCCTCGCGGACGGCAACGTCGACAACGACTCCTCGCTCGAGCTGCTCGCCGCACCGCCGTGGCCCACGCGCGCGCCGGCGCCGACGTCGTCGCGCCCAGCGACATGATGGACGGGCGGGTCGGGCTCATCCGCCGGCGCTCGACGAGGAGGGCTTGAGCGACACGCCGATCCTCGCCTACGCGGCCAAGTTCGCCTCCGCCTTCTACGGCCCGTTCCGCGAGGCCGCCGACTCCGCGCCCCATTCGGCGACCGGCGCAGCTACCAGATGGACCCGGCCAACGGGCGCGAGGCCCTGCGCGAGGCGCTCCTCGACGTCGAGGAGGGCGCCGACATCGTCATGGTCAAGCCGGCGCTGCCCTACCTCGACGTCATCCGCGACGTCCGCGAGGCCGTCCTGCTCCCCGTCGCCGCCTACAACGTCAGCGGCGAGTACTCGATGGTCAAGGCCGCCGCCGCCGCCGGGCACATCGACGAGCGCGCCGTCGTGCTCGAGACGCTCACCGGCATCCGCCGCGCCGGGGCCGACCTGATCATCACCTACCACGCCAAGGACGCGGCGCGATGGCTTCGGTAGGCGCCACGCCCAAGGTCCGCTCGCGCGCCGGCGGCTCGGCCATCCCGCTCGACGATCTCGACCGCCGGCTGCTCAACCTCATGCAGGGCCGCTTCCCGCTCTGCCTCGTCCGTCCGCCGAGGTGGCGCGCGAGGCCCGAGCTACCGAGGAGGAGGTCCTCGACGCGTCTCCGGCTCGTGGCGGGCGCATCATCCGCGAGATCACGCCCATCTACGACACGCGCGCGCTCGGCTACTCGTCGATGCTCGTCGCGGCCAAGATCGATCCCGAGAACCCGCATCGCGCGGCCGGTCGTCAACTCGCACCCCGGCGTCTCGCACAACTACCTGCGCGACCATGACTTCAACCTGTGGTTCACGCTCGCCGTCGAGCCGGACTCGACGCTGGGTATGGACGGCACGCTCGAGGTCCTGCAGCGCCTGACCGGGGCCGAGTCGATCCGCCAACTCCCCACGCTTCAGCTGTTCAAGATCCGCATGGACCTGGAGATGGAGAGCGGCACCGAGGCGCTGGCCGCGGCCGTCGAGGCGGCTCCCCCGGCGGAGACCGAGCCCCAGCCCTACGACGAGCTCGACATCGCCGTCATCCGCGCCACCCAGGGCCACCAGCCCGTCGTCGCCGAGCCCTACGCCGAGCCGGCGCGCGCCCTGGGCATGCCGGTGGACGACCTCCTCGCCCACATGAGCGGGATGATCGAGCGCCGGCTGCTGCGCCGCGTGGCCGCGATCCTGTTCCACCGCCGCGCGGGCTTCTCGGCCAACGGCATGGGCGTGTGGAACGTGCCCGAGGACCGGATCATGGAGCTCGCGCCCCGGATGGCGGCCGTGCGCGGGATCTCGCACTGCTCCAGCGCCCCACGTACCCCGACTGGCCCTACTCCGTCTTCACGATGGCGCACGGGCGCAGCAAGGACGAGTGCGACGCCATCCTCGACTCGATCGCCGAGATGACGGGCATCGACGAGCGGTCCACCCTGTACTCCTCGACGGAGTTCAAGAAGGTCCGCCTCCTCTACTTCACCGACGACTTCAAGCAGTGGGAAGCGGAGCACGGGTAGCCGACGCGCACTCGGCGGAGCTCTACCGCCGGGCCGTCGAGGTGCTACCCGGAGGCGTGAACTCGCCCGTGCGGGCGATGCGCTCGATCGGGCGCGACCCCCTCTTCGTCGACCGCGCGCACGGCGCGGAGCTGATCGACGTGGACGACAACTCCTACGTCGACTGGGTCTGTTCATGGGGCGCGATCCACGGCCACGCCCATCCCGAGATCCTCGCCGCCGTGCAGGCGGCCTCGCGCGGACACCCGTTCGGCGCGCCGACGGCGGCCGAGGTCGAGCTCGCCGAGGAGGTGTCGGCCCGGCTGCCTTCGGTGGACATGATCCGGATGACCTCGTCGGGGACGGAGGCGTCCATGAGCGCGATCCGCCTGGCCCGGGCGGCCACCGGGCGCGAGACGGTCCTTCAAGTTCGCCGGCGCCTACCACGGCCACGTCGACGGCCTGCTGGCCCAGGCAGGCTCGGGCCTGGCCACCCAGGGCATCCCGGCGAGCCCGGGCGTGCCGGAGGCGGCCGCGGCGACCGTGGTCGTCCCCTGGAATGATCCCGGGGCCGTCACGGGGCGGCCGGGCACGACCTGGCGGCGATCCTCGCCGAGCCCTATCCGGCCAACATGGGCCTCGTCCCGCCGGCGCCCGGCTTCCTCGAGCACCTGCGGGCGACCGCCGACGCCAACGGCGCGCTGCTCGTCTTCGACGAGGTCATCAGCGGGTTCCGCGTCGCCCCCGGCGGAGGGCAGGAGCTCTCCGGCGTTCCCGCCGATCTGACGGTCATGGGGAAGGTCATCGGCGGCGGCCTCCCCGCGGCGGCCTTCGGCGGCCCCCGCCGCTGATGGAGCGCATCGCGCCGGCCGGCGACGTCTACCAGGCGGGCACGCTCTCCGGGAACCCCCTCGCGGTGGCCGCCGGCCTGGCCACCCTGCGCATGCTCGACGACGTCTCCTACGCCCGCCTGGCGGCCACGACCAACGAGCTGGCCGCGGGCCTGCGCGACGCGGCAGGCGGCCGGCCCGTCCAGGTCGTCGCCCTGCCGGGCCTCGTGACCACGTTCTTCAGCGCCGAGCCGGTGAACGACTACTCCGGCGCGGCGGCCTGCGACCTTGAGGCCCACGCCGCCTGGTGCCGAGGGCTGCTGGCCCGCGGGGTGTACCCGCCGCCGTCCCAGTTCGAGGCCTGGTTCCCCTCGCTCGCCCACACCTCCGAGCACGTCGCCCGCACGCTTGCGGCGGCGCGGGCGGCCTTCGACGAGATCTCGTGAGCGACGTCCTCCACCGACTGGCCGACGCTCTGCGCGCCGACGGCGGCCTCCTGGCCGGCGCGGTCGTCGACCCGGCGCCCGGCGAGCCAGCCCGCCACGGCGCGCTGGCGGCCTCCGGCCCCCGGGCCGCCGGGCATGAGGCCGAGTACGAGCTGCTGGTCGAGGCGATCCGCGAGGGCTACCTCCTGCACTACGCGACCGGCCGGGTCGTCAGCTCCAAGGACCCCGACCTGGCGCTGCTGGCCGGCGACCGCCTGTACGCGCTCGGCCTCGCCCGCCTGTCGGCGCTGGGCGACGTCCCGGCCGTGCTTTGCTCGCCGAGGTCATCTCCCTCTCCGCCCAGGCGCACGCCGCCGCGCGGCCCGATGCGGCCGACGCGGTGTGGGAGGCCGGCGCGCGCGGCGTCGGCCACGGCGGCACCCCGGAGGACCTGCGGGAGGCCTCGATACACCCGTCACAAAGCTACGTAATTGGGCGCGACAACGCGCCGGGCGAACCCTCCGCCGCGATAGGCTTCGACCCGTGGCCGACCGCCGCAAGACCAAGCCCCCCTACACCGAGGATCGGAGGATCCCCGGCGCTTTCGAGGGCGAGACGGTCACCCGGCGGCGCTTCATGTGGGTGGTGTCCAGGCGGCCGGCGGCATCGCGGTGGCGGCGTTCGTCCTCCCCGCCCTGGGCTTCGCCCTCGGTCCGGTGTTCGAGAAGGGCAACGTCCACTGGGAGGACGTCGGCAAGCCCGACGACTTCGTCGACTACACCTACCGGCCCAAGGTCATCACGATCCAGAGCAACGTGGGCGAGGTGGGGAAGACCACGGTCTACGTCCGCAAGCACAACGAGGAGATCGACGGCCCGGCGAAGGACAGCTACGACAACTTCGTGGCGATCTCGACCCGGTGCATGCACCTCGGTTGCCCCGTTCGCTACATCGAGGCCTCCCAGCGCTTTGTCTGCCCCTGCCACGGCGGCGTGTACGAGTTCACCGGCAAGGTCGCGGGCGGCCCGCCGGTCCGCCCGCTGGACCGCTTCTACACCCGGGTGCGCAGCGGACGCCTGGAGATCGGCCCGCGCTACAGCGTGAACTCCGAGCTCAAGCGCTACACGCCGCGCGACCCGGGCGAGCCGCTCGACGGCATCGGCCCCTACGTCTACCCGCCGCGGCCCTCCACGCCCAACCTCGAGGGCGGGGGAGCGTCGACCTTCTGATGGCCAAGCTCAAGCTTCCCAACCCGATCCCCGACCAGCTGCGTCCCCGCCCGGCGCGTCCCGGCGAGGGAAACGGGAAGCAGAGCGTCAAGGACGTCGCGATCGACTCGGCCAAGGACGCGGGGATCACCGTCGTCGACTGGGTGGACGAGCGCACGTCGCTCTCCGGCGCGGCCCGCTGGATGATGTTCCGCAAGGTCCCCAAGGGGACCAACTGGTTCTACACGCTGGGCTCGGCCACGATGTTCGCCTTCCTCTCCCAGGCCGTGACCGGCGTCTTCCTGGCGATGTACTACGACCCCAACGCCAGCAAGGCCTACGAGTCCGTGCGCTACATCAACGACGAGGCCTTCCTCGGCGAGTTCGTCCACGGCATGCACAAGTGGGGCTCGTCGGTGATGATGGTCCTCGTCTTCCTCCACATGGGGCGGACGTTCTTCTTCGGCGCCTACAAGTACCCGCGCGAGCTCAACTGGGTCATCGGCGTCGTCCTGCTGGTCCTGACGATGGTCATGGCGCTGACCGGCTACCTGCTCCCGTTCGATCAGCGCTCCTTCTGGGCCACGGTCGTCGCCGACAACATCAACGGCACCGGCCCGATGCTCGGCCCGTACCTCGCCGACTTCCTGAGAGCCGGCCCCGAGTTCGGGGCCACCACGCTCTCGCGCTTCTACGCCATCCACATGCTGCTCGTGCCCGGCGGCATCGCCGCACTGATCGGCGCCCATCTCTATCTGGTGGCCAAGCTCGGCACGACCGCCCCGCCGTGGATCAAGGCCGAGGACCCCGACGTCCTCCGGAAGATGGAGACCTAGTGGCCCCTCCGGCAACCCCCCGCCCGCTTCTGCGGGCCTGGACGACCGCCATGCGGCGTCCTCGGTCGCGGGACCACCGGAGGGACCACGCATGAACCAGCGCGAGAAGGAGCTCTACCTCCGCGACTACTCGCTGCTGAAGTCCCAGGGCAAGCCGTTCTTCCCCTACGCGGTGGCCAAGGACTCGGCCATGGCGGCGATCGTGCTGGCCGTGATCATCACTCTGTCGATCATCCTGGGCGCGGAGCTGGGCCCAAGGTCGACCCGACGACGACGACCTACACGCCGCGTCCCGAGTGGTACTTCTTCTTCCTCTTCGAGCTCCTGCGCGTGATCAAGCCCGCGGAGTTCACGCAGGCGGCCACGATCGGCATCCCCACCCTGTGCCTGATCCTGCTGATCCTGCTGCCCTTCTACGACCGCGGCACGGAGCGCCGGCCCGAGCGCCGGCCGATCGCCACGACGGCGGGCATCCTCATGATCGCGGCGATGGGCTATCTCACCTACCTCGGCGCGGCGGCGGGAGCGCCGACGGAGATCGACATGAAGGCGCCATCCGATCTCAAGGGCGCCCAGCTGCAGCAATTCAACGCCGGGCGGCTGGTCGCCGCCCAGTCCGGCTGCCTGGCCTGCCACAAGATCGGCGAGAACGGGAACTCGGGTCCCGGGCCGGAGCTGACCGAAATCGCCAGCCGCCTGCCCAAGGACGCGATCGCGCGCACGCTGGTCAACCCGACCGCCCCGATGCCGCCCTACACGGGTCTGAAGAACAACGACCCGGAGAAGTACGACAACCTCGTCTTCTTCCTCTCGCAGCTCCGGTAGCGGCCCCATGACGACCGGCACCGGCACCCTCGAGGAGGGCCAGGTGCGGGCGATGTTCGACCGCATCGCCGGCGTCTACGACCCGATGAACCGGGTCATGACGGCCGGGCTCGACCGCCGGTGGCGGTCGCGCGCGGCCGACCTCGCGGACGTCGGCCCGGGCGATCGCGTGCTCGACGTCGCCACCGGCACGGGCGACCTGGCGATGGAGCTGGCCTCGCGTGTCGCGCCCGGGGGCGAGGTCGTCGGCACGGACTTCTCCGAGGAGATGCTGTCCCGCGCGCGGGCCAAGGAGGGCGACGCCGCGGTCCGTTCGAATGGGCCAACGCGCTGGCCCTTCCCTACGAGTCGGCCTCCTTCGCCGCGGCGACGGTCGGCTTCGGGGCGCGCAACTTCTCCGACCTGGGCCGGGGGGTGGCCGAGATGGCGCGGGTCGTGCGCCCGGGCGGCCGCGTCGTCATCCTCGAGATCACCACCCCCCAGCGCCCGCCGCTGTCCTGGTTCTACGGCCTGTGGTTCGACCGGCGGTGCCGGCGCTCGGCCGAGTCGCCGGCGACAGCGACGCCTACTGCTACCTGCCCGACTCGGTCCGCCGCTTCCCCGGCCCGCGCGAACTGGCCGCGCTGATGGCCGGCTGCGGGCTGCAGGACTCCGCTGGATCCTCACCGCGGGCGGGATCATCGCCCTCCACGCCGGGACGGTCCCGGGCTGATGGCCGTCCCCCGACGGTCGAGGCGGTCGTGGCCGCGGGCGGCGGGCACATCCCCCCGCAGCTCGCACGCGTCGAAGAGCGCCTGGCCGCGTTGTCGGCCGGCCACGGACCGGTGCTGGCCCGCCACGCCGGGGACACGATCGCCGCCGGCGGCAAGCGCCTGCGCCCGCTGCTGGTCCTCGTCGTCGCCGGCGAGGAGGCCGGGGCGAGTCCGTCGTGCGCGCCGCCGCCTCCGTGGAGCTGGTGCACTCCGCCACCCTGGTCCACGACGACGTGCTCGACGCCGCCGACCTGCGCCGCGGGCGCCCCACGGTGGTCGCCACGGCCGGGCGCGACATGGCGACCGCCACGGGCGACCTGCTGTTCTCGCGCGCCTTCGCCGAGCTGGCGGCCAACGGCCGCCCGGAGCAGGTCCGGGTGCTCTCCGACGCGTCCTCCGCCCTGGCCGAGGGCGAGCTGCTCCAGCGCGCCGACGCGTTCGACCCCGGCGTGCCGCTGGAGCGCTACCTGCGCCGCTGCGAGCTCAAGACCGCCAGCCTCTTCGAGGCCTCGTGCCTCCTGGGTGCGCTCGAGTCGTCCGCCGGAGACGGCGAGGCGCGGGCCCTGGCGGCGTTCGGCCGGCGGATCGGCCTGGCCTTCCAGCTGCTCGACGACGTGCTCGACGTCTCGGGCCCGGCGTCTCGCACCGGCAAGACCCGCGGGCGGACCTGCTCGACGGAACCGTGACGCTGCCGCTGACCCTGGCCCGGGAGCGCGATCGGGGACTGGCGGAGATGGACCTGCGGGCCGCGGCGACCCCGGCCCGGGCCGAGGAGATCTGCGAGCGCGTCGTCGCCACGGGCGTGCTCGACGACGCGCGCGAGCGCGCGCTGAGCGTGGTGGCCGAGGCCAAGGCGGGCCTGCCCGAGCTCGACGATCGCCGGCATCGGGCGCTGGAGCTCGTGGCCGACGGAGTGGTGGAGCGCTACGCCTGAAGCGATTGGCGCGAGCGCCTGAGCGGCGACGCGCCTAGAAGTCCATCGGGAGGATGTTGTCCGCCCGAAGCGCGGCGATGAAGCGCTCGACCTCTTCCTCCATGTTGGCGTGCATGAGCTGCTTGAGGTCACGCACCAAGCACCTGGGTGCCATGGTCGAGCTGCTCGTCGAGCTGCTCGACGACCGCCTGGGGGAAGACGTCCTCCTCGGTCCACTCGCAGTTGGGGCACCGGAGCAGCAGCTCCCACGCGCCCTCTCTGGCCTCTTCCCAGGCCAGCGGGTAAACCAGGCCCGAAGAGCAGCTCGGGAGACGTGAAGGTCGGAGGTCCGGCTGGGAGTGGCCGTGGCCCGCTCGGCGGTGGCCCGCGCGTCGGCGAAGTAGACGATCTCGATCGTCTTGCCACTGGGCAGCACGACGCGCTTGACGGCGTGGCTGTGGTCGGCGGGCTGGGGGCTCATCTCATACCTCTCGATGGTCCGGATATCGGCACCCGGGCAAAGGAACTTGACCCCGGGGTTTCCGTGCGCGAACCCGGGGTTTTCACGGTCGCCCTGGACCAGGGGTGACGAGGGCCCTCGTTTGACCCGCTACGCTTGGGGCAACCCAGCAGGAGAACATCGCTATGCCCTTCGGAATCGGCCCGCTAGAACTCGTAATCGTCCTGATCATCATCCTGGTGATCTTCGGCCCCAAGCGCCTGCCTCAGGCGGGCCGCTCGCTGGGTCAGGGCTTCCGCGAATTCAAGGGTTCGGGTCACGTCCAAGCACGACGAGCAGACCGAGCCGACCCGGGCCGCCGAGATCCCCGCCTCGGAGCCGCCGCAGGCCCCCGCCGCCTCGGCGCCCGCGCCAACGCCGGCCGAAGCGCCGCCCGCCGAGCCGACGCCCGCCGAGGCGTCGCGCGCCTTCGGCCGCGACGGCTGAGCTCACAGGAGGCCGCCGGATGGCCCTTCCCATGCGGCCCATCGGCCACGAGGATCGCCTGTCGCTCATCGAGCACCTCGAGGAGCTGCGCTCCCGTCTGATCGTCTGCCTGATCGGGTTCCTGGTGTGCTTCGGCATCGCGGTGTGGCAGAACGAGGCTCTGCTGAACATCGTCAACCGCCCGCTCGGAAGAAGACGACCGCCTCGGCGGCCGAGCACGCGTGCGCGGGACCGCTGGAGCAGGCCTCGCGCTCCCAGGTCCGGCTGCGCCCAGGCGCTCGAGCACGGCGCTGATGCCTTCTCCCGGCTCGCCCGCTCCCCGACGCTGACCCCCGCCGATCGCGCCACGTTGCGCGAGGCCATCCACTCCTACGGCGAGGCGGCGCGAGCTCTGCCCGAGTCCGTTCCGGGACGCCAGCCGGTGACTCTGGGGGTGACCGAGCCCTTCACCACCTCGCTGACCGTCTCGCTGTGGTTCGCGATCCTCTTCGCGCTCCCGCTCTTCCTCTACGAGGCCT
This sequence comes from uncultured Actinomycetes bacterium, assembly GCA_963757705.1. Taxonomy (GTDB): domain Bacteria; phylum Actinomycetota; class Thermoleophilia; order Solirubrobacterales; family Solirubrobacteraceae; genus AC-38. The sequence goes on along the minus strand of CAVWTG010000014.1, from coordinate 34,427 downwards.
ACGCCTTCGTGATGCCGGCCTTCACGGCGCAGGAACGCCGAGTGGCGCTGCCGCTGATGCTGCTCGTCCCGGTGCTCTTCGCGTGCGGCGTGACGTTCGGCTACTACGCCGTCCTCCCGCCGGCCGTGAAGTTCCTGCAGTCATACAACTCGGGCAGCTACGACGTGCTCGTCCAGGCCAAGCCGTACTACAGCTTCGTCATCCTGGCCCTGATCTCGATGGGGCTCCTCTTCCAGATCCCGATCGGGATCCTGGCGCTCACGCGGACCGGGGTGGTCTCCGTCACCCAGCTGCGGCGCAACCGGCGCTACGCGATCGTCGTGATCGCGGTGCTGGCCATGCTGCTGCCGACGATCGACCCGGTGACCATGCTGCTCGAGATGGCCCCGCTCATCGTGCTCTACGAGCTGAGTATCCTGCTCGCCAGCTGGATCGACCGAATGGGCGCTCGACGCGCGCGCTCGACCGCTCTGGCTTCCCCCTCCGACCCAGACGAGTCCGCCGATGCTGTTTGACCTCAGAGGCCGTGGCCGGCGCCGCACGGTGCAGGCCGTCTACTTGACGCTCGCCCTCCTGCTGGGCGGCGGCCTCGTGCTGTTCGGGGTCGGCGGAAGCGTGTCCGGCGGCCTGTTCGACGCCATCGGGCTGACGGGCGGCGGCGGCAGCAGCTCGAGCGCCAACGAGCAGCTGGCCAAGCAGGAGAAGGCGGCGCTCGCCCGCACGCGGGCCAACCCCAAGGACGAGGCGGCCTGGGTCACGGTCACGCGCGTGCGCTACCAGCAGGCCAGGCCAGGGCGACAACTTCGACCAGGCGACCGGGGCCTTCAAGAGCGGAGGGCGCAAGGAGCTTCGCAACGCCGCGGAGTCCTGGAAGAGCTATCTCGCGCTCCAGCCCAAGAACCCGGACGCCAACCTGGCGAGCCTGATGGTGCAGGCGTTCAGCCCGGCCGGGATCAACCGCCCGGCGGATGGCATTGAGGAGGCGGCCGAGATAGTGGCCACCGCAAGGCCGAGCGCCCAGACCTACTACCAGCTGGCCGTGTTCGCGTTCGCGGCCAAGCAGGCCCGCAAGGCCGAGCTCGCCAGGGCAAGAGGCGGTCGAGCTGGCACCCAAGGATCAGCGCGCCGCGGTCAAGTCGCAGATCGACTCCGCGCGCTCCAGCGGCGGGTTCGGCTCCGCCACCGGGCAGTAGCGGCTCCCCGCTACCATGCCGGGCTGTTCCCCGGGCCATTAGCTCAACTGGTAGAGCAGGGGACTCTTAATCCCAAGGTTGAAGGTTCGAGTCCTTCATGGCCCATCCTCGCCCTCGCCGACGGGGTCCATGTCCCCGTTGCGGGCGCCGCCGATGATCAGCGGGCAGGCCTGGCAGGACGGGCAGGGCGCCGCGCGCGCGACCATCTGCTCGGCCGCCGCGCTGTACCAGTGCGCTCCGCACGCTTGGCATATCAGTTCACCCGCACCCATTTGCCCGCGGCGGGTAGTCTTTCAGTAACAGTAATTGCTGTCACTTATGGCAGCGACTGCCGGGTTCGGCTCGGTACGGGGAGCGATGGGGCGCCGGGAAGAGGAGAACTCGGGAACGGCTGCGCACGGTCGCCTTCGCTCTGTTCGAGCGCGACGGCTACGAGGCGACGAAGGTGGAGGACATCGCGGTGCACGCAGGCGTCTCTCCGCGCACGGTCTACCGCTACTTCCCCTCCAAGGCCGACCTGGTGTTCCACTCCGCCCCGAACCAGATCGAGCGCATGCGCGAACTGGTCATGGCTCGCCCGCCGGCCGAGGCGCCGTTCACGGCGCTGTCCAATGCGCTGGTCGAGATGGCGCCCGAGCTGGATACGTGGAGAACCGCGGCGCAGGGCCGGGTGATCGCCGCCGACCCCACCCTGTACCGCTATTCCCTGGAGGTTCGCGACGAGATCGCGCGCAACGTCGGCGAGGCCCTGGTGGCCCGGGACGGCGCCGATACCTCCGACGCGGACCGCCTCCTCCTCGGTCACCTCGCCAGCGCCGCCCTCCTCGTGGCCACCCGCGAGTGGCGCAACGCCGGGCCCGAGCGCGGCGAGCTGGGGTCGTATGTGTCGCGAACCCTCGCCGCGATCCCGCGGCTTGCCAGAATGTCCTCATGACTCTGGCCAGCATCGACGGCGCGGTCATGCCCGCCGCCGAGGCGACGATTCCCGCGACCGACGAGGGACTCCTGCGCGGCGACGGGGTGTTCGAGGTCATCCGGCTCTACGAGGGCCAGCCCTTCGCCTTCGACGAGCACCTCGCGCGCCTGGAGGGCTCGGCGCGCAACCTGCGCCTCCCGCTCGACGTCTCCGCCGTACGGGCGGATGTGGAGGCCCTGCTCGCGCAGGCGGGCGCGGGGGACGCGCTCCTGCGCCTGGTCGTCACCCGGGGCGGCCGCCGAGCGGCTGGTCCTCATCGAGCCGCTGCCCGAGCATCCGCCGTCGATTCACCTGGCGACCGTCACCTACACGCCGACCCGGGTGCTGGACGGCATCAAGTCCCTCTCCTACGCGGCGAACATGCTCTCCACACGCCTGGCCAAGGAGCGCGGGGCCGACGAGGCCCTGCTGGTCACGCCGCACGGGCGGGTGCTCGAGGGCCCCACGTCGACCTTCGTGTGGGCGAGCGGCGGCGTCCTGCGCACCCCGCCCCTCGGCGAGCGGGTGCTCGACTCCATCACCCGGCGGCGAATCCTCAGCTCCATCGAGGTGGTCGAGGAGCCCTGCACGCTGGACGAGGTGGCCTCGGCCGAAGAGGCCTTCCTGGCCTCGACGATCCGCGAGGTCCAGGCGGTGGCCGCGGTCGACGACACCGAGCTCCCGGTCGGCGGCCCGCTGACCGAGGAGGCGGCCCGGGTCCTGCGCGAGCACATCGCGGCGGAGCTGGGCCTCCAGCGCGCGACGGGCTGACCCCTCCTCGCCCGACCTCGCCATGCGGATCGTCACGGTCATAGGCAACCGTCCTCAGTTCGTGAAGGCGGCCGCCGTTTCGCGGCGGCTGCGTCCAGGTCCACGACGAGCTGCTCGTCCACACGGGGCAGCGGCTCCGACGACGAGCTCTCGCAGATCTTCGTCTCCCGAGCTCGACATCCCGCCGCCCGAGCGCGAGCTTGGAGATCCACGGCGGGTCGAACACCTCCCAGACGGCACGCATGCTGGCCGCGCTGGAGCCCCTGCTGGAGGCCGAGGCGCCCGATCTTGGTCCTGGTCTACGGGGACACCAACTCGACTCTCGCGGGCGCGCTGTGCGGCCGCTCAGGCCCCATATCCCGGTCGCGCATGTCGAGGCTGGCCTGCGCTCGTTCGACCGCGCGATGCCCGAGGAGCTCAACCGGGTGGTCACCGATCACCTCTCGGACCTTCTCCTGAGCGCCCTCGGCCACGGCGGTGGAGAACCTGCGCCGCGAGTCGGTAGGCCGGCGAGGTCGAGCTCGTGGGCGACGTGATGGTCGACGTGGCGAACCTGGTGGGCCCCGCGCGCCCGGGAGCGCACGGACGTACTTGGACTCCTGGGGAGTGCGCAGCGGCGAGTACCTCCTGGTCACGACCCACCGGGCGGGGAACGTGGACGACCCCGATCACCTGAGGCGGCTGGTCGACCTGCTCCTGGGATCCAGGCGCCGGTCGTCCTCCCTCTTCACCCACGCACGCGGGCGCGCCTGGAGGCCGCCGGCCTCCTGAGCGCGCTCGAGTCGAGTGCGGACGTGCACCTGGGCGGAGCCGGTGGGCTACGCGGAGTTCGCCGCGCTGCTGCATCACGCGCGCGAAGTGCTGACGGATTCGGGAGGGGTCCAGAAGGAGGCCTACCTGGCCGCGCGGCCGCTGCGTGACGCTGCGCGACACGACGGAGTGGGTCGAGACCGTGGAGGCCCGGATGGAACACCCTCGCCGACCTCGACCCGGCCGCCGCCCGAGCCGCTCTGGAGCGGTCGCTCCCAGAAACGCGCCCGACCTCTACGGGGACGGCGAGGCGGGCGCGCGCGTCGTCGAGGCCATATCGGGGCTCGTCCGTAGACTCCCGCCGCAATGACCGTCGGGATCGTGGGCCTGGGCTACGTCGGGCTGCCGCTCGCCGTGGCGTTCGCCGAGGCGGGCAGCGCGGTCGTCGGCGTCGACAACGACCCCGAGCGCGTGGAGGCGCTTGAGCGCCGGGCGCTCCCACATCGAGGACGTCCCCGACTCCCGCCTCGCCGAGCTGGCGGAGCGCCTCTCGTTTCGCTCCGACTACGCGACGCTGCGCGACGCCGACGCGGTCCTCATCTGCGTCCCCACCCCGCTGACCCCGCAGCGCGAGCCCGATCTCACCGCGCTCATCGAGGCCATCGGCTGGCCGAGGTGCTGCGGGAGGGGCAGCTCGTCGTCCTGGAGTCCACCACGTACCCCGGCACCACGCGCGAGCACCTGCTGCCGGCGCTCGAGCGCTCCGGCCTTGCGCGCGGGCGAGGGGTTCAACCTCGCCTTCTCACCCCGAGCGGGTCGATCCGGGCAGCCCGCAACTACACCATCGGCAACACCCCCAAGGTCGTCGGCGGCATCACGGCGGCCTGCGGCGACCGGGCCGAGGCGCTCTACCTCACCGTGTGCCGGGAGGTCGTCCGCGTCTCCACGCCCGAGGCGGCCGAGCTGACCAAGCTGCTGGAGAACATCTTCCGCTCGGTCAACATCGCGCTCGTCAACGAGCTGGCGATCCTCGCCCACCGGATGGGAATCGACATCTGGGAGGTCGTGGACGCCGCCGCCACCAAGCCGTTCGGGTTCATGCGCTTCGATCCCGGCCCGGGCATGGGCGGCCACTGCCTGCCCGTCGACCCGTTCTACCTGGCGTGGAAGGCGCGCGAGTACGACTTCCAGGCCGAGTTCGTCGAGCTGGCGGGCAAGGTCAACCAGGCGCAGCCGTACTTCTGCGAGCAGCTCGTGATCGAGTCGCTCAACGGCGCCGGGAAGTCGGTCAACGGCGCGCGCATCCTGATCCTCGGCGTGGCCTACAAGCCCGGGGTGGGCGACCTGCGCGAGTCGCCGGCGCTCAAGCTGATGGAGCTCCTGCGCAGCCACGGCGCCGATCTCTCCTACCACGACGCCTTCGTGCCCGAGCTGGAGGAGCTCGGGCTGCGCAGCCGCGACCTCGACGAGGCCGTCGGGTCCGCCGACCTGGTCGTGATCGTGACGGCCCATCCGGGAATCGATCACGTGGGGATCGCCGGCCGGGCGCCGCTGACCGTGGACCTGCGCGGCGTCACCCGCGGCGTCGACTCCGACCGGGTGCTGCGCCTGTGAGCGGGCGCCCCGTCACCGTCGGCGTCGCCGGGCTCGGCTACTGGGGCCCGAACCTGGCCCGCAACTTCGCCGGCCTGCCCGGCTGCGAGCTGCGCTGGTGCGCGGACGCCTCGGAGAAGGCGCGCGAGCGCGCCGGCGCGATGTTCCCGGGCACCCACCTCGCCGAGGACCTCGACGAGCTGCTCGCCGATCCCGAGCTCGACGCCGTCGTCCTGGCCACCCCGGTTCCCACGCACGCCGCGCTGGCCCGCCGGGTCGTCGAGGCGGGGAAGCACTGCTTCGTCGAGAAGCCGCTGGCCCAGTCCACCGCCGACGCCCAGGACGCCGTGGACGCCGCCCGGGACGCCGGCCGGGTCCTCATGGTGGGCCACCTGCTCGAGTACCACCCGGGGGTGAGCAAGCTCAAGGAGCTCTCCGACTCCGGCGACCTCGGCGACATCCGCTACATCTACTCCCACCGGCTCAACCTCGGCCAGCTGCGCCAGGACGAGAACGCCCTGTGGAGCCTGGGCGCCCACGACGTCTCCGTGCTGCTCCACCTCGCCGGCGAGGAGCCCACGGAGGCCGACGCGCGGGGCGAGTGCTACATGCGCGAGGGCGTCGAGGACGTGGTCTTCTGCTACCTGCGCTTCCCCTCGGGCCTGATGGCCCACCTGCACCTGTCGTGGCTGGACCCCCACAAGGAGCGCCGGTTCACGGTCGTCGGCTCGAAGCAGATGGCCACGTTCGACGACATGGCGCTCGACCGCAAGGTGACGGTCTACGACAAGGGCTTTGACGAGAGCTCGACGTCCTACGGCGAGTACATCACCCGCTCGGGTGACGTCTGGAGCCCGCGCATCGACAACGTCGAGCCGCTGCGGCTGGAGTGCGAGCACTTCGTCGCCTGCGTGCGCGACGGCACGACGCCTCGGTCGGACGGCGAGAGCGGTGTGCGGGTGGTGCGGGTCCTGGAGGCGCTTCAGGAGTCGCTGGCCGCGACCGCGAGGCGGCCCGCGTGAGCCTGGGCGCAAACGTCGTCGTGCATCCCGGCGTCGAGCTCGCCGAGGGGGCCGACGTGGGCGACGGCGCCGTCCTGGGCAAGCCTCCGCGCCTGGCCGCGACGTCGAACGCTCCCCGCGAGGTCGCCGAGCCGCTGCGGATCGAGGCCGGCGCCCGCGTGGGGACGGGAGCGATCGTCCTGGCCGGCGCCCACCTGGGCCGCGACGTGGTCGTGCAGGACGGGGCGTTCGTGCGCGAGCGCTCCAGCGTGGGCGCGGGTTCCGACATCGGCCCGCGCGCCGCGATCGACAACGACGTCTCGATCGGGGAGGGCGTGCACGTGGGCGCCGGCGCCTACGTGACCGCGTTCTCCACGCTCGAGGACGACGTCCGCGTCGGCGCGGGCGTGACGACCACGAACGACGACACGATGGCGCGCCACGACGACTCCTACTCGCTGCGGGGCGCGACCCTGCGGCGGGCCTGTCGCGTCGGCGCACGCAGCGTGCTCGTTCCCGGCGTCGAGATCGGTGAGGACGCGGTGGTCGACCCGGGCTCGGTCGTGACGCGCGACGTCCCCGCGGGGGTGCGCGTCGGCGGGACGCCCGCCCGCCCGCGCGGCTGATGGCCGCCGGGGTCACCCGCCTGGGACGCCGCCGGGTGCGCCGGCGCATGGACCGCCGGACGGCCGTGCTGGGCGGGCTGTCACTCGTGGCCGCCGGCCTGGGGGCGGCCAGCGAATGGGGCCGCGTGTGGCGGCGCGGCTCGGCCGCGCTGCCCCCGGAGCCCGGCGAGTTCGTCATCGCCGCCGAGGAGGCGGCGCGCGAGACGTTCGAGGTGGCCCGGGCCGGCTACCGCGAGTCGCCCGCCCGCGAGGCGGCGCTGCTCAACCTGCTGGCCTCGTTCCTCGTCACCTTCGGGCTCGTGCGCACGAGCACCGAGATCATCCGGCGCCGCGGGCGCTTCGGGCCCTTCCGCGACCTCGTCGCCGGCGGTCGCCACATCCACCACTTCGTGCCCGGGATCGCCCTGGCGTTCCTGTCGGGCGGGGCGGCGCTGCTGAGCCGCGACGAGACGGTGGAGCCCTGGCTGGCCATTCCCTTCGGCGCCGGCCTGGCCCTCACGCTCGACGAGTCAGCCCTGCTGCTGGAGCTCGAGGACGTCTACTGGACCGAGGAGGGTGTCCTATCGCTGCAGATCACGTCCGCCGCGGCGGCCTTCCTGGGCTCGATGGCCGCGGCCCGGCGCGTCCTGCGGCGCGGCGAGCAGGAGGTGCTCAGCCCGCCCGGGCCGTGACCGGCGGCTCCTCCGCGGGCTGCTGCGTCCAGATGACCTGCTCGCGTCCGGGTCCGACGCCGATCAGCGCGATCGGCACGCCGGTGTACTCCTCGATGAACGCGAGGTAGTTGCGCGCCGCCTCGGGCAGCTCCTCGAGGCTGCGGGCGCCGCCGATGTCCTCCTCCCACCCCGGCAGGTCCACCAGCTCCGGCGTCACGTGATGCAGGACCGACTGGTGGAAGGGGAAGTGGTCGAGCTGGGCGTCCTCCTGGCTGCGGTAGCTCGTGCACACGGGAACGCGCTCCAGCCCGGACAGCACGTCCAGCTTGGTGATCGCCAGCGCCGTCATGGAGTTGATGCGGGCGGCGTAGCGCAGCGCCACGAGGTCGAGCCAGCCGATGCGGCGCGGGCGCCCGGTGGTGGTCCCGTACTCGCCGCCGGCGTCGCGCAGGCGGTCGGCGAGCTCGCCGTCGAGCTCGGTCGGGAAGGGGCCCGAGCCGACCCGCGTCTGGTAGGCCTTGGCGATCCCCCAGATCTCGTCGATGTCCTTCGGCCCGACGCCGGCGCCGATGCAGGCCGCGCCGGCCACGGGATTGGACGAGGTGACGAAGGGATAGGTCCCGTGGTCGATGTCCAGCAGCGCGCCCTGCGCGCCCTCGAAGAGGATCTGGCGGCCCTCGTCCAGGAGGTCCCAGGCCAGCTTTGAGGTGTCGGCGATGTGCTGCTCGAGCCGGTGCCCGTAGGTGGCGTACTCCTCGACCATCGCGTGGAGGTCGAGCGACGGGTCCTTGTCGTGCGGGCGCAGCGTCAGCCGCTTGGGCTCCATCGCGGCGACGATCTTCTTGCGCAGGATCTTCGGGTCGAGCAGGTCCTGCATCCGGATTCCCAGCCGCGCCGCCTTGTCGGCGTAGCAGGGGCCGATGCCGCGCCGGGTCGTGCCGATCTCCAGCCGGCCGAGCTTCTGCTCGCCCGCCAGGTCGAGGAGCAGGTGGTAGGGCATGATCAGGTGCGCGTTGGCCGAGATCCGCAGGTGCCCGGTGTCGATGCCCCGCCGGCGCAGCGCGTCCAGCTCGCCGGTGAGGACCTTCGGGTCGATCACCACGCCGTTGCCGATCACGCACAGGGTGCCCGCGTGGAGGATGCCGCTGGGGACGAGATGCAGCTTGAACGTCTCGCCGTCACGGATGATCGTGTGGCCGGCGTTGTTGCCGCCCTGGAAGCGGATGACGGCATCCGCCTGCTCGGCGAGCAGGTCGGTCACCTTTCCCTTGCCCTCGTCGCCCCACTGGGCGCCGACGATCACGATCGACGACATGGGGTGAATTCTAGGCCGCCGAGAACCGCTCGGCTCGGCGGTCGTGCCCGAAGAGGGGAATGTCGTCGCACATCTCGTCCAGGCGCGACACCGTACGCACGCCGATCTGCTCGCGCAGCTTCTCCGGGTCGGTGACGTTCGTGGTCACGAGGACAGAGCGCTGCTCCTCGTAACGGGTGTTCACGATCGAGTACAGCTCCTCCAGGACCCAGGCCGTGGTGTTCTCCGCGCCGAGGTCGTCGAGGTGCAGAAGATCGACCGCGGCAAGGCGGTCCAGCAGCTCCACGTGGGTGTGGCGCGAGCCCTCGTCGAAGGTGCGCCGCAGCTCGGTGAGCAGCCGCGGGAGCGAGTAGATCGCCACCGAGCGGCCGGCCTCGAGCGCGTGGCGCGAGACGAGCATGGCCAGCGTCGTCTTCCCGGTCCCGACGTCGCCCAGGAAGCGCAGTCCCCGCCCGGCGTCGAGGTTGGGGCCGATGTTCTGCGCGAAGCGGCGCACCTCGCGCACGACGCCGGGGTCCATCGACACGACCGGCTCGCGCTCGAACGCCACGTCGCGGTAGCGCTTGGGGATCACGGCCGACAGGCTGCGCGCCCGGGCGCGGCTGATGCGCTCGGGCCGGCAGCGGCAATCGCGGGCGGTCATCGTCGCCTCGTCGACGATGAAGCCGCTGCCGTCGCACATGTCGTAGGGGCAGGCGGAGCTCATGCGAAGCGTTCCTCGCCGACGTAGGTCATGAACCGCGGATACTGGGCCTGGAAGGTGAGCCGGACGTCGCCCAGCGCGCCGTTGCGGTGCTTGGCGATGAGCAGCTCGGCCTCGCCGGGATGCTCGGACTCCTCCTTCGTGTAGTACTCGTCGCGGTAGATGAAGATCACGACGTCGGCGTCCTGCTCGAGGCTGCCCGACTCGCGCAGGTCGGAGAGCAGCGGCTTCTTGTCGCCGCCGCGCGTCTCCACGGAGCGGTTGAGCTGGGACAGGGCGATGACCGGCACCTCGAGCTCGCGGGCCAGGATCTTCAGCCCGCGCGACATCTGGCCCACCTGCTCGACGCGGCTCTCCACGCGATGGTCGGCGCGCATGAGCTGCACGTAGTCGACGATGATCAGCCCGAGCTTGTGCTGCTGGTGCAGCCTCCGGGCCTTGGCCCGGATCTCCAGCAGGCCGACGTCCGACGAGTCGTCGATGAACAGCGGCGCCCGGGCCAGGTCGTTGGTGGCCTTCATGATCTTGGGCCACACCTTCTCGGCCACACGGCCCTTGCGCAGGTCGGTGAGCTTGGTCGAGCTCTGCGAGGCGATGAAGCGCTGGGCCAGCTCGGTCTCGGACATCTCGAGCGAGAACAGCGCCACCGGCTCCTCGTACTTGAGCGCCGCGTTCTCGGCCATGTTCGTGACCAGGGCCGACTTCCCCATGCCGGGGCGGGCGGCGAGGATGATCAGGTTGCCGGGCTGGAAGCCGCCGGTCATGTCGTCGAGGTCGTCGAAGCCGGTCCGCGTGCCCGTGACGGAGGTGCCGTCGATCGAGAGCTTGTGGAGCTTGTCCAGCTCCTCGTGCAGGACCTCCTCGATCGAGCGAAAGTCCTTCTGGCGGTCGTCGTGGGCGACCTCGAGCATGGCCCGCTCGGCGCGCTCGACCAGGTCGCGCGGCGCGGCCTCGTGCGTGACCACGCTGGCCTGGATCTCGTAGGTCGTGGTGAGCAGGCGCCGCATGAGGGCGTTCTCGCGCACGATCTGGGCGTAGTGGCGGATGTTGCCCGCGGCCGGGACGGCCCCGGCCAGCGAGTGGATGGCGCCCTCGCCGCCGGCGTGCTCGAGGTTGCCGTGCTGGCGCAGGCGCTCGGTGACCGTGAGCACGTCGATTCCCTCGCTGTGCTCGTAGAGGTCGAGCATCGCGGCGTAGATGACCCGGTGCTGGTCGCGGTAGAAGTCCTCCGGGCGCAGGCCCTCCTCGATGACCAGCCCGTACATCCCGCGGTCCGACAGCAGGATGGCTCCGAGCACCGACTGCTCGGCCTCCAGGTTATGGGGAGGCGGCGGCGGGGCGGTGACGTCGATGGTCGCCATGGGCCGGTCGAGTGTAGGCCGCGACCGAGACGGCGCCCGGAGCAATCCCCGCTCTCTGGGGGGTTTCGTTTCGAAGGGGTCGCGAAGCCGGGGGAAAGCGCCGTGAGCTACTGCGCGACGACCATGGTCTTGACGGTCGCGGTGACCCCGTCGGCCACCTCGACGACGACCATGTGGGTGCCGACGTTGCGGATCGGCTCGTCGAGGTGGACCTTGCGGCGGTCGATGCGCATGTTGCGCGCCTCGCGGATCGCGTCGACGATGTCCTGGGCGGTGACGGACCCGAAGAGGCGGCCGTCCTCGCCGGCCTGCTGGGCGATCGTCAGCACGGTCTTGGTGAGCAGCGCGGCGTTGTCCTGTGCGCGCTCCTCGGCCTCGGCCGCCGCGCGCTCCGCCGCCGCCATACGCCGCTGGGCCTCCACGAGAGCGCCCTTGGTCGCCGGCTGGGCGAGCTTGCGCGGGACGAGGTAGTTGCGCAGATAGCCGGAGGAGACGTCGACGACCGTGCCCCGGTCGCCCAGGTTCTCCACGTCGGCCAGGAGGATCGCCTGCGCCATGAGCCCGCTAGTCGCGGTCGCGGTCCCGCGACCGTCCGCCCCGACCGATGCCCTCCTGGCGATCGTCGGCGACGTAATGCAGGAGAGCGAGCTCCCGCGCGCGCTTGACCGCCCGGGCGATCTGGCTCTGGTGGCGCCGGCACGCGCCGGTGATGCGCCGCGAGCGGATCTTGCCGCGGTCGGAGATGAACTTGCGCAGCGTGGCGATGTCGCGGTAGTCGACGCGGTCGACCTTGTCCCGGCAGTACGGGCAGGGCTTGCGGCGGCCGGACCCGGGTCCGCCCTTGCGATCGCGCCTGCGCGTCGTCGTCCGCTTGTTTCGCGTCTTGGCCATGTTTTCGCAGTGGCGCCGGGGTCAGGGCCCCGGCGCGAAGTGGCAAGTCTAGCGAGGTGGGCACGCAAACGCCGTCGAACGGCGGGCAATGAGGGAGGCCCTGGACCTGGGGGCCGGGTCCCGTGCGACGGTGGCAGCGAAAGCGGCTGCTCTACGACCAGATTCGCTGCCACCGCGATCCCGGCGGGGCCGGGCGCCTAGAACGGGATGTCGTCCTCGCCGGCGCCGCCCCCGCCGCCCGCGGGAGCCGCGGCGGGCTGGAGGTCGCTCTCGTCGACCGGGACGTCGCTGCGGCTCGAGAAGCCGTTGCCGCCGCCGCCCGCGCCCTCCTCGCGACCGCCGAGGAACTGCACCGAGTCGGCGATGACGTCGATGGACTGGCGCTTGTTGCCCTCCTTGTCCTGCCACTCGCGCCACTCCAGGCGCCCGTCGATGGCGACCGGGCGGCCCTTGCTGAGGTATCGGGCGCAGTTCTCGCCCTGTGCGCCCCAGACCGTGATGTCGAAGTAGTTGGGCTTGTCGACCCACTCGCCGCTCTGGTTGTCCTTGCGCCGGGTGTTCACGGCGAGGCGCAGGCTGCAGACGGACGATCCGCTGGACAGAGAGCGGAGCTCGGGATCGCGGGTCAGGTTCCCCGTGAGGACGACGCGGTTGATGTTCGTGGCTGCCATTTTCAGTTGCTCCTTTCGAGCGTAAGACCGGTGCCGCGCACGGCCGCAGAAGGCGTGCGGCGAGCGTCTGGCGAGTGTAGACCGATACCCGGCGGCGTCAGCGACGTCCCCGCTAGTTGCGCAGAGTTGTTGCGGGGCCGTGCGAGAACCGGGGTGATTCGCGCCGGTTAGGACGCGGAGGGAGTCTCGGAGGACTCCGGAGCCGGCGGGGCGGCGGGGGCCTCGGGCTCGGCCGCCGGAACGGCGGGCGCAGGCGCCTCCTCGGCCGGCGCAGCGGCGGACTCGGCGGCGGCGGACTCGGCGGCGGCGGGCTCCGCGGCGGCAGGCTCGGGAGCGGCGGCCTCGGCCGGGGCGGCGGCGGGCTCCGGCTCAGCCGGAGCGGCGGGCGCCTCCGGCTCGGCCGCCGGAGCGGCGGGCGCGGGCGGCGCCTCGGCCTGGGGCCGGGGCTCGGGGCGCATCGCCGGCGGGGCGGGCATCCCGGCGGGGAGCCGGATGATCCGGTCGCGCAGCACGCCGTCGGTGACGCGCAGCGAGTTGCGCAGGCGCTCGAGCAGCTCGGGGGGCGCCGTGAGCTGGATCAGGTGGTACTCGGCCTCCTTGTGGTGCGCGATCTCGTAGGCGAGCGTGCGCACCCCCCAGTCGTGCTTGGACACGATCTCGCCGCCGCCGTTGCCGATCGCGGCGTCCACCTCGCGGAGGATCTCGGTGCGGCGCTCGCTCGGCGCGTCGGCGTCGAGGAGAAGGGTGAGGTCGTAGATGGGCTTGGCCGGGGCCATGGCGGCGGAGGACCATAGCAGCGGCCCGCGGGCGGGGGCGGGTCTGCGGGCCTCCGCGCCTAGGGCCTACGTGGGATCGCAGCCGACAGATCGCGAGCCTCTGCGCGACCGCGTTCGCTGGGGAAACGTCGCGTGGACCGCGGCGGCCATCGCCGCCGCCGGGCTCGTGATCGCGTGGCCGCGTCTGGGGTCGCGGCCTCCCGAGCTGCCGCCCGCCGCCGCCGGCCCCGCCGTCGGCGCTTCGCCGGCCACTCCGCCGCCGGGTGCCTCGCCCGCCCCGGCGGCGGAGGCGGCCGTGCCCGACGACGTCCTCGCCGCCGAGGCCGGAGCGGCGGCGAAGACGCTCACCTCGGCCTCTCGCCGCGCGCGCCCGAGGCGACCCACGGGCCGCCCCGCGCAGCCGGCCCGTCGACGCCGGCGGCTCCGGCACCGGGCCAAGCCCGCACCGTCCCCGCCGGCGCCCGCGCCGCTCGCGGCACCGCCGACCGCGGGCGCCTCCCCGAGCCCGAGCCCGGGCGGCGGACCCGGAGCCGCCCCCGGCGGCGCGAGCGAGTTCGCGCCCGGGTAGCGGCTCCGCGCCCGCGTGGTGACTACTTGCGCTTGGGCTTGTCCTTCGTGCAGGCGATCGTGAACCTGGGGTTGTCCACGGCCGCCGCGCCGCCGCCGTACTGGTTGAACAGCGAGCCCTTCCACGTCCCGGTCGGGCAGGTGGTCGGGGTGCGCAGGTAGGGCTTGCGCGCGGTGCCGTGCTTGGCGATCTTCAGCGTCACCTTGGTCGGGTGCGTCCCGAGCTGCTCGGCGTTGGTCAGCGGGAAGTCGACCTTGCTGCCCTTGATGTCCCCGATGATCTCGTAGGCCGGGGCCCCGCCGACCTGTAGCTCGAGGAGGATCTGCTTCTTGAAGTTGTAGAGCGGCCCCTCGTAGTGCAGCGGGCTGGTCCCGTCGCCAACGATCACGTCGGCCGTGCCGGTCCCGAGCTTGGCCCCCGCCGGGCAGACCCTGTCGGCGCCCTGGTCGGTGACCTGCTGCTCGGTGGCGGTGCAGGCCGTCAGGGCCGCGGTGTCGATTTTCGTTCCCTTCGGAAGACGCAGCTCGGTGTTGGTGAGGATGGCGTACTTGCCGTTGGCGTCGTGACCGAACTTGGCCGTCAGGTTCAGGCTGGTCGACTTCCCCGGCTTCTTGGTGGAGAACTTCACCTGGGCCGTCGACCTGGTCGCCTTGGCGGCGATCGCCACCCCGGCGACGGCCAGGAGCGCGGCCACCGTGAGGAGGGCGAGGGCGCGGATGCGGGACATATCAATCCTTCCTTGGGGTCGGGGAGGGAAGCTATACCGGAATACGGTGGGACGTCTAGCCGCTCGAGCGCGCCGCGGTCTCGCGGGCCTTCTTGCGGATGTCGGCGAGCTGCTCGTCGATCCAGTCGCCGGGATCGCGCGACGTCACGATGCCTCGCAGCCCGTCCGCCCGCCGCTCGCGCTCCTGCGGCGACATGGTCAGCGCGGCGTGGATCGAGTCGGCCAGCTCCTGGACGTCGAAGGGGTTGACCGAGAGGGCGAACTCGCCCAGCTCCTCGTGCGCGCCCGTGTTCTCCGAGAGGATCGACACCCCGTCGCGCTCGTTGACCACCGGGCCCTCCTTCGCCACCAGGTTCATGCCGTCGAACATGGCGTTCACGAGCAGGACGTCGTAGTGCTTGTAGGAGGCCATCGCCTCCTCCACGTCGTCGCGCAGCTTGAGCTGGATGGGCATCCAGTCCGGCGTGCCGTGGCGGTGGTTGACGACCGCCACCAGGGCCTCGATGCGCTCCAGGTACTCGGCGTACTCGGCCACGTCGGTACGCGACGGCATCATCTGGGCGAGGAACGTCACGCGCTCGCGGAACTCGGGGTGCTGCTCGAGGAAGATGTCGAAGGCGGTGAACCCGCGCAGCACGTTCTTGGACAGGTCCGCGCGGTCCACCCGGAGGATGAGGTGGTCGCGCCGGCGCGCCAGCAGCTCGCGCTCGTGCTCGGCCACCGCCGCGCGCTCGGAGATCCCCTGCGTGGCCCGCCAGTCGATCGGCAGCGGGTAGGCGCGGACCCACACCTCGCGGCCGTCGGCGCAGTGGACCACGCCGGCGTCGAAGTCGACCTCGTGGGCCGTCAGGTCGTTGCAGCACTGCAGGAAGTTGCGCCGGTAGGCGGAGGTGTGGAAGCCGACGATGTCGTTGGCCAGGATGCCGTCGTAGATCTCCTCGCGGATCTTGTTCGGCAGCACCCGCCAGGCGTCGGGCTGGGTCCACGGGATGTGGATGAAGTGGTGCAGGAACACGTCCGGCCGGGCGCGGCGCACCAGGGCCGGCAGCGTGTAGAAGTGGTAGTCGTGGACCATCACGACGGGCTCGTGCATGTCCTCGATCTCCTCCAGGACGGCCCGCGCGAGATCCTCGTTGACGACGTTGTAGCCGAACTCGAAGGCCTCGACCTCGTGGCGGCGGATGTCCGGCGCGTTGGACAGGTCCCACAGGTAGTGCTGGATGAACCACAGCATCGGGTTGGCGAAGATCGAGTAGAAGCGCTCGTAGGCATCCGGGTCCGAGTCGACGAGACGGATCCGGTAGTGGCCGCCCTCCGGCGTCTCGACCTCGAACGGGCGCCCCCCGCGCTCCTGGGACACCTCGACGTCCTGGTCGGTCAGGGCCGACGCGATCCAGATCGCGTCGCGATGAGAGGCCAGCCCCGTGAGGGCCGTGACCAGCCCGCCCGTGCCGCGCTGCATCGAGCCGTCGTCCTGGAACGTCACCGGCCCGCGGTTGGAGACCAGCAGGAGCGGTGCGTCCGAGCTCATCCCGATGTGCCGTCCCGGCTGAATATCCGCAGCCAGTCGCGCAGCAGCCGCGGCATGAGGAAGTTGGCGCGCACGTGCTCCTTGCCGCGCCGGCCCAGGTCCTTGCCCAGGCCCGGGTCCTTGAGCACGGCGATGGCGCGGGCGGCGCACTCCTCGACGGTCTCGACCAGATAGCCGGACTCGCCGTCCTTGATCTGGAGGGGGATACCCCCGACGTTGCCGGCGATCATCGGCCGGGCCTTCCAGATCGCCTCCGACACGGTGAGGCCGAAGCCCTCGCGGGTGCTCTTCTGGATGAGGACGTCGGAGTGCGACTGGAACGCGTTGACCTCCACCGAGCCGACGTTGTTGAAGTTGTTGAGGATGTGGACGTCCGGGTCGCCCTCGGCGTGGGCGATCGTCGCGTTGAAGAAGTCCCAGCCCTCGGGATCGTCGGTGGCCATCGACCCGACCAGGGCGAGCTGGACCTCGGGGAACTCCTCCTTGACGATCCGGTAGGCGTCGATCACGCCCAGTGGGTCTTTCCAGGGATCGAACCGCGACACCTGGCAGATGAGCGGGCGGTCGACGTCGAGCCCGAACTGGTTGCAGACGTAGACGGCGTCCTCGGGAGACAGGGCCATGTTCTTGGGCGCCAGGGGGTCGATCGCCGGCGGCACCATGTTCACGTTGCCGTTCATCCCCGCCGGCACGTACTCCTTCATGTGGAACACGCTGGCCGGGTAGGTCTGCAGGTAGGGCAGCAGGTGGGCGATCGTGTCCGGGTTGGGCGTGGACAGGTCGATGTGGCAGCGCCACACCCACTGCTTCGCCTTCTCCGGGACCAGCGAGTGGATGGCCGCTGGCTGGGGGTCGTGGACGATGACCACGTCCCAGTCGGAGGACAGCTCGCGGGCGTTCATCTCGTTGTACTGGCGCCAGGTCTCCCACTGGTCCTCGGACAGGTCCTGGGGATGGCCCTGGAGCGCGTTGTGCAGGAGCTTCGTGGCGTTGAAGAACTCCTCGCGGCCGTAGATGACCTGCCAGTCCGCTTCGACCCCGACGTCGCGCATCAGCGGCACGAGCGTGTAGAGGATCTCCGACACGCCGCCGCCGAACGCGGTGGCGCTGAGGTGCAGCACGCGCAGCCCCTGGAGCGGCTCCGAGAGCTTGCGAATCTCGTCGATCAGAGGCCACCCCACGATGTGCGTGTAGTCCGCGAGGGTCTTGTGGCCGACGGCGACAGGCTGGAGCACGCCCGAAACCTATCCGCGCGCGCGATCGCGCAGTCGCGCGATGCCCCGGTCGACCTCCTCCACGAGGTGTGCGTGGAGGTCCGGATTGCCGGCCGCGAGCATCGACATCTGGAATTCGTGTCCCGAGCCGAGCAGCGGCCGGTCGTCCAGCGGGCGCCCCGCGGCGTCGCTGACGACGGCTCCGCCCTCGGTCAGGCAGAGCGCCGCGGCGGCCACGTCGTAGGGCGAGTTGTTCAGGACGGCGCCCCCGCCGACGCGCCGGAAGGCGTCGAGCATGCCCGGCACCTCGTCGATCATCCGGGGCCCGGGCTCGACGTAGGCGTCGAGCTGGCCCGTGAGCACTCGTGTCATGTCGTAGGTCGCCGCCCCGAGGTCGAACGTGCCGCCACCCACCGATGAGCGGTCGAGCAGTTCGGCCAGCACCTCGATGGTCTCACGCGCCGGGCGTCCGCGCAGCCCGTAGACCCAGAACAGGCGGTCCAGGTCGCGGTTCTCGCTCAACGCCACGGGAGCGTCGCTGTGCAGCCCCTCGCCGCGCACGGCCACGAACCGCTGTCCGGACTTGATCTCCATCACGACTCCGACCTGCACGTCGGCCATCGTCGGGTTTCCTCCTCCCAGCGCAGCGCCGGCGACCGACACGCACGCCGCCTCGAACCCGGCGAGGGCGGGCCTGGTGCCGTCGATCGGGTCGATGACCAGCACGTGCTCGGCGCCCTCGGGCGCGACGAGGCCCCGGTCCTCGGAGTAGACGGCCACGCCGGGGGCGTGCTCGGCGAGGTGGGCCTCGACGAACGCCTCGGCATCCGCGTCGATCGCGAACGTCACGTCGCCGCCGACGGCGTCCTGCGCCTCGTGGGCGCGCCCGGCGTGCGAGCCCAGGCCCGGCAGCACGCGCTCCCGCAGGCCCTCGGCCAGCCCGACCGCCAGGTCGGCCAGGCTCACGGGCGCTCCTTCAGCTTGACCCGCACGTCGCGACGCCGGCCGTCGCGGACGATGCGAACGGTTACGGTCTGGCCGGGGGACAGGGTGGAGAGGATCCGCGCGACGTCGGACTCCGAGCGGATCGGGCGTCCGGCCAGCGCCACGATCGCGTCTCCACCGACGTGGTAGCCCTCGCCCTGGAAGCGCAGGCGGTCCTTGCCTCCCCGCAACCCGGCGTCGGCGGCCGGCCCGCCGTCGTCGACCTCCTGCACGAGGGCCCCGCGGGAGACCGGGAGCCCCAGGCGCCGGGCCAGCTGCGGATACAGCGGCACGGTGGCCACGCCGAGGAAGGCGTAGCGCGCCCGCCCGTGTGCGCGCAGCTGGCGCAGCGAGAGCTTGATCGTGTCGATGGGCACCGCGAACCCGACGCCCTCGCTCCCGCCGCCCGACGTCTGGATCTGGGAGTTGATGCCCACGACGCGGCCGCGGGCGTCGAGCAGCGGACCGCCGGAGTTGCCCCGGTTGATGGCCGCGTCCGTCTGGATCGCGCCGGAGATCTGGAAGCGGGTCAGCGACTCGATCGTGCGGTCCAGGGCCGAGATCACGCCGACGGAGAGCGACTGGCGCTCGCCGAACGGACTGCCGATCGCGGCCACCGGCTCGCCCACGGTGAGCCGGGAGCTCGACCCGAGGGGAAGCGGGCGCAGCGTGACCCCGCCGCCCGTGATGTGCAGCAGCGCCACGTCGGAGTCAGGGTCCGTGCCGACGATGCGCGCCGGGACCTCGTTGCCGTCCGCGAACTGGACGAAGACCTCCCGCGCCCGGGCGGCGCCGCGCCCCTCGCCGTCGAGGACGACGTGGGCGTTGGTGGCGATCTCGCCCGAGCCGTCGATCACGAAGCCCGAGCCGAGCCCGCGCGCCGGGGTGTCGCCGCCGAACACGCTGATCACGGTCACGACCCCCGGCGCCTCGCGCCGGTAGATCGCCTCGGGGTCGAAGCCGTTGCCGGGCACGCCGCGCAGGACCTCCACGCGCGTGCGGGGGACCGAGACGGTGGTGTCCGGGGCTCCGCCCGCGGCGCTCGGCGTGCCCGAGGACTTCCCGCCCCCGCCCCCGCCGCAGCCGGCGAGCGCCAGGGCGACGGCCGCGCCGGCCGCCGTGAGCCTGCCGGCCCTCACGACGGCAGCTCGAGGGTGAAGATCGTGCGGCCCGGGGCGGACTCCACGTCCAGCCGACCGTCCATCCGGTCGGCCAGCTCGCGGGCGATGGCCAGGCCCAGGCCCGAGCCCTGGGCGTCGTCCGAGGTGTAGAAGGGTTCGAAGATGCGGGGGAGCACGGTGCGATGGATACCCGTTCCATGGTCGCGCACCGCGAGCTGGACGTGTCCGTCGGCCCGCTGCGCGCTGACGAAGATCTCCGTGCCGCGCGGGGTGTGGTTGAGGGCGTTGTCGATGAGGATCCGCACGATCTGCGCCACGCGCTCACGGTCGCACGTGGCCAGGATCGGGTCGCGCTGGAGGCGCAGCTGGAGATGCGAGTCGTGCTGGGCCAGCGCGGGCGTGAACTCGGCCGTGACCTCGCGCGCCAGCTCCCCAACGTCGGTGTCCTCGGAGCGCAGCTCCAGCGAGCCGGCCTCCAGCCGCGAGAGGTCGAGGAGCTCGGTGGCCAGCTTGCGCAGCCGGGCGATCTGGTCCGCGGTCTGGTCGAGGAACTGCCGGCGGGTCTCCTCGTCGAGCTCCTCGTCCTGGAGCAGCTCGACGAATCCGCCCAGGGAGAAGATCGGCGTGCGCAGCTCGTGCGAGGCCACGGCGATGAACCGCTTGCGCGCGGAGTCCAGCTGGGCGAGCTGGCGCTGCATGTCGTTGAAGGCCCGGGCGAGATCGCCCAGCTCGTCGTCGCCGTCGATCGGGATGCGCTGCGAGAAGTCGCCGCCCGCGACCTTCTCGGCCGCCTCCTCCAGCCGCTTGATGCGGCGCGACAGCGCGCGGGCCACCAGGTACCCGGCGACCGACGCGAAGAGCAGGGCGATGGCGCCCGCGATGGCGATCTGATGGCGGATCAGCGCGACGCTGCCCTGGACGTCGCCCAGTGGCTGGGAGTACACGACGACGCGCGCCACCCGGCGGTTGAAGAACAGCGGGCGGGCGGCCTCGCCCAGTCGCCCCTCGTTGGTGGGCTCCGTCGACGAGGCGACGCGGCCGTTGCGGGCCGCGTCGAGCACCACCGGGAAGTCGATGCCCTCGAGCTGCGTCTCGGCCGTGGAGTCGGAGATCGGATAGGTCTGAACTCCCTGGCTGCCGCGCGAGACCCCGAACAGCGTGACCCGGGCGCCCGACTGGTCCGCGGCCTGGCGCACGAGCCGGTTGACGGCCTTCTCGTCGACGTTGGTCCCGATCGCGCGGACCAGCGGCCTGGAGTAGAGCTGGGCGCTGAGGCTCAGGCTCTCCAGCTTCTCGTTGCGCAGGCGCGACTCGAGCTGCGGCGCGACGTAGAGGTAGATCCCCGCGATCGCCGTGAGCGTGATGCCCGAGAAGATCAGCGCCAGACGGACGCGGATCGATGTGACGGTCATCAGCGGTCCTCGGGGAGTCGCTACCGGTTGTCGCGGAAGCGGTAGCCGACGCCCCGCACGGTGAAGATGTACTCCGGGTCCTTGGCGTCGCGCTCGAGCTTCTCGCGCAGGTGGCGGATGTGGACGTCGATCGTGCGGGGGTCGCGGTAGGCGGCGTCGCCCCAGATGCGCGACAGGAGCTGGTCGCGGGTGAACACCCGGCCGGCGTTGCGCGACAGCGCGCCGAGGATCTCGAACTCGACGAAGGTCAGCGCGACCTGGTCCCCGCGCAGGGCGACCGAGCGCTTGTCGAAGTCGATCGTAAGGTCGCCTGCCTCCAGCGGCGGCTCGGCCTCCTGCTCGGGCGCCGGGCGCATCTCGGCCCGGCGCAGCGCGGCCTTGACGCGGGAGCGGAACTCGCGCATGGAGAAGGGCTTGGTGATGTAGTCGTCGGCTCCCAGCTCGAGCCCGACGACCTTGTCGATCTCCTCCGCCTTGGCCGTGAGCATGATGATCGGGACGGCGCTGCGGGCGCGCAGCCGGCGGCAGACCTCGAGCCCGTCGACGTGGGGCAGCATCACGTCCAGGACCACCAGGTCGAACGGCTGCTCGGCGAAGCGGTCGAGCGCCTCGCGCCCGTCGCCCGCCTGCACGACCTCGTAGCCGTCCTTGCGCAGCGGATACGAGAGGAGCGTCTGAATCGACTGCTCGTCGTCCACGAGCAGGATGCGGGTTGAGCGATCGGCCATGACGGGCACGCCCGGGAAGCTTAGGCCCGCGCCTAAATACCGCCGCAAGCGAGCGTGCGCCGGGGAGTTCGCGGCCCGGCCACGCTACCGTGCTCGCAGTGCTCGACCCGCGCCTCTACCGGGCCGCCCTGCTCCCCTCGCTGCTCGCGCTGATCATCGCCGCGTTCTCGCTTCAGGAGCCGCAGGCGCCGCTCACGACCACCCTTCCGCCGGACTCGTTCTCGGGCCCGCGCGCCTTCGCCACGCTGAGGTCCCTGGCCGACCAGTTCCCCGCGCGCCGGCCGGGCAGCCGGGGCGACAATGCGCTCGCCGGACGCGTACGCACGGAGTTGCTGCGCAGCGGCTTTCGGGTGCGCGACCGCAGCTTCGAGGCGCGCACCGCCGCGGGCGAGGAGACGCTGCGCAGCGTCGTCGGCGTCCGCGCGGGCTTCTCGGAGCGAAAGATCGTGGTCGTCGCGCACCGCGACGCGCTCGAGCGCCCGTCCACCGCGCAGCTGTCGGGCACGGCGGGCCTGATCGAGCTGGCGCGCGTCTTCCGCGGGCGCACGCTGCGCAAGACCCTCGTGCTGGCCTCGACCAGCGGCGGCAGCGCGGGCAACGCGGGCGCGGCCGAGGTCGCCGACCATCTGGGCGGCAACGTCGACGCCGTGCTCGTGCTCGGGGACATCGCGGGCCGGCGGCTGCGCGACCCGATGGTCGTGCCCTGGTCCGACGGTCACGGCATCGCGCCGCTCGAGTTGTCGCGCACTCTCCAGGGCGCCCTGCGGCTGGAGGGCGGGCTGACTCCGGGCAGCCCCGGTCCCGCGGCGCAGTTCGCGCGCCAGGCCTTCCCTTACACCATCGGTGAGCAGGGGGTGTTCGTCTCCCGCGGGCTGCCGTCGGTCCTCATCTCGGCCAGCGGCGAGCGCGGCCCGGGGTCCGAACGCTCGGTGCGACCCTCCCGCATGACCGCCTTCGGCCGCGCGGTCCTTCGCGGGATCACGGCACTCGACGCCCGCCGCACTCCGCCGCCCCGGCCCCGCGACGAGATCTACGTCGCCAGCAAGGTGCTGCCCGCGTGGGCGGTGCGCCTGCTCACGGGCGCGCTGATCCTCCCGGTCTTGCTCGCCGCCGTGGATGGCCTGGCGCGCGTGCGCCGCCGCCGCCACCCCGTGAGCATGTGGCTGCTGTGGGTCCTGTCCGCGGCCCTGCCGTTCGCCGGCGCGCTGGCGTTCGCCTACTTCCTGCGCTTCACCGGCCTGATGGCCACGCCGCCACCCGGCCCGTCGCCCGCCGGGGCGGTGCCGCTCAACGCCACGGCGCTCGTGGTCATGGGAGCCGTGCTCCTGGTCTTCGTCGCGGGCTGGCTGACCCTGCGCCCGATCGTCCTGCGACTCTGGGGCGTGAGGGGCGACCCGGGCTCGCCAGGGGCGGCGGCCGCCCTGACCCTCGTTCTCGTCGGCACCGTGGGTGCGGTGTGGCTGTCCAACCCCTATGCCGCGGCTCTGCTGCTGCCCGCGCTGCACGCCTGGATGCTGATCACCGCGCCCGAGATCAGGATCCGCCGGGGCGCGGCGCTGGGGGTGGTGGCCCTGACCCTGCTCCCGCTGGTGCTCGTCGGGCTCTACTACATGATCGCCCTGGGCTACGGCCCGCTCGACGCGGCGTGGAGCCTGCTGCTCTTCGCGGTCGGCGGCGGCGCCGGCCTGGCCGCGCTCGTCGTCTGGTGCCTGCTGCTGGCCTGCCTGGCCAGCGTGCTCTCGGTGGTCCGCTCCCAGGGGCTGTTCGACGACGCGGGCACGCCCGACGACCGGCCGGCGATCCGCGGCCCGATGTCCTACGCCGGCCCCGGCTCCCTGGGCGGCACGGAGTCGGCGCTCCGGCGCTAGCGCCCCGCGATCGCCGCTACTGACCGGGCCGGGCCGTGCCGATAATCATCTAGCCTGACCGGGCCGACCGATGCTGCTCCAGGAAGACCAGGAAGAGCGCCCCAGTCCAACCCGCCGGCGCGAGCGCGTCCGGCGTTTGCTGCGTGCGTTCTCGACGGTGCTGATCGTCTCCGGCGCCATGCTCATCGCCGACGCCGGGCTCACGCTCGTGTGGCAGGAGCCGATCTCGGCCGTCTACGCAAAGCTCCAGCAGCACCAGCTCGCCGGCCAGCTCAACGACCTCGAGAATCTCACCGACCTTCAGCTGCGCGCCCTTCAGCGGTTGCGCACCGAGAACCGCCGGATCGCCTTCCTCGCGCGCCTGGAGCGCCGCCGCGCCCAGCCGGGCGACGCCATCGGGCGGATCAAGATCAAGCGGATGGGCATCAACTTCGTGATCGTCGAGGGCACCGACGCGCAGGATCTGCGCAAGGGCCCGGGCCACTACGCGGACACCCCGATTCCCGGGATCCCGGGGACCGTCGCCATCGCCGGTCACCGTACGACCTATCTGGCGCCGTTTCGCCGGCTCAACCGCATGCGCCCGGGGGACCTCATCACCGTCGAGATGCCCTACGCGCGGTTCACGTACCGCACCCAGCTGCGGCGGATCGTGGACCCCAGCGCCTACGCCTACGTGACCGCGCGCAAGCACTACGACCGCCTGGCGCTGACCGCCTGTCACCCGCTCTACAGCGCCGCTCAGCGGATCGTCGTGTTCGCCAAGCTCGTCTCCGTCCAGGCCCGCGGGCGCGCTCGAATTTCGGCCTCGCTCTAGGGTCGCGACCCCAAGACGGGCGTCCAGGGTGACGACCAATACCTCAGGAGTCCTTGATCAGGACTCGATTTATCTAGTGGTCGCGGGAAGGATCTCGCATCATGGAGGCCATGGATCAGATGAAGCTCGACACCCTGAAGGCTCGGATCGGAAACTCCGATTATGAAGTCGACGTGGACGCGGTGGCGGAAGCGATCGTGCGGCGCCTGATGGCCGCGCGGCGCGAGCTTTGTCAGACGCTGGGCCCGCTCGAGGGCAATGAGCCCCTCGGCGGCGGCCCCGCGCTGAACCACGGGTGACGACCCGGCGCTAGGCGCCGTGCTCCCAGCCCGTGAGGCTCCTGGCCTCGCCGTCGCGCAGCAGGCGCGCGCCCGGCTCGCCGTCGCGCACGTCGCCGATCCACGTGATCGCCGCCGCCCGCTCGGCCGCCTCCCGGTTGCCCGGCGCGACGCAGACGCACAGCTCGAAGTCCTCGCCGCCGGTGGCGGCCAGCTCCGCCGGGTCGGTGTCCAGTTCGCGCGCCACCGCCTCGAGGCCCTCGGCGAGCGGCAGGCGCTCAAGCTCGACGCGCAGGCTGACGGCGCTGCGCCGGCCCAGGTGCGCGGCGTCGGTGGCGACGCCGTCGGAGATGTCGATCATGGCGCTCGCCCCCGCCGCGGCGAGCGCGGCGCCCTCGGCCAGCCGCGGGTGCGGGCGGCGGTAGGTGTCGACCAGCGAGCGCGGCCCGGTGGCCCGGCCGTCGAGGATCGCCAGCCCGGCGGCGGCGCCGCCGAGCGGGCCGGTGACCCCGACGAGGTCGCCCGGCCGCGCGCCGTCGCGCCCGACGAGCTCGGCCTCGTCGTCCGCCCAGCCCACGACCGTGACCGCCAGGGTCAGCGCCGGCGCGCCCACGACGTCTCCGCCGGCCAGCGTGGCGCCGTGCTCGCTCGCCGCCTCGGCCAGGCCGCGGCACAGCTCGCGGGCGGCGGTCTCGTCCAGCGTCTCGGGCGCGCCCAGCGCGACGTAGGCCTCGCCGGGCCGCGCACCCATCGCGGCCAGGTCGGACAGGGCGGCGCCCATCGCCCGGTGGGCGGCGTCGCCCGGCGAGATCTGGTCGAGCCGGAAGTGAACGCCGTCGACCATGGCGTCGATAGAGGTCACGGCGACGGAGCCGCCCGCCCGCACCACGGCCGCGTCGTCACCCGGCCCACGCAGTACGCGCCCGCCCGGCTTGCCCAGCTCGGCCTCCACCAGGGAGATCAGCTCGAGCTCACGCATTGAGCGGGGGGCACCGGCTACTCGTGAGGTTGGCCCTGGCGCCAGGGCCGAGCTCACCTATGCCTGTAGATGATCCGGCCGCGGTCGAGGTCGTAGGGCGAGAGCTCGACGCGCACGCGATCGCCCGGGAGGATCCGGATGCGAAACCGGCGCATCTTGCCCGCGACATGCCCGAGCACGACGTGATCGTTGTCGAGCTTCACGCGGAACATCGCGTTGGGCAGGGCCTCGATCACCTCGCCCTCGAACTCGACCTTCTCTTCCTTGGCCACGGAGCTAGCCTAGCGACTGGGCGCCGCTACTGACCGGGAGTCTGTGCGCCGGTGCCGCCGGTCGCGCCACCGCCACCGCCTCCGCCGCCGGAGGGGCCGTACGTCTGGGGCGCGCGCTGAGGCGGCGTCTCGTAGGCGCCCGTGTTCCGCCGCCGCCGCCGCCGCCGGTGCCCGTCCCGCCGCCGTTGTCCTTGGTCGAGCCCTGCTGGTCGGTGCTGCTGCCCGTGTCGCTGCTGCCGCCCCCGCCCGAGTAGCCGTTGGACGAGTACTTCCCGAAGAACGGCTGGAAGCTCTCACTGCTGGACGGCGCGGAGAAGTCGGAGCAGTCCTTCGTCGCCACCTTGGACATGTAGTCGTGCCAGATGGCGGCGGGGATGGTGCCGCCCGCGACCTGGATGCCGTGGACGTTGTCCATCGAGACCTTCTGGTTGGGGTAGCCGACCCAGGTGGCGGTCGTCAGCTTCGGCGTGAAGCCGACGAGCCAGGCGTCCGTCCAGTTGTCGACCGTGCCGGTCTTGGCGGCCGCGGGGCAGCCGATGTTGGCCGCCGTGGCGGTTCCGCTCTGGATGTTCTGCTGGAGGATCTTGGTCGCCTCCCAGGTCACGCTCTGGGAGAACGTGCGCTTGCCTCGCGGCTTGCCCAGGTCCTCGGACTTGCCGTCGGGGAAGACGACGCGGCGCACTGACACGGGCCGGTGACGGATGCCGCCGGAGGCGATCGTGGCGTAGGCGTCGGCCATCTCGAGCGGGGAGACGCCGAGGCGCAGGCCGCCCAGGCCCTCGGCCGGGTAGCCGTCCAGATGGGGGTGATGCCCATGTCGTAGGCCGCCTGGCGCACCGCGTCGGGGCCGACGTCGAGGTCGAGCTGGGCGTAGACGGTGTTGTCCGACGCCAGCGTGGCGCTGACCAGGTTCATCGACCCGCTGAGCTGTGCGAGTAGGTGTTGACCTTCCACGGCCCCCACGGCGTCTGGAGGTCCAGCGGCCGGGAGACGTACGTCGTGGTGTTGGGGTTGACGCCCTTGCGCAGGGCGGCCATCAGCACCATCACCTTGAAGGTCGAACCCGCCTGGCGGCGACCCTGGGCGGCGTAGTTGTACTTGACCTTCCGGTAGCTCGAGGACGACGCCATGGCGCGGATGTAGCCGTTGCGGGGGTCGATCGTCACGATGGCCGAGGAGGGGTCGCTGTCGTAGGGCAGCTGACCCTTCATGGCCTCGCGCGCGGCCCTCTGCTTGGCGAGGTCGATCGTGGTGTAGATCTTCAGCCCGCCCTTGCGCACCGTTTCCAGGCCGTAGCGCTCGATGAGCTGCTCCTTGACGTAGTCGAAGAAGTAGCTCTCGCGCTTGGCGAAGTAGTAGTCGTTGCTCTTGGCGCCGAGCGGGCTGGTCACCGCCTGCTCGTACTGGGCGTCGCTGATCATGTGCTGCTTGTGCATGCGCCCGAGCACCTCGTTGCGGCGGTCCAGCGCGGCGCGCGGATCGCGGAACGGGTTGTAGAGCGACGGGGCCTGGGCAGGCCGGCCAGCGTCGCCGCCTCGGACAGCGTGAGCGCGGTGGCCGGCTTGTTGAAGAACACGCGGGCCGCGGCCTGGGCGCCGATCGCCGTGCGGCCGCCGACGGTGCCGTAGGGGACGCTGTTGAGGTAGTTGGTGAGGATCCAGTTCTTGGGATGCTCCTGCTCGAGCTCCTGGGCGAGCTTGGCCTCCTTGATCTTGCGCCGGAAGTCCCGCTTGCGCCCGATCGGGTAGATGTTGCGCACGAGCTGCATGGTCAGGGTCGAGCCGCCCTGCACCGTCTCGCCGGAGCGCAGGTTCTTGACCGCCGCGCGCACGACGCCCTCGTAGTCCACGCCCTTGTGCTTGTAGAAGCGGGTGTCCTCGATCGCGATGGTCGCGTTCTTGAGGTTCTGGGGTAGCCGGTCGCTGGTCACCGGCTGGCGCAGCTCGTCGTTCTCGATGAAGCCCAGCCGCCGGCCGTTGCTGGCGAAGACCTCGGAGCTGGCCCCCTGGTCGACGGGCTTGAGCTCGTCGATGTTGGGCGTGTCGGACGCGACGACGACCACGTAGCCGATCACTCCGCCGGCCGCGGCCAGCGCCGCGACGACCGAGATGCCCAGGACCACGAGCAGCCCGCGCCGAACTCCGCCGTTGCGGCGGTGGCGGCGACGCTGTCTGCGCTGACGGGGGCTCATCTGGGTGAAATGCGGTCGCGGCGTGGGGATGCGATCCGCGGAAGGCCCACGGATTCTAGAGACTCACTACGTATCGGGCGACGTCTTGGTTGCATCGGGGAGCAGGCCGTCGGAGCGCAGGGTTCGCAGCGCCGCGGCCCGCAGGTCGGCGGCCCGCTCGCCGCGCGCAGCCGCGGGGACGGGCTCCCCGGTGAGGTCCAGGCACACGCCATCGGCCGTGATGTTCGACACCCGCACCGTGTTCACTCCTGCGATCGCCGACAGCGCGGCGGCGGCGCGGTCGGTGTCCGCGGCCATGGGCAGCCAGACGGAGACCGAGACCTCGCCCAGCGGCGAGACGATCGTGTCGTTGTGCAGGACGCCGGAGGCGAGGCGCTCGTTGGGGATCACCACCCGGACGCCGCTGTCGTCGCGCAGGTAGGTGTAGTTGAGGCGCACGTCCTCGACCCGGCCGCGCTCGCCCTCGAACTCGACGTGGTCGCCGATGCGCAGCGGCTGGGTGATGGCGAGCATGATCCCCGCGACGGAGTTCGCCAGGACCTGGCGGGCCGCGAAGCCGACCACGGCGGCGGCCAGAGCGCCGGAGGCGAGCAGGCTCGTGGCCAGGCTGTTGAGCGTGCCGAACTGCGCCAGTGCGCCCATCAGGCCGATGAGCACGATCACGGCGACGGCCAGCCGGCGCACGAAGCGCAGCCGCGTCGCGGCCACGGGGGACACGGCCAGGCCGCGCCCCTCCGCCGCGGCGGCCTCGGCCACCCGGCCGGCACGCACGAACGCCCGGTCGACGAGCGCCGCGATCAGGACCGCGACGATGATCGAGACCGCCGCCGTGATCTCGTCGTCGTAGCGGTGCGCGAACGACTCGGCGGGAATGACAACATCGAACACCCGCATGGAGCGCGAGAGTATCCCCGCCCCCGTTTCGAGCGTCGCGCCGCGCCTGCGCCTGGCGCTGGCGGACCCAGCCCGCGCGAGCGCGCTGCGTGACGTCTGGCGGGCCCTGTGGCTCTCCCGCGCGCTCGTGTGGACGGCCGGGGTCGCCGCGGTGGTCGCGCTGGGACGCTCGCCCCGCTGGCCCCTGTACGACCCGGCCGGGCTCACCGCGCCCTTCGGGAGCCTGGGCAACGCGCTGGTCGCGCCGGGGGCCCGCTGGGACGCCACGTGGTACCTGGCGATCACCCTGGACGGCTACGTCGAGCCGTCGCGCACCGCGTTCTTCCCGCTCTACCCGCTGCTGGTGCGCATCGCCGGTCTGCCCGGGGCCGCGGTGGGCGACGACCGGATCGCCTACCTGCTGGCCGGGATCGCCGTCTCGCTGGCCGCCTTCGCCGCCGCGCTCTATGTCGTGCGCCGCCTGGCCGAGCTCGACCTGGGCGAGCCCGCCGCGCGGGCCACCACCTGGCTGGTGGCCCTCTTCCCCACGGCCTTCGCCTTCTCGGCGATCTACACCGAGTCCGTGTTCCTCGCGCTGTCGGCCGGGTCGTTCTACGCCGGGCGCCTCGGGCGCTGGCGCTGGGCCGGCGTCGCCGGCCTGCTGGCGGCGGCCACGCGGAGCACGGGCGTCCTGCTCGTCGTTCCCCTGGCGATCCTGTGGTGGCGCGGGGCCCCCCGGCGCCGCCGCGACCTCGCCTGGATCGCGCTCGTTCCGGTCGGCTTCGCCGCCTTCCTGGTCTACTTGGGGATCGCCAACGGAGATCCGTGGGCGCCGTTCAGCGCTCAGGACGCCTGGTATCGCCACCTGGCCGGGCCGTGGGGCGGCGTCTGGCACGGGCTCGTGGCCGCATGGGACGGGCTCCGCCAGCTGGCGTCGGGCTCGCGTGACCACGTCTACTTCACCGCGGCCGGCGGCGACCCGTACGTCGTCGCCGCCCACAACCTCGGCGACCTGGCCTTCCTCGGCTTCGCCGTCGTCGCGCTGGTGGGCGTCTTCCGCCGCCTGCCGCTGGCCTACGGCGCCTGGGCGCTGCTCGCGGTGGCCGCGCCGCTGTCGTATCCGGTCGGCCCGGAGCCCCTGGCCTCGTTCCCGCGCTACCTGGCCGTCGTGTTCCCCCTCCAGATGTGGCTGGGCGCGTGGGCGGCGGAGCGCGGGTGGCAGCGGCCGGCGGCGGTCGTGAGCGGCCTGCTCATGGTGGGCCTGACGGTGCCCTTCGCGGTGTGGGAGTGGGTGGCCTGAGGCCCCGGGCGGTCCTGCTCGACGCGCTGGGCACGCTGCTGCGCCTGGAGCCGCCGGGGCCCAGGCTGCAGGAGGAGCTCCGCCGGCGCTTCGGCCTGGACGTTGACCGGGACACCGCCGACGCGGCGCTTCGCGCGGAGATCGCCTACTACCGCCGCCACCACCTGGAGGGCGGCGACGAGAGCGGTCTCGGCGATCTGCGCGGGCGCTGCGCGGAGGTGCTGCGCAACGGACTGGGCCCGGCGGCCGCGGCCCTGGAGACCGGCGAGGTCCTGGGCGCCCTGCTGGCGTCGCTGCGCTTCACCGCCTACGAGGACGTCGCGCCCGCCCTGGAGCGCATGCGCGGCGCCGGCCTGGCGCTGGTCGTCGTCTCCAACTGGGACGTGTCATTGCACGAGCGCCTGGCGCAGACCGGAATCGCCGGCCGCGTCGACGGGGCGGTCACCTCGGCGGAGGCCGGAGCGCCCGAGCCCGAACGCGCCATCTTCGAGCGGGGGCTGGCCATGGCCGGCGTCGAGGCGGCCGCGGCCCTGCACGCCGGCGACTCGCCGGCCGAGGACGTGGCGGGGGCGCGCGCCGCCGGGATCGAGGCCGTGCTGGTGGCGCGAGACGGCGCCGAGGCGCCGGGCGGCGTGACCCGCGTCGCCTCGCTGGCCGGGCTGGCCGACCTCGTGGCCTAATCTGACCCTCCCGTGTCGAGCGTTCCCCCGCCTGTCGCCTACCCGCACCCGGGTCCGCCGCCCGACCTTCCCGAGCGGCCCGAGGGGCTGCCCGAGCGCGCGCCGCGCTGGGCGCCCTGGACGGCGCCGGTGGCGCTGATCTCCGGGTTCGCCGTGGCGATCTTCTTCTACATCGTGATCGGCGCCGTGGTGAGCGCGGCCGGCGGCGACGTCGACATCCCCCGCCGGCGTGGACATCGGCGCCACGGTGTTCCAGGACGCCGCCCTGATCGGCAGCGCGCTCTTCTTCGCACGGCTGTCGGCGCGCCCGACGGCCCGGCAGTTCGGGCTTCGCCCGGCCCGCCTGTGGTCCTCGCTGGGCTGGCTGGCCCTCACCTGGGTCGGGTTCTTCATCTTCAGCGCGATCTGGATCGCCGCTCTGGGCATCAAGGAGCGCGACGACCTGCCCGACCAGCTGGGCGCCGACTCCAGCACCGTGGCCCTGGTCGCGGTCGCGATCCTCGTGTGCGTCGTCGCGCCGATCGCCGAGGAGACCTTCTTCCGCGGCTACTTCTTCACGGCGCTGCGCAACTGGAAGGGGGTCTGGCCGGCCGCGATCATCACCGGCCTGGTCTTCGGCTCGATCCACGCGGGCTCCGCCCCGGTCGGCTACCTCGTCCCCCTGGCCGTGTTCGGGTTCGGGCTGTGCCTTCTGTACTGGAGGACCGGCTCGCTGTACCCCTGCATCGCGCTCCACGCCCTCAACAACTCGCTGGCTTTCGGTGTGAGCCAGAAGTGGGACTGGCAGATACCCCTGGTGATGGTCGGCTCGCTCACGGTGATCTTCCTGGTCATGCTGGCGGTGGGCGACCGCCGGCAGCTGATCACGGCATGACGGACGTATACGATTCCGCACCATGAAGCGCACGGATGCCCGCCGACTGCTGCCCGCCCTCGCGCTCGTCGCGCTGCTCGTGCCCGCCGGCGCGGCGCCGGCGGCCGTCAAGAAGCCGCGGCGCCCGGCCTATGTCCCGGCCCTGCGCCTCGTGGTCGAGCGGGCCTACACGCTCAACGCCAAGCGGATCGCCCTGCAGCACCAGCGCGTCCGGATCCGCGGCCTCGTCCGCCAGTTCGCGCCCAACCAGGTGCTCAGCGTCCGCGTGCTGGTGGGCCGCAGCCGCTACGTCACGGTGCGCCGGACGGTCCGCCAGCACGGCGCCGGCGGCGTCTTCTCGGTCGAGTTCAAGGCCCACCGGCTGGGCTCCCTGCGCGCCTTCGCCACGGGCGCTGGGCTGTCCGCCCGGTCGCGCTCGGTGGACGTGATCGCCCGCAGCGCCGGCGGGGGCGACCGGGGCCTGAAGGTCAGCTTCCTCCAGCACCGCCTGCGCGACCTGCGCTACCTCGTCAGCACCTCGGGCTACTACGACGACGCCACCGCCCGAGCCGTGCTCGCCTACCGCAAGGTCAACGGCATGAACCGGACGTACAGCGCCAACGCGAAGATCTTCGAGCGCCTGGCCGTCAAGCGCGGACGCTTCCGGGCTCACTACCCCGGCCATGGCAAGCACGTCGAGGCCGACCTCTCGCGCCAGGTGCTCGCCCTCTTCGACCGCAACGGCAAGCTCTTCCGCGTCCTCGTGATGTCGTCGGGCAAGCCCAGCACGCCGACCGTCCGCGGCTCCTTCCGCGTCTACTCGAAGACCCCGGGCGTGAACTCGCTGGGCATGGTCAACTCGAACTACTTCATCGGCGGATACGCCATCCACGGCTACCATGACGTGCCCACCTACGCCGCCAGCCACGGCTGCCTGCGGATCCCGATCCCCAACGCGCGGTTCGTGTTCCACTGGCTGGACTACGGCGACCGCGTGGACGTCTACCGGCCGTAGGCCGGGCTGGCGTTAGGCGCCCGGGGGAGGCGAGCTGCCCGGCGGACCCTTTGGCATCGCCGCCGGCCCGGTGCGGCGCGGGCGAAGCGGGGTGCTGCGCACCTTCATCAGCCGCGCCAGGTAGAGCACCAGCACACCGTAGGCCAGTACCCCGAAGAGGGCCGGCACGCCGCGCTGGACCCACTCGTTGTCGGAGTTGACGATCGCGGCGAAGGGGCGCAGCAGGACGTCGTCGGCGTCGTCGATGTACTCGCGCGCCTTCGTGTGGTTGGCCTCGCGCTGGCGCTCGGTGGCGCCGCTGGGGTCCACGATGGAGCTCGCGGTCGTGTGCGAGGCGTCGCTGGCCTTCTCCGCCGCGAACAGAACGAAGCTCAGGGCGATGATGGAACAGGCGACGAGGGCGAAGGTGCGGAGGGCAGCGTCGATCACTCCCCTAAGATTGTCCGCTGACGTGCCGAGCTTGACCGCAAAAGACCGCTTGGTGGCCGCGCTGCGCGAGCACGCCCTCGTGATCGGCGAGGTGACGCTCACCAGCGGAGCGGTCGCGCAGTACTACGTGGACGCCAAGCGGGCCATCCTGCGCCGGGACGGATTCGCCGCCCTGGCCGAGCTGGTGGCCGAGCAGGTGCGCCTCTGTGAGGCCACCGCGGTCGGGGGATTGACCATGGGCGCGGACCCCATCGCGTGCTCGGCCCTGGCCGGCGGCGCCGACGTCAAGGCGTTCTTCGTGCGCAAGGAGACCAAGGCCCACGGGCTCCAGCGCCGCATCGAGGGGCCGCTGCTCGAGCCGGGCGAGCGCTGCCTGGTCGTGGAGGACGTGGTGACCTCCGGCGGGTCGACGGTGACCGCCATCGAGGCGCTGCGCGAGGCCGGGATGGAGATCTCCGGCGTCGTCTCGGTGCTCGACCGGCTGGCCGGCGGCGCGGAGCGGATCAGCGCGGCGCGGCGGGGCGCCGCGAGGCGCTGAGCACGATCGACGATGTGTATCCGGAGCGGCCGGATCGCGCGGACGCCTAGGGCGCCGGCCGGGCTTTCTCCGCCCGCCGGGTTAACGGCGGGCATTGAGGGGGCGGGTTCCCATCCGGGCCCCTCATTGCTGCTGTTCGCGCCTCAGCCCGGCTTTCGCGCCCGGAACGTCTGCACCATTCCCGCCTCCGCCGGCGCGTACAGCGCTCCCGGAGCGGTGGCCTTGCGGAAGAACACGAGCGCGTAGGTCGCCTGGTCTCGGCGCTGGAGGACGACGGCGCGGCGGCCTGGCGCATGCGTTCGGCGGAAGACCCCGCGGGCCGAGACCGAGGCCGCCGGGTAGTGGGCGCGGAGGACGGGGACCGGCGGGCCACCGCAGGCGCCGGTACCCCGGCAGCGCGCGCACGAGGCGTCGGCGTACACGGAGGGCCTCAGGCGCGGCCGTCGGGGCTGCGGTCGGCCGTGATGGTGACCGCCAGCAGGCGGTCGCCGGAGCGCACGAGCGTCGCGCGCGCGCGCCGCTCGCCCTCCAGCCAGGCGGGATCGCCACCAGAAGCTGGCCCGGCGGTTGACCAGGCGGCTCCAGCCGTGGGGCACGCGGCCGCGGGGTCGTTGCGCTCGGGCGGCGTGGTCGTGGCGGCGGTCGTGCCGGACCCGCCGTCGCCGCAGGCCGCGACCGCGCCAGCGCAAGCGGCGACCGCCGACCCTCCCACGACCAGGTTCCGGAGCACTAGCGCCCCGAGCAGGATTGGAACCTGCGGCCTACTCCTTAGGAGGGAGTCGCTCTATCC
>CAVWTG010000013.1:0-97395 GCA_963757705.1 uncultured Actinomycetes bacterium | reverse complement strand
GGCCGCCTGCTTATTCAGCTGATCGTGATCTGCTGGCGGCGGGTGATCTGGCGTCGCCCGTGGCGGCTGGTCAGGACCAGCGTGTAGCGTCCGTGGGCGAGTCGACGGCGCGGTGTGAGCAGCAGTTGGGCGCGTCGCCGGGCGTTCACGGCGATACCGGTGGCGTAGATCACTCCGGCGCGTGAGAGCGTCGCCCGCGTCGCGCCGGTGGTGAAGGTGACCGGCCCGCTGACCAGCTTGGTCGTGCACCGCTGGACTCTCTTCTTCTTGTGATTGACGGTCTTGGTGACCGTCTTGCAGGTCACCAATGCGACCTTGCCGGCCGGGCCCCGGGGTCCCGTGGCGCCGGGAGCGCCGTTGCTCCCGTTGGTTCCGTTCGTGCCGGGCGCGCCATTGGTTCCGTTCGTCCCGCTCGTGCCGGGAGGCCCGCTGTTCTGCGCGATGACCGTGACCTGGGCGCTGGTCGCTGCGGTCGTGACGTTGAGCAACGGGTAGGTCACCGTCACGGTGCACGAGAGCTGGTGGCCGACGTCGCCGGCTGCCGGCGCATACACCTGACCGGTCGCGATCGACGCTCCGTCGCGCAGCCACTGGAAACCGTCGAACGAGAACGCACCTGCCGAGGGCAGCTGCCCGGCCCAGGGCGACCACTGATCGCCTTGGCAGACCTGCTGGGTTCCCTGCTCACCGGAGCCGGTTGCGCTAGGCGCGCGTATCGACGCCGCGGGCGCCCCTGCACCGATCTGCCCGATCTCCTTCGTGGTGCCCATGTCCGTGAACCACAGGTTCCCGTCGGAGCCCGCCGCGATGTTGACCGGGTTACTGGCGTTGCTCGCCTGCAGCCCAGTCGAGAACTCGGTGATCGTCCCGCTCGGCGTGATCCGCCCGATCGCTTTCGCGGTGCCCTCATCGCCGAACCACAGGTTGCCGTCAGGGCCGGCCGCGATGCGGTTCGGGGCGCTGGCGTTGCTCGCCTGCAGCCCGGCCGAGAACTCGGTGATCGTCCCGCTCGGCGTGATCTGCGCGATCTCCTTCGTGGTGCCCAGGTCCGTGAACCACAGGTTGCCGTCAGGGCCCGCCGCGATGTCAGTCGGGTTGCTGGCGTTGCTCGCCTGCAGTCCGTCTGAGAACTCGGTGATCGTCCCGCTCGGGGTGATCCGCCCGATCGCCGTGGTGCCGCCGTCGTCGGTGAACCACAGGTTGCCGTCA
The DNA here is from genome assembly GCA_963757705.1 of uncultured Actinomycetes bacterium. Classification (GTDB taxonomy): domain Bacteria; phylum Actinomycetota; class Thermoleophilia; order Solirubrobacterales; family Solirubrobacteraceae; genus AC-38. The sequence continues at coordinate 96,186 of CAVWTG010000013.1, read as the reverse complement.
GGGCCCGCAGCCAGGTGGCCGGGCGAGCTGCCCGTCTGCAGTCCGGTCGAGAACTCGGTGATCGTCCCGCTCGGGGTGATCCGCCCGATCGCCCTGGTGGCGAAGCTGTCATCCACGAACCACAGGTTGCCGTCAGCGCCCGGCGAGATGCCGACCAGGATGCTGGCGTTGCTCGCCTGCAACCCAGCCGAGAACTCGGTGATCGTCCCGCTCGGCGTGATCCGCCCGACCGCTTCCGTCGGGCCGCGGTCCGTGAACCACAGGTTGCCGTCAGGGCCCGCCGCGATGTCGGTCGGGATGCTGGCGTTGCTCGGCTGCAGCCCGGCCGAGAACTCGGTGACCGTCCCGCTCGGCGTGATCCGCCCGATCGCCTTGGTGGTGCCTCGGTCGGTGAACCACAGGTTGCCGTCAGGGCCCGCCGCGATGTCAAATGGGAGGCTGGCGTTGCTCGGCTGCAACCCGGCCGAGAACTCGGTGATCTGGCCGACCGGTGCCGCCGCGGCCGCCGCCGCGCCCCAGAGCACCAAGACGGCAGCCGCGACCAGCGCCAGCCGACGCGCCAACCGTCCTGATCGCCACCGGATCAATGTGTTTCCTCTGTGCCAGGGTCTTCCTCGACGCACATTCGAGGACAAAGCGCGGGCAACATTCGACGTCCTATCGCTGACCCGGCCCAGCATCCCAGACGCACGTACGCGCGTCCACTCGCCCGACACCAGCTTCTAAGTCTCACTTTGGCGCGGGCATTCCGATCCCGCCGCTGCGGGTCCTGGTGCCGACGGGAGCGGTCGCCTACTCCCGCGGCCCCACAGCATCGAGGGCGTCGGCCACTTCCGCGTACGAGACGGCCGAGCGCCAGCCACCGCACATGAAGGCCATCACGCCCGCGGTCGCCATCAGCGATCTGTACAGCGACGGCTACACCCACGGGGGCGTCGTGAACTTCTCCTTCGACCTCCAGTACATCGGGGTACAGGGGGCTCCGGACGCTTACGACGTCGAGATCTGGCCCGACCGCGTACGAGCTGCAGCCGGGCCATCGCCTTCAGCTCCGCCTCACTTCGACCGACCTGCCCACCCATCTGCCCGGCTCGGTGAAGCTCGACCGAAACGACCCGCAGGACGCGAAGATCGACCTCCAGACGCCGGCCACGAACACCGTGAAGTACGGCTCCAGCTACCTGCTCGTGCCCACTCCGGGCGGCCCGCCGAGCGGCGGCGGCGGAGCCGGGGCCGGGCGCCCGCGTTGCGGCATCTCCACGCGATCCGTGCGCATCCGGATGCGCCGCGGGCGGCGCGTCTCGATCCGGGCCACCCTGACCCGTCATGGGCGCCCCGTGCGGCGCGCGATCGTGAGGCTGCGCGGATCGCACCTCCGGCGAGTCGCGCGGACCGATCGCCGCGGGCGCGTCCGGTTCGTCGTCCGCGCGCGCCGCAGCGGCCGGGCCACGCTCAGCACCCCGCTGTGCCACGGCCGGCTGCGCCTCCGGCGCGCCTGACGGCGTCCTCAGGCGCAGTGCCAGCGGTGCCCGTGGTGTGAGCTTCGGATGGCGGGCGGGCCCTTGATCACCCGGGGAACCGGGCGCTAGATTCGCGTGCGGTGCGCACCGCGTTCGCCGTCATCGTCATGGGAGTCTGCCTCGCCGCGGCATCGCCGGCCGCAGCGTCGAGCAACTTCGCGGTGACCCGAACGGACGATCCCTCGTCGGGCTCCTGCGCCACCGGGAACTGCTCGCTACGCCAGGCGATCACCGCCGCCAACGCCAACTCCGGGGCCGACTTCGTGACCCTGCCGTCGGGGACCTACACGCTCTCCCTGGGCCCCCTACCCACGATCAGCGATCCCGTGACTGTCCTCGGGTCGTCCGCGGCGACCACCAAGGTCACCGGCGCGACATCCGCCGGCGGGCAGGCGGGCGTCGCGGTCGTGTCGTCTTCGCTGACCCTGGTCGGCGTGACGCTGACGCAGAACAGCGTGAGCGGCAGCGGCGCTGTCAGCGCCGGTGCGCTGGCCGTCTCCGGCACGCTGAACCTCATCGACAGCGTCGTCTCGGGCAACACGGACTCCGTGACCTCGGCGACCGGCGCCGGCGGCATAGCGATCAACCTCGGATCTCTCTACGCGGTCGACAGCACGATCTCGGGAAACACGAAGTCGGGCTCGGCAGCGACCGGAGGGGGCGGCCTGGCCGACAACCTCGGCTACATCTCGCTGGTCCGCACCACGGTGAGCGGCAACACGCTCGACATGTCCAGCGGCTCGGCGGCCTCCGCCGGCGTGGTGATCAACCTGGCCGATGCCGACATCGTCAACTCCACGATCAGCGCCAACAATGTCACGGCGTCGGGCAGCTACACCAAGATCGGAGGGATCAGGGCGAACACGGGCACCTCCGATGTGACCACGCTCGTCAACACCACGATCGCGGGCAACAGTGCCCAGAACACCGCCAACGCATCACTGACCGGCGCCGCTGCGTTCATCACCAGCACCCTCATTGCGGGCGGGGGCGGCGCGACCGGGCCCAACTGCGTGGCCGGGATGACCCCGGCGGGGGGCGGGAGCAATCTCGAGGATGCGAACACGTGCGGGTTCTCGGTGGCGGCCGGCGACCTCGTCAACACCAGTCCTCAGCTGGGCCCGCTCCAGAACAACGGCGGCGCGACGTCCACCCTGGCACCGGCGCTGACCAGCCCCGCCATCGACGCCGTGAAGGGCGCGGCCGCGAGCGGTTGCCTCGCCCAGGACCAGCGTGGCGTAGCGCGCCCCCAGCTGGCGGCCTGCGACATCGGCGCCGTCGAGGTCGTGGTTCCCCCGCCGGCGAACACGTCGCCCCCGGCGGTGACCGGGACTCCGGCCGTGGGGCAGACGCTGAGCTGTCAGCCGGGCTCCTGGACGGAGAGCCCGTCATTCAGCTTCGGCTGGCTGCGCAACGGCGTGCTCATCGCGGGCGCGAACACGAACTCCCTCGCGCTCACCAGCGCCGACGCAGGCGCGGCGATCCAGTGCCGCGTCACCGCCACGTTCCGCGGGTTGTCCACGGCGGCCACCAGCGCGCCCGCGGGCGTGGCCACCGGGCTGGCCGCCAACAGCCGCCGACCGGCCATCACCGGTGCGCTGCGCCGCGGCTCCCGGGTGACCTGCTCCCCGGGAACTTGGTCGGCCACTCCCTCGTTCGCCTTCGCCTGGCTGCGCAACGGGCGCGCCATCTCCGGCGCGAAGAGCCGCACGTATCGTCCGGCCGCACGGGACGTCGGCGCCGCGCTTCAGTGCCGGGTCGTCGCGACCACCGCCGGCGGCTCCGTCGCGGCCGAGAGCCCTCCGCGCGTCGCCGCCCAGGCGTGCATCGTTCCCTCCCTGAAGAGTGCCACGCTGACCGTCGCCCGCCGGCGCCTCCGTCTGGCCCACTGCAGAGCGGGCAAGGTGACCCGGGCCTTCTCATCCTCCGTCGCCTCCGGTCACGTCATCCGGTCGAGCCCCGGCCGCGGCGCCAACCGCGCGGCGGGAACGAAGGTCGGCGTGACGGTCTCACGGGGCCGGCGCTGACCGGGCCCGGAAGCCCCTAGTCCCGCAGTCCCGCGGCTTCGAGCGTCTCGCCTTCGAAGCCGAGCGAGCGAAGGGCTCCCTTCAACGTCAGATGGTCCTCCTGGCGAACCAGGCGCCCGCGCCGTAGCCACAGGCAGAGGTAGAGGTCGGCGTCGAGCGTCATCGCGCTTCCGCGACCCACCGCGTGCATGCTGAGGCAGGCCAGGACGCGATCGTCGCCCACGTCGATCAGGTCCCGGACGGTCCACTCCAACGAAGACCACGGCTCCAGCCAGCGGGAGAAGAACTGCGCGACCTCCTCGGCGCCGTGGCAGGGCTGCGCCTCCGGGAACTTGCGGGCCGGGTAGTAGTCGGCGTCGGCGTCCCAGAGCTCCGCGATGGCCCCCCGCGCTCCCTCGGGCCCTTCACTGGTGGCCGAGATCCAGCGACGGACGACATCCAGGTTCTCCTCCGACATCGCTGCCCAGTATCCACCGCCCAGGCAAGGGAACTGCGACGCGACGAACCGCATTTCAGGATGATGCGCCCGTGGCAGGGAGAGGTTGGTTCGGGGCCGGCCGCGTCCGGAGGACGGCGTGCCTGGCGATGTTGTCGTGTGCCGTCTGGTTGCTGGCCGGCTCGGCGGCCGCCTCGGGGACCCCGGTGCAGAAGCACGGCTACGTCCCGATGGCCGACGGCACCCAGCTGGCGTACACGGTGGACCTCCCGGACGCCGCCGGGCGGTTCCCGGTGGCCCTGGTCTACGACGGGTACTGCGAGGGCTCCGGCGGCACGACGTGCAACGAGCCCACGCACGGGCCCGCGCTGCTCAAGGCGGGCTATGCGGTCCTGGGGGTCAGCATCCGCGGCACCGGTTGCTCGAAGGGAACCTTCGAAGCCTTCACCTCCCAGGAGTGGCGCGACGGCGCGACGGCGGTCGAGTGGGCGGCGCGCCAGCCGTGGTCGAACGGGCACCTGGGCATGTTCGGCGACTCGTTCCCGGGGATCACGCAGGTGGGCGTCGCCGGCCTGCGCCCGGCGCACCTCGACGCGATCAGCCCGTTCCAGGTGGTCACCGACCTGTATCGCGACGCCGGCTACCCCGGCGGCATCCAGAACACCGGGTTCGGGGCCTTCTGGGGCGGCGTGGATCAGCCCAACAACTCCTACCGCGGGGGCATTCAGCAGGCGGTGAACGCCGGGGACGCCGGGTGCCTCCAGGCGCAGCTGACGCATGCGTCGTCGGAGCCTGTCCACAACATCGGCCTGGAGGGCCTCCAGCACCCGTTCCATGACGCGTACTGGGCGGACCGCATGCCCGGCGCCAACGCCGCCCGGATCAACGTCCCCACGTTCGGCTGCGTGAGCTGGCAGGACGACGAGACGTCGAGTCGCGGCGCCGCCTATCTCAGCAAGCTCGATCCGAAGCGCACGTGGGTCGTCGGGACCAACGGCTACCACGCCCAGTGCGCGCTCCATCCCCTGCGGATCACCGCGGAGCTGGTCGCGTTCTTCAACCGGTTCGTCAAGGGCGAGTCCAACGGCTTCGAACGCACTCCCCATATCCAGCTCTGGCACGAGGCGCACACCAACAGCGCCGGCGAGGACGTGCCCGGCTGGGTCATCGGCTTCAGGTCCTACTCGGCGATACCGGTCCGGCCCCTCTCCCTCTACTTCCGGCCCGGCGGCGGCCTCTCCCTCACCCGGCCGAAGCACGCAGCGAGGGCGGACCACTACGCCTATCCCGGCCCGAGCCTGGGCAACGAGGACGGGGTGGTCGCCGGCCAGCACAACATCCTGTGGAAGGGACAGGAGCCGCCCGGAGCATCCCTTGCCTACACGACCCCGCGCCTGACCCGCGACGCGGAGTTCTTCGGCTCGGGGTCGGCCAACCTCTGGCTCAGCTCGACGGCGTCCGACACCGACCTGCAGATCACCCTCACCGAGGTCCGCCCCGACGGGCAGGAGGCCTACGTCGCGCGCGGCTGGCTGCGAGCCTCCCACCGGGTTCTCGATGCGCGCCGCTCGACCCGGCTGGCGCCCTTCCACACCGACCAGGAGACCGACTCCCGACCGCTCGTGCCCGGGCGTCCCACGCTCATGCGCGTCCAGCTGTGGCCCTTCAACTACGTCTTCCGGAAGGGATCGAGCGTCCGCCTGTGGATCGACGCCCCGACCGGAATGACGGGCGGCTGGTCCCTGGACTTCCTCAAGACCCCGGCCGTCAACGGCATCTACGCCGACCGCCGGCACCCGTCGGCGGTCAACCTCGGGTACCTGAAGGGCGGACACGCCGAGGCGCCGGCGCCGGCCTGCGACACGGTGCTCAACCAGCCCTGCCGGCAGAGCCTCACCCCGGTGCCGCCAGGCCGGATGAGAGTTCCCTAGGCCACCAGCGGCAGCTCGATCAAGAACGTCGCCCCGTCCACGCTGATCGTGCCCTCGTGGCGCGCCACGACGGACGCGACGATCGACAGCCCAAGCCCGCTCCCCGGCCGGCCGTTGGCGGACCGTCCGCGCCAGAAGCGCTGGAAGATGCGATCACGATCGCCCGGATCGGGCCCGGGCCCACTGTCAGAGACGGCGAGCCGGGCGCGGTCTCCGGCGAGCGTGACCTGCAGGCGCACCGGTCCGTCAGGCGGCCCGTGAATCGTCGCGTTCTCGACGAGGTTGCCGACCGCGCGCCTGAGCGCCTCGTCGTCGCCCATCACGACCGCCGGGGCGAGCTCACCCAGCTCCACGCGAGGGTTGCTCGCCGCCACTTCGCGCGCCAGGTCGTCGAGGCGGACCCGCTGGACCACGGGCGATGCGCTGACCTCGCGCTCGAGCACCAGCAGCTGGTCGACGAGCCGCGCGAGCCGCGTCACGTCGTGGCGCAGGTCCTCGAGCAGGCCGGGCTCGATGCCGTGCCGTTCGGCATAGTCCACGTTGCCGAGCAGGGCGGTCACCGGAGTCCGTAGCTCGTGTGAGGCGTCAGCCAGGAATCGCCGCTCCGCGTCGCGCGAGGACTCCAGAGCACCCAGCATGCGGTTGAGCGTCACCGTCAGGCTCGCGACCTCGTCCATCGCCGGGCTCGCGGGAAGGCGCCGCGACGGGTCGCCTGTGCGCTCGATCACCGCGGCGCCGTCCGACAGCCGGCGCAGCGGAGCCAGCCCGCGCCGCGTCAATGCTGCGGCCAGTCCGCCGGCCAGCCCGGCGGCGGCCAGCCCACCGATCAACAGCAGGACGCGGAGCCGTTGTGCCGTCTCTTCGATGTCGGAGCGTTCTGACGCCACCATCACGATCCCGCCCGCGGCCGGGCCGCCCGCATCCGCGATGGGCGCGGTGTAGCGACGCAGCCGGGTCCCGCCGAGCGACAGGTCGTCAAAACGGGAGTGCCCGCTTCGCCTGACACTCCTCGCGTTCTCGTCGAGAGGCAGCAATCGAGCGCCGAGCGAGAGGGACCGCGCGACGATCCGCCCATGCCGGTCGACGACCTCGATCAGCAGCGCCCGCCCGTTCGCCGGCGCGTCGAGGGCGCCGGGGGAGCTCAGCACCGACGGGGCGGAGACGGCGAGTCGCCCCACCTCCGTGGCACCGCGGCGCAGGGCGGCGTCCAGTCGCTGCCGCAACTCGTGGGTCGCGAGCGCCTGCGTGACGACGCCGAACACGACGACCGCGACCAGGATCGCGCTCACCGCCACCGCGGCGAGCCGGGTCCTCAGGGAACGAGCGCTCACGGCTCGATGATGAACCCGCTCCCGCGGACCGTGCGAATCGCCGACGGCTCCCCGAGCTTGTCGCGCAGCCGCTTGACGTAGCGATCGACGACATTCTCGGTCGCGGCACCGTTCCAGACCTCGTCCACGGCGCGACTGCGCGTGACGACCTGGCGGGCGTTGCACAGCAACAGCTCGAGCAGCGCGGCCTCGCGCTCGGTCAGCTCGATCCTGGTGCCGGCTCGAACGGCGAGCCGCGCGTCGCGCCGGAGGACGAGGTCGCCCGCGGCCAGCTCGCCGGCGTGTGGCCGTCCGCGACGCGTCAGCACGTTGAGGCGGGCGACGAGCTCCTCGGTCGCGAACGGCTTGACGAGGTAGTCGTCGGCGCCGGCCTGCAGGCCCTCGACGCGGTCGGCCACCGCATCACGCGCGGTGAGCATGAGGATGGGCGTTCCCACGCCCTTGTCTCGCAGGCGACGGCACACCGCGAGCCCGTCGAGACCCGGAAGGCCGACGTCGAGGACGATCACCGCCGCCGGCGTCCGTTCCGCCGCGACGAGCGCCATGCCCCCGTCGGCCACCGCCTGGACGTCAAAGCCCTCCGCTTGCAGGGAGCGCTCGAGCATCCGGCGCACGCTGGTGTCGTCGTCGACCACGAGTACGCGATCGCCGGCCACGGGATGCGCCTAACCGCCGGCGACGTCGCGGCGCAGGAAGATCGAGGAAGGCGATGATCAGCGCCGGGATCCCGTACAGCGAGCAGACCCATACGGACCGGACGATCGGGTCCCAGTCGACGGGCGTGCGCAGGAGGCCCTGCCAGGCGTTGAACTGCTCGCTGAGCAGGTATGGCCGCGTGCTCCCCAATCCGGGAAGGATCCCGATCAGCTGGATGAGCAGGGAGACCATCAGCGTGCCGACGACCGCGCCGGCGCTGTTGCGGGTCCACGTCGAGAGCAGCAGCCCGATGCAGACGATGGCCATGATCGGGAGCAGGTAGATGCCCAGGCTCGCGAAGACCAGGCCAAGCGCCTTGGGCGCCGAGACGGTGGTGCCGGACAGGCTGGTGAGCGGATTGAAACCGGACTCGATGCAACCAGCGACGATCGCCACGACGCCGCTGAGCAGGATCGCGCTGATCGCGTAGGTCGCCGCGGCGAGCGCCTTGCCCGCGAAGATCTGCTGGCGCTCGAGCGAGCGCGTGAGGATTGTCTTGAGCGTGCCGTTGTGATCCTCGGAGGCGAAGATGTCGCCCGCGACCAGCGCCGTGATGAGGGGGTACATCCAGATGGCGCCGAAGAGCAGCAGGACGAGCGGGATGGCCAGGCCGCTGTCGTGGATGTAACGGCCGAAGGCGACATCCTCGGGGCCGCCCTTCTGCAGGCTCGTGGCGATGACGAAGATCAGCGGGACGAGGACGGCCGCGCCGAGGCCGAGGTAGGTGCGCTTCTGGAAGCGCAGCTTGCTCAGCTCCCATCCGTAGACGGTGCGGACGGAGGGCATCACGCCACCTCTCCGACGACGCTGCGATCGCCGTTGCGCGACGGCTCGGCCCGGGGGCCTTCGGTGAGGGAGAAGAAGAGCTCCTCGAGCGTCGCGGACTCCGGGGCGAGTTCGTTGATGAGCGCCCCGGCCTCGACCAGGGCCTGGGAGAGCACGGGGATCACTCCTTCCGCGCCCGCGAACACGATGTGGTCCTCGGCGCGCCGTACGTCGTGCAGACCCGCCTGGGCCCGGCAGATGCGCAGGGCCGCCTCGTCGTCCGTGGTGCGGAGGCGGTAGGACGAGCCCGCAGTGCGCTTGAGGTCTGAGATCGCGCCTTCGAAGACGATGGCGCCCGACTGGACGATGGCCACCCGGCAGCAGACATCTTCCACCTCGTTCATCAGGTGGCTGGAGAGCAGAACGGTCATGCCCTCGTCCGCGAGACGTCTGATCAGCAATCGCATGTCCCGCATGCCCGCCGGGTCAAGGCCGGTCGCGGGCTCGTCGAGCAAGAGCAGCTTGGGGTCGCGCAGGAGCGCGGCCGCGATGCCCAAGCGCTGGCGCATCCCGTGCGAGTAGCCACCCACGCGATCGCCGGCCCGGTCGCTGAGCTCGACGGTGTCGAGGACCGCGTCGATCCGGGAACGCGCATCGCCGCCGTCGAACGCGGCGAGCAGGTCGAGGTTACGCCGCCCGGACAGGTACGGGTAGAAGGTCGGCGCTTCGACGAACCCAGCCACACCGTCCAGCGCGCGGACGCTCTCCTGAGGGTCGGCTCCGAACAGCCGGACGGTGCCCTCGTCGGGCGAGATGAGGCCGAGCATCATCCGCAGCGACGTCGTCTTGCCGGCCCCGTTGGGTCCGAGGTAGCCGTAGACGTCCCCACGCTCGACCGTCAGGTCGATGTGGTCCACGGCGACGAGCCCGCCGTAGCGCTTGACCAGCCCGCGGACCTCGATCGGCGCGGCCGAGTCGAGGTCAGAGACCACGCGCGGCTGCCTCCGCCGCCGCGGGGGGAACGGATCCGACCACGGTGTAGGCCACGCCCGCCCGGGAGAACCGGATCAGCGACCCGAGCGCGGTGTCCAGCTCCTGGCCGGTGGCCCCGTTGATCGAGACCGAGGGCAGCGCCGACTGGTGATCGCGGCCCCCGGTCGAAGCCTTGGCCTTCTCGGCCGGGTCGGCCTTCTGCTCCAGAACGGCCACGCCGCCGAGCCCCTTGCCGTACACGACCAGCGCGGCCGGCTCCCCGCCGTGGTCGATGAGGTGCACTCCTTGACGAGGCAGGCCGGCGAGAGTCGGCGGGGCGGTCAGCGAGAACGGCACGGCCTTGCCGACAGCGGCGACCCCGGTGACGGGCTTCCTCTCTTGGCCCCCCCTCGCCCGGTCGGCGACGTTCGGGCTGAGGTCGACGACCTTCGTCCCCTTGGGCGGGGAGACATCGAACGTCGACGCGGGCACCGAGCTGTACGAGATGTTCGTCGCCTCGAGCTCGAGCACCGGGGACGACTTGCCCGTCGCGTAGACCGCAACACGCAGCGGCACGCCGTGCGTCGCGTCCCAGGCGAGCTCCGCGCGCCCGAGCAGGCCTCCGTCGTGGCGTGGCGAGACCCTGACGTTGTAGGCGGGTTGGCCGGCGACGTTGGTCGGGTCAGCGCCGGAGAGAGTGGTGTGCCGGGTGAGCTCCGCCAGCTTGGCCTCGATCTGGGCCAGCGACGGAGGCGCCTCCGCCTTGTCGGTCGATGAGCCGCCGGCCTTGGCGGGGAGCTTCGCGCGGTAGACGGTGTTCTGGGACGCGTCGTAGACCGAGATCGTCCTGCCGTCGGACAGGACCTGAGCGTCGCCCTGGTTCGACTGCAGTTCCAGGCGCAGCATGTGGTCGCCGCTCACCCACAGACGCCCGTGCGCGCCCGTGAGAAGGGGATCGGAGCCTGGGAGGCTCGCGGCGTCGACGAGGTGGTTGGTGAATCTGATGTCGGCGCTCACGCCGGCGACGCTGGGGGCGAGCAGCGCGCTGCGAATGGCCTGGGGCAGCGGCTTGGCCGGCGGGACGGGCCCGCCACCGCTCGCCGCCAGGGCGATCGTGGTGCCGGTGACGGCGATGGCCACGAGCGCCAGGCCGACCGCGACCAGCCGTCGCGTGGGGGTGGTGCGGAGCGTCCGGAGAAAAGAGCCGTTGCGCATACCGACACAGTAGCCCGGCCACATGAACGTTCCCTGACAGGTCACCCAGGCGTCGGTCGTGAGTAGCCCGCGCCCACATCGTGCCGTCGGGCGTGATGACGATTCGGCAGCCCGGCTGAGGGTCCGGCTGGCACCATGGGCCGGTGAAGACCTCCGGCTCACCTCCCTTCGGCGGGCGCCTGCAGCGGTCGGTCGCCGCCTGCCTGGCGGCGATTCTGGAGTGCGAGGTCGGCGAGGTCCCGCTGCCCGAGGAGCAGCACCCGGAACCCTGGACCGTCTGGCGCAACTGGCTCAACCAGCGCGCCATCGGGCTCGTCCCGATCGCAGAGCCCGCCGGCTTCAACTGGCCCGGCCCGTGGCTGGCGCTGCTGCGCGCGGCGGACGGCGACGGCCAGGTCGGCGTGGTGGCGTTCGGCGCGCCGCCCGGCGTTGCGTGGCATCCGCTGGCAGGCGACGAGACCTTCGAGGCGATCGAGGCGGGCTACGTCGTCGCTCCGGCAGACGTGGCGCTGTGGCGGCCGTCGGACAGGCCGGCTCCGCGCCTCGGCGGAACGGTGGAGGCGATCATGGTCGCGCCCGACGCCGAGGTGGACCTCGTCCGGGTCGACGCGGCCACGGCCCGTGCCGGGCGGGGCCTGGAGGGCGACCGTTACTTCGAGCACCGCGGCACGTTCTCCGATGCCCACGACCGCGGCCACGACGTGACGCTGATCGAGGCGGAGGTGCTCGACGATCTGAGCCTTTCGGGGGGCCGATTGAGCCCCGAGGAAGCACGGCGCAACATCCTGACCCGGGGAATCGATCTCAACGCCCTCGTCGGGCGCCGGTTTCGCATCGGTGACGTCGAGTGCTTCGGCCAGCGCCTCTGCGAGCCCTGCGCCCACCTGGAGCGCCTGACCGCGAAGGCGGGAAAGCCGGGAGTCCTGCGCGCGCTCATCCACAGGGGCGGCCTGCGCGCCGATGTCCTCACCGACGGCGAGATCCACATCGGCAACGAGATCAAGACCGGCTGACCCGGCAACCTGCGCAGCCCGACGGCTTCGATCCATGACCGGCGCGCCCGACAGCGACTTCCACGTCCTCGTGGCCCGGCTCGCCGGCCGCGACGCCGCGACCGCGATGGCCTTCGACCACGAGGGCGACTGCGGCGTGTTCAACATGGGCACGCTCGAGCCGGCCAGGCGGCGGGGGCTCGGCACCGCCATAGCCGGGCGCCACCTCCACGACGCCGCCGAGCGTGGGTGCAGGACGGCGAGCCTGCAGTCCACGCCGACGGCCGAGCGGGTCTACGCGTCCGCCGGCTTCCGGGACCTCGGGGGATCCTGGAGTTCGAGCCCTGGCCCTCGCCCTCAGCGATGCTCGGGGTTGGGGAAGTCGAACCGCGCGCCGGCGTCCCACTCGGAGCGCTGGTTGCCGTGCGCGGGGATCCCGCCCGCGTCCTTGAGCATGCGGGCGATGTGGAGCATGTTCCAGGTGGCGAAGGTGGTGTTGCGGTTGGTGAAGTCGTTCTCGGGGCCGCCCGATCCGGGGTCCAGATAGGACGGCCCGGGGCCGGCCTCGCCGATCCAGCCCGCGTCGGCCTGCGGGGGGATCGTGTAGCCGAGGTGCTGGAGCGAGTACAGGACGTCGGGCGCAAGGTCGGCAGGACCTGCAAGGCCCCCACCCGCTCCAACCGCAAGAAGCCCGCCTGCAAGCGCTACGTCGCCGTCGCGGGATCGTTCACCCACAGCGGCAAGAACGGCGCGAACTCGTTCAAGTTCACCGGCCGCCTGGGCGGGCGAAAGCTGGCGCCTGGCACCTACCGGCTGACGGGGACGCCGACCGACGCCGCCGGCAACCGCGGCAAGGCGATCACCGTGCGGTTCAAGGTCGTGCGCTAGAGCGGCAGGCGCGCGCTGACGCGGGTCCCCGCGCCCGGCGGGCTGTCGACCTCGAGGCGGCCGCCGAGCGCGTCGACCCGGTCGGCGAGCCCGTGCAGGCCGGTGCCGGAGGCGGGATCGGCGCCGCCGCGCCCGTCGTCGGCGATCTCGACGAGCAGCTCGCCGTCCTCGGGGGCGACGCGGACCCGTATCGCGTTGGACTGCGCGTACCGGCGGGCGTTGGTGAGCGACTCCGAGACGACGAAGTACGCGGCGAGCTCGACGTCGTCCGGCAGCTCCTCGCTGGTGATCTCGAGCGTCACCGGGGTGTCGGATCCCGACCGTCAGCGATTCCAGCGTCCCGCGCAGTCCGCGCTCCGAGAGCGCCACCGGGTGCAGGCCGCGGGCGAGGTCGCGCAGCTCGGTCTGAGCCTCGCCGAGCTCGTCGCCGGCCAGTCGCAGCACGTCGGCGGGCTCGTCGCCACGCTCGAGCCCGCGCTGGGCCGCCTTGAGCAGATTCGCCACCGCCGCGAGCCGCTGCTGGGCGCCGTCGTGCAGGTCTCGCCCGACGCGCCGGCGCTCTGAGTCGGCGGCCTCGATCACCCGCTCGCGCGAGCGCCGCAGGGCGGCCGCCTGCCGGCGGCGCTCGAGCTCGGCCGCGGCCCGGGACGCGAAGATCCGCATCGCCGACACGTCCTCGTTCCCAGCCTCCATCGGCCCCGCGTCCATCACCGCCAGGTGGCCGAGGTGGGTGTCGTCGGCCGAGCGCAGGCAGACCGCGAGGTAGCTCTCCAGACCCATCTCGATCGCCGGCCTGGCCTCGGGGAAGCGCTCGGTCAGCGCCTCCGGGAACGCGACGACCGAGTGCTCGACCACCAGCGCGCACGGCTTACCGTCCGTGTCGTACTCGAGGGTCTCGTCGATCCAGTCCCCGTCGTACCAGCTGCTGAGCAGACGAACGTGCTCGCCGCTCGGGTCGTCGGCCTCGGCGACGAAGACGAACTTCGCGTCGAAGGCCAGCGCGACGTGACGGACCAGGCAGCGCAGGAACTCGTCCCCGACCGCTCCGGCGGTTCCCTCAGCCACCGTGGCCAGCAGGTCACGGTGGCCCGATCCCTTGGCCGTGTGAACGTCAGTGGACAAACGCGCTCCCTGATACCGATGCTAGCGCGCCGGACGGGTCGGGCTAGCCCGGCGCGAACGAGAACTGGAAGGCGAAGTGCGAGCCCGGGCCGGGTGCCGAGGGGTCCCAGGTCGTGTTGGCCGTGAGGTTCCCGCCCGGATCAGCCTGCAGCGGTCTGGACGTGTAGGCCCACTGGACGCCGGTCAGCGGGTACTGGGGGTTCTGCTGATTGCAGCCGTCGCCCGTCTCCGTGTAGGGGATCTGCTCGTCGCCGCGGGTCGGGAACGAGACGTAGTAGCTGGGCTTCTCGCCCGGGCCCGTGCCGGTCTGGACGTCGATCTCGCTGGCGCCGAAGGTGGTCACGAGCTGGAAGTCGGCCTCCCCGTGCACGGTGCAGCTGTCCTGTGAGGCGCCGCTGCGCGTGCCGTTGAGCGACGCGTGCACGCTGCCGCTGATGACCCGATAGTGGGCGTAGGTGCCGGGCGGCCAGCCCTCCGGCGGAGCGCCATTGGGCTGGCTGACCTCGAGCTTGGCCGAGCCGGTCCAGGTCACCCGGTACTTGTTGAAGTCGGAGGTCCACGTCCCGGAGAACGTGCCGTTGTAGGCCGGAAGGGTGCACGCCGTCTTGCCCTCGACCGGGAAGGCGGCGGCTGCGCGGTCGCCTCCCTCGGGGCTGGAGTTATCGACGGCCAGGACAATCTGCTGCACGTCCTCCTGGGGATGGTCGCGGCAGAGCGACAGCTTGGACTGGCTGGAGATGTCGCGGTAGACCCACTCGCCGCTGTTGAGCTTGATGAAGGCCAGCACGCCCGCGCGCGCCGTGCTGGCCAGGGGATTCGTGATCTCGATGCCGCGGATCTTCTTGTCGGGGAAAGCGACCGCGCGGAAGTCGATCGCCAGGGGCGGGAGGGACCCGAAGCCGAGCGAGATCTTCACGGGCTCGGTCAGCTTCAGAGGGTCTGGCATGAGCTGCTTCGCGACCAGGCCGTCCCACTGCGCGAACGACTTGGAGGGGAAGCCGGGCCGGCCGATCGGCGGCGCGGTGTTGTAGACCCAGGCGGCGTAGTTGCGGAAGGCCTCGTCCAGGCCGCCGGCCGGAACGCGGTCGAGCACCTGCTGGAACCTCGCGCCGGCCATGCCCTGGAGAACCTCCTTCAGCGCCGGCACCCCGTCGTGCTTGGCCAGCCAGTACCAGAACGCCCACGAGTCGTAGGGGAAGGCCGGATTCCCCACGCCGGCCGTCGGGGCGGTCACCGCCGCCGGGTAGCGGTGGTGCTCCTTGACGGATGGGTACACGAACGTCTGGGCCCACTCGGCCATCCCCTCGGACAGCCAGAGCACCGCCCTGCAGTCGAACCCCGGATAGGCGTGCTGGATCGCGTGCATGAACTCATGGGCGACCGCCACCTTCGAAGCGCCGAGGTTGACCATGACCACGGAGGGATGGCCATCGCAGTCCGCGCCCGACTTGAGCGGCAGGGCCAGGCCTTCGGCGTTGCGCCCGACGTCCGGGAGCAGGAAGACGTCGAGGCGGTTGTCGCCGGCCGGGTCGCACCCGGAGGCCTGGTCCTTGAGCGGCTCCCGGAAGGCCGCGGTCTCCTTGGGCCAGATGTCACGCTCGATCCAGCCGGAGACCTGACGCGCCTTTGCGGCCGCGGCGGCGTTGCCGCTGGCGTGCCAGACGATCGCGTGGGTGGATTGGACGCCGCTCCACGCTCCTCCGGCGCCCGTGCCCGCGCCCTGGAGGAAGTTGCAGCCGTCGGAGCCGTAGTCCGCGGCCGCCGCCGGGGCCGAGGAGCGGCCGGTCGCCCGCGGAGTCCAGTAGCTGCCGCGATACCGGGGCGGGATGAGGAACGAGCTCACCAGGCGCCGCGCCGCGCCCGAGAGGCCGGGCAGGGCGAGGAGAGCCTGGGTGAAGACGGTGTTCTCGTCCTGCACGGGCGTCGGGCCGCGGAAGCGCTTGGGCAGGCGGCGGTCGCCCGCGATGGCCTCCAGCTTGTAGATCAGCTTCTGGGTCGTGCTGAGGTGGGCGCGGTCGATGCGGTCCAGGGCGCTGTCGGAGAAGACCTGAAGCGCGACCGGAGCGGAGCAGCGGCGGCCCACGCAGGCCAGCAGGCGCACCGGCCCCGCGCCCACCTTCGTGGCTATGCGCAGGCGGAGGCGGATCGTGGTCCGCTTCCCGGCTCCCAGCGCCCGGAGGTGGGCGCGGCCGACGCGCGTGGCGCCCTTGGCCCTCCCGTCCAGGCTCTCGAGGACCGCGAGGACGGTCGCGCGCGAGCGCCGGCCGCGGTTGACGACGACTACGCGGGCGGTGGCCGTCCCGGCCAGCGCCGCACGCTTTGGGGCCTTCAGCGCTCCCGAGGGCGCCGGCGCGGCCGAAGCCGCGGCCGGTACCGCCAGCGCGATGCCGGCGATCGCCAACACGCATCCGTCCCAGCGCGACACTGCACGCCCACGGTAGACCTCGGTCCACGGCCGCGCAACCGCGCCGCGATCACTTGCGAGGCTTCGCGGGAAGGCGCAGCTTCGTGAGGACGAGCTCGGGCAGGTGCCCGCCGGTCCAGCGCGTGAACGCGCCGCGGATCTCCCTCGGACCGACGAACCTCACGCCCGTGTACTCGAGGAAGGTCTGGTCGGTCGTGCAGCACCCGGGCATGCTGGCCGACATCGTCGGCGCCCACTCCGGGGAGGTCGGCGCGCTTTCGAATCGCGGCCTGGCGGCCAGGGCGTCGGGGCTGTGGGTCATCCAGGCCCGCCAGCTCATCCCCCCGGCGCCGAGTGCATCGCCCCTGTCTGCCGTCGCGTAGTAGGTGAGCGCCACCTCCCCGCGACCGCGAGCCGCCACCGACACGACGATGGCGTGGACGAGGCCCGGCGGAGTGACGATCCCGAGGTGCCGCCACGAGCGCCCGCGGTCGCGCGAGATCATCAGGTGCACCCCGTCGCGGATGTAGGCGAAGTACAGGTTGTCGTGGGCGTCGACGGCGAGGTTCTCCGACCAGACGTGATCGGTCACCGCGAGCACGAGCCCCTCGCGCAGGGCGATCACGTCCTCCAGCCCCAGGCTGCGGCCGCCGGTCGCGACGCCCCTCCACGTCCTGCCCTCGTCGCGGCTGATCACCACCGCCGGCTTCCCGCACACCGTCAGGGGCACGACGACGTCGCCGTTGGAGAGCACCCGCCCACTGCCGTGGACGATGGTGGCGCCCGTTCCGCCCTGCACGTCGCCGGCCCGGCACAGCCCGTTGAGCGTCGGCAGGAACCCGGTGAACGCGAAGTGATCGCCGCCGTCGTCGGAGCGCCAGCACCCGATCGAGGCCGCGACGAGGATATTGGGGATGAAGTTGCACTCGTAGACGGCTCCCGGGTAGCGCCCCGGCGCCCGGCCCTTGAACGGGCCGCTGAAGATCTTGGGCCAGTCCCCGCGCGTGAGCGGGGAGCACCCGGGCGGCGTGACCGCGGCGGTCCAGGTCGCGCCCTCGTCGTCGCTGTGGACCACCGGCTGGCCGCACCGGGTGTTGTCGAACGAGAACGACGTGACGAACAGGCGGTCGGTCGCCGGGTCGATGTAGGGAAAGCCCTCCGAGGCGTCGATGCTGCCCGGCAGCCTGATCCGTTGCCACGTGCGGCCGTCGTCGCGGCTGCGCAGCAGGGAGTTCTGGTTGTTCCCGTACAGCCGCCCGGGATCCTCGTAGAGGCCCTTGTCGGTGGCGATCCCCATGAACATGGTCCCGCGGCGGTTGACCGCGAGCATCGGCTCCATGCCCTGCGAGCCGGTCCTGTGCTCGCAGACGGTCGCGCGCGGCGCGCCGGAGACGGCCCTGGCCGGCGACTCGTCGCCGGTGGGACGGAAGGTGGCCGTCCACTGCGCCGGGAGGTCGCACGCCGGGTCGGGCACCGGGCGCGCCACGGCCGCCGGGGCCGCGGCGAAACACCAGCCGAGGCAGGCGCAGAGAAGCACCACACCAACACCTGCCCACCGACGCCGCATCCCCTGTCCTCTCCCTGGCCGAACCGGTTTGAAGTGTATGGGCGTCAGCTCGGTCCCGCCGCGGTAGCGGTCCCTCCGCCGGCCGATTTCCACCCGGGCGTAGCATGGACATCGATGGCGATACGCGGATACGGACGGATCCGCTGCACCGTCACGGCGGTGTCGTGCGTGGCGATGCTCGTCGCCGCCGGTGCGTTGGCGGGATCCGCCACCGCCGCGAACGAGCAGTTCTCGCTCGAGATGACCTACACCGGGTCCGGTGACCTGACCCAGACCCGGACCGTCGACTGTTACGACGAGGGCGGGGACTTCCACCGTGGCGTGGTCTACAGCTGGCACACGACCGTGCAGTGGACCACGGTCTTCGCGCCGACCATCTTCGTCGCGCCGGGAGCCAAGCAGCTTCTGCCGGGGGGCAACCAGATCGGCGTGGCCGAGTACCCGTCGCATCGCCTGAGCGGGGCCTACCAGGCGGAGCGGGCCCCCTGCCAGAGCGCCGCCTCCGGGACGCTCGCCGAGGTCGACGGCGCCAACCAGCCTTCTCTGGCCCCGTACATGCCGGCCTTCGGACTTCTCCACGGCACGAACATCGAGTTCCGCCTGGCCCCCACGCGTGAGCCCGGCGAGACGAGTCGCGACCGCATGTTCGCCAACGGATACTCGGGAGAGGGCTACGGCCTGTCGAACTGGGACGCGGTCGCCAGTGCGCCGGCGCAGGGCGGAGGCGGCCCGGTCTACTCCCTGACCGGGATCTTCACCGTCTCGTTGGGCCAGCTGCGGGATCTGACCGAGGGCCGCAAGGCGTCCTTGGAGATCGACGTGGCACAGCCCGCGGTCCCGGGCTTCGCGCCGCAGCCACCGCCCAACGGCACCGTCGCGGCGACGACGAAGGGCCACGTCAAGATCATCGCCACCTGCCACGAGCGGACGAAGAGCGGGCCAGGCTACGCCCAGCTCGAGCCGGACACCAAGCGCGCCCTGGCAAAGCTGTACAAGGAACTGGACCGCCAGAAGGCCTGCTACCGGTTCACGATCGGCTACCGCAGCAAGTCGACGCAGCAGAAGCTGTACGACCGCTGGCACGAGATCGCCGATCGCCAGGGCCCGAGCGACCACCGCAGCGCCGACCAGGTCTGCAACGCGGTCCACAACGCCGGCTTCGCGCAGTGCCCGGCCGGCCGGTCGGGCCGGGTGGCCCGCGGCGGTCCCGCAAAACCCGGCACCTCGCGCCACGAGCACGGCGAGGCGGCCGACATCACGGTGCGCTTCCCGCCACGGCTACTCAAGAACCTGGCGAAGTATCAGGCGGCGGCGCGCCGAGCCGGGCTGTGCGGCCCGCCCAAGGGCGACGACGTGCACGTCGAGCTTCCCTACGCGGCCCACGGCAAGGCGGTGCGCTGCCACTTCCCGCCGGGCCCGGCGCCCTAGCCCTCAGGCGACAGAGCGGGTGCTCAGCCTGCGGCAGCCGACGTGGCGACGCGCGGAGACGGATCAGACCCGCCGGGCAGGGTGAGGTGATCGGCCAGGCCCGCGGCCGCCTTCAGCGGCCCGTGGCCGCCGAGCCATCGCCGCCAGCCGTAGGCCAGGACGCGGTCGTGGACGATCTCGTAGTGAAAGCCGCGTCCAGGTCCGGTGAGCCACTCGCAGAGTCGCTCGTCCAGGACCTGCTGGGCAATCTGGGCGGGGGCGGCCCGCACGGTGAAACGGTCGCGCAGCTCCTGGGTGCCGGCCGCGACCTCGGGCGAGGCGGCCGGCTCGGCCCAGGAACCCCTTGCGCGCCAGGGCGATCCGGCCCTCGATCCGGACGGGCAACTCGACCACGGCGGCGCTGTAGTTGTTGGCCACCGAATCGTTGTCGGCATAGTGGCGGAGGTTGATCGAGAGGTCGGACGTCCAGGCCCGCCGGCCGTCGTACTCACCTGTGCGCACGCGGCGCAGCCCGGTTTCCGGCGCCCGGACGCTGCGCGTCAGGGCGAAGGGGACGCTGAGCAGGCGCCGGGCTTCGTCTTTGGAGGCTCTGTCATGGGCGCAGTGTCCGCGCCCCGTCGCCGCCGGCCCAGGGCGGTCAGCCGCCCGGATGGCGTCGGTTTCCCGCCATCAGTTCGGCGGACGCGCACCCCCGAGGAGCCGGCGCAGGGTCTCGAGGTCCTCGGCGCTGAGAGCCGTGAGGGCGTCGGGTGGGGCGGCGAGGATCGCTTCGGCGCGCCGGGCCAGGTCCCGGCCCTTGCGGGTCGCCTCGACCAGCTTCGCCCGCCCGTCCGTGGGATGAGGCCGGCGGCGCACGAGGCCGTCCTCCTCCAGGTCGTCGACGAGCTTCGTGGCGTTGGGGGGATCGATCCCCAGCATCGCGGCCAGCTCGCTCATCGACATCGGTCGGCGCGCGACCCGGCGCAGCGCCCGGCCGCGGCCGAAGCTCATGCCCAGCGCCTCGGTGACGGCGCGCCGCCGCTGGTTGTCGAGGACCAGGTCGGACATGAGCATCCAGACCTCGCGCGCGGCCGCGTCGTGACCGGAGTCGCCGGGGGTCATCGCGCCGCGGCCAGCGCCTCGGGATTGAGCTCGGCGGCCGTGCGCCGGGCCGACGCGGCGGCGCGGGGCACCGTGGCCAGGAAGCCGAGCAGGAGCACGACGCCGCCGCAGGCCGCGAGCGTCCACCACGCCGGACCGGCGGCCGAGGCCGGGCCTCCGGCGCCAACGGCGTGGGAGGTGACGATCGCGCCGATGACGGCCACGCCGAGTGTCTGCCCGACCTGGCGCGACGTGGTGGCGATCGCCGACGCGACGCCCGCCTGGGCCCGCGGCATCCCCGAGACGGCGGCGTTGGTGATGGGGGCGTTCACGAACCCGAAGCCGAGTCCGAAGATGACGTAGGCCGCCAGCAGCCGCACGAGCGGAGTCGAGTCGTCGATGCCGGTGAGCATGACGCAGGCGGTCACCAGACAGACTCCGGCGAGCGCCAGCGGGACGCGGGGACCGCGACGGCCGACGATCCGGCCCGACACCGGGGAGGCGAGCATGACCATGAGGGCCAGCGGCACGGTGGCCAGCCCCGCCTGCACCGGCGAGAGGCCCCGGCCATCCTGGAGGTACAGGGTGTTGAGGAAGAGGAAGCCACCGAAGGCCGCGAACGCGGCGACCGAGATGACGACGGCCGACGCGAAGGGGATCGAGCGGAAGAAGCGCAGGTCGACGAGGGGCTCCTCGCGCCGCGGCTCGTAGAGCAGCAGGCCCGCCAGCGCCGCCGCGGAGGCGAAGAAGACCCCGAGGATGAGCGGCGATGTCCACCCGCGGCTCGGCGCCTCGATGATGCCGAACGTCAGCGTGGCCAGGAGGACCGTCACCAGCCCCTGGCCGGCGGGATCGAACCGGCGCGGCCTCGGCGCGCGGGACTCCGGGACGTGGCGCAGGGTCAGGGCGATCGCCGCGAGGCCGACGGGGAGGTTGAGCAGGAAGATCGAGCGCCATCCGAGCGACGAGACGACCGCGCCCCCGACGATCGGCCCGAGCGCCATCGAGACGCCGAACACGGCGCCCCAGACCCCCACGGCCTGCGCCCGCGCGCGGGGCTCGGTGAAGGTGTTGGTGATGATCGACATGGCCACCGGATTGAGCATCGAGCCGCCGATCGCCTGGAGCACGCGGAAGGCCACCAGGAGCTCGATGGTCGGCGCCAGGCTGCACAGCAGCGACGCGACGGAGAAGACGACCAGGCCCGTGACGAAGGTGCGCTTGCGCCCCAGGCGGTCCGCCATCGAGCCCGAGAACATCAGCAGGCTCGCCAGCACGACCGTGTAGGCGTCCACCGTCCACTGCAGTCCCGAGATGCCCGAGCCGAGCTCGCTGCCGATGGACGGCAGGGCGATGTTCACGGCGGTGACGTCGAGCCCGACGATGAACAGGCTCGAGCAGCAGATGAGGAGGATGCGGAGCCGTTGGCCGGTTACTTCTTGATTCATAATGATTATGAAAGCACAACTATCTGTGGGCGTCAAGGGGTCGGCGCCTCCCCGACCCGCCACACTTCCCCCGATGCCCCTTCGCCGCCTCGCCCTGGTCGCCGCCCTGGCGACCCTCGCCCTGACCGCGGTCACGGTTCCGGCGCCAGCCGCCACCCAGCCTCCCCAGCCGGGCTCGGGCCCCGGCGGGAGCGACTACGCGCACGCCGGCGTCCGCGTCAGCTCGGGCGGCAGCGGGCCCGACGCCTGGTACGTGTTCGAGCCGACGCGGCCGCGGCCGGTCTCCGCTCCGCTGGCCGTACTCACCCACGGCTACTACCAGTTCACGGGCTACGCCTCGATGGCCGCGCTCATCCAGCACACCGTGCGGGCCGGGAACGTCGTCATCTATCCCCGGTGGCAGACGGGCGTGATCCAGCCCTGCCCGGGCCCGTTCAACGTCGAGCCGTGCATGGACTCCGAGGTCAGGGGCATCCGCGGGGCGCTGGCCTACCTGCACGCCCGCCGCGCCGAGCGGGTGCAGCCCCAGCTCGAGCGCACGAGCTACTTCGGCTTCTCCTTCGGGGGCATCATCACCGCCAACCTGGCCAACCGCTATCGCCGGCTCGGGATGCCGCGGCCGCGGGCGATCTTTCTCGACGACCCCCACGACGGCGGGCTGAACGGGACCGACGAGCCGGCCCTCGACGACTCGCTCGCCGGGATCCCGCGCGACGCTCTCGTGCAGTGCCACTCGGGCGCCCAGGGCGTCATCAGCGAGCCGAGCAAGGCGGACGGGAGCTGCAACCGCGTCTTCCCCCGCCTGACGTCGGTGCCCGCCCGCGACAAGGACCTGGTCCTCGTCTCGCCCGATACCCACGGCGAGCCCGGCCTCTCGGCCTTTCACGGCGTGTGCGCCGGCGCCGCGGGCGACGCGTACGACTGGGGCTTCTGCTGGAAGGTGTGGGACGCGCTGCGCAGCTGCGCCTATGTGAAGCTCAACTGCCGCTGGGCTCTGGGGAACACGCCCGAGCACCGCTACCTCGGCACGTGGAGCGACGGGGTGCCGATCGTCGGGCTCAAGGTCCAGGACGCCGCGCCCATCCGCCCGCAGCCGACGCCCCGCCGCCAGGCGGCACCGAAGACGAGACCGGCGACGGACCGCCCGCCGCGGGTCAAGCGCGTCGAGCTGATCGCCGGCCGCGACGGCCGGCCGGTGACCCTGCGGGGGATCGCCGCCGACGATCACGGAGTCGCCAGCGTGGAGGTCGGCATCGCCCGCGCCGGCAGGTCACCCGCCACGTACCGCCGGGCGCGCGGCACCACACACTGGTCGCTGCGTCTGCCCGCCGGCGTGCCGAAGGGCTCCCGGGCGTTCGTCCTCGTCACGGACTCGGCGGGCAGGCAGCCGGCGCGACTGACGGTGCGAAGCCTGGGTTGATCCGGCCGCTTGTGCCGTGGGACGATCGGCGCACGTCGATCTCCAAGGAGGAGTGGTGATGTCTCTCTCGCGTGATCAGATCGTGCGGTTCGGCGGTGCGGCGGGTGTTCTGTTCGTTGTCCTCGGGGCGGTCGCGCTCTTCCTCCCCGGCACCCCGCCCAAAGCGGACGAGATCGGCAAGATCACGCCGTACTTCGTCGACAAGCGCGGGAGCATCCTGGCCGGGAACTACATGGCGGGGATCGCCTTCGCCTTCTTCCTCGTCTTGGTCGCCTCGCTGCGCGAGAACTTCGGGGCCGCCGGGCACGACGGGATCCGGCCCGGCTCGCTCGTTCTGGCCGGCGGCGTGGTCGCCGCCGTGATGGTCTTCGCGGGCAACGCCGTGTTCAATGCGGCCGTGTTCCAGCCTTCGCGTGACCTGGCCCTCAACCACGCCCTCTACGTCCTGGGCAACGACCTGTTCGTGACGTCCGGGTTCGGGTTCTTCGTCTTCTTCTGGGGCGCGGCGATGGCGATCCGGGGAACCGGGGCCCTCCCGGCCTGGCTGGCGCCGGTCGCGGCCGTCGCCGCCCTGCTCAACGTGCTCGCCCCGATCGCGCTCTTCGCCAAGACGGGATTCTTCGCCATCGGCGGAGCGTTCGGGCTGCTCGCCCCGCTCGTGTCGGTGCTGTGGGTGCTGGCGGCCTCCGTCTACATGGTGCGGGGTGCGGCCGGCTCGCCGGCCGCGGAGCCGGCCAGAGGGTGACGGCGATCGCGGCCGTGGCCTACGACGCGACGTCCACGATCGCTCCCCACTGGTCCGAGCGGCGCATCCGCCGGCCGGCGAACCACACCGACCAGGCCAGCACGCCGAGCAGGAAGGGCACGTCGCTGACCGCGACGACGGCGACGTAGGCGTCCTTGCTCACCGTGAGGAAGGCGGCCAGGCGAACGAGCCCGCGCAGCAGGAAGTACGTGCCCCAGACGACGGCGATCAGGCCGAACATCGCGCGGTAGTCCGCCGACTCGCGCACCGAGTCGGGCACCGGGTAGATCTCCCGGGCGAACAGCTCGGTGACGGGCCGGCGCAGCACGACGGAGCCGAGGAACAGCGCGGCCAGCATCGAGTCGATGACCATCTCCTGCGCCAGGTAGGTGCTGGTGCTGCCCGAGGCGATGCCCACGGCCGCGCGCACGAACACCAGGCAGAGGGAGAGCCGCACGACCATCCCCGGGCGCCCGTGCCGGCGCTCGTAGGCGTACAGGAGCAGGCCGACCGACACGGCTGCCGCGATTCCGACGTACAGGCCGGCGAGCTTCCATCCGACGAAGAACGCCAGCAGCGGCCCGAAGGCATCGCGGGCCACCCGCGGCCCGGTCCGCCGCAGCACGGCGCCGAGTGAGGGCTCCGGGTTCATCGCGCGTCCCGGCCGACGGGGCGCTGCTGCCAGGGCCAGCGTCCATCGATCTCCAGCTGGAGGGTGAAGCTCAGGAACGTACGGATGAGGATGATCAGCGCCAGCACGCCGGCGCTGCGGAAGGTCGGGGAGACAGCGACCGTGCGGATGATGTCCGCCGCGACGAGGAACTCCAGCCCCAGCAGGATCGCCCGCCCGAGGTTCTGGCGGTAGTCCCGGTAGCCGACGCCCACGCTCTCGCTGCGCACGGCGCGGACCACGAAGATGCCGGTGGCCAGCGCCAGCCCCGCGACGACCACCACCACGCCGACGCCGTCGATGGTCGTGGCGACGGCGTCGACCCAGTCCTTGAAGTGGGCGTCGGACATCCCGCGCCCACCTTACGCCCGCTGGCTAGCCCAGCGAGCCCAGCACGGCGTCGCCGAACTGCAGCGGCTCGTCGTGGTCGGGCCGCAGCACGAGCACCTCTCCCCCCGCGTGCTCGAGCAGCCAGGCGACGTCATCGGGGTCGAAGCCGTCGGTCTCCTCGGATCGGGCGACCGCGACGATGCGCCCGTAGCGCTCCTCGGCCAGCACGCGCTCGAGCGCGTGGCGCGGCGTGCGCCCGCGCTCGATCCGAGAGTCCACGGCGACGCCGGCCCGAGAGGCCCGCTGCTCGACGATCTCCAGCAACTGGAGGGCGAC
Organism: uncultured Actinomycetes bacterium; assembly: GCA_963757705.1. Lineage (GTDB taxonomy): Bacteria > Actinomycetota > Thermoleophilia > Solirubrobacterales > Solirubrobacteraceae > AC-38. The sequence goes on along the minus strand of CAVWTG010000013.1, from coordinate 70,863 downwards.
CTGAGCCTGGACGGGGATCGCCGAGTCCAGCGGGATGCTCAGCGGCACGCGGGCCAGGTAGGCGGGCACGAGCGTCGCGCTCTCCGCCCGCGCCAGACGGATGGCCGCGTCCAGCGCCTCCCGCGAGATCCGCTCGCCGGAGAACGGGAACAGGATCCGGTCCTTGCCCGGACTGAGCCGCCGCTCGGCCCGGCGCCGGCGGGTGATGAGCACCGCCGCGGCGCTGAGCGCCAGGGACGTCAGCGCGATCGCGACGATGATCCAGTCAGACGTCCTCATCGCGACCCCTCCTCGCGCTCGGTGCGGTCGGCCACCAGGCGCAGGTCGACGCCCGGCAGACCGCGCATGATCTGGAAGGGCAGGGCGGGCGCCGTGAGCCGGCGCCAGGCATTGCGCGGCCGAGGACGGCCCATCAACACGTAGGTCGTGTCGCGCTCCTTGGCCGCCTGCACCACGGTGGCCGCCACGTCGTCGGACTCCTCGACCAGCAGGTGAGCGCCGAGCACGGAGGCCAGCCGGCGAAGCGCCTTGAGCTGCTCCTCCTGCTCGGCATCGGGGCCGCCCGGCGGGACGATGCAGAGCAGGTCCAGCGGAGCCCCGAGCCGCTGCGCGGAGCGCCACGCCCGGCGCACGAGTCGCTGCGAGCTGGGCTTCGGCGCCACCAGCGCGAGGACGCGCTCGCCCACGGCGTAGCGGGCCTCGGCCAGGACACGGTCGGCCTCGCGCGTCCCCACCACCTCGCGGACGAGGCGCTTCGCCTCGACGTCCTCGGCCACCTGACGCAGCGCGACCTCGCGCAGGGCGGCCAGATGCTCCACCTTGAAGAAGTTGTTCAGCGCGGCCGGCACGCGCTCAGGCGGGTAGACCTTCCCCGCCCGCAGCCGCTCGAGGAGCGTCTCCGGCGTCACGTCGATCAGGACGACCTCGTCGGCCGTGGCCAGCACCGAGTCGGGCACCGTCTCCCGGACGCGCACGCCGGTCAGCTCGCACACCTCGTCGTTGAGGCTCTCGAGGTGCTGGACGTTCACGGTGGAGAACACGTCGATCCCGGCGTCCAGCAGCTCCACGATGTCCTCGTAGCGCTTCTCGTGTTCCACGCCGGGCGCGTTGGTGTGGGCCAGCTCGTCCACCAGGGCCAGCCCCGGCTCGCGGCGGCGCAGCGCCGGAAGGTCCATCTCCTCGAGCGGGCTGCCGCGGTAGTCGATCGAGCGCCGCGGCACGACCTCGAAGCCCTCGACGAGGGCCATCGTCTCCGCGCGGCCGTGGGGCTCGAAGTAGCCGATCACGACGTCCCGCCCGGAGTCCAGCTCGGCGCGGCCCTCCTGGAGCATCCGGTAGGTCTTCCCCACCCCGGCGGCCATGCCGATGAAGATCTTGTAGCGGCCCGGTCGCGCCGACATCGCAGCGTCCTCACGCGCCGAGGAGGTTGTGGACGATGAGGTCCACGAGCTTGATGCCGATGAACGGCGTGATGAGCCCTCCCAGGCCGTAGATCAGCAGGTTGCGGCGCAGCAGGGCGGTCGCGCCGACTGGGCGGTAGCGGACGCCGCGCAGAGCGAGCGGCACGAGCATCGGGATGATCAGGGCGTTGAAGATGATCGCCGAGATGATCGCCGACTCCGGCGTGCCCAGGTGCATGATGTTCAGCTTGTTCAGCGGCCCGTCTGACCCTGACGCCGCGTAGGTGGCGGCGAAGATCGCCGGCAGGATCGCGAAGTACTTGGCCACGTCGTTGGCGATGGAGAACGTGGTCAGGGCGCCGCGCGTGATCAGCAGCTGCTTGCCCACCTCGACGATCTCGATGAGCTTCGTCGGATTGGAGTCGAGGTCGACCATGTTCCCGGCCTCGCGGGCGGCCTGGGTGCCGGTGTTCATCGTCACGCCGACGTCGGCCTGCGCGAGCGCGGGCGCGTCGTTGGTCCCGTCGCCGGTCATCGCCACCATGCGCCCGTCGGACTGCTGCTCGCGGATCAGCTCGAGCTTGGCCTCGGGGGTCGCCTCGGCCAGGAAGTCGTCGACACCCGCCTCGTCGGCGATCTTGGCCGCCGTGAGGCGGTTGTCGCCGGTGATCATCACCGTGCGAATGCCCATCGCCCGCAGATGGTCGAAGCGCTCGCGCATGCCCTCCTTGATGACGTCCTTGAGGTAGATCACGCCCAGGACCTGGCTGTCGCGCGCCACGGCCAGCGGCGTGCCGCCCTCGCGGCCGATGCGGTCGAGCTGGGTCCGCAGCTCGGGCGGGGCCTGGCCGCCCTCACGCTCGACGAACTTGATCACCGCGTCGCCCGCGCCCTTGCGCAGCCGGCTGCCGTTGAGGTCGACGCCGCTCATGCGCGTCTCGGCGGAGAAGGGCACGAATGTCGCCTGCTCGCTTCCGAAGTCATGCTCGCGGATCCCGAAGCTCTTGGCCAACACGACGATGGAGCGCCCCTCCGGCGTCTCGTCGGCCAGCGAGGAGACCTGCGCGGCCTCGGCCAGGTCGGCCTCCGCGATGCCCGGCATGGGGAGGAACTCCACGGCCTCGCGGTTGCCCAGGGTGATCGTCCCGGTCTTGTCCAGGAGCAGGACGTCGACGTCGCCGGAGGCCTCGACGGCGCGCCCCGACAGGGCGAGGACGTTGCGGCGGACCATGCGATCCATCCCGGCGATGCCGATCGCGCTGAGCAGCGCGCCGATCGTCGTGGGGATGAGCGACACCAGCAGCGCGATCAGCGTGGCCACGGACGCGTCGGTGTGTGAGAACTCGGCGAAGGGCCGCAGCGCGACGACGACGATGAGGAAGATGAAGGTGAGACCGGCGAGCAGGATGCCCAGGGCGATCTCGTTCGGGGTCTTGCGGCGCTCGGCTCCCTCGACCAGCGAGATCATCCGGTCCAGGAAGGACTGGCCGGGCTCCTGGGTGATCTCGACCACGATCCGGTCAGAGAGCACGCGCGTGCCGCCCGTCACGGCGCTGCGGTCGCCGCCGGCCTCGCGGATCACCGGGGCCGACTCGCCCGTGATGGCCGACTCGTCGACGGAGGCGATGCCCTCGATCACCGTGCCGTCACCCGGGATGAGCTCTCCCGCCTCGACCACGACGACGTCGCCCCGGTGAAGCTCGGAGGCGGGCCGCTCGCCGCCGTCGCGCAGCCGCGCGACCGTGTCGGTGCGCATGGAGCGCAGGGCGTCGGCCTGGGCCTTGCCCCGGCCCTCGGCCAGGGCCTCGGCGAAGTTGGCGAACACGACCGTGAGCCACAGCCAGATGGCCACGGTGAAGGTGAACCAGGCGGCCTCGTGGCCGCCGCCCAGCGGGGAGCCGCCGAACAGCTGGATCAGCCAGCCCAGGGTGGTGATGACGGCGCCGATCTCGACGACGAACATCACGGGGTTGCGGAACTGGACGCGCGGGTCGATCTTGACGATGCTCGCCCAGATCGCGGGCCGCAGGATGTCGGGCTCGAAGATCGAGCGCTGAGCGGGTCGGTCGGTCATGACTTTCGGTTGAGGTCGAGGTTGAGCTCCAGCACGTTCACGCCGCGCTCGCCCAGCAGGCCGGCGAAGCGCCCGTCGACGTTGTCGTCGACGAGTCGCAGTACCGCCGCCCTGCTCATGTGGCGCACGGCGGCCACGCGAGCGGCCTGGATGCGAGCGTTGGTCAGCGAGATGTGCGGGTCCACGCCCGACGCCGAGGTTTGAACGGCGTCGCTGGGGATCGCGGAGCGGCGGAGGCCGGGGTCGTACGGGCGCTCGAGCGCCAGGTAGGCGTCGGCGTTGGCAGCGATGGCGTCCCGCAGGTCCTTGCTGTTCGGTCCGAGGTTGGAGAAGTAGGTGACGTCCGGCGCGTATCCCGTCGCGGAGGGCCGGCTCTGGAAATAGCGCGGGTCGGCCACGAGCACGGGGTTGCCGTCCGAGTCGACCTTCGGCTTTCCGTTGCGGCCGATGACCGGCTTGCGGAAGTCCTGCCCGAGCAGGCGCGAGCCGACGACCCTGCCGTTCACCTTCACCTGGCTGCCGTCGGCCCGGTTGGGAAAGACGACCTGGCTGACCCCGGTGATGAGCAGTGGATAGGCGAGGCCGAGCAGCAGCGTGAAGAAGATCACGGCGACGGCGGAGGAGATGATGTCCTTGCGCATGGCTTCCTAGAAGAGCTGGGTGGTCAGGCCCTGGACGACCGGGCCGAGGAACAGGGCGGGGACGAAGGTGAGCAGCGCGATGAGCAGGATCGCCCCGATGAGCAGCACCACGAACGTGGGCGTATCGGTGCGCATCGTGCCCGGGCCCGCCGGGTGGGCGGTCTTGCGCGCCAGGGAGCCGGCGACGGCCAGCGCCGCGAGCATCGGAACGAAGCGCCCGGCCAGCATGGTCACTCCGCCGAGGAGGTCGGCGAAGGTGATCCCGAACGCGCCGACGTTGCCGGGCGCGTTGGGCTGGACGTAGCCGGTGAAGCCGGCGAACGCCGAGCCGTTGTTGTTGCCCTGCGACGTGTAGGCGTAGATCGTCTCGGAGAAGCCCTGCGGGCCGGCGTTGAAGATCGACGGCGTCCCGTACTTCGTCGCCAGGGCGAGCGACGCGCCGAAGAGGACGATCAGCGGCATCACCAGGGTGCCGACGATGACGAGCTTGATCTCGCGGGACTCGACCTTCTTGCCCAGGTACTCGGGCGTGCGCCCGACCATCAGGCCGGCGATGAAGACCGCGAGCAGGACGAAGAGCAGCATCCCGTACATGCCCGAGCCCACCCCGCCGAACGCCACCTCGCCGAGCATCATGTTCGACATCGGAATGGCGCCGCCGAGTCCGGTGAGCGAGTCCATGGAGGCGTTGACCGCTCCACAAGAGGTCACGGTCGTGATGGCCGACCACAGGGCGGAGTTGGTCGTGCCGAACCGCTGCTCCTTGCCCTCGAGGTTGCCGCCGCCGATGCTCGCGAGGTGCTGGGCCGGCGAGCCGTGGACCTCCGCGGCGTAGACGATCGCCACCCCGACGATGAGCAGGGTGAACATCGCGGCGAACAGGGCCCAGCCCTGGCGGCGGCTGCCCACCATGCGCCCGAACGTCGCGGTCAGCCCGGCCGGGATGATCAGGATGAGCAGCAGCTCGACGAAGTTCGTCAGGCCGTTGGCGTTCTCGAACGGCATCGACGAGTTGACGTTGAAGAAGCCGCCGCCGTTGGTCCCCAGCTCCTTGATGGCCTCCTGCGAGGCGACCGGTCCGAGCGCGAGCGTGCTGTGCAGGCCGGTGACGCTCTTGAAGCCGAGGTAGGGCGAGAGGTTCTGGATGACGCCCTGGGAGACCAGCACCAGCGCGGCGATGATCGAGATCGGCAGCAGGATGTAGAGCACGCTGCGCGTGAGGTCCTGCCAGAAGTTGCCCAGGTCGTCGGTGCGCCGGCGGGCGAAACCGCGGATTACGGCGGCCACGACGGCCATGCCCACGGCAGCGGAGATGAAGTTCTGGACGGCCAGCCCGGCCATCTGCGAGAAGTACGTCATCGTCGTCTCGCCGCCGTAGAACTGCCAGTTGGTGTTGGTGACGAACGACGAGGCGGTGTTGAACGTCTCGTCCCAGGTGCCGGAGTGGAAGCCCTGCGGGTTCCACGGATGGATGCCCTGCGTGCGCAGGATCAGGTACAGGGCGCCGAAGAACAGCACCGAGAAGACGAGCACGGTGCGCCCGTAGGACTTCCAGTCCTGTTCGCGGCGCACGTCGGTGCGCAGCATCCGGTACACCACCCGCTCCACCGGCCCGAGCACACGGGTCAGCAGCACCGTCTCGTTCTGGTAGACGCGCGCCATGTACCCGCCGATCAGCGGCGTGAGCGCCGTCAGCACGGCGAAGAAGAAGGCGATCTGAAGCCATCCCTGGGCGGTCACAGCCGCTCACCCCGGAAGATGGCGTACATCAGGTAGACCAGGACCAGCAGCGAGACGCCCAGGCCCAGCGCCTCACCGAAGTTCATACGCGGTCGAGCCCCTCGATGACGAAGAAGAAGGCAGCGAAGGCGACGAGGGCGATGACCAGTGAGAGGACGTCGGCCATGGCTCAGACGCGCTCCGCCCGGATGACCACGACCAGCGCGCCCAGCGCGGCGACGACGGCCACGGCGACGAGGATGACGGTGACGAGATTCATGTCGTCCACCGTAGGAGCGGCCCCGTCAAGGCCGTGTGGGGATCGGCGGCGGCGGTCTAAAGATCCTGTGAAGCTCGTCTAGTCGCCGAAGCGATAGCCGACCCCGGGCTCGGTGTGGATGAGCCGGGCGCCGTCGGGCGACTCGACCTTGCGGCGGAGGTTGGCGATGTGCGTGCGCAGGGTCTGCGTGTCATCCGCGTAGGCGTGGCCCCAGACCTCCTCGAGCATCGCGCGGTGCGTGAGCAGGCGCCCGCGGTTGAGCACCAGCATGCGCAGCAGGTTGAACTCGATCGGCGTGAGGTGCACCTCTTCGCCGTCGCGCCGGACCCGGCGGGCGGCCAGATCGACGTCCAGGCCGTCGAACTCCAGGTGCGGCTCCTCCGGCTCCGGCGTCGAGCGTCGCAGCACGGCGCTCAGGCGCGCGACCAGTTCCTTGGGACCGAAGGGCTTGGTCACGTAGTCGTCGGCGCCGGCCTCCAGAGCCCGCACCTTCTCGGCCTCGTCGCCGACCGCCGAGAGGACGATGATCGGCATCGACGACCACTCGCGCAGCGAGCGGCAGACCTCCACCCCGTCGCCGTCGGGCAGCAGGAGGTCGATGATGGCCGCGTCGGGGCGGCGCAGCGCCGCATGGTCGAGCGCCTCGGCCACGGTGTCGGCGGGATCGACCTCGTAGCCGGCGTCGCGCAGCACCACGCGAAGGGCGCGCAGTATCTGGGGTTCGTCGTCGACGACGAGCACGCGCCGCCGGTCGCTCACGCGGCCTCCTGCGGCGCGGGAGCGCTCGGATGCTCCTCGCCCGGCGAGCCGGGGACGGGGAACTCGACCACGAACGACGTGCCCTGGCCGGGCAGCGACTCGGCGTAGACGCGCCCGCCGTTGAGCTCCACGAAACCGCGCACGATCGCCAGACCGAGGCCGGAGCCCCGGCGCGGGCCCGTCTCGTCGTCCCGCTGGTAGAAGGGCTCGAAGATCCGGTCGAGCTCGCGACGCGGGATGCCCGGGCCCCGGTCGACGACCCGCATGAGGATGCGCCCGGCACTCGCCCGCGCGCGCACGAGCACCGGCTCGTCGCCGGCATGGCGGCGCGCGTTGTCGATCAGGTTGGCGAACGCCCGCTCGAGCTGGACGGCGTCGGCCTCGATGAGCGGCAGGTCGGCGTCGACCGACACGCGGACCTGAGCCTCGGCCCCGAGCCCCTCCACCGCGGCCCGCACGACCTCCTCCAGCGAGACCCAGTCGCGGCGCGGCTCGGCCGCGCCCGCCTCCAGGCGCGAGAGGTCGAGAAGCTGGTCGACGAGCCGCGAGAGGCGCCGGGCCTCGGCGCCCACCCCCTCGACCAGCTCGCCTCGCTCGGCCGGATCGAGGGAGGGCGACTCCAGCGCGTCCGCCGCCGCCACGATCGCGGTCAGCGGGGAGCGCAGGTCGTGTGAGACCGCCCGCAGCAGGGCGGTCTTGATGTCGTCGCTGCGTCGCAGGGCCTGCGTCTCGACGACCTCGGCCTGGAGGGCCTCACGCGCCAGCGCGGCTCGGACGAGCGCGCTCATCGCCGGGGCGATCCGGGAGCGAACCCGCTCGAGCACGTCCGCCGGCGTGTCGGCCGGCAGCAGCAGGGTGGCCACGATCTCGTCGCCGTCGCGCAGCGCCACGGCGAGGCGCCGGTCGTCGGGCTCCACCTCCCCCAACTCGATCGCGGCCGACGGGAGGCCGAGGGTCTGCGCGAGCAGCCGCGCGGCGGGGCGCCGCGCGGCGGCCACGCTCATCCCGCCCATGAGCACGCGCGCCATCTCGGCGGCCAGATCGGCCTCGCGCCGGCGCAGGTCGGCCTCGGCCGCCCGCGCCCGGGCGATCCCGGCCACCGTGCTCGTGAGCACCGCGGCCGCCAGATAGACGCACAGCGCCACCCAGTTCTCGCCCTCGGAGATGCTGAAGCGGCCCGTCGGCGGGATGTGGAACCAGTTGAAGGCCAGCGCGCTGCCCAGCGCCGTGAGCACGCCGAGGCCCATCCCCCAGAAGGTCGACACGAACAGGACGCCGAGCAGGTACACGACCCCGGTGGAGACGGCGGGCGCGACCTGGCGCAGCGGATAGATGGCGAGCGTGAGGAGGGCGATGGAGCCGGCCGCGGCCAGCAGGCCGACCCAGCGCCGGGGCGCCGCTCCCGGGAGGAGCGCGCTCTGGGCGAGGGACGTGGACGGGCTCGTCTTCACGGGATCTTGAGGTGCGCGGCGGGATTCTGGATGCGGCCTTCACGCACCGGGGCGCATCCTTGACCTGGATTCATTCTCCACCAGTCAACGGGGGGTATCGAAAATGTCCGCCCAGCCGATCGTCTTCCAGCCGCCCCGGCCCGCCGCCACGGAGGCTCCCGTCACGTCGCGCTCGGTGCGCATCCGGGCTCTCCTGAGCCGGCCCCGCCTGGTGCGCGAGCTCTCCGAGGGCGCCGCCCCCCAGGGCGACGCGGCCCGGGCGCTGTGCGCGTCGCGGCTCTGCGCGATGCGTACCCGCCGCAGCCTGGCCGCCTCGCTGGCCAACGTGCTCGAGGCCGCCGCGGAGCCCATGCGCGGCCTCACCTCATCGGTGCGCGTGGCGCGCGAGGATGTCCTGGCGTCCGGCGGCTCGATCGAGGTCCTGATTCGCACACTGCAGGGCGCGCCCGCCGTGAGCCCCCGCGGCGTGGCGCTGGTCGACCGGCTTCTGCGGGACGGGTGCAGTCCGCTGTACGTTCCCGCCGGCGACCGCAAGCTCGAGGCGACCCTCCGCCAGGCCACGCTGGCGCTGTGACCTAGCCGGCCGCCGCCTCCAGCGCCGCCTCCCGGGACCCGAAGTCCTCCCACCGGACGACCCGCCCGGCCCGGAACTCGAAGATGCTCCCGACGGGGACCTCGAGCTCGACCCCGCTGCCGCGCCCGCGCACGGTGATCGTCCCCCAGGCCAGGACGCGTTCGCCGAGGTCGCGAAGCGCGAAGTGCGGCTCGAAGGTGTCGAAGTTCTCCCGCGTGTCCTTGACGAACCGGATGAACCCCTCGTGTCCGTGGTAGACGCCCTCCGTCGCTGCGCGCGCCGGAATCCACTCCACCTCCGGATCCAGGCAGGTCACGGCCGTGTCGAGGTCGTCGCGGTTGCCCGCCTCGAGCAGCCGGCGCACAGTCTCGACGTTCTCCATCGACATCTCCGACGAGTATCGCTGGTACCGTCACACCATGGCCAGAGCACGGATGCTTGCCCTCGGCGCGGTCTGCGCCGCGGCGCTGACGCTCACGTCCTCCGCCGGCGCCCGTGAGTTCGGCGCGAACCTCAACCGCGCGGCCAACAACAACGTGAGCTGTCAGGGCCTGATCCTGTTCTCGCGCGTGCCCTCGTGCAGCTTCACCACGAGCGGGGGCCTGCGCAGCCTGCGCGAGAACATGATCGCGCCCGCGACGGGCCGCATCACCTACGTGAAGATCAAGGTCGGCAACACGACCGGACCGATGCGCATCGCGATCCTCCAGTCGCTGCGCAAGGAGAACAGCGGCGAGGCGGCCTGCTGCATCGGCCGGCGCCAGAGCCGCGTGTTCACGCCGCGGCGAAACCGGATCACGCGCGTCAACGTGAACCTGCCGGTCTCGGTGACGTTCAACCGCAGGTCGCGGATCTACGCCTTCGACAGCGTCTTCCTCACGATGGAGAACCCGAACACGCCGATCCCGGCCAACGTCATCGCCGACACGACAAACGGGAACTGCAGCGGCGGCTGGTTCCCGGCCGTGCGACCCCGCCAGGAGAACTTCACGGGCCCCTACGGGGTCTGCGGCGCCACGATCCTCATCCGGCCCAACTGGGTCCGTCGCTGAGCCCTCGCCCCCCGCGCCGCTGGCCGGCCTGAGATCGTTGGCGCATGAGGATCGCCTCGCGGGTGTGCGTCGTCCTGGCCTCGGTGTGCCTGCTGCTCGCCCTGGTGGCCGGCTACGCCGAGCGCACGGTCTTCGACGCCGACCAGTTCGCCAACCGGGCCACCCACGCGCTGGTCGACGAGAACGTCCGCAGCCTCATCGCCGAGCGCCTCACCGACGACGTCGTGCTGCGCCAGCAGGAGGACCTGCTCGCCGCCCGGCCCCTGATCGAGTCCACGGCGTCGGCCGTCGTGGGCAGCCGCGCCTTCGCCGGCCTCTTCCGCAGCTCCGTCGCCGACGTCCACCGGGCCGTGTTCCAGCGCGACCAGGACACGGTGACCCTGACGGTGGCCGACATCGGCAGTGTGATCGGGGGAGCGCTGCAGGCCCTGCAGCCGAAGCTCGCCGCGCAGGTCCGGGCCGACAAGCAGGGGCAGCTCCTGCGCACGAAGATCGGCACGGTGACCGGAGACGCCGTGCGCCTCGCCGACGGCATCGACGTCCTGTTCGCGATCTTTCTCGTTCTCGCCCTGGTCTTCATGGCCACCGCGATCGCGCTGGCCCGCGACCGGCGCCGGGCCGTATGGTCGCTGGGCGTCGGCGTGGCCTGCGCGGGCGTGTTGCTGATCGTCGCGCTGGCGGTGGCGCGGTCCTACGTCACCGGCTCCTTCGACGGCCCGGACGAGCGGGCCGCGGCCGGCGCGGTGTGGGACGCCTTCCTCACGGACCTGCGCACGGCGGCCTGGATCATGGCCGGCTCGGGCGCCGTCGTCGCCGCCGCCGCGGCCTCGCTCGTGCGGCCGGTCGCGCTCGAGCCGCGCCTGCGCCGGCTCGCCGGCTGGATCGCCACCGAGCCCGAGCGCCCGTGGGTGCGCGTGGCGCGGGCCGTCGGCCTCGTGCTGGCCGGGATCGTCGTGCTCTCCAACCGCGACGCCGTGATCGACCTGTTCGTGACACTCGTCGGCGTCTACCTGATCTTCAAGGGCGTCGAGTCCGTCCTGCGGCTCATCTACCGCCCGGAGATCGAGGAGGAGTCGCGCGAGGCCATCCGGATGCGCCGCGCCCGGCGCCAGGTGACCCTCCGGCGCCTGGCCGTGGCGGGCATCGCGGGCGTCCTGATCTTCGGCGCCGTGGCCGTGTTCACCGCGTCGGGCGGCACGAGCACTCCCGCCCCCGCCCAGGTCAGCGAGTGCAACGGCCACGCGGAGCTCTGCTCCCGGCCGCTGACCGACGTCGTCCTGCCCTCGACCCACAACGCCATGTCGGTGCCCCTGCCGGGCTGGTACTCGGCCGAGCAGGACAAGCCGATCCCCGGCCAGCTCAGGGACGGTATCCGGGGCCTGCTGCTCGATACCCACTACGCCGACAGGCTGGCCAACGGCAACGTGCGCACCTACTTCTCCGACAACTCCAAACTCGTCCAGGCGGCCGAGCGCGACGGGGTCAGCCAGACCACGATCGACGCCGCCCTGCGCCTGCGCGCCCGCGTGGGCTACAGCGGCAAGGGCGAGCGCGGCGTCTACCTGTGCCACACGTTCTGCGAACTGGGCGCCACCCCGCTGAGCGACGTGCTGGCCCAGATCAACGACTTCATGGTCGCCAACCCCGGCGAGGTCGTCGTCATCGTCAACGAGGACTACATCACCCCGAAGGACTTCGTCGACGCGGTCAGGAAGGCCGGCCTGGAGGACGTCGTGTACCGCGGGCCCACCACCGGGCACTGGCCCACGCTGCGCCACATGGTCGACACCGACCAGCGCCTGGTGCTCCTCGGCGAGGAGCGGGGTGGCGCCGCGCCGTGGTACCACCCGGCGTTCCAGGCCATCGTGCAGGACACGCCCTACACGTTCCGCAGCCCCTCCCTCCTCATCGATCCCCAGAAGGTCCCGGCCAGCTGCGAGCGCAACCGCGGTCCGGCCGACGCTCCGATCTTCCTCATCAACCACTGGGTGAGCACGGACCCCGTGCCCAAGCCCTCGGACGCGCGCCGGGTCAACGCGTACGCGCCGCTGCTTCGCCGCGCTCAGGAGTGCGACCGGATCCGCAAGCACAGGGTCAACCTCCTGGCTGTCAACTTCTATCGCCAGGGCGACCTCTTCCGCGTGGTCGACACGCTCAACGGAGTGGGCTGAAGCTCAGGCGAGCTCGAGAACGACCTTGACGTCCTCCGGGCGATCCCCCAGGGCGTCGCGGAACTCGTCCAGGCCGACCCGGCGGGTGATGAGGCGCTCCAGCCAGTCGACGTCCGCGTCGGCCAGCGCCTGCGCGGCCAGGCGGTAGTGATCGAGGTTGGCGTTGACCGACCCGAAGACCATGTCGTTCTCCAGCACCAGCTCTCGATTGACCTCGCCGGCGTCCACGCTGATCCGCCGGCCCTTCGGCGACACGCCGGTCAGGCAGAGCACGCCCGGCGCCGCCGTGGCGCCCATGAGGTCGAAGACGAGCTGAGGGACTCCGGTGGCCTCGATGACGACGTCCGGCTCGCGGTCACCGACGGCATCCTCGATCTTCCCGGAGTGGTAGGTGGCACCCAGGTCTCCGACCAGCTGGGGCTTGAGGCCGTCCTCGATGCGGTCCAGGACGTGGACGTCGTGGCCGCGCTGGACTCCGAGGAGCGCCGCGAGCAGCCCGATCGGGCCGGCGCCCGTGACCAGGACCTTCCAGCTCGCGTGCTCCTGCGTTTCGTACACGCGGCCCCCGACGCGGTCGATGCGCTCCCAGGCCTTGGCCACGATGGTCGTCGGCTCCATGAGCATCCCGACGCGCTCGAGCCGCGGGTCGAGACGCATCGCGTAGTCCTCCTCGACCGTCCAGAGCTGGGATCCGTAGCCGTCGAGCTCCTTGATCCCGCGCTCGCGGTAGCGGCCGTTGCGGCACATGTCGAAACGTCCCCGCGCACATTCCGAGCACGGGACCGGGTCGGGCCGCCGTACCACTCCGACGACCAGGTCACCGGCCGAGAAGTCGGAGCCCTCGGGCGCCGCTCGCACCCGCCCGAGCGACTCGTGGCCCAGGATCAGGCGGTCGCGGCCGTCGGGCGCCCACCCGTACTGGCCGCCCGCGATCTCGCGGTCGGTGCCGCAGATTCCCAGCGCCACTCCCTCCACCAGGAGTTCCCGCTCCCCCGCCTCGGGATCGTCGACCTCCTGCACGGCCGCCGAGCCGGCCTGGCCGGGTATGACGCTCAGCGCCTTCACGCTCGGGTTCTACCCTGAGGGGCAGCTTGTCAGCCTCCACCAGAATGGGTAGGACTAGAGCATGACCACGAACCGACTGCGCGACATCGAGGCCCAGGGCACGTCCATCTGGGTCGACAACCTCAACCGCAAGCTGCTCGACGAGGGCGGCCTGCGGCGTCTCGTCGACGAGGACGGCATCAGCGGCGTGACGTCGAACCCCACCATCTTCAAGAAGGCGATGGACTCCGAGCTCTACGACCCGCTCTTGCGCGAGGCGATCGCCGAGACCCAGGATCCGCGCCAGGTCTACTTCCGGGTCGCGTTCACCGACACGCGGGAGGCGTGCGACATCCTGCGGCCCATCTTCGAGTCGACCGAGGGCAAGGACGGCTATGTGTCCTTCGAGCTCCCGCCCGACCTGGCCGACGACGCCAAGGGCTCCGTCGAGCTGGCGCTCTGGTGCCGCGAGGAGATCGACCGGCCGAACGTCCTCATCAAGGTCCCGGGCACCGAGGCCGGCGTCACGGCGTTCGAACGCCTCACCGCCGAGGGCCTCAACGTCAACGTGACGCTGCTGTTCGCCGTCTCGCGCTACGAGGACATCGCGCGGGCGTTCATCAGCGGCCTGCAGAGCCGTGCGGACCGCGGGGAATCGATCGACCGCAGCGCCTCCGTGGCGAGCTTCTTCGTCTCGCGCGTGGACACGAAGGTCGACGCCGCCCTGGAGAAGCTCGGCCGCGAGGACCTGCGCGGCCGCGCGGCGGTGGCCAACGCCAAGATCGCCTACGCCTCCTTCCAGGAGATCTTCTCCGGACCGCAGTGGGAGGCGCTGGCCGCCAGGGGCGCGAACGTCCAGCGGCCGCTGTGGGCCTCGACCTCGACCAAGAACCCCGACTACCCCGACACGCTCTACGTGGACGAGCTGATCGGGCCCGACATCGTCAACACGATGCCCGACGCCACGATCGAGGCGGCGCGCGACCACGGCTCGGCCGAGCGCTCCGTGGACCGTGACGTCGACGGCGCGCGGGCGCTGATGGACGAAGTCCGGGACGCCGGCGTCGACGTGGAGGACATCGTCCTCAATCAGCTCGTGGTCGAGGGCGTCGACGCCTTCGCCGACGCGTTCAACTCGCTGATCGAGACCATCGAGGGCAAGATCTCCGAGCTCGCGCCCGCCGCGAGCTGAGCGCGCGGATCAGCCGCGGAGGATCGCCCGCGTCTGGCGGGCGATCTCGAGGTCCTCGCGGGCCGCGATCACGAGCGTGCGCACGCGGGCGTCCGGGCCGGTGATCTCGGCGTCGCCCGCGGCGTCCGTGTTGGCCCCCGGGTCGAGCGCCACCCCGAGGAACCCCAGGCCCCCGGCCGCTCCGGCGCGCACCTCGGGCGCGTTCTCCCCCACACCCCCCGTGAACACGACGGCGTCCAGCCCGTCCATCGCCGCGGCCATCGAGGCGATCCCCGCCCGCAGGCGGTGCAGGTAGACGTCGAAGGCCAGGGCGGCATTCTCGTCCCCGTTCCGGGAGCGGTCGAGCACGTCCGGCATGTCCGGCGTGCCCGCCAGGCCGAGCAGGCCGGACTCGTGCTCGAGCGCCGAGGCCATCTCGTGAGCCGACAGGTCCGTGTGCTCGAGCAGCCACAGCAGCAGACCCGGGTCGACGCTGCCCGACCGCGTGGCCATCACCAGTCCCTCCAGCGGCGTGAAGCCCATCGTCGTGTCCACCGAGCGGCCGTCGGCCACCGCCGCCAGCGAGGCGCCCGCGCCCAGGTGGCACGTGACGAGCCGCAGCCCGTCCGCGTGACGCCCGAGCATCTCGGCCGCCCGCCGCGAGGCGTAGGCGTGCGAGAGGCCGTGGAAGCCGAAGCGCCGCAGCCCCCACCGCTCGCGCCACGCCGCCGGCAGGGCGTAGGTGGCGGCGGCGGGCGGGATGTGCGCGTGGAAGGCGGTGTCGAAGCAGGCCACGGCGGGCAGGCCGGGGACGGCGCGCGAGACGGCGGCCAGCGCTTCCAGCGACTTGGGCTGGTGCAGCGGCGCGAGGTCGACGAGCGCCCGCAGCCCCTCCGTCACCTCGTCGTCGATCACCACCGGCTCGCGGTAGCGCTCACCGCCGTGGACGATGCGATGGCCGACGGCGTCGGCCTCCCCGAGCGACTCCAGGGCATCGGCCAGCTCGGCGTCGCCGGGAGCGGCGCCGAGTGCCCGCCGGCCCAGCGGCTCGTCGCCGGGGCCGAGCAGGCTCAGCTTGAGGGAGCTCGAGCCGGCGTTGACGACGAGGACGCGCAACCGCGGGCGCTAGGCCGAGGAGCCGCGCCGGGCGTCGGTGTGCGCCTCGTCGGGCGCGGGGCCGGCCGGCCACACCCAGTCGCGCACGTCGGGCATGTCGTCGCCCACCTCGCGCGTGTAGGCGCGGTGGCGCAGGCGCTCGTCGACCATCCGCTGGCGCAGGTGGGCGGCGCGCTCGCCCAGCCCGGGGACCCGGTCGATCACGTCCATCACGAGGTGGTAGCGGTCGAGGTCGTTGAGCATGACCATGTCGAACGGCGTCGTCGTGGTCCCCTCCTCCTTGTAGCCGCGCACGTGCAGCCCGTGGTGGTTGGTGCGGCGGTAGGTCAGGCGGTGGATGAGCCAGGGGTAGCCGTGGTAGGCGAAGATCACCGGCTGGGCGGCCGTGAACAGGGCGTCGAACTCGCGGTCGGACAGGCCGTGGGGATGCTCGTCCTCGGGCTGCAGGCGCATCAGGTCGACGACATTGATCACCCGCACCCGCAGGTCGGGCAGCTCCCGGCGCAGGATCGCCGCCGCCGCGATCGTCTCGAGGGTGGGCACGTCCCCCGCGCAGGCGAGCACGACGTCGGGCTCGCCCCCGTCGTCGTTGGAGGCCCAGTCCCAGGTCCCGATGCCACGCGTGCAGTGCGCGACGGCCTCGTCCATCGCGAGGAAGTCCAGCGCGGGCTGCTTGCCGGCGACCACGACGTTGACGTAGTGGCGGCTGCGCAGGCAGTGGTCGGCCACCGAGAGCAGGCAGTTCGCATCGGGCGGCAGGTACACGCGGACGATCGAGGCCTTCTTGTTGAGAACGTGATCGATGAAGCCCGGGTCCTGGTGGGAGAAGCCGTTGTGGTCCTGGCGCCAGACGTGGGACGAGAGCAGGTAGTTCAGCGACGGGATGGGCCGGCGCCACGGGATGTCGCGGGTGACCTTCAGCCACTTCGCGTGCTGGTTGAACATCGCGTCGACGATGTGGATGAAGGCCTCGTAGCAGTTGAAGAGCCCGTGCCGGCCCGTGAGCAGGTAGCCCTCCAGCCAGCCCTGGCACAGGTGCTCGGACAGGACCTCCATCACGCGACCGTCGGGCGCGAGGTGGTCGTCGGTGGGCAGGATCTCCCCCATCCACGCGCGGTTCGTCGCCTCCAGGGTGGCGCCGAGGCGGTTGGACGCGGTCTCGTCGGGGCCCATGATCCGGAAGCGGTCGGGGTTGCGCTTGACGACGTCGCGCAGGAAGCCGCCGAGCACGCGGGTGGCCTCGCTCGACGTGCGGGCGGGCTCGGGGACGTCGACCGCGTAGTCGCGGAAGTCCGGCAGCTCGAGCCCGATCGTCAGCTTGCCGCCGTTGGTGTGCGGGTTGGCTCCCATGCGCCGGTCGCCCTCGGGCGCCAGCGCGGCGAGGTCGGCGCGCAGCGCCCCGCCCGAGTCGAACAGCTCGTCGGGCTCGTAGGAGCGCATCCACGCCTCCAGCTGCGCCAGGTGCTCGGGCTTTCGGGCGATGTCGGCCAGCGGGACCTGGTGCGAGCGAAACGAGCCCTCGGCCGGCTTGCCGTCGACCTCCTTGGGGCCGGTCCATCCCTTCGGCGTGACGAGCACGATCGCCGGCCAGCGCGGCCGGGTCAGGTCGCCGTCCTCCCGCGCGCGGTGCTGGATGGCGGCGATCTCCTCGAGGACCTCGTCCAGCGTGGCCGCCATGAGCTGGTGCATCTCCGCCGGGTCCGAGCCCTCGACGAAGCGCGGCGCGTAGCCGTAGCCCTCCAGCAGGGAGGCCAGCTCGTCGCGCGGGATCCGGGCCAGCACCGTCGGGTTGGCGATCTTGTAGCCGTTGAGATGGAGGATGGGCAGCACGGCGCCGTCGCGCGCGGGGTCGAGGAACTTGTTCGAGTGCCAGCTCGCGGCCAGCGGCCCGGTCTCGGCCTCGCCGTCCCCCACGACGCAGCACGCCACGAGGTCGGGGTTGTCGAACACGGCGCCGAACGCGTGCACGAGGGCGTAGCCGAGCTCGCCGCCCTCGTGGATCGACCCCGGCGTCTCGGGCGCGACGTGGCTGGGGATCCCGCCGGGGAAGGAGAACTGACGGAACAGACGGCGCAGACCCTCCTCATCGTGGCCGATGTTCGGATAGACCTCGGTGTAGGTGCCCTCGAGGTAGGTGTTGGCGACGAGGCCCGGGCCGCCGTGTCCCGGTCCGGTGACGTAGATCGCGTCGACGTCGCGGGCGCGGATGACGCGGTTCATGTGCGCGTAGATGAAGTTCAGGCCGGGAGTCGTGCCCCAGTGCCCGAGCAGCCGCGGCTTGATGTGCTCGACACGCAGCGGTTCGCGCAGGAGCGGGTTGGCCAGCAGGTAGATCTGCCCGACGGAGAGGTAGTTCGCCGCGCGCCAGTAGGCGTTGATGCGCTCGAGGTCCTCGGCCCCCAGAGGACCGGCGGCGGCGCTCCCGGCGACGGTCATGAATTCCATGTTACGGCGGCGTGCCCGGCCTTCCGTAGAAAACCCGTGTACGAAGGGTGACTGCCCCGGATTGCGCCGTCTTGGCCGGCCCGTAGCGTCCCTGGCCATGACGGGACCCCGCAAGCCGGCCGACCTCGCCACCGCGGTGCGACATCTCCTCGCGTGGGCGCATCACGCCACCGGGGGCGCCCCGCCCGCCGAGGTCGAGGTCAGGCACGCGAGCATGACCGTTCACCGCAGCGAGCCCGAGCCCGACCTCCCCCGCGCCGCGCACAGCTAGCGGCGCTAGCCTTCTGCGCATGTCGCAGATGTCGCTCCACGACGCCACCGAGAGTCTCGTGTACTGGCGCGAGCGACGCGCGCGGCTGCCGTGGTACCGGCATTCCGCGCGCCGGGAGGCGGCGCGGATGGCGCTGACGTGGGAGCGGCGGATCCGCGCGGCGGTGCTCGTCCACCCTGACGCTCCGCTCAGCGTCCGCCTCGACGCGGCGCTCGTGGCAGGCCGGTCCTGGCTGGCCCGCTGGAGCCGGCGTGCGGGACTCGTCGCGCTGGCGATGACGGCGCTGATGGCGCTGGCCGCGGGCGCGACGTTCGCCCTGCTGGTGAACGCGCTTTTCTAGTGGAGTGACCGGTCGCCGGTTGCTCCACTAACCGGGCCCGACGACCTCGATGCCGCCGGCTCCGGCGACGGTGACCGACTGGACTCCGGGAGCTCCGCCGAGTACGCGGACCGTTCCGGGCATCTCCCCCACCCACTCGCGCAGAGCGTCCTCGTCGCCGCCCACCGCAACCGCGGCGATCCGCGCTCCGGCGGCGTGGGTCTCGCCGCCCGCCCGGCCCGGCAGCTCGTCGTCGGGGACCTCCCAGGAGATGAAGAAAGGCCGCGACGGATCGGCGCGGGCCTCCTCCAGGCCGGCCACGCGCCAGCGCAGGTCGTAGCCGTCGGGACGCGAGCGCGACATCGATCCCGGCTCCAGGCCGAGGCGGTCGCAGACGGCGTCCAGGTCGTCGGTGCGCACGGCCCACCCGACCCAGGCCTCCCCGTCCGCGACGCGCTCGAGCAGCCAGGTTCCGAACGGGTTGCCCCGCGCCTGCGCCGGGTCGACGACGCCGAGCAGCTCGATGTAGGCCTCGCCGAGCGGCACGATGCGGTTCTCGGTCCCCAGGCCGGCGTGCCGGCCGCCGGGGATTGACGGAAGGCGATGCTCCTCCTCGAAGCGCAGCGCCGCGGCGTCGAGATCCGGCACCGCGAGGATGACGTGGTCGAGGCTGATCACGCCGCGGGAACGCCGGTAACGCCCCGGATCATGTCACTGGCCTTCTCGGCCACCATGATGGTCGGGGCGTTGGTGTTCCCGCCGGGGATGACCGGCATGATCGAGGCGTCGGCGATCCGCAGGGCGTCGACGCCGCGGACGCGCAGCTCGGCGTCGACCACCGCGTCATCGCCGTCTCCCATCCGGCACGTGCCGACCGGGTGGTAGATGAGCATCAGCCGCCGGCGCAGGTCGGCCTCGAGATCCTCGCGCGACGTGGCGTCCGGGCCGGGCTTGAGCTCGCGCAGGATGATCGAGCGCATCGGCTCCTGGGCGGCGATCTCGCGCGCCAGCTCCATACCGGAGACCAGCGAAGCGACGTCGTCGGGATGCTCGAGCGAGTTGGTGAGGATGCGCGGCTTGTCGGCCGGGTCGGCCGAGCGCAGCCACACCCGCCCGCGCGACTGCGGGCTGACGAGCGTCGGCGCGATCACGCCGGCGTGGCCGTCGAAGGTCTCGGCGCCGTGGTCCTCGTAGTAGGCGGCGCCCATGTGCAGCTGGATGTCGGCCGCGGGTAGGCCCGGCCGCGTGCGCACGAAGGCGGCCACCTCGGCGACGGTGGAGGTCAGCTTGCCGCTGCGCCGCAGCACCCACTCCGCCATGTGCTTGGGCTTGTCCGCGCCGTAGAGCGTCGTTTCGTCGGAGACCTCCCAGAGCATCGTCACGAACGGGTGGTCCTGGAGGTTTCGGCCGACGCCGGGTAGGTCGTGGCCCACCTCGATCCCGACCTCCCGCAGGTGGTCGGCCGGCCCGATGCCCGAGAGCATCAGCAGCTGCGGCGAGCCGATCGCGCCCGCGGCCAGGATGACCTCGCGCTCGGCCTCCAGGGTGCGCTTGCGCCGGCCCGCGAGCAGGCGGACACCGGTCGCGCGGTCGCCCTCGAGCTCCACCCCGGCCACCGTCACCCCGGTGATGACCGTCAGGTTCGGGCGCTTGAGCACGGGGCGCAGGAAGCCGTCGGCCGTGCTCCAGCGCCGGCCGTTTCGCTGGGTGACCTGGAACATCGACGCGCCGTCCTGCTCGGGCCCGTTGTAGTCGGGGATCCGCGGGATGCCGGCCGCCTCGCTGGCCTCGAGCAGCCGGCGGCTCATCGAGCGCGGCGAGCGCTGCTCCTCGACACGCAGCTCGCCGCCCGCGCCGTGGAACTCCGACGCCCCGCGCGCGTTGTCCTCCGAACGCATGAAGTACGGCAGCACGTCGTCCCAGCCCCAGCCGGCACCGCCGGCCTTCTCCCACAGCGCGTAGTCCAGCGGCCGGCCGCGCACGTAGAGCATCGCGTTCATCGAGCTCGATCCGCCCAGGCTCTTGCCGCGGGGGATGTAGAGCGAGCGCCCGTCCACGTGGGGCTCGGGCTCGGTCGCGTAGTCCCAGTCGAGCTTGGTGTGGAACTGGTTGGGGAACGCCGCCGGGATCTTGATGTTCGGGCTGCGGTCCTTGCCGCCCGCCTCCACCAGCGCGACCGTCACGGACGGGTCGGCGCTGAGGCGGTTCGCCAGCACGCAACCGGCCGAGCCTGCGCCCACGACGATGTAGTCGAACCCGGGGATGGGCGGAATATAGACGGGCCCCGGCGCTCGGCCGGGGCCCGCCGAACGGCTAGGACTTCCTGGGCAGCGTCTTGGCGATCTGCTGGGCGATGATCTTGTAGCCGCTCGTCCGCGAGTGGATGTCGCGGAACTGGCAGAAGTACGTCAGCCGGCACACCTTCGCCACGGCGACCGGGATGGTCCCGTAGGGCGCGAGCGTGGTCGTCTGGGTCAGCGGCGTGTAGGCGCCGGTGGCCGTCGTGATGTCCACGAACTTGCCCTTGGTCACCGACGTGTAGGCCGTCTTCAGCCCCGGGTTGATGAGCTGCTTGAAGGCGAACAGGGACAGGTTGGCCAGGCTCTTGTCGGAGTCCGTGCCCGACGTGTAGAGACCCAGCACGACGTCGGGATACGTGATGCCGACGATCGGCACCTTGTTCCCGGCCGCGGCGCGCAGGTCCTTGACCAGCTTCGAGACGTTGGTCTTGATGACGTCGACGTTGTCGGCCACGCACTTGGTCGGATCGGCCGCCTTCAGGCAGCCGGTGACGTCGTTGCCCCCGATCGACACGGTGATCAGGCCCAGCTTGGAGCGGTTGGCGCGCACGAACGCCTCGGCCGCCTTGGCCTGGGTCTTGGTCGGGTACTTCGGGCCGCCGAGCGCCTGCGCCTGCTTGACGCAGCCGATCGACTGGAGGATCGACGTGGTCGTCGCCCCGCCGCAGCCGAAGTTCACGAGCTTGAGGTTGTAGCCGCGCGCTTTGGCGAGGCCGGGGAGCTGATAGGCGAATCCGTGACGGGTGTTGGAGCCCTTGCCCGGCGCCGTGGGCTGATAGCCGGTGGCGTAGGAGTCGCCGAGCGAGACGTAGAGCTTCTGCGGCGGCTTGGGCTTGGCCTTCCTGGCGGCCGGGGCGGCCGCGGGAAGGGCGAGCAATGAAACGAGAGCGACGGCGAGCGCCGCGAGCGACAGGTTTTTGGGCATATGGGGAGGGGGGTTGGGGGCGTCGGCTTGAACACATCAAGCGTACGATCGATTCGTGCTGCGCCCGGTTCGCCATGTCGCCGACCTCGCGTACTCCGCCGCCACCCGGGCGACGCGAACACGCGACGACCGCGCCGCGCTGCGCGATTTCGAGGCGCGGACGGTCGACCTGCCGGCGGGCCTGGAGATCGAGTGGCTCGGCGTCTCGGGCTACCGGATGACCTACGAGGGCCAGACCCTCTACGTCGATCCCTACGTCTCGCGGGTCCCGCTGCGCAGCCTGGTGCTGCGCCGCCGGGCGGTGCCCGACCCCGCGGCGCTCGCGCGCTTCCTGCCCGACCCGGGCGGCGAGGTCGCCGGCGTGCTCGTCGGCCACACGCACTTCGACCATGCGGTCGACGCCCCCGCCGTGGTCCGGCGCTTCGGCTGTCGCGCCTACGGCTCGGAGTCCCTGGCCACATTGATGGGACTGCACGGCCTGGGCGAGCGGGCGGTGGAGGTCGAGCCCCACCGCGTCTACGAGCTCGGGCCCTTCGAGGTGACCTTCGTCCCCAGCCGCCACTCCAAGCTGCTGCTGGGGCTCGCCGTCCCCTACGACGGCGAGCTGACCTGCGACCACCTCGACGGCCTCACGCCCGGCGCCTACCGCTGCGGGCAGGTGTGGGGCATCCACATCGCGGTCGCGGGCATGACGCTCTACCACCAGGGCAGCGCCGACCTGATCGAGGACGAGATCCGCCATCGCGGAGTCGACGTCTTCCTGGCCGGCGTGGCCGGGCGCAGCTTCACCGAGGACTACTGGAAGCGCATCCTGCCCCGGCTCGACCCCGGGCTCGTCGTGCCCACGCACTACGACGACTTCTTCCGCCCCCTCGGCGAGGACCTGGACCTGGTGGCCAACGTCAAGCTGGCCGAGCTTCCCGCCGAGCTGCGCGAGGTCAGCCGCGACGTGAAGCTGGCGGCTCTTCCCCGCCGCGACGCCGAAGCGCTAGCCTGAGCCCTGGCCGCTCCCTACTCGGTCCGGCAACGGGCCGGGAGTGTCCAGCCGCCAGGCGCGACACGTAAGTCCTGGCGCTCAGAAGTAGTTAGGGGGAGCGCGACCACAGGCACGAGCGGGCTTGGCCCGCTCGTTCTGTGTCCGGAGCGCCCGCGGGCGACTACTGAGTCGAACCGGGGCGCCGGGCTGATGCCTCGCCCGCCCCAGCGCCCTACGGTCGGCGAGATGGCCAAGCACCAGATGGACAGCGCCGACGCCGCCTGGCTGCACATGGACCGGCCGACCAGCCTGATGGTGGTCAACGGCGTGCTGTGGTTCGACGAGCCCCTGGACGCCGAGCGGGTGCGCGACGTCATCGGGAAGCGCCTGGTCGCGCCCTATCCGCGCTTTCGCCAGCGCGTGGTCGAGCCGCGCATGGGGGTCGGGCGCCCGGCGTGGGAGGACGATCCCAACTTCGACCTGGACCGCCACATCCACCTCCTCTCTCTCCCGGCCCCGGGCGACCGGGCCGCGCTGCAGAAGCTGATCTCCGACCTGATGTCCATGCCGCTCGATCGCTCCCGCCCGCTGTGGGACATGTACCTGATCGACGGCTACGAACGGGGCACGGCGCTCGTCTCGCGGATGCACCACTGCATCGCCGACGGGATCGCCCTGTCGCGCGTCCTGCTCTCCCTCACCGACGACGAGCCGGACGCCGGGATCGCGCCGGCGGCGCCTCCCCGCAGCGGCCGCGGCAGCCCTCTCGGCGCCCTTACGGCGCCGTTGCGCGCGGGCGCGCGCCTGGCCCAGGCGACGGTGAGCGAGGGCATGGAGGTTCTGCTCCATCCCGGCCCGGAGCTGCACGAGCTCGTGTCGCGGTCGGTGGCCGATTCGCAGGCGCTGGGGAAGCTGATGCTCACGCCGCCCGACTCCAAGAGTGTCCTGCGCGGCGAGCTCACCGGCTCCCAGCGGGTGGCCTGGACCGATCCGATCGCGCTCGACGACGTCAAGGCGATCGGGCACGCGACCGGCACCACGGTCAATGACGTCCTCGTCGCCGCCGTCACGGGTGCGCTTCATCGCTACCTCGTCGGGAGGCACGGCCTGGTCAAGGAGATTCGCGCGACCGTCCCGTTCAACCTGCGCCCCCTGGATGAGCCGCTGCCCGCCGAACTGGGCAACCGCTTCGGCCTCGTCTATCTCACCCTGCCCGTCGGCCTGCGCAGCCCGCGCCGGCGCCTGGAGGCGGTCCACGACAGCATGGAGGCGATCAAGCACTCCCCGGAGGGCGCGATCGCCTACGGGGTGCTCGAAGCGCTCGGCCACGCTCCCTCCGCCGTCGAGCAGCGCCTGCTCGACGCCTTCTCGGCCCAGAGCAGCGCCGTGGTGACGAACGTGCCGGGCCCGCGGCGCCCGGTCTATCTGGCCGGGTCACCCGTCGCGGGCGTGCTGGCCTGGGTCCCCGCCACGGGCAGCATCGGGCTGGGCATCAGCATCTTCAGCTACGACGGCGGCGTCACCATCGGGGTGCGCACCGACTCGGGCTGCGTCGACGATCCACAGGCCATTCTCGAATCCCTGGCCGTCGAGTTCGAAGCGCTCGCCCGCTACGCAACGGGATAATCGCCATGTGAGCACCGCGCTGGAGATCGTCGCCCCGCCGTCCTCCGGGCGCATCTACGAGGAGACCCTGCGCCCCGGGCTGGCCGACGCCTCCCCGTCGGGGCGCATTCGCCTCGACGCGCTGGCGCGCTGGTTGCAGGACGTGGCCTACGCCGACGTGCAGGACGCCGACCTCGTCGAGGCCGCCGCCTGGGTCGTCCGGAGCCTGCGCCTAGTCGTGTCGGGCTTCCCGCGCTTCGGGGAGGACGTCACGCTGCGGACGTTCTGCAGCGGGCTCGGGCGCATGTGGGCCGAGCGGCGCACGACCATCTCCGCCCCGGGCGGGGAGGTCGAGGCGGTCGCGGTGTGGATCCACCTCGACCGCGAGAGCCTGCGGCCCAAGCCCTTCAGCCCGCGCGAGTTCGAGGTCTACGGCGAGGCGGCGGGCGGGCGGCAGATCAAGGCCCGGCTGCGCCATCCCGTGCCGGGCCCGGACGCGGTCCGCACGCCGTGGACGTTCCGCGCCACCGACGCGGACATCGCCGACCACGTCAACAACGCGGCCTACTGGCAGCCCCTGGAGGAGCGGCTGCTCGCCGGCCCCGAGCCCACGGACATCGACGCCGAGATCGAGTTCCGCGCGCCGGCCCAGCCCGGTCCGGCCGAGGTCCTCAGCGAGGGCGAGCGCATGTGGATCGCCGCGCCCTCGGGCGAGCTGCACGCCTCGCTTCGGTCGTCAGTGGTCTGACCAGCGGTCCCAGGGCGCCTGGGGCAGGTCGGCCGGATCGACCGGGCTCAGCCGCACGTAGCCGCGCGGCTCGGAGCGCGAATGCCACACGCGGGCGACGTGGTTGGAGTGGTTGCCCTCGATCGTGACGATCCAGCGGCTCCCGACGACGCGCTCGACGATCGCGACGTGGCCGGGGAAGACGGCGATGTTGCCGCGGTGGGGCGCAGCCCGCCAGCGGTGGGTGCGCTGACCCCAGTGGCGGATGTCCGAGACCAGGCCGTAGCCCTGGCCGTAGTCGCCGATCGGAGCGCCGGCGACCTTGGCGATGTAGGAGACGAAGTACCCGCACCACTGGGTGTGGGGCGAGGACCACTGCACCGCCGTGCGGTAGCGGCGGATGGCGGGAGCCTCGTTGGAGCCGTCGGGCATCTCGTGGACGTGGCGCGCCAGCTCGGCGCGGGCGGCGTGCACGATGCGGTCGGCCAGGGCGGCGTGCGCGGGTGCGGGCGCGGCCGTCGCCGCCGCGGGGGCGACGAGAGCGCCGGCCAGGCCGGCCAGCACGGCCAGGCGGCGGGGGTGGAGTGCATCAGGAAGCGTCATTGCATGGGTGATCGCCACCCCCGGCCCGCGACTTGAGCGCCCGCGCTCAGGGCAGGACGAAGAGCCCGTCGCTGACCGCGCGCTCGCCGCCCGGGTCCGACGGGCGATTGACCACGCGCGAGCCGACGACCATCGCCGTCGAGCCCCCGTCGTCGAAGTCCATCGCCTCGCGCGCGCCCAGCGCCCGCATCACGCGCGCCGACTCCGCGAACGTGGTCCCCACGCTCCAGCCGCGCCGGCGCCCGTCGATCGCCACCAGCAGCACCCGGCCGTCGGAGCGCACGCCCACCAGCGTTCGCGGGCTGCGTCCCGCCAGGCTCTCCTGCGCCTCCGAGCGCGCCGTGATGTCGATCCGCCCGGCGCGCAGCAGCCGCGGTCCGCCGCCGGTGATCGACTCGAAGGCGGCCGGGTCGAGGGTGCTGGCCCCGTCGCGCAGGCCCAGGTCGACGTCGGGACGGTCGCCGCGCCGCGCCGCCCGCAGGAACCTGGCCGCGTCGCCGCTGCCCGAGAGGATGTAGCCGTCGGCCGGGATCGCCGTGTTCGGGGCCGTGCGGACCTGGGTGACCGCGCCGTCGCGCACGACCAGCTCGATCCCCGCCTTCGACGTCCGCGTCCGCGTCCCGAAGCGCCGGTCGTAGACGATCAGCTCGCTGGAGTCGGTGCAGGTGAGGAACGGATCGGGTCGCTGGGTGGGCCGGTCTCCGCCCAGCCCTCCACAGGCCGGGATCCGCCCGCGGATACGGTCGACGCCGTCCACCGCGCGGCGGTGGCCGGCCAGGGTGGCCGTGCCCCGGAACCGCGGCGCGCGGACCATCACCCGCTGGGCCGCGGAGCGCGGGACGAACAGGGCGGTGCGCGCCCCCACGGGCTCGCTGACCAGCCGCCCCCCGACCGACAGGACCCCGACGGGATCACCCAGACCGGGGGAGCCGATGGCGAAGTAGCCGCCGTTCACCCCGGCCACGGCGTGCGTGCGCCGCGCCATGGAGCTCGGTCGCTCCAGGCCGCCGATGCGCTCGCCGCCCAGGACCGCGCCGAGATGGCCCCGCAGGGCTGGGCGGTCGACCTCCAGCACGAACAGGCGCCACGGCCCGTCGCCCCGTCCGGTGCGCGCGATGCGCACGAGCCGCACTCCGTGAGCCACGGTGCGGGCGCTTCGCGTCTCCTTCATCGCCGGGCTGCCGAGCGGCAGGGCCGCGCCGGCGCTGGCGGGCAGCGCGGCGAGGAGGGCGGTGGCGAGGAGGGCCCGGCGCACCCCGCCCAGTATGGCGCCGCGGCCTGGCGGAACTAGCCGGCGTGGTAGGCGGCCACGACGTCGGTGTAGCGGTCGAGCGCGCGCTCGACCTTGTCGAGGCCGGCCGGTGGGAGGAACCACGTGGCCCGGTCCACCCCCGCCTCCTCGAAGCGGCGCAACTCGGCGGGCTCGAACGGCGCGAGCTGAAGCGTGGTGGGCAGCGGCCCGCGCCCCGCGGCCTCGCCGGCGTCGCGCAGCCGCGAGATCCGGCCGATCAGCCGCTCGTCGTCGCCGATGCGGTTGAGGTACCAGGCGTCGCCGTAGCGGACCACGCGATCGAGCACGCGGCTGCCGTGCCCGCCCACGAGGATCGGCGGATGGGGCTTCTGGACGGGCTTGGGCCAGGACCACGCGGCCTCGAAGCGCACGTGCTCGCCCTCGTAGGTCGCCTCGTCCTGCGTCCACAGCGCCTTCATCGCCTCCACGTGCTCGCGCATGCGCGAGAAGCGGCGCTGGGGATCGACCCCGTGGTCCTCCATCTCCTCGATGTTCCAGCCGGCGCCGATGCCGAAGAGGAAGCGCCCGCCGGAGACCAGGTCGACGCTGGCCACGGCCTTGGCCGTGGCGATGGGGTCGCGCTGGGCCACCAGGCAGATCCCGGTGCCCACCTTCAGCCGCTCGGTCGCCGCGGCCGCCGCCGTGCAGGCGACGAACGGATCGAGGAGGTGGGAGTACTCGCGCGGCAGCTCCCCGCCCGGCGGGTAGGGCGTGCGGCGGCTGGCCGGGATGTGGGTGTGCTCGGGGAAGAGCAGGCTCTCGAACCCGCGCTCCTCGACCATTCGCCCGAGCGTGGCGGGCTCGGGCGTCTCGTCGGTCTCGAAGATGCACAGGCCGAAATGCATGGGCTGGGCAGGCTATTGCAGTGTGACCGGCGTCACAGGTCAGGCCCGTGACCCCTCCTACCGTGCGCCCCCATGTCCGCCTCGCTGATCCGGCGAGGTGCAGGGGTTTTCGCGCTGGGCGTCGCCGTGGCCTTTCCCGCCGCGGTCGCCGGCGCCGGCAGAGACACGAACACCGCCGGCCGCGTACGTGCCGCGACGCCTGTACTTCTGCCTCGAGACGACCTCCGCCGTGAGGCCGCCGTCTTCATCCGCCGTGAGCGCGCGCGCTACGAGCGGCGCGTGATGTCCCACGGCGTCGTCCCCGTGCCCGGTCGCGTGGACTACGGGACGGCCATCAACCGCTTCGGCGCCGGCCGCAGCTCCCATGTCCACAACGGCCAGGACATGTTCGCGCCCACGGGCACGCGGCTGCTCGCCGTGCGCGACGCGAAGGTGCTCGAGACCGGCTCGGACGGCGGGCGCGGCAACTACGTCGTGCTCTACAGCCCGGCCGCCCGCCAGAGCTACGCCTACTTCCACATGCTCTCCCCCTCGCCCCTGCACGCCGGGCAGCGCATCCGCGCCGGCGACCGCGTGGGAGCGCTGGGCTGCAGTGGCAGCTGCGACGGCGCCCACCTGCACTTCGAGGTGCACCCCGGGCGCAGCGTCAACGGGCACGGGATCGATCCGCTGCCCCTGCTGCGCCACTGGCACCGCCTGACGCGGCGCTAGGCGGCGAGGCGCGGTTAGGCCGCGCGCTCGAGCGAGTCGGCCTCGGCGCGGACGTCGAGGAACTCGTAGCGGCCGTGGAGGACCTCGTCCTCCTCCCACGTCTCGCCCAGCTCGTACCAGGCGTAACGACGTGACATCCGCAGGGCGCGGCGAAGGGTGCCGCGACTCACACGCGGCGTGTAGAACTGCCGCGCTCGGTACAGGACGAACTCCTTGCCGTCGAAGGGGCCATCGCACAGGTGGGCGATGATCGAGCGCCCCGTATCGTCGGAGGGCAGGCCGTCCCGCGTCGTGTTTTGCTTTGCGACGCGTGCCATGTCTCTACACCTCTTACGATCGAACCCGCCGGTTTCCGATCGAACGGTGCGCGAGTCAACAAGCCCTTAATGGGTACGCGGCCGGTAGAGGTGGGCGAAATCGCCGAGCAGACCTCCGGGAGGCCCGGCGGTGGCGCCTGCCTCACTCAGACGGCTCGAGCACGAAGATCTCGAAGCCCATGGGCGGATCGAAGACGATCTGGCTGTGGTAGGTCAGGACCTTCTGGCCCAGCGCCTCCTCGACCACCGCCTTGAATTCGTCGGCCATGTCGGCCTGGAAGGCCAGTCGCATGTCGCGGACCATCGTGTCACGCCCGTTGCCCACGAGGGTGGTCTCCGAGCGGGTCAGAAGGTCCTCGAGCACGACGAAGACGTAGTTGTCCATCAGGTAGGTCTTCGCCTTTGTCGGCCCGCGGCCGTAGCACGTGCTCATGAGCTTGACGATCCCGTTGGAGATCTCGAGCCTGGCCGACTGTTCTTTTGCGTGTTGTTCCATGGACTGACCGCTAGGTTCGCTCAAGTATGGAGGGCAACGCGCCGAAAGGCAGGCACATGGCCGCACCGGACAACATCTCCAGCATGAACAGCCGCGCCCAGCGCATCCTGCTGGAGACCGGCCGGTACCGCATCGTCGGGACGCTGATGCTCCCGCGCGACGGATACCGCAGCCGGCTCTCGGACTTCCTCAATTCCTCGGACCGCGACTTCATCTCGCTCACCGACGTGTCGATGCAGGCACTCGACGACAACGGCCGGCCCGGCGAGCCCGTCGCGCACGAGTTCGTCACGGTCGCGCGCCGCCACGTGATCCTGGCGACGACCACCGACTGAGCACGCTCCCCGGGTCATCGGCGCCTCAGCGGCACGACGAACCAGAGCCCCGCGAAGAGCACCACCGCCGCGGCGGCGACCACGATCACCGTGCCCGCGTGGAACAGCAGGTCGCTGATCAGCACGAGGACGCCGACGATGGCCGCGGCGAGGACGGCGGTCCCCGCGATCGCGAGGTCGTTGGCCTTGATGAGGAGCTCCTGCTTGTCGGCGGCGCGGAACAGGATGCGGTGCTGCACCGACGGGGCGACGAGAAGCGCCAGCGCGATCGCGGTCAGGAGCAGCGTGACGAAGTAGACGTCTCTCTGGAACTCGGTGACCCGCGAGAAGGTCTGCTGGAACGGGACGATGAGCAGGAAGGCGAAGAGCACCTGGATCCCGGGAAGCGCCACCCGCAGCTCGTTGAGCAGCTCGATCAGCTCGCGATCGACTCGCTGCTTCTCCGTCTCGCTCGGGTGTTCCGTACCAGAGTCCGTCACGGTCCCTCGTCCCGTCCGTCCCCTACCCGGATCATCGGGCCTCGGAACCCGCCCGCGCCGGCCCGAGCGACTCCCGCTCCGTCTTGGCCCAGCTTCTCCGGTCGGTGAGCTGGCGCACAACCGAGCGGATCAGCACGGGCCACAGCAGCCAGGAGTAGAAGGCGTAGAGCTGCGCCAGCGCGATGCCGCGCACGACGCCGGCGGCGCCGTCGCGCGAGCCGCGCGCCGCGCAGCCCATCAGCACGCCGCCGAATCCGAGCACGTAGAAGAAGACGAGCTGCCACCACGGCTGGTGCTCCCAGAACGACGCCGTCCCCGTGAGCGCCAGGACGATCGCGGCCACGAGGCTGAGCCCGACGATCGTCTGCCACACGGGCATCAGCAGGTAGGCCAGCTGCTCGAGCCGGGGCAGGAACGCCAGCGGCGAGCGCCACACGGCTCCGGCCAGCCCCATCGCCTGGAGGTTGCCCTGCGACCAGCGAGTGCGCTGGCGAAACAGCCGGCGCAGGCCGTGCAGCCCCTGCTGCTCGACGACCGCCCGCAGCTCCTGGCGCCCCGCCCAGCCCGCGGCGATGAGCCGCAGGCCGAGGTCCTGGTCCTCGGTCAGCCGGTCGTGCCACGGGCCACGTGCGTCGGCCACCGCGTCCAGCGCGCTGACAGGCGGTTGAACTGCCCGTTGCCGCCCATCCCGGCCGTCCCCCAGGTGGTGCGGCCGGCCTGGAACAGCTAGCCGTAGACGCCGAACTCGACGTCCTGCATCCACGTCAGCAGCCGCTGGCGGTTGTAGATGCGCACGAGCGCCTGGACGCCGCCGACCGTCGGGTCGGCGAAGTGGGCGGCGGCGAAGCGCGGCGCCCGGGCGTCGAGCCGCCCGTCGGCGTCGACCACGACCACGATGACCCGGTCGCGGTCCGGCGCCCTCCGCCGAGCCCCTCCAGCGCTCGATAGGCGTAGTTGAGCGCCGCGGCCTTGCCCTTCCGGGCGTCGGGAAGCTCGCGGCGCAGCACGTGCAGGTCGGGCATGGGCCATCGCGGCCAGGATCTCGGGCGTCCGGTCGCTCGAGGCGTCGTCGATCACGACGATCTGCCGCCGGGCGAGCGGGAGGGCGAGCAGGCGCGCGACGCTGTCGCGGATCGTCACCTCCTCGTCGAGGGCGGGCACCAGGAACACCCAGGAGAAGCCGGCGTCCTCGCCCGCGTGCGCGTCGGGCGCGTAGCGCCGCGCGCGCAGCCCGCGGACGAACAGCATCGTCGTCCAGACGAGCATCGGGCAGATCACCACGAAGGCGATCGATGAACAGGACGACCCACACCGCGGGAAGGCCCTCGAAGGGCAGCTTACGTCGGCCACAGCGTCTCGGAGGGCGGGCGCCGGTCGTTCCCTCGCTCGGACTCGGGGTCATGCACCGGATCGAGGTCGGCGTCGTAGCCGGCGGCGGCCATCACGGCGGCCCGCGTGTAGCCGGACGCCGAACGGCTCGGGCGGCTCGCCCGCCGTGGCGCAGCTTCTCGAGCGCGGCGACGATCCGCTGCGCGGCGTGGCCGTCGCCGTACGGGTTCGGCGCGTTGGCCATGCGCGCGTAGGCGGCGGCGTCGTCGAGCAGCAGCCCGCCCTCGAGCTCGATGCGCCCGGGGTCGGTCCCGACGAGCCTCAGCGTCCCGGCCTCGACGCCCTCGGTGCGCTCCGTCGTCTCGCGCGCGACGAGCACCGGCTTGCCGAGCGACGGCGCCTCCTCCTGGATCCCGCCCGAGTCGGTGACGACGAGCGTGCGCGCGACAGCAGGCGCGCGAACTCGGCGTACCCCAGCGGCTCGGTGAGCAGCACGTTGTCCAGCCCGGAGAGCGGGCCGCTCATCTCCTCGCGCACGCGAGGGTTCGGGTGCAGCGGCACGACGATGCGCACGTCGGAGTGGGTGCGCGCGATCGCGGCGACGCCCTCGGCGACGTTGCTGCAGCCCGCCGCCCCAGCTCTCGCGCCGGTGCGCGGTGACGACGACGAGCCGGTCGCTGCACGTCGCCGCCTCCTCGACCTTCGCGTCTGAGAACGGGACCTCGAGCCCGACCGCCCAGTGCAGCGCGTCGATGCCGCTGTTGCCGGTCACGAAGATCTGGCTGGCGGGGATGTCCTCGCGCACGAGGTGCTCCTGGTTGGCCTCGGTGGGCGCGAATGGAAGCAGGCGAGGCACGAGATGACCTCGCGGTTCATCTCCTCCGGGAACGGGCGAAGCTCGGCCCGCCGGTGCGCAGGCCCGCCTCGACGTGGATGACGGGGATGCGCAGGTGGAAGGACGCCAGCGCGGCGGCCATCGCCGACCACGTGTCGCCGTGGACGAGCACGGCCGCCGGGAACTCGCCCTTGAGCACCTCGCTCGCGGGAGCGACCTGTCCGTCGTGCTCGCCGTACCTCTCGACCGCGAAGTCCTCGAAGCGGCGCATGACGTCGCCACGCGCTCGTTGAGGCGCGCCCGGAGGCCGCCCGACCACAGCTGCGACGTCGGTCGTGATGCCGGCCAGGTCGAACACCTCGGACACGATCTTGTGGTGCTGGCCGGTCGAGACGATGACCGGCTTGAACGACCGGCTCTCGCGCAGGGCGAGGACGATCGGGACGAGCTTGATCGCCTCGGGGCGTGTGCCCGACGACGATCGGGATCGCGAGCTTCGGCGCGTCCATCCCCGGAAGCTACGGCCGGGGGCGGATGGCAGCGCGGAGTGTCAGGGCGGTGACGTTGTGGGCGTCGCGCGTCCGACCAAGGTGGGGTCGCGCGACGCCTAGCGTCATGCCCATGACAACTCGACTCCTCACAGCCATCACATCACTCGCGCTCCTGGCCTCCGTTGCGCCCGCCGCGGCGAACGCCGCGACGGCCCCGGTCGGCCGGGCCGACCTGAGCACCACCGCCCTCCCCACGGTCAACCGCTCCGCGCTCTGCGGCAAGCAGTGCACGGTGGCCCAGATCGCCGTCAAGGCGGACGGCAAGTTCGTGCTCGCCTCACCCGTCGCCGGGAAGCTCTCCTCGTGGAGCTTCCGGTCCGGCACCGGCGCCTCGGGCGACAGCTACGTGCTGCGCGTCCTGCGTCAGAACGGCACGCAGTTCCAGGCCGTGGCCTCGACCCCCGCGGTCAAGGTGACCGACGACGGCGACACGCTGCGCGGACCGTTCACGCTCCCCGCTCCGATCCAGGTCAAGGCGGGCGACAAGCTCGGCCTGCAGGTCCTGGGCGGCAGCGCCAAGAGCGACCAGTACGACGTGCCGACCATCGGCTCGACCGCCGAGGACATCTACGGCCCGTTCTACAACCCGGATCTGGCCGACGGCGGCCCGATGCGGGCGCCCGACTTCACCTCGGGCGGCCAGCAGATCCCGGTCCAGGCGACGATCGACGTCGCCGCTCCGACCGCTCCGACCGCTCCCTCGCTCACCGGCCTGAAGCTGCGTCCCGCGACGTTCGCGGCGGCAAAGCGGGGCGCCTCCGCGGCGCGCAAGAAGCGCGTCCGCGTCGGCACCACCGTCTCGTACACCCTGTCCGCCGCGGCCACGACGACCTTCAAGGTCCAGAGGGCCGTGAAGGGCAAGCGGGCCGGCGGCAAGTGCGTGGCGGCCAAGCGGGCCAACCGGCGCAAGCCGAACTGCACCCGCTACGTCAGCCTGCGCGGCAGCTTCGCCCGCGCCGGCCAGGCGGGGCGCAACCAGTTCCGGTTCACCGGCCGGCTGCGCGGGCGCAAGCTCGCCGCCGGGCGCTACCGGCTGGCGGCCACGGCTCAGAACGCCGACGGCACCTCGCGCACGCTGCGCGCGGCGTTCCGCGTCATCCGCTGAGCACCCGGACGCTGGGGGGCGCGGCCCGGGAGGGTCGCGCCCCTCCGCGTCCTCTACCTTCCCGGGCGTGTTCGACCACGTCACGCTTCGCGTCGCCGACCGCGCGGCCTCCGAGGACTTCTACGACACGGTCCTCTCGCCGCTGGGGATCGACAAGAGCTACCGGACCGAGACGTTCTCCGAGTGGCGGGACCTCTCGGTGGCCGGCGCCGATGCCGCGCAACCGATCACCCGGCGCCTGCATGTCGCGTTCGTGGCGCCGAGCCGCGAGCAGGTCGACGCGTTCTGGCAGGCGGGCGTGGACGCCGGCCACCCCGACGACGGCGCGCCGGGACCGCGGCCGCAGTACCGCGACGACTACTACGGCGCCTTCCTCCTCGACCCCGACGGCAACAGCGCCGAGGCCGTCCATCACGGACGGCTGCGGCGCGGCGGCATCATCGACCACCTGTGGATCCGGGTCGCCGACCTGGAGCCGTCGAAGCGCTTCTACGAGACGATCGCCGGGCCGGCCGGGCTGCACCTGCGTTACGAGGGCGACGACCGCGTGCAGTTCGCCGGGGAGTCCACCTTCGGATCGTTCTCTTTGGTGCCGGGCGAGCCCACGGAGAACCTCCACATGGCGTTCGCCACGGAGGACGACGCCGACGTCAGGCGCTTCCACGAGGCGGCGACCGGGGCGGGCTTTCGCAACAACGGCCCGCCCGGCGAGCGCCCGCTCTACCACCCGGGCTACTACGCCGCCTATGTGCTCGACCCCGACGGCAACAACATCGAGGTCGTCAACCACCACCGGTAGGCGGGGGAAGGTTCAGCGGAGAGGGAGGGATTCGAACCCTCGGTACGAGTTGACCCCGCACACGCGATTTCCAGTCGCGCCCGTTCAACCGCTCCGGCACCTCTCCAGGAGTGGTCGGCGCCTAGATTAGTGCCGGAGCGGGAACGGCGGCCTCGTGGATTCAGGCGTGGGCCCGGATCCCGTCGCGGAGCCGCTGGGGGAGCGAGACCGGGCTGTCGGACGGATCGCCGGCGGAGAACCGAACGGCTCTGCGATGGTTGGGCGGTGAGCGCGCCCGAGCCCTCAGCGCAGCCGGCGGACCTGATGAGCGCATTCTTCGCGGCGGTCTCGTTCGCCGAGGGCGAGCTGCCTCCCTACGAGCGCCTGCACGACCTCTTCGTCCCCGGCGGCCTGCTGATCAACAACACCGGGGAGACGCCCGAGATCGCGGGCGTGGACGAGTTCATCGCGCCCCGCCGGCGGGCCGTGGAGGCCGGCGAGCTCACCTCGTTCGAGGAGTACGAGCTCGGCGCGGCGGAGAACGAGTTCGGCGGCGTCGCGGCACGCTGGAGCCGCTACGCCAAGCGCGGGATGCGCAACGGCACGCCCTTCGAGGGCGAGGGCGCGATCACGACCCAGTTCGTCCGCACGCCGGACGGCTGGCGGATCAGCGCGATGGCCTGGGACGACGAGCGGTAGCGGCTCGCAAGGCGGCGGCTTCGGTGCCGCTGTGCGGGCTCAGTCGCGCTATGCGAGACAAAGTCCGATCAGCGGGCCCGGGAGCCGGGGTCGCGCGCCGCCGGTGCGTTCCAGTCACGCATACCGTGACCAGGTTGCACCAGCGGCCCCGGAAGAACCGCCCGGGGAGCCGAGCGGCCGCCCGGGCCGCCCTCGATGACGCCGTTCGCCTGATCCGGCGCGGCGCCCGGGCCCAGCGCTACGTCGCCCAGGCCCCGTCGCGCAGCACCGGCGAGCGCTCGCCGTCGGCGCCCACGCCCGTCACCTGCACATGCGGGGAGCCGATCATGAAGTCGATGTGGATCGCGCTGACGTTCGCGCGCGCCTTGTCGGCGTCGTCTTCCACGGCCATCTCGTAGGCGCGGCCGAGCGCGATGTGGCTGGCCGCGTTCTCGTCGAGGAGGGTGTCGAAGAAGACGGTCTCCAGCGGGCCGATCCGGCCCTCGCGGTCGACCAGGGCGACCTCGCCCAGGCGGACCGCGCCCTCGTCGCGCTCGCACAGCGCGCGCAGCGCGTCCGCGCCCGCCTCCGCGTCGATCCGCACGGCGCGCCCGCCGCGGAACTCCACCTCGAGGCCGCGGATGATCGTCCCCGGCAACGCGAGCGGAGTGGTCGCGCGCACGACACCGTCGACGCGCTCGGGGTCGGGGGTGGTGAACGTCTCCTCCGAGGGCAGGTTGGGGTGGTGCTCGATCCCGTCGACCGTGGTGAACGAGGCCGCCATCCACTTCGAGCTGGGCAGCAGGCCCACCGTCAGGTCGGTGCCCGGGCCCTCGAAGTGCAGGGCGTCGAAGCGGCGCTCGCTCAGGCGGTCGGCGGCGGCGATCACCGTCTCCATGCGCTCGGCCCAGGCGGCGGCGGGATCGTCCTCGTCCAGGCGGCACACGTGGCGCACCTGCTCCCAGAGCCGGTCGTAGGCCTCCCCCGGGTCGAGGTCGGGATGGACGAGCGTGGCCCAGGCCTCGGTGGGGCACGGCGCGATCGTCCAGTTGGTCGTGCGCTCGTTGACCACGACGCCCGTCTCGGGCAGGAAGGGAAGCTGGTCGCGGCCCACGAGCCTCGGGTCGAGGTCGTCGAGCAGGCCCGGAGCGACCGGGCCCGACAGGCCGATCCGCGCGCAGCGCTGGTCGCCCAGGGCGACGATCCGCTGGCCGTACCAGTCGGGCACGAAGTCCAGAGTGTCCGGCGCGGCGTGCTCGATCCGCGCCCGCTTGACGTGCAGGTCGAAGCTGGCGACGTCGACGAACTTGGCGCCCGCGCGATACGAGGCGGCGGCCAGCGCCCGGGTCAGGCGCTCCTTGCCGGGCTCGGTGCCCAGCGCGACGATCTGCCCCGGCTGCACGTTGGCGCCGAAGCCGACGATCAGATCCGCGAAGCGCTCGAGCTCGGAGTCGTTCATGGGCACGAGCGAATGTATACGAGCGGATTGCCGGCCAGCCGCTCCCCCAGCACCCGCTCGGGGATTCGCGCCAGGAACGCTCCGGTGCGGGCCTCGAAGCAGCCGCGCGGGTCGACCTGCACTCCGTAGGTCGCGATGTGGGCGTCGGCCGTGCGGCGGAAGTAGTAGCGCACGCGGCAGAACCAGGGCCACGGCTGGTCGGCGTGGGTCGGCTCGTCCGCCGTCGGCCGGCAGCGCACGTCGGCGTGGCGGATGAGGAAGTGCCCGGCATGGCCGGTCGTCATGCGGTAGGACGCGGCGTAGTTGCGCTTGAAGGCCCGCGAAACCGCGCGCTGGAGGGTCAGCGGCCCCGTCCGGTGGTCGAGGTGCTGGCCGCATCCCGCGGCGCTCACGAGGAGCGCCACGCCGACCGCGATCGCCACCGCCCGCCTCATACGAACGGCACCACCCGGGCGAGCACCACGAACAGGCTCAGTCCCGCCGCCGCCGCCATCAGCCAGCGCGAGCGCCCGAGGGCGGCGAGCGGCACGAGCCAGACGATGTACCAGGCCAGCAGCCACGACGTGCAGGCCAGCAGCGCGACCATCGACCAGGCGGCCGAGTCGATGAACAGCTCGCGCCGGCGCCACGTGCGCCACAGCATCGCCGCCAGCACGGCGACGAAGACGACGGTCGCCACGGCCCGCGCGCCGGACGGGTTGCCGTTCCAGCCGAACACCGCCCCGAGCTGGGCGATGACGCTCG
The DNA here is from genome assembly GCA_963757705.1 of uncultured Actinomycetes bacterium. Taxonomy (GTDB): domain Bacteria; phylum Actinomycetota; class Thermoleophilia; order Solirubrobacterales; family Solirubrobacteraceae; genus AC-38. Next base: position 33,287 of record CAVWTG010000013.1, on the reverse strand, counting down.
TGCCCGAGTCCAGGCCCTGCTGGGTCCCCAGCACGTTGACGAAGTCGAAGGCGTGGCTGCCGAAGGCGATCAGCGACACGACCAGGACTGCCGCGCCCGTGGCCAGCGCCGCGACCAGGGTCCGGACGCGGTCGCGGGCGCCGAGCACGAGGAACGGCACCGCCAGGCCGGCCGACGCCTTGACGGCCACGGCGAGCGAGCCCGAGACCGCGCCGGCGCGCTCGCGGCCGGCGAGGATCAGGTACACCCCGCCGAGCAGCGGCAGCATCATCAGCAGGTCGTTGTGCGCGCCCCCGACGGCGTAGACGAGGACGGCCGGGTTGAGGCCGTAGAGCACGATCGCGGTCCGGGGATCGCGCCCCAGCCGGCGCGAGCAGGCGTAGATCAGCCCGCAGCAGCCGAGGCTGGCGAGCAGCGCCGAGAGCTTGAGCGCCCACAGGGTCAGCGGCACGCCGAGCGGGACCAGCACGTAGGAGAACAGCGTGAACAGCGGCCCGTACGGCGAGCTGAAGTTGTCCCAGCGCACGAAGGGATAGACCGCGTCGCTGACGACCGTCCCCGAGTTCGTCGAGTACGGGTTCAGGCCGTGCAGCGCTCCCATGCGCGCCCAGTCGATGTAGCCGAACACGTCGGCCGAGATGAGCGGCGGGCCGAGGAAGAACAGGAGGTGCAGGACGACGATCGCCGCGATGACCAGCCGGACGGGCAGGGCCGGCACCGTCACCAGGGCGATCAGGAACACCCCCATCATCACGATCATCCAGATCGCGAAGTCGGAGTACAGGAGGTAGCCGCCGAGGCCGTCGAGCGGGCCGCGCAGCCAGAGCGGGAAGCCGCCCGTGCGCGCCGGGACGAGGGCCGTCGGCCGGTAGGCGGCGCCCGTGACGATGACCCACGAGCAGATCGTCAGGCCCGCGATCGAGGCCAGGCCGAGCACCTGGCGCACGACGCGCAGGACCGTCGCCCTCCTGGGGCGCGGGCGCTCCCGCGCGCGCAGCGCGTGCGGCTGTCCCACGGACGCCATCGGCGCCGCGTCACGATGCCAGAACAGCCCGCCTAGCGCTTCAGCCTCACGACGAACTTCTTGCTCCTGCGGCCGCGCAGCGTGGCCTGCACGGTCGCCGAGACCCGCCCGCCGCGGTGGCGCAGGGCGGTGCGGATCGCCGTGCGCACGGCCCGGGGATACGTGATCCGGACCGTCCGGCGCTGCCCGGGGCGCAGCACGAACTTCGCCGCCCGCAGGCGGTAGGTGAAGCGCCGCAGCCTCGGCTTGCGCGCGGCGAAGACCGGGCCGCCCGGCTGATAGGAGCCCGAGATGACGGTGGCGATGGCGCCGTTGCAGCCGTTGGTGTTGGCCGGGACGCAGAAGACCGGGATGCCCAGTCCCGACCCGGCGGGAGCGGTGCGGTGCGGATTGAGGCCGAGCAGGCGCTCCACGGGATCCTCGGCCGGGGGCGGGTTGTTGCCCCCGCCCCCGCCGGGCGGAGCAGTGCCTCCGCCGCCTGCGGGAGGAGGCGTGCCGCCGCCCCCGCCGGGATCGACGGGAGCGGTCGGGGCGAAGATGGCGGCGAACACAAGGCCGTTGGCCGGGTCCGTCGCGGCCCGGAAGCCCCGCCAGAAGGCGACGGCGTTGCCAGACGGGTCGACGGCGATCACGGGCAGCTCGTTGTGGTTGGGCGGGCTGGACGTCTGCGCGGGCGTGGCGGGCTGGCCGGGCAGCGCGGTCGCGGGGCCGAGGTCCGCCGCCGTTCCCACCTGGGCGAAGATCCGGTAGGCCTGGGTCAGGTCGTCGGCGGGCTTCTGCGTCCAGGCGAAGGCGATCTTGTCCGACTTCCGCGAGGCGGCGACCACGGCGTTCGCCGACGCCGAGAGCGAGTTGACCGCGTGGGGCCCGCTCAGCGGACTCCAGCCGCTGCCCCCCGACGCGTGCCGGTAGAGCGTGACGTCGCCGGCGTCGGCGATCACGGCGAGCGTCGAGCCGTCGGCCTGCTCGGCGGCCGAGGCGACCGTTCCCGAAGGCGGTGGATCGTCCGCGGAGAGGCTCGTGGCGTCGTGCGGACGGAAGGCGGCGTGGTTGCCCGACGCGTTGGACCACAGGAGCGCCGCGTCGCCGGAGGAGTCCGAGACCATGCCGGCCGAGGTGATCGCCGAGCTCGCGGCGACCGGAGTGACGGGTCCCCACAGGGGCGTGGCGCTGGGATCGCGGACGATGTAGGAGAGATCGCCGTCAGCGGAGTTGTCGTCCGTATAGGCGACGACGCCGGAGTTGTCGCCGTCCAGGGCGGCGAACACGAACGGCAGCCCCAGGGGCGTCCCGGCGGTCGGCGTCCCGGTCAGCGTGTCCGCGGTGAACGTGCCCGAGAACACGCCGAGCTTGACGGTCAGCGCGCCCCCGGCGGGAGCCGGCGGCCACGCCGTCAGGATCTCCCCGGAGTCCCCGTTCACGCTCAGCGCGGGCAGGACGCCCGTGCCCAGGTTCGCCGGGCTGTCGGGCGCGAGCTTCCCCATCGGCCCGCGCCGCCGGTAGAGGATGTCCCCGCCGTGCCCGGCCAGGAACGTCACCCGGCCGGAGTCGTCAGAGGCGAGCGGGGTCGGGCCGTCGCCCGAGACCGGATCGAGCGCCGCGTCGAACGGGCCGCCGACGGGCCGGACGAAGACGCTGGTCGGACCGGCATTCGCGAACGTGCTCGCGTAGAGCTTGCCCAGCCCGTCGTAGGTGAGCGTGAACGGCTGGTCCCAGTCGGGCTGCGGCGAGGTGAGGCTCGCCCAGGTCCCGGCCGAGGCCGTGCCGCACATGGCGGCCAGCGCCAGGGCCGTCGCCAGGGCCGCTCCCGTCCGGGGAATCCGTCCCATCAGGGCGAGCGTAGCGCACGAAGAGAGGCCCCCCCGGCGCGCCGGCGCCGGGGGGCCTCGGGATCCACCACGACCCGTGCAGGTGCAACCCGGATTGGGCGCCCAACTTACGGCCGGCGCGAGAAGTCGTGTGGTTGGACTAGCCTCCCCGCCTGGCCGGGGCCATGAGCTTTCTTCTGGATCCACCCATGCTGGTCGCGTCGGGAGCCGCGATCGAACGCTATGTCGACGACGAGCCGACCGCCCGGCGACTGCGGGCGGCCACGGTGGCGACGTTCGTCGGTGTGTCGTTGGCGCTGTACGCGAATACGCCCGGCCTGGGCGCGCTGTGGCGTCCGTTCCGCGCCCGCTCGGGGCGCGAGTTCATGCTCACCAGCGGGCTGGCGCGCGTGGACGAGGAGGGAATGTCGGGCCGCGACCACGCGCGGGCGCTCTCGCTCTTCCTCGCCTACCCCCTCTGGCTGCGGCTGGGATCGGCGCTCGGGACGCGCTAGCGTTGCGCTCGGCGTGACGCTCCACCTGGATCCGCTCACCACCGCCGAGCGCAACCCGTATCTCGAGGGCGCGTTCGCGCGCGACTCACGACGAGGTCACCGTCCGCGACCTCGAGGTGCTCGAGGGCGAGATCCCGGCCGACCTGCACGGCGTCTACGTGCGCAACGGCCCCAATCCGCAGCACGAGCCGCTCGGGCGCTACCACTGGTTCGACGGCGACGGCATGCTGCACGCGTGCACTTCGCCGACGGCCGTGCCACCTACCGCAACCGCTGGGTGCGCACCGACGGCTTCGAGCGCGAGCGCGACGCCGGCGGGCCGCTGTGGCGCGGGATCATGGAGCCGCTGCGACGAGCAACCCGGCGCGACGAGCCCGAGAAGGACACGGCCAACACCGACGTCGTCTTCCACCGCGATCGCCTGCTGGCGCTCTGGTACCGCGCCGGCGAGCCCCTACTCGGTCGATCCGGTCACGCTCGAGACGATCGGGCGCCGACGACTTCGGCGGCACGCTGCGCTGCGAGGTCTCGGCGCACGCCAAGGTCGACGAGCGCACCGGCGAGCTCATGTTCTTCGACTACGGCGTGCAAGCCGCCGTACATGCGCTACGGCGTCGTCGGCCCCGACGGGCGCGTGACGCCACTTCGTCCCGATCGACCTGCCGGGCCCGCGGCTGCCGCACGACATGGCGATCACCGAGCACCACTCGATCCTCATGGACCTGCCGCTGTTCAACGACCGCGAGGCGGCCCGGCCAGGCCGGTTCAAGCTGTTTTTCGATCGCGACATGCCGGCGCGCTTCGGCGTGATCCCGCGCCACGGCGCGGCGAGCGACGATCCGCTGGTTCGAGGCCGAGCCCGTGCTACATCTACCACGCGATCAACGCCTGGGAGGAGGGCGACGAGATCGTGATGGACGTCTGCCGGGTCGACGAAGCCGGAGCCGCCCGACGAGCGCCGCCGGTCCGCTGGCCGCGATGCTCAACTACCTGCGCCTCGACGCCCACGTGCACCGCTACCGCTTCGACCTGCGGACCGGCGCACGACCGAGTCGATGGTCGACGACGACAACAGCGAGTTCCCGTCGATCAACCAGCGGCGTCAACGGCCGCCGCACGCGCCACGCCTACAACATGCACATCTCGCCGGAGACGGAACTGCTCTTCGACGGGCTCGATGAAGTACGACCTGCAGGGCGGCGGCATCGAGACGCACTGGTTCGGCGACGGGCGCTGGGGCAGCGAGGCGCCGTTCGCGCCCCGTCCCGGCTCGACGGCCGACGACGACGGCTACGCTCGTCTCCTTCGTCTTCGACGAGCGCGAGGGCCGCTCGGAGGTCGAGGTGCTCGACGCCTCCGACGTGACCGCCGGCCCGGTGTGCCGGGTCGCGCTGCCCATGCGCGTGCCGATCGGCTTCCACGCCACCTGGGTGCCGGGCGAGCGCCTGCCCGGCGGCTCCGCCGAGGCGTGAGCGACGCCGGGCCGCGGCTCGGCGTGAGCCTGGGCCTGTGGCAGGACCGCGATCCGCTGGAGGCGCTGCACACGGCCGCCCTGGCCGACGAGGCTCGGCTACGAGGAGCTGTGGATCGGCGAGATGGCGACGTTCGACGCCTTCGCGCTGGGCGCCGCGATCGCCACCCGGACCGAGAACATCGGGCTGACGCTGGGACCGCTCGCCGTCGCGGTGCGCGACCCGATGGCGCTGGCGATGGGGACGGCCAGCGTCGCGGCGGCTGGCCGGCGAGCGGCCGGTGGGTCTGGCGCTGGGCAACTCCAGCCCGGTCGTCATCGCCTGGCACGGGCGGGAGTGGTCGCGCCCGGCGGCGCGTCTGCGCGCGTGACGCCCAGGCCGTGCGCCCGCTGCTGGCGGGCGAGCGCGGCGCGGGCGGCTATCGGCTGCGCCTCCCCGCCGTGCGACGCCGCTGACGATCGCCGCCTTCGGACCGGGCGCGGTGGCCGTCGCCGCCGACTCGCCGACCGGATGGTGCTCAACCTCGTGACCGCCGATCAGGCCCGCGAGCCTCGGCGGCGCTGGCCGCACGCGAGTCGGGCGAGCCTCCCCCGCTGGCCGCGTGGGTCGTGGCCGCGCTCGACCCCACGCCCGAGACCGACGCCCAGCTGCGCACGCGCGATCGTCCCCTACCTCGCGGCCCCCGGCTACGGGGAGATGTTCACCGAGGCCGGGTTCGGCGAGCTGGTGGACGCCGCCCGCGGGGGCACGCACCCGCGCGAGCTGCTGGCCGCGGTCACGCCCGAGCTGCCCCGCGCCGTCGGGCTGGTCGGCGGGACGGACGAGATCCGCGAGCGCGCGGCCGCCTACCGCGACGCCGGCGTGAACGAGCTGGTGCTCGTCCCGGCCACCGCCGGAGACCCGGGCGGCGAGCGGACGCTCCGTGCGCTGCGGGACCTCTAGCCGAGCGGTTGCAGCCTTGTGGGGCCCATAGCCCCCAAAAGGCTGCAACGGTTCGCCGGAGGCGCTCCGGACCGCCCCCTCAATGCCGCCGTTCCTCAACCGCCCCGCGAGAACACGGCGCCCGCGTCCACCTCGACCGTCCGCCCCAGGGCGTCACCCTCCACCAGTGCCGCCACGGCCGCCCGGTCCTCCGAGCGGCCCAGCACGCGCCGGCCGTCTTCGAGCCGGGCGCTGACGATCCCCATCGTCGGGACGCCCTCGCGGTCGAACATCGCCGTGTAGGCCTCGATGGGCGCCGTCGCCGCCTCCCCCTGCACGACCTCGCGCGACGGGAATGCGTCCACCTCGGCCTGCACGTCGAACGCGGCGAAGGGTCGAGCGCTCGGGCGCCCGGACAGCATCGCCACGCCGTGCTTGGTCAGGTACCAGCCCACTCCGGTCGCCAGCCCGGCGGCGCCGGGATCCTCGCGCAGCCGGCCGGTCATCGCCGCGAGCGCGTGCATGACGTAGTTGTTGGCCGGCCCGCCGGCGAACGTGAGGCCGCCGGTGACGGTCGGCGGCCGGGAGTCGGCCGCGAGGTCGATGCCCAGCTCGCCCGCGGCCACCTGGACGGCGGACGGGAAGCACGAGTACAGGTCGAGGTGGGCGACCTCGTCGATCGCCAGGCCGGCGTGCTCGAGCGCCGCCCGCCCGCAGGCGGCGATCGCGGGCGAGCGGTGAAGCTCCTCGCGCTGGGAGGCGTACCAGTGGTCGTGCGCCTGGGCCACCGCGCTCACGTACACGAGCCGGTCGGGTGGAACGCCCGCGTCCAGCGCCGCCCGCGCGGAGGAGACGACGAGCGCCGCGGCCTGGTCGACCTGGATGTTGGCCGTCATGAGCTTGGGGTAGGGCAGCGCGACCATCCGGTTGGCGGCCGTCGGCGTGCCGATCGCCTCGGCGCCGCCCGCGTCGCGCGTCCAGGCATGCGGGTTCTCGGCGGCCACGGCGGCGAAGCGCGCCCAGAGCTCGGCCAGCCAGGCGTCGTGCTGCGCCGGGTCGCGGCCCGCGGCGCCGCGCACCGCGCTCTCGAACAGCGGGTAGTAGAGGACCGGCGCGAGCAGGCCGGCCGCCTGCTCGGCGGGATGGCTGGGCTCCCGGTCCATCCCCACGAGGCGGTCCGGTTCCCCGTCGGGCACCGGCCATCCCGTGTCCCGGCCCTCCTTGACCGCGCGCATGAAGGGGTTGAACGCCTCCCCGCCGGCCAGCAGCGCCACGTCGAGCTCCCCCGCCTGAATGCGGGCGGCGGCGTCGGCGAGCAGGGCCAGCGGCGCCGTGCCGCCGCGAACACTGCGGACCGTCTCGCGGGGGCGGAGGCTCAGCTCGGCCGCGAGCGCCCGGGCCGGGTCGGCCGCCGGCCACGAGACGCACTCGACGACGGCCACCGAGGCGGCACTCGCCAGCAGGGCCTCTCCCGCCGCCCCGGTGTCGGAGGCCGCCGCGCGCGCGGCGCGGACCATCAGCTCAAGCGGAACCGGCTCCGGATCGCCCTCGCGCCAGGTGACCTGGCCGGACCCGACGATGACCGGGGCGTGAGGATCGGCGGGCGCGTTCACGGCGGCGGGCAGCCTAGTCTTCCCAGGCATGAGAAGCTTTCACGGCATGGACCGCACGGACGGGTGCACGGATCGCATCGACGTCGGCTTCTCCTCGGGAGCCGAGCGCTGCGCGGCGTGGCTGTACCCGGGCCGGGGTGACGGCCCGCGCCCGTGCGTGATCCTCGCCCACGGCTTCGGCGGCGTGCGCGAGGCGCGTCTGGACGCCTACGCCGAGCGCTTCGCCGGAGCGGGCATCACGGCCCTGGTCTTCGACTACCGCCACTTCGGCGGCAGCGACGGCGACCCTCGCCAGCTCATCGACATCTCCCGCCAGCTCGACGACTGGCGCGCCGCCATCTCCTTCGCCCGGGCGCTGCCCGACGTCGATCCCTCCCGGATCGCGCTCTGGGGCACGTCCTTCAGCGGAGGCCACGTGGCCGCGATCGCCGCCGAGGACGCCGGCATCGCCGCGGCGATCTCACAGGCTCCGTTCATGGACGGGGTCTGGGTGCTGCGCGCCGCGGGCGCGGCGAACATGGCCCGGATGACGTGGGCGGGCCTGCGCGACGAGCTGCGCCGCCTGGCCGGCCGCCCGCCGCACCTGGTTCCCATCGTGGGCCCGCCCGGCACAACGGCGGCGATGAGCTCACCCGACGCCGAGCCCGGGTACCGCGCGCTCTTCGAACCCGGCCGCGAGTTTCGCAACGAGTTCGCGGCCCGGGCCCTGCTGCGGGTCGGCACCTACCGGCCGCTGCGCCACGCGGGCCATGTGCGCTGCCCGTGGCTGGTGATCGTCTGCATGTCGGACGTCGTCACGCCGCCGACACCGGCGCTGGCCGCGGCGGCCCGGGCGCCCCGCGGGGAGGTGCGCCGCTACGACGCCGGGCACTTCGACGTCTACATGGGAACGCTGTTCGAGCTGGCCGTGGCCGAGCAGATCGACTTCCTGCGCCGCCACCTGCTCGACGGCCGCTCGGTTCCCGAGACGGCCGCCGACCGGGAAGCCGCCGCGGCTCAGGCCGCCCTGCGGTAGACGCTCACCACAGCCGCGCCGCCCAGCCCGATGTTGTGCTGGAGCGCGACGTTCGCGCCCTCGACCTGGCGGGCATCGGCCTCGCCGCGCAGCTGCCAGGTCAGCTCGCTGCACTGCGCCAGCCCCGTGGCGCCCAGCGGGTGGCCCTTGGAGATCAGGCCGCCCGACGGGTTGACCACCCAGCGCCCGCCGTAGGTCGTGTCCTCGTCGTCCACGAGCTCGTGGCCGTGGCCCTCCTCGGCCAGGCCGAGCGCCTCGTAGGTGATGAGCTCGTTGGCCGAGAAGCAGTCGTGCAGCTCTACGACCTCGACGTCGTCGATCGAGACCTCCGCCTCCTCCATCGCCCGGCGCGCGGCCTCGCGGCTCATGTCGTAGCCGACGATCTTGATGCACGAGCGGTCCTCGAAGGTGCTCGCCATGTCGGTGACCAGCGCCTGGCCCGCGATCTCGATCGCCTGGTCCCACAGGTCGTGCTCGTCCACGAAGCGCTCGGAGGCGACGATCGCCGCGCCCGAGCCGTCCGAGGTCGGCGAGCACTGGAGCTTGGTCAGCGGCTCGTGGATCACCTTCGCCTCCTTGATCTCGTCGAGCGAGTACTCGTCCTGGAACTGGGCGTAGGGGTTGTTGACCGAGTGCTTGTGGTTCTTCCAGCCGATCCAGGCGTAGTGGTCGGGCGTCCGAGCCGTAGCGCTCCATGTGCTCGCGCCCGGCGTTGCCGAACATCTGCGGCGCCGGCGGCGACTCCTCGGGGTCGCGCAGCTCGAACATGCGCCATCACGTGCTTGTCGATCGGGTTCGTGCGGTCGGTGTACTTCACGCCGAGCGAGCCCTTCTCCATCTTCTCGAAGCCGAGCGCGAGCGCGCAGTCGACGAGCCCGCCCTTGACGGCCTGGCGCGCCATGTAGAGCGCCGCTGGATCCGGTCGAGCAGTTGTTGTTGACGTTGACGACCGGGATGCCGGTCAGGCCGAGTCCGTAGACCGCGCGCTGGCCCGCGGTCGAGTCGCCGTAGCAGTAGCCGACGAAGGCCTGCTCGACTCGCTCGTAGTCGATGCCGGCGTCCTCGAGCGCCTTCGTCCCCGGCCTCCTGCGCCATGTCCGGGTAGTCCCAGTCCTTGGCGCCCGGCTTCTCGAACTTGGTCATCCCGACGCCGATCACGAACGTGCGGCTCATGGCTGTTGCCCCCTTGGTCGCGCTTTGGCGGGCGGGACTCTACGGGACGGGATACGCTGACATGGCCGTTCGGGAGAGGAGAGGGATGCGGCAGCTGACCAGCCTTGACGCGCAGTTCCTCGCGCTGGAGACGCCGCGCCAGTACGGCCACGTCGCCGGCCTGGCCATCCTCGACCCGTCGACGGCGCCGGCGGCGAGCTCGACGATCGCGCGACATCCACCTGCTGATCGCCGAGCGCCTGCCGCTGCTGCCGCCGCTGCGCTGGCGCCTGGCCGAGGTGCCGCTCGGGCTCGACTACCCGTACTGGGTCGACGACGCCGACTTCGACCTGGACTTCCACGTGCGCGAGCTCGCGCTGCCCGCGCCGGGCAACGACGAGCAGCTCGCCGAGCAGGTCGCGCGGATCATCGTCGCGCCCGCTCGACCGCTCGCGGCCGCTGTGGGAGCTCTACCTGATCCAGGGCCTGGAGGCGGGCACGCGGCGATGCTGACCAAGATCCACCACGCGGTGATCGACGGCATGTCGGGCGCCGAGATCATGGGTCTGCTGCTCGACCTCGTCCCCGGAGGGCCGCGAGCTGCCGGCGTCCGACGCTGCGACCGACGACGCCGAGCCGCGATCCCTCGCGAGCTCGAGATGCTGGGCCGCGGGCTGCTGGGCGCTCCCGCGCTATCCGCTGCGCGCGCTGCGCTCGCTGCCCGCCGCCGCGCCCAACCTGGAGGAGACGCCGTTCAGCACGCATCCCGGGCGCGAACGCGGTCGGCCGCGTCGCCGCCGGCCTGGGCCGGGCGATCCGCCGCAGCGGCCCCGGCGCGCGTGGTGCCGCAGCCCGCTCAAGGCGCCCAAGACGTCGTTCAACGGGCGCGTGTCGGCCCACCGGCGGTTCGCCTTCGGCCAGCTCACGCTGGACGAGTTCAAGGCGATCAAGAACGAGTACGGCACCACGGTCAACGACGTCGTCGTCTCGATCTGCGCCGGCGCCGTGCGCCGCTGGCTGATCGAGCATCGACGAGCTGCCCGCCGAGCCGCTGGTCGCGCAGATCCCGATCTCCGTGCGCACGGAGCACCAGATGGGCACCTACGGCAACCGGATCATGCTGCATGAGCGCGCCGCTGTTCACGAACGAGCCCGACCCGGTGGAGCGCCTGCGCAAGCACCCACGAGGCGCTGAGCGATGATGAAGGAGCGCCACCGCGCCCTGCCCGCGGAGCTGCTGCAGGACGCCAACCACTTCATCCCGCCCGCGGTCTTCGCGCGCGCCGCGCGGCTGACGTTCTCGCTGGCCACGAGCGGCGCCGGGCGCCCGGCGTGGAACCTCGTCATCTCCAACGTCCCGGGCCCGCAACTTCCCGCTCTACTGCGCCGGGGCACGGCTGGTCGCCAACTACCCGGTGTCGGTGATCACCGACGGGATGGGACTCAACATCACCGTCATGAGCTACTGCGGCTCGACTGGACTTCGGCCTCGTCGCCGACCGCGACCAGATGCCCGACCTCTCGCTGCTGATGGGCTGGCTGCGCGAGGAGGTCGAGGCGCTCAAGCCGGCGGCCCGCAACGGAGCCGGGCCGGCGCCGGAGGGGGAGTCCCCGGCGGCGGCGGAGTCGGAGGCGGCCGTCGAGTCCGAGCCGGGCTAACGGCAGCAATGAGGGTGGCCCGAACCGGCTCTGGCCATCGAGTGAACCCTTGTACGTGCCATAGGCCGTTCAATCGTTCAATCGATGCTCGGGACCCGGCCGAGCCGACCCCTCAATGCCCGCCGTTAACGCGGCCGGTGTCGCCTACCCCAGCACGATCTCGGCGGCCTGGCGCACGAGGTTCACGTCGCCGGTGACGAGCAGGGTCGTCACCACCGACTCGCGCCAGGGCTCGAGGTCGTGGCGGATCTTGTCGGGCGGGCCGATCAGGGAGAGGCGCTCGATCAGCTCGCTCGGGATCGCGGCGGCGGCCTCGGTCTTCTTGCCCTCGAGGTAGAGGTCGGTGACCTTCTCGATCATCTCCTCGTAGCCCATGCGGATCGCCACGTTGGCGTGGAAGTTGCGTCCCTTCGCCCCCATGCCGCCGAAGTACAGGGCGTAGAACGGGCGCACCGCGTCGACCGCGGCCTCGACGTCGTCGGTGACGATGAGCGGGACGGTGGCGGCGACCTCGAAGTCCTCGGCGCTGCGGCGCGCGCCCGGCTGGGCGAAGCCCTCGGCCAGCGCGTCGGTGAAGTAGGACTGCTCGGGCGAGAACAGCATGGCCAGCCAGCCATCGCACAGCTCGGCCGCCAGGGCGATGTTCTTCGGCCCCTCCGCCCCGAGGAAGATCGGGATGTCCTCGCGCAGCGGGTGGATGGAGGACTTCAGCGGCTTGCCCAGGCCGGTGCCGCCGGGCAGCGGCAGCGGGTAGTGCTCGCCGTCATTCGTGACAGGCCCCTGCCGCGCCCAGATGTCGCGCAGGATCCCGATGTACTCGCGCGTGCGAGCCAGCGGCTTGGCGAACGGCATCCCGTACCAGCCCTCCACGACCTGGGGCCCGGACACGCCGAGCCCGAGGACGAAGCGCCCGCCGCTCAGGTGGTCCATGGTCATCGCCGCCATCGCGGTGGCCGCGGGCTGGCGCGCCGACATCTGGACGATCGCCGTGCCCAGCCGGATGCGCTCCGTGCCCGCGCCCCACCAGGCCAGCGGGGTCAGGCAGTCCGAGCCGTAGGCCTCGGCGGTCCACACCGAGTCGAAGCCCAGCTTCTCGGCCTCGGCCAGCGCCTCCGTCGCGCCCGGCGGCGGGCCGCCCGCCCAGTAGCCGGTGTTGAGTCCGAGCTTCACTGTGGGCGGACGCTACCCGACCGGTAGGGTCCACGCCGATGAACGCGCGCGAGTGGATCGACGCGTACGCCGAGCGCCTCGGCGTGCCGGCGCCGACGACGGAGGAGTTCTCGACGCTGCTGGACCTCGCCGGCGAGGCCGCGCACTCCTCCGAGCGCGTGGCCGCGCCGGTCGCGTGCTGGCTGGCCGCCACCGCCGGGCGCCCGCCCGCCGAGGCGCTGGAGATCGCCAAGGAGATCACGGCATGAACGAGCAGTTCGCCCAGGTCGGGGACGTCACGCTCTGCTACGAGACGTTCGGGAATCCCGACGACACGCCCATGCTCCTGATCATGGGGCTGAGCACGCAGATGCTGGGCTGGGACGAGGACTTCTGCGCCGAGCTCGTCTCGCGCGGCTACTTCGTGATCCGCTACGACAACCGGGACGTCGGGCGATCGACGCACTTCGACTCCGTCCCGCCGCCCAAGATCGGCCAGATCATCCGCCGGCGCCCCCGGCCCGTCGCCTACACGCTGGACGACATGGCCGACGACGCCGCCGGTCTGCTCGACCACCTGGGGATCGACTCGGCCCACGTGGTCGGCGCGTCGATGGGCGGGATGATCGCCCAGACGCTGGCCGCCCGGCATCCGGAGCGCGTCCGCTCCCTGGCCTCGATCATGTCCAACACGGGCAGCCGCTGGACCGGACAGGCCAGCCCGGTCATCTACCCGAAGTTCTTCAAGCGCCCGCCGCGCGACCGCGAGGGCTACGTCGAGGCGCTGGTGGAGCTCTACGGCGTGATCGGGTCGCCGGGCTTCGAGCCCGACCTCGACCACGTCAGGGACCTGCTCGGCCGCAGCCACGACCGTGGCGTGAACCCCGCCGGAAGCCTGCGCCAGCTCGGCGCGATCGTCGCCTCGGGCCACCGCGCCGCCGCGCTGCGCAGCATCCGCGTGCCGACCGTGGTGATCCACGGGACGAAGGACAAGCTCGTGGCGCCCTCCGGCGGCAAGGCCACGGCCAAGGCGATCCCCGGCGCGCGGCTCGTGATGATCCCCGGCATGGGGCACGACCTCCCCCGCGGGGCGTGGCCGGACATCATCGACGCGATCGCGGAGAACGCCGAGAAGGCCGGCCGCGCCGGACAGCCCGCCGCCGTATAGGTTTCCGGCGTGACCACCGTCCGCGAGGCCGCCTTCGAGCTGTTCCGTGCCCGCGGCATGACGACGATCTTCGGCAACCCCGGGTCGACCGAGCTGCCGATGCTCCACGAGTACCCGGAGGACTTCCGCTACGTCCTGGGGCTCCAGGAGGCCGTCGTGGTCGGGATGGCCGACGGCTTCGCGCAGGCCTCGGGCCAGGTCACGCACGCCAACCTGCACACGGCGCCCGGAGTGGGCAACGCCATGGGCGCGATCTTCAACGCCCAGGCCAACAAGTCGCCCCTGCTCATCACCGCCGGCCAACAGGTCCGCGCGCACATGACGATGCAGGCCAACCTGACCAACCGCGACGCCGCGCGGGTCCCGCACCCGTTCGTGAAGTGGAGCTACGAGGTGCCGCGCGCCCAGGACGTCCCCGCGGCGCTGGGCCGAGCCATCCACCACGCCTCGCTGCCACCCAAGGGCCCGGTGTTCCTCTCGATCCCCATGGATGACTGGGGCGTGGAGGCCGACGACGGCGAGACGCGGCTGGCCATCGCTCGGCGCGTGACCGGCCGCGCCGTGGCCGACCCCGACGAGGTGCGCGCCCTCGCGCAGCGCCTGCGCGACGCCAGCCGCCCGGCGATGGTCGTCGGGCCCGACGTCGACGCGAGCGGAGCCTGGGAGGCCGCGGTCGCCCTGAGCGAGCGCCAGCGCCTGCCGGTGTGGGCGACGCCGGCGCCCGGCGGCGGGCGCATCGGGTTCCCCGAGGGCCATCCCCACTTCCGCGGCGTGCTGCCCCCGGCGATCGGTCCGGCCGGCCAGATGCTGGCCGAGCACGACCTGATCATCGTGGCCGGGAGCTCCGTCTTTCCCTACTACCCCTACATCCCCGGGCCCGCCCTGGCCGAGAGCTCGGCGCTGGTCGCCATCACCAGCGATCCCGACGAGGCCGCGCGCGCCCCGATGGGCGACGCGCTCGTGGCCGACGTGCGCCTGACGCTGGAGGCCCTGGCCGAGGCGGCGGGAGACTCCGACCGCGAGCCGCCCGAGCCGCTCGGCGACCCGCCGCCGGCCGAGGACGGGGACCCGCTGGACCCCGGCGCGGTGCACGCCACGCTGGCCGACGTCATGCCCGACGACGGGATCGTCGTGCTGGAGTCGCCGACGAGCACGCTGGCGCTGCGCAACCGGATGCGCCTCTCGCGCCCGGGCAGCTACTACTTCGGCGCGGGCGGCGGCCTGGGCTTCGGCCTCGCCGGCGCGATCGGCGTCCAGCTCGCCCAGCCCAGCCGCCCCGTGGTCTGCGTCCTGGGCGAGGGCTCAGCGCAGTACGCGATCACCGGCTTCTGGACGGCCGCCGCCTACCGGGTGCCCGTCACGTTCCTGATCATCCGCAACGACGAGTACGGGATCCTCAAGTGGTTCGCCGAGGCCGAGCAGGTCACCGGCGCCCCCGGGCTCGATCTCCCGGCGCTCGAGGTCGGTCTGACGGCGACCAGCTACGGCGTGGGCTCACGCCGGGTCTCGGGACTCGAGGCGCTGCGCGATGCGCTGGGCAGGGCGATCGCGGCCGACGGTCCGAGGCTCGTCGAGGTCTCCGTCACACCCGGCATGTCGCTGTTCTGATGGCGACCGTCGCGCCGCCCGCCGAGGCCGCGCCCGACCGCGTCCCGGACGGGCGCTGGCCAACGGCACGCCCGAGCCGCTGCGCGGCGACCTGGTCACACTGCTCGGCGCCGAGCGCGTACTGCACCGCGCGACGACCTCGTCCGCTACGCCTCGGACGCGAGCCCCTACCGGCTGATCCCCCGGGTCGTCGTGATGGCCCACGACGCCACGGACGTGGCCAAGACGCTGGCCTACGCCCGCAGCAGCCGGGTGCCGGCCACCTTCCGGGC
Source organism: uncultured Actinomycetes bacterium (assembly GCA_963757705.1). Classification (GTDB taxonomy): domain Bacteria; phylum Actinomycetota; class Thermoleophilia; order Solirubrobacterales; family Solirubrobacteraceae; genus AC-38. The sequence goes on along the minus strand of CAVWTG010000013.1, from coordinate 17,911 downwards.
CGGCGGCACGAGCCTCAACGGGCAGGCCCAGAGCGACGGCATCCTCATCGACGTCCGCCGCCACTTCAACGGCTTTCGCCTGGAGGACGACGGCGGCGAGACCGTCCGCGTCAAGCCCGGGACGGTGCTGGCGGCGGTCAACCGCGCGCTGGTCAAGCACTCGCCGGCGCCTGGGTCCCGATCCCGCCTCGACGGACATCGCCACGGTCGGCGGCGTCATCGCCAACAACTCCGGCGGAATGCGCTGCGGCGTGGTGGCCGACGCCTACCGCACGCTGCGCTCGCTGACGTTCGTCCTGCCCTCGGGCACGACGATCGACACGGCCGCTCCCGACGCGGCGCAGCGCTTCGCCGACGCCGAGCCGGCGCTGGCCGCGGGCCTGGCGGAGATCCGCGACGAGATCCGCGCCGACGCGCGAGCTGAGCGAGCGCATCCGGCGCAAGTTCGAGATCAAGAACACGACGGGCTACCGGCTGTGCGCGTTCCTGGACGCCGACGAGCCGGTCGAGATCTTCCGCAACCTGCTCGTCGGCTCGGAGGGGACGCTCGGCTTCGTCGCCGAGGCCGTGCTGGACACCGTCCCCCACGGCCGCCACACCGCCACCGGCCTGATCTTCTTCGACGGGATCGACGCCGCCGCCGAGCCGGTGCCGGCGACTCGTGGCCGCCGGCGCGTGCGCGGTGGAGCTGATGGTCAACCCGACGCTCATCGCCGCCTCCTACGCCCTACCCGGCATCCCCGAGGAATGGCGCGAGCTCGACCCGGCCGGCGCCGCGCTCCTGGTGGAGATGCGCACCGACGATCCGTCGGCGCTCGACGGCCTGGAGGCCGCGGCGCTGGAGGCGCTGAGCGGCTCGAGCCCGGTCGCGCCCGCCGCCTTCACCCGCGACCGCGAGGAGACCGAGGTCTTCTGGCGCGTGCGCGAGGGCATGCAGGGGATCGTCGGGGCCGTGCGCCCGCCGGCCAGCACGTTCATCATCGAGGACGTCTGCGTGCCGCCCGAGCGCATCGCCGACTCGGCCCGCGACATCCAGGCGCTGCTGGGCGAGCACCAGTTCCTCACCGGGGTGGCGGGCCACGCCTCGGCCGGCAACCTGCACTTCCTGCTCACGCCCGACTTCTCGCTGGAGGCCGACCGCGAGCGCTACGAGGGCTTCATGACCGGCCTGGTCGACCTGATCGTCGAGCGCTACGACGGCTCGCTGAAGGCCGAGCACGGCACCGGGCGCTCGATGGCCCCCTACGTCGAGCGCGAGTGGGGCGAGAAGGCGACGGAGCTGATGTGGCGCATCAAGGCGCTGGCCGACCCGGCGGGCGTGCTCAACCCCGAGGTCGTCCTCTCCCGCGACGCCGAGCTGCACCTGCGCAACCTCAAGTCCTTCCCCGCGATCGAGGAGGCGGGCAAGGCCAACACCTGCATCGAGTGCGGGTTCTGCGAGCCGGTCTGCCCGAGCCGCGACCTCACCACCACGCCCCGCCAGCGGATCGTGCTGCGCCGCGAGATGGCGCGCCAGCCCGCGGGCTCGCCCGTCCGCGACGCACTGCTGGAGGAGTACGGCTACGACGCCGTGGAGACGTGCGCGGCCGACGGGTCGTGCCGCATCGTCTGCCCGCTGGGCATCGACACCGGCAAGCTCGTCAAGGACGTGCGCTCCCGGACGCACTCCCCGCGCGCCGAGCGGGCCGCGGCGCGGGTGGCCGAGCGCTACGCCTCGGCCGAGAAGGCGGCCCGCGGGGCGCTGCGCACCGGCGGCCTGGCCGCGCGGGTGCTCGGCGACCGGGCGGTGGCCGCGATGGCCGACGGAGTGCGCTTCGCCGCGCCGGAGGAGCTCGTGCCGACCTGGAGCGAAGCGGTGCCCGACGCCGCCCCGGCCGAGCTTCCCGCGACCCGGCGCGAGGGCGCGGCCGCCGTCTACATGCCGGCCTGCGTCAACCGCATCTTCGGCCTGTCGCGCCGGGCGCCGGGTGGATCGCTGCCGGTGCCCCAGGCGCTCGTGGAGGTCTCGCGCCGGGCCGGCCTGCCGGTGTGGATCCCGACCGACGCGGCGGGCAACTGCTGCGCGGTGCCCTGGAGCTCCAAGGGCTTTGGCGACGGCCATGCCCTGATGGCGGCGCGGACGGCCGAGTCGCTGTGGCGCTGGAGCGACGGGGGGAAGCTGCCCGTGGTCATCGACGCCAGCTCGTGCGCGCTGGGCCTGACGGAGGAGGCGCCCGAGGCGCTCGACGAGGCGGCGCGCGAGCGCCTGGCCGGCGTGGAGATCGTCGACTCGGTGGCCTGGGCGCACGATCACCTGCTCCCCGCGCTGGAGGTGGGGCGCCGGGCCGGCCGGGCGACCGTGCATCCGCCCTGCTCCACCCGCCACCTCGGCCAGGCGGGCAAGCTCGAGGCGCTGACGCGCGCGCTGGCCGACGAGGTCGTCGTGCCCCTCAACGCCGAGTGCTGCGGCTTCGCCGGCGACCGCGGGCTGCTGCACCCCGAGCTGACCGCGTCGGCCACCCGCGCCGAGGCGGCCGAGGTCGGCGCGGCGCCCTTCGACGCCTACGTGTCGGCCAACCGCACGTGCGAGATCGGCATGGAGCAGGCCACGGGCCGGCCGTATGAGTCGGCGATCCAGCTGCTCGAGCGCGCCACGCGGCCCCGCTAGCGCCCGGGCTCTCACCCTGGACTCATGCGCACCGGGCACGCTCGGCGCATGAACTGGACGACAGCCCTCATCTCATGCGCCGCGATCGCCGCCGGGTCCGGATGCGGTTCGCCCGCCCACTCCGCCTCGCCGCGCTTCTCCACCCACATCGACAACCCCTACTGGCCCATGGCGCCGGGAACGCGCTGGGACTACACCGAGCACGACGGCTCCGACGTCAACCACATCGTCGTCACGGTGACCCGGCGCACCAAGCGCGTGGCCTCCGGCGTCCGCGCCCGGGTCGTACACGACATCGCCCGGCATGGGGGCCGCGTCGTCGAGAACACCTGGGACTGGTACGCCCAGGACTCGGCGGGCAACGTCTGGTACCTGGGCGAGGACACTAAGGCCTACTCACCCGGCCGGCCTCCGTCGACCGCGGGATCCTGGGAGGCAGGCGTCCACGGGGCAAGGGCCGGCATCGTCATGCTCGCCCACCCTCGGCCGGGCGCTCCCTACCGCCAGGAGTACCTGCGCGGCGAGGCCGAGGACCAGGCGCAGGTGCTGCGCCGCGACGGGCGCGCGACCGTCCCCTACGGCGCGTTCTCGCACCTGCTGGTGACGCGCGACTTCACGCGCCTGGAGCCGACGGGGACGGAGCACAAGTACTACGCCCGCGGTCTCGGCCCGGTCCTGAGCGTCGGGGTGCGCGACGGGACGCGCGAGGAGCTGGTCGCCTTCCGGCGCTAGCCGGCCGGGGCGCCGCCGTCGCGGCGCAGGCGATAACCCGATCCGCGAACGGTCTCGAGGCTCTCGACGCCGAACGGGCGGTCGATCTTCTCGCGCAGGTAGCGGACGTAGACGTCGACCACGTTGGAGCGGTTCTCATACTCGTAGTCCCAGGCGTGCTCGAGCAGGGCGAGGCGATCGAGGACCTCACCCGGACGGCGCATGAAGGCCTCCAGCAGCGCGAACTCCTTCGCGGACAGCGCGATGTCGGCGTCGCCGCGCCACACCCGGCGCGAGGCCGGATCAAGGTGGAGATCGCCGACCTGGAGGATCGCCGGGCGCTCGACGGGGCCCCGGCGCGCCAGCGCGCGCAGCCGGGCGAGCAGCTCCGCGAACGAGAAGGGCTTGACCAGGTAGTCGTCGGCGCCGCCGTCGAGTCCCGCCACCCGGTCCTCGACCGAGTCGCGCGCGGTGAGGATGAGCACGGCCGCCCACACGCCCTGCTCGCGCAGCCGCCGGCAGGTCTCGAACCCGTCGATGCCCGGAAGCATCACGTCCATGACGACCGCGTCGTACGGACTCGCGGCCGCCATCCAGAGGGCGTCCTCGCCTCGGGTGGCGACGTCGGCGACGACGCCCTCGGCGCGCAGCCCGCGCCGGATGAGGCCGGCCATCTTCACTTCATCCTCGACGATGAGGACGCGCATGCCCGCAGGATCGTAGGCGCAGATGAGAGCCGCATGAGCCTGCTCTCATCTCCGTCTCACGAGCCTCTGCCTATCGTGGTCTCCTCATGGCCAGGATCCCGATCCGGCTCAAGCTCACCCTGGTCTTCGCGCTCGTCATGGCCCTGGTCCTGGCGGGCACCGGCCTGTTCATCTACTACGCGATTCGCTCGGACCTCGACCACACGGTGGACCAGGGTCTGCGATCGCGCGCCGACGACGTCACGGCCCTGATCCGCCAGACCGGCGGCGCGAGCGGATTGGCGCGGACCGGGGGAGCGGCCCTCGTCGAGCAGGGCGAGAGCTTCACCCAGATCGTCGACTCCCGCGGCCGGATCGTCGAATCGACTCCGCCGTTCTCTCGACGGCGCCTGCTCGCGCCCGCGGAGCTGCTCCGGGCCCGGAGCGCGACGCTCCTCGTCGACCGCCCGCCGCTGCCCGGCCTGAAGGACCCGTCGCGGCTGCTGGCCACGCCCGTGAGCGCCGGCGGCCGGCGGCTCGTCGTGGTCGTGGGCTCAGCGCTGGACGACCGCAACGACGCTCTGCGCAGCCTGCGCCGGCGCCTGCTCATCGGCGGGCCGATCGCGCTTCTGCTGGCTTCGCTCGCGGGCTACGGCATCGCGGCCGCGGCGCTGCGCCCGGTGGAGGCGATGCGCCGCCGGGCGAGTCTCGTCTCGGCCGAGGGACGGGGGCAGCGCCTGCCGGTGCCGCCGGCCCAGGACGAGCTTCACCGGCTGGGCGAGACGCTGAACGAGATGATCGCCCGCCTGGAGGCGGCCTTCGAGCGCGAGCGGACCTTCGTCGCCGACGCCAGCCACGAGCTGCGCACGCCGCTGGCCATCCTGCGCACCGAGCTGGAGCTGGCCCTCAGGCAGGGCCGAACCGAGGCGGAGCTGCGCGAGTCGCTGCGCTCAGCGTCGGAGGAAGCGGATCGCCTGTCGGCGCTGGCCGAGGACCTGCTGGTGATCGCCCGCTCAGACCAGGGAGAGCTTCCGGTCCGGCCCGAGACCGTCGCGATCGACGACCTGTTCGAGCGCGTGACTCGGGTGCTGCCGGCGGGCGCACCGGCGATCCGGGTCGAGGACGCGGGTGGGCTCTCGCTCTCGGCCGACCCGCTCCGCCTCGAGCAGGCCCTGCGCAACCTCGCCGACAACGCGCTGCGCCATGGCGGGGGCGACGTGACGATCTCGGCGCGCCGCCACGGCGACGCGGTGGAGATCCACGTGACCGACGAGGGGCCGGGCTTCCCGCCGGGGTTCGCCGAGCGGGCCTTCGAGCGGTTCACCCGGGCAGATCCGGCCCGCGGGCGCGGCGGCGCGGGGCTCGGGCTGGCGATCGTCGCGGCGGTCGCGCATGCCCACGGCGGCTCGGTGCACGCCACCAACCGCCCGGAGGGGGGAGCCGACGTCTCGTTGAGCCTCCCCTCATCCGAGCCTCATCCGGCGCCGGTACAAACCGGGCTCCGATCCGAACCAGGAGGCCGGGCATGACCGTGAAGCGCAGGTACCTCATCGTGAGCGGAGCGATCCTCGCCCTCGGCGCCGGAGGCGCCGGAACCGCCATCGCCGTGAGTGACGACGACGGAGGGCAGACGGGTCCAGGCGCGGACCGGGCGACCAGGGCGGCCCTGGCGATCACCGGCGGCGGGCACGCGAACTCCGTCGAGCGCGACTCCGAGAACGGGGCCACCTGGGAGGTCGAGGTCACAAAGCCCGACGGCAAGACCGTCGACGTGCGCCTCGACAGGGCCTACCGGCTCGTCGTGGTCGAGTCCGACAGCGAGAACGGCTAGCGCGCCAGGGCGACCACGCGGTCGCCGCTGCGAAATCCGGCCGCGTGATGCTCGGCGGGCGCAGCGAAGCGCACGTCCTCGAAGCCCGCGGCCCGCAGCCCCAGCTCCACGCGCCTCGCGGTTGGGGATCAGGCTGACCGCCCCGCCCATGCTGGCCAGCGGGTTGTCCTCGTCGCGCTCCCAGCGCACGGCAAAGCCCGCATCCGCCGATTCCGTGGCCTCGTCGGAGCTGCCCCAGGCGTGCTCGATCGGCGCGGCGATGCGCGCGGTCTGGGTCTCGAGCGCCAGCAGGCCGCCCGCCCGGCACAGCGCCCGGGCCCGGCGCAGGGCGCCCACCGGGTCCTCGAGGTGGTAGAGCAGGCCGAGGCAGAGGACGACGTCGAACCGTCCGGCCTCGCCCGGGTCGAGCGCCGTGGCGTCGCCCACGCGCAGCTCCAGGCGCCGCTCCGAGAGGCCGAAGGCGTCGCGCAGCTGGCGCGCCCGCTCCACCGTCTCGGGCCGCGCCTCGACGCCGAGCACAAAGGCCGCGCCCCACTCGAGCAGGCGATGTGACCACCAGCCCTCGTTGCAGGCCAGGTCCAGCGCCCGCGCCCCGTCGCCGGCCGCGGCCAGCGCCGCCCGGACGTCGGCCTCGATCAGCTCGCGCACCGTGCTCTGCGCGCGGGCCAGATCGGGATGGATGATCGGCAGGACCTTGCCGTCGGGCAGCCGCCAGTCGTAGAGGTAGTCCACGGCGCGGGAGGCTATCCCGCGCCGATCGCGTCCCTCATCGTCCGGAACACCCGCCAGCGCCATCGCCACGACCGCCGCCGTGTCACCCCATTTCGTGTCATGGACCGAAAGGTGGCCTGAGCAGGGAGAACTCCTGTGTGCGAGCGGTGAAGACGCCGTCACCAGACGGTGAATGGCGCCTCCGCCCGACCGCGCTAGGCGGCCGCGGCCACGGCGCGCAGCCGCCACGTGGCCACGCCCAGCCCGAGCGCGACGGCCACGATGCCCAAGCCGAAGATCCGGAACGTATCCTCGAGGCCCAGCGACTGCGCGACCAGGCCGGCCGCGATCGCGGGCAGCGACAGCGACAGGTAGGCCACGACATAGAAGGCGGACATCACCGAGGCGCGGTGCTCCGCCGGAGCCGCCGCCGACACCAGCCGGATCGCGCCCAGGAAGGCCACGCCGAACCCGGCTCCGGTCAGCGCCGAGGCCCCGAGGAACAGGGCGGCCGAGCCGGTGGAGACCGAAAGCGCGGTCGCCGACATGCCAACGGCCAACGCGGCGGAGCCTCCGCCCATGGCCATCACCGGCGTGAAGCGCCGGAAGGCGAGCTGGGCGAACCCGCCCGCGCCCGCCAGGGCGAAGACGGCGGCGCCGCCCGCCAGGTGGCTGTGCGTGTGCAGGATCTGCGCGGTCAGCGAGGGGGCGAGCGCGAGGTAGAGCCCGCCGATCGACCACGAGGCGATCACGCCGAGACTGGAGAGCGCGAACACCGGCCGCACCGCCGCGGGAACGCGCGGGCGCTGCGGGCGCAGGCGCGGAGTCTGCGGGCGATCGACGGACTCGCGCAGGACGAGCGTCCCGGCCAGGGCGATCGCGAACAGGACGAACAGCAGGACGAACGGAGTGACGCGCGGGCCCGGCGCCTCCTGCACGATCGTCGAGGACACGATCGCGCCCGTGCCGATGCCCAGCGCCGAGACGACGCCGCTCACCAGGCCGGCGTGCACGGCGTCGCCACGGGGATGGAGGTCGAGCAGCGCGGCGCCGGCGGCGCCGAGCACGGCGCCCGTGGCCAGGCCCTGGAGCCCGCGGGCGGCGAACAGCCACTCCACCGAGCGCGCTCCCATGAACAGGAGCGTGGCCACGAGCAGGGCGCCCAGCGCCCACAGCAGGACGGGCCGACGGCCCACCTGGTCGGACAGGCGGCCGATGAGCAGAAGGGCGGAGAGCACGCCCACGGCGTAGACCGCGTACACCGCGGTCAGCACGGGCGTGGAGAATCCGAAGCGCGCGGCGTAGTCCGCGTAGAGCGGGGTGGGCGTCGCCGAGGCGAAGAGCGCCAGCGCGATGATCGAGGCGACGAGGACGAAGTCCAGGGGCGGGGCGAGCCGGCGCGTCGGGGTGAGGGTGGCGGCGGTCACGGCGGGACATCCTTCCATATTTCCAAGTTCGTAGAACTATAGACGCAACATCGTCCTCGGCGCTACCCTGAACAACGAGACCCCATGGCAGTTCGTGAGATCCACCACCCCTCCACGGCCGAGATCGATCTGGCCACGGTGCTGCGGGCGACGGGCGATCCGGTCCGTCTCGCGGTCATCGGACTCCTCGCCGACGGGGGCGAGCGCACGTGCAGCGCGCTGCGCGAGGACCTCGAAATGCCCGCCTCGACGCTCTCCTACCACCTGCGTCTGCTGCGCGAGGCCGGCGTGACCCGCAGCCGCCCCGACGGGACCGAGCGCCACGTCTCGCTGCGCACGGCCGACCTGCAGGAGCGCTTCCCCGGTCTCGTGGACGTGCTCGTGGCCAACGCGAGGAAGCCGGCATGGGCGTAGCCGCTCGCCGCCAGACGCCGCAGGGCACGCCGGAGCCGCTGACCGAGAACCTCGGCTGGCTGCTCTCCCAGGCCAGCCACGTGCTCAAGACCCACATGACGGCGGCGCTGGAGGAGGTCGGCATCTCCCCCCGCGGCTATCACGTGCTCGCCCAGGCCATGACCGGGGAGTACACGCAGATCGAGCTCGCGCAGGCCGTCGGCCTCGACAAGACGACGATGGTCGTCACGCTCGACGAGCTCGAAGCGGCCGGCCTGGCCAAGCGCGTTCCCTCCCCCCACGACCGCCGGGCCCGCGTCGTCTCCGTGACCAAGCCCGGGGAGCGCATCGTGGCCATCGCCGAGAAGGTCGTCGACCGCATCCAGGCCAACGTCCTCTCCGATCTTCCCGTCGCCCAGCGCAAGGTCTTCCTTGAGGCGCTGGCGCAGATGGTGGCCGACCGCCTGTCCACTCCGGCCATCTGCGCGCAGCCCGTGCGCCGCCGCGAGTGACGCTCGTCACATAGCTGACGTTGACAATGATCCCGTAGCAGACGATCTGCTACGGTCCCTTGCCTCCCCTCACCACCCTCCGTCCAAGGGACCTCGATGTCAGACCTCCTCGCCTCCGCCCCGAACGCCCATGACGACCGCGCCCGCTGGGTCGCGCTGTACGTCCTGTGCGCGGGGATGCTCATGATCGTGCTCGACGCCACGGTCGTGAACGTCGCCCTGCCCTCGATTCAGCACGACCTGGACTTCACGCAGTCCAGCCTGGCCTGGGTGGTCAACGCCTACCTGATCGCCTTCGGCGGCCTGCTCCTGCTGGCCGGCCGTCTGGGCGACCTGATCGGCCGCAAGCGGATCTTCATGGCCGGCCTGGTCCTGTTCACCGGGGCCTCGCTGCTGTGCGGCGTGGCCCAGACGCAGGAGATGCTCGTCGGCGCCCGCTTCCTCCAGGGGATCGGCGGCGCGATGACCTCGGCCGTGATCCTGGGATGATCGTGACGATGTTCCCCGGCCGCGGCCGAGCAGGCCCGCGCGATCGGCGTCTACAGCTTCGTCGCCTCGGCCGGAGGGTCGATCGGCCTGCTGGCCGGCGGCGTGCTGACCCAGAGCATCAACTGGCACTGGATCTTCTTCGTGAACATCCCGATCGGGATCGCCACGGGCGTCCTGGCCCTGCGCCTGCTGCGCGACGAGGCGGCATCGGCTTCGGCCAGGGCGCCGACATCCCCGGCGCGGTGCCTGGTCACGAGCGCGCTGATGCTGGGCGTGTACACGATCGTGAAGGTGCCCGAGCACGGCTGGGGCGCGGCCTCGACGCTGGGCTTCGGCGCCGCCTCGCTGGCGCTGCTCGCCGCCTTCGTCGTGCGCGAGGCACCGGGCGCGCCAACCCGCTGATCCCGCTGCGCATCTTCCGCTCGCGCAACGGTCTCCGGGGCCAACCTGATCCAGGTCCTGTTCGTGGTCGCGGGCATGTTCGGGATGTTCTTCCTCGGCGCCCTCTACCTGCAGCGCGTGCTGGGCTTCGACGCGATCCAGACCGGGCTGGCTTCCTGCCCGTGACCGTTGCGATCGGCACGCTGTCGCTCGCTTCTCGCCCGCAGCTGGTCGACGCGGTTCGGCGCGCGCAACGTCGCTGTTCCCGGGCCTGTTCTGCCGGTCGCCGGCGCTCGCCCTGTTCACGCGGGCGCCGGTGGACGGCGAGCTACTGGACCCACGTCCTGCCGGTCATGCTGCTGCTCGGCGCGGGCGCAGGCCTGGCCTTCCCGTCGCTGATGACGCTGGCCATGTCGGGCGCGACGCGCGAGCGACTCCGGGCCTGGCCTCCGGCCTGGTCAACACGACCGCTTCAGGTCGGCGGCGCGATCGGCCTTGCGGTGCTGGCCACGTTGCCACCACGCGCACGAACGACCTGCTGGCGAGCGGCGACTCCACCGGCCGCGGCCTTGACGGGCGGCTATCACCTGGCCTTCCTCATCGGGGCCGGCCTGCTCGTGGCCGCGATCGCCGTGGCCGCCCTGGTCCTCGTGCCCGAGAGCCGCGCCGAGGCCCAGGTCGAGCAGCTCGAGGTCGGCGAGGCCGAGCCCGCCTACTCCGAGGCGGCCTAGCTCAGCAGCTCCGTCGCGGCCGGGTGTTTCCGAGCGGCACGCACAACGTGGTCGTTCGGGGCGCCCGGTTCGCGGCGAGCTTCCAGCGCACGACCTTCCCGTCGAAGCCGTGGGCGAACACGCCGACCTCGAGGGTCTGACCGGGCTTCGCCGAGCCGAGCAGCCCCTTGAGGTCGAGACTCTTCCCGGCCGGGCGCCGCGTCCGCGTGCCGAACGGGCACCCCCTGCCGGCGCAGCTCACCCGGACCGTCGACTTGGCGGGGAGGCGGGTGACCTTAAGGGCGCGGGCGTCGACGCGGGCCGGGCTGAGCCGGGCCAGCTCGTGCAGCCCCCAGGGCGGGTTGGCGTTGACGATGCGCCCCGGCTTGCACGTGGCCACGAAGTCCGCGAAGCGCCGGGTCGGATGGTGCGCGCTGATCCGGTAGGTGCCCGCGGGGACCTCGGTCCAGATGACGCCCCCGTCCTTGGACGACTCGCGCTGCGCCCGGTCGGGAATCACGTTCTCGTTGAAGTAGACGGGGCTGGGCAGCGTGGGAGTGGCCGAGGCGGTCGCGCCCGCCACGCCGTGGGCGCCGTAGCCGATGAAGCCGCTGAAGCTCAGGTCGCGCACCTTCACGGTGCTGAACGTCGAGACGATCGCGCAGTTGGCCGGGTCGCCGTTGGCGTCGAGCTGGACGGAGAGCAGCGCGGCCAGCGCCTTGTAGATGTCGTCGGACGGGGTCTGGAAGTTGACGTTGGCCAGGTCCTCCCCGTCCGTGCGGAAGGTCTGGAGGTAGATCGTGTGGTGCCCGGCGGCGACGATGTAGGGCGTCACGCTCGCGCGATCGGGCACGGCGAGGTCGTAGGCGCCGTTGGCGCGGACCGTGGCCTTGGCCTTCGGGTACTCGGCCACGCGGATCGTCGCCCCGCCCAGGCGCTTGGCGACGTTGTTGAACTCGTACGCGGTCCCGCGCAGGTGCACGGTGCCCTTCGCCGCGGCGGCGGAGACGGGCATGATGAGAAGCGCGGCGATCGCGAGCAGAGTCCTCGGCACGCCAGTCACTCTAGGTCAAGCCGACCGATGAGCGCGGGCCGGCGCGCCGGTCATAGGGGTACGTCAATCGCAACGAGAGGGAGTGGGAATGGGAAAGATCGTGGTCACCCAGTTCATGAGCGTCGACGGCGTCGGCGAGGACCCGGGCGGCAGCGAGGGCGCCGAGCGCGGCGGCTGGGCGTTCAAGTACAGCCGCGGCGACGACGGCGATCAGTTCAAGCTCGACGAGGTCATGTCCGCCGAGGCCCTGCTGCTGGGGCGCACGACCTACGAGGGCTTCGCCGAGGCGTGGCCGGAGCGCGAGGGCGAGTTCGCGGACAAGTTCAACAACATGCCCAAGTACGTCGTCTCGGGCACGCTGTCGACCCCGAATGGAACAACTCCACGGTCATCGCGCCCGGCGAGATCGCGGCCGAGGTCGCCAAGCTGCGCGAGGCGCCGGGCGGCGACGTCCTCATCAACGGCAGCTCCGAGCTGTCCAGGAGCTCGTCGGCCACGGCCTGATCGACGAGTACCGGCTGATGGTGTTCCCCACCGTGCTGGGGGCGGGCAAGAAGGTGTTCGGCGACACGGCGCAGGCGGCAGGCCTGGCGCTGACCGAGGCGCGGCCCGTCGGGGACGACGGCGTCGTGATCCTGGTCTACAAGCCGGCACAGGACTAGTCCCGGCCGGAGGCGCGGACGATCACGAGCGCGGCCATCAGCTCGGCCGGCCGCGCCCGCTCGCCCGGCTCCAGCAGCCGGTCGATCGCGCGCAGGCGCTTGGCCACCGTGTTCTCGTGCACGCCCAGGCGCTTGCCCGCCCGGCGCGGGCTCCCCTGCTCCTCGAGCACGACGAACAGCGTCCGGGCCAGGCGGCGGGTCGCCTCGTCGTCGCCGGCCAGCGGCCCGAGCGTGCGGCGGGCGAACTCGCGCGCCTGCTCGGGGTCCCGGGTCAGCAGGGCCAGCAGCGCGACGTCCTCGTGGCGCACCGGCCCCTCGAGCCCCATCGCCCGGGCGACACGGCGCGCCTCCATCGCCTCGCGGTGGCTGCGGGCGAAGCCGTCGGCTCCCGCGGCCGGTCCGCCCAGCGCGACCTCGCCGCCCGCCGCGACGCCCGGGTCGACCGCGCCCGGAGGCGCCCACCCGGCGATCACGCCGACGCCCATGGCGATCAGCAGCGCCCGGGCGCCGCCCACCGCGTCGGCCGCCGCCTCGGGCACGGCATCCTCTCCCTCGGCCCAGACGACGAACGCCTGGTGCTCCTGGCGCAGCTCGTAGCCCAGGCGCCGGGACGCCGCGTCCACGTCAACCGGCGCGCCCGAGAGCAGGTCCTCGACGGTGGCGCTGCGCACGGCGTCGGCGCTGCGCACCCAGCGCTCGCGCTCGACGGCGTAGCGCTCCATGAACAGCGCGCTGAGCACGTCGCCCGTGGCGAACGCCGCCTCGGAGAGGCCCTCGACGGCCTCGGCCTTGGTCGCCGGGTCGGCGATGCGCTCGCGCACCTCGCCCATCGCCCAGCTCCAGAGGGCGTGCTGGGCCACCCGGTAGGCCCGGTCGAGCTCGGCCACGGGAACGTTGCGCCGAGCCAGCTCACGGGTGAACGCGATCGCCGCGGGCGGCGGCTCGACCTGGCGCAGCGAGACGGTCCCGCTGATCACGTCCACGAGCAGCCCCACGTTGGCCAGGACGCTGGCGCGCGCGGCCTCCAGGAGGTCCTGGTCCTCGCGCAGCAGCGGCAGCTGCGCCTCGAGCGCCCGCGAGGCCAGAGCGCCCAGGCCGTCGACCCCCAGCTCCTGGCCGGCGGCCAGCACGGTGTCCTGCCATTCGCCGGCGGCCATCGCCTGATCCTACGCCCGCCGGTGTGGTCCGGCCACACCCGACAACCACCGGGCGGGCGTCGAACCCCACGCGCGCGCTCCCCGCGGTGGCGCAGGATGCGAGCATCCGCCTCCGCCCTCCCTCGACCACCGCAGGAGTCCTGACATGAGCACGACCCTCACCTCCACCGAGCTGACCGACGAGCAGTCCGACTTCGTGTCGGCCATCCGCGACTTCTGCCGCCGCGAGGTGGGCACGCGCGAGCAGCGCGACCGCTGACCGACCACGGCCGCCATCCCCACAGCCCGGAGATCTACGCCAAGGTCGCCGACCTGGGCTGGCTCGGGGATCGCGATCCCCGAGGAGTACGGCGGCGCGGGCGGCGGGCGCGGTCGACATGTGCCTGTTCCTCGAGGAGACCGCCAAGGGCATGCTGCCGATCGGCGGCTACGGCGTGACGATGATCGTCGGGCGGCGCGATCGAGCGCTTCGGCAGCGACGAGCAGCAGCAAGGAGATCCTCGGCGGGATCGTCGCGGGCCGCGTCGAGTCGATCGCGATGTCCGAGCCGGAGGCCGGCTCCGACGTCGGCGCCCTGAAATGCCGGGCCGAGCGCCGCGACGGCGGCTACGTCATCAACGGCCAGAAGACGTGGATCTCCGAGGCGCACTTCGCCGACCACATCCTGCTCGTCTGCCGCACGGACAACTCGGGCGGCAAGCACGAGGGCCTGACGATGCTCAGCGTGCCCAGCGACGCCGAGGGCCTGGAGATCCGCGCCGATCGAGACGATGGGCGGCGAGGTCGTCAACGACCTGTTCTTCACCGACTGCACCATCTCCGCCGACCGCGCTGGTCGGGCGAGGAGGGCGGCGCCTGGATGCAGCTCATGGCCGGCCTCAACTTCGAGCGGCTGATCCTCGCCGCGCTCATGCTCGGCACGGCCCAGCGGGCGTTCGACGACCTGCTGACCTACGTCAAGGAGCGCAAGCAGTTCGGCCGGCCGATCGGCTCCTTCCAGGCGCTCAAGCACCGGATCGCCGACCTCGCCACCGAGATCGAGTGCTGCCGCCTGCTGACCTACGACGTCGCGCGCAAGGTCGACGCCAACCCCGGCGCGATGTTCCCCCGCGAGGCGTCGATGGCCAAGCTCAAGGTGACCGAGACGGCCAAGAAGGTCGCGCTGGAGGGGATGCAGATGATGGGCGGCTACGGCTACGCCACCGAGTACGACATGGAGCGCCACGTCCGCACGACACTGGTCTCGACCATCTACGGCGGCACGAGCGAGATCCAGCGCGACATCATCGGGCGGACGCTCGGGCTCTGAGGCGCGGGGGTCGATTGCGACCCCGACCGTCGTCCGTCAGTGCTTCTTCTTCTTGGGCTTCTTGACCACCCGGTGCACCACGCTCGACGGGCACTTCGAGACCGGCGGCAGCTGCCAGGCGTTGGTTGTTCCCTCGTCGTAGCCCGCGATGTAGAGGGGGTACGTCGTGTGCCCGTCGGTCGAGGGGAAGCGGGTCAGGCCCGCGAAGCAGTACGTCTGGTGGTGGTGGAGCTTGACCGAGTCCTTGCAGGTGACCACGTAGAAGGTGCCCACCTTGTCTGGGGTGTCAGTGTGCTTCCCTCCCGACTTGCAGATGCCCTTCGGGCGGATCTTGCTCAGCGGGATCGGTGTGCCGGACCAGAGGTCGAACCTCTTGATCCCGTTCTCCGCCGGATAGAGGGTGATGACGAAGAGGCCCGACCCGTTCGTCGTCGCCTGCACCGTCCCGCAGATCGCACCGCCGCCGGCCGAGCTACAGGCCTGGCTGGGCTTCGTCCAGGTCGGCTTCAGCGGCGGCTCGCCCACGCCCTGGCTCGAATCGTCGGCGAGCGCGACGGCGCTGGCCGCCAACCCTCCGGCAACGATGAGACCGACGACGACCATCCTTGGGCGACGCATCGCTCACGATGGTAGTGGCGGTGCGCAACGGCGTGTAGAAAGGTTGCTGGGCGCGTTTACACTCCGACCGGTGGAGGACGGGATCCGAGTCGTCGAGGACAACGTCGAGGCCACCGAGGCCTGGAACGGCCCCCTGTTCGACATCTGGCTGCGGTTCCGCGACGTCGTGGCCGAGGGCCTGCGCCGCCACGGCGAGGGCGCCATGGCCGCCAGCCCCCCGAGGAGGGCGACCGCGTGCTCGACATCGGCTGCGGGCTGGGCGACACCACGGTGCGCCTGGCCGAGCTGGTCGGCGCGGAGGGCCACGCTCACGGCGTCGATGTGGCTGAGCGGATGATCGAGCGGGCGATCGAGGAGGCCCGCCAGGCGGGCACCGCCAATGTGAGCTTCGCCACGGCGGACGTGGAGGTGACGCCCTTCGACGAGACGTTCGACTACGCGTTCTCACGCATGGGCACGATGTTCTTCGCCAACCCGGTGGCGGCGCTGCGCAACGTGCGCCGGGCGCTGGTCCCCGGCGGCCGGCTGAACATCGTCGTCTGGCGGCGCAAGCTCGACAACGACTGCCTGCACCGCGCCGAGCTGGTCGTCGCGGACTACCTCGAGGAGCCCGAGGACTACGACGTGCCGCGCTGTGGCCCCGGGCCGTTCTCGATGGCCAATGCCGACACCGTGACCGACGTGCTGCTGGGCGCGGGCTTCGAGGAGATCCGGCTGGCCCGCCGAGACCTGCCATACAAGATCGGCAACGACCTCGACCAGGCCGTCGACCTCAACCTGTCGATCGGCCCGGCGGCGGAGGTTCTGCGCCTGTGGGGCGACCGGGTGGACGGGCTGCGCCCGAAGATCGAGGCCGACCTGCGCTCGGCGCTGTCGGACTTCGTCGTCGAGGACGGGGCCGTGGTGGCGCCGTCGTCGACCTGGGCCATCACGGCGCGCGCGGCGCAGTAGCCCGGCGGCGGTGTGGATCCGCCACCGCGCGCCGCGCGCGGGGTGGTCCGAGGCCACACCACGCCCGGCCGGGCGTCGGGAATCCTGCCGGGCATGCCCTCCGTGCTCCCCTCCCCCGGCGAGTACGCGGCCCTGGCGCCGCGCCCGGGCTCGCCCGTGTGGCGGGCGTTCAACGACCCGCCTCCGAACCTTCCGGGGCTGCGGCCCGGCCTGTGGGGGGTCGTCAGCCGCCCCATGGCGCTCCAGCTCCGGGTCTCCACCGTCGGGCTCCTGCCGCCCGTCCTGCGCGAGCGGCTGGGGCTGCCCTTCAGCCGGGCCGACCGCCGGCTGTTCGGCGGCCTGCGCCGCGTCGCGCGTGCCACCGGCCCGCTCATCCGCGGACCGCTGGGCGAATTCGGCCCGCATTACGTACGCTGGCGACGCGCGGCGCTGGCTCGCGGCGACGTGGCGGGCGGGACTGCCACCCGGCGCGAGCCCGTGGCGACCGCCGCCTGACCCACCAAACCAAGGACAAGGACTCAGCCATGCCAGGAACCGAGGCGCTCGTCTTCGACGCCATCCGGACCCCCCGGGGACGCGGCAAGGTCAACGGCTCGCTGCACGCGACCAAGCCCGTTGACCTCGTCGTCGGCCTCATGCACGAGATGCTCGTGCGCAACGACCGGCTCGACCCCAATCGAGTCGACGACGTCGTCCTCGGCTGCGTGTCGCCGGTCGGCGACCAGGGCGCCGACATCGCCAAGACCGCTGCGCTGAAGGCCGGGCTGCCGGACACCGTCTCGGGCGTCCAGCTCAACCGCTTCTGCGCCTCGGGCCTGGAGGCCGTGAACATCGCGGCCCAGAAGGTCGCCTCGGGCTGGGAGGACCTGGTCTTCGCCGGCGGCGTGGAGTCGATGTCCCGGGTGCCGATGGGCTCCGACGGCGGGGCCTGGGCCATGGACCCGGAGACCAACTACGACACCTACTTCGTCCCCCAGGGGATCGGCGCCGACCTCATCGCGACGATCGAGGAGTTCGATCGCGAGACGGTCGACGCCTACGCCGCGCGCTCGCAGGAGCGCGCCGTCGCCGCACACGAGGAGGGGCGCTTCTCCGACTCGGTCATCCCGGTGCGCGACCTCAACGAGAACGTCGTGCTGGAGCGCGACGAGCACATCCGGGCCGGCACGACCGTGGAGTCGCTGGGCCAGCTCAAGCCCTCCTTCGCCACGATGGGCGAGGCGGGCGGCTTCGACGCCGTGGCGCTGCAGAAGTACCACTGGGTCGAGCGCATCGACCATGTGCACACCGCCGGCAACTCCAGCGGCATCGTGGACGGCGCGTCGCTCCTGGCCATCGGCAACGAGCAGACCGGCGAGGACCTGGGCATGACGCCCAGGGCGAAGATCCTCGCCACGGCGGTCTCGGGCGCCGACCCGACGATCATGCTCACCGGCCCCGCGCCGGCCTCGCGCAAGGCGCTGGCCAAGGCGGGCATCGAGGTCGACGACCTCGACCTCGTGAGATCAACGAGGCCTTCGCCGCGGTCGTGCTGCGCTTCGTGCGCGACATGGGCCTCGACATGGAGAAGGTCAACGTCAACGGCGGGGCCATCGCCATGGGCCATCCGCTCGGCGCCACCGGGGGCATGATCCTTGGCACGCTCGTCGACGAGCTCCACCG
>CAVWTG010000012.1:0-6242 GCA_963757705.1 uncultured Actinomycetes bacterium | reverse complement strand
ATCTCGACCGGCTCGTCTCCCTCGTTGCGGTGCGAGCGCGGGGTGTGCGGCGCCACCCGGACGACCGATCCGGCCGTCACCGTGGTGATCTCGTCGCCCAGGCGCATCGTCAGGGTGCCGCGCGCGACGATGTAGAGCTCCTCGATCTCGGCGTGGAAGTGCCCCGTCCCCTGCTCGAAGTCGCTGTGCGGCGGCACGCGGATCAGCGTCACCGCGAGTTGCTCCGCCCCGAGCGCCCGCGTGAGCGAGCGGAACTCGCCCGGGACATCCGAGTCGGCGTAGACGTCGCGGACGTCGTCCGCGTTGACGATCCCGAAATCGCTCACGTCCCGAGCCTACCCGCGTGTCCGGCGGTTCACCCGGGGCGATCCGCCGCGACGAATGAGAGGCTGGGCCCATGGTCAACGGCGACCCCCGCACGGAGCGCATCCTCGAGGAGGTGCGTGTCATCCCGAAGGGTTTCGTGCGCGCCTACTCGGACGTGGATCCGCAGGCGCCGCGCGTGGTGGGCAGGGTGCTCGCGACCATCCACGACGACAGCGTGCCGTGGCACCGCGTGGTGCGCGCCGACGGCACATCCCGATGGGCGAGCGTCAACTCGAGCTGCTGCGACGCGAGCGCGTCCCCATGCGCGGGGCGCGGGTGGACCTGCCCCAGGCCCGCTACCCGGCGGGCCCTCCGGCCGGCATCCCGCGGTCGCGGCGCGCGTCGCTGGCCACGGCGATCGCTGCGGTCGCCGCGGCCGACCCCGCGATGGACGCGCTCGTACGCCGCGCCGGGCCGATCACGTGGCGGCCGCGCAACCCGGACGGCCACTTCGGCGCGCTCGTCCGGTCGATCACCTTCCAGCAGCTCGCGGGGCCCGCGGCGTCGGCGATCCACGGCCGCGTGCGCGCCCTGATCGACGGCCCGCTCGATGCCGCCACGCTGACCCGGGTGCCGGACGCGGAGCTGCGGGGCGCCGGCCTGTCGGCCGCCAAGCTCGCCTCCCTGCGCGATCTCTCGGCGAAGGTGCTCGACGGCACCGTGATCCTCGACGACAACGGCACGCTCGGCGACGAGGAGATCATCGCCCGCCTCGTCACCGTGCGCGGGATCGGCCGCTGGACGGCCGAGATGTACCTGATGTTCGAGCTGCGACGGCTGGACCTGTGGCCGGTGGACGACCTCGGCGTGCGCCAGGGCTACGGCATCACCTGGAGCATCGACCCTCCCCCACCCGCGCGCCGCATGGGCCCGCTCGGGGATCGCTTCCGCCCCTACCGCAGCGTCGCGGCGCGCTACTGCTGGGAGGCCGTCCACCTCTCCCGCGCCAGCGCGCTCACGAGCCTGCGCTGATGCCCGCGCGCAGCGCCGGCCTGCTGCTCCACCGCCGCGGAGCGGACGGACTCGAGGTGCTCATCGCCCACATGGGCGGCCCTTTCTGGGCGACGAAGGACGGCGGCGCCTGGTCCATCCCGAAGGGGGAGTTCGATGAGAGCGAGCAGCCGCTGGCGGCGGCGCTCCGCGAATTCGCCGAGGAGTTCGGCCGCCCGGCGCCCGAGGGTCCGACCACCGCGCTCGGCGAGTTCCGCCAATCGAACGGCAAGCGGGTGACCGTCTTCGCGCGCGAGGCCGACTTCGACGCGTCCGACGTGCGGAGCAACCACTTCGAGATGGAGTGGCCGCCACGCTCGGGCAGGGTCGGGAGCTTCCCCGAGATCGACCGCGCCGAGTGGATGACCCCCGACCGCGCGCGGACCAAGCTGGTGAAGGGCCAGATCCCGGCCCTCGACGCCCTGGCCGAGGCGCTCGCCGACCCGGGCTAGCCCCGTCCGAACTCCTGCAGCGCCTCCTCGAAGGCCTCGTCCGGCGACGGGGCCGTCGCGTCCCACGACTGGGTGCCGTTGGTGATCCGGACCTGGAACTCCGGGGGTGCGGGGTCCGGACTGGTGAACACGTCCTGCTGGACCGGGCCGCAGACCACCCGGTAGCCGGCCTCGGCCAACTCCTCGAGCGCCTGGTCGAGGTCATCCCGCGTCGTGGTGTAGTCGCTCGTCTCGTTCTCCACCGGGCCGCCTCCGGGTTGTGGGCACCGAGCGCAGTCTCCCACCCCGGTCCACCAGGGCCCGCCGGCACGGGTGAGCTCGCCAAGGGGGCCCCGGAGGAAGAGACTCCGTGGCCAGGACGGTTCCACTTGAGGAGGTTTGATGACGACGGAGACCCACTTCCAGAAGCCGGGCTGGTTCACGGTCAACGTGTTCAACCGCGTCGTCTCCGGGCTGACCCGGTGCGGCATCAGCGTCGCGGGGTCCCGCGTGCTGGAGGTGCCGGGCCGCACGTCGGGCGAGCCACGCCGCACCCCCGTCAACCTGCTCACCGTCGACGACCAGCGCTATCTGGTCGCGCCGCGCGGGCACACCCAGTGGGTGCGCAACCTCCGCGCCGGCGGCGAGGGGCGGCTCCTGCTCGGCAGGCGCAGCGAGCCCTTCACGGCGACCGAGATACCCGACGGCGAGAAGACGCCGCTGCTGCGCGCCTACCTCAAGAGGTGGAAGTTCGAGGTCGGCGTCTTCTTCGGCGGCGTGGGGCCCGACTCGCCCGACGCGGAGTTCCAGCGCATCGCACCCGACCACCCTGTCTTCCGGATCAGTCCCTGCTGAACCACGCCGGGCTGCGCGCCGTGGCGGTTCCCGCGAGGACTCAGCGGGTAGGCTCGCGCCGTCAACACAACACGCCGAGTCAGGTTATGCCGAACACATCAGACGCCCCGCGCTCGCTGGTCATCGTCGTCGGCAGCGCGACCCGCCCGGGTCGCCTCCATCGCGCCATCGAGGAGGCGGAGGCCCGGGTGAGCGCCCGGCATCCGGCCACCACCACGCGGGTCATCGACCTCGCGACGGTGCGGATCGCGTGGGCCGACGGCCGGCCCGCCGACACCCTCGGCGACGATACCGCCGAGGTGCTCGCGGCGATCGCCGCGGCGGACGCCGTGGTGCTGGCGACCCCCGTCTACCGCGGCTCGCTGACCGGCGTCCTGAAGAACCTGATCGACCACCTGCCGGTGGAGGCCCTGCGCGACACGCCGGTCGGCATCGCCGCGATGGGCGCGAGCGATCACCACTACCTGGGCGTGGAGCGGCACCTGCGCGACATCCTCGCCTTCTTCGGCGCGATCGTCGCGCCCACGGCGGCCTACCTCACCTCGGCGGACTTCACCGACAGTGCACCCGGGCAGCGGGCGGGCGGGCAGCTCGACGCGCTGATCGACGCGGCGCTCGCCCTCTCGGTGGCGCTCGCGGACGCCGGCCCCCTCGGACCGCCGCCGCTCACGGCGCCCCGCACCTAGGGGAGCCGGCTCAGAGGCCGACCTGGGCCTGGAGGTGCGGCGGGTACCGGTCGCCGGCCACCTCGACCTGCGCCAGGACCTGGTCGATCGCGCCGAGGTCGCCGGCCGTCAGCTCGATGTCCGTCGCACCGATGTTCTCCTTCAGCCGCCGCAGCTTGGTGGTGCCGGGGATCGGGACGATCCAGGGCTTCTGCGCCAGGAGCCAGGCGAGCGCGATCTGCGCCGGCGTCGCGTCCTTGCGCCCGGCGATCTCCCCGAGCAGATCGATCAGCGCCTGGTTGGCCTCCCGCGATTCGGGCGAGAATCGGGGCAGAGCGTTGCGGAGATCGTCGCCGGCGAACGTCGTGCTCTCGCTGATCGCGCCGGTGAGGAACCCCCGGCCCAGCGGGCTGAAGGGCACGAAGCCGATGCCGAGCTCCTCGAGGGTCGGCAGGAGCTCGTCCTCCGGCTCGCGCCACCACAGCGAGTACTCGCTCTGGAGGGCGGCCACCGGCAGCACGGCGTGGGCGCGGCGGATCGTCTGCACGCCCGCCTCGGACATGCCCCAGTGGGCGACCTTGCCCTCGGCGACGAGATCCTTCACCGCGCCGGCCACCTCCTCGATCGGCACCTCGGGATCGACGCGGTGCTGGTAGAGAAGGTCGATCGAGTCGATCCGGAGCCGCTTCAGGGAGTCCTCGACGCTGGCCTTGAGGTTGGCGGGACGGCTGTCGATCGTCTGCCCGTCCGGGCGGTACCGGAAGCCGAACTTGGTCGCGATGACCACCTGATCCCGGACGGGTGCCAGGGCCTCGCCCAGCAGTTCCTCGTTGAGGTACGGCCCGTATGCCTGGGCGGTGTCGAAGAAGGTGACGCCGAGGTCCACCGCGGAGCGGAGCAGCGAGATCATCTCCCGCCGGTCGCCGGCCGGGCCGTAGGCGAAGCTCATGCCCATGCAGCCCAGGCCGAGGGCCGAGACCTCCAGACCACCGGTTCCGAGCTGTCGCTCCTGCATCGCGTCTCCTCTCACTGGTCCGCCGCGGCCTCTGGGCGCGGCACGAGCCGGAGCGTCGTCAACCGCGCCTGCGGTGTCATGACGCTCTCGATGATGTTCCGGGCGTAGCGGGAGCACTTGGCGCGATACCCGGCATCGACGGCGCCCTGGACGTCCGCCCCGCCGTCGTCGAACGTGACGTCCTTTCCACGCCGCCGGTCCAGGTGCTCATGGGGTCTCCCATCCCGGGATGCGCGCGATCTGCGCCTGGTCGCCGTCGGCCGCCCAGCTGGCGAGAAGGCCCAGCCCCTCGGCCGATCGCGAGCCGGCCTCGGCGGTGTAGACCAGCATGGTCAGCCCGTCGTCGGCCGGGAGCTCGAGCGCCTCGTAGCTCAGCTCGAGCGCGCCGACGACGGGGTGGTGGAGACGCTTGACGCCGGTCCGGTGGTAGCGGACGTCATGGGCGGCCCAGAGCTTCCGGAACGTCTCGCTGCGCGTCGAGAGCTCGCCGACAAGATCCGAGAGCGCCGACTCGCGCGGATACCGGCCCGCCTCGGACCGGAGGATCGCGACCGTGTCCTCCGCCGACCGATCCCAATCGACGAAGAAGTCCCGCGAGCGCGGATCGAGGAACAGGAATCGCGCCGTGTTGGGCGTGCGGACGGCGTTCTCGAATGCCTGCGCGTAGAGCGCGTGCCCCATCGTGTTGCCGGCCAGCAGATCGAAGCGCCCGTTGCGCAGCAGGGCGGGGGTGCCGGTCATCGCGTCGAGGATGCGCTGGACGGAGGGGCGCACGCGCTGAGAGGGGCGACGGCGGGGACGCGCGGACGCGCTCGCGCCGCGCGCGAGATCGAAGAGGTAGGCGCGCTCCGCCTCGTCGAGCTCGAGGGCCCGCGCCAGGGCGTCGAGCACCGTCTCGGACACGCCACCCAGATTCCCCCGCTCGAGGCGCGTGTAGTAGTCAACGCTCACCCCGGCGAGCATCGCGACCTCCTCGCGGCGCAGCCCCGGCACCCGCCGGGTGCCGCCGTAGACGCGCAGCCCGGCCTGCTCGGGCGTGATCCTCCCGCGGCGCGAGACGAGGAAATCGCGGATCTCGTTGCGGTCGTCCATACCAATGACGGTACGACGTCCCGGCCGCGGGTGGGAGGGTCTGTCAGTACCCCGATCGGGGCGGGCCCGCCTGCGTGAGCAGAGGGCTCAGACCATGTGGTCCACGCAGATCCAGTTGCCCGCCGGGTCCTTGAACCACGCGGCCTCGCCCATCTCCGGGATGTGCATCACCCCATCGGCGTCCGTGCCGTCCAGCTTCTCGATCTGCACCCCGGACGCCGTCAGCTCATCCACCGCCGCCTTGACGTCATCGACCTCGACGCCGAGGACCGTCGAATCCCAGGGCCGGTGGTCGGCCTTGTGGTAGACGACGATGTGCACGCCTCCGCCGTCGAGGAGAAGGCCTCCGGCGTCCTCCTTGACCAGGCCGAAGCCCAGCGTGTTCACGTAGAAGTCCCTTGCCACCGCCAGGTCGTCCACGCTGAAGTTCGCATGCGCCCTGTGCTGTCCCAACATGGTGCCCCCCGATGTCGTGACTGTGGACCCGCGATCGGCTCGAGCCTACGACCGCGCCCGGCACCCCGGCAATGCCGGTCTCGTCACGTGGACCGGGCCGTGCGCGCGTCTCGTCACCGGTGAGGGCCGGTACGTCGCAGCGCGGCCGCAGCGCGGTCGAATGGCTCGAGCGAACCTGCCGCGCGGCACAGCACCTGCGCTCCCTCCAGCGTCGTCACCATCAGCGCCCCGAGCGCGAGGGCCTCGTCCG
Organism: uncultured Actinomycetes bacterium; assembly: GCA_963757705.1. Lineage (GTDB taxonomy): Bacteria > Actinomycetota > Thermoleophilia > Solirubrobacterales > Solirubrobacteraceae > AC-38. The sequence goes on along the minus strand of CAVWTG010000012.1, from coordinate 122 downwards.
GCGGCAGCCCGGCTCGTGTCAGCAACCGTGCCAGCCCCGCGTGGGATCTTCCACCAGCGCTCGGGACGCAGAGCCATGCCTACTCCGGCCGCACCCGCGCGCTCGTGCGCTCACCGACCAGC
>CAVWTG010000011.1:0-37320 GCA_963757705.1 uncultured Actinomycetes bacterium | reverse complement strand
GAGGACGTCCGTGGGAAGGCTCTGCTGGAGTGGCACGCGGGGCGCAGGGTAGATGCAATCCTTGCCCCGTGGGGGAACGGGACGTCACGGTCATCGTGCCGGTGAAGGACCGGCGCGAGCGGATGCTTCGCTGCCTGGACGGCCTGCTGGCGCAGGACCATCCGTCCTACGAGGTCATCGTCGTGGACAACGGCTCCACCGACGGGACCTACGAGGCGCTGCTCGAGCGCGCCCGCTCGGGCAACGGCCGGTTGCGCGTCGAGCGAGCCGGCGGCGGGCGGGGCCGGGCGCGCAACGCGGGCGCCGCGCTGGCCCGGGGCGAGATCCTCGCCTTCACCGACTCCGACTGCGTCCCGGACCCCGGCTGGCTGTCCGCGGGCTGCCGCCCGTTCGCCGATCCGGCGGTCGGGCTGGTCACCGGGCGCGTCGAGCCCGAGGACCCTCCGCCCCACGACGCCTGGCCGGCCACGCAGGAGCTGACCGAGCAGACCTGGCGCTTCGAGGGCTGCAACCTGCTCGTGCGCCGCGAGGCCTTCGCGGCCACTTCCGGGTTCGACGAGAGCCTCGATTGGGGCGAGGACACCGTGGCAGGCTGGCGAGTGCTGGAGGCCGGCTGGGAGGCCGGGTTCGCCCCCGACGCCGTGGTCGCGCACGACGTCACCTACCCCGGCTTCGCCTGGCACCTGCGCCGCGCGCTGGGCTACGGGACGATCGCCGCGGTCGTGCGCCGCCATCCCGGGCTGCGCCGGCGGGTGCTGTGGCACCGCTGCTTCCTGATTCCCGGCAACGCGGCGCTGCTGGCCGCGCTGGCCGGCCTCGTGTTCGGGCGCCGCCGGCGGGCCGCGCTGCTGCTCGCGGCGCCCTACGCCCGGCGCCGCTGGGTGGGCGTCTCCAGCCGCGGCGCGCTGCGGATGCAGGCGCAGGTGGTGCTCTTCGACCTCGCGGTCCTGGCCGGAATGCTCATCGGGTCCGTGCGCTGGCGGCGGCTGGTCCTGTGAGCGACACGCAGGTCACGGTCGTCGTGGCGGTCAAGGACCGGCGCGAGGAGATGACGCGCTGCCTGGACGCGATCGCCGCCCAGGACCATCCGTCCTTCGAGGTCGTGGTGATCGACAACGGGTCGACCGACGGGACGCTCGAGATGCTGCACGAGCGCGCGCAGCGCGGCGACCTGGACCTGCGCGTAGAGCAGGCCGAGGGGCGCATCGGGCGGCTGCGCAACCTCGGCGCGCGCCTGGCAAGGAGCGAGATCGTCGCCTACACCGACTCCGACTGCGTCCCTCAGCCCGACTGGCTGACGGTGGGTACGGCGCCCTTCGCCGACCCCGACGTCGGCGTGGTCACCGGCGCCACGCTGCCCGCCGACCCGCCGCCCTACGGCCCCTGGCACGCGACGATCGATATCCGCGAGCAGACCTGGCGCTTCGAGACGTGCAACGCGTTCTTCCGCCGCGGCGCCCTGCTGGCGACGCCCGGTTTCGACGAGCGCCTGACGATGTGGGAGGACACGGCCGGCGGGTGGGGCGTCGTGCACGCCGGCTACCGGCCCGAGTTCGTCCCCGAGGCCGTCGTGCACCACGACGTCATCTACCCGGGGCTGGGCTGGCACCTGCGCCGGGTGCAGCGCTACGGCGAGGGCGCGGCGGTGGTGGGTCGCTTTCCCGAGGTGCGCCGCCGGGTCTTCTGGCACCCGCTGTTCCTGCGGCCGGCCGACGCCGAGCTGACGGCCGCGCTGATCGGGCTCGCGCTGGCCCCGCGCTTTCGCTGGGCGGCTCTGCTGGCCGTTCCCTACCTGCGGCGGCGCTGGCCGGGATCTCCCCATCCCAAGGCCCTGTGGGGCTCGAGCAAGGTCGCGCTGTACGACCTGATGGTCCTGCGCGGCATGGTGCGGGAGTCGATCCGCTACCGCACCCTCGTGCTCTAGGTCCGGGCGCTCTCGATCTCGCCCAGGTGGGCGATGTTCGCCCGGTCGTCGGACTCGGCGCTGGGGCTGCCCGCGAACCACGCGTCGAGGATCTCCGCGAGCTGGGCGCTCGACGTCGTGCGCAGCGAGAGCGCGAGGACATTGGCGTCGTTCCAGCGGCGCGCGCCCTCGGCCGTCGCGGCGTCGGCGCACAGCGCCGCCCGCGCTCCCGGGACCTTGTTGGCCGCGATCGACGCGCCGGTGCCGGTCCAGCAGCACACGACGGCGCTCTCGGCCCGCCCGTCGGCCACGTCGCGCGCCGCGGCCTCGCTCGCCCAGGCCCAGTCGTCGCGCTCGCCGGCGGCCAGCGCGCCGTGGACGACGACGTCGTGGCCGCGTTCGCGCAGCCCCTCCACGAGCCCCTCCGCGACGCCCGTGCGCTCGTCCGCGGCGACCGATATCCGCATCGATCGAGTATGACACCGGGGATGTCAGCCCCCGTCGCCGTGGCCGTGGTGTCATGGAACACCCGCGCCCTGCTGGCGGAGTGCCTGACCTCGCTCCAGACCGACGCGAACGAGGGCCGGGCGGAGGTGTGGGTGGTCGACAACGCCTCGGACGACGGCTCCGCGGAGATGGTGCGCGAGCAGTTCGGCTGGGTGCACCTGATCGAGAGCGAGCGCAACCTGGGGTTCGGCCCCGCGGTCAACCTCGTGGCGCAGCGGACGAACGGCGAGTGGCTCGCGCCGGCCAACGCCGACGTCGCCGTCACGCCCGGCGCGCTGGCCGCGCTGCTGGAGGCGGGCGCGTGCCGGCCGCGCGCGGGCGCTCTGGCGCCCCGGCTGGTCATGCCCGACGGCGAGACGCAGCACTCGGTCCACCACTTCCCCACCCTGGCCTTCGGCGCGCTGTTCAACCTCGGCGCACACCGGTTCGTACCGGCTCTGGGCGAGCGGCTGTGCATCCCCGACACCTGGCGGGGCGGGCAGGCACGCGCGGTGGACTGGGCGCTGGGGGCCTTCCTCGTCGTGCGCCGGGCGGCCTGGGACGAGGCGGGCGGCTTCGAGCCCGAGCAGTGGATGTACGCGGAGGACCTCGATCTCGGCTGGCGCCTGGCCCGCGCCAGCTGGGAGACCCGCTACGAGCCCCGGGCGGTCGTCCGCCATCACATGCGCGCCGCGACCCGGCAGGCCTGGGCCGAGCACGACACCCAGCGCGCGCTGCTCAGCACCTACGCCTGGCTGCTGCGCCGGCGCGGGATCGTGCGCACCCGCCTATACGCCGCCATGAACGTGGCCGGGGGAACGGCCCGCTGGGCGCTGTTCACCCCGGCGGCATGGCTGGGCTCCCGGCGCTTCGCCGACCGCCGCGCCGAGTGGCGCTGGTGGGTCAACCGCCACCGGCGGACCGGCTTCGCCCCCCGCTCAGAGCTGTTGCGGCACCGGTGAACCGGCGTCCCCGGATGCCCGCTCGATCTACAGTGACCGCCGTGACGGGCCGGGTGCGGGCACGGTGGAACCATTGGCGCTGGATGCGCCGCCAGCAGCGCCTGGCGGGACGCCGCCTGCTGAGCGCGTTCGCGCGCGAGCACCCGCGGGCCTTCTTCGTCGAGATCGGCGCCAACGACGGCGATCACCAGGACCACCTGGGTCCCCTGATCCGCTCGGGCGCGTGGTCGGGGATCATGGTGGAGCCCCTCCCCCAGCTGTTCGAGCGGCTGCGTCGCAACTACGGCTCGGTCCCGGGAATCATGCTCGAGAACGTGGCGATCGCCGAACGCGAGGGCAAGCTGCCGTTCTACTACCTCGCCGAGCCCAGCGCGGAGGAATGGGAGACGCTCCCCGACTGGTACGAGCTGATCGGGTCGTTCTCGGCGCAGACCATCCTCGTCCACGAGGACGTCATCCCCGACGTGCGCGAGCGCCTGCGCGAGACGGAGGTTCCCTGCCTCACGTTCGAGGCGCTGTGCGAGCGCCACGGAGTGCGCGACCTCGACCTGCTGGTGATCGACACCGAGGGCTACGACCACGAGATCCTCAAGACGATCAACCTGGACCGTTTCCATCCGCGAGTGATCGTCTACGAGCACTTCCACCTCTCCCCCGCCGATCGCCGGGCCTGCCGCGAGATGATTGAGGCCGCGGGCTACGAGACGCTCGAGGAGGGGCTGGACACCTTCTGCCTGGATCCGCGTGGCGTCGGGCGCCTCGCCCGCACCTGGCGCCGGCTGCGGCCCGCCGAGCCGGGGCTGTCGGCGCAGGAGGTCCACGGCTCCCACGCCGCGGCCTGACGCCGCGGGCCTCGGCCTAGCGCAGCAGCTCGCGGTACAGCGCCTCGTAGGCGGCGGCGCAGCGGCCGCGGGAGAAGTCCTCCGCCCGGGCCCGGCACGCGGCCGAGGTGGCCGGGTCCTCGGCCAGCTCCAGCGCCTCGAGGATCGCGCGGGCGAGATCGGCCTCGTCGCCCCGGGCGAAGGTTCGGCCGATCTCCGGGCGGTCCACGACCTCCGGGATAGCGCCGTGGTCGGTCCCCACCACGGGCCGCCCGCAGGCCAGGGCCTCGGCCAGCACGAGCCCGAAGGCCTCGCCGAAGGAGGGCAGCGCGGTCACCCAGGCGTCGCGGTAGGCGCCGGCGAGCGCCCCGCGGTCGTCCACGTCGGCCCACTCGACGCCCTCGGCGCGAAACGGCGGCTCGGCCCCCTGGGGCGGACGGGAGAGCAGCAGGCGCGCGCCCGGCCGCTGGCGCCGGACCTCCGCCATGGCCGAGACCAGCAGCGGCACCTGCTTGCGCGAGTCGGTCACCGCCGCGGGGCAGAACACGGTGGGCGCCTCGGCGCGGCGCGGACCGGGTGTGAATGCCTCGATGTCCACCGGCGGGGGAATGACGTGCACGTGGCGCACTCCCAGCCAGCGTTCGAACGCATCGGCCGCGGCCCGGCTGAGCGCGGTGACGGCGCTGGAGCGCCGGGCGGCGGCGAGCGTCGCCTCCAGGCGCCAGCGCCGGTCCGTCATCCCCGGTCGGTCGGGGATGCCCACGTAGGCCAGGACGCTCGGCCGGCCGGTGCGCCGCGACCAGCGTGCCGCGGCCAGGGCATCGGTGGCATAGAGGGACGTCGCCACGTCGTCGTCGCCCCGCGCCAGGTCGGCGTAGCTGCGCGGCACGTGCGCCATGTACTCCACGAACCCGCGATCGGTGAGCCGCGACTCGACCGCCGGCCGGCGAACCCGGGTCACCTCCACCCCGTCCTCCACCAGCCGCGATGGCGCCCCCGGGTGGCTGGTGAGGATCCGCGGACGATGACCGCGGTCGACGAGGCCGTCGGCCAGCTCTCGGGCCATGCGCTCCGAGCCGCGCCTGACCTCGGGCCAGTAGCACGGCAGCAGCAGCGCGACGCGCAGGCCGCCGGTCACAGGCATGGCGTGCGCGCCCGGACGCTCCCCACGGCCAGGGCCCCGACCTCCAGGAGGTCGCGCCCGGCGCGCACCGGCAGGCGGGCCGCCGTCGCGCCCCAGCCGCTGCCGCGCCGCCGCTGCTCGTGGGCCAGCAGGCCCAACCAAGGCAGCACGGCGACGAGCGCCGCCGGGCGCCGCCGGGCTGCCATCACACCCGCGGCGGCCGCGGGCACGAGCAGATGCGTCGGGCGCAGGGCGATGCCGAGCACCAGCGAGTTGCGCAGCGCCGGCGCGCGGCGGACCGCGGCCGGCAGACCCGCCGGGGCGAGCAGGTTCGCCAGCCAGGTCACCGGACCCACGGGCCGCACCGAGTGGAAGGCGACAAGCTCGGGGGCGGCCAGCCCCGCGCCGCCGGCACGGCGGGCGCGCGCGGCCAGGTCGGCGCCGTCCAGGCGATCCAGTTCGGCGTCCTCCGAGAAACCGCCCAGCCGCTCGAGCAGCTCGCGCGGATAGGCCACGTTGCAGGCGGCGGCGAAGCGTTCGGGCGGGTCGGCCCGGCGCAGCCGCTTGAACCGCGCGACAAGGTAGGCGCCCTCCTGCGGGTCGACCTCGACCGCGCCCTCGATCACCGAGCCCGGAGACGACTCCGCCAGGACCAGCAGGTCCTCCAGCCAGGCGGCGGGCGGGCGGCAGTCGTCGTGCAAAAAGGCCACGAGCGGCGCTCGCGCGGCCCGCCAGCCGACGTTGCGCGCCGCTGCGCGCCCGGCGCCCGCGTCGAGCGCCAGCGCTCGCGCCCGCCCCTCGCGGCCGAGCCGGTGCTCCGCCACGATGTGCCCCGCCGGGTCGCCGGCGGGATGGGCCACCAGGACCTCGAAGCGCCCGGGATCGAGCGTCTGGTCCTCGAGCTCGTTGAGCAGCCAGCGCAGCCGCCGCGGCCGCCCGCGGGACGGGACCACCACGGCGAGCGCGGGAGCGCTGCTGTGGACTGTCGCGCCACGCCTCACGGACTGCCATTATTGCCCGGGGCGGGGAACGGAGCCGTCCCTTCTTCCATGTCGGACGCGATCACGAGCCAGCCGGCGCCCGTTATTCCCGGGGCCGACGCCACTCCGCCCAGCGCCGCCGAGGTGGCCGCGAGCGAGGGGCGCTTCGACGTTCGCAGCGGCGGTGGCCTGCGCCGTCACACCGCACGCGGCACTCTCATCAACGCCGCGTATCTGGTCGGAGTCTCGGGCCTGGGGCTGCTGCGCAACTTCATCGTCGCCGCATACCTGACGGCCAACGACTACGGCATCTGGGGAATCCTCCTCGTCGGCCTGGGCACGCTGACGTGGCTCAAGGAGGTCGGCATCGGCGACAAGTACGTCCAGCAGGCCGAAGCCGACCAGGAGCTGGCCTTCCAGAAGGCCTTCACGCTCGAGCTGATGTTCTCCAGCTTGTTCTTCCTGGGGCTGCTGGCGATGGTCCCGGTGCTCAGCGTCATCTACCAGCAGCCGGCGCTGATCGGGCCCGGCCTGGTGCTGTCGCTGATCATGCCCGCCGCCTCGCTGCAGATCGCGATCACCATCTACTACCGGCGCATGGAGTTCGTGCGCCAGCGCTTCCTGCAGTCCTTCGACCCGATCGTCTCCTTCGTCGTCACCCTCGTCCTGGCCGTGGGCGGCGCCGGATACTGGAGCCTCGTCATCGGCACGCTGGCCGGAGCCTGGGCGGCGGCGTTCGCCGCGTGGAGGGCGTGTCCCTACCCGCTGCGCCTGCACTACGACCGGGGCACGCTCAAGCAATACTTCTCCTTCTCCTGGCCGCTGTTGGCCGCCAGCGCCGGGTCGGTCGTCATGGCCCAGGGCGCGATCCTCATCGGCAACGCCTACGTCGGCCTGGCCGGGGTGGGCGCGATCGCCCTGGCCGCGACCATCTCCCAGTTCGCCCAGCGGGTGGACCTGATCGTCACGGGCACCCTGTATCCGGCCATCTGCGCGGTGCGCAACCGGATCGACCTGCTGGCGGAGTCCTTCGTGAAGTCCAACCGGCTCGCGCTGATGTGGGGCATGCCGTTCGGCCTCGGCCTCGCCCTGTTCGCCGGCGACGTGATCGACTTCGGGATCGGCGACAAGTGGAGCTCGGCTCTCGTGCTGCTCCAGGTCTTCGGCGTCAGCGCGGCGGTGAACCAGATCGGGTTCAACTGGGACGCCTACTTCCGCGCCCGGGGCGACACGCGGCCGATGGCCGTGACCAACATCGTCTCCACGATCGCCTTCCTCGCCGCTGCCATCCCGCTGACCTCCGCCCACGGGCTCGACGGGTTCGCGATCGCCATCGCGATCAACACGGCCGTGCTCCTGATCGCCCGGTCGTTCTATCTGGTGACCCTGTTCGACGGATTCGACATGTTCCGCCACATCGCCCGGGCGATCGCGCCGTCGCTTCCGGCGGTGGCGCTGATCCTCGCCGTGCGCGTGGTGGAGACCGGGCAGCGGACCCTGGGCCTCGCGCTCGCCGAACTGGCGCTCTACATCGCCGCGACGGTCGCGGCCACGTGGCTGTTCGAACGCTCCCTGCTGCGCGAGGTGCTCGGCTATCTGCGCCGGGTCCAGAGCCAGCCGGCGCCCGCGGGCTGACGCGATGGCCTCAGGGACGCCGAGAGCGGCGGTGGTGTTCGCCACCCACAACCGGGCCGACCGGCTGGCCGAGCTGCTCGCCGGCCTGGAGGCCCAGAGCGTCGGGACGGAGGCCTTCGAGGTCGTGGTGGTCGACGACGCCTCCTCCGACGAGACCCCGGCCGTGCTCGCCCGCGCCCGCCGCCAGGGGCGGCTGAACCTGAGGACCCTGCGCCTCGAGCCGGGCCGCGGCCCCGCGGCGGCCCGCAACGCGGGCTGGCGCGCCTCGACCGCGCCCCTGGTCGTGTTCACCGACGACGATTGCGTCCCCTCTCGCGCCTGGATCGAGGCGGCCCTGCGGGCCCATGCGGAGAGGCCGGACGCGATCGTGCAGGGACGCACCCGCCCGCGCCCCGACGAGCTCAACGGCCACCTCAGCCCGTTTCATCGCACTCTGCGCGTCGAGCACGGCAGCCCCTTCTTCGAGACCTGCAACGTGGCCTATCCGCGCCCGATGCTCGAGCGCACGGGCGGCTTTGACGAGGAGTCCTTCACGGTGCCCGGCGGAGAGGACGCCGACCTGGCCCACCGGGCGCTCGACGCCGGCGCGGAGTCCGTGTTCGAGCCCGAGGCCATGGTCTACCACGCGGTCGCGGACCTCGGACCGGTGGGCAAGCTGCGCGTGGCGTGGCGCTGGTCGGAGACGATGAAGAACTTCCGCCGCCATCCGCAGATGCGGCGAACGGGCCTGTTTCACCGGGTCTTCTGGAAGCCACCGCACTACCTGCTCGTGCGCTTCCTGGTCGGGCTGGCGATCCGCCGCCGCCACCCGCGCCTGGGCGACTGGCTGGCCTGGCCCTATCTCGGCTGGCTCATCACCCGCCACCACGAGGAGGGCGGCTCGGGCCCGTGGCTCGCTCCCTACTGGCTCGTCCACGACCTCGTAGAGCTCGGCGCCGTGGTGCGGGGCGCGGCTCGCTACCGCGTCTTCGTGCTCTAGCGGTTGCCGGACTTCGCGGCGGCGACGAGGCGCGCCAGCTTGGACGCCTCGGTCTCAGCGCCGCGCACGGAAAGGATGAACTCCCGGCCCTCGCGCCCCATCCGGGCGCGCTCGGCGGCCGGAAGCGTGAGCAGCTCGGTCAGCGCGGCCGCCAGGGCCTGCGGGTCGCGCTCGGGCACGATGCGCCCCCATCCCGGCCTGACCAGCTCCGACATCCCGCCCACGTCGGTGGTGACGACGGGCACCTCCATGGCCAGCGCCTCGGCCACGACGTTGGGCAGCGAGTCACGGTCGCCGTCGGCCGCGACCACGCAGGGCACGGCCACGACGTCGGCCTGCTCAAGCCACGTCGCGATCTCCTCGTGCGGGCGCGCGCCCAGGAAGCGCACGGAGCCGCCGGCCCGGGCCTCGAGCGCCGCGCGCAGGGGCCCGTCGCCGAGGATCACCAGCTCGTCCAGCGCCCCGTTGAGCGTGGCGCAGGCCGCCACGAGGTCGTCGAAGCCCTTCTTCTCCACCAGGCGCCCGACGGCGAGCACGCGGCGCCCGCCCGGGTAGGGGCGCGAGCGGGTGAACCGGGCGGCGTCCACGCCCATCCCCACGAGGTGGATCCGGTCGGCCTGGTGGGGCACGATCTTGGCGAACTCGTCCACGCCCTCCTCGCTCACGGTGGCGACGAACGCGGCCTCGCCGAGCTTGTCCGGGAGATTGCGCGGCAGGCGCCACACCTCGTAGGCGTAGGCGGTGACGCTGTGGGTGATGCCCAGCAGCCGTGACAGGCGCATCGCGTTGAGCGCCGCCCCGGAGAGGAAGTAGGCGTGCACGTGGCGCTCGCCCGAGCGCTCCAGCCGCCGTGCCACCGGCGCCAGGGAGCGCAGGGGCCACACCCACTCGCTGCGCCGCCACCGCCGCCCGGCCCAGAGGTCACGGGCGCAGGCCAGCGGGTGGCGGGTGACGAGCCAGGCCAGGTCCAGCGCCTTGCGGGCCACGCCGTCGTCCTCCCACACGTTCACCGGCAGGCCGCGGACGTCCAGCCAGGCCGGGCGGGGTGCCCGCGCGCCCGCCTCGACGCGCACGCCGTGGCCGGCGCGCATCAGGCGCATCAGCTCCCCGTGGATGAAGGTCTCGCTCAGCTCGGGATAGACGTCCACCAGCGCGACGAACCGGGTCGGCTCGCCCGCGGGCGGCGCGGCATTGGTCGGCCCGCCCGCCGAGACGTTGCCCATGAACCAGCCGACGGCGCCGGCCACGAGGACGACGCCGTCGAGTGCCTTGAACGCACCGCGCTCGGGCCGGCCCAGCAGCGGCCAGGCCACCGCCCCCGCCACCGCGCGCGGAAGCTGGCCCGCCAGGTCGAGGCCGGGATACTCGGGAAAGCGCCGGCGCGCCCAGGCCACGCCCGCGCCGTAGCGCGCGAACCGGCGCGCCAGCGCGCGCACGCTGTCGGTGAACTCGTGCTCGACCCAGGCCTCGGCGCGATAGCCCACCTGCCACCCGTGGTCGGGCAGGCGCCAGGCGAAGTCGGGATCGCCGCCCGAGCGCAGCCACTCGTGGAAGCCGCCGAGGTCCCTCCACGCCGCCCGGCGCACGAGCAGGTTGGCCGTCACCACCATCGGGCGGTGCGGATGCTCCATGAGCACGTCCTGGCTCAGGTGCCGGCGCGAGCGCTGGTAGCGGACGATCAGGTTGCCCCGGGGCGCCGTGGGACGCACCTCGCCGGCGATCGCGCCCCAGTCGTCGGGGACCGGGCCGGAGAAGTAGGCGTCGATCACCCCCGGCGGGGGCACGCAGTCGGCGTCGATGAAGAGGATCCAGTCGTTGCTCGCCACCTCCGCGCCGACGTTGCGGGCGTAGAAGGACGACGGGTGAAGCGGCGCGTCGGCGGCCGTGACCTCGCCCTCCGCGCCGGCCGCGGCGATCGCCTCGGCGACCACCCCGCGGCCCGTGTTGTCGGCCACGATCAGCTCGTCACCGGCCCGGCGCGCGATGCGTCGCAGGCGCGCGACCACGTCGCCCGCCTCATCCACCCCGCCGTAGAACGGGACGACGACGCTCACCCCCGGCCGTTCCATTGCGGGGCGCAGTGTAGGTGCTGGTCTAGGCTCTCCGCGCCGGTTATGAGCTCGGAAGACCTTCCGTTCCTGGGGGACGCGCAGCGGGAGCTCGTCCTCTACGTGATCCAGCACTACGACTACAGCGGGGCCGAGCTGTTCGCCGCGCCGGTGATGCGCGCCGACCGCACGGCGCTGCTCGCCTGCCCCCCGGGAACGCGCACCGAGGAGTGGGCGCAGCGCCAGGGCATCGAGGTCGCCCCCCTGCACCACCGGCGGCTGCGCCACAGCGGCGGCGCGCTGGAGACGGCGCGCTCGGTGGTCCGGGGCCTGGTGAGCGCGCGCGACCTGCGCTCGCTCCTGCGCTCGCTTCCGGAGCGGCGGATCCTCTACTGCACCTCGCTGCGCCCCGGCCTGCTCGCCGCCCTGGCCGCGCCGGGACTCGACCGGCGCGCCGTCTGGGTCCTCACCGACTTCCTCCCCCCCGCGCCGCTGCGCCAGGCCACGCGCCTGCTCGCCCGCGCGACGGCCCGCCACGTCCTGGCCACCTCGCGGACGGTGGCCGAGGAGTTCACGGGCGGCTCGGCCGCGCTCGCCGCCCGCACCAGCGTCCTTTACCCCGGGGTCAACCTCGCGCGCTTCGCCGGTGTGGCGGGGCCAGGAGAGGCGCCCGTGGCCGCGATCCTCGGCGGCATCTCCCCCACCAAGCGCACGGATCTGGCCGTGGACGTCGCGGGCCTCGTGGCCCGAGAGGTGCCGGAGTTCGAGCTGCGAGTCGTCGGCGAGGGCCAGTTCCGCGACGAGGACCGCGCCCTGGAGCGCGCGCTGCGCTCCCGGGTGGGAGCCGACGACCTCCTGTCGCGCCACGTCCGCTTCACCGGCCGCACCGACGACGTGGCCTCCGAGCTCGCCGGCTGCCGGGCGCTGCTGCACTGCCGTCCCGACGAGCCCTTCGGGATCGTCCTCACCGAGGCGATGGCCGCCGGGCTGCCCGTGGTCGCGCCCGCCGCGGCCGGCCCGCTGGAGATCGTGGAGGACGAGGTGACCGGGTTCCTCTATCCGCCCGGCGACGCCGGGGCGGCGGCGGGCCACGTACGGCGGCTGTGCGAGGACCGCGAGCTGGCGCGCCGGATGGGCGCCGCCGGACGCGAGCGCGCGGCCGCCCTCTTCTCCGAGCCCGTACAGCTGCGCACCGTCGACCGGGTTCTGGGGGCGCTGTGAGGCTGCTCGTGGTGATGGACCGCGACGCGCGGCTGGGCGGCGCGGAGAACCTGCTCTGGTGGTTCCTGCGCAATCTGGACCGCGACCGGATCGAGCCCTCGGTCGCGTTCTTCGGCGACGGCCCGTTCCCGCGCGAGACCGCCGCCGCCGGCATCCCCACCCACACGCTGCCCGCCGGGCGCCTGCGCCAGGTCCACCGCACCGCCGCCAACACCGCCCGCCTGGCCGCGCTCGTGCGCCGCGAGGCGCCCGACATGGTGTTCAGCTGGCTCACGCGCAGCCAGCTGCACGCCGGCCCGGCCGCGCTGGTCACCGGGCATCGCACGACCAGCACGTGGTGGCAGTGGGACTTCCCGGACGGCCGCCTGGCCGACCGGATGGCCGCGGCCCTGCCCGGCCCGGAGGTGGCGGCCTGCTCGCGCGCCGTAGCCGATGCCCAGGAGGCGCTGTGGCCCCGGCGGCCCTGCCACGTGATCCTGCCCGGGATCGAGCCCCGCCCGGCGCCCGACCCCGCCGAGGCGGCGGCGCGGCGCGAGGAGCTGGGGCTGCCGATGGACCGGCCGGTCGTGGGGATCGTCGGGCGGCTGATCGCCTGGAAGCGCCAGGACGCGTTCCTGCGGGCGCTGGCCCACCTGCGCGAGCAGGGCCGCGACGTCCACGGCGTCGTCGTGGGCGGCACGGCCCACGGCCTGGACCCCGGCTACGCGCCCTCCCTGCACCGGCTGGCGGGCGAGCTCGGCCTGGACGACGACGCGCTGACGTTCACCGGCCAGGTCGCCGACGGCTCGTCGTGGTTCGGAGCCATGGACGTGGCCGTCAACGCCTCCACGCGCGAGCCCTTCGGGGTCGTCGTCCTCGAGGCGATGGCGGCCGGAACCCCCGTGGTGGCGGTCGACGCGGGCGGCCCGGCCGAGATCATCGAGGCGGGCCGCACGGGAATGCTGGCCGCGAGCCGGTCACCGCACGACCTCGCCGAGCAGATCGCCCGGCTGCTCGATGACGCCTGCCTGCGCCAGACGATCGCCCGCGAGGCGCCGCGCGTCGTGGCGCAGCGCTTCACCGCCCGGCGCATGGCCCGCGACGCCGAGGACTGGCTGCTGGGCCTGCATCAGCGCGCGACGGCCCGCGCGTAGACGTCCGCCAGCGCGCGGCAGGCCGCGCCCATGTCGTGGTCGCGCGCCCGGCGCCGGCCCTCGGCGCCCAGGCGCTCGCGGCGGGCGGCGTCGCCGAGCAGCGCCGCCACCGCGCCGGCCAGCGCCGCGGAGTCGCCCGCGGGCACGAGCAGGCCGGTCACGTCGTCGACCACGCCCTCCGCCACGCCGCCCACGTCGTAGGCCACCGCGGGCACGCCCACCGCCATCGCCTCCAGCGCCGCGCTGCCCAGTTCCTCGAAGCGCGACGCCAGGACGAACACCTCCGCCAGCGCCAGAGCGGCGGACACCTCGCGCTGGGAGACGACGCCGGTGACGGTCACGGCACCGTCAAGTCCGCGCCGGGCGGCCTCCTCGCGCAGCGCCGCCTCCTCCTCCCCGCCTCCGCACACCAGCAGGTGCGCCCGCTCGCCCAGACGCGCCGCCACCTCGAGCAGGTCGCGCCAGCCCTTGTCCGGGTTCACGCGGCCCACGTAGGTGACGACCGGCCGGTCCGTCGGTACTCCGTGGCGCTGGGCGAACGCGCTCGCCGCCTCCGGCGTCGCGGCGGCGCGGAACGCGCCCACGTCCAGGCAGTCGGGCATCGCCTGCACCGCGCCCTCCGGCAGTCCCGCGCGGCGCGCGATGACCCCCGCGGCGCGCCGCGTCAGGGCGAAGGCCGGAGTGGCTCGCCTGGCCACGCCGCGCTCGGCGCGCCGGGCCAGGCGCTGGACCTGCGCGTCGCGGCGGCTCACGGGCTCATAGGTGGCCAGGCTGGAGCAGTGGATCGTGGCCACGAGCGGAAGCCCCGTGCGCCGCGCCGCCAGCAGCGCCCCCAGCGCGGGCCACGGAGTGCAGTCGGTATGGGCATGCACCACGTCGTGGTCGCGCAGCGTCCCCAGCGGCCCGGCGATCCCCGCGAGCCACTGAAGATGGCGGCGGATCGAGCCCGGCCGCCCGAGGGTGGGCGCGGTCACGCCGCGGACCACCGTGCGCTCGTCCAGGCGCGCCTCGGCGGGCCCGCCGGGCATGCGCAGGGTGAGCACCGTCTGCTCGATGCCCAGGGCCGACAGGCCCCGCGTCAGGCGCAGCACCTGGGTGGTCAGGCCGCCGGCCGAGACGTACCCGTCGGACGCCCCTCCGGCCCCCACCGCGGGCCAGTCGAAGTAGGGGGTCAACCGGAGCACGCGCAGGGGCTGCGGCGCTACTCTGCGATCCAGCACAATGTCCGTCTATCAGCTCAGACGGCGCTTGCGCGGCAGGGGCCTTGCGAGCGTGTCGGCAGGGACGCTGCTCGTGGTCGCGATCGGCTACTGGGTGGTGCCCTGGATGGTCAGCCAGCCACTCCTGGTCCTGGTCATCCCGATCATGCTCATTTCGGCCAAGGTGGCGTGGCGCTGGCCGGTTCCCACAGTGATCGCCGTGTTCGCGGGCACGGGGTTCTTCGGGACCATCGGCGCCTATCTGCACCTCTCCGTCCCCCAGCTGGAGGACGTGTTCCTGACGGGCCTGTGGCTGGGAGCCCTGTGGGCCTTCCTGTTTCGGGCCCGCGAGCGGCCGCTGCTGCTGTGGCCCGGCATCGCGTGCGCGCTGGCCTACGTGGCGATCACCCTGTTCCAGGCGCTCGGTTCCGAGAGCCTGGACATGGCGTTCCGGGCCGCCCGCGTCTCAGCCTGGTACATGCTCGCCTTCCTGCTCGTCGCGATCGCGCCGTGGTCGAGCCCCGAGGCCCGAACGCGCCTGGCGCGGGGATTCGTCGTGGTCGCAGGCCTGGTCGGCCTGTATGCCACCTACCGCTGGATCTTCGGGCAGGCCGGCACCGAGGTGGACCGCTCCGTCGCGGCCAGCACGAACGAGGTCCTCAACTCCGGGGACGTCCGGCTGTTCGGATCGCTCATCACCGGCAAGCAGCTGGCCTTCTGGGCGGCCATGTCCATCCCCTTCAGCCTGGCCTGCGCGCTGGCCTTCCACGGCCGCTGGAAGCTGATCGCCGGCGCGGCGGTCGGGCTGTGCGGCGTGGCGATGTTCGGGGCCGACGTGCGGGTCGCCGTCGTCGCCGCCGTGCCGGCGATCCTGATCGTCCTGGCCCTCTACCAGGGCTCGCGCGCCTTCACCGGCCTGCACCTGGGCAGCACCCTGGCGGCGACCCTGATCATCGCGCTGCTCGCCGTCGGCGCGTTCGCCCTGACGCTGGGCGGCGAGAGCACGACGGGCCAGCGCTACAGCGTGCTGCTGGAGTCGCCCACGAGCGACAAGGCCTACCAGGACCGTGTCTTCAAGTGGCGCACGGCCGTCCACGACGCCTCCGAGCACCCGTTGGGCCAGGGGATCGGGAGTTCCGGCGAGATCCAGAAGCGCTTCGGCCGCTACAAGAACATCTCCAACTACGACGTGGACAGCTCCTACCTGAAGGTCGCGCTGGAGCAGGGATTCGGGGTGATGGGGCTGTTCATCGTCGCCCTGCTGCTGCTGACTTTCGGCCTCGGGCGCCGGGCGCTGATGTGCCGCGACCCCCTGCACGCGGCGCTGGGGATCGGCGCGACCGGGACCCTCATCGTGATGGCGGTGTTCTTCTACGCCGGCACTTACGTCGAGGGGATTCCCGTGCTGGGTGCCTGGCTCATCGTCGGTCTGGGCTCTGCCGGGTTCGTGCAGGGCGCGCCGGCCGAGAGCCCGCAGGGGCTGAGGGTCGCCGCGCATGCTCCCCGCCCGGAGCCGGCGTGATGGGCGCCGCCCGCCGGCTGGGCGTGGCAAGCGTGCTCGCTCTGGCCACGTGGGTCTCGCCCCAGCCGCAGCGCAGGCCGCCCGCCCGATCCATCAGGACTCCGCGGTCAACTTCTCCCATCGCCTGGCGCCCATACCGCGCAACTTCCTCGGCATCTCCCTCGAGTACGAGCCGGCGATGCTGTGGGGCGGCAACGACACGGTGCCCAACGTCCCGTTCATCCGGTTGCTGCGGCAGTTCACCGACACCGGCAACGGACCGCCGGTGCTGCGCGTGGGCGGCGGCAGCACCGACGACTCCTGGTGGAACCCCGACGTCAAGCCTCCCCCGCCGCCCGGCGGGACGAGCTACGGCATCCGGCCGGCCTGGATCGAGGCCGTGCGCGCGCTCGTCAGCCGCACGGGCTCCCCGCTCATCCTCGGATTGAACTTCCTCCAGGGCGATCCGCAGTTCGCCGTCGACTGGGCGAGGGAGGCGATGAAGGGCTTCGGTCGCTCGCGGATCATGGCCTTCGAGATCGGCAACGAGCCCGACATCTACACCATCCGCCCGTTCGGAACGCACAAGCATGCCCGCAGCAGGCCGTACACGTTCACCCGCTATCTCAGGGAGCTGCGGCCGTTCATCACGCGCCTGCGGGCCATGCGCCCGCGGCCGCCGCTGGCCGGTCCCGTGGCCTGCTGCTTCGAGGAGTTCCAGCGCGGGCTGCCCACGCTGCTGCGGCGCTTCGGGAGCGACCTCAAGCTCGTCACCTACCACGCCTATCCGCTCAACAACTGCCAGCGCCCGTACCCGACGATCTCCACCCTGCTGCGCTCGACAACCACGACCACCTGGCCGCAGAACGTGTTCACGCCGCTGGTGGCCGTCGCCCGCCAGCGCCGCAAGAAGGTGCGCATCACCGAGTCGAACTCCATCGCCTGCACCGGGCTGGCCGGGGTCTCGAACACGTTCGCGTCCGCCCTGTGGGGGACCGACTGGCTGTTCGAGTCGCTTGCTCACGGCGTGGCCGGCGTGGACATCACCAGCTACGGCTCCAACTACGCCCCGTTCGACCTGACCGGGGAATGGCATCCGCCGGCCCTGCCGCGCCCGGCGGTGATCGTGCACCCGCTCTACTACGGGATGCTGCTCTTCGCGCGGGCCACCGCCAACCGGGCCCGCCTGGTGGCGGTCGACTACGACCTGCACTCCGTGTTCCCCGACCTGGCCAACGTCAAGGTCTGGGCCACGCTGGACCGCCGGCGGACGCTGCGCATCGTCGTCCTGGACAAGGACCTGCGCCACCGAGCGGCCCGGGTGCGGGTCAAGGTGGCCGGAGCAAGGCGCGCGGGCACGCTGATCCGGATGACCGCCCCGTCGATCCGCTCGACGAGCGGCGTGACCCTGGGCGGCCAGAAGGCGGGCGAGCCGAGCACCTACTCCGGCGAGCTCGAGGGCCCCGTGCGCTCGGAGAAGGTCCGGCCGCGCGGGCGCTTCTACACGGTGCGCTTCTCGGGACCCGGGGCCGCGCTGCTGACGATCCCGCACGCCGGGCGCTAGATCTAAGCGGCCGCGACCGTGTCGCGCACGGTCGCGATGAGGCGGCGGCGGAAGCGCTGCGCGCTCCACACCTCGGCGTGGGCCCGGATGGCCGCGGCGTCGTAGCGGGCGGCATCGAAATCCCTGATCGCCTGTCCCAGCGCCTCCGGCGACTGCTCGGCGAACAACTCGCCGGTCCGTCCCGGGACGACCGTGTGCCGCGCGCCCCCCGCCCCGTAGGCCAGGACCGGCCGTCCGCAGGCCATGATCTCGATGGGCGTCAGGCCGAAGTCGTGCAGCGTCGGCGAGAGCCCGGCGATGCACCCCTGCATCAGATCGACCAGGCGCTCGTCGCTCACCCGGCCCGCGAACTCGACGTTGGGCGGGGCCATCGCGCGGAGCTGCTCCTCAGCGGGGCCGGAGCCGACCACGACCAGCCGGTGGGGCAGGTCGCGGAAGGCGTCCATGGCGATCGTCGCCTGCATGTAGGGCTCGATCAGCCGTCCCACGAGGAGGAAGTAGTCCCCGGCCGGGCGCCCCGACGGCGTGAAGCGCTCGGTGTCCACCGGCGCCCCGATGACCTCGGCCGGCTTGCCGTAGCAGCGCCCGATCTGGTCGGCCACGAAGGGAGACTGCGTGAGATAGCGCGCCACCCCCTGGGCGCTGCGGCGGTCCGAGCGGCGCAGGGCGGCCGCGACGGCGTCGAACGCCGGCCCGGAGCGGCCGGGGGCCCAGGAGTCGCGGTAGGCGTCGGTCATCGTCCAGGCGAAGCGCAGCGGCGAGTGGCAGAAGCACACACGAGGCGCGTCGTTGCGCGTGCGCAGGCGGTGCGCGAAGGCATACGACGACGAGAGCACGACATCGGCCTCCTCCAGGCGGCGCGAGTCGACGAAGGCGGGGAAGGCGGGCGTCAGGAGGCGGTAGCGGTCAAGGAGGCGCCGGCGAGCCGGCAGGAGGCTGCGAAACCGCTCCTCCACCCCCATCTGGCGAGCCACCCACGGACGTCCCAGCACGGCGACGACCTCGGCGTCGGGAAACGCGCGTGCCATCTCCAGCGTCACGCGTTCGGCGCCGCCGAACGTTTCCATGAAGTCGTGGGTGATGACGACGCGGCCGACGTCCGCCGCCCGGGCGACGTCCTCGCCCGCCCGACTAACCTGCGCCGTCGCCGTGGACACCCCTGCCACGCGCGTGCTCACCGTCGCCCCCGGCCCGGTCAGCTCCGCTCGGCGTCGGCGTAGTAGTAGCCGTAGTCGGCCTCGTCGCCGGAGCGCACTCCGGTGACGACCAGGCCGGCGGGGCGCTCGGGCAGGTGATCGATCGCGGCCTTGGCGGCGCGGGCCTGGTCACGGGTCGTGCGCGAGGCCCGCACGCACACGAGGACCCCGTCGACGCGCGGCAGGATCTCCAGGGTGTCCACCACGGAAAGCAGCGGGCTGGAGTCCAGCACGACCAGGTCGTAAGCCTGCCGGACCTCCTCGAGGAAGGTCTCAAAGCGCTTGGACCCGAGCAGCTCCACGGCCCGGGGAGCCGGGCCCCCGGCGAAGATGCAGACCAGCTTGGGCGTCTGGTCGCCGCCCTCGGCGCCGGCACTGGCCTCGCCGCCGTTCGTGTCGGCGGAGGGCTCGGCGTCTGCCGTGGCGGGCAGGGCATCGACGGAGCGCAGAATGTCGCGGGGCTCGACCTGTCCCGTCAGGAACTCGACGAGACCGGGCTTGCCCTCGACTCCGAAGCGCTTCGCCAGCACGGGGCGGCGCAGGTCGCATTCCACGAGCAGGGTGCGCCGCCCGGCGGCCGCGGCGGCCAGCGCCAGCGACGCCGCGACGGTCGACTTGCCCTCCTCGGGCAGCGCGCTGGTCACGACGACCGAGCGCACCGGGTCGTCGACGTCGAGGAACTCGAGATTCGTGCGCAGGATCCGGAACGCCTCCAGGTCGGCCGCGCTCATGACCCCTCTCCCGTTGGCCACGCCGCCGGCGCGCCCCAGGGCGTCGGTGCGCACCGACGCCAGCATCGGAAGGTGCAGTTGCTCCTGGATCTCGCGCGAGCTGCGCAGGCGGCGATCCAGCGAATCGCGGATGAACGCGGCCAGGATCCCGAGCGTCAGCCCGATCAGGGCGCCCAGGATGCCGTCGCGCACCGGCTTGGGCGAGACGGGCGAGGCCGGGGCCACCGCCGGTCGCGCCGTCTGGGCCACCTGCGCGAACTGCGCGAGGGACTCCAGGCGCGTGATGCGGTCGGCGTACGTGGCCCGGGTGATCACGTCGCTGGTGCTCTTGCGCAGCGCCTTCTGCTGGCGGCGCAGCGTGGCTGCCGCCGCGGCGAAGCGCCGGCGGGCCTCGTCGTTGGCCAGGGAGCGCGTCTGGCGGGCGAACTCGTTGGCCAGCCGGGCGGCGCCGCGAGCCGTCGAGGCCTCGCCGAGGATCACGACCAGGTTCGTCGTCGCCTCCACGCGCCCGCTGACCTTGCGCTGAAGCGAGCGGATGCTCCCCTTGCGCCCGAGGGCCCGCTGCACGCGGACCGCCACGTCGCGGCGGCCCACGATCTCCGCGCTGCGCGCGGCCAGCTGCTCGGGCGTCTGGAGGGCGAAGGAGGCGGTCCCCAGCAGCGTGGCGTCCGCGCTGGTGTCCTGGAAGGAGAGGGCGGCGTCAGCCTGGTAGACGGGCTTCTTGTGAGCCGACGCGAGCACGGCGGCGGCGGTGAACAGCACCGTGATCGCCAGGATCAGCAGCCGCCTCTCGCGCAGAACGCGGAGGTAGTCGCGCAGTGTGACGTACCGAGGTGCGTCGCTCAGCTGATGAGTCGATCCGGTCATTTCGGCCTCCCGCCGGGATCAGCGATCCCTCGCTCTGCCCGTTTGGCCCGGTCCCCTGCCTGAGACCGGCTCGCGGAACGTAGCACGATCATTTCTCGATCTGCGCCGGTTGCGGACGCTCCCCGCCGGTCCGGCGCCCGGCCGGATAGAGCGTGGCGGCGAGCAGCAGCGCGACGCCGGTGACGGCGGGCATCTGCCAGTCCCAATCGACCGCGCAGTGGCTCAGCCACACGGCGCACGCGCCGCCCACGGCCGCCGCCTGCGAGCGCGCCAGCGCGCCCGGCCGCACCCGCTGGCGCACGGCCGCCACGATCAGCGAGGCCAGGAACAGCGCCAGCAGCGCGGCGCCGACCAAGCCCAGCTCTCCGAGCGTCTCCAGATAGAGGGAGTGGGCGTCGCGGACCTTCTCCGGGACGCGGCGCTCGCGCATCCAGCGCACCTCGAATCCCCCCGCCCCATCACCGATCAGCGGGCGAGCGTCGAATCCGTCGACGGCGGCCCGGTAGAGATCGGACCGGGTGCCCTTCGAGGAGGTGAGCCGGGCCGTGCCGCCCTCGGAGAAGGTCGTGGGCCGCAGGAAGTCCTGCCACTGGCGGTCGACCCAGTCCTGGGCTCCCGTCACCGCCCTGGCCGCCCGCCCCTCGACCGCCGACGTGCGCACGACGTACGTGATCGCCGCACCCAGCGTCGCCGTGGCCAGGAGCCCGATCAGCAGCGGGCGAACGACCCGGCGCATCGCCTGCATGAGGTTGTCCGAGGCGCGCCCGGCCGCGACCACCGCCTGCACGGCCACGGCGCCGGCCACGAGGAGCGCGAGCTGAGCCGCGAACGCGTGGCCGGAGGCGAGCTGTCCGGATCCGGCGTGGGGATCGTCGACCAGCGCGGGATAGCCGCCCAGGCGCGCGATCGCCAGCAGCGCGGGGACGGTGACGATCGCGGAGGTGAGGATGAGCGAGCCGCGATGAGCGCCCAGCGCGATCAGCGCGGCCAGGCCCACGAAGAGCGCCAGCCAGGCTCCACGCGACAGGGAGAGGTACATGGCCACGGACATGAGGACCGCCGCCCCCGCGGCCAGCGACCTCAGCGGAACGGGGCTGCGCGGGTCGGCGCCGAGTCCCAGGGCGAGCACGACGCCCATCGCGGCCAGGGCCCCGAACGCGTTCCAATAGCCCAGCGGATACCCCAGCCGGTAGTCGGCCAGGCCGCCGGGGTCGCTCACGGGCCCTATCAGGTCGGGGTACAGGCGGGACACGAGGCCGGCTCCGACGATCACGAGCACGGCGCCGAGCGCTCCCCACACGAGCAGCCGCGAGAACCGGCCCGACCCGGCGGCCACCAGGCCCAGCCCGAACAGGCCCACGTAGACCAGGGCGCGCTGCATGTCCTCAATGGCCGTGAGGGGCGAGCTCGACCAGCGCGAGGACAGGCCGATCCACACGGCGAAGGCGCCGAGGGCCCCGAGTGCGAGCAGGGCGTGAGAGCTCAATGCGTAGTGCGGGGGGCGCAGCGCCAGCAGCCCCCCCAGGACGGCGAAGGCGACGGCACCTGCGCCCAGGTAGGCGGTGGGGAAGTACCCTCCGGCGCGCCATGCGAGGGCCAAGACGATCGCGATCGCCGTCGCCGCCGCCACGAGGGAGGGCCAGCCGCGAGCCAGGATCTCGCGTGCCGCGCGGGCGGACGGGAGGCGCGAGAGCATGACCTCCGCCGGTCGGCTCACCGCCGGCGGCGTGGCCGTCGTCTGCCTGCTCACGGCCATCTACCTCGGCCTCCAGGCCCGCGACGCGGCGACGCTGCGCGACGCCAACCGGCTGGGGCTCCAGGGGCGGTACGAGCAGGCGCTGCGAGAGGCCCAGCGCGTCTCGCGCCCGCCGCAGCGCGACCGCGCCGCGCTCGTGCAGGCGTACGCCCTGCGGGCGCTCGGACGCCCGGCGGCGGCCAGCGCGGCGTTCTCCGCCGCCAGCCAGCGCGATCCCGGCAACTGGGTGATCCACCGCGACTGGGCGCTCGTGCTGTCATCGCTGGGCCGCCCCGCCCAGGCGCGCCGCGAGCTGCGGCGCGCCGTACGCCTCAATCCCCGCATGCTTGCGCCCGCCGGCCTGCCCCGCGCCGCCGTCGGCTCAGGAGCGGGCTAGCCGGACCGCTCGCCGGGTGCGCTGTCCGACCCGGATCAGCGCTCCGACCGCCACCAGCAGCATTCCGAGCAGCACGAGCGAGAGCAGGTCGAGGCCGGTGAACGGCAGGGAGCTCCCGCCGCCGTGCAGGTTCGCTCCGTGCACGGCCCCGGCGCCGTTGCCGGCGTTGCCCTTCGTGTTGCCCTCGACACCGCCAACGTTGCCGTTGTCCGGCTGGCTCGCCGGACTCTGCGTGTTGTCCTGCGGCGCCGTGGAGCTGGGCGTCAGCGTGCCTGGCGTCGAGGTGCCGGGCGTGGACGACCCCGGCGTGGACGGGGTCGAGTACTCGTCCTGAACCGCCTGGCGATAGTCGGTGAAGGGAGAGGACCGCTGCACGCCCGACTGGGCCCACGCTCCGGTCGCCCCCACCAGGCACAGCATCAGAGCCGTCAGGCTCAATGAAACGATGTAACGCACCTCGGCCTCCTGTCCGTACCCCGGGCCGGCCCCGCCGGCTCCCATCCGCGTGGCAAACGATACACGCCTTCCCTGTGCATAACCGCCGGTTCCCCATCGTCATCAACGCCCGCGCCGCCGCCCGCGTCCAGGTCGGCGGCGTCGAGCGCTGGGCCCGCGAGATGGCGGTGCGACTTCCGGAGCTGCGCCCGGGCGGCTACACGGTCGCGCGGCCGCCGGCCGCGCTGGCCCACCGCGCGGGCCATGTGTGGGAGCAGGCGGTCCTGCCCGCGCGCGCCGCGCGGAGGCGGGCGCCGCTCGTCTACTCCCCCGCCAACCTCGCTCCGGTCGCCTGGCCGCGAAACGCGCTGCTGCTGCACGACGTCGCGGGCCTGCGCCATCCCGAGTGGTACTCGGCCGCCTACGTCGCCTGGCAGCGCCGGGTCATCCCCGCCGTCGCCCGGCGCGCCCGCGCGCTGATGACGGTCTCGGAGTTCTCGCGGGCCGAGATCGCCGAGACCCTCGGCCTCGATCCCGAGCGCATCCACGTCATCCCGGGGGGCGTCGGGCCCGAGTTCACGCCGGACGCCGATCCCGGACCGGCGGCTCACGCGCTGCGGATCGAGCGCCCCTACGTCCTCACGCTCGCCACCGCGAGCCCGCGCAAGAACCGCTCGGCGCTGGCCGAGGCCGCCCGGGCTCTGGGCCGTCACGGGATCGACCTGCTGGTAGCGGGCGGCGCGCGCGGCTACATGCGGCCCGACCCCACCGGGCTGCGCGAGCTGGGCTACGTCGAGGAGGAGCACCTACCCGGCCTGTACGCCGGCGCCCGCGCGTTCGTCCTCGCCTCGCTGCACGAGGGCTTCGGGCTGCCGTGCCTGGAGGCGATGGCGACCGGCGTCCCGGTGGTGGCCGCCGACCGGGGCGCACTGCCGGAGACGTGCGCCGGCGCCGCCCTGCTCGTCGACCCCGGCGACCCGGCGGCCGTCGCGCAGGCCACGGTCAACGCCGCCTGCGAGGAGCCCAGACGCGCGGCGCTGCGCGAAGGGGGCCTGCGCCGCGCCGCCCAGCTCACCTGGGACGTCGCCGCCCGCCGCACCGACGCCCTGCTCCAGGACGCGGCGGGCAGCTAGGCGCTAGAGACCTCGGGCGCCACGAGAGCCTCTCGCCGGAATCCGCCGTAGCGCACGATCAGCACGCCCAGCCCGACCAGTGTGATCGGCACGAAGAGCACGAAGCGCAGGATCAGCAGGTACCCGAGGGCCTCCGACCCGGTCCCGCCCAGGGAGTGCACGCCGAAGATGATCGCGGCGTCGAGCGTTCCCAGGTTGCCCGGTCCCGCGGGCACGAGGATGAACACGCTGGCCAGCGACAGCAGGTAGAGGACCTCGACCGCGTCGATGTGCAGCCCGGCCGCGCCCGCGGCGCCCCACCACGTGCCGGCCTCGACGAGCCACATGACGATGGTGACGCCGAGCATCTTCACGCCGAAGCGGCCCCAGAGGACGCGCGTCGTGGAGAGCATCGGGCGCAGGAAGTCGCGGATGCGCTGCGCGCGCCCGCCGCGGCGCACGAGGATCAGCGTGGCGGCGAGGGCACCGAGGAGCAGCAGGATGGCTCCGACGATGAACGGCATGCGCCCCCCGCCGGGCACGCCGGCTCCGCCGCGCACCCCGTAGGCGACGAGGGCGAACATTCCCAGGAGGACCAGGACGTCGAGCACCCGCTCGCCGACCAGGCTGCCGATCACCGTGCGGCGCCCGGTGTGGGCGCGCGGACCCATGAAGTAGATGCGCATCAGGTCCCCGCCGCGGGCGGGCAGGACGTTGTTGCCCATGTAGCCCACGCACATGAGGCCGTAGGAGTCCGCGCGGCTCGGGCGGCATTGCGGGTGGCTCGCCCGCAGGAGCCAGCGCCAGCGCTCGGACCGGACCGCCGTCGCCGCCGCGTAGGCGACCACGGCGGCGGCCAAGGCGCCCAGCTCGGCCGGCGTGGAGGGAAGCTTGGGGGCCCGCTGCTGTGAGGCCCACAGGACGACCCCGGCCAGCGACACCGCCGACACCACGAGGCTGATCCAGCGCAGGCCGCGGCTGTCGCCGGGCAGGCCGCTGCCGCCGCCGGACGTCGCGAATCCCATCTCTGTACCCCGTGTCTCCGACATGCCCCCGCCTGCCGTTGCCCCTTGAGCTGAAGGATCGTAACCGGCGCGCGGCGAGGCCGCGCCACCTATTCTCGCGCCGCGAAATGTCCGCCTCGGAGTACGTGACAGGGGCGGCCTGGTTCCTCGTGACCGTGGGAGCGGTCGGTGCGGGGGCGGGGGTCGTGGTGCGGCGGCGGTTGACGACGCTGCGCAGCGCCGAGCTCGTGCTCGGCTGGTTCGTCGTGGCGACGGCCGGAGTGATGGTGTGCGCCCTGATCCCCCTGGCGCTGGGCGTGCTCAGCCGCGGGACCTGGGCGGCGACGGCGCTGGTCGCGCTGCTCGGGGCGACCCGGGTGCCGGCCGCGACGCCGGCGTCCGCACCGGCGCCACCTCCGGCCCCTGGGGACTCGCGCTTCTCCCGCCTCCTGGCCGGGGCGGCCCTGGCCGCGGCCGCCATCGTCGCGGTGGCCTACCTGCGGGAGTACTACCTCTCGGCGTTCCTGCACGTGGACACGGTCTCGTTCCACCTGCCCAACGTCGCGCGCTGGATCCAGTCGGGATCGCTGTGGCAGGCCGACCTGCTGGTGCGCGACCAGGCCCAGGGCTACTACCCGAACAACGGCGAGCTCGTTCAGGTCGCCGCCGTCCTGCCCTGGCACGACGACTTCCTCGTGCGCTGGCTCTACGTGCCCTTCATGGCGGCGCTCGCGCTCGGGACGTACTGCCTGGGCCGCGAGCTGAGCGCGCCCAGGGCCGCGGCGGCGCTGCTGGCGGCCGTGCCGGTGACGTTGCCCATCGTGGTCGAGGGCGCCTACGAGCAGGGGATGCCCGACTCGGTCATGTACTCGACGTGGGTGGCCGGGATCGTGTTCCTGCTGCGCCATCGCCGCACGCAGCGCACGTCCGACCTCGTGCTGGCCGGCGCCGGGCTCGGGATGGCCTTCGGCACCAAGTGGTACGGCCTGTGGGCCGTCGGAATCGTGCTCGTCGTGTGGGCGGCGGGAGAGCTCCTGTCGCGCCGGCCGTCCGCTGTGCTCGGCCGCCGGCTGCTCGCCCTCCTCGGGCTCGTCGCCGCCGGCGGCGGCGTGTGGCTCGTGCGCAATCTCGTCGAGGGCGGCGACCCGCTCTACCCCCAGCCCGTCGCGCCTCTGGGGATCGGGATCTTCCACGCGCCGGCCGACATCTATCGCGAGCTGGCCGGCTTCACGCTGGCCCACTACGCCGGCGACGGCGGCGTGTGGCGCCACTACCTCCTGCCCGCCTTCCAGCACGGCTTCGGCGCGGCCTGGATCGTCGTGGGAGCCGCCGGGGCCGCGGCCCTGGCGCTGGCCTGCGTGCTGTGGCGGCGCCGGGCCGACCCGTTCGCGCCGCCGGTGGCGGCGGTACTGCTGGCCGGCGGCCTGTGCGCCGTGGCCTACGCGACCACGCCCTACTCGGCCTTCGGGGGGCCCGGGCATCCGGCGCTCGCGGTCGTCAACACGCGCTACGGCGTGCCCGCCCTGCTGCTGGCCGCCGGCGGCGTCGCCTGGCTGGCCGGACGCGCCGGGCGCCTGCGCCCGGTCGTCGAGGTGGCGGTCGCGCTGGCCGTCGCGGACGGCGCGCGCCGGTCGCTGGACCCGCTCTCCCTACGTGACGTCGCCGCCGGGCTGGTCGTCGTGCTGGCCCTGGCGGGGGCCGGGCTGGCGGCCCGCCGCTTCGATCTGCGCCCGCGGCGACCGGGCCCCGCCGTCCTGGCGGGTGCCGCCGCGGCCACGCTCGTCCTCGTCGCCGCGGTCGGCTACCACGTGGCCAACCGCTTCAACCAGGGCCGCTACCGCGGCATCGATCCGGCCCTGGCCTTCGCCGGCGACCGGGCCGAGCACCGGGTCGGGCTGGCGGGCTATCCCGGGCTGGAGATGCCCGTCTATCCGATCCTGCCGTCGTTCGGCCCGCGGCTTGAGAACATCGTCTCGCAGATCGCTCCCCGGGAGGACGGGATGCTTCGCCAGTACACATCGCAGCGAGGCTTCGACGCCGCGCTGCGGCGCGGGCGCTTCGACCTCGTCGTCTACGCCGACGGGCGCCCGCCGGGCCGCCACGGCCACGAGGCCGCCTGGCTGAGGGCCGCCGGATGGCGGGAAGTGGCACGCGGCGACGGCCTGTCCCTCTACCGTCCCGGCGCGCGATGACCGCCAACGGCTCGACACCCTGCACCGTCTGCGAGACGCTCGACCTGCGTCCCCACCTTCAGGTGGCGGGCGACATGGGCCGCGAGGGCCTCGTGCCCACCACCGACCGCTTCGGGACGGCGCTCGCGGACATCGTGCGCTGCGCGGGCTGCGGGCACATGCAGCTCGAGCGCTTCCCCGCGGACGCGGAGCTCTCGGACGCTTACGGCGAGGCCGAGTCCGAGGACTACGTGGGCGAGGAGCCCGGGCAACGCCTGACGGCGCGCGCCGTGCTCGACCGCATCGAGGCGCACGCCTCACCGGGGCGGCTGCTCGACCTCGGGTGCTGGGTCGGGTTCCTGCTCTCGGAGGCCCAGAGGCGCGGCTGGGAGGGGCACGGCGTGGAGCCGAGCGAGTTCGCCTCGCGCTACGCCCGCGAGCGGCTGGGCCTCGAGGTGGCCACCGCCGACCTGTTCGAGGCCACCCCGCCGGCCGAGCGCTACGACGCCGTCGTGCTGGGCGACGTGATCGAACACCTGCCCCGGCCGGGCCAGGCGCTCGACCGGATCTCGGCACTGCTGGAGCCGGACGGCGTGCTCTGCCTGATGCTGCCCGACGCCGGCAGCCGGCTGGCCCGCGCCATGGGCCGGCGCTGGTGGTCGGTGATCCCGACCCACGTCCAGTACTTCACCCGCGACAGCCTGACCCGGCTGCTGCGCCACCACGGCTACGAGGTGCTCGAGATCGACACCCAGCCCAAGGTCTTCACCGTCCGCTACTACCTCAGCCGCATCGAGGGCTACTCGACCACCGCCGGCCGCACGCTGGTCGGCCTGGCCGAGCGCGCGGGGTTGGCCGAGCGGCCCTGGGCCCCGGACTTCCGCGACCGGATGCTCGTGATCGCCCGCCCCGCCGCCGCCGGCGGATGAGCCGCGCCGACTACATCGTGGGCGCCGCCTGGTGGGCGTCCACCACCGCGGCGGTCGCCGGCGCGGCCTGGCTGGTCGTCCGGGCCCGCCTGTCTCACCTGTGGCCCGTGGCGCGGGCGGTCGCCCTCGCCGTGGTGTTCCTGACCGGGCTCGTGGCCGTGCACGTCATCCCCGGCGCGCTGGGCCTGCTCACCCGCCCGGCCGTGCTCCTCCTGGCGCTCGTCGTCCTGGCGGGCGCCACTCGGGTGCGCCCGGTCCGGCGAGAGCCGGAGCCGGAGCCCGAGCCCGTGGCCGCCGACTCGGCGGCGTCCTGGGTCCTGGCCGCCACGGGTGTGCTCGCCCTCGCCGGCTTCGTCGTGGCCGCCGCGAGCGAGCGCGTGACCCATCACGTCGACCACATCGACATGGCGACCTGGGACCTGCCCATGATCGCCCAGTGGATGCAGAGCCGCTCGCTCTGGGGAGTCCACGAGTTCGTGCCCCTCTTCACCCACGGCTCCTACCCCCACAACGGCGACGTGGTGCTGCTCTCGGCGATGCTGCCCTGGCAGTCGGACTTCGCCGTGCGCTGGGTGGCCTACGCGATGCTCGCGCTCGCCGGCCTGGCCCTCTACCACCTGGCCCGCGAGCTGCGCGCGCCGCGCGCCGCGGCGGCCCTGCTCGCCGCCGCCCTGCTCGCGATGCCCGCGGTGACGGTCACCGCCCTGGACTACGCGATGCCCGACACGCTGCTCATCCCGGCCTTCGCCGCCGGCGTCGCGTTCCTCGTCCGCCACGTCCGCACCGGGGCGCGCAGCGACCTCGTCCTGGCCGGCCTGGCCCTGGGGCTGGCCTTCGGGAGCAAGTGGTACGGGGTTTCGGCCGTGGCGGTCACGGCGCTCGTGTGGGCGGGCGCCCGGCTGGCGGCCCGCCGCCCGGCGGGCGACGTGGCCCGCGAAGGGGGGATCCTCGTCGGCGTCGTGCTGGCCGTCGGCGGGTTCTGGCTGCTGCGCGACCTCGTCTCCTACGGCGATCCGCTCTACCCCGTGCGGGTGCCGCTGCTCTTCGACCCGCCGCCCGACCCGCTGCGCGCCCGGCTCGGGTTCACGCTGGCGCACTACCTGGGCGACCCGAGCGTCCTGCGCCACGCCGTGCTGCCCCAGCTGCGCAGCTCGCTCGGGCTGAGCGCGCTGATCGCGATGGTGGCCGCGCTGGCGACCATGGTCGCCGGCGCCCTTCGCCTGCGCCGCGCCCCGGGGCGCCGCGAGGCGATCCGCCTGGCCATCGCCGTCGCGGCCCTGCTCGTGGCCGCGGCGTATGCGGTGACGCCCTACAGCGCGCTGGGCCCGGCGGGCGATCCGCTCCTGCTCGCGGCCAACGCCCGCTACGCCGTTCCCGCCGTGGTCCTCGGCCTGGCGCTGGCGGCTTCCGTGGCCGTCCGCCGGCCGGCGCTGCGCCTCGGGATCGAGGTCCTGGCCCTCGCCGCCGTCGCTCAGGGCCTGCACAACGGCCCGGCGGTGAGCGCCGGGCGCACCGTCGCCGCGGCCGCCGGGCTGGCGGCGATCGCCGCCGTGACCGTGGTGGCCCGGCGCACCGCGCCCCGCTGGGCGATCGCGCCCGGGCTGGCCGGGCTCCTCGTCGTGGCGGGCGCGGGCGGCTGGGTGGCCCAGCGGCGCTTCGCCGACGGGCGCTACGCGAACACCGACCCGGTCTTCTCGTGGATCCAGGCCCGCGCGCCCCAGGACGCCCGCATCGGCGTCGCGGGCGCCTGGACCGATCGCGGCATCTCCCCCGTCCTGCCCGCCTTCGGCCCGCGCCTGCGCAACCGCGTCGATTACGTCGGAGCGGTGCGCGAGGGCCAGCTGCGCCGTCTGCCCGCGGGGCGCTGGGTGCACGAGGTGCGCGGCGACGACCTGCTCCTCGTCGGCCGCGCGCAGGCCGGCCGCGACCCCGACGAGCGCCGCGCGCAGCGCGCCGGCCTGCGGACGGTGGCGACCAGCGACCGCCTCGTCCTCTTCGCCGTTCCGCGCCGCGCCGGCTCGTCCGGCTGACTGCCGCACGCATCCGCGCCCGGGCGCTATGTTGCCGCCAACCAATCGAGGCAGGGGGCTTCGGGAGGATGAAAACGCGCTCCGACGGGCAGAGCCGAGCGCCGCTGGCGCTGGCTCCGCCCCCCGGGAACCCGCGCTTTCCGCTGATGGACGGGATGCGCGGTCTGGCCACGCTCTCCGTCGTGATCTTCCACGTGGCGCTGGCCACGGGAGCCACGTCGGGCGGCGGCTGGCACCGCTGGATCGGCTACCTCACCTTCGGCCCGGCCATGTTCTTCATGTTCTCCGGGTTCCTGCTCTACCGGCCGTTCGTGTCCGCCCGGGTCCTCGACACTCCGCGCCCGACCGTGAGGTCGTTCTTCCGCAAGCGCGCCCTGCGCGTGATTCCCGGCTACTGGGTGGCGCTCACCGTGATGGCGATCTACCCGGGCGTCGTGGGCGGCGTCCTGCACGGGAACTGGTGGAAGTACTACGGGATGGCCCAGATCTACTTCACGGACTCGATCTTCGGGGGCCTGGAGGTTTCGTGGACGCTGGCCACCGAGCTGACCTTCTACCTGGCGCTGCCCGTCGTGGCCGTGCTCGCCGCGCTGACCCACCGGCGGCTCGGCGCCCGGCACGGCCGCACGCTGGAGATCGCCGCCCTGCTCGCCGTGTGCGGGCTCTCCTACGTCTGGGTGCAGCATTGGACGAGCGAGGTCCCGATGACGGCGATGGACTGGGCGCGGATCCTCTGGCTCCCGGGCCAGGCCGCGTTCTTCGTCTCGGGGATGCTGCTGGCCGTCCTCTCCGTCCCGCTCCCGGGCCGCCGGCCGCTGCGGGCCTTCATCCCGTCCTGGACCGCGTTCACGCTCGGGTGCTACGCGCTGGCGTT
Organism: uncultured Actinomycetes bacterium; assembly: GCA_963757705.1. GTDB lineage: Bacteria > Actinomycetota > Thermoleophilia > Solirubrobacterales > Solirubrobacteraceae > AC-38. The sequence goes on along the minus strand of CAVWTG010000011.1, from coordinate 6,284 downwards.
CGCGATCTACGTCGCGCGGATGCAGGCGAACGTCTCGCCCGTCAACGGCCACTTCACCAACGGTCTCCTGGCGCTGGTCGCGCTGCTGCCGGCCGTCTTCGCGCTGCCCGCCGATCGCGGACCGGCCCGCGTCCTCGGGACCCGGGTGATGCTGTGGCTGGGCCTGGTCTCCTACGGGGTCTACCTCTACCACCGACCGGTCATCCACAAGCTCCACAGCCTCGGGATCGGCAACGCCAGCCTGGGCGGGACCCTGGTGTTGCTGATCGCCGTGATCGTGCCCACGCTCGCGCTGGGAACCCTCAGCTACCGCTTCGTCGAGAAGCCGGCGCTGCGCTTCAAGTACTGGCGCCGCAGCCGGACGCAGACCCGCCCGGCACCGGCCTCCGAGCCGGCGGCCGAGCCCGCGACCGCTCCGGCCTCGGCGACCTCGTAGCCGATGCGACTCGCGACGGCGCGCCCGGCGCGCCTCCTTCTCGCCCTGGTGGCGGCCGCGGTCGTCCTGGGAGGCTGCGTGGCCCAGCCGGCCGTTCCGCGCACCTCGACGGCCCAGACCGTTGCACGCCTGGTCGGCAAGCGCATCGCGCCGATCGCGCCCCAGCGCCGCCACGTGGCCTGCCGGCGCACGGGGTCGCGCTGGACGTGCGCCTGGCGCGGGGAGCGCCGCCTGGCCACCGGCGTGCGGCGCTGCCGCGGCACCTACTCGGTTCGCCGCATCCGAGGCCACTGGCGCACGCACTCGGTCTCCCGCACCTGTCGCAGCGTTCCCACTTCCGTGGCGCAGCCCTTCCCGCTGGGCTTCAACGACAACGGCGTCGCCCAGCACGTGATCTCGGCGGCCGCCGACGCCCAGCTCACCGAGCGGGTGGGCGCGACCTCCTCCCGGATCGCCTTCAACTGGGCCGGCGCGGAGCCCAGTCCCGGCCAGTACCGCCTGGCCGTCTACGACGACATCTACCGCGAGTTGACCGCCCGGGGCATCCGGCCGCTGTTCATCCTGGTCTACGCGCCGGCCTGGGCGAGCAACTGGACCTGCGACGCGCTGCTGTCCGACTGTCGCGCGCAGGCCCCGACGCCCGACCATTACGCCGACGCGGGACGCATGGCCGCGCTGCTCGCGCGCCGCTACCCGCGGGCGGCGGGCATCGAAGTCTGGAACGAGCCCAACCTGCGCGAATTCTGGGGCCCGAGTCCCGACCCCGCCGCGTACGCCGGGCTGCTGAGCGAGGTGCACATCGCCGTGGACCACGCCGCTCCCGGCATGCCGGTCATCGGCGGAGGCCTGGGCAATGGCCGCCCGGAGGGATCCATCGCCGCTGCCCAGTTCCTGGAGGGCGTCTACGAGGCCGGCGGCGCGCCCTCGATGGACGCCATCGGCATCCACCCGTACCCATTCAGCGCCACCAGCCTGGCCATCACGCTGCGCACGCTCGACGAGGTGCGCGCGGTCCGCGACGCCCATCACGATTCCGCCCGCCCGCTCTGGGTGACGGAGCTGGGGACGACGACGACGGGGGACACCCCTCCCGTGAGCGAGGGGGAGCAGGCCGACATCCTCGTGAGCGCCTACCGCGCGCTGCGCGCCATGCCGGACGTCGGGGCCATCTACCTCCATACCCTGGTCGAGCCTCCGCTCGGGCTGGGGAACGCCGAGACCGGCTACGGCATCGTCCACGACAACCTGACGCCCAAGCCCGCCTTCTGCGCGCTGGCCGCCGCGTGGGGACGGCCGCACGCCTGCTCCTGAGCATGCGGTTCATTCTGGACAAACCGAAACCCGGTCACCTACGATTTTTCGTGCCAGCGATCCAGGTCGAAACCGGATCGCGGCAGGGGAAAACAACATGGGAGGCGCGCGGGATCGCGCGCTACCGGCAGGGACGACCTAGGCGGGGGCCATGGGAGAGTCGCAGGCGGTACTGAAGGAGCAAGCGCCGAGCCCGGTGACTCGGGCTGGCGATCCTGAGGACGGGCTCGCCACGCAGGCGATGGAGGTCGTCGCCTCGATCGATCCGCACGCGCCGCCCCAGCGCGACTCGCTGCGGCGCCGGCTCCTGGCCGGGGGTGACGTGACGGCGCTCATCGTCGCGTTCGCGGCGGTGCGCCTGCTCGACCCACCCGACGCCACCCTGAAGTCCCGGCTGTTCCTGCTGAGCGTGATCCCCCTGTGGATCGTTCTCAACAAGCTGCTCGGGCTCTACGACCGCGACGCCAACGTGATGCACAAGTCGACCCTGGACGAGCTTCCGCGGATCGCACACTCGGCGGTGCTGGGCTCCGCCGCGACGTTTCTTCTCGCTCCGCTCGTGCCGGGCGCCGAGGTCTACCGCGAGCAGACGCTCCTCTTCGTCGCCGCGCTTCTGATCGTCATGCCCGCCGCCCGAGCCGGGGTGCGCGCCTTCTTCAGCCGGCGCGCCGAGTGCGAGAAGGTCCTGATCGTCGGCTCCGGACAGGTCGCCTGCCTGCTGGCCGACAAGCTCGCCAAGCACCCGGAGTACCGGGTCAAGGTCGTCGGCTTCCTCGACGAGGCCTGGGCCACCCCGCCCGATCACCACGACGGACTGGCGCTGGCCGGCCACGTGGACGACTTCGTCCACGTCTGCGCCGACCTGGAGGTGGAACGCGTGGTCATCGCCTTCTCCTCCCTGTCGCACGAGGACCTCCTCGGCGTGGTCCGGCTGGCCAAGCAGCTCAACCTCAAGGTCACGGTGGTCCCGCGCCTGTTCGAGGGGATCGGCGACGCCGTGGAGATCGAGCAGGTCGAGGGCCTGACGCTGCTGGGCCTCCGTGGCCTGTCGCGGACGCAGTCCTCGCTGCGCCTCAAGCGCACCCTGGACATCGCCGTCTCGGCCGTGACGCTGCTCCTGCTCGCGCCCGCCCTGGCCGGCATCGCCCTCGCCGTCAAGCTGGATTCGCCGGGGCCCGTGTTCTTCCGCCAGCGCCGCATCGGACGCGGAGACGAGGCCTTCACGATGCTGAAGTTCCGCACGATGGAGGACGGCGCCGACGAGCTCAAGCCGGCGCTTCGCCACCTCAACGAGCTGGACGGGCCGATGTTCAAGATCGAGCGCGACCCGCGCATCACGCGCGTGGGCCGCCTCCTTCGCCGCTATTCGCTCGACGAGCTTCCTCAGCTGCTCAACGTCCTACGCGGCGAGATGAGCCTGGTGGGCCCGCGTCCGCTCGTTCCGGACGAGTCCGAGCACGTGATCGGCCGCCACCGCGCTCGCCTCGACCTCGTGCCCGGGGTGACCGGGCCCTGGCAGGTCATGGGGCGCACGAACATCCCGTTCGCGGAGATGGTCAAGCTCGACTACCTCTACGTGGCCGAATGGTCTCTGTGGAACGACGTCAAGCTCCTGCTGCGCACCGCCCCCGTGGTGGTCCAGGGGGAGGGCCGCTGACGCCATGGGCGCCGGGCCGGCCGCCGACACCTGGACGCTGAACTCCCCGGCCCCGGAGGCCGAGCGCGTGCGCGCCTTCTGCGAGGCCGTGCTCCCGGCCGCCCGTGTGGAGCCGGCCGTGGCGCACGCCCTGGCGCGATCCGGTTCCGAGGGCGCCCTCGCTGCCACCCGTCACGCCGCAGCCGCGCAGGTTCCGCCGGCGGAGAGCTCGCTGCGCTCCCGCCTTCGGCGCACCTGCGAGCGGATGCCGGCGCTGCTGGCCGCCCGGGCGGGCGACGAGCTTTCGGCGGACGATCTGGCGCGCGTGGAGCAGCACCTGGGCCGCTGCGCCAGGTGCTCTGCCCTGGCCGCCCGCTGGGCGCGAGCCGAGCGAGCCTTCGGCGAGGAGGCGGAGCCCGAGCCCACCCAGGCGCCGGAGCCGCCCACGGCCTGGCTGCCCGACGAGGTCGCCGACCGTCCGAGCGAGCCCGGGGCTCCGGCCGTCTCGCGCTGGACGCTCGAGCCCGTGGCGGCGGCCCCGGCCGCCACCACGGAGCCGGCTCCGGCCGGCTCGACCGCCTGGACCGAGGCGCCCGCCGTGTCGGCGCCCGCGCATCACGCCCACGGCCCTAAGGCGCGCGTGCGCCGGGGCACCGGCACCATCCTCGCCATCGTCGCGCTCCTCGTGGCCGGCGGCGGCGTTGCCGGGGCGCTGGCGCTCACGCGCGACTCCGGGAGCTCGAATCACCAGCGCGCCGCGGACGAGGCCTCCCGCGCGCGGGCGGCAGCGGCGCAGCGGCGCACCGAGCGGCGAAGGGCGGCGGCTCACCGCCGCGCTCGCCACCGCGCCGAGGTCCGGCGGCGCCGCGCGCGTGCCCGGGCTCGTGCGCGGGCCCGCGCCCGGGCACGCGCGAGAGCGGCGGCCGCCGCGGCGGCCACGCCCTCCGCCCCCAGCGCTGCCCCGTCCACGGGATACACGCCCAGCTACGGAACGGGCTCGGGCGGCGGCGGCAGTAGCTCAGGCGGCGGGTCGAGCGGCGGCGGGTCGACCGGCGGCGGCTCAGGCGGCGGCGGCGGCGGGTCGACCGGCGGCGGCTCAGGCGGCGGCTCCGGCACGTCCGCCCCCGCGGCCCCGGCACCGTCCCCGACTCCTCCGGCCGATCCTCCGGGCCGCGTGGCACCCGGGAGCTCCGGATGAGCCGGGCCATCCGCAGGGCCGCGGCGACCACGGTCGTCGTCCTCGCGGCGACCGCGCCGGCACTCGGCGCCACCGCGCATCAGACCACCATGATCGCGCGCCCGGCGACCGGCGCGCCCGACGGCCCGAGCGCCAACCCCAGCTTCGCGCTGGGCTCCCGCCAGGTCGCCTTCGACTCCGCGGCCACGAACCTCGGGCCCGCCGACCTCAACGGGCACACCCGCGACGTCTACCTCTACGACACCCAGAGCCACGAGACCCGCCTGCTCTCGGCTCCGGCCGCCGGCGGCGCCGACGGGCCGTCCAGCAACCCGGCCGCGGCCACGGACACCGGCCGGGTCGTGTTCACCTCACGGGCCACGAACCTGGTCGCGGGCGACACGAACGAGAGCTTCGACATCTTCCTCGCCGACCCCGGGCGCGGCGTCTCGCGGGTGAGCCTCGCTCCCACCGGCGAGGAGGCCGACGACGATTCCACCGAGCCCGACATCTCGGCCGATGGGCGCTACGTAGCGTTCACCTCGCGGGCCGACAACCTGGTGAAGGGCGACGAGAACCTGCGCAAGGACGTGTTCGTGCGCGACCTCGTCTCCGGGGTCACGACGCGCGTCAGCGTCTCGTCCTCCGGGCGCGAGGCGAACGGCACCTCGAGCACCCCGGCCATCTCGGCCAACGGGCGCTACGTCTCCTTCGCCTCCACGGCGTCCAATCTCGTGGCGCGCGACCGCAACCGACTCCCGGACGTCTTCGTCCACGACCTGAGCACGGGACGCACCCGCCGCGTGAGCGTGTCCACCTCCGGCCGCGAGCAGAACGCGGCCGTCATCCGGCCGTTCAAGCAGATCTCCGACGTGAGCGCCGACGGCCGCTACGTGGTCTTCGACTCCGACGCCGACAACCTCGTGCGCCGCGACGGTAATCGGGACACCGACGTCTTCGTGCGCGATCTGGCCCGGCGGCGCACGTTCCGCGCCTCACTGACCAACTCGGGGAGGGAGGGCGACAACGACTCCTTTGCCCCCGCGATCACCCCGGACGGCAAGCGCGTGGTGTTCGAGTCCTTCGCCGGCAACCTCGTCCACGGTGACGGACCGCGCGAGGATGTGTTCGTCCGCGACCTCGCCGGCGGCGCCACGCGCCTGGCCGACGTCGCCTCCGACGGGCACCCCGCCGCCGCGCGCCACGGACCCCAGTTGCTTCAGCAGGCCGCGATCGCCGCCGACGGCAGCGCCGTCGCCTTCGCCTCCGGCGCCGCGAACCTGGTCGCCGGAGACGACAACCGCCTCGACGACCTGTTCGTCCGCTCTATCCGATGAGGGCGGGTGCCGGCGAGTTGGCCGTTACGGCCGCCGCCGCCTGGTCGCCCAGCCGCACCGCGTAATTGGTCCCGCGGTCCTCGGGATACACCTGCTGGGTGTTGGCCAGCACGAGTCCCGGAGCCGGAGTGCGCAATGCGGGCATGCGCTGCGGGTAGCCCGCCGTGACGATCGGCTGGGCGGCGGGCTCGACGAAGCGCCACGCCTGCTTGATCCAGTCGCGCGACCAGCCCGGGTTGATCCGCCGCAGCCCGTCGTCGTAGGCCTCGAGCAGGCCGTCGAGGTCGAGATCGAGAAGCGGGTCGTCGCCCTCGACGTAGTTGGCCACGTAGAAGAAGCGCCGGCCGCCGTAGCGCTCAGGCGGCACGAAGTTGGTGTGCTCGATCG
>CAVWTG010000010.1:0-93052 GCA_963757705.1 uncultured Actinomycetes bacterium | reverse complement strand
CGGCGGCGCGGTCGGTGTCCGCGGCCATGGGCAGCCAGACGGAGACCGAGACCTCGCCCAGCGGCGAGACGATCGTGTCGTTGTGCAGGACGCCGGAGGCGAGGCGCTCGTTGGGGATCACCACCCGGACGCCGCTGTCGTCGCGCAGGTAGGTGTAGTTGAGGCGCACGTCCTCGACCCGGCCGCGCTCGCCCTCGAACTCGACGTGGTCGCCGATGCGCAGCGGCTGGGTGATGGCGAGCATGATCCCCGCGACGGAGTTCGCCAGGACCTGGCGGGCCGCGAAGCCGACCACGGCGGCGGCCAGAGCGCCGGAGGCGAGCAGGCTCGTGGCCAGGCTGTTGAGCGTGCCGAACTGCGCCAGTGCGCCCATCAGGCCGATGAGCACGATCACGGCGACGGCCAGCCGGCGCACGAAGCGCAGCCGCGTCGCGGCCACGGGGGACACGGCCAGGCCGCGCCCCTCCGCCGCGGCGGCCTCGGCCCCCAGGCCGGCGCGCACGAACGCCCGGTCGACGAGCGCCGCGATCAGGACCGCGACGATGATCGAGACCGCCGCCGTGATCTCGTCGTCGTAGCGGTGCGCGAACGACTCGGCGGGAATGACAACATCGAACACCCGCATGGAGGCCGGAGGGATCTCCCGCCCCCGTTTCGAGCGTCGCGCCGCGCCTGCGCCTGGCGCTGGCAGACCCAGCCCGCGCGAGCGCGCTTCGTGACGTCTGGCGGGCCCTGTGGCTCTCCCGCGCGCTCGTGTGGACGGCCGGGGTCGCCGCGGTGGTCGCGCTGGGACGCTCGCCCCGCTGGCCCCTGTACGACCCGGCCGGGCTCACCGCGCCCTTCGGGAGCCTGGGCAACGCGCTGGTCGCGCCGGGGGCCCGCTGGGACGCCACGTGGTACCTGGCGATCACCCTGGACGGCTACGTCGAGCCGTCGCGCACCGCGTTCTTCCCGCTCTACCCGCTGCTGGTGCGCATCGCCGGTCTGCCCGGGGCCGCGGTGGGCGACGACCGGATCGCCTACCTGCTGGCCGGGATCGCCGTCTCGCTGGCCGCCTTCGCCGCCGCGCTCTATGTCGTGCGCCGCCTGGCCGAGCTCGACCTGGGCGAGCCCGCCGCGCGGGCCACCACCTGGCTGGTGGCCCTGTTCCCCACGGCCTTCGCCTTCTCGGCGATCTACACCGAGTCCGTGTTCCTCGCGCTGTCGGCCGGGTCGTTCTACGCCGGGCGCCTCGGGCGCTGGCGCTGGGCCGGCGTCGCCGGCCTGCTGGCGGCGGCCACGCGGAGCACGGGCGTCCTGCTCGTCGTTCCCCTGGCGATCCTGTGGTGGCGCGGGGCCCCCCGGGCGCCCGCGACCTCGCCTGGATGCGCTCGTTCAGGTCGGCTTCGCCGCCTTCCTGGTCCTTGGGGATCGCCGACGGAGGTCCGTGGGCGCCGTTCAGCGCTCAGGACGCCTGGTATCGCCACCTGGCAGTGCCTGGGGCGGCGTCTCACGGCTCATGGCCGCATCGGACGGGCTCCGCCGCTGGCGTCGGCTCGCGTGACCACGTCTACTTCCCTCGCCGACGGCGACCCGTACGTCGTCGCCGCCCGCGACCTCGGCGGCCTCGCCTTCCTTGGCTTCACCGTCGTCGCGCTGATCAGCGTCTTCCGCCGCCTGCCGCTGGCCTACGGCGCCTCGGCGCTGCTCGCGGTCGCCGCGCCGCTGTCGTCTCCGGTCGGCCCGGAGCCCCTGGCCTCGTTCCCGCGCTACCTCGCCGTCGTCTACCCCTCCAGATGTCGCTCGGCGCGTGGGCGGCGGCGCCGGGTGGAGCGGCCGGCGGCGGTCGTCAGCGGCCTGCTCATGGTCGGCCTGACGGTGCCCTTCGCGGTATGGGAGTGGGTGGCCTGAGGCCCCGGGCGGTCCTGCTCGACGCGCTGGGCACGCTGCTCGGCCTGGAGCCGGCGGGCCCGGCTGCAGGAGGAGCTCCGCCGGCGCTTGGGCCTGGACGTTGACCGGGACACCGCCGACGCGGCGCTTCACGCGGAGTCGCCTACTACCGCCGCCATCGCTTGGAGGGCGGCGACGAGAGCGGTCTCGGCGATTGCGCGGGCGCTGCGCGGAGGTGCTGCGCAACGGACTGGGCCCGGCGGCCGCGGCCCTGGAGACCGGCGAGGTCCTGGGCGCCCTGCTGGCGTCGCTGCGCTTCACCGCCTACGAGGACGTCGCGCCCGCCCTGGAGCGCATGCGCGGCGCCGGCCTGGCGCTGGTCGTCGTCTCCAACTGGGACGTGTCATTGCACGAGCGCCTGGCGCAGACCGGAATCGCCGGCCGCGTCGACGGGGCGGTCACCTCGGCGGAGGCCGGAGCGCCCAAGCCGAACGCGCCATCTTCGAGCGGGGGCTGGCCATGGCCGGCGTCGAGGCGGCCGCGGCCCTGCACGCCGGCGACTCGCCGGCCGAGGACGTGGCGGGGGCGCGCGCCGCCGGGATCGAGGCCGTGCTGGTGGCGCGAGACGGCGCCGAGGCGCCGGGCGGCGTGACCCGCGTCGCCTCGCTGGCCGGGCTGGCCGACCTCGTGGCCTAATCTGACCCTCCCGTGTCGAGCGTTCCCCCGCCTGTCGCCTACCCGCACCCGGGTCCGCCGCCCGACCTTCCCGAGCGGCCCGAGGGGCTGCCCGAGCGCGCGCCGCGCTGGGCGCCCTGGACGGCGCCGGTGGCGCTGATCTCCGGGTTCGCCGTGGCGATCTTCTTCTACATCGTGATCGGCGCCGTGGTGAGCGCGGCCGGCGGCGACGTCGACAATCCCCCCGCCGGCGTGGACATCGGCGCCACGGTGTTCCAGGACGCCGCCCTGATCGGCAGCGCGCTCTTCTTCGCACGGCTATCAGCGCGCCCGACGGCCCGGCAGTTCGGGCTTCGCCCGGCCCGCCTGTGGTCCTCGCTGGGCTGGCTGGCCCTCACCTGGGTCGGGTTCTTCGTCTTCAGCGCGATCTGGATCGCCGCTCTGGGCATCAAGGAGCGCGACGACCTGCCCGACCAGCTGGGCGCCGACTCCAGCACCGTGGCCCTGGTCGCGGTCGCGATCCTCGTGTGCGTCGTCGCGCCGATCGCCGAGGAGACCTTCTTCCGCGGCTACTTCTTCACGGCGCTGCGCAACTGGAAGGGCGTCTGGCCGGCCGCCGATCATCACCGGCCTGGTCTTCGGCTCGATCCACGCGGGCTCCGCCCCGGTCGGCTACCTCGTCCCCCTGGCCGTGTTCGGGTTCGGGCTGTGCCTTCTGTACTGGAGGACCGGCTCGCTGTACCCCTGCATCGCGCTCCACGCCCTCAACAACTCGCTGGCTTTCGGTGTGAGCCAGAAGTGGGACTGGCAGATACCCCTGGTGATGGTCGGCTCGCTCACGGTGATCTTCCTGGTCATGCTGGCGGTGGGCGACCGCCGGCAGCTGATCACGGCATGACGGACGTATACGATTCCGCACCATGAAGCGCACGGATGCCCGCCGACTGCTGCCCGCCCTCGCGCTCGTCGCGCTGCTCGTGCCCGCCGGCGCGGCGCCGGCGGCCGTCAAGAAGCCGCGGCGCCCGGCCTATGTCCCGGCCCTGCGCCTCGTGGTCGAGCGGGCCTACACGCTCAACGCCAAGCGGATCGCCCTGCAGCACCAGCGCGTCCGGATCCGCGGCCTCGTCCGCCAGTTCGCGCCCAACCAGGTGCTCAGCGTCCGCGTGCTGGTGGGCCGCAGCCGCTACGTCACGGTGCGCCGGACGGTCCGCCAGCACGGCGCCGGCGGCGTCTTCTCGGTCGAGTTCAAGGCCCACCGGCTGGGCTCCCTGCGCGCCTTCGCCACGGGCGCTGGGCTGTCCGCCCGGTCGCGCTCGGTGGACGTGATCGCCCGCAGCGCCGGCGGGGGCGACCGGGGCCTGAAGGTCAGCTTCCTCCAGCACCGCCTGCGCGACCTGCGCTACCTCGTCAGCACCTCGGGCTACTACGACGACGCCACCGCCCGAGCCGTGCTCGCCTACCGCAAGGTCAACGGCATGAACCGGACGTACAGCGCCAACGCGAAGATCTTCGAGCGCCTGGCCGTCAAGCGCGGACGCTTCCGGGCTCACTACCCCGGCCATGGCAAGCACGTCGAGGCCGACCTCTCGCGCCAGGTGCTCGCCCTCTTCGACCGCAACGGCAAGCTCTTCCGCGTCCTCGTGATGTCGTCGGGCAAGCCCAGCACGCCGACCGTCCGCGGCTCCTTCCGCGTCTACTCGAAGACCCCGGGCGTGAACTCGCTGGGCATGGTCAACTCGAACTACTTCATCGGCGGATACGCCATCCACGGCTACCATGACGTGCCCACCTACGCCGCCAGCCACGGCTGCCTGCGGATCCCGATCCCCAACGCGCGGTTCGTGTTCCACTGGCTGGACTACGGCGACCGCGTGGACGTCTACCGGCCGTAGGCCGGGCTGGCGTTAGGCGCCCGGGGGAGGCGAGCTGCCCGGCGGGCCCTTTGGCATCGCCGCCGGCCCGGTGCGGCGCGGGCGAAGCGGGGTGCTGCGCACCTTCATCAGCCGCGCCAGGTAGAGCACCAGCACACCGTAGGCCAGTACCCCGAAGAGGGCCGGCACGCCGCGCTGGACCCACTCGTTGTCGGAGTTGACGATCGCGGCGAAGGGGCGCAGCAGGACGTCGTCGGCGTCGTCGATGTACTCGCGCGCCTTCGTGTGGTTGGCCTCGCGCTGGCGCTCGGTGGCGCCGCTTGGGTCCACGATGGAGCTCGCGGTCGTATGCGACGCGTCGCTGGCCTTCTCCGCCGCGAACAGAACGAAGCTCAGGGCGATGATGGAACAGGCGACGAGGGCGAAGGTGCGGAGGGCAGCGTCGATCACTCCCTTAAGATCGTCCGCTGACGTGCCGAGCTTGACCGCAAAAGACCGCTTGGTGGCCGCGCTGCGCGAGCACGCCCTCGTGATCGGCGAGGTGACGCTCACCAGCGGAGCGGTCGCGCAGTACTACGTGGACGCCAAGCGGGCCATCCTGCGCCGGGACGGATTCGCCGCCCTGGCCGAGCTGGTGGCCGAGCAGGTGCGCCTCTGTGAGGCCACCGCGGTCGGGGGATTGACCATGGGCGCGGACCCCATCGCGTGCTCGGCCCTGGCCGGCGGCGCCGACGTCAAGGCGTTCTTCGTGCGCAAGGAGACCAAGGCCCACGGGCTCCAGCGCCGCATCGAGGGGCCGCTGCTCGAGCCGGGCGAGCGCTGCCTGGTCGTGGAGGACGTGGTGACCTCCGGCGGGTCGACGGTGACCGCCATCGAGGCGCTGCGCGAGGCCGGGATGGAGATCTCCGGCGTCGTCTCGGTGCTCGACCGGCTGGCCGGCGGCGCGGAGCGGATCAGCGCGGCGGCGGGCGGGGCGCCGTACGAGGCGCTGAGCACGATCGACGATGTGTATCCGGAGCGGCCGGATCGCGCGGACGCCTAGGGCGCCGGCCGGGGCTTTCTCCGCCGGCCGGGTTAACGGCGGGCATTGAGGGGGCGGGTTCCCATCCGGGCCCCCCTCATTGCTGCTGTTCGCGCCTTAGCCCGGCTTTCGCGCCCGGAACGTCCTCACCATTCCCGCCGCCGCCGGCGCGTACAGCGCTCCGGGAGCGGTGGCCTTGCGGAAGAACACGAGCGCGTAGGTCGCCTGGTCTCGGCGCTGGAGGACGACGGCGCGGATGGCCTGGCGCACGTGCGTTCGGCGGAAGACCCCGCGGGCCGAGACCGAGGCCGCCGGGTAGTGGGCGCGGTGGACGGGGACCGGCCGCGCCACCGTCAGGCGCCGGTACCCCGGCAGCGCGCGCACGAGGCGCTCGGCGTACACGGAGGGCCTCAGGCGCCGGCCGTCGGGGCTGCGGTCGGCCGTGATGGTGACCGCCAGCAGGCGGTCGCCGGAGCGCACGAGCGTCGCGCCGCGCGCGCCGCTCGCCCTCCAGCCAGGCGGGATCGCCACCGAGAAGCCGGCCCGGCGGTTGACCAGGCGGCTCCAGCCGTGGGGCACGCGGGCCGCGGGGTCGTTGCGCTCGGGCGGCGTGGTCGTGGCGGCGGTCGTGCCGGACCCGCCGTCGCCGCAGGCCGCGACCGCGCCAGCGCAAGCGGCGACCGCCGACCCTCCCACGACCAGGTTCCGGAGCACTAGCGCCCCGAGCAGGATTCGAACCTGCGGCCTACTCCTTAGGAGGGAGTCGCTCTATCCAACTGAGCTATCGGGGCGAACGGACCGCAAAGGCCAAGTTCGCCACAGCGTAGGTGTTTTTCCTGCTTCCGAGTGGTATAGACCGCTGGCAAGCGGCGGAGGGAGCAGGCATCTCTTATCGAAAGGACGGGGGTTGAGCTCCGTCGACATCACGCCCAAGGAAGGTTCCTTCGAGCTTGAGGCCATCGAGCCGATGGAGGGCGGCGACATCGCGGCGCGCTCGCCGCTGCAGCTCTTCTGGCGCCGGCTGCGCCAGGACAAGGTCGCACTCACGGCGCTCGGTTTCATCGTCCTGCTGGTCATCGTGGCGATCGCCGCTCCGCTGATCGTCAAGCTCGTCGGAGCGCCCCCGCCCGACCAGCAGTCGACCGCGGCCCTGGACGAATTCGGCTCGCCCACCGGCCCCAGCAGCGCCCACCTCTTCGGCGTCGACCAGCTCGGCCGCGACGTCTTCAGCCGCGTCATCTACGGCGCCCGCGTCTCGCTCGAGGTCGCGCTGATCTCCACCGGCATCGCGGTCGTGATCGGGACGGTCATGGGGATGACCGCCGGCTTCTACCGCGGCTGGGTCGACACCGTCCTCTCACGCATGATGGACGTCCTGCTGGCGTTTCCCATCCTGCTCCTGGGCATCGGGCTCGCCTCGGCGTGCGCGCTGGGCACCGGCTGCCTGGGCGGCCTGGTCAAACCCGGCCTGAGCACCGTCATCTTCGTCATCGCGCTCGCGGCGTGGCCCTACATCGCGCGGATCATCCGCGGTCAGGTGCTGTCGTTACGCGAGAAGGAGTTCGTCGAGGCCTCGCGGTCGCTCGGCGCCTCCAACACGCGAATCATCTTCCGCGAGGTTCTCCCCAATCTCGTGGCGCCGATCATCGTCTACACGACGCTGATCATCCCGACCAACATCCTCTTCGAGGCGGCGCTGTCGTTCCTCGGAGTGGGCGTCCAGCCTCCCACCGCGAGCTGGGGCCAGATGATCGCCGACGCCACGGCGATCTTCGATACGGCCTGGTGGTACATGCTGTTCCCGGGGCTTGCCCTGGTGCTCACCGTCCTCGCGTTCAACCTCGTGGGCGACGGGCTTCAGGACGCCCTCAACCCGAAAACGGGAAGACAGTAGGAACCTCCGTGAAAGGACAGGCTATGAGGAAACACATAATGCGCGGGCTGCTGCTGGCGGCGCTCGCCGTGGGCAGCATCGTCGTACTTGCGGCGTGCGGCTCCAGCAGCAGCAACAAGTCGGGCAGTGGTGGAGGCGGCGCCTCGGTCACCCCGCAGTCCGATCAGCAGAAGGGCGGCACCCTGAAGGTCCAGTCGGCCGAGGGCTTCGAGCATCTCGACCCGGGCTCGTCGTACTTCCAGCTGGACTACATGGTCGTGTACGCGACCCAGCGTCCGCTGTACTCGTTCAAGCCCGACGACTTCAAGACGGCTGTGCCCGACCTCGCGGCCTCGGCGCCGCAGATCTCGTCCGACCAGAAGACGGTGACGGTCAAGATCCGCCCGGGCATCAAGTACAGCACCGGCGGCACCGTGACGTCCAAGGACGTCAAGTTCGCGATCGAGCGCGGCTTCAACCCGAATGTCGCCAACGGCTACGCCCCGTCGTACTTCATCGACATCGTGGGCGCGGACAAGGCCAAGGGCGGCCCCATCTCCGGCATCCAGACGCCGGACGACACGACGATCGTCTTCAAGCTCACGAAGCCGTTCGGGGCCACGCTGGCCAAGGCGCTGTCGCTGCCGCTGTCGATTCCGGTGCCGGAGACCTACATCAACAAGATCAAGGGCGACGACAAGTCCCCCACGGTCTATGACTCCGACCCGACCAAGCAGGCCTTCACCGGCCCGTACGTGATCAAGGCCTACTCGCCGGGCAAGAGCCTCACGCTCGCGCGCAATCCGGCCTGGAACGGCAAGGCGACCGGCGACTATCGGCCGGCGTACCTCGACGGCGTCACCTGGCAGATCGGCACCGACCCGAACGTCTCGGGCCGGCAGGTCCTCACGGGCACCGACCTGATCAGCGGCGACACCCCGTCGGCGCCGACGGTGAAGCTGGGCGTCCAGAAGTACAAGGACCAGATCAGCTTCACGGCGCTGGGCAATCGCTACATCGCCATGAACACGTCGATCAAGCCGTTCGACAACGCCAACCTGCGCAAGGCCGTCGTGGCCGCGACCGACCGCAAGGCTCTCCAGCTGACGCGCGGCGGCGCCGTGGCCGGCGACATCGCCACGCACTTCCTGGCGCCGACCGCGCCGGGCTTCGAGCAGGCGGGCGGCAAGGACGGGCCGGGCTACGACTTCCTGGCCAATCCGAGCGGCGACATGACCGTAGCCAAGAAGTACCTCAAGGCCGCCGGCTTCCCGAACGGGAAGTACACCGGCCCGCCGATCACGATGATCGGGGACAACTCGGACCCGGCGTCCAAGACGGCCCAGGTCGCGCTTCAGACGTTCCAGAAGCTCGGCTTCAAGGTCAACTTCCGGGCGGTGCAGCACGAGACGATGTACTCGCGCTTCTGCAACGTGCCGAAGTCCAAGATCAACGTCTGCCCGAACGTCGGGTGGCTGCCGGACTTCCCGGACGGCTACGCGTGGATGTACGCGACGTTCAACGGCAAGGCGATCGTCCCGGAGAACAACTCCAACTGGCCGCAGCTCGACGACAAGGGCGTCAACGACGCCATGACCAAGGCGACGGAGGCCACCGACGACAAGACGCGCGCGGACGAGTGGGGGAACGTGGACAAGAAGGTCACGGCCCTGGCCCCCGCGATCCCGTGGTTCTGGGACAAGCAGCCGAACATCCAGTCCAAGAACGTGACCGGCGTCATCGCGCAGTGGAACGCTGCCTATGACCTGTCGTTCACGTCACTGAAGAAGTAGAGGACCGAGGGGGTCCCGCTCCGGCGGGGCCCCCTCACGTTCTCCCCGCCCATGCTCCGTTACATCATCCGCCGAGTGCTCTGGGTGATCGTGCTGCTCCTCCTGGTCAGCGCGGTCACGTTCCTGATCTTCTACTCGCTGCCCTCGGCGGACCCGGCGGCGCTGCGAGCGGGGCGCCAGCCCAACCCCAAGCTGGTGGAGACGATCCGCCACAACCTCGGGCTCGACAAGCCCGTCTACGTGCAGTACTGGCGCTACATGAAGCAGGTCGTCCTGCACTTCGACTTCGGCTACAGCTACCAGAACTCCGCGCCCGTCCGCCAGCAGATCGTCGACCGCCTGCCGGCCACGATCTCGCTCACCGTGGGCGCGGTGATCATCTGGCTGGCGGTGGCCTTCCCCGTGGGGATCATCTCGGCCATCAAGCGCCGCCAGCTGCCGGACCGCATCTCGATGGGCATCGCCCTCGTCGCGATCTCGGCGCCCGTGTACTGGCTGGGGCTGGTCTCGCTCTATCTGTTCTCGAAGGACATCGGGAAGTTCCCGATCTTCGACGGCGCCGGGACCTACAAACCCTTCAGCGAGAGTCCGAGCACCTGGTTCGGGTCGCTGATCATGCCCTGGTTCGTCCTGGCCGCGACCTTCGCCGCCTTCTACGCGCGATTGTTGCGCGCCAACCTCCTGGAGACGATGTCCGAGGATTACATCCGCACGGCGCGGGCCAAGGGCCTGAGCGAGCGCCGGGTCATCCTCGGCCACGGCGTGCGCGCGGCGATCACCCCGATCGTCACCGTGCTCGGCCTGGACATCGGGATCCTGCTCGGAGGGGCGATCCTCACCGAGTCCGTCTTCAACATCCCGGGCGTGGGGCGGCTGGCCTACGACGCCATCCAGCGCTCCGACCTGCCGGTGATCCAGGGCACGGTCCTGTTCGGCGCGTTCTTCATCGTCATCGCCAACCTCGTGGTGGACATCGCCTACGCCTTCATCGATCCCCGGGTGCGCTACGAATGAGCGCTCCGCTGCTGGACGTCAAGGACCTGCGGGTCCACTTCCACACCGAGGACGGCGTGGTCCAGGCCGTGGACGGGGTCTCCTACAGCGTGGACCGCGGCGAGGTGCTGGGGATCGTCGGCGAGTCGGGCTCGGGCAAGAGCGTGTGCAACCTGACGATCATGGGCCTGACCCGGGCGCAGGGAACCGAGATCTCAGGCCGGGCGGAGTTCGAGGGCCGCGACCTGCTGTCGCTCGGCAACGACGACATGCGCCGGATCCGCGGCGACGACATCGCGATGATCTTCCAGGACCCGCTGTCCTCGCTGCACCCGTTCTACAAGGTCGGCAAGCAGCTGGTGGAGGCGGTCCGCGTACACCAGGACGTCTCCAAGGCGCAGGCGCTGGACCGGGCGGTCGAGCTGCTCGGGCTGGTCGGCATCCCCGAGCCGGCGCGCCGCGTGGACCATTATCCGCACGAGTTCTCCGGCGGCATGCGCCAGCGGGCGATGATCGCGATGGCGCTGGCCAACGATCCCAAGCTGCTGATCGCCGACGAGCCCACGACGGCGCTGGACGTGACGGTCCAGGCGCAGATCCTCCAGCTGATCATGCGGCTCAAGGACGACCTGGGGATGGCGGTCATCGTCATCACCCACGACCTCGGGGTGGTGGCCGAGATGGCCGACGAGATCGCCGTCATGTATGCGGGGCGCGTGGTCGAGCAGGCGCCGTCCCAGGCCATCTTCGGCGCGCCCGAGCATCCCTACACCTGGGGCCTCCTGAACTCGATCCCGCGCCTGGACACCCCGCGCGACGAGGAGCTCGTGCCGATCCCCGGCAAGCCGCCCAGCCTGATCAACCCGCCCAGCGGCTGCCGCTTCCACCCGCGCTGCCCCTACGTGCGCGACCGTCACAGGCACGTGGACCCCGCGCTCGAGCCCGTCCCGGGCGATCCCTCCCATCAGGTCGCGTGCCTGCTGGAGGCCGAGACCCGGCGCCGCCTGTGGCACGAGCTTCAGACGGGCGGCGAGGCGGCCATCAAGGCGCGCGTCGCGGCCGAGGAGGCGCGGGCATGAGCGCCGCGGCCAACGGAGGCACGCCGCTGGTGTCGGTCCGCGACCTCGTCAAGCACTTCCCGCTGACGCGCGGGATCGTCTTCCAGCGCCAGATCGGCGCCGTGCACGCCGTCGACGGGATCTCGTTCGACGTCCAGGCGGGAGAGACGCTGGGGATCGTCGGCGAGACCGGCTGTGGGAAGAGCACGACCGCGCGCCTCCTGCTGCGCCTGCTCGACGCCACGAGCGGAACCGTGAGCTTCGAGGGCGAGGACATCACGCGCGTGGGCGGCACGCACCTCAAGGAGCTGCGCCGGCAGATGCAGATGATCTTCCAGGACCCCTACTCCTCGCTGAACCCCCGCAAGACGGTCGGCTCGGTGATCGCGGAGCCCTTCGCCATCCACGGGCTCCACAAGGGGGAGGGCGAGCGCAAGCGCGCGGTCCAGGAGCTGATGGAGCAGGTCGGGCTTCATCCCGAGCACTACAACCGCTTCCCGCACGAGTTCTCCGGGGGCCAGCGCCAGCGCATCGGCGTCGCGCGCGCCCTGGCGCTCAAGCCGAAGCTGATCGTGGCCGACGAGCCGGTCTCGGCGCTCGACGTCTCCATCCAGGCTCAGATCCTCAACCTGCTCAAGGACCTCCAGCGCGACATGGGCATCACGCTCGTCTTCATCGCCCACGACCTCTCGGTCGTCCGCCATATGTGCGACCGCGTGGCCGTGATGTACCTGGGCAAGATCGTCGAGCTCGCGGGCTCCGACACGCTCTACCAGGCGCCTCGCCATCCCTACACGGGGGCCCTGATGGCGGCCGTCCCGGTCCCGGACCCGCGCCTCGCGGCCCAGCGCAAGCACGAACTGCTCAGCGGCGACGTGCCGAGCCCGACCAACCCGCCGGCGGCCTGCCGCTTCCACACCCGCTGCCCCAAGGCGCAGGAGCGCTGCTGGACCGAGGAGCCGCTGCTCGAGCCCAAGGAGGGCGGCGGCGAGGCGGCCTGCCACTTCCCGCTGACCGATCAGGAAGTGGCAGACCGCGTGCCCACCGCGGCGGCCTAGGCCGCCGTCGCTACTTCAGCGACGTGAACGACAGGTCCCAGCTCGCGTTGAACTGGTTGATGACGCCGTTCACGTTCTTGGACTGCAGGCCGGTCGTCTTGTCCCACAGCCAGGGGATCGCCGGCGACTGCTCCGTGATCGACTTGTCGATGTCACCCCAGGCCTGAGCCCGTTGTGAGTCGTTGGTCTGCTCCTCGGCCTTGTCCATCGAGTCGTTGATGGACTTGACGTTGAGCTGAGGCCAGTTGGAGTTGTTCACCGGCACGATCGAGTTGCCGTTGAACGTCGGGACGAGCACCGACACCGGGTCCGGGAAGTCCTTCTGCCAGCCCGTGCTGGGGCAGATCGGCACCCGCTGCTTGGGCACGTTGCAGAACTTCGTGTACATGGTGTCGTGCGTCACCGGGCGCAGGTTGATCTTGAAGCCGAGCTTCTCGATCTGGTCCTTGGCCACCTGGGCCTGCTGGGCCGTCGGCCCCGAGTTGTCGGCCACCATGAGGAAGGTGCCGCCGCCGGTGTACTTGCCGCTGGGGTAGCCGGCCTTCTTCATGTACGAGGCCGCGAGGTCGGCGTCGCCCTCCGGGTTCTTGAGGAAATCCACCCCCGGGCCGGCGAATCCGCCGGCCTGCTGGAAACCGATGAGGCTCGGCGAGATGTAGTGCGTCGGGATGTCGCCCGCGAGCGGGCCGCCCATCGGCTGGCGCAGGAACTGGCGGTTCATGGACGCGGCGATCGCCTTGCGCACGTTGATGTTGTTGAACGGCTTGACCGTGTTGTTCAGCGAGATGTAGCGCACGCGGCCGGTGTAGCCGCCGACGACGAGCTGCTTGCGCTTGTCGCCCTTGGCCTGCGACATCTGCTTGAGGATCTCCGGCGGGATGTTGAAGTCCGCCTGGCCGTTGACGAGGCTCTGGCCGTTGAGGATCCGGCGCGAGGACGACACGGCGTCCGTGTTGCCCTCCTGGAGGACGATCTTGTCCAGGTAGGCCGGGCGGTAGTCCGTCTTGGCGTCCCAGTTGGGGTTGCGCACGAACGTGATCTGCTTGCCCGGCTGGTAGCCGGTCGCCTTGCCCGACGCGTTGTTCTGGACCATGTACGGGCCGGTCGCCACCTGGTTCTGGCCGTACTGCGACGGGTTCTTCTTGTCGAACTTCTCCGCGTACTCCTTCGGCACCGGGGCCGAGAGGGGCAGCGACATGGCGCCGATCACGGTGGCCGGGTTGGGCCGCGTGAGCTTGATGACCAGGGTCTGGTCGTCGGGTGTCGTGATGCCTGAGATCGGGCTGCCGTCGGCCTTCTTCTTGGCCTGGTCGGCGCCGACGATCGTGGCGAAGTAGGACGGGGCGTAGCCGTTGGCCACGGTCGAGTTGAAGCCGCGCTCGATCGCGTACTTGACGTCCTTGGACGTGGCGGCGCGGTTGACGGGCGGGCTGAACTTCACGCCCTCGCGCACCTTGATCGTGATCGTCTTGCCGTCGCCCGAGATCTGGGCGGGCGAGGCGGCGAAGTCCGGCGTGGCCTTGTTCGGGTCGCCGGGCTTGTACGAGAACAGCGGGCGCTGGATCGCGTAGTCGAAGATGAACGAGAACTGGTAGTACGCGGCTCCGGGGTCGATGTAGTCGACATCCCCGTTGGACAGGACCGTCAGCGTTCCGCCCTTCTTGCCGGCGACGACGCTCCCCGTCCCGAATCCGCCCTTGCTGCTCGAGCCGCTGCTCCCGCAGGCG
Organism: uncultured Actinomycetes bacterium; assembly: GCA_963757705.1. Lineage (GTDB taxonomy): Bacteria > Actinomycetota > Thermoleophilia > Solirubrobacterales > Solirubrobacteraceae > AC-38. The sequence goes on along the minus strand of CAVWTG010000010.1, from coordinate 79,114 downwards.
GCGAGAGCCACGACGACGGCGAGCGCGGAAAACCCCGCCACCGCGCGCCAGGAACCTGCACGCATGTTTCCCCCCACATCGTTTGGCACTTCCCTTGCCCGCGGCAAGCTATTGCGAATCGTCTTCGTACAGCGACTCGGTCGCCAGCTCTCGGCCGTTGCGGTCGAAGAGCTTCACATCCAGGAGATCCCCGCGATAGTCGTCGGGGGCGATCAGGGTGAAGCGGCCCTCGACGAGGACGCACTGGTCGACGGCCAGATCGGCCAGCTCCGCGGTCACGATCGCGCCGCCTTCCACCATCGGGCGCCCCCAGACGAGCGCGACGGCCGCCTCCTTGCCCTCCTCGCCTCGCCAGGCGCCGATCTGCTCGTCGTTGAGGTCGATGCGCCAATCGGGATTGCGCTCCGCGGTCTCGACGGTGAAGTCGGCCGTGGCCTCGAAGTCCGACGGCTCGCCCCCGTCGACGCCGGGCACGAAGGAGACGAAGCCGAACAGCTCGTGCCCGTTCGACGTCGGCGCCGTGGCCGGGACGTAGGTGCGCCCCCCGTAGGTGCGGTCGGGGTGGAGGGCGACGTCGCCCGGCTCCCCGATCTCCTCGCCCTCGGAGTCGATGCGCCCGCACGCCTCGTAGAACGCGTCGGACAGGCGGTGCGCCCAGCGGCCATAGGGCAGCCCCTCCTGGGGCGGCTCGGCGGCGAAGCGGGGCACGAAGCGGTCGGTGGGGGCCATCGCGCCGGGGAGCCTACCCAGGGTTTCCACCCCAGGCTTTTTCCGGCGGCCTTGACCCGCGTCCGCGGACGCTGCGAGGATCGCAACCCCCCATCCCAGGTAAAGGAGAACGTTCAGCGCATGGCTGAAGAGATCCAGATCGCCGGCTCCAGTGAGAAGGGCAAGATCCGCAACCCGCTCGCGCCGGCCCTGCTCCCGTTCGTCACGTTCGGGATCTACACGCTCGTCTGGTACTACAAGATCAACAAGGAAATGGCCGAGATGGGCAAGGCCCGGAACACGGATGAGCTCGGCACGAGCCCCGGGACCTCCTTGCTCGCGGTCATGGTCGGCTGGATCATCATCGTGCCGCCGTTCCTGTCCTTCTACAACACGTGGAAGCGCAAGGTCGCGGCCGAGAACATGACCGGCCAGACGGGCATGGAGGCCGGTCTCGGCTTCCTGCTCTCGATCCTGATCGGTCCGGTGGGGCACTACCTGCTCCAGCGCGACCTCAACGACGTGCTCACCGCTCAGGCGTCCGGCGGGTCCTCCCTGCCGCCCGCGCCGCCCGCGCCTCCGGTCGCGGCCCCGGCCGAGCCGGCGGCGCCTCCGGTCGCCCCGCCCACGGAGCCGCCCGCCCAGGGCTAGAGCTCGAGCAGGAGCGTCACGGGCCCGTCGTTGAGCAGCTCGACGGCCATCAGCGCTCCGAAGACGCCCCGCTTCGCGCCCAGTCGCTCGCAGAACCTCTCGTAGAGCGGCTGGGCCCGATCGGGCGGGGCGGCGGCCACGTAGGACGGGCGGTTGCCCTTCCGCGCGTCTCCGTACAGCGTGAACTGCGAGACGCACAGCACCTCGCGCTCGCCCAGGGGCTCGTTCATGCGCCCCTCGGCATCCGGGAAGACCCGGAGGTTGCGCGCCTTGTCCGCCAGGCGGTCGGCGATCTCGGGCGTGTCCTCGTGCGTGACGCCGAGGAGAATCAGGAGGCCGGGGCCGATCTCGGCGACCGTGTCGCCGTCGACGGAGACGCTCGCTCGGCTGACTCGCTGGACGAGGGCGCGCATCGGGGTGTGTCCTACACGAACGCCGAGGCCACCAGCGCCCCGGCGATGACGATCGCCGTGCTCCAGGCCACGGCGCCGGCGGCTATTCGCATCTCCAGCCCGTAGGCCTGGGAGACGACGATGGCGTTGACGCCGGTGGGCATCGCGGCCAGCAGGATGTAGGGGCCGGGGATGTCGATCAGCGGCAGGGCGAGCGCGAACAGGAGCGCGGGGGCGACGATCAGGCGCAGGGCGAGCGCGGTGGCGACGGGCCGGGTGAGCGGGGGCGGGAAGGCGAGCATGCCCTCCTCGGCCTCCGTCCCCAGGGTCACGCCGACGGCGAAGAAGCCCAGCGGGATCAGCGCGAAGACGACGATCCGCGAGGCATGGACGAGCGCGTCGGGCGCCAGCGAGTCGGGCGCGATCACGGCGGCGATCACCGCGAACAGGGGCGGGTTGCGGGTGATGAAGGCCTTCACCCGCTCCCTCGCTCCCTCGCCGGCGTCGCGCCCGAAGGCCGCGCCGACCGCGAACACCGGCCCGAACAGCCACGGTGCCGTGACCAGGGCGTCGTAGGCGGCGCCCTCGCCGAGGCGGTGGGCGCCGAAGAGGGACACCACCAGCGGCAGCCCGACGTAGCCCGTGTTCACCTGCATCGAGGAGACCATGAGCGCGCCCGTGGCCGGCCGGTCGAGGTGCAGCGCGCGGGTGGCTACGACGTAGGCGATCCCCGCGATCAGAGCCAGGGCCAGGTAGGCGAGCGCCAGCCCGCCCCCGACGTCGACCGTGACGTGCAGGCGGGCGATGTTGAAGAAGGCGATGAAGGGGACGAGGGCGTAGAGAATCGCCGAGAGCACCCCGCGCCCGGCGCGGCGCGCCCGCTCCCCATAGCGCCGCTCGGCGGCGATTCCGACCGCCACCGCGAGGGCGATCGTCGCGGCGACAGCGATCACGCGTCGCGCAGCTCGGCGGCGGCCTGCTCCGGGGCCATCACGTTGAGGTGCACGCCCGTCCCGAGCTCGAGCCCGGCGAGATGGGTGAGCCGGGGCACGATGTCGATGCGCCAGCACCAGTGCTCGGCTCCCCGGGGCGCGGTCCGCACCCAGAGATTCAGCGGCGGGCTGGCGCCCAGCCGGCGCTCCAGGCGCGCGAGCGCGTCGCACAGGAGCGCGGCGCCCGTCGGGCCGTCGTCCTCGAAGCGGGCGCGCGGGCGGCGCGGGACGAGCATGAGCTGGAAGGGCAGCCGCCCGGCGAACGCCGCCAGCAGCACGGCCTCGTCGTCGATCGCCACCACACGCTCGCGGCGGCGCACCTCCTCCTGGAGGAGGTCCTCGAGCAGGTTCTGGCCCATCGTGCGGCTCGCGTGGGCGGAGAAGCGCTCGCGCTCGCGTGCCACGTCGGCGGGGACGAAGTCCAGCGCATAGAGCTGGGCGTGCGTGTGAGGGAGCGATGAGCCGGCCTCGCGGCGCTCGTTGACCATGACGTGGACGTAGGCCGCCGCATGGTGCGCGCGCATCCGCTCACGCCACGCGTCCATCGCCCGGCCGACCTGCTCGGGCCCGAGCTCGAGCAGCGTGCCCACCGGCGCGGGCCCGTTGACGACGACCTCGTGCGCCCCGAGCGCCGGGCGCACGGCGAACAGATCCGGGTTCGCCTCCCCCTCCACCGCGGCCGGCTCGGCGGACAGCGCCGGATAGAGATTGGGCACCACGCGGACCGTCCAGCCGGGAGAGTCGGGCGGGCCGCCGCCGGGACGGACGGCGTAGACCTCGGGCGGGGTGCGGTCCTCGTGGCCCTCGGCGAACGGGTCGCGCTCCGCGTCGACGGGCGGGGCGGGCTCGGCCGAGAAGCCGCCGCCCGGACGAGACGCCCGGTCGCCGGCCACGATCACCTTCAGCCCCGAGAGCGGGTCGACGCGAACCTCAGGCAAGGCGCTTCTCCATCACCACATGATCGATGCCGGCCTCCTCGAAGGTGTCGCCGCGGGGCTCGAAGCCCCCGCGCGCGTACAGGCTCTGCGCGGCCGATTGCGCGTTGAGGGCCATCCGGGAGGCGCCGGCGGACCGGGCCTCGTCCTCGGCGCGGGCGAGCAGCAGTGCCCCGATCCCGCGTCCCCGCTGCGCGGGCTCGACGGCCATCCGTCCGAGCTTGGCGGTGGCGCCGTCGAGCACGAGCCTGCACGTACCCACGACGCGCCCCGACGACACCGCCACCAGGTGCAGGGCGTCGTCGTCACGCCCGTCGAGCTCGAGGTCGATCGCCACGCCCTGCTCCTCACAGAACACGCGGTGGCGCAGGGCGAGAGCGTCGTCGCGCTCAGGCCCGCGGGCCGCCAGACGGATTTCCGGGACGAACGGGGTGGCCATGGGGTATCCTCATATCACTCACCGCGGGGGCGGCCGGTCTGTGAGGAGGATCCTCAAGGCCCTTGGGAGGTGCCCGGCCCTTTACGCCGCACGTCCCCCAGCAGTTCCCGCACGACGTATCCAGCAGGCCATCCATGGCTGAATCCATTGCAGCGGCCGCCGAGGTCGCGTCGCTTCCCAATTCCGACGACATCGAGCGGGCCAAGGAGTTCACCCGTGAACCCTTCGTCCTCGAAGGCGAGACGGTCGAAGAGGCCCTCCCGCCGGGCTCCGCGCGCCGTCGCGCGCTCGACGCCGCGCTGGTCGAGCTCGACGCCGGCGCCGAGGAGCCCTCGGTGGAGTGGCGGCGCGAGTTCTCGCTCCTGCTCGGGCTCGAGCGGCTGCTCGCCCAGGACGAGCCCCACCTCGCCGACGGCACCTCCCTGACCGCCCATCAGGTCGACGCCCTGTCCGGCACCCTGATCGCGCTCACCGCCGAGGTCCAGCGCGCGAGCAACGGCAACGGCCATGCCGCCAACGGCACGGTCAGCCCACCGGTTCCCCCCGCGGACCTGGCGTCGCCCGCCATCCCGGGCGAGGAGGACATCGACGAGGAGGTCGAGCCCGACGAGGAGCCGGTCGACTGGGAGGAGGACGAGCCCGACCTCGACGAGGACGCCCAGCTTCCCGAGCAGCCCGAGGATCCCAACGCGGCCAAGCGCTTCTGGTTCGAGCACGCCACCGGGTCCGGCAAGACCGTGGCGGCGATGGGCTTCGTCGAGGCCTCGCGGACCGGCGGAATCCTCATCCTCACCCACCGGCGCAATCTCGTCGACCAGTTCAACGGCGAGCTGCGGACGCGCGGCTACTCGAAGCGGGTCTCGCCCCCGCTGCTGGGCGACAAGGACCGCGCGAACGGGCCGGTCACCGTCGAGACCTACCAGTGGTTCGTGCGCAACGCGGGGAAGATCTCCGACGCCTACACGATCGTCATCTGCGACGAGGCCCACACGGCCCTGGGGGAGAAGACCAGCGCCGCGATCCGCAACTGGGCCGGTCCGGTCTTCATCGGCATGACCGCCACGGGCGCGCTGATCGCCCGGCACGTCACCGACCTCTTCCCCACGCAGACCTCGCGTTTCGACCTCGCCCAGGCGGCGCGGCGCGGCGTGATCGCGCCGCTGCGCTGCATCCGCATCCCGCCCGGCCCGGGCGTGCGGACGATCGCCAAGGTGCCCCTGCGCCGCGGCGAGGTGGACACCGAGTTCGACCAGGAGATGCTGGCCGAGCTGCTGGACCAGCTGCCCTTCAACGTGGCGATCGCCGACCTCTACAAGACCCGGTTCAACGGGGTCCCGGGCGTCGTGTATGCCGCCGGCGTGCGCCACGCCTACAACGTCGCCGAGGCCATGCGGTCCGTCGGGCTCAAGGCCCAGGCCGTCTCCGGCGAGACGCCCAAGCGCGAGCTGACGCGGATCCTCGCCGCCTACGAGCGCGGCGAGATCGACGTGCTGGTCAACGCGCAGCTGCTGGCCGAGGGCTGGAACTCGCCGCGGGCCACCGTCTGCATGCATCTCGCCCCGACCGCCTCCAAGCGCATCTACCAGCAGCGGGTGGGTCGCGTGACGCGCCGCCAGCCGGGCAAGGAGGCGGGGATCGTCGTGGACTTCGTGCATCCGGCGACCAAGCACGACGACCCGGTCGTTACGCTGCACTCGCTTCTGGACCGCGACGTCTACCGCGGCGGCGCCATCGTCGTCGGCCCGGTGCGCCGCGGCCGCGGTCGCCGCGTGCGCGTCGAGCGCCGCGTGCTGCCCGTGACGCCGGAGCCCGAGCGCCGTGCCCAGGTCTTCGAGCGCGAGCTGTGGCGGATCGCCGTCGAGCATCTCGACTACGGCGAGCAGCACGTGTGGGCCGCTCTGGCCGGCGCGCGCGTCGCGCCCAACGGCTGGCGCCGCGCGAAGGCGATGCTGCACTTCGACCGCCAGGGCGAGCTCAAGCGCCGCTTCCTGCTCACCGCGATCCAGCGCAACCGCAACACCCAGCTGCGCCTGCGGGCGCTCTCGGAGATCGCGTCGCTCCGCGACGCCGAGGCCTTCGACGACGCGGTGCAGATCGTGGGCACGTGGTCGCGCGAGGAGAAGCGCGAGGCGGTCAAGGTCCTGCTCCAGGCGCTGGCCGAGAAGCGCATCGGCCGCCGCGACCAGGCCAACGCGTGGATTTGGCACCTGGCTGAGTACACGCGTGAGGTCCACGAGGAGTACGCGGTGCAGCGCTGGCCGGAGACCAAGCGGCTCCTCGGGCTGCTGGTCAACTCGTCCGGTCAGGCCCATGCCCGCAATGCGCGACGCCTGGTCCACGCGGCGCGCAAGCAGGACCGCCGACTCTCGGCCGCCCTGCTCGCCGCCGCCCTCGCGCACACACCCGAGGCCCAGCAGGCCCTGGACGGAGCGCGGACCCGCATGGCCCGCAAGCCCAGCGCGCTGGCCCGCGAGCTGCTCAAGAACTTCCCCAAGCGCGGCGGGCGCCGCGGGCGCCGCCGTCGCGGAGGCGGAGGCGGAGCGGCTCGAACAAGGGCTCCGGCTCCGGTTCTTCCAAGCGGGCCGCCCGGGGCAACGGCAAGCGCTCGCCGGACGGTCCCGACGAGCGCGTGCTCGACGAGGCTCTGGCCGGCGGCGCCGAGGACGCGGAGGACGCGCCGCTCGACGACGTCGATCAGGACACGCTGGAGCACCAGGTCGCGGACACCCTCGAGGAGGTCCTCGACGACTCCGACGATCCGGTGGACGGCGACTCCGACGCCGACGAGCCGGCCGCCGCGGCCGGATGACGGACGCCCCTCGGCGCCACGCCTTCTCGGGCGCGCCGCTCGAGGAGCCCTACGGATACAGCCGGGCCGTCCGCGTGGGCGAGCGCATCGTCGTGGCCGGCTGCGCGCCGATCTGGCCCGACGGGTCGGTCGATCCCGATCCCGGCGTGCAGGCGCGCCGCTGCCTGGAGATCATCGAGACCGCGCTGCGCGAGCTCGGCGGCTCGTTCGCCGACGTGGTGCGCACGCGGATGTACGTGACCGACGCGGCCTACGCCGACATGGTCGGCGCCGCCCACGGCGAGGCCTTCGCCGACGCCCGACCGGCGACGTCGATGCTGGTAGTGGCGGGCCTGCTGGACCCGCGGTGGAAGGTGGAGATCGAGGCCGAGGCGGTGGTGGGCGGCGGGAGCTGAGCCCGGCTCAGCGCCCCAGGTGCACCTCGCCCGCGTCCAGCGCGACCACCTCGTCGTCCCGGCGCACCAGCAGCCGCCCCTCGCCGTCGATGCCCTCGGCCACGCCGCTGCCGGCGGCCCAGGTGATCTCGCGCCCGGCCAGGGCGTCGCGCGCGCGGAACGCCTCGAGGATCTCGTCGTGCCCGACACAGAGCCGCTCGCTCAGGGCCGTGAGCAACTCGGCGAGCGCCGGCTCGACCTGCGACGGGTCGCGCCCCAGGCTGATCGCCGTCTCGCGCAGCTCGGGCGGGAAGTCGCTCGGCCCCAGGGCGACGTTGAGGCCGATTCCCAGCACCGCCCAGCCCTCCTGCGGGCGGCCCTCGACGAGGATCCCCGCCACCTTGCGGCCCTCCAGGTGCACGTCGTTGGGCCACTTGATCTCCGCGCCCTCGCCCGCCGCGTCGGCCACGGCCAGTGCCGCGGCCAGGGGCAGCAGGCGCGGCCAGTCGCGCAGGACGACGGACATGAGCAGGGCGCGTCCGGGCGGAGCGGTCCAGGCGCGGCCCTGGCGCCCGCGCCCCGCGGTCTGCTCGGACGCCGTGACCAGCGTGCCGTGCGGGGCGCCCGCGGCGGCGAGCTCGCGGGCGCGGGCGTTGGTCGAGTCCGTGCGCCGGTGATGGACGCGCGGCGTGCCGAGCGCGTGGCTCACGCGGCGGCGATGTGCAGGTCGTCGCCCGCGCCGAGCGAGAGCAGCCGGGCGGCGTTCCCACGGTTCACGGCCACGGCCAGAGTTCGGTAGGCGTCCTCGTAGACGAGCAGCTCGCCCTCGCGCACGTCGGCGAAGGTGACCGCGTACCAGGCCGTGAAGCGCCGCCGGCCGACCTCGAGCTCCAGCGGGCGGCCGAGCCGGATGCCCGAGCCGTCGAGATCGGTGTGGGTGGCGTCGAGCATCACGTTGCCGAAGCGGTCGATCGCCAGCGCGTGCGCCGTCAGGGAGCCGTCGCCGGACGTCTCGGGATGGGGAAGCTCCAGGCGCGCGAGCGAATCGGCCTCGCACGGGTCGCCCGCCTCGGCCAGCGCGCCCCGCGCGGCCAGGCGCGCCGCCACGGGGGCGAAGATGTCACGCCCGTGGAACGTGGCCGAGACGGGCTCCAGCCGCCACCGCGAGCGCCCGATGTCCATCGCCTCGACGACGCCGCCGAAGCGCTCGGCGGCCAACCACAGCACGCCGTTGTCGGGGCCGACGAGGAGGCGGTCCTCCTCTGCGCAGCGCACCGCCACGGCCCGTCGCTCGGCTCCGACCTCCGGGTCGACGACGGCGAGGTGGACCCCGGCGGGCATGTAGGGCAGCGCGTTTCGCAGGACCAGCGCCGCCGCCCGCACGTTGTGGCGGGGGATGCCGTGGGTCACGTCGATCACCCGGGCCTCGGGCGCGATCCTCGCCATCACCCCGTGGCAGACGCCGACGAAGTCGTCCTCCTGGCCGTAGTCGGACAGGAACGTGATCGGGTGGGCGCTCACGGCGGGCCCAACCTACCGTCCTACGGGTGCTTGGCGAATCCGCGCGCGGAGCACAGCCGCCAATGGCGGTTGGCGCGCGAGGAGAACCCGATGCGGCACACCGCGCCCGAGCGCATCCCGCCCAGGACTCGCCCGCCCTGCACGATCGAGACCGAGAAGCCGAAGCGCACGGTCTTCCCCTGCGGCACGAAGGCGCCGAGGCCCACGCTCACACCCGTGAGGAATGTGTCGTGGGGCCCGTCGACGGTGACGTCATCGAGCTCCATCCCGCCCTTGCGGATCATGTGGAGGCGGCTGAGGAGGACTCGCCGGAACACCGGGCCGGTCGCCGAGGGCGCCACCGCTCGTCCGGTCCGGACGCGCACGACCACGTAGACGGGCGCGGGGTCGGCGGGCGCGCCCGCCGGGAGGACGACGAGCTGGAAGCCGTCGTCGCTGACGTAGTACTGGCCGCCCACCCGCACGATCCGGTGGCGCAGGTACTGCACGCGGGTGACCCGGGCCTGCTTGAGCGCGAACACCGGCAGCGTGATCGTGGCGGTGGCCTGGCACTCCCCCGCGGACGCGCCCGACTGGGCCTCGAGCTCCTGGGTCCAGGTGACGGTGAAGGTCACCGACTTCGCCCGCGGGGCGGTGAACTGGTAGCCGCCGCGGAAGTCGTTGGATTCAGGAACGTCGGTGAGCGTGACGCCCGGGGATGCCGTTACGACGATGGTGCCGTCCTTGGCGGTGCTCTGGCGGTAGGGCGACCCGTCGGGATAGGTCCCGATGGCGTTCTCGATCACGCGGGCGATCTTGTACTTGTGGCCCACGACGAGGGCCTGGTCGACCTTCCCGACGCTCTCGGAGTCGACCTCCGCCGGTGTCTTGGCGCCCCCCGTCTCGCCCGGGTTGCAGGCGCGCGGGGCCTGGGCGGAGGCGGGCGCGGCGACGAGGAGGGCGAACGAGAGGGCGGCGAGCGCCGCGGTGGCGATTCTCACGCCGCCGAGTATCCCACCAGCGCCGCGACCAGCCCTTCGATGTCGTGCTCGCTCGCCTCGACATCGGGCTCCATCCCGTTCTCGCGCAGCGTCGCGCTGGTCACCGGCCCGATCGAGACGATGCGCCCGGCCGGGCGTTCGCCGCCGGTGGCCTCCAGCAGGAAGCGCACCGTCGAGGAGGACGTGAACGTGACGAGGTCGGCGCCGAGGACCGCGGCCCGGGGCCTCGTCGTCCAGCGGCTCGGCGACCGTCTCGTAGAGCGCGAACACGTCGACGTCGATCCCCCGCTTGCGCAGGCCGTCGGGCAGGACGTCGCGCGCCTCGCGCGCGCGGGCCACGAGCGCGCGTGACGCCGGCACGCCCGCCAGCGCCTCCAGCAGCGACTCCGCGACCGAGCGCTCGGGCACGACGTCGGGCTCGATGCCGTGATCGCGCAGGGCGCGGGCGGTGCCCGGGCCGATCGCCGCGACGGTCTTGCCGGCCAGGTCGCGGGCGTCGCCCTCGAGGCGCTCGAAGAACAGCCGCACGCCGTTGGGCGAGGTCAGGCAGATCAGGTCGTAGGGCGCCAGGTCGGGGACGTTCACCGCCAATGGCTCGATGCGGATCGCCGGCGTCTCCACGACCTCGGCGCCCAGCCCCCGCAGGCGCGCCGCCAGGCCGCTGGCCTGCGCTCGGGCGCGCGTGACGGCCACCGTGCGGCCGTGCAGCGGACGCTGCTCGAGCCAGGCCAGGCGCTCGCGCTCCGCGGTCACCCGGCCCACGATGGTCACGGCGGGCGGGCGGATGCCCTCGGCCGCGGCGCGGTCGGCGATGGTGGCCAGGGTGGCCACGACGGTTCGCTGGCCGGGCAGGGTCCCGCGCTCGACCACCGCCGCCGGCTCGTCGCCCGGTCGCCCGGCGTCCGTCAGCGCCTGGGCCAGGCGCGGCAGGCGCCCGATGCCCATGTAGAAGACGAGCGTCCCGGGGAAGCGCGGCCAGCGCGTCCCAGTCCAGCGCGCTCTCGGGCTTCTCGGGATCCTCGTGGCCGGTGACGAACGCCACGGCGCTGGCCGCGTCCCGGTGCGTCACGGGAATGCCGGCGTAGGCGGGCGCGGCGATCCCAGCCGTGATTCCCGGGACGACCTCGAAGGCCACGCCGGCCTCGCGCAGCGCGGCCGCCTCCTCGGCGCCGCGGCCGAACACGAACGGATCGCCGCCCTTGAGCCGCACGACGCGCCGCCCGGCCAGTCCCAGCTCGACCAGGCGCGCGTTGATCTGCTCCTGCTCCATCGCCGGACGGCCGGGCTCCTTGCCCACGTAGACCAGCTCGGCCTCCGGGCGGGCGCCGTCCAGGGCGCCCGGGGGAATGAGGCGGTCGTAGAGGATCGCGTCCGCCCAGGCGATCAGCTCCAGTGCCCGCGCGGTGAGCAGGCCGGGGTCGCCCGGGCCCGCGCCGACGAGAAACACCTGGCCGACCTGTCCGGCGCTCACGCGGCCGCCTCCAGCAACTCGCCCGCGCCCGCGGCCAGCATGCGCTCGGCCAGGCGCCGGCCCTGCTCCTCGGGAGCCTCGTCGCCGACCCGGTCGCGGATCCAGGTCGAGCCGTCGGGGGCCCCGACGAAGGCGGTGAGCGAGCCACGCCGGCCGCGGTGCGCCCCGATAGGCGTGTGGCAGCTCGCGCCGATGGCCCGCGCGAACGCCCGCTCGGCGCGCAGCCGGTCGTGCGAGGCGGGATGGTCGAGGCCGGCCAGCGCGCTGCGCGTGGCCTCGTCGTCTTCCCGGGACTCCACGGCCAGCGCCCCCTGGCCCGGAGCCGGGACGAAGACGCGGCACGGAAGCATCGCCCCCGCCTCGCTGGACCGGTCCAGGCGCGCCAGCCCGGCCGCCGCCAGCAGCAGCGCGTCGCACTCGCCCTCGGCGAGCTTGCGCAGCCGGGTGTCGACGTTGCCGCGCAGGGCGACGACCTCGAGGTCGGACCGCGCGGCCCGCACCTGCGCCATGCGCCGCGGCGACGACGTGCCCACGCGCGCGCCCGGGGCCAGGTCGTCCAGCGAGGCCGCGCCGACCAGTGCGTCGCGCGGGTCCTCGCGTTCGGGGACGGCCGCGATCGCCAGCCCCTCGGGCAGCTCGCCGGGGACGTCCTTGGCCGAGTGCACGGCGATGTCCACCTCCCCCTCCAGCAGCGCGCGCTCCAGCTCGGCCACCCAGCGGGACTTGTCGCCGCCGGGGGCGCCGCGGTCTCCGGAGGTCACGATCTCCACCAGCTCTCCGCCTCCCAGCGCCTGTGCGACCAGCCGGGCCTGTGCGAGCGCCAGCGCGCTGCGGCGCGTCCCGATCCGCAGGCTCACCGCTGCGGGCGGCGGCGAAGCTCGCGCACCTCGCCGGGCGACTCGGCGTCCTCGCCCTCCAGCGTGACCGATTCGTCCAGGCCGAAGAGCTCGCGGGCCAGCTGCATCCGGGCGTGCGTGCGCCCGTCGCCCGAGTGCTTCATGCGCAGCGTCGGCTCGTGCAGCAGCCGGCTCATCACCGTGCGCGCCATGGCGACGACGCGCTCGCGGTCTCGCTCGGAGAGGGACTCCCACTTGCCGTCGTTCTCGGCCAGCACGCCCTCGACGATGTCGGTGCCGTGCTCGCGCAGAGCGGCCACCGTGGGGAGGGCCTCCAGCGAGCCCAGCCAGCCGGCGAAGCGCTGGATCTCCTCCTCGATGATGCCCTCGGCCTCGCGCGCCTCGTTGCCGCGGACCTTGAGGTTGCGCGAGACGACGGCCTGGAGGTCGTCGATGTCGTACAGGCGCACCCCGGCGATCTCCGCGCACACCGGGTCGACGTCGCGCGGCACGGCGATGTCGATCAGCACCAGCGGCCGGCCGCCCCGGGCCTCCATGACCACCCGCAGCGCGTCGTCGGACACGATGGGATGGGGCGAGGCGGTCGAGCCGACGAAGACGTCGGCGCCCTCGAGCTCGCGGGGCATGTCGTCGAGCGAGGCGACGCGGCCGCCGAAGCGCTCGGCCATCGCCTGTGCGCGGTCGCGGCGGCGGTTGGCGATGAAGGTGGGGACCGCGCCGCGCGCCGAGAGCGCGCGGGCCGTCAGCTCGGCCATCTCGCCCGTGCCCAGGATCACGGCGCGGCGCTCGCGCAGGTCGCCGATCGCCTCGACCGCCGCCTCGGCCACGACGGATGGCACGCTCGCGGCGCCCTCGGACACCGCCGTCTCGTCGCGCACGCGCTTGCCCGTGGCCAGGGCGGCGCCGAACACGCGGTTGGTCAGCGGCCCGGTCACGCCGGCACCCAGGGCCAGCTCGTAGGCGCGCTTGACCTGGCCCTGGACCTCGGCCTCGCCGACGATCATCGACTCCAGGCCGGCGGTGACGCGGTAGAGGTGGCGGGCGGCGTCGCAGTTGCGCACCGCGTAGATCGCCTCGGCCAGCTCGGTCGGGCGGATGCCCGCCTGGCGGGCCAGCAGACCCAGGACCGCGGTCTCGGCCTGGACAGCGTCGCCGACCACGAGGTAGATCTCCATGCGGTTGCAGGTCGAGATCGCCACGGCCTCGTGCACCTCGGCGTCGCCGGCGAGCCGGCGCAGGAACTCCTCGAGCTGGGCATCGGGCACGGCCACGCGCTCGCGCAGCGCCACCGGCGCGGTCTTGTGGGAGATCCCGATGAGCAGCAGCTCGCTCATGCCACCCGCTCGCGCTCGCGCTGCTCGTCCTCGGTGCCCGAACGGTCGGTCAGCTCCTCGAGCTCGCCCAGCTCGCGCTCGATGCGCGAGAGCCGCGCGGCCATGATCGCCACGTAGATGAGGATCAGGGCGATGAAGACGACGTAGGCCCCGGCCACGTACTTGCCCGCCTCGTGCAGCGGCAGGGCGGGGGCGGCGATCGGCGGGAAGGGCACGCTCAGGCCTCCGCGGCCGCCACGAGGCGGCGGCGCAGCGAGCGCAGCTGCTCACGGGCGTGCTTGGAGGTGAGCTCGAACTTCCACAGCGTGATCCACAGCAGCGTCATGGCGCCCAGCGAGACCAGGAACGTGAAGCGCATCGAGCCGGGCATCGTCCCGCCCGTGGCGCTGAGCACCCGGGGGTGGGCGAGCGACTGGGCGAGGCGCACGGCGAGGAAGTTGAGCGGCACGAATGCCCCGGCCGTGATCGCGAACACCGAGGCGTAGCGCGCCTGGCGCTGGGGGTCCTCGATCGAGAAGCGCAGCGGCTGGTAGGTGGCGTAGAGCAGGAAGACGATGAGGAACGAGACCAGCGTCGGCTCGTCCCACACCCACCAGTGGCCCCAGGAGGCCTTGGCCCAGATGGCGCCCGTGATCAGCACGCCGAGGGCGAGGATGAGGGAGAGGTGGATCGCCACGTAGGAGCGCATGTCCCAGCGGCGGTCGCCGGTACGCAGATGGAAGATCGCCATCACCCCGCCGGCGACGAACCCGCACAGCGCCACGATCGCCAGCGGGACGTGCAGGTAGAAGATCTTCTGGATGAACCCCTGGTCGGCGTCCAGCGGCGCGTAGAAGAACACGAGGGCCAGCGCCGCGGTGACCGCGGCGGCGGTGGCGAGGGAGAGAGTGCGAAGGCCCGTGCCGTACATCGGAGCGTCAGTCCTCCAGCAGGTAGTCGAAGACCGCGTAGGCGAGGAGGGCGAAGACCACATCGTATAAGGCCAGTACCGCCAGCCACTTGCCCGGGAGCGGATCCGCGCCCGCTTCCAGCAGGAGCGGCGAGGTGGAGCGCGCCCCGGCGATGACCACGGGCACGAGGAGCGGCAGCGCCACGAGGGGCGCGATGAGGTCGCGGGCGCGGGTCTGGATGGCCAGCGCGGAGGCCAGCGTGCCCACGACGGCGATCCCCGCGTCGGCCAGCAGCAGGACCCCGATCAGCTTGAGGATTTGCCCGCCGGGGGAGGGCCCGAGCAGCAGCACCACGAACGCGGGCAGGGCCACGATCTCGACGGCGACGAGGTAGAGGAAGAGGGCCGTCGCCTTGGCGACGAGCAGGGCGCTGCGATCGACGGGGGCCAGGAGGAAGGCGTCAAACCCGCCCTGCTCGCGCTCGGCCACGAACAGCCGATTGACGCCCAGCATGGCCGCGAACAGCAGGGTCGCCCACAGGACCCCCGCGGCCAGGTCGCCCTCCAGGCTCGAGCGGTCGAGCGCGAAGTGGAAGATCACGAACGTCGTGATCGAGAACAGCGCCATCGCGGGGACGGACTCCCGGGTGCGCCACTCCAGCAGGAGCTCCTTGCGCAGCAGGGCGTTGATGGTGCTCACCGGTAGAGCTCCCGGATCGCCGCGGAGTCGACCTCGCCGGCCGGGGCGAGGAACGCCGGGTGCCCGCCGCGCAGGCCGAGCGCCAGGTCGGCGTCGCGCAGCCCGCCCTCCGGGTCGTGGCTGGTGATGACGCGGGTCGGCCCCGCGATGAGCGGGGAGACCAGGTCGCTCGCGGCCGGGTCGAGGTTGGCCAGCGGCTCGTCGAGCAGGAGGAGGTCGGGGTCGTGCAGCGTGGCGCGGCAGATCGCCACCCGCTGGGCCATGCCGCGCGACAGCGTGCGGACGGGCTCGTCGGCCCGCGCCGCCATGCCCACCCGCTCCAGCAGCTCCTCCACTCGCCCCGTGGGGGCGCGGTAGAGGCGCGCGCCATGACGCAGGTTCTCGCGCGCGGTCAGCTCGCGGTAGAGCAGCGGCTCGTGGGCCAGGAACCCGATCCGCCCGCGCACGGCCCAGCCCTCCTCGGGCAGCCGGCTCCCCAGCACCTGCGCGCTGCCGGCGTGCGGGCGCAGCAGGGTGGCCAGGACGCGCAGGAGGGTCGACTTGCCCGCCCCGTTGGGCCCGAAGACGACGAGCGTGCGGCCCTCGTCGAGGCTCAGGCTGAGGTCGCGCAGCGCGACCCGCTCGCCGTAGTCGCGGCGCAGGCCGGTCAGCTCGATCACGGTCATCGCCGCAGCGTCTCGGCGGCGTGCTTGAGGGTCGGGGCCACCACCGGGAAGAGCTGGTCGATCGCTCGCGGGCTCCCGGGGAAGTTGACGATCAGGGTGCGGCCGGCGATGCCCGACACGCCCCGGCTGAGGATCCCCAGCGGCGTGTGGTCCGCGCCCTCCCGGCGCATCGCCTCGGCGAATCCCGGCGCCTCGCGCTCGATCACGGCGCGCGTGGCCTCGGGAGTCACGTCGTCCGGGGTCAGGCCGGTCCCGCCGGTGGTGAAGATGAACGCCACCTCCTCCGCCACGTGCGCGCGCAGCCGCTCCTCGATGCGCTCACGGTCGTCGGGGATCACCTCGGTGGAGACGACCTCCGCGCCCGCCTCGCGGGCCAGCTCGGCCAGCCGCAGCCCGGAGGTGTCCTCGCCGCGCCCGGCGGCGACCGAGGTCGAGATCGTGATGATCGCCGCGTCCATCGGCGGCGAGCTTACGGCTCGCGCTTCCAGTCCCGCTTGCCGCCGGTCTTCTCCAGCAGCACGATCTCGGCGATCTCGATGCCCCGCTCCACGCCCTTGACCATGTCGTAGATCGTCAGCGCGGCGACGGACGCGGCCGTCAGCGCCTCCATCTCCACGCCGGTCTGAGCGCTCGTGCGGGCCTCCGCCGTGATCACCACGGTTCCCTCCGACGGCGAGACGTCCGCCTCGACGCCGACGTAGGAGATGGGAAGCGGGTGACAGAGAGGAATCAGCTCTCCGGTGCGCTTGGCCGCCTGGATGCCGGCGATGCGGGCCGTGGCGAGCACGTCGCCCTTCGGAAGGCCGCGGTCGACGATCGCCTCGGCGGTCGCCGGCGACATGCGCACGGTGGCCCGGGCGACGGCGCGGCGCTCGGTGATGGCCTTGCCGCCCACGTCGACCATCGACGCCCGGCCCTGCTCGTCGAGGTGTGTGAGCTCGCCTTCGGGGCTCATGTCGCGAGCGTAGCGGGCCGAGACTAGGTCCGGATGTCCTCCGAGCCGAGCCCCTTTCGCTACGCCGCCTTCCGCCACGCGCTGATCGCGCGGGCCGTCTCCTCCGCGGGTTCGTGGATGCAGACGGTGGCCGCGGGATGGCTGGTGTACGACCTCACGCGCAACGCGACCGCGGTCGGCGTGCTCACGGTGCTCAGCCGCGGGCCGGGCTTCCTGCTGTCCACCTACGGCGGCGAGCTGGCCGACCGCTACGACCGCCGCCGATTGGGGATCGTGCTCTACATCGTCGCGGCGATCCCCGCCGCCCTGCTCGCGGCGCTCGTCTGGGACGGAGACGGCGGGCTGGTGTTCGTCTACGTCGCCACGACGATCATCGGAGTCGCCGGCGCCCTGTCCGGGTCGACCATGCAGCAGGTCGTCACCTCCACCGTGCCGCCCGAGCTGGCCAAGCGCGCCACCGGTCTGTCCTCGCTCGCCTACAACCTCGCCCGGCTCGTCGGCCCGGCGCTGGGCGGCGGCCTGGTCACCGCGATCGGCCCCGGCCCGTGCTTCGCCATCAACGCCGCCTCCTACCTGGCCGTGATCGCGCTGCTGGTGAGTATGCCGCCGATGAGGGCGGGCGCCGCCCAGAGCAAGGTCAAGGTCGCCGCCGCCATCGCCGAGGTCAAGGTGAGCCCGCTTCTCCGGGCCCTGTTCACCGGCGCGCTGCTCTTCTCCGTGATCGTCGCCCCCGTCCAGGAGCTGGCCCCGGCGATCGGGGCGATGGTGATCTGCGGCGTGGCGTGGGACGTCGTCTACGTCATCTCCCTGGTCGGAGTGCAGTTCGACGACCACGCGTCCTCGGGGTTGATGACCGGCCTGTACATCAGCGCCACGCTGGGCGGGGTGACGCTCGGTGCGCTGGCCGTGGGCGCGCTGTTCGATGTCGTCGGCGTCTCCAACGGCCTCGGCCTCCTGGCCGTGGCGATCGCGCTGTCCGGTCTGCACATCGTGCGCGCGGGCGAGCGGCGGGCGGCCCTGGAGCCGGCTAGGCCGGCGCCTGCGACGCCTGCGCAGCCGCAATGATGTCGCGCACGGCCTGCTCGTCGCCGCGGCGCAGCAGGTCGATCGGGTCGGGCTCGCCGTTGACGATGCCCTCGAAGAACGCCTTGCGGTCCTGGTAGGTCGGCAGTGTGCCCTTCGCCCAGCCGCGGACCTCGTTGAGCAGCACGGCCAGGCGCGCGTAGGGCTCGCCGTACTCGTCGGCGATCTGGCGCTTGATGCGCTTGGCCAGGGCGGGCGACGCGCCGGCGGTGGAGATCGCGATGGCCAGCGGGCCCGGTGCGCACGATCGCCGGGAGGATGAAGTTGCACAGCGGCGGGACGTCGACGATGTTCACGAGCATGGCCCGGCGCTCGGCGTCCTCGTAGACGCGGATGTTGACCTCGCTGTCGTCGGTCGAGGCGATCACGATGAACGTGCCCTCGAGGTCCGCGGGGCCGGCGTACTCGCGACGCTCCCAGCGGATCGAGCCCTCCCGCGCGAGCTCCTCCAGCTCGGGGACCGCCTCGGGGGCGATCAGGACCACGTCGCCGTCGCAGGCCAGCAGGCCCTCGACCTTCTCCAGCCCGATCTCGCCGCCGCCGACGACCAGGCACCGGCGCCCCGTGAGGCGCAGGCAGGCGATGTAGAAGGGTGTGTCGAGCATCCCCTGGACGCACGACTGGTCGCAGATCCCCCTGCGCAGCTGGCAGACGCATTCCTTGCCGGCGTAGGCCTGAGCGGGCATGGCTACAGGGTAGTTGAGGGCCTACTTCGCCAGGCCGGCGGCGGCGAGGGCCTCGTCGCGGTCGAAGTACTCCTCCAGGCGGCGGATCCTCCCGCCGTCGACGTACAGGATGTGCGCCAGCTCCATCTCCATGGGAACGCCGCTCCCCGCTCCGTGACCGGAGAATCGCACCCAGGCGAAGACGGCCCGATCGCCCTCGCGGACGTCCTGGGCCTCCACCCGAAGGTCCGGGTAGGCCTCGACCCAGCGCCGGAACTGAGCGGTGACCGCGTCGAACCCCTCGCGAACGCCCGCGTCCGGATCCTCCTGGGCCGTCACATAGACGGCGTCCGCGTGCCACCAGTCCGCCCGGGGATCTCGCTCTCCGGCGTTGAAGGCGTCATATCCGGCGCGGACCAGAGCCTCGGCCTCGGACACGCCCGCGATTATCGCGCCGTGAGCAACCGCCCGTCCCGCAGCGCCCAGACCTCGTCGAAGGCCTCCAGGCCGTCGGCGACGTGCGAGATGACGAGCACGCCCCGGCCGTCGCGATGCGCGAGCGCGGCCAGCTCGCCCAGTAGCTCGCGCGCCCCGTCGGGATCGAGATGGGCGACGGGCTCGTCGAAGACGAGGAACGGAGCGTCACACACCAGCAGCCGCGCGGCGGCGATCCGCTGGCGCTGGCCGCCCGACACCTGCGCGCCGTGCTCGCCGACCTCGGTGTCGAGACCGTCGGGCAGCTCTTCGAGCCACTCGCCCAGGCCGACACGGCGCAGGGCCTCCATCAGCTCGGCGTCGTCGGCTCCGGGCCGGGCGAGCGAGAGGTTGTTGCGGATCGTGGTGGCGAAGAGATGGGAGTCCTGGGCGGCCAGCCGGACGCGGTCGCGCACGTCGGCCTGGGACGCGTCGCGCACGTCCACGCCGCCGATCGTCACCCGCCCCGCGTCCGGGTCGCGGAAGCGCACCAGCAGCTCGGAGAGCGTCGACTTCCCGGCTCCGCTGGGGCCGACGAGCGCCACGGCGCGTCCCGGCTCGAGATGGAGGTCGGCGCCGTCGAGGATCCACGGCTCCCCCTCGCCGTAGCGCACGCCGGCGGCCTCCACACGCAGGTCTCCGGTGCCCAGCGCGCGAGGCTCCGCCGGGTCGGCCACGGGGGCCGGAGTGTCGGTCACGGCCTCCAGGCGACCCGCCGCCTGCGCCGTGGCCTCGAGCTGACGGGCGGCGTCGGAGACCGGCGCCACGCCCTCGAAGGCGGCCAGCGCGAGCAGCACCAGCGCCGCCAGCATGGTCCCGGCCAGCGTCCCGCGGTCGACGGCGGGCACGGCCACGGCGGCCACCGCGGCGGCCGTGATCCCGGCCAGCGCGGTGCCCAGCGACGTGGCCACGGATCCGGCCAGCGCGTCGCGTGTCTGCAGTCGGGCGAGGCGCTGGTCGGCGCTCCCGGCGCGCGCGATCCAGTCCTCCTCGCGTCCGGCGATCGCCAGCTCGGGGGCGCCCGAGACGATCTCGACCAGGTCGGCGCTGAGCTCGGCCCGGGCGGCCGCCTGGCGCCGGCCGGCGGAGCGGGCCACCGCGGCGGTCGCGGTCGGCACGGCGACGGCGGCCAGCAGCAGTCCGGCCGCAACCACCGGCGCGCTCGCCGGCTCGATGATCCACGCCGCCAGCGTCACCGCCGGGATCGTCAGCGCGGCGATGGCCACGGGGGCGAACCCGCGCAGGAAGAGGTTCTGCAGGCCGTCGACGTCCGAGGCGAACCGCGCCAGCAGGTCGCCGCGGCGCAGCCCGTCCAGGCCGCCGGGCACCAGCGGGATGAGGCGGCGGAAGAAGCGCACCCGCAGGTCGGCCAGGGCTCGGAAGGCGAGGTCATGGGAGACCAGGCGCTCGCAGTAGCGCAGGATCGCCCGGGTCAGCGCCAGGGCGCGGACGCCGACGATCGCCGCGGTGAGCGTGAGGATGGGCGGCTGCTCGGCGGCCCGGCTGATGAGGTAGCCCGAGAGGGAGAGCAGGGCGACCCCGGCGGCGACGGCCCCGGCGCCCAGGAGCGCTCCGGCCAGCAGGCCGCGGCGGTGGCGGCGCGAGTCCAGGGCGACGCGGCGCAGAGCGGCGTGGGCGGCGGTCATGCCCAGCCTCCCACGAGCACGGGCGAAGCGGGTTCGGGCGTGTGGGTCCGGCCGCCCTCGAGGGCGACGATCCGGTCGGCGCGGGCCGCCAGCTCAGGCCGGTGGACGACCAGCAGCGTGGTGCGCCCGGCGGCGAGCCGGGCGATCGACTCGCCCACGGCGTCGGCGGACTCGGGATCGAGGTTGGCGGTCGGCTCGTCGAGGACGAGCAGGTGGGGGTCGGCGAGGAACGCCCGCGCGAGCGCGATGCGCTGCGTCTGGCCGGCGGACAGTCGCCGCCCGCCCTCGCCCAGGCGGGTGTGGACGCCCTGAGGCAGTCCCTCCACGAACCCCAGCCCTCCGGCCGCCTCCAGCGCCTCGGTGACCTCGGCCTCGCCGGCCCGCGGAGCGGCGAGCCGAACGTTGTCGGCCACCGTCCCGGTGAACAGGGTGGGCCGCTGAGGCACCCAGGCGGTGCGCGCGCGCCACGCGCGCGCGTCGACGTCGCGCAGGTCGACGCCGCCGCAGGTGACGCGGCCCTCGCCGGGGTCGGCGAGGCGAAGCACCAGCGAGGCGAGCGTGGACTTGCCGGCCCCGCTCGGCCCCACGAGAGCGACCATCTCGCCGGGCGCCAGCTCGAGGTCCACGCCATCGAGCGCGGGCTCGGGCCGCCCGCCGTGGGCGAAGCCGACGCCCTCGAGGCGCACCGCCGAGACGGAGGGGTCGGGTGCGGAACGGGGATGCTCCGGGCGGGGCGTCGCCGCGGGGTGGTCGAGCGTCTCGAAGATCCGCTCGGCCGCGGCCAGGCCGTCGGCACTGGCGTGGAACTGCGCGCCCACCTGGCGCAGGGGCAGGTAGAGCTCCGGGGCCAGTAGCAGGACGGTGAGCCCGGCCTGCAGCTGCAGCGAGCCGTCCACGAGCTGCACGCCGATCGTCGCGGCCACGAGCGCGGTCCCCAGCATCGCCACCAGCTCGAGCACGAAGGCCGACAGGAACGCGACCCGCAGCGTGGCCATCGTCTCGCGCCGCAGGCGGTCACTGGCCACCGCGATCGTGTTCGCCTGCGCCTCCGCGCGGCCGTGCACGCGTAGCGTGGCCAGCCCCTCGACCACGTCGAGGAAGTGCGCGCCCAGGCGTCCGAGCACCCGCCAGCGGCGCTTGGCCACCGAGCGCGCTCCCAGGCCCACGAGGATCATGAAGGCGATGAGGACGGGCACGGTCACGGCGAGGATCGCCGCCGCCTCCCAGTCCAGCGTCACCGCCCAGGCCAGCACGGCCACCGGCACGAGCGCGGAGAGGATCGCCTGGGGCAGGTAGCGGGCGAAGTAGGCCTCCAGCGAGTCGACGCCCTGCACGGCCGCGGTGGCCAGCTCGCCGGAGCGCTCGCGCTGCAGCCCGCCAGGGCGGTCGAGCAGCACATGGCGCACGAGGGCTCCGCGCAGCTCCGACATCGCGCGCGACGCCCCCAGGCGGCCCGTGGCCTCCAGAGCACCCATGGCCAGGCCGCGCCCCAGCGCGACGAGCGCCAGGGCGATCAGGGCCGGGGCGACGACGTGCAGCGAGGCGCCGTCGTGCGCGGCACGGGCCAGGGCACTGCCCAGGAACGCCGCCTGGGCGACGACCAGGATCGCGACCACAACTCCCACGACCGCCGTCACGCCCAGATGGACGCGCGCGGCGCGGGTGCGGCGTACTAACTGAGAGCCCGTCCGGCGATCCCCCACGCGCGTCTGGCGGCGCCGGCTGCGCGCCTGCCGGCGTCCTCGGATCCCGGCAATGCCCTGCATTGGCCGGGACCCTGCGTCCTGGGCAGCCACGCCCCGACGCTCGCCAGCCACACGCGCGGGATCGCCGGACGAACTCCTACGGCGAGCCGGCGCCATGGCTCTCGGCGCCGCGGGTGCCGCGGTCGAGCGCGTCGAGCGGCGAGTGGATCGTCTCGAAGTCCTCACCGCGCAGGCGGGCGCGGAAGACCCAGTACGTCCATGCCTGGTAGACCAGGACGACGGGGACGAGGAGGGCCGCGACCACCGTCATGACGGTGAGCGTGTAGTTCGAGGACGATGCCTGCCGCAGGGTGAGATCGAAGGCAGAGCTGGTGCTCGAGACCATCGCGTTCGGATAGAGGTCGGCGAAGAGCGCGCAGAAGAGGAGGAGGATCGCGCCGGCGCTGGCGGCGAAGGCCCAGCCCGCGCGACGCGCGCCGAGCGCGATGGAGCCCGCGGCCAGCGCGACCGCGCCGACGGCGCAGATCGCGGAGACCAGCTCGACGCCGCCCTGGTGGCCCAGGGTCCAGGCGAGGAACGCGGTCAGCGCCACGGCGGCGGCCGGCCCGGTGACCCGGGCGGCGGCACGGGCGCGCTCGGCGATGACGCCGGTCGTGCGCAGCGTGAGGAAGATCGCGCCGTGAGCGGTGAACAGCAGCAGCGTGGTGACGCCGCCGAGCAGCGCGTACGGGCCGAGCAGCGTGAAGATCGTCCCGGTGAACTCGCCCGTGTGATCGATGGGAACGCCGTGGATGATGTTCGCCCAGCCCACGCCCCACAACAGGGCGGCCGCGGCGCTGCAGATCGTCATCGCCCACTCCCAGCGCGAGCGCCAGGCCGGGTCGTCGTTCTTGCCCCAGAACTCGAAGGACACGTTGCGGACGATGAGCGCGACGAGGATCAGGAACAGCGCCAGGTAGAAGCCGGAGAACAGCGTCGCGTACCACTGCGGGAAGGCCGCGAACGTCGCGCCACCCGCCACGAGCAGCCAGACCTCGTTGCCGTCCCAGACCGGGCCGATCGTGTGGATCGTGGCCTTCTTCTCGCTGTCGGTGCGCGCCACGTAGCGCAGCAGCGTGCCGACGCCGAAGTCGAAGCCCTCGAGCACGAAGTAGCCGAGCCAGAGGATGCTGATGAGGCCGAACCAGACGACCTGGAGAGTGGAGGGATCACGCATGGCTCAGTACGCGAGCACCAGCTCGCGGCTCTCCTTCTCGGGCTCTTCGATGGGCATGGGGTCGGTGCGTGACTCGCGGAGGAAGATCTTTCCGGCGATCGCCGCCAGGACGGCGTAGAGCACCGTGAAGCCGATCAGGCTGATCAGGACCTCGGCCGTGCCGACGGCGGGCGAGTTGGCGTCGCTCGTGCGCAGCAGGCCCTGGACGATCCAGGGCTGGCGCCCCATCTCGGTGAAGATCCAGCCGGAGAAGTTGGCCAGGAAGGGCAGGGGCGCGCCCCACACGGCGAACTTCAGCCAGCGGCGGCTGGTCGCCAGGGTGCCCTTGTGGCGCAGCCCGAGGCCGAAGGCGGCGAGGAGGAACATCAGCGTGCCGGCGCCGATCATGGCCCGCCAGGACCAGTAGGTCACGGCGACGACCGGCGCGTACTCGCCGGGCCCATAGCGCGCCCGGTACTCCGCATTGATGTCGTTGATGCCCTCGACCTTGCCGTTGAGGTGGCCCGTGCCGACGAGCGAGAGCGCCTTGGGCACCTCGATGTTGCGCCGCAGGCCCTGCGGGTTGGACTCGAGGTCACCGACCGCGAACAGTGACATCCCCGCGCCCGTCTGCGTCTTGAACACGGCGTCGGCGGCGGCCATCTTCATCGGCTGCTGGTGGGTCATGAGGATGCCCTGGAAGTGGCCGACGAGCATGGTGGCCAGCACGGCCACCAGCAGCCCCGGGAGTGCGATGTTCATCGAGCCCGAGAAGACACCCGAGTCGCTGCCGCGGAGCATGTGCCAGGCCGAGATCGCCACCACGATGGCGCCCGCCGTGGCCAGTGCGGCCAGGACCACGTGGGAGAAGCCGTAGAGCGCCGTGGAGTTGGTGAGGACCGACCAGATGCTGTCGAGCTTCGGTCGCCCGGTCGCCTTGTTCATGACGTAGCCGACCGGGTGCTGCATCCACGAGTTCGCGGCGATGATGAAGAACGCCGAGAGCATCGTGGAGCCGGCGACGGCCCAGATCGTGGCCAGGTGCACCTTCTTGGGCAGGCGCTCCCACCCGAAGAGCCAGAGCCCGAGGAAGGTGGACTCGACGAAGAAGGCGGCCAGGCCCTCCATCGCCAGCGGCGCCCCGAAGATGTCGCCGACGTAGCGCGAGTACTCCGACCAGTTCATCCCGAACTGGAACTCCTGGACGATGCCGGTGGCGACGCCCAGGGCGAAGGAGATCAGCATCAGCTTGCCCCAGAATCGCGTGGCCTGGAGCCAGCGCTCCTCGCCCGTGCGGTGCCACTTCGTCTGGCAGATGGCGACGAACAGCGTCATCCCGATCGTCACCGGGACGAAGATGAAGTGATAGAGCGTGGTGATGCCGAACTGCCACCGCGCGAGTTCCAGGGAGGTCACGGAGTCGAATGCTGATGCGAGCGCGGCCGCGCTCCATCCGGAGCGCTCCGACGCCTGCGTCAGTAGTTATCCGCCGCGTGGCTACCGGCGCCCGGCGCTGCGCAGCAGGCGGCGGCCGACGCGCAGCAGCGGCAGCGCGCCCTCGCGCACGGCGCGCTGGCGGTCGGCCTCGCGGGCGCTGTAGAGGAGCTTGGCGGTGGCCCGGACGGCCTGGCCCAGGGTCTCGTCGTAGGGGTGCCACCAGAAATCGCGCACCCAACCCGGCTCGTAGGTCATCTGCTTGACGTTCGACGACTCGTAGAACCCGAACTTCGAGTGGGCGCGCCCGAGCCCCGAGTTCTTCACCCCGCCCCACGAGCACTGGCAGGCCCCGTGGGTGAACATGTGATCGTTGATCCAGACCATCCCGCACTGGAGCTCGTGCCCGATGCGCGAGGCCCGGTGGCGGTCGCGCGACCACACCGAGGCGCCGAGGCCGAACTCCGAGTCGTTGGCCAGGGCGATCGCCTCGGCCTCGGAGTCCACGACGACGATCGGGAGCACCGGCCCGAAGATCTCCTCGCGCATGATGCGCATGTCGTGCGTCGACGCCGGTGAGCACCGCCGGCGCGTAGAAGTCGCCCTCGAGTCCCGGGACGTCCGTTGGGCCGCCGCATTCGAGCTTGGCCCCGGCGGACACAGCGTCGTCGACGAGGTCGCGCACGAGCTCGAACTGGTCGCGGGAGACCATGGGCCCGACCTGGGTGTTCCAGCTCAGCGGGTCCCCGACGGTAAGCCGCCGCGCTCCGGCGACGACGTCGGCGATGAACCGGTCGGCCACCTCGCGCATGACGTACACGCGCTCGATGCCCGCGCAGGTCTGGCCGGCGTTGGCGAAGCCGCCCCACAGCGCGCCGCCGACCGCGTTGGGGAGGTGGGCGTCGGCGAGGACGATCATCGGGTCCTTGCCGCCGAGCTCGAGCACCGAGCCCTTCATGAGCCGCGCACACGTCTCGCCCACCCCGCGCCCGACCTCCACCGAGCCGGTGAAGAAGACCTTGGCCACGCTCGACTCGACGAGCGCCTGCCCCACGGCTCCGCCGCCGTGGACCGTGCGCACGATGCCCTCGGGCAGCCCGGCGCGCTCGAACACCCGCTGGATGCGCTCCCCTATCAGGCAGGTCAGCGAGGCGGGCTTGAGCACCACGCCGTTGCCGGCCATGAGCGCGATGGCCACCTCGCCCAGCGGGATCGTCCACGGGTAGTTCCAGGGAGCGATCACCCCGACCACTCCCAGCGGCTCGTAGGTGAAGTGCGAGCGCTTGGTGGCGAAAACCGGCTGGGACATCGGGACCTTCTCGTCGGCCAGGATCTCCGGGCCGTGGTCGGCCACCCAGTGCAGGGCGTCGACGGTGGGGACGATCTCCATCAGGTAGGCCTCGGTGCGGGGCTTGCCCTGCTCGCGCGCGATCAGGTCGCGGATGTCGTCGATCTCGTCGAGGATCACCTGCGCGGCCCGGCGCAGATGGCGGGCGCGCTCGGTGAGCGGAAGCTGGGCCCAGAACGGCTGGACCTGCGCGACCTCGTCGACCACGCCCTGGACCTCCTCCGGGCGCAGGGTGGGCACGGCGCCCACCAGCTCCCCGGTGGCCGGGCTGAACGACTGGAGCGTCTGAGGGGGGACGGCGATCGCCATGGGTGGGCCCCGATTATCGCGCGTCGACGTCGTGTGGTCAGGCAACCCGGCGCGCGTGGGCGCGGGCGCGGCCGACGAGGGCCGCGGCCAGCAGCTCGGCCAGGCCCTCGCCGAGCGAGTCGTCCACGATCAGCGTGTCGGGCTCGGCGTCGTGCGAGAGGTCGATCGCCCCGACGCCCACGACCTGCTCGGAGCCGGCGAGCTGCGCGCTGGCGCACAGGACCGCCCGGTGCGCCGGGTGGTAGCGCAGGAGGCGTCCGAGGTGAAGCTCTGAGTGCTCGACGCCGCGCCGCTCCAGCAGTTCCCGCAGCGGACGCGCGTCCGAGCGCTTGGCGTAGCGCAGGCGGACGCGCGGACCGGAGGGGAGCTGGTAGGTCCGCGAGAGCAGGGCGCCGGTGTCGAGCGGTTCGGTCATCACCTTCAGGTTCGCATCCACTTCCTGAAACGACGTGAACGGCCTGCGACCTGTGACTGAGATCACACGTCGCGGCTCACCCCCCGATGCCCGTGGGCCCTGGGCTCACGCGTCGCGCTTGCGCGCCCGGCGGATCTCCTCCAGGCGCTCGCGCAGCGCCGCCTCGGCTTCGTCGGGCTCGTAGAAGCGCTCGCCGGCGATGTCCTCGGGGAGGACCTCCTGCTCTGAGACGTGGCCCGGGTGGCGGTGGGGTGAGTCGTAGCCGACGCCGCGGCCCAGGGCCTCCTTGGCCAGGTCGTAGCCGCCCGAGCGCAGATGGTCGGGCGGCTGGCGGGCGCCGTGCTCGCGCACGTGGCCCCGGGCGGCGCCGATCGCGCGCTTGGCGGCGTCGGACTTGGGGGCCAGCGACAGATAGATCGCTGCCTGGGCGAGCGCGAACTGGGCCTCGGGCATCCCCACGTGCTCGACCGCGCGGGCGGTGTTCACCGCCACCTCGAGCGCGCGCGGGTCGGCGTTGCCGATGTCCTCGGAGGCCAGGATCACCATCCGGCGCACGATGAAGCGGGGGTCCTCCCCGCCCTCGAGCATCACCGCGAGGTAGTAGAGGGAAGCGTCGGGGTCTGAGGCACGCGTGGCCTTGATCCAGGCCGAGGCGTAGTCGTAGTGCTGGTCCCCCTGGCGGTCGAACCGGACGGCCCGGCGCTGCACCGCGTCCTCGGCGCGCTCGAGCGAGACGACGCCCTCGGGCGAGCTGTCCACCGCCAGCTCCAGGCCGGCCAGTGCGGCGCGGGCATCGCCGCCGGAGCGCGCGGCGAGGAACTCCAGGACGTCGTCCTCGACCAGTGCCTGGCCCACCTCGCCGCGATCGATCGCCCGGCGCAGCAGCGTCACGACCTGCTCGGCGGTGAGCGGGACGAGCTCGTAGACCTGCGCGCGCGAGAGCAGGGCGGAGTTCACCTCGAAGTACGGGTTCTCGGTGGTCGCCCCGATCAGCGTCACCAGGCCCTCCTCCACCGCCGGCAGCAGCGCGTCCTGCTGGGCCTTGTTGAACCGGTGGATCTCGTCGAGGAAGAAGATCGTCGGCTCGCCGGTGGTCGAGCGGCGGTGGGCGGCGCGCTCGATCACGGCGGTCACCTCGGCCTTGCCGGCGTTGACGGCGCTCTCCTCCTCGAACGCGGCCCGGGAGGTCGTGGCGATCAGGCGGGCCAGGGTCGTCTTCCCCGCGCCCGGCGGCCCGTAGAGGATCATCGAGTGCGGGTGGCCCTCCTCGATGGCCTGCCGCAGCGCGGAGCCCTTGTGGAGCAGGTGCTCCTGCCCGACCA
This sequence comes from uncultured Actinomycetes bacterium, assembly GCA_963757705.1. Taxonomy (GTDB): domain Bacteria; phylum Actinomycetota; class Thermoleophilia; order Solirubrobacterales; family Solirubrobacteraceae; genus AC-38. The sequence goes on along the minus strand of CAVWTG010000010.1, from coordinate 50,845 downwards.
GGTCCTCGAGCGACGCCGGTCGCATGCGCACGGCCAGCGGGCCCTCGCCGGGGACGGGAGTGCGCCCGCGGGGCGCGTCACCGGGCTCGAACAGTCGCTCCATGGGTCCCCTGAGTATCCCCCGCGCCATGGACCTCTCACCGAGGCGCGTTAGCCTGTCGCCGATGGCCGATCTCCAGCAGGAGAGCACCGAGCTGCTCCAGCGGCTGCTTCGCTTCAACACGGTCAACCCCCCGGGGAACGAGCGCGAAGCGCAGGAGTACCTGCGCGGCTATCTCGAGGAGGCGGGATTCGAGTGCGAGCTGCTGGCCATGGACGAGGGGCGCCCGAACCTGATCGCGCGGCTGCGCGGGCAGGCCGAGGGGCCGACCCTCGGGTACCTCTCCCACGTCGACACCGTGCTGGCGACGCCGACCGAGTGGTCGCACGATCCCTGGTCGGGCGACGTGGCCGACGGGTGCGTCTGGGGGCGCGGCGCGCTGGACATGAAGTCGCAGACGGCCGCCGAGGTGGTCGCCGCGACGACCCGGGCGCGGGAGGGCTGGCGCCCGGCGAAGGGCGACCTGCTGGTGATGGTCGTGGTCGACGAGGAGGCGGGCGGGCGCTACGGCGCGCAGTTCCTCACCGAGGAGCATCCCGACAAGGTGCGCTGCGACTTCCTGCTCAACGAGGGCGGCGGCGGCAGTTTCGAGTGGGACGGCGTGCGCCACTACGGGCTGTGCTGCGCCGAGAAGGGCGTCTTTCGCTTCACGATCACGACCGACGGCGTGGCCGGCCACGCCTCCATCCCCAAGATGGGCGACAACGCGCTGCTCAAGATGGCGCCGCTGCTCGAGCGCCTGGCGAACAGCCAGCCCGGCCTCGACATCGGTCCCGAGCCCCGGGCGTTCCTCAACGCCCTGGCGGGCGATGGCGCCGACGACCCCGAGGCGGCCGTGGCGAGCCTCCGCGAGCGCGACCCGATGCTCGCCCTGCTCGTCGAGCCGACGCTGGGAGTGAGCGTGACGCCGACCCGCATTCGGGCCTCGGAGAAGATCAACGTGATCCCGTCCACGGCCGAGCTGCAGGTGGACTGCCGCGTCCCGCCCGGCCTGGGCGAGACGGAGGCGCGCGCCCGGGTGGAGGAGGTGCTCGGAACCGAGGGCTATCGCCTGGAGTTCATGGAGCGCGTGGTGGGCAACCGCTCCCCCGCCGAGTCGCCGCTGGTCGACGCGATCGGCGAGTGGGTGCAGGGCCAGGACCCAGGGGCCAAGCTCGTGCCGACCATGCTGCCCGGCTTCACCGACTCGCGCTGGTTTCGCAACGCCTTCCCCGACTGCCTGGCCTACGGGTTCTTCCCCCATCGTCACATGACGATGCACCAGCAGATGCCGCTCATCCACGGCGCGGACGAGCGCATCGACGTGCGCGACCTGGCCTACGCGACGCGGTTCTTCTACGACCTGCCGGACCGGCTGCTGGCATGAGCGCTGGAAGCGAGGAGAAGCTCCGCCTCGGCGGGATGGCCCTGCGCAACGGGCTGCTCGTCCACGGCCCGACGCATTGGGCGGCCGCCGTACGCGACCGCGACGGAGACCTGCGAGTGGCCTCGGGGCGGAAGCCGCGAATGCAGGCATTCGACGGCGTGCCGGGCCTGCGCGGCGTCGCGCGGCTCGCTGAGGCGATGGCGGTGATCCCGCTGGTCAAGCGCACGCTGCCCCAGGCTCGCCTGCCCTTCCAGGACGCGCGCGTCATCGCCCTGGCCGCCGGCGCCGCCACCGCCGGGACCTTCATGCGCCGGCACTCGAAGGGCATGGCGGGCGAGGCGGCCGCCGCGGGCATCTCGCTGGCTCCCGCGCTGCTCGCGCTGCGCGGCGGTGAGACCGCCGCGTACCACGGTGTCGAGCACAAGGCGATCGCCGCCTACGAGGAGGGCGACGCCGACGCCGCCGACGCGGCCAAGGAGCACGACCGCTGCGGCTCGAACCTCGTCGCGCCCCTGCTCGCGGCCAACATCGCCGGCGCCACGCTGCTGCGCAAGGCGGTCGAGCGGCCGGGGCCGATGGCCAATGCCGCCGTGGCCGTGGGCTCGATGGCGGCGGCGGTCGAGGTGTTCGCGTGGTCCGAGCGCCACGCCGAGACCCGCACGGCCCGCGCCCTGCGCCGCCCGGGCTTCGAGCTCCAGCGCTGGATGGGCACTCGCGAGCCCGATGAGCGCCAGCTCGAGGTCGGCCGCGCCGCCCTGGCCGAGATCCTGCGGGTCGAGGGCGCCACCGCCCCGGCGTCCTAGACTTCCCCCATGGCGATCACGCCGGTGCGGGAGCGCCTGAGCCCCGACGTGTTCCGCCTTCCCGTGGAGAAGATCCGGGAGGGCTACTACTCGGACGCCTACTTCAACCACGCCAAGACGCTGCTGGAGGAGGACGACCACCACCCGCGGGTGGTCATGCAGGTCTTCCAGAAGAAGGACTCGGTCCTCGGCGGCATCGACGAGGCGCTCGCGGTGGTGCGGCAGTGCTCGGGCCACCACGACGAGTCCGGGCGCTGGGTGGACGGCTGGGGCGGCCTGGAGGTCAGGGCCCTGTTCGAGGGCGACGCGATCTCGCCGTATGAGACGGTCATGACGATCGAGGGCGACTACGCGCAGTTCGCGCACCTGGAGACGGTCTACCTCGGCTGCCTGGCCCGGCGCACGCTGGTCATGCGCAACGTCCAGGAGGTCGTCCAGGCCGCGGCCGGCAAGGCCATCCTGTACTTCCCCGCTCGCCACGACCACTGGCTCGTGCAGACCGGCGACGGCTGGGCCGCCCACGTCGCGGGCGCCATCGGCGTCTCGACCGACGCCCAGGCCTCGTGGTGGGGCGGCCGGGGCCTGGGCACGGTCCCGCACGGGCTGATCGCCGCCTACGACGGCAACACGGTCACCGCGGCGCAGAAGTTCGCCGAGCGCTTCGGCGGCGAGATGAACATCACGGTCCTGGTGGACTTCGAGAACCACTCGGTGCAGACGGCTCTGCAGGTCGCCGACGCCCTGGGCGGCCGGCTCTGGGGCGTGCGCCTGGACACCTCCGAGAATCTCGTCGACCGCTCCCTGCTGGACGAGATGGGGACGTTCCGCCCCAACGGCGTGAACCGCCGCCTGGTCGAGAAGGTCCGCTCCGCGCTGGACGCGGCCGGCCACCCCGACGTCCACATCGTCGTGTCGGGCGGGTTCACCGCCGAGCGCATCCGTGAGTTCGAGGAGGCCGGCGCCCCGGTCGATGCCTACGGGGTCGGCTCGTCGCTCATCCGGGGCGACAACGACTTCACCGCTGATGTCGTGATGGTCAACGGCAAAGAGTGCGGGAAGGTCGGCCGGAGAGTCTCGACAAATGACCGGCTTATGAAGGTCGAGTGATGGGCTCGATCGGCCGATAGGGAAAAGATGGGTTTGTACGCCCTTACGTATCAGCAGTTCGAGAACTCGGTGTACACCTGGGCGCCAATTCTCTTCATGGCGCTGATCGTCTACTTCCTCTGGCGCACGATGAAGTTCATGCCCCGGACGAAGCCCCAGGAGATCAAGCCGACGTCCAATCGTTCGCAGGGCTGGGGCGACGTCGCCGGCGCCGACGAGGCCAAGCAGGAGCTCCAGGAGGTCGTCGAGTTCCTGCGTGACCCGGCCCGCTTCAAGGCCCTGGGGGCCCGCGTGCCCAAGGGGATCCTGCTCCACGGCCCGCCCGGCACCGGCAAGACGCTGCTGGCCAAGGCGGTGGCCCATGAGTCGGGCGCCGACTTCTTCTCCCAGTCCGCTGCCGCGTTCGTCGAGATGTTCGCCGGCCTGGGCGCGGCCCGCATCCGGCGGCTGTTTCGCGAGGCGCGCAAGAGCTCGCCCGCGATCATCTTCATCGACGAGCTCGACGCGGTCGGCGGGCGGCGCGGGGCCGACGTCTCGGGCGAGAAGGACCAGACGCTCAACCAGCTCCTGGTCGAGATGGACGGCTTCGGCACCACCGACGACGTCGTCGTCATCGCCGCCTCCAACCTGCTGGAGAAGCTCGACCCGGCGCTGCTGCGCCCGGGCCGCTTCGACCGCCAGATCTTCGTCGCGCCGCCCGACGTCAAGGGCCGCGCGGGCATCCTCGAGGTGCACACCCGCAACAAGCCGCTGGGCGACGTCGATCTCGGCCTGGTGGCCAAGCAGACCAGCGGCCTGACCGGCGCCGACCTCCAGAACATCTGCAACGAGGCCGCGATCCGGGCCGCCCGCCGCGGCGCCTCCGCGATCTCCAAGAGCGACTTCGACGCCGGCCTGGAGCGCGTGATGGCCGGGATGCAGTCGCGGCGCAAGCTCAACGACCACGAGCGCCGCGTCGTCGCCTTCCACGAGGCCGGCCACGCGCTCGTCGGCGAGCTGCTCGACTCGGTCGACCCCGTCCACAAGATCTCGATCGTCCCGCGCGGCCGGGCGCTGGGCTACACCCTCAACCTCCCCGACGAGGACCGCTACCTCAAGACGCGCGACGAGCTCATCGACTACATGACGATGCTGCTGGGCGGGCGAGTGGCCGAGCAGATCGTCTTCGGCTCGATCACCACCGGCGCCTCGGACGACCTCAACAAGATCGCCGAGATCACGCGCTCGATGGTCCACGAGTACGCGATGGGCACCGGGCTGCACTCCTCGCGCATGAGCGTGGAGGGCGACCAGCTGTCCGACTCCACGCGGCGCATGCGCGACCAGGAGCAGCGCGACCTGGCCGACGAGGCCTACCGCGCCGCCTTCACGCTCATCAGCGCGCACCGCGAGAAGCTCGACGAGCTGGCCGAGACGCTCCTGGCCCACGAGGTGCTGGAGCGCGAGACCATCGACCGGATCATGGACGGCGTTCCGGCCGAGCTCGCGCCGCGAGACGCCCGGGCTGCGGGTGGCCGCGGCCTCGGACAAGGTGCTGAAGCCGCCGCCCGAGGCTCAGTGAGCCTCGCCGGCCTTCGCCGGCGACTCGCTCACGAAGTGCACGCCCTCGGCGCCCTCGAGCGAGAAGCTCTCGACGGTCCCCGGCCGCACGTCGAGCAGGAAGTGCGGCTCGTTCCAGCGCTGGTCCTGGTCGCCGTCGATGTAGAAGCCCGCTCCGCCGACCGTCCCGATCCGCACGTCGCTGGGCGCCGGCTGCAGCTCGTCCGCGCGCAGGCACATCGGGTCGCTCCCGGCGCAGCAGCCGCCGGACTGGAAGAAGCGCAGGTCGCCGTGCTTGCGCCCCAGGCGCTCGATCAGCTCGAGCGCCCGGGGCGTAGCCGTCACTCGATCAGAAGAAGCCGAGCGGCTTGGGGTCATAGCTCACCAGCATGCACTTCGTCTGGGAGTAGTGGTCGAGCATCATCTTGTGGTTCTCGCGCCCCACGCCCGAGCTCTTGTAGCCGCCGAACGCGGCGTGAGCCGGGTACTGGTGGTAGCAGTTGGTCCACACGCGGCCGGCCTTGATTCCGCGGCCCATCCGGTAGGCCCGCGACCCGTCACGGGTCCACACGCCGGCCCCGAGGCCGTACAGCGTGTCGTTGGCGATCCGCAGCGCGTCGGCCTCGTCCTTGAACGTGGTCACGGCCACGACCGGACCGAAGATCTCCTCCTGGAAGACCCTCATGTCGTTGGTGCCCTTCAGCGCCGTCGGCTCGAAGTAGTAGCCGCCGGCCAGCTCCTCGCCCAGGTCCGGGCGATGGCCGCCGACGAGCAGCTCGGCGCCCTCGTCGAGGCCGATCTTCACGTAGCTCTCGATCTTCTCGAGCTGCGCGGCCGAGACCTGCGGCCCGATCTGCGTCGTCGGGTCCAGCGAATGGCCCTGCTTGATCGCCCGGATGCGATCGAGCACGCGGGGCATGAACTCCTCGTAGATCGACTCCTGGATCAGGGCCCGGGAGGGACACGTGCAGACCTCGCCCTTGTTGAAGGCGTAGAGCACGAGGCCCTCGATGGCCTTGTCGAGGAAGTCGTCGTCGGCCGCGAGCACGTCCTCGAAGAAGACGTTGGGCGACTTGCCGCCCAGCTCGGTCGTCGACGGGATGAGGTTCTGCGCGGCGTAGGACATGATCAGGCGGCCGGTCACGGTCTCGCCGGTGAAGGCGACCTTGGCGATCCGCTTGTTCGACGCCAGCGCGCGGCCGATCTCGCCGCCCGGGCCGTTGACGACGTTCAGGACGCCCGGCGGGACGATGTCCTGCACGACCTCGGCCAGCTTGAGGATCGACCAGGGGGTCGGGCTCGCCGGCTTGAGCACGGTGCAGTTGCCGGCCGCCAGGGCCGGGGCGATCTTCCACGCCGCCATCAGCAGCGGGAAGTTGAACGGGATGATCTGGCCGACCACGCCCAGCGGCTCACGGAAGTGGTAGGCGACGGTGTCCTTGTCCAGCTCGGAGATCGCGCCCTCCTCGCCGCGGATCACGCTGGCGAAGTAGCGCAGGTGGTCGATCGCCAGCGGCAGGTCGGCGGCGATGGTCTCGCGCACGGGCTTGCCGTTCTCCCAGCTCTCGGCGACCGCCAGCATCTCGAGGTTCTCCTCGATCGCGTCCGCCATGGCATTGAGGACGCTGGAGCGCTCGGTGACCGAGGCCTCGCCCCAGCCGTCCTTCGCCGCGTGGGCCGCGTCCAGCGCCAGCTCGATGTCCTCGGGGGCGGAGTTGGCGATCTGGCAGAACGCCTGGCCCGTGACCGGGGTGGGGTTGTCGCGGTACTCACCTGTGGTCGGCGGGACCCAGTGCCCCCCGATGAAGTTGTCGTAGGCAGGCTTGAGCTCAACGGAGCTCCCCTCAGTGCCCGGTGCTGCGTAGATCTGTTCGACGGTGGCCATGTCGGCTCTCCTCGATCGCAATTGCCGCGGTCAGATGAGAGAACCACCGGTCGCGCCCGCGCAGAACCGTAGAACCCCGCGCGCCGCCCCGGGTCTCTGCGGATCTCTAGACTCACCGCCCGATGCTCGGCCGGATCGACCACGTTGGCGTCGCCGTGGAGGACATGGACGGCGCCCTCGCCCTTTATCGCGACGCCCTCGGCATGCCCCTGGCCCACCGCGAGACCGTGGAGGAGCAGGGCGTGGACGCGGCGCTGCTGGACGTCGGCGACGGCCATGTCGAGCTGCTGAAACCTCTCGGACCCGAGACGCCGGTGGGCAGGTACCTGGCCAAGCGCGGCCCGGGGCTGCACCACGTCGCCTACGCGGTGGAGGACATCGAGGCCGAGCTCGATCGCCTGCGCGCCGCCGGCGTGCGCCTGATCGACGAGACACCGCGGGTCGGCATCCGCAACTCGCGCGTCGCCTTCGTGCACCCGGCCTCCGTCGGCGGCGTCCTGACCGAGATCGTCCAGCCGGCGGAGGGAGATCACTGATGGCGAGCAAGAGAGAGGTCACGATCGGCTTCGCCGTCGGCCAGGCACTGTCCGTTCGCCTGGACGACGACCAGATCAAGCGCCTGCGCAAGTCCCTGACCGACGGCGGGTGGTTCGAGCTCGAGGGCGAGGACGGCACCGCGCAGATCCGCCTCGACGCCGTGGTCTACGTGCGCGTCGAGTCGGACGAGCACCGCGTCGGCTTCGGGTAGCCCCGAACCGCGATGACGAACGCCCTCGACCGGGTCGGCTACCGCGTCGCGCGGACGGCCGGGCACTCCCCCGCCGCCGAGACCGCGGTGCGCCGCTTCTCCGCGCTCGGCGAGCACGCGGCGGTGTGGCTGGCCATCGGCGCCGCCGGCGCCGCGCTGGACGAGCCGCGCCGGCCGGTGTGGCTGCGCGGCCTGGCCGCCGTCGCCGGCGCCTACGTGCTCAACACCGCCGTCAAGTTCGCCGTGCGCCGGCGCCGGCCCGACGTGAGCGGGCTGCCCCCGCTGACCGGCACGCCGACGGGGCTGTCCTTCCCCAGCGCTCACGCCACGTCCTCGTTCGCGGGCGCCCGCGCCTACTCGCAGGTGCTCCCGGCCGCCCCGCTGTACGCCCTGGCGGCCGGCCTCGCGCTCTCGCGCCTGTACCTGGGCGTGCACTGGCCGTCCGACTCCGTGGCCGGGGCCGCGCTCGGTACCGCCGTCGGAAGCCTGGCGCGGCGATGAAGGTCGGCATCGTCGGGCTGCCCAATGCGGGCAAGTCGTCGCTGTTCAACGCCCTCACGCGGGCTGGGGCCGAGGCGGCGAACTACCCCTTCACGACGATCGAGCCCAACGTGGCCGTGGTTCCCGTGCGCGACGAGCGCCTGGAGCGGATCGCCGGCCTGCTGAACGCCTCGGAGGTCGTGTTCGACTCGATCGACTTCCACGACATCGCGGGCCTGGTGGCGGGCGCTCACGAGGGCGAGGGCCTGGGCAACCGCTTCCTGGCCAACATCCGCGAGGTCGACGCGATCGTGCACGTCGTCCGGGCCCATCTCGACCCCAACGTCGTGCACCCGTCGGGCCGCGTCGACCCGGCGGCGGACATCGAGACGATCGAGACGGAGCTGCTGTACGCCGACCTCGAGCAGGCCGAGCGCCGGCTCGAGCGCGTGGAGCGCACGGCGCGCGGCGGCGACCGGGCCGCGATCGCCGAAGAGGCCTGGCTGCGGGAGGTCATCGCCGGGCTCCAGGAGGGCAGGCCGGCGCGCAGCGTGCCGCCGCCCGAGGGCGCGCCCGACGCGCTGCGGCTCCTTCAGCCGCTCACCGCCAAGCCCGTGCTCTTCGTGGCCAACGTGGACGAGGGCGAGAACGATGTGCCCTCCGACATCGCCGACGCGGCCGCGGCGCGCGGCGCGGTGGCCGTGGCCGTCTCCTCGCGCCTGGAGGCCGAGCTGTCAGAGCTCGACGACGAGGAGGCCGAGGGCATGCGCGGCGAGCTGGGCATCTCGGACTCGGCGCTGGACCGGGTCGTGCGTGGTGCCTATGAGCTCCTGCACCTGATCGGCTTCTTCACCGCCGACACCGGCAAGCCGGCGCAGTCCTGGCATGTTCCGCGCGGATCCACCGTCCACGAGGCGGCCGGCGCGATCCACACGGACATCCAGCGCGGCTTCGTCCGCGCCGAGGTGATCGGCTGGCACGCCCTGGTGGAGGCGGGCTCCTACGCGGCCGCCCGCGACCGGGGGACCCTGCGGATCGAGGGCCGGGACTACGTCGTGGCCGACGGCGACGTCATCCACGTTCGCTTCACGCCCTGACCTCGCCCGTTTTCCCCGTGTCGCACGGGGGTACGTTGGCTATTCGCTCCCGACCAGAGGAGGCCCCACGGTGCTCTCCATCACGTCGCAAGCCACAGAAGCCATCCGCGGCATCGTCGCCGCTCCGGAGCTGCCCGACGGGGCGATGCTGCGCATCGACTCCCAGCCGGGAGCCGGCCTCCAGATCGGGGTCGTGACCGAGCCCGCGCCCGGGGACGAGGTCCTCTCCGCCGAGGGCGTCGAACTGGCGGTCGAGCCGGCGACGGCCACGCTGCTCGACGACAAGCGCCTCGACGCGGCGATCGACGGGGATCAGGTGACGTTCACGATCTCCGACCAGGAGGGCGCCCACGGCGCCCCGCCGTCGGAGAACGGCAACGGGCCGGCGTAGCGCCCGCGGGCCCGGCCCGCGGTCAGTCGGGCCAGGTGTCCAGGCGCGAGGCCAGACGATTCATGCCCAGCCCGCGCGCCGCGGCGGCCGCTTCCTCGTTGTCCAGCCGCCGGTCGCGCGGCAGCTTGACCTTGACGTCGCGCAGGGTGGCGATGTCCTTGAACGAGCGCAGGAGGTCGGGATCCGCGAGCAGTGCCTTGCGGACCCCGGGCTTCTCGCGGATCGCGCCCTCGATCGCCGCCTCCAGCGTGCCGTGGCGGCGCAGGAGGTCGGCGGCCGTCTTCTCCCCGATCCCCTTGGCGCCGGGCAGCCCGTCGGACGGGTCGCCGCGCAGGGCGATGAAGTCCGGCACCGCCTCCGGCGGGATCCCGTAGCGCTCCAGCACCTCCTTCGGGCCCACCTCCTCGGCGCCCCGCGAGCCGCCCGTCTTGACGTAGAGGACGGTCACGCTGTCCGAGGCGCACTGGTACATGTCGCGGTCGCCGGTGAGCAGCAGCGCCTCGCCGCCCGCCTCCGTCTCGCGGGTGGCGTACGAACCCAGCAGGTCGTCGGCCTCGAGGCCCTCGGCGAAGGCGATCTCGAACCCGAAGGCCTCGAAGAACGGTCCCGCGCGCTCCCACTGCCACTGGAGCGGATCGGGCATCTCGGGGCGGTCGGCGTGGTAGGGCGCGAAGGCCTCCGTGCGGTAGTGCGCCGCCTCCTCGCCGAAGCACAGGACGACCGCCCGCGGCGAGAAGCGGTCGATCTCGAACAGCAGGAGGTTGGCCATCCCCAGCAGCGCGTTGACGGGATGGCCATCGCCGTCGGTGATCGAGTCGGGCAGCGCGTAGAACGCGCGAAAGAGGAGGGACGGGGCGTCAACTGCTAGCAGGGGTGGCATGTCCGTAGTTCTAGCCGCCGGACGCCGAGAGCAGGGCCGAGAGGGCGAAGCCGAGCGTGACCAGCAGTCCCGTGGCCAGGCTGCGGCGCTCGCGCTCGAAGCCGTCCGGGATCAGCGAGTCGGAGAGCATCGTGATGATCGCGCCGGCCGCGAAGGCGTTGACGAACCCCAGCGCGTTCCCGTCGGCGTTGCGCAGCAGGCCGTAACCCAGCGCCGCCGACAGCGCCCCGGCCGCGGTCACCGCCGACCACAAGCCGAGGATGGAGCGGGGTGAGCGGCCCTCCTTGCGCAGCTCGGCCGAGGCGGACAGCGACTCGGGCACGTTGGACAGGAACACCGCCACGACAACGGCCGCGCTCACCCCGCCGGGGTCGAGCACGGAGATGCCGATGGCCGCCGACTCCGGGATCCCGTCCAGGATCGCACCGACGACGATCGGCACGGCTCCGCTCCCCTTGACCAGGTGACTTAGGGCGAAGAACGACAGCGCGCCCGCGGCCAGCCCGGCGCTCGTCGCATCCGCGCCGCCGCGGGAGAAGGCCTCGCCGGTGAGGTCGAAGGAGGCGGCGCTGATGAGCACGCCGGCGCCGAAGGCCATGATCGCGCCCACCACGCGCCCGGGCACGCGAACCAGCAGTGCGGCGGCAGCGCCGAGCAGCAGGGCGAAACCGCCGACAAAGCCCCAGAAGGCCGCCTCGAGCACGCCCCGAGGCTAGGGTCCGTCCATGACGGACCCTCCGCGCCTCGGCGACCGCATCGAACGGGCCATGGAGGACCACGTCGATGTCCAGGGCGAGATCGAGCGTGGCCAGGCCGAGGAGACGACACTCGGGCCGAGGCTGCGCCGTATCGCCTTCTGGCTCGTCCTCACCGGCGTCTCGCTGTATCTGGTCGCGCCGACGCTGCTGGAGACGCTGGGCTCCTATCGCAGCCTCAAGCAGGTCGGCCTCTACTGGTTCCCGGCGATGCTCGCCCTCCAGGGGCTGGCTCTCGTCTGCCTCTGGGAGCTTCAGCGCGTCGCCCTGCACACCCGCGCCTGGCGCCCTGTGATCTCCTCTCAGCTGGCCGGAAACGCGCTGGCCAAGATCGCCCCCGGCGGTGGGGCGATGGGGGCGGCGCTCCAGTACCGCATGCTCGTTCAGGCCGACCTCGGCGGCGCCCGCGCCGTCTCGGCGCTGACGGCGGTCAATCTGCTCACGTTCGGCGTCGTCCTGGCCCTGCCCGTGTTCGCGCTGCCCTCGTTGGTACGGGGCGCGGTGGAGCGAAACCTCGTCGAGGCAACCCTGGGGGGCCTGGCGGTGTTCGTGCTGCTGGCGGCCGCGGCCGCGGCCTGCCTGGCGCTGGACGGACCGCTGGCCTGGGTCGGGCGCACGGTGCAGCGCGTGCGCAACCGGCTGCGGCGCAGGTGCGCGCCCGTGACCGGCCTGCCCCAGCGCCTGCTCCGTGAGCGCGACCGCATCCTGGCGGCGCTGGGCCCGCGCTGGAAGCGCGCCCTGGTCTCGGCGATCGGGCGCTGGGCCTTCGACTACGCCACGCTGCTGGCCGCGCTGGCCGCCGTGGGCTCGACGCCGCGGCCGGGGCTCGTGCTGCTCGCCTTCTGCACCGCCCAGGTCCTGGCCCAGATCCCCATCACGCCCGGCGGGCTGGGCTTCGTGGAGGCCGGGCTGACGGCCACCCTGGCGCTGGCCGGGGTAAGCCCGGGCGATGCCGTGCTCGCCACGTTCGCCTACCGGCTGGTCTCCTACTGGCTGCCGCTGCCGCTGGGGCTCGTGGGAGTGGCGCTCCAGCGCCGCTATACGTGACCGAACCCTCCGCTAGCGTCAGCGCCCGTGGAGCAGCCGCGGCAGCGCGTGGAGATCGTGGTCCCGGTGCGCACGCTGCTCACCGTGACGGCGTTCGGGGCGCTCGTGGCCTTGGCGATCGTCTCGCTGGGGACGCTCATGTCGATCTTCGTCGCCGGCGTGCTGGCGCTCGGGCTGGACCCGGTCGTCGGCGCGCTCGTCCGGCGGGGGTGGAAGCGGGGCCCGGCGGCCGTGGCGGTGTTCGCCGCGCTGTTCGCGATCGCCGCGCTGATCGTGCTGGCCGCGGCCGCGCCGCTGTGGAACGAGATCGTGGACTTCGTCAACGAGCTGCCCAAGCTCTGGGACCAGGTGACCAACTCCGACGTCTGGCGCAACGTGGTCTCCAAGGCCGGGCTGGACGACAACGTCAGCCACGGCCTCAAGGACCTCGCCGATGCCCTGCCGGGCGCCGCCACCACCCTCGTCGGCGCGCTCGGGGAGGCCTTCGGCTCCGTGCTCGCGCTGGTGACTCTGACGTTCCTGGCGCTGTTCCTCCTCATGGAGCGCCCGACGATCACCGACTGGCTGTTCGGGTTCGCCCCGCCCGAGGCGGAGAGGCGCTGGCGCCCGGTGCTCGAGGAGGCGATCTCGGCCGTCTCCTCGTCGCTGCTGGGCAACCTCGCGATCTCGGTCGTCGCCGGCACGGTGGCCGGAGTCTCGGCCTGGGCCATGGGACTTCCCTTCCCGGTCGTGCTGGGCGTGATCACCGGCTTCCTCGACCTCATCCCGCAGGTCGGGGCGACGATCGCCGCGGTCATCCTCGTCCTGGTCGGGCTCACGGTGAGCACCCCGGCGGCGATCGTGATGGCCGTGGTCCAGCTCATCTACCAGCAGATCGAGAACTACATCGTCTACCCGATCGTCTACCGCCAGGCGGTGCAGTTGACCGCGTTCACGACGATCGCGGCGGTGATCGTCGGCAGCTCGCTCCTGGGCGTGGTGGGCGCGATCCTGGCCGTGCCGTTCGCCGCCATGATCAAGATCGTCGTGCGGGAGGCGGGGGCGCCTCGCCGGGACCAGATGGCGGCGCTGCGGGAGAGCTGACGCCGCTGCGCACGGCTGCGAAGGTACAGCCGGTCATGGACGTCACCTTCGCCGGGCATTCGACGGTTCTGGTCGAGCTGGACGGGGCCCGTCTGCTCACCGACCCCGTCCTGCGCCGGCGCATCCTGCACCTGCGCCGCCACGCGCCGCCGGTGCCGACGGAGGTGACCGAGAACATCGACGCGATCCTCATCTCCCACCTGCACGGCGACCATCTCGACCTCCCATCGCTGCGCCGCGTCGACGCCTCCGCCCGCCTGCTGGTCCCGCGCGGGGCGCGGGCGCTCGTCCGGCGGGCCGGCCACGCCGCGGTCGAGGAGCTCTCTCCCGGAGACGAGGCCGAGGTCGGGCCGCTGCGCGTCGTGGCGCTGCACGCGGACCACCAGCCCCGGCGCTGGACCGTCGGCGGGACGGAGGCGCACCCGCTCGGCTACGAGATCCGCGGCTCGCGGACCGCCTACTTCGCCGGCGACACCGACCTCTTCCCCGAGATGGAGGGGCTGCGCGACCGCATCGACGTGGCGTTCCTGCCCGTGTGGGGCTGGGGCACCTCGCTCGGACCCGGCCATCTCGATCCGCGCGGGGCGGCCGAGGCGGCCGCCCTCATCCGCCCGCGAGTTGCCGTCCCGATCCACTGGGGCACCCTGTTTCCCGTGGGGCGGGCGCGCAGCCACGGCCACCTCCTGCACGACCCGCCGCGCGAGTTCGCCCGCCACGTCGCCGAGCTGGCCCCGGGCGTGGACGTGGCGCTGCTGGAGCCCGGCGAGTCGCGTCAGCTCGAGTAGGCGTTCTGGCCCAGCGCCCACAGCCAGGCGCGAAACAGGCGGTGCACCCGCTCGGCCCCGACGACCGGGTCGCGCGGCCAGGGCAGGTCGGCGGGGAAGCACACGAAGGGGTGGCTCTGGGGGCCGCCCATGCCGCCGTGCGAGCCGACCAGCTCCTCGAAGGCCGCCACCTCCTCGAACTCCGGCCAGAACGTGCTGTTGACCATCACGTCGGCGCAGTGGGGGAAGGAGTCGGTGCGCCGGACGTGGCCGGCGGCGAACGGCCCGAACGGCGCCAGCGGGTCCTCGCCCTCGATGACCCCGGTGTCCAGGTGGTGCGTCCCGCCCGCGCCGATCGCCAGCGCGCCGTCGCCCTCCGAGCGCACGAGCACGAAGCCGATCCCGGGGTGCTCCCGCAGCGCCGGGATGAGCCGGGGATGGCGCTCCTCGATCCACTGCAGCGTCACCCGTCCGGGCTCGCGGGGGAAGGAGATCAGGCCCAGGCAGCCGGAGGCCATGACCGACAGCTCGGGCACTCCGTCGTCCTTGTCGTCGCCGTGCGACGCGGCGACCTCCTCGCGCGCCTGGGCATCGAGCGTGACGATGCCGTCCGCGCCGCGGTGGCGCCCGACGCTGCGGGCCGCCCGGGCGGTTGACGTGTCGTCGCGGGAGAGCTCCGTCAGCCCGGCGCTGATGTAGGCCAGGGACTCGTCCTCGCCGCCGGAGGCCGCGTGGACATCCGTCGCCTCGCAGGCCGCGGCGACGAGGTCCTCCAGCGTCTCGCCGTAGCGGCCCAGGAAGGTCTCGCCCTGGGACTGGCCGTGGTCGGAGAGCACGACGAGGCGGTAGGGGCGGGGCGCCGCGTCGGCCGCGGCCCGCACGCGGGCGATCTGGCGGTCCACCTGGCGCAGCACGGCCAGGGTGTCCGGCCGCTCGATGCCCGAGTGGTGGGCGACCTCGTCGTAGGCCAGGAACGTCGTGTAGACCACGGGGCGCCCGGCGAGCATGTCCGCGACCACGGCGGCGATCTGGAGGTCGAGCTGGACCACCGTCGCCCAGGCGCGCATCATCGCGTACATCCGCGACCGGGGGATCCGCGGGCTGCACGTCGGCGCGGCGCTGGTAGCGCCGCGGCCGTGCGCTCGCGGACGATCTCGACGAGCGAGAGCAGGAACGTGCGCACCACCGCATAGGGGCGGGCGAAGTAGGCGGCGTAGTCGGCCCGATCTTGCCGCGGCGGCTGGAGCACCGTGCTCATCGTGAGCATCGAGTGCGTCGCGTCGCCCGAGAGGATGTTGGCCCGGCTCGCGCCGTCGTCGTGCAGCAGGCCGCGCCCGTCGGAGTGGCGGCGCTCGAGCTCCTCGGCGTCGCGCGGATGGTTGGTGACGATCGCCTTGTCACGGTCCTTCTCCCACCAGCGGAAAGCGGGCATGTCGTGGTTGTTGCCGTGGAGGAGCCCGGCCTGGCAGGCGCCCGGTCTGCGACGACCAGTCCGTCTCCCAGCGCTCGAGGTCGTGGGTGCCCTCGCGCACCCAGCTCGCCAGGGTGGGCGCGTTGCCGTCGCGCAGGGCCCGGCGCAGGACGTCATAGGCGAGCCCGTCGATCTCCAGGAAGATCATCCCGGGCACGTCGCTGCGCACGAACTCGCCCCGCCGGCGCGCCTGGCGCTGCACGACGTTGCGGTGCCACCACTCGTCCTCGTCGATGGCCAGAAGCGAGGACGCCAGCGCCGTCAGGGCCGTGAGGCCGACCGTCACGACGATCCCCGAGAGAAGGTCGTTGAGGTGGGCGCCGGGGACGACGTCGGTGGCCAGGAGCACGAAGGCGCCGTTGATGACCAGCGCGCCCAGGCCCAGGGTGAGGACGTTGAGCGGAAGGGCGAAGCGGTTGAGGAACGGCCACACGAGCGCGTTGAGCAGGCCGACGACCGCGGCGACCCCGAGGGCGGCGAGCGCGCCGTCGAGGATGAACCCCGGCAGGATCTCCGAGAGCAGCATCAGCGCCAGGGCGTCGATGACGAGGACGACGATCGTGCGGACGGCTCGGCGGACGGTCATTACCCGATCATGCCTTCAGCGCGTCCTGGATGCGAGCCACGCGCCGTTCCAGGGGTGGGTGGTTGTCGGCCAGGCGCTCGATCCGCCCCGTCGGCGCCTCGCCCGCGCCGAGGGTGCCGAAGGCGGCCAGGAGCTCGGGACCGTAGCCCCAGTGCACGGCCCGGGCATCGGCGGCATACTCGGTCTGGCGGGCCATCGCCGCGGCCAGCAGGTCGGCCACCCAGACCAGCCACAGCAGCTGGAGGGCGACGAGCCAGAGGAGCGCGTTGAGGATCAGGGCGACCGGCCGGCCGAGCCCGCGCAGGCGCGCAGCGATCGCGGCGATGATCCCGCGCAGCCAGCGCAGCAGCGCCTTGAGCGGCACGGCGGGAAGGTTGAGCCACCACGCCATCGCAGTGATCTGCGGGTGCAGCTCGGTGTGGTGGCCCAGCTCGTGGGCCAGCACGGCCTCGAGCTCGGCCGCGGGCAGGCGCAGCGCGGCCGTGGTCACGCAGACGATGTGGCCGGCCGCGGCGTAGGCGTTGGGCGCCCCGGAGTCCTCGATGCGCAACAGCAGGCGCTCGGGGTCCATTCCCGCGGTCTCCGCCACCCGGTCCAGCCCAGGGGCGACCGCCGCGCGCTCGGCGTCGGTGGGCGCTCGCATCCCGAAGAGCACACGGGCCGCCCACGCCTCGACCGGGCGCAGGGACATGACGAGCGCTCCGGCCACCACCACCGCGGCGGCCACCAGCGCGTAGGCCCACGGGTGGTGGAAGACGAGCCCGAGCAGGCTGAACGGGGCCGCCGCCCGGGCCACGCCGAACAGAAGCAGCGGGATCAGGGGCGCCAGGAGCAGCAGCGTCGTGCCGGTGATGCGCCGTCCTCGCATACGTGTCACGGACCCAACGATGACAATGGCGCCATCGCCCGCGTCGTCACCACCCTTCGCCGCCTGCCGGGAGTCGACCTGATCGTGCGCTCGGTCCGGCGCTTCTTCGAGATCGAGGGCGTGACCCAGATGACCGTGATCGGGGCCCAGGCGTTCACTTCCCTGATCCCCTTCCTCCTCGTCTCCGCCGCGTTCGTTCCGACGGGCGACACCGACATGGGCGACCGCTTCGTGGCCCGCTTCGACCTCCACGGCTCGACCGCCCGCAACGTCCAGGCCCTCTTCAACAGCTCCACCCAGGTGGAGAGCGCGGTCTCCTGGGTGAGCGTCGTGATCCTGGTCCTCTCCTCGCTCAGCTTCACCCGCGCGGTGCAGCGCATGTACCAGCGCTCCTATCGCCTGGGGCCGGGCAGCGCCCGCCAGGACGCCCAGCGCGGGCTCGCCTGGCTGTTCCTGTTCGCCATTTGGCTGATCGTCGTGGCGACCGTGCGCGCCGACCTGCGCGATGCCAGCGGTCTCGTGCTGGCGGTGGGCGGCGAGACCCTGCTCGGCTTCGCCATCTGGATCATCACCCCGCGACTGCTGCTCGGGCCGCGCGTGCCCTGGCGCCGGCTGGCCATCGGCGCCGCCGTGTCCGGGGTGGCGGGCTTGATCGTCAGCGTCGGGTCGGGGATCGTCATGCCGATCATGCTCACCTGGTCCTCCGACAAGTACGGTCTGATCGGAATCGCCCTCGCCCTCCAGTCGTGGCTGCTCGCCGTGGCGCTGGTGATCGTGCTCGGCGCCGTCGTGGGGGCCGCGGCCGGAGAGGAGCCGAGCACCTGATGGCCGACGCCAGCGACCGCGACATCACCCGCCGCACCATGCTCGCCGCCGAGCGGACCTGGCTCGCCTGGTGGCGCTCGGGGATCGCCACGGCGACGGCCGCGATCGGCGTCGGCGGGGTCGTCCCGCATCTCGTCGGCGGGTCGCGGGTGCCCTACGTGGCGCTGGGCGCCGGTTACGCGGTGCTCTCGATCGCCATGTTCGTGGTCGGTGGCCGGCGCCAGGCGGCGGTCGAGCGCTCGCTGCAGGCGGGCGACTACCACGTGCTGCCCGGCGAGCACGTCTTCGGGTTCAGCGCCGCGGGCGCGATCCTCGCGCTGGGCACGCTGGTGGCCGTTGTCGCGAACCTGTAGAACTCGACCCATGCTGACCGTGAACGGGATGGAGGACCTCAAGGCCCACGAGGGCGAGGAGGTCGGGGTCTCCGAGTGGCACGAGGTCACCCAGGAGGCGATCAACGAGTTCGCCGAGGTGACGGGCGACGACCAGTGGATCCACATCGACGTCGAGCGCGCGAAGGACACGCCGTTCGGCGGCACCATCGCCCACGGCTACTACACGCTCTCCCTGGCGCCGAAATTCTCCTACTCGCTCTTCAAGGCCGAGGGCTTCGCCTTCGGCGTCAACTACGGGCTCAACCGCGTGCGCTTCCCGGCGCCGCTGCCCGTGGGCTCGAAGGTGCGCATGCGCATGAGGCTGGCCAAGGTCGAGGACGTGCCCGGCGGCGCGCAGATCACGACCGAGCTGACCTTCGAGCGCGAGGGCGGCGACAAGCCCGTCTGCATCGCCGAGTCGCTCAGCCGCGTCTACGGATAGAGGGGCTGGACGCTTCTCACCCCGAGGCGTACCCTCGCCCCGGGATGATCGATCCGGTGCTCGGCTCGGTGCTGTCGTTCGGCGCGATGCTCGTCCCTGTCCTGCTGGCGCGAAGCGCCCACCCCTCCGGCCCGCGCCCGGGCGAGGGAATCGACCACGGCGCGATGGCGCACATCGAGGAGTCCGACATCGACCAGATGCTGGACGGGCTTGCCGAGCGCCGGCGGCGCAACGGCAAGCCCTCCTTCGGTGACGAGCTGGCCGAGCAGGTCCTGCGCCCGCCTCGGCGTGAGCCCCGCCCCTAGCCGGCCGCTCCGATCGCCTCCACGTCGGTGGGATGCAGCCACTCGGCCGCCAGCAGCTCTCCGCCCGCGCGCCCGATGGCCTCGCGCAGGGGGATGGCCCACACGTGCTCGAGCAGCGCGATCCCGGCCGCTCCGCCGTTGGGGATGGCGTCGGCGACGTACCAGATGTCGCCGCTCCCCTCGGTCTCACCGGGCTCCTCGGGCAGGTCGGGGTCTCCGAGCAGTGCCTTGGCGACGTCGCCGCTGACGGCGAGGTCGGTGATCCCCGACTCGTCGGCGTTGACGATTTCCACGTTGCCCTCCGCGTCCTTGCGGACGAGCAGCAGGTCGAGGAGGCGCACGACCTCGTGCTCCTCCAGCCGCGCGAGCTCGGCGAGGATCTCTCCCTCGAACTTGCCCTCCTCGAAGCCGATCACAAGTGCCTGCACCGGTCCGGTGGCCATGTCTGTTGCTCCTCTGTTCGCGGGGTCGGGGGTCAGTTGCCCTGGAGGGCCTGGGCCTTGGCGGCGTCGAACTCCTCCTGGGTCAGCGCGCCGGAATCGAGCAGGCCCTTGAGCTCGTTGAGCTTGGAGACGATGTCGGTCCCGCCCGCGGGCGCGGCCGCCGCCGGGGCAGCGGCGACCGGGGCCGGCGGCGCCGGTGCCGGCGCGGGGGCCTGCGATTGCTCGAGCGAGTCGAGGCGCTGCTCCTGACCGGCCTCCTGGGTCTGGCGATTCGCTGCGTGCTTGCCGGCCACATAGCCCGCTCCGCCCATCATCGCGGCCCGCATGAGCGGACGCCGCCGTCTACCTCGCATCATCCCGTTCTCCTGACGTTGGGGTACAGCGATCGATACTACGCCCGGTGATAGCTTCAAAGCCAATGGCGGAGCGCCGTGCATCGGACGTGTTCGTGGACTGCCTGGAGTCGGAGGGCGTCCGCTACGTCTTCGGAATCCCGGGCGAGGAGACCCTCGACCTCAACGAGTCGCTCGCCGGCTCCTCGATCGCAGTTCGTCCCGGTCCGCCACGAGCAGGGCGGCGCCTACATGGCCGACATCTACGGCCGGCTGACCGGGCGCGCCGGCGTCTGCCTCGGCACGCTCGGCCCGGGCGCAACGAACCTCATCACTGCCGATCGCCGACGCCTTCCTCGACCGCGCGCCGCTGGTCGCGCTCACCGGCCAGGGCGACCTCGAGCGGATGCACAAGGAGTCCCACCAGTACATCGACCTCGTGCGCGTCATGCGGCCGATCACCAAGTGGAACGCCCAGTCTGACCGCGCCGGCGATCATCCCCGAGGTCGTCCGCAAGGCCTTCAAGCTCGCCGAGTCCGAGAAGCCCGGCGCCACGCACATCGAGCTGCCCGAAGACGTCATGGCCCGCGCCGCTCGACGCCGCAGCCGCTTCCGCGCCGCGGCGGCTCCGCCCGCCCCGAGCCCAGCGCGCCGCGAGCTCGCTGCGCGCCGCCGACATCATCCGCTCGGCCGACCAACCCGATCGTGCTCGCCGGCAACGGCGTGGTCCGCGGTCAACGCCACGCGGCGACCTGCGCGAGTTCGCCCGAGACGACCGGCATCCCCGTGGCCGAGACCTTCATGGGCAAGGGCCTCATCGACTACGAGGACGAGCACTTCGCTCGGAACGGTCGGGCCTCCAGGCCGCGCGACTACGCGCTGGCCGGCTTCGAGGACGCCGACGTGGTGATCGCCGTCGGCTACGACCTCGTCGAGCACGCGCCCGTGAACTGGAACCCCGAGCAGCGACAAGAAGATCGTCGTGCATCGACACCAAGGCCGCCGAGATCGACGAGCACTTCATGCCCGAGGTCGAGCTGATCGGCGACATCTACCACGATCCTCAACCGCCTGGGCGAGGAGTGCCGCGACGTCGTCGCGCCGCCGGCGGCTCGCAGCCGGCTGCACGACATCGTGCATGAGCCGCTTCGAGGCAGGCCAAGGACGACGACTCGCTTCCCCGCTGCAGCCCCCGCGCGCGCTGTGGGAGATCCGCCAGCGCGCTGGGCCGCGACGGACATCCTCATCTCCGACGTCGGCCTGCACAAGCTGTGGATCGGGCGCATGTTCCCGGCCCACGAGCCCAACACCGTGCTGATCGCCAACGGCCTGGCCGGGCATGGGCTTCGCGCGTCCCGGCGCGCATCGCGGCCAAGCTCGTCCACCCCGACCGCACGCGTCGTCACGGTCAACGGCGACGGCGGCTTCCTCATGAACTGCCAGGAGCTCGAGACGGCAATGCGCCTGAAGACCCCGATCGTCAACGTGATCTGGGAGAACCGCGCAGTTCGGCTCGATCGTGTGGAAGCAGGACAAGCAAGTTCGGCCGCCACTTCGGCGTCGACTTCACCAACCCCGACTTCGTCAAGCTCGCCGAGGCCTTCGGCATGCCGGCCTGGCGCTGCGAGTCCGTCGACGACTTCACCCGCCACCTCGACCACGCGCTCGACGCTCGACGTCCCGTCGCTGATCGTGCTCCCGATCGACTACTCGATCGACGTGGCGATCTCCGAGGAGCTGGGCGCCGAGACGGTCGCGACCTAGGTCGCGATCGACCGGCGGCGGGCGGGGAATATCCTCGTATGAGCCCCCGCCCGAACTCCGGAAGGTGATCCCCCGATGGCCACGACCCAGTCTCGCGAAGCCCAGATCCTCGATTCGGTCCCCAACCAGCTGCTGATCGCCGGCGAGTGGCGCGACGCGGGCGAGGGCGGGACGCTGGGCGTCGAGGACCCGGCCACCGGCGAGACGCTGTGCGAGGTCGCCGACGCCCGCCCGACGACGCCCTCGCCGCGCTCGACGCCGCCGTCGGCCGCGCAGGCCGAGTGGGCCGCGCACCCGCCCCGCGAGCGCGGCGGAGATCCTGCGCCGGGCCTTCGAGGCGCTGATCGAGCGCGCCGGACGACCTGGCGCTGCTCATGACGCTGGAGATGGGCAAGCCGGTGGCCGAGTCGCGAGGCCGAGATCGCCTACGCGGCGGAGTTCTTCCGCTGGTTCTCCGAGGAGGCCGTGCGGATCGCCGGCGCGCTACCACGGTCACCCAGACGGGCAAGGGCCGGGTGCTCCGTCATGCGCCAGCCGGTGGGCCCGTGCCTGCTGATCACCCCGTGGAACTTCCCCATGGCGATGGGCACCCGCAAGATCGGCCCGGCGGTGGCCGCCGGCTGCACGATGGTCGTCAAGCCGGCCGACGCAGACGCCGCTGTCGATGCTGGCGCTGGCGCGAGATCCTCGCAGGAGGCCGGGCCTGCCCGACGGCGTGCTGCAACGTCATCACCTCGTACCTCGTCGGGCTCGGTGATCGAGCCGCTGTTCCGCCGATCCGCGGCCGCGCAAGCTGTCCTTCACCGGCTCCACCGAGGTCGGCCGCAAGCTGCATCGCGCAGGCGTCCGAGCAGGTCCTGCGCGCTGTCGATGGAGCTGGGCGGCAACGCGCCGTTCCTGGTCTTCGACGACGCCGACCTCGACGCCGCGGTCGAGGGCGCGATGCTGGCCAAGATGCGCAACATCGGCGAGGCCTGCACCGCCGCCAACCGCTTCCACGTGCACGAGTCGGTGGCCGACGAGTTCGCCGAGCAGCTCGCCGAGCGGCATGGGCGTCGCTGAAGATCGGCCGCGGCACCGAGGACGGACGTCGAGGTCGGCCCGCTGATCGACGACGACGCAGCGCGGCAAGGTCGCCGAGCTGGTCGACGACGCCGTGGCACGGCGGTGCGCAGGTCGGTCGTCGGCGGCAGCCGCGTGGACGGCGCCGGCTACTTCTACGAGCCCACCGTCTGGCCGACGTCTCCGCCGACGCCCGGATCCTGCAGGAGGAGATCTTCGGCCCGGTGGCGCCGATCCGCACCTTCGCCACCGAGGACGAGGCCGTGACGTGGCGCCAACGACACCGAGTTCGGGCTCGTCGCCTACGTCTTCACCCGCGACCTCGAGCCGGGCCCTGCGGGTCGTCGAGCGGCTGGAGACCGGCATGGTCGGCCTCAACCAGGGCATGGTCTCCAACCCGGCGCCCCGTTCGGCGGCGTCAAGCAGTCGGGCCTCGGCCGCGAGGGCGGGCGCGTGGGCATCGACGAGTACCTGGAGACCAAGTACGTGGCGATGACGCTCTAGCTGGGCCTAGCTGCTCGCCCGCCTCCTCCTTCTCCGCCTCCTCGAGCTCGCGCTTGAGCTCCTTGCTGTCGGCGTCGAGCTCCTTCTCGACCGACTTGATGGCGTGCGTCAGCGCCTTCTCGAGCTGCTCCTCGACGCGCGACTCGCCGATCATGACGATCGCGCCCTGCCCGCCCTCGAGCATCTCGCCGAGGTCCTTCATGTCGTCGCGCTTGAGGCCCTTGCGCAGGTGCCCTCCGACGCCCCCGACGACGCCGCCGACGGCGGCGGCCCCGAGATCGACGGCGGGAAGACGACCCGACAGCGCGCCGACGGCGACCCGCCCCAGGCGCCGTGCTGCGTCGGCTTCTCGTGCTTCTCGACGTGCACCTTGCCCTCGTCGTCCTTGCTGATCACGGCCACGTCGTAGGTGCCGACCATCTTGGCGGCATGCAGCTCGATCAGGGTCAGGTAGTCGGCCAGGGCGTCGTCGCGGGTCGCGTAGGTCGCGGCGAAGACGAAGACGGGTCGGTCGCTCATCGGGTCTCCTTCGTTACGGGGTTCGGGGTCAGGAGCACTTGGAATCGGTCGCGCTCTTGAAGTTCTGTGTGGCCGTGACCACGGCCTTGACGTCCGAGGCCACGCCCACCACCTGCTGGGGCGTGGGAGACGACGGAAGACCCTGGAGGTCGGTCGCCACCTTCGACACCGAGGACTGGACGGCCTCCGACTGGGACGGGAAGTCGCTCTTCGCCGAGGAGGCCAGCGACTGGGCGTTGGCCTGCACCTTCTGGAGCTGCGCCTTCAGGTCGGCGGGTCCGCTGGTCGAGAGCAGGTTGACGTCGCCCAGGCCCTTCACGGACGACTCGAGGTCGCTGCGGTCCGAGCAGTACTGGGGCTTGCTGCTGCTCCCGCACGCGCTCAGCGCCAGGGCGGCAACGGCGGCGACGGGTATCAGGGTCCGATATGACGGCATGCACACCACGTTGTCGCCCCGCCCGCTCAGGGGCAAGGGCGCGCGCCTGTGCATGCGCGCGCAGGCCAGTACGACCCGCGCGCGGGTGTCCGTCAGGCGCTAGACCGGCTTCTCGTGATGCCCGCCGAACTCGAAGCGCATCGCCGACAGCAGCTTGCTGGCGAAGTCGGCCTCCCCGCGCGAGCTGAAGCGCTCGAACAGTGCGGCGGTCAGCACCGGGGTGGGCACGGACTCGTCGATCGCGGCGATCGACCGTCCAGCGGCCCTCGCCGGAGTCCGACACCTGGCCGCCGAAGTCCTCCAGCTGCGGGCTCTTGAGCAGGGCGATCGCGGTCAGGTCCAGCAGCCACGAGCCGATCACGCTGCCGCGGCGCCACACCTCCGCAACCTCCGGGAGGTCAAGCTCGTACTGGTAGAGCGCGGGCTCGCGCAGCGGCGTCGTCTCGGCGTCGACCTGCTGCTCCTGCTTGCCGACGTTGGCGTGCTTGAGGACGTTCAGGCCCTCGGCGTAGGCGGCCATCATGCCGTACTCGATCCCGTTGTGGACCATCTTGACGAAGTGGCCCGCCCCGTTGGGGCCGCAGTGCAGGTAGCCCTGCTCGGACCGGCTGCGGTCGCCCTCGCGGCCGGGCGTGCGCTCGGCGTCGCCGATGCCGGGCGCCAGGGTGGCGAAGACCGGGTCCAGCCGCTCCACGGCCTCGTCGTCGCCGCCGATCATCATGCAGTAGCCGCGCTCCAGGCCCCAGACGCCGCCGCTCATGCCCACGTCGACATAGTGGATGCCCTTCTCGCGCAGCGCCGCGGCCCGGCGCAGGTCGTCGTGGTAGTAGGAGTTGCCGCCGTCGATGAGCGTGTCGCCCTCCTCGAGGTGCGGGGCGACCGCGTCGATCGTCGAGTCCACCACGCCGGCCGGGACCATCATCCACACCGAGCGCGGCTTCTCCAGCTTGGCCACGAAGTCCTCGATCGACTCGGCGCCCGTGGCTCCCTGATCGGCCAGGCCCTTGATCGCGTCGGCACTGACGTCGTAGACCACGCAGTCGTGGTCGGAGCGCATGAGGCGGACGACCATGTTGGCGCCCATCCGGCCCAGGCCGATCATTCCAAGCTGCATCTCGTCTCTCCTCGTTCGGGGTGCCGACGTCGATCCGACACTAGCCGACGAGGAGACTGCGCTTACTTGCGCTCGACCTTCTTCAGGAACGGGACGAGGTACTTGACGAAGTCGTTGCGCGGATAGGCCGAGTTGGGGTCGTTGTGCGCGTAGGTGCTCGCGCGGTTGACCAGCTTGAGGTTGGCGCTCGGGATCCCTGACTGCGTGGCCAGCGCCTTGGCGGCGTTGAGGACCCGCCGACCGCCCAGCGCCGCCCCGAACGCGTAGATCCGCAGCTTGTGGCTCAGGTCGTGGCCATGGGTGGCATGCACGTCGAGGATCTGCTGGGCCGGGTTGGCGTTGCCCGCCCCGACGGCGCCCGCGTCGATCGTCAGGCGCTGCGGGTGATACCAGGCGGTCCCGTCCAGCCCCTTCAGGCCCCAGCCGCCGAACATGTCGGCGAAGCGCTGGATCGGGGTCAGCTCTCCGGCCCGCGTCCACCCGCGGGGGTTGCCGCTGGAGGCCAGCCGGCCGAGGTGCGCCTGCGCGGCGATGAGACTCGACGGGGAGGTGGCGGTGTCGAGCGCGTAGCCG
This sequence comes from uncultured Actinomycetes bacterium, assembly GCA_963757705.1. GTDB lineage: Bacteria > Actinomycetota > Thermoleophilia > Solirubrobacterales > Solirubrobacteraceae > AC-38. Next base: position 25,181 of record CAVWTG010000010.1, on the reverse strand, counting down.
TACTGCGCGACGTTGGTCGCCGGCACCGGCGGCTTGAGGTTGGCGGGAAGGAAGGAGAACTTCTGGCCGATCGAGGGGGAGTTGGGATCGAGCTTCACGCCCAGAGCCCCGGTCGAGTTGAAGAGGCCGGCCAGGGGAGCCGGGAAGCCGCCGAAGGTGAGCCAGGGTGAGGTGGACGGCTTGTTCAGGTCGGCGAGGGACTGGCTCGCCTGCTCGGGCGTGACGGGCGTCGGGCCGCTGCCGCCGTCTATGAACACGAGGCCGGCGAGGCCCGCGGCGCCGGCCTTACCGTTGAAGTCCCAGGTGGCGTACGCGCTGGTGATCGAGCCGCCAAGCGAGTGTCCCCCGACCACGACCCGCCGCCCCCGCTGCTTGGCGACCTTCACGACGCGGTTGAGGTCCTGGATCTCCGTGTTCATCCCCCACTGCTTGGCGTACTGGACCTGGGAGTCCGGAATGCCCTGGAAATGGGTCTTGATGTTCGAGTTCGCCAGGTACCCCAGGTAGTAGTCGAAAGCCGCCTGCGGGGAGATCTTGCGCGCCTTGGCCATGTCCAGGCGCGACTGGTCCTCGAGCAGGTTCTCGCGACGCTCCACGGCCCAGACCTGCCACCTCGAGTTCAGCCCGACAATCGTCTTGGCGAGCGGAGCGAAGTAGGCGGCGCTGGCCGAGGTGCCGGGATTGAGGACGAGCACGTTCCTCGCGCTCGGCGAGCCGACCTTCAGGATCCCGACGCGGTTGTATTTGGCGGGAGTCCCGGGCGAGGCGTAGCCCGCGATCCGGCTGAACGAGACCTTCGGCGCCTTGGCCGCCTGGGCGGTGCCGGCAATGGTGAGGGCGAGGGCCGCAGCGGTCAGAGCGATTCGCCGCAGCATGGCCTCAGTCGCTCGCGCTGCTGCCCGCGGCGATCTTGCGCAGGTCCAGCGCCCTGTCCAGCGTGGCCTCGTCGACGCCCTGCTCGATCGCCACCTCGCGCAGCGTCCGCCCGGAGCTCGCGGCTTCCTTGACGATCTCCGCGGCCTTGTCGTAGCCGATGAACGGGTTGAGCGCCGTGGCGACCGCGAGGGTCAGCTCGGCGGAGCGCGCGCAGCCCTCCTCGTTGGCCTCGATGCCCTCGACGCACTTCTCGGCGAAGAGGTTGCTCTTGGCGCTGAGGAGCTGGATCGACTCGAGCAGGTTGCGGGCGATCAGCGGGACCCGGACGTTGAGCTCGAAGTTGCCCTGGAGGCCGGCGACGGTGATAGCGGCGTCGTTGCCGATCACCTGCGCGGCGACCTGCATGACGACCTCGGGGATGACCGGGTTGACCTTCCCGGGCATGATCGAGGAGCCCTTCTGGAGCTCGGGCAGAAGCAGCTCGCCGATGCCGGCGCGCGGGCCGGAGCCCATCATCGCCAGGTCGTTGGCGATCTTGGTCACCGACACGGCGATGACCTTGAGCGCGCCCGAGAGCTCGACCAGCGCGTCGCGGTTCCCCTGGGCCTCGAACGGGTCCTCGGGCGGCAGGATCTCCAGGCCGCTCTGCTCGGACAGCAGCTTGCGCACCCGCTCGGCGAACTCGGGATGCGTGTTCAGGCCGGTGCCGGTGGCCGTCCCGCCGAGGGGGATCTGAGCCACCTGGGGCAGCGCGTTTCGCACCCGCTTGGCGCCGAGGCGGATCTGCGCGGCGTAGCCGGCGAACTCCTGCCCGAGCGTGACGGGCACGGCGTCCATCAGGTGCGTGCGCCCGGCCTTGACGATGTCCTTGAACTCCTCGGCCTTGCCGGCGAAGGCCTTTTCCAGGCGCTCGAGGGCGGGGAGCAGCCGGTTGGTCGCCTCGTCCAGGGCGGCCAGGTGGACGGCGCTGGGGAACACGTCGTTGGACGACTGGCCCATGTTGACGTGGTCGTTGGGGTGCGCCCCGTCCCCCGCGAGGTTGGCCATCACCTCGTTGGCGTTCATGTTCGACGAGGTGCCCGAGCCGGTCTGGAAGGCGTCGACCGGGAACTGGTCGTCGTACTCGCCCGCGGCGACCGCGTCACCGGCCTGGGCGATGCGCTCCGCCACGTCGGGGTCGAGGAGCCCCAGTTCGCCGTTCACGCGGGCGGCGGCGGCCTTGATGCGCCCCAGCCAGTGGATGACCTCGAGCTTGACCGGGTCTCCGGAGACGGGGAAGTTGTCGACGGCCTTGTCGGTCTCGCCGCCCCAGAGCTTGCGCTGTTCCTGCACGCCCATCGTCCCTGCAGGGTATCTCAGGAGCAGAAGCTGACGAGCTCACGCGCCACTCCGACCGGGTCGTCGTAGGCCATGAGGAAGCCGGTGCCGGGGAGGATGCGCAGGAGCGCGTCGGGCAGGTGGCGCATCGCCTCCTCCGCGGTCTCGACCGGGTGGTAGCGGTCCTCGCTGGCCCACAGCAGCAGAACGGGCATCGTCATCCGCGCGTAGGCGTCCAGGTACTCCGTCTGCGCCTCCACGGGCCAGCTGCGGGCCAGCTTGGCCCACGAGCGCGCGCGGTTGCCATTCCCCGCCACGTCGGCGGTCGCGTGGCGGACGAGGTCGCGTGCCTCGGGATTGCCGCGGGCCGACAGCCTGGCCCCCAGCTCGGGGCGAAACACCACGCGCACGCCGTGGGAGAGCACGCGGTCCAGGCCGGGGACGGCGGCCATCGAGGTGACCATGCGCCAGGCGCCCAGCCCGGGACGCTGCGGCGCGGCGTGCAGCCGGCTGGACATGAGGACGAGCCGCGAGGGCTCCAGCCGGCCGTTGACGGTGGCGCGGAGGAGCAGGTCGGCGCCCAGGTCGTGTCCGCCCACCAGCGGCCGCGGGCCGAGAACGTCGCGGCAGAACCCGGCCATCACGTCGGCCATCCAATCGGGCGAGTAGGGGTGGCGGGGCCGGTCCTCGGAGTCGCCGTGCCCGGGGAGGTCGGGGAGGACCACCCGGAAGCGGTCGGTGAGCGACCCGACCGAGGGCTCGAACTCCCGGTGGGTCAGCCCGGCGGAATGCAGCAGGGCGAGCGGCGGCCCGGTGCCGGCCTCGCGATAGGCGACGCGCGCGCCGTCGGGATGGTGGTAGAGGCGGAGCTTCATCCGGTGCGTCCGCCGGCGGCCAGCCCCTGCCGGAACGCCGGCCCATGCGCCGCCGGCGCCCCGCTGGGCCCCGCCGACTGCGCGACCCGCCGCACGATCTCCTCGTGGATGCCGCTCGTGTGCGCCGCTCCCCGGCGCACGGCGCCGATCAGGTAGCCCAGCTCGGTCGCCGACTGGTCGTCGTGGTCGGCGCGGGTGGCGAGGTCGTCGGCGGCGCGGATGAGGACGAAACCCATCGTCTGGATGTCCGCGTCGCTGCTGGCCCGCTCCAGGCACGTCGAGAGCCTGACGCCGCCGTCCAGCCGGACGGGCCCGGGCGCCGCTCCCAGCGCCCGGGTCACGGGACGCGGCCCTTCGGAGCACACCGCGGGTAGCGGCTGGTTGTCGTTCCCGCAGCCGGCGAGCCCGACGGCGGCACAGAGGACGGCGAGCGCAGCGGCCCGGCGAGGCATCGGCGGATCTTAGGGCTGCTCGATCCGCCGGCGCCGGGGGACCTTGAACCCGCGATCGGTCATGCCCCGCTCGATCTCGGCGATCGCGGTCTCGAGCACGAAGACGCGCGCGTAGCGCTTGCTCTCCGCGGGCACGAGGCTCCACGGAGCCCACGCCGTGTCCGTCCACTGGAGCATGTCCTCCACGGCGCGCTCGTACTGCTTGCGCTTCTTGCGGTTGCGCCAGTCCTCGTCGGTGAGCTTCCAGCGCTTGAGCGGGTCCTTCTCGCGGCGCGTGAAGCGTCTGAGCTGCTCCTCCTGGGAGATCTGCAGCCAGAACTTGACGATGATCATCCCCTCGGCGGCGAGGGTGCGCTCCCAGGCGGTGATCTCCTCGAAGGCCCGTCCCCACTGCTCCTTGTTGGCGAAGCGCTCGACGCGCTCGACCAGGATCCGCCCGTACCAGGAGCGGTCGAAAATGGTCATGCCACCCCACCCGGGTAGGGCGGGCACGAACCTGTGCAGGAAATGGTGGCGCTTCTCGTCGAAGGTGGGGGCGGCGAACTGCGAGACGCGGACGTGACGTGGGTCCAGCCGACCGACGAGGCGCTTGATCGCTCCTCCCTTGCCGGAGGCGTCCCACCCCTCGAAGAGGATCAGCACCGGCGGGCCGAGCCGGCCGGCGTCCATCAAACCGGCCAGCTGGAGGCGCAGATGGAGCAGTCGCTCCTGCGCCGCCTCGAGGCGCTTGGCCTCGTTCCGCCGGTCGAGCTTCAGCGAGAGATCCACCTCTTCTAGACGACCCATGGGCTGATCCTCCCAGGCGGCGGCGCGTCCGGGCAAGGACGTCGCCTGCTCCAACCCACGGTCCCAGGCGCGTGTTTGACCGGCAAAGCCTGTGCAAAACCCCCCAATGGCTTACGTAGAGCTGCGGAAATACCGTCAATACGACCATGGCTACCGAATCCAGTGTCAGCCGACTGGGCCTTTCGACCTCTCAGGCAGCACGGGAACTGGGCGTTTCGCTCGGGACCGTGCGGCGGTGGGCGGACATGGGCTATCTCCGGGCATACCGGACGCCGGGCGGGCAGCGCCGTTTCAACGCCGATCAGATCGAGGCTTTCGTCAGCTCGCTCGAGCAGCGGGGACGGACTCGCCCCACCGACGAGCACCGGCACGCTTCCTAAGCGTCCTGCGCCCCAGGACCCGAGGCAACAAGGCGCGGGCGGACTTCCCTCCGTATCGCCCGCGTGTTGGACCTCAGCAGATGAGGCCGCGGGCCGGTTCATCCGGCTCGCGGCTTCGTCATTCCTTCGTCGCGACCGTGCCGGCCGTCTGCTCCGGCGCGACCGCCTGAGTGATCCGGCGCTCGACGTCGAGCTCCGTGTCGAAGTCCGCGCGGTCCGCGTGGCGGTACTCGACGCCGCGCCCGGCCAGCAGCTCGGCCAGCGCCTCGACGTAGCGGCCGTCCAGCTGTGACGCCGAGACCCGCCGCAGCTCGGTGAGCGCCTCGAAGGAGGAGACCGGCGTGCGGTAGGTGTCGTCCGCGGTGAGCGTGTCGTAGACCTCGGCGACCGCGACGATCTTGGCGATCTCCGGGATCTCGTCGGCGGGCAGCCCGTCCGGATACCCACGTCCGTCGATGCGCTCGTGGTGCGCGCGGACGATCTCGGCCACCGGGCCGTAGACCCCGAGGTCGCGAAGCAGGTCCGCCCCGATCACGGGATGCCGGCGGATCGTCTCCCAGTCCTGCTCCGTCAGCGTCCGCCCCCGCTCCATCACCCGGTCCGAGAGCCCGAACCGCCCGATGTCATGCAGCAACCCGGCGGTGTGCGCCAGCTCGCACTCCTGCGCCGAGAGCCCCACCGCCGCCGCGATGTCCCGCGAGAACGCGGCAACCGCTGCCGCATGCCGCGCCGCCCGCGCGTCGCGCAGATCGAGCGTCCGGATCAACCCCGACAACACACCCCACGACAGCGACGCGTACTGCCGGGTCCGCTCCCGCGCCGTCACGACGAGCCGGGCCATGTAGGTGAAGGCGAAGATGCTGACCAGGACGAAGACGACGGCGGCGAGGCCAACCTCGCGTAGAACTCGGCAGCGCCCACCGTGAGAACCAGTTGATCGCCAGGGCAGGTGCGATCTCTCAACCGGCGACGAGGCGCAAACGGAGCGGATCGCCGGGCGAATGAAACAGGTCGGAGCGATCAGGAAGTTGAGGGCCACAGGTCGCCGCCGCCGAGCGCAGCAACCAGGCATAGAACCCAAAGCGCAGTTGGTCGTCCGGATGGAACAGGGCACGAGCGTGCGGCCGCAGTCGACCCGCCGCTTGCTAGCGCATTCATCGGGAAGGCCGGCAGCCGGTAGCGCTCACGGCCCAAAAGGCCACCTCGCCGATAAAGGCAATGGCCACCGCAGCGGCCGGGCCGAAGAAATGCCGACCGCGAGCATCGAGGCGACGAACGACCCCGACACCAATATCGGACCGTCCCACGAGGCGGACGCCAGGTTCGCGCCGGACGGCACAAAGCAGGACGAGGAAGAGCGGACGTCATCGCTCCGGGATGCGGATTCGTGAGAGCCCACCGAGCGGCACAGGGCCGACCCAGCGCCGATCGAAGACGGCACGGGCCCGGGTTCTTGGCAGGCAACTGCCCGCGCACACGGAAACGGTACCCTCCATCGGGCGCTGACGCGCTCTAGAGAGGTTTTTTGGGCGCTCAGCGGCTTCGGAACGTGCCGCCGCTCGCTGCGATCACGCCGATCGCCGCGAAAAACAGCGGGTAAACCTTGAGCTTGAGGTTCTGCACAGCGCTCTCCTCTTGGCCAGCTTTGGCCAGGTTTGGTGCGGATTGACGCTAGCACTGTTTTGCGAAAGTGCACAACTTCGCTGCTCGTACCTGTGCGGAATCTCATCGCGACCGCTCGACTCCGGCGGCAACTGCTCCGATGCAGTGAGCGTGCGCTACCTGAAGACCAGCGAAGCCGCGTCGCTCCTGAACGTCAGCCCCAACACGCTTCGTGCTTGGGAGCGCCGATTCGGCTACCCGAAGCCTCAGCGCTCGCCGGGCAAGCACCGGCTCTACACGTACGGAGAAATCGCCGCGCTCAAGGACGCGCTGCAGGAGGGCCTCTCCATCTCCTCAGCTGTCAGCCGCGCGCGCGAGGGGCTCAGCGCAGACGCCGACACGCTGGTTGGCGCCCTCTCGTCCTTTGACCGGGAGCGCGCCGACGGAGCGTTGGAGGCAGCACTGGCCCTGCGCTCGCTCGAGCGCTCGGTCGAGGAGGTCCTCCTGCCCTCGCTCGAGGAGCTGCAGCGCCGGCACGGTCTCGACAGCGCGGCTTGGGCATTCGGCGCTCGGTGGGCCGACGATTGGCTGCGCCGGGCGCAGCGGCTGGCCCCTCCGCCCGTCCGCCAGATCTCCCTCCTTGTCGGTGACGCGACCGGCGACGAGCTCGATCCCGACGGCCCCGCGGTCCGAGCGCTGGAGCTCTTCTGCGCGCGCGCCGGCGTTCGGATGCTTTGCCTCTCCGTTCGCGGCGTGAACGGCCTGGGCGATGCGCTCGCCATGCTCGAGCCGGACGCCGTCGTGCTGGCCGGCAGCCATGCCCGCGATGACGAGGTTGCGCGCTGGGCCTACGCCGTCCGGACGGCGGCTGGCGCGCTCCCCGTCACTCTCTTCCGTCGAGAAGTCCTCCGGCCTTTGCGCTCGCGCACGACCGGAGCGCGTCACCTACCGTCCTCTCCCTCCGCGGCGCAAAGCCAGATCCTCGAGTTGATCGAGACCGATCGCGTCTCTCCGGCAACGGATACAGACGCGGTCCCGGCGCCGACTCCTCTCGTCCCGAGAACGACTCACGCCGGCTGATGACCACGCCAAGGAGGGATTGAGGAATGGGCACGGATGCCGCGAGAGACTCCTCGCTCCGCGTAGTCCGAAAGGACGGGCCGAGCGAGCCGATCAAGATCTTCTGCGGGCACTGCGGGCGAAGTCCGCAGGCCGACGGCGTAGAGCAGGCCTCACGGGTGTGCTCCAAGTGCGGAATGGGTCTGCTTCTGCAGGCGCCGGCGTCGAGCGCGCCGGCCCAGTCGGACCCGTTCATTGTGGTCGATGGCGCCCTGACGATCTGCGCCCTGTCGCGCCAGGCCGAGAAGCTCCTGGGCATATCCGAGACCGAGGCGGTAAACCGCCACGTGTCCGACTTCCTGGTGCCCGGCGACTCTGAGAATGCGGGCGGCCAGAACCTGGCGTCGCTTCTCTCCTGGGCGATCCGTGGCGAGGCGCCGAGCGGGAACGTGGTCGTCCGGCCTGCGAACACCTTCGGCGTTCGCTACTGGGCTCGGGTTGGGCCCTGCGGACCGCCGACGGCTGCGCTGCTAGTGCTCGCTGACGCGCGCTAGCTCGACGGCCGCGGGCGAGTCTGGGGCGCCATCGCGGTCGCGTCGAGGCGCAACGCGACCAGCGTCCTCAGTCGGGAGGGTCACGCGAATCGACGTACCGTGGTCGGAGCCGTTCTGGATCTCGACCGTTCCGCCGACGGCCTCGACTCTTTCTCGTACTGACTCCAGTCCGATGTGGCCCTCGCCGAGCGCACGCTGGGCGGCCGTGTGGTCTATTCCCACGCCGTTGTCATCGACAACGAGCAGAAGTTCAGTTCCGGCCAGCTTTACGCAGATTGCGACGCGCGTGGCGCCGGAGTGGCGTGCTGCGTTGCTCAACAGCTCGCGTGCCGCGGTAAAGACGAGCCGATCATGCATTTCGCGTGCGGTCTGGTCGACCTCGACATCCACATGGAATCCGCCGCGGGCGGCTGCCTGCTCGGCGATCGTCTTCAGCGCGGCTTCTAGTCCCACGCGCTCAAGCACAGAGGGATGAGTAACTGAGATCGTTCCGCGGACTTGGCCGACGGCGTCGTCCAACAGCGAAATCACGGCCCCGACCTCGTTCCCGCCAGCACGCTCGACTTCGGACAAGTCCTGCCGAGCTACGAGCAACGTTTGGATCACGTCGTCGTGCAAGACCCGGGCCACGGCGCGACGCTCCCGATCTTCTGTTTCCAGCAGTTGGGCAACGAGACGGCCGCGGCTGGAAGCCAGACTCTCAATGCGGAGCCGCTGCTCGTGCTCCGTGGCCAATCGGTTGGCGACGTAAGCGAAGACGAAGACCCCGGAGATCACCAGCACCGTAGCCGCGATCCCCTCGCTCCGGTAGACGCCGACCGAAGCGAATGCCAGAACGACATTGATCCCGACGGCCGGTAGCAACCGTGTCTGCTGCCGCAAGCGGCTCCAGATGGGTTGGTCGTAGTAGATGCCGATGAGAACGGTGACCGACACGAGGTTGAGGAGGATCGCCCCTGAGATGACCAACCCGAAGACAAGAAAGAAGCCAGCGCTGCTGACTGATGGCGCCAACGAGGTCATCACCCACGCCGCGAGGACATTTGGGGCAATACCGAAGAGGTTGAGGACAAAGACTGGCGGCCTGTACTGCTCGCGACAGTAGACCGAGATCTCTGTGAGGACCGCGATAGCGGCCACCGAGGCCGGGTCCAAGAATGCGACCGCGCAGGCAAGCGGGACAAAGGAGCCATCCCAGAACAACGTGCCTTCGAGATCGACAGAGACGAACGTCCCGAGAACCGCACACGCGCCGAGGGCGACTGTAAGAGGGGAAGCCAAGTCGGAATGGGGTGTCGCGGCGATAACTGCCGCGCAGGCCAAAACGCCGGGCATCGCGACCAGCAACATGGGAAGCGTGCCCCGGAACCGCCGGCCGTGTCCCGCCCCACCCCTCACTGCAACACCCCCTCCCGCAGCGCCTTCGCCACCGCGGCCGCTCGGTCCGAGACGCCGAGCTTCTCGTAGATGTTCGCGAGGTGGGTCTTGATCGTGTTCGGGCTGAGGAAGAGGATTCGGGCGATCTCGGGGCCCGAGCGGCCTTCGGCGGCGAGCCTGAGGATCTCGAGTTCGCGGGGGCTCAGGCGCGGGCGGGGATCATGGCGGTGGGCTCGGATCTGCTCGGCGATTCCCTCCTGGAGGTTGGGGGAGAAGACCGTTCCTCCTCGGGCGACCGCGGCGATCGCGTCGCAGATCGTGTGGCGGTCGGCGTCCTTTAGTAGGTACCCGCGGGCGCCGGCGGCGATCGCGTCGTAGACGAGGTCGCTCTCCGTGTACGCCGTGAGGATCAGGACCCGCACCGGGCTCTCCAGGTCGCTCAGGGCCGTGACTATCTGCAGTCCGGTGAGGGAGGGGAGGCTGAAGTCGACAACCGCGACCTGTGGCTGGAGCTCCTGAATCTGCACGAGCGCGTCGCGTCCGTCTCCGGCCTCGCCGACCACCTCAAGGTCCGGCCGCTGCTTGATCGCGCGGACCATCCCGTCCCTGTAGAGGGGGTGGTCGTCGGCCACCGTCACTCGCACTCGGCCTTCCTTGCCCATCCCTCCTCAATCTTGACATAAGAGCGCTCGCTTTCTGGCTAGATGGTCCGATCGGGGGAGCCCGATCGGAGGAGGCCCACTGGACGCCGGCCAGGCCGCGAACCAGATCAGCCGGCGCTCAGAGCCTGCTCACGCCGGCGACGGCGCAGCCCGCGCGCTCCGGCGCCCCCGGCCAGGCCGAGGAGGCCGAGCGGGACCAGGATCGCCAGCCCGACGAGCAGCACGCCGGCGAAGACCTCGAGCACCCGGACGGCGTCGTGCAGCGCGTCGCCGGGCGTCCAGCGACCGCCTCCGCCGGTCACGCCAGAGTTCGACGACGTGGGCTCGACGTTGACGTTGACGACCGAGTAGTCGGTCCGGGTCCGCAGCGCGCGGACCTGGCCGCGGGCCGTCGCGATCTGGCCCTGGACGATGCGCAGCCGCGCCCGCACGCTGGCCGTCTCGTTCGGCGTGCCGGCGCGCGCGAGCTGGCGCAGCAGCCCCTTGCGCTCGGCCAGCGACGCGTCCAGGCGCTCCTGCGCGGACACGAACGCGCCCGTCACGTCCTCGCTGTTCTCGGTCCGGGAGCGCACGTGCGCGAGCTTCGACAGTCTGGCCAGCGCATCGTCGAGCCGCGCGGTCGGGACGCGCAGCGCGAACGTCGCGCCCGCCTGGCCCTGGTCACCGCTGGAGACCGAGGACGTGACGACGATGCCACCGACCGAATCCGTCGCCCGGATGACTCCGTCGGCCACGTCGCCGATGTCCGACGCCTTGGTCTCCAGGGCCAGCGACGCTTGACGCTCGACGCGCCGCGGCTGCCCGGCGGCCAGACGTCCTCCGCCGCCCGGAGGCGCGGGCTCGGCCACATCCGGCGCCGACGAGGTCGCGCTCTCGCTCCCGGCGGACCGGGTCGCGGGCGGCGAGGAGGACTCGCCACCTCCGCCGCCGATCTGCGAGCCCACCACCACCAGCGCCACGATCACCGTCGCCGCGGCGCCGAGTGCCGGCAGCAGCATCCGCCGGGCGCCCCGGGCCCGCAACCGCACCAACGGCGCCACGGCCCGATCGGCGAGACGCGGCGGCCGGGGAAAGTCCTCGGCCACCCGCGTGTCCAGCGCTGCCGCGAACTGCGGCGCCGGCTCCGGACGCTCCTCGCGCACGGCGCGGGCGAACGCGGCCAGGTCGGCGAACTCGGCGTCGACCGGCTCACCGGACAGCGCGGCGTCGAGCGCCGCGAGCTCGCGCTCGATCTCGGGGTCCAGGGTCATGTCGTCACGACGTGGCATCGCAGGCCTTCCTGAGCTTCTGCACCGCGCGGTGCAGCATGGTTCCGGCGTTCGAGACGCTCACGCCGATCACGCCGGCGATCTCCGCGTTCGACAGCCCGGCGAAGAACTTCAACGCCACGAGCTCGCGGTCGCGCGGCTCCAGCGCCGCGAGCCCCGCGCGCACGACCGAGCGGTTCAGGGCGCCCTCGAACGAGTCGGGCGCGACGTCGTCCTCGGGGTCGGCCGGCAGCTCGGCCACCCGGCGGCGGCGCCGCAGCTCGTCCAGCGCCGCATTGCGGGCGATCCCGAACAGCCAGGCTCGGGGCTCGCCGCGGCGCCCGTCGAACGAGCGCTGCTTGCGGTAGGCGCGCTCGAACACGCTGGCCGTGACCTCCTCGGCCGCCGAGCGGTCGCGCAGCAGTCCGGCGACGTAGGCGTAGACGTCGTCGCGGCTCGACCGGTACAGGGCGTCGAAGTCCAGCTGCGCGCGGGCTGTCTGCGGGGGGATCGCCACGGCGAGAGTCTCGTTCACGCCCCCTCTACGGCGCGACCGCCGGGTCATCACAACCCCGTGGCGAATTCCTCAGGCCAGGGCGCCGAAGAGCCGGGGGTCGTTGGTGATCACGCCGCCCACGCCCAGCTCCGCCAGCCGCCGGATGCTCGGCAGGTCGTCGACGGTCCACACGTAGAGCTCCCCGCCCGCGCCGTGCACGGCCCTCACCAGCCGGGGCGTGACGAGGCGGACGTTGGCCATCAGCGCCTCGCAGCGCCCATCGCGGATCGCGCGGGCCGCGCGCCCGGGAAGGGCCGCCCGGTAGGCCAGGAGCACGAGATAGGCGGGATAGCGCAGGAGCGGGTGCTCGGTGGGGTCGTGGCGCAGCTTGGGGACCGACCAGCCCAGCCGCAGGCGGGGCTCGATCTCCCGGATGCGCGCGAGGCTCTCCACGTACTGCGAGGAGACCAGCGAGCGCTCGACCAGGCCGAACGAGCGCAGGGCCTCGACCACGCGGTCCTCGTAGCCCGGCAGCTTGAGGTCGACGTCGAGCTCGATGCTCCCGTAGGCGTCGCGGCTGAAGTGCTCGAGGCCCTCCTCGAGAGTGGGCGGGGTGCCGCGAGCGGCGGCCCGGTAGTCGTGCGCCAGCACCAGGCGCTCCTCGCCATCGCGCTCGGGGAGAACGTCGAACTCGATCATGTCCACGCCGGCCTCCAGCGCGGCGTCGAAGCTCGCGAGCGTGTTGCCGGGAGCGATCAGGTCCGCTCCCTTGTGCCCGACGCGCCTCATCGCTGGCACTCCGGGCACCAGAACGCCGTACGGTTGTCGTCGCCCTGGCCGCGGGCGGCGATCCGCGTCCCGCACCGCGGGCACGGCCGCCCGGCGCGGTCGTAGATCTGCGTCCCGCGCGAGTTGTGCCCGGTGCGCGCCGACTCCTGCATGCGCGGGCGGGCCGCGGCCACGACCGCCAGCGCCTCGTCGTCGGACACGTCGCGCGTGGCCCGCCACGGATCGATCCGCGCCTCCCAGCAGGCCTCGGCCTTCCACAGGTTCCCGATGCCCGCCACCGTGCGCTGGTCGAGCAGGGCGTCGCCGAACCCACGCGTCGGGTCGTCCTCGCGCAGGCGGCGCAGGAAGCGAGCCTCGTCGAAGTCGGGGGCGAGGATGTCGGGGCCGAGCATCGCCAGGCGCCGGTCGAAGCGCGTGCGCGACTCGGTCATCAGCTCGAGCACGGGCCCGTCGAACTCCACGACCTCGTGGGAGGGGGTGCGCAGCACAAGCCAGGCTCGTCGCGGCGAGCGCCCCCAGCGCCGCGCCCGCTCGTATACGCCCCACACGCCGGTCATGCGCAGATGCGAGTGCAGCGTGAGGTCGCCGTCGAACCGCAGGAAGAGGTGCTTGCCGTGCGCATCCACCGAGCGCACGGCGCGGCCGGCCAGGCGCTCGGGCCAGCGGTCCATCGAGTGGCGGGCCTGGGGCGTGACGATCTCGTCCGGCACACGCCCGACGAGCAGCGGGCGCATCCGGTTCGCGGCGTAGTGGATCGTGTCGCCCTCGGGCACGCCCCGAAGGGTAGGGGAGGCCTCCTCAGGCGCTCAGCGTCAGCGCGCGCGGCGACTGGCGGAACCCGAGGTCGATCAGCAGCTCGCCGAACGGGCCGCCGAAGACCGGCTCGCCGTCGATGCGCTCCAGCGCCACCTTGCGGATGCGCCCGGCGCGCACGGCGCCGGCCACGGCCTCGAAGGCGGCGGGCAGGCGATGGTCGTCGGGCTCGACGAGGATCAGCGCGCTCTTGCCCGACCGCTCGAGGTAGAGCACCGGCTCGGCGCCGCACAGCACGACGTGCGCGCCGGCCACCCGCTGCGGGCGCCGCGCCTCGCCGTCGCGCTTGGGCCAGGGCAGGGCGGCGCCGAAGGGCTGCGCGGGATCGACGGCGGAGAGGACCTGGGGTTGCTCGTCCTCGACGGTGCGCTGGGCGCGCAGCCGCTCGACCGCGCCGGGCAGCGCGAACTGCGCGCCGCCCAGGCCCTCGATGAAGTAGCCGCGCCGGCACACTCCCAGCGTCTCCAGCGCGATCAGGGAGTCGTAGAGCGTGGAGAACCCGCCGGGCACGCCCTCGGCCAGCACCTGCTCGCGCGTGACGATCCCGTAGCGCTCGAGCAGCAGCTCGGCCAGCGCGCGGCGGCGCTGGCCTGGCTCGGGGGCGTCGCGCAGCAGCGGCTCCACGAGCGACCAGCGGCCCTGAACCTGGGCCGAGGCGCCTGAGCGGCGCGCGGAGAAGCGGCGTCCCGCGCGGGCGCGCGCCCGTTCGCGCTGGGCTCGCGCCAGTGTCAGACGCGGCGCGCGCAGCGGGGCGAAGGCGTCGTTGGTCGCCTCGCCCGCCCACACCAGGTCCCACAGCGCCTCCTGGAGGTCCTCGGGCGCGACGTCGACGTCGGCCAGCAGGTCGGTGAAGAAGCACGCGCCAGTCTGCAGGCGCTCGCGCAGGGCCTCGTGCGCCGGCTCGGACGGCGGATCGCCCTTGACCGGCGGCGGGCCCACGAGCCCGACGTCGTCGCGGAAGTACAGGGCCACGCGGCCCGAGCGCCGGCCCAGGGCCCCCGCGCCGATCCAGACGATCTCTCCCGAGGCGCACAGCTGGTCCATCCACGTGGGCGAGTAGGCGCCGACGCGGCGGGGCAGCACGTCGCGCTCCCACGCCTCGGCAGGCAGGGCGAGACCCTGGAGCGGGATGAGCTGCTCGCGCAGGCGATCGACACCCGCGCCGCCCGCCGGGTGGCGGTCGACCCCCTGCCAGGCGGGCAGGAAGCGGGCGAACGCGCGCTGGTCGGCCGGCTCGATCTCCTTGCGCAGCGCGGCCAGCGAGGCGCGGCGCAGGCGCCGGAGCACCTCGGGGTCGCACCACTCGCGCTCGCTGCCACCGGGGCGAAGCTCGCCGCGGACCAGGTCGCCCGTCGACTCCAGCGCGCGCAGCGCCGGGCCGGGGTCGACGCCGTAGCGCTCACGGACCTCCGCGGTGGTGAACGGACCGTGGGTGCGCGCGTAGCGGGCGAACAGGGCCTCCAGCGCGTCGGGCGTGTCCTCCAGGAAGGCGTCGGGCAGGCCGCTGGGGACGACGACGCCCAGCGCGTCGCGGTACAGGCCGGCGTCCTGCGCGGCGATCCAGCGCTTCTCCCCCGCGACCCGGACCTCGGCCGCCCGGCGCTCGCGACGCAGCTCGTCGAGCATCGCGGCGGCGTCGCACCCCGCGAGCACCCGGCCGTGGGCCTCCTCTGTCGCCAGGTCGCCCACGCGACGCAGGACGTCGTGCAGCGCGTCGCGGTTGGCCGCCCGCGTCTGCTCGGAGCGGTGCTGGAGGTCGTCCTCGACCTGCGCCAGCGCGTCGGGGTCGATCAGCTCGCGCAGCTCCTCCTGGCCCAGCAGCTCGCGCAGCAGGTCGCGATCGAGAGACAGTGCCGCCGCCCGGCGCTCGGCCGCCGGCGTGTCGCCCTCGTACATGTAGGTGGCCACGTAGTCGAAGAGCAGCGACGAGGCCATCGGCGACGCCGTCGGCGTCTCCACTTCGACCAGCGAGAGCTCGCGGCGGTGCAGGGCGCGCAGCAGCTCGTCCAGGCCGGTCAGGTCGAGCACGTCGCGCAGGCACTCGCGGTAGGTCTCAAGGATCACCGGGAAGTCGCCGTAACGCCGCGCGACCTCGAGCAGGGTCTGGGACTTCAGCCGCTGCTGCCACAGCGGGGTGCGCCGGCCGGGGTAGGCGCGGGGGATGAGCAGCGAGCGCGAGGCGTTCTCGCGAAAGCGCGCGCCGAACAGCGCGCTGCCGCCCAGCTCGCCGACGATGCGGTCCTCGAGCTCGTCGGGCTCGACCATCACCAGCTCGGCGCCGGGCGGCTCGTCGGCATCGGGGAGGTGCACGATGATCCCGTCGTCCGACCAGATCGCGTCGGACTCCAGGCCGAACTCGTCGCGGATGCGGGCGCTCAGGGCCAGGCCCCAAGCCGCGTGGATGCGACCGCCGTAGGGGGAGAGGACGCACAGGCGCCAGTCGCCGATCTCGTCGCGAAAGCGCTCGACGACGATGGTCCGGTCGCTGGGGATGACGCGCGTCGCCTCCTCCTGCTCGCGCAGGAAGGCCAGGAGGTTGGTGGCCGCGCGCTCGTCGAGGTCGTAGTCGCGCTCGAGCACCTCGGCCGGCTGGTCGACCGCCCAGCGCGAGAACTCGCCGATCGCCTTACCCAGCTCCTTGGGGCGCCCCACACCGTCGCCCTTCCAGAAGGGGACCGCCCCGGGCACGCCGGGCGCGGGCGACACGATCACCCGGTCACGTCCGATCTCCTCGATGCGCCAGGTGGTCGCTCCGAGCAGGAACGTCTGGCCGGGCCGCGCTTCGTAGACCATCTCCTCGTCCAGCTCGCCCACGCGCCGGCCGTCCGGGAGCGTCACGCTGAACAGCCCGCGGTCGGGGATTGTGCCGGCGTTGGTGATGGCGAGTCCCCGCGCGCCCTTGCGCGGGCGGATGGTCCCGGCGACGCGGTCCCACACGATCCGCGGGCGCAGCTCGGCGAACTCGGCGCTCGGGTAGCGCCCGTCGAGCATGTCGAGCACGTTCTCCAGCTGGGAGCGGGAGAGCTCGGCGAAGGAGTGCGTCCGCGTTACCAGGGCGTGGAGGTCGTCGACGGCCAGGCCCTCCTCGGCCACGGCCGACATGGCGACGATCTGCTGAGCCAGGACGTCGAGCGGGTTGCGGGGGACGACGGTGGGCTCGATGGCCCCGTCTCGCATCCGCCGTGCGACGACCGCGCACTCGAGCAGGTCGGCGCGGAACTTGGGGAAGATGCGGCCCTTGCTGACGTCGCCGACGTTGTGGCCGGCGCGACCGATTCGCTGCAGGCCGCTGGAGACCGACTTCGGCGACTCGACCTGAAGCACGAGGTCCACGGCGCCCATGTCGATGCCCAGCTCCAGCGAGGAGGTCGCGACCAGGCAGGGCAGCTCGCCGGACTTGAGCATCTCCTCGACCACCAGCCGCTCCTCGCGCGCCAGCGAGCCGTGGTGGGCGCGGGCGATCTCCTCCTCCGCGAGCTCGTTGAGGCGCAGCGCCAAGCGCTCGGCGCCGCGGCGGTTGTTGACGAAGACGATGGTCGACGTGTGCTGCTTGACCAGCTCGAGCAGCTCCGGGTAGATGGCCGGCCAGATGGACTGTCGCGTGGCCTCGCCGCCGGCCACTGGGTCGAGGTCGGCGCCCTGGTCGGGCTCGACCATTGACTCGACCGGGACGTGGATCTTGAGGTCGAGCTCCTTGCGCACGCCGGTGTCGACGACGGTGCAGGTGCGATGCGGGCCGACGAGGAAGCGCCCGACCTCCTCCAGCGGCGTCTGAGTGGCGGAGAGCCCGATGCGCTGCACTGGCCGCTCGGCCTGCTGCTCGAGGCGCTCGAGCGTGAGCGCGAGGTGGGCGCCGCGCTTGGTCCGCGCGACGGCGTGGATCTCGTCCACGATCGCCCACTCGGCGCCGGTGAGCATCTCGCGCGCCTGCGAGGTGAGGATCAGGTAGAGCGACTCGGGCGTGGTGATGAGGACGTCGGGCGGCCGGCGGCGCATCGCCGCGCGCTCCTTCTGCGGCGTGTCGCCGGTGCGGATCGCGACGTCGATGTCCGCGCCGATGCCCTTCAGCGGCGCGCGCAGGTTTCGCTCGATGTCGTAGGACAACGCCTTCAGCGGCGAGACGTAGACCAGACGCGTTCGGTGCTCTCCCTCGGGCAACGGATTCGCGGCCAGGCGGTCGAGCGCGTAGAGGAACGCGGCCAGCGTCTTGCCCGATCCCGTGGGCGCCGAGATGAGCACGTGCTCGCCGCTGGCGATGGCCGGCCAGGCCTGCTCCTGGGCCGGAGTCGGGGCCTCGAAGGCACCCTCGAACCACTCACGAACGCGCGGAGTGAACTGTGAGAGGGGCACTCACCGAGGATAGACGGGCAGCCCCGCCAGCTCCCGCGCCCGCGCGAACACGGCGTCCATCATCGGCTCGGTCAGGCGGCCGGTGAACGTGTTCTGCTGGGAGGGGTGAAAGCAGCCGAGCAGCGGCCAGCGCTCGGCGTCCATCTCGACAGCGTGGCCGAACCGCGGCTTGGGTCGCGGGACCGGCTCCCCCAGCGCCGCGCGTAGGCGCAGCGCGGCATCCCAGGCGAAGCCCCCGAGGCAGACGACCACGCGCACGTCGCCCAGCAGCCCGAGCTCCTCCTGGCTCCAGGGCAGGCAGTTGTCGCGCTCGGCCGGGGTCGGGCGGTTCGCGGGAGGTGCGCAGCGCACGGCGGCGGTGATCCAGCAGCCGCGCAGGCGCAGGCCGTCGTCGCGGGACACGGACGTCGGCTGGTTGGCAAAGCCGGTGCGGTGCAGCGAGGCGAACAGCCAGTCGCCCGAGCGGTCGCCGGTGAACACGCGTCCGGTGCGGTTGCCGCCGTGCGCCGCGGGCGCGAGGCCGAAGACCAGGACACGGGCCGCCGGATCGCCGAAGCCGGGCACCGGGCGGCCCCAGTACTCCTCGCCGGCGAACGAGGCTCGCTTCTCGCGCGCCACCTGCTCGCGCCATTCCACGAGCCTCGGGCACCGGCGGCACTCGACGACCCGGGCCTCGAGGGCCTCCAGGCCGCCGTCGCTCACTCGACGGGCGCGAGGCCGAAGATCAGGCGCTCGACGAGCGGCTCCAGATCGCGAACGTCCTCAGGGACGCCGCGTCGCAGCTGGCGTGACGCCAGCTCGACCACGGCCCCGACGATCGCGTAGGAGTCGTCGGGCGAGGCGAAGCGCCGCATCGCGCCCTTGCGCGCGGCGTTCTCGTTCTCCGCGTCGATCGCCATGGCGAACGCGGCGAGGATGTTGTCGCGGCGCTCGGCCCCGCGGTCGCCGGCTCCGATGATCTCGACCAGCAGTGTCTGGGACTCGTTGGGG
Source organism: uncultured Actinomycetes bacterium (assembly GCA_963757705.1). Lineage (GTDB taxonomy): Bacteria > Actinomycetota > Thermoleophilia > Solirubrobacterales > Solirubrobacteraceae > AC-38. The sequence continues at coordinate 6,556 of CAVWTG010000010.1, read as the reverse complement.
TGCGAGGCCAGCATCTCCAGGAACGCCTTCGCGCCGGCCTGCATCCGAGCCCGCGAGTCGGTCCCGGCCGCGCTCGTGGCCGCGCCCATCGCCTCCAGCGTCTCGCCGGCCGCGGCGTCGAAGAGGGCGAGGATGCACTCCTCCTTGTTGGAGAAGTGCTCGTAGAAGGTGGCCTTGGACATCCCCGCCTCGCGGGCGATTGACTCGGCGCTGGCGTCCGCGTAGCCGACCCGGGCGAAGACCGCCGCGGCAGCGTCGAACAGCCGGTCGCGCTGCACCGACTGGCGCACCTCGAGAGGCGGGGCGTGCCTGCCCCGCGGGATCGCCGCCCTTTCCGCCACGCCCCCGAGTCTAGAAGCCACGGCGCTCGCTCAGCACCGGCAGGCCAGATCCAGCGTGTACGTCGCGCCGCCGCGCGCGGGGCCGGGCGCTCCGCGGGCGATGCCGATGCCCGCGTCGCGGAAGCGGCGGGTCAGCAGGATCGCCCGGTGCTCGGGACTGTGCAGCCACGCTAGGACGATGCTGCGGGGCGTGCCCTTGTGCCCGGTCCCCCAGGCCAGCGCCTCGCCGGCGGCCCAGGGCCGGCGCCGCGAGGCGTAGCCGCTGGCCTCCAGGCGCGAGCCGAGCGACCCGCCGCGCAGGGAGGCGTGGGCGAAGTAGTTGCGATCGACCATGTCGCGGGCGTGGCTGGTGGCGGCGCGGCGCAGCCGCCGGTCGGCGTGCAGGCGCGGTAGTCCGTGGCGGGCGCGGACGCGGTTGAGCAGGCACAGGGTGGTGTGGCGCACCGCCGCCAGGGAGCGGTGCGCCGGGCGCCGGTCGGCGCCCGCGCAGCGGCGCCTGGCCGCCGCCGGGGAGGCCAGGGAGACCAGCGCGATCGCCGTGACGGCGGCCGCGCACGTCAGGACGCGAGACGTACCCATGCCGAGCCGCGATGGTGTCCGTGATCGGCCCGGTCAAGCCGGCCTTGGACCCTTTGCACGACTTACCGAGGCAAAGCCCAGGCACAATCCCCACTGCGATGGCAATCGACGTTGCATCCAGGGGGCGCCGCTCGTCGGTGCGCGCGTGGGCCTCGCGGCCGCCGGCCGCCCTGCGCGACTCGGTCGCGGCGCTGGGCTGGTCGCGCCTATGGGTGTTCGCGGTGGGCGTGACCGCCTTCGCCGTGCACGGCGCGCGGGATCCCCGGGTTCCGCACCTGGGGAAGGTGGCGAACGCGCTCGCCGCGCCGATCTCGCGCTGGGACTCTGTGCACTTCCAGGTCATCGCCGCGCACGGGTACGTCCGCGACGACCTGGCGGCGTTCTTCCCGCTCTACCCCCTGCTTGCCCGGGTGGCCGGGTGGTTGACGGGGTCGCTCCTGTTCGGCGGCCTCGTGGTCTCGCTCGCCGCCTTCCTGGCCGGGCTGGTCGCGGTCCACCGGCTCGCCGAGCTCGAGCTCGGTGGGGAGGCCGCGCGGCGGACCGTCTACCTCCTGGCGTTCTTCCCCGCCGCGCTCTTCTTCTCGGCCTTCTACACCGAGTCTCTGTTCCTCGCCCTGACCGCGGGCGCCATCTACCTCGCGCGCACCGGGCGCTGGGGCTGGGCGTGCGCCCTGGGTGCCGCCGCCTCGGCGACGCGCAACACCGGCGTCATGGTGGCCGTGCCGATCGCGCTGTTCTACCTCTACGGGCCGCGGACCGACCGCGAGCCCGTGGCGTCGCGGGGCTGGCGTCCGCGCTACCCGGTGCGCGCGGACGCGCTGTGGCTCGCGCTCGTCCCGCTCGGCCTGATCGCCTACTCGCTCTACCAGTGGCATCACTACGGCGACGCGCTGGCGACCTGGCACGTGCAGACCTTCTGGAGCCGCGGGTTCCACGGCCCGTTCAGCGCGGTCTGGTACGCGATCCCCAAGACCTTCCAGGCCTCCTATGAGCTGTTCACCGGCAGCCACGACCACTTCGAGTCGCCGGTGGCGAAGCTGGCCCTGTTCGGCTCGCTGGCGCTGGCGGCGGCGGCGGTCGTGGGGGTGTTCCGGCGCCTGCCCGTCGCCTACGGCGCCTACATGGTGTGCGCCCTGCTGCCGCCCCTGTCGTCGCCCTGGCCCGCCCACCCGCTGATGTCCTTCCCCCGGTTCCTGGCGGTGCTGTTCCCGCTGCACATGTGGCTGGCGATCCACACGGCGGGGCGGACGCGCTACCTCGTCGTGGTGGGGGCGTTCGCGGCGATGCTGGCGGTGCTGACCGTGAAGTTCGCCACGTGGGGCTGGGCGGGCTGAGCCGCGCTCAGTCGCGCAGCGCGCGGCCGTACTGGCGCTCGTAGTACTCGCGGTAGTCGCCGGAGCGGATCGGGGCCCACCACCACTCGTTCTCGCGATACCAGTCGACGGTCTCGGCCAGGCCCTCCTCGAACCGCACCTGCGGCTCCCAGCCCAGTCCCCGCACCTTGTCGGAGGACAGCGAGTAGCGGCGGTCGTGGCCGAGACGGTCGGTGACGTGCTCGATGAGCGACTCGTCGCGGCCGGTGAGCTGCAGGATGCGCTGGACGACCTCGATGTTCGGGCACTCGTCGGGCCCGCCGGCGTTGTAGACCTCGCCCGGCTGCCCGCTCTCCAGCACCGTCCCGATCGCGCGGCCGAAGTCGGTCGCGTGGATCCAGTTGCGCACCTGCATCCCGTCGCCGTAGACCGGAAGGTGATCGCCCGCGAAGGCGTTGAGCACCATCAGCGGGATCAGCTTCTCCGGGTACTGGTAGGGCCCGTAGTTGTTCGAGCCTCGGCAGATCAGCGTCTCCAGCCCGAACGTGTGGAAGTAGGAGGAGACGAGAAGATCGGCCCCCGCCTTGCTGGCGCTGTAGGGCGAGGACGGGGCGAGCGGGGAGTCCTCGGTGAACGTCCCCTCCTCGATCGACCCGTAGACCTCGTCGGTCGACACCTGCACGTAGCGCAGCTCGCGCTCCCGCGCCGCCTCGAGCAGGACGTAGGTGCCGCGACCGTTGGTCGTCACGAACGCGTCGGGCTCGGAGATCGAGCGGTCGACGTGGGTCTCGGCGGCGAAGTTGACCACGGCGTCGGCGCCCTCGATCGCGCTCGCCACGGCGTCGGGGTCCTCGATGGCGCCCTTGACGAACGAGAAGCCGGCGTCATCGCGCAGGTCCTGGAGGTTCTCCTCGCGCCCGGCGTAGGTGAGCTTGTCGAGCACCACGACCTCGTCGCCGTGGTCGCGCAGCCGGATGCGGGCGAAGTTCGAGCCGATGAAGCCGGCGCCGCCGCAGACCAGGAGCCTCATGCCAGCACCTCGGCGCGCTCCTCGAGATACCCCGCGAGGCCCTCCTGCCAGGCGGCGAGATGCGGCGCGTCGGGGCGCTCGCTCTCCAGCACGCTGTAGGCCGGCCGCGGGGCGGGGCGGACGAAGTCGTCGCTCGTGGTCGGCTCGACCCGGCAGTCCACTCCCGCCCGGTCGAAGGCCTCGACGGCCAGCTCGTGCCAGGACACCGCGCCGGCGCCGGCGACGTGCAGTACGCCCTGGGCCGTCCCGCCGGCCAGCGAGACCAGCGCGGGAGCCAGGTGGCCGGTCCACGTCGGGCACCCGACCTGGTCGGTGACGACGCTGACCTCGTCGCGTTCGGCGCCGAGCCGCAGCATCGTGGCCACGAAGTTCGGGCCGGCCAGGCCGAAGAGCCACGAGGAGCGCACGATGGCGTGGCGCCCGCCCGCGGCGGCCACCTCCTCCTCGCCGGCGAGCTTCGTCCGGCCGTAGGCCGAGCGGGGCCCGGTGGCGTCGGACTCGACGTAGGGCGTGTTCTTGGTGCCGTCGAACACGTAGTCGGTCGAGACGTGCACCAGCATCGCGTCCGCGGCGTCCGCGGCGCGCGCGACGTGGCCGGCGCCGGTGGCGTTGATCGCCGCGGCGCCCGCCTCGTCGGCCTCGGCGCCGTCGACGTCGGTCCAGGCCGCGCAGTTCACGACGGCGTTCGGTTCGTGTTCGGCGATGGCGCGATCCACCGCGGCGGCATCGGACACGTCGAGGTCGGCTCGGGCGAGCGCGATCACGTCGTGTCCCGCCGCGCGGGCGGAGCGCACCACATCCGTGCCGAGCATCCCGGCCGCGCCGGTGACGAGAAGTCTCATGGCGCCCAATGCATAGCGCACCGGACGCCGCTATGTCCCTGGGAAGGGTCTAGCTGAGCTTGCCGATCTTGAAGATCTTGGTTCCGCAATCCGGGCACGTGCCCTGGATCGCCGGGCGACCGTTCTTCATGGTCACCTGCTGCGGGTCCTTGATCTCGACCTTCTTGCGTTCCTTGACGCAGTAACCCTCGGCCATGAGATTCCTCCTCCAGGGGGGTTGACGCGGGCAACCGTAGGGGAAGTCGCGGACGTCACAAGCTCCGTTCGTGGCATTTGCTACGAAAGCCTGTCCATCGCGATGCCCCGGAGAACGGTCTGGGCGCAGACTTGCGCCGCGCCGGACGCCCTACAGGATCGAGATCGAGCTGTTGTCGCCCACCATGAAGCGGTAGGCGCGGGGCTGGCTGTCGTCGCGGCTGACGGCCACGTTGCGGCCCAGCAGCGAGGACTCCATCCGTCCCGCCAGCCCGCGCACGCTGGACCCGGCGAGCAGGATCGAATGCTCGACCTCGGCCCGCTCGACCACGCAGTCCGCGCCGATCGCGGTGTAGGGGCCGATGTAGGCGTCGGTCAGCCGGGCGCCGGCGCCGATGACAGCCGGCCCGCGCACGGTGGAGCGCTCGAGCTTGGCGCCCGCCTCGACGATCACGCGGCCCTCGGCCTGCGAGTCCACCAGCTCGCCGTCCAGGCGCGGCAGGATCGTGTCGAGCACCAGGCGGTTGGCCTCCAGCATGTCCTCCAGGCGGCCGGTGTCCTTCCACCAGCCCTGGACGACGTGCGGCTCCACCCGCTTGCCCGTGTCCACCAGGTGCTGGATGGCGTCGGTGATCTCCAGCTCGCCGCGGCCGGAGGGCTCGATCGCCCGGGCCGCGTCGTGGATGCCGGGCGTGAACATGTACACGCCGACCAGGGCCAGGTTGGTCTTGGGCTCGGCCGGCTTCTCGACCAGCCGCACGACCTGGTTGTCCTCGAGCTCGGCCACGCCGTAGTGCTCGGGGTCGGGAACCGGCGTGAGCAGGATCAGCGCGTCGGGCTGGTTGGCCCGGAACGCCTCGACCAGGTCGGTGATGCCCCCCTGGAGCAGGTTGTCGCCCAGGTACATCACGAACGGCGAGTCGCCGAGGAAGGGCTCGGCGGTGAGGACGGCGTGCGCCAGCCCCAGCGGCTCGTCCTGCTCGATGTAGGTCAGCGTCGCGCCGAACTGCGAGCCGTCGCCCGCCTCCCGGCGGATCTCGTCGCCGGTCTCCGGGGCGATGATGATCCCGACCTCGGTGATGCCCGGCCGCGACCATCGCCTCGATCCCGTAGAAGAGCACGGGCTTGTTGGCCACGGGCACGAGCTGCTTGGCCGAGGTGTGGGTGATCGGCCGCAGCCGCGTGCCCTTGCCGCCGGAGAGGATGAGGCCCTTGAGGGTCTCCACGGCTCGCAACGCTATCGGGGAACCGCGTTAGTAGACGCCGCCGAGCTTGCGGTGGTCCCAGGTCGCCGTCTGCGCGGCGGGAACTGGAGCCCGACCCGCTTGGAGGCCTGCTGGCGGAAGATCTCGCGCGCCTCGGGGCCGACGGCGTCGGCCCCGCCGTACCGCACGGCCAGCTCCGCGCCGACGCCCGCGACCGTCTCGAGGTCGCGGTGGAGCTCGCAGTGCGCCTTGATCATCACGCCGCGCAGCTCGTGGTAGTCGTGGCCGTCCTCGATCTGGAGGGTGGCCCGGTCGTCGCGCTCGAGGTTGCGCACCTTCTGGGACTTCGCGTAGGTCCAGGCCCACAGCTCGCCCTCCCGCGCGACGTACCAGAGCGGCATGAGGTGGGGCCACCCGTCGCGCCCGATGGTCGCGACGACGACCACCCGCTGCTCGTCGAGGAAGGCCGCGACCTCCTCGCCGGTCATCCGGATCTGGCCCCGGCGGCTCACGGCGCGAGAAGGCGCCCGCCAGGCGCCCCGCGGCCTCGCGGACGGCCTCGCGGGCCTCGACCGGCTCGACCACCGCGGCGTCGCCGGCCTCCTTGAGGATCTCGCGCACCAGCCAGTCGATTCCCTTGAACGGGAACTCGACGATGATCGCGCCGTCGGCCAGGTCGGCCACGACGGGGCGCTCCTCGCGCACCCAGCGGGCGCGCTCGGGGGAGATCCAGACGCGGGCGCGCCGCGAGGCCTCGACCTCGCCGGTGCGAAGCCAGCCGTCGATCTCGGCCGCCGGGTCCACCTCGGGCCGGGGAGTGAAGCGCTCGTCGGTCGGGGTGGCCTGCTTGATGCGGTCCAGGCGGAAGTGGCGGACGTCCTCGCGCTCGGGGTCGTACGTGGCCACGTACCAGGCCTCGCGCCCGTTCATCAGCGCGTAGGGCTCGATGCGCCGCTTGGAGAACTCGTCCTCGTTCTCCTTGTAGTACTCGATCTCCAGCACGCGCCGGCCGGCGATCGCGCGGGAGATGACCTGGGCGATCTCGGGATCG
>CAVWTG010000009.1:0-24193 GCA_963757705.1 uncultured Actinomycetes bacterium | reverse complement strand
TGTCCCACACGCGGCGGCCGGAGCCCGGAGGCGTCGTCTAGTCTGAGGCCGTGGACGCGCACCTCACCGTGGCCAGCATGCGCGACGCGCGGTCATACGATGGCGCGCCGGTCCCCGATGACGTGGCGCGCCGCATCCTCGACGCGGGCCGCCTGGTCGGAAGCGCCCGCAATCGGCAGCCCACCCGCTTCATCGTGGTTGAGGGCGCTGCCGTCCCCGCCGCTGCGCGCGCCGTCTACCGCGCCGACAACCTGCTGAGCGCGGGCCTGGTGGTGGTCCTCACCGTGAGCCCCGGCGGCGGCCTGGTCGACTTCGACGCGGGTCGCGCCGCCCAGAGCATGATGCTGAGCGCCTGGGCCGACGGCGTCGCCTGCTGCCCCAACGGGGTCGCCGACCCGGACGCCCTTCACCGCGCGCTGGGCGTCACCGCCCCGGACCGCGCGGTCGTGGTGCTGTCGTTCGGAGCGCCTGCCACACCGCGCGACCCGGCGCGGCGCACGCCCGAGCAGTGGAGCGCCCGGGCCCGGCGCCTGCCGCTCGAGGACGTCGTGCGGCGCGTCGGAGCGGTCGCCTCGTGAGGCTCGCCCGCAGCGGACGACTGGCCGCCCGCGGCCCGGGCGAGGCGGCGATCGGTCACGCCGACGCGAGCCTGCTGACCCGCCCCGAGAGCTCCGATTTCCTCCACAGCGAGCCCTGGCGCGCGCTGCGCATCCTCGGCGAGTTCGTCTACGGCTTCGACGCCCTTGCGCGGGTGGGGCCGGCCGTCTCGATCTTCGGGTCGGCGCGCACGCCGGCCGACACACCCCACTACGACCTCGCCCGAGAGGTCGCGAAGCTGCTGGTGGAGCGCGACTACGCGGTGATCACCGGCGGCGGCCCCGGCATCATGGAGGCGGCCAACCGCGGGGCCAGCGAGGCCGGTGGCATGTCGATCGGCTGCACCATCGAGCTGCCGCACGAGCAGGCGGTCAACGACTACGTCAACCTCGCGATCGCCTTCCGCTACTTCTTCGTGCGCAAGACGATGTTCGTCAAGTACTCCGAGGCCTACATCGTGTTCCCGGGCGGCTTCGGCACGCTCGACGAGCTGTTCGAGTCGCTCACGCTGATCCAGACCGGCAAGGCGCTCAGCTTCCCCGTGGTGCTCTGCGGCGGGTCCTACTGGGCCGGCCTCGTCCGCTGGATCCAGGCGCGGGTGCTGGAGGAGGGCCTGATCAGCCGCGGGGACATGGATCTGATCCAGATCTCCGACGACGCCAAGGAGATCGTGGAGCTCGCGCTGGGTCCCGCGCCCTCGGAGACGGTGACATGAACTCGCGCGCCGCGCGCGGACTCCCCGGGGTCGCCGCGGCTCGGCGTGAGCGCATCGAGCGCGAGCGCACCGCGGCGCAGCTGCGCAAGCAGGAGGCGCTCGAGGTGGAGGTGGTCGAGCAGCTCGAGCCGCTGCTCGGGCCGGCGGGGCGCCCGGTGGGCGAGACCGCCATGACGCTCTGGCGCCGACGCCGCGTGGACGCCTACCTCGCCCTGCCACCCTGGCAGAGGGCCTGGCGCACCTGGGTGTCGTGGGGGCGCGTGCGCCGCGGCCTCACCGTCCTGGCCGTGGGCATGGCCTGGACGCTGCTGCTGCTGCCGCTGCGCATCTTCAGCCTGGCGAGCCTCGAGGCGTCCCAGGCCGGGGTCGCCATCGCCCTGATCGCCGCGCCGATCGTCGCGCTGCTGCCGCCCGCCCGGCGTGGGCGTTTCGTGGACCCGCTGCCCGAGGCCGGCGCGCCGTGGCGCCGATCGCGGCGTGCCGGCGCGCTGGCCCGCACGCTCGCGCTGCTGGCGGTGTTCGCGGTCGCGGTCTTCGCCGCGCTGGCGGTCCTCGGCCCCGGCGTGGCACAGCCTCCGCAGGCGCGCATCACCGCTGCCGCGCGGTCCGCCGACCTCGCGCTGATCCGCCAGGCGGTCACCATCGACTGCGGCCCCGCCGTCGTCGCCACGGTGACGCCGGTCGGCACGGATCTCTACCGCGTGGCGACGGCGCCCGGGGGCGCGACCACGGTCGCGGTGAGCCGGGACGCCGGCTTCACCACAGGGGTGCGCCACGTGATCCCCGTCGGTGGCCCGATCGTGTGCGTCGCGCCCTGAGCGAGGCCTCGGCACCGCGCTCCTGGCACGTCGGCGAGTGGTCCGGCCTCGCGTGGCTCGAGACGACGCTCAAGGTGGCCGGCATCGCCGTCGGCGTCGCCGCGCTGATGACGGCCCTGGACCACCCCGCCGACGGGGCCTCCGGCGTCCGCCTCGCGGGGACGATCATCCTGGCGATCCTGTCCCTCGGCCTGGTGGCGGCCATCGCGGACCGGGTGGCCGACCGCGAGATCATCGGGGTCGTGTTCATCCTCGGGATGAACCTCGGCCACTGGGCGATGACCGTGGCCCTCGCGCGCGACCCCGACATCGGCGGTCTGCTGCTGGCCTTCGCCGGCCTGATGCTGGCGGGCGACCTGGTGAAGCTGGTCTTCCTCGCGACCAGCGGCTTCACCGTGCGCTCGGTGCCCCCGGCCGTGGTCTACGGCCTGACGTCGGTCTACGTCGTGGGCTACGTCGTGCTGATCGTCATCGCCGGCGCGATCTGAGCTGCGCCGCCCGCAGGGCGAAGTTCTCGCGCCAGCCCTCGGCCAGCGCGGGGACCGCGGCGGCGCTCTCGAGGTCGACCGGGCCCGCGCCGGAGTCGAGGAGGCGGGCGGTCGTGAGGATGCTGAGGCCTCCCTCGCCGCGCCGCTCGCGGGTGACCGGGTCGCCGCTCTCCAGCTCACCCTCCTCCAGGACGCGCAGGTAGAAGCCCACGCGGCCGCTGCGCAGGAACGGCTTGGCGAACGCGGGATCGCCCATCCGCGCGGCCAGCTTGAAGCAGGGCACCCGCGGGTGGCTCACCTCGAGCAGAACCGAGCCCACGCGCAGCACGTCGCCCACCAGCACGTCGTCCTCCAGCAGGCCCTCGGTGGTCAGGTTCTCCCCGAACCAGCCGGGGGTGAGGTCGTCGCGCCCCAGCTCGTCCGTCCAGCGCGCGTAGTGCTCGAGCGGGTAGGCGTACACGGCCTTGTCCACCCCGCCGTGGACCGAGAGGTCGGCCTGCTGGTCGCCGGCGAGGTTGGTGGCGCCCACCGCCACGGGCCCGGATACGGGCGACTTGACGATGCCGCTGACGATCGCGGTGCCCGGGATCGCCCGCGGCGTCCCCACGTTGACCGACCGGATCCACATGCCTCCACGCTAGTGCACCGCGGATACCCTCCGCCCATGACGCGCGTCTTCCCACGTGACGAGCACTTCATGCGCATGGCACTGCGCGAGGCCATCGACGCGGGCGAGCACGGCGACGTCCCGGTGGGATGCGTGGTGGTGCGCGACGGCGAGGTTGTGGGGTCGGCGCACAACGAGCGGGAGCTGCGCGGCGACCCGACGGCCCACGCCGAGGTGCTCGCCCTGCGCGCGGCGGGCGCGGCTCTCGGTGGCTGGCGCCTGCTCGGGACCGTGGTCTACGTCACCCTCGAGCCCTGCCCGATGTGCGCCGGGGCCATCCAGCAGGCGCGGGCGGCGCGGGTGGTCTTCGGCGCCCCCGATCAGAAGGTGGGCGCGGCCGGGACGGTGATCAACCCGCTCCAGGATCCGCGTCTGCTGCACCGCGTGGAGGTGCAGGGCGGCGTGCTCGCCACCGACGCCCTAGCCTTGCTGCGCCGGTTCTTCGACGAACGCCGCTGATCGCGCCCCTTACGAAAACCACCCAGTGACATACCTGAAGCCAACAGGGATGTCCGCCGATGGTTGTTACGATGCCGCCCGCATGAGCCCAGAGCTGAGGAGAATCAGGTGACACGTAAGGCCAACACGTCCCGCACCATCGCGGGACTGGCGATCGCCGGAGCGGCCGCGGCCGCCCTCGTCGTGCCGTCGACCGGTGTCGGCGCCGTCGCCGCCCTGCAGGACGATGTCCTGGCCATCGCTCCGCTTCCGCAGATCCCGGCCCGCATCGCGCTGGTGCAGCAGACCAAGGCGAAGGTCACCCGCGTCAACATCCTGTGGAACTTCGTGGCTCCCACGGAGCCCCTCACCCCGACGAACCCCAACGACCCGGCGTACAACTGGAGCCGGCTCGACCTGATCTTCACCGGCCTCGCCGCGCGCGGGATCGTCCCGATCGTGAGCACGTACAGCACGCCCGACTGGGCGGTCGCCGGCAAGAACCAGGCTCACGTGTCGCAGTACAACCCCAACGCGCCGCGACCCGACCAGTACGCCGACTTCATGCAGGCCGTGGCGACCCGGTACAACGGCAAGTTCACGCCGGCCGGTGCCACCACGCCACTGCCGCGCGTGCGTCACCTGGAGGTCTGGAACGAGCCGAACATCGTCCAGTTCTTCAAGTTCAACGGCAAGAGCTCGCTGGCGCGCTACAAGGCGCTGGTCAGGGCGGCATACCCGGCCATCAAGAGGGGCGACCCGAAGGCGATCGTCATCGCCGGCGTCGGCGGCCCGCGCAGCAGCACCGGCGACGGCAACATCGGCGCCCGCACGTGGCTCAAGGGCCTGACCGGCGACAGGAGCGTCCCGTTCGACGCCTACTCGCAGCACATCTACCCCTCGCAGGGCCCGAAGTTCACGTCCAAGGCCTACGCCAAGGCATTCCCGACCTGGAACAGCCTGCCCGAGATCTACGCGGCCCTGAACAAGAAGAAGAAGGGCATGAAGCTGTACATCACGGAGGCGGGCTACACGACGGCCAAGACGCCGTTCCGCAACGTGAAGGTCAGCCCGGCCACGCAGGCGCTCTACCTGAAGCAGATCTTCGCGCTGCCCACGGTCAAGAACCCGCAGCTGGCGACGATCGTCTGGTTCAACCTCCAGGACAACATCAACTGGCCGGGTGGCCTGTTGACGGCGTCCGGGGCCAAGAAGCCCGCCTACGCGGCGTTCACCGCCCAGGCGCGCAAGCCGATCCCCTCGGCTCTGCGGGCGGCTCTGGCCAAGTAGTTCGTCCGGCGGCTCCGGGGGCGTCCGTGTGGCGCCCCCGGGCCGGCCGGTCCTATCTGACCGGGATGCTCTGCCGGAAGCGGAAGAAGTCGTCCTTGTCGTACGTCAACTTGACGTCGATCAGGCGCGGCAGGTTGGTGCCGTAGTAGGCGTTCTGCCAGGTCGTGAGCTCGGGGTCGATGTAGTTCTGGTACGAGTAGCCCGAGACGTAGGGCTGGGTGGCACGCACCGCGCCACGGATCCAGGTGAGCCCCGGTGAGGCGCCCGCCGCCGACTGCCAGTAGGCGCCGTACTGCAGCGAGAAGAGCGCGTTGCGATGCACGAAGGCGGTCGCGCCGGGCGCGATGTCGTTGATCCTGCCGCCGTACGAGTCGAGCAGGATCGCCCCCGAGCCGAGCGACGACTGCCGCTGTCGCTGCTCGACGACCGAGATCAGCGCGCGGATGCCCGCCGCCGATATCGGCTTCAGGGCGTATCGCGACTTGGCGGCGAACAGGTCGTGGGGCTGGGTGCGGCATGCGGCGGGCGACTCGCCGAGGCACCCGGCCCAGCGCTGGATGAGCGACAGGTAGGGGGAGGTGCCCACCTGCAGGCTGGACGGCGTCGCGGCCGAGAGCAGGCCCCGCTGCAGCGTGCGCCGCAGCGCCGCCGAGGAGCCCATGTACTGGCCGAACACGTTGAGGATCGGACCCCCGGGCCCCGTGCCCAGCGAGCAGATCGAGAACAGCTCCGGAGGGGCGTGGGGCGCCCACTTCTGCCAGGCGGCGACCACGTCCGGGGCGTCACGCCAGGCGAACGACGCGAAGAAGTACGCGGCCGAGCTGACCTGGTGTGTTTTGAACGTGAATCCGGTGGCGATGCCGAAGTTGCCGCCGCCGCCCCCGCGGCAGGCCCAGTAGAGGTCGGGGTTGGTGCGTCCGTCGCAGGTGCGCACCTGCCCGTCGGCGGTCACCACCGTCAGGGCGACGATGTTGTCGCTGGTGGTGCCCAGGGCGCGCGAGGCCAGGCCCACCCCACCGCCGAGCGCCAGACCGCCGACGCCCACCGTGGGGCACGAGCCCGCCGGGATCGTCAGGCCGCGATTGGCAAGTGCGGTGTAGACGTTGATCAGGTCGTTGCCCGCTCCCACCTGCACGCTGCGGCGGTCGGAGGAGACCGCGATGCCGTTCATCGTCGAGAGGTCGACCACCAGCCCGCCGTTGAGCGTCGAGTAGCCCGCGTAGCTGTGGCCGCCCGAGCGGGCCGTCAGGCGCACCCCGTTCCTCTGGGACCAGAGGATGGCCTGGCGCACGTCCTGGGCGTTGCGTGCCATCAGGATCGCCAGCGGCCGCGCGCCCGAGTAGCGCGCGTTGGCCACCTGGCGGGCGGCGTTGTAACCGGCGCTGCCGGGGGTGATCAGCGCTCCCTGCGTCAGCCGGGCGAGGGCGGCGAGCGAGGGTTTACGGGCGGCGCTGGCCCGGGGGAGCGCGGTGGCGCCCGTCGCGCCGGCTCCGGCCACCAGCGCGGCGCCCAGACCGGCGCGCTTGAGGAACGTCGCGCGGTTCATCGTGCCCTCCCCTGATCCCACGTGAGCGGTCCGGTCTCCCATCCGCCGCCGAGCGTGACGGCCAGATCGGTGTCGTCGGGCGCCGCGACCCCCTCGGCCACGCACCTGCTGGCCTCGTCCACCGCGCCGCGGTAGTAGCGCTCGGCCACGTCGCGCCCCGGGGCGTCGGGCACCGCATCGGACGATGCCCCGGTGAGAAAGCCGGAGCCGCTCTTGGCGCCGAGGTCGCCGGCCGCCACCAGGGCCCCCAGCTCGTCACCTGTGGCGAACCGGTCCCCGTAGGCCTCCTCCAGGTCGCGCTGGACGTGCAGCAGGGTGTCGAGGCCGATCAGGTCGCCGAGTGCGAAGGGCCCCATCGGCGCGGGGCCGCCCTCCACGACGGCGGCGTCAACGGCGGCGCGGTCGGCGCCGATCTCGGACGCGCGCCGGTAGGCCTCGACCAGGGCGCGGATCACGATCCGGTTGACCAGGAAGCCCGGGCACTCGGCCACGCGCACCGGCGTCTTGCCGAGTTGGGTCACGAGGGCCATGGCGGCGTCCGTGGCCGCGGGGCTCGTCCGCGAGCCGGGGATCACCTCCACCAGGCGCATCACGCTCGCCGGGTTGAAGAAGTGCAGACCCAGCACGCGCTCCGGGTGCGCGGTCGCGCGGCCCATGTCCGTGATGGACAGCCCGGAGGTGTTGGAGGCCAGGATCGCGTCGGGCCGGGCGACGGCGTCGAGGCGCGCGAACACCTCGCGCTTGACGGCCATCACCTCGGTGGTCGCCTCGATGATCACGTCGCAGTCGGCGAGCGCCGCGTCGTCGCCGGCGGGGGTGATCCGGCCGACGATCGCCGCGGCGTCCTCGGCGCTCAGCTTGCCGCGCGCCACCCGGCGGTCGCCGATGTCGCGGACGTGGTCCATACCGCGGCCGATCGCCGCCGCGTCCACGTCGCGCAGAACCACCTCGAGCCCGGCCGCCGCCGCGACCTGGGCGATCTCGCTGCCCATCACACCGGCGCCGACGACCCCGATCCGCTGTGCCCGCACCCCGCCCCCCGACCGTGTGGAATCCGCGCGTAGCCTGCCATGCCGCCGTTGCTCCTGCATCGCCCCGGTGGCCTGGTCTCACACCCCGCCGCGATCGTATCCTCGCCTCACGTCACTCATCGCTCCACGAGGAGGAGGATGGCAATGGGACGCTGGCCCGATTGGGACGGCACCGACGACGATGAGCCCGCCGACTGGAACCGCATCTGGACCGGCCTGCGCGACGGGGAGTTCCTGGGGCCCGAGGACGGGGTGCGCAAGCGGGGCCTGGTGAGCATCAACAGCGGGTGGCTCGCGCGCGGCGGGTTGCTGCGGCTGTACGCCGACCGGCTGGAGTTCGAGCCCAACCCGCTGGAGCGGCTGCTGGCCGCACGCCGCCGGTCGTTCTCGTTCGCCGAGGTCGAGAGGTTCGAGCGCCGGCCCGCCAGCCCGGACGAGGTGTCGCCGGTGGGGCAGACGCCCCGCATGCGCCTGCACCTCACGGGCCGCAAGCCGGTCGATGTGATCCCCGCCGGGGGCACGCTCGACTCGTGGCTCGCCGCGATCCGGCAGCCCTGGGACTGGTACCGCCGCACCCACGAGCCGGAGGCCGCCGCCGAGGAGTGACCCGGGCCGGGCCGTCGGCTCAACTCGCGCGCTGGAGTGACGATTATGTATACGAGCTGCGTCAGAATAAACTGCCGCAGCGAGGAATCCGTTCGCCGGATCCCGCTGAGGAGATGTCTGAATGCCGCTCGGTACCGTCCCCCGGTCGATCCGCCGAGCGCTTCAGGGCATCCGCTTGGGCCTCCGGCCGGGGCAGATCGGCATCGTCGCGGCGCTCGTCGTGGTGGGGCTCGTCGCCGCCTCCGCGGTGGTCGTCTCCGAGCGCGACGACGAGCACGAGACCCGCCGGCAGTGGGCCGACCGCGCCTCGACCGCCCTCGGAGACGAGGTGGCGTCCGCCGGGGGAGCGCTGACGGGCCTCCGCGGGCTGTTCGCCGCGTCTCCCACCGCGGTCAACGCGACCGTCTTCGACCGGTTCTCCGCGGTCGAGCTCCAGAGCGCACGGACGCAGTCGCTCAACTGGGCGCCGCGGGTGCCGGCCGCCCAGCGCGCCGCGTACGAAAGGATCAACGGGCCGATCCTCGCGACCGACCGCGCCGGTGTCATCGGTCTCGCCCCGGCGGTCGCGGAGTCCTTCCCGCTCGCGTTCGTCGCGCCCGTCACCTCTCTCTCGCGCGCCGCCATCGGGATTGACGTGGCGAGCAGCGTCCCCCTGCGCGTGAGTCTGGCGAGGGCGCGCGACACCGCGCGCCCCGTGATGACGTCGGCCCTCTCGCTCGGCCTCAGGAAACGGCCGGAGGGGGTCGCACTGGTCGCCGCGGTCTACGGCCCGGACCCTCTGCCCAGCACGCTCCTTCCCCGTCGCGCCGCCCTGCGCGGGTACGTCGGGGGCATCTTCAGCATCTCCTACCTCGCGCGATCGGCGCTGGCGCTTCTGCCCGCCGGCAGCCGGCTCGAGATCGTCAGTCCGACGGCCCGCGTCTTCAGCTCGCACCCCGGCGCCATGCCCGACGCGATCGGCGTCGCACGGGTCACCGGCAGCGATTGGACGGTGCGGGTCGCGCTGAACCAGCCGCAGCCGCTGTTCGCGCTCCCGGCGCTGCTGCTGGTCGGTGGCTCGCTGGCGGTCGCGCTGCTGGTGGGTGTGCTGTTCGCCCAGTCCAACCTGCGCCGTCGCGAGCGCGAAGAGGTGCACGGGCTGCTCATGCAGGAGGCCGACACCGACGGGCTCACCGGGCTCTACAACCGCCGCCGCCTGGAGCGCGATCTGGAGACGGCGATCGCGACGGCGACCGAGCGCGACCCCCTGGCCCTGATGCTGCTCGACCTGAACGGCTTCAAGGGCTACAACGACCGCTTCGGTCACCCGGCCGGCGACGCCCTGCTGGTGAGGATCTCGGCGCGCCTGGTGGCCGCGGTGCCCGGCGCCGGGGTCTACCGCCTGGGCGGCGACGAGTTCTGCGTGCTCGCCCCCCTCGCTCCGGCGGCTCTGAGGACGGCCGTGGCGGCCGCCCGCGACGCCCTCACCCAGCGCGGGAAGGGGTTTCAGATCTCGGCCGCGCACGGCGTGGCGCTCATCCCGCGCGACGCGGCCACGTCCGAGGAGGCGATGCTCGTCGCCGACGCCCGCATGTACGCCCGCAAGACGCTGGGCCGTCAGTCGGCCGGCAGCCAGAGCGTCAACGTGCTTGTGAGGGCGCTGGCCGAGCGCTCGTCCGGCCTGAGCGACCACGTCGGCAGCGTCTCGGACCTCGCGGATCGCGTCGCCCGCCGCCTGGGGCTCGACGACCCTGAGCGCGGCCGGGTGCGGCGCGCGGCGCTGCTCCACGATATCGGCAAGATCGCCGTCCCGGACGCGATCCTGAACAAGCCGAGCGGCCTCGACGGGGCCGAGGTTGACTTCATCCACCGCCACACGCTCATCGGCGAGCGGATCCTGCGCGCCGCACCGGCCCTGGAGCCGATCGCGCCCCTCGTCCGCTCCAGCCACGAGCGATGGGATGGCACGGGATATCCGGACGGCCTCTCCGGCGAGCAGATCCCCCTCGGCGCGCGGATCGTGTTCGTCTGCGACGCCTACGAGGCGATGACCTCGCGACGGCGCGCGTACCACACCGCGATCTCGCAGCAGGAGGCGCTGGCCGAGCTCGCGTCCTGTTCCGGCACGCAGTTCGATCCCCTGGTCGTGACCGCCCTGACCTCGATCGTGCTCGAGGACCCCACGGCGGGCGCGCCGCACAACGGCGGGGTCCCCATGGACGCCGTCCCGGTCGGCTCACCCTCGACCTCCCGGCGGGCGCCCGACCGCAGAGGCTGAGCCACGTGTCACCGATCGGTTTCGGGCCGCCCGCCGGTCCGAGGGGTATTGGTATAGGGACGACGCCGCCCCTCGGCGCGAGACGGAGGTTCCCGAATGAGCAGGTTGCGCTTCACCATCGCCATGTCCCTCGACGGTTACGTCGCGGGCCCGGACCAGAGCGTCGAGAACCCCCTGGGCGTCGGCGGCACGGGGCTCCACGAGTGGGCCTTCGCGCTCGCCGCCTGGCGGGAGCCGCACGGGATGCAGGGGGGCGAGGTCAACGAGAGCACCCCGGTGATGGAGGAGCGACTGGCCGGAATCGGGGCGACGGTGATGGGCCGCCACATGTTCGGCGGCGGCGACGGGCCGTGGGGCGACGACCCCTGGACGGGGTGGTGGGGCGACGAGCCGCCCTTCCACCACCCGGTTTTCGTGGTCACCCACCACCCGCGCGCGCCCCTGGTCCTGACGGGCACCACGTTCACCTTCGTCACCGACGGCATCGAGGCGGCGCTCGAGCGGGCGCGCGCCGCCGCCGGCGGCGAGGACGTCTCGCTCGCCGGGGGCGCCGAGGTCGCGCGGCAGTACCTCGACGCCGGCCTGGTGGACGACATGGAGATCAACCTCGTCCCGATCCTCCTCGGCGACGGGGAGCGGCTCTTCGAGGGCCTGGGCGCCGGCCGGCCGGAACTCCGGCACGTGAGGACGGTTGCGGCTCCCGGGGTCACCCACCTCAGGTTCGTACGCGACTGAGCCGGGCCGGACGGGAGAGCCGCACGACGCATGCGGCTTGGCCCCCGGGGGAATGCGGGCGGGCACTCACGCGACGGCGCACACACGGGCGGAGACTGGCCAGAGAGGCCGCCCGCCGTGGAGGCCCGATCCCGAGGAGGACCCATGCCAGCGCCATACCGGTCCATCGCCTGCTTCGTCGACGGCGGGCCCGCATCGCGCGTCGTGGTGGAAGAAGCACAGGCCCTGCGCGCGCAGTCCCCCGGTGAGCTGGTGGTGGTGCACGTGATCGCCGAGCCGCTGATGTTGCTGTCATCGCCCTTTGCCAGTCCACCGCCGACGATCTACGACGAGCGAACCGCGGCTTTGGAATGGCTCGCCGAGCAGATCGGTGACGCCCCGGGGGTCGAGACGGTGCTGCTCTCGGGGTGGCCGCCGAGCGCCGCGTGCGACTACGCGGTGTCCTCGGGCATCGACCTGCTCGTGGCCGCCGCGCATCGGGGGATCGTCAACCGGGCGATGCTGGGCAGCTTCGCCTCGCACGTCGCGTACCACGCGACGTGTCCGGTCCTCCTCGTCCACCCGCCGTCGCCTTCGGAGGGCGGGGCGGCCTCCGGGTGACCGTCCCCCTTCGCCGTCCGCGCCTGCGCACGGTCGCGGGCGCGGCCCTGGCGGGGATCGCCGCGTACGACCTGCTCCAGCGCCGCCACGCGATCGTGCGCAACTTCCCGCTGGTCGGGCACCTGCGCTACATCCTCGAGGCGTTCGGCCCGGAACTGCGCCAATACATCGTCACGGGCAACGACGACGAACGGCCCTTCTCACGCAACCAACGGCGGTGGATCTACGCGACCGCCAAGCGCCAGGACCCGCATTTCGGCTTCGGCTCGGACGTCGATTGGTCGCGACACCCCGGACACGTCCTGATCAAGCAGGTCGGCTTCCCCCATCCGCCCCCGCCGGGGGGTGAGCCGGAAGGGTGGCCGCTTCCCTGCGCGAAGGTGCTCGGAGCCGCCAACGGCCGCCGGCACGCGTTTCGCCCGCCGTCGGTCGTCAACGTCTCGGGCATGAGCTTCGGCGCCCTGGGGGCCCACGCCGTCGAGGCGATCAATCGCGGCTGCGCGCAGGCCGGCTGCCTCCAGAACACGGGGGAGGGCGGTCTCAGCGTCCACCATCGCCACGGGGCCGATCTCGTGTTCCAGATCGGCACCGGGTACTTCGGCTGCCGCGACGCCGCCGGCCGCTTCGACCTCGGCATGCTCATCGACCAGGTGGCGGCGAGCCCGGTGCGCGCCATCGAGGTGAAGCTCAGCCAGGGCGCGAAGCCCGGCGTGGGCGGGTTCCTCCCGGCCGCGAAGGTGACCGCCGAGATCGCGGCCGCACGGGGCATTCCGGTCGGGCGCGACTGCGCGAGCCCACCGGCGCACTCGGCCTTCGACGACGTCGACGGGCTCGTCGCGTTCATCGAGCGGGTGGCGGACGCGACCGGCCTGCCGGTCGGCATCAAGTCGGCGGTGGGCGATCTGGGCTTCTGGCGGGAGCTGGCGCGGGTCATGCAGCGCGAGAACGCGGGCCCCGACTTCATCACGATCGATGGCGGCGAGGGCGGCACGGGCGCGGGGCCGCTCGTCTTCACCGATCACGTCGCCCTTCCCTTTCGCATCGCCCTGGCGCGCGTCTACCGCCTCTTCGCCGAGGCCGAGCTCACCGATCGCACCGTCGTCATCGGATCCGGGTTGCTCGGCCTGCCCGCCAACGCCCTGCTGGCCTTCTCGATGGGGTGCGACATGGTCAGCGTCGGTCGCGAGGCGATGCTGGCGGTCGGGTGCATCCAGGCCCAGCGCTGCCACACGGGCCGCTGTCCCACCGGGGTGACGACCAACTCGGCCTGGCTGCAGCGAGGGCTCGACCCCGTGCTGCGCGCGGAGCGGGTCGCCGACTATCTCAGCGGCCTGCGCGCGGAGCTGTCGCGTCTCGCCCGGACGTGCGGCGTGGTGCATCCCGCGCTGGTTGACCCCCGGCAGATCGAGGTGCTCGACGGCGAACGCTCCGTCAGCGTGGCCGAGCGGTTCGGCTACCGGCCCGGGTGGGCGCTGCCGCCCGAGGCCGACCGCGCCGCGCTGACCGATCTCATGGAGGCGCTCGCCTCCGGGCGCCCCGAGGGCGAGGCGCGAGTGGTGCCGACCCGGCGCGGTCAACCGCCGAGAGTGCCCTGAGCGTGGGGCCCGGCGGGTCCGGCCGCTACCGCAGCGGCAACTCCTGGCCGTGCTCCTCCGCTGGGCGCGGGCCGAAGAAGCGCCGCTCACTCTCGGAGATGGGCACGTCGTTGATGCTGGCCTCGCGGCGCCTCATCAGGCCGCTCGCGTCAAACTCCCACAGCTCGTTGCCGTAGCTGCGGTACCAGTCGCCCGCCGTATCGTGCGACTCATACTGATAGCGGACCGCGATGCGGTTCTCCTCGAAGGCCCAGAGGGCCTTGCGCAGGGAGTAGTCCAGCTCCCTCTCCCACTTGGCGGTGAGGAAAGCGACGATCTCAGGCCGTCCCTCGATGAAGGAGTCGCGATTGCGCCACACGGAGTCTTCGCTGTAGGCGAGGGACACTCGCGCGGCGTCGCAGGTGTTCCACCCGTCCTCAGCCGCCTGCACCTTCTGGGCCGCGGTCTCGCGTGTGAACGGAGGAACGGGCGGGCGCGTGGCCATGGACTGCTCCCTCGGGCGCGGGATGGGCTCCGGAGTCTCCTCCACCGCGCCCCGTGTCGCCACCCCCCGCGCCTCGCTCAGCCGAAGGCCTGGAGCGAGATCCAGAGGGCGCCGGTGGCCAGCACGATGGCCGGCGGCACCGTGAGAGCCCCCAGGCGCAGGAACTCCATCGGGGTCGTCGTGGTGCCGTGGCGGACGATGATCCGGCGCCACAGCAGGGTCGCGAGCGAGCCGACATAGGTGAGGTTGGGCCCGATGTTGACGCCGATCAGCGCCGCCAGCACCGGACCGGCCCCCTGCGGCGCCAGGGCGGGGAGCAGGATCAGGATCGCCGGCAGGTTGTTGACCAGGTTCGCCAGCACCGCGGCGATCGCGGCGATGGCCAGCAGGGTGATGAACGAGTCGCCCGACGGCACCAGGTTCTCCACGAGGGTCCCGAGGCCGTGCTCCTGGGCCCCGAGCACCACGATCGCCAGGGCGACGACGAACCCCAGGAAGGCCGGATCGGTGGCGCGCACCACGCCGACGGGCGTCACGCGCCGGGCGCGCAGGGCCGGGATCAGCAGCAGCGCCACGCCCGCCGCGGCGATCCATGCCGGATCGACACGGATCCACGAGCTGGAGACGAAGCCGATCAGGGTCAGCACGAGGACGGACGCCGTGTACGCCACCGGTATGTGCCGGCTCGGGGCCGGATCCCGGACCCCCGCCGGGGCGGCCAGGTCGCGTGCGAAGAACCGGCGCAGACCGACCCACTCGACCGCGATCGCCGCCACCCACGGCAGCGCCATCAGCGCGCCGAAGCGGGCGAACGACAGGCCCGTCGCCTGGAAGGCCAGCAGGTTCGACAGGTTGGAGACCGGCAGCAGCAGCGACGCCGAGTTGGAGAGGTGGACGCTGGCGTAGGCGTGGGGCCGGGGCCGCGCGCCGAGGCGACCGGCCGTCGCGAAGACGACGGGCGTCAGGAACACGACGGTCGCGTCCAGGCTGAGCACGGCGGTGACGACGGAGCACAGCAGCACCACCAGCCCGAGCAGCGTCACCGGCCGCCCTCGAGACCCCGCCGCGAGCCACTCCCCGGCGGCCTCGAACAGCCCGGCCCGCGCGCACAGCTCGCCCAGCACCAGCACCGCGGCGAGGAACGCCACGGTCGCCCCGACATCGCCGAGTTCGTCGCGGGCCTCGCTGAGCGTCACGACGCCGGTCGCCAGCAGGAGCAGGGCGGCCGGGGCGGCGACCACGACCTCCGGCAGCCCGCGCGGGCGCGCGACTGCGAACGCCAGGGTTGCGATCAGGCAGGCGATGGCCAGGGCTTCGTCCACCGCGTCAGGTTAGGGGGGAGGCCCCGCGACGCCCCCGGCATCGGGGGCGTTCGAGGTCACGTCACGGCGCGATGGGGAAGGTGGGAGGTGAAGCGCGCGGCCCGGCGATGGATGTGGCGCGCGCGCCGCTCGGGGCGGGTGGGCCGGGCCCGCCCGGGCCTGGCCTCGCGCGCGTAGAAGCGCACCTTCACCACCTCGACCAACACGAGGTAGCCGGCCGTCATGCCGACCAGGATCAGGAAGAAGGCGACGGGGAGCGCGGTGAAGCCGAGGGGCCCCGCGAGTGGCGTAAAGGGGAGGATCGCCCCCACGGCGGCGCACGCCGGGGGGAGCACGAGCATCGGCCGGCTCGGCCGGCTGTGCGTGAACGGCACCCGGCGCGTGCGGATGACGTAGATCACCAGCGTCTGCGTCGCGATCGACTCCACGAACCAGCCGGTGCGGAACTCGGTCTGGTCGGCGTTCAGCACGACGAGCATCACGAAGAAGGTGAGGAAGTCGAATATCGAGCTCAGCGGGCCGAAGACGCTCATGAAGCGGCGCACGAACGAGATGTCCCACGCCGCGGGGCGGGCGACGACCTCGGGGTCCACGCGGTCGGTCGGGATCGCCATCTGACCGGCGTCGTAGAGCAGGTTGTTCAACAGGATCTGGGACGGGAGCATCGGCAGGTACGACAGGAACAGTGATGCGCCGGCGGCGCTGAACATGTTCCCGAAGTTGGACGAGGTCGCCATGAGCACGTACTTCAGGGTGTTCGCGAAGATCCGCCGGCCCTCCGCGATGCCGTCGGCGAGCACCCCGAGGTCCTTCTCCAGCAGCACGATGTCGGCCGCGTCCTTGGCGACGTCGGTCGCCGACTCGACCGAGATGCCGACGTCGGCCGCGTGCAGCGCCACGGCGTCGTTGACCCCGTCGCCGAGGAAGGCGACGTCCGCGCCGGTGCGGCGCGCGACGCTGACCAGGCGCGACTTCTGAGTCGGCCCCACCCTGCCGAAGACGGTGGTCCGGACGATCGCGGCCGCGAGCCCGTCGTCGTCGAGCGCCTCGATGTCGGCGCCGCTCAGCACGCCGGTGACGGGCAGGCCGATCTCATGGCACACCGCCGCCGCGACGAGCGGATTGTCACCGGTGATGACCTTGACCGTGACTCCGAGGCGACGCAGATCCGCGATGGCCGCCCGGGCGTCCTGCTTGGGACGGTCGACGAACGTGAGGAAGCCGGCGAGCGCGAGGCCGCGCTCGTCGTCCGCCGAGAGCGGCCCGTCGCCGGTCGCAGGCCGCGTGGCGACGGCGACGACGCGCGCCCCCTGCGAGAACAGCGCCTCGAGCTGCGCGCGGGCGGCGGGGGGGACCGCCTCGCACCGGGCCAGCACGGTTTCAGGCGCCCCCTTCGTGACCAGCGCCGTCGCGCCGTCGCGAGTCCGCGTGAGCACCGACGCGAGGCGGCGCTCGTGATCGAAGGGCAGCAGGCCGACGCGCTCGTGGGCGGCGACGCCATCGGACGCGGCCAGCAGTTCCGCGGCGGCGGGCGCGGTCAGCAGGGCGGCGTCGAGCGCGTTGCCGCCCACCACCGCGCCGCCGCTGGCGGTCGCTTCGTTACAGAGGAGACCGAGCAGGAGCACGTCCCCGCTCGCCCGGCCCGTCGGATCGAGCGCGTCGCGGAACGTGATGGCGCCCTCGGTGAGCGTGCCCGTCTTGTCGGTGAACAGGATCTCCACGTTGCCGAGGTCTTCGATGGTCACCAGTCGCTTCACCAGCACGCGCTTGCGCGCGAGGGCGCGCGATCCGGTGGACAGGCTCACCGAGACGATGGCCGGCAGGAGTTGCGGCGTGATCCCGATCGCGATCGCCAGGGAGAAGAGGAGGGCCTCGAGCAGGGGGCGCGAGAGCGCCACGTTGATCACGAAGATCGACGCCGTGAGGATGGCGGCGACCTTCGTCAGCAGGCCCGAGAAGTCGCGCAGGCCGACCTGGAACGCGGTCTCGGCCTCGCGTTGGGAGAGGCCCGCCGATATGCCCCCGAAGGCGGTGGCCACGCCGGTGGCGATGACGACGCCGCGTCCGGCGCCCTGGTGGACGACCGTGCCCATGAACGCGCACGACGGCACGACGCCGCCGCCGCCGCCCAGGGCCGCCGCCGATTTGTCGACGGGCATCGACTCGCCCGTGAGCACCGATTCGTCGCACTCGAGGCGTGTCGTGTCGATCAGCCGGATGTCGGCGGGGACGATGTCGCCCACCCGCAGGTCGAGCACGTCGCCCGGCACCACCTGCGATGTGGGGACCGCGATCGGCACTCCGTCACGCAGCACCTGGGCCTCGTGACGGATGTCGGCGTGCAGCGCCGCCACGGCGTTGGCGGCGCGGTACTCGTTGACGAATCCCAGCCCGATGCTGAGCAGCACGATGCACGCGATGATCACGGCATCGATCGGATCGCCGGTGAGGCCGGAGATCAGCGCCGCCGCGAGCAGCAGCCCGAGCAGCGGGCTCCGCATCTGACGCAGCAGGACGCGCCAGGCCGAGACCCGCGTCACGCGCAGGACGTTGGGGCCCACCGAGCGCAGGCGGTCGGCGGCGTCCGCGGCGCTCAGCCCGTGCTCGCTGCTCTCCAGGCGCGCGAAGACGGCGTCGGCCGGCAGTCCACCGGCCGTCGTCACGTCCAGGGTCACCGCCTGGTCATCGGTCCCGTCGGACTCCCTTGGCGGCGGGAGGCGGGACGGACGCTCACCGTGGCGCCGGGCCGGGGCGGAGGACCAGGACGGGGCAGGAGGCCCGGTAGATCAGGTCGCCCGCGAACTCGCCGTGGAGCGCGCGCGCGAAACCTCCGTGGTGAGGTGCGCAGATCAACAGATCCGCGTCGGCCACCTCCGCCCATTCGCAGACGGCGTCCACCCGGGGCCCTCCGAGCAGTTCGGGGATCGCGTCGCGCACGCTCGCGACCTTCTCCGCGAGCCACCGCTCGCCCTCCGCCCTCAGCACCGAGGGCGGATCGCGGTAGGTGAAGGGGCCCGCGTGCAGCGGTGGCGGCTCCTCGACCACGTGCACCAGGTGGATCCTGTCGACGGTGCCCTGCGAGCGCAGGCGCACGGCCTCGTCGATCACGAGGTCCGCCGCCGGACTCCGGTCGATGCAGCAACCGACGGTGCGATAGGCGGTGGTCATCTCTCCCCTCCGGGGTGGGTCGTCGAGATCATGCGCCCCCGCGCCGGAACGGGCATCGGTGCGACGCGCCCCACCCGCACGGGTTTCCCGCAGGGGCCACCCGGGGCCGCCCGGCTGGCACACCGATCGACGCGGCCTAGAGTCCCGACGATGACGGGACGCACCAGGGCGGGCGACCTCGCCGTGCGGAACCTCCGCCCGGGCGAGGTGCACGTGCCGGTGCGGCAGCTGTCCCGCTTCGAGGAGATCCTCGACCCGGCGGTCTTCCGGCACTGCGCCGAGATCGTGACGCGTACCGCCGTGCGCGAGGCCGGCCGGGTGGTCTGGCACGTCAACTCCACGGCGCGCGGTGGGGGCGTCGCGGAGATGCTGGGGCCTCTGATCGGCTACTCGCGGGAAGCGGGCGTCGACGCGCGGTGGATGGTCGTCGAGGGCACCCCCGCCTTCTTCTCCATCACCAAGCGGCTGCACAACATGCTGCACGCCGGTCCCGGCGACGGCGGCCCGCTCGGGCCCGCCGAGCGGGCCGTCTACGAGGACGTTCTCGACGACAATGCGGTGGAGCTCTCGGCCGTGGTGCGCGCCGGCGACGTGGTGGTGCTCCACGACCCGCAGACCGCCGGACTCGTCCCCACGCTGGCGCGCCTCGGCGCCCGGGTGGTCTGGCGCTGCCACATCGGGCACGAGGACCTGGCGCACCCTGATGTCATCCGCGGATGGGCCTTCCTGGAGCCGTACGTCCGGTGGGCCGAGGTCGCGGTCTTCTCCCGCCGCGCCTACGTGCCGCCCTTCTGCGCGTCGCTGCGCGTCGAGGTGATCGCGCCGTCGATCGACCCCTTCTCGCCCAAGAACCAGGAGCTCACACCCGAGGTGACCCGGGCGATCCTGTGCCACGCGGGCCTGATCGAGGGTGAGCCGAACCTCGCCGCACCCACCTTCGAGCGCGACGACGGCAGCCCGGGTCGTGTTGACCGCGGGGCGGACATCCTCCACGCCGGGCGTCCGCCGCGCTGGGACACCCCGCTCGTCGTGCAGGTGTCGCGGTGGGATCGCCTCAAGGATCACATCGGTGTGATGGAGGGTTTCGCGCGCCTCTCGGAGGCCGACGCCGGCGGGGCCGACCTCGTGCTCGCGGGGCCCTCCGTGACCGGCGTCGCCGACGATCCCGACGGCCCCGCCGTGCTCGGCGAGCTGGTCCACGCCTGGCGCGCCCTGCCTCACCAGACGCGCCGCCGCGTGCAGCTCGCGTCGCTGCCCGTCGTCGATCCGCAGGAGAATGCCGCGATCGTCAACGCGCTCCAGCGGCACGCAACGGTGGTCGTGCAGAAGAGCCTCGAGGAGGGGTTCGGGCTCACCGTCGCCGAGGCCATGTGGAAGGGGCGCCCGGTGCTGGCGAGTGCCGTCGGCGGCATCCTCGACCAGGTCGACGACGGGCGGGATGGCGTGCTGCTGGCCGATCCGCGCGATCCCGACGCCTTCGCCGAGGCGCTGGGCGCGCTCCTGGGCGATCCGGAGCGGGCCTCCGTGCTCGGTGCCGCGGGTCACGCTCGGGTCCGTGACCATCTGCTGACCATCCGCCAGCTGGTGGACGACGCGCGTGTGCTGGAGAGCCTCGGATGACCGTCGTGGACGCCGTGGCCATCGACACGGACGGGCTGACCAAGCGATACGGCGGCACTCTGGCGCTCGATCGCCTCCAACTGACCGTGGCGCGCGGCGAGGTGTATGGCTTCCTCGGACCCAACGGCTCGGGCAAGACGACGACCATCCGCCTGCTGCTGGGGCTGCACCGGCCGACGAGTGGGAGCGCGCGGCTCTTCGGCCTGGACGCCTGGCGCGATCCCGTGGCGGCCCACCGACGGGTGGCCTACGTAACCGGTGAGCCATTCCTGTGGCCGTCACTGACCGGCGATGAGACGTTCGCCCTCCTCGCCGCCCTCCACGGAGGCGTCGATGTGGCGTATCGCGAGATCCTCGTTGACCGCTTCCACCTCGAGACGGCCAAGAAGGTCCGAGCCCTCTCCAAGGGCAACCGGCAGAAGGTCCAGCTGATCGCCGCGCTGGCGACCCGCGCCGATCTCCTCCTCCTCGACGAGCCCACCAGCGGTCTCGATCCGTTGATGGAGGTGGCCTTCCGCGACAGCGTGGAGGAGGCGAAGCAGCGGGGTCAGGCCGTCTTCCTGTCGTCGCACATCCTCAGTGAGGTGGAGGCCCTGTGCGACCGGGTCGGCATCCTGCGCGAGGGGCGCCTGGTGGACGAGGGCACCCTCGGAGAGCTGCGGCACCTGAGCGCCCAGTCGATCGAGGTGACGTTCGTGGACGAGGTCCCGAGCCTCCCCTCGCTGGAGGGCGTGACGGTGACCCCGGCGGGGCCGAGCACGCTGCACCTGGAGGTGAGCGGCGAGATCGGGCCCGTGATGGCCGCTCTCGGCAGGCATCCGATCGCCGCCCTCACCAGTCGTGAGCCGTCTCTCGAGGAGATCTTTCTCCACCACTACGATCACGACTCGGGCGATGGCGGCGCCTAGCCGAGCGATCATCGTGCGCGCGCTTGGCGACGCGCGCGTCCGGACCGCCTCCTTCGCGGTTCTATTCGCCGTCATGGCCCTGGTGCAGGTCGTGGGCTACCGGCGCAGCTACCCGACCCTCGCCGAGCGGACGGCCTTCGCACGGGCCTTCGGCGACAACAACGCGATCCGGCTCTTCTACGGGGTGCCGCACGATCTGGTGACCACCGGCGGCTACGTGGCCTGGCGCGTCGGCGGCACGCTGGCGATCTTCGCTGCCGTCTGGGGCCTTCTGAGCGGGGTCGCGGCGTTTCGTGGCCAGGAGGAGTCGGGCCGCCTGGAGCTCGTGCTGGCGGGCATCGTCACGCGACGACGGTTCTTCGTCGCGACCCTCGGGGCCATCGGCATCGGGACCCTGGTCCTGGGTGCCGCGCTGTTCGCGGGGCTCGTGGCCGGTCGGCTGCCGGTGGGGGCCTCGGCATACCTCGCCGTCGCGACGCTGTCCCCGCTGGTCGTGTTCGCCGGCGTCGGCGCGCTGGCGAGCCAGATCGCGCCGACGCGCCGCCTCGCCCTGGAAGCCGGCGCCGCGGTGCTGGTGGTGGCGCTGGTGCTGCGCGTGGTCGCCGACACGGCGAGCCGGTTCGCCTGGCTGCGCTGGACGACACCGCTCGGCTGGGCGGAGGAGGCTCGGCCGTTCGCCGATCCGCGACCCGCCGTCCTGCTGCTGCCCGCGGTCACCACCGTGGTGCTGCTGTTCGTCGCCGAACGCCTGGCGACGCGACGCGACATCGGCAGCGGCCTCCTCCCCGCCCGCGACAGCGCTCCCGCCCGCCGCCACCTGCTGTCGTCGCCCACGGCACTCGCCCTGCGCTCGGAGACCGGCGGGCTGATCACCTGGCTCGTCGGTGTGGGCTTCTTCGCCGCGATCATCGGGCTGCTGGCCGACAGCTTCTCGAGCGCGACGATCTCGCAGCGGCTCCAGGACCAGATCCAGACCATCGGCGGAGCCTCCATCATCACGCCGTCCGGGGCGCTCGGCCTCTACTTCCTCTTCTTCGTGCTCGTGATCAGCCTGTTCGCCGTCTCCCAGATCGCGCTCGCGCGCGGGGAGGAGACCGGCGGGCGGCTGGAGACGCTGCTGGCGCTGCCGGTCGGCCGCCGGGCGTGGCTCGGCGGCCGCCTCGTGCTGGCCGCCGCGGCCTCCACGGTGCTCGCGATCACGGCCGGGCTGCTGGCCTGGACGGGCGCGGCCTCCCAGGGGGCGGACGTCTCGCTGGCGCGGATGCTCGAGGCCGGTGCCAACTGCCTGCCCGCGTCCCTGCTGTTCCTCGGCCTCGCCGCACTCGCCTTCGCGCTCGCGCCGCGCGCCGCGGTCGCCCTCTCCTACGGCCTCGTGAGTGCCGCCTTCGTCTGGGAACTGGTGGGCGCCCTGCTGGGAGCGCCGGCCTGGTGCCTCGCGCTGTCCCCCTTCCACAACGTGGCCCTGGTCCCGGCCCAGCCGCTCAAGGCGACCGCGGCCCTCGTGATGCTCGTCATCGCCGCCGCCTGCGCGGTGGCCGCCATCGGAGCCTTCGAACGACGCGACCTGGCCACGGGCTGACGCCGCGGCAGGCGGGTCAGATCAGGGCCGTCGCCAGCGCGGTCCAGGAGTCGCGCGGGATGCCCTGCTCGCCGAGCGGCTGGAGGCAGACGTGATCCGCGCCGGCATCGAAGTGCGCGTTCACGGCCTCCGCGATGCGCCCGGCGCTGCCGTGGGGGATCACGGCGTCGAGCAGCCGGTCCGATCCGCCGTCGGCGAGGTCGGCCTCGGTGAAGCCCACGTCGAGCAGCCGGCGCGTGTAGTTCGTCAGCCCGAGGTACAGCTTTGCGTAGCCGCGCGCGACGGCCCGGGCGCGCTCGGGGTCGGTGTCCACCACGCAGGCCACCTCGGGGGCGACCAGCGCGTCCGGGCCAAGCCGCTCGCGCGCCAAGCGCGTGTGCTCGGCGGTCACGAAGTACGAGTGCGTCCCGGCTGTGCGCTCACCGGCGAGGTCCAGCATCCGGGGGCCGAGCGCGGCGAGGCACCGTTCGCCGACCGGCGGCGGGGTCGGCGACGCGTCGAGGCCGTCGAGGAAGGCGCGCATCGCCGTCAGCGGGCGGCCGTAGTCGCTCGTCGCCTCGGGGTGGCCGATGCCGATGCCGAGCATGAACCGCCCCGGGAAGTCCCCGCGCAGGGCAGCGTCGGCGGCCGCGACATCGGCGGGGTCGTTGCTCCAGACGTTGAGGATCCCGGTCGCGGCGACGAGCGTCGAGGTCGCCTCCAGGATGGGGCGCAGGTCGGGCACCTTCGGAGAGCCACCCACCCACCAGGCCCCGTATCCGAGCTGCTCGACGATCGCCGCCGCCTCGCCGGCGCGATCCGCGCCGAAGGGCCGGTAGCTCGTCCAGACGCCGATCCTCCCGAGGTCCATGGACGCAGACTGACACCTGGAGCTGCTCGCGCGCCCAAGCTCGCCGGCGCCGAGGGGCTCAGCCGGGGTCCAGTAGCCCCTCGACCCCGGCCGCGGCGCGGACCGGCCGGTACTCGCGCACCTCGTACTCCGACACTCCCGCCGCGTGGAACGGGTCCTCGCGGATCATCGCCCAGATCTCTTCGACGCTGTCTGCGCGGGCCAGGATCAGGCCGCCGATCAGCGGCTCCTCGCGCGCGGTCAGCAGGATGCGGTCGGCGTTGCGGCCGATCCAGGCCTTGTGCTCCTCGAGGAGCTGGTCGACTTCCTCGATCGGCTTCGTGTAGCGGGCAAGCAGGACGAACACGGGTCGCCTCCGGGTCTTGTCAGGCCGTTTAGGGGATCGGCTCCCAGATCAGCTCGGCGACGTCGATGACGAAGTTGACCGCGGCCCCGACGACCGCCCGGGCCTCCACCGGGCCGCCGCGGGGGCGGAACTCGCCGGTGCCGACGCAGATGACGTCGTTGAGCCAGGAGTAGCGCTCGTCACCGCAGACGTGGGAGCCGGCCAACACGATCTGGCGGGCCTCGGGCGGGTAGGGGCGGGCGAAGCCGCGGAAGCTGACGATGATGGTGGCGCCGTCGTCGGTCTCGATGGCGCCCTGGATGTCCGGCAGCGCGTTCTTGTCCACGCGCGACCGCGGGTGGTTGGCGGCCTGGAGGCGGCCCGAGATGCGCCCCTCGACCGTGCCCTCGGCGACGAAGAAATAGTGCCCCTCGCTGCCAGCCTCGCCCTCGAGCACCGTGCCGCGGCCACCGTCGGGGTAGCGGAAGACGGTTCGGTAGAGATGGGCGAGCCTCATCGCCGGCTCACCCTAGCGTGAACGCACGCGAAAAACG
>CAVWTG010000008.1:0-18636 GCA_963757705.1 uncultured Actinomycetes bacterium | reverse complement strand
TCGACCACCGGGAGGCGGCGGATCGCGTGGGCGACCATCAGCTCGGCCGCGGCCAGGACGTCCATGTCGGCCGTCCCCGTGACGACCGGAGCGCTGGCGTGATCGCAGGCCCGGTCGCCGGCGTCGCGGCCGTCGGCGACGACGCTCACGGTCAGGTCGCGGTCGGTCACGATCCCCTCGGCGCGGCCCCGGTCGTCGACGAGGATCACCGATCCCACGTTGCGCTCGCGCATCAGCTCGGCCACGTCGCGCACGGCGGCCGACGAGGGGGCGGTCACGACCGATTCCGTCATCACCTCGCGGATGAGCACCTTGGCGAGTCTATAGCGGCTTAGCGGTACTCTCCGCAGCCGCATGGCACGCCTGACGAACAGCCAGCTGGCCTGGCGCGGACGGATCGAGACGGGCTGCGCGTGTCACGTCGCCCCTCGATCTCCTGCTCGCCGCCGGCGACCGCCTCTCGCGCGTCGTCGAGCACGACGACACTGGGGTCCCCCGGTTCACCCCAACGGCGGGCGAACGCCGATCTCCCTCCGGAGAGCTGATGGCGGCGACCGACGAGCAGCTGGCGCTGGAGCGCCGTCGCGACCCCGGCCGCCGTCGGGCGATGATCGGCGCCATCCTTCCATCGCGGGGGCGGCCGTCCTGCAGCGAGCGGGCTAGGAGCCCGTCGACAAGACGAGCAAGCTGCTCTTCTTCCATGACCACTCCTCGACGCTGCTGACGGGGCCGATCCTCACCGCGCTCGGGGTCGCCTGCCTGTTCTTCCCGCTCACTGTACCTCTTCCGGGCGGTCAAGGCCCGCCGGCCCAGTTCCCGCCTGTCGCCTCGTCTGCGCGATCCCGGGACCGTCGGAACGGCCATGGCGACCCTGAGCTACCAGTTCGTCCTGGCCGACCGCTCGGCGTCGTTCGCCGAGCACGGGAACCGCACGGATCCGGAGGCCAAGACGTGTCCTTCGACCTCGCCTCGGTCAGTTCCTCACGTTCGTCGCCCTCGCCGTGGCCTCGCGCTGGCGTTCGCCCTGGTGATGATCTCCGTCAACGCGATGCGGTCGGCCTGCTCACGCGGTTCATGGGATCCTGGACGTGATCGTCGGCGTTCTGACGATCATCCCGCTCGCCCCCGGCCCGCCGGTGGTGCAGTCGTTCTGGCCTCGGCCTCGCCGTCCTGTTCTTCGGGCGCTGGCCCAAGGGCGTCCCGCCGGCCTGGATCACGGGGACGCCGAGCCGTGGCCCAGCCGCAGGAGATGCGCGAGCAGCGCGAGGCCGGATCGACCCCGAGCCCGCCTCCGCTCCCGCGACCCCCGCTCCGGCCCCCGGGGCCCGGGGCGCCGCCGCTCGCGCAAGCGCAAGCGCAAGAAGCGACTCTGACACCCGGTTATCGGAGTCGACCTCGTTCCGATTGGAACCGGGCTCCCGTCGTATGCGCTTTCGTGGATATCAGTTGAGAGGGGAGGCACCGATGGAAGCCGCGACGCCTGCTTTCCGGCGCGATCCGTCCCGAGGTGAGGACGCCAGACGGCGGTCTCGAGGGACGGGGTGGCCGGCTGGAAACCGGCCGACCCGGGCCCGCTCGGACTCGCGGCATTCGCGCTGACGACGTTCGTGCTGAGCATGTTCAACGCGGGCTTGTCAGCGACGAGCGGCGAGCCGGTCGTGCTCGGGCTCGCGCTCGCCTACGGCGGGATGGCGCAGTTGCTCGCCGGCATGTGGGAGTTCCGCACCGGCAACACCTTCGGCGCGGTCGCGTTCGCGTCGTACGGCGCCTTCTGGATCTCGTTCTGGGCGTTCGGAGCGTTCTTCGCGAAGGACATCCCGACAGGCCGACGTCGGCGACGGCCGTCGGGCTGTACCTGATCGCGTGGGGCATCTTCACGACGTACATGTGGATCGCCTCGTTGCGGACCACGGCGGCGATCGCCGTCGTGTTCGTGCTGCTGGCCGTCACGTTCTTCGTGCTCGGCATCGGCGACGCCGGTGCGCAACGAGACCTCGTCGAAGCTCGGCGGCTACCTCGGCCTCGCCACCGCGGTCGCGGCCTGGTACGCATCGTTCGCGGCGGTCACGAACTCGACGTTCGGGCGCACCGTGCTGCCCGTCGTACCGCTGAAGCAGCCGGCATGACGCAAGACGGACCGGCCGTCGCGCGCCGCCCGGGCCGGACGCACCGGTTCACGAAGTAGAACTCGCAGAGAGCCGACAGGAAGCGATGGCTGACACCGCACACCGAGAAGAGGAGCTCGAGCGCGAGCTCGACGGAGCTGCTCGACGTCGAGAAGTTCTTCGACCCGCCCGACGAGTTCGCGAGCACGCGCTGCTCAACGACCCGTCGATCTACGAGGAGGCCGCGTCGGACCGGCAGGGCTGGTGGCCCAAGCAGGCCAAGGAGCTGCCGACTGGTTCGCAGGAGCCCACGACGGTCGCTCGACGACTCCGAACCCGCCGTTCTACAAGTGGTTCGCCGACGGCAAGATCAACGCGTCCTACAACTGCCTCGACCGCCACGTCGAGGCCGGCAACGGCGACCGCGTCGCCTTCCACTGGCGCGGCGAGGAGGGCGAGGAGCACGACATCACCTACGCCGACCTGCAGCGCGACGTCCAGAAGTTCGCCAACGCGCTGAAGGACCAGCGGCATCGAGAAGGGCGACGTCGTCGGGATCTACCTGCCGATGATCCCCGAGGTCGTCGTGGCCATGCTCGCCTGCGCGCGCATCGGCGCGCCGCACAACGTCGTCTTCGGCGGCTTCTCCGCCGAGTCCGTCCGCGAGCGCATGGAGTTCTCCGAGGCCAAGGCTGCTGATCACCGTCGACGGCGCCCGGCGCAAGGGCAAGACCGCGCCGGTCAAGGCAGGACGTCGACGAGGTGATGGGCGACCTCGACACGCTCGAGACGATCTTCGTGGTCCAGCGCACCGACGCCGACTGCGAGATGAAGGACGGTCGCGACGTCTGGTACCACGAGATGCTCGAGGCGGCCGACGACGAGTGCCCGGCCGAGGCGCTGGACGCCGAGCACCCGCTGTTCATCCTCTACTCGTCGGGCTCGACCGCCAAGCCGAAGGGCATCCTGCACACGACCGGCGGCTACCTGACCGGCGTGGCGTGCGACGCACAAGTACGTCTTCGACCTCAAGCCCGAGGAGGACGTCTACTGGTGCTCGGCCGACGTCGGCTGGGTCACCGGCCACTCGCTACATCGTCTACGGGCCGCTGATCAACGGCGCGACGTCGGTCATGTACGAGGGCGCGCCCGACTACCCCGACAAGGACATCTGGTGGGAGCTCGTGCGAGCGCTACGACGTGACGCATCTTCTACACCGCGCCGACGGCGATCCGCGCGTGCATGAAGTGGGGCGCCGAGTAGCCCGGCCGAGCACGACCTCTCCTCGCTGCGGCTGCTCGGCTCGGTCGGCGAGCCGATCAACCCCAAGGCGTGGCTCTGGTACCACGTGGTCATCGGCGGCGAGCGCTGCCCGATCGTCGACACCTGGTGGCAGACCGAGACCGGGCACATCATGATCTCGCCGCTGCCGGGCATCACGAGACCAAGCCGGGCTCGGCCACCCAGCCGCTCCCGGGCGTCGACGCCGAGGTCGTCGACGAGTCCAGGGCGAGACGCTCGACGACGGCCAGGGCCTGCTCGTCCTGCGCGCAGCCGTGGCCCGGGCATGCTGCGCACGCTGTACAGGGACGACGACCGCTTCATCGAGACCTACTGGAAGCGCTTCGGCGACGACACGTACCTCGTCGGCGACGCCGCCCGCAAGGACAAGGACGGCTACTTCTGGGTCATCGGGCGCATCGACGACGTCGTCAACGTCTCCGGGCACCGCCTGTCGACCGCCGAGGTCGAGTCCGCGATCGTCTCGCACCCGCAAGGTCGCCGAGGCGGCGGTCATCGGCGCAGAACGACGAGGACACCGGCCAGGCGATCTGCGCCTTCGTGACGCTCGAGGGCGACGAGTACGAGGGCGCCGACGAGCTCGAGCAGGAGATCCGCGAGCACGTGGCCGACAGCGCATCGGCAAGCTCGCCCGCCCGAAGCGGATCATCTGGGTCGGCGACCTGCCCAAGACCCGCTCGGGCAAGATCATGCGCCGGCTGCTGCGCGACATCGCCGAGGGCCGCGAGCTCGGCGACGTCACGACGCTGCGCGACCCGGACGTGGTGAAGGACCTCGAGGGCAAGGTCGAGACCGAGAGCGAGGGCTAGCCGCGGCCGCTCAGACGGCTGCGGCTGCGGCGACGACCGGCCGGGCCTCGGGCTCGCGCCGGGCGATCGGCACCTCGGAGGCCGGCACGGGCCGGCTGAGCAGGAAGCCCTGCGCGACGTCGCAGTGCAGCTCGCGCAGGCGCTCCCAGGCCTCCTCGGTCTCCACGCCCTCGGCGATGACCCGCATGCCGAGGTTGTGGCCCAGGTCCACGGTCGAGCGCACGATCGACGCGTCGTCGCCGTCCGAGAGCATGTTCAGCACGAACGACTTGTCGATCTTCAGCACGCTGACGGGAAGGCGCTTGAGGTAGCCGAGCGACGAGTTGCCGCTGCCGAAGTCGTCGATCGCCAGGTTGACGCCCAACGCGCTGATGCGGTCGAGGACCAGGCGGGCGCGGCGGGGTCGGCGAGCACCGTGTTCTCGGTGATCTCGAGCTCCAGGCGTGAGGGCGGCACCATCCACTTGGCCAGAGCCTTGGCGACGTCGTTGGGGAAGCGCAGGTCGAGGAGGTCGCGGCCGGTGATGTTCACGGCCACGGAGATGTCCAGGCCCTCGTCACGCCAGGCGCGGCACTGGCCCAGCGCCTGGTCCAGGACGTAGCGGGTGAGGTCGCGGATCAGGCCGGTGTGCTCGGCCAGCGGGACGAACTCGATCGGCGCGAGCAGGCCGCGCTCCGGATGGTCCCAGCGCACGAGCGCCTCGACGCTGAGGACCTCGCCGGTCTCCAGGTCGGCCTGCGGCTGGTAGTGGACGACCATCTGGCCGCTCGCGATCCCGTCGCGCAGCTGGGACATCAGGGCCAGGCGCTGGGGCGAGTAGTGGTCGATCCCGGGGGAGTAGACGATCGGATGGTGGGCCTGCTTGCTGGCGTACATCGCGATGTCGGCGTGGCGCAGCAGGGTCTCGGCGTCCTCGCCGTCGGCCGGGTGCAGGGCGATGCCGATGCTCGCGTCGACCTGGAGCTCCAGGCCGGCGACCGAGCGCTTGGCGCCCAGGCCCTCGGCGATCTCGCGCGACAGGGCGAGCGCCATCGCGTCGGCGTAGAGGCCCGGGGCGACGACGGCGAACTCGTCCCCGCCCAGGCGGGCCACGGTTCCGCGCCCGGAGACGATCTCCTCGAGCTCGGTCGCCACCTCCCGCAGCATCTCGTCGCCGGTCTCGTGGCCCAGCGCGTCGTTGATCTCCTTGAAGCGGTCGAGGTCCATGAGCAGGACGGCGAAGCCCGGCGCCCCGGCGGCCGAGGCGGCGAGCGCCTCCTCCAGGCGGCGGCGCAGCAGGCCGCGATTGGCCAGCCCGGTGAGCGCGTCGTGGTCGGCCTGATGCTGGATCTGGGCCATCTGGCGGCGCAGGCGACGGGTCACGCGATGGAGGATCGGGAAGAAGGACAAATAGAGGCCGAGGAGCACGAGGGCGAGCACGCCCGCCAGGGGGAGGAAGCTGCGCCGCGCCGAGGCGGCGATCGGCGCATAGTCCTGGTAGATCTCGAAGACGCCCGCTCGGTTGCCGACGTGGACGGGGACGTAGGTCTCCAGCGCCCGCACGTCCCGGCCACTGCCGCCCTCGGCGTTGAGGTGCGTCACGTCGCCGTGGGGCTCGCCGGCGAGAACCTCGTGCAGCTCCCGAAGATCGTCGCTGCGGGTGCCGACCAGCGTCGGGTCGTTGGAGTAGGTGACGAGGCCGCCGCGGCCGTAGAGCTTGACCCGGAGAGTCCGTCGTCCCACCGGGCTGGTCCTGAAGAGCCGGTCCAGCGCGGCCCGGCGGCGGGCGCTGACCGTCCGCCGCAGGTCGGCGGGGCGCAGCGCGCTGCGCAGCGCGCCGTCGGCGAACAGCGTCGTGTCGTAGCGCGCGTCGCGCTCGGCGTTGCTCAGCGCGTCCTGGCGCACGAACCAGAAGATGCCCGCACCGGCCGCGATCAGGGCGATCGCGGCGTAGACGGCGAAGCGACGGGTGAGTCGGGGAGCTCCGGAGATCATGCGCGCAGGGGTTACCGCAAGGCGGTGTATCGACCGCCGCGGCGCGCGACTGAAGTTCCGGGCGGCTCAGCCCGACGGCGTGGGCGGCGCGCGCGTCCTCTCGCCGCTTGATTCCCGGCCCGTCGGGGGAGAACCTACGAGAGATGACCTACGACGAGGCCGTCGCCGCGCACCGCTGGGAGGTCCCGGAGCGCTACAACATCGCCGCCGACGTGTGCGACAAGCACCCGGCCGGCAAGCCGGCGATGGTGTGGGAGGACCATACGGGCGCCCAGCGCGAGGTGAACTGGGGCGAGCTTCAGTCGCTGGCCAACCGGGCGGCCAACGTCCTGCGCGACCACGGCGTGCAGCGCGGCGACCGCGTCGCCGTCGTCGCGCCGGCGACGCCCGAGACGGCGGCCGTCTTCTTCGGCGTGTGGAAGAACGCGGCGATCCTGCTCGCGATGTCCGTCCTCTACGGCGACGAGGGCATCAGCCACCGCGTCAAGGACTCCCAGGCCAAGCTGATCGTCTGCTCGGCCGACCAGGTCGACCGGATGCCCGCCGACCTCGTGGACGAGGTCCTCGTGCTCGACTCCGACCTGCTGGCCGGGGCCGACGACACGTTCGAGACGGCCGACACCTCGGCCGACGATCCCGCCCAGCTCTACTACTCGTCGGGCACGACCGGGCTGGCCAAGGGCATCCTGCACGCCCACCGTTACATCCTGGCCCACGAGGAGTTCGTCTACTGCCACGACGTGCGCGACGGCGAGCGCTTCCACGGGATGGGCGAGTGGGCCTGGGCCGCGGGCATCTCGCCGCTGCTCGGCCCGTGGCGGCTGGGCGCTGTCCAGCTCGTCTACGCGCGCGAGGGCGGCTTCGACCCCCACAAGCAGCTCGACTTCCTCGCCCGCCACGAGGCCACCAACGTCTTCACCACGCCCACCGCGATGCGCGCCATGATGGCCGTGGAGGACGCGGGCGAGCGCTACCCGCAGCGGTTCCGGATCGTGTGCTCGGCGGGCGAGCCGCTCAACCCGGAGGCGATCCGCTGGTTCCGCGACCAGTACGGCATCACCGTCCTCGACTACTACGGCCTGACGGAGTCCTATCCGCTGTGCGCGAACTTCCCCTTCATGGAGGTCCGCGAGGGCTCGATGGGTCGCCCCATGCCCGGCTGGGACGTGGCGATCCTCGATGAGGACGAGAAGCCGGTCGCGCCGGGGGACCGGGGGGAGATCTGCCTTCGCGCGCGCTCCAACCCGCACTGGCCGCTGGGCTACTGGAACAACGACGAGGCCTCGGAGGAGACCTTCGGGGGCGAGTGGTTCCACACCAAGG
Organism: uncultured Actinomycetes bacterium; assembly: GCA_963757705.1. GTDB lineage: Bacteria > Actinomycetota > Thermoleophilia > Solirubrobacterales > Solirubrobacteraceae > AC-38. Next base: position 11,122 of record CAVWTG010000008.1, on the reverse strand, counting down.
ACGCCGCCCAGCAGGACGACGACGGCTACTACTGGTACGCGGGCCGCGCGGACGACGTGATCATCGCCGCGGGGTATCGCATCGGTCCGTTCGAGGTCGAGTCCACGTGCATCGAGCATCCCGCCGTGCGCGAGGCCGCCGCGGTGGCCTCGCCGGACGAGCGCCGCGGCAACGTGGTCAAGGCGTTCATCGTCCTGGGCGAGGGGCACGATCCGACGGACGAGCTGGCGCGCGAGATCCAGACCTTCGTCCGTGGCCACCTCTCGGCCTACGCCTATCCCCGGGAGATCGAGTTCGTCGACGATCTCCCCAAGACGCTCACGGGCAAGATCCGCCGGATCGAGCTGCGCGAGCGCGAGCGCGAGGCCAAGGGCGTCTAGCCCCTCGGCCGCCGCTCAGTGGCGGATCTTGCCGGTCCGCACCGCTTCGAACGCGCTGCCGGGGACCGTCTTTAGCTGGTTGAGGTCCTCGTCGTTCCACCGGCGGTCGGCGGCGCCGGTGATGAACCAGCCCGAGCCGTTGTCGGCCACGATCATCCCGTAGCGCTTCAGGGCGCGGAGATCACCAGGGACTGGCCATGGAAGCGCCGCAGCGAGTAGGAGCGCCGCAGGCGCAGGCGGGCACCCATCGGCGGCAGGTCGGCGCTGGAGCTGTCGCCCGCCTCGTGGGTCGCGGGGTGGATGTACCCGCGCTGGCTGCGCGGGACCGTGAAGCGCAGGGCGTGGGTGATGACCCCGCGCTTGACCTCGTCGTAGCGGGCCAGGCCGGCCAGGATCGACAGGCCGGCGGCGTCGGCCGACGTCCAGCCCGCGGGGCGCAGCCGGTTGGAGCGCAGGTTGAACACCGCGCCCGAGGAGGCCGCCCAGCCCGCGCCCGAGCGCCGGGCGTTGTAGAGCTCGAACACCCTGCAGGTGCCGCGCTGGAGGGTGAGGACGTGGCGGTCCGAGCCTCCCTCCACGGGCGCGTTGAGCGGGACCGGGTAGGGGCCGGGGTCAGACTCGTCGCCGTAGTCGGTGAAGCGGATGGGGACCCGCGCCTGGGAGCGCGGCACGACGCGGTAGGGGATCCCGTACTGGCCCCCGCCGCCGAAGTCGGCGTGCAGGAAGCGGTTGCCCTGGCTGATCGAGGCCACCCACGCGCCGGAGTGGGCGTCGAGCGGCAGCTTGGACACGTCGCGGTTCCAGGCGTTGGAGGCCGGGAAGAAGGGGCAACCGCCCAGGCGGGTGGCCGACTGGGCCGCGGCGGGGAAGGCGAGGAGGCCGATGGCCAGAGCGAGGACCGCGGCGCGACGCATGGCTCAGTCAGTACCCGCGCGACGCGAGGCCGACTCCATGGCCGCGGTGCCGACGGGCTCGTCGAGGTCGATGTCCACGCTGTTCATGAGCGTGGCCAGCAGCCGGTAGTAGCCGGCGGCGACGATCAGCTCCACGATCTCGCGGGTGCTGAAGGCGCCCTGGAGCCCGGCGAACGTGGCCTCTGTCGTCCCCGCTCCGTCCACCAGCTCGGTCGCCGCCCGCAGCGCCAGCCGCTCGGTATCGCCGAAGCAGGCGGCCTCCGTGTCACCGCCCTCCAGCGCCGCGACCTCGTCGTCGCTCACGCCCACGGCCTTCCCGATGGCCACGTGCTGGACCCACTCGTACTCGGCGCCGGTGAGCCGGGCCACGCGGAGGATCACCAGCTCGCGCAGTCGCGCGTCCAGCTCCCCGGCGGTGAGGATCGCGCCGCCGAGCCGCAGCGCCGGCCGCAGCGCGGTCGGGGCGTTCGCCAGCATGGCGAAGATGTTCAGCGGGGGCAGCGCCTCCAGGGCCTCGCGCACCTCGGGCGGCGCCTGGGCCGGGTCCACGTAGGGGAGGCGGGCCATGCCCGGGCACCCTAGCGATGCCAGGATGAGGGCATGGAGATCCTGGACGCACGTTCGCTGTGGGCGCCCGAGACGGTCTACCTCAACACCGCCAGCTACGGACTGCCGCCGGCGCCGGCCTGGGAGGCGCTCCAGGCGGTGCAGGCCGACTGGAGAGGCGGCAGGACGAGCTGGGAGCCCTGGGGGGAGGCGACCGAGCGAAGCCGGGAGAGCTTTGCGCGGCTGGCCGGCGTGCCGGTGGGCCGCGTCGCGGTGGGCTCGACGGTGTCAGAGCTCGTGGGCATGCTGGCGGCGTCGCTGCCCGCCGGCGCCCGGGTGATCGCGCCGGACATCGACTTCGCCTCGCTGCTGTTCCCCTTCCTCGTCGCGGCCGAGCGGACCGGCGGCGAGGTGCGCACCGTGCCGCTCGAGCGGCTGGCCGAGTCGATCGACGAGCGGACCGACGTCGTGGCGACGAGCGCGGTGCAGATGGCCTCGGGCGAGCTGGCCGACCTGGAGGCGGTGCTGGAGGCCGCCCGGCGCCACGGCGCGCGCGTGGTGCTCGACGCCACGCAGGCCTGCGGCTGGCTGCCCCTCGACGCGTCGCGCTTCGACGCCGTCGTCTGCGCCGCCTACAAGTGGCTGATGTCGCCGCGCGGCACGGCGTTCATGGCCATCACCGAGGAGTGGCTGGAGGAGGTCGTGCCCCACGCCGCCGGCTGGTACGCCGGGGAGGACGTGCACGCCAGCTACTTCGGACCGCCGTTGCGCCTGGCCTCGGACGCCCGGCGCCTGGACGTCTCGCCCGCCTGGTTCGCCTGGACCGGCACCGAGCCGGCGCTGGCGCTCGTCGAGGAGCTCGGCGTGGAGGCCATCCACGCGCACGACGTCGGCCTGGCCAACGCGTTCCGGGAGGGGCTCGGGCTGCCGCCGGGGGACTCGGCGATCGTCATGGTGGACACGGACGCCGACGCCGAGCGCCTCGCGCAGGCCGGGATCATGGCCGCCGTGCGCAACGGGCGGCTGCGCACGTCGTGGCACGTCTACAACACGCGCGAGGATGTGGAGCGGGCGCTGGAGGTGCTGGCAGGTTAGGGCGCGCAGCAGCCGCAGCTCTCGCCGCGCCAGGCCTCGCGGCCCTCCCGGACCGCCACGCCGGCGATGGCCAGCGCGGCGATCGGGTCCAGCCACCACAGGCCGAAGGCGGCGTTGCCGACCAGGCCCACCAGAAGCCCGGCCGAGAGGTAGGCGCAGAGCATGTTCTGCCGGCCCTCGCTGTGCGTGGCCGAGGAGCCGATCCGCTGTGCCAGGCGCGCCTTGGCGATGGCCAGCGGCGGCATGGTCACCAGTGTCACGGCGGCCAGGCCGATGCCGACCCAGCTCGCGTCGGGGTGATGGCCCCCGCCCAGGGCGCGGGCCGCCTCGACGGCCACGTACGTGGCCAGCGCGAAGAAGCTGGCCGCGATCAACCGCTGGGCCCGGCGCTCGGCGCCGGCGTCATCGGCGCGGGCGCCGGCGAAGCGCCAGAGAACGACGATCCCGGCCGCCGCCTCGATGACGCTGTCCGCGCCGAATCCGATCAGCGCGATGGAGCCCGCCGCCAGGCCCGCGCCGATGGCCACCGCGGCCTCGACCGCGTGCCAGGCGAGCCCCAGCCAGGCCAGCGTGCGGGCGCGGCGCACGAGGCCGGCGGGCGGAGCGACGGGCGCCGCCGCCATGGGCAGCTCGAACGAGTTCACCCGGAGGAGTCTAGGACCGGGCGAGCGCCCGGGCCTGCGTGCGCATCTCGGAGAGGATGCGCTCGAGCCGCGGCTCGGAGTCGCGGTCCACGTGCGTCATGGCCGCCGCGACGGCCGGGTGGACGGCGGCGATCTGGGCGTGCATCTCGTGGGCCACGGCGCGGTAGGTCGGGTGGCCCTCGCGCCCGGAGCGCAGCTCGATCAGCTGCATTGCCTCGCGGGCGTTGAGCTCGAGCACATAGCGGATGCGGTAGCCCAGGCACAGCGCGTAGGGAGCCGAGCGGGGCAGGCCGGCGTCGACCAGGCGGTCGAACTCGTCACGCGAGCGCTCCAGCGCGCGGCGGTAGTTGTCGCCCTGTCCGGACGCGTCGATCTCCTCGGGGACGCCGGCGCCGAGGTCGGGCGTGAGCGACTGCCACTGGCAGGTGAGCATGCGGTGGCGCTGGAGATCGCGGAAGGCGCCGTAGTCGGAGACGATCTCGAACCGGTAGCGCAGCGTCTCGAACCCGCGGCCGGGACGGTAGCGGCGGTTGCGCCGGTCGCCCACCAGATCCGTCAGCAGCTCGCCCTGCTGCTCGGCCGACAGCGTGGCCACGGCGATCCGCGCGCGCTCCTCCGAGGTGTTGGACGCCTCGAAGAGCAGGGCGGTGAGCAGGCGCTCGACGTCGCCGTCGACCTCGACGAGCTTGACCGACGGGCCGCGGTCGGCGGCGGGGCGGTCGAGGCCCAGCCGGGCGACCCACGATCTCGCGGCCTCCTCGCGCGCCTCCAGGTAGGAGATCCATTCGCCGCCGCGGTCCGGGCGCTCCACCCGCGCGACGAAGCTGGGCATGACGGCCTTGATCTCGTCGAGGATCATCTGGCCGTAGTGGCGGGCCTCGGGCAGCGGATGGGCGAGCAGGTGCAGGACGAGCTGCTCGTAGGTCTGGCCGGTGGCGAAGATGCCCATGTGCGAGAGCGAGGCGGCCGGGAGCAGGCCGCGCAGGAGGTCCAGCGACTTGGCCTTGATCGCGCGGGCGTGGGCCGTCTCGGGCTCGCCGTCCCCCCGGGGAAGCGCTCGGCCGCCCAGGACTGGACGGCGGGCAGCGCGGCCGAGTAGATCGAGAAGAGGTCGTCCATGGCGGCCCGGTACTGCGGGCCCAGCTCGGAATCGGAGTAGTAGCGGTAGCCGCCGCCCGGCATGGGTGCGTCGTAGGCGATGTAGCGGGTCGACTGCTCGAGGTAGGCGCCCAGACGCGGGCGCTGCAGGACCTTGGTCAGGACGTTGGAGACCCACTCGCAGGCGACATGGGCCCCGCCCAGCTGCGCGACCGAGTCGTCGCCGTAGCCGAGGAAGATCCGCTCGTAGAGCTTGGCTGCGCGCTCGCCCTCCTCGCCGTCCCAGGCGGCGGCGGTGGCGCCGGCCACGTCGCCCGAGAACTCGTCGAGGAAGAGCCGGCGCAGGGTCCCCTGGTAGCGGGAGTACCGGGCGAACAGGGCGCCCTTGACGGTCTCCGGGAGGTTGACCAGCCCGAAGACGGGGCGGTCGAGATTCGTGAAATGGGGGGCGAGGAGCGCGCGCTCGTCGTCGGTGAAGTTCTCGACCGGGTAGTCCACAGGGCGGCCTAGGCTAGCGCGACGGTCGGCGGTTCAGAGATGCCGCTCAGGAGCGGTCATCTCGCCTCCCGCATCGCCCGTGTTGCGCGTGCCGGCGGGCTCGATCAGGAGCACGTGCGCCTCCTCGTCGGCGCGCGGGCAGTGCTCGACGCCGCGCGGGACGACGTACATCTCGCCGGGGCCCAGCTCCACGTCGCCGTCGCGCAGCTGGATCGTCAGGCGGCCGGCGAGGACGAGGAAGAAGTCGTCGGTGTCCGGGTGGGTGTGCCAGACGAACTCGCCGCGGGTCTTCACGACCATCAGCTTGTAGTCGTTGAGCTGCCCGACGATCCGCGGGCTGAAGGCCTCGTCGAACTCGGCGAGCTTCTCCGCCAGGTTGATCGCCTCGTGGCCGCTCATGCGCCATCCACCGGGACGTCCTCGGGCAGGGGCACCTCCTGAGGCGAGCGTCCCTCCTCCTCTTCCCAGGAGGCGAAGGCGACGCCGTCGCGGGACTCGTGCTCGTGCGCCCCTCCGATCGCGAGGACGGCAGTGCGTTCGCCCGTCTCGTTGACGAGCTGGCGCCTCACTTCCGGGCCTACGCGCGCGATGGCTCCTGCCTCGAGGGAATGAGCCGTGTTCTCGACGAGGAGCGTCAGCGTTCCCTCGAGCACGAGGTACACCTCCTCCTGGCGCTTGTGCTTGTGGATCCGCCCGCGCTGCCCGGGCTTGAGGAGCATCAGGTTCAGCCCGAACGTGGAGACGCCGAGCTCGCGACGCAGCGTCTGGAAGCGGTCGTCGGCGTCGTGCGTCAGGCGGGTGAAGGCGGTGCCGGTCTCCATGGCGGCGATGTTAGGCGCCCGGAGAGCTCGGTCAGCATCGCGCGCGGGTTCTCGGCCACGTCTTCGTGCGTATAGCGGCGAAAATCGTCGCCCCGCGCGTGGGCTGCTCGCTCGCGCCGGTGGCCCTGCTGCCAGGCGTGGCGGGTGTTGTGGAAGCGGTAGCTGTCGAGCTCGACGGTGAGGTGCGTGGTCGGGCCAGCGGCAGTCGATGTAGTGGCCGTCGGTCCTGCGGTTGGTGACGGGAAGGGGGAGGCCGTGCTGCTTCAGGAGCTTGAGGAAGCGTGCCTCGAGGACGCTGAGGGTGACCGGCTCGTCGCCGTGAACGACCGCCCGGAGCGCGGCCCTCCCGGGTGCCCTGAGGGGCAGGACGGCCTCGACCTGTTGCGGGGTCGTGCCGTAGCGGACCTGCGCTTCGTGCATGGCGCGCGCCAATTCGGGCGGCGACATGACGGCGGCGAGGTCCACGAGCGTGCGAGCCACCGTGGTGACGGGGATCCCGCGCCAGCACGTCGCCGGGGGCGAGTTGCCCTTGCGCCAGCGCGTGGTGCGGATCCCCCTGACCCGCCGCTCTGTGGGGGCAACGACCTCCGGTGAGGAGGGTGGCGTCTTGATGAGCTGGAAGAGGTGTGCGGCCGCCCGGCCGCACAACAGCGCTCCCTCGCCGCAGGCCAGGGTGGCGGCCATGTAGGTCGCCAGCCGGCTGGGCGCCCGGTGCCCGACGCGGTAGACGCCGCGGAACTCGACGATGAGGAGGCCGTTGTTCAGTCGGTCGCTGATCTGGTGGCGGGTCGCGCCGAGCGAGAGGAGCTGCTCGCGGCTGATCGCGCCGTGCTGCTTGGCGGCGCATCGGGCGATCTGGTCGTGAAGGTTCCTGCTCTGTACCGCCATATCCGGTACTAGGCAGGAACCTTTCGAAACTCACCCCCTAATCGACCACCCGCAGCACGATCACGTGGCCGTGCCCGGCGAACGGCCCATCGCCCGCGAGGATCCCGGCCACGGCCTCGAGGACGCCTGTGCCCGGGCGCTCGCGGACGAGCGTCGCGCTCTCGGCCGCCTGGCCGAGCAGGGCGAACGCGGCGGCGCGCATGGCGCCCGGGCTGCGCTCGGGGCGCCGCCAGCGCACGCGCACCTCGAACTCGCCGCTCGCGACTACCACTGTGCCCAGCAGCTCGAACGGAGAGTCCTCCGCCCCGCAGGCCCGGCGCAGGTGCGGGGAGCAGATGCTCCTCGGGCTCCTCGGCCACCCAGCGTTCCTCCTCCATCGCCGCCAGGAGGTCGCGGGCGTCGGGCGCGAGCCGCCGGGCGTCGCCGTCACCCTCGGCGCGCTGGGTCGCCCTCTCAGTGCCCGCCCCGCCTACAGCAGGCCGAGCGAGCGGCCCGCGTGGCGGGCGAGGTCGAACAGGGGGCCGGGGATGATCCCGAAGAAGAGCGTCGCCGCTCCAAAGACGACGGCGACCGCGGTCACCTCGATCTCGCGCACCGGCGCGTCTGCCTCGGGGGATCCGCCGGCGATGGCGGGCTGCCCGGTCGGTCCGGGCCGCGGCGCCGAGGCGGGCGCGTCGCTCAGCCACATCGCGGCCACGACCCGCAGGTAGTAGGCCAGGGAGATCATCGAGCCGATCACGATCAGGACGCCGAGCCACGTGTAGTCGCCGTTGACCGTCGCGCTGATCAGCGTGAACTTGCCGATGAAGCCCGCGGTCGCCGGGATCCCCGCGAGCGAGAGCATCGCCAGCGTCATCGGCCAGGCCAGCTCGGGGCGCGAGGCGCCCAGGCCGGCGACGGAGCGGATGTCGTCGCCGAACGGCGTCTCGCGCTCGCGGGCCACGATCACGGCGAAGGCCGCGAGGTTCATGAACAGGTAGACGCCCAGGTAGAAGACCACGGCCTTAACGCCGACCTGGTCGGCCACCGTCACCCCGGCCAGCATGTAGCCGGCCTGGGCGACGCTCGACCAGGCCATCAGGCGCTTGAGCGACGTCTGCGTCAGCGCGCCGACGTTGCCCACGACGATCGACAGGGCCGCCACCGCGGCCACGATCGGCGCCCAGTTCGTCGCCGCGTCGATCAGCGCCACGTCGAAGAACCGCAGGAAGATCCCCAGCGCCGCGGCCTTTGTCGCCACCGCCATGAACGCGGTGATCGGCGTGGGCGCGCCCTGGTAGACGTCGGGCGTCCACTGGTGGAACGGCGCCGCCGAGGCCTTGAAGCACAGGCCCGCGACGACGAGCCCGATGCCCGTCAGCGTGAGGGGGTCGTCGACCAGGCTCGCGTCGGCGGACAGCGCGGAGGCGACCTGGGTGAACTGCGTCTCGCCGGTGGCGCCGTAGATCAGCGCCAGGCCGTAGAGCAGCGTCGCCGACCCGACGGACCCGATGATCAGATACTTCAGGCCGGACTCCAGCGAGCCCTCGCGGCGCAGGTTCGTCGCGCACAGGACGTAGAGCGGGATGGACAACAGCTCCAGCCCGACGAAGAGCGTGACGAACTCCTGCGAGGCAGCGAGGACGGACATGCCCATCACGGCGGTCAGCAGGAGTGCGTGGTGCTCGCCCTGGCCGGCCTCCGCGGGGGAGCTGTCGCGGATCAGCAGCAGGACCGCCGCGATCGCGCCGGTGATGAACAGCAGGTTGAGGTAGAGGCCCAGGTCGTCGACGGCCAGCGCGCCCGAGATGATCGACTTGTGCTCGCCCCACTGCCAGATCGTCAGGCCCAGGGCCGCGCCCAGGCTGGCCAGCGTGAGCGCCGGGACGAGGGCCCGGCGCACGAAGGGCGACCGGAACAGCCCGACCATCAGCACGACGACGATCCCGGCGGCGTAGGCGATGATCGGCGACAGCCCGGCCCAGTCGATGTGCGGGCCCTTGACGGTGGCGAGGACCGCGGTCAAGGGGTCGCCCCCTGGGCGGGCGTGGCCGCCCGGTCGGTGGCCGGATGCGCCGCGACCTGGGCGGCGGCCAGCGACGCCTTGACGGAGCGCTCGGAGCGCGAGAGCGGCAGCTGCGGGTAGATCGCCAGGGCGAGGATCACGAGCACCAGCGGGACGAGCACGAGGCCGTCGCCCCAGGACACCTCACGGGACTCCACCTTCTCGCCCACGCGCCCGTGCATCGTGCGGATGAAGGCGCGCAGCATGTAGATGCTGGCCAACACGACGCCGGTGAAGGCGACGATCGCGAACACGATCTTCGCCTGGAAGACGCCGAGCAGGATGTAGAACTCGCCCACGAAGTTGGCCGATCCGGGCATCGCCAGGTTGGCGAAGGCGACGATCAGGAACATCGCCGCCAGCACGGGCGCCCGGAAGGCGATGCCGCCCATGTCGCGGATGTCCTCCGAGCCTCCGGCCCGCGCCGAGAGCACGCCCACGATGAGGAACAGGGGGACGACCACGACGGCGTGGTTGATCATCTGCAGCAGTGCGCCCTGAGCCCCGGCGGACTTGAGCGAGAAGATCCCCAGCGTGATGAAACCCAGCTGGGCGATCGACGAGAACCCGATGATCAGCCGGGCGTCGGTCTGGCTGAACGCCACCACCGACCCGTAGAGGATCGAGGCCAGCGCGATCAGCAGGATCAGGGTCTGGAAGTGTGCCGAGGCGTCGGGGTAGAGCGGGAGCACGATGCGCAGGAACCCATAGGCCGCGACCTTGGACAGGACCGCGCTGAACACGGCCAGCACGGGCAGCGGCATCGCGCGGTACCCGTCGGGCAGCCAGCCGTGGACCGGGAAGAGCGGCATCTTGACCAGGAAGGCCGCGGCGAAGCACAGGAAGATCCACTCCTGCGAGCCCGTGGGCAGGCCCACCGCCGCCAGGTCGGACAGGGCGAAGCTCAGGGGCGCGTCGCCCTGGGAGGCGATCACGCCGGTCGCGACCGCTCCGGCGAGCATGAACAGCGAACCGACCAGGGTGTAGATCACCAGCTTGGTCGTGGCCCTGACCCGGTCGCGCCCGCCCCACGCGCCGATGAGGAAGTAGAACGGGATCAGCATCAGGTCGAAGAAGGCGACGAACAGCGCCAGGTCCTGCGCGCAGAACGCGCCCAGGACACCGGACTCGGCCAGCGCGAACATGAAGTAGAAGAGGCGCGGGCGCTCCCAGTCGCGCAGGTTCGCCGCCAGCATCGCCGCCGCGAACAGCACGGTGGTGATGAGCACCAGAAACAGGTTCAGCCCGTCGAGGCCGAGCTTGTAGTGGATGCCCAGCTCGGAGATCCACATCTGGTTGGTGAGGAACTGCAGGCCGGGCTTTCCCGCCGTCGAAGCTCGCGATGTAGCCGATCGCTGCGAGCGCGTCATCGCCGCCACGGTCCTCGCCGAAAGCATCGACGCGCGGAGTCAGGCGCGCGGGGAGCAGCGCCGCGACCAGGGCGACGGCGGTGGGGCAGCCAGATGAGGAACGGAGAGGGGCATGAGCCTAGCTGGACACGATCAGGAAGTAGAGGGCGATGCCGACCACGCCCCGCACGAGCAGGGCGCCGCGGAGACCGCGCAGGTAGCCGCTCTGGACGCCGCGCACCACGGCGCGAGCCGAGGGACGACGGCGCCCGTGGGCCCGCCGATCAGCGCGCCATGACGATAGCGCTCGAACTTGTCTGCCGGCAGAACACGCCCACGGCGGCGCGCCCGCCGCAGGATGAGCCGGGCCCTAGGCCCGTCGAACAACCACGGTCCACGGAGAGCTCGTAGAACGGGCCGCGAGCCGCTCGCGCAGCTTGCCGGGCAGGTCCCCGGGGCGCTTGACCACAGGAGCCGAGGCGATGGCGATGCCCCACGACGGCCGAGCGACGGGGCTGAGGACTCCCGCCGAAGGCCCTCGAGGCCGTTGGACGGCTTCGATCCGTGCCGCGGGCGTCCGCGAACGTCGGCTCGAGGAACTTGTCGCAGGAAGTCGTCGATCCCGACGGCAGCTGAAGCAAGCCCGGCGAACATGGCGCCGAAAGGCGAGCACGCTCATGGCGATCTTGATCCGCCAGCTCGCGCTCGGCGATGAAGTGCCCGGGCCCGGGGAAGCCGACGTCCGTGTCCTCCTCCTCGCCGGTCATCGGGCTGGCCGGCTCCTCGTGGCGCAGGTGGCCGGTCTGCGCAGTTGGCGCGCCTCAGGGCACTCCTCGCCGAAGAAC
>CAVWTG010000007.1:0-7571 GCA_963757705.1 uncultured Actinomycetes bacterium | reverse complement strand
GCCACTCAGCACGTACACCCGGGCGCAGCCGAAGCGGCGCGTCGCCGTGACGAGCGGGCCCAGTTGCACTCGCGGGTCGTGACGGTCAGCGCAGTCCGAGACCAGGAGCCGTGCGCCGCTGCGAACGACGAGGGCTCGGGCCTGCCCTGGCGCCAGGGCCCCAGAGAACAGCTGCGCCGCCTCGGCCACCGGGCCGGGTGGTCTGGTGTCCAGGAGGGATGTCCCTCCCAGACGGCTCGCCCGGTCTGGGAGGGAAGCGCGGTGGCCACCACGGGCGAGGCCAGCACCCCCCCCGGCGGAGCCTCGTCGCGAAACCAGCGCGCAGCCCGAGCCTCAGCACGAACCAGGTAGAGCTGCTGAGAGGGCACACCGTAGACCCGACGGAACTCCCGGACCACGTAGACCATGCCCGGAAGAGCCGCGACCGCGACGAGGAGTACGGCCACGACGCGCGACAGCCCCAGCCGTGCCGTCCCGCGCACGGCCAGCACCGCCAGCGGAAAGCTCAGGCCCGCCAGGGCATGCGGCGGATAGGACTTAGCCACGAGGAACGCCAGGCCGGCCACGATCCACAGCACAAGAGCGCGCTCGGCCGGTCGCCAGCCGGACGCAGACTCCCAGCGCGCCCAAGACGGCGAACGCGCCCAGGGCGAGCAGGACGGCGCCGAGCGGCGGAAGCCCAATCTCGTTCTGAGCGGAGGCCAGCTTCCAGGCCGCGTCCCAACGCGCGAGGGCGGCGTCGAACGCCCGGGGCGCCGCCCAGGCCAGCGCCGGCGCGAGCGCCCGCAATCCGGCGGCCTTTCTGCGCCCCCGGCCACGCAGCGAGCCCCACCAGGATGAGGATCGTGGTCACCCCCTGCCATGGATGGATCCACGAAATGACGAGCGCCGCCGCGGCGGCTCCCCGCGACACCAGGGGCGCCCGGCCCGACTTCGGCGCTCGGGCTCGCTCCACCAGGCCGAGCGTCACCGGAATCAGTCCTATCGCGATGGCGGTCTGCGAGTAGCCCCACAGCTCGCCGCCGCCGAACAGCTCGCCGGCCGTGTTGCCCGCCTGGGCACGAGACGAGGCGGAACCAACGTGGGCCCACAGGACGAATGCGGTCAGCGGGCTGTAGGGGAAGAGCGAGAGCGCGGCCGCGGCCGCCTGTGCCCCGCTGCGTCCCGGCAGCATGCGGCCAACCCAGAGGATGGTCCCGGCACACAGCGTCGCGACGGCGACGGGCTTCCAGGCCCAGTAGGCGAGCTGGATCGGCGCCCCCAGCGCGGTCGCCAGCCCGGAGAGGCTGAACATCGGATGGGCGAAGTAGTGCGGGCTGCTGCTCAGGTCAAAGAGGTTCGCCGCCAGGCCATGCCGGGAGGCGTCTCGCACCCAGGCAAGGTACTGGAGCTGATCTCCGGCCAGCGGCCCGTCGGCCCCCGTCAGGGTGCGGGAATCGGCGGCCGCGGCCAGCGCGATAATCAGCAGGGGCCCGAACGCCCACAACGGCGCCGCCGCCAGCAGGGCGAGCTCCCAGGCCGAGAGCCCGAGGCGGCGGTTCACGCCGCGCTCGCCGAGGTCCGTGGACCCGGGGCGCGGGTCGCCAGCGCCAGGCCGCCGAGCCAGCCGATCCAGGCGGCCAGCATGAGGACGACGAACACCACCACGAGTCCGCGATCACTCCACGGCCCCGCGTAGAACAGGATCCCCGCCACCGCGGTCACCACCTGAAGCAACGCAGCCGCGCGAAGGTGCCGGGCCAGCAACAGGAACGGCAGGCCCCACACCAGGTACTGGAAGAAGAACCCCGTCCCGAAGGCCCAGACGGCGAGCCAGATCACACCGCTGCCCGCTCGGGCGCCATGCGCCGCGCGAAGACCAGCGCGCCGGCGCCGCCAACGACCAGGACGTTGACGAGGCGCTGATGGTCGGCGATCAGGAGTTGACGCCGTTGTAGCCCACCGGGCGGCGAAGCCAGGCCTCGGCGAGGTCGGGCTGCACGGCGAGGGTCAGGCCTCCGAGGCCCGGCAGGCCGTTGTAGCGGAGCATCCGCCGCACGGCCTCGGCATCGGCCGCCCAGAATGGGGCCAGCGCGAGCAGCGGCAGGGCGATCGACGCCACGACGAGCGTGACCGCCTCGCGCCATCCCCGGGCGCTCGGCAGCAGCGCCAGGACGACGAGGCCCGGGACCGTCTTGATCGAGGCCGCCAGCCCGATAAGCAGGCCGGCCTTCCAGGCGCGGTCGGGCCCCTCGACGCGGCGCCAGACGACGAGCGCGCCGACGGCCGGCAGGATCGCCACCGATCATCTGGACGGCATAGCCCGAGATGAGGATGAACGACGGGCCCAGCGCGATGAGCGCTCCGGCGGCCAGGCAGGTGCGCTGCGGCGCGCGCTCCCAGGCCAGCTGGCGAGCCACCAGCCAGGCCAGCGCACCGTCGGCCAGGATCGGCGCGAGCTGGACGAAGGTGATGTAGCCGCCACCGACCGCCCGGCTAAGGCCGGCCGAGGCCTCGATCCAGGCGAAGAAGGCCGGGGGATAGGGCCAGTGATAGCCGCCCACGCCGTTGACCACCGCGTACAGGTGCGTCGTGTCGTGAGCGAGCAGGTGACGGACGATCCGAAACGACTCGACGTCGAAGGCCACGCCGTCGGTGGTGAGGGCTACGGTCAGCCGGATCACCGTGCCGGCGGCGATCAGCGTCCACAGCCAGCGCGTCGATCGCCGAGACACAGGCGGCAAGTTAACTGCGTTCGAGGCGGCGGGCGCGGCTCAGGCGACGACGAGCAACTCGCCGGGACGGATGCGGAAGTCCGCCTCGGCGACGTCGTCGATGTGGTCCCCGTCCACCTGAAGCGGGAGCGGGCGGTCGTCGAGCGAGCGGACGGACACCTCCGTCAGACCCGCGAACGCCTCCACCTGGCGATGGCGGGGGATCCGCGCACGCCGGGAGAACGCCCGCCACAGGACGGTCGGCATGTCGAGGGGTCGGCCCGGCGTAGGACGACGCCGGCAAGCGTGCCTCGTCGAGCTGCGCTCCCTCGGCCAGCTCGATCGGCCGCCGCGAGAAGTACGTGTAGGCGGTGGCGTTCTGGACCACGGCGGTGACCCCGCCTATTGTCTGCCGCCCGCCACGACCTCCAGCCGGGGCGGGCGAACGACGTAGCGCCGGCTGAACGTGCTCAGGGCGGCCCACGTGAAGGCCGCTCGCCCAGCCGGGCCTTCAGGTGGGGGTGGGCGTCCACGCGCTCGACGACGCTGGCGTCCAGGCCCACGCCGGCGGAGAACGTGAAGGCTCGGCCGTTCACGTCACCCAGGTCGACTCGCCGGGGGCGCCAATCGTCGGCCAGGCCCAGAAGATGCTCGGTGGCGTCGACGATCTCGGGCGGGATACCCAGGAGCCGGCAGAACACGTTGGTGGAGCCCCCGGGCAGGCAGGTCAGCGGCGTGTCCGAGCCGGCGAGCCCGTTGGCCGCCTCGTTGACGGTGCCGTCGCCGCCGAACGCGACCACCACGTCGTAGCCCTCGTGCGCCGCCTCGCGACACAGCTCGGTCGCGTGCCCGCGCGACTCGGTGTCGACGGCATCGACCTCGAAACGGCCGCGCAGCGCGTAGACGACGAGGTGCTTGAGGCGGTCGGAGACCGTCGTGGCGTATGGGTTGACGATGACCAGCATGCGCTTGCTGGGAGCAGGGGTGCCCTCGGCGGTGCCGGCGGCGAGCTGCTCCAGCATTTCCAGGCTGGCCATGGCGCCTACAACACTGCGCGGGGCCCGTTGCCGATCACGCGAACACCCTACCGGCGGATATAGCCTTGGCCGGTGACGACCGTGAGCGTGATCGTCCCCGCCCGGGACTCCGAGCGCACGCTCGGCGACACGCTCGACGCCCTGGCGGCGCAGAGTCTGGATGCCGAGTTCGAGGTCGTCGTCGTGGACAACGGCTCGCGCGACGGGACCGTGGCCTTGGCGCAGGCACACCCTGTCGTCGAGCGCGTTCTGCGCCGCGCGCGAGGGGCGGGCCCGGGGCCGGCGCGCAATGACGGCGCGGCGAGCGCGCGCGGCGACGTGCTCGCGTTCACCGACGCCGACTGCGTTCCCGACCCCGACTGGCTCGCCCGGGGGCTCGGCGCTCTGAACGGGGCGGGCCTCGTCCAAGGCCAGGTGCGCCCGCCCGAGGGAGCACGCCCCGGGCCCTTCGACCGCACGGTGTGGGCCACCGCGCCGACCAGGGCCTGTTCGAGACGGCGAATCTTCTGGCGCCCCCAGAGGCTTTCGAGCGTGCCGGCGGCTTTCCCGCCGGTCTCGAGCCGCCGGGACAAGCTCCGTTCGGCGAGGACGTGCTCCTGGGGTGGGCTGCGGTGCGCCGGGGGGCGAGGACAACCTTCAGCCCCGAGGCCGTCGTGCGTCACCGGGTCATCCAGCGTGGCGCCGCGGACTACGTGCGCGAGCGGTTGCGCCGCCGGTTGTTCCCGCCGCTCGTGGCCCGGGTCCCCGAGCTGCGCGAGACATTCCTGTGGCGGCGCTGGTTCCTGACCCGGCGCAGCGCGGCGTTCGATCTCGCGGCCGCCGGGGCGCTTGCCGCGGCAGCTCGCCGTCGCCCGGGACCGCTCGCCCTGGCACCTGCCTACGCCGCGATCGCCCGCGCCGAGTCGGCTCCCTGGGGCGGGAGACGCGCTTGGAAGGTGGCGGCCGCCGACCTGGCGGCGGACGCGGCGGGAGCGGCGGCGCTGATCGCCGGGAGTCTCCGGGCGCGCCGGATCGTGCGTCAGAGCCAGCCGCGTTTGCGGAACACCGCGAGCATCCCGCCGAGCAACACGACCATCACGGCGATGATGATCCAGAAGCCCGTGACCCCCTGCTCGCCCGGGACGTGGACGTTCATGCCCCAGATGCTCGCGATCAGCGTGAGCGGCAGCAGCACGACGCTGAACGACGTCAGCACGCGCAGCACGTCGTTCAGCCGGTGCGCGAGCACCGACTCGTTCGTGACCTCGAGCGCTTCGACGGTCTCCTTGTAGCCCTCCAGCAGCTGCCAGATGCGCTCGGACGCGTCGTTGATGTCGTCGAAGTAGATGTCGAGCTCGTCCGCGATGTAGCGGTGCTTGGTGCGCTCGAGATCGTTCAGCACGATCCGCTGCGGGCGGACGATCTTGCGGAAGTTGATGATCTCCTGCTTGACGTTCGAGAGGTCGAGCACGATCTCCGCGGAGCGGCCCTCGAAGATGTCCTCCTCGAGCCGCTCGAGCTTGTTGCCCATCTTCCGCAGCATCGGGAAGCTCGCGTCCACGCAGTCGTCGACGATCTTGTAGAGCAGGTACCCGGCGCCCTTGCTGAAGTAGGTCTCGCGCAATTCCTCGCGCTGGCGGCAGCGCTCGAACAGGTACTCGAGCGCGTCGATCGACTCGTTCGGCAGCGTGATCAGGAAGTCCTGGCCGACGAACACGTCGAGCTCGGCGGCGTTCAGCCGGCCGACCTGCTTGTCGTAGCGCGGGAAGTGGAGCACGATGAACAGGTAGCTCTCGTACTCGTCGATCTTCGGCCGCTGGTTGCGTGAGAAGACGTCCTCGATGTCGAGCGGGTGGAAGTCGTAGTGCTCCTCGAGCCAGGCGCGCTCACCGGAACGCGGGCGCTCGATGTTGATCCAGCGCAGGCCGTCGAACTCGACGACTTCGACACGCGGTGCCTGCGGCTCAGCAGGTGCGGAGACGACCTGCGCGCGCGAGCGCGCCGAACGACCGAAGCGGGGCTTGGGCAGGTTCGGCATGGCGACTTCGCGGCTCGTCCAGGGTCATCAGGGCTCCGGCATCAGGCTGGCAGTGTATCGCGCCAGGCTGCAGCGTTCGCAATCCGACGCCGCGGTGTGAACGCCCGGAGACCCGGTTGCGATCAGTCTATACTGAAGCACGCATCCAGAGGGGTGGAGGGACAGGCCCGTTGAAGCCCCGGCAACCATTCGGCGAAAGTCGAAAAGGTGCCAATTCCTGCAGGTTGTCAAACGACAAGCCTGGGAGATGTGGAAGGGCGGTTTCATCGAACCTCCACCACGGAACCCGGCGGAGGTTTTTTTATGCCGCCAGAGTTGCTGAGCTGCAAGGAGTGCCATCACGAATACCCCCTCGACGCGCGGTACGTCTGCGAACGCTGCTTCGGCCCGCTCGAGGTCCGCTACGCGGCGCGCGCCGAGTCGACGTCGCCGCGCTGAGGCGCAGGATCCAGGCCGGGCCACAGAGATCTGGCGCTATGCGGACTTCCTGCCGATCGCCAGGCGCCGCCGCGCGCTCGCGCGGGCTGCACGCCGGCTGGACGCCGCTGCTGCGGGCCGACCGGCTGGCCGAGCGCCTCGGCCTCGGCGAGGTGTGGGTCAAGAACGACGCCGCCAACCCGTCCCACTCGTTCAAGGACCGCGTCGTCGCCGTGGCGCTCGCACGAGCGCGGGAGCTGGGCTTCGAGACCATGGCCTGTGCCTCGACGGGCAACCTGGCGAACTCCGTCGCCGCCCACGCCGCCGCCGCCGGGCTGGAGTCCTACGTCTTCATCCCGGCCGACCTCGAGGAGCAGAAGATCCTCGCCACCGGCATCTACGGCGCGCGACGTCATCGCCGTGCAGGGCAACTACGACGACGTCAACCGCCTCTGCACCGAGATCTCGGGCGAGCACAACTGGGCCTTCGTCAACGTCAACATGCGGCCGTACTACGCCGAGGGCTCCAAGACCCTGGCCTACGAGACCGCCGAGCAACTCGGCTGGGAGATCCCCGACCGGGTCGTCGCGCCGATCGCCTCCGGCTCGCTGTTCACCAAGATCGCCCGCGGCTTCCAGGAGTGGATCGACCTCGGGCTGCTCGACGGCCAGGTCCCGGTCATGAACGGCGCCCAGGCCGACGGGCTGCTCGCCCGGTCGCCGACCGCCTTCGCCGGCGGCCACGACGTGTGCCGCCCGGTCAAGCCGGACACCATCGCCAAGTCGCTGGCCATCGGCAACCCGGCCGACGGGCCCTACGCGCTCGAGCTTGCGCGGCGCACCGGCGGCGGCGTCGACATGGTCACCGACGACGAGATCCGCGCGGCATCAAGCTGCTGGCCGAGACCACCGGCATCTTCACCGAGACCGCCGGCGGCGTGACCACCGCCGTCGCTGGCCAAGCTGGCCGAGCGTGGCGACATCGGCCGCGACGAGCGAGTTGTGGCCTACATCACGGGCGAGGGCCTGAAGACGATCGACGCCGCCGCGGGACCTTCGAGTCCTCGAATCGCCGCGTCCTTCGACGCCTTCGAGGCGATGTGCCGGAGGACGTGGCGGCCTGATGGGGATCACGGTGAAGATCCCGACCCAGCTCCGGGCGGCGACGGGCGGCGAGGCAGAGACCGAGGTCGACGGCGGGACCGTCGGCGAGGTCTCGACGCGCTCTACGACGCTTCGACGACCTTCGCGACCGCATCGCCGACGACGGGCGGCGCTGCGCCGCTTCGTGAACGTCTACGTCGACGGCGAGGACATCCGCTTCCTCGACGGGCTCGAACCGAGGTCGACGACGGCGGAGAGGTCACGATCCTGCCGGCCGTCGCGGGCGGGAGCTGACGCCGGAAC
>CAVWTG010000006.1:0-8955 GCA_963757705.1 uncultured Actinomycetes bacterium | reverse complement strand
CCGGGCTAGCCGACGACGAGCAGCTCGCCGGGCCGGATCCCGAAGGAGGCCCGGTCGACGTAGCCGATGTGGTCGCCGTCGACCTGGAGCGGGAGCGGAGCGGTCGTCCATCGACCGGGACCCTCCCACCTCGGTCCAAGGCCGGTGAACGCCCTCGACACTGGCGGTGGCGCGGGATCAGTCGACGCGGCGCGAGAAGGCGCGCCAGAGCACGGTCGGCATGTCGAGTGGGTTGAGCCCGGCGCAGCACCACTCCGGAGAGGCTGCCGCCGTCGAGCCTCAGCGCCCTCGGCCAGCTCGATGGGGCGGCGGTTGAAGTACGTGTAGGGGCTCGACGTTCTGGATGATCGCGGTGACGCCGGTCCAGCGTCTCGCCGGCCGTTCCCACGGTCATCCGGGGCGGGCGCACGATGTAGCGGCGGGTGAAGGTGCTGAAGCGCGGCCCACGTGAAGTACCACTCGCCCAGGCGCGCCTTGAGATGCGGGTGGGCGTCCACGCGCTCGACGACGCTCGCGTCGAGGCCGACCCCGGCGGAGAACGTGAAGGCCCGGCCGTTGACCTCCCCGAGGTCCACGCGCCGCGGGCGCCAGTCGTCGGCGAGGCCCAGCAGGTGCTCGGTGGCGTCGACGATCTCGGCCGGGATCCCCATCAGCCGGCAGAAGACGTTGGTGGACCCGCCGGGCAGGCAGGTCCAGGGGCGTGTCGGAGCCGGCCAGCCCGTTGGCGGCCTCGTTGACCGTGCCGTCGCCGCCGAACGCCACGACGACGTCGTAGCCCTCGAGCGCGGCCTCCCGGCACAGCTCGGTGGCGTGGCCGCGGGCCTCGGTGTCGACCGCGTCGACCTCGAAGCGCCCGCGCAGGGCGTAGACGAGAGATGCTTGAGCCGGTCGGAAACCGTCGTCGCGTAGGGGTTGGCGATGACGAGCATCCGCTTGCTGGGGGCCGGCCGGCCCTCAGCCATGCCGGCGGCGAGCTGCTCCAGCGTCTCCAGGCTGGTTGCCATGCCTAGTCAACCCTCGCCGGCGCTCGTGGTTACCGGCGGGCGGGGCACGGGCGCACTATACGCTGCGCCGTCGATGCCGGATCTGAGCGTGATCGTCCCGGCGCGCGACGCCGCCGCGACGCTCGGTCGCACGCTCGCGGGCCTTGCCCGGCAGCGCGAGGCGGGCGATTTCGAGGTCGTCGTCGTCGACGACGGCTCGCGGGGCGACACCTCCGCTCTGGCCCGGCGCAGCGAGGTCGTGGACGTCCTGCTGGAGGGCGAGGGCCGGGGCCCGGCCCTCGCGCGAATCTCGGCGCCCGGCGGGCCACGGGCGCTCACCTGGCCTTCCTGGACTCCGACTGCGAGCCGGCCCCCGCCTGGCTCGCCGCGGGTGCCCGGGCGCTCGCCGGCGCCGATCTCGTGCAGGGACAGGTGATGCCGCGCCCGGAGGCCGCGCCGGGGCCCTTCGACCGGACGCTGTGGGTGACGGGAGCTTGGGGCCTATTCGAGAGCGCCAACCTGTTCGTGCGGCGCGAGACGTTCGAGCGCGTGGGCCGCTGAGACCTGGCTGCGCCCGCGCCGCGGCATCGAGTTGGGGGAGGACGTATGGCTGGGCTGGCGGGTCCGGCGGGCGGGGGCACGACGGCGTTCTGCCCCGAGGCTCTGGTCCATCACGAGGTCTTCACCCGCGGGCCGCGCGACTACGTCTCCGAGCGGGCGCGCCTGCGTTTCTTCCCGGAGATGGCGGTGCGGATCCCCGAGCTGCGCGAGGCGTTCTTCTGGCGCCGGGTCTTCCTCAACCGCCGCAGCGCGCTCTTCGACCTGGCGCTCGCCGGGACACTGTTCGCCGTGGCCCGGCGCCGGCCGGCCGCCGCCCTGGCGGCGGTGCCCTACGCGCTGGAGGCGCGCCGACACGCGCTGCGGGCCGGGCGGCGATGGCCCGCGGTGGCCGCGGTCGACGCCGCGGCGGACGCCGTGGGAGCGGGCGCCCTGGTTGCGGGCAGCGTCGCGCACCGCTCTCCGCTCATCTAGCCCCGGTTGGCGCTTGACGCCCGGGCGCGGCCTGTGCCACGGTCTGGCCGGGGTACGTGCATGCCAGGCTCGGCAGGGACTGGGACAGTCATCGGAGGACGCCGCCGATTCGCCGCGGGCGATGCCCTGCGCGCGATCGCGGCCCTGGGCGTGGTCCTGTACCACGTCGACTTCTTCGTGCGCGGCCAGCTCGGCGGGGGCGTGCTCAGCGGCCTGGACATCTGCCTGTACCTGTTCTTCGCCCTCTCGGGATACCTGATCGCGGCGCCGTTCGTCCGGGCCTACATCGCCGGGACGGAGCGACCCCGGCTGCCGGGATACGCGGCGGCGCGGGTGTTGCGCATCGTGCCGGCCTTCTGGATGGTCACCACCGTGCTGCTTCTCGTCAACGGCACGTTCGGCGCCACGCCGGGGCAGATCGCGGCGATCTACGCCTTTGCGCAGAACTACGACGTCAGCACGGCCTCCTACCTGGTCGGGCCGGCGTGGACGCTGGACATCGAGGTCGTCTTCTACGCCCTCGTTCCCATGTCGGCGATTGCCGTGATGTGGTTGACGGCCGGCAGGCTGTCACGGCGCGGGCGACTCGGGCTGGTCCTGGGGTTGACCGGAGGGGTGTTCGTCGCCTCCCTCGCCGCCCGGGGCCTGGGACCGGACACTCTGGAGTGGCGCCGGGGCGTGCCGGCCATGGTGGCCGCGTTCATGCCCGGCGTGGCGCTGGCGGCCATCGAGGACACGGCCGTTCGCCGCCTGCGCGGGCCGGCGGCCCGCCTACTGCCACCGGCGCTCGCGCTGCTCGCGCTGCTCGCGGCCGTCGTGTACACGGCCCGCGCGCCGATCGGGTACCCGTCTCGGCCGGGCGCGTGGTCGTTGCTGGTGGCCTGCACCTTCGGCGGGGCGCTGCTGGGGGCCGCGCTGACGCGGGAATGGTCGGGTGCCGCCTCGCTTCGCGCGCTCGACGGCGGCCCCCTGCGCTGGGTGGGGCAGCGCTCCTACTCGCTCTACCTCATCCATCAGGGCCTGGCCCTGACCGTGTTCACACACTGGACGAGCCTCCCCACGGGGTCGGTCGCGCGCTGGGCGGCGGTTCTCGCCGTGGCGCTGGGCGGCGGGCTTGTCGCCTCCGACCTCTGCTACCGCCTGGTGGAGCGGCCGGCGATGAACCTGCGCGGACGCCGGCGGGCGCGGGCCCCCGCGTCGCCCATCGCCGAGGCCCAGCCGGCGCCTGTCGAATCCTGAGGTCTAGAACCAGCCGCGCCGGCGGAAGAACGCCAGCATCCCGACGAGCAGCACGACCATCGTCGCGATGATGACCCAGAAGACCGCGTGCGAGGAGCTGGCCGGATCACCGCCGCCGGGCAGCCCGACGTTCATGCCCCAGATGCTCGCGATGAGCGTGGCGGGCAGGAAGACGATGCTGAATACGGTGAGGATGCGCAGGATGTTGTTGAAGCGGTGTGAGATGACCGACTCGTTGGTCACCTCGAGAGCCTCGACCGTCTCCTTGTAGCCCTCGAGCAGCTGCCAGATGCGCTCGGAAGCGTCGACGATGTCGTCGAAGTAGATGTCGAGGTCGTCGGCGATGTAGCGCGCCTTGTTGCGCTCGAGGTCGCCGAACACCGCACGCTGAGGCCGGATGATCTTGCGGAAGTTGATGATCTCCTGCTTGACGTTGGAGATGTCGCGCACGACCTCCTCGGAGCTGCCCTCGAAGACCTCGTCCTCGATGCGCTCGAGCTTGTTGCCGATCTTGCGCAGCATGGGGAACGAGGCGTCGACGGAATCGTCGACGACCTTGTAGAGGAGGTAGCCCGCGCCCTTGGAGAAGTACTGCTCGCGGACCTCGTCGCGGGAGCGGCAGCGCTCGAACAGGTACTCCACCGGGTCGATCGGGTCGGCGGCGAGCGTGACAAGGAAGTCGGGCCCGACGAACATGTCGAGCTCGGCCGCGTTCAGGCGCCCGATCTTCTTGTCGAAGCGCGGGAAGTGCAGGACGATGAACAGGTACTCGTCGTACTCGTCGATCTTCGGCCGCTGGTTGCGCGAGAAGACGTCCTCGTAGTCGAGCTGGTGGAAGTCGAAGTGCTCCTCCAGCCAGGCGCGGTCGACGGCCCGGGGGCGCTCGATGTTGATCCAGCGCAGTCCGCCGTGCTCGACTACCTCGACGGAGGGAGTGTCAGGCTCTACAGGCGCGACGACCTGTCCGCGGACACGCGCGGAGCGACCAAAGCGGGGCTTGGGAAGGCTCGGCATGACGGGGACTGAGAGGGTCGTCGTTCAGCATGGGTTTCGCCTCGGGTTCCAGTGTACCTCCGAGACCGCGTCCCTCAGCCGGTGGACACGGGGATTGCGCGCACCGTGGGGACGTTGGCGCCCGGGTGCAGCGCGCTCTCAGGCAGCAGGACCGAGAAGCGCAGGTCCCGCCCGAGGCGGTGAAGCCAGGCGGTGGCCACGATCCGGCCGTGCATCCCGATCGCCACCTCGTCGCGCGGCGAGAGGCCGGGCCCGCTGATCCGCCCGCTGACGTGGACCGGGAGGATCCGGGCGCCGGGACGCAGATCGTGGGCGGCAGGGTCGTCGAGCGTGACCGCAACGTTTGCCGTGTCCTTCAGCTCGGAGATGCGCCGGCCCAGCAGTTGCGGCCTCGGACCCCACCGAAACAGGTCGGCCGCGGAGCGGGTCTGATGGAAGGCGTGCTCCTGGTCGGCCACGACCCGGCGGCGCTGGCGAAGGTAGGCGGAGAGCTCCGGGTGCAGGGTGCGCTCGTGGCGTACCTCGGTCACCCGCAGGCGCGAGCGCGCCGCCCGCGGTCCGAGGAGCGAGCGTCCGTCCACGGGCCACGGGATCCGTACGTCCAGCGCGTCCGCGACGGTCGGCAGGACGTCGATGGTCAGCGCCGGGCGGTCGTCGACGCGGCCCGTGCGCTGGTGAGGGCGCTTGACGAACAGCGGGACGCCGAGCACGCCGCCCAGGTTGTCATCCGACAGCGCGCGGGTGTGGGAGCCCGGCGCGAACGACACCCCGTGGTCGGCGACGACGACCACGAGTGCCCGGTCGTAGACGCCCGAGGCCTTCAGGCGGCCCAGGAGCCGGCCGAGCAGGCGGTCGGTGAAGCGCACCTGCGACAGGTGCTCCTGCTGCAGCAGCTCGGTGCGGTGACGATCGCGGACCAGGGCGTCGTGGGCCGCGCTGAGGTCGAACTTGACCACGTCGGTGTCGGCCAGCGGCTTCCAGCCCCGGATGACGCCCTCGCGGCAGCAGGCCTGGCTCAGATGCTCGCGGCCGGAGGGCAGGTAGTGCCAGGGCTCGTGGGGGAGAAGGACGTGGACGAAACTCAGGCCCCCGGCCGGAACTCCGGGAAGTGCGTCGAGGAAGCTCTGGAACTCGCCGGCGGGCGCGGGCACTCCCATGGGATCGGCCGCGGGCACCCGGTCGACCAGGTCGGGGGGCAGGAACTCGCTCAGCGAGACCCGCACGAGGGCCTGGGCCAGGCCCGTCCGGCCGAACCATCCCGCCCGCCGGCGCGGGCACAGGCGCTGCGGGCACAGGCGGGTGACGCTCTCGTGGACGTCGAACGGGCCGCTGCGAGCGAGGAGGGTGAAGAGGTTGCGGGGGTAGGCGGCCAGGGCCGGCGGCCGGTCGGCCGCGGGGTATCGGCCCGTCAGGATCGCCGGGACCGCGCGCGTGGTGTGGTCGGCGACGGTGGTGGCGTTGCGAAACCAGGTCGACTGCCGGGCCAGGCGGGCGAAGTTCGGATAGCTGCGGGGGGCGATCGCGCCGTCGGGGCCCATCAGCGAGGCCACCGGGAACTCGTCGAAGACGACCATGACCACCGGGGTCCCGGCCGGCCCCGGCGCGCCGGCGCGCGCGGGGTCGGCGAATACCAGGTGGCGGACGGGCGAGGCGAGCAGGAAGAGGGCCAGGGCGGCGGGGAGGGCGACGGCGGCGAAGGTGAGGAGAGAGCGGACCGCCTCCACGCGGGCATAGACGGCGGCGCCGCCGACTCCCGCGAGGAGCGAGAGCTTGAGGTAGGTCCCGGGCTCCAGCCCGGTGCGGTTCTTGAGCAGGTAGGCGGCCAGCACGCCGAGCAGTCCGGCCACGAACGTCAGGTGGCACGCCCGGCCGGCCCGCTCCGAGGCGCGACCCGCCGCCGCCTCCAGCCCCAGCAAGACGGCGGGCGGCAGGAGGGCGAAGCCCAGCGCGAAGGCCACGATCTCCCCGCCCGACCAGCCGGCGCCCGCGAACGTCTCCCCGGAGCGCAGCGTCTCGAAGAGTGGCTGGGCAACCCCCAGCGTCCAGAGCGCCGTCAGATGCACCCCGTTCACCATCAGCCGACGCCCCGCGGGCGTGTTTCGGCGCCACGTCATACGCTTCATCTCAGGCCCCCGCCCGGAAACTGGTCCGTCGATTATCACCACGATCCAGGGTGCGCGTCGCGCTTGGTGCCGTGGTAGGCTGCTCGACAGCATCCAGAGGGGTGGAGGGACTGGCCCTATGAAGCCCCGGCAACCATTTCGTCGCTTCGGCGCCGAGAACTGGTGCCAATTCCTGACAGGCTCCAAGACAAGCCTGGGAGATGTGATCGGAAGGTCTTCTGGAACCTCTGTCACAGCCCGGGGCAGAGGTTTTTTTCATGGCCATAGATGCGTTGCGTTGCAAGGAGTGCGGAACCGAGTACGACCTCGGGGCCCACTACGTCTGCGAGCGGTGCTTCGGACCGCTCGAGGTGAGCTACACCCACGCGCCGATCGCCGATGTCGCCGCCGCGCGCCGCCGGATCCAGGGCGGCCCTCAGAACATCTGGCGTTACGCGGACTTCCTGCCGCTCGCCGCCCAGCCGGGACCTTCGCGGCGCGAGAGCTCCCGCGCGGGCCTGCCCGCCGGCTGCACCCCGCTGGTGCGGGCCGACCGGCTGGCCGAGCGGCTGGGCCTGGGCGAGGTCTGGGTCAAGAACGACGCTGCCAACCCGACCCATTCGTTCAAGGACCGCGTGGTCGCCGTGGCCGCCGCGCGAGCGCGCGAGCTGGGCTTCGAGACCCTGGCCTGCGCCTCGACGGGCAACCTGGCCAACGCCGTGGCCGCGCATGCCGCCGCCGCAGGGATGGACTCCTACGTCTTCATCCCGTCCGACCTCGAGGAGCAGAAGGTCCTCGCCACCGGCGTCTACGGCACCAAGGTGGTCGCGGTGCGAGGCACCTACGACGACGTCAACCGCCTGTGCACGGAGCTCTCGGGCGAGCACCCGTGGGCCTTCGTGAACGTCAACATGCGCCCGTACTACGCCGAGGGGTCCAAGACCCTGGCCTACGAGACGGCCGAGCAGCTGGGGTGGGAGACGCCCGACCGCGTCGTCGCGCCGATCGCCTCGGGCTCCCTGTTCACGAAGATCGCCCGCGGCTTCGAGGAGTGGCTGGAGCTGGGCATCGCGGAGGGCGACGTCCCCGTGATGAGCGGCGCGCAGGCCGAGGGCTGCGGCCCGGTGGCCGAGGCGTTCGCCGGCGGCCAGGAGGTCTGCCGGCCCGTCCGCACGCCCCAGACGATCGCGAAGTCGCTGGCCATCGGCAATCCCGCCGACGGCCCGTACGCGCTGGACCTGGCGCGGCGGACCGGCGGCACGATCGATGCCGTCAGCGACGAGGAGATCCGCGCCGGGATCCGCCTGCTGGCGGAGACCACGGGCATCTTCACCGAGACCGCCGGCGGGGTGACGACCGCGGTCCTGGCCAAGCTGGCCGAGCGCGGCGAGATCAAGCGCTCCGAGCGCGTCGTGGCCTACATCACGGGTGAGGGCCTGAAGACCCTCGACGCCGTCCGGGGCACGTTCACGACCCACGAGGTCGAGCCGTCCGTGGCCTCATTCGAGGCCGCGCTGCCGGAGGCCGTGACCGTCTGATGGCCGTGAAGGTGAAGATCCCGACTCAGCTGCGGGCCGTGACCTCGGGTGACGCCGAGGCCGAGGCCGACGGAGGGACGGTCGGGGAGGTCCTCGACGACCTCTTCGACCGCTACTCCGACCTGCGCGAGCGCATCTGCGAGGACGGGAGCCTGCGGCGCTTCGTCAACGTCTACGTCGGCGGGGAGGACATCCGTTTTCTGTCGGGCCTCGACACCGAGGTCGCCGACGGCGACGAGGTGACGATTCTGCCCGCCGTCGCCGGCGGCTAGCGCGGCGCCCGGAACGTCACGGCCATGCCGTGGCGCAGGCTGGCGGGCAGCACCCGGCCGAGCGCCGAGTAGGCCCGGGCCGCGGGCTTGGTCCCGAAGTAGTTGGCCATGTCCACCTGGGCGACGCTCAGTCCCGCCTGCTCGCCGGCGGTGCGCAGCTCGGCGGCCGTGTACTCGTGGAGGTGGGCGACGCCCTCGGACTGCTCGTCCGGGGGCGCCACGTCGGGGTGGCCGAGCAGCATCCGCACCCGCTTGTGCAGGGCCACCGCGTTGGGCGTCTGCACGAGGAGGTACCCGCCCGGCACGAGCCCGGAGGCCAAGAACGACAGCAGCGAGACCGGGCCGACGTTGAGATGCTCGATGACCTCGGCGATCACGATCAGGTGGTAGCCGCCGATCTCGGGCCACGCGTTGCGATCGCGCACGTGGTTGAGGTTGAAATGGATGTGCTTCCCCCGTGGGTCCGTCTGGAAGCGCACGTCGTCATAGCCCAGGTCGTCGACGCTCCCGTCGTCCACGAGCCGCGTGATCATCTCCGTCTGGAAGCTCTTGGCCACGTCCAGGACTCGGACCGGCTCGCCTGGCCACTCCTGGCGGATGTCGTCCGTGAGCGCGGAGATGCGCTTGAGCATCCACGCATAGCGCGGAGCGTTGTAGCTGAGATAGGCGGCCATCTCGTCGTCGAGAGGGCGCTGCGCGAAATGCTGCTGGATCTCGCGGGTGTCGATCGGGAGGGCGCTCGTCATGGCGGTCATGTGAGCAATAACGCATGCCC
>CAVWTG010000005.1:0-185665 GCA_963757705.1 uncultured Actinomycetes bacterium | reverse complement strand
CGCCCGTGGCGTGGGCGACCTGGAGACCCTCCTCGACCGGGTCCTCGCCCAGGGCGGAGACGACCTTCTTGCGCGCCGAGGCCAGCGACCCGCGGGGGATGTGCTCGCCGATGAGGTCGATCGCCGCGACGAGCGCCTTGGCCTCGATCGGCAGCAGCCGGGCGGGCCGGGCGAACGAGTCGGAGTAGGCGTCGGGGTCGACCTCGATGGAGCCGTCGGGGCCCATCTCGGCGTAGAGGATGTAGGAGCCCGCGCCGAAGTTGACGACGTTGAGGACGCTGGATGTCCTCGCGC
This sequence comes from uncultured Actinomycetes bacterium, assembly GCA_963757705.1. Taxonomy (GTDB): domain Bacteria; phylum Actinomycetota; class Thermoleophilia; order Solirubrobacterales; family Solirubrobacteraceae; genus AC-38. The sequence continues at coordinate 185,371 of CAVWTG010000005.1, read as the reverse complement.
AGCTCCTGGTCGGAGAGCTGGAGGCGTTCGCGCACCTCCTCGCTCTCGATGCGCCGGCCCTCGCGGCCGGCCTCGATGAGGATCGACGCCAGCGTGACGAGGCGGGCGAAGCGCTCGGGGCGGATCGCCGCCTCGCGGCGTCCCTCGCCCTCCTCGGCCGGCTCCTCGATCGCCGCGGCGGGCACCTCGCCGGCGTCGGGCAGCTCGTCGGCCAGCTCGGGCGCGCCCGTGTGCCGGGCCTCGAGCAGCTCGACGCGCTCCATCAGCTCCGTCGACGAGCTCGGTCGGGCCGACGAGCTGGGCGCGCTCGCCGATTCCCGAGCACCCAGGAGACGAGCTGGCGCGGGTTGGCGTAGTCCGTGACGAACCGGTCGCCCTCGTCGTCGAAGCGCCCGTAGCGGCCGAAGTGACGCTCGACCTGCCAGGCGATGCGCTCGGCGATGCGCACCTCGGCCGTCGCCCACGGCGTCGCCGAACTGCCAGGTGACGCGGTCCGCGTAGACGCGCGGGTCGAAGTCCTCGGGGCGCTGGAAGTCGTGCTCGGCCTTCGTGGCGTAGGCCACCTTCCCGCGGATGCGCGAGAGGCGGAAGACGCGCATCGCGTCGCGCTCGTGGGAGCGCCCGACGACGTAGAACTGGCCGCCCTGGAAGAGCAGCTGGTAGGGGTCGACCTTGCGCTCGCCGATCTCGTCGCGCTCCATCGTGTAGTAGTCGAAGGTGATCGTCTTGCGCCGGAGATCGCGGTCTCGATCTTCACCAGGCGCTGTGAGAGGTCGTGGCCCGCCGGCCGAGGCGGTGATGCCCAGCGCGATCGATGCCTGGTCGGGCGAGCGCAGCGGGCTCGGCCGTCCCCAGGAGAGCTGCTGGAGGGCGAGGCGCAGCGGCTCGGCGTAGGCGAACTCGCCGTCGAGCAGCGACAGCGCGGTCTGCAGCGCGGCGAGCTCGGAGTCCGTGAACTCGACCGCGGGGAGGTAGAAGTTCTCCGGGCGGCAGGGTGTAGTTCTCCTGCTCGGCCTGCGCCCTCGAGCGGCTTGTCGACCGTCAGGTTGATGCCCAGCGATTCCAGCTCCGCGCGGTCGGCGTAGAAGCGCCGCGCGAACGCGTCCTCATTCATCCCGCTGTACCCCTCGACCGCCTGCCGGATCTCGGGTGCGGTCACGGGCCGGCGCTCGGCCATCAGGAACGAGATCAGCGAGAGCTGTCGGATCAGCTTCTCGGTGTCCTTCGCCATGAGGGACGAGGATACGAGGCTGAGGCCGAAGCCCGAGCACTCAGGGCCCTTTCGCCCCGGAATTTGCGGAGAGTCAGGCGGCTTTGCGCGTCGCGAAATACGCCGATGACGACAGCGCCCGGTCGAATCCCGACCAGCTCTGCCCGTCCGGCAGTTCCTTCTCGATGCGATCGAACGAGCCCAGGCGCCCGCCCAGGTTGTCGATCATGTGCACCAGCGTCGCCTCGCGCGTGCACGGCACGACCGGGCTGCCGTGCTCCAGCGCGCCGTGGTGGGACAGGATGATGTGGAGCATCGCCTCGGCCAGGGTCGGGGGGAAGCCCGGCAGGTCCTCGATCGCCCGGCGCACGCGGTAGTAGCCGAGCGGGATCTCGCCCTCGAGCTTGCCCGCGTCGGCCATCTCGATCGCGGCGCCGTCGAAGGCGTAGGCCTCGAGCTTGCCGATGTCATGCAGCAGCGCGCCGGTCACGGCGACGTCGCGGTCGACGCCGGGGAAGGTGGCCGACGTGGCGCTCACCGCCTGGGCGACGCCGAGGCAGTGCTCGAGCAGTCCGTGGCGGTAGGCCTGGTGGTAGTACTTGGCCGCGGGCGCATCGCGGAAGGCGGGCCACAGCTCCGAGCCCGGGCCGATCAGCGCCTCGAGCAGGTCGCGCAGGTGCGGGCTCTGGATCGTGGCCACGAGCTCGCGCAGGTCGCCCTCCATCTGCTCGACGTCGCGCGGGGAGCCGTCGACCAGCTCGCCCAGGTCGTACTCGCCCGGGGCGGCCGGGCGCATCGCGGTCAGTCGCAGCTGCGGGCCGTAGCGCTCGCTGACCTCGTAGCGTCCGGAGACGTGGAGAGGGATGCCGACCGCGGCGAGCTCGAAGGTCTCCTCCGGGCAGTCCCACATGACGCCGACGAGGGTGCCGGTCCGGTCGCCGAGGACGACGCGCAGGAAATCGCTGCCGGCACGCGTGCTCCGGCGCTGCGCCTCGCGGACCAGAAGGACCTGGGTGACGGCCTGGCCGTGCTCGAGCTCCCGGACGAACATGCGGGCGAGAGTAGATGTGGCAGCGGACGGGTCGGGGCGGTTACGGTGGGCCTGCATGCAACGAAAGTCGGCCGATTTGAGACATACCTGACATGAGCCAAACCGCGATCGTCACGGGAGGCACCGGAGGCCTGGGAACGGCCGTCGTGGAGACCCTGATCGAGGCCGGGTGGCGGGTCGTCGTGCCCTGGGTGGCCGAGCGAGAGCTGGAGCGCCTGCCACCCCGCGAGGGACTGGAGCTCGTGCAGGCGGACCTGCTCGACGAGACGGCCGTCGCCGGCGTCGCGGAGGCCGCCGTGGCCGACGGAGGGGCTCCGCTGCGCGCCGTGGTCAACCTCGTGGGCGGCTTCGCCGCCGCCGGGCGCATCCACGAGACCCCGATCGAGGACTTCGAGCGCCAGTTCACGCTCAACCTGCGCCCGGCCTACCTCGTCACCGCGGCGGCGCTGCCGCACCTGATCGAGGGCGGCGGCGGAGCGATCGTGTGCGTGTCCACCCGGGCGGCGCTGCGCCCGTTCTCCGGCGCCGCGGGCTACATCTCCTCCAAGGCCGCGGTGCTGGGGTTCGTGCGCGCGCTCGACGCCGAGTACCGCGACGACCTCATCCGAGCCAACGCGATCCTGCCCAGCGTGATCGACACGCCCGGAAACCGCGCCTCCCAGCCCGATGCCGACTACTCCAAGTGGGTCTCGCCGGCGCAGATCGCCACCGTCATCCGCTTCCTGTGCTCGGACGACTCCGCGCCCACCAGCGGCGCGGAGATCCCGGTCTACGGCCGGGCGTAGGGCGTCGGCCGCCTACGCCGGCTGGGTCTCGCCCATGGCGTCGGCCAGCTCGCGGCGCGAGGTGATTCCGAGCTTGCCGTAGGTGTTGCGCAGGTGCCACTCGACCGTCTTGACGGTCACGAACAGCGACTGCGCGATCTCTCGGTTCGTGGACCCGGCGGCGGCCAGCTCGGCCACCCGGCGCTCGCTCGCGGTCAGGGCCTCGAGGCCCGAGACGCGAGGACGGCGCGGGCGGGCGCCCGCCAGGCCCAGCTCCTCTCGCGCGCGCTCGGCCAGCGCCGCGGCGCCGCAGCGGTGCGCGCCGTCGAGGGCCAGGCGCAGCTGCTCCTGGGCGTCCTGGCGCCGGCCGGCTCGGCGCAGGGCCGCGCCGAGATCGGTTCGCGAGCGCGCCAGCTCCAGCTCGGCCGGGGAGCTCTCGAGCGTGCTCACCGCCTCGGTCAGCAGCGCGAGGCCTTCCTCCCCGCCCTCGACCAGGCCCGTGGTCCGCAGCGCCACGCCGATCGCGCGCGGGGCGCCGAACAGCCGGGCCAGCTCGACCTCCTGGACGGCCAGGCGCTGGGCGCGCTCGGAGCCCTGATCCAGGGCGAGCGCGGAGAGCGCGACGCCCGAGCGCCACGCGGCCACCGCCGGGTTGGGGGCCTGGATCCAGGCCTGCCGGCGCCGGCATTCCTGGAAGGCGTCGAGCGCCTCGTCGGGAGCGCCGCGCGAGAGCGCCAGCCAGCCTCGCGCCTCGTAGTGGCTGGCCATGGCGACCGAGGACTCCCAGCGCCCCGGCCCGCCCGGAAGCTCCAGCGCCGCCGCGGCCGCCGACAGGTCGCCCTGCTCGGCCAGCGCGCGGCTGAGGGTGGCGTGCGCGGCCGGGAGTGCCAGCCGCCAGCCCTCGCCCTCGGCATCGACGGCGACCTGGGCATCGGCCACGGCCTCCCCGACGCGTCCCGCGATGAGGTTGACCTCCGCGCGCAGATGGCACGCCGTCGCGTAGCCGAAGATCGATCCCCGGCGCCGCGCGTCGGCCACCGCGGCGTCCAGGGAGGCCCGCGCGCCGTCGATGTCGTCGGCCCAGGCCAGCGCCTCGACCGCGTGGTAGAACGCGAAGCCGTCGGCGGTGTCCTCCTGGAGCAGCCGCCCACCGTCCAGGGCCGAGCGCGCGGCCTCGATGACGTGGTCGCGGCGCCCGCCGGACAGGCCGCGCTCGTAGGCCACGTGTGCGAGCAGCGCCCGCTCGCCGGGCGTGGCGCCGGGGAAGCGGCGGGACAGGATCGGCCGCACCCGGGCCACGGCGAGCGGCAGGGTGGCGATGCTGCGCCGCGCCGCGCTGATGTAGGCGGCGTCGAGGCGCAGGGCGAGCTCGGAGGCGCGGTCGTCGAGCTCGTCGAGGCCCCGGTCGAAGGTCTCCGCCGCCTCGCGATGGCGACCCCCGGCCATGAGGGTGCGCCCGATCGTCAGGGAGATCTCCGCGCGGCGCTCGGGCTCGCTCACCGCGAGCAGTGCGGCCTCCAGGTACTCGACCGCACTCGCGTCCCCCGCCGCGGCGGCGGCGCGACCGAGGCGGGCCAGCACCTCGGGGCGCCGGTCGCGACGGGGCGGCTCGGCCAGCGCCCGCTCGAGGTAGCGCACCGCCGAGGCCGGCGCCCCGGCGGAGAGCGCGTGCTCGGCGGCCGTCTCCAGGGTCTCGACCACCCAGTCCTCGCCCCGCGGCTCGCCGACCAGCAGATGCGGCGCGGTCTGGTCGGCGGGCGCGTCCTCTAGGCGCAGCAGCGCCGCCGCCGTGGCGTGCAGGCGCGCGCGCTCGGCCGCGGGCAGCTCGGCGTAGATCGCGGAGCGCACGATGGGATGGACGAAGGTCAGCGGCTCGCCGGGACGCAGGATCTCCGCCGCCGCCAGGGCGTCGGCCGCCTCGGCCGCGATTCCGGGCTCCAGGCGCGCGAGCCGCGCGGCCCGGCGCAGGGGCGCGCCGTCGCCGAGCACCGAGGCGGTCCGCGCCAGGCTGGTGGCGCCCAGCTGCAGGGCGGAGAGGCGAAGGAGAACCGACCGCGACACGGCCTCGGGCCCGAGCTCGCGGACATGGCGCGCGCCGGCCGCGTCCGGGGCGCGTCCCCCGGTCTCCAGGGCGGCGAGCAGCTGCTGGACCAGGAGCGGGTTGCCCTGCGTGACCTCCATGCAGGCGGTCGAGAACCGCGGCGAGATGTCGTCCAGGAACGTCGCCTGCAGTAGCCGGTCGACCGACGGGGGGCTGAGCGGGCGCAGCACGACCCGCTGCGCGCTCTCGTGGCCGCTGAGCTTGGCCAGCAGGTCGGCGTCGACCCCGGGATCGCCGGCGCGCCGGGCGACGACGGTGGCGATCGGCAGCTCGGTCACCCGCTGCACGAGGTAGAGGAGGAAGCGCAGAGACGGGGCGTCGGCCCAGTGGGCGTCGTCGACGGCCAGGAGGAGGGGCCCGTCCTCGGCCAGGTTCGCGGTCAGCCAGTACAGGCCGTGCAGGAGCGGGAAGACGTCCTCGTCGGCCGCGCCCGTCGTCGCCGGCGCCGAGCTGTCGAACAGCGACGAGGCCAGCCCCGCGGCCCCGGCGAGGAGCCGCTCGCGCGTCCGGGCGTCGCCCGCGGCCAACGTCGGCTCCAGCAGCTGAAGCGCCACGCCGAAGGGGAAGTCCCGCTCCAGCTCGTGGCCGGCGGCGCCCAGGACCCGGACCCCGGTGCCCTTGGCGAACCCGCGCGCGGCGGCGAGGAGCTGGGATTTGCCCAGCCCCGCATGGCCCTCGATGACGACTAGGCTGCCCCTGCCCTCCCGGGCGGCGTCCAGGGCGGACCCCAGCGTCTCGAGCTCGGCCTCTCGTTCGAGCAACGCCGACGCACTCACCGCGCGTTGATTAAACCGTCTTTGGTGCCTCGATCACCCCGGACCGCCGTAGAAGGTCACGGCGCGGCGGCCCAGGTCCTTGGTGTCGGCGGCGTTGGCGAAGGAGTTGACGGCGATCGCGAACCCCGGAATGGCCCTGCCGCCGAGCTTGCGCACGCCGTGAGCTCCCACCAGGACGAACAGCCGCTGGGCGAGTTTCCGGTCGCGCTGGCCCAGGTTGCCGATGTAGGTCTCCGCCACCGTCGTCCCGGTGCCGTCCAGCGCGGCGCGCGCGACATAGGGGTCGTCGTAGACGCCCTGGAGGACGAGCAGCTCGGCCGGGCGCATCGGGTCGGTGGCGTCCCAGCCGAACGCGGCGGCGACGAAGAAGACCATGCGGGTCTCGATCCAGGCCAGCGACGCCAGATCGGCCACCATCGTCGTCCAGCCGCCGAGCCCGGTCGCGCCGCCGCTGACGCGCGCGAAACGCACGTGACGGCGCACGACGCCGCGGGCCAGGTCGCGCCCGTGGCCCTCCTTGCCCGGGCGGGTCCGCCGCGCCCACTCGGCGGCCGCCGGCCCGTGCACCTCGGAGGCGGCCAGCGCCAGGTGCTCGGGCGCGCGCACCGGATCGGCGCGCAGCCGCCCCCACAGCGCCTTGGGCACGTGCCGCGCCTCCCAGGTGTCGCGGACGATGGGCGCCATCGAGCCCATGATGGCGGCTCGCTAGTCTCGGGCGCTCATGGAACGTAAGTGGTGGACCCTGATCGCCGTCTGCGTGGCGACGTTCATGCTTCTGCTCGACATCACCGTGGTGAACGTCGCGCTGCCCGACATCCAGAAGGATCTGGATGCGAGCTTCTCCGAGCTTCAGTGGGTCGTCGACGCCTACGCGCTGATGCTCGCCACGCTCACGCTCACCGCCGGCTCGCTGGCCGACCTGCTCGGGCGCCGGCGGGTGTTCGCCTCGGGGCTCGTCCTGTTCACCCTCGCCTCGCTGCTGTGCGGCCTGGCGCCCAGCGCCGTCGCACTGGACCTCTTCCGCGGCGTGCAGGGCATCGGCGGCGCGGTGATGTTCTCCACCTCGCTGGCCCTCATAGCCCAGGAGTTCGAGGGGCGCGAGCGCGGCAACGCGCTGGGCATCTGGGGCGCGACGATCGGCGGGGCGGTGGCGATCGGCCCGCTCGTCGGAGGCGTCCTCACCCAGGGCATCGGCTGGGAGTGGATCTTCTTCGTCAACGTGCCGATCGGGGCAGCCGCGGTGGTCCTGACGATGACCCGGGTGCGCGAGACCCGCAATCCCGACGCGCGCGGCGTCGACTGGGCCGGCGTGGTCACCTGGAGCGGCGCGCTCTTCCTGCTCGTGTTCGCGCTGATCCGCGCCAACGACGAGGGCTGGGGGAGCACCCTGATCGTGTGCTGTCTGCTCAGCTCGCTCGGCCTGGCGCTGATGTTCTTCGGCTTCGAGCTGCGGGTGCGCAACCCCATGTTCGACCTCTCGCTGTTCCGCAAGCCGACGTTCGTGGGCGCCTCGCTCGTGGCCTTCTGCCTGTCGTCGTCGATGTTCGCGATGTTCCTCTACCTCACCCTCTACATCCAGAACATCCTGTCCTACTCCCCGCTCCAGGCCGGCCTGCGCTTCCTGCCCCTGACGCTCGTCTCGTTCGTCGCCGCTCCGATCTCGGGCCGGTTCTCCTCCCGCGTCCCCGTGCGGATGCTCCTGGGCGTCGGGTTGGGGCTCGTGGGCGTGGGGTTGGCGCTGATGGGCGGCCTGACCGTCGACTCGGAGTGGACGGCGCTGCTGGCCGGCTTCCTCATCGCCGGCGCCGGGATCGGCATGGTCAACCCGGCGCTGGCCTCGACGGCCATCGGCGTGGCGCCGCCCGCGCGCAGCGGGATGGCCTCGGGCATCAACAACACCTTCCGCCAGGTGGGGATCGCCACGGGCATCGCCGCGCTGGGCGCGATCTTCCAGCATCGCGTCGAGACCAAGATCGTCTCGCTGCTGGCCGGGACGCCCGTCTCGGGGCGCAGCCACGACCTCGCCACGGCGGTGAGCAGCGGGTCGGCGTCCAGCGCGATCCGCTCGGTGCCCCCCTCGGCGCGGGGAGTCGTCGCGGGCGCGGCGCGCCAGGGCTTCATCACCGGTCTCAACGAGATCCTTCTGGTGAGCGCGATCGTGGCGCTGGCGGGCGCCGCGCTGGCCTTCGTGCTCGTGCGCAGCCGCGATTTCGTGGCGATCCCGCACGCCGCCGAGGCGGCCGCCGCCCAGGCCGGCTAGACGCACCGCCGCCCTCCAGGGTCCGCTCGGTATACCTTTCCACCAGACCGGATTCCAGGGATGCAACCCCTGTTCGAGCATCGGCGCCGTTTCGGCGGATTCGAGACGCGAGTTCTCGAGCTCGAGGGCGACGGACCGCCCCTCGTGCTTCTGCATGGCTTCGCCGACAGCGCCGACACCTGGCGTGTCGTGCTCGACCGCCTCGGGCGCCAGGACCGCCGGGCGATCGCGGTCGACCTCCCCGGCTTCGCCACCGCCGATCGCCTGGGCGACGGGAAGGTGCTGCCCCAGTTCGGCCGCTTTGCCGGGGCCGTCGCGGAGGAGGTCGCGCAGGACAGCGGGGAGCAGGTCGTCGTCGCCGGCAACTCGCTCGGCGGCTGTGTCGCCCTGCGCCTGGCCCAGGAGGAGGACGCTCCGGTCGCCGGGGTCGTCCCGGTGGCGCCGGCCGGGCTCGACATGGCCCGGTGGTTCGTGCTCGTCGAGCGCGAGCCCATCGTGCGCTCGCTGCTCTCGGTTCCCGTCCCCCTTCCGGAGCGCGCGGTGCGTGAGGTCGTGTCCCGCGCCTACCGGATGCTCGCGTTCGCGCGGCCAGACGAGATCGAGTCCGCCGTGGTGCGGAGCTTCACCGCCCACCACCGCGACCGGGCCACCGTGCGGAGCTATCTCGAGACCGGCCGGCGCATGCTGCCCGAGCTCAACCACCCGGAGTGCTTCGATCTCCCCCGGATCGCCTGTCCGGTGCTCGTCGTCTGGGGCGAGCGCGACGTGATGGTCTCGCCCACCGGGGCCGAGCGGATCGCCGCCGAGCTGCCCGAGACTCAGGTGGAGCTCATCGAGGGCTGCGGCCACTGCCCGCAGATCGAGGCCGCCGACCGCGTCGTCGATCTGCTGCTCGAGTTCTCCCGCAGCCTCGCCCGCGCCGCCTAGGCGCTTGGTTTCGGAGCATCGGCCCCGCTACCATCTTCGCCCGCGCACCTACCGGCACGTCCCGACCGGACGTGCGGAGGAGACGGACGGACATGGCCCCACCACTTCCCTCGCTGAACACGCTGGCCGCGACGGCGGCGAACACCTGGGACTGGTACCTGGGCGGCGGCGTGGCCGACCTGCGCCCCACCTCGGCGTCGATCATCGACGAGGGGCCACAGCGCACGGTGTTCCGCTACCGCCGGCCCAACGCGCGCCGCGCCCGGGGCACGCCTGTCCTGCTCGTGCCGCCGCTGGCCGCGCCCGCCAGCTGCTTCGACCTGCGCCGCGGCTGCTCGCTGGCCGAGCACCTGCTCGCCCAGGGCCACCCGACCTACCTGCTCGACTACGGGCCGATCTCGTTCTCCGACCGCGAGCTGGGCCTGGAGCATTGGATCGACGACGTGATCCCGCAGGCCGTGGCCGCCGTGCACGAGGACAGCGGCGGCGCCCCCATCCAGCTCGTGGGCTGGTGTCTGGGCGGGATCATGTCGCTGCTGTGCACCGCCGCCTACGACCTGCCTGTCGTGTCGGTGGCGACGATCGCCTCGCCGTTCGACTTCTCGCAGGTCCGCCTGGCCGCGCCGATCCGCCCGGTGGCCGCGCTGACCGGTGGGCGCGTCGTGACCGCGCTGTACCGCGCGCTGGGCGGCGCGCCGGCGCCCCTGGTCGAGGCGGGCTACAAGCTCGCCGGCCTGGACAAATACCTGACCAAGCCCTGGGTCATGGCCCGTCACATGGACGACCGCGACTTCCTCGCCCAGCTCGAGGCCGTGGACTCCTTCATGGGGAACATGCTCGCCTACCCCGGCCGCACGTTCGGGCAGCTCTACCACCGCTTCTTCATCGTCAACGAGCTGGCCGACGGGCGCCTCGACCTGCCCGACCGCACCATCGACCTGGCCAACGTGGACGTGCCCGTCCTGGTGGTCGCCGGGCGGGGCGACGGCATCGCGCCCAAGGAGGCGTGCCATGCCGTGGTCGACCTGCTGCCCAACTCGCCCGGCGTTCGCTACGAGACCGCGCCCGGCGGCCACCTGGGCGTGCTCACCGGCCGCGCCGCGCGCCGCACGACCTGGATCCACCTGGACGAGTTCCTCACCGAGGGCGACGCGCTCGCGGGCGACGAGCTGCCGGCTCAGGCCGCCTGAAGGTTGCGCAGGGCCTCCCGGCGCTCGCGCTCGACGGCGCCGCGGACGAAGCAGCCCGCGACGTGGTCGTTGACGACGCCCGCCGCCTGCATCGTCGAGTAGACGGTCGTCGGGCCGACGAAGCGAAAGCCGCGGCGCTTGAGCTCGCGCGAGAGCGCGATCGACTCCGGTGTGGTCGCCGGGACCTCGCCCGCCCGGAGAGCCCGGCGGCGCGCCGGCCGGAACGACCACACGAGAAACGAAAGTGACTGTCCCCGTTCTTGCAGGGCGCGGGTGGCGCGGGCGTTGGCGATCGCGGCCTCGATCTTGCCCCGGTGGCGCACGATGGCGGCGTCGGCGAGCAACCGCTCGACGTCGTGATCCGTGAACGCCGCCACGGTCCCGATGTCGAAGCCGGCGAACGCGGCCCGGAAGCCTTCGCGCTTGCGCAGGATCGTCAGCCACGAGAGCCCACTCTGGAAGCCCTCGAGCACCAGGCGCTCGTAGAGGCCGTCGTCGCTGACGATCGGGCGGCCCCACTCCTCGTCGTGGTAGGCGACGTAGTCGGGGGACGACTCGCCCCAGGCGCAGCGCTTCACGACACGGGCGTCTCGGCCGCCGTGCGCGCGCTGCGCAGCTCTCCGAAGGCGAGCCGCGCCCGGCGCACGGCGTGGCGCGGGTTCAGCGTGCCCAGCACGCGGAAGATGATGATCAGGGAGATCGCGAGGCTGATCACGAGCAGCACGCCGGAGACCACGACGGTGAAGGCCGTGATGCTGGCGATGTCCACGGGCTGGCCGGTGATCTCCGGCAGGCCGTAGGAGAGCATCGCCAGGCGCAGGCCCGAGGAGACCGGGGCGATCGGGATGATCCGCCCGCCGCCCTGAGCGGCCATCACGAGCAGAACGCTGCTCAGGGTGACGGGCAGCGCGAACGCCGCCATGAAGCAGGCCAGCGAGCCGAGACGGATGACGCGCCCGGCCGCCTGCCACGTCACCACGTGCTCGAGGTAGTCGACCGGCGTGCGCAGGACGGCCAGGCCGAGCTTGAGGCGGTCCATGAACCGGTCGGCGTTGCGGCGCAGCCAGGGGATCAGGAAGACGACGATCCCGATCACGGCGCCCACGAAGATCGCCGAGGAGAGCGGGTGGCGGATGACGAACGTGACGTCGAGGGTCGGCAGCTCGAGGCGGCTCGTGGGGACCGGGATGAACCCGCGGGCCAGCGCCCAGATCAGCAGGCCGAGCCCGCACACGGTCTCGAACAGCCCCTCGGGCACGAAGGAGCCGACCAGGGTCGGGTAATGGCCGTCGGGGATGCGCTGCTTGACCATGTAGAGCTTCATCACGTCGCCGCCCCGGGCGGGGACCACCGCGTTGAGACCCGAGCCGGCGAAGTAGGCGGCGACCACGTCGCGGTAGCGCAGCGTTTCCGCGTCGGGGTAGGAGACGCGCAGGATGTGCCACCAGCCGCGGATGCGCACGACCTGGTGGGTGTAGTGCAGCAGGACGCCCGCGATCAGCCACCACGGGTTCACCGACACGGCATCGTTCGCGATCAGCTCGATCGCGTGCGTGACGACCTGGAAGATGTTCTCGATGCGGTCGAGCACCCTCGGTGAGGGTACGCGGGGAGCTCAGGTTCCCGGGCAGTTGCCGAGCGTCGGGTTGCGGATTGAGCCCGACGGCATCACGGTGTTGCAGAACTTCGCGCCGGTGAAGTTCGCCCCGGCGATGTTCGCGCCCACGAGCGTCGCGTTGTAGAGGGTGGCGCCGCGGAAGTCGGCCTGGCTCAGGTCGGTCGCGCCGAGGCTCATGTCCACCAGCTGCGCTCCCCGGAAGTCCGCCCCGCGCAGGTCCGCCTGATCGAAGAGGGCAAAGCGCGCGTCCACATTGCGCAGCGACGCGTTGCGCAGGCTGGTCCCCGCGAGCACGGTGAGGCCGAGGTCGGCACCGTTGAGGTTGGCGCCGTCGAGGACGCCCTGCGCCCAGGAGGAGGCCTCGAGGCTCGCGTTGACGAGATTGAGGCGCGGCGCCTGGGCGCGCGACGCGTTGACGAGCTGCATGTTCGCGCCGCTCGCGTTGCCGCCCAGGCGCGCGTTGGCGAGGAAGGCGCCGACCAGGTTGCGCCCCTTCCAGCGCACGCTCGGGCAGCGAGCGAAGCTGCCGGTGCGACAGCCCGCCACGACCGTCCCGGAGAACACCTGCTTGGCCCGGTCGAGCGCCACCACCGGCTTGTAGAAGACACTGGCAGCCGTGATGGTGATCGGCCTGGCACCCGCCGCCGCGGTGGGGCGCTGCCCCGGGCACAGCGTGCGGCGCGGGTTTCGCACCTTCCCGTCGGGCATCACGGTGTTGCACAGGTTCGCCCCGGTGAGCCGCGCGCCGGTCAGCTTGGCCAGGGTGAGGTCGGCGACGCCGAGCCTGGCTCCCCGTAGGTCGGCCCCGCGGAAATCCGCGCCGCTGTCGATGGAGGCGGCCAGGTTCGCGCCGCGCAGGTCGGCGCCGCGCAGGTCGGCTCCGGTCATCGCGGCGAAGCCGAGGTCGGCGCCCCGCAGGTTCGCGCCCCGTAGGTCGGCCCCGGTGAGGTTGATGAAGCGCGACCGCGTCCGGCTCAGGTTGGCCGCGCGCAGGTCGCCGCCCGCCACGGAGGCGCCGACGGTCTGCGCTTCGGCAAGGTTGGTCCCTAGGAGGTTCGCTGGGCCGAGCACCATGAGCGAGAAGCCGGCGCCCCGCAGGTTGGCCCGGCTGAGGTTCGCGAGGCCGATCGGCGCCTGGTTGAGGGTCTGCCCGGCCAGATGGGCGCCGGCGCAATCGGTGCGCGGCACCAGAGGGCAGCCGTTCACGACCTGCCCGTAGGAGGCCTGGGGGAGCGCGTCGGCCGCGATCAGCGGGTAGTAGAAGCCGTTCGGCTTGACCACCAGCGCCTGCGCCGGAGCCGCGAGGGCGAGGGCGGCGCCCACCAGCGCCGCCGTCGAGCAGGGCCCGGCGCCTCAACTCAGCGAGGCCCAGACCGTCTTGGTCTCGAGGTAGGCGTCGAGGCCGTCGTGCCCGTGCTCGCGCCCGATGCCCGATGCCTTGTAGCCGCCGAACGGCGCGGCCGGGTCGGACATGCCCCAGCCGTTGATGTAGACCGAGCCGGCCTTGAGCATCGCCGCCAGCCGGTGGGCGTTGCTCAGCGAGGTCGTCCACACGCCGGCGGCCAGCCCGTACTCGGTGTCGTTGGCGCGCGCCGCGACCTCCTCCAGCGACTCGTAGGGCAGCGCGACCAGCACCGGGCCGAAGATCTCCTCGCGGGCGATGTCCAGGCTGTCGTCGGTGGCCGTGAACAGCGTCGGCTCGACAAACCAGCCGTCATCCGTGCCCTCGGGGCGCCCGCCACCGGTCACGAGCTCGGCGCCGCCGGCCTTGCCCGACTCGATGTAGCCGGTGACCCGCTCGTGCTGCTCCGCGGAGACGACGGGCCGATGTGGGTGGAGGGGTCCAGGCCGGGCCCGACCTTCATCTTGCTCGCGCTGTCGGCCAGCGCGCCGACCACGTCGTCGAAGTTGTCCTTGGGGACGAACAGCCGCGAGCCGGCGTTGCACGCCTGGCCGGAGTTGAAGTAGATGCCCTGGAAGGAGCCCTTGATCGCCGCGCCCATGTCGGCGTCTGGGAGGATGATGTTCGGCGACTTGCCGCCCAGCTCGAGCGTCACCCGCTTGAGCGCCTGCCCCGCCTTGGCGCCGATCTCCCGGCCGACCGCGGTAGAGCCGGTGAAGGCGACCTTGTCGACATCGGGATGGTCGACCAGGGCGGCGCCGGTGGTGCCGTCGCCGGTGACGATGTTCAGGACGCCCGGCGGGATGCCCGCCTCGAGCGCCAGCTCGCCCAGCCGCAGCGCGGTGAGCGGCGTCTGCTCGGCCGGCTTGAGGACGATCGTGCAGCCGGCGGCCAGCGCGGGCGCCGTCTTCCACGCCGCCATCAGCAGAGGGAAGTTCCACGGGATGATCTGGCCGCACACGCCGACGGGCTCCTTGCGCGTGTAGCAGAGGGTGTCCGGCGCCCGGACCGGGATGACGTCGCCCTCGATCTTCGTCGGCCAGCCCGCGAAGTACTCGTAGTGGGCGACCGTGCCGCCGACGTCGACGATCTTGGCCAGCTTGACGGGCTTGCCGTTGTCCAGCGACTCCAGCTCGGCCAGCTCGTCGGCGTTCTGCGCCACGAGCTCGGCCAGGCGCGCGATCAGCTTGGCGCGCTGGGCGGCGGGCGCTGTGGCCCACGGCCCGTCCTCGAACGCGGCGCGCGCGGCGGCCACGGCGCGGTCGACCTCCTCGGGACCGGCCTGCGCGACCTCGGCGATGACGTTGCCGGTGGCGGGGTCGAGCGTCTCGAAGGTCGAGGCGCCGTCGAGGCGCTCCTCGCCCACCAGCAGCTTCAGGGGCCCGCTGGAGAGGAAGCCGCGGGCGGCGTCGGAGAGCTGCTCGGGCGGGGCGGCGACTGGCATACGGTTCAACCTCCGGGAGTCAGGACGATCTTCAGGGCCTCGCGCCGATCGTAGGCCGCGTAGGCCTCCGGTGCCTGCTCCAGCGGCATGCGTCGGTGACCAGCGGCGAGGGATCCAGCTCACCCGCGGCCAGGAGGCCGAGGGTGTCGTCGAAGTGGGCGAGGACGTTGGCGAGCCCTGTCGTCACGGTGAGCGACTTGTTCCACAGCAGGCCCATGTGAATCTCGCACGGCTTGCCGTGCACGCCGATGACGGCCAGCTTGCCGGCGCGCCGCGTGAGGCGAAGCGCCAGGTCGAGGGCCTCGGGCGTGCCGACCGCCTCCACCCCGACATCGGCGCCGCGGCCCTCCGTGTGGGTCTTGATCTCGGCGCGCGGGTCCTGCTCGGTGAGGTGAACGGGGATCGCGCCGAAGCTCTCGGCGACGTCGAGGCGCTCGGCCACGCCGTCGACGGCGATCACCTTCGAGGCGCCGGCGTGGCGGGCGGCCTGGACCGTGCACAGCCCGACCGGGCCCATGCCCAGGATCACGACGCTCTCGCCGGGCTGCAGGTCGGCCGAGCGCACGGCGAACACGCCGGTGTTCATCACGTCGCCCGCGAAGAGGGCGACGTCGTCGGCCAGCCCGTCGGGGACCTTGCGCAGAGTCATGTCGGCGCGGGGCACGACCAGCCGCTCGGCCTGGGCGCCCTGGAGATCGCCCGAGATCTTCCCGTGACCGAAGATCCGCTGGTCCGTGCAGTGATGGAACTGCCCGTGGTGGCAGAAGAAGCAGTGCCCGCAGGCGGTGACGAACGAGCCGGTCACGCGGTCGCCGGGGGCGACGCTGGTGACGTCGCCGCCCACCTCGAGCACCTCGCCGGTGAACTCGTGGCCGATCGTGAAGCCCGGCTCGACCGGATGGCGGCCGTGGAAGATATGCAGGTCAGAGCCGCACACTCCCGCGGCGGTCACGCGGACGAGCGCCTCGTCGCCCGACGTCAGCTCGGGGTCGGGCTTCTCCTCGACGCGCACCTCGCCGGGGGCCTGGAAGGTCACCGCATGCATCGCCTGGAAAGCTATCTAGTCCGTCGAGCCGTTCGTCCGCACTCGCGTCGCGGCCCGGTCGGCCACGGGCCGGCCCTCCTCGGCGCGTCGCGGCTCGGTGCCGGCCAGAGCGAGCAGCTCCCGCACGGAGTCGCTCACGGCCTGGGCTATGAACTCGAGGTCGGGCAGTGAGTCGAAGTCGCCGATGAAGCCGAAGCTGATCCCGCCGTTGTAGGACATGATCGCCGTGGCCAGGGTTCGCTTGCCGGCCAGGAACGCCACGGGAACGGCCTCGCGCAGCTCGCGCCCGAGCAGGTAGAGGGGGAACTGGGGGCCGGGGATGTTCGTGACCAGGGTCGTGTACATCCGCGTGGAGAAGTGCAGGCGCGAGGCCTGGGCGAGGATCGTCGGCGGGGCGAAGTCCTCCATCCCGGCGATCGTCGCCGCGCCCAGCGCCTGCTTGGACTCCTTGAGCCCCGCCATCGCCCCGCTGACGGCGTCCAGCCGCGTGATCGGATCGTCGATGTAGACGGGCAGCGGGCAGAGGATCTGGGTGATGCGATTGCCCTCGCCGGTGTGGTCGTTGGGGTCTCGGACGGAGACGGGAACGCAGGCGCGCAGCTCGAGGCCCTCGGTCCGGATGCCGCGGGAGCGCAGGAACCGGGCCAGCGCTCCCGCCATCACCGCCAGCACGACGTCGTTGACGGTGCCTCCAAAGGCATTCTTGATCCGCTTGAGGTCGTCGAGGTCATGGCGCGCGACGGCGAAGCGCCGATGCGGGCCGATGTCGCCGGTCAGCGGGGTCGGCGGGGGCGGGTTGATCCCCGCCCAGGCGACCTCGCCGATTCCGATCGCCGCCTCCCGGGCGCGCTCGAGCGTCTGCTCTGGCCGGGTCATGGCGCCCACCACGCCGCCGGCGAGATCGCGGCCCGTGCCCACCCACGACTTCAGGGTCTCGGCCAGCAGCTGCGCGTCGGAGGGCTCGGGAGCGGGAAGCCATTCCTCCTCGGGCACGGCGCGGGGCACCGGGTCGAGGTCGAACAGCGTCGACATGAGGTCGATGCCCGCCACGCCGTCGACCAGGCAGTGGTGCGTCTTGGTCACGATCGCGAACTGGCTTCCGGCGGCCCCCGGAGCGAGTCCGTCGACGAGCCACATCTCCCACAGCGGCTTCGTGCGGTCCAGGCGCTGGGAGAAGATGCGGCTGGTCAGCGTCAGCAGCTGCTCCTCGCTGCCCGGGTGAGGCAGGGCGGTGTGGCGGACGTGATAGCCGAGGTTGAAGTTCGGGTCGTCGATCCACAGGGGCAGGCCCGTGCGCAGCGGCGGGTCGGCGAGCTTCTGGCGGTAGCGCGGGACCAGGGTCAGGCGGGAGCGGATGTGGCCGAGCAGCTCGTCGTAATGGGGAGCCGGGCCCTCGAAGATCGCCACCGCCCCGATGTGCATGTGCGTGTTGGAGTCCTCCTGGAAGAGGAAGGACGCGTCCATGGCGGAGAGCCGGTCGAGGTGGTGCTGGGCCATCGGGTAGCGTCCAGCATAAGAGGAGGGTCGCGATGGCGCAGATGTCCAAGGCCGTGCTGATCACAGGATGCTCGTCGGGGATCGGCCGCGCCACGGCTGAGCACCTGGGCGCGCGGGGCTGGACCGTCTACGCGACGGCGCGCCGGCTCGAGTCGATCTCCGACCTCGAGGCGTCCGGGCTGCCGGACGCTGGCGCTCGACGTGACGGACGAGGCCTCGATGGCCGCCGCCGTGGCCGCCGTCGAGGAGGCGGAGGGCGCCGTGGGGGTCCTGGTCAACAACGCCGGCTACAGCCAGTCGGGCGCCGTCGAGGACGTGCCGCCGGACGTGGTGCGCCGCCAGTTCGAGACCAACGTCTTCGGCCTCGTGCGCCTGTGCCAGCTTGCGCTCCCCGGGATGCGCCGGCAGGGATGGGGCCGCATCGTCAACGTCTCGCTCGATGGGCGGGAAGCTGGTGTTCCCGGGCGGCGGCTTCTACCACGCGACGAAGTACGCGGTGGAGGCGATCTCCGACGCGCTGCGCTTCGAGGTGCGGGGCTTCGGCGTGGACGTCGCGGTCATCGAACCCGGGCTGATCCGCACGAGCTTCGGCGACACGGCCGCCCACGGCGTCGGCGAGGCCACGTCGTCCGACGGTCCCTACGCCGAGTTCAACGCCGCGGTCGCCAAGTCGACGCAGGAGGTCTACGAGGGCGGGCCCCTGTCAAAGCTCGGCGGCGGGCCCGAGACCGTGGCGCGTGCGATCGAGAAGGCGATCACCGCCCGGCGGCCCAAGACCCGTTACAAGGTCACGCCCTCGGCCCGCATCTCGCTGGCCACGCGGCGACTGCTCCCCGATCGCGGCTGGGACGCCTTCCTGCGCGCACAGTTCCCCTCGCCAGGGAAGTAGCGCGTCAGCGCGAGACGGCCCGGCGGAAGAGCAGCGCGCAGACCACACCGACGATGGCCGCGATCAGAAAGAGGCCGTACCCGATGACGCCGGCGATCGCCAGGACGAACGAGACGACGGCCACCGCGCCCGAGATGCCGCCGACGAGCACGAGCCGGTAGGCGCGGCGCTCGCGGGAGCTGCGCGTCATCCGGCCTCCGGAGCTGGGCGTGAGGTCGCTCATGCCAAGAAGGTACTTCACCGCCCACGATAGGGGATGTGGGAGTACTTAGCGGCCTCCGGGGGTTCTCCGGATGCGGGCCGGCCCGGAAGCTGGTCCCCTTCCGCGACGATGCCCAAAAGGTCTGCCGCGGGAGGCGGCTCCTCCCTTCCGATCCGCCGCTCGCTCGAGCGGCGCTCCGTCGTGCTCTCGGCGGCCGCGCTGTTGACCGCGGCCATCTTCGCCTGGCGCCAGATCAACGACGATCCCGGGAACGGGATTTCGGTGCTCTACGTCGTGCCGGTCGCGATGGTCGCTCTGGAGCTCGGTCTCGCCGCCGGCCTGGCCGCGGCGGCGATCGCGCTGGGCCTGGTGGGCCTGTGGGCACTGACCGCCGGCATCCACCTGGGTGTTCTGGGGCTTGTCACCCGCGGGGTGGGCTTCTTCGCCATCGCCTCCGTCGCGGGCATGTTCAGCGATCGCATGCGCGCGGTCCAGCGCCGCCAGGGCCGCCTGCTGGACTCGGGCCTGGCTCTGTCTCATCTCGCGGCGGAGGAGGATCTCTCGCGGACGCTGGCCGAGAGCGCCCGCGAGCTCGTGGGCGCCACGGGCGCCCGCGTCGAGCTGCAGGGCCGTCCCCCCGTCGAGACCGGCCGGCTGGGCAGCCAGCAGGACTGGATCCCGATCGAGGTGCGGGGCGTCGAGTACGGGACGCTCACCGTCGCCGTGGCCGGCGAGCTGGCGCCCGAGGACCGCGCGACGCTCGTCCTCCTGGCCCTGCAGGCCGCGGTGGCGGTCGAGAGCCAGCACCACCTCGAGCTCGAGCGCGAACGGGCGCTGCTGGGGGCCGAGCTGCACGAGACCCGCACCCGCCTCGACGAGCGCAGCCGTCAGATGCGCGAGCTCGTCGTTCGCCAGGAGGCCGAGCGTCACGACGTCGCCGACCAGCTGCACGAGGAGAGCGCGCAGACGATGGCCGCCGTCCTGCTCGGGCTGCGCGCGCTGGAGCGCCAGCTGGAGACCGGCCAGGCGGACCCGACGCTCGGCCCGCTGCGCTCGACCGTGGACGAGACCCTTCAGTCCCTGCGCTCCCTGGCCGTCCGTTTGCGCCCACCCGTTCTCGCGCTCGGTCTCCGCGCCGCGCTCGAGTCGCTCGCCGGGGATGCGCAGGCGCGGGGGCTGGAGGACATGAGCGTGGAGCTGCGCGACGTGACCGACCTCCCGGAGGAGGCCGAGACCATGGTCTACCGGGCCGTCGAGGAGGCCCTGGCGTCCGTCCCGGACTGCCGTTCCGTCGTCGTCCGCACGCTGGACGACGAGAGCAAGCTGATCATCGATGTCAGGAGCGCCTCGCCGATCGACCCCTCCCGGCTGACGGTCCTCGAGGCGCGCCTCGATCTCGTCGGGGCCACGCTCTCCACGACCGACGGGACCCTTCGCGCCGTCATCCCCCTGCCGTCGGGAGAGGACCACGCGCCGCACGGCCCGGCCGAGCCGGGCCTGGACGAGCTCAACGCCGACGTGTGACCGCGAGCGTCCGGCTCGCGGTTCCGGCGCGCAGCGATCCGTTGCCGGCGAACGTGGCCGCCAGCTTCCACCGGGTGACCGAGGCGGGGAGGCGGATGGTGATCGACCAGGTGCGCTTCTTGAGCTTGACCGAGGCCGATGCGTGCCGGCGGCCGGCCGTGGCCTTCAGCTTCACCCTGGCGCCCACGGCGCGGGCGTCGACGGTGCCCCGGACCACGACGCCGACCGTGCAGGCGCGCGCCGTCTTGGACCTGGGCTTCACGAGCTTGGCGCTGTGGCGGGTGCAGCCGCGGGCGGCGTTCAGTGTCCGGACTCCGGTGACGGCGAGCTTGGAGGGCAGCTTGCCTCCCCCGGCGCCACCGTCTCCGCCGGGTGCCGTCACCGTGTAGTGCACCGTGTGGGAGTTGGCGTTGCCCGCGCGGTCGGTGGCGGTGACCGTGAAGGCGTGGCTGCCGACCGTCGTGGTGTCGAGCGGCTGTCCGGACGCGACCGTGCCGGTGCAGGCGATCACCCCCGACCCGCCGTCCTGGCAGGAGAATGCGGCCTTGGGGGAGGCGCCCCGGCTGAAGCTCGCCCCCTCGGTGGGCGCGGAGATCTGCAGGGTCGGCGGAGTCGTGTCCACCGTGAAGCTGTTGGGGGCGGTCGTCGTGGAGCCCTGCCCGTTGTCGCTCTGGGTGGCCACCGCCGTGTAGGTGCCGTCCGCGAGTGGCGCGCCGGCCGGGACGGACCACACGCCGCCGCCCGCCGTGGCGTGCAGCGTGCGCACCGGGGTGCCCGTGGCCGCCGGACCGGAATAGAGCGAGAGGGTGACGTCCGGCAGGTCCTTGGCCTTGTTGCCGGCGCCGCCGGCGAACGTGGGGGCGGTCTGGCCGGTGATGAGGCCGTTGGCGGGCTGGGTGAGGGTCAGGGCGGGGGCGGCCGGGTCGACGTCGAGGGACTGCTGGGCCGAGTCGCCCGGGTTCCCGGCGTTGTCGGACTGGTGGGCGACGACGCTGTAGTTCTGGGACGCCGGGAGGGGCGACGAGGGCGTGAAGCTCCAGTGCCCCGACGAGTCCCGGGTCGTGTTGAAGTTCTGATCGGGGAAGCCGTTGCGGCTGAGGGTGACCGTGACCGTCGAGCTGTCCCCCGTATCGATCCCGGCCGTGCCCGAGAAGGTGGGACGCCCGCCGGTTTGGGCCGGCAGCTGATCGAGGGTCACCGTGGGCGCCGTGTTGTCCGTGTAGGTGAGCTGGACCATGGGGCCCGTGGACGCGACCGCACTCGACGGTGAGCTGATCGTCGTCCCCCCGACCCCGACGGCGTCTGGAAGCGGTGTCGACCGCGCGAAACTGGCGCCGCCGCCACCGCCGCCCGTCCGCGTGAATATCTGGCCTCCGCCGCCTCCGCCCCCTCCGCCGCGCCACCCGGCGCCTCCGCCTCCACCGGGAGCGCCCACGGCCCCCGCTCCCGCGCCGCCGGCGCCGCCCACTCCCCGCGCGCCGGTCTCCCCGACCGAGCCGCCGCCCGCCGTTCCGCCGACGCCGGCGATCGCGTCGCTGGCGCCTGCGCCGCCTCCGCTGTCGCGGGTCCCACCATCGCCGCCGGTGACGTGAAGAACGCCGGCCGCCCCTCCGGCTCCTCCGTTCACGTCTCCCGCGCCGGGGGCCTCCGCTCCCGCGCCGCCCCCTCCGGCGGCGACGAGGAGCTGGCCGTCCACAGATGGAAGGCCCGGCCCGGCCGCGTTGCATGGGTTCTGGTTGACGGGACAGATGCGGACGTCGGATGCGCCGCCTCCGGCCCCGGCGGTGAACGCGTTCGGGACCGCCCCGCCGCCGATCGCGACCTCAAGGTAGAGGGGCTGCGCCGGGAGGACGCTCAGAGTGCCGGTCACCTGGGCCCCGGCGCCGCCGCTCACGTGGATCGTGCTTCCGCCGGCGGCGCCGACGGCCAAGATCTGGACGCTGGAGACGCCCTGAGGCACGGTGAAGGGAGTCTCGCCGACATTGCTCGCCGTGAACGTGACGCTTCCCGCGAACGCGGGACCGGCGGAGAGGGCGAGGAGCGTGAGCGTAAAGCCGACGAGGGAGGCCAGCCGTGGCCTAAGAATGAGTCATTCCTGACATCTGACCCGAGTTTACTCAGAGAGCAATCCGCGCAACTCGTCGAGCATGAGCGCAGTGTCCTCGACGATGTCGCCGTACGTGTAGCGGCGAAACTCGTCGCCCCGGGCTCGCGCCTCGCGCTCCCGGCGGCGGTCCAGCTCCCAGGTGTGGCGGGAGTGGTGGAACGTGTAGCTGTCGAGCTCGACCGTCAGCCGGCGTTCGGGCCAGCGGCAGTCGACGTAGCGCCCGTCGGCGGGGCGGTTGGTCTCCGGGAGGGGAAGGCCGTGTTGGCGTAGGACCCGGAGGAACGCGCGCTCGAGCCGGCTCAGCGTGATGTGGGTGTCCCCGTGGAAGAGGTCGAGCAGGCGCTTTGCATGGCGCGCATTCGGGCGGCGGGCGATGACCGCGTCGACGGCGGCCGGCCTGACGCCGTGGCGCACCTCGGCCTGATGCGCCGCGTAGGCGAGGCCGTCGAGGGAGAGGCCGGCGGCGATGTCCAGAAGCGTGCGCGGGACCGTCGTGATGGCGATGCCCTCGTGAGTGCTGACGTCGAGGGGATGGAGGTGGCGGGCGCGGTGGGTCCGTACGCCGTCGACGCGCCGATCCCTCACGGTCACCACCTCGGCGACAGGCTCGCCTCCCTTCACCAGTCCGTACAGGAACGCCGCGGCGAACGCACACAACGCGGCTCCGTCACCGCAGGCCAGGACCGCCGCCAGGTAGCGCGCTTGAGTGTTCGGTGCCCGATGCCCCACGCGGTACACGCCCCGGTGAACGCGGTGCAGAGTGCCTCTCCGCGCGCGCCGCGCCACTCCGGCACGCGAAAGGCCGGCACCGAGGAGGTCGGCGGTTGTGACCACGCCGTGCTGGCGCGACGCGATCGAGGCCACCCGCTCGTCCGCTGATCGGAGTTTGTCGCTCATAGCGAGACATAGGCCGATCAGCGGCGCTATTCGCCCCCCCGGAGACGCACCATCGCCCGATTCGCCGCGGGGCCGGCGGGTAACCGGGACCTCATGGACACCGTTGCCGTACTGGGCGCCGGGGGGACGATGGGGTTCCCGATGGCGCGAAATCTGGCCCGCGCCGGGATCGGCGTGCGGGCGTGGAACCGCTCGCGCGAGAAGGCCGAGCCGCTGGCCGGCGATGGCGCCACCGTGGCCGGCACTCCCGCCGAGGCGGCTGAGGGAGCGGGGGTGATCCTCACGATCCTCGCCGACGCTGACGTCGTCATGGACACCGTCGGGCCCGCGCTCGACGCCGCCGGCGGCGATCCCGTGTGGCTTCAGATGAGCACGATCGGCGAGACCGGCACGGAGCGCTGCGCCGAGCTGGCGCGGGAGCGCGGGGTCGCCTTCGTCGACGCGCCGGTCCTCGGGACCAAGCAGCCCGCGGAGGAGGGCAAGCTCGTGATCCTCGGCTCGGGCCCGCCCGAGACGCGGGAGCGGCTGGAGCCCATCCTCGATGCCATCGGCGCCCGGACCATGTGGATCGGCGAGGCGGGCCGGGGCACGCTGCTCAAGCTCGTCACGAACAGCTGGATCGTCGCGGTCGTCGAGGGGGGCGCGGAGACGATCGCGTTCGCCGAGGGCACCGGGCTCGATCCGGCGCTGTTCTTCGAGGCCATCGAGGGCGGTCCGCTCGACCTGCCCTATCTGAGGCTCAAGGGGAAGGCGATGATCGAGCGCGACTTCGAGCCGTCCTTCGCGCTCAAGCACGCGGCCAAGGACGCGCGGCTCGTGGAGGAGTCAATCGAGCGCCATGGGCTCGACCTGCCGCTGCCGGGAGTGATCCGCCGGCGCATGGAGGAGGCCGTGCCCGAGCACGGCGACGAGGACATGAGCGCCACCTTCCGGACCGGCGCACTCGAGCGCGCCGCGAGGTGACGTGAAAGGGAGGAGCCTGCCGAGCCTCGCGGCCCGGCAGGCCCGCACTCAGGCTCTAGAGAGCCTGGACGTTGGCGGCCTTGGGCCCCTTGTCGCCGGCCTCGGCGTCATAGGAGACCTTGGCGCCCTCGGCGAGCGAGCGGTAGCCGTCGCCGATGATCGCGGAATGATGGACGAAGAGGTCCTTGGACTGGTCATCGGGCGTGATGAAGCCAAAGCCCTTCTCGTCGCTGAACCACTTCACGGTTCCTGTAGCCATTGGTTTACCTCCGGCCGTTATGTGCGTCGGACGCGGAGACTGCTGTTCAGCGAGGCTACGGGTGCGGGCACTGTGTAATCGAGCAAAACCGCTCGACCTGATTGAGCCACGGTAGCAGGGGTCGCCCGGGCGAAGGGGGAAGTCTCAGTCGGCGTCCCGCGCCTCGGCGCTGGCCAGGCGCTCCTCGGCCTGCGCCTGCGCGCGCTCGAGCTCGCGCATGCGGGCGGGGCTCGTGGGCCGCGATCCGTAGCTGCGGGCGCGGTAGAGATCCCGGCGTTCGCGGTGGTAGCGGGCGTCGGCGCGCAGTGCCTGCAGCCGGTCCTCGCGGGCCGAGGTGGCGGCCACGGGCTCCGGCGTCTTCGCCGGCTCCGGCGCGGGCGGCGGCTTGGGTGTCTCGCGGCGCGGAAGCCCGCGCAGCGCCGAGATGGCGTGGCGCAACCGGCTCTCCCGGTCGGCGTTCCGCTTTCTCATTGGTGTCCTGCCGCCTCTCTCCCTCCGACCAAGATGTCGCCCGGGAGGGAGGGATGACCTGACGAGCGACCGCCGCTTCAGGGTAGCCGCTCGGCGAGCTCGGCCAGCGGCGCCAGGGAGATGCGCACGTCGACGACTCCCTCGATGCCCTCGATGCCGTAGGGCAGTCCCATCCGCTCGGCCGTGGAGGTGAAGAGGTCGCGAGCGCGCCGGTTGTCGCGGAGGATCAGCGCGTCGACCATGTGCAGGCCCGCTCGCGCCGCCTCCTCGAGCAGCCGGGTGAGCAGGGCCCGGCCCACGCCCTGGCCCTGAGCGTCGTCGGCGACGACGATCGCCACGTCGCTGGAGGCGCCGAGGCAGTCCTCGGCCACGAGCCGGGCGACCCCGAGGATCTCGCCGAACTCGTTGCACGCCACCCAGGCGAGGTGGTTGCGCGGATCCGGGTTGACGAGAAAGCGCAGCTCGCGCTCGCGCAGCTCGGGGTGCGGAGCGTGGTAGCGCAGGTAGATGGTCTGGTCGGACAGCCGCTCGTGGAAGCGGGCCAGCCTGTGCGCGTCGCCGGCCTCGATCGGCCGGAGCTCGACTCGGGTGCGGGTGGTGGCCATGCACCCATCGTCGGCGGTGAACACCGCCCCGCATACCGCGACCGCCCGCAGGCGGGTTGCGGGTTTTCCACGCAAATCCCGTATCTAAATGTTGATTGACCGGCGCCCCTCCTTTGCTACCGTCGTCGCCACATCGCCGAGCTTCCGGAGGAAACGGAAGACGGGGGACCCAGGTTGTTGGGGCGAATCTCGCGGTGATCCGCGAGCAGCGTCAGGAGGGACGCGAGCCCGTCAGCTAACCCCGTAGGCGCTGAGCCCGGAGGGCGAAGTTGTCGTACGGACGGACCGGCGCCAAGCCGGTTCACAGAGGGGTTCTCGGGGTCGTCGTCAGTGCGGTCCTGCCGGCCGCGTTGACGCTGGTCATCGCCGCCGCTCCCGCGGGAGCGGCCACCGGAAGCACCGCCGCGCCCGTGAGCGCCGGCGGCACCTCGCCGACTGCTCCGACCTCCTCCCTGCTCGGCGGCCCGCTCGGGTCGCTGGGCGCCAAGACGCTGAAGGCCGGGATGAGGGGCATCCACGTCAAGCGCCTGCAGACGTGGCTGAGCGCCCTCGGCTACCGCATCTCCGTCGACGGCCAGTTCGGGCCCGGCACCAAGCGGGTGGTCAAGCGCTTCCAGCGCGAGCACAAGCTCCGGGTCACCGGCAGGGTCGATCGCCGCACCGGGCGCGCTCTCATACGCGCCCTCGTGGTGCCCGCGGTCACGCTCACTCCCTCCGGCGACGTGCGCGGCAAGATCGTCAGCGCCGCCGCCAGCCAGCTCGGCGTGGGCGAGACGCCGCGCGGCTCCAACTGCACGCCCTACGGCCCGTGCGAGGCCTGGTGCGCGGACTTCGCCACCTGGGTCTGGCGGCAGGCCGGCGTGCCGGGCATCGGACGCATCGCCTGGGTGCCCGACCTGGTGACGTGGGGCAAGCGACACGGCTCGTGGAAGCCCGGCTACGACAACGACCCGCAGCCCGGCGACATGGTCATCTTCTCGGGCCAGCACGTGGGGCTGGTCGAGCGCGTGCTGCCCTCGGGCGCCATCTCGATCATCGCCGGCAACACCGGCACCAACAACGTCGCCCGCCGCGGGCCGGCCTCGCCCGCCAACGGCACGGCGATGGGCCCGGCGGCGATCAGCGGCTACGTGTCGCCGGTGGCCGTGACCGCGGTGCCCCCGGCCGCCGCCTCCCAGGCGCTGCGGGCGCCCACCCCGGCCCAGATGGCCGCGCAGGACCCGCAGGACCACGACGCCGCCCTGGCCGCGCGCGAGCAGCGCCAGCTGGACGCGCGCCCGGCGCTCCAGCACCTGCCGGCCACCGTGTCGGGCGTCCACGTGGACTTCACGAACACGACCCGCGACGGCCGGGTGGTCCTCACGGTCACCTACCGCGGCAGCCGCGGACATGCCACGGCAACTCTGCGCTCCCTGCTGTCGCGCTACCGCGACTCGGGTGACGGCTACGTCGTGCGCTACCGCGCCGCGCGCTGAGTCGGCGGCGCGAGGAGTGCTCCGTCGGGGGCGGTGCCTGCTCCTGAGAGGCGGTCAGGCGGAGTCCGGAAGGAAATCCACCAGGGCGGCGTCGTCCACGAGGTCTCCGGCGAGCAGGACGACGGCGCCGGGGTCGAGCAGGCCGGTGCGCGCGGCGCCCCCTCCGAGGGCGATGCGCCACCGCCGCGCGAGCGCGCGGAGCTCGTCGGCCACCGGCTCCACTCTCTCGGCGCTCGCTCCGCTGAGCACCACGAGCCCGGGGCCGAGCCGGTGGCACGCCGACTCCACCGTCTCAAGGGGCGCGTCGGCGCCCAGATAGACGATCCGCCAGCCGCGCGCGCGCAAGACGAGCCCGAATGCGATCAGCCCCAGCTCGTGCCGCTCGCCGGGCAGGCAGGCCAGCACGGCCAGCGGGCCGACTCCGAGGCCCCATCCCCGGGCCAGACCCATCATCCGCCCGCGCAGGACCGAGGAGCCGAAGTGCTCCTGGGCAATCGAGACCTCGCCTCGCCGCCAGCGCTCGCCGAGCTCCTGCAGGTGGGGCAGGACGACCTCTCCGAGGAGGGTCTCGAGCGTCGCCGCCGCGAGCAGCCGGTCCATCACCGCCTGCGCGGCGGGCTCGTCGAAGGTGTCGAGCGCCGTCCTCAGCTCCCCGCGCAGCTGCCCCGGGGAGGCGGCCGCCGTGTCTCGCGGCTCTTGGACGGCCTCGCGGGCGGCCTCCGCGGCCGCGAGCCCGGTCTCGAGGTTGCGCTTCATCGCCTGGACCCGCTCGACGTCGCCCTGGGAGTAGAGCCGGAGCCCGCCGGACGAGCGGGCGGGCCGCAACAGCTCGTAGCGGCGCTCCCAGGCCCGAAGCAGCTCGGGACTCACGCCGCTTCGCCGGCTGAGCTCGCCGATTCGTAAGAAGCTGCCTTCGGCCACGAAGAAATTATACAACACTTAGACAAGAGCTTGACAAACGCCTGGTGCCCGGCCTACTGTGCCGCGAACAGAACCTGTACAGCAGGTGAACAGAATCCCATCCCTCCAGAGGAGACACGATGAGAGCCCCTCGCACCATCCTCGCCCTGGCCGCCGTTCTCGCCGTCGCGCTCGCCGCCGCGGGCCCCGCGGTTGCGAAGCCTGCGGCCGAGCCCTCCGCCGCCAAGAAGGACCTAGTCCAGACCGCGACCGCGGCCGGCAAGTTCAAGACCCTGACGGCGCTGCTCAAGCAGGCCGGCCTGGCGAAGACGCTCAAGGGCAAGGGCCCCTTCACCGTTTTCGCTCCCACCGACGCCGCGTTCGCGAAGGTGCCCAAGGCGACGCTGAACGCGCTCGCCAAGGACAAGGCGAAGCTGCGGTCGGTTCTGCTGTACCACGTGGCGGCCGGGCGTCTGCCCGCGGCCAAGGTGGTCAAGCGGCAGTCGATCGAAACCCTCAACGGTGCCAGCGTCGGCGTCCACGTCCGCAAGGGCAAGGTGTACGTCGGCGGCGCTCGGGTCCTCACACCCGATGTTCGCGCCTCCAACGGCGTCATCCACGTCATCAACAAGGTGCTCATCCCGAGCTGATCGCCGAACGCCCGAAGCCGCCCGGCGGGGCCCGACCCCGCTGGGCGGCACGAGGGCCGCGCTACCGTGACGAACGCCATCACCACCACGTCCGCCGGTCCGACCGGGCTGCCAGCCCGACTGACGTCCCTGCGGCGCTTCAACCTCGGCCTGGGCGGCCTGCACCTCGCCCAGGGCCTGGCGATGCTGGTTCTGGCCAGCGCGTTTTCACTGCCGGTCACGGCTTCCTTCTTGGAGATGGACGAGGCGACCGACAAGCTCGTGGCTGTCCCCGGCGAGCTCTTCCGCCTCGAGATCGCCCCGCTCGTCGCGGGCTTCCTGTTCCTGTCGGCCGTCGCCCACCTCGCGCTGGCCTCGCCCGCCCTTCACGGCTGGTACGAGAGGCGGGTGGCGAGCGGCATCAATCCGGCTCGCTGGATCGAGTACTCGCTGTCGTCCTCGCTGATGATCGTCGTGATCGCGATGCTCGCCGGCATCTACGACATCGCCGCGTTGATCCTGATCTTCGCGGTGAATGCGGCGATGATCTTGTTCGGGTGGATGATGGAGCTGCACAACCAATCCACCGACCGCACCGACTGGACGGCCTACTGGTTCGGTTGCCTGGCCGGGTGCTTCCCCTGGATCGCCATCGCGATCTATCTGATCGGAGCCGCGGACCCGCCCGGCTTCGTCTACGCGATCTTCGTCTCCCTGTTCGTGTTCTTCAACGTGTTCGCCGTGAACATGGCCCTCCAGTACCGGCGCGTCGGGCCCTGGCGCGACTACCTGTTCGGAGAGCGCGTCTACATGCTTCTGAGCCTCCTCGCGAAGTCGGCCCTGGCGTGGCAGGTGTTCGCCGGCACGCTCCAGCCCGCGTAGTCATGGCCCGCTACACCGACACCCTGGAGTCGCCCCGGGCCGTCGCCGAGGTCTTCGCCTACCTGAGTGACTTCTCCACCACCCGCGAGTGGGATCCAGGGGTGGAGGAGGCCGAGCAACTGGACGCCGGACCCGTGCGCCGCGGCTCGCGCTTTCGGATCGTGGCGCGATTCCTCGGGCGCCGGGCGGAGCTGGTGTACGAGATCACCGAATTTCGCTACGGCGAGGTCGTCACCCTGCGGGGAGAGAACGCCACCGTCGTCTCGCTCGACACGATGACCTTCGCGGAGACGCTGGGCGGCGGAACTCGGATGACCTACGACGCTCGGCTCACGCTCAAGGGGCCGCTGCGCGTCCTCGACCCTCTGCTCGGCGTCGCCTTCAGGCGCGTGGGCGACCGCGCGGCGAACGGGCTGCGGGAATGGCTGGCGCGCCCGTCAGTCGAGAGCTGCTCTGAGTCGGCTGGGTGCCGAGGGTGACGGTGATCTGCTGAGTGGACGAGCCCCGGCGCACGGTGAGAGTGACCTTCTCACCCGGCGAGTGCTCGGCGATGGCGGCGACGAGGTCGTTGCTGCCCTCCACCTTGGTGTCGTCGACCGCCGTGATGACGTCGCCCGAGCGCAGGCCCGCGTCGGCCGCGGGACCGCCCGATGGCGTCGAGGATTCAGAAGGGGAGCACGTTGCCGTTGCCGCACACGGGGACGCTCGGCAGCGGTCGCAGCGCGTCGTTGGGCCTGAAGTCGGTCGCATGGCAGAGCTCGGCGCCGTTCGCGGTCGCCTCGTAGAGGATGTGCGAGTCCGCCTTGGCCGAGTAGACGGCGAGGCGCCAGGTGATCAGGCCATGTTGGAACGGGTCGGCGCTGATAACCGCGCGCAGCACGCGGGCGCCGGCCGGGCCGCCGTCGAGTCGCTGAACCAGGCGCTCGTAGGCGGCGGTCGACACCCGGCTGACCGGGAAGGGGTCGTGAGGCGAGCTGACGTAGCCGTCGTCTCCCTTGGTCGGGCGGCCGTCCGCGTCGAAGGTGACCAGCTTCTCGTCGCTTCCCCGGCCCTCGGCGAAGGTGGTCTCGGCCCAGGCGTCGATTCCCACCGACGTGACGAGCGCCGCCCCGTGGGACCGACGCCAGGCGCTCAGGCCCTGCGTCAGCGGACGCGGCGTGTCCACGAGAGTCCTCAGCCGGGCGCTCGGATTCGGGCGCTGGTAGCACTCGAGCCCGGAGGTCCCGGCGCCGAGGCCGTAGGTGCAGGTCCCCGAGTGCCCGGTGAAGTCGTGGCTGCCGCACCCGGAGATCAGAGCGGCAGCTGCCGGCGCCAGCGCCACCGCTCGCGCGATCCGACCCCGTCGCCGCCCCCGGCACAACACCTAGCGACGACGCTACCAGGGGCCGGGCGTCCCCGGCCCCGGTGCGCCGCGGTCAGGCGCTGACGATCTCCCGGACCTCGGTGAGGCGCAGGTGGTTGCCGGAGGGGTCGCGAAACCCGGCGTCGACGCCGTAGGGCCGGTCCTCGGGCTCCTCGGCGAACTCCACCCCGCGGCCCTTGAGCTCCTCGTAGGAGGCCCGGCAGTCGTCGGTGGTCAGGAAGACCGTGCCGGCGAAGCCCTTGGCCATCAGGTTCTCGACCTCCTTGACGGTCCCGTCGTCCATGACCGGCGGGCCCGGGATGGCCATGAGCACGATCGACACGTCGGGCTGGCCTGACGGGCTCACGGTCAGCCAGCGGAAGTCGCCCAGCTCGGGCAGGGTCACGTCGGCGCGCACCTCCATGCCGAGCTTCTGCGTGTAGAAGGCGAGCGCCTCCTCCTGGTCGTGCACCCACAGCTGAGCGTTGGCGATTCTCATCTTCGTGTCCTCCTTGGACGTGACGGAAGGGATCGCCGGTCAACCTAGGGGCCGTTCGCCGACCTGTCTTCTCCAAACGTGCTGTGTTGCGGGCGGGCGTAGGCGCGGACCACGCAGGCCGGTACGAGCGCGCGCTCGGCGGCCGACGGGAACTGCGCGCGGTAGGCCGTGGGAGACATGCCGAAGGTCCGCGTGAAGCTCGTGGTGAACGAGCCGACGCTCTGCAGCCCGACCGAGAAGCAGACGTCCGCGACCGAGCGGTCGGTCGTGCGCAGCAGGGAGGCCGCGCGCTCGAGGCGGCGCGTCAGCAGATAGCTGTGGGGCGACTCGCCGAAGGTCCGGCGGAACTCGCGGCTGAAGTGAGCCCGCGAGAGGCCGGCGGCCGCGGCCATGTCGTCGACGTCCAGCGGCTCGACGTAGCGGGCGTCCGCCAGGTCTCGGGCGCGGAGCAGATGGCGGGCGGGGGGCACGGCGGCCATCGCCTCAGTATTGCGCGCCCCCCGCCCGTGGGTCAGCTGCGGTGCCGCCTCAGCGGCGGGTCGTAGACCGTCGCCAGCCGGGCCAGCGTGAGCGCGCCGAGCATCAGCCCGAAGTCGCGCAGGGCAATGTCGTAGAAGCCGGAGTAGGTGAGCAGGTTGAGGATGATCCCGCCCAGCCAGGCCGCGACGACGTAGGCGCCGTAGCGCGGCTTGAGCGCCACGATCACGCCCGCCAGGATCTCGGTCACGCCGACGAAGTACATGAACTGCTGCCCCGTCCCGGGCGCGATGTCGTTGATCCACGGCGCCAGGTAGTCGGGCCAGTGGACGAGGACGTTGAAGAACTTGTCCAGCCCGAAGGCGATGGGCGCGACCGTGAAGGCCACCCGCAGAAGCGCGAACGCCTGATAGCGGGGGTCGGTCCAGTCGGCCCCGGCCGGAGGGGCGGACCCGTTCTGACGGGCTCCCTCCAGGCCGGGTGCGGCGCTGCGCGGGGGTGTGGTGACGGCCATCTGCATCTCCTGTCGTCGTTTCCCCGTTGGCTTCGGCCGTCGCGGACTTCTTACCGAGGTAAGACCGCGCGCGCTGTCGTCGCGAATCAGGTATGAGCCTGCTCATCGTGGCCGAGACGTCGCCTCCGCAATCCGCACCCGGACCCGATCCCGAGTCCCGGGAATGGATCTCGGCCCTGACGGGCGAAGGGGGTCGCCGGGAGGACGCGATCGCCCGCCTCCACGCCCTGCTCCTGCGGGCCGCACGCTTCGAGGTCGCCCGGCGCCGCCGAGACCTCTCCGCCCGCGCTCCCACCGAGCTCGACGATCTCGCGGCCCAGGCCGCCGCCGACGCCCTTATGGCGATCACGGCCAAGCTGCACACCTACAGGGGCGACAGCCGCTTCACCACCTGGGCCTACAAGTTCGCGTTGCTCGAGGCCGCCGTGAAGGTGCGCCGGCGCGCCTGGCAGGAGCGGGAGGTCCCGCTCGAGGAGGACGGATGGGCGGTCCTGGCGGATCGCCGGGCGGCGCCCGACACCGACGCCGAGACGGCCGATCTCATCGAGGCGATCGGACGCGCGATCGCCGAGGACCTCACCCCGCACCAGCGCGCCGTGCTCATCGCGATCACCCTCAACGACGTCCCGATCGATGTCCTCGCCGAGCGGCTGGACACCACGCGCGGCGCTCTCTACAAGACGCTGCACGACGGCCGCCGCAAGCTGCGGGCGCGCCTGGCCGCCGACGGTTATGCCGTAGACCACCTGCCAGAAGGAGGGACGCCATGAGCGACCGTCCGTTCACCCGCCGGCTGGGCGCCATCCTGGGCCCGGCAGAGCCCGAGCTGACCTGTGAGGAGTGCTTCGACCGCCTCGACCGCTACGTCGAGGTCGAGCTCTCAACCGGTGCGGCCGATGCCGCTGAGGCGGCCGTCCCGGGCATGCGTGCCCACCTCGAGGGCTGCCCGGCATGTGCTGCGGATCGCGACAGCCTGCGCGGCCTCCTGGGAGACCAGCACTGGCGTCCGGCTCATCCCTCGGGCTGAGTGGCGGTCGCGGCGCCTCGGGCGTCCAGCGACCGTCGGCGCGTCAGCGGAAGCGCGGCCCACAGGGTGAGGCACAGCGACCCCGCGATCCCTCCGGCGACCAGGCCGGGCCACGGGCCGAAGCAGACGTCGGTCACGAAGGCCAGAGCTCCCACCATGGACGCGCCCACCGTGGTGAGGCCGGCGATGGTCAGCCGGTTGGCGACGTTGACGAGATGGAACTTGTCCCCTCGGCGGAAGAGGACGCGGTGGTAGGCGGTCGGCGCCATCAGAAGGAACGCGGCGATTCCCGCCAGCGCGAAGGTCACGTAGTACTCGATGTGCTGCCTCTGGGCGAGGTCCCGGAAGAACGGCGTGAGCGGAGCCATCAGCAGGAACGCGAACAGGACCTGGACGCCGGTCTGCACGACGCGCACCTCCTGGAGCAGCTCGACCAGGTTGCGGTCGCAGCGCTCGAGGTCGGTCTCGTTGCGCCCCGGGGGCGGGGACTGGGGAACGGCGTGCAGGTTGGCGGTGGTGTGTCCCCGCACGGCCGTCCGGCGTGGCTGTGAGGCCGTGCTCGGCATTCCGCGGGCTTACCCGGGAGCGGCGGCGGTAATCAGACATCAGAGATCGAGAATGACCTCGCCCGCCGGCCGCGAGCAGCAGATGAGCGCGTCGCCGGGCTCGGCCGCCTCCAGCGGCTCGGGCCGGTAGTCGACCGCGCCGCTCACGAGGCCGGTGGCGCAGGTGTGGCAGACGCCCGTGCGGCATGACCACTGGACGGGGACGTCGCATGCCTCGGCCAGCTCGAGGAGGCTGCCGAAGGAGTCGTCCCACGGCACGGCGAGGTTGCTGCGCGAGAACGAGACCACGGGGCCTTCGCCGGGCGTGCCGGGTGGCGGGTGCGGGGTCTGCACGGGCGCGCCGACGACGCCGGGAGTGACGGGGTCCTCGGGCCCGAAGATCTCGGTGCGCACCTGGTTGGGCGCGACGCCGCGCGCCGTCAGGGCGGCGCCCATGTCGTGCATGAACGGGACGGGGCCGCAGATGTAGTAGTCGGCGTCGACCGGCACTCCGAGGTTGCCCAGGGCCGCCCCGGTGAGCCGCCCGGCGACCTCGAAGTCGACGCCCTCCTCCTCGTCGGGCCCAGGGGCGCTGTGAAAGACCGCCGGGTGGGCGTCGGGGAGACGCGCGAGCAGGTCGCGGGCCTCGGCGGCGAACGCCTGCTCGGCACGACTGCGCGCGGCGTGCAGCCACCACACGGACCGGGTCGATCCCTCGGAGGCGAGGACGTGGAGCATCGCCATGACCGGCGTCGCGCCCACCCCGGCGCTGATCAGCACGACCGGCCGCTCGCCGGCCTGAAGCACGAAGTCGCCGCGGGGCGCGCCGGCCTGGATCACGTCACCGACCTGGACGGCGCTGTGGATGTATCCGCTGGCCGCGCCGTGCGCCTCGCGCTTGACGCTGATCCGGTAGGCGGCCGGCGCGGGGGAGTCCGAGAGGGAATAGCTTCGTAGGAGCGGAGCTCCCGCCGGGTCGGGCTGTAGGCGCACGGTCAGGAACTGGCCGGGCAGCGGCGGCTCCACGGGCGCGGCGTCCACCGGTTCCAGGCGCACCGAGATCACCGTCTCGCTCTCTTGGTCGATCGCCGCCACCCGCAGGTCGCGCAGGCCCTCCCAGGCCGGGGCGGAGACCGGCTCTCCGGACGCGCGCTCGACCATCTCCCGGAACGAGCCCTGCCAGCCCTCGCTGAGGGCGGGAATCCGCAGCGCGCGCTCCAGCCCACGCCGGGACGGCCGGGGCAGGTAGAGCAGCCCGTCGATCTCGGCCACGGTCATCTCCTCGGCCCCCGTCGCGACCTGCTCGATCTCGTCCCCCGCCTCGACCTCTCCCTCCTCCAGCACCCGGAGATAGAACCCCGGCCGGCGATGCGAGACGAGCAGGGCGGGCATTCGCGGCTCGTCCATGCGGATGCCAACGCGGTAGCACGTCACCCGGGGCTGGCTCACCTCGAAGAGCGCGGTGCCGATCCGGTAGCGGTCGCCGATGCAGACCTCGTCGTCGGGTAGGCCCTCCACGGTGAAGTTCTCGCCGAACTGCCCGGGCGTGAAGTCGTCGCGGCCCAGCTCCTCCTCCCAGTGGCGGTAGGACTCGGTCTGGTAGACGAACACCGGCCGGTTGGGGCCGCCGTGACCCTGCATGTCGCCCTGGCCGTCGCCGTCTACGTTGAGGCGGCGAACCATGCGCGGACCCGATACCGACTCCTTCCAGATGCCGGTGTGGACCGTCCGGCCCTCCCACTCGACGTCCCGAGGCAGGCCCACGTTGACGGAGAGGAGTCGCGCGCTCATGGGCGCAGTCTCCCCTAGTACGTCTGCCTATGCCCACCGCGGGGGGCCGCGGTGGCGAGTAGGGTCGGCCGCCATGCCTCGTCTCCCACTCTGCGCGCTGCTGGCCGGCGCCCTGCTCGCGACGTTGCCGGCCTCCGCCGGCGCCGCCGTCTACCGGGCATCGATCAGCGGGAGCCAGTCGGTCTCGTGGAAGGTCGACGGGACGCGGGGCGGCTGCGAGATCCGCCGCGGCGCGGGCAGCGGGAAGGCGACACTCCGGTTCGCCTCGGCCAAGCCGGCGCTCGTCACGGCCGGCCGGTCGCGCGGGGGGCTGTCGTTCGTCGGCAGCATCCCGTCGGTCGCGAAGGGCACGATCGCGGGCGCGTTCACCGACTCTCCGCAGACGCCCTGCCCGGGCTTCGAGCCGC
This sequence comes from uncultured Actinomycetes bacterium, assembly GCA_963757705.1. Taxonomy (GTDB): domain Bacteria; phylum Actinomycetota; class Thermoleophilia; order Solirubrobacterales; family Solirubrobacteraceae; genus AC-38. The sequence goes on along the minus strand of CAVWTG010000005.1, from coordinate 149,681 downwards.
AGCCCTCCCGGTCGGATCCGACCGACGGCTGCGGCGCGACGAAGTTCGGGGTGCGCGTCGATCTGATCGCGAAGGGGGCGTTCATGTACGCGACCGGGCCCTCGGTGCCCCTCGGGCCGGTGTCGACGGCGCAGAATACGGGCGACTGCCCGTCCCCCTCGAGCAGCGCCTTCCTTGACTCGAACGACTTCACGGCATGCGGCGACGGACGACAGCTCTGGAAGCGCAGCTGGGGCATCGTGTCGTCGGGCGCGGCGGGGTTGCTGGCGAGCCGGCTGCATCTGACGCCGGGCCAGCTGCCGGCGCGCCGGCGCTCGCGGTCCTTCGCCAAGAGCGTCGCGGTCGAGTGCACCATGCCCTCGAGCTACTCGGGCGGCGTGCGGATCACCGGCGCGCTGAGGTACACGCTGACGCTCAGGCGCATCTGAGCCGCCCGCTAGCCGCCCAGGAGATGGCGGCGCAGGAACTCGAGCTGGATCTCGGTCGCGCGGTCGTGGCCGTCCAGCAGCGGCGCGTAGTGCCCGCCGGGCATGCGGACGACCTCGCCGTGCGGGGCGCGCTCGCCGGCGCGAATGGCGGGCGCGGGTGGGGCCACCCCGTCGTCCTCGGTGGCCAGGACGAGCAGTGGGCATGACACCTGCGGTGCGTGGCGCCCCGGCCGGTAGAGGCCGATGCGCACGGCCGAGCGCGCGGCCACCGCCTGCTGCCACTCGGGATAGCGGTCGCCGGGGTTGAGCGCGCCGGCCCCCTTGAGGGAGTCAGGCGTGGTGAGTGCCGCGACGGTCCCACGCTCTCCGGCGAGCGGCACGAGCAGCGGGTCGCGCCCGAGGAGGCCACCGACGGCGTCGAGGGCGGCGCGGGCATTCAGGCGCAGGGCCGAGAGGGGCGTGGTGTGGCGCAGGGCGTTGGGCGCGGCGGCCGGGCCATCGGCCAGGGCGGACACGGCGACGGCGGCGCCCAGGCTCGGCGTGCGCGCTGCGACCGGGAAGACATGGCCGCCCGAGAGCGAGAAGCCCCAGATCGCGACCCTCCCGGGGTCCACCTCCGGCAGCGTCCGGGCGAAGCCGACGGCCGCGGCGAAGTCGGCCTGCTGGTCGGCGAGCCGCACGACCTGTCGCGGGTGTCCGCCGCTCTCGCCCAGGCGGCGGAAGTCGAAGGCGAGCACGGAGAACCCGGCGTCGTGGAAGCGGGAGGCGAACCGGTCCGTGCCCGGCTCCTTGGCCACGGCGAGGCCCGCGGCCATCACCACGCACGCCCCGCTGTCGCCGGGGTGGTGCCAGGCGGCGCACTCGTCCCCGCCGCTGGGGAAGTGCACATTCTCCCGGGTGGAGGTCGCGGCTCCCATACGGCTGTATCGTAATCCCATACAAACGTATTGTCCAGTCCACTCCGGTGCCTATGCTCGCCGGGTGCCCGAGCCCGCCTCGCCCCGCGAACGCATCCTGATGGCGGCCCTCGAGGGGTTCGCCCGCCACGGGGCCGAGGCGACCTCGATTCGCGACGTCGCCGCGGCAGCGGGGGTGTCGCCCGGACTCGTGCAGCACTACTTCCCCTCGAAGGCCGCCCTGCGCGCGGCGGTCGACGAGCACGTGACCGAGGTGGCCCGGGCCGCCCTGGCGGTGCGCCGGGTCGAGGGGGACGTGATCGAGGACCTGTCGCAGCGGCTGACCGCGCTCGTGGCCGAGAACTTCGTCGCCCTGCGCTACGTCGCGCGCGGCGTGGCCGAGAGCGACGAGGCCGCTCTGGCGATCTTCGACACGCTGACCGAGCTGTGCCTCGAGCAGCTCTCGGACCTTCAGGGGCGCGGGCTCCTGCGCGCCGACCTGGACCTGGAGTGGGCCGCGCTGCACACCGTGCTCATCAACCTCGGCACCGTGATCATGGAGCCCGGAGTGAGCCGCCAGATCCGCCGGCCGTTCCTCACCGAGGACCAGGTCCAGCGCTGGAAGGACGCCACGACGGCGCTGTTCGTGGCCGGCGAGATCCGGCGCGGCGACGGGGCCGGCTAGCGCGTACGCCTGATCTTCAGGCGCACGGTCTGCTTGACGTCCCTCGTCCCTACGCGGGTCTTGGTCTGGAGCTTGAGTCGGCGCTTCGCCAGCCGCTTCGAGGAGAAGTTGGCGATCGTCTTCGCGTCCGGCCTGCGCAGCCGAACGGTCACGGTCCGCCTCTTGCCTGAGGGGATCGAGTAGCTGGCCCGGCCCAGCTTCACCTTCTTCCTCGCGGCGCTGTTCGTGGCCTTCGCAAGCGATACGGAGAGCGTGCCCCTGCAGCGCTTCACCTCGACGGTGTTGCAGGTGATGCGGATCCGTGCCTTGCCGTTGGCTCCAACCTTCGCGGTGCCGGCGAAGGCGAGGATGTTGTTGGTGAGCTCGTTGCCCCCACCCCCGCCCGAGCCGCCGCCGCCCGAGCCGCCGCCGCCCGAGCCGCCGCCGCCCGAGCCGCCGCCGCCCGAGCCGCCGCCGCCCGAGCCGCCGCCGCCCGAGCCGTCGCCGCTGGGAACGAGACAGGGCGGGGCCTCCGGCGCTGGACCGGGAATGGGGCCGAGCCTGAAGCTCAGGTTGTCGGCGGTGGCATCGTTGTAGATCCCGTTGTAGCGGCTCATCTGCAGATGCACGATCACCGAACGCGTGTCGGTTGGGATCGTGCCGGTCACCGAACGCGGGAGCAGCTTGGTTTGGTTGTTTCTCTCGGCCGCGGTCGGGCCGACCACAGCCGGCGAGAACCCGTTACTCATTCCGTCGCCCTTGACCCATGTGAGCTGAACGTAGGCCTGGTCGGTATCGCCATCCTTCCCGCCCAGGCAGCCGCCAAGTGTGTACTGAACTCCGCCGTCGCCGGAGATCGGCACCGAGTCGATGTCCAACGCCGCGGCGCTGAGGTCCACCTCCTGGTGCGAGAGGCCGGTTGAGCTGGCGGGCCCGCCGATGAAGAAGTCGTTGCCGCCGCCGATGCGCGCGCTCTCCGCCACGCTGGGGAAGTAGAGCTGGGACCCGTAGCGAGCGAGCGTCTGGTTGTTGTCCGGGTTCGTGGTGCAGGTCCAGGCCTGCGGGCAGCTGTGCGACGTCCCGTCAGTGACCGCCGTCCCAGCCTCGCCGTCGCCGTTCTTCAACAGGTTTCCCTGCGGTATGACGGCTCCGGCACCCGCCGGCGCTGCCAGGACGGACCCAGCCGCTAGCGCGACGGCGCAGCGAGTTGCGAACCCGTTCCTCACCTCTGTTCCAACCTAGCACCGCCCCAGCGCCCGAGCTAACTTTGACTTCGACGCGAGCCGGGGTAGCGTGCGGCTCGGAGGAGTCCCCGGTGGCAGAAAAACGCGCATGATCGGGCAGGGTGGCCGGGGCCGGCGGATCAGAGCCTCCCTGCCCAGCGTCGCGCTGCTCGTCCTCGCGGCGACGCCTGCGGCGCGTGGCGCCGACCGCGTTTACTGGGCCAACGGCAACAACAACACGATCTCCTACGCCAACCTCGACGGATCGGGCGGCGGCGGCCAACTGAATCTCTCCGGGACGACTCCGAACCGCCCCCGGGGCGTGGCGATCGACGCCGTGACGAGAAGGCTCTACTGGGCCAATGAGGGCGACAACACGATCCTGTACGCCAACCTCGACGGATCGGGCGGCGGCGGCCAACTCGACATCGGCACGGCGCCGATCGCCTCGCCCCACGCTGTGGCGATTGACCCCACGACGAGGACGATCTACTGGGCCAACGACTCGGGCAACCCCATCTCCTACGCCAGGCTCGACGGATCGGGCGGCGCCGCGCTCGACACCTCCGGCTCGAACCCGGACCGCCCCTACGGCGCGGCGATCGACCTGGCGGGGGGAAGGATCTACTGGGCCAACCGAGGCATTCCCGACATGACCGAGACGCACCCCAGCACGATCTCCTACGCCAACCTCGACGGATCGGGCGGCGGCGGCGAGCTCGACGTCGGCACGTCGCCGATCATCGATGCCCACGGGGTGACGATCGACCCGGAGGCGAGGAGGATCTACTGGGCGAGCAACTATCGACCGGCACCGATCGCCTATGCCAATCTCGACGGGTCAGGCGGCGCCGCGCTCGATGTCTCATCGCCGGATACGAGCGGTCCCGTCGGCATGGCGATCGATCCGGCGGCCGGGTTGATCTACATGGGCAACCTCGGCAGCAGCAAGATCACGTTTGCCGACCTCGACGGATCCGGACACGGCGCCACTCTCAACATCTCCGGCGCGACCTCGAGCGGTTCTCGCTTCCTGGTCCTGGACCGGGCGCCCCACGGCATCAGCGCGCCGGCGATCAGCGGCGAGTCGGCGATCGGCTCGGTGCTCTCATGCTCTCAGGGCACCTGGGCGGCATCCGACCTGCCCGAGGCCTTCCTCTACCGTGCGCCCGAGGCGTTCGCCTATCAGTGGAGCCGCGACGGCGCCGACATCGCCGGCGCCACCACCGGCGTCTACACCGTGTTTGCGTCGGGTGACTATCGCTGCCGCGTGACCGCGTCCAACCACGTTGGCGATACGTCGCAAACGAGCGCTGCGCATGCCGTGCCGGTGGTCGGTGCCGGCGCGCCAGGTGGAGGTGGCGGCGCGCCGGGTGGCGGTGCCGGCGCCACCACGGTCCCGCCCGCGCCGGCGAGCTTCGCTGCCTCGACGAGGTCCGTGGTCGTGGCCAACCGCTGTCGCTGCTTCTACTTCAGCTTCCACGCCACCCGGAAGCTGACCGGCAGGGCGCTCTTCGACAGCGTCGGGAAGGTCCGCGTCAGCCGCAGGAGCAAGCGGAAGCGGCGAATCGCCCTGGCTCGCCGGTCGTTCACGGTCCTTCCCAGCGGCAGGGTGACGCTCAGGATCAGGCTGTCGAGCACGAACTTCCGGATCCTGACCCTGAACCGCAGGATCCCCATCCGGGTCACGGTGATCCTCAGGAACCCCGCCGGACTGACCAGAGCGGCGAACCGGAGGATCACGCTCAGGGCGCCGAGGTCACTCCCCCACTGAGCGTCCCACTCGGTGGCCTTCGGGCGATGGCGAGACCCAGACTCGAACTGGCCGGCATCGGCTCAGAGGACCCGGCGGCAGGCGCCGAGCCGCCGCACCTTTCGGTGCTTGCGGCAGTAGGCCTTGAGCTTGGCGCGGGCCAGCGTGCGCGGGTTCGCGGGCCGGGTGAGCGTGACCCGGCGGGTGCGCGTGATGGTCTTGCCGGTCTTGGGCTTGAAGCGGACGTGCAGCGTGACGACGAGCTTGTGGCGGCGGTCGAGGACGCGCGCAGCGGCGCGCGTCAGCTTCGGCGTGAAGCTCACCGGTCCGGCCTTCGCGGCGCGCTTGCTCAACGGCTTGCGGAAGGCCTTGACCCGGCGGGCGATCGTCGCGCTGCTCGTCCCGGCAGGTGAGATGTCGCCAACGACATAGAGCGTTCCCGGCTGCGGGGCGTAGAGCTCGGGGTGCGTGCCGGCCGCCACGGCCTCGAGCGTCGAGGCCGCCGCGATCTTGATGCGCGCGCCGCAGGCGAGGGTGCGCTGGTCGTCCGGGCCGAAGTCGCCCGGGAACGCCGTGAAGGCGTGGAAGAGGCTGTCGTAGGCGTTGGCGGCGCAGTAGGTGGTGATGGGCCGGTCCTGGCCGAGGAACTTCGTGCTCGCGAAGGCGGTGCAGGCCTTCGTGTTGTCGTTGAGCAGGGACAGCGTACAGCCGCCCCCCCTGGCGAAGCCAATCCAGTCCTGCGCCCAAAACACTCCGAAGCGGCTGTGGTTCGCATCGCCGAGGTTGACCTGCATGAAGGTGTCGTTCGGGGTCGCGAAGTCGGCCTTGAGCGAGATGGTGCACACCGCCGCGACCGGGCAGGTCGGGAGCGCGGCAGCGCACGGCACCCGAGCCGGGCACTTCGGGCCCCAACCGCAACCGAGCTGCGACTGTCCCTGCGGCGCCGGGAACGGCGCCACCCGGCAGTCGGCGTCGTGGGTCTCGGCGTTCGCGACGGTGATGGTCCGGGTCGCCGGCGTCGGGTCCTCGACGCCCTCGGGGCTGACTGCGACGACGCTGATCGTGTGCGTGCCCATGCTCAGCGGGTAGGTGCGATAGGGCGTCGTGCACGGGCTGAACGAGCCGCCATCGACGCGGCACTTGAATGCCGAGCCGGGCACCGTCGACGCCAGGGTGAACTGGGGGTCGCGCAGCCAGGTCGTGCCGGTTGGGCCGCTGACGATCTGGGTGTCGGGCGCCGCCAGCATCTTGAAGGTGACCGAGGCGACCGGGCCGACGTTGAACGCCTGATCCAGCGAGGCGGCGTAGAAGGTGTGCGTGCCCAGCGAGGCGGTGATTGGCGACGGGCAGGCGCCGACGGGCAGGTCCTCGTAGGTGGCCGGCGGCGTCGGCGGGTCCAGCACGCAGCGGGTGACCCCGTTGCCGACGCCCGGCGGCGGGTCCTGCTCGTCGGCTGTCGCGCGCACGGTGCCCGAGAATGCGGTGTCGGAGATCTTGCGGCTGTCGCCGCCCTGCGGCACCAGTGTGATCACCGTGCTGGGAGCGACGGTATCCACCGTGAAGTCGCGGGTGGCGGGCGAGGTGTCGGTCCCGGAGCCGGGGCTCGTCGCCCGAACGCGCAGGCGGTGGGGGCCCTCCGGCAGCGGGGCGGTCATGTATGGCGTGCCACAGGTGGCGAAGACCGCGCCGTCGATCGCGCACTCGAAGGTGGCGCCGCCCGGCGGGTCGGCGGTGAACGTGAACGTCGGCGTCTTGTCGTTGGTCCCGCCAGCGGGTCCTGACGTGATCGTCGTGTCGATCACGTCGGCGTCGCTGAAGGCCTGGACGCGGTAGCCGTTGTATTCCGCGGTGTAGACCGTGTGGCCGTTGACGGGGTTCGCGCCGAGCTGCGCTGTGTTGTCGGAGAGCTCGCCGCCCTTCCCACCAAGTGCTCCGGCCTGGCAGCCGTCCACGGTCGCGCACGTCTCGAAGCCCGCGCCGCCGGCGACGCCTTTGCCCCACGTCCTGATGAAGTCGCCGCTTGGCCCGAACTTCTGGATCCTGTGATTGTTCGAATCGAGGACGTAGAGGTTGGCGTCCCCGTCCACGGCAACGTCGTAGATCGTGTCGAACGCCCCGCCGGTCGTGCCGGCTTGGCCCGCCTGGCAGTCCGGCGGGTTCGTGCAGACCTCGAAGCCCGTGCCCGGATCGCCGCCGTCGACGTCCTTGCCGAGCGCGAGCTGGAAGCCGCCGGTCGGGCCGAACCTCTGGACGCGCGCGTCGGATCCGAAGGCGCCCCCGCCGGGTCCGCGCTCAGCCACCCACACGTTGCCGGTCCCGTCGGTGGCCACGCCCCACGGATTGTCGAACTCGCCCGCCCCGTGCCCGGCCACGCCGGCCTGGCACTGCGCGGCAGCGGTGCACGTCTCGGCGTCCGTGTCGGAGTTGCCGGCTACGACGTCCTTGCCCCACGCGCGCTGGAAGTTCCCGGACGTGTCGAACTGCTGGACCCGCTCTGCGATCACATCGGTCACGTAGACCGCTCCCGACGGGCTCGCGGCCACCATCGGAAGGAGCCTGAACTCGCCGCCCAGGTTGCCCTGGTCGCCGGTCTGGCACTGCGATTCGACCGTGCAGATCTCGAAGCCGGTCTCGGCGTTGCCGGCGATGACGTCCTTGCCCCACGAGCGCAGGAAGTGCCCGTCGGCGTCGAACTTCTGCACCTGCGCCGCATCGTCGGTCACGTACACGTTGCCCGCCCCGTCGATCGCCACGGACTGGGGGTTGACAAAGCCCGGACCGTCCCGCCCGAACGAATGCTCGCCCGTCTGGCACTGGGCGAGCACCGTGCAGATCTCGTCGCCGGTCCCGGCGTTGCCGGCCACGACGTTCTTGCCCCACATGCGCACGAAGGTCCCGGACGCGTCGAACACCACGATGCGCTTGCCCGCGGCGTCCGCTACGTAGACGTTGCCGTCGCTCGCTGCGGCGGCGTCCTCCGGCGTGCCGAGCGGAACGCCGGCCAAGCCGCTCGGACTCGCCTCCCCTTCCTTGCACTGCGCCGCGACCACACAGACCTCGAAGCCGGTCTCGGCGTTCCCGGCGATCACGTCCTTGCCCCAGGCGCGGTCCCAGCTCCCGTCCGCGGCGGCGGGCGCCGCAAGGGCGAGTAGGAAGCCGAGCAGCGCGAGCGAAGCGAGGGACCGCCGGGCCATAACCAGCCGAGTATCCTCGACCGGGTGCGCGCTTGCCTCAGGGGACACCCTGAAGTTGCGGAGGCTCGGCCTGGGGGCTCTGCGGTAGGCGTGTCCAAATCATCCGCTTGTCGACGATGACCGGCGCACCTCGTCCCCATCCTCACGCCGCCCTAGCTCGCCCGGCCTGGGTCAAAGCCCTCCCGCCCGCAGCGGACCGGCCTCGATGACCACGCTCACCCCACCGGTCTTAACGTCGTAGACCAGCCCCGAGACGACGAGATCGTCGGGGAGGATCGGGTTGGCGTGGAGCGTGTCGACATCGGCGCGCACCGCGGCGAACGGGTCGGCGACGTGCTTGGCGGGCAGCTCGCCGGCCGGCACGCCGAAGTAGCTCGCGAGCAGATCACCGTGGTGCGCGAGCCGGGAGACCCCGCAGTCGGTGTGATGCATGACGATCATCTCGAAGCCGCCGGACTCGCCCTCCTCGGCGATGACGGTCGCCATCATGGCGATCGTCTGCAGGGTCGCCGGCGTGATCCGACCGCCGGCGTTGCGGACCACGGCCGCCTCACCGAGGCCGAGCCCGAGGACGTGCGTCGGGTCGGCGCGCTGGTCGGCACAGGCGACGATCACGGTGCGCAGCGCAGGGGGTAGGGGCAGCTCGCCCGGGTAGCGGGTCGCGGCGAACTCAGCGTTGCGCGCGCGAAGGGTGTCGGTGTTGGTCATCGGGCTCCTGTTCGTTGTCCAGGGGGTTGGCGCTGACGAGCGCGGCGAAGCCAAGCCTGTGAAGGAGCGCTGCGCGCGAATGCGGGCGAAGCTGCGCCTGGCGCTTCGTCGCTGCAAGCAGCGCCTCACCGGATCCGTCACGCGGCCATCGGGCGATGACTTGCGCAATGGAGGCCCGTGGAAGCTGCTCGAGGCGCCGGCCGACGACGTCGAGCATCACGCCCCTGCTCAGGAGCGCGGCCTCGGCGCCGAACCGCTGCGGCACGGTGACGTTGAGGTGCAGTGAGATCGCGTTGGCGACGGAGCGAGCGCGCTCCTGGGGCTCCCCGCGAGCGCACATGAACGCGTGCGCCGCCCGCGCACCCTCGACGGCGAAGCAGGATGCGGTCGGGTCCCGCCCGTCGTGCGCCTCGGTCAGTCCGAGGTCGTGCAGCACGCAGGCGACGTACAGCAGCTCCGGGTCGTGACGGGTGCCGTCGCGCTGGGCGAACAACGCGGAGAACGCCCACGTGCGCAGGCAGTGGCCATAGAGCGCCGGAGCCGAGAGTTCGCGCACGCACTCGTCGGCCTCGCGCGCGAGTGCGCTGTCGGGCGGCGCCGGTAGCGCCAGCGCGGCCTGGTGCAGCTGCGCGCGCCACGGGCGCGGGAGGCGCGAGACACGAGCGAGAACGCCCTGCCGGATCAGCGTGGCTCGATCGCGGCGGCCGAGTCGACCGTGCGTGGCTTGCGCCCATTCCCAGCTTCCAGCCGGTCTCGTCATGGCCGGGAGTGGTAGCCGCAGCCCGATCGCGCGCCTGGCGAGCTTGGCCGGATCCGAGGGCAACCCGTCCTTGCGGACTCGGCCCCGCGGGACGACCATCCCTGCATGGCCCCTGCCAAACGGCTCGTGGTGGTCGTCGGGTTCGAAGGCATGCAGCTGCTCGACCTCGTCGGACCGGCTGAGATCCTCGACGCTGCGACGACCGCGCTCGGTGGCAATGGCGGCTACCACGTGGTCGTCGCGACACATGACGGTCAGCCGGTGCGCGGTGCGGCCGGCATGCGCCTCGCGGCCGACGCCACGCTCCAGCACCTGCGACCGGCGAGCGTCGACACGATCATCGTCGGCGGCGGGATGCGCTTCGACGAGGCGATCGCGGTACCGGGCCTGGCGGAGCAGCTGCGCCGCCTCGCGCGCGGGGCGCGGCGCACGTGCTCGGTGTGCACTGGCGCGTTCCTGCTTGCCGAAGCGGGGCTGCTCGACAGTTCCACAGCCACGACGCACTGGGCCTTCGGCGGCGAGCTCGCACGCCGCCATCCGCAGGTGAGCGTCGAGCCCGATCGCATCTTCGTGCGCGACGGGAAGGTCGTCACCTCGGCCGGCGTGACCGCCGGACTGGACCTGGCGCTCGCGCTCGTGGAGGAGGACCACGGACCGCAGCTGGCGAGGACGGTCGCGCGTTGGACGGTCATGTTCATGCAGCGGCCCGGCGGGCAATCGCAGTACTCCGAACGACTCGCGCTCCCGGCCGACCCCGGCACGTCGCTGCGCGTCGTGCTCGACGAGATCGTCGCCGAGCCGGCCGCAGACCACAGCATCGCGGCGCTCGCACGGCGCGCGACGATGTCGGAGCGCCACCTGCGCCGGGTCTTCTCGCAGCAGACGCACACGACTCCCGCGCGGTTCGTCGAGCGCGCGCGCGTCGAGGCCGCGCGCGAGCTGCTCGAGGGCACGCGCACCACCGTGGACACGGTCGCCGCCCACTGCGGCTTCGGCAGCCCCGAGACGATGCGGCGCGCCTTCCTGCGTGTGCTCGGAGTCGGCCCGGCCGACTACCGCGCGCGCTTCCAGTCAACCCTGGCCAACGCCGCCTGAGCGTAGCGACCCGATGCGAATCGAGCCGGTCGCCGAGGACACACCCGATCGCCACGCGCTGTTCGCGCGAGCGCGCCGGACCTATCGCTGGGTGCCGAACACGATCCGCGTGATGGCGCGCGGCTCGCGCGTCGGCGAGCTCTACCTGGACGCCGGAGAGCACAACCGCGCCGGCAGGCTCGATCCACTCGAGCGCGAGCTGATCGCGATCGCGACGGCCGCCCACAACGGCTGCGAGTACTGCACGACGGCCCACCTGGTCGCCGCGCGGAGCCTCGGCGCCGACGAGGCGGACGTGCTCGCCGCCCGCGCCGCGGAGGCGAACAACCCGCGGCACGCGGCGATCCTTCGGTTCGCATCGGAGGTGCTCGACAGCACGGGTCAAGTCAGCGACGAGCAGCTCGCCGCCGCCCGCGCCGCCGGCCTCGATGACTCGCTCCTTCTCGACATCGTCGCCGTGGTGATCGAGAATTGCCTCGGCAACTTCATCAACAACGTCGCTCGGACCGAGGTCGACGAGGTCCTCCTTCGGGCGCTGGGTCGCGTCGTGCCAAGCCTCGCTACCCCCTGACGCCCCGCAACGCCCCAAGAACAAGAAATCCCGCCAGCAAGCGGGATTTCGTGCTTCGAGTGGCGAGACCCAGACTCGAACTGGGGACACCACGATTTTCAGTCGTGTGCTCTACCAACTGAGCTATCTCGCCGAGAGCGGAAAGGCTAGCGGGAGCGCGGGGTTCTAGCCGTCCAGGGAGCGCAGCAGCGGGAGCGGGTCCACGGCGTGGCCGCCGTCGAACCAGCGCCCGATCCACAGCTCGAAGTGCAGGTGGGGGCCCGTGGCGTCGCCGGTGCTCCCGACCAGGCCGAGGCGCTGCCCGGAGTGGACCGACTGCCCCTCGCTGACGAGCGTGGAGCGGCGATGCAGGTGGAAGTAGACGTAGGAGCGGTTGTTCGCCGAGTCGTAGAGGACGACGTACTCGCCGGCGCCCGACGCGCTGTAGCCGGTGGCGAAGACGGTGGCCGAGCGGATCGCGACCAGCGGCGTGCCCTCCGAGGCCGGGATGTCCTGGCCCTGGTGAACGTGGTCGCCGCGGTCGACGCCGAAGCCGTCGTTGTAGGAGTGCGGGCCGGCGACCGGGAAGACGCCGGAGCCGTTGCTCGGGGCCGGCGTGGGGGCGGGCTTGGGCTTGGGCTTGGGCTTGACGACCAGGTTCACGCTCGCCGCGCGGGCCAGGGTGCGGCCCTGCGCGTCGAGCACCTGGAGCGTGAGCCGGTAGGAGCCTGCGGCCACGCCGGCGCGCGCCCAGCGCACGGTGATCGTGCGGTTGGTCGTCCGGCGACCCAGGTTCACGGTGAGCGCCCGGGCGCCGGCGCGCTGGGCGACGAGGCGGACGCGCACCTTGCGCAGGGCGCCGACCGCCCTGATGCGGAACCGCAGCCGCGTGGGGGCGCCTCCCCAGACGACGCTGCGCGGCGAGGCGCTGAAGCTCTTGACCACGGGCGGAATGTCGAAGCGCCGCCCGTAGCGGTTTCCGCCGTTGGCGCCCGAGGCGGCGGGCGTGACGCCCGTCGGGGCGCTGCCGCCACCGTCCGAGGTTGCGGGGGCGGACGGTGTGTCGGTGGTCGTCGTCCCGCCCGTGGCCGCCGAGCCGCCGCTGGCGGGAGTCTGCGCCGCCGTCAGGGCGACCGGGCCGGCGAGGGCCGCGGTGAGAGCGAGGACGAGGAACGCGAGACGGCGCCGCATGTGTGAACGATCGGCAGGGTTGGGCGTCTGGCGAACGCTCAAGCGTGCTTGCGCATGTTCGCGGGGCGAACCTGCAGAGAGGCTCCAACCCTGCGGTCAGAGCTTGCACAGCTTTTCGGCCCGGCTCCCTACACTCGCGGCCATGGCCCGCCGGTCCGTTCTCGCCGTCGCGATCGCAATTGCGCTCGCCGCCGTGCCGGCTTCGGCCGGAGCGGCCGGCCTCTACGCGACCCAGGGCGGCGGCGGGGCGGCGTGCACCCAGACCGCGCCCTGCTCCCTGGCCGGCGCCGTCACGGTCGCCGACGCCTCGGGCGATCGCGACACGATCACGGTCCTCGGCCCGCTCACCGAAGGCACCGCCGTCAACCTGGCCAACTCGCCCATCGATCTCGTCGGCTCGGGCCGGGGCTCGGGCGGCACCGCGATCTCGGCCGGCGCGGCCCCGGCGCTGCGCCTCGGCAACCAGTCCAGCGCGCGCGACCTCAGCGTCACCTCCACCGCCGCCGGCCCGGCGGTCGTGGCGCGCATCGGCGGAGACCTGTCCTCCAGCGACGTCACCGACACCGCGACCGGCGCCAACGCCCTCAGCGTCGATCCGCTGGGCGGGCCGGGCGAGACCGATCTGGACGACGTGACCCTGCGCGGCGCCACGAGTGGAGCGGCGCCCGGGCTGGCCGGCGACGCCCTCGCGGGCTCGAGGGTCGTCCTGCGTGACTCGGCGATCAACGGCGCCGCTGGAGCGTCGTGGTCGGGCGCGGGCACGTTCGTCGTCCAGCGCTCGAGCCTGATCGCCTCGGGCACCGGCATCTCCCAGACGGCGGGTGAGCTGCGTGCCTCCAGCAGCGTGATCGCCGCCGGCACCGGGCTCGACGTCACCGGCGCGCGGTCCACGCTGTGGCAGGTGACGATCTCGGGCGGCGGGCCGCAGGGAGTGCGCGCCAACGCGGGCGCCACGGTGGCGGTCGGCTCATCGATCATCCGCGGTTTCGCGAGCGACCTCACGGCCACCGGCGGCGGGACGCTCGGCGCCGGGACCTCGAGCTTCCACTCGACCACGGGCGCCGTGGACCTCTCGGGCGGGGGGAACATCGACGCCGATCCGATGTTCCGCTCGCCGGGCGCGTTCGACTTCCGCCTGCGCGCCGCCTCGCCCCTGATCGACCGCGGCGGGACGGCTGCGCTCGGTCCCGATGAGAGCGCATACGACCGCGACATGCACGCCCGGGCGCTGGACGGCGACGGCGACACCGTGGCCCAGCGCGACATGGGCGCCTACGAGTACCGCCGGCCCAGCGCCGTCCTCTCGCTCACCACGCCGGGCAACACCGGGCGGCCGATCCCCTTCTCGGCGGCCACGTCGACCTACCCGGACGGCGAGATCGGGACCTACCGCTGGGACCTCGACGGCGACGGGCTGTTCGAGACCGACACCGGGCCCTTCCCGACCGCGACAAAGGTCTACGACTCGCCGGTGCGCATCGACGTCCGGCTGCGGGTGGTGGGACTCGACGGCGCGACCGACGACGCGGTGCGCCAGCTCTCGGTCCTCGACCGCACCCGTCCGCAGGTCCTCTCCGCCACGGCCAGTCCTTCGGTGTTCGCCGTGTCGCCGCGGGCCACCGTCATCAGCAGCGCGCGGAAGGGCACCACGCTGCGCTGGCGGATCTCCGAGAAGGCCACCGTGCGAATCGCGATCGAGCTGCGCACGCTGGGTCGCCGCTCGGGCCGCTCCTGTCTCGCCGACACCCGCGCGCGCCGCCGGCTGCCGCGCTGCATCCGCTACTCGGCCCGCGGCGCCCTGACCCGTCGCAACCAGCACGCCGGGACCGGCCAGACCGCGTTCTCGGGAAAGGTCGGCTCCCGCGCGCTCGCCCGCGGCCGCTACCGGGCCACGTTCACGGCGACGGATCCCAGCGCCAACCGCTCCGCGCCGCGGCGGATCTACTTCCGCGTCGTGCGCCGCTAGGGAGCCTTCAGCTCCCGCTTGACCTCGCAGCGGTCCACGCTGACGCGCGTGCCGGGCGTCTCGCTCGCGTCCATGGAGTCGAACGCCTCCTCGGCGGCCCGCATGTCATCGGCGCTGGCGAACTCCTGCACCACGACCGCCGTGCCCTGGCCCTCGTCGAAGAGGATCTTCAGGCCGGAGGCCGGGACGCCGGGGGGAGGTCCTCCGGACTCGTCGATGCGGCCCAGCAACTGGTCCATTCTGTCCTGGCTCACGTCCGTGAACCTGACCACGCGTACGAACATTCCCGTCTCCCTTCGCTCGGCGTGATGCGCGCCGTGCGAGCGTAACGCAGCCGTACCGCGGGGTCACGAACCGCGGGGTCAGACCCCGAGCATCCGGGCCATGAGCGCCCGAGAGCCGTCCTTGGAGAGCGGCTCGTTGAGGTTTCCGCACTTGGGCGACTGGACGCAGGACGGGCATCCCTCCCGGCACGGGCACTCGGCGATCAGGCGGTGCGCGTCGGTCACCAGCGTCTCGAACTCCCGGAAGCCCTGGCGGGTGATTCCCACCCCTCCCGGATGGCCGTCGTAGATGAAGATCGTCGGGCCGCCGGTCTGGGGGTGCAGGTTGGTGGACAGCCCGCCGATGTCCCAGCGGTCGCACATCGCCAGCAGCGGGAGCACCGCGATCTGGCTGTGCTCGGCGGCGTGCAGCGCCCCGAGCAGCCGCATGATCGGCAGCTCGGACCCGATCACCTCGTCGGGGACCTCGTACCACAGGGCCTGAGTGGTGAAGGTCGTCTGCGGCAGGTCCAGCGAGTTGAAGTCGATCATCTCCTGGTCGGAGAGGCGCTTTCGCTGGTAGCCCAGCACCTGCTCGGTCACCGACACCTGGCCGAAGGACAGGGTCACCCCGAGGGTCTCGCGGCGGTCGAGCAGCCGCTCGATCTCCGTCGAGGTCTCCTTCTTGGGCTGCGTGAACCAGTCGCCCTCGAACGGGCTGACGAGCGCCTGACGGGACTCGAGGTCCAGCGCCGCGACCTCGTAGGACCGGCCCATGTGCAGGTAGACCGCGCCGTCGTGGGCGGTGGTGAACGCTCGCGCCGCCTCGACCGTGCCGATGACCTCGCCCGAGGAGGTGTCGACCACGCGCGAACGTCTCCCCCGAGGAGGAGCGCAGGGAGACCTCGGCCGCCGGGTAGTCCTGGGGGCGGCGGGGACGAACGTCCCGTTGCGCTCGCGCAGCTCGCCCATCGTCTCCAGCGCTCGGCGTAGCCGCGCCAGGCGGGGGCCGAGGAACTCCGGTCGGCGTCGTCGAGCGGGCCCTCCGAGGCGGCGCAGCGCACATGCGCGAGGTGGATCTCGGGCGACTCGTGATCGAGGATCGCCGCCTCCACGGGCCGGTCGAGGAACTCGTCGGGATGGCGGCAGAAGAACTGGTCCAGGGCGTCCTCGCCCGCGATGTAGACGGCCAGCCCCCGCCCCCGACGGCCGGCGCGCCCCCACTGCTGGCGCAGCGAGGCCACCGTGCCCGGGAACGTCACGCTCACCGCCGCGTCCAGCGCGCCGATGTCGATGCCCAGCTCCAGCGCATCCGTGGTGATGACGGCCAGCAGGTCGCCCTCGGTCAGCCGGCGCTCGATCTCGCGCCGCTGGGCGGGCGTGTAGCCGGCCCGGTACGGGGCGACGCGCTCGGCCAGGCGGGCGTCGCGCTGGCGCAGGGTCTGCTGGACGTAGCGCGCGATCAGCTCGACCGCGCGGCGCGACTTCATGAAGCAGATGGTCCGCGCCCCGGCCTCGACCAGGTCGGCGACGATCTCGGCCGCCTCGGGCAGGGGCGAGCGGCGCGAGCCCAGGGCCTCGTCGACGAGCGGCGGGTTCCACATCGCGATCTGGCGGGCCGCGCCCGGCGAGCCGTCGCGGTCGACCAGCGCGAAGTCCTCCAGCCCGGTGAGGCCCTCAGCGAGGTCGACGGGGTTGGCGATCGTGGCCGAGGCGAGCAGGAAGCGGGGATTGGTGCCGTAGGCGGCGGCGATGCGGCGCAGGCGCCGCAGCACGTTGCCCACGTGGGACCCGAAGACGCCGCGGTAGACATGGGCCTCGTCCACGACGACCGCCGCCAGGTTGGCGAACAGCTCCGCCCAGGCGCCGTGGTTGGGCAGGATCCCGACGTGGAGCATGTCGGGGTTCGTGAGCACGACGTTGGCGCGCTTGCGGATCGCGGCGCGCTCGGCCCGTGGCGTGTCGCCGTCGTAGATCGCCGGGCGCAGCGCCTTCAGGCCGAAGGAGTGCAGCGCGCGCGCCTGGTCCTGGGCCAGCGCCTTGGTGGGGTAGAGGTAGAGGGCGCGGGCCCGGGCGTCGGTGCACAGCACGTCGAGGACGGGGAGGTTGAAGCACAGCGACTTGCCCGAGGCCGTGCCCGTCGTGACGACGACCGGCCGCTGCGCCGCGGCGTCCAGGGCCTGGGCCTGATGGGAGTAGAGCTCGTCGATGCCGGCCCGCCCCAGGCCCTCGCGGACGGCTGGGTGCAGGTCCTCGGGGATCGGGACCGAGTCGGCCGCGCGCGCCCCCTCGCGGGCCGACGCGACCAGGCGCTCGTCGCGCCGGCCTGCCTCCAGCAGGGCGTCCCAGGGCTCGATCTCGCGTGCGACCGCCATCACGAGCCATGGTAGGGGCGGTCATGAGCCCGCCCGGGGCTCGCGGCGCAATTCCTCCGCAAGCTCCAGGTCCGGTGAGATCTCGGCGTCGCCGTCGAGGGCGTCGGCCACCGTGAGGTAGTCGCCCACCTCGCGCACGTCGTGCACGCGCAGGATCTGGCCGGGCCAGCGGCGGGCGAAACCGACGGCGGCCAGCGTCCCGGCCAGGCGCTCGCGCGGGCGACTGGCCGTGACCGCACCGATGAAGTCCTTGCGCGAGAGGGCGAGCAGCACGGGACGCCCGAGCGCCTGCACCCGGTCGAGATGGCGCAGGAGCTCGATCGTCTGCGCCGGCGTCTTGGTGAAGTCGGGGCCCGGGTCGAGGATCGTCGCGTCCTCGGGCAGGCCGGCCTCGCGGGCCAGCGCCAGGCGCTCGCCCAGGAAGGCGACCACGTCCGCCGTGATGTCCGCGTAGAGGCCCGGGTCCTGGAGGCGCTGCTTGGGGGCCGCCGCCGTGTGCATGATCACCAGCCCCGCCCCGGCTCGCGCGCAGACCTCCGCCAGCTCGCCGTCGCGCAGCCCGCTGACGTCGTTGACGATCGCCGCGCCCGCCTCCAGGGCCGCCCGCGCCACGGCCGGCTTGTAGGTGTCGACGGAGATCGTCACGTCCGGGTGGGCGGCGGCGACGCGCTCGATCACGGGTACCACGCGCTCGATCTCCTCCGCCGGCTGGATCGCCGGCTGATTGGTCACGCCCGACTCGCCGCCGACGTCGATGAAGCTCGCCCCGGCGGCCACGAGCCCGGCCGCGAGATGCACCCGCTCGTCCAGCGTGGCGAAGCGCCCGCCGTCGGAGAACGACTCGGGGCTGGCGTTGACGATCCCCATCAGGGCGGGCCGGGCCCCCAGCGGGATCTCCCGGCCGCGCACGCGCAGAGCCGGCGGCATCGGCCGAACGCTAGCGACCTAGACTGCCCGCCCATGCGCTGCGTCTACTGCGACCTCGACGGCACCCTGCTCGGCCGGGGCGGCTCGCTGCTGCACGACGGCGAGGGCGGCGTGTCGCTGCTGGGGGCCCGGGCCGTGGAGGCCTGCCACCGGGCGGAGGTGGAGTTCGTCATCTACTCCGGGCGCCGTCAGGCCCAGGTGTTCGAGGACGCCCGGCTCCTGGGGTCGACCGCCTACATCTTCGAGGTCGGGTGCGCGCTCGTGCTCGACGGCGAGGAGGAGTACCTGACCGACGGAATGGAGCCGGGGGAGCTGACGATCTACGAGCAGATCACGGAGTCCGGCGCGCCCGCGCTGCTGCTCGACCGCTACGCCGGGCGCCTGGAGTACCACTCGCCCTGGCATCGCGACCGCGAGGTCTCGCACCTCTTCCGCGGCCTGGTCGACGTGGAGGAGGCCGACGACCTGCTGCGCTCCGAGGGCCTAGGCCACCTGCGCCTGGTCGACAACGGGGCGATCCACCGGCGCTCGCCGACGCTCGACGTCGAGGGCGCGGCGCACGCCTACCACCTGATCCCCGCCGGGGCGTCGAAGGGCCGGGCGGTGGCGCGCCACATGCAGGCGCGCGGCTACGAGCGCGAGGACGTGATCGGCGTGGGCGACTCGCGCGAGGACCTGGAGACGGCGGCCGTCGTCGGGACCTTCTGGCTGGTCGCCAACGCCCTGGATCGCGATCCCGGCCTGCGCGAGGCGGTCGGCGCCCGCGACAACGTCCGGGTGGCCGAGGAGCGAAACGGCGCCGGCGTCTACGAGGCGGTCGTCACGACTCTCGCCGAGCGCCGCGGCTGAACCACCCGCGGATCCGCGTCCACAGGCGCCGCCAGAACCCGCGCCGGCGCCCGAAGCGCGCGGGAGGGGGCACCGTCGTGCGCACCAGCGCCACCCAGTCGTCGAGCGGGAGGTCGGCCTCGATGAGGCGGCACAGGGCGGCCGTGACGGGCGCGTCGACGCCCGCGCGCCCCAGCGCGCGCGCCAGCAGGGGAACCGATTCCAAGGCCTCCACCGCCTGCCCGATGCGTCCCGGGATCTCGGCCGCGGGGATGCCCTCGGCCAGCAGCTCGCCCGCGCGCCGGTTGCGGCTCTGCGGCGCGAGCGCGGTGGCCACGAGGTCCCCCGTGCCGGCCAGGCCGATCAGCGACTCCGGCCGCGCGCCCTGGGCCTCGGCGAAGCGCCACACCTCGGCGAAGATGTGCCCGGCCGCGGCGCCGGCGGCGTTCAGTCCCTGCGCCTCCGTCGCGCCGGCGGCCAGCGCCGCGGCGTTCTTCGCCGCGCCCGCCAGCTCCACTCCGACGGGATCGTTGGAGACCTCGCACACCACCCCGGCATCGGTGAACATCCGGGCCAGGGCGGCGGCCAATCCCTCGTCCGTGGACGCGGCGACCAGCCCGGCGCCCTCCGCCACCATCTCCTGCGCGTGGGCCGGACCGCCGATGCAGGCCACCCGGTCGGCGCCCAGCAGCGTGCGCAGCAGGATCGTCGGCGCCGTCCCGTCGGGCGGGACGAGGCCCTTGGCGAGCGAGACCACCGCGGCCCGGGGGCCGAGCTCGGCGGCCGTCAGCCCGGCGATCACCTCGTCCAGCCCGCGCGAGGGGACGCCGAGCAGGACGTAGTCGGCGCGCCCGAGCCCCGCGCTCGCCGGCTCGACGCGCAGCTCGCGCGGCAGCGGCACCTCCGGCAGGTACTGGGAGTTCATGCGCTCGGAGGCCAGGAGCCGGGCCTGCTCCTCCGTGCGGGTCTGGAGGGTCGTGCGCATGCCGCCGCGGGCGAGCAGCACGGCCACGGCCGTGCCGAACGACCCGGCTCCCACCACGACGGCTCGGCGGTTTCGCGTGCGCTCGGCCACGGCGCGAGCGTATCCTTGCCCACCGAGCCATGGAGTCAGGCTTCGCCATCTCCGTCGACGGTCTGCGCGTCAGACGGGGCGGCAACCCGGTTCTGCACGACGTCACGTTCGGCACGCGCACGGGGAGCATCACCGGCCTGCTCGGCCCCAGCGGCTGCGGCAAGACGACGCTGATCCGGGCGATCGTCGGGGTGCAGATCGTGGAGGCCGGGAGGATCGATGTGCTCGGCGCACCCGCCGGATCGGCCCACCTGCGCTCGCGGGTCGGCTACGTCACCCAGGCCCCCTCGGTGTACGGCGATCTCACGGTGACCGAGAACCTGCGCTACTTCGGCCGCGTGCTCGGCGTCTCCGCCCAGCGCGTGGAGGAGGTGATCGACACGGTTGACCTGCGACCGCACGCCGCCCAGGTCACCTCCAGTCTGTCCGGGGGGCAACGCGCTCGCGTCTCGCTGGCCACCGCGATGCTCCACGCCCCCGACCTCCTGGTCCTCGACGAGCCGACCGTGGGTCTCGACCCCGTCCTGCGCCGGGCGCTCTGGGACACCTTCCACCGCCTGGCCGACCAGGGCACGACCCTCCTCGTCTCCAGCCACGTGATGGACGAGGCGGAGCGCTGCGACGAGCTGCTGCTCATGCGCGAGGGTCGGCTGCTGGCGACCGAGTCGCCGGCGCAGCTGCGGGCGCAGACCGGGTGCGACCGCCTCGAGGACGCCTTTCTCGCCCTGATCGAGCGAAGCGAGCGGACGTGAGCCCGCGCATCGCCGGCGCCACGGCCCACCGCGTCCTCACCCAGTTGCGCCGCGACCCGCGCACCGTGGCCCTGCTTCTGGTCGTCCCGGCGCTGCTGGTGACCCTGCTGCGCTACGCCTTCGACGGGTCGAAGGAGACGTTCGACCACATCGGTGGCCCGCTGGTCGGTCTGTTCCCGTTCATCACGATGTTCCTCGTCACCTCGATCACGATGCTGCGCGAGCGCACGACGGGGACGCTCGAGCGGCTGATGACCATGCCGCTGGCCAAGCTCGACCTGCTCGTCGGCTACGCGCTGGCCTTCGCGCTCGTCGCGGTGATCCAGACGCTCATCACGTCCCTCGTCGCCTTCGGCCTCCTCGGCCTCGATGTCGCGGGCTCCACCTCCCTGGTGGTCGTCCTGGCCGTGCTCAACGCGCTGCTGGGCATGTCGCTGGGCCTCTTCGTCAGCGCGTTCGCCACCACCGAGTTCCAGGCCGTCCAGTTCATGCCCGCGTTCGTCTTCCCCCAGCTGCTCCTGTGCGGGCTCTTCGTGGCGCGCGACGAAATGGCGCCGGTGCTCGAGGCGATCTCCTACGCGCTTCCGCTCACCTACGCCTACGACGCCCTGGAGCGCGTGGCCACCGACGGCTCGCTGGGCACCCGCGGCGTGGTCGACGTCGCGGTCACCGTCGCGGTGACGCTCCTGGCGCTCGCGCTGGGCGCGGCGACCCTGCGCCGCCGGACGCCCTAGAGCCGTTCGGCGATCAGGCGGCCGGCGGCCTCGATCTCGGCCGGTGTCGTCGCCTCGTCCACGCTCGCCAGGTCGAGGAGGCGGTGCTCGAAGGGCGGGAGGGCGTCGGAGCCGACGACCGCGTGGCAGGGGATGCCGCGCTGGCGGCAGCGGGTCGCGACCTCCCCCACGGCCTTGCCGGAGAGCGTTGGCGGTCCAGGCGCCCCTCGCCGGTGACGACGGCGCGCGCTCGCGTCGGCGCGCTCGTCGAAGTCCACCGCGTCGAGTACGAAGGCCGCGCCGGGCACGAGCTTCGCGTCGAAGGCCGCCCACAGCCCGCCCGACAGGCCGCCGGCGGAGCCGGTCAGGGCGACGCCGCTCGGGTCCCGGCGGCATCTCCCGCGCCTGTTCGCGCATGCGCGCGCGTCAGCCGCTTCACCGCCGCCGGGTCGGCCCCCTTCTGAGGCGCGAACACCTCGGCGGCGCGCTCGAACGGTGTGCGCGAGTCGCACAGCACGACCAGCCGCGCGCCGCGCAGCCCGCCGGCCTCCTCGATCGCCGCCATCGCGCCCGCACCGCCGTCCATCGTCGCGCTCCCGCCGACCGCCACGAGCACGACTCTGCGCGCCCGCCTCGACGGCGGCGGCGATCAGCTCGCCGGTCCCGGCCGAGGAGGCGGCCTCGGGTCGCGCTCGGCACCTCGTGCGAGGAGTCGAGGCCGCTCGCCGCGGCGGTCTCGACGATCGCGGTCCCGCCGTCCTCGACCAGCCCGAACCCGGCGTGCACCGGGCGCCCGAGCGGATCGTGGGCCTGCGCGCCGGCCGTCTCGCCGCCCAGGGCGAGCAGCAGCGCCTCCAGCGTGCCCTCGCCGCCGTCGGCGATCGGGCACGGGTCGCAGCGCCATCCGGCCGCGTCCACGCCCCGGGCCAGCGCGCCCGCGACCTCGGCCGCGCGGATCGTGCCCTTGAAGGAGTCGGGGGCGAGGACGATCGGGCGGCGCGGCTCGGCCATGGGCCGCCAGCCTACGAACGATGAGTTCTGCGGGCTGTGCGAGTCTCCAGTCCCAGATGGCGAAGTCCGAGCACACGATGCTCGAGATCGGCGGCCGCGAGGTCCGGCTGTCCAACCCGGGGAAGACCTACTTCCCCAGGCCCGGCTGGACGAAGCTCGACGTGGCCGAGTACTACCTCGACCATCGGCGACGCGCCGCTGATCCACCTGCGCGACCGCCCGACGGTGATGAAGCGCTTCGTCGACGGGATCGAGGAGGAGCCGATCTGGCAGAAGCGCGTGCCCAAGAAGATCCCCGAGTGGCTGCAGACGGCGACGGTGCCGTTCCCGTCGGGCCGCAGCGCGAGGAGCTCGTGGCCCAGGACGCGGCGCACCTCGCGTGGGCGGTCAACCTGGGCGTGATCGACTTCAACCCGTGGCCGGCGCGCCGCGCCGACCTCGACCGCCCCGACGAGCTGCGCGTCGATCTCGACCCCACGCCCGAGGCCTCGTGGGACGACGTGCGCCGGGTCGCGATGGTCGTGAGGGACGTCCTGGAGGACCACGGCCTGCGCGGCTGGCCCAAGACGTCGGGCTCGCGCGGGATCCACGTCAACGTGCGCCTCGTGCCGGAGCTGGGACTTCCTCGACGTCCGGCGCGCCGCCCTGGCGCTGGCCCGCGAGGTCGAGCGGCGCACCGACCTGGCCACGAGCAAGTGGTGGAAGGAGGAGCGCCACGGGGTCTTCGTCGACTTCAACCAGAACGCGCGCGACCGCACCGTGGCCTCGGCCTACTCGGTGCGCCCGACGCCCGACGCCCGCGTCTCGTGCCCGCTCGAATGGGACGAGGTGTCCGAAGTGGAGGCGGGCGACCTGCGCCTGGACACGGTGCCCGACCGCCTCAAGAAGGTGGGCGACCCGTCGGCGGACATCGACGCCCATCCCGGCACGCTGGACTCGCTGCACGACCTGGCCCGCCGCGACGAGGAGGAGTGGCCTGGGCGACGCGCCCTGGCCGCCGCACTTCCCCAAGCAGAAGGGCGAGCCCAAGCGCGTCGCGCCCAGCCGCGATGCCGACCGCCCGAAGGAGGAGCCGCAGCCCGGGCGCGTGGGCGACCCGCAGCCGCCCGGCCGCGGCGGGAGCTATCCGGAGCCCCAGCGCCGGCCGGCCGCAGCGCGCAAGCGCGCCCCCCGCACGGGGCAGGGGCGGCCCGAAGAGTTCGACACCTAGCTTCCGCCGGCGTCCAGCTGGTCGAGCGAGCAGCTCCTTCGGCGGCTTGTCCTCGCGCCAGCGCAGCAGCTTGGTGCCGTGGCGGATGCGCCCGTTGGACGCGTGGTCGTAGCTGACCTCGACGACCAGCTCGGGGCGGAGCGACACCCATTCGAGGTCGCGCTCGGTGGCCCAGCGGCTGGGGTCACCGTGGCCACGCTCGCCCGTCTCGAAGGGGGCGAGCTCGCCCACGAGCTCGCGCTTCTGCGCGGCCTTGAGCCCGGAAGTGTGGCCGATGACGTGCAGCTTCCCGCCCTCGTCGTAGAGGCCGAGGATGAGCGAGCCGACCGTGCCCTCCTCCTTGCCCGGCCGCCAGCCGACGACCACGCAGTCCATCGTCCGTACGCGCTTGACCTTCACCATCCCGTCGCGCTTGCCCGGGCGATAGGGCGAGTCGACCAGCTTGGCGATCACGCCCTCCGCGCTGTGCAGCCAGGCCTCGGCCTCGGCCGCCGTGGCCACCGACGGCGCCAGCCGGACCGGGTCGCCCACGAGCTTCTCCAGCGCCGCCCGGCGCTCGGAGAACGGGCGCTCGAGCAGGGACTCGTCGTCGCGGGCCAGCAGGTCGAAGGCCACGTAGGTGGACGGTGTGGACTCCGCCAGCATGTTCACCCGCGACTCGGCGGGGTGCAGGCGGTTCTGGAGCGCGTCGAAGTCCTGGGTGCCCTCGACGTCGCCGATGATGATCTCGCCGTCGAGCACGTAGCGCCCGGGCGGGAAGCTCAGCTCGGGGAAGTAGCGGCGCAGCGGCCGCTTGCCGCGCGACTGGAGGTAGACCTCGTCGCCGTCCACGAAGGCCAGCGCCCGGAAGCCGTCGTACTTGGGCTCGTAGCGCCACCCGTCGTCGTCGGGCAGCGCCGCGCGACCGCGCGCGAGCTGGGGCTCGAGAGGAGGTTCGAGCGGAAGAGCCACGACCGCGAAGTTATCGCGGCCGTGGTTCTCAGCGCAGTGCGCCGAAGCGCTCGCCCTCACGCCGCTCGTCGAACACCGAACGCGAGTCGGTGCCGAAGCGGACCGCGAACAGCCCGAAGGCGGTGAGGCCGGCTGTGATGAGGAGGATGGTGAACATGTACAGCAGGGTAGAACGCGCGTTCCGTGTCCGGTAGCCTTGATTATCTTCGGCATCCATAGGTTGTCCCTATGACTCTTCAGCAGCTCCAGTACTTCCTCGCCGCGATCGAGCACGGGTCGTTCAGCGCGGCGGCCGACTCGCTGCATCTGGCCCAGCCCTCGCTCTCCGAGCAGGTCCGCCGCCTGGAGGCCGAGCTGGGCGTCGACCTCTTCACCCGCGTGGGCCGAGGCATCGTGCTCACCGATGCGGGACGGACCCTGCGGCCCCACGCCGAGGAGGTCGTGGCGGCGGCGGAGGAGGCGCGCGACTCGGTGACCGAGGTGCGCGAGGTGCGCGGGGGCATCGTCTCCCTGGGGATGTTCGGCGACGCGCCCTACTACCTGCTCACCGAGGTGATCGAGCGCTTCCGCAAGCGCCATCCCGATGTCCGCGTGCGCGTCGTGGGCCAGAACTCCTCCGAGGTCGCCGACGACCTGCGGGCCGGCACGCTCGAGGCCGCCGTCATCGCGCTCCCGGTGGACGACGCGGGTCTCGACGTCCGCCCGCTGATGGCGGTGGAGATCTTCTTCGCCACCGCTTCGGAGGAGCGCCTCCCGGAGCGGATGACCGTCGAGCGCCTGGCCGAGGTCCCGCTGATCGTCTACGACGCCAACTACGGGTGGGAGGACCCGACCCGCCGCCAGCTGTGGGAGCGCGCGCAGCGCGCCGGCGTCTCGCTGGAGCCCGCCGTGGAGATCGAGGACGTCAGCGCCGCCATCCAGCTCGCGGGGCGCGGCGTGGGGGACACGGTCGTCTCCCAGGCTGTGGCCACCGGGTCGCGCTTTCCCCGCAACCTGCGCCTGGCGCCGTTCGACCCGCCGCTGCTCGACACCTTCGCGCTCGTCACGCGCCGGGGAGGGCGCCTCTCGCCGGCCACGCGGGAGCTGCTCGACCTCGCCGAGAGCCAGATGTCGTCGTTCGCCGACCGGCTCGCGGCCCGAGCCGGGTGACGGATATCGTTTCCCTCGATGGCCGAAGAGCACGCCACCGACGCCGAGGAGGAGTACCTCCAGGTTCTCTTCTGGCTCCACGAGGCCCAGTTGCCGATGACGGCGGCCAACGTGGCCCGGGCCATGCAGATCTCCGCCCCCAGCGTCCACGAGATGGTCGGCCGGCTGGAGCGCGACGGGTACATCACGCGCGACGAGGCCAAGACGATCGCCTTCACCGAGGACGGCCGCGAGCACGCCGAGCAGGTCGTCTCGCGCCACCGCCTGATCGAGCGCTTCCTCACCGACGTCGTCGGCGTTCCCTGGGACGACGTGCACGAGGAGGCCGAGCGTCTCGAGCACGCGATGTCGCCTCGCTTCGAGGCCTTCGTGCGCTCCTCCGTGGACGAGGCCGGGACCTGCCCCCACGGCCATCCGATCATCCCGGGCCGGCGCATCGAGGGCGTGCCCCTGGCCGACGTCGCCGAGGGGGCGAAGGTGACGATCCTGCGCTTCGAGAACGAGGCCGAGGACCTCCTGCACTACCTCATGGAGGCCGGGCTGGAGCCCGGCCTGAAGGGCACCGTCGCGCGCTCGGACGACGAGGAGGTCGTCGTCGACGGCGACGACGCCGAGCACGCGGTGACGACCAGCGTGGCCGAGACGGTTTCGGTGATCGCCGACCCGTCACCCCCGGCGCGCACCGCGCTGCCGGAACAGCTTGTCCTGGGCAAGGACCGCTACGGCCGCTGATCAGGCCGTGACGGCCACGGTGCGGTAGGCCTCGGCGAGGCGGCCGATGCCCTCGTCGATCTGGTCGGCGGTGACGCCGGAGTAGGCCAGGCGCAGCGTGTTCTCGCCGCCCTCGAGCAGGAAGTCGGTGCCCTTGACGAACGCCACGTCGCGTTCGGCCGCGGCCTCGAAGAGCGCGGCCACGTCCGTGCCCTCGGGCAGCTCGACCCACATGAAGTAGCCGCCCTCGGGGAGGGTGAACCTCGCGTCGGGCAGGTCGCGCTCCAGCGCGGCGCCCAGGAGCGCGACGCGCTCGCGCAGGCGCGCTCTTGACCGTCTCGATCGACCGCTCCAGGGCGCCCGTACGGCAGAACTGGTTGACGATCGACTCGGCGACCATGTTGGGCGAGATGTAGGTGTTCGTGGCCAGCTTGCGGATGTCGTCGATCAGCTCGCTGGAGCCCGACGAGGTAGCCGACCCGGATCCCCGGGCAGACGGTCTTGGAGAACGACGAGGCGTAGACGACGCGCCCGGCGTCGCCGTCGAGGTCGAGCATGCGTCGGCAGCGTCTCGCCCGCGAAGCGGATCGACACGTAGGGGTCGTCCTCGAAGATCGTGAAGCCGTGCCGGCCCGCCAGCTCGAGCAGGCTGCTCGCGCTTGGCGCGCGAGAGCGTGAAGCCGGCCGGGTTCTGGAAGTTCGGGATCACGTGGGCGAGCTTGGGGGCCACGCCGCCCTCCAGCAGCTGCGCCAGCGCGTCCGTGTCGATCCCGTCGGTGTGCAGGTCGACGGCGTGCACGCTCCGCGCCGCGGTTGCGCAGGTTCAGCAGCGTCCGGTCGTAGGTCGGCTTCTCCACGACGACGGCGTCGCCCGGGCCCACGAGCCGCTCGAACAGGAAGGCGTCGGCCTGCATCGAGCCGTTCGTGACGAGGACGTGCTCGGGCTCCACCCCGTGCTGCTGGGCGATCCACTCGCGCAGCGGCGGATAGCCGATCGAGGTGCCGTAGCCCGTGGTCCCTCCCGGGTCCTCGCGGAAGGCGCCGGTCCGCGCAGTCGCGCAGGCCGTCGACGTCGACGATGTCGAGCGAGGGGGCGCCGCGGGCGAAGGAGATCGTGCCGGCCACGGCGACCGATGCTAGCCAGTCGGCTGGCGAAGGGTCAGCGTGAGCGCGCCGGGCCGGGCCGAGCTGACGTCGAAGGCGAACGGAAGCGTCGCGCGAAGCGCCGCGGCCAGGTCGAGCGGGCGCCCGAGCCGGACGTCGACCATGGCCCGGTTGCCCTCGAACGAGCGTACGAGCGCGTCCTGCACGCCGTCGACGCGGCGCAGGCCGAGCTCGAAGGCCGACAGCGTGGCGATGTCGGCGAACGGGCCGGCGTCGATCACCAGCTCGCCGGCGTCCTGGCCGCCCGCGGGGGATGCCGGGGCCGCCGCCGCGGCCGCCTCCGCGCGACGGTGCTCCTCCTGCAGCGAGCGGGTGGCGACCTCCAGGTCGTCGCGCAGGCGCCCGAGATCGTCGATGCGCCGGCTCAGCTCGGCCACACGCGCGGAGGCCTGCTCGAGGATCTCGGCCGTGGGCGAGGGAGGGGCCGCGGGCGGCGCGGGGTCCGGCGCGGGCGGGCGGGGCGGCGCGGCCGGTGCCGGCGCGGCCACGGGAGCGGCGGGCGCGGGCGCGGGCGCGGGCGGCTCCTGCGCCCCGCGCGAGACCAACTCCAGCTCGCGCTGAAGCTCGCGCAGCTTCCGGTCCATCTCGGCCAGGCTCGTCTCGAGATCGTGCGGGTCGGTCATGCGGCCCCGAATCTAGTGTGTTCGCCACCGGGGAGTCTTGTAATGATTGGTACGAAGCGGACGAGGAGTGGGAGCACAGGCTTCCGCCACGCGGCAGAGCGGCGCCGTAACTCCTGGCTCGCGGATGGGTTCACTGAACATGAGGCGTTGGGCGGGAATCGTCGCCGCCGGGCTCCTCGCCCTCCCGGCGACGGCCGCGGCGGCGGGCCGCGACATCGGCTACAAGGAGCCGGAGGCGCCGCCGTACTGCAGCGCCCACTTCTGCGTGCACTTCGTGAGCCAGGGTCCGGACGCTCCCGACCTCACCGATGCCGGCGGCGTTCCAGGTGTGCCGGACTACGTGGAGACCGTGGCCGCGGCGGGGGAGGATGCCCGCGCCCACCACAACGGGAAGCTGCACTGGCGCCTGCCGCGCCGGGACGGGGCGCGGGGCGGCGGGAGGAACCAGACGGACATCTACCTCGTCGACTTCAGCGACGGGTCGGGCCGCCCGGTTATCGCCGGGGGCACCTCGCTCGATCGCGGCGGCCGATCGTCCTACATCGAGATGCACAACCGGATGGACTCGGATCCGGACAACGGGGCGGGGCTGTGGCCCGTCGTCGCCCACGAGTACGGGCACGTGCTCGAGCACGCCTACGCGACGGGCATGGACACCTGGCTGTCCGAGGGCACGGCGGAGTGGCTGGCCGACCTCTCACGCCCCTACAGCGGCCTGGAGAGCATCGCCCAGTGGGCCCGGTTCCCCTGGGTCTCGATGACCAGCTCATTCCGCACCTACTCCGATCTCGTGTTCGACCACTGGATCGCCTCGCGCTACGGCACGGCCGCGGTGCGCCGGGTGTGGGCCGTCGCGCGCTCGTCGCGCCCGCGAGGATTCGCCCCCGCCGCCTTCGACAAGGCCCTGCACAACCTGCCTGGCCTGGGCTTCCGCGCCTTCGGCCTGCCCTTCTGGCGCGAGTTCGCCCTGCTCGCCGCGACAAGTGCCGAGTGGCGCACCGCCGGCCTTCCCGTGGCCAGGGTCTGGCCGGACGTGGACCGCCAGGGCACGCTGAACCGGGACGGGTCGATCCACCGGCGCCTCAACCACCTGGCCTACGAGCTGTGGGACGTGCCGGCGGCGGGCCTGAGCGGGCCGCTGACCCTGCGCGCCCGGGTGGCGAAGGGGACGCGGTCCGCGGTGGCGCTGGTGGCCCGTCGCGCCGGCAGGGTCGTGCGGCGAATGGTGGTCCTCCCCCACGGAGGATCGGCCACAGTTCGCCTCCCAGACTCCTCCCGCTCGGAACGCATCACGGTGGTGCTGACCAACGCCGACCCGTCGGCGCGCGTGCGCCCCGGATCCCCCGAGCGCTACCTGCGCGACCACCGGTCGTTCACGGCGCGCTTGAGCTAGATGACCTAGGCCGTCGCGCCGAGGATCTCGACCGCGATCCCCGAGACTTCGGTGGGGGTCCGGCCGACCCGCACGCCCTTGGCCTCCAGGGCCTCGGCCTTGGCGGCGGCGGTGCCGCTGGTGCCGGACACGATGGCGCCGGCGTGGCCCATCGTCTTGCCGGGCGGAGCCGTGAAGCCCGCGATGTAGGCCACGACGGGCTTGCTCACGTTCTCGGCGATGTAGTCCGCGGTGCGCTCCTCGGCGTCGCCGCCGATCTCGCCGCACATGACGATCAGCTCGGTCTCGTCGTCGGCCTCGTAGAGGGAGACGATGTCGATGAAGTCCGAGCCCACGACGGGATCCCCGCCGATCCCGACGATCGACGAGTTCCCGAACCCGCGCTGGGCGATCTCGTAGCCGATCTGGTAGGTCAGCGTGCCCGATCGCGAGACGATCCCCACGTTGCCCTCGGAGAAGAACGAGGCGGGGATGATCCCCACGTTCGCCTTGCCGGGTGACAGCACCCCCGGGCAGTTGGGCCCGACCAGCCGCGTCGAGCCGCGCCGGAGATGGGTGTAGACGCGGAGCATGTCGTGCGCCGGGATGCCCTCCGTGATGCAGACCACCAGGCCCACGCCCGCGTCGGCCGCCTCGAGGATCGAGTCCGCGGCGAACCGCGGCGGCACGAAGACCATCGCCGTGTTGGCACCGGCCTCCTCGACGGCCTCGTGGACCGTGTCGAAGATCGGGATGCCCTCAACGTCCTGGCCCCGCTTGCCCGGCGTCACCCCCGCCACGACCTGTGTGCCGTAGCTGCGGTTGTTGAGCCCGTGGAAGGTGCCCTCGCGCCCGGTGAGGCCGGTGACGACGAGGCGGGTGTCGCGGTCGACGAGGACGCTCATGCCGCCGCCGCCCTCTCCACGACCCGTGCCGCGGCATCGTCCATCGTCTTCTCCACCGTCACGTTCGGGAGATCGGCCTCGGCGAGGAGCCGCAGCCCCTCCTCCTCGTTGGTGCCGTTCAGGCGCACCACGAACGGGACGTCGGGCTTGACCTGCTCGAAGGCGGTGATGAGCCCGCGCGCGACCTCGTCGCAGCGCGTGATCCCGCCGAAGATGTTGAACAGCACCGCCTTGACCTTGTCGTCGGAGAGGATGACCCCGACCGCGTCGACGATGGCCTCGGCCTTGGACCCGCCGCCCGCGTCGAGGAAGTTCGCCGGCCTGCCGCCCGCCTGGGCCACGACGTCGAGGGTCGACATGACCAGGCCGGCGCCGTTGCCGAGGATCCCGATGTCGCCGTCGAGCTTGACGTAGATCAGGCCCTTCTCCTTGGCCATCTGCTCCTGGGGGTCCTCGGCCGAGGGGTCGCGCATCTCCTCGTTCTCGGGATGGCGGAACAGGGAGTTGCCGTCGAGCGTGACCTTGGCGTCCAGCGCCATCACCTGGCGGTCGCCGGTGACGATCAGCGGGTTGACCTCGACGAGCATCGCCTCCTCGGCGATGAAGGCGTCGTAGAGGCGCGAGAGAAGGGCGCCGATGGGCCGCACGACGTCGCCGTCCACGCCCGCCTCGAAGCACAGTCGCCGGCCGTGGAAGTCCTGGTAGCCCAGGAGCGGGTCGACGTGGAGGCGGGCGATCGCGTCCGGGCTGGACTCGGCGACCTCCTCGATGTCCATGCCGCCCTGCGTCGACAGCATGAACAGCGGCGCCTTGGCCGAGCGGTCGAACACGATCGAGGCGTAGTACTCCGACGCGATGTCCGAGGCCTGCTCGATCCACAGCTCGTGGACGGTGTGGCCCCGGATGTCCATCCCCAGGATGGCCTTGGCGTGCGCCTCGGCCTCCTCGACCGAGTTGGCCACCTTGATGCCTCCGGCCTTGCCGCGGCCCCCGATCTGGACCTGCGCCTTGACCACGCAGGGGAAGCCCAGCTCCCGCGCCCGCTGGACGGCATCGTCGACCGTGGAGGCCGGTGCGCCCTCCGGAACGGGGACGCCGTGACGGGCGAAGAGCTGCTTGCCCTGATACTCGAGGAGGTCCATCGGCGCGGCACCTTAACCACTCGTGTCGCATAATGCCCGCCTCATGCCACTGCCCAAGAACATCGAATGGGTCACGTTCGACGTGTACGGAACGCTGATCGATTGGGAGACCGGCGCCTACGACGCCTTCGTCAAGGAGGCCGACCGCGACGGGTTCACCATCGACCGCGACGAGCTGATCCGCCAATTCCACGAGATACAGATCGAGATCCAGTCCGGGTCCTACGAGCTCTACGCCGAGGTCCTGCGCCGCACCGCGGTGCGGATCGCCAAGGAGCTGGGCTGGCCGCTCGAGCCCTCCCGCTCCAACTTCCTCCCCGACTCGGTGCAGCGCTGGATGCCCTTCAAGGAGACCAACGCCCAGCTCGACCGCTTCGCCAAGAAGTTCAACATCGGGCTGATCTCCAACATCGACGACAAGCTGCTGGGCCAGACCCGCCGGCACTTCCGCACGGACTTCGACCTCGTCGTCACCGCGCAGCAGGTCCGCTCCTACAAGCCCGACCCGGCCCATTTCACCGAGGCCGAGCGCCGCATCGGCGGCAAGAAGGGCTGGGTGCACGTGGCCGAGAGCTACTACCACGACGTCGAGCCCTGCCTGAAGAAGAGGATCCCCGTCGTGTGGGTCAACCGCCACAAGCAGAAGCTCGAGTCGGGCCAGAAGCCGCCCACCGCGGAGGTCGCGAACCTGCGCGAGGCGGCCAAGCTGCTCGGCGCGCTGTAGGTGCGGGCGGTCGGCGTCCACGAGGACGTCCTCGTCGTCACGTCCCAGGCCTGGCGCACCACGTGCACGGCGCTGCGGGCGGGCGAGGAGGGATTCCTCGTGGACTCTCCCGTGCTCCCCGAGGAGCTCGACGCCCTCCCGGCCCTGCTCGAGCAGGCGGGGTTCCCCGTGAGCGGGCTGCTCGCCACGCACGTCGACTGGGATCACGTGCTCGGCCGCCTGGCCTTCCCGAAGGCGGCGCTGGGCGTCGGCGAGACGTCGGCGGCGCGCCTGCGCGCCGAGCCCGGCGCGGCGCAGCGCGCGCTGCGCGCCTTCGACGACGAGTGGTACGTGGAGCGCCCGTCCCCCCTGACCCTGGGCGACGTGCAGGCGCTGCCGGTCCCCGGCCATCTGGAGCTGGGCGGCGTCGAGCTCGAGCTGCATCCCACGGGCGGGCACACCGCGGACGGGATGGCGATCTGGGCGCCCTGGGCCGGGGTGCTGGTGGTGGGAGACCACCTGTCCCCGGTGGAGATCCCGATGATTTCGGAGGGCGGCTCGCTCACCGAGTACCTGGCCACGCTGGCCCGCCTGGCGCCGCTGGTCGAGGGCGCGACGACGATCGTGCCCGGGCACGGCGGCCCGATCGGGCGCGAGACCGCGCTGGAGCTGCTGGAGGCCGACCGGGCCTACCTGGAGGCGCTGCGCGACCGCGGCACGGAGGCGCCGCTGCCCCAGGGCCGCGCGAGCCCCGAGCAGCGGCGCATCCACGCCGAGAACCTGGCGGCCGTCGCCTGAGTCAGGCGCAGGACCGCGGTTCCCGGGCGCTAGTCGTGCTCGAGGCGGATCCCGAGGAAGAGGTCGCGGGCCGGCGCCGTGCTCTTGGACGACTCGGAGAAGCCGTGGCGCTCGTACAGGCGCCGCGCGCCCTCGTTGGCCTCGCTGGTGTCGAGCTCCACGCGGCGGCACCCGCGCTCGCGGGCCCGCTCCAGCGCGTGCATGACCATGGCGCCCCCCAGCCCGGCCCCGCGCGCCTCCTCGCGCACGTAGAGGTCCTCCAGCCAGCAGTCCTCGGCGGCCATCCACACGCTGTGGCGGTAGCGCAGCTGGCATACCCCGGCGGGCGGAGAGTCCTCGTCCACGCAGCCGAGCAGGTACTCGGTGTCCAGGCGCTCGATCAGGCGCTCGACCGAGGCGAGGATCGAGTTGTCCGAGGGCCAGTCCCGTCCGTACCAGTCGCGAAAGCCGACGAGCAGTCGCGCGACCGTCTCGGCCTCCGCCGGCTCGGCCACCCACACGTTCACGGCGGAAAACCTACCCCGTCGAGCGGGCCGCCATCAGCGCCAGGTCCGCCGCGGCCACGAGGTCCTCGGCGCTCATGCCGTCGGTGATCTCGGCCACGCCGTAGCGCAGGCCCAGGGGCTCGTCCCCGGGGGGCGTGATGTCGGCGCCCACCGCGTTGATGACCCGCCGCATGACCGCGCCCGCCTGGTCGGGGTCGGTGCCGGGCAGGATCACGGCGAACTCGTCCCCGCCCCAGCGAAAGCAGGAGTCGCTCGGGCGCACGGTGGTCGCGAGGACCGCGGCCACCTCCGACAGGCAGCGGTCGCCCTCGATGTGTCCATAGGTGTCGTTGACGGACTTGAAGTCGCGGATGTCGGCGATGGCCAGGCTGAGCGGCCGGTCCGAACGCCGGGCGCCGGCCGCGATGCGCGCCAGGGACTCGTCGAAGGCGCGGCGGTTGCCCAGCTTGGTCAGCGGATCACGGCGGGCCAGGCGGCTCGCCTCCTGCTCGCCCGCCATGAGCTCGAGCCGCTGGAGGCGAACGGTGCCGGTGAACAGCATCGCGATCACCCCGAGCGCCGACCACAGGAGCAGCTTGGCCAGGTCGGAGGCCGCCAGGTCGCCGCTCCAGCCGTCGTAGAAGAGCGGCGCCGCGAGGCCCGCCGCCACCGCGACGAGCAGGAGCGCCACGCGCCGCGGGGGGTGCGCCGCGCCGGCGTAGACCACGGGCAGCACGTAGAGCTCGGAATAGGGCTCGCCTCCCACCCACACGACCAGCGTCAGGAGCGCGACGGCCAGGAAGCCCTGGGCGAAGAGCAGGTTGCCGGAGACCCGGCTGGGCCAGCGGAAGAGCGGCACGGCGGCGGCGAAGCACGCCAGGACCGCACTCGCACCGATCGCCCAGCCCCAGTCCCCGATGTGGTCCGTGGGCGGTGCGACCGGCAGCAGCAGCGCCACGATCAGGCCGCCGAAGACCCACAGCACACCGCCGATGCGCCGGATCGAGGCCATGTCGCTGATGGCGTAGAAGGTCGCCGGGTTGCGCGGCAGGCGCAGCAGGAGCGACAGTCTGGGGGCCGTGGGGTTCACCACGATTGGGATCGTCGCATCCCGCCGGCGGCTTGAGGACTACTCGGAGGCCGAGGCGATGACGGCGAGCGTGTCGCCCGTGGCCACCGAGGCACCGACCGCGATCGGCAGCTCGCTGACCTTCCCCGCCTTATGGGCGGTGATCTCGTTCTCCATCTTCATCGCCTC
Source organism: uncultured Actinomycetes bacterium (assembly GCA_963757705.1). Taxonomy (GTDB): domain Bacteria; phylum Actinomycetota; class Thermoleophilia; order Solirubrobacterales; family Solirubrobacteraceae; genus AC-38. Next base: position 114,838 of record CAVWTG010000005.1, on the reverse strand, counting down.
GATGACGGCGATGAGCGCGCCCTCCTCGACGTCGGCGCCCTGCTCCACGGCGACCTTTAGCACGGTGCCCTGGATCGGCGAGGCCAGCGTGTCGCCGCCCTCTCCGCCGCCGCCGCCGCCGGCCGCGCCCTCACGCCGCTTGGGCTTGGAGGCCAGGGCACCCCCGGCGGCCGGGGCGGCGCCGTTGGCGCCCCCGCCGCCGCCCGGGGGTCCGATGACCTTGACCTCGAAGCGCCGGCCCGAGACCTCGACGGTGTAGTCCTGCTCGACCTTGGGCTCCTCGTCCTCGTCGGCGCCGGCCCCCTCGGCCTTGGGGAAGGCCAGCTCCTTGAGCCACTTGCGGTCCTCGACCAGGTCGCGGCACGTCTCGGCGCGCCGCCACTGCTCGCTGGCCAGCAGGGCCTTGTGGAAGGGGATGAGCGTCTTGAGGCCGTGGATCTCGTATTCGTGCAGCGCGCGCAGCATGCGCCGGGTGGCGGCCTCGCGGTCGGAGTCCCAGACGATGAGCTTGGCCACCATCGGGTCGTACATGGGCGTGATCTCCGACCCGTCCAGCACGCCCGAGTCGATGCGCACGCCGGGACCGGCGGGCTCGAGGTAGGACTCGATCTTCCCCGGGGCGGGCGCGAAGTTCTTCGAGGCGTCCTCCGCGTTGATGCGGCACTCGATGGCATGGCCGCGCAGCACGACCTCGTCCTGCTTGACCGACAGCTCCTGGCCCGCGGCCGCGCGGATGCCCTCCCGCACGATGTCGATGCCCGTCGTCATCTCGGTCACGCAGTGCTCGACCTGGACGCGGGTGTTCATCTCCAGGAAGAAGTACTCGCCGTCCTCGGAGAGCAGGCCCTCGATGGTCCCGGCCCCGACGTAGTCGACCGCGGCGGCGGCGTCCGTGGCGATCTTGCCGATCCGCTCGCGCAGCGCCTCGTCGACCGCGGGGGCAGGCGACTCCTCGATGAGCTTCTGGTGGCGGCGCTGCACCGAGCAGTCGCGCTCGCCCAGGTGGATGACGCTCCCGTGGGTGTCGGCGAGCACCTGGACCTCGACGTGGCGCGGGTCGGGCAGGTAGCGCTCGAGGTAGACCGTGGCGTCCCCGAAGAACTTCTCACCCTCGCGCGCGGCGCCCTCGAAGGCCTCCTCGAGCTTGTCCTCGGACAGCGCGACCCGAAAGCCCTTGCCGCCGCCGCCGCCCGCGGCCTTGACGGCCACGGGGTAGCCGATCTCGTCGTCGATGATCTTCCGGGCGGTCTTCACGTCGGGGACGGGCTCAGTCGTGCCGGGGACGATCGGGACGCCGGCCTCGCGCATCAGCTCACGCGCCCGGGTCTTGGACCCCATCGCGTCGATCGCGCTGGCCGGCGGGCCGATGAACGTGACGCCGGCCTCGTCGCAGGCGCGCGCGAAGGCGGCGTTCTCGGCCAGGAAGCCGTACCCGGGATGGACGGCCTCGGCGCCGGACTCCTTGACCACCTCGATGATCCGCTCGATGTTCAGGTAGCTCTCGGTCGCCGGGCCGGGGCCGAGCAGGTAGGACTCGTCGGCGCGCTCCACGTGGAGCGCCTCGCGGTCGAGCTCGGAGTACACGCCGACGCTGGCGATGCCCATCTCCTCGAGGGCTCGCATCACGCGCACGGCGATCTCGCCTCGGTTGGCAACCAGGACCTTGGAGAACATGCGGCGCGGAACTCTACCCGCCTCCCGTCTGACGCCGCCACGCTGGTTAGCCTCGCCGCCGTGCGAAAGCTCGCCTGGGGCCTCGTCGCCCTGCTGGCCATCGAGGTGGTCCACGAGTCGCTGGCCCTGGGCGGCGCGCGGCTGGACACGCTCGTCGACAAGGGGATCCACGACTTCCTCTTCTTCGCCGCCGCCGCCCTGTGCCTGGGCCGGGCGGCGACGTTCAGGCGGGGTCAATGGGCGTGGACGATGATCGGCCTCGCGCTGCTGGCCAACGCGTTCGGCGAGGTGGTCTTCAGCGTCTTCTACGCCAACATCGAGCCCGAGCCGTTCCCCACCTGGGCCGACGCGTTCTGGCTGGCCTACTTCCCGCTCGTGTTCGCCGGGCTCGGGCTCCTGGTGCACGACCGCATCGAGCACTTCGAGCTGCATCGCTGGATCGACGGCATTGCCGCCGCGCTGATCGTGGCCACGCCGGCCGTGGCGCTCATCTACGAGCCCGTCCTGGAGGACGTGCAGAAGGGCTCGAGCTTCGGCCGCGCGGTGGAGCTCAGCTACCCGATCGGAGACATCCTCGTCCTGGGCGCCGTCGTCGGCACGTTCGCCATCACGGCCTGGCGACCGGGGCGCACGTGGCTGCTCCTGGGCCTCGGCCTGGCGATGTTCGCCGTGGCCGACTCCGTGAACTCGCTGCAGACCATCCGGGGCATCTACTCGCAGGGCGACTACGACTTCGTCTGGAGCGCCGGAGCGCTGATCATCGCCTACGCGGCCTGGCAGCCCTACCCGCCGCGCGAGCCGGCGCGCCACCTCTACGGCTGGAAGGAGGTCGCGCTACCCATCGCCTGCCAGGTCGTCGCCGCCGGCATCCAGATCTACGGCTTCTTCCACGAGATCCCGCACTCCGAGCGCGTCCTCGCGGTGGCGGTGCTGATGGTCGTCATCGTGCAGCTGTGGGTCACGCGGCCGCGGGAGGGCGAACTGGGTGGAAATCCCGTAGGCGGGCTTTGACGGAACGCGTGGTTGCTGATCCAATGCTCGCCGACCGCGTTCTCCAAGGAAGGATCCACGCATGCGCTGTAGCTCCCGCGCGCTCGCCGCGCTCGTCGTCCTCGGACTGCTCGCCGGCCTGACGGCGTCCTCGGCGTTCGGCGGAGCCGCCGCGCACCAGGCGAAGAAGTGCAACAAGTACACACAGCGCAAGGTCGGCAAGCGCTGCGTCAAGCGCCCCACGCCGCCCGCCGGCGTCTACCGGGCCAAGGCACCCGGGGTGGGCACGATGATCATCTTCAAGAGCGGCAAGAAGCTCCTCGTCAACGCCAGCACCGTCGTGCCTCGGACGAACCTGACCTGCGCGCCGAAGGGCTCGGCCCCGCGCAGTGGGGAGACGGCGCTGGTGAACGGCATGCGCCTCTCCGGCAAGAGCTTCTCCGGCGGGGATGCCTCGGAGACCGTGGGCCCGGCGAAGATCTCCGGCTCGTTCCTCAGCGCTCTGAAGGTGCGCATGACGGCCGAGGTCTCCGACCGCCAGGTCGGAACGGACAACGATGACCGGTGCGCCGGCTCGGTGACCGTGACGCTGACGCTCATCCCGCCGAGCTGACGACCATCCCGGCGCCGACCGTGTCGTTCGTGGCCTCGTCGAGGAGGATGAACGAGCCGGTGGTCCGGTTGACGGCGTAGGGGTCGGCCGAGAGCGGCGAGCTGAGACGCAGGCGCACGCGGCCGATGTCGTTGAGGCCGAGCTCGGCCTCGCCGCCGTGCCCGTTGGGCGCGAGCGTGTGGATGTCGATCACGTGCTCGATCGAGTCGACGATGGCCCGCGCCGAGCGCGTGGTGTGCTTGATGGCGTAGCGGCCGCGCTCGCGCAGCGGCTGCTCGGCCATCCAGCAGATGTCGGCGACGATCTCGCGCGCCGCGGGTGGCGCGTCGGCCACGCGCGCGATCAGGTCGCCTCGCCCGACGTCGACGTCGTCCTCGAGGCGCAGCGCGACCGACATCGGCGGGAAGGCCTCCTGGATCTCGCCCTCCTGGCCGTCGATCGCCGCGATGCGCGACGTCCGGCCGCTGGGCAGCACGACGATCTCGTCGCCGGGCGCGAGGATCCCGCCCGCGACCTGGCCGGCGTAGGAGCGGTGGTCGCCCGCGCGGATGACCCACTGCACGGGCAGCCGACCATTGACGAGGTCGCGGTCGGAGGCGATGTGGACGTGCTCGAGGTGGTGCAGCAGCGTCGGCCCCTGGTACCAGGGCATGCGCTGGGAGCGCTCGACCACATTGTCGCCCATCAGCGCGCTGATCGGCACGAACATCAGGTCGTGGATATCCAGCGGCGCGGCGAAGTCGGCGAAGTCCTCGGCGATGCGGTCGAACACGCCCTCGTCCCAGTCGACGGCGTCCATCTTGTTGACGCATACGACGAGGTGGGGGATCCGCAGCAGCGAGGCGATGAAGGCATGGCGTTTGCTCTGCTCCACGACGCCGTGACGGGCGTCGACCAGCACGAGCGACAGGTCGGCCGTGGAGGCCCCGGTGACCATGTTGCGCGTGTACTGCTCGTGGCCCGGGGTGTCGGCGATGATGAACTTGCGCCGGGGTGTCTGGAAGTAGCGGTAGGCCACGTCGATCGTGATGCCCTGCTCGCGCTCGGCGCGCAGCCCGTCGGTGAGCAGCGCGAGGTCGATGCCGTCGCGACCCGTGCGCAGCGAGACCTCCTCGATGTGCGCGAGCTGGTCGGTCAGGACCTGCTTGGAGTCGAACAGCAGGCGCCCGATCAGCGTCGACTTGCCGTCGTCGACGGAGCCCGAGGTGGCGAGGCGGAGCAGTTCCGACGTGGCCACTAGAAGTACCCCTCGCGCTTTCTGTCCTCCATGGCCGCTTCGGTCACGCGGTCGTCGGCACGCGTCTCGCCGCGCTCGGTGACGTTGGTGGCGGCGATCTCGGCCACGACGGCCTCCAGCGAGGCGGCGGTGGAGCGCACGCCGCCGGTGCACGTCATGTCCCCGACCGTGCGGTAGCGGACGCTGGCCTCGAAGGGCTTCTCCCCCTCCATCAGCTCGACGTGGGGCGAGAGCGCGTAGAGCATCCCGTCGCGCTCGAAAACCTCGCGGTCGTGGGCGAAGTAGATGTGCGGCACCTCGAGCTGCTCCTCGGCGATGTACTGCCACACGTCCAGCTCGGTCCAGTTGGAGAGAGGGAACACGCGCACGTGCTCGCCCCTGCGCACGCGGCCGTTGTAGAGCGACCACAGCTCCGGGCGCTGGGCCTTGGGATCCCACTGGCCGAAGTCGTCGCGGAAGGAGAAGACGCGCTCCTTGGCCCGGGCGCGCTCCTCGTCGCGGCGGGCGCCGCCGAAGGCGGCGTCGAAGCCGTGCTCCTCGATCGCGTCCAGCAGGGTCACCGTCTGGAGGCGGTTGCGCGAGGCGCGCGGGCCGGTCTCCTCGGTCACGCGGCCGGCGTCGATCGAGTCCTGCACGCTGGCCACGATCAGCCGCTCGCCCAGCTCCTCCATGCGCCGGTCGCGGAACTCGATGACCTCGGGGAAGTTGTGCCCGGTGTCGACGTGCATCACCGGGAACGGGAAGCCGGCCGGCCGGAAGGCCTTCTCGGCCAGGCGCAGCAGCACGATCGAGTCCTTGCCGCCGGAGAAGAGCAGGACGGGCCGCTCGAGCTCGGCGGCGACCTCGCGCATGATGTGGATGCCCTCGGCCTCGAGCGCGCGCAGGTGGGAGAGCTCGTAGTGCGCGGGGTTCATGCCCGCTCCGCCGCGGGGAGGGTGACCACGGCGCGCAGGCGGCGCTCGCGCAGGATGTACCAGGACGCGAGGCCGGCGGCGATCGGCGCGCCCACGATGGCGCCGACCGGCACGTCGATCCCGGCCTTGGACGCGACGCCCAGGGCCGAGCCGAGCAGGACGCAGCCCAGCGCGGGCCGCAGCGCCGACGGGGAGACGCGCGTGACGAGGTTGGTTCCGATCCACACCCCCGGCAGCGAGCCGACGAGGATGTTGCCCATCAGGCCGAGATCGACGTTCCCCGAGGCCCAGTGGGCCAGGCCGGCGACCCAGAGCAGGACGGCGGCGAGGAAGACGTCGGTGCCGACCACGCGGTGGGGCGTGAGGCGGAAGACGAGGATCAGCGCGAGGCCGATGAGGGCGCCGCTGCCGACCGACGTGAAGCCGAGGACGAACCCGAGCACGAGGCCGATGGCCACGGCCGTCGCCTTGACCTTCGGCGTGAGCTCGACGTGCTCGCGCTCGGAGGCGACGAGGCGGGGCATGAGCAGGGCGCGGACGAGGATGGCCAGCGAGACGACGAGCAGCGCGCCCGCCACGCACAGCAGCAGCGTGTCGTCGAAGCCGTCGCCGTAGCGGTCGTGCAGCCGCCCGACGAGGTAGACGCCGAGCAGCGAGCTGGGCGCCGCGCCGGCGGCGAGCCATCCGCTCACGCCGAAGTCCACCGTGCCGTTGCGCCAGTGGCGATAACCGCCGACGGTCTTGGTGATGGCGCCGTAGGCCAGGTCGGTGCCGATGGCGACCAGCGGCTGGATCCCGGCGACGATGATGAGCAGCGGCGTCATGAGCGAGCCGCCGCCGATGCCGGTCATCCCCACGAGGATGCCGACGCCCAGGCCGAAGAGGACGATGACGGGATCCATCAGGCGTCCGCCGCCGCGGCGGGCTCCTCGACGTGCAGGCCGCACTCGGTCTTGTCCTGCCCGGCCCAGCGGCCCTCGCGGCCGCTGCCCGGCCGGGTGCAGGGCGCGCAGCCGATGGACTCGTAGCCCTGGTCGTGCAGGGGGTGGTAGGGCAGGTCGCGCTCGGCGATGTAGCTCCAGACGTCCTTGTCCGTCCAGTCGGCGAGCGGGTTGACCTTCCAGATCCCGCGCCGCTCGTCGTGCTCGAGCGTCTCGACCGCGGCGCGCGTGGTCGCCTGCTCGCGGCGCAGGCCCGTGATCCAGGCGTCCAGGCCGTCGAGCGCGTTCTCCAGCGCCGCCGCCTTGGCGCCGTTGGAGCAGCAGTGCTCGCCCCCGGTCCACGGCCGCCCGTCGGGGCTGCGCGCGTCGAAGACCTCGACCTTCACGCCGTAGCGCTCCTCGAAGGCGCGCCACGTGTCCAGGGTCTCGGGGAAGAGGACACCGGTGTCGATCGTGAACACCCGGGCCGACGGCTCGATGGCCAGCAGCAGGTCGACGAGGACCGACTCCTCCTTCTGGAAGGAGCAGGCCATGGCCAGCCGGGGATGGAAGCGCTCCACCGCCTCGGCCAGCGCGTCCTGGGCGGTGCTCAGATCGCGCACTCGCCCTCGCCGCGGATGACCTCGAAGGGCACCTTCTTGTTCCAGTCGATGAACATCTGCATCGTCTCGAGGTTGAACTCGGGGGGAAGCGCGAGGTCTCTCACCAGACCCTCGAACTCCCCGGCCCCCACGCGCTCGGCGAAGGCGTTGAACTCCTCGCCCTCGGTGCGCTGGGCCTCATAGTGGCGAATCCAGCGCTCGAGTGCGTCCGGCACCCGCTTTGCCGGAAGCCGGACCTTCAGGCGCTTGCCGTACAGGACCTCGCCGCCCTCGTAGCGCCCGCCGATGTGGGCGACGTACGCGGGCACCGTCTTGTCGCCCACCTTGATCGAGGCTCCGTAGAAGCCGATGTTGGCGATGTGGTGCTGGCTGCAGCCGTTCGGGCAGCCGCTCATCTTGATGTGGATCCGCTTGGTCAGCGGGTCGTCGATCTCCATCTCCTCCAGGCGCTTCTGCACGGCGGCGTTGAGCCCCATCGAGGAGGTGATGCCCAGCTTGCAGGAGTCGGTGCCGGGACACGAGACGACATCGGTGATCTCGTCGGCGCCGGGGTCGCCCAGTCCGAGCTCGTTCAGGCGGGCCCAGACGTCGTAGACGCTCTCGTCGCGCACCCAGCGCAGCACGAGGTTCTGCTCGACGCTGGTGCGCGCGTACCCGCCGGTGAAGTCCCGCATCAGGGCCGCGAGGCCGCGGAACTGCTCCGGCGTGAGGTCGCCGCGGGTGACCTTGACCTGCACGGACGAGAACCCCCGCTGGCGCTGTGGGCGCACGTTGGAGGTGACGAAGCGGTCGAACGCGCGATGGTCGCCGTTGGGGCTGCCGGCCGAGGTGGGCGGAGCGGGCGCGCCGGCCCCCTCGTCGTCGATGAACAGCAGCGGCCGGGGGTCGAAGTCGCGCTCGGCGACCCAGTCGCCCTGGAGCTCCTCCTCGACCTGGCGGCGCAGCTCCTCGATGCCGAACTTGTCGACGAACACCTTGATGCGGGCCCGGGCGCGGTTCTTGCGCAGCCAGTCCTGGCGGTCGAAGATCCGGAAGACGGCCTCGGCGTACCGGAGGTACTCGCCGTCGTCGGCGGCGACGAAGTCGTGGAGCGTCGGCGCGACGCGCGGCATGATCGACGTGCCGCCGCCGACGCGCATCTCGAAGCCCTTCACGCCGTCGCGGATTCGCGGGATATAGGCGATGTCGTGGATGCCGGTGATGGCCCGGTCCTCGTCGGTCGCCGTGAACGCGGTCTTGATCTTGCGCGGCATGAGCTGCGTCGTGGGGTGGCGCACGAAGTAGCGCACGTAGGCGCCGATGTAGGGCGTCGGGTCGAACAGCTCGTTCTCGCACACGCCGGCCCAGGGGTCGCCGGTGACGTTGCGCACCGTGTTCCCGCAGCCCTCGCGGCTGGAGAGGCCGGAGTCGGAGATCTCGCGGATGAGCTGGGCCGCGTCGGCGAGCGGGATGTGGTGGATCTGGATGTTCTGGCGCGTGGTGATGTGCGACTTGTTCAGCGGCGCGTAGCGCTCGGTGACGTCCGCGAACGTCTCCATCTGCTCGGGGGTGACGCCACCGAAGGGCAGCTTCACGCGGATCATCTGCACGTCGGCCTGGCGCTGGCCGTAGACGCCCTGCTTGAGGCGGAAGCCGATGAACTCGTTCTCCGGAGTGCCGCCGTCGAGGAACCTGTGCGCCTCGGTGTCGAAGTCGTCGAACTCGCGCTCGATGATCGGGATCACGTGCCCCGGGACGTTCTCGAGGACCTCGGGGTTCTCCAGCGACCCCTTCCGGCCCTTGGGCTTCGCCTCGCTGGGCGCGGACGTGGGCTCCATGTGGATCTGTCTCCTTAGCTGCCGCAGCCTGGGTGAGAGGGCGGAATGTAGCAAAACCCTCTTGGGTTTCAGGCATTTAGCCCGCGGAGGGGGCGAACGCGTGCAGCCGGCGGTCCCACGCGCCCGCGTACAGGCGTCCGTTCGCGACCGTCGGGCCGCCGTAGACGGCACCCGTCAGCCTCGGGCTGGTCCACAGCGGCCGCCCGGTCGAGGCATCGAACGCCCACAGCTCGTCGTCGAACCCGGTACCCAGGTAGACGACACCGGCGGCGACAACGGGTGGGGAGAGGATGGCGGGCTCCGGGCCGACGGCCTGCTGCCAGAGGGGCTCGAGGGTGCAGGCCGCGCTCACGCGGAAGGCGAGGAGCCCGTGGGTGAAGTCGCCGGTGGTGTTGTTGGCGACGAAGAGAGTGCGCGCCGTGGCCGAGTAGGCGTAGGTGCCGTACGCGCCGAGCCGGCGCCCGTCGCCCACCTGCAGGGTCTGGCGGGGTCCTCGCGCGACGCGGTCGCGGTCGTATACGAGCAGCGCCCCGGACTTGTGCAGCACGGCGAGCTGGGGCGGGCAGCCCGGGGCGCGGTAGAGCAGCGGTGCGGCGCCGAAGTCGGCGTCGCCCGTGTTGGGGATCGCCGGGTGGTCGATCGCCCGGGGGCGCAGGCCGGGGCTGAGCCGCACGACGTGCTCGGCGCTCGGCGTGTCCTCGCGGACCACGAGCGCGTTGGCGGTCGCCACGTAGACGTTCCCGTCGCGGGGGTCCAGAGCCGCGCCGCCCCAGCCCCAGACGCCGCCGCCGCGCAGGCGGGCGGGCAGCGAGTACCAGGTGGCGGCGATGCGGGCGCGGCGGGCGTCCAGCGCCACCACGCGGCCGCGGTAGAACGTCTCGTCGCAGTGGCTCGAGGTGGCCGCGTAGAGCCGGTCGCCGCGGCGCGACAGCCCGCCCCAGATGTGCTCCCGGGCGGGCGCGGGGGTGATCCGGACCGGCCAGCCGCGCCGCTCGGCGCCCGTGGAGAGGTCGAGCGCGTGCACGCGGCCCCGCCCGTCGGCCGCGTAGACGCGGTTGCGCCGGCGGTCGATGTCGGGGGTGGACGTGACGCCGTAGCGCCCGCCGGGCGTGTCGTGGCAGCGCACGGCCAGCGAGCCCAGGCGCCGGTGCCAGACCGCCTGGCCCGAGGCCGCATCGAACGCCGCGAGGTCGCCGCCCTCGCTCCCGGCGATCACCAGGTCGGCCTTGCGGCCGTGCCGCAGGCGGACGTTCCCCGCCACGAGCGGCTGGGCGTCGAGCACGCCGTCCAGCGGCGCCGACCAGATCTCGTGCAGGGACGGGACTCGGGCCGGGGTGAGCCTGCGCTCGAGCGGGTTCTCGCCCGTGCGGGCGGAGGTGAAGCCGAAGGTGGGCCAGTCGGTGGCCCGGGCGCCGGGCGCCGGCAGGGCCAGCGTCAGCGCGCAGGCGCCGGCGGTGAGGAGCCCGCGCCTCAGCCCCACGGGTGCGGGTCGCCCCACGGCGAGGGCTGGTCCGGCTCGCGGCCCGTGGCCTCCAGCAGGGCGGCGCGGGTCCACGCGTCGCGGTCCGGGCCGGAGGGCATCGGCGCCGGGGCGGTGTCGCGCATGAACCGCTCCAGCGCCGCCACGACCGCCGCGGCTTCCTCGGGCGAGGCGCTGGGCGCGACGATCCGGAGCTCGGGGCGGCGGTTGACCATGGGCGCGGGGAGCGTAGCTAGCCTTGGGCGCGATGGGTGCCGACACCGAGATTCCGGTCCTCGACCACGACTCCGTGCTGGCCGCGGTCTCGCCGGCCGACGCCATCGAGCACGTGCGCGAGGCCTTCGTGGCCCATCACCGCGGCGACTGGGTGATGCCGGCCAAGGTCTACCTCCAGAGTCCGCCGTTCGGTGACTTCCGAGCGATGCCGGCGCGGGGCGAGGGCCTGGCGCTGCTCAAGTGGATCACCTCCTTCCCGGGCAACCCCGCCCGGGGCCTGCCCACGGTGACGGGGATCGTTTGCCTGTCCGACGCCGAGACGGGCGAGCCGCTGATGCTGCTCGACGCGCGCTCCGTCACGGCGCTGCGGACCGGCGCGGTGGCTGCCGTGGCCGCCCGCGAGCTGGCCCGCGAGGACGCGCGCAGCGCCGGGATCGTGGGCTGCGGGCTGCACGGGGTCTGGACGGCCCGGTGCCTGGCCGCGGCCGGCTACTCCGAGGGCGTGTGCTCGGACCCGAACCCGCAGGCCGCCGAGCGGCTCGCGGACGAGCTCGGCTGGGAGGCCGGATCGGCGCCGGTGGCGCTGTCGTGCGACGTCGTCTCCTGCGTCACGCCGGGCCACGAGGCCGTGGTGGAGGCCGGCGACCTGCATCCGGGGCTGCACCTGAACATGCTGGGCGCCGACGGGCCGGGCAAGGCCGAGGCCACGGTGGGCGCCGTGGCGTCCTGCCGGCTGTTCTGCGACGAGTGGGAGCAGGCCGTCCACGGGGGCGAGCTCACCGGCGCCGTCGAGGCCGGCCTCGTCTCGCGCGACCAGGTGACCGACCTGGGCGCCGTGCTGGCCGGCGACGCCCCGGGACGCCCGGGCCCCGACGCCGTCACGCTCTTCGACTCGACGGGCCTGGCGATTCAGGACCTCGCGGTCGCCCGGGCGGCGTATGAGGCGTGGCGCGCGGGCGGCGTGGAGGCGCAGACGGTCTCTCTCTAGCTCCGGCGTGGTCTTGGCGCGGGCGTGTACGGCGGCGATGAGCGAGTGGGTCCGGGGGCCGGTTTCGCCGTCGACTGAACGGTTGTACGTGCCATGACCCGCACAACCGTTCAGTCGATCGCCCGCCAGGGCGCCTTTTGCCCCGTCACGCGCAACCCGCGCGTATCTGGGAACAATGCGATGTATGGGTCTGATCGACGAGCTGCGCGCGATCTCGGGGTCCGAGCATGTCCTCACCGATCACGACCAGCGCCGGACCTACGAGTCCGACGGCCTGCTCCAGTACAAGGCGGTCCCCCGCGCGGTCGTCCTGCCCGGGACGGGCGAGGAGATCCGCCGCGTCGTCGCGGCGTGTTACGAGCAGCGCGTCCCGTGGGTGGCGCGCGGTGCGGGGTCGGGCCTGAGCGGCGGGGCGTTGCCCGTCGAGGAGGGCGTGCTGATCGCGCTCACCCGCCTGCGCAGCATCCTCGAGGTCGACCTGCCCAACCAGAGGGTCGTGGTCGAGCCGGGCGTGACCAACCTCGCCGTGTCTCACGCGGTCGCTCCCACGCACTTCTATCCCCCCGATCCGTCGAGCCAGGTCGTGTGCTCCATCGGGGGCAACGTGGCCGAGAACTCCGGCGGCGCGCACTGCTTCAAGTACGGCTTCACCACGAACTACGTCACCGGCCTGGACATCGTCCTGCCCGACGGCACCGCCGTGACCCTCGGAGGCAAGGAGCTCGACCATCCCGGCTACGACCTGCTCGGCGCGTTCGTGGGCTCCGAGGGCACACTGGGCGTGGCCACCCGCATCACGCTGCGCGTCGTCCCCGCGCCGGCGACCGTCCGCACGCTCGTCGCGTTCTTCGCCTCCACCGCCCAGGCGGGCGAGGTGGTGTCGGAGATCGTCGCCGCCGGGATCGTTCCCGGCGCCATCGAGATGATGGACTCGCTCTCGATCGAGGCGGCCGAGGGCCACGCGCACGCCGGGTGGCCCACCGACGCCGGCGCCGCGCTGGTCGTCGAGCTCGACGGCGGCGAGGACGAGTGCGAGTCGGGCTTCGAGCAGATCACCGGTCTGTGCGGGGCGGCCGACGCGACCGAGGTGCGGATCGCGGAGGACGAGGCGCAGCGGGACACCATCTGGCGGGCGCGCAAGGCGGCCTTCGCGGCCATGGGTCGCGTGTCGCCCAACTACTACGTGCAGGACAGCGTGATCCCCCGCACGCGGCTGCCGGAGGTGCTCTCGCGCATCGACGACCTGGCGGCCGAGGCCGACCTGCGCGTGGCCAACGTCTTCCACGCCGGAGACGGGAACCTGCATCCCCTGGTCTGCTACGACGCCCGCGTCGAGGGCGAGGCCGAGCGGGCCGAGGAGCTGGCGGGCGAGATCGTCCGGGCCTGCGTGGAGCTCGGCGGCTCGATCACCGGCGAGCACGGCGTGGGCGTGGACAAGAAGCGCTACATGCCCGAGATGTTCGGAGAGGACGACCTCGCCACCTTCCAGCGGCTGCGCTGCGCCTTCGACCCCGACGGCCTGGCCAACCCCGGCAAGGTGATGCCCACCCCGCGCCTGTGCGGGGAGGTCCCCGGCCCCTATCGCCGTCATCCTCTCGAGGAGGCCGGCGTGGCGGAGCGCCTCTGATGGATCGCCGGGAGATCGCCGCCCAGCTCGCGCAGGTGCGCAGCGCCCGCGTGCGCGGCGCCGGCACCAAGCTGGGCTGGGCGCCGCCCGGCCCCGAGCCCGAGGCGTGGATCTCGACGGCCGGCCTGGACGAGATCGTCGAGCATAACGAGGGCGATCTGACGGCGATCCTCGAGGCGGGCGTGCCGCTGGTGGTCGCCCAGGAGCGCTTCCGCACCGCCGGGCAGATGCTGGCGCTCGACCCGCCGCTGGGCGCGGGCGCTGCCGCCACCATCGGCGGCGTTGTGGCCACCGGCGACTCCGGTCCGCTGCGCCACCGCCACGGCGCCACGCGCGACCTGGTCGTTGGCGTGACGGTGGTCCTGTCCGACGGGACGATCGCCCGCGCGGGCGGGAAGGTGATCAAGAACGTGGCCGGCTACGACCTGGCCAAGCTGTTCGCCGGGTCGCTGGGCACGCTGGGGGCGATCGTCGAGGTCTGCGTTCGCCTGCATCCGATCCCCGCGGCCACGGTGACGGCCCGCGGCGCGGGCACCGACCCGGCGCGCGTCGCCGCGGCGGCGAGCGCCCTGGCCCATGAGCGCATCGAGCTGCAGTGCCTGGACGTCGCGTGGGCCGGCGGCGAGGGCGCCGTGGTGGCCCGGGCGACGGGGTCGACCCCGCGCGCGGTGGCCGAGCACGCGGCCGGGGTGCTGCGCGACGAGGGCCTCGACGCTGATCTGGTCGAGGACGACGACGCGCTGTGGGATGCCCAGCGCGAGGCTCAGCGCGGCGAGCTCATCGTTCGGGTCAGCGGCGTGCAGACGCAGCTGGCGGAGGTCCTGGCCGCGGCCCGCGACCTCGGCGGCGGCGCCGTGGGCCGGGCGGCGCTGGGCCTCACCTGGGTCAGCCTCCCGGCCGTCGCGGAGGCGGTCGGAGAGCTGAGGGCCCGCCTGGAGCCGAGCCCGTGCGTCGTGCTCGACGCGCCCGGCGACGTCCGCGCGCGGGTGGACGCCCGCCCGGCGCCCGCCCCGGCCCTGGCCGGACTGATGGAGCGGGTCAAGGAGCGCTTCGATCCCGCGGGGACGCTGCCGTGAGCGCGTTCGACGCCGTCCGCCCGCCGGATCCGGACACGATCGACGACTGCGTCCACTGCGGCTTCTGCCTGCCGACCTGCCCGACGTACACCCTGTGGGGGGAGGAGATGGACTCCCCGCGCGGGCGGATCGTGCTCATGCGCGCCGCCCACGAGGAGGCCGAGCTCTCCCCGGCGATGATCGAGCACTGGGACCGCTGCCTGGGCTGCATGGCCTGCGTGACCGCCTGCCCGTCGGGCGTGCGCTACGACCAGCTGATCGAGGACACCCGCGCCCAGGTGGAGCGCCGCCACCGGCGCCCCTGGCGCGAGCGCGTCGCGCGTCGCGTCACGTTCGAGCTGTTCACCCGGCCCGGGCGCCTGCGCGCGCTGGCCCCGCTGCTGGCGTTCGCCCGCGGGCTGCGCCTGGACCGTGCGGCCGCGCGGCTGGGGGTCCCTGGCGCCGCGCTGGCCCCGCGGACCCCCATGCGCGCGAGCCTGCGCCGCCTGCCCGAGCGCTTCGCCGCCCAGGGCGAGGCGCGGGGGCGCGTGGCGCTGCTCCAGGGCTGCGTGCAGCGGGTGTTCTTCGGCGACGTCAACCTGGCCGCGGCGCGGGTGCTCGCGGCGGAGGGCTTCGAGGTCAGCGCTCCGCCGGCGCCGGGCTGCTGCGGCGCGCTCCAGCTTCACGCCGGGGACGCGGAGCCCGCCCGCGCCCGGGCCCGCGAGACGATCGCGGCGCTGGAGGACCACGACCACGTGGTCGTCACCGCCGCCGGCTGCGGCTCGGCGATGAAGGACTATCCGCACCTGCTGCGCGACGACCCGGCGTGGCACGCGCGCGCCGAGGCGTTCGCCGCGAAGGTCCGCGACTTCACCGAGCTCGTGGCCGAGGTGGAACCCCGCGCGCCGCGCGGGACCGTCGACCTGCGCGTGGCCTACCACGACGCCTGCCACCTCGCCCATGCCCAGGGCGTGCGCTCCCAGCCGCGCGCCCTCCTGGACGCCATCCCCGGCGTCGAGGTGCTCGAGCCGGCGGAGAGCGAGATCTGCTGCGGCTCCGCCGGCGTCTACAACCTGCTCCAGCCGCAGGCGGCGGGCGAGTTGGGCGAGCGCAAAGCGGGCAACCTGCTGGCCACCGGCGCCCAGGTCGTGGTCGCCGCCAATCCGGGGTGCGCCCTGCAGATCACCGCCCATGGCGGGATCCCGGTGCTCCACCCCGCCGAACTGCTCTGGAGGTCGATCGATGGGGGCTGAGATCCGCGGGCCGATGCATGACCGCTTCGACGAGGTGCTGACCGCCGACGCACTGGATCTGCTCGGGCTGCTGCACTCCGAGTTCGACGGCCGGCGGCGCGCCCTGCTCAAGGCCCGCGACGAGCGCCAGGCGCGGCTCGACGCCGGCGAGCTGCTGGAGCTGCCGTCCGGCGGCGTGCGCGACGAGGAGTGGACGGTGCCGCCCGCGCCCGCCGGCCTCCAGGACCGCCG
The DNA here is from genome assembly GCA_963757705.1 of uncultured Actinomycetes bacterium. Classification (GTDB taxonomy): domain Bacteria; phylum Actinomycetota; class Thermoleophilia; order Solirubrobacterales; family Solirubrobacteraceae; genus AC-38. The sequence goes on along the minus strand of CAVWTG010000005.1, from coordinate 99,200 downwards.
GGTGGAGATCACCGGCCCGACCGATCGCAAGATGGTCATCAACGCGCTGAACTCCGGCGCCCGCGGCTTCATGGCCGACTTCGAGGACGCCAACTCGCCGACGTGGAGCAACATGATCGGCGGGCAGGTCAACCTCACCGACGCCGTGCGCGGCGTGATCGAGCACTCCGAGCCGGGCGGCAAGGAGTACCGGCTGGAGGAGGAGACCGCGACGCTGCTGGTCCGCCCGCGCGGCTGGCACCTGGTCGAGCGCCACCTCTGCGTCGACGGCGAGCCGATCGCCGGCGGCCTCGTCGACTTCGGCCTGTACTTCCTGCACAACGCCCGCGAGCTCCTGGAGCGCGGCAGGGGGCCCTACTTCTACCTCCCCAAGCTGGAGGGGGCGGACGAGGCCGCGCTGTGGAACGACGTGTTCGACCTGGCGGAGGACTCACTGGGCCTTGAGCGCGGGACGATCCGCGCGACGGTGCTGATCGAGACGCTGCCCGCGGCGTTCCAGATGGACGAGATCCTCCACGCCCTCGGCCCCCACGCGACGGCGCTCAACGCCGGGCGCTGGGACTACATCTTCTCGGCCATCAAGCGCTTCCGGACGCGGCCGGAGTTCGTCCTGCCCGACCGCGGCGCCGTGACCATGACCATTCCGTTCATGCGCGCCTACACCGAGCTGCTGGTGGCGACGTGCCACCGCCGGGGCGCGCACGCCATGGGCGGCATGTCCGCCGTGATCCCGTCGCGCCGCGACGAGGAGGCCAACGAGCGCGCCTACGCCGCCGTGCGCGACGACAAGAAGCGCGAGGCGGGCGACGGGTTCGACGGCACGTGGGTCGCCCATCCGGACTCCGTGCCCGTGGCCACGGAGTGCTTCGACGAGGTCCTCGGCGACCGGGCCAATCAGGTCGAGCGCCGGCGCGACGACGTGGACGTGAGCGCCGCCGACCTGCTGGCCATCGACCGGACCCCCGGCGAGATCACCGAGCAGGGCCTGCGCTCCAACGTCAACGTGGGCATCCAGTACATCTCGTCCTGGCTGCGGGGCAACGGCGCGGCCGCCATCTACGGCCTGATGGAGGACGCGGCGACGGCCGAGATCGCGCGCGGGCAGGTCTGGCAGTGGGTCCACCACGGGGCGAAGCTGGACGACGGGCGGACCATCACGGCCGATCTCGTGCGCGAGCTCGCGGTCTCCGAGCTGGGCGCCATCCGCGAGGAGATCGACGACGACGTGTGGTTCTTCTCGGAGGGCCGCCCGGAGGAGTCGCGCGACCTGTTCGAGTCGGTCGCCCTGGGCGACGAGTTCGTGGAGTTCCTGACGCTGCCGGCCTACGAGCTGCTCGAGGCCGTCAGTGGCGGCGCGTCAGCGTGACCTTCCAGGCCAGCGACTCGGTCACGGTCGCGCTGTAGCCGTCGGACTCCGCCTTCGGGTGCAGCGTCCGTGAGCGGCTGCCCGAGGTCGAGAGCCTCGTCAGCGAGGAGTTGAAGAACTTCGACGCGGAGATCCCGCCCAGCGTCGGCGGATCGAACTGGGCGAACCAGTCGGAGTCCAGCGGCACGGGGCAGGAGAACGGGTCGTCGGGCGTCGTGGTCGAGAACCCGCTGCTGAAGGTGTAGGAGAGCCCGCCGGCCCGGCGCAGGAAGACCGACAGCTTGTAGGGCTTGGTCTTCGTCCCGCAGTTCTTGGCCGGCGGGTGATCGCTGAGGTCGCAGCCCCTCGGCTGGGTCGCCTCCTCCAGCGTGCTCGAGCGCTTCATCTTGGCCTTGACCGGGACCGGCAGGCCGCCGCCGAAGACGCGGGCGTGGCCGCGCGTGCGCGAGACGTCGAAGCGGACGCTCCTGGTGGCGGAGAACGACGTCGACTCCGAGGTCGAGCCCGTGCCGGTGTAGGTCTGGGAGTTGCCCTCCGCGTCCAGGCGCCGGCACTGCGTGTTCGTCACCTGGCCGTGCGACGTGTAGGTGCCCGACACCCGCAGGTTGAAGCTCGCGCGCTGCTCGGCGCCCGCGCCGAGGGCGGGAGCGGCGGTCAGCAGAAGCGCGGCCAGCGCGAGGAGGGCGAGAGTGCGTCCGTGCACGGGGGCGACAAGGTATCAGGTCTTTCTGACCGCTAGGACCCAGGCGTGTGGGACGCCCAGACGCCGCGAAACATAGGCGGAAATACGGGGGCCGCGCTGCTCGACGGGAGCGCGACCGGCGCCGGCGCGCAGCGCGTAGAGCCGTCCGGCCGCCTCGACGTGCAGCCCGGCGGCGGGAAACAGGCGCCGATAGGCCTGGAGGTTGAGTGCCCACCACGCCGGCCAGCCCGGGGTGTGGAGCCGGGCCACCGCCCGCCGCGGGTGCAGCGCGCTCAGCAGGACCGAGACCGGGTCGGCCGAGAGCAGCCGACCGTCCAGCACGCGCTCGATCGCCATCAGCGCGCCCACCGGGTCGCGCAGGTGGACGAGGATGCTCCCGGCGAACGCGAAGTCGAAGCGCCCGTCGCGCTTCGGGTCCAGGTCGTACACCCGCCGCTCCACGCGGCGCGCCCGGGAGCCCAGCGCCCGGCCGGCCACATCGAAGCCGTCACGCCGGTGCCCGTCTCGCCGGCGCTGGTAGGCGAGCGCCGCCGGGTCCGGGATGCCCGGCCAGTCCAGGTCCTCGGCGCGCTCGACGTCGATCCCCACGACCTCCGCAGCCCCGCGGCGCTCCATCTCAAAGGCCCAGAACCCGTCGGCCGTGCCGACGTCCAGGCAACGCAGGCCGTCGAGGCGCTCGGGCAGCGGGACGTGGCGCAACGTGCCGCGGGTGTCCTGGATGCCCGGCGTGACGATCCCGCCGGGCAGCTCGATCGAGTGGTACCAGGCCACGCCCCTCACCTCCCGGGTGAGAGCGGCCGAGTCCGGCATCCCTAGAGCGGGATGTTCCCGTGCTTGCGCTTGGGGCCCGGCTCGCGCTTGGTCTGCAGCGTGTGCAGCGCGGTGATGACCTTCGGGCGTGTCTCGTGGGGGACGATCACGTCGTCGATGTAGCCGCGCTCGGCCGCGCTGTAGGGGTTGGCGAAGCGGGCCTTGTAGTCGTCCATGAGCTTCTGGCGGCGCTCGTCGGGCGTCGGGCTCTGCCCGATGTCCTTGCGGTAGATGATGTTGACCGCGCCCTCGGGGCCCATCACGGCCACCTCGGCCGTGGGCCAGGCGAAGTTGAAGTCGGCCAGCATGTGCTTGGAGGCCATGACGTCGTAGGCGCCGCCGTAGGCCTTGCGGGTGATGACCGTGATCTTGGGGACCGTCGCCTCGGTGTAGGCGTAGAGCAGCTTGGCCCCGTGGCGGATGATCCCGCCCCACTCCTGGCTGGTGCCCGGGAGGAAGCCCGGCACGTCGCAGAAGGTGATGATCGGGATGTTGAAGGCGTCGCACGTGCGCACGAAGCGCGCGCCCTTGACCGAGGAGTCGATGTCCAGGACGCCGGCCAGCTGGCGCGGCTGGTTGCCGACGACGCCGACGGCGAACCCGTCGAGCCGGGCGAAGCCGCAGATGATGTTGGGCGCGTAGTGCTCGTGGACCTCGAAGAACTCGCCGTCGTCGACGATCAGCCGCACGACGTCACGCATGTCGTAGGGGGAGGACGGGTTGTCGGGGACGACGTGGTCGACCTCCTCGTCCATGCGCAGCGGGTCGTCGGTCGGCGCGACGCGCGGGGGCGTCTCGAGGTTGTTCGAGGGGAGGAAGGACATGAGGTAGCGGGCGTCCGCCAGGCACGCGTCCTCGTCGGGGCTGGCGAAGTGCGCCACCCCGGACTTCGAGTTGTGCGCCATCGCGCCGCCCAGCGACTCGAAGTCGACCTCCTCGCCCGTGACGGTCTTGATCACGTCGGGGCCCGTGATGAACATGTGGGAGGTCTCCTTGACCATGAAGATGAAGTCGGTGATGGCGGGCGAGTAGACGGCCCCGCCCGCGCACGGGCCCATGATCAGGCTGATCTGCGGGATCACGCCCGAGCACTTCACGTTGCGCACGAAGACGTCGCCGTAGGCGCCCAGGGAGACGACCCCCTCCTGGATGCGCGCGCCGCCGGAGTCGTTGATCCCGATCACGGGGCAGCCGATCTTGGCCGCCAGGTCCATGACCTTGCACATCTTCTCGCCCATGACCTCGCCCAGCGACCCGCCGAAGACCGTGAAGTCCTGGCTGAAGACGCACACGCGGCGGCCGTCGATCGTGCCGTGGCCCGTCACGACGGCGTCGCCCCAGGGGCGGTTCTTCTGCATGTCGAACTCATGGGTGCGGTGGCGCACGTAGGTGTCGAGCTCCTGGAAGGAGCCCGGGTCCAGCAGCTTCTCCACGCGCTCGCGGGCGGTGTACTTGCCCCGGTCGTGCTGTTTCTTCTCGGCCTCGGGCGCGCTGTGCGCCGCGGCCTCGCGCAACTCCTGGAGCTGGGCCAGCTTCTCCTCGTAGGTCTCGGGTGCGTGCGCTCGCTGAGTCACGGGCGCGGGAGTCTAGCCGCGCCGCGCCGGGCCGCGCCGCGCCGCGCCGAGTTGATCTAGGCGCGCGAGAAGGGGCGGTGGTGCGCCGAGCCGAGGTCGTCGAGGACGTTCTCCAGGACCTGGCCGACGTCGACGCCCGCGGCGGGCTCGAACGGCGGCTCGGGCGGGCGCAGCGGCTCGGGCGCGGGGGTGGCGGGCTCCTCCGGGGCGGCGGGCTCGGCCGGCACCGGCGCCACGGGCGCCGGCTCCAGGGGCTCGGGGTCCTCGACGGGCTCGGGTGCCTCCAGGGGCTCGGGCTCCTCGAGCGGCTCGGGGTCGATGATCGGCTCGATGGGCGGTGGTGGCGGAGGCTCGGTGGGCTCAGGGGCGGCCGGGGCCTCGGCGACCGGCTCGGCGGGCTCGGGCTCGGCGGCGACCGGCTCGGGCGCGACGACATCGTCGACCGCGACGACGGCGCGGCGGCCGAACAGGCGGGAGAAGAAGCCTCGGCGGGCGGCGGGCTCGGGAATGATCGCCTCGGCCGCGATCTGGGGGCCGGGCTCCGGAGGCGGCGGCGGCCCGGGCTCGGGCGTGGGCGAGGGCGGCGCGGGGTCGGGCGCCGGCGCCGGCCCCGGGTCGGGCGTCGGGGACGGCGGCGCGGGATCGGGCGCCGGGGGCCCGGGCGGCCCGGGGACCTCGGCCACGGGCGCGGGCTCAGGGGCAACCGCCTCAGGTTCCATGGAACCTGAGCCTGTGGGGGCGGGCACGAGCGTGGCCGGCTCCGGTTCCACCGCCTCGGCCGGCTCGGCCGTGATCTTCACCGCGGTGCCCCACCCGGACGACTCGATCTCGATCGTGCCGCTCGCGTGCTCGCCCTCCCAGGCGACGATCGCCTCGGGCTCGACCCGGGTGATCTTGATCTCGCCGAACTCGCCCAGGCGCCGGGCCAGGGCCTCCGGATCGCTGAGCTCCGCCCACAGCTCGGGCGGCGACTTGACGAGTCTGCGCTTGACCTGGACCGGTTCGGCCATCGCGCTCGTTCTTCGCCCGTCGCCGGGCGAGTCCTTCCCGTGCCGTGGACAGTCGAACTAGAACTCCGGCTGGTACTCGCCGAAGACGTCCTTCATCGCTCCGCACACCTCGCCGATGGAGGCGCGGTCCTTCAGGGCGGCCCGGATGGGCGGGAGGAGGTTGTCGGAGCCCTGGGCGGCCTCGCGCAGCGCGTCGAGGCGCTGCGCCACGGCGTCCGCGTCACGGTTCGCCTTGAACGCGGCCAGCCGCTCCACCTGGGCGTCCTCGGAGGCCTGGTCGACCTTGAGGATCTCCGGGACCTCGAGCTCGTCGGTCACGTACTTGTTGACGCCGACCACGATGTCCTGGCCGGTCCGGTAGCGCTCGTGGTAGCCGAAGGCCGACTCCTCGATCTCGCCCTTCATGAAGGCGATCGCGTTCACCGAGCCGCCCAGCTCGTCCACCTTGGCGATCAGCTCGCCGGCGCGCTCCTCGATCTCCCCGGTCAGCGCCTCGACGAAGTAGGAGCCGGCGAACGGATCGACCGTGTCGGCGGCGCCGGACTCGTGGGCCACCACCTGCTGGGTGCGCAGCGCCAGGCGGGCGGCGCGCTCCGTGGGCAGCGTCAGCGCCTCGTCGTAGCCGTTGGTGTGCAGCGACTGCGTCCCGCCGCACACGGCGGCGAAGGCCTGGAGCGCCACGCGGACGATGTTGTTCTCCGGCTGCTGGGCCATCAGCGTCACGCCACCGGTCTGGGTGTGGAAGCGCAGCTTCTGCGAGCGCTCCGACTTGGCCCCGAAGCGCTCGCGCATGATGTGCGCCCACATCTTGCGGGCCGCCCGGAACTTCGCCACCTCCTGGAAGACGTTGTTGTGGCCGTTGAAGAAGAACGCCAGCCGCGGCGCGAACTCGTCGACCTCGAGGCCCGCGTCGATCGCCGCCTGCACGTAGGCGATGCCGTTGGCCAGCGTGAAGGCGACCTCCTGGACGGCCGAGGCGCCCTGCTCGCGGAAGTGGTAGCCGGAGATCGAGATCGTGTTCCACTTGGGCACGTTCTCGTGGCAGTAGGCGAACAGGTCCGTCGTCAGGCGCATCGAGCCCTCGGGCGGGTAGATGAAGTTGCCGCGGGCGATGTACTCCTTGAGCACGTCGTTCTGGGTCGTGCCGCGCAGCTTCTCGGAGGGCACGCCCTGCTCCTCGCCCACGAGCTCGTAGAGCAGGAGCAGCACGGCGGCCGGGGCGTTGATCGTCATCGACGTCGAGACCTGGTCGAGGGGGATGCCGCCGAAGGCGGTGCGCATGTCGTCGATCGTGTCGATGGCCACTCCGGTGCGCCCGACCTCGCCCCGGCAGCGATGGTCGTCGGAGTCCAGGCCCAGCTGGGTGGGCAGGTCGAAGGCCATGCTCAGCCCCGTCGAGCCGTGCTCGAGCAGGTAGCGGTAGCGCTCGTTGGACTCCTTCGCGCTGGCGTACCCGGCGTACTGGCGCATCGTCCACAGCTGCTTGCGGTACATGTCGGCGTGCACGCCGCGCGTGTAGGGGAAGTCTCCGGGCTCGCCCAGGTCGAGCGGCGCGGGGACGTCGGACTCCTCGTAGACCGGTGCGATCTCGATGCCGGAGTCGGTGAAGTGGCGGGGGTCGTCGGGCCCGACGATCGGCGCGATCGTGCGGTTCTCGGGGGTTGTGGCCATGCCGGAAGGCTACCGGCGCCCGGCGGCCGAGCGGGCCACCGCGACTATCCACGCACCCTGCAGGGGATCCTCCCCCTCGACCCCCATCCCGGCCCGGAACGGCTCGGGCCGCCAGTCGTTGCGCGGGCGCAGGACGCGGGCGTCGTAGCGCTCCCAGTCCACCAGGGCGAGCACCTCGTCGACGGTTTCGCCGTAGCGGTGGGCCAGGAAGGCCGGGTGCAGCTCGAGCAGTAGGTGGGGCGTGCGCTCCTCCAGCAGCCGGGCCGCCCCGCGCAACACGCGGCCCTCGTAGCCCTCGACGTCGATCTTGAGCATGTCGGGCGCCGGGCCGTCGAAGTCGTCGAGCGTCAGCTCGGCCACGTCCGTGGCCTGCGCGACGGCGCCGGCGGCGACCGAGAGCGAGGCGTCGTCGAAGGCCACCGGCCCCGGCCGGTCGCCGACGACCGCGTGGATGGGCCGGACGTTGTCGAGGCCGTTGAGGCGGGCGTTGCGCCCGATGACCTCGAACGCCTCGCGGGCCGGCTCGAAGGCGATGACCGCTCCCCCGGAGCCGACGCGCTGGGCGAACCAGGAGCTGTAGACGCCGTGGTGGGCGCCGACGTCATAGACGACGTCCCCGCGCCGAGGGATGCCCAGCTCGCGGCAGCGCAGGAGCTCGTTGCTGTCGGCCGCCGGCTCGTCCGGGTGCCCGTACCAGTTGCCGGCCTCCTCGGAGGCGATGAGCAGCTTGAGCGAGACGCCGGCCAGGCGGCGCTCGACCACGTGGGGACGCGGCGGGGCGGGGCGCCGCGCGCGGGCGCGGGAGGGCTTCACCTCCAGCTCGGCCTCGAGGGCCTCCAGCGTGGCCAGCACGTCGGGGTCCCCGCGCACCTCGGGTGGCGCCCCGCGAATGGCGTCGGCCGTCCAGCGCCGCACACCCTCGTCCTCGTGGGTCGCCTCGGCGCGCAGCCGCTCCACCAGCTCCCCGGCCGAGAACGGCTCGGAGACGTACCAGGGCTCCAGCGCCGGGGGGTCGCGCCGCCAGGCGACGTAGTCCACGGTGGCCTCGGTCTGGAGCTCGTCCACCTCCACGGGCACCAGCCGGCTCTCGGGCGTGCGGTCGATCAGGTGCACGCGGTAGCCGTGGCGGGTGAGCGCTCGCTTGAGGTCGGACGGGGAGGATTCGCGCTCGGCGAGCATCGGGGCGTTGGACTCGACCACCAGGGACGGGGCGTCGTCTGCCCCGAGCAGCTCGGCCATGCCCCTGAAGGCCTCGAGCTCGTAGCCTTCGATGTCCATCTTCACCACGTCGACGTGCTCGATGCCCAGCTCGCCCAGCAGCTCGTCGATCGCGACCACCGGAACGCTGTTGCCGTTCACCGCGCCGTTGCCCCGGTCGGTCACGTGTCCGTACAGGCCGTCCTCCTCGAAGGCCACCCGGCCGGCCGCCGCGCCGGCGGCGGCCTCCACCACGGTGAGGTTGTCGAAGCCGTTGGCCTCCTTCGACAGGCGCAGCAGCCGGGCGTTGGCGGCCGAGGCCTCGATGGCCACCACGCGGCACCCCGCCGCGGCCGCGGGCAGCGAGACCGTGCCGACGTGGGCCCCGATATCGAGCAGCGTGCCGCCACGGGGCAGGAGGCGGCGCACGACCCGATTGGGGAAGTCGTTGCCGTAGCCCTCGACCACGAGCCGGCGGACGAGCGGGTCGCCCAGACGGGCCGGGTCCAGCGCGAAGACGATCTTGCGCCCGAGGACGTCGACGTTCACGAGCCGCGTCGCCGCGGGGCGGGCGGCGGCTCTGAGCCCCCGGTCGCGGGGCGCCCCGGCCTCGGGGGCGACCAGGGGGCGAGCCGGCAGGCTGGTGTGCGGCGCAGGCGCCGCGGGCATCCTGCCGGTGTCGGGCGCCGCCGCGCCGGCCGGAGCCTCCCGGCCCAGCAGCTGCGCGTACAGGGCCGCGTGGGTCGCGCCGGTGCGCTCCCAGTCATGCGCCGAGCACCAGGCGTTCGCGGCCGCGGTCAGGGCGGCGCGCTCGTCCGCGTTCTCGGCCAGGTCGCGCAGAGCGAGGGCGAGCTCCTCGGGGGCCGACGGCGTGACCAGCCGCAGGGCGCCCGAGTCGCGCGCCAGCTCGGCGAACGCGCTCGTGCGGCTGGCGATCACGGGACGTCCCGAGGCCAGGGCCCACCCCAGCGCGCCGGAGGCCGACTGTGGTGGCCACGGCTCGTAGGGCGCCACGACGAGGTCGCAGGCGCCCAGCCCGTCGCGCAGATCGGGCAGCGGCAGGTAGCCGGTGACGGTGACCCGGCGCGAGAGCTCCGGGTAGTCGTCGAGGAAGCTCAGGACGTCGTTGAGGGTGCGGTCGGCACCGGCCGGGTGCGGGCCGCCGAGCACCGCGAGGTGGAAGTGCTCGGGTGTGCGGCGCAGGGCGTGCAGCGCGGTCATGTGACCCTTGGTGGCGACCATGAAGCCGCCCAGCCCGACCACGGTGGCGTCGGCGGGAATCGAGAGGCGGGCGCGGGTGCGCTGTCGCTGCGCCTCGTCCGGGGCCGGCTCGGGCGCCGGCAGCCCGTGCGGGATGACCGAGATGCGCCCGGCGCGCACGCCGCTGTCGATCAGCGCCCGGCGCGACGTGCGCGAGTGCGCGATCGCGTGGGCGCGAGGATGCAGGCCGAGCAGCGGGGGGACGCCGGCCCGCCACGCGGCCCGGCCCACGAGCGCGCGCCCCGTGGTCACGCCCGGGCCGCCGACGAAGTGGAAGGGCTCGGTGTGGAACGTCGTGACCACCGGCGTCCCGCGCCCGAGCACCGCCCGCAGGAAGGAGGCGTAGCGGCGCACCGAGACCAGGTAGTCGTAGCTCCCCGCGAACAGCCCGAACTCGTGCTGGATGTGCACCACGTCGGCCTGGGGCAGGTCCTGCGCGAGGCGCGAGAAGCGCTCGGCCAGCTCGCGCCGGGGCAGGTAGCGCCACTCGTCGCGGTCGATCGCCGTGATCTCGCAGCTCACGCCGTTGGCCTCGAGCCCCGAGCGCAGATGGCGGGTGTAGTCGGCGATCCCGCAGACGATGTCCCACGTGCTGACCTGGACCACGCGCATCAGACGGCCAGCCCCTCGGCCACGCTGTCGCGGTAGGCGCCGACGACGTCCGACGCGTCGCCCTGCGCCATCAGCCGCCCGTGGTCGAGCCACAGGGCGCGGTCGGCGCGCTCCTCCACCAGCTCGAGCCCGTGCGTGACGAGGACGACGGCGGTGCCCTCGCCGATCATCGCCTCGAGCCGCTCCTGGGAGCGCATCCGGAAGGCCTCGTCGCCGACCGCCAGCACCTCGTCGACGAGGAGAACGTCGGGATGGCCGATCGTCGCCACCGCGAAGGCCAGGCGGGCGATCATCCCCGACGAGTAGGCGCGCACCGGGACGTCCATGAAGTCCTCCAGCGCCGCCCACTCGGCGATCTCGGGCGCCATCTCGCGCATCCAGCGCGGGTCGTGGCCGAGCAGCGCGCCGTAGATGACCAGGTTCTCGTGTCCGGTCAGCTCGCTGTTGAAGCCCGCGCCCAGCTCGATCAGCGGAGCGACGAGTCCGCGCACGATCACCCGGCCGCGCGCCGGCGGCAGGACGCGGCCGATCACCTTGAGCAGGGTCGTCTTGCCCGCGCCGTTGGGCCCGACAATGGCCACGAGCTCGCCCGGGGCGACGGTGAACGAGACGTCCTGGAGCGCCCACAGGCGCTCGTAGCTCACCTGGCGCTTGACGAACGAGATCGCCAGCTCCTGCACGCTGCCCGGCCGGTTGCGAGCCAGGCGATAGGCGAGGCCGACGTCGCGCAGCTCGACGGCGGGCAGGCTCACAGCATCACCACCGACGTGCGCCAGGTCCGGGCGAAGATGGTCAGGCCGATCGCCAGCGCCAGCGCGCCGGTGGCGAAGATGTAGGCGAAGGACCACCAGGCGGCGAAGGTCCCCTCGTAGAAGAACCCGCGCATGACGATCAGGACCTGCGTGAGCGGGTTGGCCTCGATGATCGTGCGGTAGGGCTCCGAGACCGAGCTCAGGGGATAGAACGTCGGCGTCACGAACGCCAGCAGCTGGAGCAGCACGGTCGTGAAGTCCAGGACGTCGTAGAGCCGCACCGCGGCCGAGGCGACGACCAGTCCCACGCCGGCCGCCATCGCCATCAGCGCGATGGCGGGCAACGGCACGAGCACGATGGTCCACGGGATCCCCACGCCGGTGGCGACCTGGATGATCAGGAGCGGGATGACGCTGATGAGCATCGTCACCCCGGCCGCCAGCACGGCCGAGATCGCGAACGACGGCGCGGGCACGTGCACCTTGGAGATGACGCCGGAGGAGTTCACGAGCGAGCCGCCGGACGCCTGCACCGCCTGCTCGAAGAACGTCACCACCAGGATCCCGGAGCCCAGGTAGACGATGTAGGGGACCCCGATGTCGGCCGCCTTGAACACGCCCGACAGCACCGCCCAGAGCACGAGCATCTTGAGCAGCGGATTGAGCAGCGTCCACCAGACGCCGAGCAGCGAGCGCTTGTAGCGCAGGACGAGGTCGCGGGTGACGAGCAGCCGGACCAGTCCGCGGCGCCGCCAGAACTCGCCCAGCTCGCGGCCGAGCGCCGTCCCTGGCGCAGCCGAGTCGTAGACGTCCCTCGCAGCCGACGTGGCCTCCATTGGCCCCTATGGAATCAGGATTCCCCAACGGGCCCCCGGGCGAGGGCGGTGACGGCCCGCAGGTAGTCCTCCGCCGTCCAGTCCGCGGCCCGCTCCCAGGCCGCCCGCGCCAGGCGCTCGCACTCGCCCGTGTCGCCGAGCAGTCGCTCGATCTCGGCGCGCAGACCCCGGTGGTCCCCCGGAGCCACCACGGCGGCGCTGCATCCCGGCGCGACGTACTCGCGCAGCGCGGCGGTCAGCGTGACCACCGCGGCGGCCCCGGCGTCGACGGCCTGGCTGAGGCGGATCTGGCCCTGGCTGATGCCGCTCTCGCGCATCACGATCGCGCACACGGCGGCCCGCCGGAGCTCCGCGGTCACCTCCTCCTGGGCGATGTCGGCGCGCACGGTGGCGCGCCCGCCCGCGTTGAGCTCGCGCACGCGCGGCAGGTCGCCCGCGCTGCACACCACCGTCAGCGGCCAGTCGGATCCCGCGGCGGCGGCGAACAGCGTCTCCCAGTCGCAGAAGGCGCGCCCCGCGCTGATCACGCCCTCGCGCCCCGCGGCCGGCGGCCCCGGCTCGGGAGCGGTGCGCCAGGCGAAGGGGATGTGATGGAAGCGCCGTTCGGGGATTCCCAGGCGCGCCGCGTAGCGCGGCGCCTCGCCCGCCGAGAGCACCTGGGCGGCGGCCAGCGCCCGCCGCAGCGCCCAGCGCTCGAACCCGCGGCGCGGCCCCGACTTGGGCAGGTCGAGGAACTGGAAGACGACGAGCTTGCGCCGCCGGCCCAGCAGCGCCCGGGCGACCAGCAGCGAGCGCCACCCGGGGTCGTTGTAGAGGACGGCCACGCGGTCGCGCCGGAGGCTGGCGGCAAAGAGCAGCAGGCCGCGCAGCGCGCCCACGCGGCCGGCCGCGCGCTCGACCGGGGCCGGGAGTCGCGCCAGCCAGTCGGTGAAGGCGGGCAGGTCGGTGATCCAGCTGTACCACCCGTCGGCGATCAGGCTCATGGGGCGCCCGCACGCTAGCCGCTCGGCGTAGCCTGTGGCCGATGATGGTCCGTGTGCGCCTGTTCGCCGGCCTCCGCGAGCGCGCGGGGACAGACGAGCTCGAGCTCGACCTGCCCGACGGCGCGCGCGTCGCCGACGCGCTGGCCCGGCTGGACGACGTGGCGGGCGGGCTGAGCGTCGTGATGGCGGTCAACCGCGAGTACGCCGCGGCGGACGCCCCGCTGGAGGCGGGCGACGAGCTGGCCCTGATCCCGCCGGTCTCCGGCGGTGCGACGCCCGACACCGCGGCCACGCTCACGCGCGAGCGGATCTCGCTCGACGCGCTGCTCGACCGGGTGCGCGATCCTCGCGCCGGGGCCGTGGTGACCTTCCAGGGCGTGACGCGCGACGTCTCGCACCTGGATTACGAGGCCTATGAGGACATGGCCGGCCCGCGCATCGCGGCGATCGTGGAGGAGGCCGCGCGGCGCCACGAAGTGTGTGCGGCGGCGGCCGAGCATCGCGTCGGCACCGTGCCCCTGTCCGAGCCCTCGGTGGCCGTGGCCGTGTCCGCGCCACATCGCGCCGAGGCCTTCGCCGCGGCGCGCGAGATCATCGACCGCATCAAGGCCGAGGCGCCGATCTGGAAGCGCGAGGAGGGCGAATGGGTGGCGGGCGCGACACCTCCTCCGGACTGAGGGCCCTCCCCTCCGTCGAGCGCCTGGCCGGCGCCCTCGACGCGCCCCATCCGCTCGCCGTCGCGGCCGCGCGCGCGGCCATCGACCGCCGCCGCTCGGAGCTGCGGGCGGGCGACGAGTCGGAGGTGGACATGGTCACGCGGGCGCGCGGGGAGCTCGAACGCGCCGTCCGTCCCTCGCTGCGCCCCGTGCTCAACGCCACCGGCGTCATCGTCCACACCAACCTCGGCCGCGCCCCGCTGCCGGATGTCGCGCGTGCGGCGGCGGCGGCCGCGGCCGGCTACTCGAACCTCGAGCTCGACCTGGACGAGGGCGCCCGCGGCTCGCGCCAGGCCCACGTCGCCGGTCTGCTGTGCGAGCTCACGGGGGCCGAGGCGGCGCTGGCGGTCAACAACGGCGCGGCGGCCGTCCTGCTGGCCGCGGCGGCGCTGGCCGGCGACGGGCGCGAGGTCGTCGTCTCGCGCGGGCAGCTGGTCGAGATCGGCGGGTCCTTCCGGATCCCCGACGTGCTGGGCCAGTCGGGCGCGCGGATGGTGGAGGTCGGCACGACGAACCGCACCCGCCTCGCCGACTACGAGCGCGCGATCGGCGAGTCGACCGGGGCGATCCTGCGCGCCCACCCGAGCAACTTCCGCACCGTGGGCTTCGTCGAGGAGGTGGACATCGAGGCGCTGTGCGGCCTGGGCGTCCCGGTGATCGACGACCTCGGCTCGGGCGCCCTGGCCGCGGCGATGGCGGCCCTGCGCGACGAGCCGCCCGTCCGGCGCTCGGTGCTCGCCGGGGCCGCGCTGGTCTGCTTCTCGGGCGACAAGCTCCTCGGCGGTCCGCAGGCCGGGCTGCTCGTCGGCTCCGAGGCGGCGGTGAGCCGGGCCCGCAGCCACCCGCTGGCGCGCGCCCTGCGGATCGGCAAGCTGCCGCTCGCCGCGCTGGAGGCGACGCTGCGCCTGTACCGCGACCCCGAGCGGGCCCGGCGCGAGATCCCGGTGCTGGCGATGCTCGACGCCCCGGCCGCGGTGCTGGAGGCCCGGGCGCAGCGGTTGGCCGAGGCGGCGGAGGCGGCCGGCGCTCGGGTGGAGGTCGTCCGCGCCGCGGCCAAGGTCGGAGGGGGTGCGCTGCCCCTGCTCGAGCTCGAGGGTCCCGCGGTGGCGCTCGACCCGGCCGATGGAGCCGACGCCCTGGCGGCGCGCCTGCGCGCGGGGGACCCGCCGGTCATCGGGCGGATCTCGCGGGGGCGTCTCCTGCTCGACGTGCGTACCCTCACGGACGAGGAGGCGCAGGCGGTGGGCACGGCCGCGGCCGGCGCCCTGCTGCCCTGATGCTCGTCCGTCCGCTCGCAACCATCCTCGCCCTCTGCACTGCCCTCGCAGCGCTCGCCCTGCTGGCCGCCCCCGCTTCGGCCGCGCTGCCCGACCACTTCCAGGCCTCGGAGGCCCTCGGTGACTACTCGGACTTCGTGTTTCCCACGGCGGTCCGTTTCGCCCCCGACGGCAAGGTGTTCGTGGCCGAGAAGTACGGGCGGATCACGGAGTTCGACAACGTGAACGACAGCACGCCGACGGAGGTCACGAACCTGGCCGCGGAGGTCTACAACTTCTGGGACCGCGGGCTGCTCGGGCTCGCCATCGACCCGCAGTTCGACGCGAGCTCCCCGACCCACCGCTACATCTATGCGCTGTACGCGCGCAACGCCTGGCCCCCCAACGGCACACTGCCGAAATACCAGGTGGGCGGGAGCCTGGACGACGACCCATGTCCCACGCCGCCGGGACCGACCGACGACGGCTGCGTGGTGGGAGGACGGCTCGTTCGCATTCACCTTGACTCGTCCCTCCATGCTGACGGCACGACCACGCTGCTTGACGACTGGTGCCAGCAGTACCCGAGCCACTCGGTGGGTGACCTCCACTTCGGGCCGGACGGCGATCTGTACGTCTCGGGGGGCGAGGGCGCAGGGTTCAATTCGGTGGACCACGGGCAACTGGGCGACCAGCACGCCGGCGACGTGGCTAACCCGTGCGGGGACCCGCCCTCGGAGGGAGGGGCGTTGCGATCGCAGTCGTTCCGGCGCGGTCAATCAGATGACGCGGTCCTGGGCGGCGCGATCCTGCGTGTCGATCCCGCCACCGGCGACGCGGCGGCCGGCAACCCCGCGATCGGGAACTCGGACGCCAACCGCAAGCGCATCGTGGCCTACGGCCTGCGCAACCCCTTCCGCTTCGCCTTCCGCCCGGGCACGAGCGACCTGTGGACGGGCGATGTCGGTTGGAACGACTGGGAGGAGATCAACCACGACCCGGACCCGACCCAGGGCCCGATGAACTTCGGTTGGCCATGTTATGAAGGAATCGGGCACCAGCCGGGCTACGACAACGCCGATCTCGGCCTCTGCGAGTCCCTCTACTCCGCCGGCTCCAACGCGACGGACCGGGCCCGTCCGCCGTTCTTCGCCTACAAGCATTTCCAGGACATCGTGCCCGGCGACAACTGCAAGGCGGCTGCGGGCTCCTCGATCAGCGGGCTGGCGTTCTACGACGGTAACCTCTTCCCCTCGCAGTACGACGGCGCACTGTTCTTCGCCGACTACAGCCGCAAGTGCATCTGGGTCATGTTTCCCGATGCGAGCGGCGATCCCGACCCGTCGACGATCCAGACCTTCGACGACGACGGCATCGCTCCCACCGATCTCCAGGTCGGGCCCGACGGCGCCCTCTATTACCCGGACTTCGACGCAGGCGAGATCGCCCGCATCGACTACGACCCGGACAACCAGCGGCCGACCGCCATGGCGTCGGCCAGCCCGACCTCGGGCAACAGCACCACGCTCCACGTGACGTTCAGCTCGGCCGGCACGAGCGATCCCGACCAGGACGCCTCGACCCTCACCTACGATTGGGACCTCAACGGCAACGGGGTCTTCGGCGACTCCGGGGACTTCCGCGGGCGCACGCCGCCGGTGACCGACTATTCGAATGACACGACGGTCCGCCTGCGCGTGACCGACGACCACGGCGCGTTCGACAACTCCGGCCCGATCGTCATCTCGCCGGGGAACACGCCGCCGACGGCGCTCATCGGCGCTCCGATCCCGTCGCATCCCGGCGTAGGCGACACGGTGAGCCTCTCGGCGCAGGGGAGCAGCGACGCGGAGACCCCGCTGAACCTGCGGTACAAGTGGCTGGTCTCGATCCGCCACTGCCCGGGCGGACTGGCGGACTGCCACGTCCATCCGCCCTTTGTGTCGTCCATCGACCGGGACACCTCCTTCGTCGCGCCCGATCACGAGTACCCGTCGTCCTACCAGGTCCAGCTAACCGTCACAGACCTCCAGGGCCTGAGCGACACGAAGACCATCGAGATCGATCCCGACACGGTGAAGCTGAACCTGGTCTCCGCTCCGGCGGGACTGCACCTCTCCTTGAACTCCCAGCAGAATGTCGCCCCGATCCAGACCGACGTCATAGCCAAGTCCAAGAACACGATCGCGGCGCCGGCCTCCGACTCGGACGGCACGGACACCTGGGACTTCGGCGGCTGGGACGACAACGAGAGCCGCAGCCACGACGTCACCGTGGGCACCGCCGACGCGACGTTCACCGCGAGCTTCCTCCAGCGTCCGCGGGCCACCGCGCCCCCGGCGGTGGGCGGCGAGGCGCGCGAGGGGCAGACGCTGACGGGCTCGGACGGGTCGTGGGAGCCCGCGGGTCAGGTGACCTTCGACCGGCAGTGGCAGCGCTGCGACGCCGCCGGGAACGCATGCGCGAACGTCACCGACACCAACTCGAGCTACGCCCTCACCGCGGCCGACGTGGGAAAGGCGCTGCGCTTCGCGGTGACGGCCCATGGGCCGTCACCGAACGCGGTGACCGCGACGAGCCCGCCAAGCGGCGTGGTCTCGGCGCTTCCGCCGACGCCTGGCGGCGGGAACAACCCGATCACCGGCCCGCCGACGCCGTCGCAGATCACACGACCCGACACGCGCGCGCCGTCGTTCTCCTCGCCCGCCATCACGCCCCAGTACCCCCTGCGGTCTGGAACGCTACGGGCGTGGCTGACCTGCCCCTGGGAGAACTGCCTGGCCTCGGTGCGCACCGCCCTGACCACGACGGGACGCCATCGCCACACCTACCGCCTGTCGAGCGCGTCGCGCTGGCTGACCAAGAACCGGCGCGGGCTGTTCACGCTGCACCTGACCCGCGGGTTCCGGGCCGCGCTGGCCGCGCGGCTGCGCACGTCGCGCTCCCGGCTGCGGCTGGGGCTGACGATCCGAGTGCGCGACCGGGGGGGCAACGCGCGCACCCGGAGGCTGTTCGTGACGCTGCGGCGCTGAGGGCAGCCGAGGCCGCGGGGGCACGGGCGGGAGCGGATCTCCGTGCATCGCCATGACTGGCGACACCCCTTCCGCTCTCGCCGGGCCCCCGCTGACTCTCGGGACTGCCGGACACATAGATCACGGCAAGAGTGCCCTGATCGAGTGCCTCACCGGTGTGAACACGGATCGGCTGCCCGAGGAGCGGTCCCGCGGTATTTCCATCGAGCTCGGCTATGCGCGCCTGGCGCTCCCGTCGGGCCGCTCGCTGTCCGTGGTCGACGTTCCCGGGCACGAGCGCTTCGTGCGCACGATGGTCGCCGGGGCCACCGGGATCGACCTCTATCTGATGGTCGTGGCGGCCGACGACGGCGTGATGCCCCAGACGGTCGAGCACGCGGCGGTGCTGGCCGGCCTGGGGATCGGCGAGGGCGTGGTGGCCGTCACGAAGTCCGACGTGCGCGATCCCGCGGCCGCTGCGGCGCAGGCGCGCGAGCTGCTGCCGGGAGTCGAGGTCGTGGCCACGTCGGCGCGCAGCGGTCAGGGCCTGGACGAGCTGCGGGCGGCGCTCGACCGGGCGGCCGCCCGGCTGCCGGGGCGCGCCGGCGAAGGGGACGAGGGCGCCGCCGCCCGCCTGCACGTCGACCGCTCGTTCACGATCCGCGGGGCGGGCACCGTGGTGACCGGCACGTTGTGGTCGGGGTCGGCCGGGCGCGGCGACACCGTCGAGATCCTCCCGGGCGCGCGGCGGGTGCGGGTCCGCTCCGTGCAGGTCCACGACGCGCCGGTGCAGCGCGCGCGGGCTGGGCAGCGGGTCGCCCTGAACCTGGTCGGCGTCGAGGTGGCCGACGTGGGGCGCGGCGACGTCGTGGCCGGCGAGGGATCGGGGCTGAGCCCCACCCACCTGGTCGACGCCGAGCTGGACCTGGGCGACGCCCGCCACGAGCTGGCGCAGGGCGGACGGGTCCAGGTGCACCACGGGACCCGCGAGAGCCCGGCCCGGGTGGCGGCGCTGGGCGGGCGCTTCTTCCAGCTGCGCCTGGAGCGGCCGCTCGTCGCCGCGGCGGGTGACCGGGTCGTGGTGCGCCGGATCGCGCCGCCGGACACCCTGGGCGGCGGGGTCGTGCTGGACGCCCATCCCCGCAAGCACGGGCCCTCACGCGATCTGCTGGCGCGCCTGGAGCGCCTCTCGCGCGGCGAGCCGGCGGAGCCCCAGCCGTCGTCGCCCGCCGATTCGGCGCCGCCCGCCGCCGAGCCCGCCACGCCGGCCGCCCTCTCGCCCGGTGCCCTGGAGCTCGAGGCGCGTCTGCGCGCGGCGGGCGCCGAGCCGCCGATCGAGTCCGAGCTGGGTGAGGCCGCGGCCGAGCTCCCGGCGCTGCGGGCGGCCGGGCGCGCGGTGCGCGTCGGGCGCTCCCTGCACTACCACCCCGAGGCGCTGGCGGAGATCCAGGCGCGCGTCGTCGACCACTGCGAGCGGCACGGCTCGATCACGATCGCCGCCCTGCGCGACGAGCTGGGCACGACGCGGAAGTTCGCCCAGGCGCTGCTGGAGCACTTCGACGCGGCGAAGCTGACCCGCCGCCGCGGCGACGAGCACGTACTGCGGGGACGGGGATAGCGGCGCTGGATCGGGTCATCGGGCTCGCCAATACGCCCGGTATTGGCTTCGCCCTGCTTCCCCCGCCCAGCTTGCTCCCCCGCCCACGCGGGCGTGGAGTCGCGCCTAGAGCGCCCCGCCGGCGGCCGGCGGAGTCGTCGGATCGTCGCCCCCGCCCCCCGCCTCGCGGGCCACGTACTCCTCGAGCTCCATGACGTCGTCGCGGCAGCGCTCGGCCACGTCGAGCAGCGAGGACATCGACGCGACCTCCTCCACCTGCTCCTTGACGAACCACAGGACGAACTGCTCGGAGGCGTAGTCGCGCGAGTCGCGCGAGGCGGTCATGAGCTCGTTGATCTGCTCGGAGACCTGCTTCTCCTGGTCGAGCGCGAGGCTCACGGGCTCGACGAAGTCGGAGAACTCGCGCCGGGGAGAGGGCACGGGCGGGATCTGGGGCTCCGCGTTCACGTCGAGCAGGTACTGCACCATGATCATCGCGTGGTTCCGCTCCTCGACCGCCTGGCGGTAGAAGAAGCCCGCGAGCTGGGGGAGCGTGTTGGCGTCGTAGTAGACGGCCATCGCCACGTACTGCTGGGACGCCGCGAATTCGTTGCCGATCTGCTCGTTGAGGCGATCGACGAAGGCCTGGGCTGGCATGTCCCTGATCCTACCCGCAGGCCGGACGGCCGGGGCACGTGCGCAGCACCCGCACCCGGGCCGCGGCGCCGCGCGGGCGCGTCAGCGCCAGCAGGACCGAGGCGGCGTCGTTGTCGCGGCGGACCTGGTGCAGCCGGTGCTCGACGTCGGAGCGGTTGACCAGGACGTAGCGGCCGGCCGGAACCGAGGTGATGTCGACGAACTGACCCTCGAGGTTGGCCTTGTAGTCGTCCGCCCACCCGGGGCTGATGCCCTCGGTCACGCCCAGCAGGCCCGGCCGGCTCTTGCCGCAGTTCGGGTCGAAGTCCCCGGCGCGCGCGGACAGCGGGGCGATCGGCGAGCGAAACGAATAGCGGTTGCCGATGCAGAAGCCGCTCTTGCGGTCGCGGGCGGCCAGGCGCCCCGTCGCCGCCGAGCGCAGCTCGTAGCGCTCCAGGCCGATCAGGTGCCAGTGGGCGTGGTCGCGCAACCTCACGTAGTGCAGATGCCCCACGTCGCGCACGTGCAGGTCGGCCGCCGGGCGGTCCGCGGCGTCTACGCGCTCGACGAGCTGGTCGGCGGTCATGCGCGAGACGCGCCGCGAGGCGCGACGTCCGACGACGATGAGGTCGCCCCGGCCGTCGTTCTCCACCGCCGAGGTGAAGGCCAGCCGCTGGAGCGTGCGCCGGCCGGGGCGCACGACCGTGGTGATGGAGATGGCCGTCGGCGTCGCCTGGACGAGGTCGGGGAGCACCGGGATCAGGACCGGGTCCGCGGCTCCCGCGGGCGCGGCGAGGGCCGCCGCCAGCGCGAAGGCCACGGCGACGGCGGGCACCGCGCGGGCGGGCCTCATGCCGGCCGGCGCACGATCGCGTAGATGCTCACCGTGGCGAACTTCTCCAGCGGACCGAGGCGGCGCATCACGCCCAGCGCCCGCAGGCGCGCCTTGTCGCCGCGGTTATAGGCGATCGAGTCGAGCTCCAGGCCGGCGGCCGGGACGGCCGCGCGGAACTGGGCCGGGGTCAGTCCGTTCATTCCCAGGTCCTCCAGCGAGGTGAGGGGCTCGCCGGACAGGCGCTGCGCCCGGGCGAGCACCCGGGACTCGGGGAGCACGGCGTGCGCCCAGGGGATCCGCAGACCCGTGCGGTCGTGGTCCCCGCGCGGGCTGTAGTAGAGGGGCGAGAAGCCCACCCACAGCTCGCCGCCCGGCCGCAGGAGGCGGCGCAGGTCGCGCAGCAGGCCCGGGATGTCGGCCACGTGCTCGAAGGTGTCCTTGGAGACGGCGAGGTCGAAGCGCGAGTCGGGCTGCAGCTCGCCGGCGTCCTGGGTGGAGAAGGAGAGCCGGTCCGCCAGGTCGGGATGGCGCTCCGCCACGTTCTGCTTCGCCCACTCCACCAGCTCGGAGGCCGGGTCGATGCCGCAGACCGACGCGCCCTCCCGCGCCATCTCGACCGAGAGCGCGCCGTGGCCGCAGCCGATGTCCAGCACATCGGCGCCCGCGAAATCCGGCCGGCGGCCGAAGCGCTCCCAGAACTCGGTGTTGCTTCGCCGGGCCTGGTCCTCGTAGTAGGCCAGGTGCTCGGCCGCGTCGACGGTCATCCGCTCTGAGCTTACTTGTGGCAAAAACCCTTGCGCGCTGTCCGATTGGGGCTACTCTGCTTCGTGGCGTCACGCATGGATGCTCCTGACAGCCATTCCCTTCGCTCCTGCCTGGCCGCGGCTCTGCTCGCCGGGGCGTTCCTTGCGCTCGCCGTCGCCCCGGCCGGCGCGATCAACCTGCCGGCGGGCTTCCAGGAGCAGACGCTGGCCACCGGGCTCGACCAGCCCAGCGCCGTCACCTGGGCCCCGGACGGGCGCACCTTCGTGGCCGAGCGCCCCGGGCGCGTCCGCGTGATCGACTCGAGCGGGCACCTGCTGCCCACGCCCGTGATCGACATCACCGATCACGTCAACGACTACTGGGACCACGGCCTGCTCGGCATCGCCACCGACGCCTCGTTCGCCTCCAACCACTACCTGTACCTCCTCTACACGTGGGACGCGAACCCGCTCAACTTCACGGGCCCGAAGTCCTCGCGCCTGACCCGCATCACGGTCAACGACGACAACACCGCCTCGGCCGAGACCATCCTGGTCGGGACGAGCAACCAGCAGCCCTGCCCGGCCGCCTCGAACACGTCGGACTGCATTCCCTCCGACGGCGCCAGCCACTCGATCGGCACCGTGCGCTCGGACCCCTCGGACGGCTCGCTGTGGCTGGGCTCGGGCGACTCGGCCGACTTCGGCGGCGTGGACAACCTGGCCTTCCGCACCTACGACGAGGCCAGCTTCTCGGGCAAGGTGATGCACGTGGACCGCAACGGACACGGTCTGCCGACCCACCCGTTCTGTCCGTCGGACACGGACCTGACCCACGTCTGCACCAAGCTGCACTCCAAGGGGTTCCGCAACCCGTTCCGCTTCAGCCTGCGCCCCGGCGCGGGCCCGGCCGTCGGCGACGTGGGCTGGAACAGCTGGGAGGAGATCGACCTGCTCCCGGCCGCGGGCGGCAAGAGCTACGGCTGGCCGTGCTACGAGGCTCAGACCCACACGCCCGGCTACGACGCCGACACGCGCTGCTCGGGCGCGGGCGGCGAGTACTCGCGCGAGGGGACGGCGAGCGCCGACGTCTATCCGGTGACGAGCTATCCCCACCCCAGCGGCGGCGCGGCGATCGTGGGCGGCCCCACGTACACCGGCGCCGGCTACCCCGCCGCCTACCAGGGCAGCATCTTCTACGGGGACTACGTCCTGGGCACCCTGAGCCGGCTGGTGCCCGACGGTCATGGCGGCTACGCGCCGACCGCGTTCGCCAGCAGCTGGGCGGGCGTCGACCTGGAGGCCTCGCCGGTCAACGGCGACCTCGTCTACACCGACCTCTTCGCCGGCGAGGTCCGCAAGATCACCTACACGAGCACGGTCGGCGAGACGGACTACGCGGCCGGACGCCCGACCACGGCCTCCGGGCAGGAGAACGACTCGCTGGGCCCGGAGAAGGCGGTGGACGGCGACTCGACCACGCGCTTCTCCTCCAGCTTCTCCGACGGCCAGTGGTGGCAGGTCGACCTCGGCTCGGCCAAGACGATCGACGCCGTCGAGCTCAACTGGGAGGCCGCCTACGCCTCGCAGTACACGATCGCCACGTCCACCGACGGCACCAACTTCACCACCGCGGCCACGGAGAACATCGGCGGCCCTGGGCTGCACACGACCTCGTTCGCGCCGCGCTCGGCGCGCTACGTGCGCATCACCGGCAACACGCGGGCCACGCAGTTCGGGATCTCCTTCTGGGACGCCCGGGTCCTCGGCCCGGCCTCCGGCCCGCCGCCCAGCGACCTGGCCCGGGGCAAGACGACCTCCTCGTCGTCGTCGGAGACCTCCACGCTGGGCCCGGAGAAGGCCGTCGACGGCGACTCCACCACCCGCTGGAGCTCGGCCTTCGCCGACAACCAGTGGTGGCAGGTCGACCTCGGCTCGGCGCAGAGCGTCGACACGGTCGAGCTCAACTGGGAGAACGCCTATGCCGCCCACTACACGGTCGCCACCTCCACGGACGGCACGACGTTCACGACCGTGGCCGACGAGACGATCAGCGCCCCGGGCCTGCACACCAGCACCTTCGCGGCGCGCTCGGCGCGCTACGTGCGCGTCACCGGGCTCACGCGCGGCACCATCTTCGGGATCTCGTTCTGGGACGCCAAGGTGTTCGGCCCGGCGGCCGCCAACGGGGCGCCCCACGCGGTCGCCACCGGCACTCCCACCAGCGGCCCCGCGCCTCTGAGCGTCTCCTTCCACGGCGACGCCTCGACCGACCCCGACGGCGACACGCTCATCTACGACTGGGACTTCGGCGACGGCAGCGCGCACTCGGCCGCGGCCAACCCGACGCACACCTACGCCGCCGGCAGCCACACGGCGCGCCTGACCGTCAGCGACGGGCGAGGCGGCAGCGACTCGGCCACCGTCCCGGTCACGGCGGGCACCACCAACGCGGCCCCGACGGTGACGATCGCGGCTCCGGTCGACGGCTCGAGCTATCGCGACGGGGTCGCGGTGGCGCTGTCCGGCTCGGCGCAGGACCCCGAGGACGGGGCGCTCCCCGGCTCGGCGCTGGAGTGGCACGTGCTCGCCCACCACAACACCCACCTGCACGACCTCGGGCGCTTCACCGGCGCCACGGCGAGCTTCACGCCGCTCACCGACCACGACTCCGACACCTACTACGAGGTGGACCTGACGGCCACCGACAGCGGCGGGCAGACCACCACGAAGTCGGTGCGGATCAACCCGCAGACGATCCCGCTCACCCTGGCCTCCTCGCCCACCGGCGCGCCGGTCACCTACGCCGGGACGGCGCACACCGCCCCGTTCACGACCCAGGCCGCGATCGGGTTCAAGACCACGGTGGGGACGGCGGACCCGTTCGTCTCGGGGGCC
This sequence comes from uncultured Actinomycetes bacterium, assembly GCA_963757705.1. Taxonomy (GTDB): domain Bacteria; phylum Actinomycetota; class Thermoleophilia; order Solirubrobacterales; family Solirubrobacteraceae; genus AC-38. Next base: position 74,734 of record CAVWTG010000005.1, on the reverse strand, counting down.
AACACCTACCTGTTCGGGTCCTGGTCGGACGGCGGCGCCGCCACGCACAACGTGACGGTCCCGGCCACCGCCACCACGCTCACCGCCACCTACTCCGAGGACAAGGCGGCCCAGCGCACCGCCACGGCGTCGAGCACGGAGGCTCCCGGCCTGGAGCCCGCGAAGGCCGTGGACAACCTCTCCACCACGCGCTGGTCGTCGGCCTTCGTCAACAACCAGTGGTGGCAGGTCGACCTCGGCCGCAGCCGCCGGGTCAGCTCCGTCTCGCTCAACTGGGAGGCGGCGTACGCCTCGAAGTACACGATCTCCACGTCGACCAACGGCTCGTCGTTCACGACCGCGGCCACGGTGACCAACACCGCCTCGGGCTGGAAGACGACCACCTTCGCGGCGCGCTCGGCGCGCTACGTACGCGTGACCGGCACGACCCGGGCGACGATCTTCGGGATCTCGTTCTGGGACGCCCGGGTCCAGGGCCCGGCGGACTGAGCGGCTCCGGCGGTCGCCGGGGACCCCGCTAGCCTGCCTCGCCGCATGCGCCTGCTCCCCGACAACTGGCGCAATCGCGTGCGCCGCGCGCTCCAGGGCCCGGCGCGGCGCCTGGGCATCGACCTCGTCGAGAACACCTTCTACAGCCCCATCCCCGACGTGGCCTCGCTGCCCGAGAGCCTGTGGGCGGGCCCGCATCCGCTGCCGGGGATCGACCTGCGCACCGACGAGCAGCTGCGCCATCTCGAGCAGGACCTCGCCCCCTACGTGGCGGAGTTCGATCCGCCCCGCACGCCCGTCCCCGGGGAGGACTACTTCCTCGACAACGGCGCGTATGAGACCGTCGACGCCGAGGTGCTCTACGCGACGCTGCGCCATCGCAGGCCGCGGCGGCTGCTGGAGGTGGGGTCGGGGTTCTCGACCCTGGTCAGCGCGCGCGCCGTGCGCGCCAACGCGGCCGACGGGCACCCGTGCGACTTCGTCGCCAGCGATCCCTACCCGCGCGACTTCCTGCGCAAGCCGGTCGAGGGCCTGCGCGAGATGCGCTCCTGGCTGGCCACCGATATCCCGCTGTCGGAGTTCGAGGCGCTGGAGTCAGGCGACGTGCTGTTCGTGGACACCACCCACACGGTCAAGATCGGCGGCGACGTCAACTTCCTAGTGCTCGAGGCCCTGCCCGCCCTGGCGCCCGGGGTGATCGTGCACTTCCACGACATCTTCCTGCCCTGGGAATACCCCCGGCGGTGGTTCACCGAGCTCGAGCTCTACTGGGCCGAGCAGTACCTGCTCCAGGCCTTCCTGGCCTACAACCCGCGCTTCGAGGTCGTCCTCGCCTCCCACCACCTGGCCCGCTCGCATCCCGAGCGGCTGGGCAAGGTGGTTCCGAGCTTCAGGCCGGGCGCGGCGCCCGGGTCGTTCTGGCTCGCCGTGACCGGCGGCTGACGGGCACGGCTACCAGTTGGCCGGCTTGCGGTCGAAGCTGACGTCGTCGATGAACGCCGTGCCGGTGTTGAGGTAGTAGCCGGGCGAGAAGATCCAGCTGGAGTCGCCGGGGTTCAGGCCGACGGACTGATCGGACTGGTGGCCGGTCTCGAAGAGCTTGCCGTCGAGGTAGAACTCGATGCGGTTGCCCGGGTGGATGTCGGCGCGCAGCTGGAACCAGCGGCCGAACGGAACCTCGGGCTGGCGGGCCTGCCCGGCGCGGTCGCCCCACCCCGGGTCGCCCTCGTGGCTGACGACGAGCGTGATGCGGTTGGGGTCGTTATTGCGGATGTTGACCCACCACTCGGGCGGCTGGTTCCACTGCCCCGGCCCGTCCATGTTCGGGTTGGAGTGCTTGAACTGCATGATGTTGACCCAGCCGTGCGTCTCATCGCTGTTGTGCTGGAGCGTGCTCTTGGTGCTCTCGGGCAGGTAGTACCAGGCGGTGTAGCTCCCGGCCTCCTGGCCGCGGGTCATGCGCTCGTACGGGGCGTCGGTGAACTCGTTCTGCCAGGTCGTCTCGGGCGCCGCGACGGCCCATACCTTGTAGAGGTAGGCGGCGTACTGGCCGGCGTCGCGCTGGGCCTCTGAGACGGAGGCGCGCAGGACGTGGTCGTTCGTGCCGCCGTCGCGGGCCGGCACGCCGTAGGTGGCGGGATCGACGGCCCTGGTCTGTCCATTGGCCATCTCCTTCCACTGCGGGACGTCCCAGCCGACGAGCCCGGGGCAGCTCAGGCCGCGCTTGGAGCAGCCGTTGCCCTGCTCGCCGCTCTCGAAGTCCCAGGAGTACTCGCCGCGCGCGGCCTGCGAGGAGGTCGCGGCGGGGAGCTGACCCGAGGTGCTGGACACCGTCGCCTTCCGCCGGGCGCAACGGTGGGCCGCGGCCATCGCCCGGCGTGCGCGGCGAAGACGGACGTTGGCGGCGTGACGGCGATGCGCGCGCCGGGCGCGGGTCCCGTGGTGGGAGCGCAGGGCCCGCAGGCGCAGGCGCTTGGCCGTCCGCAGGGCCTTCTTGGCCTTGAGGACCGAGGTCGTGGAGCAGATCGCGGTGTGCGCCACGGGGCCGGCCTGGGCGATCGCGACGGCCTGGAACGCCAGGAGCGCGGTCACGGCAAGGAGCAGGGAGGTGATGCTTCGGAGGGACTGCATCGCCCTCTCCGCATCGACCCGTTTTCAGGGCGCGGTGAGGTGGGCGCCACACCCTGGACACCTGTCGTAGGGGCCGCTTTGAGGAGGTTTTCTCAGCGCACGCGGCGGCGCACGAGCACCGTGTGGCAGCGGCGAACGCGGTGGATCCGTCCCGAGCGCGTCCTGCGCTTGACGCGCCGGCACACCCGCTTGCGCACGAGCTTGCGCTTGGCCTTGCGCCGGGTGGCCGCCGTCGCGCCGGGGCGGGTGAACGTGACGTCGTCGATGAAGGCCGTGCCGGTGTTCAGGTAGTAGCCGGGCGAGAAGATCCAGCTCGAGTCGCCGGGGCCCAGCCCCACCTGGTGGTCGCGCTGGCGGCCCGTCTCGAAGCGCTTTCCGTCGAGGAAGAAATCGATGTGGTCGCCGGGATAGACGTCGGCGCGCAGCTCGAACCAGCGTCCGAACGGGACCGCCGGCATGTTGCCCCGCTTCTCCCCCCACGCGGGATCTCCCCAGTGGCTGACCGCGAGCGTGATGCGGTTGGGGTCGTTGTTGCGGATGTTGACCCACCACTGCGGCGGCTGGTCCCAGTGCCCCGGCCCCTTCATGTTCGGGTTGGAGTGCTTGAACTGGAAGATGTTGACCCAGCCGTGCGAGGAGTCGTTGTTGGACTGCAGCGTCTGGCGCGTGGACTCCGGGAGGTAGTACCAGGCGCGGTAGGTCCCGCCCTCCTGCCCGGGGCGGATGCGCTCGAGCGGGCCCTGCGTGAGGTCGCTGCTCCAGCTCGTCTCGGGCGCGCCCACCGCCCACACCTTGTACAGATAGGCGGCGTAGGCGCCGGAATCGCGCTGGTCGGAGTTCACCGAGGCGCGCAGGACCCGGTCGCCCGAGCCGCCCGGCCGGCGGGGGACGCCGTAGTCCTCGGGGCGCACGGCGCGGGTCTGGCCGTTTCGCATCTCGGGCCACTGCGGCACGTCCCAGCCCTGGAGGCCGGGGCAGGCGATGCCGCGCGCGACGCAGCCGGGGAGGTTGGCGCCCGACTCGAAGCTCCAGGTGTAGGTGGCGTGGTCGGCCCCGGGAGGCGGCGGCGGGGGAGGCGGCGGCGGGCCGGAGGGCACCGTGACGGTGAAGGTCTGTCCGCATCCGTGCAGGCCGAAGATCGCCGAGACGTCGATCTGGTACGTCTTGCCCGGCGCGACGTCGTGCTGGGTGAAGGCCGAGCCGCCGCCCGAGCCGAAGTCGTGGGGCTGCCCGGTCGAGCCACCGTCGGGCGAGGAGACCGTCGTGCCCAGGACGACGATCGAGCTGTCGTGGGCCGTGGCGCGCACGATCAGGCGGGCCGATCCGTTCGCGCCCGCCGGCCAGGTCGGGCCGGAGACGGCGATGGCGTCGCCCAGCCCGCAGTCGCGGGTCTCGTCAGCGCGGGCCGAAGCCGGCGCGAGAGCCAGCGCGCCTACGAGCGAGACCGCGAGAAGTGTTCCCCTGAGCGACATCGGTTTCCCCTGCCGAGGCCATCCGGCGAGGTCCCATGATCACAGGCGCCGGCGCGAGGTGCGCCGGCTGCCCGGGGCGGCGCGGTGGGCGGGCTACCAGTCGGCCGGCTTGCGGTCGAAGCTGACGTCGTCGATGAACTCCTCGCCCGTGTTCAGGTAGTAGCCGGGCGAGAAGATCCAGCTCGAGTCGCCGGAGCGCAGGCCGACCTGGTAGTCGCTCTGGTAGCCGGTCTCGAAGAGCTGGCCGTCGAGGTAGAACTCGATGCGGTTGTTCGGGTGCACGTCGGCGCGCAGCTCGAACCAGCGGCCGAAGGGCACCAGCGGCTGGCGGGCCTGGCCGAGGCGCTCGCCCCAGGCCGGGTTGTTCCAGTGGCTGACCACGAACGTGATCCGGTTGGGGTCGTTGTTGCGGATGTTGACCCACCACTGCGGGGGCTGGTTCCAGCGGCCGGGGCCGTCCATGTTGGGGCTGGAGTACTTGAACTGCATGATGTTGACCCAGCCGTGGGTGGCGTCGCTGTTGTGCTGGAGCGTGGTGCGGGTGGACTCAGGCAGGTAGTACCAGGCGCGGTAGGTCCCGGCCTCCTGGCCCTTGGTCATGCGCTCGTAGGGCTGGTGGGTGAACTCGTTCTCCCAACTGGTCTCCGGAGCGGCGACCGCCCAGACCTTGTAGAGGTAGGCGGCATAGTGGCCGGCGTCGCGCTGGGCGGCGGTGACGGCCGCGCGCAGGACGTGGTTGTTGGTGCCGCCCGGCCGCGCGGGGACGCCGTAGGCGGCGGGATCGACGGCCTTGGTCTGGCCGTTCTGCATCTCGGGCCATTGCGGCACGTCCCAGCCCTCGAGCCCGGTGCAGATGATGCTGCGCTCGATGCAGCCGGCGAAGTTGGTCGTGCCCTCGAAGTTCCAGGTGTAGGTGGGGGCGGGAGCGGGGGCCGGCGTCGGGGTGGGGTCGGGCGTGGGAGTCGGGGTGGGGGTGGGCGTCGGGTCCGGAGTCGGAGTCGGAGTCGGGTCCGGCGTGGGGGTCGGAGCGGGTGCCGGCGTCGTGGTGGTCGGTGTCGTGGTGGTCGGTGTCGTGGGTCGGTGTCGTCGTCGTGGGCGTCGGCGCGGGGGTCAGGGCCGGAGTTGACGTGGTCGGCGTCGGCGTGAGGGTCGGCGTCGGCGTGGGCTTGGGGGCCGGCTTGCGCTTGGCCGAGGTCTTCGAAGTCTTGGTGGTGGCGCAGACGCGAGCGATGCGCGCGATGGCGGCCTTGCGCAGACGGGCCCGGGCCTTGGCGGTGCGGGCCTTGCGGGTCTGCTGGCGGATCATCTGGGCCGTGCGGGCCTTGGTGCAGATGACGGCGGTGCGGGCGGTGACGCGAGCGCCGGAGGCGGAGGGAAGGGCGACGAGGAGGAGAGCGGCGAGGAGGAGAGAGGTGAGGGGGCGAATGATCTTCATCGCTCCCCCGATCGGGTGCCGCGGGGTGTCTACTGGCGGATCGCGTCCCCGTCTGGACCGTTGTACGACGGCACGGAACCCCCGAATTTGGACGTTTGTACGGGCCGGGTTTCCGGAGCTTCCCAGGGGAGCTTTGAGGAGGGTTTTCGCGCGGCGGGCGCGGCTCCGGGCGGTGCCCGACCGGCTAGCGGCGGCGTCCGCCGATGCCCAGCAGGCTGCGGCGGCGCCCGTCGGCTTCCGGCTCGCGGACGCCGTAGTAGTAGTCGTGGTACGTCCGCGACCCGCTGGTGGCCATGTTGGCGATGATCCCGATCTTGTGGCCGCGCAGCAGGTCGATCTGGCGCGCCAGCTGGTCGACCGAGGCGCGCGAGCTCTGCCCGATGGCCGCGACGACGACGATCGCCGAGTCCTCGGCAACGAGCGCCAGGGCGTCGGAGACGACCGTGAGCGCCGGCGTGTCGACGAGGACGATGTCGTAGCGCTCGGCCAGGTCGTCGAGCACCTGGCGCATGCGCCGGCTCTCCAGCAGCTCGGTCGGGTTGGGCGGGGTCGGGCCGGCCGGCAGGACGTCGAGCGTGCGCGGCTCGCCCCCCTGGCCGGTCACCGCGACGTGGGCGATCTCGCTGTCCAGCCGCCCCTCGGCCAGGACTGCGGAGAGGCCGTGGCCGGCCTTCTCGGCGATGTCCTTGAGCTGCGTGGGCTTGCGCAGGTCGGCCTCGACCAGGATGACCCGGTCGCCCATCGACGCCATGACCTCGGCCAGGCGCATCGTGATGGTCGACTTGCCCTCCTGGGGCAGGGCGCTGACCACGAGCAGCGGGGAGATCGAGCGCTCGGAGTCGAGGATGCGCAGGTAGGCGCGCAGCTCCTTGAACGCCTCCTCCTCGCGTGGCCCCAGGGGCGCCACGTCCCCGGTGCCCGATCTCAGCTGGCGGCTGCGCGGGATGGTGCCGATGACGGGCAGGCGGAAGATCGCCTGGAGCTCCTCGGGATCGCGCACCGTGCGGTCCAGGCGGGCCAGGAGCACCGCGAGCGCGAGGCCCAGGGCGATGCCCACGATGGCCCCGAGGACGATGATCGTGGCCACCTTGGGATAGGAGGGGGAGTGCGGCGCGGTGGCGGGCTGCGCGAGCTCGGCGTTGCCGGTCGTGAGCGCGCGCGCCACGGTGAGCTGGTCGATGCGGTCGCGCAGGCGCTCGCCCTCCGAGCCGTTCTGCTGCTCGGGCGGCAGCGCGTCGAGGCTTCGCTGCAGCTGGTCGATCGCGCTGGAGAGCTGCTTCTGGTCGGCGGCGCGGCGGAAGTCGATGTAGCTGCGCGCATAGGCGTTGGCGATCCGCGCCGACCGGGTTGGGCTCGTCGTCTCCGCGGCCACGTTGACCAGGTCGGTCTGGCCGCTGGAGCTGACCTTCACGCTGCCCGTGACCTGGGACAGCGGCACGCCCAGCGTCCGGGCCGTGCGCTGGCCCACGATTCCCAGCGAGACCAGCTTGAAGTTCGTGGCCGCCTGGCGGGCCGGGTCGGTCGTGCCGCTCTGCTGCTGGTCGAGCAGGTTGCCGGTGGTGTCCCGGAAGAACAGGGTGGCGGTCGCCGTGTAGCGCTTCTCGCGGGTGGCGGCGAAGGCGGCGGCGGCACCGGTGGTGACGATGACCGCGAGGAGAATCACCCACCAGCGCTCGCGCAGGATCCGGAAGACGCCCTCCAGGCGGCTCTCCTCGTTCATGCCCGGACCCAGGTCACGCGCAACAGATTATTCCTCCCCACCGACAGTCCTGCCCAGCAGGGTGTCGTAGAGCGCCGCGAGGCGCTCGAAGACCTCGTCGCGGTCGAGGCGCTCGACGCGCTCGCGAGCCGCCTCCCCGAGCCGCCGGCGCTCCGCAGGCGAGGCCGCCAGCTCGACGATCGCCTCGGCCAGCGGGCCCGCCTGCCCGGGCGCCACGAGGCGGGCGTCGACGCGGTCGGTGAGCGTGTCGGGGATGCCGCCGACCGTCGTGGCCACGATGGCCGTCCCGTGCGCCATCGCCTCCAGCAGGGCCATCGGCAGGCCCTCCGAGGTGGAGGGCAGCACGAAGATCGCTCGCGGGTCGCCCAGCAGCTCGCCCTTGCGCTCCTCGCCCAGCCACCCGAGGCTGCGGACCCGGTCGGGCGGCAGCGCGCCGGCGCCGGCGGGCGGCTCGCCCGGGCCGGCCAGCACGACCTCACAGCCGCCGTCGGCGGCGAGGATCGCGGGTAGGGCCTCGAACAGCGTCTCGTAGCCCTTGCCGGGGTTCTCGAACCCGCCCAGGTAGACGACGCGGGCCGGGCCCGGCGACCCGCCGTCCGGCGGGCGGCGCCGGGCGGGCGGGAGCGGGGCCGCGTTGGGGACGACCAGCACGTCGTCGAGTCCGAGGACGCCCCGCAGCGCCGCGGCGCTGGCGCGCGACACCGCCAGCACGCGGTCGGCGCGCGCGAACGCGCCGGCGAGCGCCCGCCGGCGCAGCGGCCCGAACTCGGCCCAGGTCTCCTCGATGTCGCCCGGACCGGAGTGCACCTGGATGACGACCGGCCGGCGCAGGAGGCGCACCATCGACAGCGCCGTGCACTTGCGATACCAGCTGCCGCGCGTGCCGGCATGCAGGTGGACGAGACGCGGCCCGCGGCCCAGGCAGAAGGCCGCCAGCGCCGCCAGCGCGCCGGCGAAGCGGGTCAGGCGCCGCGTCCTCCCGTCGCCGTGGCGGTAGGTCGTGATGAAGCGCAGGCGGTAGCGCTGCGCCAGCGGGGACTCGGCCACGCCGCGCAGCACGGCGGCGATGCCGCCCTGCCCCGTGGCGTCCGGGCTGACGTGCGCGATCTCGGGTCCGAGGGGTCCCATGCGAGCGGTATCGTGTCAGCCGATGGCTGCGCTTGGAGCGATGCTCGGCCGCCGCACGGGCGCGGCATCGTTCCGGCCCGGCGGGCTGGTCGTTGGAGCCGCGGTGGTGATCGGCGTCGTGGCCGGCGCCGGACTGTCCCTGCCGTCCTACCAGCTGGTGTTCGCCGGCATCGCGCTCTCGCCGGTGCTCCTGGCCCTGCTGGGGCCGGAGATGTGCATCTCCTTCCTGCTCATGGCGGCGGTCGGCGTGTTCCCGTTCGTCAACACCGAGGACACGGCGGCCGGCCTCCCGATCTGGCTGATCGCCGCCGGCGGCGCCACCGGGCTGATGGCCGCCACCTACATCACACGCTCGATCTCCCGCTCGGCCTCGTGGTCGCTGCAGCCGTCGCTGCTGCTGATGTTCATCGGCGTCCTGCTCGCCTACACGCTCGAGCGCATGGCGGCGTCGTCGCCGCTGTCGATCCCGTCGCTGACCGCCAACGTGTGCGCCTTCGCCGTCGTACCGCCGATCGTCTGGCTCTGGCTCTCCCACGACTCGGCGACCGTGGGACTGCGCCGGGCGCTGCCCGCCGTCGCCGTTGTGTTCGTCGCCTGGGCGATCCTGTGGATCGCCGCCTCCACCCAGGCGTGCTCGGGCTGCGTCTCGCTCGTCGGCTCCACGCAGCAGGCCGACGGCGTCCTCGGCGCGAGCCGGCTCTACGCGGCCGGCGAGACGGTGGCCGGCGTGATGGTCCTCGGCGCCCTGGCCTGGCTGGTCTACCGCCCGACGATCTGGGCGGCGCCGGTCATCGCGCTGGGCGCGATCGTCGTGATCTTCGGCGGCTCGCGCGCGTTCTACTTCGCCGTCGGCGGAGGCATCCTGGTGATCCTGGGCTGGACGTTTCGCAACGTGGGCAACTTGTCGCGCCTGCTCATTCTCGCCTCGCTGCTCCTGCTCACCCTGGCGGTGGCGACGAGTCCGATCGGGGCCAGAGCCGGGAGCTCCTACCAGGAGCTCAAGCTCGGCAGCGGCACCGGCGGCTACCGCCTGGCCCTGCTCGAGCAGACGCGCCCGTCGTGGTCGGCGCTGGGCCTCGGCGCCTCGCGGGCCACGCTGGACGCCGGCTTCACGGCCGACCTCGGCGTCCCCAACACGTTCCTGGCGCTCGGCTTCGTGGGCGGGGCGCTCCAGTTCATCGTCCTGGGGCTGGGGCTGATCCGCGGACTGCGATCCCGGGTCCCGGCCGGGGTGATGCTCGCGGGCGTGATGGCGATGGCCCTGCTGTCGCGGGGCTCGCTGCCGATCCTCGAGTCGGGACCCTCGGCGGTCCTGCTCGGCCTGTTCGTCGGCGCCGCGGCGGCGCTCATCGTCCCGCGGCCGCACGATGCCTGAGACCGCGCCGCTCGCGGCGGTCATCACGGTCACCTACAACTCATCGGCCCAGATGGCCGACTGGCTGGCCACGATCAACGCGCTGGAGGCCCGCGACCGCCTGGAGCTGTGCGTCGTGGACAGCGGCTCGGACCTGGCCGAGCGCCGCTCGCTGCGCGAGGAGGTCGCGCCCCGCGTGGATCACCTGCTGCTCGAGCCCAACCGGGGCTTCGGGCGCAGCTGCAACTCCGGGGTGGCGGTGACGACGGCGCCGATCCTGATCTTCGCCAACCCCGACACGCGGATGCTCACGCTGCCCACCGCCCTGAGCGGAGCGTGGCGGCAGGGCGACCTGATCGGCGCCATGAACCACTCGGTCTCGCCGCCCCTGCCCAACGCCTTCCGCCACGTTCCGAGCGCGGGCTGGCAGGCGATGGACATGATCCTCGGGCGCCTCTCCCCGCCGGTCTACGAGCGCGCGGCCGAGGGGGCGAAGTGGATCTCGGGCTCGGCGCTGGCGATCTCGCGCGAGGACTTCGAGCGCGCGGGGCGCTTCCCGGACGACATCTTCCTGTACTTCGAGGACATCGACCTGTGCCTGGCCCACCAGCGCCGGGGCGGGCGAATTCTCGTCGACCGCGACTGGGCGGTGGAGCATCCCGGCGGAGCGGGCACCCCCGAGGCCGGGGCCTCGATGGACTCGGTGGCGCGGCTGAGCGGGCGGCGGTTCGTCCGCCATCACCAGGGCACGCTGCGGGCCGACCTCCTGTACCTGATCCTCGCGTTGGTCTACGTGCCGCGCCGCGTCCTGGGGACGCTGGCGCGGCGCGCGTCAGGGCAGGACACGAGCCTCGCGGCGGGGCGCCTCGCGCTCGACCTGCTCCGGCCGTCGCGGGTCATGCGACGACTGGGAGCGACCCGCTGAGGGTCGGGATCGTCGCCGAGTCGCTGGCCGGCGGAGGCGCCGAGCGCCAGGCCGCGCTGTGGGCGGAGGCGCTGGCCGGCTCCGGGCGCCACGACGTCTCGGTGCTCTCCCTGCACACCCCGCCGGCCGAGTACCCGCTGCCGCCCGGCGTGCCGGTGCGGCGCCTGGGGAAGAGCCGGCGCACCGATGTCGTGCGCCTCGCGGCGGCGGTGCGGCGCTTCTCAAGCGAGTGCGACGTGCTCGCCGTCTTCCAGACCTACCCGGGGGTGCTGTGCCTGCTCTCGGGCGTCACGCGGCCGTGGGTACTGGTCGTCGGCGACGTGCCCGGCTTTCACTGGAACGACCCGCGCGTGCGCGGCGGGATGCCCCAGTGGCTCATCCGCCTGGCCTTCCGCCGGGCCGCGGCGGTCTCGGTTCCGGGCCGTGGCCTGGCCGCCGGCTACGCCGAGATGGGGGTCCGGGCGCGACGCTGGGCGACGATTCCGAACATGGTGGCCGACGCCGCGTTCGCCGAGGGGGAGCGCGAACGCGCGGGGGCGCTGTTCGTCGGGCGCCTGGTCCCGGAGAAGGGGCCACTGCTGGCCGTCGAGGCGGCCGCCGCGGCCGGCGTGCCGCTGACGATCCACGGCACCGGCCCCCAGGAGGACGAGGTCGCCGCCCTGGCCCGGAGGCTCGGCGCGCAGGTCGACCTGGCCGGGTTCACCCCGAACCTGGTGGAGGCCTACGGCCGCCATCGCGTCCTGCTGAGCTCCTCCCAGGTCGAGTCCTTCGGCAACGTGATCGTCGAGAGCCTGGCCGCGCGCACCCCGGTCGTGGCCGCCGACTGTGACTTCGGCCCGCGCGAGATCCTGGCCGGGGCGCGCTTCAGCCGTGTCGTCGCGCGCGACGCGCCGGCCCTGGCCGAGGCGCTGCGGGAGGTCGCCGGCCGCCCGCACGACGAGGCCGAGGCCGCGGAATGCCTGGAGATCGCCCGGCGCTACGCGCCCGGCGCGGTGCTGCCCGGGATCGAGGACGTGCTGGCCACGGCCTCGGGCTGAGCCTCGGCCTCGCGGCGCAGGAGCGTGCGGATCTCCCGCGGCGAGACGGCGCGCACGGCCAGCGCCCCGGCGGCGTAGACCACTCCGGCGATCGCCGCGGCCACGACCGCGGGAACGGAGTCCGGCATGGCCAGGGCGACGCCGGCCGTGACGATGCCCACGGGCACGACGCGCAGGAGCCGGCCGCGCTCCAGCTTGACCCGCCCGGCGCGCACGTTGAGCCGGTGGATCGAGTAGATGACCAGCGCGATCTCTCCCAGCAGCGCGCCGAAGCCGGCGCCCGCGGTCTTGAACGCCGGGACGAGGGCCAGGGAGGCGGCGACGGTGACCACGGCCGCGGCGGCCGTCCCGCGCAGCAGCCACTTCTCCTGGTCGAGGGCCAGGAGGGCGTTGTTGAAGTTCGTGGCCACGAGGACGAGCGCCCCCCACAGCATGAGCCAGCGAAACGGCGGGCCCGCGGCCGAGAACTCGGGGCCGAAGAGCTCCTTCATCAGGGGGGTCGCGAGCACGGCGCTGATCACCGCCACGGGCAGCGCCACGATCACGGCGAGGCTGACGAGCCGCCCGAGCTGGTCGAGCAGGCCGCGCGGGTCGCGGGCGCCCAGCTCGGAGGCATGAGGCAGGAACGCGCTGATCCACACGCTCGACAGCAGGGAGAGCGCGATCGGCAGCCGCAGCGCCACCCCGTAGGCGCCGACGTCGGCCGGCGTGGCCAGGTAGCCCAGGATCAGGGTGTTCACGCCCGTGTAGAGCAGCCCGAGCACGAACGTCATCCCCAGCGGCGCGCTGGCGCGCACCCGAGTCCACATCTCGCGGGCCCCGGCCCGCAGCACCGGCAGGCCGTAGCGGTGCAGGGCGATGGCCGTGGCGCCGAGGTAGGTCACGGCGAAGCCGAGGACGTTGAGCCAGGCATACGTGAGCGTCCCGGAGTAGCCGTCGCCCACGAGGAACGGGACCAGGGCGCCGTAGGCCACCTGGCCGGCCAGCGTGAGCGCGGCCATGGCCGTGAAGCCGCCGCGAGCGCGCAGGACCCAGTCGAGCCCGAGGACCTGAGGGACGTAGCCCACCGACAGGATGAGGATGAGCGTGCGGGCGTGGGCGTTGGGCGCCAGGAGAGCGGAGAGCGGCACCACCAGCGCGGCGACGACGATGAACGACAGCAGCCGCAGCGCCATCACCTGCCCGGCCACGTCGTCGGTGCGCTCGGGCGCGCGCGCGATCTCGCGGATGCCGTAGACCGACAGGCCGAGATCGGTGACGACGAGGACGTAGGAGGTGAAGACCCCGGCGAAGGCGTAGTCGCCGAGGTTGTCCGGGCCCACGCGCCGGGCCACGATGGCCAGGGCGAAGAAGCCGATGAGCTGGCCGATCGCCGTCGCCGCCGCCAGGGCGGCGAATCCCCGGACCGCCCCGCGGATGCCCAGGCGGGTGCTCACCGTGCTCGCGTCAGCCCACCCGCAGCGCCGCCCAGCGCCGGCGGTCGGTGACGACGACCAGGCCGAGCGCGAGCCGGCGAACGGACATGAGCGAGTGGCGCAGCTCCTCGAGGGAGGCGTAGCGGGTCTCGCCCGGCCGGGCGGTGGCCAGCACGTACACGCCGTCGGCGTCCAGGCGGGCCAGCTCGAGCACCAGCAGCGGGGGCGCGAGGGCGAGCACGACCCGTCCGTCGCCGCCCAGCCCCGCCAGGCGCTGTGCCGCCGCCGGGATCTCGCCGGCCATGTCCGAGGGCTCCGCGATCACGGCCTCGATGCCGTCGCGCCGGGCCGCCTCCACCAGACCGCGCAGCAGCGCCGGGGCGGGCGCCTCGCCTCGGGCCGCCGTCACCGCGATGAAGCGGGGCGGTTCGTGGCGGGCGACGCGCGCGAGCTCGGCCCACACCAGGCTGCCCGCGCGCAGGGCGTCGCTCGGCGCCGCGCTGTGCAGCGTCGCCAGCTCCGGCAGGTCGAGCACCTGGGCCGCCTCGTCGGGATCGCGCACGCGCCGGTCGAGGCGCTCGAGCGCGAGCACGACGAGCAGGGCGAGGCCCGCCCCGCCGAGGAGGCCCAGGGCGGCGAAGCGCTTGGCGCTCGTGTTCGCCGGTGCGGTCGGGGCCTGGGCGTTCTCGACCACCTCGGCGTCACCCTCCTCGACCGACTGCTCGTTCTGAAGCTCGACCGCCTGGCGGCGCAGCGTGCGCCCGCGGGCGGAGTCGAGCTCCTCCGGCGTCAGCGAGGCGATTCGCCGGCGCACCAGGTCCTGGGCCTCGGCGATCCGCGTGCGGTTGGCGTCGCGGCGGAACCCGATGTATCCGGCGGCCACGGCGTTGGCGATCCGCGCCGCCTCCTGGGGGGACGTCGAGTTGCCGGTGATCGAGATCAGGTCCGAGGCGGGCTCTCCGGAGACCTTCATGTGGGCGGTGACCGAGTCGGCCGTGGCGCCGCCGCCGAGGGTGCGCGCCGCGCGGGCCGCGATGTTGCGCAGCGAGACGAGCTGCAGGTTGGTCGCGGCGCGGCGGTTGCGGTCCAGCGCCTCGGCGAAGAAGGTGTTCTTCAGCGCGCCCGTCTGGGCCTCGGGGGCCCGGAACAGCAGGCTCGCGGTGGCGTCGTAGGTGTCCGCACGGCGGGAGGCCCAGGCGAACACGCCGATGGGAACGATCAGCAGGCAGACGAGGGCCGGCAGCCAGCGCCGGCGGACGGCGGCCATCGTGCGGCGGGCGACGGAGGGCTCCTCGTGGACCGGAAGCTCGAGGAGCGACCGCGGGCGGCCAAGGACGTCGCGAGCCGAGACATCTGCTTGCGAGCGGGCGATCGGGCAAAGATACTCGGACCGGTGGGCGACAACCCGCGCGTGTCCGTGTGCATCCCCGCCTACCGGGCCGAGTCCCACATCGGCGAGACGCTCGAGTCGGTGCTCGCCCAGACCGAGCCCGATTTCGAGGTCGTCGTGATCGACGACGCCTCCGGCGACGGCACCCTCGAGATCGTGCGCGGGCTGCGCGACGAGCGCATCCGGACCGAGAGCAACCCGCGCAACCTCGGGCAGGCCGCCACGACCAACCGCGCCATCACGCTCTCGCGCGGACGCCTGGTCAAGATCGTCCACTCCGACGACCGGATCGACCCCCGCTGCCTGGAGGTGATGGCCGACGCGCTCGAGCGCCACCCCTCGGCCGGGCTGGCCTTCGCGCCCCGGCGCGTCGAGATCGAGCCCGGGGCCGGGCGCCCGGCGCTGTGGTGGGCCAACGCCAACCGCGCCCCACATGCCGGCTTCGGTGAGCTCTCGGAGCTCAACCCCGGAGGCGAGCTGTTCGACCGCTGGCTGCGCGACGGGTTCCTCAGCAACTGGATCGGCGAGCCCACGAACGTGCTGCTGCGCCGCTCGGCGCTGGAGCGCGTGGGGCTCACGTCGCCTCGGGTGCTCGGCGCGATCGACATGGACCTGTGGGCGCGGGTCCTGCGAGTGAGCGATGCCGTGTTCGTGGACGAGCCCCTGAGCACCTACCGGACCGGGGGCGCGAGCCTGACGAGCGGGCTGCGCGCGACCGACGCGGACTGGCTCCAGCGCCTGTGGTCCTGCGAGGGCCTGATCGCGGTCACCCCGGACAGCTGGCAGCTGCGCTGGCTCCTGGCTCTGCGGCGCAACGAGCGCCTGGAGGCGGCCAAGGAGTCGCTGCGCATCGGCCTGCGCGGGCCGGCCGGGGCCCGGCGGGTCGCCCGCGACGTCGCCGCCTACGCGGCCTACGCGCTGCGGGCCCGGCTCGGCCGCGCGCCGGCCATGAGCCCGCCGCTGGCGCCCCTGTAGGTCAGCTTCGGCGCAGGAGGCGCCGCGCCTGGTCGCGCCGCCCCTCGGGCAGCCGCCGCCAGGCGGCCCGGGCGCCGAGGGCGCCGCGGGCGGCGATCCCGGCCCGGCTGAGCGAGCGCACCACGACGTAGGAGCGAAGCTCGCGGCGCAGGCTCACGGCGAACTTGCTCTTGAACTGCTCCTCCCCGCGCAGGATGTTGTACTCGGTGCATCCCTCCTCGCGGGCCAGGGTGGTCGCGTCCACGTGCAGGATGGTTCCGATCCCGTAGCGGGAGTAGTCAGGGTGAAAGGCCTGCAGGTAGGAGAACGTGCTCGTGCCCAGGCTCCAGTTGCACAGGACTCCGGCCACGCCGTCGCGCGCCTCGGCCACCCACAGCCTCAGCCAGCCCTGCTCGGCCGCGGCCATGGCGAAGCGGCGCTGGAACTCGGCCGTTGCCGGGTCGTAGGAATCCGGGCCCCAGCGGGCGGCGTGCAGGTCAAGCAGCGTGGTCATGTTCCGCGCGGCCTCCTCGGGGCCCTCCGACATCCGGATGCGCCCCTCCTGCTCGGCCTCGAACTTGCGCCTGGTCCGCCGCGCCTCCTGGCGCGCCTTGCGCGACAGGGCCTCGCCCTCGCCGAGCGCCACGATGCCCAGGACGTCGGGGCGCGGCGAGCCCAGCGCCCGCCAGCCGCCGGGCAGCGCGCCGGCGAAGGCCTCGTCCCAGCCGCCGCCGCTCACGCAGCGGTCCAGGCGCCAGGTCCCGCCGGGGCCGACCAGTGTCTCGACGGTCCCGGCCACCGCGCGCGCCACGTCCGCCTCGTCCTCGGGGGCGCAGGCGGGGGAGAACCAATCGACGATGGCGTCGCCGGGCATCGTGACCACGCGGCCCCGGCCGGCCGGGGCCGCGGACAGGGCGACCACGCCGGCCAGCGAGTCGTCGTCTCGGCGGCAGGCGATCACCACCGGTGGCTCCTGCGGATGGGTGGCCGACCACGCAGCCGACCATTCGGGCGTCGCGAACGGGTTGAGCGCCCGCACCGCCAGCTCGCGCCAGGGCGCCGCGAGCGACTCCCGGGCCTCGCCGCGATCGACTATCTCGGCGGTCAGCCGCCCGGGGCGCGAGCCGGCCACGAGGATTCGGTGATCAGCGCTTCGAGGTCAGCTTGGCCGCGGTGCGGGCGATCCTGACCTTGCGCCGGTCGGCCCGCGGGTGAACGCCCGGAGGGGAGGGCCGGAGGCCCAGCTTCCGCAGGCGGGCATTCATCGTGTAGACCGTCTGGTCGCGGATCGTCGCGTCCGTGAGGAAGGCGAAGTTGATCGACAGGGAGACCGCGTCGCCGTTGCGGACCATGTGCGGGTAAAAGCCCGGCACGTGCACGCCCTCGCCCGGGGCGAGGTGGAAGGGCGTCATGTCCTCCGGCTTCTGGTTGATGTTGCGGTGGCCGCCGCCGTGGACGCTCTCGATGCTCAGCTCGCGGGTGCCGGGGTCGCTGAACTGCCCGAGCCGGATCTCCTTGTCGCCCTTGAACTGGAGCAGGAAGCCCTGCTCGGAGTCGATGTGGGTCGGCGTCACCTTGCCGGGCGCGCTGAGGAGGAAGACGCCCTGCCTGTGGCGGATCTCGCCCTCCGAGGGGGGCAACAGCGGGCGGACCTCGTCAATGAGGTCGCTCAGGAAGGTCTCGTAGCGCGGGGAGCTGTGAATCGGGATGACGATCCAGCAGCCGTTGGTCTCGATCCCGCGCACGATCTCGGCCGGCGGCAGGTCCGCCTGGGCCACGGCGTCGGGGTCGGCGATCTCCGGAACCTCGCCCACGTTGTGCTCGACGAGGTCGAGGGGGACCTCCTCGGCCAGCTCGGCCAGCGCGTCCAGCGAGGTCATGGGATGGTCCACGAGCTCATGGCGCAGCTTGAACGGCTCGCGCCCGAACTTCTCGCGGACATCCGTGGGATCAAGGTGCAGGATGTGGCTCATGAAGTCTCTCTTTTTCGGGGTTCAGATGATAGGCCGCCCGCGCGACCCATATCTTTTTCGGCATGCGCAACGGTTTTCCTGAGGGTGGGCAGGACTCGCCCGAGGACATTCTCGTCCTCTGCTACCACGCGGTCAGCCGCGATTGGGACCATGAGCTGGCGGTCAGCCCCGACCAGCTCGAGCGCCACGCGGCGGCCCTGCGCCGCCGTGGCTACCGGGGCGCGACGTTCACCGACGCGCTCACCGGCCCGGGCCCCGGGAGGTGGGTGGTCTTCAGCTTCGACGACGCCCAGCACTCGGTCTGGGAGCTCGCCCGGCCGATCCTCGACGAGGCGGGTTTCCCGGCCACGGTCTTCGTGCCCACCGCGTTCCCCGACAACGACGTCCCCGCCCGCTGGGACGGGCTGGACGCGATCGCCCACTCGCCGCACGCGGACGAGCTGCGCCCGATGACGTGGGACCACCTGCGCGAGGCGGCGCGGTGCGGCTGGGAGCTGGGATCGCACACGCACACCCACCCGCATCTCCCGCAGCTCGACGACGACGTCCTCCGCGACGAGCTC
The DNA here is from genome assembly GCA_963757705.1 of uncultured Actinomycetes bacterium. Classification (GTDB taxonomy): domain Bacteria; phylum Actinomycetota; class Thermoleophilia; order Solirubrobacterales; family Solirubrobacteraceae; genus AC-38. The sequence goes on along the minus strand of CAVWTG010000005.1, from coordinate 56,749 downwards.
GTGCGCTCCAAGCAGATTCTCGAGGAGCGCCTGGAGCGGCCCTGCGAGTCCATCGCCTATCCCTACGGGGAGGTCGACAACCGCGTCACCGAGGCGGCGCGCGAGGCCGGCTACCGGGTGGGCGCCGCCGTGCGCCACCCCGAGCGCCCGCTGCCCCTGCGCTGGCCGCGCACGCCGGTGTTCCGCGGCGACAGCGATCTCGTGTTCCGGCTGCGCACCTCGCCGGGGCTGCGCCGCGGCATGGCCACGTCCTCGGGCAACTCGCTGATCAACGCGGCCCGCCGCCTCGCCGGCCGCGCCTGATGGCGCCGGTCCATCCGGTCGACTACCGCCGCGAGGCGCGGGCCGCGTTGCGCGCGCGGCCGTGGACGCGGTGGGCCGACCGCCTTCCGGACGGGCGGCCGTTCCGCAACTCGGTCGGCCCGGTCGCGCGGGCGGCGCTGGGCATCGCGCAGCTGGGCGGGGGCGCCCGGGAGCGCCGCGAGCAGGCGCTGCTGGCCCAGTGGCTGCATGGCAACGCCCAGGGCGGCCCGGAGGGACGGGGCGTGGCCTGGTACACGTTCCCGCCGCTGGAGACCTACGCGCTGGGCTACGGCTGGCCGTCGGCCGAGGGGCAGGGGCTGGCGGTCTCGGCGCTTCTGCGCGCCCACGTGGCCGGGGGCGAGGAGCGCCACCTCGAGACGGCGCGCCGCGCGCTGCCGGCCTTCGAGATCGCCGTGGAGGACGGCGGGCTGCGCCGCGAGGTCGAGGGCGGCCTGGCCTTCGAGGGCATCCCGTCCGAGCGGCCGGCCCTCCCGCTCGGCGCGTGGGGAGAGGCGCTGGTGGCGCTGCGGAGCCTGGCCGCGGCCGGCGAGCCGGAGGCCGGCCCGCTGGCGGACGCGGGCCTGGCCGGGCTGCGGGCGGCGCTGCGGCGTTACCGCCACGGCAGCTGGTACCTGCGCTCCCTGTACTCGGTTCCCGGCCCCGATCTCGCGAGCGGCCTCGACGTCCACCGCCAGGCGCAGCTGCTGGCCTTCCTCGGCCACGAGGCCGGCGCCCCGGACCTGGTGGACGCGGCCCGCGAGCGGCGGCGTCGCCTGCGCGGGCCGAGGCGCTGGCGCGGCTCGTCGCCGCGCGCGCGCCGGCGCGACCGGTGGGTGCCCCGGTAGGGCGGGGCTTGGAGGGCGGATCGAGGCCGCGCCGCCACGGGCGGGGCAAACTGCGGCATCGAGAGGGCGGCGTCGAGGCGGTGGTCGAAGGTTCCTGCCCTGTACCGCTATATGCGGCCCTATCCAGGAATCTTCGCTCGCGGTTCCGCGGAACCGCGGGCGTTTCTGATGCTCGCCTCGAGCCTTGCCGGGGTTGCCGCTCGGCCGTGGCGCTCCTCGACGATCCGCCCGACGCTACCCCGCGTACCGGTACAGCGCCGCGCCGACCAGCCGGCCCACGAACGGCGGTGAGCGGCGGATGACCCCGCCCACCAGGCGCTCGGCGCGACCCTCGCCGCCGCCGATCCGCTTCGGCGAGCCGAAGTGGGTGTAGGTGAGCGAGCGCTCCTCCGCGCCCCAGCCGCGCTTGAACGAGCACAGCCCCGTGTTCTCGGGCTCCGTGCGGCCCATGTCGAGCGTGTGGCAGCCGTTCTCGCAACCCCACTCGATCGCCTCCATGAGCATCAGGTGGTTGGGGTGGAGCTTGCGGTGCGCGACCTCGGAGGCCGAGTACTTGTAGGTGAGCGTTCCCGACGCGGCCAGAAACACGGCGGCCGCGGCCGGCTCACCCTCGGCCGTGCGCACGAGCTGCACGAACCCGAGCCCGTCGGCGAACAGCCGCTCGAAGGCGAGGATGAACGAGCGCGGCTGGGTGGGGACGCCGAGGCGGCGGCGGGTGTGGAGGTGGAGGTCGTAGAACGCGGCCAGTCCCTCCCGGTCGGTGCGCCGCTCGGCCACCAGGCCGGAGCGCTGGGCCTTGGCGATGTCGCGGCGGACCTGCGCCTTGGCGAAGCGCGAGCGAACCTCCTCCACGCCGCCCTCGAGGGACAGGATGTGCTCGACGAACTCGCCGCCGGGATGGCCGCCGGCCAGCGGCGCCCGGACCTCGAGGTCCAGGCCCTCCCGCGCGCGCTCGGCCTCGACCACGCCGGCCAGCTCGTCCAGGGCGTCCTCGCGCCCCTGCAGGCACAGCGGCCGGCAGGTGTCCGAGAACGGCAGGGCGACCAGCCGCCGGCCCGTCAGGCGCCCACCCACCCGAGCCACGGGCAGCCCCGCGACGAGCGCGCCGTCGGCGCCGGCCACCGTCCAGGCGTGCGGACGGAAGCCGTAGGCGTCGCGCAGCAGCCCGATCCACTCGGGGCGATGGAAGATCGACGCGCCCGGCGCGCGCTCCGCGAGCTCGCGCCAGCGGGGGTCGGCGACGGGGTCCACGCCCCGGAAGATAGTGAGCGCACCGGGCGGGCCCGGAGGCGGCGGGAGCGGTGGGTATCGTCACGCCGGTGCAGGGCGAGCACCCTCTCCTGCGGCTCCTGCGGCCTCTCGAGCCGCTCGACGTGGCCGATCCCAGCGCCGACGGCGCGACCGTGGTCTGCGCGCGGGCGGAGGGCGAGCCGCAGTGGCTGCGCAGCGGCGACTGGCGCGTCCTGGCGAAGGCCGCGCCGCTCCAGGCGAACGGGAAGGGGCAGACGCTCGAGCGCTTCGCCCGGGAGGACGGGACGGCCTCCGAGGTGGTCGTGGCCGACGGCACCGCGCTCTTCCCGTTCAGCCTGGCCGAGGCCTACGAGGCCTACGTGCGGGAGCGCTGGGCCGGCGCGGCGGACACCCGCAGCCTCTCGGAGGGCTCGCTCGACCGCTTCTACAGGGTCAAGCGCCTGATCCCACGCCGGGCGCAGCTGGCCGCCCGCCGCGCGCTGATCCGCTGGCAGGGGCGCCCCGACTTCCCCACCTGGCCCTACGACGACTCGGCCGCCCGGCTGCTGAAGCTGATGGTCCGCGCCGCCCTGACCGCCTCGGGGCGCGACGAGCTGCGCTTCGCCTGGTTCTGGCCCGAGGGCCGGCGCGCGGCGGCGATCCTCACGCACGACGTGGAGAGCGCCGAGGGCCTGCGGCTCGCCGTCGAGGTGGCCGACCTGGAGGAGTCGCGCGGCCTGCGCTCCTCGTTCAACGTGGTCGGTGACTGGTATCCGATCGACCACGGGATCCTGCGCGACCTGACCGGGCGCGGCTTCGAGATCGGCGTCCACGGCGTGTTCCACGACCGCTCGATGTTCGCCACCCGCGAGAGCTTCGACGCCCAGCTCCCGCGGCTGGCCAGGGCGGCCTCGGAGCTGGGCGCCGTGGGCTTCCGCTCCCCCGCCACCCACCGGGTCGTGGACTGGCTGAGCGAGCTGCCGGTCTCCTACGACTGCACGATCCCCATGTCCGATCCATACGAGCCTCAGCCGGGTGGCTGTTGCTCTCCCTGGCCGTTCTTCCTCGGCGGCGTCGTCGAGCTGCCGTACACGATGCCCCAGGACCACACGCTGTTCACGCTCATGCGCGCCCGCTCGCCGGAGCTGTGGGTGGCGCAGCTCGACCGCCTCGAGGCCGCCGCCGGCCTGGTCCAGTGCGTGACGCATCCCGACCCGGGCTACCTCGGCGATCCGGCCAAGCGCGCGTCCTACGCGGAGTTCCTCGACGTCCTCTCGGAGCGCCACGGCGTGTGGAGGGCGTTGCCCCGCGACGTCGCCGCGTGGTGGCGCGAGCGCGACGCCGGTGAGACGGCGGAGCCGGGCGTCGCCCGGCTGGCGGGCGGGGAAGTCGAGTTCGATGTCGCCTAGCCCGCCCCGCCGCCGGCGGGTGGTGATGCTGCTGGAGAACGACCTCTACCCGCAGGACGTGCGTGTCCGCGACGAGGCCCACACCCTGCGCGACGCCGGCTGGCCGGTCCATGTCATCGCCCCGCGCGGCCCGGGGCAGGCCGCCCGCGAGACCGTCGGCGGCGTGAGCGTCGAGCGCTTCCGCCTGAACATGGACCACGCCGGGGGGGTCGGGGCGCTCGTGGCCGAGTACCTGGTCGCCCACACGGCGCTCTACCTGCGCGCCCTGCGGGCTCTGGCCCGGGGCGCCGGCGTCCTGCACCTGCACAACCCGCCCGACACGCTGTTCGGGCCCGCCCTCGTGGCCCGGCTGCTGAGGCGCCGGGTGGTGTTCGACCAGCACGACCTCTTCGCCGACCTGATGACCGAGCGGCTGGGCCGCCGCTGGGCGACCGCGTTCGCCGCCTTCGCGCAGCGCACGACCGCGCGCGCCGCCGACCTCGCCCTGGTGACCAACGAGAGCCAGCGCGAGCTGCTGGCGCAGACGGGCGCGATCGACGCCGAGCGGATCGCGGTGGTCCGAAACGGCCCGCCGGCCTCGATGCTCGAGCGCGACGCCACGCTGCGCCCGGACGCCCTCGAGGACCCGCACCTGGTGTACGTGGGGGCGCTGGAGGAGCAGGACGGCGTCGACGCCCTGCCGGGCCTGATGGCCGGCCTGCGCGACCGCCACGGCCTGCGCGAGGCCCGTCTCACCGTGATCGGGTGGGGAGCGCAGCTGGAACCGATGCGCGAGGCCGCGGCCCGGCTCGGCGTGGCCGAGGCGATCCGGTTCACCGGCCGCGTCTCCCACACCGAGGTGATCGAGACCCTGTTCGGCGCCGACGTGTGCGTCGACACGGCGCCGTGCACCGAGTTCAACCACCGCACGACGATGGTCAAGATCGGCGAGTACCTGGCGGCGGGACGCCCGACCGTGGCCTACGAGCTGCGCGAGACGGCCCACACCGCCGCCGGCGCCGTCGAGTTCGCGCCCTGCGGGGACGCCGAGGCCTTCGAGGCGGCCGTGGCCGCCCTGTGCGCCGACGGCGAGCGCCGTGCTCAGCTCGGCCGGGCGGCCCGGGAGCGGGCGCGCGAGCTCACCTGGGAGCGCTCGGCGGCGGTCCTGCGCGAAGCCTACGAGCGCTGGATCGCGTAGTCGATCTAGCCGACCGCGCTGCGCAGCCCCGTGGCCACCCGCTCGACCTCGGCCCGGGTCATCCCGGGGAAGACGGGCAGGGTGAGGGCCCGCTGGGCCAGCCGCTCGGCCGCGGGGAAGGCTCCGGGCTCGCCCAGATGCGTCCAGGCGGGCTGGAGGTGGACCGGCGTCGGGTAGTGGACCGCCGCCCCGATGCCGTCCTCGCGCAGCTGGGCCAGGACGCGGTCGCGGTCGTCGAGCTCGACGACGCACAGGTGGAACACCTGCTTCCCGTCCTCGGGATCGGGCGTGGGCAGCGTGACCCCCTCGAGGTCGCCCAGGAGCTCTCGATAGCGCTCCACCGCGGCGCGGCGCTCGTTGTTCCAGCCCTCGAGATGGGGAAGCTTGAGCCGCAGCAGCGCCGCCTGCAGGTTGTCCAGGCGCGAGGTCCAGCCGCGGTGCTCGTGGCGGTTGGCGTCGCCCGCGGCGGCCCCGTGGTGGCGCAGGGAGCGGACGAGATCGGCGATCCCGGCGTCGCTCGTGGTGACGGCACCGGCGTCGCCCATCGCGCCGAGGTTCTTCGTGGGGTAGAACGAGAAGCCCGCCGCCAGTCCGAGCGACCCGGCGCGATGACCTCCCAGCGTGGCGCCGTGGGCCTGCGCGGCGTCCTCGACCAGCGGGACGCCCGCGGGGCCGCACACGGCCTCCAGCTCGGGCATCGGGGCGGGGCGTCCGTAGAGGTGGATCGGCATGACCGCCTTGGTCTGCGCCGTCAGCGCGGCGCGCACGGCGGCGGGATCGATGTTGCGGGTCTCCGGGTCGACGTCCACGATCACCGGCGTCGCACCCGTCTCGGCGATCGCCTCCACGGTGGCGATGAACGTCATCGCCGCCGTGATCACCTCGTCGCCCGGGCCGATCCCCATGGCCTGGAGGGCGAGCTTGAGGGCGTCGGTCCCGCTGTCCACGCCCACGCAGTGCGCGGCGCCGCAGTACTCGGCGAACTCGGCCTCGAACGCCTCGAGCTCCTGGCCGAGGATGAAGGCGCCGCTGCCGGCGATGCGATCGAACACGCTGCGCGCGTGCCCGGCGATCGGCTCGTACTGGCGGCTGAGGTCTACGAGGGGAACTCCGGTCATTGCAGCGGCAGCCTCCGAATCGGCATTCCACCGACGCTGCGACGCCGGTCGGGCTTGCGCCGCTCCTCGTCGGTCTCGGCCGAGAGCCAGACCGGGGCGGCGTTGTAGTCCAGCGAGCGCTCGGTCGCCTCGACCATCCGCACGACGTCACGGCCCATGCGCGAGTCGGCGCGCGGGCGGGTGCCGTCCCGCATCGCGCCGGCGAAGTCGGCGAGCTCGAGGTGCAGCGGCTCGGCCGGGTCGATGCGCGGCGAGTGGATGTCGCCCGAGCGGTAGGAGAGCTGGTACTCGCCGAAGGTCTCGGGCTCGATGATGTCGGCGCCCCAGTCGTAGATGCGCACCTGCTCGGTCGCCGTGTCGTCGTAGACGATCATCTTCTCGGAGCCGACGAGCACGGTCCGGCGCAGCTTGGACGGCGAGAGCCAGGCGATCTCCAGATGGAACAGGCTCTGGTCGGGGAAGCCGAGGTCGATGAAGGCGACGTCGAGCTTGTCCGTCACCGAGGCGCGAGCGATTGCGCGCACGAAGGACGGCTCGCCGAACCAGTAGTGCAGGATCGAGAAGTCGTGGGGGCCGAGGTCGCGCACGACGCTGGCGTCGCTCTGGTGGATGCCCAGGTTGACCCGGGTGGAGGTGCCGAAGTGCAGGCGTCCGATCTCGCCCTCGCGCAGCATCTCCTTGATGCGCACGACCGGCGGCGAGTAGACGAAGGTGTGGCCCGGCATGAGGACGAGGTCGCGCTCGTCGGCGACGGCCATCAGGTCCTCGCACTCCTCCACCGTGCTGGCCATCGGCTTCTCCACGAACACGTGCTTGCCGGCCTGCAGCGCGCGCTTGCCCAGCGCGTGGTGGGTGGAGATCGGCGTCGCCACGAGCACGGCGTCGATCTCGGGGTCGTCGAGGACGGTCTGGAAGTCCGTGACCTGCTGGATGCCCGGGTACCGGCGCGAGTGGCGCGCCAGGCTCTCCGGGTCGCGGTCGCAGGCGTACTTGACGTTGACGCCCTCGAGCTCCCACGCGTTGCGCAACAGGTTCGGGCCCCAGTACCCGAGACCGACGATTGCCCAGTTCAGTTCGCTGATCGGATACCTACGCCGCGCCGCGGACCATGGCCAGCGGTGTCCGCACGAAGACCCGCAGGTCGGTGGTGAAGCTGCAGTTCTGCGCGTACTCCACGTCGAGGTCGAGCATCTCGTTGAAGCCCACCTCGTTGCGACCGGAAACCTGCCACAGGCCCGAGAGCCCGGGGCGCACTGCGAAGCGCTCGTAGTGGCGCACGCGGTAGTGCTCGAGCTCGTACGCGATCGCCGGACGGGGGCCGATGAGGGACATCGAACCCAGGAGGACGTTGACGAACTGGGGCAGCTCGTCGATCGAGAAGCGGCGCAGCAGGTGCCCCACGCGGGTGACGCGCGGGTCGTCGACGAGCTTCTTGAGGCCGGGCGACCTGTCCTCGTCGCCGGACGCCAGGCTGGCGATGTAGGCCCGGTGCGCCTCGGCGGACGCGCCGTCGGTCATCGTCCGGAACTTCAGGACGGTGAAGGGGCGCATGTCGCGCCCGTAGCGGCGCTGGCGGAACAGGAGCGGGCCGCGGGAGTCGAGCTTGATGGCGATCGCCACGATCGCCAGGAGGGGCACCAGGGCCACCAGGGCGAGCAGCGCGAAGGCGATGTCGAAGCCTCGCTTGAGCCAGTGCCAGAGGCGGCCGTGGGAGGTCTGTATGTCGCTGGCGTCGGGAGCGTAGATGCGCTCGGGGGTCGCGACGCTGGTGGTGGGAGTGACGGAGGCCTCCATCGGAACCTGAAAACGAGTGGGCAAGTGTATTTCGCGCGTGGCCGTAAGCCAACCGTATTACAGGAAGAAAACATGCCAGAACCCCAGAAAGTTACGGTCGGGCGCAGGATCGTCATCACCCGAACCTAAGATCGGGTCATGCCCACCGCTCGTCGCGGCGCGCTCGCCGCGCTTCTGCTGCTCCCGGGCATCCTGGTCGTCTACACGGCCTTTCACGGCGGCGGGTTCTTCGCCGGGACCCAGGGACTGCTCGCCGTCGTCCTGGCCCTGCTCCTCCTGCTGCGCTTCACGGTGGCCGAGAATCCCTTCGGTGGCGCCGGGGCCGGGCTGGCTGTCGGAGGTGGCGCGCTGGCGCTCTTCTGTGGCTGGATCCTGCTCTCGGCCTCGTGGTCGCATGCTCCCGCGCGGGCTCTCCTGGAGTTCGACCGGGCGCTCCTCTACGTCCTCGCGCTGGTCCTGTTCGGCACGTTGCCGATGACGCCGCGCCGGCTCGCCTGGCTCCTTCGCGGGGTGGCGGCGGCCATCGTGGCGGTCTGCACCATCTCGTTCATCACGCGGACGCTTCCGCATGTGTGGCCGGTTTCGCCCAACATCGCCAACGACCGGCTCTCCTACCCGATCACCTACTGGAACACGCTGGGCCTGCTTGGCGCGCTCGGAGTCGTCCTGTGCGTCCATCTCACCTGCGGCGAGCGCGAGCCGCGCTGGATCCGGATCGCCGCCGCCGGCGCGGTGCCGCTACTGGCCTGCACGATCTACCTGACCCTCTCCCGCGGACCGCATCGCGGTTGGCCTGTCTGCGTGTCGTCGCCTATCTCTGGTCCGGGCCGTCCCGCGCGCGGTCGCTGGGCGGCCTGCTCGCCGCCGTGCCGCGCGATGGCCGTGGCGGTCATCGTCGCCTACCAGGCCGACTCCCTGGCGACCGTGTCCATCCTGCGTCCGCGGCGAGGGCGTCAGCCAGGGCCGCCGCGTGGCGATCGTCATGGCCATCTGCTGTGCTCTTGGCGTGGTGGCCCGCGCTCCTCCTCACGCCGCTCGACGGGCGGCCGGCCGCCCGCCCGCCGCTCCGAGTTTCGCCGGCTCGGTGCGCCGGTGGGGCGGAGCGCGCCGCGGTCGTGCTGGCGGTCGCCGCCGTCTTCGTCGCCGGGGGTGGGCCGGGGTTACGTCGGCGACCAGTACGACAAGTTCGTCCACCGCAAGCAGCCCAAGGACACCGGCGACCTGCGGGAGCGGCTGACCGACCCCTCGAGCAACGGCCGCGTGGACGAGTGGCGGGTGGCCATCGACTCGTGGAAGACCCAGCGCCTGCACGGCACCGGCGCCGGCACCTACCAGCTGGTCTGGAACCAGAACCGCCCGGACTCGACCAACGTCTTCGACGGCCACTCCCTCTACGCCGAGGTGCTCGGCGAGATGGGGATCGTCGGCCTGCTGCTGATCCTGGCCATCGTCGGCGCGCTGGTGGTCGGCGCGGCGGTGCGCATCCGCGGGCCCGACCGGGCGCTGATGGCGGCGGCCTTCGCCTTCCTGTTGCTGTGGGGGCTGCGGGCCGGCCTGGACTGGGACTGGGAGATGCCGGTGGTCACGCTCACGGCGTTCTGCGTCGGCGGGGCCGTGCTGGCCACGCCGGTGTGGCGCGAGGGCCTGGACACCTCCGAGGAGCCACGGGCGCTCGGCGACGCGCCCCGCCTCATGCGCGTCGTCCTCGGGCTGGGCTGCCTGCTGCTGGCGATCACGCCGTACAAGATCGCCCAGTCCCAGACGCGCCTGGACGACGCCGTCGCCGCGTATCGCCACGGGAACTGCGCGACGGCCGTCGACCGGGCGCTCAGCTCGCTGGACGCCGAGCAGGTGCGCCCCGAGCCGCGCCTGATCCTCACCTACTGCGACCTGCGCTTCGGTCAGCCCACGCTGGCGCTCCAGCAGATCCAGGCGGCGGTCAAGCGCGACCCGGACGACTGGCGCCTGCGCTACGTGCTGGCGGTGAACCTGGCCCTGCTGGGGCATGACCCCAAGCCGGACATGCGCCGCGCGCACCAGCTCAACCCGCTGGAGAACCTCCCGGTCTTCGGCCTGCGGCGCTTCGCCTCGGCGGACACGCCGAAGGCCTGGCAGCGCAAAGCACAGAGGGCCCGCCTCCCCGGCGTCTAGATGCCGGGAGAGACGGGCCCTCGAAGCTGCTTCGACCTACGTCAGATCAGTTCTGACGACGGTCGGCCACGCGGCGGCGCATCACAACGCCGACACCCAGCAGTGAGAGGCCGATGAGCAGGACCGGAATCGCCGCATAGCCCGTGAACGGCAGCTGGCTGCTGTCGTTGGACGAGACCTGACGGGTCTCCTGCGACGGGTTCGTGTCCGTGGTATCCGTGGGCGGGTTGGTCTCCGTGGTCGGGAGGACCGTCTGCGTGTCGGTCGTCTCAGTCGGGTACTGCGCGCTACCGGCGCTGCCGGCGCCCGAAACACCCGAGACGGCCAGGCCCGCGCCCGCACCGCTCATCAGGACCCCGACGACGAGCATCGAGGTGATGGCCAGACGTGATCTCATGAATGGTTCCCTTCTGTGCGCCTTCCGCCGATCGGAGGAACGGGCACGGAGCTTGATCTGGTCAAGCTCCAAAGCCGTCATTTGCGGCCGCTCGTCGTGCAGTCTTTGCGCGACGTCGGCCAGCTCGGCGGGGATGCGCTCCTGGTCATTGCGGTCCATCACAGCCTTATACGGACCAGGACACAAGTTTCCGACCGGGAATCTCTGCGAGATGCGATCGGGTGATTTCGAGCGCCTGTACGAGGAGCACGCCCAGGCGCTGTTCGCCTTCCTCGTCTACCGCACGGGCGACCGCGCGCTGGCCGAGGATGTCGTGGCGGACACCTTCGAGCGGGCCCTCAAGGCCCGGCGGGGCTTCGACCGCCGGCGTGGGAGCGAGAAGACCTGGCTGTACTCCATCGCGCTCAACCGCCTGCGCGACCAGCTCCGGCGCTCGGGGGCCGAGGAGCGGGCCGTGGGACGCCTGTCGGCGGGGCATTCGGAGCACGACGAGTCGGCGATCGAGCGCATCGAGGCGCGCCAGACCGTCTCCGAGGCCCTGGAGGTCCTGTCCGACGAGGAGCGCGAGGCGATCTCCCTGCGCTTCGGCGGCGACCTCACGCTCAAGGAGATCGCCAAGCTCACGGGAGAGCCCATGACGACCGTCGAAGGAAGGGTTTACCGGGCCCTTCGCAAACTGAGAGACTGCCTCGAGGAGGAGGCCTAGGGCTCATGCCGGACTTCAACGTCGTACCCGTCAACCGCATGCTTCTCGTCGAGGGGCGCAGTCAGCGCGACTCCTTCCGCGGCATCGTGCTCGCGCTGGGGTGGCGCGAGGACGACGGGGGCGGGCAGCGCCGGCGCTCCGGGCTGGGCGACTCCGCGCCCGACCTCCTCTACCTGGTGAGCGACGAGAGCAAGCCCGCGCCGATCTGGGTCGAGGCGAGCCAGCTCAGCTCCCAGCAGTGGTTTCCCGTCGGGCCGGCGCCCTCGGGCGGCCAGTAGCACTCCTCAGCGCGGGTCGTCGCGCCCGTCGGCGAGCGCGGCCTGCACGCCCTCGACGTAGTCCTCGTGGGCGTCGAGCCGGGCCATCAGGTCCGCGGCCTCCCGCTGGGACTCGGCGTCGCCGCGCCCGCTCGGGCGGCGAGCGAGAGCCTCGACACGCTCGCGCAGCGCGGCCTCCTCGGCGACGGCGGCCTGAAGCGTGGAGCTGCCGTAGCGCAGGCGCCGCTCGAGGGTCGCGATGCGCTGCTCGGCCTGGCGGCGCTCACGCTCCCCGCGCCGGCCCTCGCGCTCCCCGCCCCGCCCCTCACGCGCCTCGGGGCGCCGGGAGCGCCGCTCGGCGGCCCCGCGGGCCGCGCGGCGCATCGCCGCCAGCTCCGCCTGAAGGTCTCGCATCCGCTGCTCGGCCTCCTCCCGGGAGCGCTGCGCCTCGGCGAGGGCCGCGTCGTCCGCGGGCGCCGGCGGTCGCCCCTCGGCCGCGGTGGCCCGGGCCTCGAGCGCGTCGCGCTCGTCGCGGACCGACTCGAGCTCGGCGGCCAGCGCGTCGGCCCGGGCGGACACCTCATCGCGCGCTGCGGCCAGCTCCTCACGCTGGGCGGAGAGCTCGGCGGCCCGGCTCTCGGCGCTCTCGAGGGCGGCGCGCGCGTCCCCCACCGCCTGCAGAGCATCCTCGGTCGCCGCCTCGAGCGCTGACGAGCGCTCCTCCTCGGCGGCCAGCGCCTCGCGGTGCGTTTGCGCCGAGTCCTCACGCTGGGCAGCGCGGCGCAGGGCGTCGGCCAGCGACGCCTCGAGCGTCGCCGCCTTGGCCTCGGCCGTCTCGGCTCGCTCGTCGGCCTCGCTGGCGGCGGCGGCCGCGCTGAGCGTGCTGCTCTCGGCCCGCTCGAGCAGCGTCTGGAGGCGGCGGACGCGCTCGTCGTCCTCGTGGATCTGGGCGCGCAGGCCTTCGGCCTCCTGCTGGGCCTCGGCCAGGCGCGACTCGGCCTCGGCGGCGGTCCCCTCGGCCTGCGTGGCGCGCGCCTCCTCAGCCTCTGCGCCCTGCCGGGCCTCGGCCAGCCCGGCCTCGAGGTCGGCGGCCTTCTGCTCGGCCTGCTCGGCGGCCTGCGTGGCGCGAGCCTCGAGCGCGTCGGCGCGCTGCTCGGCCTCGGCGGTCCGGTGCTCCAGGTCGGCGGCCGCCTGCTGGGCCTCGGCCGCCTGGGCCTGAAGCTCGGCGCCGCGCTCCTGCGCGGCGAGGGCGCGCTTCTCCAGGGCACCGGCGGCCTGCTGGGTCTCGGCCACCTGCGCCTGGAGGGCGGCGGCCCGCTCCTCGGCCTCCACGATGCGCTGGTGGGCCTCGAGCACCCGGCTCTCGGCCGTCATCGCCCGCTGCTCGGTCTGGGCCGCCCGGGTCTCGGCCGACGCCGCCTCGTCGCGGGCCTGGGCGAGGTCGGCCTCGAGCGCGGCCGCGCGCTGCTGGGCGGCGGAGGCGCGCTCCTCGAGGGTCATGGCGCGGTCGTCGGCGGCGTTCGCCCGGGCCTCGGCCTCGGCGGCGCGCTGCTCGGCCTCGTTCGCGCGGGCGTGCGCGCCGGCCGCGCGCTGGTCGGCCTCGTCGGCTCGGCTCTGCGCCTCGGCCGCGCGCTGCTCCATCTCCTGGGCGCGCGCCTCGCCCGCGGCCGCGCGCTGCTCCATCTCGCCCGCCCGGGTCTCGGCGCCGGCGGCGCGCGCGTCGGCCTCCTCGGCCCGCTCGGTCGCGCTCTGAGCCCGCTGCTCGGCCTCGTCCGCGGCCGCCTGCGCGATCGCCGCGCGCTGCTCGGCGTCGGTCGCCCGGGCCTCCACCACCGTCGCGCGCTCGGCGGCGACGAGCGCCTCGCGCTCGGCCTCCTGCACGCGGGTCTCCGCCGCGGTCGCGCGCTCCTCGGCCTCGGTCGCCCGCCCCTCGAGGACGCGGGTGCGCCGGTCGGCCTGCTCGACTCCCTCGCGCGCCTGGGCGGCGCGAGCCTCGAGCTCTGTCGTCAGCTGCTCGGCCTCGGCGGCGCGGGTCTGCGCGCTGCGGGCCTGCGCCTCGGCCTCGCCGGTGCGCCGCTGGGCGTCGGCGACGCGGACCTCGGCCTCCGTGGCGCGCGCGTCGGCCTGCGCGGCGCGCTGCTCGGCCTCGGTGGCGCGGGCGTCGAGCGCGGTGGCGCGCTCGTCGGCCTCGGAGGCCCGGCGCTCGGCGTCGGCCGCCCGCTCGTCGGCCTCGGTCGCCAGTCCGGCCGCCTCGCCGGCGCGGCGCTCAGCATCGGTGGCGGCCGCCTCGAAGAGCGCGGCGCGCTCCTCGGCCTCGGCCTGGGCGGTCTCGCGCTGGGCGCTCACCCGCTCGGCCTCGTCGGCGCGGGCGTGAGCCTCCTGCGCATCGGTCTGCGCGGCGTGCGCGGCCGCCTCGGCCTCCTGACGGTGCAGGTGAAGGCGGCGGCGCTCGCGCTCGAACTCCTCGGCGTGCGCCTGCCGCTCGGCGCTGACCTGCTCGAGGCGGGCGGCGAGCGAGTCTCGCTCGGAGCCCAGGCGCGACACGGTGTCCCGCGTCTCGGCCAGGCTCGCGTCGAGCTCGCCCGCCCGGCCGCGGGAGTCCTGGGCCTCGGTCTCGAGCTCGGAGGCCCGCCGGTCGGCGGCCGACAGCGCCTCGCTCAGCTCGCCGACCCGCTGCGTGGCCTCGGCGGCGCGGGCCTCGAGCTCCGCAGCTCGCTGGGCGGCGGCGCCGGCCTCCTCGCCCTGGCGGGCGGCGGCCTCGTCGGACTCCTCGCGCGCGGCCTGCGCGCGCTCCAGCTTGTCCTCGAGTGCGCGCTGGGCCTCGAGCAGCGCCCGCCGGGCGCCCTCGACCTCGGTGACCTGCGACTCGAGCGCAAGGATCGTGGCCTTGAAGACCGCGAGCTCGGCCTGCGAGCGCCGGCGCCGGCGATCCAGGACCTGGCGGCGGTCGTCCTCGCGGCGCTCGGTTCCCTCGGGGGCGTCCGGGCCGCCGCGGCGATCCAGCCGGCGGCGGTCGGGCGTCGCGCGGCGCTCCTGAAGCATCGCGCGGCCGGCCGCGGTCGGGTCCATCGGAGCGGGCAGGTCGGTGCGCTGGCCCTCGCCCGCCTCGAGCATGAACTGGGCGCTGTGGTCCTCGACCAGGTCGAGCGGCACGGCGTAGGCGGCGCGCCAGGCGCCGGCCCCGGCCGCGGCGGTGATGAGCGCCTCGGCGGGGTCGAGCGGCGCGAAGCGGTGCAGGCGGTCGCCGCGCTGGGCCAGCAGCAGCGGCGCTCCGGGCGTGCCCGTCCGGCCGCTCCACTGCCCGCGCACGCGCAAGAGGGCGTGCATCGGCGTGGTCGGGATGTACTCGAACCGCTCGGGGCGGAATGTCGGCTGAGCGCTGGCCATCGGGGCGGTCTGTGTCTTATCGGCAGGTTCGGGCGGTAATTACACCCGCCGGATCGGCGGGGTCCGGCGTGAAGCCCAGGGTTTCCCCAGTATCCTCCAGCGCATGCCGACCTGCCTGGTAACTGGGGGTGCCGGGTTCCTGGGCTCGCATCTGTGCGAAGAGCTGCTCCGGCGGTCGAACCGCGTCATCTGCGTCGACAACCTGGAGACTGGTTCGCTCGCCAACATCGAGCACCTGCGCGACCCCGGCTTCGTCCATCTCAACTACGACATCGTCGAGCCGTTCTTCGTCGACGAGCCCGTCGACTTCGTCTACCACCTGGCGTCGCCCGCGTCGCCGATCGACTACCTGCGCCTGCCGCTGCACACGCTGAAGGTCGGGTCCCACGGGACCCATCACACGGTGGGGCTGGCCAAGCACAAGCGCGCGCGCTTCCTGCTGGCCTCCACCAGCGAGGTCTACGGCGATCCGCAGGTCCATCCGCAGCCCGAGAGCTACTGGGGGCACGTCAACCCGATCGGCCCGCGCGGCGTCTATGACGAGGCCAAGCGCTACGCCGAGGCGCTGACCATGGCCTACCACCGCCAGCAGGGCGTGGACACGGCGATCGTGCGCATCTTCAACACCTACGGCGGGCGCATGCGCCCGCACGACGGCCGCGCGATCCCGACGTTCCTGCGCCAGGCGCTCCAGGACAAGCCGCTCACGGTGTTCGGAGACGGGTCCCAGACCCGGTCGTTCTGCTTCGTCGACGACCTCGTCCGGGGGCTGATCGCCCTGTCGGAATCGGGGTACCACCATCCGGTGAACATCGGCAACCCGACGGAGTACACGCTCCTGGAGCTGGCCAAGGTGGTGATCGAGGTGACAGGTTCGCGTTCGGAGATCGTGTTCGAGGCCCTGCCGACCGATGATCCTCAGGTGCGCCAGCCCGACATCAGGCTGGCCCGCGAGAAGCTGGGGTGGGAGCCCCAGATCGACCTTCGCGAGGGGCTGAAGCGTACGATCGAGGCCTCCGGGGTCGAGCAGCTCGTCGGCGCCGGACCCTAGGTCGGGGCGGCGGGCCGGGGGAAAACCGCTACTCACCGCAGGGAGCAACGTTTTAGGGATCGCATGGCTGACGGAGGCGCGGAACTCACCGACGAGGCCCCCGCACGCCCTGAGGCGCGCCAGATCCGCCTGCCCGAGCGCGATGTCCGCCGCAAGCGGCCGGCCGCGCTCTCGTTCCTGCTGCGGATGGAGACGCTGCGCCGGGTCTCGCGCGTCGCCTCGCTGCTCGTGCTCGACTTCGTCGGGCTCTACGCCGCCGTCTTCACGGCGCTGATCATCAAGTCCGAGGTCCGGGGGGACTCGAGCCTGGGCGCCGTCCTGCACGAGACCCGCCGCACGGTGGCGTTCGGCTATCTGGTCACGGCGCTGCTCTTCGCCCGCTCGGGGCTGTACGGGGCCCGGGCGGAGCGGCCGGGCCTCCCGCGGATCGTCGCCTCGCTGTTCCAGACGACCGTCGTGGCGCTGCTCTTCGCGCTGCTGAGCGGGCAGCGGTTCTCCAGCTACTACGTGTTCTACGCCTCGCTGTTCTTCGCCACCGTCTACGTCGGCTCCCTGCGCTTCGCCTACGAGCGGGCGACGGGGGTCCTGCTGCGGGCGGCGGGTTATCACCGGCGAGCCATCCTGGTCGGCTCGGGCAAGCACATCGAGGCGGTCGGCCACGCGCTGACCGACTCGGGGCAGCGCCTCCAGCTCGTGGGCTACATCTCGCTCAACCCGCGGCCCGACAACGGCCTGCGCTCGCTCGGCCAGATCGGCGACCTGGCGGAGGTGCTGGAGCGCACGAGCGTCGACGAGGTGATCATCGCCGACCCGGACTTCCCCCAGGACCGCGCCGTCGAGCTCGTCGACCAGTGCCACCAGCGCGGCGTGACCGTGCGCGTGGCGCCCTCGACGATGGAGATCCTCACCCACCAAGCGGAGCTCGTGCCCGGCCAGTCCGTCCCGCTCTTCGAGCTGCGCCCGCCCGTGTTCGAGGGGATCGACTTCGCGGTCAAGCGGACCTTCGACGTGATCGGGGCGACGCTCGCGCTCATCGTCCTCAGCCCGGTGCTGGTGATCAGCGCCCTGCTGGTCAAGCTCACCTCGCGCGGGCCGCTCATCTATCGCTCGCGCCGGCCGGGCATCGGCGGCGTGCCGTTCGACTGCTTCAAGTTCCGCACGATGCGCACGGACGCCGACGAGATGCAGGACAAGCTCGAGGAGCTCAACGAGGCCAACGGCGCGCTGTTCAAGATCCGCCGCGATCCTCGCCTGACGCCCGTCGGTGGCATCCTGCGCCGCTTCTCGATCGACGAGCTGCCGCAGCTGGTCAACGTCCTGCGGGGCGAGATGTCGCTCGTCGGGCCGCGGCCGCTGCCCCAGCGCGACTTCGACCGCCTGGAGGACTGGCACAAGAAGCGCTACCTCGTGATGCCCGGGATCACCGGGCTGTGGCAGGTCTCGGGGCGCTCGGAGCTCGACTTCGACGACCTCGTCCGCCTCGACTTCCTCTACCTCGAGCGGTGGTCGGTGTTCCTCGACCTGACGATCATCCTCAAGACGCTCCCCGCCGTGTTCCGGGGCAAGGGAGCGTTCTAGAGGTCAGTCGAGACGGCGGACGGTCCGCCGGCGCACCACGAGTCCGGTGCCCAGCAGAGCCACCCCGGCCACGAGAACCGGGATCGCCGCGTAGCCGGTGAAGGGGACCTCACTTCCGCCAGAGGAAACCTGTCCCGTGCCCTGCGTCGGCGGCGAGGTCTCGCTGGTCGGCAGGACGGCCTGGGTGTTCGTGGTCTCGGTCGTGTACTGAGCGCTGCCCGCGCTGCCACTGCCCGAGACGCCCGAAACGCCGAGCGCCGCACCCGCGCCGATCAGCAGGATGCCGGCGACGAGGAGCGTGATGATTGTCAGCCGTGACTTCATCGTGATCCTTTCGATCCGCCCTCCATTGTGGGTCGCCGCGGGCGCGGCGGCTACGGTGGTCTCGTGCTCGCACAACCGTGAGGACTACGGAGTACGCATCGACCCGGCGGGCGTCGTGGGGTAGGGTCAGCACGTGAGCGCACCGCCGTCCACCGTGCCGGAGCTCGCCAGCGCGAGCGCCTCCGAGCTGGCGCGCCGGATCGCCGCGAGGGAGGTCTCCAGCCGCGAGGTGGTCGAGGGTCTGCTGGCCCGGATCGAGGCGGTCAACCCGGCGGTCAACGCGATCCGCGTCGTGCTCGCCGAGCAGGCGCTCGCGGCTTCCGACGAGGCCGACGCCGCGGTCTCCGCCGGCGGCGAGCTCGGCCCGCTGCACGGCGTGCCGTTCACGATCAAGGAGAACGTCGACGTCGCCGGGACGGCGACCACCGGTGGCCTGGCGGCGATGGTCGAGGCGGTCGCCGAGCGCGACGCGCCCAGCGTGGCCGGCCTGCGCGCCGCGGGCGCGATCCCGATCGGGCGCACGAACCTGGCCGAGTCGGGCCTGCGCTGGCACTCCTACAGCGGCGCCGGCGGCCACACCGTCAATCCGTGGAACGCCGCCGTGACGCCGGGTGGCTCCAGCGGCGGCGATGCGGCGGCGCTGGCCACCGGCATGACGCCGCTGGGCGTCGGCAACGACCTCGGCGGATCGCTGCGGATCCCCTCGCAGTGGAACGGCACGGCGGCGATCAAGCCGACCTTCGGCCGCGTGGGCCACGCCGCCTGCGTGCCTCCCCTGGACGGGCCGATGGCCTTCCAGATCATGTCCGTCAACGGGCCGATGGCGCGGACGGTCGCCGACGTGCGCCTCGCGCTGGGGCCGATCAGCGCGCCCGACGCGCGCGACCCGTGGCAGGTGCCGGCGCCGCTGGAGGGCGCGCCGCTGCCCCGTCGCGTGGCCGTGGCGCTGTGGGACGGGGTTCACCCCGACGTCGCCGCGGGCGTGCGCCGCGCCGCCGACGCCCTGGCCGCCGCGGGCTGGGAGGTCGTGGAGGGCGAGCCGCCGCGTGTGGACGAGGCGGGGGAGATATGGACGAACGTCGTCATCTCCGAGGTCCGCGCGGTCTGGCCCCTGCTCGAGCCGGTGTCAAACGACGAGCAGCGGCGCTTCGTCGACCACGTCTTCGCCGAGGTGCCGGCGCTCGACCCGGCCGCGCACGGGATGGCCTACGTCGACCGCGAGGCGATCGGCCGCGAGTGGGGAGAGTGGATGCGCGACACGCCGCTCGTGCTCGCGCCGCCGTGCGCCCATCCGCCGTTCGAGGTCGGCTACGACATCGCGACGCCCGAGGCGGCGCGGGAGCTGGTGGACCGGATGCGGATGATCGTGCCGGTCAACCTTCTCGGCTTCCCCGCCTCGGCCGTGGCGGCCGGGATCGAGAACGGGCTGCCCCAGGGCGTGCAGGTGATCGGGCCGCGCTTCCGCGAGGACCTGTGCCTCGACGCGGCGCAGGCGATCGAGACGGCGCTCGGGACGCTGACGCCGATCGACCCGCGCTAGGTGCCCGCCCCCGAGCCGCGAACTCCCGAGGAGGCGGCCGCGGTCGCTCGCGAGCGCGCCCGCGAGCGGGTGGCGAGCGGCGACTACTCCGACGCCGAGCGCCTGGAGGCGCTGGCCGACGAGCGCCCGGCGCTCGACCGCCTCAGCGACTGGGCGGTGATCGACGTGGGCACCGCGAACGTGCGCTCGACCCGGCGCGCCGGCGCGCCGATCACACGCCTCAAGCTCTTCCTCGTGCGCATGCTGCGCCAGTACCACAATGAGGAGCAGGCCCAGGTGACCCGGTTCAACGTGCACCTGCTCGGCTACGTGGCGGCACTCGAGGACCGCGTCGAGCGCCTCGAGCGCCGGCTGCGCGAGCTCGAGCGCGAATGACGTCGCGCGTCCAGCAGCTCCTCAGCGGAGCCGGGCCCTATGACGCCGTGACCAACCAGGCGCTGGCCTGGCAGCGCATCCTGGCGGCGGCCGGGCATGGGGGTGACGTCTACGCCGCCACCTTCGACCCGCAGCTCGGCGACGCGGTCCGCCCCGCCGAGACGCTCGCCGGGCGGGTGCGCGCCGACGACCTGATCGTCATCCACTACTCGGCCCACGCCGCGGCGCTCGACGAGGCCGCGGCGCTGCCCAACCGCAAGCTGCTCGTCTACCACAACATCACGCCCGCCCGGTACCTCTGGGACCACGAGCCCTACGTGGCGATGCTGTGCGCGCTGGGCCGCGAGCGGCTCGGCCGCTACGCCGGGCGGGTGGACGCCGCCGTCGCGCCGTCCGCCTTCAGCGCGCTCGACCTGCACGAGGCCGGGTTCGCCGGCGTACGCGTGGAGCCGGCCATCTACCTGTTCGAACGCGCGCGCCTGGAGCCGGGGGCCGGGACGAGACGCCCTGGGCGGGCGATGGGCGGCGCACGATCGTCTTCGTCGGGCGCCTGTCGCACAACAAGCGCCAGGACCGGCTCATCAAGGCCCTCGCGCTGCACCAGCGCGAGTGCGACGCCGAACGCCCGCCTCGTGCTTCCCGGCAGCCCCGGGAGCGGGACCTACGGCTCCTATCTGGCGCGCCTGTCCGTCGAGGCCGGGGCGAGGGACGTCGTGCTGCCGGGCGCGCTCCCGCAGCCGCAGCTCAACGCGCTCTACGCGAAGGCGGACGTCTTCTGCTGCCTGTCCGAGCACGAGGGCTTCTGCATCCCCCTGCTCGAGGCGATGCACTTCGGGCTCCCGGTCGTGGCCCGCCGTGACGCGGCCGTCCCCGAGGTGCTGGGCGACGCGGGCGTGCTGCTCGACGACCCCGACCTGCCGACGGTCTCCGAGGCGATCGAGGTGTGCGCGACGTCGGGGCCGCTGCGCGCGGAGCTGGCGCAGCGCGGGCGGCGGCGGCTGGAGGCCTTCGCTCCGGAGCGCACCGAGGCCGCGGTGCGCTCGGTCGTCGAGGCCGCGCTGGGGTGACGGTTCAGCGGGCGCCCACGACGGATCACGCACCTAGAACAGTCTCTGGTCGCTCTCACCGCTACTCGTGCGTCTCAGGAGATAGTCCCGGAACTTGGGCGCGGTGTACTCGTACTGGCCCTTGCGGATTCTGTACAGCACGCCGCTTTCCACGAGGCGGCCAAGAAGCACGTTGACGTTCGCCGGACTCTTGCTGCTGGCGTCGTTGAGGTCGGACACGACTAGAGGCGGGTAGTCGCAGTCGGCGCTCGCGAGCAGGACATCCTGCTCTGCTGGCGTCAGGGTCGATACGCGCGGCTCGTAAAAATCAAGATCCAGCCGACGATAGATGTCGGGGCGAACGGCGTCGAGCAGTGCCTCATTGAGGCAGACGGTTGGTGCCTCCACGGCGGCATCCCATAGTTCTGCACCCCAAAGCTGAATGAAGTAGGGATAGCCTTCAACCTCCTCGATGATCGTCTGTACCAAGGCGTCGTCGATTTGGACCGACGATTCGATTTCTCGAGGCGGCTGGACGAACGCTTCCCGCGCCTCATCGGCGCCTAGTCGACCGATCTCTTCGCCGCGAAACATTCGCTCGCGTATAAGAGCGAGCGCGCAACAGGTTGCCGGTGAGAGTGGGGAGACCGCACAAGACAAGCCCCAACGGCAACTCGGCTTTCTGTAGCGCGACAATGGCCGAAATGAGGAGCGAGAGCGGGTGCTCACCAGTGCGCCGAGTGTGCTCATCGCGTAGGACTTGGGCTTCGTCGAGAAGAAGAACAAACCCGTCGTGCCCCTTCTCGACCGCCATCTCGACAGCCTCGAAGAGCGCCTTTGCGAAGTCCTCGCGTCCCGTGTCCGCGAACGGCTGGTAGGTGAGAGCAAAGTCGCCCCAGGCTATGCCGAGTGTGCCCGCCTGACGCGCGGCGTTGCCCACCGCCTTTCTCAGCCGCTCCATTCGCGAGAGGCGCTCGCGCACTGTCGCCAGGGTCACCGTGAGGGCTTCGACGAGTGTCTCATTGGTGTTGTAGCCAGGCTGGATTTCAAGGAAGCCGCTGGCCCAATCTCCCTCCTTCGCGACTCTCTCGAACTCGCCTAGGAGGACCGTCTTTCCGACACCGCGCAAGCCAGTGAGACGCATGTTCGCTGGCTGTTCTGGGGCCGCGCGCAACATCGCCCGGAACCTCTTCAGTGGCTGATCGCGGCCGGCCAGGTAAAGCGGACGCGTGCCCACCCCCGGGCGGTAGGGGTTCTTTCCCAAAGATGGAGTCATAAAGGTCAAGCTGTTAGTTCGCGTGATTCTAACAGTCTTTCTGTTATATCCCCGTAGCCGGGTCCGGTCGGTCTTCGCTTGCGGCTACGCGATGTTCACCTGGGTGATCGAGTCGATCATCCGGGGCGAGCAGACGTCGGGGCCGGGCACGTTCGCCCGCAGCCTCCACAGCGCGAACTGCGGGCTGGCCAGGACCGGGGTGCCGGCGGCGTCACGCGGGCGGCCCTGCTCGGTGAGCGTGAGCGCGTAGTCGGCCTTGCGGCCGGGCACGGCGTAGGGGAAGAAGCCCACCAGCGGGTTCAGCGCGCATACGCGGCGCGGGGAGAGCATGTAGTCCGCCCACAGCTGGTAGCCGCTGGGCGGGATGTCGATTCGCACGCTGGCGCCGGGCGGGAGGGAGTGGGCCCAATCGCGGATCTCGAGCACGCCGGTGGAGGCGTAGTCGTTGGTCCCCCGCAGCTCGCGGCGGGTGCTGGTCGCGGCCGTGACCACGAGGATCGTGATGGCGATCCCGGCCGCCACCGCCACCGGTGGCCGCCGGCGCACCAGGTCGCCCAGGCCCAGGACGGCCGCGACCACGACCAGGGGGCCGATCAGGCCGAGGGTCTTGAAGTAGAAGAGCTCGGCCTGGGCACGGTGGTTGAAGTAGACGGCGAACCCGAGTCCGAGGACGAGGGTGATGGCCAGGGGCACGCTCGCCTCGCGCGGCGCGCGCCACAGCCCCCAGGCGGCGGCGCCGGCCACGAGGGCGAGCAGGAGCGACACCAGCACCACCCCGCCCGGGTCGAGCAGGCCCAGCCCGCGCTGGAAGGGCAGGTGGGGCAGGCCCGAGCCGCTCCAGGCCGTGAGGTCGCCCCACGGAGACAGCGCGACGGCGGCCGACGCTCCCTTCTCTGCCACCCCACGCACCAGGACCGCCAGCACGGCGAGGCCGATCACCGCGCCGGGAATCCACACCCAGGCCGGCCCGCCCGGGCGCCGGACGAACCGCCGCAGCCCGCGCCGCGCGCGCCAGGTCGCCACGGCCAGGAAGAGCAGCGGGATGGGCAGCATCAGCGGGTAGGCGAAGGCCCCGATCGCGGCGAACGTCGCCAGCAGGGCCAGCGTCCGCCCGGTGGGCTCGCGCAGGAAGGCCAGGCCGGCGACCAGGATGAACGGCAGGGCGAACAGCGCCCACAGCTCGTTGTAGTAGGGATGGTCGGCCAGGTGCAGGGGCACCCGGCTGAGCCCCGTCGCGGCCATCGCCGCCAGCGCCACCAGCGGCGGGGCGCGCATGGCGTAGCGAGCGAAGAGGAAGAAGCCGAAGGCCGCCATGGCCAGCAGCGCGGCGGCGACCAGGGGGAACGCGGCCACCACGTCGAGCCCCGACAGGCGCGACACCGCGGCCAGCGAGTAGAAGATCGGGTACTTCGAGCGCCACACGAGCGGGATGCGGTCGATCGGGAGCTCGGGGCGAACGGCCGTGGGCGGGGCCTCCTTGACCAGCTGCGCGCTCCCCACCGCCAGCACGACGTCCCCGTTCTGCCCGACCACCGTGGCGAAGCCGGTCCGCCACACCGGCGAGAGGGCGACGACGGCCACGACGATCGCCACGTAGGCCGGCCCGGCCGCGCCGGCGGCGGCCCCGGACCACGGTCCCCGGCGGACGCGGACGGCCACGGCGGCGATCGCCCCGGCGGCCAGCACGAGGGGCAGGGAGACGCCGAAGGGAACGTGCACGAGGCCCAGCGCCGCCAGGGCGATCGCCGACAGGGCCGCGCCCAGGGGGAACGCGAGCAGCAGCGCGTGGGGCCGCAGCCGGTCGGGCACGAGCAGGCGCGCGGCGGCGTAGCCGGTGAGGCCGTAGAGGACTCCGCACGCCAGGGCGCCGCGCAGGGCGTCGCCCACGGCCCGCGAGGCGCCGGCGCTGAACTCGTGATGCTCCCAGACGACCAGCGCGACCAGGCCGAGCCCGGCCGCCGCCACGAGCCACCCGCGGGAGCGCGTCGCGCTCAAGCCTGGCGGTTGCGCTCGCTCATCACCCGCGACAGGAAGACCGGGTTGCCCAGCAGGTAGCGGCGCCACATCCGGTGCGGCTCGATCGCCAGTCGGAAGATCCATTCCAGGCCCATTGTCCGCCAACCAGCCGCGGTGCGCGCGGCGACGCGCCCGGAGACGTAGTCGAACAGCGCGCCGACCGTCCACAGGACGTCGGCGTCGAGCCGGTCGCGCGTAGCGCTGGACCCACAGCTCCTGCTTGGGGGTGCCCATGCCGACGAGGACGATGTCCGGCCGGTCGCAGCGGTTGATGTCCTCGACGACGCGCTCGTCGTGCGGGGAGTCGAGCTCGAAGTAGCCGTGGTGGGTGCCCGCGATCCGCAGCTCGGGTACCAGCGGGTCAGCCGCTCGGCCGCGCTCGGCGGGCGATCGGCGGCTCGGAGCCGAGGAGGTAGAGCGGAGCTGCCGCCGGCCTCGCACAGGGCCGCCAGCCCCCACACCCAGTCGGCGCCCGTCATGCGGTGCGGGCATCGAGACCTCGAGCGCCCGCGCGGCGAGGCGCACGCCGTAGCCGTCGCAGTAGACGAGGTCGGCCGCCGCGAGCGCCTCGCGCAGCTCGGGGTTGCCCCTGCGACTGGTTGACCACGTGGGCGTTGACGTACATGACGCGATGGGGCGTGCCGGACCCCACCCAACTCGTGATCGTGCGCAGCATCTCCGCCGGACGGGCCAGCTCGATCGGGATCCCGAACACGCGCGAGGCCAGGCGCCCGTCGCCCTGCAGCGCGGTGAGCGCGGGCGGGAGCAGCTCGGGGCCGGTCGCGTCGGCGACGGCGTGCTGGGGTGAGTCGTGCATCAGCGGCTGGGGCGGTCCGGTGAGGCGGGGGCCTGGGGTCGGGGCGCCCATGCTACGCCCTCGCCTGACGGCTCGCGGCACCTCCGCCCGGCGGGGGCTCGCTCTAGGCTCCGGCGCCGTGCCCCTGGTCGCCTTCGACGCCCGCGACGCCCACGTCCCCATGCCGCATGGGTCGGGGATCTATGCCCGCCACCTCGCCGGCGCGCTGGCCGCGCAGCCCGGCGACGGGCTGAGCTACTGGTTCGTCGAGCGGGGCGGCCGCGGCCCCGAGCTGCTCTTCGAGCAGGTCGCCCTGCCCCGGGAGCTGCGCCGCCGGCGCCCGGCGCTCGTGCACACGCCCAACTGCTTTCTGCCGCTGCGCCGGCCGTGCCCGGGCGTCGTGACGGTGCACGACCTGGCCTTCGAGGTCTTCCCCCACGACTTCTCGCGACGGACGGGCTGGAAGTACCGGCACGTTCACGCGCCGGGCGGTCGCCTCGGCCGAGCGGATCGTCTGCGACTCGCACTTCACCCGCGACGACGTCTGCGAGCGCTACGGCACCGACCCCGAGCGCATCCGGGTGGTGCCGCTGGCGCCGGCGCTGCCGCCCGGCGACGGCGCGCCGCCTCGCCGGCCCCTACATCGTCGCCGTGGGCGACCTGCGCCCGAAGAAGAACCTCGGCGTGCTGGTGGAGGCGTGGCGCGACCTGCGCGCGGAGGGCCTCGAGCACCGGCTGATCCTGGCCGGGCGCGACTTCGGCGAGGGCGCGCGGCTGCGCGAGCTGGCCGGGGACGAGCCGCTGGAGCTGGCGGGCTTCGTCTCGGACGCCGCGGTCGACGCGCTCCTGCGGGGGGCGGGAGCGCTCGCCCATCCCGGCCTGTACGAGGGGTTCGGCATGATCGCCATCGAGGCGATGGCCCGGGGCTGCCCGGCCGTGCTGGCGGACGCGGGGGCCCTGCCGGAGACCGCGGGCGGCGCGGCGCTCCTGTTCGACCCGCACGACCGCGAGGGGCTCGCCGCCGCGCTGCGCGAGGTTCTGCACGACCCGGCCCGGCGCGATGACCTGGTCGCCCGCGGGCGCGAGCGGGCGGGGCAGCGCAGCTGGGCGGCCACCGCCCGGGCGACCGAGGCCGTCTACCGCGAGCTGCTGTGATGCGCGCCTCGTTCCTCATCCTCTCCACCGACGAGGCGCCGCTGCTGCGCGCCGCGCTGGCCGCGGCCGCCGCCGAGGACCCCGACGAGCTCGTGGTGGTCGACAACGCCTCGTCCGACGAGACGGCGGTGGTGGCGGGCGAGCAGGGCGCGCGCGTTGTGGCCCTCGAGCGCCGCGTCTCCTACTGCGAGGCCATGAACGCGGGCCTGGCCGCCTGTCAGGGCGACGCCGTCGCCCTGCTTCAGGCCGACACGTTCGTCGCTCCCGGGTATCTGGCCTTCGCCCGCTCGGCACTCGGGCGTCCGGGCGTGGGCTCGGTCGCCCCCCAGCTCGTGCGCACGCTCGGCCCGGACCCGGCGCAGCGCACGACGGCGCTGGACACGGCGGGCATGGTGGTCGACCGCCGGCGCAAGAACGGCCTGGTCGGCCACGGCACGCCGGCCGGGCGCTGGACGCGGGGCGGCGAGGTGTTCGGCGCCGACGGCGCGGCCGCCCTGTACCGGCGCGAGACCCTGGAGGCCTGCGCGGTGGCCGGGGAGGTCTTCGATCCCGACCTCGAGCGCTGGGCCTCGGACGCCGACGTGGCCTGGCGCGCGCGGGTCCTGGGCTGGCGCAGCGTCTACGAGCCGGCGGCGCTCGTCCACCACATCCGGACCTACAGCCCCTCGACCCGCGACGCGATGGGCCCCGCCGACCGGCGCCTGCAGTTCCGCAACCGCTACCTGATGATGGTCAAGAACGACTCCGCCCGCGAGCTGGCGCGCGACCTCCATCACGTCGCCGCCTACGAGGTCCTGGCCCTCGGCCACGCGCTGCTGCGCGAGCGCGAGCTGCTCGGCGCCTACGCCGAGGCGTGGCGCCGGGTGCCCGCCGCGCGGCGGCGGCGCGCGCGCATCCAGGCCGCGCGGCGCGCGGCGCGCGTGCCCTTCGGGCTGACCGTCGCGCCCGTATCCTGAGCGGGTGACCCCGGCCCCCGACGACGCCTACGACCTGCTCGTCGTGGGCGCCGGCTTCGCCGGTTCGATCATGGCCGAGCGCGCGGCCTCGCAGCTCGGCCTGCGGGTCCTGGTGGTTGACCGCCGCCCCCACGTCGCCGGCAACGCCCACGACCGCATCGACGAGGCCACCGGGGTCCGCATCCACGACCACGGGCCCCACCTGTTCCACACCAACGCCGCGACCGTCGTCGAGTACCTCTCGCAGTTCACCGCCTGGCGGCCCTACGAGCATCGCGTCCTGGCCAGCGTGGACGGGCAGCTCGTGCCGATCCCGATCAACCTCGACACCGTCAACCGGCTCTACGGACTGTCGCTGGACTCGGCGGGCATGGAGGAGTTCCTCGCGGCCCGCGCCGAGCCGCCGGCCGAGGTGCGCACGGCCGAGGACGCGGTCGTCGCCCGAGTGGGGCGCGAGCTCTACGAGATGTTCTTCCGCGGCTACACGCGCAAGCTGTGGAACCGCGACCCCTCCGAGCTGGCGGCCTCGGTGACCGGCCGGATCCCCACCCGCACGAATCGCGACGACCGCTACTTCACCGACTCCCACCAGGCGCTGCCCGCCGACGGCTACACGGCGATGTTCGAGCGGATGCTCGACCACCCGCTGATCGACGTCGCGCTCTCCACGAGCTTCGACGACGTGCGCGACTCGGTCTCCTTCGGGCATCTGGTCTGGACCGGCCCGATCGACGACTTCTACGACCACGCCTTCGGGCCGCTGCCCTACCGCAGCCTGCGCTTCGAGTGGGAGCGCGTGCCGACGCCGGGCGGCGAGCCGGTGCAGCCGGTCATGCAGGTGAACTTCCCCGACGAGGCCGTGCCGTACATGCGCACGGTCGAGTACCTCCACCTCGCCGATCAACCGGGGCAGGCGTCCCCGATCTCGCGCGAGCTGCCCTGCGACGAGGGCGAGCCGTTCTATCCCGTCCCGGCCCCCGAGAACCGCGATCTCTACCACCGCTACACCGACCTGGCGGCGCGCGATCCCGACGTCACCTTCGTCGGGCGCCTGGCCCGCTACCAGTACCTCAACATGGACCAGGTCACCGCGCAGGCCCTGACGACGTTCGAGCGCGTGCGCGAGCGGATCGCGGGGCCGGCTCAGCGCGGCGCGGCCGGTCCGTGAAAGCCGCGGGCGCGCTCGTAGGCCTCCCACGTGGCGCGCGCGGCGTCCTCCCAGGTCCACTCCGGCCCCCCGGGCACCGGCCGCGTGGCCGCCTCGGCCGCGGCCACGAGGCCGGGCAGGTCGTCGGGTGCGACATAGGTGGCGCGATCTCCCAGGACCTCGTGCAGGACCGGTAGGTCGCACACCGCCACCGGCGTCCCGCAGGCCAGCGCCTCCACCGGCGGCAGGCCGAAGCCCTCGTCGTCGGAGGGGAACACCAGCGCGTGCGCGCCGGTGTAGATGGCGGCCAGGTCGGCGTCGGGCACGAGCCCGGTGAGCTGGACGCCGGGGAGCTCGGAGGCCCAGCGCCGGTGCTTGCCCACGAGCACGAGGGGCAGGCTGCGGGGCGCGTCGGCCAGGGCGGCGACGCGCTTGCGCGGGTCGGGGTGCTCGAGCCCGCCCACCCAGAGCAGGTAGCGGTCGGGCAGGCCGTAGCGCTCGCGCACGTCGGACACCACCGACGCGGGCGCGGGGCGGAACGTGTCCGACGCGGCCTCGGGGATGACGTCGATGCGCTCGGCGGGGAAGTTGAGGAGCTCGGCGGCGTCGTCGGCCACGGCGCGCGTGGGGACGATCAGCCGGGCCGCGCGGCGGACGGCCAGGTAGCGCATCTTGAAGCGCACGCCGGTGCGCAGGTACTCGCCGCGGCGCTTGAGCGGGATCAGGTCGTGCAGCGTGACCACCATCGGGCAGGGGGCGCGCAGCAGCGCGCCGTCGATCCACGGCGAGTGGAAGACGTCCACGCCGCGCGGCCGGTGGGTCTCCACCAGGTCCTGGCCCGGGCCCGCGGTCGCGCGCAGCGCGTCCAGCAGGCAGCTCACGTAGCGCCCGACGCCCCGGGCCTCGACGACCCCGCGCGAGTCGAAGGCGACCCTCACGCGGCCACGGTCCCGGTGGGCGCCGGCACGAGCAGGGGCTCCACGGCGTCGGTGTGGGCGTCGGTGGAGAACCGCGCGGCGGCGCTGCGCGCCCGGGCGCCCATCTCGTCGCGGTGCTCGAGGACGTCCAGGACGCCGGCGGCGATGGCCGCCGGGTCTCCGGGCTCCACCAGGCGCCCGGTGACGCCGTCGTCGACGACCTCGGGCAGCCCGCCGACCCGCGTGGCCACGACGGGCGTACCCACGGCCATGGCCTCGGAGAGGACCGTGCCGAAGGGCTCCTGGTGCGAGGGCAGCACGAGCACGTCGAGGTGGCGCATCAGGCCCGGCGCGTTGTCGACCCAGCCGTGGCGCTCCACGCCGGCCTCGCGGGCCGCGACCTCGACGTCGCCCGTATAGGCGGGATCCAGGCCATAGGGGTCCTCGCCGACGAGCACGATCCGGGCGCCCGGGGCGCCGCGCGGTGATCGCCGGGGCGGCCCGGATCAGGTCCAGCGGCGCCTTGCGCGGCTCGATGCGCCCGACGTAGCCGATCACCGGCCCGTCGCCGGACGCCCAGGGGGCCTCCGCCTCGGGCGGGTCGAGGTCGACCGGTGCGTAGACGACGTGCGCGGGCAGCGGGGAGAGCGAGTCCGCCACCGCCCGGGAGGCGGTGAGGACGACGTCGGCCGACGTCCACATCCGCGGGACGCGCTCGACGACGTCGTGGACGCTGAGCACGGTCCGGGCGGGCAGGCCGCGCAGGGCGGGAAGCAGGCGGCCGGACACGCTCCCGTTGAGGATCACGACGTCGGCCTCGCGGGCCAGGCGGCGGGCCCGCGGCCACGAGCGCAGCGCGGGGGCGCCGGTCCGGCGCTCCAGCCCGCCCAGATGAAGCGCCTCGACGGAATGGCCGGCGTCGAGCGCGGCGTCGCGCAGGCGCCCCGGGCCGGGCACGGTGAGGGTGACGCTCCAGCCCCTGGCGTCCAGCTCGCGCAGGAGGCGCAGCAACGTCGTCTCGGCCCCGCCCGGCTCGGCCACGGGGGCCACGGCGAGCAGGCGACCACGGTCCACGCGGCGACCATACCCGCGCCCGACCGATCAGTGACGTCCGTCCAATCGGCTCAGAGGCGGCCGTTGGCTCTGAGTACCCCCAGCGCCCGGACCGTCAGCCAGCCTCGCCATTCCAGTGTGACGGCCGGCGCCCAGGCCAGCCAGTTGAACATCCACCCGCCGTCGTCGAGCTGCGCGGCGGCCAGCGCGTCGAGGTGGCGCTCGATCAGCGCGGCGTCGAACGCGGCCCGGCTCAGGCGCCCAGGCGCCGGCGCGAAGTCCAGCGGAGTGTGGGTCTCGCCCTCGGCGCCGGGATCGACGGCGACGAGGCCGGACTCCAGCAGCCGCGGCCCGATGCGCTCCATCTCCGCTTCGGCGCGCTCGCGGTCGGGCGCGTGGTCGAGGAACGTGACGGCGCCGCGGGCGTCGTAGGCGCCGGTGAAATCCAGCTCCTCGACTCCCCGCCAGGAGAACTCGGTCGCGCCGTCCCGCCAAGGATGCTCCACGCCGTGCCTGTGCAGGAGGGCCGCGATGACCGGCGTGACGGCCATCGATCCGCGCTCATCGCCGGGCGGCGGCTGCCACCAGGGCGCCCGGGGCGAGGCCAGGGCGGACTCGAGCACGCCCGGAACGCCGCCGTCGGGCGTCGTGATCGTGACGAGCCAGTCGCACGCGCGCACCACGATCGGGTCGTCGAACGCCCCCGCCTCGTCGAGCGTCTCGAAGGCCAGCGCCACCGGCTGGGGCTGGCTCTCGGCCGCGCGCAGGTCGGGCTCCAGGGCGTTGCCGAACCCGCCGTCGGGGTTGGCGTAGGGCCGCAGGGCGTCGACCAGGGCGCCCGGGTCGCCGCCGGCGAAGTGCAGGGCGAAGCGGCGGCGGTCGATCAGCCGCGCGTTGAGGGCGACGAACTCGGCCGCGCGCTCGAGGTCGGGTTCCGGGGAGGACATGGGGCGAGCCTACGCCCGCGCGCCCGGGCCTTCTTTGACGAAACGGACGCGCTCAGCCCAGGAGTCGCGCGGGAGGCAGGCCGGCCAGGCGGCTGCACTCCTCGGTCATATGGGCCTGGTCGGCGTACCCGGCGTCGAGCGCCAGCGCCGCCAGCTCGCCCCGGGCCGGCGGCCGGCGCTCGGCCAGGCCGAGCAGGCGCTGGAAGCGCGCGATCCGCGCGAAGACCTTCGGGCCGTAGCCGACCCCCGCGTGGAAGCGGCGGCGCAGCTGGCGGTCGCTGAGCCCGAGGGCGTCGCCCAGCAACGCGACTCCGGTGGAGGGACGCCGCCGCAGCTGCGCCGTAGCCGCGCCCACCGCGCGGTCCAGGGGCCCGGCGCGCGGCGCCCGGCCGGCGACCGCGTCCTCCAGCGCGCGCAGGCGCTGGGCGGGCGAACGCGCCGCGTGCAGCGCCTCGTCCAGCCGCCGGCCGGCGTCGCCCCACAGCTCGCTCAGCTCGATGCGGCGGTCGCGCAGCTCGCTCGCCGGGACCCCCAGCAGGGCGGGCGCCGCGGCCGGGGCGAGGCGCAGCCCGACGGCGACCGAGCCCCGCCGCCGGGGCACCGGCACGGGGCCGGTGTCCACCCCGGCCACGCGGGCGGGGCGGCCCTCGACGTGCACGATGTCCGTCCATCCGTCGGGCAGGACGTCGTGCTGCGCGTCGTGCAGGCTCTCCACGATCCATCCGCGCGAGACGAGGCCGCGCAGCCCGGGCGAGGCCGGCGTCTCCCGGTAGGCGATGTCGCGGAGGCGAGCCGCCATCGCCGCCAAGGTTAGCCTTCGCCCGATGCAGCAGGCCAGCGTCGTCATCCGCGCGCGCGACGAGGCGGGCGCGATCGGGCGCACGCTCGATCTGCTCGCCGCCCAGACCGTCGACCACGAGGTCATCGTGGTCGACTCGGGCTCGCATGACGCGACCCCCGACATCGCCCGCCGCCACGGGGCGGCGGTGATCGATCTCGCTCCGGACCGCTTCACCTACGGGCACGCTCTGAACCTGGGCGCGCAGCGCGCCGCAGCTCCGGTGGTCGTGGCCCTGTCGGCGCATGCGTTCCCGCCGGACCCGGGCTGGCTGGAGCGGATGGTGGCGTGGTTTGACGAGGCGAGCGTGGCCTGCGCCTACGGCGAGGCCCGCGACGAGGCCGGCGGCGCCCTGGCCGGCCCGGTGCGCCAGGACGCGGGGATGCTGGCGCGCAACCCGTTCTGGGGCTACTCGAACTCGGCGGGGGGATTCCGCCGCGACCTGTGGCGCGAGCGCCCGTTTCGCGAGGACCTGCCGGGCACCGAGGACCGTGAGTGGTCCGGCTGGGCGCTGGAACGGGGGAGCGTGTGCGTCCTGGACCCGGCGCTGGCCGTCGAGCACGACCACAGCCGCGAGCCCCTGCGCGCCTGCTTTCGCCGCTACGAGCGCGAGGCCCGGGGCTTCTCGATGTTCCTCGACCTGCCGCCCTACCGGGCGCGCGACGCGCTGGCGGAGTGGTGGGGCGACCAGGGCTGGCACCGCTCACGCGCGCGGGCGCGGCTCGACCCGCGGCGCCTGGCACGGCTGGCCGGGAAGTGGTGGGGGCGGCGATGAGGGAGTGGTACGAGGAGGTCTGGCGCGAGCTGCCGCCCGACCTCGAGCCGCCGCACCTCGAGGTCCGCCGCGACTTCCTGCTGGCCGGCGTTCGGGCCGGCGACCGGGTGCTCGACCTCGGGTGCGGGGACGGTCCGTTCGTGGGCTCGCTGCTCGAGGCGGGCGCCGTCGTGACGGGCGCGGACATCGCCGAGGCGGCGCTGAGCCGCGCCCGGGAGCGGGCGCCGGGCGCCGAGTACGTGCGCATCGAGGCCCACGGGCCCTGGCCGTTCGCGGACGGGGCCTTCGACGTCGTGTGGGCCAGCGAGGTGATCGAGCACGTCGCCGACACCGAGGGCTGGGTCAACGAGGTGCGCCGGGTGCTGCGGCCCGGCGGGCGCCTGGCGGTGACCACGCCCCGCGTCGAGCGGCTGCGGGTGCCCCCCGACCCGCGCGGGCAGCACCTGCGCTTCTACTCGCGCTCGTCCCTGGCCGCGCTGCTCACGGACATGGGGTTCACCGAGGTCGAGGTGACCGCCCACGGCGAGGAGCTTCTCCTCGCCCGCGCCCGGCGATGCGGGTCCTCATCGACACGACGTTCGCCCTGCGAGGCCCGAGCGGGACCGGCGTCTACCTCGAGCGCCTGGTCCCCGCCCTGCGCGGGCTCGGCGTCGAGGTCGTCGAGGCGGCGAACGAGCGCCGCCGCGCCCCGGCGGGCGGCGGCCTGGGCGCGTGCGCGAAACGCCGCCGAGGACCGGCGCTGGACGCGCGCTCGAGCTGCCGCGCCGGGCGCGGGCCGCGGGCGCCGACGTCATCCACCACGCGCTGCCCGCCGCGGCGTCGCGGACCGGAGGCCCCGCCCAGGTCGTCACGCTGCACGACCTCGCGTTCGAGCGGTTGCCCGAGTGCTTCGACCCGCGCTTTCGTGCCTTCGCGCGCCGGGCCCACCGCGCGGCGGCGCGGCGCGCGGACGCGGTCGTGTGCGTCTCGCGGACGACCGCCACCGACGCGGCGGCGCTGTGGGGCGTCCCGCGCGAGCGGATCGTCGTCGCGCCTCCATGGTCCCGGGCAGGAGCCGGCGCCACGGCCCGATCCGCCGGCCGCCGAGCGTCACTTCCTCTACGTCGGCGACGACGAGCCGCGCAAGAACCTGGGGCTGCTGCGAGAGGCGCACGGCCTCCTGGCCGATGCCCCGCCGCTCGTCGTCGCCGGCTCGGCGGGGGAGCGGGTGCCGGCGGCGCGGCTCGCCGAGCTCTACGCCGAGGCGATCGCCCTCGTCCTCCCCTCCCTGCACGAGGGCTTCGGGCTGACCGCCCTGGAGGCGATGCACGCCGGCGTCCCGGTGATCGCGGCGCGCAGCCCCGGCGTCGTCGAGACCTGTGGGGACTGCGCGCGAGTACTTCGACCCGCGCGACGCCGCGGACCTCGCGGACGCGCTGGCCCGGGTCGCGGGGGAGGCGGAGCGCCGGCGCGAGCTGGGCCGCCGAGGCCGCGCAGCGCGCGGCGGGCTTCTCCTGGGTGGCGGCCGCGCGCGCCCACGTGGAGGCGTATACCTTGGCCGCGGCGATGAGACTCGCGATCCTCGGAACGCGCGGCATCCCCGCCTCCTACTCGCGGCTTCGAGACGGCCGCGGAGCAGCTCGCCTCGCGCCTGAGCGAGCGCGGGCCACGAGGTCGTCGTCTACTGCCGCCCGCACGTGGTCGACCCGCCGCTGGAGGAGTACAAGGGCGCGCGGCTGGTCCACCTGCCCGACGGTGCGCAACAAGTACCTCGACACGTTCGCCCACACGTTCCTCTCCTCGCTGCACGCCGCGCGGCGCCTGCATCCCGACGTCGCGCTGTTCTTCATCGCCGGCAACAGCCCGATGTGCCTGATCACCCGGGCGGCGGGGATCCCGACGGTCATCAACGTCGACGGCCTGGACTCGGAGCGGCGCAAGTGGCCGCGGCTGGCCAAGGCCTACCTGCGCTTCGCCGAGCGCACGTCGCCGCGCTGGGCGGACGAGGCGATCACCGACTCCCACGCGGTCGCCGAGGTCTTCGAGCGCCGCTACGGCCGAGCGGATCGGCGTCGTGCCCTACGGCGTCGAGGACCCGGGCTATGACGGCGACGGCACGCTCGAGCGCCTGGGTCTGGAGCCGGCGCAAGTACATCCTGTTCGTCGGGCGCCTGGAGCCGGAGAACAACCCGCACCTGCTCGTCGAGGCGTTCGCCCGGATCGACGACGGGCGAGCGCGCGACATGAAGCTCGTCGTCGTCGGCGGCGCGCCCTACGCCGACGAGTACATCCGCGCGGTCATGCGCAGCGGCCGACCCGCGGGTGGTCTTCCCGGGCTACGTCTTCGGCCGCGGCTACTGGGAGCTCCAGCGCCACGCCTACTGCTTCTGCGCGCCGACCGAGGTCGGCGGCACCCACCCGGTGATCCTCGAGGCGCTCGCCGCCGGCAACTGCGTGCTCGTCAACGACCACGCGCCCAACGTCGAGACCGTCGGCGACGCCGGGCTGTACTTCTCGGGCCGCGAGGGGGTCTCGTCCCTGGCCGCCCAGCTTCAGCGGGTGCTCACCGAGCCCGAGCTCGTCGAGTCCTTCCGCGAGCGAGCGCGAGAGCGGGCCGAGCGCTACTCGTGGGACGCGGTCGCCGACGAGTACGAGGCCCTGCTCCTCGAGGTCCGCGACCGCGGCGGCCCGGGCTCCCTCCCCTCGCACCTGGTCGAGGATGCCCCGGCGCGGGTGGGGGTGTAGGCGCGGGCCCTGGGCCCCTGTGCCCTGGGGCCCGACGGCCGGGCCGGGTCCGAAAACGGCTCGATCAGGGGTGGTTCGGAGGGGGTGAGGCAATCCAGTCTCCTCCTGGGTGACAAACTTGCGGCACCCCCTCGGGCGCTCCCCTCAATGCCCAGCGCTCGGCACGGCGAGCGGGCCCGCGTGAGCCCGGCACCCCCTCAGGGGCGCCCAGGGCCGGGCGGCGCCGTGCGCGCCCTAGCTGTAGTTCCTGAGGACGTTGGTCCGTGAGGGGGTTCATCCGGGCCCCCTTGGAGGCTGATGGGTGTTGACGCCAATCAGTCCCAAGGAGGACACCGGATGAAGCTTCACGCTAACGCCAGGACCTGTCCGAATAGTCGCCGGCTGTTGGTTGATCGTGTGGCGACGGGGTGGTCGGTGATGGAGGCGGCCGCGGCCGCCGGAATCACCGACCGCACCGCGCGTCGCTGGCTAGCGCGCTGGCGCGAGGAGGGCCCAGAGGGTCTGGTGGATCGCTCTTCGGCGCCCCAGACGGTGGCCAACCGAACCGCCGAAGACACGATCGCGGTGATCGCTGCCTTGCGCCGGGTGCGGTTCACCGGCCCCGAAATCGCCGAGCTGCTCGGTCGGCCCTTGTCGACGGTGTCGGGGATCTTGACTCGGATCGGGATGGGCAAGCTGGGCCGGCTGGGCCTGGAGGCGGCGCGGCGCTATGAGCGCGAGCGTCCTGGCGAGCTGGTCCACATCGACGTCAAGAAGCTGGGTCGCATCCACGGCGGCGCTGGCAAGCGCTTCACTGCCGTCAAGCGCAATCCCCGGCGCACCCAGCGGCTGGCCGACGGCCGCGACCGCAAGGTCATCGGCTGGGACTACGTGCACATCGCGATCGACGACGCCACCCGCCTGGCCTATGCCGAGGTCCTCGCTGACGAGAAGGCCACCACCGCGATCGCGTTCCTCAAGCGCGCCCGCGCCTTCTACGCCAGCTACGGCATCACCGTCCAGGCGCTGCTGACCGACAATGGCTCGCCCTACCGCTCCACCATCCACGCGATCGCCTGCCGAACCTTGGGCATCCGCCACCTGCGCACCCGCCCCTACCGACCCCAGACCAACGGCAAAGCCGAGCGCTTTATCCGCACCCTGCTCGGCGGCTGGGCCTACGGCGCGATCTACGGCTCCTCAAACGAACGCACCGCAGCCCTCGACGCCTGGCTGTTTCGCTACAACCACCACCGCAAACACTCAGCCCTCGGCCACCAACCCCCGATCGCCCGCCTCACAGAACGGAACAACCTCCTCGGGACTTACACCTAGCGCCCGATCCGCACGCCCGCCGCGCGGCTGAACAGCACGCCGCCGCCGGGCTTGGCCCAGCGCAGGCGCACCGCGCCGGTGTGCGTGAGGCGCACGTGGGTGTCGACGTAGTTGCGGATCCGGCGGGTCGTGACGCTCTTGCGGGTGCGCCACTTCGCGCCGCGGACGTTGCGGCGGTACTGGACCTGGAGGGTCTGGCGCGAGCCGTTGGGCGCGGGCCGCGCCCCGCCCCACACGCGGAAGATGCCCGCGTGGCGACGGCGTGCGGCGGGGATGAAGATCGGCATGCGATACGCGGCCAGCGCCTGCTTGACCTTGCCGTCGTGCTCGAGCAGGCCGGTCTGGAAGCTGCCCCAGTACTGGTAGCTGTTGGCCGGGAACTGGGTGTAGGGCGGCGCGTCCTCGAGCAGGAACTGGTGGGTCGAGCGCACGCGCGGGTTCACGTAGGACATGTACTCGGCCTGATTGATGTAGGCGGCCTGGAGCGGCTGGGGGAAGCCGAACGGGTCGGGCGGCCGGCTCTGGTAGCCGAACTCGGTGTTGAAGATCGCCAGCCCGCCGCCGCCGACCCGGTAGGCGCCGAAGATCCGGCGCAGGGCCGAGCTGAGCCGGCCCAGGTCGGCCATGCCCACGTCGTCGGGGTTGCGCGACGGGATCGCGGGCGGGGTGAGCAGCGAGTACGGATGGTGGGCGTAGCCGGCGGCGTGGAAGAGCGCGGGGTGCTGGGCGGGGAAGTCGCGGACCTGGTTGCGGTCGGGGCAGCCGAGCGCCCGCGCGGTCGCGCCGGTGAGCGGGCGCAGCCGCGAGCCGACGCAGTACAGCGCACGCACGAAACGCAGCGGGCGCATGTTCGCCGCCGGATCACGCTCGCCGCCGCCCTTCGGAGCCGTGTCGCCGACGATCACGAAGTCGCCGCCGTGACCGGTCGCCGCCAGACCCTTCCAGCCGGCGTCGACCAGGCCGCGGTAGATGCGCGGCGACGCCTCGTGGCGGTTGACGTACTGGGGCATCATGAAGACGCGCTGGTTGGGCTCGTTGTAGAACGACCAGTAGTTGACGCGCGGCAGCGTCCCGTCCGACTGGGCCGAGACCTGCTGCGTGTTCGAGTCCCCGAGGCTGGGGAGCGGGACGGGAAGCGGGTTGGGGTTCTTGGGCGGCGGGGGAGGCGCGTTCTGCTGGTCGGGCGGGGGAGTGAACGCGCCGGTGTAGCGCGCGCCCACGGCCTGCACGAAGGCGCCGAAGTCGCCCGCCGAGGGGTTCGCGTAGCCGCCCAGGCCCGACGAGGCCCAGTCGGGCGCCGGGCCGGCGACGTCGAAGTTGACGCCGATGCCGCGGTCGTAGGCCAGGCGCACGAGGTCGTCGTAGCGCTTCCAGTTGGCCTTGGGATAGGAGTTCGGATCGCCCTCGCCGCCGGCGAACGCCGGGTGCGACTGCGAGTCGGCGTTCGGCGCCACGAGCCGCCAGTACACGGTCACGCGGATCCGGTCGACGCCCAGCGCCTGCAGCGTGTCCAGCGTGTGGCCGACCTCGGCGCGAGACGGATACACGAGCATGGCGTCGTCCTGGAACATCGCCTCCTGATCGGTGGCGGCGCCGGCGGGGGCGGCGACGCCGATCGCCGCGAGCACGGCGATCGCGAGCGGGGCGAGGCGCCTCACTTCGTGCCCTGCCCCTGCGGCTTGGGAACGCTCGGCGTCGCTGCCCCGCCCGAGGCGGCGGCACCACCTGAGCCCGAAGCGCCGGCGCCCTTGCCGGAGCCGAGCTTCTCCAGCGCGCCCAGGACCTTGCCCGCGTTGGGCTTCCTGCGCCCGCCCTGTCCGACCGGCCGGCGCGGGAGGCGGCGGTAGGCGTCGAGGAACAGCGCCTGCGCCGCGGCGGACTTGGGATCGAGGAACAGCGCCGCGCGAGCGGACTGGAAGGCCGGCGTGGCCTGCTGAAGGGTGTTGAGCTGGTAGTTGGCCAGCTGCGACCAGGCCTCCGGGTTGGCGGGCTGGAGGCGGACGGCCTGCTCCAGCGCCTTCTGGGCCAGGTCGCGCCGTCCGGCGGCGTCCTCGATCGTCGCCAGGTCGAAGAGCGGGCGCAGCGCGAGCGGGTCGCGCTTGTGCGCCTCCTGCGCCTCGACGCGCGCGTCGTTGGGCGCGCCGGCGTCCAGCGCCGCGAGCGCCGCGTCGTCGGCCTTGTCGGAGCGCAGCGGCTGCCAGATCGCCCACGCGGCCGCGAGCCCGACGACGGTCAGGGCCGCCGCGGCGACGACACGGTTGGAGAAGGGCCGGGGATGCTCGGCGCCGGGAACGCCCCGCGGCCCGCGCCCGGCCACGTAGCCGGCGGCCACGAGCGCCACGAGCGCGGTGCCCGGCACGAACCAGGTCCAGTCGATCAGCGAGTGCACGCCGAAGGTGAGCACGATCGTGGCCAGCGTGAGCATCGCCACCCGGTCGCCGTCGACGGGGCGCCGGGGTGCGGCGCGGTCGGCGCGCGCGGCGAACGTGGAGGGGATCCGTCCCACCGCCGCGGGCACGCGGGCGAGGCGCTCGCCGGCGCGCTTGCCCCAGGCGGGCAGGCGGCGCGGGTCGAGCTGGGTGATCGCGAAGCGCCGTCGCGACCCGCAGGTGCGGGCGGCGGCCACGATCCAGGCCAGCAGCGCGAACAGCGAGAGGCCGAGGCCCACGAGCCCGAGGTCGGCGGCCGTCTGAGGCACGTAGCCGTGGGCGTGGGTCACCTCGATCGGCTCCTTGCGGTAGCGCTTGCGCGCCACGAGGTAGCCGTTGGCCCCGGCGCCGAGCACCTTGTCGGCCTTCCAGACGTCGTAGGCCTCGCGCCAGTAGCTCCCGCGCCGCGTCCCGATCGACTTCAGGCGACCCGGCCCGTAGGTCGTGGAGGCCTTGTTCGTGGAGAAGAAGTTGTCCCAGGCGCGCGACACGCGGGCGCTCGGGCCGCCGCCGGTGACCGAGAGCCCGACGACCGCGGCGACGAGCACCCCGGCGCCGATTCCCAGCGCCCCGAGGCCGACGCGCTCGCGCCAGCGCTCGCTCAGCGGCCGGCGGTCGAGGCGCCGGTTGACGGCCAGGCCGATCGCGAACAGCACGACGATCATCGCGATGCACAGAAGAGCCAGCGTCTGGCCGGAGTCCACGCGGTCGGGCAGCGGCGCCCGGTCCTTGGACAGCGCGTCCTGGGCGAACGCCCAGACGGTCACGGCGGCCCCGCCGGCGGTTCCCCCGGCCAGGACGGCCAGGCCGCGCAGGCGCAGCGGCACAAAGGCGAACCAGAAGGCGACGCCGACGACGAGCGCGATGAGCACGCCGCGCGAGTACGAGAGCATCACCACGACGATCGCCAGGCCGAGCAGCGGCCATGCCAGCGCCCGCAGCGCGGGCGGCCCCTCGCGCCGCGCGCCCAGCCACAGGGCGGTCGGGACGGCGAAGGCGGCCATCAGCCCGAGCGCGTTCCAGTAGTCGAGCGGGTCGCGCAGGCGCGCCAGGTCCTGGGTCGAGTTGAAGGCCACCGGGAAGGACTTCAGCGCCAGCGCGATCACGGAGATCGTGGTCGCCCCGGCGAGGATGCCGGCGAGGACCGAGCCGGCGCGCAGTCCCCACAGCCGGGCCAGGCCGATGGCCCCGGCGAAGGCGAAGAGGTAGGCGATGGCGCGGTTGGCGTCGATCCACGAGGCATCGGGCGTGACCGACCAGATCACCGAGAGGCCGGTCCACACGGTCAGGGCGGCGACGCCGAGCAGGGCGCCCGCGCCCCAGGCGCGCCGCGGGGTGGGCGCGCGCAGGATCGCCGCGACCGCGACCCCCGAGCCGATCAGGGTGAGGGCGATCTCGATGAGCGTCACCGAACCCAGCGTCGAGCCGCCCTTGGCGATCAGGCCCGTGAGGACGATCAGCACGGCGAGGCCGACGGCGATCTTGGTGCCGGGCCCGCGCGAGGGCGCGACCGGCTCCGCGGGAAGTGTCTCGAGGCCCTCCCACTCGACGCCCTCGGGCGCGAGCTCTACGGGCGGTGCCTCAAGCCCTACGGGGGAAGACACGATCGAAGACACGCAGGGCGGGGCCCGGCGCGCGCATTCCCCGGGCGCGGGCGCCCGAGACGGTCATGGCGAGGGCGCCGAGGCCGAGGAGGACGATGAGGGCGAGCAGCGGCCCGGGCACGTCGTGGCGGAACGCGGCTTCGGTCAAACCGCTCCCGCCCGGCGTGATCGGCTCGCCGGCGACGGCCACCGGGGCGCCGCCGTTGGCGGCCGCCTGCGCGACGGCGTTGCTCTCCGCGGACGTGGGCGGGATGTTGCTGGCCGGGGGCGGGGTCACGGAGTCAAAGCCCGCGCCCGAGCCGGTCGAGCCGAATCCGCCGCCCCCGGTCGTTCCGCCGCCGCCTCCGCCGGAGCCGCCCGAGCCGCCGGAGCCGCCCGAGTTGGAGTCGGCCCGCGCGTCGCGGCGCTTGGCCTGCTCGATGATCTGGCGGCAGTCGGTGTACTCGTCGACGTCGCTGGGGAGGCTGCCCAGCGCGCTCTTGTAGTCGCTCTGGGAGTGATGGGAGTCGATGCGCCCGTTGTCCGTGCAGTCGCGCACGACTGAGCGCCCGCTGGCACCGGCGATGGCCGGAAGCGCGAGCAGGCCGGTCAGGAGGATGAGGACTGCAGGAAGCCTGCGCATGGGGAGGTTCGGGGATCGCCGGCCCCGGACGATGCGAGCAGTCAAAGCTAGCACCCCCCGCCCCGCCGGGCGCTGGTCGCGTCGGCCACGGCGCGGGCCATCGCGCTCGCCCAGGCGGCGTGCGTGTAGGGCCCGACGTCGGCGCGCGCGGCGGCGGCGAGCCGCGAACGCTCCGCGGGATCGTCGTGCAGGCGGCGGATCGCCGCGGCCAGCGCCCGGTCGTCGCCGGCGGTGACGACGAGCCCGTTGCGACCGTCGCGCACGAGGCCGCCCGCGGCGGCGCCGACGGCATCGGTGGCTATGACGGGAAGTCCCTGGTGCATGGCTTCGTTGGCCACCATCCCCCATGGCTCGCGGAAGGTCCGCGTTCGAATCGACGGTATGACCACAACGTCCGATGCCGCGTAGAAGTTGCGCACCTCCTGCGGGCTCAGGCGTCCCTCGCAGATGAGCCCCAGGGGGCGCGGCCCGGGGTGAATCCGGGCCGTCGCCCACCAGGATCAGCGCGGCATCGGATGCTGCGAGGCCGTCTTCCTCCAGGCCGAGATGAGCATCCGGATGCCCTTTTCCCGCAACATGCGCGCGGCAAACACCACCTGGAAGGGCGCACGGCGGTGGCTCTGGGCCTCCGCGGCGTCCACCTCGGCGCCCCAGAACCCGCCGTCGACCGCCTGCGGGGCGTCGTACACGCGGGTCGCGCCCCGGGCGCGCACGTAGTCGGAGACGTGCGGGCCGTAGGTGGCGACCGCGTCGGCGTGGGAGTAGATCCAGCGCAGCGCCGGATAGCCGGCCAGGCCGGCGGGCCCGGCCGGCTGCGCCCACAGGGTCGCCCACAGGACGAACGGGGTCCGGCCGCGGCGGGCCCCGAGGTAGGCGGCGGGCAGCGCCGTGCGGCCCACGGTCCCGGCGATCACGGCGCGATAGCGTCCGCTCGCGGCCAGGGCGCGGGCCTCGCCCTGGGAGATCCGCCGCGCCGGCGGTCCGGAGTCCTCGCCCTGCCCGACGCCCCCGTGGTGCACGCGGCCGCCGAACAGGGCGAGGTCCAGCGGAAGCCGCTCGGCGAGGGCGGCGAACGCGCCCACGCGCGCGGGCGGCACGTAGTTGGTCACAAGGAGAACGGGCCGGTCGTCGCTCACGCCAGCGCGTCCCGGTAGGCCGCCACCGTCTCGCGCCCGCAGCGCTCCCAGGTGAACGAGGCCTCCACCGTCGCCCGCGCCGCCTGGCCCAGCTCGCGGGCCCAGCGCGGGTCGGCCAGGATGTGCTCCACCTCGGCCGCGAGCGCCTCGACGTCCCCGGGCGGGACGAGGCGGATGCCACCGCCGGCCGCCGCGATCTCCTCCGGGCCGCCCTCGCCGCGGCACCCGATGGCCGGAACGCCGCCGGCCATGGCCTCCACGTAGGCAACGCCAAAGGCCTCGTCGACGCTGGGCAGCACGAAGGCCGTCCCCTGCCAGGCCTCGGCCCGCGCCTGCGCGGGCGGCAGCTGGCCGCGCAGCTCCACCCGCTCGGCCACGCCCAGGTCGCGGGCCAGGCCGGCCAGCCGCTCGCGCTCGGGCCCGTCGCCGACGACGACGTAGCGCAGGTCGGGATGGCTGTCGCGCAGGGTCCACAGCACGCGCAGGACGTCCGCGTGGCGCTTTCGCCCCACGAGATGCCCGACGGAGACGAGGGCCGGAGCCCCGCGTCCCGGCCCGTCGGCGTCGTGCGGCGCGGGGAGGTCGGTGCCGAGGTGCACGACGCGGGTGGCGCGGGCGCCGTGCTCGCGGGCCAGCTCCGCGGTCCACCCGCTGTTGGCCAGGACGAGCCGGGCGTGGCGCAGCGCTCCCTCCACGGCGCCGCGCGCGCGGGGCCCTCGCCGCACCACGGACAGGACGTCGCCGCCGTGGACGGAGACGACCATGGGCACGCCGGGCGCCGCGCGGCGCACGGCGTCCCCGGCCGGGGCGGCGTAGTGGGCGTGGATCAGGTCGAAGTCGAACTCGCGGCGCAGCTCCGCCAGCGCGCGGCGCAGCGGGCGCGCGGCCCAGGCGCCCCACGAGCCGTAGGCCCGGCCGCGGGGCGGGGAGACGTAGCGCACGTAGCGCACGTCGAGCCCGTCCAGCGTGGCGCGGGCGGGCTGGCGCAGCGGCGCCGCGATCGCCCGCCGGTCGCGCCCGCGCACGGCGGCCGCGGGCGGGACCGGGCGGTGCAGGACCAGGACCCGGACGTCGGCCCCGGCCTCTCGCGCGGCCAGCGCCTGGCGGTGCGCCCAGACCCCGAGCACCGGGTCGGCGGCGCGCGGGTAGTACTCGGCGACGACCGCGACCTTCACCACGTGCGGTGCACGGCCAGCGTGCGGTCGGCCTGCGCGGCGGGAACGTAGGGGCGCTCGGCGAGGAACTCGGCCGCCTCGGCCACGGCGCGCTCGCGGTCGTACTCGCTGGCCGCCGGGCGCAGCGCGTGCTGCACGGGCACGGCGTCGACGACGCCGAGGCGCCAGCCGCGCTCGCGCGCCCGGGCCGCCCAGTGGACGTCCAGTCCCCAGCCCATCTTCAGGTCGGGGAAGGGCAGCAGCTCGGCGAACGTGTCGCGGTGGAAGGCGGTGACGGGGCCGATCTCCACGAACGCGGTCTCGCGCGCGACGCTGCCGGCGCGCCGCCGGGTCACCGGCCACGCGGCGTGGGAGCGCAACCGGTGCGCGGGCTGGACGACCTTCAGGTCGTAGCGCTCGGCGCAGAACAGCAGGACGTCGAGGAAGTCGCGCGGCAGCCGGACGTCGTCGTCGAGGACCAGCAGCCAGTCGTGGCCCGCCGCCGGGTGCGCGGCGAGCTGGTCGTTGAGGTTCTGGAACTTCCCCCGGCCGGCCGTGCCCGGGGCGATCGCGAACTCCAGCGCGTGACGCGAGCGCGCCAGCTCGGCGCGGGCGGCGTCCATCAGGCCGTCCAGCTCCGGCCGGTCGACTCCCGCGACGAGCACGCGGCGGGTGGGCGGGGAGGAGCGCGCGGCGCGGGCCAGGCGCGCGCGTCGGCCCGACAGCGCGTCGCGCGCGTCCAGCCCGGCGTCGCGGGCGGCCAGCAGCTTCTCCCGGCGCCCGCCCACGGTCCCGCTGCGCCCGATGAGGAAGTCGGGCCCGGGCGCGGGTGCCGGGCGAAGCGCCTCCCCGATGCGCCCGGCGCTGTGCGCGGCCATGACGAGCCCGTTGCCGCAGCGCCGGCGCGCCGTGTGCCACAGGCATCCGGCGAGGACGCGCGCCTCGCGCGCCAGCGTCGGCGGCTCGCCGCGGCGGGTGTCGAAGCGCCGCGAGTTGCGCCCTCGCCCCGCGGCCGCGCGCATCAGGGCGGGCAGGGTCGTGTCGGGCCGGGCGCGGCGGTGGTCGAGGCCCGCGGCGGCCAGGTAGCGGATGCGCCCGCCGCCGGCCCGCAGGCGGGCCTGCCACTCCTCCTCGTCCCCGTAGAGGTCCAGGCCGGCGTCGAACGGGCCCACGCGCTCCAGGGCCGAGCGGCGGATGGTCATGTTCGCGCCCCACACGCGCTCGGCGTCGCGGTCGTCCGGGCCGAGGTCGAGGACCGTGACCGGCGGCGCCTCGCGCCCGCACATGGGCACGCGGCAGCCCTCCAGCCGCGCGCGGATCGGTCCCCCGAAGACGTCGGCCCGCGGCTCGGCCCGCGCGCCCGCC
Source organism: uncultured Actinomycetes bacterium (assembly GCA_963757705.1). Lineage (GTDB taxonomy): Bacteria > Actinomycetota > Thermoleophilia > Solirubrobacterales > Solirubrobacteraceae > AC-38. Next base: position 11,837 of record CAVWTG010000005.1, on the reverse strand, counting down.
AGCAGCGCGTCCAGCCAGCCCGCCGGGACCTCGACGTCGTCGTCGGCGAACACCACCAGCTCGCCGGTCGTGGCCGCCGCGCCGGTGTTGCGCGCCGCGTTGAGGCCGCGCGGCTCGGCGTGCTGGGCCACGCTCGCGCCGTGGCGCTGCGCCGTGGCCAGGGTGTCCGGGTCCTCGCCGTCGATCACGACCAGCAATTCGGCCCCGGAGGCCCGGGCGGCGGGGGCGATCGAGGCCAGGGCGACGTCGAGGTAGCCCGCCCGCCCGCGGCTGGGAACGACGATCGAGGCGGTGGGAGTGGGCTCGGGCATCGCCGGTAGTGTCGCGATTGTGTTCCGTCCGTGATTCTGCTCCTGCACAACCGCTACCGAACGACCGGCGGCGAGGAGCGGGCCGTCGCGGACCTGCGCTGGCTGATCACCGAGCGGATGGGCGAGGACGCCGAGGTCCTCGAGCGCGACTCCTCCGGGCTGAGCCGCGTGGACGCGGCCGCCGGGATGCTGCGCGGGGGCCTGGATCCGGACGAGGTGGCCGCCGCCGTGCGGCGCACCGGCGCCCGGGTCGTGCACGCCCACAACGTCAACCCCGCGTTCGGGCGCCGCGCGCTGGAGGCGGCGCGCGCGCAGGGCGCCCGGGTGGTGCTCCATCTGCACAACTACCGGCTCGTGTGCGCCGTGGGCACCTGCTTCACCCGCGGCGAGGACTGCACGCGCTGCCATGGCCGCAACACCTGGCCGGGCGTGAGGCTGGCGTGTCGCGGGCCGCGGGCCGAGGCGGCGATCTACGGGGCGGGCCTGGCGCTCCAGCAGCGCCGCCTGGCCGACGCGGTGGATGCCTTCGTGGTGCCGAGCGAGTTCGCGCTCGGGCGCCTGCACGACCTGGGCGCCCCGCTCGGTGACCGCGCCCGGGCGATCGCCTCGGTCCAGCGCGACCTGGCCTCGGCGTCGGGAGCCGCCTCGGGCACGTATGCCCTGTACGCCGGGCGCCTCTCGCACGAGAAGGGGGTGGACATCGCGCTGCGCGCCTGCGCGCGCGCCGGGGTGCCGATCGTCGTGGCCGGAGCCGGGCCCGACGAGGCGCAGGCCCGGGCCGAGGCCGAGACCCTGCGCGCGGATGGCCTGGACGCCCGCTTCGCGGGCCTGGTCGACGGCGCGGCGCTGGCGGAGCTGCGGGCGGGCGCGGCGCTGGCGATCGTGCCCTCGCGCTACGCCGAGATCCTGCCGCTGGCCGCCGCCGAGTCGATGGCCGCCGGCCTGCCCACGGTGGCCTTCCGCACGGGCGGCCTGATCGAGCTCGTGCCCGACGACTGCCTGGCGGCGCCCGGCGACGAGGCCGGCCTGGCCGAGCTCGTGGCCGCCCGCTTCGGCGACGCGGCGGCGGGCGAGCGCGCGCTCGCGGCCGTCCGAGCGCTCTGCTCGCCCGAGGCGGTGGCGGGCGCGCTCCGAGAGGTCTATGGAGGCTGACGACCCCCGGGAGGCGGAGGAGCGCCTGATCGCTGAGGCGGCGGCCGAGGCCGCGGCCGACGTCGTCCCGGCGGATGTGCTCGACGCCGACGAGGTGCGCCGCCGGGCCACCAGCGGCGCCGCCGCGCTGGGCGTGCGCAACATCGTGCTGCTCGCCGCCGGCCTGGTGGCGAACCTCATCCTCGCGCGGCTGCTGGTCCCCAAGGACTTCGGCTACGTCGCGCTCGGCCAGACGGTCGCCCTGGTCGGCAGCTTCCTGGCCAGCGGCGGGATCGGGATCGCCCTGATCGGGCGGCCGGAGCCGCCGACCGAGCGCGAGCTGCAGTCCGTGCTGGGCATCCAGCTGACGGCGGCGACCGTCTTCGCCGTCGTGTTCGCGGCGGGAGCGATCCCGTTCGGGGAGGGCGGCGAGATCATCGCGCTGATCCTCGTCTCGCTCCCTCTCTCGACGCTGCGGGTCCCGCAGGCGATCGCGATGGAGCGCGAGCTCTCGTTCCGGACCATCGCCACCGTCGACGTGATCGAGCTGCTCGCGCAGTACGTCTGGGCCGTGGGAACGGTGGCCCTGGGCGCGGGCGTGTGGGGGCTGGCCTCGTCGATCGTGATGCGCGGCCTGGCCGGCAGCATCGCGATGATCCTGCTGAGCCCCCTGGGCCTGGTGCGCCCGCGCCTGCACTGGAGCGAGGTGCGGCCGCTGATGGGCTTCGGCGTGCGCTTCCAGGCGGCCGGCGGCGTGGGACTGCTGCGCGACCAGGCGCTAAACGCCGGCATCGCCCTCATCGGCGGGATCGGGACCCTGGGCATCTGGGCGCTGGCCTTCCGCTTCATGCAGGTTCCCCTGCTGCTCTTCGCGACCCTGTATCGGGTGTCGTATCCGGCGATGGCCAAGCTGCGGGCGGCCGGGCGCGACCCCCGCCCGGCGCTGGAGCGCGGCGCCGGGGTGACGGCGGTGGCGATCGGGGTGATCGTGGTCAGCATCGCCGCGGGCGCGCCGGCGCTGGTGCCGTCGATCCTCGGCCACCAGTGGGACGACGTGCCCGAGATCCTCGGGCTGGGAGGCATCGCGCTGATGATGAGCTGTCCCGTGGCCGCCGCCACGGTCGGCTGGCTCTACGCCGCGGGCGACGCGACCACGGTGCTGCGGGCCTTCAGCGCCCACGCCGTCGCCTGGGTCGCCGTCACGCTGGCGCTGCTGGAGCCCGTGGGGCCGGCGGCGATCGGCATCGGCTGGATCGTCGGCGCGTCCTTCGACTCCGTGCTGCTGGCCCGCGCCGCCTCCCGCGGCGCCGGCGCGAACCTGGCCGGGGCGGTGGCGGTCCCGTTCCTCGTCACCCTCGTGGCGGGCGGGGCCGGGTGGGCGATCTCCTCGACGTCGGAGACGATCGCCGCCGGCGTGGCCGGCGTCCTGGTCGGGGAGCTCGGCCTCCTGGCGGGGCTGTTCGTGGCCGCCAACGGGCAGCTGCGCGAGGCTCTCGGTCTGGCCCGGCAGGGGCTGTTCGAGGCCCGGCATGCCTAAGCTGTGGCCGATGCGACGCGCCCTGCTCCTCACCCTCGGCCTCGCCGTGCTCGCGGCGCTCTCGGCGGGCTGCGGGAGCTCGGGCGGCGACGGCTCCGCCGCCACGGCGGCCGAGCCGCCCCCCGCCCGGGGCGCGGTGACCGGCCCCGTCCTGGCGGCCGCGGGCGACATCGCCTGCCCGATCGGCGTGCGGGTGACCAACACGCAGTGCCGCCAGGGCGCCACGGCGAAGGTGCTCGAGCAGCTGGACCCGGACGTCGTGGCGCCGCTGGGCGACCTCCAGTACGACCGCGGCTCGTTCACCGAGTGGCGTACGGGCGCGTTCCGTCCCACCTGGGGGCAGCTGAAGTCGCGCATGCGCCCCGCCGTGGGCAACCACGAGTACGCCAGCGGCTCCTCCGCCCCCTACGCCCGCTACTTCGGCTCCCGGGCCGGGCCGCGCGGGAAGTACTGGTACTCCTACGACCTCGGGACTTGGCACGTCGTCGTGCTCAACGCCAACTGCACGGTCGTCGGCTGCGGCTCGGGCTCCGCGCAGCAGCGCTGGCTGAAGGCCGACCTCGCCGCCCATCCCGCCCGGTGCACACTGGCCTACTGGCACCAGCCGCGCTTCTCGTCCGGGCTGCACGGCAACAACCCGAACACCGCTCCGCTGTGGCTCACGCTCCAGCGCGCGGGCGCGGAGGTCGTGCTCTCGGGCCACGACCACAGCTACGAGCGCTTCGCGCCCCAGACCTCGACCGGGCACGCCTCCAAGACGGGGATCGTCCAGTTCGTCGTCGGCACCGGCGGGCGCAACAACTACCCGACCCTGAGCAGGCGCCCCAACAGCCTGGTCCGGCGCTCGTTCGTCTTCGGCGTGCTCAAGCTGACCCTGGGAGAGGGCGAGTACGCCTGGCGCTTCGAGCCCATCAAGGGCCTGACGTTCAGCGACCGGGGCTCGGCACGCTGCCACTGAACACGCGCGGCGCGCGCGCCGCGATCAGCGAGCGCATCTCGCTGTGGTCCAGGTTGGAGGCCGACAGCATCGAGTGGCCGGTGCGCCGGTACCAGGCGAGGATTTCGGGGACGTGGACGCCGTGGCCGCCGTGCTCGGCCACCTGGCACCACAGGTCGTAGTCCTCCCAGCCCAGCCGCAGGCGCGGGTCCTCGCAGTAGCCGCCCAGCTCCATCAGCCGGTCGCGGCGGATGAGGGCCATCGCGTCGATGGCGTTGTTGACCCGCAGCAGCGCCGGATCCCAGTCCTGGCTGGACAGCAGCCCGACCGGGACCCCATGCTCGTGGACGGCGATGACCGGATAGGCGAAGGTCGCCGCCGGGTCGGAGTCCAGCGCTCGCACGAGCCGCCCCAGCCCGTGCGGGAAGAGCCCGTTGTCGGCGTCGAGGACGAAGATGAACTCGGTCCGCGCCTCTTGGGTCAGCGCGTTGCGAGTGCGGGCCAGGCCGGCGTTGCGCGGCTGGGCCAGCAGCGTCGCGGGCAGCCAGGGCCGCGCCTGCAGGTACTCGGACACGACCGCCACCGAGTCGTCCGTGGACGCGTCGTCGAGGATCAGGATCTCGAAGTCGTCGTAGTCGGAGGCCGCGACGCTCTGGAGGGCGTCCACGACCTCCACGGCGTAGTTGTGGAGGGTGATCGCCACCGTCACCCGCGGAGGGGCGTCCGGCCAGGCCGCGGTGCGCGCGACGCGCGACGGGGCGGCGTCCGCGGGCAGCGCGCCCTGGCCGTCGAGGAACGCGCCCAGCTCGCGCCTGGCCTCCCCGACCTCGACGACAAGGCGCCGCAGCGCCGCGCGCAGCGGACGGACGTTGTCCTCCAGGCGCAGCGTGTCGACCGGGAGCGGAGGGAGGTGGACCAGCTTCGCAGGGGGCTGCTTGGCGATGGGCCGGGCGACGACCGTCCTGGCCAGCTCGGCCAGCCGGGCGGCGCCCGCGCTCATCGGCAGCTCGCCGCGGACGAAGTCGTAGGTCTCGCGGCGCATCGCGGCCAAACGATCCGGGTCGTCGAGCAGCCGGCCGGCCAGGAACCCGAGGCTCTCGGCCCGCCCGGCCAGGACGTGCGTGCCCGCGCGCAGCGGCGCGAGGTCCACCGAGCGCTCCGTCACCACGACGCACCCGTTGCACATCGCCTCCAGCACCCGCGGCCACTCCAGGCCGTCGGCCCGCTCGCGGTGCAGGTTGAGCAGGACCTTGGACGAGCGCAGCAGCTCGTACTTGCGCGCGCCGAGCAGGAAGGACGCCCCCTCGTCGGGCTTGACCTCGGGGGAGGCGACGACCAGGCACGCCCGCCAGGGCGCCAGCGTCCGCGCGTAGCCGGCGAGGAGGCGGTCGCGGCGGTCCTCGGCCGAGCCCAGGTAGACGACGTCGTACGGGCGGCTCGACTGCTCGTCGCCCCGCCAGGCGTCCCAGCGCCGCGTGTAGCCGAGCGGGACGTGGACGGCGTCCAGCCCGAGCGAGCGCATCGTCGCCGCCGTGGACTCGCGGATGTCGGACACGGCGCCGAGCTGCTTGATCCAGTGGAGCGTGTCCTCGAACCAGGGCGTCCCGGGCTGCTCGACGCACAGCGCCACCGTCCGGCGCAGGTGCCCCGGCGCCGGGTCGCCCGCGTCCGGAGCGCAGCGGAAGAACTCGTGGGGAATGACGACGTACGCGCAGTCCTCGGTGAACCCGGGATAGCGGTCGGCGACGACCGAGACCTCGATCCCCAGCTCGGCGACGGACTCCGCCATCGCGTCGAGGATCTCGTTCATGAAGGCGTTGCCCCGCGAGGCGGTGAGGAAGCAGACCTCCATCAGCCGCCGCGGCGGCCGCCCAGCCGCCGGCGCAGGCGGCGCAGGGGGTTGGCCAGGCGGTAGGTCCACGACGACTGGATCGCCGCCAGCCAGTAGGCGGCCTCGCGGCTGGTCTTGAGCTCGGCGCGGATGGCCGGCAGCTCGGAAAGCTCGCGCTCGGCCTCCTCCAGCGCGGCGAGCAGACGGGCCCGCTCCTCGCGCCAGCCCTCCTCCTGGCCGCGCAGCCGGGCCAGTTCGCGTTCCAGGGCGGCGATCCGGACCTCGGCCGGTTCGGGCGCCGCATCCTCGCCCGCGGGCGAGGCGACATGGAGTTCCGGGTCGCGCATGCAGGACGTTCCGAGGGCATGATAGGTCGCCATGAGGGCCACATGCGTCTGGTGATGACCTTCGTCGTGCGCGACGAGGAGGAGCTGATCGCCGCCAACCTCGACTTCCACCGTGCCATGGGCGTGGACCTGTTCCTGGTGACGGACCACCGCTCGGAGGACGCCACGCCCGAGATCCTCGCCGAGTACGCCGCTCGCGGAGAGGCGATCGTGTTCCGCGAGGAGGGGGCCGCGTTCGAGCAGCACACGTGGACCACGCGCATGGCCCGGCTGGCGGCGACCGAGCACGGCGCGGACTGGGTGCTCAACAACGACGCCGATGAGTTCTGGTGGCCGCTGCTGGGAACACTCGAGGAGTCACTCGCCGCCGTCCCGGAGCGCTACGGCCAAATCCAGGTGCCGCGCACCGGCTTCATCGTCCGCGAGGGCGAGGGTCCGTTCTGGCAGCGGATGACCATCCGCCCGCCTCGCACCGTCGGCCTGGACGGCCGGGAGATCGAGCCGAACACGGTGCACCGGGGCAACCCGGACGTCGAGGTCTCCCGGGGCAACCACTGGGCCGTCACTCCGGGGATGGAGACCGCGCCGCCCGTGCCGGTGATCGAGGTCCTCGAGTACCCGGTGCGCGACTACGAGCAGTTCCAGCGCAAGGTCGAGCACCAGGGGACCGCCTACCTCTCGATCCCCAACCGCGATCCCGCCGTCGGCCGCGACCACGTGGCCCTGTACGAGCTCATGCAGCGCGGGGGGCTCCGAGAGCACTACGACCGGCTCGCGCGGGGCGAGGATTACGTCCGCGACGGCCTGGCCGCCGGCGAGCTGGTGGAGGACCGGCGCATCGAGCGCTTCATGAGCGCGCTGGCGCAGGGACGGGTCGAGCGGCCGGGACGAGGGCCCGAGGTGCTCGCCGCGCGGCGGCTGGCGGAGTCGGGTTTCGCTGTGGGAGAACGGCTCGAGGAGTCAGAGCGCGCGCTGGCCGAGATCCGTGACGATCTGACCGCCCTGCGCGACCGTCACGACGAGACGTTCGTGTCGCTCGAGCTGGTCCGCAACAGCCGCCTGTTCCGGCTCTCCCGCGCCCCGCGCCGGGCCTGGTATCGGGCGCGGCGAGTCCTCAGCCGCTCTTGAACGCGTAGTAGCCCGGCTTGGGCACGCCGCGGTAGTCGAGCAGGCCGCCGTGGCTCACGAGGGAGCCGTCGGTGGTCGGGGCCTCGTCGAAGAAGTGGATCCAGCCGAAGGCCCGGATGCGCGAGGAGCGGCGCACCTGCCGCCAGGCGTCGCGGATCCAGGCCGCCTGCGTGTCGGGGGAGACGTGGAAGTTGAACTCGCTGTCCACGTCCGTGGGCAGCGTGAACTCCGACAGGAACAGCGGCACGCGGCGCAGGCCGGGCCGGCCCAGGTCTTCGGTCCACGGCCTTGCCCAGGCGCATCAGGTCCGAGAAGTCGGCGATGCCGCAGCACGAGGGCGGGTTGGAGAAGCGCAGCGTGCGAAACGAGAACGGGTTGTGCCCGTACATGTCCAGTCGCGGCGGCCGGCCGTTGGGCAGACGCAGCGTTTGACCCAATCCCATGTCGAGATGTCGCCGGTGGTGAAGGTCATGCCCCCGATCACCCGGTTGGACCTTGAGACGGCCTTCAGCGAGCCGTAGGCCGCGTCGAGCAGCCGGGCGTAGCGGCGCGGCGCCGACGAGTTCATCGGGCGCCAGTTGTGGGCGCGCGAGGGCTCGCCCCAGATCATCCACAGCTTCACGCCGGGGTAGCGCTTAGAGGCGGCGTGGGCGAAGTCAGCGTAGTCGCGCGCCAGGCGCGGGGCCCAGTTCCGAGGCCGGCCGCCGTTGGCCCAGGGTGGCGAGCCGGTGAGCATGAGCGCGACTCGCATTCCGTAGCGGCGGGCGTCGGAGACCTCCCGGGTGATCTCCCGCGGCCAGGCGTAGGCGGGGTCGCCGGGGTTTCGGGGATGGCGCGGGCGCCGCGTGGCGACGGCGGGCCAGATGCCGTCCTCGAGGACCCCCACGCCGAGATCCCTGAAGCGGGGGAACTGCGAAACGCCGCCGACGTAGGCGGGACCCCAGATCCCCTTGACCTCCGGGTCGGCCTCCCGCACCGCGCGCCGTAGGCGGGCGTCGCGCGGGTTGAGAGCGGTGGCGCGGCGGTAGGCGGCGGTGGCCGCGGCCGGGTCGCCGCGGCGGCGCGCGAGGGTCGCCCAGGAGCGCCCACGGGACGAAGTTGTGCGGCTCGCGGCGGACGGCCTGGCGCAGGGCGGCGCGGGCCCGGGCGTAGTCGTCGAGCCGGGCGTAGGCCGCCGCCTCGGCGTAGCGAGCAGGCAGCGAGTCGGGGTTGAGGGCCAGGGCGTCGCGTGCCCGGCGCACCGCGCGCGCCGGATCCCGCACCACCGCGGCCGAGGCCTGGGCGCGCAGGTGCTCGGCCCACACCGCCCGCGCGGTCAGCGTCCCGCCGGCGATCACCAGCCCGGCCGTGGCCGCGAGCGCCACGGCTCGCGCGGAGCGACCCACCGGCGCCCGGGCCGGAGCCTCCCAGGGTCGCAGTGCGACGCCAGCGGCGCACAGCGCGACGCCGGTGACCCCCGGGATGAGGTGCAGCCAGTCGACGTTCGTGTGCACGACCCAGGCGCAGAACGTGCCGCCCGCGGCCACCGCCATGCCCCGCGCCCAGGGGTCACGGCACGCCCTCACGGCCAGGCCGCCCAGTCCCGCGACCACCGCGCCGAGGAAGAGCACCAGCAGCAGCCCGCCGGCCAGGCCCAGCTCGGCAAGCGTCTGCAGGCCGAGGCTGTGGGGCTGGCGGACATCCTCGGTCGTGCGGCGCATCTCGTAGTAGCGGCGGTCGTAGTTGCCGGCGCCCAGACCGGCGAGCGGCCGGCCCTCGAACTCGCGCACCGCCACCCGCCAGTAGTCGTAGCGGTGGCCCTCGCCGGAGAGGAAGCGCGACGTGCCCGGCTGCGAGCGGTGCAGGTGGACGAAGGCGTCGTAACGGGCCTGCACCCGGTCGGCGACGGCGCCCGCGCGGACCAGGCCAGCGAGCGCCACCAGCCCGACGGCCGCGGCCGCGGCCCAGCCGGTGGCGGTTCGCAGCCGCCGCCGGTTGCCCAGGTCGTTCGCCACCAAGCGAGTGTGCGCGGCGCAGAGCAGCGCCCACGCGCCGGCCGCGCCCAGCGCGGCGACGAGGGTCGCGGTGGCCGCGGCGCGCACCGTCCCGGCGGGCGGGAAGGCCCGGGGCCCCGGGATCGAGTCGCGGACGTCGAGGAGGAAGGGCAGCGCCGCGGCCACCGCCGCTCCGGCCACGAGCAGCACCCACAGCCGCCGCGCCCGCCCGGGCACGGCGGCCAGCACCAGCGCGCAGGTCACCGCGGCGGCGAGCGCCATGCCCCGCGACTGGGTGAGGACCAGAAGCGCGCCCAGCAGGGCGATGGCCCCGGTCGCCGGGGCGCTGAGCGCGGGGCGTCGGCGCTCGGCCAGCGCGAGCAGCGGCCAGATCCCGAGCAGCAGGAAGCCCGCCTCCCCGTCGATGAAGCCGAGCGGGCCGTTGAGGCGCCCGGTGAGGAACTGCGCCGGCCCATCGCCCGCGAGCATCTGCGCGAGCACCCACGCGGCAACCCCCAGCACGCCGGCCGTCCAGGTGCCCACGAGAAGCGTCGCGTCGCGGCGGGCGCGCAGCGCCAGCAGCAGCGCGGCCAGCGCGGTGGCGTAGAGGAACCAGCGTCCCGCGCCAGTCTGCGCCGCGTCCGCCGACTCTCCCCATCCCCGCGACAGCCACGACCACACGGCCAGTCCGAGCAGGCCGCCGAGCGCGGCCCAGGCCCGGGTCGGCAGGGAGGGCGCGCGCCAGACGACGAGGGCCATCACCGCCACCAGCAGGCCGAGCTCGACCGCCCCCCACAGCGAGAGGTCGTAGAAGCCCCCGAAGGCGAGTGAGACCGCGCACCCCAGCGCGAACGTGACGAGCGCAGCGGCCGGCCACCCCACCCGCCGCGCGGCGGCCTCGATCACGCGTCCCGGCGGGTCGTCACGCTGCGACCTTTGCACACCGAGGCGCCCGGACCCGAGATGATCGGCCGGTGAGTGGCCGGCCGGAGATCACCGTTCTGCTCGACGGCCGGGTCCGGGGCCCGGGCATCGCCACCTACGCCGAGACGCTGGCCGCCGGCTTGGCGGGCGAGGGCAGCGGTGTGCGGGCCCGCTTCGCCCGGACGGGCGGATGGCGTCGCCGGCCGTTCTCGCCCTGGGGACGGCGCGAGGTGGCGCGCGAGGCGCGCCGCGCCGGCGTCGACCTCATTCACGGCCTTCATGTGGAGCTGGCCGCGGGTTCGGGACTCCCGTGCGTGGTGACGATCCACGACCTGATCCCGCTCGAGCTGCCCGGGGCGATGCCCAGCCGGGCCCGGCGGGCGGTGTACCGGCGGGTCGTGGTCGGCGCGCTGGCGAGCGCCGATCGTGTGATCGTCCCCAGCCGCGCGACCGCGCGCAGCGTGGCGCGCCTGGGCGCCGACCCCGCCCGGATGCGGGTCGTGCCGCTGGCCGTGCCTCCGCGCTTCCGGCCGGCGAGCGAGGAGGAGCGCCGCCGCGCTCGGCGGCGCTTCGCCGGCGGACGTCCCTATGTGGCCGCATCGCAGGTCGGGCGGCCGCACAAGAACGGCCCCGGCCTGGCCGTGGCCGCCGGTCTGCTGGCCCGCGATGCCGGGCTCCCCGTGGTCGTGACCGGGAGGCCGCTCCCGGCCCTGGCGCGGTCGCTGCGGTTCAGCGGGCCGCTGGCGCCCGGCGACGTGGCGGCCCTGTTCGCCGGTGCCGAGGCCGTGGTCGTGCCGTCGTTCGCGGAGGGCTTCGGGCTCCCGGCGGCCGAGGCCCTGGCCTGCGGCGTGCCCGTGGTCGCCGGGCCGGGGCTGGGCGCGCTGCCGGTGCTCGAGGACGCGACCGTGGTCGACATCACCGACCCGGCGCGGATCGCCGAAGGCGTGGAGCATGCGCTGCGGGGGCCCGCCCCGCGCGCGGGCGCGGCGGCGGTGTCGCAGCGCCTGAGCCCGCAGGCGCTGGGCCGCGCCACGAGCGCCGTGTACGCCGAGGTGCTGGGCCGCGCCCCGGCCCCGGGGCCCGCCCCGGCTCAGCCCGCCCTGAACGCGTAGTAGCCCGGCTTGGGCACGCCGCGGTAGTCGAGCAGGCCGCCGTGGCTCACGAGGGAGCCGTCGGTGGTCGGGGCCTCGTCGAAGAAGTGGATCCAGCCGAAGGCCCGGATGCGCGAGGAGCGGCGCACCTGCCGCCAGGCGTCGCGGATCCAGGCCGCCTGCGTGTCGGGGGAGACGTGGAAGTTGAACTCGCTGTCCACGTCCGTGGGCAGCGTGAACTCCGACAGGAACAGCGGCACGCGGCGCAGGCCGGGCCGGCCCAGGCTTCGGTCCACGGCCTTGCCCAGGCGCATCAGGTCCGAGAAGTCGGCGATGCCGCAGCACGAGGGCGGGTTGGAGAAGCGCAGCGTGCGAAACGAGAACGGGTTGTGCCCGTACATGTCCAGTCGCGGCGGCCGGCCGTTGGGCAGACGCATGCGTTTGACCCAATCCCACGTCGAGATGTCGCCGGTGGTGAAGGTCATGCCCCCGATCACCCGGTTGGACCTTGAGACGGCCTTCAGCGAGCCGTAGGCCGCGTCGAGCAGCCGGGCGTAGCGGCGCGGCGCCGACGAGTTCATCGGGCGCCAGTTGTGGGCGCGCGAGGGCTCGCCCCAGATCATCCAC
>CAVWTG010000004.1:0-1170113 GCA_963757705.1 uncultured Actinomycetes bacterium | reverse complement strand
GGCGGTCGATCGCCCGGTTGCGCGCCGTGGTGATGATCCAGCCCGCCGGGCTCGGGGGCAACCCGGCGTCGGGCCAGCGCGCCGCGGCCGCGACGAAGGCGTCCTGCACCGCGTCCTCGGCGACGTCGATGTCGCCGAAGACGCGGACGAGGACGGCCACCGCGCGCCCGTGCTCCGCGCGAAAGACACGCTCAATCTCGGAGGCCGGGAGCGTCGGCACGCTCCTCAGTGCTCTTCCTCCCGGAGCGGGCGCACCTCGATCGGCAGGGTCGTGGCGCTCGCCAGCTTGCGCCCCCACTCCAGCGCCGAGTCCAGGTCGGGCGCCTGCGCGATCGTGAACCCGCCGAGATGCTCCTTGCCCTCCGTGAAGGGCCCGTCGGTCATGAGCGCCTCGCCGTCCTCGACTCGCACGACGGTGGCGGTGCTCGCGGGGTGCAGCCCGCGCGAGAACACCCAGGCTCCGGCCTCCCTCATCTCCTCGCGCAGCGCGCGGACGTCGAGCATCACGGCGTCCAGGTCGACCGCCGGGGGCGGGGCACCGTCGGGCTGGTAGATGCTGAGCAGGTACTGCTTCATGTCGTTCCTCCTGTGTATTGCGGCCGGCACCGATGCCGGCTCTCACCCCCTACACGAACGGGATCGGCCCAGATCGACAGGCCGGAACCCTCGCTGTGCCACGATCGAGCTTCGATCGCGAGAAAGGAGACACCATGGCGAGCAGAAACGGCAGCGCGGAGTGGCGGGGCGACCTGCAGAGCGGATCGGGCGATCTCACGGTGGGCGACGCTGTGTTCTCCGGGCACTACTCGTTCGCCTCCCGCTTCGAGGAGGGAGAGGGGACGAACCCCGAGGAGCTCATCGCGGCGGCTCACGCCGCCTGCTTCTCCATGGCGCTCAGCGCCGACCTGGCCGGTCACGGACATGAGGTGAGGTCGGTGCGTACGACCGCTCGCGTCCATCTGCGCAACGTCGACGGCGCGCCCACGATCGCGCGCATCGACCTCGAGACCGAGGGGGACGTCGAGGGAGTCGACGAGGACCACTTCGTGGCTCACGCCCAGGCGGCGAAGGAGGCGTGTCCCGTCTCACGGGCCCTCGGCGGCGTTTCCGAAATCGAGCTGACGGCGCGACTCGCCGGCTGAGGCTCAGCGCCGCCGCCGGCGGCGGCGGAGCCACAGCACGAGCAGGACCACGACGACCGCGATCACGCGCGGGTCGCGCAGCCGCTCGCGCGCGATGCTGCCCGCGATCGGCAGGACGTCGAGCTCGCTCTCAGCCTCCCGAGGGGGCGGCGGAGGCGGGGCCGAGGCCGCCTCGGTGGGCGCGGCGCCGTTGCCTCCGGGAGCCGGGCCGGCGGCAGACGACGCGGACGGGCCGGCCTCCTCGGCCGTGGGCGCCTCGGGCCCGGAGAGCATGGTCTCGAGGTTGCGCGAGAACGTGTCCACCATGCGGGTGGCGACGTCCTGCATCACGCCGCGGCCCATGCTCGCGGCCTTGCCGCTGAGCTTCATGTCAGTGGCGATCGTGCCCTTGGTCTCCTCGCCCTCCTCGACCAGGTGCATGGTCACCTGGGCGTTGGCCGTCCCCTGGCCGCGCGTCTCGCGCGCCTTGGCGCTCATCACGGCGCGGTGCTCGCCGGCATCGCGCTCGACAATCTCGATGTCGCCGCGGTACTGCATCGACACCGGCCCGACCTTCACCTTGATGCCGACCTTGTAGTTGTCCTCGCCCGAGTGCTCGAGCACCTGCGCGCCGGGCACGCAGGGAGCGACGCGCTCGACGTCCAACAGGGTCTCCCACACCTCGTCGATCGGAGCCGCCACGGCAAAGCTGTTCTCGAACTCCATGTCTCCCCTCTCTGTCGCCCTGGTGCACGATACGGCGCGCTACGTTCAGGGCATACCCGCCGGCGCCCACATCCGCCCGTGTCGTTCCGACGAGCTCCCCGAGGTGGGCGCGATCGTCAACGCCGCCGCGCAGGCCTACCGCGGCGTGATCCCCGCCGACCGCTGGCACGAGCCCTACATGCCGCCCGACGAGCTGGAGGCCGAGGTGGCGGCCGGCGTCGTGTTCTGGGGCCACGAGGACGACGGGGAACTGCTGGGCGTCATGGGCATCCAGGACATGGGCGACGTGGAGCTGATCCGCCACGCCTATGTCCGCCCCGAGGCGCAGGGGCGGGGCGTCGGCGGCGCGCTGCTGGGTCACCTCATGGCCGGGGCGACGAAGCCCATGCTCGTGGGCACCTGGGCCGCGGCCGAATGGGCGGTCCGCTTCTACGAGCGCCATGGCTTCGAGCAGGTGACGCCCGAGGCCAAGTCGCGGCTGCTGCGGACCCACTGGTCGATCCCCGAGCGCCAGGTCGAGACCTCGGTCGTCCTGGCCCACCCGCCGATGAGTCCGCTCGAGCGCTAGACCAGCGCTGCGACCTCCGGGTCCTCCGCCACCGCGCGCCGCAGAGCCTCGTCGAAGCCGATCGGCACCACCGAAAACGCCCGCGCGGGCTCGGGGTCCGAGACGACCGTCGGCGAGGCGAGGCTCTCGACCAGGGGCCGGGCCACCCCGGCGTCTACCGGCGTGACGAGGCCGATCCACAGCGACGACAGCCACGGAGTGAGGAACGGCACCGGGATGCGCGGGCGCCGGCGCAGGCCGAGCACGGCCGCCATGCGGTCGAGCATCTCGCCGTAGGACAGGACGTCGGGCCCGCCGATCTGGATCTCCGCCCCGGTGGCCGAGTCGACCGTGGGAGCCTCGACGAGATAGTCCAGCGTGTCATCGATGCCGATCGGCTGGGTCTCGTTCTTCAGCCAGGCGGGGGCGATCATCGCCGGGAGGCGCTGCACGAGGTAGCGCAGGGTCCGGTAGGACTCGCTGCCGGCGCCGACGACCATGCTGGCGCGGAAGTACGTCACGGGCGGACCGTGGCGCCCCAGCGTCACGCCGGTCTCGTGGCGGCTGCGCAGGTGCTCGGACTCGGGCCGGTCGCCGAGGCCGCCGAGGTAGACGACCTTCCCCACCCCCTCGTCGCGTGCCATCTCGGCGAAGGCCCGCGCAGCGGCGCGCTCGCCCTCGGCGAAGTCGCGCTCTCCGCCGCGGCCCATGCCGTGGATCAGGTAGTAGGCGACGTCGACCCCCTCCCCCGCGCCCCGCAGCGTCTCGGGGCGCAGGACGTCGCCCTGGTGAAGCTCGAACCCGGAGTCGGCCAGCCCGCGCGCCCGCGTCCCGTTGCGGTCGCGCACCAGGCAGCGGACGTCCCAGTCCGCCCGCCCGAGCGCCGGAGCGAGCCGCCCACCGATGAAGCCGGTGGCTCCCGTGACGAGGGCCCGGGCCATCAGCGCCCGAGCGTGCGCTCCAGCTCACGCGCGCGGCGGCGCAGGCCGCCCAGCAGCTCGCGGACCTCGGTCAGGCCGGCCCGCAGCTCCTGATCGCCGGCCTCGACCGGCATCATCGAGTCCTGGAGCGCGGCGAGGGTGTCGTCGGCCTGCGCGGCGGCGGCGACCGCCGTGTCGATGAAGCCCCGCGGGCGGGTCGAGGGCAGGCCAGCCGAGGGCGCCTGGAACGTGCGGGTGGGCAGGCCGCTGCGCACCGCGAACTGCTCATGTGTGCGCTTCGCGCGTCCATAGGCGTGCTGGACGGGGCCGAAGAGCTCCTCCTCGAGGCGGTCGGCCATCTGCTCGTCGAGCTGCTCGTAGGCCGCGGCCAGGTCGGACAGGGCCAGGCCGATGCGGTCGATCGCCTCGGCGATCGCGTCGAGCATCTCCTGGCGGACCTCGGCGGTGGTCTGGGGCATCCGGCCAGGCTAGCGGGCGCTGTGCGCCGACTACTGAGCCCGGCTCGCGGTGTGCCCGCATCAGCTACACCGGAAGCCGGGCGATGTCAGTCGTATGCACCGTCTCGGGATGCTCGTCGCCGGTACCGCCACCGGTCTGGTGGCCGGTCTGGCGGCCGCGTCCCCGGCCGGCGCCGGCCTCACTTACACCCGCACCGACAGCGCCCGGCTGACCGTCGCGCGGCGCTGAGCCCGGGTCGGGTCAGGCCATCGTCATGCCGCCGCTGACCGACAGCGTCTGACCGGTGACGAAGCCCGCTCGGTCCGCCGCGAAGAAGGAGACCGCCGCGGCCACGTCCTCGGGCTCGCCCAGCCGCTTCATGGGCACCGCGCGCACGAGCGAGTCGATCAGCCGCTCGCCGCCCTCCGCGGTCATCTGCTCCAGCAGTGGCGTGCGCGTCGGGCCGGGGCAGACGCAGTTCGCGGTCACCCCGCGGCGCGCCGACTCGCGGGCAATCGTCTTGGTGAAGGCGATCACCCCTCCCTTCGCGCCCGAGTAGACGCTCTCCATCGACGACCCCACCCGCCCCGCGTCGGAGGCGACGTTGACGATCCGGCCGAAGCCGCGCTCGAGCATCCCGGGCAGGAGCGCGCTCGTCGTGTGCAGGGCGCCCTTGAGGTTGATGGCGATCACCCGGTCCCAGAACGCCTCGTCGGTCTCCACGAACGGGCGCAGCTCGTCCCAGCCGGCGTTGTTGACCAGGATCTCCACCGTGCCGAGCTCGAGCTCGACCTCGGCGACGGCCCGCGCGACGGAGGCGCCGTCGGTGACGTCCATCTCGAAGGCGCCGGCGCGCGCGCCGTCCGCGGCGGCCCGCTCGGCGGAGGCACGGGCGGCCTCCAGGCGCAGGTCGGCCACGGCGACGGCGTGCCCGTCGGCGGCCAGCGAGGCGGCGACGGCGCCGCCGACTCCGCCTCCTCCCCCCGTCACGAGCGCGACTCGACCGGACACACGACGATCCTTTCACGTCCAACCCGCGCCGAGAGGAGACCCGCCGATGCCAGAGCTGACCGACGTCCGATACGAGGTGCAGGACGGCCTCGCGTGGATCACGATCGATCGCCCGGAGCGGATGAACGCCTTCCGCGCGCGCACCGTCGACGAGCTCATCCGCTGCCTCAAGGAGGCCTGGGCGAGCCCGGAGGTCGGCGTCGTGTGCCTCACCGGCGCCGGCGACCGCGCGTTCTGCACGGGCGGCGACCAGAAGCAGCGCGCGGAGACGGGCGACTACGGCCCCTCGGAGTCGGGCCTGTTCGAGGTCGAGACCCTGCACCGCCTGATCCGCGAGCTCCCCAAGCCGGTGATCGCCGCCGTCAACGGCTACGCGATCGGCGGCGGGCATGTCCTCCACGTGCTCTGCGACCTGACGATCGCCGCGGACACCGCGGTGTTCGGCCAGAACGGCCCGCGGGTCGGGTCGTTCGACGCGGGCTTCGGGACCGCGTACCTCGCCCGGGCGGTGGGAGAGAAGCGCGCGCGGGAGATCTGGATGCTCTGCCGCCGCTACGACGCTGCCACGGCCGAGCGCTGGGGGCTCGTCAACCAGGTCGTGCCGGCCGTCCGAGCTGCGGGCCGAGGTCCGGCGCTGGGCCGACGAGATCCTCGCCCTCTCCCCCATGTCGCTGCGCTTCGTCAAGCAGTCCTTCAACGCCGACACGGAGCACCTCGCCGGCCTGGGGCAGATCGCCTTCTCGGGCCTCAACCTGTTCGTCGAGTCCGACGAGGCGCGCGAGGGCGTGGAGGCCTTCAGGGCCAAGCGAGCGCCGGACTTCGCGCCCTACCGGGCGGCGTCGTCGCGCTAGGTCGTGCGCTGGGCGTCGTGCTCCTTGACCACTCGCTTCGGCGACTGGATCCGCCAGGCCTCCTCGACGAGCTCGGCCATCTCCTGGGGGTCGACCGAGTCGAGGCGGACGAGGACGTAGGGCCAGTTCTCGTAATGCGGGGTGATGAAGAACGAGTCCGGCTCCCCGTGGACCATGGCCTCGCGCTCGAGCATGTCGGTCACCCGGATCACCAGCGCGTCGGGCCCCGTCCGCATCCGGCACATCATCTTGCCGCCGGCCTTCAGCGACGGGGTGCCGAACGAGGTGGACACCTCGACGCCGGGAAAGCGCAGGCCCAGCTCGATGACGTCGTCCCAGGTCATGACGGCAGGTCCTCGGGAGTATCCACGTCCAGGCCCGAACCGAGGCCCGAGCACTCCACCTCCAGGGCCCCGGCGTCCACCAGCAGCCGCCCGGCGCCCTGATCCCCCCGCACCCGCAGCAGCGCCCCGCGCAGGGATGCCCGGATCGCCACCGGGTGCCCGGGGCGCCCGTCGTAGACCGCCCGCGCCGCCCGCGCCGCCGGGTCGGCCTCCAGGGCGCCCACGACCGCGTCCACACAGGCCGGCGTCAGGCCCGGCTGGTCGCCGAGCGCGATCACGAGCGGGTCGGCGCCGGGCAGCGCCTGCACGGCGCAGCGCACCGACGCGGCGATCCCTTCGCGCCATTCGTCGCAGACGACCACCTCCGCCGGGCGGAGGTCCACCGCGGCGCGAACCTCGTCGGCGCGGGCGCCCAGGATGACCGCCACCCGGGGCAGCGCCGCCGTCATCGCCTCGACCGCGTGCTCGAGCAGCGGGCGGCCGTCGAATGGGGCGATCTGCTTTGCGCCCCCGAAGCGCCGGCCCTCGCCGGCCGCGAGCACGGCGCCAGCGATCAGGCTCCGACCTCGTGGATCCGCCCGGCGCCGGCCGCGGACAGGCGCCCGCCGCCCCGGCCCTGGCGCACCGCCACGACCTCGGCCATGATCGAGAGCGCCGTCTCCTCGGAGGTCGTCGCCCCCAGGTCCAGGCCGATCGGGGCGGCCAGGCGCCCCTGTTCCTCCTCCGTCAGCCCGATCGCGGTCAGCCGCTCGCGGCGCTTCTCCTGCGCGCGGCGCGAGCCCATGGCGCCGACGTAGGCCGCGGGCGAGCGCAGGGCGATCTCCAGCGCGGCGTCGTCGAGCTTGGGGTCGTGGGTCAGGATGGCGATGTAGGTCGCGCGGTCAATCCCGCCCAGCTTGGAGAAGGCGTCGGCCGGCCACGCGTCCACGACCTCCTCGGCGTCGGGAAAGCGCTCGGCGGTGGCGAACTGCGAGCGCGGATCGATCACGTACGGGCGCCAGCTGCAGGCGCGCGCCAGGCGGCACAGCGCCCCGGCGTAGTCGACCGCGCCGAAGATCAGCAGGCGGGGCGCCGGGTGGGTGACGTCGACGAACAGCCCCGTCTCCCCCTCCTCGCGCAGCTCCGAGTGCTCGGCCCACATCAGCTCCTCCGCCAGCTCCGCCGCGCGGTCGTCGAGCCCCGCGTCGCCCAGCGAGCCCTCGCGGGCGCCGTCGGCGGTCACGAGCAGCTTGGCCCCGACGGCCGGTGAACCCGACTCCGAGCGGACCACGGTGACCAGCGCCGCCCGTCCGTCCACGCGGGCGACCTGGGCGAAGCCGCCCTCGGCGCTCACTCGCGGTACTCCTCGACGAACACGTCGATCTCGCCCCCGCAGGGCAGGCCCACGTCCCAGGCGTCGGAGTCGGCGATCCCGAAGTGCAGGAGCTGCGGCTCACCGGTGCGCAGCACCTCGCCGGCGACCTCCACCACCGCGCCCTCGACGCAGCCGCCGGACACGGCCCCCCAGACCTCGCCCTGGTCGTTGACGGCCATCTTGGCCCCGGGCGGGCGCGGCGCCGAGCGCTTGACGCCCACGACGGTGGCGATGGCGGCCCGCTCCCCGCGGGCCGCCCACTCGTCGAGCTTTCCGATGACGTCCTTCACGCGGCCGCCTCCTCCAGCGCCCGCCGGGTCAGGACCCGGGCGAGATGGCGCTTGTAGTCGGGCGTCGCGTTGAGGTCGCCGGGCGGCTCGGTGCCCTCCGCCGCCTGCTCGGCCGCGGAGGCGATCGCCTGGGCGTCCAGCGCGCCCCCGCGCAGCGCCTCCTCGGCCGCCGAGGCCCGCAGCGGGACGGACCCCATGTTCGTCAGGCCGATCCGCACGTCCTCGCACGACCCGTCGCCGGCCTTCTTGACCAGGGCGCACACGCCGACCATCGCCCAGTCCTCGCGGCGGCGGTTGAACTTCTGGAACCCGAAGCCCCAGCCGTCGGGCGAGGGAAGGCGGACCTCCGTCAGAACCTCGTCGGGCGCGAGCGCCGTCGTGAGGTAGTCCTGAAACAGGTCGCCGGCCGCCAACTCCCGCTGGCCTCCCGGCCCCTGGGCGGTCACCGACCCCTCGAAGGCGAGGACGACCGCGGGGAGATCGGACGCCGCGTCGCCGTGCGACAGCGAGCCGCCGATCGTCCCGCGGTTGCGCACCTGCTGATCGGCGATCGTGGACGCCGCGCGCGACACCAGGCCGAGCGAATCGTCGGCCTCCAGCTCGGCGTGGCGGGTCATCGCCCCGATTCGCACCGTCCCGTCGTCGCGCTGGATGCCGTGCAGACCCGGGACCCCGCGCAGGTCGACGAGCAGCGACGGCGAGGCCAGCCGGAGCTTCATCAGCGGGATCAGGGAGTGCCCGCCGGCCAGCAGCTTGGCGTCCTCGCCGCCGTCCGACAGCGCCCTGATCGCGTCCTCGAGCGACTCGGGTGCCGTGTATTCGAACTCCGGGGGAATCACGACGAACCTCCGTTGGCCTGCTGGATGGCTTCCCACACCCGGATCGGGGTGAGGGGCATGTCGATGTAGTCGACGCCGAGCGGTCGCAGGGCGTCGATCACGGCGTTGACGATCGCGGGCGAGGCGGCGATCGTGCCCGCCTCTCCCACGCCCTTAACGCCGAGCGAGTTGACCGGCGAGGGCGTGACCGTCCGATCGGTCTCGAACGACGGCACCTCGGCGGCCGTGGGCAGCGCGTAGTCCACGAACGACGCCGTGGCGAGCTGCCCGTCCTCGTCGTAGTGCACCTGCTCGTAGAGGGCCTGGCCGATGGCGTGCGTGATGCCGCCGTGGACCTGCCCGTCGATCAGCGTCGGGTTGACCGCCGGGCCGCAGTCGTCCACGCAGGACCACCGCACGACCTCCACCTTCCCGGTCTCCGCGTCCACGTCGACGACGCAGGCGTGCGCGCCGAACGGGAACACGAAGTTCTCCGGGTCATAGAAGGTGGTCGCCTCCAGGCCCGGCTCCATCCCCTCCGGGATGTTCTCGGGCACGTAGGCGGTCAGCGAGATGTCCGCCAGGCCCAGCGCCTTGTCCGGGGAGCCGCGCACGGCGTACTTGCCGTCGCTCAGCTCCATGTCCTCGGGCGCCGCCTCGAGCAGGTGCGCGGCGATCTGCTTGGCCTTGTCGGCCACCTTGTCCGCCGCGCGGGCGACGGACTCGCCGCCCACCGAGAGCGAGCGCGACCCGTAGGTGCCCATGCCGAACGGGCCGGTGCCCGTGTCGCCGTGGATGACCTCGACCTGCTCGGGCGTGCACCCGATCCGGTCGGCCACGATCTGCGCCATCGAGGTGTCCAGGCCCTGGCCGTGCGGCGACGTGCCGGTGAAGACGGTCGCCGAGCCCGACGGGTGCACCCGCACCACGGCCGACTCCCAGAACCCGCCCTGGAGACCCACGCCGGACGGACCGACCGCCCGGGAGGGCGCCAGGCCGCACAGCTCCATGTAGGTGGAGAACCCGACTCCGCGGTGCACCCCCTTCTCCCGCAGCTCGGCCTGCTCGCGCCGGAACGCGTCCAGGTCGAAGTTGCCCAGGAGCTTGTCGAGCGCCCCCGCGTAGTCGCCGGAGTCGTAGGTGATGCCGACGGCCACGTCCGCGGGGAAGTCCTCCTTGGGGATGAAGTTCTTCCGCCGCAGCTCGAGCGGGTCCATTTCCAGCTCGGCCGCCAGCTGATCGATCGTGACCTCGATGAGGTGGGTGGCCTCGGGCCGCCCCGCCCCCCGGATCGCGTCGGTCGGCATCTTGTTCGTGAACACGCCGACGATGTCCGTCTGGACCGCCGGGATCTTGTAGCACCCGCTGGCCACGAAGGCCGTGAAGCACGGGATGAACGGCGTGAGCAGCCGGTGGTAGGCGCCCATGTCGGCCAGGACCCGGTTGTGCCACGCGGTGATCGTGCCGTCCTTCTTGGCCCCGACCTTCACGTAGTCGATCTGGTCGCGCCCGTGGTGGGTGGCCAGCATGTCCTCCGTCCGGGTGGCCGTCCACTTGACCGGCCGCCCGACCTTGCGCGACAGCCAGCAGACGAGCGCCTCCTCGGCGTAGACCTGCAGCTTGGAGCCGAACCCGCCGCCCACGTCGGGAGCGATCACGCGGAACTTGTCCTCGGGCACCGCGAGCACGCCCGCCAGCTGGAGGCGGACGAGGTGGGGGATCTGCGTCGCGCTCCACAGCGTCAGCTCACCGGCCCGCCAGTCGGCGAGCGCCGAGCGCGGCTCGATCGCCGCGCCGAGCGTGCGGTGGTTGACGATGCGCCGCTCCACGATCACGTCGGCCTCGGCGAATCCCGCGTCGAGGTCGCCCCCGCCCAGCGACCACTGGTGGGACTCGTTCGTGCCGAAGGCGTCGTGGATGATCGGGCTCCCGTCCTCGATCGCCTTCTCCATGTCGGTGACGGCCGGCAGCGGGTCGTACTCGACGATGACGTCCTCGGCGGCGTCGACGACGGCGTACTTGTCGTTGCCCACGACGACGGCGACCGGATCGCCCACGTGCAGGACCTTCCCGCGCGCCAGCGGCCAGTGCTCGGGCGTGCGCACCTCCACTCCGGGCGGCACCCAGGCCATGGGCAGCGGCGCCGCGAAGTCGGCGTCCTCGCCGGTGAAGACGCCGTGGATGCCACTGCGCTCCGCGGCGGCCGACCCGTCGATCGAAGTGATCTTCGCGTGGGCCTCCGTGGAGCGGATGACCGCCGCGTAGAGCATGCCGGGCAGCGTGATGTCGTCGGTGTACTGACCGCGGCCCTCGATGAGCGGCGGATCCTCCTTGCGCCGGATCGCCTGGCCGACCCAGGTCTTCGGGGTCTCCTCGACCGCGCTCATGCCCCCACCCCCCGGGCCATCTGGTCGGCGGCTTCGCGCTCGTGGCCCGTGACGGGCTCGGTCACCTCGCCGTGCTTGCCCGAGGCGGCGCTCATCACCGCCTTGACGATGTTGTGGTAGCCGGTGCAGCGGCAGAGGTTGCCCTCCAGCCCCTTGCGCACCTCCTCCTCGGAGGGGTTGGGGTTGCGGGCCAGCAGGTCGGCCGCGGCCATGATCATGCCCGGCGTGCAGTAGCCGCACTGGAGGCCGTGATCGGCCCAGAACGCCTCCTGCAGCGGATGCAGGTCCTCATCGCGGCCCAGTCCCTCGATCGTGGTGACCTCGGCGCCGTCGGCCTGGACGGCCAGGACGGTGCAGCTCTTCACGGCCTCGCCATCGAGGTGGACCGTGCAGGCGCCGCAGTTCGTCGTATCGCAGCCGACGTGCGAGCCGGTGAGCCCGAGGTTGTCACGTAGGAAATGGACCAGGAGCAGACGTGGTTCGACCTCGGCGGAGCGAGCCTCGCCGTTGACGGTGATGCGCACGGGAACACCCATGCTTCCCTCCCTCTCCTGGGTACAGAACGGGTGCCGCGATCGTACCCCCTTGCAACCACTTCCCATGGGACGGATTCGCGCGTGCGTCAGTCCAGCGGCTCGCGCCCGGCGTATCCGGCGTCCAGATCGTGCCAGTGGGTGATGCCGTCCTCCTCGGCCTCCACCCAGCAGAGGTAGACCTCGCGGCCGTCGCGCAGGGCGGGGAAGTCCACGAGCCCGCGGTCGAGATCGCGCATCACGACCTCCATCTCCTGCAGCCGCGCCGCGGCCGCGCGGAGCTCCACGAACGCCTCGCCGACGTGACGACCCGGCGTGCCGCCGCCGTTCGTGGGCGCCGCCTCGCTCAACGCGTCGCGCACCTCGGTGTCCCCCAGCCGGTCGCGGGCGTCGCGCATCGCCGCCAGCAGCTTCGCGACCTCCGTCAGCGCCGCGGTCGCCTGCTCGAGCGTGTAGTGGCGGTCGTGGCGCATGCGGCGGGTACCGTAGCTGCCGCCAGCGCCAGGGCGAGCGGAGCGCCGTTGAGGTAGAGGCCCGGGAGCCAGATCGGCACCCGGAGGAGGTCGGGGTCGGCGTAGGCGAAGATGCCGGCCGCCGACAGGATCGCCTCGGCGGCCGTTCCCGCCGCGGCCAGCAGGAGCGAATAGGCGACGAGCGCTCCGCGGCCGCTCGCCATCGCCACGCGCGGCGCCCACACGCCGAGCAGGAGGGCGGCCAGCGCCCACGGGTGGGCGTCCAGGACCCCGCTCACCGCGTAGGCGCCCACGAACCAGGTGACGGCGATGGCGACCTCGGCCGCATCCGGGCGCGAGCGGCCGCGCGCGAACGGGATCGCGCCGATCACGATCGCCAGCGCGGCGAGGCCGAACTGGAGCGGCACCCACCATCCCTGCCCGAACAGGGCCCCGCCGGCGTCGTAGTCGAGAACGCCCGCCTGCACATGGATCTGATCGCACAGGGCAAGACCGAGTCCCCCCGCGACGAACAGCAGCGCCGCGCTGCGGCCCGAGATCACCGCTGGGCGAGCTCGATGTGCAGCGCGATGCCGTCGAGCAGCTGCGAGAGGCCGCGCTCGAAGCGCTCGCCCGCGTTGGACTGCGTGGCCATCCGCCCGAAGAAGGTGGCCGCGTCCTCGCCGCCGAGCAACCGCTCCAGGTGGGGAAACCCATCCGTCGCGATCTGCGTCTTCACGTAGGCCGAGACGGCCTCGAGCCGCTCCTGGCGCTCGCGCTCGGACATCTCCTCGTAGGACTGCTGTGCCGCGCCCCCGCGCAGAACGGCGCCGAACACGAAGTCGTCGACCAGGGCGACGAGCTCCAGACGCTCCTGCGCCTCGAGCGGGACATCGGACACGGCATCCAGGGACTGCTCGATGTGGCGCATGGTGTTGGGGCTGACACCGGCGTCCAGCCGGCCCTGGAAGGCCCAGGGGTGGTTCAGGAAGGTCTGCCGCGTCCGGCGCGCGATGTGGGTCAGCGCCCCGCGCCAATCGCTCGGGAACTCCTCCTCGGGGACGACCAGCTCGCCCATGACGGCGTCGTGCATGAGGTCGAGCAGCTCCTGCTTGTTGGCCACGTAGTGGTAGAGCGTCATCGTCCCGGCGCCCAGATCGGCGGCCACGCGGCGCATCGAGACGGCGTCGAGACCCTCGGCGTCGGCAACCCGCAGCGCGGCGGCCGCGATGTCGTCGCGGGTGAAGCGGGGACGACGCGAGCCGGGCTCGGCGCGCGCCCAGATCGGCTCGACGGCCTCGCGCGCCTCGCGCGCGGCCCGGGCTCCCGCCCCGCGCGCCTCGTCCTGCGCCTCGCGGGCGGCCTCTCGCGCGACCCGCGCCGCCTCCTGGCCGGCCTCGCGCGC
The DNA here is from genome assembly GCA_963757705.1 of uncultured Actinomycetes bacterium. Lineage (GTDB taxonomy): Bacteria > Actinomycetota > Thermoleophilia > Solirubrobacterales > Solirubrobacteraceae > AC-38. The sequence continues at coordinate 1,156,895 of CAVWTG010000004.1, read as the reverse complement.
CGTCCTCGTCGCCTCGCGAGCGATCCGCCGTGCCTCGTCCCGGGCCTCGCGCTCCTGGCCGCGGTCACGGTTCTGACCCCGCCCGCCTCTTCTCGTTGACATGTCGTACAGCGTACTGCTAGCTTCGCCGTACAATGTACGAAACAGTCATACAACGTACCTCCACCCTCTCCTCCCCCTCCGGGATCACGGCCTCGGGCCTCGGCAGGCGCTACGGCGACCTGTGGGCGCTGCGCGACCTCGATCTCGACGTCCCGGCCGGCTCCGTCCTGGGCCTCCTGGGCCACAACGGCGCCGGCAAGACCACGGCGATCCGGGTCCTCACGACCCTGGCCCACCCCACCACCGGCACCGCCCGTGTGGCCGGGTTCGACGTCGCCTCCGAGCCGCAGGCGGTTCGCGAGCACATCGGCGTGACCGGCCAGGCCGCCACCGTCGACGATCTGTTGACGGCCCGGGCGAACCTCGAGCTCATCGGCCGGCTCTACCACCTCCCCCGCCGCGACATCCGCGCGCGGGCGGACGAGCTGCTCGAGCGCCTCGGACTGGCCGGCGACGCCGACCGCCTCGTCCGCACGTTCTCGGGCGGGATGCGCCGGCGCGTCGACCTGGCGGCCAGCCTGATGGCCCGGCCGCCCGTCCTGTTCCTCGACGAGCCCACGACGGGACTCGATCCCGAGAGCCGTATCGAGCTCTGGGACGTCCTGCGCGGGCTGGTCAACGACGGGACGACCGTTCTGCTCACCACCCAGTACCTCGAGGAGGCCGACGTCCTGGCCGACCGCATCGTGGTCCTGCGCGGGGGGCGGACGGTTGCGAACGGCTCCCCGGCCGAGCTCAAGGCCCGCATCGGCGGCGAGCGGGTCGTCGCCTCGCTGAACTCCGCCGAGGACCTGGCGCCCGCCGCGCGCGCGCTGACGCCGTTCGCCGACGGCGGCGTGGCCGAGGACCGCGAGGCGCTGCACGTCAGCGTCCCCGTCGCCCCCGGCACCCGGTTCGTCGAGATCGTCCGCGCGCTGGACGCGGCCCGCGTCGACGTGACCGACGTCCACCGCCGCGAGGCGACGCTGGACGACGTGTTCCTTTCCCTCAACCGCCAGCCGGCGCTGCCGGCCGAGGAGGTGGCCGCCTGATGTCCTCCACCGCAGCCCTGGTGTCCGACAGCCTCGTGCTGGCGCGGCGCAATCTCGAGCACATCCGCCAGGTGCCGGAGAAGCTGCTCGACGTGACCCTCCAGCCGCTGATGTTCGTGCTGCTGTTCGGCTACGTCTTCGGCGGCGTGATCCACATCTCCGGCGGCAACTACCACGAGTACCTGCTGGGCGGGATCTTCGTCCAGACGGTGGCCTTCGGCCTGGTCGGCCCGGCGCTGGCGCTGGCCACCGACCTGGGCGAGGGCATCCTCGACCGGTTCCGGTCCCTGCCCATGCGCCGCCCGGCGTTCCTGTTCGGCCACATCATCGCCTCGCTCGGCGCCGCGCTGGTGGCGGTCGGCATCATCGCCGCCAGCGGCCTCGTGATCGGCTGGCGGATCCACACCGACCTGCCCCACGCCCTCGCGGGCTTCGGCCTGCTGATCCTCTTCGCCTTCGCGATGATCTGGGTCGGCGGCGTGATCGGGCTGGTCGTCCGGTCGCCGGACGCGGTGATGGGCCTGGCGTTCACGGTCGTGTTCCCGCTCACGTTCCTGAGCAACGCGTTCGTGCCCGCCGACGGCCTGCCCGCGGTCCTGCGGACGATCTCCGCCTGGAACCCGCTGAGTGCGATGGGGGCCGCCCTGCGGAACCTGTTCGGCAACCCGACGGCCGTGCCGCACGATCCCTCGTGGCCGCTGCTCCACCCGGTGCTCAGTGCCGTGCTGGGCTGTCTGATCCTGCTCGCGGTGATGATCCCGCTGGCGCTGCGGCTCTTCCAGGCCAAGACGGCGGAGTGAGACTAAGCTGGGCGGCGTGCTTCGGCGCGCCGCCCTCGTCGTCCTCCTGGCCTCGCTGGCCGCTGCCGCGTCCGCACAGGCCGCGACCAAGCCGCTGAAGGTCCGCGGCGGCGCGCTCGTCGACTCGCAGGGCCGCACGGTGATCCTGCACGGCGTCAACGTCGTCTACAAGCGCTCGCCCTACCTGCCGTTCGGCAAGGGCGCGCGCGACAGCTTCAACGCCAAGGACGTCGCGCGGCTGCGCTCGTGGGGCTTCAACACCGTGCGCCTCGGGCTCTCGTGGAAGGCGCTCATGCCCACGCCGGGCGTCGTCGACCAGGGTTACCTGAAGCGCGTGCTGGCGATCACCCGGCTGATGGAGGACGAGGGGATCTACTACCTGCTCGACATGCACCAGGACCTGTGGTCCGAGCGCTTCGAGGGCAATGGCGCTCCCGACTGGGCGACCAAGGACGACGGCATCCCCTTCACGTCCCTCGGCGGCTTCCCCAACAACTACCTCTCGCAGGCCGTCGGCCGCTCGTTCACCAACTTCTACGCCAACCGCGACGGGATCCGCGACCAGTACAAGCGCACGTGGGAGGCCGTCGCCCGAGCGGTGAAGGGCAAGCCGCACGCGCTCGGCTTCGACCTGATCAACGAGCCCGTGTGCGAGCTCCAGGTCAACCCGCCCTGTCACATCCCGCCCGATCCCGAGGCCTACTCGCGCTGGATCCTGCCCTTCTACGACGACCTGATCCCGGCGCTGCACGCGGCCGACCCGACTCACCCGAGCTTCTACGAGGAGGGCGTGACGGTGAACTTCGGCTATCCGATGCTCATCGGCCGCTCGCCGCTGCCCGCCTGGAAGCACCGGGGCGCCGCGCTCTCCCACCACGTCTACTGCTCCACGCTGTTTCGCGACGTGCCCTGCTCCCAGCAGGAGCCCGACGCCTTCAACGAGGCCCGCGGCGCGGCCAGGCGAAACGGCGCCGCCCCACTCCTCACCGAGTTCGGCGCCACGGACGACCTCGGCGTGCTGCGCCGCATCACGGGCCTGGCGGACCGCTACGGCGAGGGCTGGCAGTACTGGCAGTACAAGACCTACGGCGACCCGACGACCCAGTCCTCCAGCGAGGCCGGCGGGTCCGACGCGGAGTCGATCGTCAGCGCCGCCGGGAGGGTCAAGACGGCGAAGCTCCGGGTGCTGGCGCGGATCTACCCGGCGGTCATCGCCGGCACCGCCGCGAAGTGGGCGTACGACGACCGCACCGGGCGCTTCCATATGAGCTGGGTGGCGCGGAAGGGGTCGACGACGACGATCGCCGTCCCCACCGTCGTGCACGTGCGACCGCCCGTCGTGCGAGGGACGAAGAACGTCGAGGAGTTCCGCGGAGGATTCAACGTCCGCGGTAGCGGCCGGGTGTCGATCACGCTGCGGCGCCGCTGATGGCCCTCGGCTGCTTCGTCTCCAGCGGGCGCTCCCTCGACCAGGCGGTCGAGCGGGTCAGGCTGGCCGACGAGCTCGGCTACGAGTCGGTCTACATCACCCAGGTCGCCGGGCGCGACGCGCTCACCGTCCTGACCGTCTACGCGCTGAACGCACCGAACATCCGGATCGGGACCGGCGTCGTGCCGATCTACACGCGCGTGCCCGCGGTGATGGCCCAGCAGGCGGCGACGCTGGACGAGGTCAGCGGCGGGCGGCTGACCCTCGGGCTCGGCGTTTCCCACCGGCCCGTGGTCGAGGGCTGGTTCGGTCAGACGATCGACAAGCCCGTGGCCGAGATGAAGGAGTACGTGGCGATCGTCCGGGCGATCCTGCGCGGCGAGGACCCTCCGCCCGGGGAGAAGTGGACGACGTTCTTCCACCTGATGGGTGTGGAGCCCCGGCCCGACCTGCCGATCTACGGCGCCGCGCTCTCCCCCGGGATGCTGCGCGCGGTGGGCGAGACCTGCGACGGGGTGATGCTCTGGCTGTGCAACCCCAACTACATCCGCGACGTGGTCGTGCCCGAGGTCACCACGGGGCGCGAGCGCGCCGGCAAGACACTCGAGGGCTTCGACATCGTGCCCGCCGTGCCGGCGGCGGTCACCGAGGACCCGAGCGTCGCCTGGACCGCGATGCGCAAGGACCTCCTGCCCTACTTCGGGCTGCCCTTCTATCGCGCGATGCTCGAGCGCTCGGGCTTCGACGCCGACATCGCCGCGTTCGACGAGGCGGCCCAGACGGGCGACCCGGAGGCGATGGGGAAGGCGATCTCCGAGGACTTCCTCGGGGTCCTCACCGCCGTGGGCGACGAGGCCGCGGTTCGCGAGGGCGTACGGCGCTACCAGGACGCCGGAGCCACCTCGCCGTGCGTCGGCCCAATCCCCAAGACAGACTTCGAGGCCACGTTGCGCGCCGCCGCGCCGTAGGGCGCCGGCGCGCTACTGCGTCCTGGTGCCCAGGCCGCGCGTCGGCGCCGGCGGCTGGGCGCCGGAGAGGGAGTCCACGCGCCAGCCGTCGCCGTCGCGCACGAGGCGGATCGTGTCCTGCGAGGGCTTCTCGCCCACCGCCGTCGTGGTCACGAGGGCCAGGGCGACATCGCCCTTGACCTTGACCTTCTCCACGTCGATCGACGGCTGAAGCACGCCGCCCAGCCCGCGCTGCAGAGCCACCTGGCAGGGCAGCCCGTGCTCGGCCATCAGCTTCGTGAGCCGCGGTGACAGGACGTCGTTGCACAGCTCCTTGAAGTCGCCGTCCTTGGCGGCCTGCTCGAAGTGCGCCAGGGAGTCGCGGACCTTCTGGTCGTCGCTTCGTCCCCCGCCGCCGCAGGCGCCGAGCGCGAGGGCGCCGACCAGCACGGTCAGGACGATGGCCAGGGGGCGGTACGACATCGCGCGCAGGGTACCCTTGCGCCATGGCCACCGAGCCGCTTGTCGACGGCCACGGCCGGCTGATCGGAGACGTCAGGCTGTCGGTCACCGACCGCTGCAACTTCCGTTGCCAGTACTGCATGCCCTCGGAGGGCCTGCCCTGGCTCGAACGCGCCGAGATCCTGACCTTCGAGGAGATCACCCGCCTGGTCGGCGTCCTCTCGGGCATGGGCGTGCGCACGCTGCGCCTGACCGGCGGCGAACCGCTGGTGCGCCGCGACTTCCCCCGGCTCGTGTCGATGCTGCGCGAGCTGCCCGGCCTCGAGGAGATCTCGGTCACGACCAACGGCTTTCTGCTGGAGCGCGACGCCCGCGCGCTGGTCGAGGCGGGCGTGGACCGCTTCAACGTCTCGGTCGACTCGCTCCAGCGCGACCGCTTCTACGAGATGACCCGCCGCGACGCCCTGCCCCAGGTGCTGCGCGGCCTGGAGGCGCTCGCGCGGTTCCCCGAGGCGCATCCGATCAAGGTCAACGCCGTGGCGATGCGCGGGTTCACCGAGGAGGAGGTCCTCCCCTTCGCGAAGTTCGCGCGCGAGCGCCCGTTCGAGGTGCGCTTCATCGAGTTCATGCCGCTGGACGCCGACCACACCTGGTCGCCCGACGCGGTGCTCACCGGGGACGAGATCCGGGCGATCGTGCACGAGCGCTGGCCGCTGGTGGAGGAGCCGCGCGAGCCGCACGCCACCGCGCGGGTGTTCACGTTCGCCGACGGGCGGGGGAAGCTCGGGTTCATCAATCCGGTCTCCGAGCCGTTCTGCGCCGACTGCGACCGCATCCGGGTAACCGCCGACGGGAGGCTGCGTACCTGCCTGTTCTCCCTGCGCGAGACCGACCTGCGCGACGCCCTGCGCGGCGACGGCGGCGACGAGGAGGTCGAGGAGGTCGTCCGGGCCGCCGTGTGGCGCAAGGAGCTCAAGCACCGGGTCAACGAGCCCGGCTTCGTCCAGCCCGAGCGCACAATGTCGCGCATCGGCGGCTGAGGCGGCGGGCGCCGCCATGACCCGCCGGGTGCCGCTGCCCTCGCTGGCGCTCGCTCTCGCCCTCCTCGCCCTCGCCGCGCCGGCGGCCTTTGGCCACGCCTCGTTCGAGGGCGCGAGCCCCGCGCCGGGCGGACGGGTCGAGACGTCCCCGCGGCAGGTGGTCCTCACGTTCAGCGAGTCGCTGAACCGCCGCCTGAGCGAGGCGACGCTCGAGACACCCGGCGGGCAGCGTGTCGCCGCCCGCGAGAGCGTGAGCGGGCGGCGCATCGTGCTCGTACCCTCGAGCGAGCTGCGCCGCGGGGCCTACCGGGTGCGCTGGCGAACGGTCTCCAGCGACGACGCGCATCCCCTGGAGGGCTCGTTCGGCTTCGGCGTGCGCGTGGCCGCCGGGGTGGGCGCGCAGGCCGTCGAGCAGAGCCCGCTGGCCGCGGGGGGCTGGGCCCGGGCACTGGCGCGCGGGCTGCTCTACGCCGCCCTGCTGCTGTTCGCCGGCGCCCTGATCGTCCGCGCCCTGCTGGGCGCCAGGTGGCCCACCCCCGGGGGCTCAGGTTCCATGGAACCTGAGCCCCTTGGGCGGGAGCCGGTGGCGCCGGGGGGCGGAGTGGCCACGCTGGCCCGGCCGTCGGCTCCTGCCGTGGCGGCGCAGCCGGGCGCCGCGGCTGCGCGGGCGCGTGCGGACGCCCTCGTGGTGGACGCGGGGCTGGCCACGGCCGCCCTGGCAGCGGTCGCGGCGGTGGTCGACGCCTGGGTGGCCGCGCGTGGCCTCTCGGCGCACGCCCTCGACGACTACCTGCTCTCCAGCACGCCGGGAGTGGCCCGAATCGTCCTGGTGGCCGCCGCGCTCGCCGCCCTGGCACTGGCGCGCCGCTCCCGGCGCCTGGCCGCCCTGATGGCGGTGGCGGGGTTGGGCTGCATCGTCGCCTCGGGCCACGCGAACTCGGCGAACCCCCGCGCCCTGGCGATCGCCGCCGACTGGATCCATCTGGCGGCCGGCTCGGTATGGCTCGGCGGCGCCGCCCTCATCGCGCTGGTGTGGGGCCCCGGCCTGCGCGAGACCGCCGGGCGCCGCGCCGTGGCCCACGACGTGCTGCCGGCTTTCGGACGGGTCGCGCTGCCGGCGTTCGCCCTGGTGGTGATCGCCGGGACGGTCAACGCGCTGGTGGAGCTGGGTGCCGTGTCCGACCTGTGGAACACCTCCTACGGGCGGGTCCTGACCGCCAAGATCCTGCTCGTGGCCGGCGCCGCCGGCCTGGCCGCGCTCCACGTCCGCCTGCGCGCGGCCGGGCGAGAGGCCGAGGCGACGCCGTGGCGGGCCCTGCGCGCAGAGGCGGCCCTCGGGCTCGGCGTCGTGGCGGCGGCCGGGCTGCTCGTGGCCTTCCCGCTGCCTCCCCGCCAGCTCGACGACGCCACAGGCAGCGTCGCCTCTGTCCCGGCCTGCGATCCGTGCCCCCTGCCGGCCGCGCGGGCGGACGAGCTGACGGTGGCCGGCCAGGCCGGAGGCCTCGTGGTGGCGGCGTGGATCCGGCGCCAGACCGGACGCCTGACGGGAACGATCCGCACCCTCGACTTCCGCGGGCGCCCGGCCCGCGAGCCCATCGAGGTGCCCGGCGCCCGGATGGGCGACTGCGGGACGGGCTGCGCCACGTTCACGCTGCCGGGCACCCCCGCGCGACTTCCGGTGACGGTGCGCTCGGGCGGGCGGCGCTACGCCGTCGCGCTGCCGGCGCTCTGGGACCGCGGCGCCGCGGGCCGGGCGCGGAGCCTCATCGAGCGCGCCCAGCGCACGATGCGCGGCCTGCGCAGCGTGCGCGAGAGCGAGCTCACCCGCAGCGGGCCCACCGCCAGCGCGGCGACGCGCTACGCGCTGCGGGCGCCCGACCGGCTCGCCTACACCACCGACCGCGGCGTACACGCCATCCAGATCGGCGACCGCCAGTGGCAGAAGGTGGGCGGCGACGTGTGGACCGTGGGCCCGATCCCCGGCGGCATCCCCTTCCGGACGGCGACCTGGTTTCGCTGGACCCCGTATGCGCGCTCGGTCGCCTTCCTGGGCGAGCGCGGAGGCTTGGCCGAGGTCGCGGCGGCCGACCCCGGGACCCCGGTGTGGTTCCGTCTGGCCATCGACGAGCGCACCGGCCGCGTCCTGCGCGAGGAGCTCGTGGCGAGCGCCAGACTGATCCGCCATCGCTTCTTCGGCTTCAATGGTCGGGTGACCATCACTCCTCCGAGGAACGCGATCCGTGCCGGCTGAGGCTCCTCCGGCCCCCGCCCCGGCTCCCGCCGGGGAGACGCACAGCACGCTGCGGTGGATCGTCCGCGGCGCGGGCATCCTCGTGGCGGCGGCGTTCATCGCCCTGCTCGCCTACGGGCTGGCCACCAAGGGCTCGGACAAGACGATCGACGACTCGCTCGCGCGCTCCAAGGCCGCGCCCGCCCCGAACTTCACCCTGGACGTGCTCCAGAAGGGCAACGGGGACAACCCGGCGCTGGCCCGCGCGATGTCCGACGGACGCCTGACGCTGAGCGAGCTGCGCGGATCGCTGGTCGTCCTGAACTTCTGGGCCTCGTGGTGCATCCCGTGCCGCGTCGAGGCGCCCAACCTCCAGCGCACCTGGGACGCGCAGCGGCACAGGGGCGTGATCGTGCTCGGTCTCGACCAGCAGGACGTCACGGACGACGCGCGCACGTTCATCCGCGACTTCGGGCTGACCTACCCCATGGTCCGCGACGGCGGCAGCGACGTCGCCCACGACTACGGCACGACCGGCCTGCCCGAGACCTACTTCATCAGCGCCCAGGGCAAGGTCGTCGGACACGTGATCGGGGCCGTCTCTCCGCTCGCCCTGCGCAACGGCCTGGCGGCGGCCGAGACCGGCAAGCCACGCCCGGCCCGCCCGGGCGGCGCCCGCAAGAAGACGTAGCGGGGATCAGACGGAACGTCTGGTTCCCCGGCCCCGCGTGCGCGGGGACGCGCGGGAGCGAGCTGGGCGGGGGAAGCAGGGCGAAGCCCTTGCTGGCGGCAAGGGCGAGCCGGATGACCCCGATCCAGCGAAGCTAGCCGTGCGTCATCCGCGCGGGCGGGGCCGGTGAATCAGACGTTCTGGAAGAAGTTGATGCCGAGGCCGTCCAGCCATTGCTGGGCCTCGCTGTTGAGGCGGTTCATCTCACCGTTGAGGACGAGCACGCCCATGACGATCAGGATCGCCCCGGCGCCGAGCTGAATCGCGGCGTAGTGGCGCTTGAAGAAGGCGAACGAGCGCTGGGCCGCGTTGAAGGCGACGGCCGAGAACAGGAACGGCACGGCCAGCCCGAGGGAGTAGACCGCCAGCAGCAGCGCGCCCTTCCCCGCGGTCCCGTTCTGGGCGGCGAGGCCGAGGATCGCTCCCAGGGTCGGCCCGACGCAGGGCGTCCAGGCGATCGCGAACGCGGCGCCCGCGACGACCGGGCCTCCGCGCCCGGCCTTCTCGATGAGCGCCTCCGGGTGCCACTCGCGGTTCACCCGCACGATGAACACGGAGGCGACGAAGAACAGCCCCATGACGATGATCGCCACGCCCGCCACCTTGTCCAGCGCCTGCTTGTTGTCGCGCAGGAGCGAGCCCGCGGCCGTCGCGCTCAGCCCGAGCAGGATGAAGATCGCCGAGAAGGTGGCGACGAAGATCAGGCAGCGGCTGATCAGCCGCGGGTCGATCCGCCGGTCGGTCACCGCCCCGGGCGCGACGCCGCTCACGGCGGCCAGGTAGCCCGGCACGAGCGGGAGCACACAGGGCGAGATGAACGAAACGAAGCCCGCCGCGAACGCCAGCGCGAGGCTGGGCGTCTCGACCGTGGCGATCACAGCAGGTTTTCCTGGATCGCCTCGTCGAGCTTGCCCTGGTTGGCATACGTGCCCGCGTGGGTCTCCACGAGCTTGCCGGCGGCGTTGTAGTAGGCGGTCGTGGGCCAGGCCAACCCGCCCTTGAAGACCCGGGCGATGCTGACGTTGGGATCGAAGTAGCTGGGGTAGGGAACCGGGTGGTCGCGCAGGAACTTCTGCGCCGGGCTGCGGCTGTCCTGGGAGTTGACCCCGAGGAAGGCGACCCGCCCCCGGTACTTCTGCGCCGCCGCCCGGAAGAACGGGAACTCGTACTTGCACGGGCCGCACCACGAGGCCCACTGATTCACGACCACCGGCGTGCCCTTCAGCTTGGCCAGCTGAGCCCTGAACGCGCTGGGACCTCCCCCGATCAGCTTCCCGCCCTCGGTGGAGAGGCCCGTGGCCGGCTTGGCGGGGGCTTTGGGGGCGTCCTGCGTCCCGCACGCGGTGAGCCCGAGGACCAGCACGAGCAGGGAAAAAGCGAGTAGGGGGAGGCGGAGGCGCGGCATGAGGCGACGTAAAGATTAGGGACGCGTGAAACGCTTTCGCCCTTCCCCGGACCACAGGAGCGCGAATGATCGTGTTGCTCCTCTTTGCCGTCGTGGCCGGCGCGGGAACCGCGCTGACGCCCTGCGTGCTCCCCGTGCTGCCCGCCGTGCTGTCCGCGGGGGCGCTGGGCGGTGCTCGGCGCCCCCTCGGCATCGGGCTGGGACTCGTGGGCACGTTCACGATCACGATCGTCGGGCTGGCCGAGGTCGTGGACGGAGTCGGCGCCGGAACGGGCGCGTTGCGCTGGGTCGCGGTGGTCGTGCTGCTGGCGTTCGGCCTGGCCCTGGCGTTCCCCGCGCTCGGCGATCGGATCGAGGCCCCGCTGTCGCGGCTGGCCCGGTTCGGCCCCAGCGACCGGGGGCACGGCTTCTGGTCGGGGCTGGCGGTCGGCGGCGCGCTGGGGTTCGTGTGCGCGCCGTGCGCCGGCCCGATTCTCGCGGCGGTCATCTCCGTCAGCGCGTCGCAGGGCACCTCGGCGCGACTGGTCGCCGTGGGCCTGGCCTACGCCGGCGGGCTGGGCGCGATGCTGGCGCTCTACGCCTACGGCGGGCGCCGCGTCGTGGACCGCGTGCGCCGGGCGGGGCGGGGCCCGGCCGTGCAGCGCGTGCTGGGCGGCGTGCTCGCGGCGACCGCGCTCGTGATGGCGCTCCAGCTCGACGTGCGCTTCGAGACGGCCCTGGCCGGCCACGTGCCGGACTTCCTCGTCAACCCCACCCACTCGATCGAGCGCTCACACGCCATCCAGGGCCGCCTGGCCGATCTGCGCGGGCGCTCGCCCTTCGAGGCCGCCGCGAAGCCCCGGCCCAACCCCCACAGCGCCGACATGCCCTCGACGCTTCAGGACTACGGCGCCGCGCCGCCCTTCACCGATCCGGGCCGCTGGTTCAACACGGGCGGGCGGCGCCTGACCATGGCCGGGCTGCGCGGCCACGTCGTGCTGATCGACTTCTGGACCTACACCTGCATCAACTGCCTGCGGACGCTGCCGTTCCTGCGCGGCCTGGACGCCCACTATCGCCAGGCCGGGCTGACGGTGGTCGGCGTCCACACGCCCGAGTTCGGCTTCGAGCACGACTCCGGCAACGTGGCCGACGCGATCCGCGCCAACCACCTGCGCTACCCGGTCGTCCAGGACAACGCCTACGGAACGTGGAACGCCTACGGCAACCAGTACTGGCCGGCCTCCTATCTGATCGACGCCGACGGCCACGTCCGCTACGCGCACTTCGGCGAGGGCGACGAGAGCCAGACGGAGAACGCCGTGCGCTCGCTGCTCGCCGAGGCCGGCGCCCACGATCTGGGCGGCGCCGCCGGAGCCCGCGGCATCGAGCCCAGCGCTTCGGTCGCCACCCCGGAGACCTACCTCGGCGCCTCCCGCGCCCGCGGCTTCGTCCCCTCACCGCCGACGCCGGGCACGCGCGTCTACGGGCACCGTGCGGGGCCGCTTCCCCTCAGCCGGTTCGCCCTGGCCGGCACGTGGCGCGTCACCGACGAGGACGCCACCGCCGTGCGCAACGCGATGCTGGACGCCACGTTCCAGGCGGCGAAGGTCTACCTCGTGCTCTCCTCCCCCGGCGGACGGCCGAGAACCGTCAGCGTCGACGTCGACGGCCGGCGCGCGCGCGACGTCGTCGTGCGCCGCCAGCGCCTGTACACGCTCGTCTCCCTGCCCCGGTCCGGGCGCCACACGCTGCACCTGCGCCTGGACCCCGGTCTGTCGGCGTTCGCGTTCACGTTCGGCTGATGCCGGGTAGGCGCACCATCCAGGAGGTGGAGTGATGGCACCCGAACAGCAGGAGCAGTCGGACGAGCACAAGAAGGCCGAGGAGGCGCTGGAACGCCACGAGGCGGCCAAGGAGAAGATGGAGGAGCTCCAGGAGCAGGACGAGCCCCCCAAGGACCTCAAGGACTGGCCCGACGACGAGTCCAAGTACCTGACCTACGGCGGCGCCGAGGGCGATCACGGCTACGACGAGGGACCGGAGCGCAAGCTCGGCCCGTCCTCCGTCGAGCGCCGTGAGGACGGCTCGGTGGCCATCGAGGGCGACGAGGTCGACAACCCCGACGACTACAAGGGCGAGCCGATCCCCGGCGGCCCGACCGACCCGAACGCGCCCGCCGTGGCCGGCGAGGATCCTCAGGACACCGAGTCCGGCGAGACCGAGGAGAGCGCCTAGAACGAAAGAGAACGAAAGGGGACAGTCCCCTTTCTTCCGGCTAGCGGGGGCGCTGTCCGTAGTCGCCGAATGGCCCGTCCCGGTCGGCCACGGCCCGGCGCACGTCCTCGAGCGCCGCGCGGGTGAAGGCCACGCCCTCGGGGGTGTGGCGGGCCGAGCCGTCCAGGAGCGTCCCGATGAGCTGGGTGACGCGCAGCCCCATCTGCTCGTAGGCCTGGTTCACGAGCAGCTTCATCATGTGCAGCTGGTTGGACGGGAGCTGGGCGACACGCCGCGCCAGCGCCAGGGCGGCGTCGTCGAGCTGGTCGGCCGGGACCGCCTCGGAGGCCAGTCCCCACTCCACCGCCGTCCGGCCGTCCAGCGCATCGCCGGTGAGCAGCAGCCGCTTGGTCCGCTCGAGTCCCAGCCGGTAGACCCACATCGAGGTCGTGGGCGAGCCCCAGACACGCGCCGGCGGGTAGCCGATCCGGCAGTCCTCGGAGCACACTATGAGGTCGCTGCACAGCGCGAAGTCCGTGCCTCCGCCCACACAGAAGCCGTGCACCTGGGCGATCACGGGCTTGGGCGAGCGCCACAGGTCCATGTAGGCGTCGACGAAGCGCGTCATGTTGGCGTAGTCGGCGATCGGGTCCCAGGGCTCGTCGCCCTCGACGGCCTGCATCGACTCCGATCCCCAGTCGATGTCGTAGCCGGCGCAGAACACCCGACCCGACCCGCGCAGGCGGATCGCGTGGACCTCGTCGTCGCTCCAGGCCCGCTCCAGGCCGGCTCGCAGGTCGGCGATCAGCTCGGGCACGATCGTGTTCAGGCGGTCGGGCCGGTTGAGCGTGAGAGTGGCCACGGCGTCCGCCGTCTCGTAGAGGACCGTTTCGCCCACGGGCGAGGAGAATAGACTTGTCCAATGGAGGGCTCCACGGAACAGGGCACGGTACGGAGCTGGCTGCGCTGCTACCGGTGCTGGTCGACCAACCTCGAGGTGCAGGTGCACTACGAGGGGATCCACAAGATCGACCCGCAGACGGGCGAGCGCGCCGACGTCGTGGACGAGCTTCAGGAGGCCGTCGTGCAGTGCCTGGACTGCATGCACGACCAGCCTCATCTCGGCTTCCACAACGGCCGCGTCGAGCCGATCGAGGACCGGTGGGAGCGGATGATCGCCGGCACGCCGTGGGTCGCCTCCTGCACCGTCACCGTGGAGACCGACGACGTCGAGACGTGCTCGGGGCCCGAGGCCGGCGACGCGCTCTCCTACGCCGCCTTCGGCGATCACGGGACGCGCGAGTTCTTCACCCACGTGCGGTTCCACAAGCACGAGGAGGACCAGATCGTGGTCCATCTGCTGATCGAGCTCTACGCCCGCTCGGGCGAGGAGGCCACAGAGGTCCTCGAGGCGGCCGCGCGCGGCCCGCTGTCGATCACCTCGCTGGCCGAGGAGTCGCGCCCGCCGGCCGCCGCGGCCGGCGACGAGCATTGATCGCACCCGGCGTCGAGGTGCCGCAGGACGCCGTCCTGGGCGCCTACGTGGTGGTCCACCCCGGCGTCACGCTGGGTGCCGGCTGCACGCTTCAGGACTTCGCGGTGGTGGGAAAGCCTCCCGTCGTCGGCCCCGCCTCCTCCTCCCCCCGCGGCAGCGACGCGCCCACGGTCATCGGGCCGGGCGTGACCGTCTGCGCCCACGCCGTCGTCATGGCCGGCGCCACGATCGGCGCGGGGGCGATCGTGGGCGATCAGGCCTTCGTCCGCGAGCGCACGACGGTGGGGCAGCAGACTGTCGTGGGGCGCGGGAGCGCCATCGGGCGCGACACCGTGATCGGGGCGCGCGTGCGCCTGCAGACCAACGTGTGGATCACCGACGAGTGCCTGCTCGAGGACGACGTATTCGTCGGCCCGGGCACCGTCTCGATGAACGACAACACGATGGGCCGCCTGGCGCCCGGCCAGGGCCTGGACGGCGTCACCCTCCGCCGTGCGGCACGGGTCGGCGGCCGGGTCGCGCTCCTACCCGGGATCGAGGTCGGCGAGGAGGCGTTCGTGGCCGCGGGCTCCGTGGTCACGCGCGACGTGGCGCCGCGCACGCTGGTCAAGGGCGCGCCGGCACGCGAGTCCGGCGAGGTGCCGGACTCGGACCTCCTGGCCTGATGGAGATCGTCCTCGCCAACGAGTGGCTGGAGGTGAGGGGCGGAACCGAGACCTACACCCTCACGCTGGCCGACCACCTCCAGCGCCTGGGCCACGGCGTCACCATCCACGCGCTGCGCCAGGGCCCGCTGGCGCAGGAGGCCCGCGCGAACGGGCTGCGCGTCGCGCGCGACGAGTCCGAGCTCCCTCAGCCCTACGACGCCGCGATCGTCCAGGACTCGGTGGTGGCCTACGACCTCGCCGAACGCCATCCCGGCACGCCCCAGCTCTTCGTCGCCCATTCCGAGCTGGGCCTGCAGTTGCCCCCGCCGCCCGCCGGGGTCGTCGCCGCCGTCGTCGTGATGCACGACCGGATGCGCCGCCGTGTGGAGGCGATGGCGCTGGACGCCGAGGTCATCCGCCTGCGCCAGCCCGTGGACCTCGAGCGCTTCGCGCCCCGGCGCCCGCTCTCGCCGCGCCCGCGACGGGCGCTGCTGCTGGGCAACTACCTGCGCGGCCCCCGGCGCGACGTGCTGGTGGCGGAGCTCGAGCGGGCGGGGATCGAGTGGCGGGCGATCGGCCGCTTCGGGGAGGGCATCGCGGGCGGGATCGAGAGCGCGATGGACGAGGCGGACATCGTGATCGGCAAGGCGCGCGTGATCGTCGAGGCCATGTCCGCGGGGCGGGCGGCCTACGTCTATGACTGGAACGGCTGCGACGGCTGGGTCACGCCCGAGCGCTACTCCGTCCTGGAGTCCGACAACTTCGGCGGGCAGGCCGAGGCGAGCGCCGTGAGCGCGGAGCGCCTGCGCTCCGACCTGGCCGCCTACGACCCCGCGATGGGCGTCGCCAACCGCGACCTCGCCGTGGCCAATCACGGCGCGATGAAGCATGCCGAGGCGCTCGTGGGCGCCCTGCGAGGGCTGCCCGGCGCGGACGCGGCGCCACCCGGCCCGCTCGACGAGCTGGGCCGCCTGGCCCGCGAGAACATGCGCCTGGAGTTCGCGTATCTCGGCCGCGGCTCCGAGCTCCAGGAGCTGCGCGAGGAGGTCGTCGGGCTGCAGTCGCGGGTGGACGAGCTCACCGCGCAGCGCGACGACGCCCGTGAGCACTGGCAGCGCGTGGAGAGCTTCACCCGGACCCGCCGCTACCGGATCGCCCGGGCGCTCGGGCGTCCCGCCGATGTCCTGCGCTCGGCCCTCGGGCGCCGGTAGCCTGCGCCCCGATGGAGACGCGACTGCTGATCGGCGGCGAGCAGGTGCCGGGAGACGGTGGCCCGCTCGAGGTGGAGAACCCCTACACGGAGACGAGGCTCGCCACGGTCGCCCTCCCCTCCACCGAGCAGGTCGACGCCGGCATCGCCGCCGCGCGCGAGGCGGCGCGCGGCTGGGCCGCCACGCCGGCGGTCGAGCGCTGCGACATGCTGCACGAGGTGGCGACGCGGCTGCGCGCGCGCACCGACGAGCTGGCCGAGCTGATGACGCTCGAGGGCGGCAAGCCGCGCATCGAGAACTCCGACGAGGTCGGCTGGACGGCCGCCGCCTTCGACTACTACGCCGAGATCGGCCGCAATTTCGCCGGGCGCGTCATCCCGTCGATCGAGTCCACGCAGCTCGCGCTCGTCCTCAAGGAGCCGCTCGGTGTGGTCGGCTGCATCGTGCCCTGGAACTACCCCCTGCTCCTGCTGGCCTGGAAGGTCGCGCCGGCCGTGGCCGCGGGCAACACGGTGGTGTGCAAGCCCTCCGAGCTGACACCGCTCTCGACGCTGGCGCTGGCGACCGTGCTTCGAGGCCCTGCCGCCGGGCGTGGTCAACGTGCTGGCCGGAGCCGGCGACGTGGGCGAGGCCATCGTCTCCGACGAGCGCGTGGACGGCATCGCCTTCACCGGCTCCGTGCAGACGGGCAAGCGCATCGCCGCCCGGGCGGCCGAGCGCGTGGCCCGGATCAACCTGGAGATGGGCGGCAAGGACCCCTTCATCGTCTGCGCCGACGTCGCCGACGGCATCGAGGTCGCGGCGAAGGGGGGCGCGTGGGCGGCGTTCCTCAACGCCGGCCAGGTCTGCACGTCAGCGGAGCGCTTCTACGTCATGCGCAACGTCTACGACGACTTCGTCCGCGAGTTCGTCAACTACACCGAGTCACTCGTGCTGGGCGACCCGATGGACGCGGGCACCGACATCGGCCCCATGGCCTCGGCCCGCCAGCGCGAGAAGGTCGCGGCCCAGGTGGAGGGCGCCGTGGCCTCGGGCGCGCAGATCGTGACCGGGGGCGGCGACGGCGGCCGTGCCAACGGCCACTTCTTCTCCCCCGCGGTCGTCACCGGCGCGCCGCCGGAGACCGACCTGCTGCGCGAGGAGACCTTCGGCCCCGTGGCGCCGATCGTCCCGGTCGCCTCGCTGGACGAGGCGATCGAGCTGGCCAACGGCACCCGCTTCGGCCTCGGCGCGAACGTCTACACCCGCGACCTGGAGACGGCGCTGCGCTGCGTGCGCGAGATCCGGGCCGGCACGGTGTGGATCAACGACCCGCTGACCGACAACGACGCCGGCCCGTTCGGCGGCTTCAAGCAGTCGGGCCTGGGCCGGGAGCTGGGCCAGGAGGGCCTGGAGGCCTTTCAGGAGACCAAGCACGCCCACATCGAGACGAAGATCGCCGCCAAGGACTGGTGGTATCCCTACGGCGGCGGGGCCTCGCCGCCCCACGGGGCCTAACGCCCCGGGGCCTCGAGCCCTTCGATCAGCACCGCCACCGCGCGCCCGACCCGCTCGCGCGTCGCCGCCGGGTCATCGGAGTGGGCGATCATCGTCGCCGCCTCGATCAGGGCGCCGAGCACGACATGGCCAAGCGTCTCGGGATCGTCGCCGCTCAGCCGGCCGGCCTCCTGCGCGTTCGTCACCAGCGCGATCGTCACCCCCAGGCCGTAGGAGAGCGCGAACTCGCGCCACTGCGTCCAGCCCAGGGCGGCCCGGCCGTCGCGCAGGGAGATGCGGCGCAGGTCGTCCGACGTCACGCAGTAGTCCATGTAGCCCTGGGAGGCGACCACGATCTGCTCGTAGGGGTCCTCGACGCCGGCCAGCCGCCCGGCCAGCCCCTCCAGCAGCTCACCCTCGATCTCCTCCATCACCGCCTGCATCAGCTCGCGCTTGCCGGCGAAGTGGTGGTAGACCGCGCCGCGGCTCACCCCGGCCCGCTCGAGGACGTCCTGCGTGCTCACGTCGGCGTAGCCGCGCTCGGAGAACAGCCGGCGCGCCGCCGCGACGATGCGCTCGCGCGTCTGGATGGCACGGCCCTGGGTGGGCGTCTTGACAGACATTGGACTCTGAGAGAGTATCCGACCGACAGTCGGTCGGTTATTACACCACCCTAGGAGGACGGAATGGACACATACGTGATCCTCAGGCGCAGCGCCTGGGCCGACGGCGACGAGCTCGGCGCGGCGGCGGAGCGCTCACGCGCCGTGGGAGACGGCGAGATGCCCGATGACATCCGCTGGATTCGCAGCTACGTGCTGGCGGAGGAGGACGGCCGCGTGGGCACGGTCTGCATCTACCAGGGCTCGAGCCCGGAGAAGATCCGCGAGCATGCCGAGCGGGCGGGCCTGGCCGCCGACGAGATCATCAAGGTCGCCGACACGGTCGTGATCCGCGAGGACCCCGTGGCCGCCTGACCCGGCGCGAGCTACAGGGCGAGGGCGCGCTCCACGATCGCCTCGGCGTCGACCCCCGCGGGGAGCGTCCCGAAGGCGCGACCGCCCTCGCCCAGCCGCCCGGCGCAGAACGCGTCCGACACGGCGCGCGGCGAGTGACGCAGGAGCAGGCTCGCCTGGAAGGCGATGGCCAGGTCCTCGACCAGCCGGCGCGCGACGAACTGAGGGTCGCCCTCGCCGAGGCGGGAGATGCGCTCGCGCAGCGAGGCCATATGGGCGTCGAAGCGCGGGTCGGCGCCGGCGGCCGTGTCGCACTCGGCCAGGAACGCCGGCAGTCCCTCCGGGTCCTTGGCCAGGGCGCGGAGCACATCGAGCGCGACGACGTTGCCCGAGCCCTCCCACACCGTCCCGATCTGGATGTCGCGGTAGAACTGCGCCATCGGCGCCTCCTCGACGTAGCCGTTCCCGCCCAGGCACTCGAGCGCCTCGGCGGCCAGCGGCGCCCCGCGCTTGCACACCCAGTACTTGGTCACCGCCAGCCCGAGCCGGCGCAGCGCGGCCTCGTGCGGATGGTCTGAGGCGTCGAAGGCGCGGGCCAGGCGCAGCGTCGCGGCGGTCGCGGCCTCGGATTCGATCGCGAGGTCGGCGAGGACGTTGCGCATCGCCGGCTGCTCGGCCAGCGCGGCGCCGAACGCGGCCCGGTGGCGGCAGTGCCAGATCGCCTCGGCCACGACGCGGCGCATCATCCCAGCCACGCCGTTGAGCGTGTCCAGGCGGGTCCAGATGATCTGCTCGATCATGAACGCGGTCCCCCGGCCCTCCTCGCCCAGGATGCGCGCGGGCAGCCGGTCGTACTCCACCTCGCTGGAGGCCAGGCAGCGCCCGCCCAGCTTGTCCTTGAGGCGCTGGATCCGGAAGCCCGGATGCGGGCGCTCGGCGACGAAGCACGTGATCCCGCCCGGCGCCTGGGCGAGGGTGAGGAAGACCTCGAAGACCGGATGCGTGCAGAACCACTTGTGGCCGGTCAGCTCGTACACGCCGTCGCCCACCGGCTCGGCCACCGTCGTGTTGGCCCGCAGGTCCGAGCCGCCCTGCTTCTCGGTCATCACCATGCCCGCCTGGGCGAAGCGGTCGTAGTCGGGCATCTTCAGCCGGTCCTCCCACTTCGCCGCCAGCTCCGGGTCCTGGCGCATCGTGGGGACGGCGGCGTAGTTGATCGCCATCGGGCAGCACGGGCCGGTGTCGAGCTGGTTGAAGAGGTTGAACATGGCCGCGCGTACGACGTGGGAGCCATCGCGCGCGTCGTCTCGCCACGGCAGGGTCGTGAGCTCGCGCTCGACGCCCAGCCGCAGCATCCAGTGCATGCTCGGGTCGTACTCGATCTCGTCGACGCGATGGCCGTAGCGATCGTGGGTGCGCAGGACGGGGATGTTGCGCTGCGCCCGGCGGGAGTGGTCCAGGGCCTCGGCCGAGGCGACCGCCGCGCCGAAGTCGCGGACGCGGTCGACGCCCCAGGCACCGCCCTCCCGCTCCAGCGCCTCGCCCAGCGCCGGGTCGGCGTCGAAGGCGTTGTGGTCCTGCAGCGGGCGCGCCTGGTTGATCACCTCATGTGTCGAGTGCGACTGCGGCGCGCGCGTGGGCGTGGCCATGCGATCCCTCCCCGGAGACGGCGTTGAGTGCGAATTGGACGAGCGAGGCCACGAGCGCCTCGTTGCGGCGGCCCGAGCGGGCATGCAGCGGGCCGACGAGCGCTTCGCCGATGCCGCCGGTCAGCCCGGCGGCGGCGGTGTCGACGTCCTGCGCGGGCAGTTCGCCCGCCTCGATGCCCTCCCGCACGAGGGACGCGAACACGTCGCGGTAACCGCGCCGCAGCCGCAGCCGCTCCTCGTCCACGCGGGCATCGACCGGCTCGGCGATCTGCGCGTAGGCGAGCACGGGGCCGGCGAGCGCGCGGCGGGCGAAGGCCTCGATGACCGCGGCCAGGCGCTCGCGGGCCGGGCGCGCCCGGTCGTCGGCCACCTCCCACAGGACGGCGAGCTCGCGCCGGGCGGCGCGCTCGAAGACCTCGGCGAACAGGTCGTCCTTGGAGGGGAAGTGGCGATAGACGGTTCCCGTCGCCACCCCGGCTCGCGTCGCCACGGCCTGAACGCCGGCGGAGCGATAGCCGCCCTGGGCCACCTGCGCCAGCGCCGCGGTCACGATGCGCTCGCGCGTGCGGGCCTTCGCGGCCTCGGTCCGGGGCGTCGGGCGGTAGGGCATCCGTGAAGAAGTGAATCATGGTTCATATCTTCGGGTCAAGGCCACGCCGAGGCTCAGGTCCTAAAGCCCCCACCTCTTCCTGCCGACGAACTACGCGAAACACGGCGCGACTTGCCCCCGCGCCGGATGGGTGTTCTCCACGACAACGGAGTGTCAATGCGGTTCAAGGTCTCTCTCATCAGCGCCCTCGCGCTCGCCTCGCTGTGCCTTCTCCCCGCCTCCTCCCCGGCCAGGGTCACCACGCTGTCCGGACAGGTCGTCGGTTCGACGCTGCCCGCCGGGACGCGGGTGGCCGTGCCCGTCCTGCTCGACCTGCCCTCGCGCAGGCGGGGCAAGATTCGCGCGCCGCTGGCAATGCTCAAGCTGCCGCGCACGGCCAAGCCGCGCGGGCCCAAGGGAGTGCGCGTGAGACTCGACCAGCTGCGCGCCGGCGATCTCTTCAAGGCGATTCTCGTCGTGCCCAAGGCGGCGAGGAAGGCCGCCTATCCGACGATGAACGCCAACTCGAGGAAGTTCGTCATCACCCGCCGGGGCACGTCGCTCTCGGCCTCCGAGCTTCAGGCCGAGATCCTGGGGCTGGCCGGAACCGTCAACCAGCTCGCCGCCTACACGATCGCGGGCTTTGCCGACCTGCGAGGCCAGATCGCCTCACTGCGCAGCGACCTCAACGGCCTCGGCTCGGCGCTGGCGGCGCTCCAGGCCAAGGTCGGCGGCCTGCCCACCGACGTGCAGGACCAGATCACGAACCTGATCACCAACGTCAGCACCCTGCAGACCGAGGTGACCTCCCTCACCAGCCAGCTCAACACGGCGACGAGCGACATCTCGACGCTCGCGGGGAAGCTCACCGGGATCAACCCCGGCGATCTGGCGGATGCGCTGTCGGACATCGCCACCCTCCAGACGCTCGTGGGCGGCCTCGACGTCGGGACCCTCTCCTCGCAGCTGAGCACGCTGTCGTCGAAGGTCGGCACCGTCGGCGGCACCGACCTCCAGACGCAGGTCAGCCAGGCCACGGCGGCTCTCACCACGGCCCAGGGCCAGCTGTCGTTCCTGTGCTCCGCCGGGCTGGTGAAGGGCCCGCTGCTGAGCCTGTCCCTGCTGTCGGCCTGCCCGAGCTGAGCGGCCGAGGACGAACGGGGAGCGCTTCGGCGGCTAGGCGCCGAGGCGCTCCTCGAGCTTGTCGAGCTCGTCGCGGAGCGGCTGAGGCAAGCGCTTGCCGAACCGCGCGAAGTGCTGGTGGATCGCCGGCAGCTCCTTGCGCCAGTCCTCGGGATCGACCCGGAGCAGCTCCGCCATGTCCTCCTCGGACACGTCGAGGCCCTCGGTGTTCATCGAGTCCGTGGTGGGGACGAGACCGATCGGCGTCTCCTGCGCGTCGGCCTTGCCCTCGCAGCGCCGGAACACCCACTCCAGGACGCGGGAGTTCTCGCCGAACCCGGGCCACAGGAACTTGCCTTCCTCGTCCTTGCGGAACCAGTTGACGTAGAAGACCTTCGGCAGCTTGTCCGCGTCGGCGCCCGCGCCGAGCTTGAGCCAGTGCCCGAAGTAGTCGGCCATGTGGTAGCCGCAGAACGGCAGCATCGCGAACGGGTCGTGGCGCAGCTTGCCCACGTCGCCCGTGGCGGCGGCCGTCGTCTCGGAGGACATGATCGAGCCGAGGAACACGCCGTGCTCCCAGTCGAAGGCCTCGCGCACCAGCGGCACGACGGTGGAGCGGCGCCCGCCGAACAGGAAGGCGTCGATCGGCACTCCGTCGGGGTTCTCCCACTCGGGCGCGATGCACGGGCACTGCCCGGCGGGCGCCGTGAAGCGGGCGTTGGGATGGGCGGCCGGCTTCTCGTTGTCCGGCGTCCAGTCCTCGCCGTGCCAGTCCACGAGGTGGTCCGGCGCCTCCTTGGTCATGCCCTCCCACCACACGTCGCCTTCGTCGGTCAGCGCGCAGTTGGTGAAGATGCTGTTGGAGTCCAGCGTGTGGATCGCGTTCGGGTTGGTCTTCTCGTTCGTGCCGGGCGCCACGCCGAAGAACCCGTACTCGGGGTTGATCGCGTAGAGGCGGCCGTCGTCACCGAACTTCATCCACGCGATGTCGTCGCCGATCGTCTCGACCTTCCAGCCCTCGAGCGTCGGGATGAGCATTGCCAGGTTCGTCTTGCCGCACGCCGACGGGAAGGCCCCGGTGACGTACTTGACGTCGCCCTCGGGTGACGTGAGCTTGAGGATGAGCATGTGCTCGGCCAGCCAGCCCTCGTCGCGGGCCAGCACGGAGGCGATCCGCAGGGCGAAGCACTTCTTGCCCAGCAGGGCGTTGCCGCCGTAGCCCGAGCCGTAGGACCAGATCTCGCGTGACTCGGGGAAGTGCACGATCCACTTGTTGTCGGCATCGGCCGGCCACGGCACGTCCTCGCGCCCGTCGGTGAGCGGGAAGCCGACCGAGTGCAGGCAGGGGACGAACTCGCCGTCCTCGCCGAGCATGTCCAGCGCGCCCCGGCCCATACGGGTCATGATCCGCATGGAGACGGCCACGTAGGCGGAGTCCGTGAGCTGGACCCCGACGTGGCTCTTGTCCGAGCCCAGCGGGCCCATGCTGAAGGGCACGACGTAGAGGGTGCGGCCCTGCATCGAGCCGCGGAAGAGGTCCGAGAGCACCTCACGCATCTCGTCCGGCTCGCGCCAGTTGTTCGTCGGGCCGGAGTCCTCCTCACGCTCGGAGCAGATGAACGTGCGGTCCTCGACCCGGGCCACATCCCCCGGATCGGAGCGGGCCAGGTAGGAGTTGGGGCGCTTGGCGTCCGAGAGGCGCTCGAACGTGCCCGCGTCGACCAACTGCTGGCAGAGGCTGTCGTATTCCTCCGCCGATCCGTCACACCAGTGGATGGCGTCGGGTTCGGTGAGCTCCGCCACCTCCTCGACCCAGGCCAGCAGCCCGGAGTGGTTCGTGGGGACGGCCGTCGTGTCAGGGGTGCTCACTGGAAAAGATCAACTCCTGGCGTAAATCGATGAATGCGAGGGGTGGCCGATTCTTTCAGCCTGTGTCGTCCCTGCGATCCGTGGTTTGCCGTGCTTTCCCGCGGAACGACCGTGATAACTCTCGCCGCTCACGAGATGCCAGCGAGCGCCTCCACGGCCGCGCGTGCGCCGGACTGTACAGCGCCATCCATATACCCGCTCCACACGGTGCCGGTTTCAGCGCCGGCCCAGTGCAGCGGCCCGATGGGCTCTCGCAGGGCGAATCCGTACTCGGTCCAGGCGCCCGTGGGCATGGCGCAGCCGTAGCAGCCGCGGGTCCACTCCTCGTCGGCCCAGACCCGGTCGACGTAGTCCACCGGCCTGGCCGCCCGCGGCCCGTAGAGCCGGGCGAAAGTGCCCACCACGGCGTCCCGGCGCTCCTGGGGCGTGACGCGCCCCAGCCGCCGGGCGTGATCGCCCTCGAGGAAGCCGAGGAGCACCCCGGGCGAGCCGTCGGGCGGGCTGTTGTCGAAGGTCACGCGAACCGGCCCGGCATCGCTCGTGGCCTGGCCGGTGAGGCCCTCGGCCCGCCAGAACGGCTCGTCGTAGATGGCCATGCACTTCGTCACGGTGCCCTGGGCGACGCGCTGGGTCAGCTGGTCGCGGTGGCCCGGAAGGGCCGGTGCGTAGGCGATCCGGGCGCACAGCGTCGGCGGGATGGCGAGGATCGCGCGCTTCCCGCGCGCCTGAACTCCGTCGGCGCTCACGGTCACTCCGTCGTCGCCGTGGTCGATCGCCCGCACCGGCGCCGAGAGCACGATGTCGTCCCCGAGCGCCTCGGCGAGCCTGAGCGAGACGAGCTGCGAGCCCCCGACGAACCGCTGCTCCTGGGCGCCGCCGGTGGTCCCGATCAGGGAGTCGAATCCGCCGGCGCTGTGCGTGTAGAAGAGGACGTGGAGCATCGAGAGGTCCGACGGCTCCTGGGCCCACACGGCCTCGCAGCCGATCTCGAACAGCGTCCGGGCCCCGGCCGAGGCGACGTTGCGCCGCAGCCAGGTGGCGAAGGTCTGCCCGTCGAGGTCCGCCGCCTTGGGCGCCTCCCAGGGGGCCTCGAGCGGCACCCTGCGCGCCAGGCGGTCGAGGCGGAACTGGGCCTGGCCGACGTCGGCCAGCGTCGCCGCGTTGATGCGGGGAATGGCGCCCTTGTAGCGGACGAGCTTGCCGCGCCACTCGATGATGTTCTCGCCCAGGTCATAGGTCGGGTAGGTCTCCACGCCCACCTCGCGGGCCAGCGCCAGCATCCGGTGCTGGGTCGGCCCGACCCACTGCCCGCCGACCTCGACGACCTTTCCGTCGCCGATGTCGTGGTTGAGCGTGCGCCCTCCCACCCGGTCGCGGGCCTCCAGCACGACGACGCTCGCCCCCGCCGCCCGGACGTCGCGCGCCGCGACGAGGCCGGCCAGGCCGGCCCCGACGACGATGACGTCGGCTTCGCGGCTGTCGCTGCGTCGCCTCGGCACCGGCCCAGCCTACATTCCCGGAGTGCGCAGAATGCCCTGGCTCTGGATCGCCTCGGCGATCGCCCTGAAGCTCGCGCTGCACTACCCGGTCATCGACCGCTACGGGTGGCACCGCGACGAGCTCTACTACCGCGACGCCGGGCTGCATCTCTCCTTCGGCTACGTCGATTACCCGCCCGTGACGGCCTGGCTGGCGCGCCTGTCGCACGCGCTGTTCGGGGACTCGCTCGCCGCCCTGCGTTCCTTCACGGTCCTCGCCGGGGCAGCGACGATCGTCGTGTGCTGCCTGATCTGCCGCCGCCTGGGCGGGGGTCGGCCGGCGATCGCGGTGACCGCCTTGGTCCTGGCGCTGGCTCCGTTTCTCCTGGCCACCAACTGGCTCTTCCAGACGGTGACCTTCGACCAGCTTGCGTGGGCCCTCGTGATCCTGGCGACGCTCGCGGTGATGGAGCGTCCGGCGTCCCGCAACTGGGCCCTGCTGGGGGCGGCCATAGGCCTGGCGCTGATGACGAAGTACACGGCCGTCGTGCTGGTCGCCGGGCTTCTCGGGGGCTTCGTCGTCGTGTCATCTGCGCGGCTGCGCGATCGGGGCCTGCTCCTGGCAGCGGCCGTGGCGACCGCGATCTGCCTGCCCAACCTCGTCTGGCAGCTCGGGCATCACTGGGCCAGCCTCGACTTCATCGTCCATCCGCCGGCGAGCGCGACGGACGAGTCGCGCCTGGAGTTCGTCTTGAACCTCCTGCTCCTCCTGGGTCCCGCCTGCCTCGGCCTGGCGGTGGCGGGCGAGGTCCGGCTCTGGCGATCGGCGACTCACCGGCCGCTGGCCCTCGCCGCCGCCTTCGTGCTCGTGGCCTTCTTCGCCACCGGCGGCAAGTCCTACTACGTGGCTCCGGCCGCGTTCATCGTCCTGCCGGCGGGCGCCGTGGCGCTCGAGCGCTTTGCCGCGGCGCCGTCGCGCCGGGTTCGGCCACCCGTGATCGCGGGCGCCGTGATCGCACTCGCGCTGGTGTTCATCCTTCCGGCGCTGCCGCAGGTCCTGCCCGTCCGAAGCGAGCGGGCGCTCGCGAGGAGCAGCCTGTGGGACGACCGCACGGACTACGGCGACGAGATCGGCTGGCCGGAGCTGACCCGAGAGGTGGCGCGAGCCCGCCGGGCAGGCCCGATCGTGACCGAGAACTACGGCGAGGCCGGGGCGGTCGACCTCTACGGGCCCAAGCTCGGCCTGCCCCGCGCGCTCAGCCGCGACGTCACGCTGCGCTACTGGGGCCCCGGGCGCTACGCGTCCAGCACCCGGGCGCTGCTGGTCGGCTTCGGGCCTCGCGACCTCGCGGTCCTCTGCCGGTCGCACCGGACCGTCGGGCACATCACCAACCATCTGGGCATCCACAACCCCGAATGGGGCGAGACGCTCGTGAACTGCGGCCTCCGCGCCCCGCTGGGCGAGCTGTGGTCGCGGGTGCCGGGTGACTGGCGGCCCTGACCTACTCGACGTTGCCCTCGGCAGCCTCGGTGGGCTCGCCAGGGTGCTTGCGCGGCACGAGCACGAGGCGCTTGAACTCGGCCACGAGGACGCCGTCCTGGTTGAGGACGCGGGTGTGGACCTTGACGGTCCCGCGGTCGGGCTTGGAGCGCGACTCCTTGCGCTCCAGCACCTCGGACTCGACGTAGAGCGTGTCGCCGTGGAAGACCGGGGCGGGGTGCGAGAGCTCCTCGGTGGCCAGGTTGGCGATGGCCTTGCCCGAGACGTCGGACACCGACATCCCCAGCGCGAGCGAGTACACGAGCGGGCCGACGACGACGTTGCGCCCCTGCTGGGACTGCTTGGCGTAGACGTCGTTGAGGTGCAGCGGGTGGTGGTTCATGGTGATGAGGCAGAACAGGTGGTCGTCAGACTCGGTCACCGTCTTGGCCGGCCAGTGCTTGTAGACGTCCCCCACCTCGAACTCCTCGAGGTAGCGCCCGTACGGATGCCCCCCGGAGGCCTCGCGGGCCGCCTGGTCCGTCTCCACACCGGTTGTCTTGCTGTCGTCGCTCATGGATCTCCTTGGTCGATGCGGCCGGGAAGCGTAGTGGAGCGCTAGGGTTTCCGACCCCTATGAGAAACCCTCGAGACTTCTTCAAGCCCCTGGCGATCGACGCCCCCGAGCCCGTCCGCGAGATCCCGTTCCTGCCCTCGCGGATGATCCACTTCCTCGACTTCTCCAACGAGAAGATGGTCGCGAAGGTGCCCGACATCGCGCCCACCGTGGACATTTTGTTGGGCAACCTCGAAGACGCTGTGCCCGTCGACAGAAAGGAAGCAGCGAGGGAGGGCCTCGTGAAGGTCGGCCGTGACATCGATCTCGGCGACACCCAGCTGTGGACGCGAGTGAACTCTCTGGAGTCGCCCTGGGTGCTGGACGATCTCACGACGCTGGTGAAGGAGATCGGGCACAAGCTGGACGTCGTGATGGTGCCCAAGGTCGAGGGCCCGTGGGACATCCACTACGTCGACCGCCTGCTGGCCCAGCTCGAGGCCAAGGCGGGCATCGACCGGCCGATCCTCATCCACGCGATCCTCGAGACCGGTCAGGGCGTCGTGAATTTGGAAGAGATCGCCTGCGCGTCCCCCCGCATGCAGGGCATGTCCTTCGGCCCGGCCGACCTGGCCGCGTCACGGCGCATGAAGACGACCCGCGTCGGCGGCGGGCACCCCGGCTACCGGGTCATCGAGGACCCGGACCCGGCCGATCCGGAGGCCCCGCGGGTTTCCGCCCAGCAGGACCCCTGGCACTACTCGATCGCGAGAATGGTGGATGCCTGCACGAGCGCGGGTCTTCTCCCCTTCTACGGCCCCTACGGCGACATCAAGGACGTCGAGGGCTGCGAGACCCAGTTCCGGGCGGCGTTCCTGCTCGGCTGCGTCGGCGCCTGGTCGCTGCACCCGGTGCAGATCGACATCGCCAAGAAGGTCTTCTCCCCCGACCCCGACGAGGTCATCTTTGCCAAGAAGGTCATCGAGGCGATCCCGGACGGCCGGGGCGTGCACATGATCGACGGCAAGATGCAGGACGACGCGACCTGGAAGCAGTGCAAGGTCATGGTCGACCTGGCGGAGATGCTCGCGCGCAAGGACCCGGAGCTCGCCGAGGCCTACGGGTTCGAGGGCGCGGCGGCGTAGCGCGGGCGGCAGCGGTCAGCGCCGGCGCGCGGCGGCTCGGGCGCCGCCGACCCGCGGCATCGAGGGGGCGAACTCGGAGGTGATGGCGACTTAAGCCGGTTATAGGCGGCAAAAGTCGACATCACCCCTCGCTGGCATCGATCGTGGCGCAGTCGGTCGTGCAGCACGGAGTCATCACCCGCGCGCAACTCCTGGACGCCGGACTGACCCGGCACGGCATCGCGCACCGCCTCCAGCGCGGGCGACTGTACCGGGTGCACCGCGGCGTCTACGCCGTCGGCCACCCTCGCCTGAGCCGCGAGGGGCGGTGGATGGCGGCGGTGCTCGCCTGTGGTCCCGGCGCGGCGCTCAGCCACCTGACCGCCGCCAAGCTGTGGGGGATCTGGGAACGCGCCGAGCCGGCGAGCACGCACGTCTCGGTCCCGGGCGCCGGCGGGCGGAGCGGGCCCCGCGGCGTCGTCCTCCATCGCACGAACCTCGCCCCCCTCGATGTCGCGCGCCGCGAGGGCATCTCCGTCACGAGCCTCCCGCGCACCCTCATCGACATCGCCGGCACCCTCAACACCAACCAGCGCCGCTCCGTCCTGCGGCAATCCGAGCGACAGCACCGCCTGGACCTCCCCGCCCTCCGAGCCTCCCTCGACGCCCTCCCAGCGACATCCCGCAACGCGGCGCGGCTGAGCCGAGCGCTGAACGCATACGTCCCGGGCACAGCCGAGACCGAGGCCGACGCCGAGGCCGCGTTCCTCGAGATCTGCGCCGACCACGGCCTCCCGGCGCCCGTCTGCCAGGCCGAGATCGGCCCCTACCGCCCCGACTTCCTCTGGCCCGAGCTCAACCTGGTCGTGGAGATCGACGACCGGCAGTCACACCAGGGGCACATCGCGTTCCAGGAGGACCGGGTCCGTGACCGCGCGATGAAGGCCGCCGGCTTCGACGTCCTGCGCTTCACGCGTCACGAGGTCCTGCACGCCCCGGACCGCGTGGCCAGGGAGATCGCGGCGGCGCTCAGCGCCCGCGCGCGGCCTCGACGCCAGCTTCGTCCGTGAAGTCGTCGTCGCCGACCTGGACGTAGAACGTCCGCGTCACGCCCCCGTCGATGATGTCGTCGATCCGCTCGTGGCGGACCTCCTCCTGGGCGGCGGTCTGCTCGAGGAACGCGCGCGCCTCCTCCAGCTCCATGTCGCTGAAGCCGACGGTGATGATCTCCTGCGGGTCCTCGAGGCTCTGCGCGCTGACGACCCGCGTGGGCACCCCGAAGGGCTGGTCGGGCAGCCAGGCCTCGCGGAAGTCCGCGTAGGACTTTCCCTCCTTCAGGCGCCGCACGATCACCGAGAGGATCACGGTCGGGGGTTTCGCCGGTGCTGCTCAGCGTCCTCCTGCGCATTCCATTAGGGTTCCCGCCCCTTCGCGCCATGCGCTTCTACGAGTACGAATCAAAGGAGATCGTCCGCCGGGCGGGCATCCCGACCTCGAAGGGCGGCTTCGCCAAGACCGCCGACGAGGCGCGCGCCCGCGCCCAGGAGGTCGACGGCCCCGTCGTCATCAAGTCCCAGGTCCTCACCGGAGGCCGGATGAAGGCCGGAGGCGTCCAGTTCGCCGACGCGCCCGACGACGCGGCCAAGCACGCGGCCGACATCCTCGAGCTCGAGATCAACGGCCACATGCCCCGCGGCGTCCTCGTCGACGAGCGCGTCGAGGTCAAGCAGGAGTACTACGCCGGCGTCGTCTGGGACGGCCTGCGCAAGCAGCCGGTGATGCTCTTCTCGGACATGGGCGGGATCGACATCGAGGAGGTGGCCGAGCAGCACCCCGACCACGTGGGTCGCGGCCACTTCTCCAACGTCCTGCCCTTCTCGGACTTCCAGGCCAAGCAGGTGATCGCCTCGGTCGGAGTGACCGGCAGCGCCCTGAACCGCCTCACCCCGATCCTCACCCGGCTGGCGAAGCTGTTCGTGCAGCGCGACATGACGCTGGCCGAGATCAACCCGCTCGCCCAGCTCCAGGACGGCACGTTCGTCGCCGTCGACGCGCACATGGAGATGGAGAACGAGGCCCGGGGGCGCCAGAAGAAGCTGCTCGAGGACCTCGGCGTGGGCGACGAGGAGACGCGCGAGGCGCGCGAGGCGACCCCGTTCGAGATCGCCGGCGAGGAGGTCGACGCCCAGGACCACCGCGGCGTGGCCGGCAACGTCACCGAGTTCGACGGCAACCTGGGCCTCGTCATCGGCGCCGGCGGCGGCTCGCTCACGCTCTTCGACGCGGTGCGCGCCCACGGCGGCAAGCCGGCCAACTACTGCGAGATCGGCGGCAACCCGTCCGTCGCCAAGGCCTGCGGCCTGGCCAAGCTCGTGCTCCAGAAGCCGGGCGTGGAGAAGATCGCCGTGATGATGTCGATCGTCTCCAACACGCGGGTGGACATCGTCGCGCGCGGCGTGATCAAGGCCTGCGTCGAGCTGGAGATGGACCCGGCCGAGAAGATCGCCATCTTCCGCATCCCCGGTGCGTGGGAGGAGGAGGGCTTCAAGATCCTCGAGCGCTACGGCGTCCCCTACGCCGACCGCTCGGTGTCCCTCAACGAGGCGGCCCGCCGCGCCGCCGAGGCGGTCCCGGCATGAGCATCCTGATCGACGAGAACACGACGTTCATCGTCCAGGGGATCACGGGGCGCGAAGCGGTCAACCTCACGCGGGAGTGCCTGGACTACGGCACCGGCGCCAAGATCGTCGGCGGGGTCACGCCCGGCCGCAAGGGCCGCGAGGTCCACGGCGTCCCCGTCTTCGACACCGTCGAGCAGGCTGTCGCGAGCCACGGCGCCCCGATCGACGGATCCGTCGTCACCGTCCCTCCCGCCTTCACCAAGGACGCCGTGTTCGAGGCCGTGGAGAACGGCGTCAAGCTCGTCGTCATCGTCACCGAGCGCA
The DNA here is from genome assembly GCA_963757705.1 of uncultured Actinomycetes bacterium. Lineage (GTDB taxonomy): Bacteria > Actinomycetota > Thermoleophilia > Solirubrobacterales > Solirubrobacteraceae > AC-38. The sequence goes on along the minus strand of CAVWTG010000004.1, from coordinate 1,125,926 downwards.
TCCCGCGCTCCGACGTCGCCGCGATGGTCGAACTGGCCTCGATCAACGACGCCCGCATCATCGGCCCCAACTGCCTGGGGATCATCGTCCCGGACAAGATCAAGATGGGCGGCATCGGCGGCCCGGCCAAGGACGCGGCGAAGTCCTACGCGCCCGGCGTCGTGGGCGTGATGTCGCGCTCCGGAGGCATGACGACCGAGATCTCGTCCACGCTGCGGGCGGCGGGACTCGGCCAGTCCACCGCCGTCTCGATCGGCGGCGACGCCATCATCGGCTCCTCCTACGCCGAGCTGATGCCGCTGTTCGCCTCCGACGGGCAGACCGAGGCGATCGTGATCTACACCGAGCCCGGTGGGCGCATGGAGGCCCAGCTGAGCGAATGGGTCAGGGACAACGACTGCAAGCTGCCGATCGTCGCCTTCATGGCCGGCCGGTTCATGGACGAGATGCCGGGGATGAGCTTCGGCCACGCCGGCACGATCGTCGAGGGCAAGGAGGACACGGCCACCGAGAAGATCGCGCGCCTCAAGGACGCCGGGATCGTCGTGGCCGAGCGGATCGAGGAGATCCCGGATCTCGTCAAGGGGCGGATCGGGGCGGCGGCATGAGGACGGACGGCCTGTTCATCGGCATCGAGGTCGACGACGCGATCGCCGCCGACCCCGAGGTGGCGGCCAAGCTGGCCGAGGTCTGCCCGGTCGACATCTACGCCCAGGGCGACGGCGGCTCGCTCGAGCTCGTCGAAAAGAACATCGACGAGTGCGTGCTGTGCCGGCTGTGCCTCGACGCCACGCCCGACGGCGGCGTCCGCGTCCTCAAGCTCTACGACGACGGCGCCGAGCTCTAGCTGTAGTTCCTGAGGACGTTGGTCCGTGAGGGGGTTCATCCGGGCCCCCTTGGAGGCTGATGGGTGTTGACGCCAATCAGTCCCAAGGAGGACACCGGATGAAGCTTCACGCTAACGCCAGGACCTGTCCGAATAGTCGCCGGCTGTTGGTTGATCGTGTGGCGACGGGGTGGTCGGTGATGGAGGCGGCCGCGGCCGCCGGAATCACCGACCGCACCGCGCGTCGCTGGCTAGCGCGCTGGCGCGAGGAGGGCCCAGAGGGTCTGGTGGATCGCTCTTCGGCGCCCCAGACGGTGGCCAACCGAACCGCCGAAGACACGATCGCGGTGATCGCTGCCTTGCGCCGGGTGCGGTTCACCGGCCCCGAAATCGCCGAGCTGCTCGGTCGGCCCTTGTCGACGGTGTCGGGGATCTTGACTCGGATCGGGATGGGCAAGCTGGGCCGGCTGGGCCTGGAGGCGGCGCGGCGCTATGAGCGCGAGCGTCCTGGCGAGCTGGTCCACATCGACGTCAAGAAGCTGGGTCGCATCCACGGCGGCGCTGGCAAGCGCTTCACTGCCGTCAAGCGCAATCCCCGGCGCACCCAGCGGCTGGCCGACGGCCGCGACCGCAAGGTCATCGGCTGGGACTACGTGCACATCGCGATCGACGACGCCACCCGCCTGGCCTATGCCGAGGTCCTCGCTGACGAGAAGGCCACCACCGCGATCGCGTTCCTCAAGCGCGCCCGCGCCTTCTACGCCAGCTACGGCATCACCGTCCAGGCGCTGCTGACCGACAATGGCTCGCCCTACCGCTCCACCATCCACGCGATCGCCTGCCGAACCTTGGGCATCCGCCACCTGCGCACCCGCCCCTACCGACCCCAGACCAACGGCAAAGCCGAGCGCTTTATCCGCACCCTGCTCGGCGGCTGGGCCTACGGCGCGATCTACGGCTCCTCAAACGAACGCACCGCAGCCCTCGACGCCTGGCTGTTTCGCTACAACCACCACCGCAAACACTCAGCCCTCGGCCACCAACCCCCGATCGCCCGCCTCACAGAACGGAACAACCTCCTCGGGACTTACATCTAGCGCCGGCGCCGCCGGTCCCACGCGGCCGCCGGAGTGTGGGAGGGTCGGGACCCGAGACAAGGAGGGCTTCAATGCCCAAGTACCTCATCGAGGCCTCATACACGCTGGACGGAGTCAGGGGCGTGCAGAGCGCCGGGGGCAGCAGCCGGCGCGACGCGGTCGCGCAGATGGCCGAGGGAGTCGGCGGCCGGGTGGAGAGCTTCCACTTCGGCTTCGGAGATGTCGACGCCTATGTCATCGTCGACCTTCCCGACAACGAGGCCGCCACGGCCGTGGCGCTTGCCGTCAACGCCTCCGGCGGTGCCACCGCCACGACGACGGTGCTGCTGACGCCCGAGGAGGTCGACGCGGCGGCCCAGCGGTCCGTCGACTACCGGGCGCCCGGGTCCTGATCGGGCCTCAGCGGGGCGGCCAGGGCCGACGCGCCGGCTCGGGCCGTTCCCAGCCCGCCTCGGGGTAGGCCTCGGCCGGGTCCCAGGTCTCGCGCACGGCGCCGGCGCCGTGCTCGGCCGCGGTCTCGTCGACCGGGTAGACGACCTTCTCGTCGGGGGCGTTCTGGCCGACCATCAGCACCGCGCAGGGCCCGTCGCCGGCACCGACGAAGGTGTGCTCCGTCCACGGCGCGGCGTGGAAGAAGTCCCACTGGCGCAGGAGGCGCTCCTCTCCCTCGATCAGCGCGATGCACTCGCCGAGCAGCACGAGGAAGTCCTCCTGGTTGGACTCGGCGTGGTAGAGGCTGGAGGCCTGCCCGGGCTCGAGCACGGTGATGTTCATCCCGTAGCCGGCGGTCTCCCCCTTGCGATGCAGCCGGAAGGAGTGGCCGCGGTCGTCGGCGATCGCGAAGGCGTCGGCCACGTTGAGGACGTACCAGCCGTCACCGGCGGGACGCAGACCGGCCTGCGTCTGCTCCATCTCAGCCTCGTGCGGGCGCGGGCGATCCATGCCCGCAGGGTAGGCCAACCGCGCTACCCTTGACCGGTCGGTGCGCTCGCGCTGACCGCCCGCCAGGCTCACCAGACTCTCCTGACGAGTGACTCTCCAAGTGGAGCCTGTCGGAGGTCTAAGAGACATGGAAGCAGCCACGAGCGCGGTCACGCGCACACGCGAAGAGGTACAGCCGGTCGCGCACGAGACCCTGGACCGCACGATCACGGGCCTGGTCACCGCCCTCCCCGTGCTCTTCCTGGCGGTCGCCGTGTGGCAGACGTGGGACGGCCTCCTGCGCACCAGCGACCTGATCGTCTTCCTGATCGTCTACCTGCTGACGGGCCTCGGCGTAACGGTCGGTTTCCACCGCCTCCTGACGCATCGAAGCTTCAAGACCGGCCCCGTGGTGCGGGGGATCCTCACCGCCTGCGGCTCGGCGGCGATCGAGGGCCCGGTGATCTCCTGGGTGGCCGACCACCGCAAGCACCACGCTTACTCGGACAAGCCGGGCGACCCTCACAGCCCGCACGTCGACCACGGCGTCGGGCTGACCGGGGCGCTGCGCGGTCTGTTCCACGCCCACATGGGCTGGCTCTTCGTCCACACCGAGCGCGGGGCTCGCGCGCGCTTCGCGCCCGATCTCGTCGCCGATCCGGTCGTCAGCTTCATTCACCGCACGTTCCCGCTGTGGGTCGTCGCCGGCCTCGCCCTCCCGTTCGGGCTGGGCTGGGCGATCGGCGGCTCGGTCCAGGCCGGGCTGACCGGCCTGCTGTGGGGCGGCGCCGTGCGGATCCTCGTCCTGCACCACGTCACCTACAGCATCAACTCGATCTGCCACGTCTTCGGGCGGCGCAGCTTCAAGACCAAGGACGAGTCGCGCAACGTGTTCTGGCTCTCGCTGTTCTCGTTCGGCGAGTCCTGGCACAACAACCACCATGCCTTTCCCACGTCGGCCCGCCACGGCCTGGGCCGCTGGCAGTTCGACCTGTCCGCGATCGTGATCCGCGGGCTCGAGCGCTGCGGTCTGGCCTGGGACGTCGTGCGCGTGAGTGGCGAGCGCCAGCGCAAGGCCGCTCTCCAGGCGGAGTGAGCGCTCGTTCCTCCGTGGCAGTTCGCCATCCGGGCCGTGATGGTCATCACCGGCCTGACGTTGCTGCTGATCGTCCACGCCCACGGCGTCGTCTTCTACATCGGCTGGACCCTGATCGGGCTCGCCCTGATCAGCGAGGGCGCGGCGACGTTCGTCGCCTGGCGACGCGGGCGACGGGTCTAACCCCAGACGCGCTGCGCCGTCCGCGCGATCGTCTCGAGCTTGCGGCGCTCGTCGTCGATCGTGATGCGGTTGCCGACCACGGAGGTCGAGAACCCGCACTGCGTGCCCACGGCCAGGCGGTCGAGGTCCACCAGCGCTGCGGCGTCGCGCACTCGCGCCTCGAGCTCGTCCTCGGTCTCGGGGCGCGCCGTCTTGGTCGTGACCAGGCCGAGCACGACCATCTTGTCGTCGGGCACCAGGCGCAGCGGGTCGAACCCGCCGGAGCGCTCGTCGTCGTACTCGAGCAGGAGCCGCTTGGCGTGGACGCCGCCGAAGACCGGGCGGGCGATCTCGTCGTAGCCGCCGGCCACCAGCCAGCGCGAGTCCTGGTTGCCGCGGCACAGGTGGAAGCCGAAGGTCAGGCCCGGAGCCGAGTCGATGACCGCGTTGTCGGCCTCGATCCCGTAGCGCAGCCAGTCCTCGACCGACCAGCCGCGCGCCTCGTAGAACGCGCGCCACTTCGGGTCGATCAGCAGCGGGTAGTGCGGCGCGTCCAGCTGGGCGTAGGTGCAGCCCAGGCGCGCCAGCTCGCGGACCTCGTCACTGAGGATCGAGACCACGTCGGCCATGAAGTCGTCGAAGCGCGGGTAGGCGTCGCGCGAGCGCTCGGCATCCCAGAGGTTGGCGAACAGGGTCGGGGAGGGCAGCGTGACCTTGGCGACGCGGTCGGTGTGGGCGCGCAGGAAGGTGAACTCCTCGGAGGCCAGCGAGCGGCGCGGGTGGAGGCGCTCGACCACCGCCAGGCCCTCGGGCCGCTCGGTGGAGCGGTCGCCGACCTCGGCCACCTCCGAGTGCCAATCGCCCCACAGCCAGGCATCGATGTCGACACCCGAGAAGCCGTCCACGGCCGCCGTCAGCTCGCTCTGGAATGACTCGCGGCGCAGCTCGCCGTCGGTGACCACCGGACAGCCCGCGGCCTCCTGCAGCGCGATCACCTCCCTCACGGCGTCGTCCTCGATCCGCTTGAACTGCGGCGGCTCGATCTCGCCCGCCGCCAGGCGCTCACGCGCGGCGAGCAGCCGGGGCGGGCGGAGCAGGCTGCCGACGTGATCGGCGTGGGCGGTGACCACGCGCCGAGCATAGGGCGTGACCGCCGGCAACGGCGCTTGCGGCGTTGGCGGACCATCCCGCTCTACACTGCGCAACTTCGCCGCTTCAGCCCGGTTGCTGGAACGCCGATGCTGCTGACGATGTCTCGATTCCGTTCTGCCCTCCTCGCCGCCGCGCTCGCGGCCCTGCTCGCCCTTCCGGCCACCGCGCTCGCCGGGAGCCGCGTCGTGGACCGCCCGGCCGCCCGGGCGGCGCTGGCTCACGGACTCGCGTCCGCCGCCAAGTCGAAGAAGATCCGCAAGCCGTCCTGGCTGCCGAGCGTGCAGATCACCGAGTACTACCCCATCCCCGAGAGCTTCTTCGTCGGCCGCAAGGTCAAGGCGCCCGGCCTGTCGGGCATCCATCGCATCGACTGGCTGTACTCGGCGCGCGGCCTGACCATGGAGGGCGACGGCGTGGGCCTCGACGGCAAGCGCTACCACGTGAACGCGACCGGCCACGGCGGCTGGGTCGACCGCCTCGGGCGCTCCTCCTGCATTGGCTGCTCACGCGGCGTCTACTGGCGCGCCGGCGGCTACTGGAAGAACGCGACCAAGCGGCTGACGTTCCCGCTCGACTCGGGCGGCTGGTTCAACGGGCTGGGCAAGCGCTACGTGCCGCTGCCCGGCGTGAGCTTCGGCTCGGGCCCGTCGCTCGACCTCACGTACTACGCCAGCCTGGCCGTGGACCCGTCGGTGATCCCGATGGGCAGCCGGGTCTACATCCCGTATTACAAGAAGCATCATTTGGGCACCGGGTGGTTCGTCGCGCAGGACACCGGGGGCGCGATCGGCGGGCGTCACGTCGACGTCTACCGCCCTCCGCCCACCTCGTATAACGACGACGGACGCTCGCTGAGCGGCCAGCGCATCTACGTCGTGCCTCCGCGTCAGTGAAGCGCCTGGGTCTCATCCTGACCCTGGCCGTGGCGCTGCTCGCCGCGCCGGCCGCCCTGGCCGCCAACGACCCGGCCGACACGGCGGCCTCGCCGCTGGACCTGACCTCGGCGACCCTGCGCCAGGACGGCACGAACCTGGTCTTCACGGTGCACACCCGCGGGCCCTGGGCCAGCCGCGCCCTGACCTCGCGGCCCGGGCGATCCCTGTGCCTGATCGTCATCCAGGGCCCCCGGCGCTTCATCTGCGCCACCGCGACGGGCCGGAGCCGCCCGGCGCTGAGCGTCACGCGCGCGGGCGGGTCCACGTCGGCGCTGTCGGCCACCATCAAGCGATCCGACGCCCTGAAGACGATGACGGCCACGTTCGCCACCTCCGCCGTCGGGCTCGACCCCGGCAGGGTGCGCTGGCTCGTCACCTCCACCTGGACCGACACGAAGAAGTGCTCGGGACCCAAGGTGCCGTGCGGCGACCGGCTGCCCGACACCGGCTTCGCGCAGACCACGCTCCTACCCCCGGTCCCGACCGGCTGCCAGGCGCGCGGCCCGTGGAACTGGACCAACGCCTCGCGCTCGCGCCACGTCATCGCCCTCACCTTCGACGACGGCCCCAGCGACTACACGAGCCAGATCCTGAACCTCCTCAAGCGCAATGGCGTGCACGGCACGTTCTTCGAGATCGGCCAGAACATCGCCGGCCGCGCCGCCGTCATGCGCCGGGCGCTGGCGGAGGGCAACGCGATCGGCAACCACTCCTGGAACCACGCCAACCTCGCCGGCGGCGCGGGCAGCCAGCTCACCAGCACCAACGCGGCCATCCGCCGGGCCACGGGCTACACCCCGTGCGTCTTCCGCCCGCCCTACGGCTCCAGCAGCTCCCTGCTCGTGGGACAGGCCCGCTCGCTGGGGATGGACACGATCATCTGGGACGTCGATCCGCGCGACTGGTCGCTGCCCGGCACCGGCGCCATCGTCTCCAACGTCCTCGGCAACACCCACAACGGCTCGATCATCCTCAGCCACGATGGGGGCGGCCCGCGCTCGCAGACGGTCGCCGCCTACAGGCAGATCATCCCCGCGCTCAAGCGGCGCGGGTACCGCTTCGCCACGGTCCCCGAGCTCCTCGGCCTGAAGCCCAAGTACGGGTAGAACTCCGGCACCATGCCGGAACTCCCCGAGGCCGAGCGCGCCCGGCGCGCGGTCGAGACATTCGTCGGGCGGCGTATCGTCGCCGTCGACGACACCGACACCTACGTCTCCCGGCCCCACTCGCCCGGCGAGATCGCCGCCGCTCTGACCGGCCGGCGGCTGACCGCGGTGCACCGCCGGGGAAAGTTCATCTGGGCTGAGACCGACGACGGCGGGCCGGAGCTGGGCCTGCACCTGGGGATGGCCGGGCACATCTCCATCGACGAGGCGCCCCATCCCCGGTGGGACCGCTTCGTGCTGGAGTTCGAGGACGGCGGCCGGATGGCGCTGCGCGACCGCCGCCGGCTCGGCCGGGCGATCGTCGCGCCCGACTTCGCCCACGTCGGCCCCGACGCGGAGGAGGTCTCGCGCGCCGACTTCCGCGAGCGGATCGGGCGCGGGCGCGCCCCCGTCAAGGCGCGGCTGCTCGACCAGAAGGCGATCTCCGGCGTGGGCAACCTGCTGGCCGACGAGATCCTCTGGCAGGCCAGGATCGATCCCCGCCGGCGGACGGGCGACCTCGCGACGGAGGAGCTCGACGAGCTGCGCCGGGTGACGCGCCGGGTGATCCGCAATGCCATCCGGCGCGGCGGGGCGCACACGGGCGACCTGATCGCCCACCGCGAGGAGGACGGGCACTGCCCGCGCTGCGGATCCCCGCTTTCACGCGCGCGCATCGGCGGGCGCACGACGTACTGGTGCCCGCGCGAGCAGCTCTAGCGATATATCGCGAATAGTCGGCAACGCGAATGGGCACAGCCCGTTCGTGGACTGGATTCTCGATGTCGCCCGCGCCTCGATCGACTCCCTGGGAGCGGTGGGCGTCTTCCTGCTGATGATCCCCGAGAGCGCCGGGATAGTCGTACCCAGCGAGGCCGTGCTCATGCTCGCCGGGGTCGCCGTGCGCGCCGGGGCCATGCCGTTCTGGGCGGCGGTGCTCGCGGGGCGCTCGGCAACCTCGTCGCGTTCCCCTCGGCCGTTTCGTGGCCATGACGCTCGCGGGCTGCACGCTGTGGAGCCTGGCCTTCGTCGGCGCCGGAGCCGCGGCCGGCGAGGGCTGGCGCACGCTGGACCGCTTCGCGCTGCCCGTGACCATCGTCCTGGCCGGGGTCGCCGGCCTGACCGCACTGAGGAGAGCACGCGGGACCTGACGGGTAGGCTGAGGTCATGCCCTCTGAGAACTCCTTCGGCGCCCGCGACACCCTGAAGGTGGGCGACCGCGAATTCGAGATTCACCGCCTGGACGCGCTCCAGTCCAAGTTCGACGTCGCCCGTCTCCCCTTCTCGCTGAAGGTCCTGCTGGAGAACCTGCTGCGAAACGAGGACGGCGTCGGTGTGCAGGCCAAGGACATCGAGGCCCTGGCCACCTGGGACGCCAGCGCCGAGCCCTCCAAGGAGATCGCCTTCACGCCCGCCCGCGTGCTGATGCAGGACTTCACCGGGGTGCCCGCCGTGGTCGACCTCGCCGCGATGCGCGACGCCATGCCCGAGCTGGGCGGCGACCCCGAGAAGATCAACCCGCTCGTCCCGGCCGAGCTGGTCATCGACCACTCCGTGCAGGTCGACGCCTTCGGCACCAGCGCCGCCTTCCAGCGCAACGCCGAGCTGGAGTTCGAGCGAAACCAGGAGCGCTACGCCTTCCTGCGCTGGGGCCAGGGCGCCTTCGAGGGCTTCAAGGTCGTGCCGCCCGACACCGGCATCGTCCACCAGGTCAACCTCGAGTACCTCGCGCGCGTGGTCTTCCACGACGAGGAGTCGGGACAGGCCTACCCCGACACGCTGGTCGGGACCGACTCGCACACCACCATGGTCAACGGCCTGGGCGTGCTGGGCTGGGGCGTGGGCGGCATCGAGGCCGAGGCGTCGATGCTCGGCCAGCCGATGTCGATGCTCATCCCGCGCGTCGTCGGCTTCAGGCTCTCGGGCGAGCTGCCGGAGGGCTCGACCGCCACCGACCTCGTGCTCACCGTGACCCAGATGCTGCGCGAGCACGGCGTGGTGGGCAAGTTCGTCGAGTTCCACGGGCCGGGTCTGGCCAACCTGCCGTTGGCCGACCGGGCGACGATCGGCAACATGTCGCCGGAGTTCGGGTCGACGTGCGCGATCTTCCCGATCGACGCCGAGACGCTGCGCTACCTCGAGTTCTCCGGGCGCCCGGCGGAGCAGATCGAGCTGGTCGAGGCCTACACCCGCGAGCAGGGGATGTGGCACGACGAGGACTCCGAGGAGCCGACCTACTCCGAGACGCTCGAGCTCGACCTGGGCGAGGTCGTGCCGTCCCTGGCCGGGCCCAAGCGCCCGCAGGACCGCGTGCCGCTCACGGACTCCAAGGAGATGTTCCGCGAGGCGCTGACCAACTACGTCACCGAGGACGTCGAGTCCCAGCTGGAGAACGCCCACGACGAGGCGGTCGCCGAGTCATTCCCCTCGTCGGACCCGCCCTCCAATGGCGCGCCGGGAAGCGAGGAGGGCTCCGACACGCCCGCGCAGGCGTCGCCCTCGGGCGGCGGGGCCGTGACCGTGGACCTCGCGACCGACAGCTCCGTCGAGGTGACCCTCGACGGCGAGACCTTCCAGCTCGACCACGGCCACGTCGTGATCGCGGCGATCACGAGCTGCACGAACACCTCGAACCCATCGGTGATGATCGGCGCCGGCGTCCTGGCCCGCAACGCGGTCCAGCGCGGCCTGACCGTCAAGCCCTGGGTCAAGACCTCGCTGGCCCCCGGCTCGAAGGTCGTCACGGAGTACCTCGACCGCGCCGGGCTGACCGAGTACCTGGACGAGCTGAAGTTCAACCTCGTCGGCTACGGGTGCACGACCTGCATCGGGAACTCGGGACCGTTGCCCGACGAGATCTCGGCGGCGGTGGACGAGGGCGACCTGGCCGTGTGCTCGGTGTTGTCGGGCAACCGCAACTTCGAGGGGCGCATCAACCAGGACGTGAAGATGAACTACCTCGCCTCGCCCCCGCTGTGCGTGGCCTACGCCCTGGCCGGGACGATGGACGTCGACCTGCTCAACGATCCCCTGGGGACCGACAAGGACGGCGAGGAGGTCTACCTGCGGGATCTGTGGCCCACCGAGAAGGAGGTCCACGACCTGATCCTCGAGGCCGTGCAGTCGGACATGTTCCGCAAGTCCTACGGCGAGGTCTTCGAGGGCGACGAGCGCTGGAACTCGCTGGAGGTCCCCGAGGGCGAGACGTTCGCCTGGGACGGGGACTCGACGTACGTGCGCCAGCCCCCGTTCTTCGACGGCATGGACGCCGAGCCGGCGGCGACCGGCGACATCGAGGGCGCGCGCGTCCTGGCCCTGCTGGGAGACAGCGTGACGACCGACCACATCTCCCCCGCCGGCTCGATCAAGAAGGACTCGCCCGCCGGCCTCTACCTCCAGGAGCACGACGTCAAGCCCAAGGACTTCAACTCCTACGGCTCCCGGCGCGGCAACCACGAGGTGATGATGCGCGGGACGTTCGCCAACATCCGCCTGCGCAACCTGCTCGTGGACCGCGAGGGCGGCTTCACCGTCTTCCACGACGACGGCGAGGAGATGCCGATCTACGACGCCGCGATGCGCTATGCCGAGGCGGACACGCCGCTGGTCGTGCTCGCCGGCAAGGAGTACGGCTCGGGCTCGTCGCGCGACTGGGCGGCCAAGGGAACCAAGCTGCTCGGGGTCAAGGCCGTCATCGCCGAGTCCTTCGAGCGCATCCACCGCTCCAACCTCGTGGGGATGGGCGTCCTGCCCCTCCAGTTCCCCGAGGGCGAGACGGCGGAGTCGCTCGGCCTGGACGGCAGCGAGGAGTTCTCGATCACGGGCATCGACGGCGGCGAGGCTCGCGAGGTGACGGTGAAGGCCGGCGAGAAGGAGTTCACCGCCCGCGTGCGGATCGACACCCCCAAGGAGGTCGAGTACTACCGCCACGGGGGCATCCTCCAGTTCGTGCTCCGACAGCTCGCGTCGAACTCTTAGGTCCCGCTCAGGCGCGCGCGCTGAGATGGGGTCTCTCCCCCATCCCGTCCCAGGAGGCTCCCCATGGCCACCACCCTCACCCGCTTCTACTCCTACTCGTTGCGCAAGGGATCCAGAGAGCGTGACTTCGGCCTCTACTGGCGGGAGGGCCAGAACGGCCCCACCTACCGCGCGGCCTGGCTGGAGGCCACCGGCGAGCTGATCGCCGTCCGCCACGGAGCGCTCAACGACGGTGGCGGCGTGGTCGAGCGCCTGGGCGTCTTCCCTGACGTCCGCGACGTCGAGGACGCCCTCGACGGCTGGCAGGACATCTGCGGCGAGCCCGACTCGGTCCACTGGCTGCGCGCCCGCAGCGAGGTGTGGCCGTTCGCGACCGCGGCGTAGGCCCCACCCCAGGGGCTCAGGTTCCATGGAACCTGAGCCCTCTGTGCGTGAGCCCTCTGTGCGCCTACAGGATCCCGACGATGTAGGCGCAGTCCCAGTTGCCCGCGCCCTTGCCGTTGTTCCAGATGAGCGAGGCGACGCGGTCCTGCTCGGACTTCGGGGCCAGCCACGCCGCCGGGCCGTGGCCGCCGAAGCCCGACCAGGTGCTGGGGATGATCTGGTAGTAGCCGCTGGCGCCGGCCCAGTTGGGCGGGTGGTTGTAGCCGCCGGACTCGCAGTTGACGATGGCCCACGGGATCGCCCAGCGCCCGCCGGGCCCGTAGTGCGACAGCGAGGCGCTCTGCTCGCCCTGGAGGCGCGACAGCTCCTTCTCCAGGCGCTGGCGGCTGCCGCGGACGTGCTTGAGCGCGGCCAGGCGGGCGGCGCGCACGCGTTCGGCGTCGGCCTTGCGGGCGGACAGGAGGCCGTCCATCCGCGCCAGCGCGTCGCGCTGCTGGCGCACGGAGTCGGTGATCGTCTGCTGGCGGGCGCGCAGCTTGCCCAGGCGCTTGGTCGCCCGCCGCGACGCATCGCGTGCCCGGCGCACCGCCTGGATGACCTCCTGGTCCTGGTCGCGGATGCGGCGCAGGAACTCCCCGCGCTCGAGCAGTTCGGCGAAGCCCTTGGAGGTGAGGACGACGGTCATGAGGTCTGGCTTGCCCGCCGTGTAGATCTCGCGCAGCCGGCGCGCCAGCACCCTGCGCGAGAAGGCCAGCCGCGCGCGCAGGCGCGCCAGGCGGCCGCGCTCGCGGAGCAGGTCGGCCTTGATGCGCTGGAGCTTGGCCTCGTTGGCGTCCAGCTCGGCCTGGGCGGCGGCGCGCTTGCGCTCGATGATCGCGATGGCCCGCTCCAGGCGAGCGGCGATGCGCCCGAACGTCGACGCGTCGGCCGAGAGCTTGTCCTCCGTCGAGCGCTTCGTGTCGATGCGCTGCTGGAGGTCGCCCGCGGACTGCGCGCCCGACGACAGGGGCAGCACCGCCCACAGTGTCAGCGCCATGACAACAGGGACGAGCGCGACCAGCGCGACTCGGATGGAAGGAGGACGTCTCACGAATGCCGGGGCCGAACCTGCGGCTTTGCAGGGGCTTCTCGACCGGCTGGCCACGCTAGCACGGGGATCGCGAGCTCAAGCCGAAAGCCGGACGATGCGGTGTTGTTATGAACAGGGGCACCGCATCACTTCGACGTTTGCCGGGTTCCTTGTGCGAGCATGCGCCGCCCTATGCGTCCACTCTCCCTGCTTCCCATCGCGCTCGCCGCGCTGGCGATCGCGCCCGCCGGCGCGAGCGCCCAGACCCCGTGCCTTCCCCCGCTGTGCAACCCGTCCAGCGGCGGCAACCCCGCGGGCGGCGGCGGCCCCTCCGGCGGCTCCAGCCCGACCGGCCAGTCCCTCACGACCGGAAGCAGCGCGGCCACGACCGCTCCGGTGAGCAACCCCGAGGTGGGAATCGAGGACGAGAACCTGATCTTCGGCCCGACCGCCAACCAGGTGGCCGGCGAGTGGCGCGCCATGGGCGTCGACTACGTCCGCATCCAGGCCTACTGGAACGCGATCGCCCCCTCGCCCGGGTCCAGGACGATCCCCGGCGGCTTCGACCCGTCGAATCCCAACAGCGGCTACAACTGGGGCCCCACCGATGCGGCGGTCAACGCGGCCCGCAACAACGGCATGCGCGTGATGCTCACGCTCAACCAGTCGGGCCCGCGCTGGGCGAGCACCCAGCCCAGCGTCGCCACCCCCTCGTGGAAGCCCAGCCCGCAGCGCTTCGCGCAGTTCGCGACCGCCGTCGGCAAGCACTTCGGCAGCCGGGTCGACCGCTACCTGATGGGCTCCGAGCCCAACCAGCGGGTCTTCCTCGCCCCGCAGTTCACCTGCAAGGGGCGCAAGTGCACGCCCGCGGCGCCGCACATCTATCGCAACCTGGTCAACGCCGCCTACCCGGCGCTCAAGAGGGCCGACCACGGCGCGCAGATCATCATCGGCGAGCTCGCGCCGATCGGCAGCCCGCCCAGCCGGACCTCGGGGCTCACGCCGCTGCTGTTCATCCAGCAGATGGGCTGCGTCAACGCGAAGTTCAAGCCGGTCCGAACCGGCCTGTGCAGGCACTTCAAGGCCCCCAGGGGCGACGGCTTCGGCTACCACCCCTACGTCAACACCAAGACCTCGCCCTTCACGCCGACGCGCAACAAGTCGCTGGCCAAGATCGGCGACCTGCCGCGCCTGCTGGGCTGGCTGGACAAGGAGACCTCCAAGCACCGCCTGAAGGCCTCCACCGGGCGCTTCCGCGTCTACCTGACCGAGTACGGCTACATCACGAACCCGCCGAACCGCAAGTACGGCGTCTCGCAGGCCAAGCAGGCGCTGTTCAACGCCGAGTCGGCCTACGTCGTGTGGTCGCTGCGCTCGCGCTTCAAGCTGCTCACCCAGTACGAGTACCGCGACGACCGCACGTTCCCGACCGGGCTGATCTTCGCCGACGGCAAGCCCAAGATCGCGTTGGGCACGTTCCCGACGCCGTTCTATGTCGACACGCGCCGCGGCCGCTCCCGCGCCCGCTTCTGGGGTCAGGTCCGGCCCGACGCCCAGCGCAGGGTCGTCATCCAGATCAAGAAGGGGTCGACGTTCTCGAACGTGGCGACGGTCAACTCCGACGCCGGCGGCTACTGGACCAAGGTCATGAGCGCCAAGCGACGCGCGACCTACCGCTTCCAGTACACGACGTCCGCGGGCGCGAAGACGAGCCAGACGTTCAGGACGTAGGCTTGTCGCCGCATGGCGACGCCGGAAACGCTCCGTAGGCTCCTCACCGCTCCGGGCCCGTCGGGCTACGAGACCGCGCCCGCGGCCGCGTGGCGCGAGGCGGCCGGGGAGTTCGCCCAGGTCAGCGGCGACACGCTCGGGTCCTCCCTGGCCCGGGTCGCCGGCACCGGCACCGGGCCGCGGCTCGCCGTCGTCGGGCACATCGACGAGATCGGGCTCATCGTCACCCACATCTCCGACGAGGGCTTCCTGCACTTCATCGGAGTCGGCGGGTGGGACGCGCAGATTCTGGTCGGCCAGCGCCTGGACGTCATCACCCGCGACGGGGTGATCCCGGGAGTCATCGGCAAGAAGCCGATCCACCTGCTGCGCGACGAGGAGCGCAAGAAGGTGGCGGAGATCAAGGACATGCACATCGACGTCGGCGCCAAGGACGGCGACGAGGCCCGCGAGCTGGTGCGGGTGGGCGACGTGGCCGTGATCACCGGCGATCCCATCGACCTGCCCAACGGCCGGCTGGCCTCGCGCGCGCTGGACAACCGCCTCGGGGCGTTCGTCGCACTGGAGACGGCGCGCCTGGTGGCCGAGGCCGGCGGGGCGCCCGGAGAGGTCGTGGCCGTCGCGCCCGTGCAGGAGGAGATCACCTTCGGCGGCGCGCACACCACGGCCTTTGCGGTCGAGCCCGACGTCGCAGTGGTCGTCGACGTCACGCACGCCACCGACGCGCCCGGGATCGAGGTCAAGGAGATCGGCAAGCACGAGCTGGGCTCTGGCCCCGTGATCGAGCGCGGCTCGACCATCTCCCCCGCCGTCTTCGAGCTCCTGCACGACACGGCCGAAGCCGAGGGGATCCCGTTCACCGTCTCGGCCTCCGCGCGCTTCACCGGCACCGATGCCGACGCGATCCACGTCTCGCGCAGCGGCGTGCCGACCGGCGTCGTCTCGATCCCGCTGCGCTACATGCACTCGCCCGTCGAGCTGGTGGCGCTGGATGACGTCCAGGCGGCCGCGCGGCTGATCGCCGCCTTCGCCTCGCGGCTCGGCGACGCGTCCTTCGAGCGCTGAGCGATGGACCTCCGCGCCGCCCAGAAGCCACTCAAGGAGCGCTACCGGGCCGACGGCGGCGAGGCCGCGATCACGCTGACCGCGCGGGGCGGGCAGACCGACACCCCGATCACGTGCTCCGTCGACATCGGCCGCGCCATCTACGACGCCCAGGCCCACGAGGGAGTGGGCGGACCGGGCACCGGCGCGTGCTCCGGCGACCTCCTGCTGGGGGCGCTGGCCGCCTGCGCGCAGCTCACGGCGCAGATGGTGGCCACGAACATGGGCATCGCGGTCGAGAAGCTCGAGGTGGAGGTCGAGGGCGACCTGGACCTGCGCGGCACGCTGGGCATCGACCGCGACGTCTCCCCCGGCTTCACCGCGATTCGCGTGCGCTTCGACATCGAGGCCCCGGACGCGAGCGAGGAGGAGCTGGCCTCGCTGCACGAGAAGGCCGAGCGCTACTGCACGGTCCTCCAGACCCTGCTGCGCCCGCCGGAGATCACCACCGCGCGCGGGTGACGCGCCTGCTCGTCCTGTTCGACATCGACGGGACGCTGCTGCTCCGCGCCTCCGTGGCCCACGCGGAGGCGCTCTACGAGGCCCTCCGCCAGGTCCACGGCGTCGAGGACCCGGCCGGCGCCAGGGTGGCGCCGGCGGGACGCACGGACGGTGAGATCGCGCGGGCCATCCTGCTCCAGAGCGGCGTCTCCGCCGAGCGAATCGACGATCGCGCCGACGAGGTGCGTGAGGTCACCTGTCGCGAGTACTCGAGCCTCTGCCCGCCGGACCTCTCCGACCACGTCGCTCCGGGGATGCCCGAGCTGCTGGCCGACCTCGAGGGCCGTGACGAGGTCCGCCTCGGCCTCGTGACCGGCAACTTCGAACCCGTGGCGCGCCTGAAGCTCACGCGCGCCGGGCTGGGGCGGTGGTTCGGCTCGGGGCCGGGCGGCTTCGGCTCCGACCACGAGGACCGCTCGGCGCTGCCGGGGATCGCCCGCCGGCGCGCGGGCTCCGGCGGCGAGGTCTGGCCGCGCGAGCGCACGCTCGTCATCGGCGACACCCCCAACGACATCGCCTGCGCCCGGGCCGACGGCGTGCGCTGCCTGGCGGTGGCCACGGGCCCGTTCACGGCCGCCGACCTCGAGGGGGCCGACGCCGTGGCGACCGACGCGCGCGAGCTCGCCGGGCTCGTCGAGTCCGCGCTGCCGGCGTGAACGACCGCATTCGCGAGGGAATCCGGGAGGGCATCCCGTTCGGCATCGCCGCCTTCCTGGCGGGGCTGTCGTTCGGGGTCCTGGCCCAGCCGGTGATGGGCTCGGTCGCGCCGATCGTGATGTCGTTCGTGGTGTTCGCGGGCGCCTCCCAGTTCGCCGCCGTGGCGGTCCTGGGCGCCGGCGGCGGCGTGGAGGCGGCGGTCGTGGCCGGGGTGCTGCTCAACCTGCGCTTCGTCGCCATGGGAGTGGCGCTCGCTCCCTCGCTGCGCGGCGGGCGCCTGCGCCGCGCGCTCGAGGGCCAGCCGATCGTCGACGCCTCGTGGGCGCTGGCCAACCGCGGCGAGGGCCACTTCGACCGCGACCTGATGGTGGGGGCGACGATCGCCCAGTTCCCCGGCTGGGTGGGCGGGACGATCGTCGGCGTCCTGGGCGGGGGCGCGATCGGCGACCCGGCGAAGTTCGGGATCGACGCCGTGTTCCCGGCGTTCTTCCTCGCGCTCGTGTGGGAGGACCTGCGCGACCGCCGGCCGCTCGCCGTGGCGGCGAGCGCCGCCCTGCTCGCCCTGATCCTCGTCCCGCTCACTCCGCCGGGCGTTCCCGTGATCGCCGCCTGCATTCCCGCCGTCGTGGCGGCGAGGGTCCGGTGAACGGAGCCTGGGCCACGATCGCCGCGCTGGCCGTGGCCACGGCGATCATCAAGGCCTCGGGGCCGGTCATGCTCGGCGGCCGCGAGCTGCCGCCGCGGGCCATGGACGCGATCGCCCTGCTCGCCCCCGCCCTGCTGGCCGCGCTCGTGGTCGTGGAGACCTTCTCCGACGGGCGCCATCTCGTCGTGGACGCTCGCGCCGCGGGCGTGGCCACGGCCGCCGCGGCCCTGGCCTGGCGGCCCTCGCTGCCGATCGCCGTCGTCGCGGCGGCGGGCGGAGCCGCGCTGGCCCGAGCGCTCGGGGCTTCGTGATTCCTACGTACGGCGCCCTGACCGACCGTGGGTGGCGTGCCGGGCGGCCGATTACACTCTTGCGCCCGCCCGCCCCTCGAGATCAAGGACGACACAGATGAGGCGCACCACCCTCGCGATCGCCACCTGCCTGGCCCTCGCCGCCGGCTTCGCCACCGCCGCCCAGGCGGCCACCCTCAAGCTCTCCTGCGTGGGCAAGGGCCCGCGCAACCGCGACAGCGCGAACACGGTGCTGTGTGCCGGCGGGACCAAGGGGCGGACGATCAGCGGGACGATCCGCAACGACGCCGGGGCGCCGGTGGCGGGCAGGGTGACGATCACGACCAGCAACTGGGTCCCGGCCGGCGGCGGCAGCTTTTCGGTCAAGGCGATCGGGACGCGAGACATCACGGCCAAGCCCAACGGGACGTTCTCGTTCACCGCCAACCCGGCCACGCGCCAGAGCTTCAAGCTCGACCTCGCCGCCGACCCCGCGCTGGGCATCGCCGGCGGCGCCTCGGCCGAGGCCGAGATCTCGCGCCTCATCACCGTCAAGATCACCAAGCTGGCCGGGGGGAGGGTCCGCCTGACGGTCGGCGGTGTCAGCGTGCGCCCGGTCAAGGCCTACGTCCTCAGCCCCGACGGCGAGTACCTGGCCGGCGTCCCCCGGGGCAAGAACATCGACTCGAAGGGCCGAGCGACGTACAACCTGCGCGGCAAGGGCCGCCACTTCAGCTACTACATCGACGCCGGCAAGTACGACGACATCTTCTGGGACCACCGCTCGACGAAGTTCAGCATCTAGTAAACGCATCCGTAAGTTCTGCTGGAAACCGGCGGCGTCTGGGCGCGCCTGGCCACGCTCAGCCCCTCGCCGGATTCCACGCCGAACTTCCGGACCCGTGTACTAGCTGCGGACGAGCTTCTTGTAGGTGATGCGGTGGGGGCGCTCGGCGTCCTCGCCCAGCTGCTCGCGGCGGCGGCGCTCCCAGGCGTCGAAGTTGCCCTCGAACCACTCGACCTGCGAGTCGCCCTCGAAGGCCAGGACGTGCGTGCAGATGCGATCCAGGAACCAGCGATCGTGGGAGACGATCACCGCGCAGCCCGGGAACGCCAGCAGCGCCTCCTCCAGCGCGCGGAGCGTGTCGACGTCGAGGTCGTTGGTCGGCTCGTCGAGCAGCAGGAGGTTGCCGCCGCGGCGCAGGAGCTTGGCCAGGTGAACGCGGTTGCGCTCGCCGCCCGAGAGCGTTCCGACCTTCTTCTGCTGGTCTGAGCCCTTGAAGTTGAACGAGGCCACGTAGGCGCGCGAGTTCATCGTGCGATCGCCGACCTTGATCTGCTCGTCGCCGTCGCTGATCTCCTCCCACACCGTCCGCGAGCCGTCCAGCGCATCGCGTGACTGGTCGACGTAGGCCAGCTCGACGCTCTCGCCCAGGCGCAGGGCGCCCGCGTCGGGCTCCTCCTGGCCGGTGATCATCCGCAGCAGCGTGGTCTTGCCGGCGCCGTTGGGGCCGATGATGCCGACGATCCCCGCCGGGGGCAGGACGAACGACAGGTCCTCGATGAGGAGCCGGTCCCCGTAGCTCTTGCGCACGCCGTCGGCCTCGACGACCACGCCGCCCAGGCGCGGGCCGGGCGGGATGTGGATCTCGACGGTGTCGAGCTTGACGTTGCGGTCCTCGGCCAGCAGGGCCTCGTAGCGGTTGAGGCGTGCCTTGTTCTTGGTCAGGCGCGAGGACGCGTTCATCCTCACCCACTCCAGCTCCTGCTCGATCGTGCGCTTGCGGGCGCTGTCCTCGCGCTTCTCCTGCGCCAGGCGGGCCTGCTTCTGCTCGAGCCAGCTCGAGTAGTTGCCCTCGAACGGGATGCCCCGCCCGCGGTCGAGCTCGAGGATCCAGCCGGCGACGTTGTCGAGGAAGTAGCGGTCGTGGGTCACGGCGACGACGGTGCCCGGGTACTCGGCCAGGTGGCGCTCGAGCCAGGCGACGCTCTCGGCGTCGAGGTGGTTGGTCGGCTCGTCGAGCAGCAGCAGGTCGGGCTGGCGCAGCAGGAGGCGGCACAGCGCGACCCGGCGGCGCTCGCCGCCCGAGAGCGTGCTCACGTCAGCGTCGGGCGGAGGCAGGCGCAGCGCGTCCATGGCCTGCTCGAGGCGGTTGTCGAGGTTCCACCCGTCGACGGTATCGATGCGCTCCTGGAGGCGGGCGAACTCGTCGGCCGTCTCGTCGGAGTAGTTCATCGAGAGCTCGTTGAAGCGGTCGAGCAGCCCCTTGACCTCGGCCACCCCCTCCTCGACGTTGCCGCGGACGTCCTTGGCCTCGTCGAGCGCGGGCTCCTGCTCGAGCAGGCCGACGGTCGCCCCCGGCGCGAGCTGGGCCTCGCCGCGGAACTCGGTCTCGAGGCCGGCCATGATCCGCAGCAGCGTCGACTTGCCCGAGCCGTTGGGGCCGAGCACGCCGATCTTGGCGCCGGGCAGGAAGGCCAGGGTGATGTCCTTGAGGACCTCCCTGTCGGGCTGATGCACCTTGGTCAGGCGCACCATCGTGAAGATGTACTGCTGGGACATGGAGGGGCCAGGGTAGCGACCGTGACTAGCCCTCCAGCGTCTCCTCGCGCAGCTGGTGATCGGCGGTGAAGAAGTTGCGGTACGTGAGCGCCATCGCCGTCAGGGCGGCGATCGCCACGGCTCCCAGCAGCGCGTAGAGCAGGACGAGCTGGAGGCGCACCGCGTCCTGGGGGTCGGCGCCGGCGAGCAGCGAGCCCACCATGACCCCGGGGAAGGCCACGAGCCCGGTCGTCTTCGTCTGGTCGATGAGCGGGATCAGGCCCGAGCGCAGGCTGCGGCGGATCAACGGCCGGGTCGCCTGGGTCGACGTCGCGCCCAGCGCGAGGGTGGCCTCTATCTCGCGCGCGCGGGCCGACATCTCGTCCCCCATCCGGTTGAGCGCGACCGCGGCGGCCGTCATGGCGTTGCCGATGACCATGCCGCCGACGGGGACGAGGAACCGGGGCTTGGGGTCGAAGACGCCGAGCGCCACGATCAGCCCCAGCGTCGCCGCGGCGGCCAGGGACAGGGCGATGAGCAGCGGCCAGAACGCCCCCGGCACGGCCCGCGCCCGGCGGCGGGCGGTGAACGCGCCCACGAGCACCATGACCGCCACGAGCGCGAAGACATAGATCAGCTGGTCGCTCTTGAAGATGGCGTGGATGACGAAGCCGATCGCGGTCAGCTGGACGAAGGCCCGCACGGCCGCGAGCGCGATGTCGCCCTCCAGATGCGCGCGCTCCCAGGCCGAGATCGCCGCGGCCACCGCGACCAGCGAGGCCGCCGCCAGCACCTGGAGCAGGTCGACGCTGGTTGGGCTCACAGCCGCAGCACCTGCTGTGCCAGGCGCTCGGCCTGGGCGTGGTCGTGGGTGACGAGCACGTAGGACAGCGAGAGGCGCCCGCGCAGGTCCGCGAGCGCGCTCTCGACGGCGTCGCGGGCCTGCGGATCCAGCGCGGACGTCGGCTCGTCGAGCAGGAGGACCGAGGGCTCCAGGGCCAGGGCCCGGGCGAGCATCACCCGCTGCTGCTCGCCGACCGAGAGCTGGCGCGCCTCGCGATCGGCGAAGCTGCCGGCCAGCCCCGCCAGCTCCAGCGCCCGGGTCACGTCGGCCTCACGGCCCGCCAGCTGGGGGCCGAAGCGCACGTTGTCGGCCACGGTGCCGTCCAGCGGCGCCGGGAGCTGGGGCACCAGCCCGACCTCCCGGCGCAGCTCGAGCACGTCGCGCTCGCGCACGTCGGCGCCCCGGTAGCGGATCGTGCCCTCGTCGGGGTCGGCCAGGCGATTGAGCAGGCGCAGGAGCGTCGACTTCCCCGATCCCGACGGCCCGAGGATCGCGCTCGCGCCCTCGGGGATGGTCTCCGAGAGGTCGCGGAGCACCGGCTCGCCGCCGCGCGACGCGGTCACGCGGTCGAGCTCGAACAGGGCGCTCACAGCAGCTCGGACAGGGCGCGCACGAGGAGATAGGCCCCGAATCCGAAGGTGAGGACGAGCTGGATGGCGTGACGGCGCGTGGTCATGAAGTGGCCCAGGGCATCGAGGAACCGGCCCGAGGCCTGCGGCGCGACCGCGGCGAGCGTCAGCGGCAGCAGGACGACCGTCATCGCGATCACCAGGCAGACCACCGAGACGACCACCTTGTCGGCGTCGGCGACGCCGCTGTTGGCGACGATCTTCATCGCCGGGATGTACAGCGCGATTGTCGTGACGTTGGTGGACATCCCCGCCAGTCCGAGGGCGAACGACCTCCCCAGGCTCGTGCTCGGTTCCTTGGGCCGCTCCTTCGGCGGCGCGGGACCGTGAAGCGCGGTCCGGACGCCCAGCGCCCACAGCACGAGGCCGAGGCCGAGGTCCACCCAGGCCGCCGCCGACTTCGACAGGTGGTGCTCGCCGCCGATCCCGATGGCCAGCGCCACGACCGTGAGCGCCGCGAGCGGCAGCGCCGCGCCGGCCGCCAGCGCGGCGCCGCGGGGCAGTCGCCGAGGGCCGCCGAGCGTGGCCAGCGTGAGGAGGAGCAGCACCGGGCTGACGGCCGCGCCCAGCGCGAGGGGGACCGTCTGCGCGAGGAGCCTGCCCATGCATGGATCATCGCGCAGGTGTCGGCGTCAAGACGGCTTTGGACGTCTCCCCACTCGCTACCGTTAGAGGTTCATGTCCCAGGTCTTCGACATCGAGCAGGCCCTGCTGCTGCTTGAGATCGACCCGCCCTTCGACCAGCGCGCGATCCAGCTCGCGCGCCGGCGCCTGGCCAAGCAGTGGCATCCCGACCTCGCGCCCCCCGGCAAGCAGGTCGAGCACCAGCGCCACCTCCAGGCGATCAACCGCGCCGCCGATCAGCTCGAGTCCCTCGCCGAGGGCTCGCGGGGCGGCAGCGTCTCGGCCAACGCCGTCAAGGTCAGCGCCGCCGCCGCGCGCAAGGCGCGCGAGGAGGCCGGCCGGCGCGCCTACGAGGCCGAGCAGCGCGCCCGGGCGCGCGCCGAGGACCAGGCGCGCAACGACCCGTTCGGCGACCGCACGCCCGACCACTCGATCGTCCATCGCTACGCCCGCTGCCTGTCCTATCCCGAGTGGGGCGTCGGGAACGTCACCGGCATCTACTTCTCCGGAGACCTCGACGACACGTCGCAGCAGTGGGCGCGGATCCGGTTCCAGGTCGGCGTGCGCACCGTCCCCGCCGGCTCCCTGCAGTTCGTCGACTTCTCGACGCCCGACGCCGCGGCCGACCGCGTGCAGCGGTTCATGACCGCGGCCCAGCACGCCATGGCCGAGGGCAACTATCCCCTCGCCGCGCAGCGACTGGTCTACGCGCGCGACGCCGAGCCCAAGAACCCCGCGGTCCTGCGGCTCATGACGGTGGCCTTCTGGCAGGCCGGCAACCTCCCCGCCGCGGCCCGGGCGATGCGCGACTGGGCGCGGGTGGAGGGCGAGCGCCCGACGCCCCACCGCTACGCCTCGCGCATCTACGAGGACATGGGCTCGTTCTCGCTCGCCGCCGAGGCGGCCGAGCGCGCCACGCAGCGCGCTCCGCGCGACGCCTCGGCCTGGGAGCGCCTCGGGCGGCTGCGCCTGCGGATGCGCGATCGCGACGCGGCGCTGGACGCGCTGGAGCGCGCCCGCTCGCTGGGCCCGTCCGTCGAGGGCCTGCTCGACCTGGCCACGGTGCGCCACCTCAGCGGCGACGTCGGCGGCGAGGTCTCCGCCTGCCACGACGCGACGCTGCTCGACGAGACCAGCGCCGAGGCCTGGTCGCGTTACGCCCACGCCCTGGCCCGCACCGACCGCGTCTCGGACGCGATCGGCGCCTGCGAGCGCGCGCTCGCGCTGGAGACGGACCCCGAGGTGAAGGGGCTGCTCACGCGCCTGCGGGAGATAGAGGCGCGGGTTCTGCCCGAGAGCGCGGCGGCGTAACCCGCCCGCCGCGGTTGTCCAAGTCGGCGCAACGGGCCACGAAATCCCCCACGCGCCGTCCACTGGCGATACAAAGGCGCCATGGAGACGGAGGGCGCCCCGACGATCGTGGGCGGTGAGTCCGGCACGCCGGCGTCCGTCGATGTCCGCCTGGCGGGGGTGCGCAAGCGCTTCGGCGAGGTGGCCGCGGTGGACGGAGTCGACCTCGACATCATGCGGGGCGAATTCTTCACCCTGCTCGGGCCCTCGGGCTCCGGGAAGACCACGTGCCTGCGCATGATCGCCGGCTTCGAGCGCCCGGACACCGGAGCGATCGAGCTCGCCGGACGCGACGTCACCCGCCTGCCGCCCTTCGAGCGCGACGTCAACACGGTCTTCCAGGACTACGCGCTGTTCCCGCACATGACCATCGGGGAGAACGTCGCCTACGGCCTGAAGGTCAAGCGCGTGGGGCGCGAGGAGCGCCGCAGCCGCGTGGCCGAGTCGCTGGCCATGGTCCGCCTGGAGGGCTACGAGGACCGCCGGCCCAGCCAGCTCTCGGGCGGGCAGCGCCAGCGCGTCGCGCTGGCCCGGGCGCTCATCAACCACCCGCGCGTCCTGCTGCTCGACGAGCCCCTGGGGGCGCTGGACCTCAAGCTGCGCCAGCAGCTCCAGGTCGAGCTCAAGCGCATCCAGCAGGAGGTCGGGATCACCTTCATCTACGTCACCCACGACCAGGACGAGGCCCTCACGATGAGCGACCGGATCGCCGTCATGGACGCCGGGCACGTGCTCCAGGTGGGCTCGCCCCACGAGGTCTACGACGAGCCCGAGTCGCGCTTCGTCGCCGGCTTCGTCGGAGTCTCGAACCTGCTCGAGCTGCCCGTGGACTCCGTGTCGGGCGACTCGGCCGCTCTGCGCCTGAGCGCCGCGGACCGCGTGGAGGTCGACCTGGGCGGCCACGAGGTCTCCCGCGGCGACACCGCGATCGTGACGATCCGCCCCGAGCGCATCGCGCTGCACGAGGGCGCGGCGCCCGCCGGCGAGGGCGCCTGCCACGCCGCCGGAGTGGTGCGCGAGAGCCTCTACGCGGGGCCGACCAGCCGCTTCGTCGTCGAGCTGGAGGGCGGCGGCGAGCTCATGGTGGTCCGCCAGAACGTGGACACGACTTACGAGGACGCCGAGGCCCTGCGCGGGCGCTCGGTCACCCTCGTCTGGAACGGGAAGCACACACGCCTGATCGGCATCGGACAGGAGGGAAGCGCGTGAGAAGAGGGATCGCACTCGTCGTCGCCGTCGTCGGCCTCTGGGGGCTGGCGGCCTGCGGCAGCAGCAGCAACGACAGCAGCTCGACCACGGCCAAGGGCCCGGACATCAACAAGGCCGGGGAGGGCAAGCTGAACATCGTCGCCTGGGAGGGCTACACCGATCCGTCCTGGGTCAAGACCTTCGAGGGCCAGACGGGGTGCAAGGTCAACGCCGTCTACGCGGGGTCCTCGGACGAGATGTTCACGAAGTTCCGCTCCGGCGGCGGCGGTCAGTTCGACCTCGCCTCGTTCTCGGGCGACGCGTCGGTCCGGGCCATCCGGTCCGGGGCGCTGCAGCCGCTGGACACGTCGAAGCTGACGAACTTCAAGAACCTGGCCCCGCAGCTGCAGTCGCCGTCCTTCAACACGGCGGACGGCAAGCACTACGGGATGTCGTTCATGTGGGGGGCCAACGTCCTCATCTACAACAAGAAGAGCTTCCCCACGGCGCCGGACTCGTGGTCGGTCATCTACGACCCGAAGTACAAGGGGAAGATCACGGTGCCCGACAACCCGATCCAGATCGCCGACCCGGCCCTGCAGTTCTTCGGGCAGCAGGACCCGTACGCGATCTCGGAGGGCACGCTCAACCAGGTCAAGGACAAGCTCAAGTCCCAGCGTCCGCTTGTGCGCAAGTACTGGGTGCTCGCGACCGACTTCGAGCAGCTGTTCAAGTCGGGCGACGCGATCGTCGGGGCGGGCTGGCCGCTCATGACCAACGACCTCAAGAAGGCCGGCCTGCCGGTGGCCGAGGTCATCCCGAAGGAGGGCGTGACCGGGTGGTCTGACTCCTGGATGCTGTCCAAGGACGCCAAGAACCCGATCTGCGCCTACAAGTACATGAACTACGTCACGAACCCCGACGTGCAGGCGAAGGTCGCCGACGTGACGGGGTACTCGCCGGCGAACACGAAGACGTGCGCGGTCGTGGGTCCGCAGCGCTGCAAGGACCTGCACATCACCGACTCGCACTACTACGACTCGATCAAGTACTGGCAGACGCCGATCAAGCCGACGGACTACCGCCAGTGGACGGACGCCTGGGGAGAGGTCAAGGGCTGACCACGCGGTCTCTCTCCCGGGCGCTCTACGCGCACCCCCGCGGCCGGCTCGGGCTCCTGCTCGGGCCGGCCGTGGCCTGGCTGCTGGTCTTCTACCTGGTGGCCCTCGTCCTGCTGCTCATGACCTCGCTGTGGCAGCAGGACGTGTTCACGGCGGAGCTGGTGCGCAAGTGGACGCTGGACAACTACTCGAAGATCTTCACCGGCCAGGGCGGCCTGTGGCTGCGGATCTACGGGCGCACGGTCGGGCTGGCCGCCGCCGTGACCGTGATCGACATCGCCCTGGCCTTCCCCCTGGCCTGGTTCATGGCCCGCGTGGCCCCACCGCGCTGGCGCACGCTGCTCTTCCTCGCGGTCGTGGTGCCGCTGTGGTCGAGCATCCTGGTGCGGATCTTCGCCTGGCGCACGATCCTGGGCAGCGAGGGGCTGCTCAACGGGTTCCTGCACAACATCGGGGTGATCGACCACCCGTCCAGCGCGTTCCTCTACAACGAGAAGGCGATCGCGCTGACCTGGGCCTACGTGTGGCTGCCGTTCATGGTGCTGCCCCTGTTCGCGGCGCTGGAGAAGATCCCCGACTCCTACCTGGAGGCGTCCAGCGACCTGGGCGCGGGGACCTGGACGACCTTCCGGCGCGTCGTGTTTCCCCTGGCCTTCCCCGGAGTCGTGGCCGGCTCGATCTTCGTCTTCTCGCTGTCGATGGGCGACTTCGTCGCGCCCCAGCTGGTGGGCGGCGGGAGCCAGGTGCTGGGCGGGGCGGTCAAGGATCGCTTCGGCGTGGCCGCGGACTTCCCGTTCGGCGCGGCCCTGGCGACGCTGACGCTGGTGACCCTCGTCGTGTTCCTGACCATCACGAGGCGCTCGGGCGCGCTGGAGAACCTGTGACGTGATGGGCCAGTCGAGAACGTCGCGCTGGGTGTTCGGCGGCACGGCGGCGCTCGTGTTCCTCTTCCTGTACCTGCCGCTGGCCCTGATCGTGCTCTACGCGTTCAACAAGAGCACGATCAACTCGTGGCCGTTCCCCGGCTTCTCCACGCGGTGGTTCGACAAGCTCGCCCACGACACGGACGCCCGGGACGCCGCCTGGCTGTCGGTGAAGGTGGCGCTCTTCTCCACGGCCTTCGCCCTGGTCCTGGGGACGAGCATGGCCTTCGCCTTCGCCCGACACCGCTTCCCCGGGAGCGAGGCGGTGAACTTCTCGGTGACCCTGCCGATCATCCTGCCCGGCGTGATCACCGGCGTCGCGCTGGCGTCGTTCTTCCTCTTCACGGGCACCGAGCTCTCGTTCCGCACGGTGGTCATCGGCCACACGACGTTCTGCATCGTGCTTGTCTTCAACAATGTGCTGGCCCGGCTGCGACGCGTGTCGCCGTCGCTGGAGGAGGCCTCCCGTGACCTGGGCGCGTCGGGGATCCAGACGTTCCGCTACGTGACGCTCCCCACGATCCGCACCGCGCTCGTGGCGGGCGCGCTGCTCTCGTTCGCGCTGTCGTTCGACGAGATCGCGGTGACGTTCTTCCTCGCCGGCTCGGACACGACCACCCTGCCGCTGTGGATCCTCGGCGCCTTCCGCAACGCGCAGTCGCTGCCCGAGGTCAATGCCGTGGCCACCGTCGTGCTGATCGTCTCGCTGCCGATGATCGCCACCGCGGCGTGGCTGATGCGGGACGAGGGCGGGACCACGCGCGTCGTGCAGGGCGAGTGAGCCCCGCGGGGGCTCAGGCCACGACCACGACGAACCAGCGGCCCGAGAACATGGCCCGGCCGCCACCGAGCTCCTCCGCCAGGTCCCAGGCGCGGAAGTAGCGCTTGTAGACCTCCCACTCCGAGCCCGTCGTCGAGCCGGCGGGTCTGGGTCTCCTCGGGCTCGTGGTCCGGGCGCAGGGCGGAATCGACGACCACCATCTCGCCCGCCACGCGGCGCGCCTCGGCGACGAAGCGCTCGCGGTCGCGCTCGTCCAGGTGGCCGTAGAAGTGCCCGGCGAACACGCGGTCGAACGAGGCGTCGGGAAACGGGAGGTCGAGCGCGTCGCCGGCCAAGAATTCGCCGTGCGGGACGCGCTCGCGAGCGATCTCGAGCATCCGCTCGCTCTGGTCCAGGCCGGTGAGCTCTCCGGGAATGTGGCGGGTCAGGAAGCCCGTGCCACAGGCGACGTCCAGAGTCCGGGCGACGGGCAGCGCGGCCAGGATCCCCAGGAGCTCGGTCACCTCCTCGTGCCAGCCAGGGCGGTCGAGCTCGGCGAAGCGGCCCTCGCCGCGATACCAATCGTCGTACTCGGGCGCCCGGGCGTCGTAGTAGTCGCGCACGCGCGTCCTACGCGGCGAACAGCGTGAGGTCGGGCTCACGCTCGCCCCGCAGGACCTCGAGATCGACCTCGACCCAGCGCAGGCCCCGCGACTCCGCCAGGACCCGCGCCTGAGGCTTGACCACCTGCGCCGCCAGCACGCCGGCGCAGGCGTCCATCGCCGGATCTCGGCGGATGCGCTCGAGGTAGCGGCTGAGCTGCTCGACCGCCTCGATCGTCCCGATGCGCTTGATCTCGACCGCGATCCAGGCGTCCTCCTCGTCGCGGCACATGAGGTCCACCGGGCCGATGTCCGTCGGCCACTCGCGCCGGACGAGACGGAACCCCTCGCCGCACCAGTGCGGCTGGTCGGCCAGCAGCTCCTGGAGGTGGCGCTCGACGCCGTCCTTCTCCAGCGCCGCCGCCTCGCCCATGTCGTGCTCGACGTCGGAGAGCACCTCGCTGATGCGGATCTCCAGGCGGTCGTCGTCCCTGGGCCGGCGCACGACCAGCCCCTCGCCGGTCTCCTCGATGATCGTCGGCGCCGTCATCCAGTTGCTGGGCTTGTAGCCGCCATGGTCGGCGTGGACCATCACGGAGCCGTCGCCCTTGATCACGAGCAGCCGCAGCGCCTCGGGGAGCAGGGCGTTCAGGCGGCCGGTGTAGCGGACCTCGCAGCGGGCGACGATCAGGCGCATGGAGACGGCCACGCTAGCCGCGAGGCCGGATCGATTCCCCGGGAGCAAGGCGCACCGGTGCGTCCCACTCCCGCATACCGCGAGTGGAACGCACCAGTGGCCCGGCCCCGGTTGAATCCGGCGGTGTGGAGCTTCGCCCCTACACCGTCGCCGACATCGGCCTGACCGAGGCGCTCGAGACCGACCCGGAGGTGATGCGCGACCTCGGCGGGCCGCTCGCGGCCGCGGACGTCGGCGAGGTGCATCAGCGGCGCCTCGCGGATTGCGGGCCGGACGGCGACTGGTGGCTGGTGATCGAGCCCGACCCCGGAGGGCCGCCCGCGGGGACCATCGGGATCTGGGAGGCGACGCATCGCGGCGAGGCGATCCACGAGACCGGCTGGACGGTCCTCCCCGCCTTCCAGGGCCGGGGCATCGCCGGCGGGGCGCTGGAGATCCTGCTCGAGCGGGCCCGCGGCGAGCCCAGATTCCGCCAGTTGCACGCCTTTCCCGCGATCCGCAACGCCGCGTCCAACGCGCTGTGCCGGAGGTTCGGCTTCACCCTCCTCGGCGAACTCGACCACGTCTACCGCGGCCGGCCACTGCGCACCAACGACTGGCGGCTGGACCTGACGGAACGCTCCTCCGGCGCGCGATAGGTTTTCGTCCGATGGCGGAGGACGAGAAACCGGTCCGCCGCGTGCGGCAGGGCGCGAAGAAGCTCGACAGCGCGCCATCGCTGATCGCGGCCATCGAGATGCTCCGGGAGCGCCTCCCCGGCGACCCGCAGTTCGGCGATCCCCTCTCGACGGCGGGCAGGCGGCCCGCGGAGCTCGTCGCGCGCGAGGCCTCGGCGCTCCAGCCCGAGCGCCCCAGCGCCGCCCATCACCTGGGGCTGGCCGCGCTGCAGGTGTGGCAGGCCCTGTCCGAGCGCTCGGGCCGCGGGATGGGCGACGAGGCCGTGACGATCCTCTTCACCGACATCGTCGGCTTCTCGTCGTGGGCGCTGACCGCCGGCGACGCCGCGGCGGTCCAGCTGCTGCGCGAGGCGGGGGTCGTCCTCGAGGGGGCGATCGAGCGCCGC
This sequence comes from uncultured Actinomycetes bacterium, assembly GCA_963757705.1. Classification (GTDB taxonomy): domain Bacteria; phylum Actinomycetota; class Thermoleophilia; order Solirubrobacterales; family Solirubrobacteraceae; genus AC-38. Next base: position 1,095,889 of record CAVWTG010000004.1, on the reverse strand, counting down.
GGCGGGGCCATCGTCAAGCGCCTGGGCGACGGGCTCATGGCGGTGTTCCCGGATCCGGAGTCGGCCGTCGAGGCCGCGCTGGACGCCGCCGAGGGCCTGGAGGAGATCGAGGTCGACGGCTTCCACCCGCACATGCGCTTCGGCGTCCATCACGGGCGCCCGCGCCGCCTGGGCGGCGACTACCTGGGCGTCGACGTCAACATCGCCGCCCGGGTGGCCGACCACGCCAAGGGCGGGCAGGTGCTGGTCTCCGAGACGGTGTGCGGAGAGCTCGAGGAGGACTCCTTCGAGCTCGGCCGCCTGCGGCGCCTGAGGGCGGAGGGCGCCCCGAAGGACCTGCGGATCTGCGAGGTCAAGGGTCGGGTAGTGTCCCCGCCCGCATGAGCGACGAGCCCGCCGTCCTGACCGAGCGCCGCGAGGGCGTCCTGGTCATCACGCTCAACCGCCCCGACGCGCGCAACGCGGTCAACGGCGCGGTGGCCGAGGGCGTCGGCCGGGCGCTGGACGAGCTGGACGCCGACGATGGCCTGCGGCTCGCGGTCCTCACCGGCGCCGGCAAGGGATTCTGCTCGGGCATGGACCTCAAGGCCTTCGTGACCGGCGAGCGCCCCTGGTACGAGGACCGCGGCTTCGCCGGGATCACCCAGCGCGCCGCCCGCAAGCCGCTGATCGCGGCCATCGAGGGCTTCGCCGTCGCCGGCGGGTTCGAGATCGCGCTGTCCTGCGACCTCATCGTGGCCGCGAAGGGCGCCCGGCTCGGGATCCCCGAGGTCAAACGCTCGCTCGTGGCCGCCGCGGGGGCGCTGTTCCGCCTGCCCAAGCGGATCCCCTACCACCTGGCGATGGAGCTGGCGCTCACCGGCGACCCGCTCGACGCCGAGCGCGCCCACGCGCTGGGCCTGGTCAACCGGCTGGCCGAGCCCGGCGAGGCGCTGGACGGCGCCCTCTCGCTGGCGGCGGAGATCGAGCGCAACGGGCCGCTGGCCCTGATCGCGTCCAAGGAGATCATCCAGTCCTCACTGGACTGGACGGAGGCGGAGGCGTGGGAGAAGCAGGGCCCGATCGCCGGGCCGGTCATGGCCTCCGAGGACGCCCGCGAGGGCGCGACCGCGTTCGCCGAGAAGCGCGACCCGGTCTGGAAGGGCCGCTAGCTGATCGACCTCACGCGGGCCGAGTTCGTCTACGAGCCGTTCCCCATGGGCGTGGCTCGGCAGGTGTTCGAGCCCGACGTGTATGAGCGGCTCGTCGACGCGTTCCCCGACACGGGGCAGCTCGCCCAGCGCCCCGAGCAGGGCCGCAAGCTCTCGCTGTCGGACCAGTTCGTCAACCCGGGCGAGTTTCGGCGCTTTGTCGGCGCCAGCCCGGTGTGGCGCGAGCTCTACGCGGAGCTGCGCTCGCCCCAGTTCAGGGTGCAGCTGCTCGAGCAACTGCGCGATGCCGGCATCGACCTGGCGCTGCTGCCCCGGCCGCGCCCGCTGCGGATGCGGGTGGGCGAGGCACGCGCAGCGGTGCGGCGCCGGGTGCTGCCGCCTCGGCGCCCCCGGCTGCGCGGAACCATGGAGTTCTCCGTCATGCCCGCGCAGGGCGGCCACATCGTGCCCCATACCGATGCGCCCGAGAAGGTCGTGACCCTCGTGCTCTCGATGGTCCGCCCCGGCGACTGGCGGCGCGAGTGGGGCGGCGGGACCGACATGCTGCGCCCCAAGGACACGCGGCGCTCCTTCAACCACGTCAACGAGTACCTGGGCTTCGACGAGGTCGAGGTCCTGCGGACGTTCGAGTTCGAGCCCAACCAGGCCGTCCTGTTCGTCAAGACGTTCAACTCGCTGCACTGCGTGCGACCCATGACCGGGCCGCCGGAGGCGATGCGCCGCACGCTCACCGTCAACCTGCGCCGGGTCAACTAGACGAACGATCGACTCCCCGCCGCGGCCCCTGGTCAGGGCCTCCTGATCGGAGTACGCTCGTCCCCGGACGGAGGTCGGGAATTGCGCTCTGCGCGCGTCACGGGAATGGTCGTGGTCGGGATCCTGGCGGCAGCCTCGCTGGCGCCGGTGGCCTCCGCGACCAGCCCCGGCCGCAACGGGCGGATCTTCTTCAGCGCCCTCGACGGGTGCGGAGTCGCTTCGGTCTCCCCGAGCGGTACGGGTTACAACTGCGTCGACCCCATCGGGACGAACCCGGCCATCTCGCCCGACCTCAAGCACATCGTCTCGGTCCGCGGTGAGATGCCCTCGGACGTCTACGCGAGCGACATCAACGGCCGCCACGTCAAGCGCCTGACCCGGACCCAGAGCGAGCGGCCCGACGGGCTCTCCCCCAGCTTCTCGCCCGACAGTCGCCGCGTGCTGTGGTTCAAGTTCGGCGGCGACAGCGGCGTCGATGGGCTCTACCTCATGAACGCCGATGGCAGCGGGCAGCACCAGCTCGCGAGCGACCGCGGCCAGGACCCGGTCCTCTCTCCCAACGGCGCGCGCATCGCCTACTCGGCCCGCGGGGTGGCAATCGCCGTGGCCAACGCTGACGGCACGGGCTCGCAGGTCATCCTGCCCGATCAGAACACCACCACCCCGGGCCCGCCGCCCGGCCGCTACCTGGAGCAGAGTCGCCAGCCGAGTTGGGCGCCGGACGGGCGCCGAATCGCGTTCGCGCGGCGCACGCGCACGTCCACCGTCACCTGCTTCACCAGTGAAAGCTGCGTCCAGACAGTGGATGCCACCGACGTCTGGCTCATGAACCCCGACGGGACCGGGCTGCGGCAGCTCACCTCGACGCCTGGGGTCGAGGAGGAGGACCCCTCCTTCTCGCCCGACGGGCAGCGCATCGCCTATTACCGCAAGCCCACGGGCCACGACGACCGCGAGGGCGAGATCTGGGTGATGAACGCCGACGGGAGCGGCCAGAGACGGCTCGCGCTGGGCGGCAACCCGGAGTGGTCGTCCCTGCGAGGCGGCCCAGCGAAGCCAGTGCTGCGCGTACGCACCCAGCGGATCAACCGCCGACGCTCGTGTCTGGGCCGGCTTGACGGCGTCGTGGCCTCGGTGAAGACGACGGCCCTGCGCGCCACCGGCTTCCACTTCCAGATCCTGGTGGGCGGCAAGACGCTGGCCGAAGAGTCGAACACCCGCCTCTTGGGCGCCGGCATCGACGAGATCTTCCCCCGCCGCAAGACGTACCGCTTCAAGGTCATCCTCGACGACCCCGCCGTCGGCGATGGCTCGTCGCGCATGCTCACGATCCACCGCTGCTGACGATCACTCGCCCCAGGCGGTAACGACCAGCGAGCGCGAGCCGCCGCGGTCGCGGTGCTCGCACAGGTAGATGCCCTGCCAGGTGCCCAGGGCCGGGCGACCGCCCGACACGGGAAAGGAGACGGACGGCCCGAGCAGCGAGGCCTTGATGTGCGCCGGCATGTCGTCTGGCCCCTCGAGCGTGTGGGCGAACTCGCCCCACCCGTCCGGCACGGCGTCCGAGAACCACGTCTCGAAGTCGCGCCGGACGTCCGGGGAGGCGTTCTCGTTGAGCGTCAGCGAGGCCGAGGTGTGCTGGATGAAGACGTTGACGAGGCCCACGCGCAGCTCGCGGATCTCGGGCACGGCCTCCAGCACCTCACCGGTGACGAGATGGAACCCCCGCGGCCGGGGCCGCAGGTCGACATCGCGCTGCACCCACATCAGTCGGGAATCCTCACGGCGGCCATGTCCACCCGGTCTCCCCGGAACGGGACGCCCTCACGCGCCAGCAGCCGCTGCTGGCGATGACCCCGGGCCAGCGATCCGTCGGATCGCACCACGCGGAACCAGGGAACATCCGGATCGTCGCAGTGGGCCAGGACCGTGCCGGTGAAGCGCGGGGCGCCGGGCGAGATGTCGCCGTAGGTGCGCACGAACCCGGGCGGGATGGCGCGGATGCGCTCGAGAACGCGGCGCGCGCGGGGGCTGTCCATGTCGATTCTTCGCTTGCCGCCCATGTGGGGCGGTGTTTACCGGTTCGCGCCGGCCTCCACCGCCTCGACCCGGTCGGCGAGCTCCTTGACCGCCTCCACCAGCGCGCCGACCAGGCCGGCGTAGTCGACCTTGAGGTAGCCGGTCCGCGCGTCCGTCTCCACCGCCTCGGGGGAAGTGGCCCTCGGCGTCATCGCCGTCGCCATCTTCACAAGGCGCCTTCGCCTCCTCGGAGGCTTCGGCCTGAGCTTCGACATCGCTCTCGGCGTCCTCGCCGGTCGCTGCCTCCTGAGCCTCCGCGTCCTACTCGTTCTCGGTCTTCTCGTCCATTGTCCGCTCCTTCTACGAGGGCGATCCGATGACCAGAAAGGGCAGCGGCGCCGCGATCTGCCCTGGGGCCGCAAACCAGCCCTGTCCACGCCCACGCCGCGGCAGTACGCTCGCGCCATGCCCCGGGGCACCTACTCGATCGTCGCCCGGGACAGAGAGTCCGGAGCGCTGGGGGTGGCGGTCCAATCCCACTGGTTCGCGGTCGGGACGTCGGTCGCCTGGGCGCTGCCGGGGGTGGGGGCCGTGGCGACGCAATCGGTCGTCGAGCCCGCGTACGGCCCCCGGCTGCTCAGGAGCATGCGCGATGGCGATCCACCGGGCGAAGCCCTCGCCCAGCTGCTGCGCCGCGACGAGCTCGCCCCGGTGCGTCAGGTGGCGGTGGTCTCCGGCTCCGGGGAGGTCGCGGTCCACACCGGCCCGGGCTGCATCGAGTACGCCGGCCACGAGACCGGCGACGGGTTCTCCTGCCAGGCGAACATGAGCGCCCACTCCACCGTCTCCGATGCGATGGCCGTCGCCTTCGACCGGGCGAACGGCCCGTTCGCCGATCGCCTGATGGCGGCGCTGGAAGCGGGTGAGGCGGAGGGAGGCGACGTACGGGGACGGCAATCGGCGGTGATGCTGATCGTCGCCGCAGACGAGCCGGAGACCTGGCGGCGCGAGGTCGATCTTCGTGTGGACGACCACGCGGACCCGCTGGGCGAGCTCCGGCGGCTGCTGCCCCTCAGCGAGGCCTACCGCCACGCCGAGCGGGCGGACGAGCTCCTCGGCCAGGGTCGCCACGGCGAGGCCGCCGCGCACTACGAGCGGGCAAACGCGCTCGCCCCCGGCAACCCCGAGCTCGAGTTCTGGTCTGGCCTGGGCATGGCGAACGCCGGCGACGAGCGCGGCGGCGTGGATCGCGTGCGCGAGGCCATCGCGGCCTCGCCCGGCCTGGGAGAGCTGCTCAACCGCCTGCCTCCCGAGCTGGCCCCGGGGGCCGCCGCGGTGCGCCAGGCCCTGCGGTTAGGCTCCTGACCGCAGGGAAGATCAAACGGGCCCCATCCGTTGTGGGTCACGTGCTGCTTCCCCGGCCCGTTCGTGCGCTCGTGCTCGCCGGCCTCGTCGCGGGCGCGGTGGCGCTGCCGGTGGGTGCCGCGAGCGCTCAGACCTACACGGTCGACTCCACCGCCGACACGGGTGGCGCGTGCACGGTCGTGCCGACCAGCTGCACGCTTCGCCAAGCCCTGCTGGCCGCGCAGGGCAACGCCGGGGCCGACAACATCCACTTCAATCTGCCCGGCACCCAGACACCGGCGGCACCGGCGGTTATCTCGCCCGCATCACCGCTGCCCGACCTGGGAACCGAGGCCGTGTTCCTGGACGCCGAGACCGAGCCCGACTACGCGGGTGCCCCCGTCATCCAGCTCGACGGGTCGGGGGCGGGCGGCGGCGTGGACGGCCTCCATGTGACGACCACGCCTTCCACGAACTCGGGCATCCAGGGCTTGTCGATCACCCGCTTCGACGCCAACCAGATCCGGGCCGACGGCCGCGTCAGCGTGCTCGACAGCTACATCGGAGTCGCGCCCGACGGCACCACCTCCTACGGAGTCGGGACGAACGGGATCCAGTTCGCGAGTCAGAACAGCGACGCCACCAACGACGTGATCTCGGGGATCGCCGGCCACGGCGTCCACGTGCTGGGAACCAGCTTCAACAGCACGGTCCGGGGCAGCCGCATCGGCACGAACGCCGCCGGCTCGGCGGCGATCCCCAACACCACGCACGGCATCCAGGTGGACAGCGGCGCGATCAACACCATCATCGGCGGCAACCTCGCCAGCGACACCAACGTGATCTCGGGCAACAGCGGCGACGGGGTGCTCGTGGACAACAACGCCCCTCTGTCCACGGTGGAGAAGAATCTCATCGGGACCGATGCCACGGGCCTGGTGGCCATCGCCAACGGCGGCTACGGGATCGAGACCTACGCGGATGGCGCCCAGATCGGCGCCGCCGGGAACGGGAACCTGATCTCGGGCAACGCCAGCGCGGGTATCAAGGCCTGGGACGGCACGAACGCCCAGATCGAGCACAACACCATCGGCCGCGACGCCGCGGGCAACCCGATGGGCAACGGCGCGGCGGGCATCGACCTCGGCATCGGCTCCACGAACATCGCGCAGAACACGATCGCCAGCAACACGAACGCCGGAGTGACGGCGAGCACCGCCGCCACCGCCACGGTGACGGGCAACAGCATCGTCAACAACGGTGACAGCGGGGTCGAGGTGGTCGACGGCACCGTCGGCGTCACGGGAAACCCCACCATCTCCGGCAACGGCGCGCCCCAGATCGACCTGGGCAACGACGGGTTCACGGACAACGACGCCAATGACCTGGACACGGGCCCGAACGGCCGGCAGAACTTCCCGGTCATCTCGCTCGCCGGAACCCTCGGCGGCACCGCCTCGATCACGGCGTCGCTCGACGGCAACCCGGCTCAGGCGGGAGACAGCTTCACGGTCGAGGCCTACTCATCCCCCACCTGCTCCCCGCCGTCTCAGGGGGACGGAGCGACCTTGGTCGGCTCCCAGACGTTCAGCGCGGACGGCAACGGGGACATCAACGCCACTGCGTCCGGTCCTCTCGCGCTGAGCCCGGGCGACAAGGTCACCCTGCTGGCCACCGACACGACAACGGGCGTGACCTCGGAGTTCTCGCGGTGCGCGACGGTGCAGCAGCTTCAGGCGCCGACGGCCGACCTGACGCTGAGCCTGACGTCGGCGCCCGCGAAGCCCAAGCCCGGCGAGCCCGTGACCTGGACGGCGAACGTGCACAACAACGGCCCGGGCACGGCGGTCGCGCCGCGAGTCACCTTCACGCTTCCGGAGGGCGTCGACTTCGTCTCGGCCTCGGCCGGCTGCACCCGCTCCGGGGTAACCGTGACGTGCACCGCCCCCGACATCCCGGCCGGCGGAGGCGGCTCGCGCTCGGTCACGGCGATTCCGCGCCGTGAGGGCTCCTACAACGTACGTGCCACGGCGCGCAGCAGCACCTTCGACACCACCCCGTCAGATGCCGAAGCCCAGAACGCCGTCCAGGCCCGGCTCCCGGATCCGGTCGTGACCAAGACCGTCGACGTGGCCGTGGTCAGCGGCAAGGTTCTCGTCCGCCGCCGCGGCGCGAAGACGTTCAACCCGCTGCTCGGCGAGACCGAGATCACCGTCGGTTCCGAGGTCGACGCCCGTCACGGCCGCGTGCGGCTCACCTCAGCCGCCGACAGCAAGGGCCACACCCAGACGGCCGACTTCTACGAAGGCATCTTCATCGTCGGCCAGACCAAGGGCAAGAAGCCCATCACCGAGCTCACCCTCTCCGAGAAGCTCACCTGCCCCGCCAAGAAGGCACTCACGACCGGCGGACCGCTCGCCCACACCGCCGCCAAGACCCGCCACCTCTGGGGCAACGGCAAGGGGCGGTTCCGCACCCGCGGACGCCACGCCGCCGCCACCGTCCGCGGCACCTGGTGGCTGACCACCGACACCTGCACCACCACGACCGTCAAGGTCAAACGCGGCATCGTCGCCGTCCAAGACCTCGTCCGCAAACGCACCCGCAACGTCAAGGCCGGGCACTCCTACACCGCGCGGGCGCGGTGAGCCTTAGCGCTGGCCCGGGGCCTTCTTGGGATACATCGACACCGGGATCTTCAGGTTCAGGGCGGTGGAGATGATCCGGTTCTGCTCGGCGATGTGAGCGGCGGGGTAGCCCTCGCCCGGCGAGGCGCGCTCGGGGCGGCCGATATAGCCGAAGGCGATGTGCTCGGGCAGGATCTGCATGAGGCGCGGCGACATGAAGGCGCGCGCGCCCATGTTGCGCGGCTCCTCCTGGACCCAGACGACCTCGGTCAGGTTCGGGTAGGCCTCGATCAGCTCGAGGATCTGGCCCTGGGGGAACGGGTAGAGCAGCTCGACGCGCCCGACGGCCAGGCCCTCGTTGCCCTCGCGCGAGCGGTGCCCGACGAGGTCGTAGTAGATCTTGCCCGTGCACAGGATGAGCCGGGTGACCTTGTCGACGTCGACCCGCGGCTCGCCGAGCACGGGGTAGAACTGCGTCTCCGAGAGGTGCTCGATCCGGTTGGTCGCCTGAGGCAGGCGCAGCAGGGACTTGGGCGTCATGACGATGAGCGGGCGCTGCTTGGCGATCCGGGCCTGGCGGCGCAGGAGGTGGAAGTACTGGGCCGGTGTCGTCAGGTTCGCCACCCGGATGTTCCCCTCGGCGGCCAGCGACAGGAAGCGCTCCAGGCGCGCGCTGGAGTGCTCGGGCCCCGAGCCCTCGTAGCCGTGGGGCAGCAGCAGCGTGATCCGCGACGTCTGGCCCCACTTGGCCAGGCCCGAGGAGATGAACTGGTCGATGATCACCTGGGCCGAGTTGACGAAGTCGCCGAACTGGGCCTCCCACAGCACGAGCGTCTCGGGCGCCTCCTGCGAGTAGCCGTACTCGAAGCCCAGGCACGCCACCTCGCTCAGCGGCGAGTTGTGCAGCTCCATCGGGGCCAGCGCGCCGGGCAGCTCGCACACCGGACAGTGACGCTGGTGGGTCTTGTAGTCGTGGAAGACCAGGTGGCGCTGGGAGAACGTCCCGCGCTCGGCGTCCTGGCCCGTGAGCCGGATCGGCGTGCCCTCCGTCAGCAGCGAGGCGAAGGCCAGCTGCTCGGCGTGCGCCCAGTCGATCCCGCCGTCGGCGCCCAGCGCGGCGCGCCGGCGCTCGAGCTGCTTGACCAGCTTGGGGTGGATCGTGAACCCGTCGGGAACGCTCAGCAGCTCCTCGTTGAGAACCTGCAGGCGATCGGCGGAGACCGCGGTCTTGACCTCGGGCGAGGGCGAGCGGTCGAGCTCGTACTGGCCGGTCGTGTGCTCGACCTCCTCGGAGGCCTCCAGCGCCTGCTTGAGGTCCTGGTGCAGCCGCGTCAGCTCGTCCCAGACCTCCTGCTCGAGCGTGTCGGCCTCCTTCTTGGTGACCGTCCCCTCCTCGATCAGCCGCTTGGCGAACAGCTCGCGCACCCGCGGATGCGCCTTGATCTGCGCGTACATCTCGGGCTGCGTGTAGGCCGGCTCGTCGGCCTCGTTGTGGCCGTAGCGGCGGTAGCCGATGAGGTCGATGAGCACGTCGTGGCCGAACTCCTTGCGGAAGGCGAACGAGAGGCGCACGGCGGAGATGCAGGCCGCGACGTCGTCGGCGTTCACGTGGATGATCGGGACGTCGAAGCCCTTGGCCAGGTCGGAGGCCCACTGGGTCGAGCGGGCGTCGTGCGGATCGGTCGTGAAGCCCACCTGGTTGTTCTGGATGAGATGCACGGTGCCCCCGACCGCGTAGCCGGAGAGTGCCTGGAGGTTGAGCGTCTCAGCCACGACCCCCTGGGCGGGGAAGGCGGCGTCTCCGTGCAGGACCACCGGGACGGCCGCGTTGGAGTCGCGGCGGGCGTGCGGGCCCTGCCGGGTCGTCTGCGCGGCGCGCGCGGCGCCGGTGACCACCGGGTCGACGTACTCCAGGTGGGACGGGTTGCTCTCGAGCACGACCTTGATCAGGTCCCCGTCGGGCAGCTGGTAGGAGCCCTCGGCCCCGTGGTGGTACTTGACGTCGCCGGTGCCGCCCTGGGGCAGGGTGGTGACCGCCTCCAGCGTCGAGGCGCCCTCGAACTCGGCGAAGATCGTGTCGTAGGGACGGCCGAGGTTATGGGCGAGAACGTTGAGCCGGCCGCGGTGCGCCATGCCGATCACGACCTCGCGCCCGCCCTGCGACGCGGCGAGCTGGATCAGCTCGTCGAGCATCGGGACCGTCATGTCCAGGCCCTCGACCGAGAACTGCTTCTGGCCCAGGTAGGCCTTGTGCATGAAGCGCTCGAGCGCGTCGACCTCGGTCAGGCGCTTGAACAGCGCCTTCTTCTCGTCGACCGTCAGCGGCTTGCGGAAGGTGCCCGACTCGATCTGCTCGCGCAGCCAGACGCGCTGGCGGTGGTCGGAGATGTGCTCGATCTCGTAGGCGATCGGGCCGCAGTAGGTCTCACGCAGGTGCGGCAGGGCGTCGGCCAGCGTCGCGCCGGGCACGTACATGCGCAGGATGGACGCGGGAATCTTGGCCATCACCTCGGGCGACAGGCCGAGCGGCTCGGGGTCGAGCGCCGGGTCGCCCTCGGGCTCGTGGCCCAGCGGGTCCAGGCGCGCGGCGAGATGCCCGTGCGTGCGGTGCGCCTTGAGCAGGGAGGTCGCCGCCTGCACGGCCTGGAGGATCTCCTCGTCGGGCATCGCGCGCGCCTCGGCGCTCGTCTCCCGCGCCGCCGCCGCGGCCGCGGCCGGCGCGGGCGGTGTGGGCGCCGGCCCGAGCTTGACGCCCAGAGCGTCGAAGACGTCCTCGTAGAAGCCGTGCTCGCCCTGGAGATACGCCTCGACGACGGCCAGGAAACGGCCCGACTCCGCGCCCTGGATGACGCGATGGTCGTAGGTCGAGGTCATGGTCATGACCTTCTCGGCGCCGATCATGTCGCCGATGTTCGCCAGGCCGACGGGATAGGCGATCGACCCGGTGGCCACGATCGTCCCCTGGCCCGGCATGAGCCGCGGGACGGAGGCGATCGTCCCGATGCCTCCGGGATTCGTGAGGGAGACGTTGGCGCCCGCGAGGTCGTCGGCGGTGAGCTTGTTGTCACGCGCGCGGGAGATCAGGTCGTTGAAGGCGTCGAGGAAGTCGGTGAAGCGCAGCCGGCCGGCGTCGCGGATCACGGGCACCATGAGGGTGCGGCTCCCGTCCTTCTTCTCCACGTCGACGGCGATGCCGAGGTTGACCTGCCCGTCGTCGATGCGGTTGCCCTTGCCGTCGCGCTCCTCGAAGTGGTGAGCCATGACCGGCATGTCCTCGGTGGCCGCCCGGGCGAGCGCGAAGGCGATCAGATGGGTGAAGGACACCTTCTTCTCGGCCGCCTTGAGCTGCTTGCGCCGCGCGTCCATCGTCGTCACGGTGACCGTGCGGAACGAGGTTGCCGTCGGGATCGAGCGGCTCTCGTCCATGTAGCGGGCGAGCATGGCCGCGCCGCCCTTGAGCACCTCGGCTCGGGCCTCCTTGCGCACCGAGACCTTGGCCGAGCCGTTGCCGTCGGCGGCGGCGAGCACGTCGGCCTTGGAGATGCGCCCGCCGGGGCCGGAGCCGGCGAGGCCGGCGAGGTCGACACCCAGGTCCGCCGCGGCGCGGCGCGCCACGGGCGAGGCCTTGGCGCCGTCGGGCACGTCCGCGGGGGCGGTTGGTGCCGAGGCGGCACCGTTGCCCTCGGGCGAGGCCTCGGCCGGCGCCGGGGCGGCGGCGCCCTCGCCCACGGCCATGCGCGCGATGACCTGGCCGACGCCGACGGTCTCGCCCTCGGGCGCCAGGATCTCGGTGATCGTGCCCGCGGAGGGGGCCGGAAGCTCGACGTCCACCTTGTCGGTGGAGATCTCCACGATCGTCTCGTCGGCCTCCACCGCGTCGCCGGGCTGCTTGTGCCACTCGAGGATCGTGCCCTCCGAGACCGACTCCCCGGCCTGCGGGGTGACGATGTCGATGACCTTCTCGCCGGCGGGCGCGTCTGACGGCGCGGGCGGGCTGCCGTTCCCCGAGCCGTTGGCGGCCGGGACCTCGGCGCCCTGCCCCTCCTGCTCGGCCGCGGCCTCCTGGGCCTCCGTGCCGGGGACGGGGTCGCCGCCCTCGGACTGGACCTCGGTCGCCTGCTGGGTCACGGGGACCGCGCCGGCACCGTTCGTGGAGATCTCCGCCAGCGCCTGGCCGACCTCGACGGTGTCGCCCTCCTCGACGAGGATCTTGGCGATCGTGCCCGCGACCGGGGCCGGGACCTCCGCGTCCACCTTGTCGGTGGAGACCTCGACGAGCGTGTCGTCCACCTCGACCGCGTCACCGACCTGCTTGTGCCACTCCAGGACGGTTCCCTCGGTCACCGACTCGCCCATCTGGGGCATCGTGACCTCGATCGTGGTGCCAACAGCCATTTTCGTCGAGTCTAGCGGGGCATTCCGGGCGCGGCTGCAAGCCTCCTGTTACGGCTCTCCACCACGAAGCCGTACGTTCCCGCGTACGGGCCGACTCCCCCGATCACCGTGACCACGACGGCCAGCCAGAACGGGATCACATGGAGGCGTACCGCGATCAGCGAGAGGATCGAGAGCGCGATCCACATGCAGCCGTGCATCCACCCGAACACGGCCGTCTCGGTGGCGTAGCCGGGGGCGATCCAGAAGAACAGCAGGGCGGTGAAGATCGTCGAGTTCACGAACGACATCGCCCGCAGCAGATTGAAGAGGCTCACGCCCCGATTCTCGCGCCTGAGCTCAGACGTAGATGTGAACGCGCTCGCCGAGATGGATCCAGCGATAGATGAAGAGCGCATCCCACAGCCCCACCCGCAGGCAGCAGTGGCTGTAGGCGTAGGTGGGGACGGCGAAGTACCCGTGGACCGCGCACGCCGGGCGGGTGGGCTTGGTCGTCTTGTCATGCGTGAAGTAGACGCTGTTGAGCATCCCGCGGTCGTTGAGGCCGCGCTCCTTGCGCCAGAACCGGAAGTTCCCCAGCGGCGTGCGCAGCCGCGGGCGCCCGGATGAGCTGTGGAAGACGCGGAAGACCCTCCCGCCCGGGTTGACCAGGGCCAGGACCTGCCGGCCGCGGTCGAACTCCACGTGCCGGCCCTCGCGCGGGAAGCGGGCCGCGTAGGCGCCGCGTCCGGCCACGACCGCGCGGAACAGGAACGTGTCGGCCACCGACGTGCGGGTGCGGTGGTTGACCTTGTGCCAGGCGATCACGGCGAACTGCGTCTTGACGTCGAAGCTGCCGTTGACCGGCACCTGGTAGCCCAGCGCCGCCAGATGGGCCTGGAGGAAGCGGACCCGCAGCCCGCGCGCCCCGTTGGCGGCGTAGGGCAGCAGCGCCGTGGCGCGCAGCGCCGGCGAGGTGCCCGCGTCCTTGGCGTCGGGCCCGCGCAGGCGCCCCTGGACGGTGACCGAGCCGGGCAGGTCGACGCGCAGCGAGTCGAAGGTCTGCTGGCCGTCGGCGATCGGCCGGCGGACGCGGCGCGCCTGCTTGCCGTTGACCTTCCAGGTGATCTCCACCGTGGAGCCCGGCACGGCCCCGGGGGCGGTGCTGCGGACCGCGAGCTTGCTGCCCGAGAGCAGCACCTTGGCGCCGGCGAACGACTGGGTCCCCGCCAGCTCCATGACCGGGCCCTTGGCGGCGGCGGGCGCCGCGGCCACCCCGAGCAGGAGGGCGGGTACGGCGAGGATTACGGATGCACGCAGACGCATGGGAGAAGGCCGTCAGCTTAGTAGTACACGTAGATGCGCTCACCGATGCGGACCCGGTTGAAGATCTTGCGGGCATCGGGGATCGGGACCCGGAAACAGCAGTGGCTGGCGTTCCAGGTCGGCACGTCGGGATAGCCATGGATGGCGCAGTCCGTGCGCGGGCCGGACGCATGGGTGAAGTAGCTGCTGTCGAGCATCCCCTCGGAGTTCCACCCGCGCTCCTTGCGCCAGAAGCGGTGGACCCCGGTCGGCGTCCGCAGCGAGGGACGGCCCGACGAGGTCATGTAGATCTTGAACACCCGCCCGCCCGGGGCCACCAGGGCCAGCACCTGCCGGGTGAGATCGCCCTCGACGTGGGCCGCGCCGCGGTGACGCGGGTGAAACGCGCCCGCCCCCCGCGCCGCCAGGGAGAACACCTTGGCCGAGGCCACTCCCACCCGCCGCATTCGGTTGACCTTGCGAAACGCGATCACCGCGCGGGCGGTGGCGCCGTCGAAGCGACCGGTGACCGCGATGGCGTAGCGCAGGGCGGCCAGGCTGCGCTGGAGGAAGCGCACCCGCGTGCCCCGGTCACCGGGGTGTGCAGTTGGCGCGAGGACGCTCACACGCAGGGGCGAGCGGCGCACGAGCGCCCGGCCGTCGGGCCCGCTCAGCACCATCCGGACCGTGAGCAGGCCATGGGAGCCGGGGCGCACGACGTCGCCGAAGGTCGCCGTCGAGCCGGTCAGGCGGTGCCGCCGGAGCGCCCGGTCGTGGCCGCCCTGCACCGCGTGGACGACGAGCACGGACCCGGTGGGAGCGCCCGTGACCACCGAGCGCAGGCGCACGTGGCCGCCATGCAGGATCACGAACCCGCGCTCGAACGCATGGATCCCGGTCGCTTTCACGGCCAGGCCAGGAGCATCGGCGGCGGATGCGTCCGCCGTCCCGGCGAGTGTCAGGGTCGCGAGCGTGAGCGACCAAATGACGAGCTTCCGGCGCGTCATCTCGTGCCGAGACTAGCGCGCGCTCAGAAGCTGGGCCATGCGCCGCAGGGGCTCATCGGCCTCCGGCGGCCATTCGCCGACGTCGGCCGGCCACCAGGCGAACGCGTCGTGCTCGTCGTCGGGCACGACCTGCGCCCCGGGCGGCAACGTCGCCAGGCCCACGAGGAGGATCATGCCGCTGGGGATCCGCACCAGCGCCTCGACCGTCAGGCGCTCCGGCGTCACCGACCATTCCTCCTCGAGCTCGCGCGTGAGCGTCTCGGCGGGGTTCTCCCCCACCTCGACGGCGCCACCCGCCCCCAGCGCCCAGCGCCCCGCCCAGGTGGCCAGCCAGGCGGCGCGCCGGCCGGCCAGCCAGCGGCCCTCGGCGTCCCGCGTCACGCACAGCGCCGAGAGGCTCGCTGCCGCGTCGTCGCCCAGTCGAAGCGACCAGCGCACGGGCTGAAGCTCGAGCCGCAGCCCGTCGGGGCCGGAGTCGAAGCCCGCCAGCCGCGCCCCCAGGCCATCGTGGCTGGGCGAGCCGCGGTCGCGCAGGGCGGCGATCGCCTCGTCGGCCGCCGCGTGGGCGTCCGCGGGCGGCTCGTAGGTGTCCTCGCGCCACCGGGCCGCGACCTCCTCAGGAGTCCACGGCCCGCGGGCGAGAATTCCGGGGGGCTCCGTCACCCCGGGGAGACTACGTGGCGCTCGTGCCGAGTCCGACTGGGCAGGAGACGCCGGTGCCTCCCAGGCCGCAGTAGCCGTTGGGCACCTTGTGCAGGTACTGCTGGTGGTAGTCCTCGGCGTAGTAGAACGGTCCGGCCTCGGCGATCTCCGTCGTGATCTCGCCGCCGCGGCCCGCGTCGCCCAGCGCCTGCTGGTAACGCGCCCGTGATCCCTCGGCCGCCTCGCGCTGCGCGTCCGAGACCGTGTAGATGGCCGAGCGGTACTGCGTGCCCACGTCGTTGCCCTGGCGCATTCCCTGGGTCGGGTCGTGACCCTCCCAGAAGGCCTTCAGCAGATCCTCGTAGGAGATCTTCTTGGGGTCGAACACGACGAGGACGGCCTCGGTGTGCCCGGTGCGCGCGGAGCACACCTCCTCGTAGGACGGGTTGGGGGTGTGGCCGCCGGCGTAGCCCACGGCCGTGGTGTAGACGCCGGGCAGCTCCCAGAAGAGGCGCTCGGCGCCCCAGAAGCAGCCGAGTCCGAACACCGCCTGCTCGAGCCCCTCGGGGAAGGGCGGGCGCAGCGGGGTGCCCAGCACGGCGTGGCGGTCGGCCACCGGCATCTCGGCGTCGCGGCCGGGGAGCGAGTCCTCGGGGGACACCAGGTTTGTCTTGTTTCCGAACAGCAACTTTTCGAGCATGTGGTGTGGTCCGGCGAGCCCGGGAAAGGTTACGCCCCCACGAGCTCCTCCGAGAGCTCCCACAGCCGCCGGCGGGCCTGCGGGTCGGTGGCCTGGGGATCGGCGGCGGACTCGCGCACGCCGTCGAAGTAGACGCCGGTGACGCCGTCGAGCCCCGGGTCGGTGATCAGGCGCAGCGTGGCCTCGATGCCCTCCTCCAGGGTGCTCATCGGCGAGGAGACCATCTTCGTCGGCATGTAGGTCGCGGGGTGCAGGGCGTTGACCGTCACCCCCGTTCCCTCCAGCCGCTGCGCCAGGTCGATCGTGAACATGATCTGCGCCAGCTTGCTCTGACAGTAGGCGCGCACGCCGCTGTACCCGGTCTCCAGCATCAGGTTGTCGAGGTCCAGGGCCGTCTGCCCGGCGGAGGCGACATTGACGATCCGCGCCGGCGCCGAGGCCTTCAGGAGGTCGAGCAGCTCGTGGGTGAGCAGGAATCCGGCGAGGTAGTTGACGGCCAGGCGCAGCTCGTGGCCGTCGGCGCTCAGCTCGCGCTCGCCGGTTCCGATGCCGGCGTTGTTCACCAGGACGTCGAGGCGCGGCTCGTGCTCGCGGATCTCCGCCGCCAGGCGGCGCACCTCGTCCAGCGACGCGAGGTCGGCGAGGTAGCCGCGAGCCTCCCCGGAAAGCTCGTCGAGCACGGCGTCGATGCGCTCCCGCGAGCGCCCGTGGACCAGGACGGTGTGACCCGCGTCGGACAGCTCGCGCGCCAGCCCGCGGCCCAGCCCGTCGGTCGCCCCCGTGATCAGCACCACCATCGGACATAGACTCGCACCAAGTGCGCCGGCGCAAACACTGGGGATGGGGATACGAGGACGAGCAGCCGCCGCCCGACGAGGTCCGGGCCGCGGCGGAGGGAATCGCGCCCGTGCTGGGCTTCGGCTCGCCGGAGCCCGAGCAGCCGGTGCCGATCGGGGAGGTCGAGCTTCCCGCGCCCCGCGTCGAGCCGCCGGCCGCGCTGGCCGAGATCTGCTCCACCGACACCTACGATCGCGCCGCCCACGCCTACGGGAAGGGCTACCGCGACATCGTCCGCGCCTTCCGCGGTCGCTTCGACCACCCGCCCGACGTCGTGGCCTTCCCGGGCGACGAGACCGAGGTCGGGCGGGTGCTGGAGTGGTGCGAGGACGCCGGCGCGGTGGTCGTGCCCTACGGCGGCGGGTCGAGCGTCGTGGGCGGGGTCGAGCCCCGTTTCGACGCGCCGGCCGTCTCGCTGGACCTGCGCCGCCTGGACCGCGTGCTCGAGGTCGACCCGGTCTCGCGCGCGGCGCGCATCCAGGCCGGCGCGCTCGGCCCGGCGCTGGAGGACCAGCTGCGCGAGTCCGGCCTGACGCTGCGCCACTTCCCCCAGTCCTTCCAGTTCTCCAGCCTCGGCGGCTGGATCGCCACCCGCGCCGGCGGCCACTTCGCCACGCTCTACACCCACATCGACGACCTGGTCGAGTCCGTGCGGGCGATCACCCCGCGCGGGACGTGGGAGTCCCGGCGGCTGCCCGGCTCGGGCGCCGGGCCGAGCCCCGACCGGATGCTGATCGGCTCGGAGGGCACGCTGGGCGTCATAACCGAGGCCTGGGTGCGGGTGCGCCCGCGCCCCGAGCACCGGGCCTCCGCGGCGGTGCGCTTCCCCGGGCTGGCCGCGGGCGCCGACGCGGTGCGCGCCGTCTCGCAGGCCGACCTGTATCCCAGCAACTGCCGGCTCATAGACGCGCGCGAGGCGGCCCTGACCAGCGGCGGTGACGGCGAGCACAGCCTGCTCGTCCTGGGGTTCGAGTCGGCCGACCACGACCCCAGTCCCTGGATGGAGCGGGCGCTGGAGCTGTGCGAGGAGCAGGGGGGCGAATGGGACACGGTCCGGTCCGGCGGCCGGGAGGGGGCCGTGGGCGCGTGGCGCGACGCCTTCCTGCGGGCTCCCTATCTGCGCGACACCTTCGTCGCGATGGGCGTCTTCTCCGAGACCTTCGAGACCGCGATCACCTGGGAGCGCTTCCCGGCCTTCCACGCGGCGGTCACCGGAGCCGTCGAGGAGGCGGTGCGCGAGGCCTGCGGCGCGGGCAGCGTGACCTGCCGTTTCACCCACGTCTATCCGGACGGGCCCGCTCCCTACTTCACGATCCTCGCCCCCGCCCGGCGCGGAGAGGAGCTGGGCCAGTGGGACACGATCAAGGCGGCCGCCTCGGATGCCGTCATCGCCGCCGGCGGCACCATCACCCACCACCATGCCGTGGGTCGCGATCACCGTCCCTGGTACGACCGTCAGCGCCCCGACGTTTTCGCCTCCGCGCTGCGTGGCGCCAAGGCCGCCGTCGACCCCGCCGGGATCCTCAACCCGGGCGTCCTGATCGACCCGGCCGCCCCCGTCATGTGACGGGTTCCCTCCCGGGACGGCGCTAGACTCGCGCGAACCCGATTCGCGGTGCGAGGCGCGCAGGGAGACGCGGACGCGCCACCGCGGGCCTTGTCCGAAACCCACACAGGAGTACTCGTGCGCACGATCTTCGCCTACCTCGATCCCGGGAGCGGCAGCGTCATCCTCCAGGCGATCGCCGGCGGCTTCGCGGCCGTCGCCGTCACAGCCAAGCTCTGGTGGAAACGCGTCACCGGCATCTTCCGTCGCAACCGCGACGACGAGACGACGCCCGAAACGACCCCCGCCACGCCCGAGGAGTCGGCCTGACCGAAGTGCGGATCGAGCCCGGCTCGTTCCGGGATCCCGACAGCCGGGTCCTCTACACAAATGACGGAGTCGTCCGCGCGCTCAGCGCTCGCGGGCTGGACGACTACCGCAAGGTCGCGGCGACCGGGTTCTTCCCCCGTCTCATGGACGAGGGAAAGATCGTCCGCACCGAGGAGGCGCCGCTCGACGGCCTGCGCGAGACGGGACTGCCCCGCGGCGAGGCCGCCGGGGTGCTGCGCCACGAGCTGATCCCGTTCGTCAGCTACCCCTACGAGTGGCCGTTCTCGATGCTGCGCGGCGCCGCGCTGCTCCAGCTCGAGCTCGTCGCCGAGGCGCTGGAGGAGGGGATGATCCTCAAGGACTCCTCGCCCTACAACGTCCAGTGGCGCGGCGCGCGCCCGGTCTTCGTCGACGTCGGCTCCTTCGAGCCGCTCCGCGAGGGCGAGCCGTGGATCGGCTACCGCCAGTTCTGCATGCTGTTCCTCTATCCCCTGATGCTCCAGGCCAACGAGGGGATCGACTACCACCCGCTGCTGCGCGGCAGCCTCGACGGGATCTCTCCCACCCAGGCCGCGGCCATGCTGGGCGGAATGCGCGGCGGGGTTCTCAAGCACGTCAAGCTCCACGCCAAGCTCGAGCAGCGCTACGACGCGTCCTCGCAGCGCGAGGTCCGCAAGGACCTCAAGGAGGCGGGCTTCAACCCCGAGCTCATCAAGGCCAACGTCAAGGGGCTGCGCAAGCTGATCGGGGGGTTGACGTGGCAGCCCAAGGGCTCGGAGTGGTCCAACTACTCCGACACGTGCACCTACACCGACGAGGAGTCGCGCGAGAAGGCCGAGTTCGTGCGCGAGGCGGTGGCGCGCCGCCGGCGCTCGCTGGCCTGGGACATCGGGGCCAACGACGGGCGCTACTCGCGGATCGCCGCCGAGCACTCCGACTGCACGGTGGCCATCGACATCGACCACCTCACCGTCGACCGCCTCCACCGGACCCTGCGCGACGAGGGCCGCGAGGACATCCTCACGCTGGTCATGAACCTCGCCGACCCGTCGCCCGGCCTGGGCTGGCGCGGGCGCGAGCGCAGGCCGCTGGAGGATCGCGGCCGCCCGGAGCTCGTCCTGTGCCTGGCGCTCGTCCACCACCTGGCGATCACGGCCAACGTCCCGCTCTCCGAGGTGGTCGACTGGCTCGCCTCGCTCGGCGCCACGGTCGTGGTCGAGTTCCCCACGCGCGAGGATCCGATGGTCCAGCGCCTGCTGGCCGGCAAGCGCGACGAGACGCATGCGGATTACGACCTCCCCGCCTTCGAGCGCCTGCTCGAGGGGGCGTTCGAGGTCGATCGCCGCGAGGAGCTTCAGGGCGGCAGGCGCGTGATCTTCGAGGTGCACCCCCGCGGGGAGCCGGCGTGAGCGCGGCGGCCGAGCAGGCCGCTTCCGCCCCGGGCGAGCGCGAGGGGCAGGCCCTGTGTCTCAACGGGCTGCACCTCCTGGCGCTGTGGGCCTTCGCGCTGGTGCAGCCGCTGTTCGACCTCCTGGGCCGCAACGCCGACTTCTTCGTGGCCCGCGGGTCGGAGAGCGGGGATATCGTCGCCTTCGCGCTGGCCGTGACCCTGATCCCGCCCGCCCTGCTGTTCGCGATCGAGGCGCTGGTCGGGCTGGTCTCGCTCTACGCGCGCGACTGGGTCCACGTCATCTTCATCGGGCTGCTCACGGCGATCATCGCCCTGGGCTTCATCAAGAAGATCTTCGACAGCTCCAGCGCCGTGCTGATGCCGGTGGCGCTGGCGATCGGGATCGCCGCCGCCGTCTGGTACGAGAGCGAGCAGACGGTGCGGACCTTCGTCACCGTCCTGGCCGCCGCCCCGCCGCTGTTCCTCTTCCTCTTCCTCTTCACCTCGCCAGTGCACGAGCTCGTGCTCACCGGCGAGGCCAAGGCCGAGGCGGCGCGCGTGGACTCCAAGACGCCCGTCGTGATGATCTCCTTCGACGAGTTCCCGGTGACCTCGCTGGAGCGCCCGGACGGGAGCATCGACGCGGTGCGCTACCCGAACTTCGCCCGCCTGGCCACGCAGGCGACGTGGTTTCGCAACGCCACCACCGTGGCCGACGGCACGCGCTGGGCCACGCCGATCGTGATCAGCGGCGTGCTACCCAAGAAGGACGCGCTCCCGACCTTCCAGGACTACCCGCAGAACCTCTTCACTGCCCTGGGCGGCGGCTATCGCCTGCACGTGACCGAGCCCGTGACCCGGCTGTGCCCGAAGAACCTGTGCTCGGACACCGGCCCCCGGGAGGTCGAGGCGGGCGACGTCGCCGGGACCGCCGGTCCCGACAGCGAGCACGAGGACTTCGGGAAGCGGATGAGCTCGATGTTCTCGGACCTGGGCATCGTCTCCCTGCACCTCGTCCTGCCCAACGACCTGCGCAAGCACCTGCCCTCGGTCTCCGAGCAGCTGGGGAACTTCGGCGCCCAGAACAAGGCTCCGGCCGCCCTGCCGGCCGCACCGCGCGCCGCCCCCGGCGGGACCGCCGCCCAGCGCGAGCGCCGGCGCCGCGCCACGGGACGCCGGCTGACCGAGCTGATCCCCATCGCCAAGCAGGCCGAGCAGGCGCGCCCCGCCTTCCCGCGGTTCATCGAGCAGATCAAGCCCTACTCGGGCGTGGGCAAGCCGCCGCTCTACTACATGCACATCCTGCTCCCCCATCACCCGTGGCACTACCTGCCCTCGGGGCGCACCTACAACGAGTCGCTGCCCGAGATCCCCGGCCTGCGCGACAACATCTGGAACTCCGACGACGTGGCCGTCAACCAGGGCTGGCAGCGTCACCTGCTCCAGGTCGGCTACGTGGACCGCGAGGTCGGCGCCCTGATCGCCCGGCTCAAGGCGACCGGGCTGTGGAACCGCGCGCTGGTCGTGTTCGCCTCCGACCACGGCGTGGCCTTCGCTCCCAGCTCGCCCCGACGGCGGATCACGGCCCAGGACGTGGGGGGCATCGCCCCGATCCCCTTCTTCATGAAGCTGCCCAAGGAGACGCGGGGGAAGGTCATCGACGACCACGTCCAGACGAGCGACATCCTGCCCACGATCGCCGACGCGCTGAACTTCGCCCTGCCCAAGCGCTCCGACGGGTCCTCGGCGCTGCGCGACGACTTCAAGCCGGTGGACACCGTGAAGATCTGGTCGACCACTTCGACCGAGGACTTCAGCACCGTCGAGGTCCCCTACTCGACGTTCCTCGCCCGCCGCCAGGCCGTCCTCAACCAGCAGGCCGCCCTGTTCGGCACGGGGAGCACGCAGCCGGGGCTGCTGTGGGCGGTCGGTCCCAACCGCGAGCTGGTGGGACGCTCCACCGCCCGCGTTCCCGTCGCCGCGGCGCTGCCCCAGACGGTGCGCTACGACCATCCCGAGGAGCTCCAGGCCTGGGCGCCCGACCAGCTCTGGGCGCCGTCGCACATCAGCGGCGTGATCGACGACGCCAAGCCAGGGCAGAACCTGGCCCTCTCGGTCAACGGGACCATCCGGGGAGTCGGGCGCACCTACGACTTCCTGGGCAAGACCCGCTTCTCCCTCATGGCGCCCGAGAGCGCGTTCCACACCGGCGCGAACAACGTGCACGTGTACGCGGTCACCGGCACGGCGCCCAACCTCCGGCTCTCCCCGCTCGGTGAGTAACGCTCGCCGGATCCTCCTGACCTCCGCGCTGGCGGCCTGCGCGCTGGCGGTGGGCGCCGCCTCCCCGGCGACCCCGACGCGGGACCCGGTCGACGCCCGGCGCACGCCGGTGATCTTCATCTCCTTCGACGAGTTCTCGCTCGCCGCGCTGCTGCGGGCTCCCGGCGAGATCGACGAGAAGCGCTTCCCGAACTTCGCCGCGCTCGCCGCGCAGAGCACGTGGTTCCCCAACGCGACCCCGTCGGGCGACGGGACGCGCTGGGCCACCCCGGCGGTCCTGGCCGGCGTGCTGCCCGACAAGGACCGGATTCCGCTGGCCTCGGACTACCCGCACAGCATCTTCACGCTGCTGGGCCGCACGCACCGGTTCCACGTCGAGGAGCCGCTGACCCGGCTGTGCCCGGCCTCGCTGTGCCCGGGGCATTCGATACCCGGGCGCACCCGCCGCCAGAAGGCCCGGGCCATCAACGATCTCATCCCCCAGGAGAAGCGCGACGCCGCGCACCACTCGGCGCTGGCCGGCTTCATCCACGGCCTGAAGCCGTGGCGGTCGGGCCGGCCGCCCTTCTACTTCATCCACGCGCTGATGCCCCACCACCCCTGGGTGTGGCTGCCGGACGGGCGCCGCTACACCCCGCCCAAGCCCGAGATCCCGGGACTCTACGGCGACAACATGTGGCGCAACGATCCGGCCCTGGTCGACCGGGCGTGGCAGCGCTACCTGCTCCAGGTGGGCTACACCGACCGGCTGATCGGCCGGCTGATCCGCCGCCTGAAGTCCCGGGGGCTGTGGGATCGTGCCCTCGTGGTCCTCACCCCCGACCACGGCGTCTCGTTCGTCCCCGGCCGCTCCCGTCGCACCGCCGACCGCCTGACGCTGGGCGGGATCGGCGCGATCCCGATGTTCATCAAGCTCCCCGGCCAGCAGCAGGGCGCCCGCGTGGACGCCCACGTCCAGACCATCGACGTGCTCCCCACGGTCGCCGACGCGCTGAACCTGCCGATCCCGGCGGGCGTCGACGGCCATTCGGCGCTCGATCCGGCCTTCAGGCCCAGCGACACGGCCGAGCTGTGGTCCACGACGTCCGTGCGCACCTTCGGGCGCCACCGCTACCCGATGAGGCTCGTCGCCCAGCGACTGCGCGAGGTGCTGGCGCGCCAGGCCGCGCTGTTCGGGACGGGCGGCTTCTCCGGACGCTTCTTCTCCGTATCTCCGCAGGCCGGCGTCGTCGGGCACAGCGTGAGCACGCTGCCCGCGGGCTCCCGGCGGGTGACGGCGAGCCTCGACCACCCGGCCCGCGGCGCGCCCGCGGTGGTGGCCGGGAAGGTCAGCGGCGTGGCCGCGGGACGGACCCTGGCCGTCGTGATCGGCGGGCGCGTGGCGGCCACGGCGCGGACGTACTCGTTCGCCGGGGTGCGCTTCGAGGCCGCGGTCGCGCGCGGCGGCTCGGTCACCGTCTACGCGCTGCGATGAGCGAGCCGGGAATCGCCGTGGTCGGGCCCGGTGGCGTGGGCGGGCTGGTGGCCGCCGCGCTGGCCCGGGCCGGGGAGGCCGTGACGGTGGTGGCGCGCGAGCCGACGGCCGAGGTCATCGCCCGCGACGGGATCTCCGTGCGCAGTGTGCGCCTGGGGGACTTCACCGCCCGCCCCGAGGCCGTGGCGCGGCTGGACGCCGGGGGGATGGTCGTGCTCGTGGCGACCAAGGCGCTGGGCCTGGACGCGGCGCTCGAGCGCGTGACCGGCGAGCCGGCGCTCGTCGTCCCGCTGCTCAACGGCCTCGAGCACGTCGACACGCTGCGCAGGCGCTTCGGCCCCGGGCGGGTCGTGTCGGGCGTGATCCGGGTGGAGTCCGACCGGCCGCGGGCCGGCGAGATCGTCCACACGTCCCCCTTCCTGCGGATCGACATGGCCTCCGACGACGAGGCGCTGCGCCCGGCGCTGGACGCACTGGCGGCCCGGCTGGAGGCGGCCGACATCCCGGTGAAGGTGGGCGCCTCGGAGGCCCAGGTGATGTGGAGCAAGCTCGTGCGCCTCAACGCCCTGGCCTGCACGACGAGCGCCTACGACGTTCCGCTGGGCCCGATCCGTTCGACCCCTGAGCTGGCCGACGAGCTGGGCGCGTGCGTGCGCGAGGCGGCGGCCGTCGCGGCGGCGGAGGGCGCCGCGATCGATCCGCGGGCCGTGCTGGCCGAGCTCGGAGAGGCGCACGCCGAGCTCGGCTCCTCGATGCGCCGGGACCTCGCCGCCGGGCGCGAGCCCGAGCTGGAGGCGATCCCCGGCGCCGTGCTGCGCGCCGGCGCGAGGCACGGCCTCGAGTGCCCGACGGTCGCCCGGCTGGCTGGGCGGGTGGCCGAGCGGGCCGGGCTCCCGGCCCCGCGGTCTTAGTCGATCACGCGCCCGACGTTGACGCTGCTGACTCGGCCCTTGAGGATGCGGAAGTCCGTGACGATCTTCCCCGGCAGCGCCTGGCCCACCGTGCAGCTGCGCACGCCCGACTCGGTCCGGCAGGTCACTCCGGCCACGGCCGACCTGACGTAGGACTCCGGAGAGCCGACCCCGACCCCCTTCGTCGTCCGGGCCGAGCGCCCGCGGGTGAAGAAGTTGAACGCCTGGCCGGCGGAGCCGGTGAACAGGGAGACGACGACCTCGCCGTAGCGGTAGTCGGTGTAGCTCCCGATGATCTCGTTCGACCGGGTCCGGACCCTGTCCGGCGGGCCCAGCCGCGCCTGGATCTGGGACCTGGTCATGCCGACCTTGACGCCCAGCATGCCCTGCTGGGGAACGATCGAGGCGCCGGCCGTGGCGGGCAGCCCAAGGGCGGCGGTGAGGGCCGCCAGGGGGAGTGCACATCGCATCGTTCGCATATCGCGAGCATGTCAGACTGCCCGGCATGTCCAGCGCGGAGGCGAAGAACTTCGAGGCGATCTCGAAGGCGAAGGAGGCGCACAACCGCAACTGCCCCTTCCCGCCCCACACCGTGAAGATGAACCCGTTCGAGATCGAGCGGATGAGCTGGGAGGAGGGCGACATGATCGCCGGGCTCGTGCTCCAGGCCGACGGCGCGATCGGGACCGGTGCCTTCCGGCTGGTGTGTGACGGCTCCGAGCCGCCCGAGCTCGAGCTCGAGGAGGAGTCGGTCATCGAGGCTCCCGCCGAGCCGCTGGTCATCCCCGCCGGGCCCGTCCGCGAGGACGACCCGACGGCATGACCGCGGTCGAGGCCGTCGTTATCGGCGCCGGCCCCGCGGGCGAGGTGTGCGCCGGGCGCCTGGGCGGGGCCGGGCTCGACGTGGTCCTGGCCGAGCGCGAGCTCGTCGGCGGCGAATGCTCCTTCTACGCCTGCATGCCCTCCAAGGCGCTGCTGCGCCCCGGGGACCTCGTGGCCGAGGTGCAGCGCGTGCCGGGAGTCCGCCTGGGTGAACCCCCGCTTGACCCGGGGCGCGTGCTCGAGCGCCGCGACGAGGTCATCCACGGCCGCGACGACTCCGGGCAGCTGCCGTGGCTGGAGTCGCGCGGGGTGCGCCTGGTGCGCGGCCACGCGATCGTCGAGGGCGAGCGGCGCGTGCGCGTGGGCAACGAGAGCTTCGAGGCCTCGCGCGCCGTCGTCGTGGCCACGGGCTCGGGCGCCCTGCTGCCGCCGATCCCCGGCCTGCGCGAGGCCAGGCCCTGGACCAACCGAGAGGTCACGACCGCCTCGGCGATCCCCGGCCGGCTCCTGGTGCTGGGCGGTGGCGTGGTCGGCGTGGAGATGGCTCAGGCGTATGCCACGCTCGGCGCGTCGGCGGCGCTCGTGGAGGCGGTCGACCGGCTGATCGCGCGGGAGGAGGAGTTCGCCTCCGAGCAGGTGGCCGACGGCCTGCGCGGGGCCGGCGTCGAGGTGCACCTCGGCGCGAAGGCCGCCGCCGTCTCACGCGGAGACAAGCAGGTCCGAGTCGAGCTGGAGGGAGGTGAGGCCGTGGTCGGCGACGAGTTGCTCGTCGCCATCGGCCGCACTCCCAACACAGAGGGCATGGGCCTGGAGACGGTCGGGGTGGAGCCCGGGAGGTCGATCGCGGTCGACGACCGGATGCGGGTCGACGGGTCGGACTGGCTCTACGCGATCGGCGACGTCAACGGGCGCGCGCTGCTCACCCATGCGGGCAAGTACCAGGCGCACGTCGCCGCCGAGGTCATCCTCGGCCGCGACGCCCGAGCGACCGCCGACGGGCCGGCGAGCCCGCGCGTGATCTTCACCGACCCGGCGGTGGCCGCGGTCGGCCACACGCTGGCCTCCGCGCGCGAGGCCGGCATCGACGCGCGCGCGGTCGACGTCCCCACCGCCTCGGTGGCCGGCGCGTCGTTCGTCGGGCGAAACGCTCCCGGCACATCACGCCTGGTGATCGACGAGGAGCGCGGCGTGCTGGCCGGCGCGACGTTCACCGGCCCCGACGTCGCCGAGCTGCTACACGGCGCCACGATCGCGCTCGCCGGCGAGGTGCCGATCGCCCGCCTGTGGGACGCGATCCCCGCCTTCCCCACGCGCAGCGAGGTGTGGCTGCGGCTGCTGGAGGAATACGAGCGGGCTTAGCCGGGTGAAGTCGAGGGCGGATTCGGGAGGCGAGTGAACCGTTGTACGTGCCATGACCCGTACAACCGTTCAGGCGTCGCTCAGCCTGAGCCGTCGGACCCCTATGCGAACATGTGTTCGCCCTGTACACCGAGCTGCACGCCCACTCCGCCTACTCCTTCCTCGACGGCGCCTCGCTGCCCGAGGAGCTGGCGATGGCCGCGGCGGAGCGCGGCTACGGGGCGATGGCGCTGGTCGACCACGACTCGGTCGCGGGCTCGATGGAGTTCGCGCAGGCGGGCGCGGCGCTGGGGCTGCGGACGATCCACGGCGCCGAGGTCACCCTCGCCGACGACGACGGCCGCCACGTCACCCTCCTCGTCGAGACCCAGCGGGGGTGGTCGAACCTCTGCGGGATCCTCACCCGCGCCCACGCCCACACACGCGATGGAAGGGAGGGCGCTCCCGCCACCCCGCCGAGCACCCCGCTCGACTACGTCCTCGACCACGCCGCCGGCCTGGTCTGCCTGACCGGCTGCGCGGCGCGGGGGATCGAGGACGAGGCCACGGGCCGGCGGCTCCTCGAGGCGTTCGGGCCCGAGCACCTGCGCGTCGAGATCCAGCGCCCCTTCCTTCCCGGCGACCGCGCGCGCAACCGCGCCCGGGCGCAGCTCGCGCGGCGGCTGGGCGTTCCCGCCGTGGCCACGGGCAACGTCCACGCGCACGTGCGCTCGCGGGCACCGCTTCAGGACGCCTTCGTCGCCGTGCGCCTCGGGCTGACCCTCGACTCCTCCGAGCCCCAGCGGCGCGGGAACTGGTCGCACGTCCTCGCCTCCCCCGCCGCCATGGCCGCCCGCTTCTCCGACCATCCCGACGCCGTGGCCGAGACGGCGGCGCTGGCCGAGCGGCTGCGCTTCGACCTGCGCGGCGGCCTGGGCTACCGCTATCCCGGCGCCGAGGACGAGGGCGCCGGCTCCGAGCTCGCGCAGCGCTGCCGCCACGCGCTGGAGGAGCGCTACGGCGCCGGACCGGGCCACGGCGCGGCGCTGGCGCGCCTGGAGGAGGAGCTGCGGGTGATCGGCAAGCTCGGCCTGGCCGGCTTCTTCCTCCTGCACCACGACATGGTCGAGCTGGCGCGGGAGGTGGCGGTCGAGGTCCGGGGACCCGGCAGCGCGCGCGCCGTCCTCCCCCCGGCGCGCGGGCGCGGGTCCTCGGTGTCCTCGATCGTCTGCTACCTCATCGGCCTCTCGCACGTGGACCCGATCCGCAACGAGCTGCTGCTCGGGCGCTTCCTCAACGAGGAGCTCACGGCGCTGCCGGACATCGATCTCGACTTCCCGCGCGACATCCGGGAGAAGCTCATCCCCCGCATCCACGAGCGCTACGGGCACGACCGCTCGGCGCTCGTCGCCGCCTTCCCCACCTACCGGGCGCGCGGGGCGATCCGCGAGCTGGGCAAGGCGCTGGGGCTGCCGCCCGGGGAGATCGAGCGCGTGGCCCGCGGCTCGGAGGGCTGGTCGGGCCACAACGTGGGCCGCGACGTCGCCGCTGCCCTGGGCGAGCGGCGGGCGCGGACGGGCCGCTGGCCCTGGCTCGTGCGCCTGGCCGACGAGGCGCACGGCCTGCCGCGCCACTTCTCCCAGCACCCCGGCGGGATGATCGTCGCCACCCGCCCGCTGGTGGACTGCTGCCCGGTCGTCCCGGCGGCCATGGAGGGCCGCCAGATCGTCCAGTGGGACAAGGACTCCTGCTCGGACGCGGGCTTTTTGAAGATCGACCTGCTCGGCCTGGGGATGCTCTCCGCGGTCGAGCGCGCCGTCGACCTCATCGCCCGAACCCGGGGCGAGGTGATCGACCTCTCGCGCATCCCCTACGACGATCCCGAGGTCTACGAGACCGTCCAGGCGGCCGACACGATGGGCGTCTTCCAGATCGAGAGCCGCGCCCAGATGGCCTCGCTGCTGCGCACGCGGCCCGAGAACCTCGACGACCTCACGGTCCAGGTAGCGATCGTCCGGCCTGGCCCGATCCAGGGCGGCGCGGTCAATCCCTACATCGAGCGCCGCCAGCGCCTGCGGGCCGACCCCGATTACGAGATCCCCTACGAGCACCCGTCGCTGGAGCCCGTCCTGCGCGACACCCTGGGGACGATCATCTTCCAGGACCAGGTGCTCGAGGTGGCGATCGCCTTCGCCGGCTTCTCCACCGGCGAGGCCGAGGGCCTGCGCCGGGCGATGAGCCGCAAGCGCTCGCAGGCGGCGATCGACGCCCATCGAGAGCGCTTCGTGGCCGGGGCGGCCGCGGCCCACGGCGCCGATCCCGAGACCGCCGAGCGCGTGTGGAAGATGATCGAGGGCTTCTCGGGATTCGGGTTCCCCAAGGCCCACGGCGCGGCGTTCGGGCTGCTGGCCTACCAGTCGACCTGGCTGCGCGTCCACCACACCGCGGAGTTCACCTGCTCGCTGCTCAACGAGCAGCCGATGGGCTTCTACGTGCCGGACACCCTCGTGCACGACGCCCAGCGCCGGGGGCTGGTCGTCCGGGCGCCCGACGTGCAGAGCAGCGAGGTCGAGTGCACGGTGGACGCCGAGGGGATCATCCGGATCGGCCTGGGCCACGTCAACGGCGTGCGCCGCGAGGAGGTCGAGGCGCTGGTGGCGGCGCGCGCCGAGCGCGGCGGGAGCTTCGCCTCGCTGGCCGAGCTGGCGGCGTGCTCGGGCGCGGCGCGCCCGTCGCTGGAGCGCCTGGCCTGGGCGGGCGCGTGCGACGCCCTGACGCGGGGCGACCGGCGGACCGCCCTGTGGGAGCTGGGCGTCACGGCGACGAGCGAGGTCATGGGCGGCCGGGGCGCGAAGGCGCGCGGCGGAGTCCAGCTCGCGCTCCCCCTGCCGGTTCCCGAGGCCCCGCCGCTGCGCGGCCTGGCCGAGTGGGACCGGATGCTGGCCGACTACGCCGCCACCGGCCTGACCACCGGGCGCCATCCCCTCGCCCTGCTGCGCGACAGCCTGCCCGGCGAGGTGGTCCGCGGGACCGCGCTCGCGCGCCTGCCCCACCGCCGCCGCGTCAGCGTGGCCGGGCTGGTCGTCGCCCGCCAGCGGCCGGGCACCGCCAACGGCATCGTGTTCATGCTGCTCGAGGACGAGTCCGGGACGATCAACCTCGTCGTCCCGCCCGACGTCTACGAGCGCCACCGTCTCGCCGTGCGCACCGAGCCGCTGGTGCTCGCCACCGGCCGGCTGGAGCGCCACCCGGCCGCGGGCGGGGCGATCAACGTGCTCGTCGAGCGCCTGGTCGCGGTCGACGCGCCCGACCGCCCGAGCGCGGAGATCCGCGACTTCAACCTCCTCGAGGACCGCGAGCGGGCGCGGCGGGCGGCCGAGGGGGCGCCGGGCCAGGCGGCCGAGGACGCTGCCGGCGAGGGCGCCGACGAG
This sequence comes from uncultured Actinomycetes bacterium, assembly GCA_963757705.1. Classification (GTDB taxonomy): domain Bacteria; phylum Actinomycetota; class Thermoleophilia; order Solirubrobacterales; family Solirubrobacteraceae; genus AC-38. The sequence goes on along the minus strand of CAVWTG010000004.1, from coordinate 1,065,602 downwards.
GAGGCCGGCGAGTTCCGGGCCGTGGCGCCGGCGGTCATGAGCTTCGCCTCCGGGCGGCGCCGGTGATCCGTCAGCGCGTCCGTGACGCGCCCAGCTCCAGAAGCCGGTCGACGATCGCCTCGCGCCCGGCCATCGTGCGTGTCTCCCACGACCGGGCCAGGGCCAGCCGCGACTCCAGCCCGGCGCGCTCGTCCTCCACGCGGCGCAGGGCGCGCCCGATCGACCCCGCACTCAGAGGCACCCGGGGGTTGTTCGCCAGGGGAAGCGCCAGACCGAGCTCCTGGCACCGGCGCGCCAGCGCCGGCTGGTCGCCGAAGAACGGATACGACAGCATCGGGACCCCGTGCCAGATCGCCTCGTGCGTCGAGTTGATGCCGTGATGGGTGACGAAGACGTCGGCGTCGCGCAGCGCCGCCCACTGGTCGACGTAGCCGCGGATGCTCACGCCCTCGCCCTCCACGGTCTCCAGGCCCTCGACCTCGCCGCCGTGGCCACCGAGGCTGATCACGACCTCGGCGCCCGCCTCCTCCCCCGCCCGGGCGATCGCCGTCAGCACCGCCACCGCCTCGGCCGCGTAGTAGCCCCAGATGATCGTCCCGAAGGAGACGAACACCCGCGACCGCGCGCCGCTCTGCGCGAACGGCCCCGGCCCGTCCCCGCGCAGCGACGGCGCCAGCCCCCCGAAGAAGGCCAGCGGCTCGAGCGAAGAGCGGTCCGCCGGCGCGAGGAACTCGGGGGGCTCGGGATACAGGTTGAGGTCGGGGCTGACCGTCTCCAGGTAGGAGAACGGGTTCGCCTCCGGCATCCCGAGCCGGGTGCGCAGGACCTCGATCGCCGCCCGGCACGCCGGCGAGGTGGCGATCCGCTGGTCGCGTCGCACCGCGGCCACGGCGCGCTGCGGCACCGGAGCGTGGTTGGCGAAGACGTTGACCCGCGGCACCCCGAGCCGCCCGGCCACCACCGGCCCGATGACCGAGTAGGTGTCATGGACGACGAGCCCGGGAGACAGCTCGGCCACGTCGCGCGCCAGGCGCTCGCCGTAGACGCCGGCAAAGGTCACCGCCCGGCTGGGCACGGGCAGCGACTCCGAGTCCGCCGCCGCCATGTCGTAGGGGTCGAACAGATCGGTGAACCGCCCGCCCGCGCGCTCGATCTCCGCCCGGTTGCCCACCCGGCCGAACACGTGCACCGTCCGGCCCGCCCCGGAGAGCGCCTCGACGACGGGCAGCAGTACCTGGAGGTGGCTGATCCCGAACCACGAGAAGACGACGACGGAGTCGTCCACGCCGCCGGCCGAGCCGCTCACGCCGCGACCTGCTCGCGCAGGAGCGAGAGCAGGGGGTCCAGGCGCTTGCGGTCGACCTGCGCGAAGACCCGGGCGCCGAACAGCGTCGCCACGAGCGTCCACAGCTCGAGCTGCTCAGGCTCCCCGGCCTCGGCGCGGTAGCCGTCGAGGAAGCGCTCCCAGCCCGCCGCCGTCAGCGGCCAGCGGTGGCGAGTGCGCCCGAGGTCGAACGCCGGCGGGCCGAGCGTCAGCCATTCGTTGTCGATCACCCGCAGCCGGCCCTGCACGTCGATGATCATGTTCTCGGCGCAGAAGTCGCGGTGGATGAGCGCCATCGCCTCCCCGAGGTCCGCCACGTCCAGCCTGGCCCGCAGGCCCTCCGCCTCGGCGACGCCCAGCCAGCCGCCGTCGCACAGCACGGCGAGATCGCGGTGGGCGGTGTCGAGCCAGAGCCGCGGCCCGGCCCCCGCCGCAAAACCCTCGGCCGGACGGGCGTGCAGACGCCCGAGCAGCGCTCCCGCCTGCGCCGCCCAGTCCTCGGCACCCGGCGCCGGCGGCTCGCCCTCCACCCACTCCTCGATCACCACGGCCCCGTGACAGGCCAGCACGGGCGCGAACGCCGGCTCGAGGCCCGCGCGCAGCACGCACAGCGCCCGCGCCTCCTCCGGCGTCTCGAGGTGTCGCGCCTTGACGCTCCCGCCGTCCGGCGCCCGGGCCCGGAACGCCCAGCGCCGGCCCTTGCTCTCGCCCAGCCCGGAGATCGGCTCCAGCTGCCAGCTCCCGGCGCCGTGGCGCTCAAGCGCCTCGCGCACCTCGCGCTCGGCCTGCGCGGCTCGGCTCACCGGACGCCCAGGCGATCGAGGAGCGCACCCGCAAAGCCCGGGTCGTCGTAGGCCCCCCGGCCCAGCACGAGCCTGAATCCGGGAACGGAGCGCGCCAGGACCGCGGCCACCTCCCGCGAGGGCGCGGGCACGCCGCCGTCGAGGTCCTCGAAGGCCGTGGCCGGGCGCGCCCGCGCGGCGCGGCCGAACAGGTTGTCCCACAGCCCGCGCTCGGTCTGTGCGGAGGTCAGCCCGGTCAGCGCCCAGCCGTCCGCCCGCCGATCGATCCGCGGCAGCACGATCGCCCCCAGCGGCGCCGCGGCCACCGGCGCCCCGCCCAGCCGCGCGGCGAGCTGGGCGGGTGTGACGCTGCGCCGCTCCCGGGGCACCGGCACGGCCCGCCGAGCGCGCTCGAACTCCTCCACCGAATGGAGGTAGGGGCGCTCGAGATCCGGCAGCGCCACCTCGGGAAAGGCGGCGAGCGCCTCCGGGCGCATCTTCACGGCCGTCGGCATGCCCCGGACCCGCGCCTCCCCGTCGCGCAGGCCGGCGAAGCAGCGGTCGTTGGCCACCGGCCGTGCGAGCCCGGACCGCAGGAGTTCCAGCAGCAGAGTGGTCTTGCCCGCGCGTTTGGGCCCGGCGATCACGATCCCCCGCCCGGCGGCCTCCACCGCCGCCGCGTGCAGCTCCAGCCACGCCCACCGCAGGGGCGCGGCCAGCAGCTCCTGCGCCGCCAGCAGTGCGGTGAAGCGCCAGCGCCGCCCGCCCGGCTCGCCGATCACCTCCGCCCTCCCGGGCGTGAGACGCAGGAAGCACGCCCGCTCGGCGTCGCGGACGACGACGCCCCCGCCCTCCGGCCGCGCCGGAAGCTCGAGCAGGCGGCGGTCGAAGACGAAGCAGGGCCTTGTCACGGCTCCGCGGTGCGTTCGGCCGGCCAGCTCGGCGTGGGCCGCCGGGGCGCTCGTCATCCGCAGGCTCCGATCCGGAGCATCGCGGGCCGGAGTCAGCGACGGGCCGAAGACCTCGAGCAGCCAGCTCAGCGCCGCGGCGTCGTCCGACTGCAGCGTGAAGCCGCTCAGCGGCCCGAAGGCCAGGCGAGAGGAGGCGTCCTCGGGCACCGACGCGAGGCTATCCGCCGTCCTCGGGCGCCGCAAACCCCGCCAGCACGCGGCGAACCTCGTCGTCGGAGACCTGCGAGAAGTCCTCGTAGAACTGCCCCACGGCCAGGAAGTCGGGCGGCTCGGCCACCCGCGCCGCGTGGACCTCCCAGCGCTCGCCGATCTCGCGCAGGCCCGGCCCGGAGGCCACCGGCACCGCCATGAGGACGCGCGTGGCGCCGTGGCGGCCCACGCTCTCCAGGGCGACGGCCATCGAACGGCCGGTGGCGAGCCCGTCGTCCACGACCACGGCGACCCGGCCCTCGATCGGGATGCGCGTCCGGCGCCCTCGCAGCTCCAGGGCCTGGGCGCACGCCCGCGCGAGCTGCGGCTCGACGAGCTGGGGCGAGAGCCCGTCGGGTGCCACGACGCCATCTTCGCTCACCGCCCCCAGCGCGTACTCGCGCTGCTCGGGATGCCCGACCTTGCGCACCACGAGCACGTCGAGGTCGGCGCCGAGCGCCCGGGCGACCTCGGCGGCGACGGGCACGCCGCCCCGGGCCAGGCCCAGGACGAGCGGGTCGCCATCCAGCTCGGGAAGGATCTCGGCCACACGTCGACCGGCGGCGGCGCGGTCGGCGAACGCGCGTGAAGCTGCCATCCCGATCACCGTAGCGCCCGTCCCGCGCGGCGGGAAGGGCCCGCGCCGGGGGCGCGCGGTGTATGTTCCCGGCGCCAGATGGCTGCGCTTCTGTTCATCGGAACCTGGGTGCTGCTCGGCCTCGCCGTCGTCTTCATCGGCTTGAGCGGCGGGCCGCGGAGCGCCCGTGCCCGCCTGTACGGGCAGCAGAAGGGCGCCCGCCGGGCGACCGCGATCGTCATCACTCTCGTGTTCGTCGGCATGGGCATCGCCATTCCCGCCGTCGTCATCGCGGGCAACCACGACTCCGACCATGCCGGGGCCGCCCGCGTGGCCCTCACGCCGCAGCAGGAGAAGGGCCGCGAGCTCTTCGGGCAGGTCTGCCAGCAGTGCCACACGCTCGCCGCCTCCGACGCCGTCGGCAAGGTCGGCCCCAACCTGGACAAGCTCAAGCCGCCCAAGGCGCTGGTCCTGGATGCCGTCCTGCACGGGCGGGCCCGCGGCGCCGGCACGATGCCGGCCGGCCTGTACACGGGCGACAACGCCGAGGACGTCGCCGCGTACGTCTCGGCGGTCGCCGGAAAGCAGTAGCGATGGACGACGCGCGCGCGCGCGAGCTGCTGGCCCGGGAGCGGGAGCGGATCCACCTCGCCCTCGCCGAGCTCATGCCCGACGCCGACGAGGAGCTCTCGCACGCCGACCAGCACATCGCCGACGCCGGCTCCGATCTGTTCGAGACCGAGCGCGAGGCCGGAATCGCGGCCCGGCTGCAGGAGGAGCTGGCGGCCGTCGAGCGGGCGGAGCAGCGCCTGGAGGAGGGGAAGTTCGGCCGGTCGATCGACAGCGGCGAACCCATCCCCGACGAGCGCCTCGAGCGCATGCCCTGGGCCGAGCGCACCGTCTCCGAGCAGGCGCTCTACGACCGCCGCGGCTGAGGCCGTGGCCGACCTGCCGGGGCCCCTCGCCGGCGCGGCCAGCAATCTGGCGATCGACGCCTACACGGTCGAGGTCGTGGAGGCCCTGCGCGAGGACGGCGTCGAGCCGATCCTGCTCAAGGGGCGCGCCCTGGCCGTCCTGCTCTACGACAAGCCCTGGACCCGGCGCTACGGCGATTGCGACCTGCTGGTTGCCCCGGACGACGCGTCCGGGGCCGAGGGGGTCCTGGCCCGGCTCGGATTCGAGCCGGCGCTGGCGCGGGACATGACCGCGGAATGGCAGCGCCAGGCCCAGGAATGGCTGCGCGCCGGCGATCGCGCCTCGGTGGACCTGCACCGGACGATCATGGGTGCCCACGCGCCGCCGCAGCGCGTGTGGGACACCCTGTCCCGGCACACGCGGCCGCTGGCGGTGGGTGAGACCGAGGTCCGCGCCCCGGATCCCACCGCCGCGGCCCTCCACGTCGCGCTGCACGCCGCCCAGCACGGGCTCGGGCAGGCCAAGCCGCTGCGAGACCTCGAGCTGGCCATCGCCCGCCTGCCCGAGGACACCTGGGCCGGGGCGGCCCGCCTGGCGGAGCGCATCGAGGCCACCAACGCGCTGGCCACCGGGCTGAGCCTGCGCCCGGAGGGAGAGGCGCTGGCCCGCCGGCTGGGGCTGTCCCAGCCGACGGCGTCGACCGTGGATGCGCTGCAGGTCTCCGGGGCGCCGGGCGGCGCGCTGGCCCTCGAACGGCTCGCCCGCATCGGCGGCTGGCGGGCGCGCGCCGCCCTCCTCGCCCGCGCGGCCGTGCCCCCACCGGCGCATCTGCGCTACTTCCACCCGCTGGCGCGCCGCGGTCCCCTCGGGCTGGCCGCCGTCTATGCCCTGCGTCCCTTCGACCTGGCCCGCAAGCTCCCCGCCGCCTGGCGGGCGTGGCGCGCCGCCCGGCGCACCGGAAGCGGGTCCGCCGGCCCGGGTACATAACGGACGGGCGCCGCCCGCCGCCCCGCCCCGCCGCAACTGCCGTCCGACGGGTCCATAACACTGCTGCCCCACACGAACTGGCCGTCGCCCTTGGTAGAGTGCGCGCCGTCATACCGCTGAATTCCCGCCAACATCGCGGGAAGCGGGGGAACCGAATCCTGGGGCTAATCGCGCATCTCGCGCGGGGCGCGGCTCTTTCAGCGCCAGCCCGTCAGCTAACCCCGTAAGCACGAGAAAGAGAAATGAGCAGCCAGCCACAACGACGCACGGTCGTGATCTCCGGGCGCCCCGACGAGGCGCGCTACCGGCCTCTGCGCGAGGCCGCACCCCGGCCCAACGGCACGGTCGTCCCGCTGCCGGGCCGCGGGCCGCGGATCGTGGAGCTTCAGCGCCGCCGGCCCCCGCGTCGGCCCGTGGAGCGGGTCGGCCCCCGCCCCGACCGCATCGCCATGTGGGCGGTCGTGATGGCGCTCTTCCTCATCCTCGTCACGCTGCTCTCGAGCCACTAGCGCTCTCCGTCTCGCCGGCTTCTCGCAATCTCGCTGAGACGAGATTTATCGGCGTGCGTAGAACGGGGGAGAACATCGATCCGGTCGGCGGTGGGCTTGCATGCGCCGCTAGACTTATCAATCGTAAGAACGCCGGTCACAGCGGCGAAAACAGCCACACCTCTCCCCTCTCCACCCTCCTCCCCGAGAGAAGCGTCATGCCCAAGACCCAGATGAGCAGGTTCCAGATCCATGACGAGCTCACCGCGCCCGAGGGCTCGGTGCCCGTCCTCAAGGGCGCTCTCGCCACCGGCGGTCAGCTGCCCAACTTCCTCGGCGTCCTCGCCGGCTCCCCCGCCGCTCTGCGTGGCTACGCCAGGTTCCGCTCCGAGCTGCGGCAGGGTTCGCTGGACCTCCCCACGGTCGAGCGCATCGCCCTCGCTGTCGCCGAGCACTACCACTCCCAGCCCGGGATCGCGATGCACAGCCGGATGGCCCGCACGGCAGGACTCGGGCTCGACGAGGTCGCCCTGGCCCGCGAGTTCGACTCCAACGACCCGCGCCAGGCGGCGCTGCTGCGCTACCTGAAGTCGCTGGTCGACACGGGAACCCGCCCGCCGGTGCACCTCCACGAGGAGGCCCGCGAGGCCGGCTGGGACGACGCGGAGCTCCTCGAGGCGATCGCCCACCTCTCGCTCGAGAGCTTCACCGCGATGATCAACGTCGCCGGCGAGGTGCCGGTGGACGGATCGGTGGAGGAGTCGCGTACGTCGACCCTCCGAGCCGCGTAGGCGACCCCGACCACCGTGCCTGGCTGCTGCCCGTACTACCACCAGGCGATCGAGCTGATCGGCAAGCGGTGGACGGGCGCGATCGTCGTCGTCCTCCTCGACGACGGCCCGCTGCGCTTCTCGGAGATCGCCTCCGCGGTGCCCGAGCTGTCCGACCGCCTCCTCTCCGAGCGGATGAAGGAGCTGGAGGCCCGGGGGGTCGTCGAGCGCCGCGTCCTCGACGGCCCGCCCGTACGGGTGGAGTACGAGCTCACGGTGATGGGCCGCGAGCTCGAGCCGGCCCTCACGCAGCTCAAGGTCTGGGCGCGCGAATGGCTGGCCCGGGACGCCGCCGCCGCGGGCAGGCGCTAGGCGCCCGATTCATCTAGATTCGTCTCTCTCTGAAAGCGCGACCCCGAGGGAGGCAACGTGGCCGATCAGCCGCTGACCGCCGACGACGTCAAGGCCATCGTCACCGAGCGGAAGATCCGCTTCATCCGCTTCTGGTTCACGGACATCCTGGGCCAGCTGAAGTCTTTCTCGATCAACGTCGCCGAGCTCGACGACGCCTTCGAGGGCGGCATGGGCTTCGACGGCTCCTCGATCACCGGCTTCAACGCCATCGAGGAGTCGGACATGATCGCCATGCCCGACCCCTCGACCTTCGCCGTGCTGCCCTGGCGCCCCGACGAGGCCGGCGTGGGGCGCATGTTCTGCGACGTCCTCACGCCCGAGCGCCAGCCCTACGAGGGCGACCCGCGCCACGTCCTGCGCCGCGCGCTGGAGCGGGCCTCGGCGATGGGCTTCGACACCTTCAACGTCGGCCCCGAGCTCGAGTACTTCTACTTCCGCGACTCCAAGAGCACCGAGGTCCTCGACGAGGGCGGCTACTTCGACCTCACCACGCTGGACGCCGGCTCCGACCTGCGCCGCGACACGGTCCTCGCGCTCGAGCAGCTCGGCATCCACGTCGAGTACACGCACCACGAGGTCGGTCCCTCCCAGCACGAGATCGACATGCGCTACGCCAACGCGCTGAAGATGGCCGACGACTGCATGACCTACCGCATCACGGTCAAGGAGTTCGCGATGAAGTACGGGTGTCACGCGACCTTCATGCCCAAGCCGCTGTTCGGCGAGAACGGTTCGGGGATGCACACCCACCAGTCGCTGTTCCACGAGGGCCGCAACGCCTTCTTCGACGAGAACGACCAGTACTTCCTCTCCGACGTGGGCAAGGCCTACATCGCCGGCCAGCTCAAGCACGCGCGCGAGATCTGCTCGATCTTCGCCCAGTGGGTGAACTCCTACAAGCGCCTGGTGCCCGGCTACGAGGCGCCCGTGTACTGCGCGTGGTCACGGCGCAACCGCTCCGCCCTGGTGCGCGTCCCGCTCTACCACCCCGGCAAGGAGCAGGCGACGCGCATGGAGCTGCGCTGTCCCGACCCGGCGTGCAACCCCTATCTGACGTTCGCGGCGCTGCTGCAGGCGGGGCTGGAGGGCATCGAGAAGGGCTACGAGCTGCCCGAGCCGATGGAGAAGAACCTCTACCACCTGTCTCCGGACGACCGCAAGCGCCTGGGGATCGACCAGCTGCCCGAGACCCTGGGCGAGGCGATCGAGCTGACGAGCGAGTCCGAGCTGGTGCTGCGCACCCTGGGCGAGCACATGTTCAACCGCTACGTCGAGATCAAGCGCCAGGAGTGGGAGGACTACCGCGTCCAGGTCACTCCCTGGGAGCTCGAGCGCTACCTCCCGGTGCTGTAGCGCTCCGCCACGATCGACGGCGTCTCGACGGGCTCACCGGCCTGGATGGACCAGGCGAGTCGGACGTAGGCGCCGTGCGTCCAGGCCAGCGGCGTGGCCGAGCGGGTGCCCTGACCCGCCTGCGCGCCGGCCTGACCGGTCGGCGGACGGCCGTCCCACACCTGCTCGGGAAGCAACAGGCCGTCGTTGGCCGTGCGCGCCATCGTGTTCAGCTCCGACGTCGCGCTCCGGCCCGCGGCCAGCTCGTACTCCCCGCGCTCGCCGCTGAGCAGGGGCCACAGGCGGCCGAGCGTCTGGTTGGCCTTCGTGTCGAAGATGTCCCAGTCGCCGCCGTTGCGCTGCTCGCCGTAGCCGTCGAAGGTGAAGCGGTGCCACATGCGCCCGTTCGGTGTGTCGGTGCCCAGCACCCGGTCCCCGACGGCCAGCGAGTTGCGCACGGTGGGATCGTCGGGGCGCTTGGCCCCGAACAGGACCAGTCCGAGGAAGCTCTGGTCGACGACCTGGCGCTCGTCCACCGGCGCGGAGTGGTTGTCGCCCACGTCGTAGGTCGAGCCGTCGCTGGGGTTGGCGTCCTTGGTGATCCGCAGGTAGTAGGGATCCGGGCTGTAGGGGCCGTTGGTCGTGGCGGTCCAGCGCTCCACGTTGCGCTGCCAGTCGTCGGCCGTGTCGCGGTACGTCTGGGCCCGGGCCGGGTCGCCGTTTCGCTGCGCGATATCGGCCGCGCAGATCAGGCCGGCGATCTCGGTGGCGATCGTGTTGGGCGACCAGCCGTCCTGGTTCTCCCAGCGCTCCTGCTTGGTCTGCGGGCCGTTGGCCACGACGTAGTCGGCCGCGGCGCGGACGTGGGCCCAGTCGTCGGCCCCCCGGCGGCCCAGCCACCAGGAGAGGACGATGGGAAGCGAGACCTCGTCCATCTGGGTGTTGTCCCAGCGCTTCTCGCCCCACACCTGCGTGTTCTGCCACCACGAGCCGTCGGGCTTCTGCACGCGCCAGAGGAAGTCGAGCAGGCGGTTGGCCGCGGCGCCGTCGCCGGCCGCCTTCTGCGCCGTGGCCACGTGGTAGAGATCGCGCGGCCAGACGAGGTGGTAGGGCCCGGAGTCGGGGCGCTTCTCCAACGTGAGCGTGCCCCAGACCCAGGGCATGGTCGGCGAGGCGATCGAGGCGCCCCGGTTGGCCTTGTCCTCGGAGGCGGCCAGAACCATCAGCGACTGCTCGTAGAGGCGCCGGCGCTCGCGGTCGCCCTGCACGGAGGCGGGCGGAGCCTTGACCGAGCGCAGGTAGTCCCCCCAGCCCGCCGCATAGCGGCCGGCGGCCCGCCAGAAGCCACCGGCCAGCGAGCTTCGCGCGACTCCAGAGGCGGCTGAGGAGTCGACGCCGAAGCCGATCGCCAGCGTCAGATGGTCGTGGTGGCGCCCGTCGAGGCGCGTGCGCGCGGCTTGGACGACGTTACCCGCCTGCGGGGCGTCGGTGCCGCGGCCCAGGCGCCGCTTCGTGCTCAGGCTCGACCACGGGTCGCTGGCCGTGCCCTTGTAGCCACTGGTCGTCTGGCGCAGGCCGGAGTCCGTGGTGACGTAGCTGGACGCCTTGTCGTCGGAGGCGACGAGGGCATCGGACAGGCTGCGAGCGTGGTCGTCGTCGCCGTCGTTGCCCGGAGCCGGGTCGGCGAGCACGTAGACCGTGAGCGGGCGCCCGGTGAGCGACCGGAAGCGCACGTCCGCCAGCACGGTGGCGCGGCCGGGATCGGTGATCCACGTCTTGGTCAGACGCCAGCGCGGCGTCGAGGTCGTCTGGCGGTACATGAGCGAGCCCGCCACGGGGGTGACGTGGGCCCGCACTCCTGGGCCCGTCTCGCGATCGGTGAACGTCCGGCCGTCGGTGACCACGAACTCCAGGTCACGAAAGCTCGGCGTGCTCAGGTCGGGGTAGTAGACCTCGCTCAGCTCGGCCTCGCGCAGGGTGAACCAGGTGCGGCTCCCCGCGTCGGTGGCGGTGCCGAAGCCGTGCTTGTCGGCCGGCGCCCAGGTGTGCTTGTCGCCCGGCGCACCGGTGGCCGGCGGCTTGGCGGCAGCGGCATGCGCCGTGCCGAGCAGTGCGATGGCGCCGACCAGCGACGCTCGTGCGAGCAGTGACCTCATGGACAACTTCGACCCTCCCCTGGGCGGTTTCGCAGCCTCCCGCTGCGCCCAATGGCCTACCCGCCATACCAAGGCGGGAAACGACTAGGCGGGAGCCCTCTCCTCGTCCTCCAGGCGATCGGCTTCCGGGCGAAAACCGCGCCGGTGGTCGATCGCCTTCGACAGCGTGGACGGCCACCAGGCCCGCGGTCCGAGCTCGAACACCACGGCGGGCACGAGCAGCGAGCGCACGATGAACGTGTCCAGCAGGACGCCGAAGGCGATCGTGAAGCCGATCTCGGTCAGCGTCACCAGCGGCAGGATCGCCAGGACGCTGAAGGTCCCCGCCAGGACGATTCCCGCCGACGTGATGACGGCCCCGGTGACCGCCAGGCCGCGCACCATCCCCTGGCGGGTCCCGCGCTTGAGCGCCTCCTCGCGCACGCGGGCCATGAGGAAGATGTTGTAGTCGATGCCCAGCGCGACGAGGAACACGAAGGTGAACAGGGGCAGGGTCGGGTCCATCCCGGCGAAGCCGAAGACGTGGTTGAAGAAGAAGGTGCCGACCCCCAGCGCGGCCGCGTAGGAGGCGATGACGGTCCCGATCAGCACGAGCGGCAGCAGGACGGCCCGGAGGAGCAGCGCCAGGACGAGGAAGACCACGACCAGGACCAGCGGCACGATCACGCGGTTGTCGCGCGCCGCCGAGACGCGCACGTCGCGCTCCTCCGCCGTCGGCCCGCCGAGCAGGGTCGACGACCCGCCCGCGCGCTTGACGACGCGGCGCAGATGCGTGACCGCGTCGAAGCCCGCGTCGCTGTAGGGGTTCGCGCGTAGCGTCACGTCGAGCCTGACTCCCGGCGGCCCGGTCTCGGGCGGCCCGACGAAGGCGACGGCGGGGTCGGCGCGCAGCGCCGCCCGGACGGCCGGGACGCGAGAGACGTCGCGCACGATGACGTTGGCGGGCGCGCTGCCGCCCGCCGGGAAGCTCTCGGCCAGCAGCTTCTGGCCCTGCACCGACTCGACGGTGCCGCGGAACCCGTTCCCGCTCGTCAGGTCCGAGTTCAGGCCGGTGAGCCCGAGCGCCAGCACGGCCAGGAGGATCACGGCGGACACCCAGACGCGCCGCGGATGCAGCGCCACCCGCTCACCCACCCGGCGCCAGAACCCGTGCGTCTCGTCACTGCCGGCGTCGCCCATGTGGGGGATGAACGGCCAGAACGCCCGCCGGCCGGTCGCCGCCAGCAATGCCGGCAGGACGGTGAGGCTGGAGATCATGGCCAGGCCGACCCCGATCGCCCCGATCGGGCCCAGCCCGGCGGTCCCGTTGACCTCGGCCAGCGAGAGGCAGAGCAGCGCGGCGATCACCGTGAGCCCCGAGGCGACGATGGCCGGGCCCGCCCGTTGCAGCGCGATCGCGACCGCCTCGTGCTTGTCCTCGTGTCTTCGCAGCTCCTCGCGGTATCTGGCCACCAGCAGGAGCGCGTAGTCCGTCCCGGCGCCGAACACGAGCACCAGCAGGACGCCCGCGGACTGGCCGTTGACGGTCACCCCCGCCTCGGCGATCGCATAGCCGACCGCCCGGGAGCTGACCTCGGCCACCGCCACCGAGAGGAGCGGGATGATCCAGAACACCGGGCTGCGGTAGATGATGATCAGCAGCAGGAAGACCAGAGCGGCGGTGGCCAGCAGCAGCGTCCCGTTGATCTGGCTGAACACCTTGATCGCGTCGGCGGAGAAACCCGCCGGGCCGGTGACCTTCACCACCATCCCCCGGTCGCGGCTGACGCGTTCGTGGACCGCGTCGTAGGCGTCGCGCAGCCGGTCGCCCTTGCCGCGCGGATCGCCGATGGGCACGACGAGCAGCGCCGTCGTGCGATCCCGCGAGACGATCGGCGCCGGGACGGGCCCGGCCCGCAACGGCCGGGGCCGGTCCAGCGCCCGGCGATCGCGCGCGATCACGACCCGGTCGGCGGCGGTGAGCCCGGCCCCGCGCCGGTAGACGACGACGGCGTCCACGCGCCGCCCCGAGGGGAACTTCTCCAGCTGGTCGAGCGTCTTGAGCGACTCGGCCTTGCCCGGCAGGTAGGAGGGCGGGTCGTTCTTCTGGACGCCCTCGAACTTCCCGGCGAACGAGCCGGCGACGACGAAGACGATCAGCGCGACCCCGAGCACGACCCACTTGGAGCGGCGGCCGGCGGGGATCGCGAACAGGCGGTTGAGCACCGCGGGGAATCTTCTCAGTCGAGCAGCGCGGCCAGCTCTTCCGGCTCGGTGACCGGCAGGCGGCAGGCGAAGTTCTCGCACACGTAGGCGGCGGCGCGGCCGTCGACGGGCTCGCGCCCGGCCAGCAGCGGCACGGAGTCCTCGCCCGCGCCACCCGCCACGACGACGTGGGGCCGGTAGCGGGAGCGCAGGACCCGCTCCAGCGGCTCGGTATCGGGCCCGGCCAGCGCCACCTCGCGCGCCGGGGCGAGGTGGAAGGCCATGGCCTGAAGCAGATGCCCGAAGGCCTGCGGATGGCGCGGCGCCACCTCGTGCGAGAGGCGCAGCACGCCGAGGGCGCGCTCCTCGTAGGCCGCGTCGCCGGTCAGGGCCGCCAGTCGCGAAAGCCCCAGCGCGGCGCTGGAGGAGCCGCTCGGGATGGGCGTGTCCTCGAGGTCCTTGCGGCGGGCGACGAGCGCCTCGCCGTCGCCCGCGGTGGAGAAGAACCCGCCGTTCTCCGGGTCGGCAAAGGCCTCGATCATGACCGCGGCCAGCGCCTGGGCCTCGGTGAACCACCGGGCGTCGAAGGTCGCCTCGTAGAGGACGAGCAGCGCCTCCAGCGTGAATGCGTGATCCTCCAGGTAGCCGTCGAGGCGCGCCCGGCCGTCCTTCCAGGTGCGCCGCAGGCGCCCGCGCTCGTCGCGCATCTCACCCAGCAGGAACTCGGCGCCCGCGACCGCGGCTTCGGTGTAGCCGGGGCGCTCGAGCACCGCGCCAGCCTCGGCCAGGGCGGCGATCATCAGGGCGTTCCAGGACGTGAGGCGCTTGTCGTCGAGCCCGGGACGCACCCGGCGCTCGCGCGCCTCGTAGAGGCGGGCGCGGATATCGTCGCGCGCCGGCGGCACGGGGCCCCGGCCCTCCAGGACGTTGGCGCCCTCGAAGTTGCCCGGCTCGGTCGCACCGAACCAGGCGATCGCGTCGTCGGCCGCGTCGCCCAGGACCTCGCGCAGCTGCGCGATCGTCCACACGTAGTAGCGGCCCTCCACGCCCTCGGAGTCGGCATCGAGCGCGGAATAGAAGCCGCCCTCCTCCCCGCGCATCTCGCGCAGGACCCAGTCCAGCGTGTCCTGGCACGTACGCCGCAGGTCCTCGTCGCCGGTCACCTGGAAGCCGTGCAGGTAGGCCCGGGCGAGGAGGGCGTTGTCGTAGAGCATCTTCTCGAAGTGCGGGACGGTCCAGGTCGCGTCGACCGCGTAGCGGGAGAAGCCGCCCCCCACCTGGTCGTGGATGCCTCCCGCGGCCATCGCGCGCAGCGTCGCCAGGGCCATCTCGGCCTGGGCGGCCTCGCCGCGCCCGAGCAGGAACTCCAGCGCCGAGGCGGGCGGGAACTTCGGCGCGCCCCCGAAGCCGCCGTTGCGGGCGTCGTAGATCTCGCGCAGGCGCTCGACCGCCGCGTCCAGCTCCTCGGGCCCGATCGGCTCCTCGGACGGCCGAAGTCGCGCGCCCCCGCGCAGGTGCTCGACGATCCGCTCGCCCCCCTCGACGATCTCCTCGCGGCGCTCGTCCCAGGCCTGGGCGATCGCCTCCAGCACCATCAGCCAGCTGGGCATCCCCTGGCGGGGATCGGGCGGGAAGTAGGTGCCGGCGTAGAACGGGACCTGGTCTGGAGTGGCGAAGGCGTTGAGCGGCCAACCGCCCCGGCCGGTCATCGCCTGCACGGCGTCCATGTAGATCGCGTCCACGTCGGGCCGCTCCTCGCGATCGACCTTGATGCAGACGAAGCGGGCGTTCATGTAGGCCGCGACCTCGGGGTCCTCGAAGGACTCGCGCTCCATCACGTGGCACCAATGGCAGGCCGAGTACCCAATCGAGACGAGCAGCGGCACATCGCGCTCGCGGGCCTGCGCCAGCGCCTCGGGCCCCCACGGGTGCCAGTCCACGGGGTTGTCCTTGTGCTGGAGGAGGTAGGGAGAGGTTTCGGCGGCGAGCGCGTTGGACATATGGACTCAGCCTAGTCCCGGTTTCCCGATACGGTCCCCTTCATGTCCTCCCAACGCGAAGTCGTCACCGCCATGGGCGCACCCGCCGCCGTCGGCCCCTATTCCCACGCCGTCCGCGCGGGCGGGCTGCTGTTCTGCTCGGGCCAGATCCCGCTCGATCCCGAGAGCGGCGAGCTCGTGGGCGAGGACGACCCGGCCGCCCAGACCAAGCGCTGCCTGGAGAACCTCTCCGTCGTGTGCGCCGCCGCGGGCACGCAGCTCGCCGAGGCCGTGCGCCTGACCGTCTACACGACCGAGATGGGGTCCTTCGCGCAGATCAACGACGCCTACGCCGAGTTCTTCGCCGGCGATCCGCCGGCCCGCGTGGCCATCGGCGTGGCCGCCCTGCCCAAGGGCGCCAAGGTCGAGATCGACGCGGTGGTGGCGCTGACGGACTAGCGGCGCGATGATGTTCGCGTGCTCACCGAGGACGTGGAGATCACCGCGCAGGCCATCGACCGCGCCCGCGCCGCGGGCGAGGGTCACGTCAGGCGCACGCCGGTCCTGACCTCGCGCACGCTGGGGGAACGCTGCGGCGGCGAGGTCGTCCTGAAGGCCGAGAACCTCCAGCGCACCGGGTCGTTCAAGCTGCGCGGCGTCCTGGCCAAGATCGCCTCGCTGGGCGAGGATTGCGGCGCCGGCGTGGTGGCGGGCAGCGCCGGCAACCACGCCCAATCGCTGGCCTACGCGGCCCGAGTGCGCGGGGTGTCGTGCGAGGTGTTCATGCCCACGGACGCCTCGATCGCCAAGACCGAGTCGGCGGCCGACCTCGGCGCCACCGTGCACGTCGTCGACGGGACGGTCGACGACTGCGTGGAGGAGGCGACAAGGCGGGCCGCGGACGCCCGCCTGGCGTTCGTGCACCCCTTCGACGACCCCGTGGTCATCGCCGGCCAGGCCACCCTGGGCCTCGAGCTGATCGAGGACATTCCGCGCCTGGCCAGGGTGATCGTGCCCGTCGGCGGCGGTGGGCTGGCCAGCGGGGTCGCCGTCGCCGTGAAGGCGGCGCGCCCCGACATCGAGGTCATCGGGGTCCAGGTCGAGGGGTGCGCGCCGTTCCCCGAGTCGCTGGAGCGCGGCGAGCCGATGCCCGCCTCCACCGCCCTGACCATCGCCGACGGAATCGCCGTCAAGCGCCCCGGCGATGTCACGCTGCCCCTCATCCGCCGCTGGCTCGACGGCCTCGCCGTCGTCAGCGAGGAGTCCGTCGCCGAGGCCATGGTGGTGCTGCTGGAGCGCGCGAAGCTCGTGGTCGAGGGCGCGGGCGCCGTCGGCGTCGCGGCGCTGCTGTCCGGGCGCGCGGAACCGGCCCGCGAGGGGGTGACGGCCGTGATCCTGTCGGGGGGCAACGTCGACGCCGGGCTGCTGGCCGGGGTGACCCGGCGTTACGAGACCGAATCGGGGCGCCGCGTGGTCCTCCTGACCCGCGTCTCGGATCGCCCCGGAGGCCTGGCGGCGCTGCTGACCTGCGTCGCCTCCACGGGCGCGAACCTCGTCGAGGTCTCCCACGTGCGCGAGGGACTCGACCTCCACGTGCGCGAGACCGGGGTCGAACTGGTCCTCGAGACGCGCGGGCGCGACCACGGGAGACGGATCGTGGACGCCCTGGAAGCGGCCGGATACGGGGCGAGAGTCGTCCGCTGAGGTCCTCGCAACCTCAAGCTTGCTCCCCATTCCTGCCGATACCCACTCCGACATCCGCTGCGTGCATTTGAGCGTCACGGCCCGGACGCCGATGTCCGCCTGGGTACAGCATGCGCGCGTTTTCCCATCTCATCACCGACCGGTTCCGCGGCCTCGCCCGAGGGGAGGGCGGCGCGTTCCTGATCGAGGTCATCTTCTCCACCCTGGTGGTGGGGATGGTCAGCGCCGCCGTGCTGACCGGCGTGAGCGGAAGCGTCAAGACCGCGGCCCACAACCGCGAGCGCTCCGTCGCCGCCCAGCTGGCCGAGCAGGACCAGGAGCGGATGCGCTCCTACAAGGCCACGCAGCTCGACGGCTACAGCAACACCACGACCAAGACCGTACGCGGGATCCCCTACACGGTCGCGTCCACGACCTCGTGGTACTTCGACTCCAGCGGCACGAAGAGCTGCACCAGCGACACGACCAGCGCCAGCTACCTCAAGCTGGTCTCCACCGTCACGCCGCAGCGGGCCGGCACCGGCGCGCCGGTGACGATGACCAGCCTCCTCACTCCGCCCAACGGGACGTTCTCGGAGGACAAGGGCTCGCTGGCCGTCCTCGTGGTCGACCGCAACGGCGCCCCGCGCCCGAACCTGACGGTCAACGTCACCGGCTCGAGCGTTTCTCAGAGCGACACCACGAACGCCGCCGGCTGCGCCAACTTCTTCTACCTGCCGGTGGGCAGCCCGGCGATCACCTACACGGTGACCGTCTCGGCGCCCGGCCTGGTGGACCGCACGGGCGACCCCTCCCCCAGCATCTCGACCGGCGTCGTGGGGGGCCAGCAGACGCTGACCACGATGGAGCTCGACGTGCCGGTCGCGATCAACGTGAATTTCAACACGAAGGTCGGGAGCGCCGCGCCCCAGTCGGATCGCAACCAGTACGTGCGACTGGGTAGCTCGGGCCTGGCCGCGCCCGGGTACCTGAGCGCGAACACGACCAGCTACCCGACGACCGACAACACGTTCTCCTTCACGTCGCTGTACCCCTTCACCAGCGGCTACTCGGCCTGGGGCGGCAACTGCACGAAGAACGATCCGACGCAGTGGGGAGACACGGCGGCCTCCGCCACCGTCGCCCCGGGAGGCGGGCCCTACACGATCTCGGCGCGCGTGCCGGCGATCAACATCCAGGTGAAGCGCGGGACGACGTCGACGAATGCCACCGTCTACAGCTCGGCGACCGTCCGCGTGACCCCCACGGACTCCGGCTGCAGCGCGACCTACCCCACCCAGACCTCCAACGGCACAGGGCCGACCGGGACCTCCGGCGCGCTGCCCAAGCCCGGATATCCCTACGGCAACTACACCGTCTGCGCCAGCGACGGATCCAAGAAGGTCACCACCTCGATCGCCAACGGCAAGGCCGCCGGCACCGACTCCAACACCGGGACCAACGCCATCGACCCGACCGTGCTGTGGATCAACACCAGCTCGGGCGGAACCTCGGGGAGCTGCTGATGCGCAGCGAGAGCGGCTTCTCCCTGGTCGAGCTTGTGGTGGCGATGTCCATCGGCATCGTCGTCCTGCTCGTCGCCTTCACGGTCATCGACAAGGGCTTCCAGGTCCAGAAGGAGACCATGGACCGCGAGGACGCCTCCCAGGCGGGCCGCCTGGCCATGGATCACATGATCCGCGGGCTGCGCTCCCAGGTCGCCGTCTGCCCGGCCAAGTCGGCGATCACCGCCGCCTCGGCCAACAGCCTCACCTACACGGTCGACACGAGCGGCGGCACGTCGCCGAAGCTGCGGGTCATCACCTTCAATCCCACGGCCAAGACGCTGACCGAATCGATCTACTCGGCCACGACGACGACCTCGCCCTTCACCTTCTCGGCGACGCCGACCAGCACGCGGACCCTGCTGCCCAACGTCGTCAACGACGGCTCCGCTCCGTTCTTCACCTATTACAAGGACAACGGGGCCGGCACCGGCGCCAACACGGCGTTCACCCCGACGACGGCGGACGACCTGGCGGCGACCGCGATGGTCGGCATCGCCTTCGCGAACCGCCCCAACGCCAAGACGGCG
Organism: uncultured Actinomycetes bacterium; assembly: GCA_963757705.1. Lineage (GTDB taxonomy): Bacteria > Actinomycetota > Thermoleophilia > Solirubrobacterales > Solirubrobacteraceae > AC-38. The sequence goes on along the minus strand of CAVWTG010000004.1, from coordinate 1,046,756 downwards.
CTCGACAACACACGGGCGACGACCTACAACGACAGCGTCTTCATCCGCAACGCCGATCCCCTCAAGCGGGAGCCCAATCCAGCATGCGAGTGATCGAACTTCTCCGCCGCCTGCGCCATGACGTGCGCGGGTTCACCTCCATCACCGTCATGGGCGCCATGCTCGTGGGCGGACTGCTCGTCACCGCGGCCTTCGCCGCCTCCGACGGCGGCATCACGATCGCCAAGACCGACCAGAACTCCAAGCAGGCCTACGCCGCGGCCGAGGCCGGGGCGAACGTCTACGCCTACCACCTCAACCAGGACAACGGCTACTGGCTGGACTGCACCAACGTACCCGCCCCCAACGGCACCGAGTCCAGCGCGGTCAACCAGCAGTGGAACGGCTCGGGCGTCGACCCGCGCACCTGGCGCAACGTGCCGGGCACGAACTCGCAGTACACGATCGAGCTGCTGCCGACCTCGGGCTACAGCCAGTGCGTCCAGGACGACGCCAAGTCCATGATCGACCCCAACACCGGCGCCTTCCGCATCCGCGTCACGGGCCGCGTCGGCAAGGTCAAGCGCAGCATCGTGACCTCGTTCCGCCCGGCGAAGTTCATCGACTTCATCTACTTCACCGACTTCGAGACGGCGGACCCCTACACCTACAGCTCCTCCCAGCAGTCCTGGGCGAGCAGCAACTGCCAGAAGTGGTACCGCGCCGGTCGCAGCTCGTCCTGCACGGCGATCCAGTTCGCCACCGACGACGTCGTGGCCGGTCCGTTCCACAGCAACGACGACATCCTCACCTGCGGCACCCCCACCTTCGGCCGCACGGGCAAGAACGACGCCATCGAGGTCTCGGCCCCCTCGCCGGGCTATCGCACCAACTGCGGTTCCATCACGCCCGACTTCCAGGGCCCGTGGCGACCCGGGTCGGCGGTGCTCACGCTGCCGCCCTCGAACTCCACGCTGAGCGCGATCGCCGGCGCCAAGTACAACGGCACGACGAAGATCGAGCTCTCGGGCGCGAGCATGAAGGTCACTCCGGCGGGCAGCTCGACCCAGACGACCGTGCCGATCCCGTCCAACGGCGTGGTCTACGTCTCCAACACCAGCTGCGGCCAGGGCTACACGATCACCCAGAAGTACACGAACCCCAGCGGCTGCGGCGACGTGTGGGTCCACGGCACGACGAGCAAGAGCATCACGATCGCGGCCGACAATGACGTGATCATCGACGACGACGTGCTCCAGGCCGCCGGCAGCGATGCCCTGGTCGGGCTGATCGCCAACAACATGGTGCGCGTCTATCACCCGGTCGGGCGCGACTCCAGCGACAACTGCACCGGCACGAACTCGACCGGAACGAACTCCACGCTGACGATCCAGGCCGCGATCCTCGCGCTGGCCCACTCGTTCATCGTCGACAACTACTACTGCGGCTCGAAGCTGGGCAACCTCAACGTCACCGGCGCGATCGCCCAGAAGTTCCGCGGCCCGGTCGGCACGTCGGGCGGCTACGGCGGCGGCACCGGCTACACGAAGAACTACGTCTACGACGACCGGCTGAGCTATCGCGAGCCGCCGTCGTTCCTGGATCCGGTCCAGCTGGCCTGGCGCATCGCCCGCCAGACCGAGCAGATCCCGCCGCGTTAGGGCAGAGGCCGCAGGCGGGCTAGACCAGTTCGGCGGGCCGGGCCTCGCGCGCCAGGCCGGCCAGGGCGGCCACGCCGAGCGCAGCGCCGGACGCGGCCAGCCCCATCACGAGCAGGCGGCCGCGCGGCGGAAGGGCCGAGCGGTGGGCCAGGGTCACGCCAAGGTCGGCGACATCGGCGGCCACGGCGGCGCGCAGCCAGCGCTCCAGGTCGTCCGAGCCGCTCGCGGCCAGCGCCCCCGCCCCGATCGCCACGTCCCGCGCGCCCAGGGAGCGCGCCAGGACCGCGGCGCCGGCCGAGGCGGCGTCATCGCCGATCCACGCGCGCGTGAACCGCTCGGGCGCCGCGATGAGCCCGGCGCCGAGCGCGACCCGGCAGACCGAGGTGAAGCGGGCGATGGCACGAGCCCTCACGCCATGAATCATGACGGCTGAACGGTTGTACGGGTCATCGCACGTACAACCGTTCAGCCGGCGCCTCGGCGATGGCTTGCGCCGCGCCTGACCGGGCTACTCCGGCGTGATGTAGGCGCCGCTCAGGCCGCCGTCGACCATGAAGGACGTCGCGTTGACGTAGGACGACTCGTCGCTGGCCAGGAACAGGGCCGCGTCGGCGATCTCGCGCGGCTCGGCGAAGCGCCCCATCGGGACGTGCACCATCCGCCGCGCGCGCTTCTCCTCGTCCTTGGCGAACAGCTCCATCAGGAGCGGGGTCGCGACCGGGCCGGGGCACAGGGCATTGACCCGGACGCCGCGTCGGGCGAACTCGATGCCCAGCTCGCGCGACAGGGAGAGCACGCCGCCCTTGGAGGCCGTGTAGGAGATCTGGGACACGGCGGCGCCCATGGTGGCCACGAACGAGGCCGTGTTGATCACCGACCCTCCCCCGCTGTCGAGCAGGTGGGGGATTCCGTGCTTGCAGCACAGGAACACGCTGCGCAGGTTGACGTCCTGCACGCGCTGCCAGGCCTCCAGCGTCGTGTCGAGCACCGAGGTGTCGTCGGTGGGGTTGATCCCGGCGTTGTTGAAGAGCACGTCGATACGCCCGAAGGTCTCGCGCGTCTCGGTGTAGATGCGCTGCACGTCGCCCTCGGACGAGACGTCGGCCTGGATCGCGTGATCGCCCGCGGCGCCCTCGACCAGGTCGACGCCGACGACCTTCGCGCCCTCGTAGGAGAACCGCACCGCGCTCTCGGCGCCGATGCCCGACGCGGCCCCGGTGATCACGCACACCTTTCCGTCCAGGCGACCCATCACGCCTCCTCCGTCGCGATGTAGACGCTCTTGACCTCGGTGTAGTGGTCGAGCGCGTGGGGGCCGAGCTCGCGGCCGATCCCCGACTGCTTGAAGCCTCCGAACGGCGTGGCCACACGGACCGAGGTGTTGGAGTTGACCGACAGCACGCCGGTCTCCAGGGCGCGGGCGACCCTCAGGGCGCGCGCGCCGTCGCGCGTCCAGATCGAGCCCGACAGGCCGTAGATCGTGTCGTTGGCCAGGGCGACCGCCTCGGCCTCCCCGTTGAACGGGATCACGCAGGCCACGGGGCCGAAGATCTCCTCGCGCGCGGCCCGGTCGTCGTTGGAGACCGGGCACAGAACCGTGGGCGCGAACCAGTAGCCCGGCCCGTCGGGCGCCGAGCCGCGGATCGCCACCGGGGCGTCGCCGTTGACGAACGAGGCCACCGACTCGCGCTGGCCGGCGGAGATCAGCGGGCCCATCTGCGTGCCCTCGTCCAGCGGATCGCCCACGCGCACGGCCTCGACCGCATCCTCGAGAGCCTCCATGAAGCGGTCGAGCACCGGGCGCTCGACGAGGATCCGCGAGCGGGCGCAGCAGTCCTGGCCGGCATTGCCGAACACCGCCATGGGCGCGGCGGCCGCGGCGCGCTCGAGATCGGCGTCGGCGAACACCACGTTGGCCGACTTGCCGCCCAGCTCCAGCGTGACGCGCTTGATCGTCCCCGCGGCGGCCTGCGCGATGCCCCGGCCCACCTCGGTCGAGCCGGTGAAGGCCACCTTGGCCACGTCGGGATGCTCGGTCAGGCGCTTGCCGCACACGCTCCCCGGCCCGGCGACGACGTTGACCACGCCGTCGGGCAGTCCCGCGTCGAGGGCGATCCGCTCGAACTCCAGCGCGCTCAGCGGCGTGAGCTCGGCCGGCTTGAGCACGACCGTGTTCCCGGCGGCGAGCGCCGGGCCCAGCTTCCAGCCGGCGATGACCAGGGGGAAGTTCCAGGGGACGATGAGCCCGACGACGCCCAGCGGCTCGCGAAAGCTGAGGGCCTCGCCCCCCGCCACCGGAATCGTGTCGCCGAGCAGCCGCTCGGGGCCGGCGGCGTAGTAGCGGATGGTCTCGGCCACCATCCCGATCTCCCCGCGAGCGTCCCCGATCGGCTTGCCCGCGTTGCGGGCCTCGAGCAGCGCCAGGTCGGCGATGCGCTCCTCGACCGCGTCGGCCAGGCCGTGGAGCAGGCGCGCCCGGTCGCCCGGCGAGACCGCGCGCCAGGCGGGGAAGGCCGCCTTGGCCCGGGCGACGGCGGCGTCGACCTCCGTGACGCCGGCCCGGGGAATCGTGGCCAGTGGCCGCTCGGTGGCCGGCTCTATGACGGTGAGTGTCTCGGTCACGGATGCACCAACTACCCCCGGCCGGCCCTCCCCACCCGGTCCGCCGACGAGCGGACCGGGTCAGGTGGGCCGTCCATGTTCCAGCGCTGACGTGGCGCTAGGGGGACTCGGGGAACGCCGGCGGCGGGCCGATCTCCTGATCGATCTCCTCGATGGTCCGCACCGGCCCGGTGAACTTGTGCCGGGCGCTGATCAGCCACCAGAGGCCGACCGCGACGAAGACCGCGCCCGTGGTGAGCGGCGCGTAGTTCACGTACTTCCAGTCGAACTGGTCGCTCCAGGGCACGCCCGTCGGACCGAACGGAAGGATGAAGATCACCACGCAGATCGCCACCCAGATGCAGGCCGCCGGGTTCATCCACTTGTACTTCCGGCCCAGCGTCCAGGGCCCCGACTTGAACGCGTCCCCCGTGCGCCAGCGCAGGTAGATCGGAATCGCGTAGGCGATGTACAACCCGATCACCGTGATCGACACCACCGCGAAGAACGCGTACGGGAAGGCGTTCTCGTCGCCGTAGAAGGCGGGCAGCGTCACGATCAGGGCCCAGGAGCAGACGAACAGGACGGCGTAGGCGGGCACGCGATGATGGTTGAGCCGCGTCCAGATCCGCCAGCCGGGGATCGCCCGGTCTCGCGAGAAGGCGTAGGTCATGCGCGACGCGCTCGTCACGCAGGACATCCCGCAGAACAGCTGGCCGATGGTGGCGATCAACACGACCGCCTTGGCCGCGCCGGAGGTCAGCGCGCTGTCGAAGACCGACAGCGATGATCCGGCGCCGTCGTTGACCGCACCGACGTCGGTGGCGGCGAACGTGATCGCCAGCAGCACGAGCCAGCCGACGACGCCCGCCCAGAAGACGGATCGCCAGACGCCCTTGGCCGCGCCCTCGGCGGCTCCGTGGGTCTCCTCGGAGATGTGGGCCGAGGCGTCATATCCCGTCTGCGTGTACATCGTGAGCAGGAATCCCAGAGGCAGGACGTAGAACCAGAACATCCCCATTCCGAAGCCGGAGTTGTTGATCCGCTCGGTGAAGACGAAGTCGACGCTCTGGTGCTTGTCGGGGACGATGATCAGGATCGCGATGATCACCGCGACGCCGATCACATGCCAGAACACCGAGATGCTGTTGGTGATCGCCACGAGCGGCGACGAGAAGATGTTGATCAGGGCGTGAGCCACCAGCACGACCACGAACAGGAACATCGTCTCGCGCAGGATGTGGGCGCCGTCACCGAAGTCGAAGATGAAGTTCACGCCGTAGAGGCCGAGCGTGGCGTTGACGAAGGTGGCCGCGCCGTAGTCGACGGAGGCGACGATGCCGATCAGGCCGACCAGGTTGAACCATCCGGTGAACCAGCCGTAGGCCTTGCCGCCCAGCTCAGAGGCCCACCAGTAGATGCCCCCCGCCGTCGGATATGCCGAAACGATCTCCGACATCGAGAACGCCACCAGCAGGATGAGGCCGCAGATGATCGGCCAGCCCCAGGAGATGGCGATCGGACCTCCGTTGTTCCACGCCTGGCCGTAGGTGGTGAAGCAGCCGGCCAGGACCGAGATGATCGTGAAAGAGATCGCGAAGTTCTGAAAGCCCGACCAGGCGCGCTTGAGCTCCTGCTTGTAACCGAGCTCGGCGAGCCTCTGTTCGTCCGCGTCTTGCAGCTGGGCAACGTCGGCCACTTCGTCCTCCTGGGTCCCGGGTCGTCCCCTCCGTCCGGGGATGCAAAGGTACGACCATTGATCCTTCTGGCGCGCGAGCCTAATCTGGCGCGGCGACGCAAGTCAAGGGACCCGCTGTCCAATTTCAGCCATGTGTCCGGGCGGCGTCCACCAGAGCCGAGATCACCCCGCTTCGCTCATCCTCCTCGGGGTGCCAGAGCACACCGAGAAGGAACCGGCGATCGGGGCGCTCGACCGCCTCGACGATCCCATCCTCCAGCGCCGACCACGCGCTGGCCATCAGTCCCTCCCCGACCTCTCGCACCCCCTGATGGTGAAAGCCCCGCACCTCGGCGGTTTCGCCGCCCACGGCGCGGGCCGCGGTCGAGCCACTCGCCAGCCGCACCCGATGGCCGCCGAAGGTCCCCGGTTCCATGGCGTGGCTCTCGTGGCCGACGAGGTCGGGCAGGTGCTGCTCGAGCGTGCCGCCATGGGCGACGTTGATCACCTGCATGCCCCGGCAGACTCCCAGGAGGGGCAGTTCGCTCTCCCCCGCCGCCCGGACCAGAGCCAGCTCGAATTCGTCGCGAACTGACGGCACGGGGTGGGTGAACGGGCTGGGCGGCTGACCGTAGCGGGCCGGGTCGATATCGCCGGCCGCGCCGGTGATCAGCACGGCGTCGACGAGGTCGAGGAGCTCCGACGGATCCTGCGCGTCGCGCTCGTCGGGCACGAGGAGCACCGGGCGCCCCCCGGCGCGCTGCACGGCCTGGCAGTAGTGGATGGGCACGACCGCGGACTCCTCGACCCACGGCCCGGACGTCACCGTGTCCAGCGAGGCCGTGATCCCGATGGTCGGGCGGCTCACGGCCTAGAGGCGCTCGAATCCGCGGGCGCGCTCCCAGTCGGTCACGGCGGACTCGAACGCGGCCAGCTCGACCCGGGCATGGTTGAGGTAGTGCTCGACAACCTCCTCGCCGAAGGCCTCCCTGGCCACCGCACTGGCGGCGAACAGGTCACGCGCGTCGCGCAGGGTCGTGGGCACGTGGGTCTTGCCCAGCTCATAGGCGTTGCCCTGGGTCTCGGGCTCGAGCTCGAGCCGGTTGTCGATTCCGTGCAGGCCACCAGCGATCATCGCGCTGAGCGCCAGGTGGGGATTGACGTCGGCCCCCGCCAGCCGGCTCTCCACCCGCCGGCCGGCGCCGTGGCCGATCACCCGCAGCGAGCAGGTGCGGTTGTCGTGCCCCCAGGCCACCGCCGTGGGGGCGAACGAGCCCTCGGCGAAGCGCTTGTAGGAGTTCACGTGCGGCGCGAAGAGCATGGTCATCTCGCGCATGGACGCCAGCAGCCCGGCGACGAAGTGGTCGAAGGTCTCCGGTTCGGCGGCGAACAGGTTCGAGCCGTCCTCCTGGGCGAAGGAGATGTGGATGTGGCACGAGTTGCCCTCGAGCTCGTTGAACTTCGCCATGTAGGTGATCGAGTAGCCCTCCTCCGAGGCGATCTCCTTGGCTCCGTTCTTGTAGATGGCGTGATCGTCGGCGGTCTGCAGCGCGGGCCCGTAATGAAAGTTGATCTCGTGCTGGCCGAAGTTGCACTCGCCCTTGGAGTTCTCGACCCGCATGCCCGCGCCCATCATCGAGTTGCGGATGCGCCGGATCAGCGGCTCAATGCGAGCGGTACCCAGCAGCGAATAGTCGATGTTGTAGAGGTTGGCCGGATCGAGGTCGCGATAGCCCTTCTTCCACGCCTCCTCGTAGGTGTCGCGGAAGACCATGAACTCCAGCTCGGTGCCGGCGTTGGCCACCCAGCCGCGCTCGACCAGGCGCGCGATCTGCCCGCGCAGGATCTGGCGCGGCGAGGCGACCACGTCGGACCCGTCCTCCCACTGCACGTCGGAGAGGCAGAGCACCGTCCCCTCCTGCCAGGGCACCGGCCGCAGGGTGTCGAGGTCGGGTCGCATGACGAAGTCGCCGTACCCCCGCTCCCACGACGACATGGCGTAGCCCGCCACGGTGTCCATGTCCACGTCGACGGCGAGCAGGTAGTTGCAGGCCTCGGCGCCGTGCTCGGCCACCAGGTCGACGAAGTGGGGCGCGGTGAGGCGCTTGCCCTGGAGGCGGCCCTCCATGTCGACCAGCGCCAGGAGGACCGTGTCCACCTCGCCGCCGTCGGCCTGTCGCCGTAGCTCGTCGAGCGTCATCCGGGCCGAAGGTATACCGGTCGCGCCTTTACGACAAGGCTCGCTATCGTCCGGATAGATGGCCACGCTCGAGAGATTCTTCGGGGCGCGCTGGCGAATTCGGCGTGGCTCGGCCATTCCCGCCCACGTGCAGATAGAGGAGCAGGTGGCCGAGCGGATCGCCTCACGCGAGCTGGCGGTGGGCGAACGCCTCCCGGCCGAACGCGAGCTGGCGCGGAGCCTGGACGTGAGCCGCATGACGGTCCGCCAGGCGCTCAGCTCGCTCGCCGCCCGAGGCCTGGTGGAGCGAGGCGTCGGCCGCGGGACATTTGTCGCCGCGCGCAAGCTCGACCACGATCTCACTCGCGTGACCGGATTCACGGACTGGCTCGACCGTCACGGGCTCGAGCCGGACTCGAGAGTGCTGGAGAAGAAGGAGCTCGAGGCCAGCTGGGCGATCGCCGCCGCGCTGGAGATCACGCCGCGAGCTCGGGTCGCGCGAATCCGGAGGCTGCGCCTCGGCGGCGGCGTACCGCTCGTCCTCGAAGATGCCTGGCTGCCGGCGGATGCGTTCCCGCGCCTCACGGAGCACGACCTCGACGGCTCTCTTTACGCGATCATCCGCGACGCTTACGGGCGCGAGCCCGCTCGGGCGATCGAGCGCCTCGAGCCGGCGACGGCGCGCGCGTACGAGGCCAAGACGCTGGGCCTCGTCACCGGGGCGCCGCTAATGCGCGTCGAGCGAACCGTCTACGACCGCGACGGAGTGCCGCTGGAGTTCGCGCGCGAGCGCCATCGCGGAGACCGTGCGAGGTGGATCGTGCGCGTGTCCTCGGACGTCCTGAGCGGATCAGACGACGGAGCCTGACGCCCGCCCCGGGCGCACCTAGCGCTTGCCGTTCCCCGCCGCCCGGCTGTTGCGGCGCGGGCGCTCGGAAGCCGGCATGAGGCCGAAGAGGATGTGCTCGGTGCCCGCGAGGTGATCGCGGATGCACTTGACGGCGCGAGTCGTGTCACTGCGCTCCAGGCAGCGGACGAGGCGCTCGTGCTGGGCGTTGGAGCGGGCGAGGACCTCCTCGGGATGGGGGATCAGGCTGATCAGCTCGCTCATGTCCCCCTGGACCTCCGTCATGGCCGCCACCATCCGCGGCGAGCCGGACGCCTCGGCCACCGCGATGTGGAAGCGGATGTCGGCCCGCCGGTAGGTGTCGAACTTCGCGACCTCCCGCATCCGCTCGACGCAGCTGCGCATCCGGTCGAGGTCGCGCGGCCGGGCGCGCTCGCAGGCCAGGATTGCGGCTCCGACCTCGATCGCGACACGGTAGTCGAGCACCGCGCGCATGTCGTCGGGCTTGGGCCGGCGCGTCGAGGGGGTGGCCAGCGGAGGCGTCTCGGCCACGAATGTCCCGCCCGCCCGGCCCCGCAGCGACGTCAGGTGGCCGCTCTGGACGAGCGTGACGATCGCCTGGCGCAGCGTGGAGCGCGAGATCCCCAGCTGGGTGGCCAGCTCTCGCTCGGGCGGCAGGCGGGTGCCCGCGCTCAGCAGGCCGAGCTTGATGGCGTTCCCCAGGCGCTCGACCGTCTCCTCGAAGGTGGTGGGCGGTGAGACGGGCTCGAAGACCGCCGCCACCGCATCGGAGCGCTCCATTGCTCAAAGGTATCCGCTGTGCGCCATTTGGTGGGAAATCAAGCTCTTCTGTCGGGAAGGTCCGCGGCCAGGCCCCCGATCACGGTCTGAAACCAGGCCCGCTCGTCGTCGCCGCCGTCCCGGATCCGCCGGCGCGCCCACTCGATCAGGTCGTCCCGCGCGCCGGTCGCCAGCACCGGGCCGGTGACCGCGTAGCGCCCATCGGCCAGCACGGCAAGCGCGCCTCGGACGTCGCGGCGCATCCGCAGCAGGTCGACGACCGCCTGGCCGTTGACCTCGCGGGGGCGGCCGGCGTCGCCCATCGCCTCCGTCCACGGGGTGACGTGGAAGACGGGGGCATGCGAGCGCGGCGGTCGCGGGGGACGGGGCGGCGGCCCGACCGGCCCCGCCCGCCAGCGCTCCACCAGGTCGGGCATGTCCATCGCCGCCTCCTGGCGGACGAGGACGTGCAGCCGGTCGCCCGCCTGCAGACGGGTCTGCCCGCGCGGGGGAATGGCCTGGTCGCCGCGGACGATGACGTTGACCACGGCGTCCCTGGGCAGGCCCAGCTCGCGCACGCGGGCGCCCACGGCGGCGTCGCCCTCGTGGATCGGCACCTCCAGCACCTCGGCGCCCAGGCGCCGGGCCGTGCCCACGTCGGCCAGCGGCCGCGGCACCGCGGGCTCGTTCGTGGTGACGCCGAGCGCCTTGGCCAGCGGCTCGAACGTGCTGCCCTGGAGCACCGTGGAGAGCAGCACGGCGAAGAAGACGACGTTGAAGAACTCCCGGCTGTGCGGCACTCCGTCGATCACCGGGAACGTGGCCAGGACGACGGGGACCGCGCCGCGCAGCCCGGCCCAGCCCAGAACGGTCTGCTCGCGCAGGCTGAAGCCGAAGGGCAGCGTGGCCACGACCGCGGCCAGTGGCCGCGCCACCAGCACCAGCACCAGCGAGAGCACGGTCCCCTTGAGCAGGATCGAGTCGAACTGGCTGGGGAAGACGAGCAGTCCCAGCGTGAGGAACATCGCGATCTGAGCCACCCAGGCCAGCCCGTCGTGGAAGTTCGTCACCGTCTGGCGGGCCGGGATGTTCACGCTGCCCAGCCACAGCCCGGTGATGTAGACGGCCAGGAAGCCCGAGCCATGCAGCGACCCGGCGGCCCCGAAGGCCAGGGCGGCCGCGGCCAGCGACGCCACCGGATACAGGCCCGCCGAGTCCAGGTGCGCGCGCCGGAAGCCCCGGCCCGCCAGCCAGCCGACCGCGACTCCGGCGGCCAGCCCGATGCCGAGCTGGCGGACGAGCAGCCACCCCATGTCCAGCAGCCCGTAGTCCGGCTGCTGGATCCAGTCGATGAAGCCCAGCACCAGCAGCACGGCGAGGGGGTCGTTGAACCCCGACTCGCCCTCCAGCGTCCGCGCGACCCGGCGTCGCAGGGTGGACCCGCGCAGCAGGGCGAAGATCGCCGCCCCGTCGGTGGAGGCCACGATCGCCCCGAGCAGCAGGCCCTCCAGCGTCGACAGGTCCAGCAGCCACGTGGCCGCCAGCCCGGTCACCCCGGCCGTGATCAGCGTGCCCACCGTGGCCAGGCTCACCGCCGGGGCGAGGACCGGCCGGATCTCGCTCATCCCGGCGCGCAGCCCGCCGTCGAACAGGATCAGGCCGAGCGCGATGGTGCCGACGGTCCGCGCCAGCCGGTAGTTGTCGAAGTCGATCCAGCCCAGCCCGTCCGAGCCGATGGCCATTCCCAGCCCCAGGAACAGCGCCAGGCTGGGGATGCGGACGCGGGTGGCCAGCAGCGAGGCGAGGATTCCGCCCGCCAGCAATGCCCCGGCGACCAGGATGAGCTGCTCGTCGTGCATCCCCGCACCTTTTCAGGGTCAGGCGCGAGGCGGCGGGAGGGGCGTCTCAGCAGCCGCCGTCGGCGAACTTCACCACGCGCCGGTAGTCCGACACGTAGACCGTGCACGAGCTGTCGACCGCCACGTAGATGGGCTGCTTGAGCACGCCCTGGCCGAAGGAGGCGAGGAACGTCCCGTCGGGCGCGAACTTCTGCACGCGGGCGTTGTTGGTGTCGGCCACGTAGAGGTTGCCCGCGCGGTCGACGGCCAGGCCCTGCGGCGAGAGGAACTCACCGGCCTGGGTGCCCGTCTCGCCGAAGGCGCCGAGGAAGCGCCCGTCGGCGGCGAAGCGGTTGACGCGGTTGAGGTCGCGGTCGGCGACGTAGACCGTGCCCGAGTGGTCGACGGCCACCCCGTAGGGCGCCAGAAGCTGGCCCGGACCGGTGCCGAAGGACCCGATCTGGCCGCGCGAGAACCCCCGGCCGGTGTACACGTTGACGCGGGAGTTATTGAGGTCGGCCACGTAGAAGCGCCCGCTGGCGCCGCGCACCAGCTGGTAGGGGTTGTGCAGCTGGCCGCGGCCCGCGCCGCGCGACATCGCGAAGGTGCGCCGGACGTTCGAGTGGACCTGGAACATGCGCTGCCAGCGCCCGTGGAGGCCGAAGACGTCGATGCGGTCGTTGCCGTTCATGGCCACGAACACCTTCCCGCCGTGGACGACCAGGCCCTGGGGCGAGAGGAACTCGCCGGGCCGCACGCCCCTGCGTCCGAAGGCGCCGAGGAAATGTCCGCTCTTGGTGAAGCGCTGGATGCGAGCGTTGAGCGGGTCGGCGACCAGGACGGACTTCCCCGCGAAGGCGACCGCGCCCGGGGAGGTCAGCAGCCGGAAGGTGCGGAAGTCGGCGCGCGGCGGCCCGAACCTGCCCGGCCCGCTGCCGGTGCCGCCGAAGGAGCCGGCGACGTGGTAGGCCGCGCCGGCGGGCACGGTCGCGCCGAGCGCGGACACGGCGGCCAGCGCGAGGATGAGAGCCGAGCGCCTCACTTCTTTCTCACGAGCTTGAAGTCGAAGCTCCGTTCACGTGTCGTCCCGCCCTGGTCGTGCTGGTTGATCGTGGCCGTGACGGCCACGACGCGAGAGCGCCGCGTCAGGCGACGGCCGAGCGAGTTGAGCAGCATGCGGGTGGCGGGCGCGTCGTTGACGCGCTGGGAGAAGGGAGTGCGGGCGACGATCTGGTCGTGCCAGCGCAGGACGATCGTCCCGGCGCAGAACACGAGGTCGTACTGCGGGCAGTACAGACGCATCGAGGTCGAGCCCGCGAACGAGTTCACGCCGAGGCTGCGCTTGCGGATCGGATAGGCGCCCAGGAAGGGCTCGAGGCGCTCGACCGAGGAGCCGTGCGTCATGTAGATACCGTCGTCGGGTCCGGCGGCCAGACCGTCAACCGGCCCGGCCACGTGGAAGAAGGCCATGTAGCCGGCGGGAACCAGCCGGGTGATCGTCCAGCGCCCGCGGTCGGTCATCGCGAACCACAGCGCGTGGCTGGGACCGGAGGTGATGGCGTAGGGATTCCAGCTCGTGTGGAAGCCGATCACGTGCCCGGTCAGCGGGCTGATGCGTCCCACCATCCGGCCCTTCGGAGCCGTGAACCACAGGCCCCCGTCCGGGCCGGAGGTGATTCCGGCGAGCTCGGAGCCGAAGCTGCTCGGCAGGGCATGGTCGGTGACGTTGCCGTCGGTGTCGATCCGGGCGACGCCGGCGGGGTCGGAGTGGACGAACCACAGCGCACCGTCGGGACCCCTGACCATCGTGCCCGCCCCACCCGTCGGGCGAACCGCGGCGGCGCCGGCAACCGGCGCCGGCAGGCCGAGCCGCAGCACGTCGCCGCCGGGCGCGAGGCGGGAGACGAAGCCGCCGCCGGCGGCGAACCACATGGACCCGTCGTCCGTGGAGGCGATGGGGCCGGGTGAGCCGCCGACCGGGCGCTGCTGAGTGATGCTCCCGGAGGTGTCCATGCTGCCGACGATCCCGGGGGCCGTGAACCAGATGGCGCCGTCGGGGCCGGCCTTGAGGTCCGAGGCGGTCGTCGTGGGCGCCGGAAAGCGCTTCACGTCGCCGCCGGGGGTCAGCCGCCCGATGAAGCCGTTGCCGACGTACCAGACCGCGCCGTCGGGGCCCGGGGCGATCGCGCCGCCGGCACCGGAGGCCGCGTCGAAGGTGCGGCAGCGGTCCGCGCCGCAGCTCACGGCGCCGGCCGGGGCAGCCAGCGCCAGCGCTCCGATGAGGAGTGCGAGCAGCACGGAAGGTAGGGCTCGTCGGGCCATACGAGTCCATCGGCCCCGAAGCCCGATTTGTTGAGCTTTCAGCAGCCGGCGTCGGCGCGAAACACGACCACGCGCCCGGTAGTCCGCCACATAGGCGCGGCAGTGGCTGTCCACCGCGACGTAGGTCGGCTGGCGCAGGACGCCCCGGCCGAAGGACTCCAGGTAGCGACCGTCGGGGGCGAAGCGCTGGATGCGGTGGTTGACGACGTCGGCCACGTACCAAGGTAGCGATCGATCCTGGGACTCAGAGATCACGGCGCCGAAACGCCAGGACCCCGAATCCGAGCACGCCCGCCAGGTAGGCCAGCGCCCACGGGACCAGCGCCGGGCTCGCTCCCTGGGCGCCTCCGAACGGGCCGAGCTGGAGCACGACGCCCGTGAGTCCGGCGGTTCCCGACACCAGCGCGTGCAACCCGGCCTGGTAGAGCGCCTCGAAGGGCAGCAGCCAGGAGGCGACGCGGGAGATCGTCTTCAGCGTGCCCGAGTTCAGCGCGTGGCCGATCTGGCCCAGCAGGCCAGCGGTCAGCCCGGCGCCATAGACCATGAAGATCGCGATTCCGTTGGCGGTCGCGCTCATGAACACCGAGCCCAGCAGCGACAGGGCGGCCACGACCGAGACGGCGGCGCCGAGGGCCAGGCCCGGGCCCACGACGTGGTCGGGCCACCAGCCGCCCGCCGCGGCGGTGATCAGCATCGCGGCCACATAGACGACGAGCACGTAGGCCGCGGACACCGAGGCCGCGGCGACGAACCGCGCCAGCAGCAGGGTCGCGCGGCCCACCGGCCGGACGACCAGCGGCTGGAGCAGGCCGCTCTCGGCGTCCCCGCGCACGACGCCCAGGGTGAGGAAGACGGCGAGGACGCTGCCCAGAAACAGGGTGGCGAACATCGCCAACCCGAACACCGTGGCGCCGACGAAGGCGTTGACGTCGACGATCTTGGGGTCGGGCCCGGCGAAGCCGCGCGAGTCCTGGAAGGCCTGCCATGCCCCCAGCCCGTAGAGCGCCAGGAAGGCCACGGTCAGCCCCAGCACGACGAGGAAGACGCGCCGGCGCAGGCTCTCGCGCAGGGCGTAGCCGACGATCGGCCTCATCCGGTGCTCTCTCCCACCGCGTCGAGGTAGACCTCCTCGAGCGTGCTGCGCCGGACGCGAACCTCGTACACGCGCTCGCCCGCCGCCACCAGCTCGGCCACGATGCGCGGCGCGTCCTCGCGCCCGGCGTCCTCGAAGCGCCGGACGCCGCCGGCGGTCTCGACCTCCACGCCCCGGGCCCGCGCCAGCTCGTGCGTCGGACCCGCCTCCACGACGGTCCCGCCCGCCAGGATCGCCACGTGGTCGCACACGAGCTCGACCTCGCTGAGCAGGTGGGAGTTGAGCAGGACGGCGATGCCCCGCTCGCGCAGGCCCTCCAGCAGCGTGCGCACGATGCGCCGCCCGACCGGGTCCAGCGCGCTGGTGGGCTCGTCGAGCAGGAGCAGCGCGGGAGACCCGATGAGCGCCTGCGCGATCCCCAGGCGCTGCTGCATGCCCTTCGACATCGCGTCGACGCGCACGTCGCGCGCGTCGGACAGCCCGACGAGCTCGAGCCGCTCCGCGCGCTCCCGCGCGCCGCCGTCCGAGCCGGCCAGCCGCTGGTGCAGAGTGAGGACCTCGTCCGCGGAGGCCCAGCCCGGGAAGCGGAACAGCTCGGCCAGGTAGCCCAGGGCGGCCCGCGCGGGCGGGGATCCGGCCGGCGCTCCGCACACCTCGGCCACGCCGCCGGTGGGCCGCACGAGCCCGCACGAGATCTTGGTCAGCGTCGACTTGCCGGCTCCGTTGGGGCCGAGCAGGCCGACCAGCTCGCCCGGCCCGACCTCGAGGTCGACGCCGGCCAGCGCCGCCTTGGCGCCGTAGCGCTTGCTCAGGCCGCGGCAGGCGAGGGCCGGGGCGCTCACGCCGCGCCGCGCAGCTCCGCCCGCTTGACCTTGCCGCTCGGCGTCTTGGGCAGCTCGGCCGTGAACTCCACGATGCGCGGGTACTTGTAGGGCGCGGTCTGCCCGCGGACGTGCTCCTGGAGCTCGCGCGCCAGCCCGTCCCCCGGGTCGAAGCCGTCGCGCAGGACCACGACCGCGCGCACGACCGCGCCGCGTTCCTCGTCCGGCGCGGCGACCACCGCCGCCTCGGCGACCGCGGGATGGGCCACCAGCGCGGACTCGACCTCGAACGGCCCGATCCGGTAGCCGGCCGAGATGATCACGTCGTCGGAGCGGCCCTCGAAGTAGAGGTAGCCGTCGTCGTCGCGGCGCACCCGGTCGCCGGTATGCCACGGCCCGGACGGGGCCGCCTCGTCCAGATAGCCGAGGAAGAAGGTCGGGTCGGTCCCGGGGTCCTCGAGGATCAGCTCGCCCTCCTCCACCCGCAGGGCGACGCCGGGCAGCGGCAGCCCCATCGAGCCCGGCCGCGCGGCCACGCCGGGCGGGTTGGCGGTGAGCTGCCCGGTCTCGGTCTGGCCGTAGCCGTCTCGGACCTGGAGCCCCGTGGCCTCCTCCCACACGCGCAGCACCTCGGCGTTCAGCGCCTCTCCCGCGGCGACGAGTCCGCGCAGCACGGGCAGGCGGTGCGGCTCGGCGCGCTTGGCGATCACGCGGTACTCGGTGGGCGCCATGCACAGCACGTTGACCTCCTCGCGCGCCAGCAGCTCCAGGCGCTCGTGCGGGTCGAAGCGCCCGTCGTGCAGGAGAGCGGCGGCGCCACGCAGCCAGGGGGCGATGAACGAGTTGCGCGCCGACTTCGACCAGCCGCTCGCCGCCGTGCACCACACGAGTTCGCCGGGCCGGGCGTCGAGCCAGTGCTCGGCCTGAAGGCGCTGGCCGGGCAGGTAGCGCTGGGCGTGCATGACGCCCTTGGGCTGCCCCGTGGTCCCGCTGCTGAAGGTGATCAGGCACGGGTCCTCGCCGGCGAGATCGGCCGCGGGGGCCGGGTCGGCGGCGAACAGCGACTCGTCGGGAATCGTGAGGACGGGACAGTCCGGCCCGGCGGCCTGAAGCTCGGAGAGATCCCGCTCGTCGGCCACGATCAGCGCGGGCCGGGCGGCGTCCAGGCGCTGGCGAAGGTCCTTGGCGCGCAGCTGCTCCGTGCAGGGGAGTACGACGGCCCCGAGGCGAAAGCAGGCGACCATCGCGAACACCCACTCGGGGCGATTGCCCACCAGGGTCATGACCACGTCGTCGCGCCCGATGCCCCGGGCCGCCAGGGTCCCCGCCAGGCGGGCGCTGCGGTCGGCCACCTCGCCGAAGCTCCACTCCCGCCGCCCGCCCTCGCGGCGCAGCTCGACGATGGCGCGGGCGTCCGCGGGCGCTGCCTCCACGACGTTGAGGGCGAAATTCATCGCGCCGGAGGGTAGCCTCGCGGCGGTGGTCACTACAGCGAGCCCTGCAGTGCCTGGACGCGCGAGAACCGAGCGTGGCCAGGACGCAGGGAGAGTGCAAGGGCAGAGCCCTTGCCTCGACCGAGGACGCCGCCACGCGAAGTGTTCGCAGCCGTCCCGGCGCGGCAGGGTTTGCTGGAGGGGCCACTGAATGTGGGACGCGATGCGCTGGCTTCACCTCATCGCCATGGCCTTCTTCGTCGGCGGCCAGCTGTTCCTCGTGGCCGCCGTGGTGCCGGTGCTGCGAGGCGAGGAGGAGCGCCCCCACGTCCAGGCGATCGCCCGGCGCTTCGGCTACGGGACGCTGATCGCCCTGGGCGTCCTGCTGATCACCGGCTTCGAGATGGCGCGCCACTACGGCGACTGGGACCGCACGATCCTTCAGGTCAAGCTCGGCCTCGTGGCGCTCGTAGGTATCGCGATCGGATGGCACATTTCGCGCCCACGCAACCACGTCCTGGACGCCATGATCTTTGTGCTGTCACTCGCGATCGTCTGGCTCGGGGTCGCGCTGGCCCACTAGCGCGGGCCGGGGCGCTGGGCGGGCGGCAGGCGGGATAGACCCGGCTGATGAGCGGATACATGACGTCGCCGGGATCGGCTGAGTGCGGCAGGCCGGTGAGGTGGCCGTACTCGTGGACGACGAGGGTGCACAGCCACGGCGGGTCGTAGATCGCCCGGCGCCAAGCGGGATGCGGGCGGCGGCGCGACGTCGAGCGGCGGGAGGGCGCCGGCGCCGGCCGGGAGGGCAAGCGCGGCGGCGGCGGCGAGGACGGGGAGGCTGAGGCGTGCGGTGAGCATGGCGTCGGATGGGCACGGACCTCACCGCTGGACCCGTGTCCTGTATCGACGCCGACGCCCGCCCGGGCGTCAGTGGAAACTGCGCCTCACCGGCGCGTAGCGGCCACTGATCGGCCTATGTCGCGCATACCGCGACAAACCCCGATCAGCGGACCGGCAGACCTGATCAGGAGGTCCGCACCCCGTACTTCAGGGTCCCGGTGTCGCACTTCTTCTTCGGATAGGTGAACGAGCCGCCCGGGCCCGTCGGGGGCTTGGGAGTCCGCGCGGACACGAACCGGATCGTTCCCTTGGTGGGAGTGCCCTTCCACGTCAGGGTGCCCAGGAGCGCCGGCTTGCGGAACTTGTCGACGTACGCCTTGCCGGAGAAGTTGAGCTTGCCCTTCGTCAGGGCGATGGAGCTCGCCTTCACGATCAGGTTGGAGCTGTTGCACCTGAACGTGCTGGGCGCGGTGATCACGCCGTTGGCCGGCTTGATCTTGCCGCCGCTGACGTTGTAGATGCCCTCGCCCTCCCCGGGGCCGTTGGGCGTGATGATCACCCGGACCTGGGCCGCGTTGGCGATGGCGGCGGCGATCCCCGCCACGGCCACCACGCATGTCGCGGCGGCCGTGATGCGCCTGTTGCGTCCTTGCATGCCTCGCTCCTCTTTCGGGTGCGCGTACGACGGACGCTACCGCCCGCGACAGGGCGGACGGAGAAACCTAGAGGACGATCGTCAGCCCGTGGACCTGCGCGCCGCAGGTGCGGTTGCCGGACCTGACGCCGGTGGCGGCGAGGTCGATCTTCAGCGAGTTGCCGGCCGTGAAGTCGCCGGTGATCTGCGCCTGGCCGTGGAGCGTGGGCTGGGTGCCGGAGAAGTGGCCGCTGTACAGCTCCATGTTGGCCACGGACACCGTCAGCGGAGCCGTGGGCGGCCGGCCCGGGCAGAACACGTAGCCCTTGTTCACCGAGACGCTGATCGAGATGCGCCAGGTCGAGTCGCCCTGCTTGCTCGTCGTGACGATCGCGTCGTTGGAGCCCTTGTAGGTGCCGGGGTTGGCGGTGGCGTCGAGGCCGGGCGTGGCCTTCTTCTTGGCCGGCACCTTGCGCTTGACGCAGCGCAGCTTGCCCCGGACGCGCTTCCTGACGTAGCCCTTCTTGCACTTCACCTTGCCCCTGGCCGAGCCGGCCGTGGGCGCGCCGGTCGCGCCGGTGGCCGGCAGCAGGAGCGCGAGGACGAGAATCGCGGGGAGCGCGCGAAGCACGGGCCCACCCTAACCGGACGAAACGGGCCCGCACAACCGCCTCACCGCCGGCCTACGTAGGTCTCACCCCCCAGGGGGCGCCGGTATCCTCTCCGGTCCACTTAGACAGACGAAACGGAGTCCCGAGACCGATGGCCGTAGCCAGCCCGCAGTTCCAGGAGAAGACCGACGAGCAGAAGGCGATCACCGACATGGTGCGCCAGTTCGTCGACGAGCAGATCATCCCCAAGGCCGAGCACTACGACCACGAGGACGAGTTCCCCGAGCCCATCGTCGAGCAGATGAGAGAGCTCGGGCTGTTCGGGGTCACCATCCCGGAGGAGCACGGCGGGATGGGCCTGGACCTGACGACCTACGCCATGATCGTCGAGGAGCTCTCCCGGGGCTGGATCTCCATCTCGGGGATCGTCAACACCCACTTCATCGGCTCCTACCTCCTGATGAAGTTCGGGTCCGACGAGCAGAAGGAAAAGTACCTGCCGAAGATGGCCACGGGCGAGATCCGCGCCGCCTTCTCGCTCTCCGAGCCCGAGCTGGGCTCCGACGTCCAGGCGATCAAGACGAGCGCCAAGAAGGACGGCGACGCCTACGAGATCAACGGCCAGAAGATGTGGGTGACCAACGGCCTGAAGTCCGGCCTCGTCTTCACCCTCGTCAAGACGGACAAGGAAGCCGACCCGCCCTACAAGGGCATGACCTGCTTCATCTGCGAGAAGGAGCCCGACGCCTCGGAGAACACCGGCGAGTACGCCGGCTTCAACGTCCCGCCCAAGATCAAGAAGATGGGCTACAAGGGCGTCGAGTCCACCGAGCTCGTGTTCGACGGCTACCGCTGCCCGGCCGAGAACATCCTCGGAGGCGAGGACGCGGGACTGGGTCAGGGCTTCATCCAGATGATGGACGCGCTCGAGGTCGGCCGCGTCAACGTCGCCGCCCGCGGCGTGGGCATCGCCCAGCGCGCGCTGGAGCTCGCCCTGCGCTACTCGCAGGAGCGCAAGACCTTCGGCAAGCCGATCGCCCAGCACCAGGCGATCCAGTTCAAGCTCGCCGACATGGCGACCAAGGTCGACGCGGCGCGCCTGCTCACCCTGCGCGCGGCGCGGCTGAAGGACGCCGGGGAGCGTTCGGACCTCGAGGCCGGCATGGCCAAGCTGTTCGCCTCGGAGACCGGCAAGGAGGTCGTCGAGGACTCCTTCCGCATCCACGGCGGCTACGGCTACTCCAAGGAGTACGAGATCGAGCGCCTGTATCGCGACGCGCCGCTGCTGCTGATCGGCGAGGGCACGTCCGAGATCCAGCGCATGGTCATCGGCAAGAAGCTCCTGCAGCGCCACAAGATCTGAGAAAAGGCCCTGCGCTAGTGTGAGCGGCGTGTCCGGCGCCGACACCAAGACCCTCATCGAGACCGGCGCTCGCCGGTTTCTCGAGGAGGTCCCGGCGCTGGCGAACCTCAAGCTGGTGATCGGCCTGGAGCTGCGCGGCCGTGGCGACGTGCAGCTCTACCGGGTCGAGATGCCCGGGCCGAAGGTGACCAAGGACATCGCCTCCGACTCCCGCGTGCGAGTGATCGTGTCGCGCTCGCACTTCAACGACCTGGCCGCCGAGGGCAACGTGCGCCAGTGGCATCAGGCCTACGACCACGGCGATGTGAAGTTCGAGGGCTCGCCGGAGATCCTCAAGCTCGTCGGCAGCGTCATCGGGCGCCAGGAGGAGCGCTCCCGCACGCGCAAGGCGCGCCATTGACCGGGGCGGGCGAGCCCGGCTGGGGCGTCGACTCCGAGTACGGCCGCCTCCTCGACGTTCTCGTCTGCCCGCCCGACAACTTCCGCTGGCTGCCCACGAGCGCGATCTCCCGCGCCACCCTGGCCAGCGGCGTGCCCTTCGACCCGGCGGTCGCGGCGCGCCAGCACGCCGAGATGGTCTCGGCCTACGAGGACGCCGGCGTGCGCACCCACGCGCTCCAGACCGACCCGGCGCTGCCCTACCAGGTGTTCGCGCGCGACTCGTCGATCAATACGCCGAGCGGACCCATCGTCACCCAGCCGGCCCAGCCCTGGCGCCGCGGCGAGTACGCGGCGGTCATCCGGTTCTACCAGGAGGCCGGGATCCCGATCCGCGAGATCGTCACCGCGGGCTCGCTGGAGGGCGGCGACTTCATGATCGTCAAGCCCGGCGTGGCGGTGATCGGCAACGGCGAGGAGCGCACCACCGAGGCCGGGGCCCGCCAGGTGGCCGGGTGGCTGGAGGCCGACGGCTGGGAGGTGCGCATCGAGCGCATCCCGCCGCACTTCGTCCACATCGACGTGCTGGCCTGCATGCTGGGCGAGGCGCTGGCGGCGGTCTGCGTCGAGCAGGTGGGCGCGGGGTTCGTGCGCTGGCTGGAGGGCCACGGCACCGAGATCGTCCCGGTGTCGCTGGAGGCGGCGCTGAAGCTCGGCGTCAACGGCGTCTGCCTGGGCGGCGACCGCGTGCTCTCCACCGCCGAGTCGGCCGACCTCAACCAGGCGCTGCGCGCCCTCGGCCTGACGGTCTACGACCCCGAGCTGTCGGCCTTCACCGCGGGCGGCGGCGGGGCCCACTGCCTGATGCAGGCGCTGCGCCGCGAGCGCGTGGGGTGATGGAGCCCGATCCCGCCCGGGTCATCGCCGACCTGCGCGAGCTGGACCGCCTGACCGGCGGACCGGAGGGGGCGCGGCGCGTGTGCTGGACGCCGGAGTGGGAACGCGCACGGGAGTTCCTGCGTGAGCGCCTGGCGCAGATCGACGGCGTGGAGGTCGAGGTCGACGAGGCCGCCAACCTGTGGGCGGCGAAGGGCCAGCCCCGGGTCGCGGTGGGCTCGCACGTGGATTCGGTGCCCCACGGCGGCTGGCTGGACGGCGCGCTCGGCGTCATGGCGGCCGTGGAGGTGCTGCGGTGCGCTCCCGGTGGCGTGACCCTGGTGGACTTCGCCGACGAGGAGGGCGCGCGCTTCGGGGCCAGCCTGTTCGGCTCCTCGGCCGTCGCCGGCACCCTGGATCCGGCGGTGGGCGACCTCCAGGATGCCGACGGCCGGACGCTGCGCGAGGTCGTGGCGGAGCACGGCGTCGAGCTCGACCGGGCCGGCGAGGCGTCCCGGCGCCTGGACGGCCTGGCGGCCTACCTGGAGCTGCACATCGAGCAGGGTCCCGTGCTCGAGCGCGAGGGCGTCCCGGTGGCCGCGGTCAGCGGCACGTTCGGCGTCGAGCGCCACCGCTTTGTCTTCGAGGGCCAGGCGTCCCATGCCGGAACGACGCCCATGGACATGCGCCGCGACGCCGGCCTGGCGGCGGCGGCGACGGCCCAGGCGGTCGAGGCGGCGGCCCGCGAGCACGGAGGCGTGGGCACGACCGGGCTGCTCCGGCTCGAGCCCGGGATCGTCACGGCCGTGCCGGGCCGCGCGGAGCTGGGCGCGGACCTGCGCCACGGCGAGCCCGGGCCGCTGGCGGCGATGCTCGAGGCCACCCGCGCCGGGGCGAGCGAGGCGGCGCGGGCGCACGGGTGCTCGGTCGCCGAGTCGGAGATCTGGCGGATCGAGCCGATCCCCTTCGACGAGCGCCTGGTCGCGGCGGCGCTCGAGGCGGCCGGCACGGGGCGGACGCTGCCCAGCGGCGCCCTGCACGACGCGGCGAACATGGCCCGCCACGTGCCCACGGCCATGATGTTCACGTCCTCGACCGGCGGGCTGAGCCACGCCCGGGAGGAGGACACGCCCGAGCCCCACCTCGAGCGCGCGATCGACGCCTTCGTCGCGCTGGCGCTGCGGGTCGCGTCAGCCGGGGATCAGGCCGTCGCCTGAGAACTCCTCCGCCGCCTCCTCGAAGCTGAGGTCGGACGGCGGGATGATCACGTCGGAGGCCTCGATGAGGTCGTCGTCGACCGCCTTGCCCTTGTCGCGGACCAGGGCGATCATCTGCCCGAAGACGTCGCGGAACCCGTCCTCGTTGCCGGCCTTCACGGCGTCGACCACCGCGTTGTCGAGTTCGTTGAGCTTCGATGCCTGGTCGTCGTCGAGCTCGTACTGGCCCTCCGTCGCGATGCGGACGATCACTGGGACCCCTCCGCGGGCGAGCCGGAACCGGGCTCGATCGCCGGCGCGCTGCCGCCTCCCGCGCCCAGCTCGGCCTTCATCTTCGCCAGCTCGTCGTCGACCGCGCCGGTGGTCGTGAGCTGCTTGAGCTCACGGTCGATGTCGTCCTCGCCCGAGCCGAGCTGAGTTAGGTCCTCGAAGGTCCCGGCCGCCTCGAGCTCCTCGACGGCGTCGGCCCGGGCGCGCATGTTCTCGGTCTTGTCGACCGCGCGCTGCATCGCCAGCCCGACGTCGGCCATCTCCTCGCCCACGCCCGTGGCCGCCTCGCCGATCTTGACCTGCGCCTCGGCGGCGGAGTACTGCGCCTTGATGACTTCCTTCTTGGTGCGGAATTGCTCGATCTTGGCGCGCAGCTTCTTCTCGGACTCGGTGAGCTTCTCCTGCTGGCCCTCGAGCTCGGTGACCTGCTGGTCGAGCGACTGGAGCTCGGTCTGGATCAGGGTCTTGCGCTCGAGCGCCGTGCGGGCGAGGTCCTCGCGGTTCTGCGAGAGGGCCTGGCGGGCCTGCGTGTCGAGCTTGACGACGTCCTGCTCGAGCTTCTTGGTCTGAAGCTGGAGGCGCTTCTTGGACGTGACCACGTCCGCGATCCCCTTCTTCACGTTCTGCAGCAGCTCGACCTGCTTCTGGTAGCTGTAGTCGAGCGTCTCGCCGGGATCCTCGGCCCGGTCGAGCAGCTTGCTGATCTTCGCCTTGATGACGGTGGACATTCGGCCGGCGATTCCAGCCATCTCAGCCTCCAGTGAACGGGTCGCGGAACGGACGACGAAGCCTAGCTAACCGCCGGCGCCCGCCGAGGATCACCTACGGGTAGATCTGCTCGCCGTCCTCGCCGGTGATGATGATCGCGTCCACCGGGCAGTTCTGGGCGGCCTCGGAGATGTCGTCGAGGGAGGCGGCGTCGGGGTCGAGCACGACCGCCGTGTCCTCCTCGTCGAGCGCGAAGACACTCGGCAGGCTGTCGACGCAGTCGCCGAAGCCGTAGCAGAGGGCGCGATCGACGTCGATCGCTATGCGGTTGCGCGTGGAGACCTCGGGCATGGGCCCGCCAGGCTAGCGGAGCGCCGACCGCGTCCTATGCGGCGGCTTTAGCCGCGCTGGCGACGTCCGAGATGACCTCGGCGGCCTCCTCCAGCCGGCGCCGGCGGTCGGCCACCTGCATGCGCGAGACGACCAGGCGCTGCACCTGGGCCGTGCCCTCGAACAGCTGGTAGATCTTGGCGTCGCGGAAGAACTTCTCGAGCGGATGGTCCGCCAGCGAGGCCTCCGGCCCGACGAGGTCCATCAGCGCGGTCGTCGCCCACATCGTCACGTCGCCCGCCTTGAGCTTGGACATCGAGCCCTGGCCCGCGGTCATCGGGATGCCGTTGCGCCCCATCCACGCCGCGCGCCACACGAGCATGCGGGCCGCGTCGATCTCGGTCGCCACGTCGGCGAGCGACCTGCTGGACGCGCTGCTGGTCGAGCAGCGGCTCGCCCTCGTACTCGCGGCCCTCGAGCCAGTCGAGGGTCCACTCGTAGGCGGCGCTGGGCGATGCCCAGCGCCGAGGCGCCGACGAGCGGGCGCGTGACCTCGAAGGTGGCCAGGGCGTTGGAGGCGCCGGAGGCCTGGCCCGAGCGGGCGCGCTCGAGCTTTTTCTCCAGCTTGTCCATGCCGCCGAGCAGGTAGTCGAGCGGGATCCGGCAGTCCTCCAGGACGACCTCGGCGGTCTGCGAGGCGCGGATGCCGAGCTTGTCCTCCTTCTTGCCCATCGACAGCCCGGGGGTGTCCTTCGGTACGACGAACGACGCCTGGCCGCGGTGGCCGAGCTCGGGCGCGACGTTGGCCACGACGACCGTGACGTCGGCGATGCCGCCGTTGGAGATGAAGACCTTTGTCCCGTTGAGGACCCACTCGTCGCCGTCGCGCTTGGCGGTCGTGCGCAGCGACTTGACGTCGGAGCCGGCGCCGGCCTCGGTCACCGCGTAGGCGCCGAGCTTGATCTCGTCGCCCAGGCCGTAGCACTCGGGCAGCCACTGGCCGATCTGCTCCGGGGTGCCCGAGGCGGCGATGCCGGCCGCGGCCAGCGAGGAGGCCTGGATGGCCAGCGCGATCCCGGCGCAGCCCCAGTGGAGCTCCTCGGCGTAGATCACGCCGAACAGGCCCTCGGGGTCGGTGGCCATCTTCTGGAGGAGGTCCAGGCCGTGGAGGTCCCACCTGCGGGCCTCGCGGATGATCTCCCAGGGCACCGACTGGTCACGGTCGTGGAGCGGCGCGGCCGGGCGGATCACCTCCTCGGCGAAGCGGTGGCACTTGTCTCGGAACTCGATCTGCTCGTCAGTCATTCGGAAGTCCATGGAAGCCAGGATACAGGTCGAGCGAACGCAGGCGTTCACTAGGCCGGGGCGGCGCCCACGCCTGCGGCCCTCGGTACGCTCCGGCGCGCAGTGACGCGCCGCCTTCCCATCGCCGTTGCCGTCTGCGTCGCGCTCGCCGGCCTTGCGGTCGCGGGCTGCGGCAAGAGCAGCAATGACAACGGCAAGACGCCCGTCATCGGCAAGAAGGGCGGCGACCCCTCCGCGGCGCGCTCCCTCGGCTTCCCGGCCTTCGCCACCAAGAACACCACGCGCGTGGGCGGCGGTGACCCCGTGGCCGACGCCGCCGGCGTCGCGCGCGCCGTCTTCTCCGGCACGTCCTCGACGACCCGCCCGACCGCGGTCACGCTGGTCGACCAGGGCGACTGGCAGGGCGCGCTGGCCGCAGCCGTCTTCATGAGCCCGCCCGTACGCGCGCCGATCCTCCTCTCCCACGGGACCGACCTGCCGGGAGCCAGCGCCGATGCGCTCTCCGCGCTGGACCCGACCGGCTCGAAGCCGATCGACGGAGCCCAGGTGATCCGCGTCGGCAACACGGCCAAGCCCGGCGGCTACAAGACGACCTCGGTCGGGGGCTCGAACCCCTACGCCCAGGCCGCGGCCGTCGACAGCTCCAGTCCCGGGCCGTCGGACACGCCCTCCGACCGCGTGGTGATCGCCTCGGGCGAGAAGCCTGACTTCGCCATGCCCGCCGCCGGGTGGGCGGCGAAGGCGGGCGACCCGGTGCTCTACGCCAAACGCGACGAGATCCCCAAGGAGACCGTGACGGCGCTGCGCTCCCACGATCAACCCAAGATCTACGTCCTCGGCCCCTCGGACGTCATCTCCGACAAGGTCCTGGGTCAGCTGCGCAAGCTGGGCACGGTCACGCGCATCGCGGGCAAGGACGCCATCGCCAACGCGATCGCGTTCTCGCGCTTCATCGACGGGCGCTTCGGCTGGGGCGTCGTCGACCCGGGCCACGGCCTCGTGTTCGTCAACAGCGGCCGGCCGGCCGACGCCGCCGCCGCGGCCCCGCTCTCGGCCACCGGGACCTACGGCCCGCATCCTGCTCGTCAAGGACGGGCTTCCCACCGAGCTCGTGCAGTACCTGCTCGACATCCAGCCCGGCTACGAGCGCGACCCCGTGCGCGGGGTCTACAACCACGGCTGGATCATCGGCGACGAGGGGGCCGTCTCGGTCGTGGACCAGTCGCGGCTCGACTCGCTGCTAGAAATCGTGCCCGTGAACGCCGCCCCGCCCTCCAACCGCAAGTCATGAGCGAAGCCGAGGATCCCGCCCGCCTCGCCGAGGGCCGGACCGTCACGGTCGAGGACGTGCGGGCGCTGATGGGCGCCTCCACCCCCCATTTCGCCCTCCAGCTGCGCAACCGCATCGCCAAGCTGATCGCCCCTCTGCCCGCCGGCGACCCGGCCCGCCTCGAGGGCGAGCGCGAGATCGACCGGCTCACGAAGCTGGGCTACAGCGGCGAGACCCGGATCGACAACGACGAGGCCGACGACCTCGATCCCCTGCCGTCGCTGACCGACCAGCGCTGAGCGTTGGGCGATGGCTGATCCCGGGGTCCTGCTGAGCTCGGTCGAGCGCGTCCTGGCGCTGATCGACCCCGACGAGCGCCCCGCGGATCCGGGCCGCGTGGCCCGGGAGGGCTACCTCGACCTGCTGGGCGCCGACTCGCCCGGCCACACCGGGGCGGCGCAGGACCTCATGTTCACCGGGATCGTCCCGGCCATCTACGAGCGCTGGTGGCGCCCCTCGCTGGGCCGCGTGGCCAAGGGCGTGTTCGGCCCGCGCATGGCCGACGAGCACCGCATCGCCCGGCTGCTCCTCGGTCTCTCGCCCGGCGACGGGGTCCTGGACGTGGCCTGCGGCCCGGGCAACTTCACCCGCGAGTTCGGCCGCGTCGTGGGCGACACCGGCCTGGCGGTGGGCATCGACGCCTCTCCGACCATGCTCGCCCGGGCCATCCAAGACACCCCCGATCCATTCGACAACGTCGCCTACATCCGCGGCGACGCCGTGCGCCTGCCGTTCCGCGACCGCAGCTTCGACGCCGTGTGCTGCTTCGCCGCGCTGCACATGTTCGACGACCCGGTCACCGCGCTCGACCACATGACCCGGGTCCTCACGCCCGGCGGGCGCATCGCCATCCTCACTTCCTGCCGCACCTCGTCGGCGCCCCTGCGCACGTTCGACGCCCTCCTGGGGGCGAGCAGCGGCCAGCGGATGTTCGAGCGCGACGAGATCACCGGCGCGCTGGAGGAGCGCGGCTTCGACGACGTCACCCAGCGCGTGGCCGGCCTGACGCAGTTCGTGGGTGGGCGCCGGGCTCGTTGACCTTTCGCGCCGGCGGAAGTACGGTCGTCGGGTGGGACGGGGAAGCCCGCTGGGAAAGGCGTCGTGCATCGGAGTGCTGTTCGCACTCGCGACGCCGGCGGGCGCGGGCGCGGCGAACCTCGACGTCACCACCACCGACGACACCCGCAACGGCGCCGACGGCCGCTGCTCGCTGCGCGAGGCCGTCATCGCCTCGAACACGAACACTGCCTCCGGCGGAGCCAGCGGAGAATGCGCGGCGGGCTCGGCCGGGACGGACGTGATCCGCCTCCCGGACGGCGACTACCGGCTCACGCGCACCGGAGCGGGCGAGGAGCTCGCCGACACGGGCGACCTGGACTTCACGAGCAGCGGTCCCGTCGAGATCGTGGGCGGCGGGCCGGTCGGGGGCCCGACGGGCACGACGGTCAATGGCTCCGGCGACCGCGTGTTCGAGGTCAAGGTCGGCACGGACGTGACCATCAGCGACCTGCGGATCATCAACGGTCACGCGCCGGACGGGACGAACGGCCTCGACGCCGAGGCGACGACCGCCGGCGGCAGCGTCACCGCGACGAGCGGCGGGCCGGGAGCCGACGGCGGCGGAATCCTCAATGCGGGAACGCTCACGCTGACCCGGCTTACCGTGACGAACAACTCGGCCGGCCACGGCGGGTTCGGCGGCACGGGCCAGGGGGCCGACGGTGGCTCGGCGGGCCAGGACGGCGGATCGGGCATCGCTGGCTCCGGCGGAAACGGCGGCAGCGGCGGCGCGATCCGCAGCACGGGGGTTCTGACCATCCGCGACAGCCTCATCACGTTCAGCTTCGGCGGCGACGGGGGAAGCGGGGGCCAGGGGCGGGCCGGCAACGGAGCGGACGGCGCACCGGGCGGCGACGGTGGCAACTCGCACGGCGGGAACGGCGGGAACGGCGGCATCGGCGCGATCAGCGTGGCCGGCGGGTCCCTCGACATGGCGGGCACGACCGTCACGAAGAACACCGGTGGCGCCGGCGGCCAGGCCGGCGGCACCGCGAACGGGCGCGGCGGGAACGGCACCGGCAACGGCGACGGCGGCATCGGCGCGACGAACGTCGGCGGAAACGGCGGCTCCGGCGCCCCAGCCGGAATCGCCGGACCGGGGTCGATGACGATCTCCACGTCGGCGATCACCGAGAACACCGCCGGCGACGGCGGCGCCGTCAGCGGGGCGGCGACGGGCGCCGGCGGCACAGGGGCGGGCACCGGGGACGGCGGCCCCGGGGGAAGCGGTGTGGGCGGCAACGGCGGCGCCGGCGGTTCGGGGGCGGGGATCGCCGCCTCGTCCCTGGTCAGCCTGAGCCGCGCGCTGGTCGCCGGCAACCAGGCGGGAAAGGGAGGGATCGG
Source organism: uncultured Actinomycetes bacterium (assembly GCA_963757705.1). Lineage (GTDB taxonomy): Bacteria > Actinomycetota > Thermoleophilia > Solirubrobacterales > Solirubrobacteraceae > AC-38. Next base: position 1,017,256 of record CAVWTG010000004.1, on the reverse strand, counting down.
AGGCAGCGGTCAGAGCGGTGGCGGTGGGACGGGCTCGCCGCCCGCCAACCCCGGCGTCGGACAGGGCGGAGTCGGTGGCACCGGCGGCTCGGGCGGCGGGCTGCGATCCACGGCCGGGACGCCGAGCCTGGCGAACGTGACGTTCGACGCCAACGTCGCGGGCAACGGCGGCACCGGCGGGGATGCGGTGACCTCCCTCAACGGCACCGGCCTGGGCGGCAACGGCGGGAACGGCGGGAACGGCGGCGACGCGTCGCTGACCGGCGGGAGCGCGAACCACCTCACGGTCACCGGCGGCACCGCGGGCACCGGCGCCATCGGCGGTGGGGTCACCTCCCTCGGCGGCCCCGCGACGACCGCGGTGGCCGGCTCCCAGGGCACCAACGGTGCCGGGCCGGCGATCTCCGCCACGGGCGGCGGCATCTCCGCGGCCAACTCGATCTTCTCCGGGTCGGGCTGTACCGGAACCGGCGATCTCCTGCACAACATCGCCTTCAACGCCACCGGCTGCCCGGGCACCGCCACGGATCCCACACTCGGCCCCCTGGCCGACAACGGCGGCCCGAGCCAGACCCGCCGCCTGCTCACCGGCAGCCCGGCGCTGGACTTCGTCCCCTCCACCGGGGCCAACTGCGCGCCCACCGACCAGCGCGGAGCCGTGCGGCCGTTCGGAACGGCGTGCGACGCCGGAGCGTTCGAGCTGGCGCCGCCCGCCGTCGCCACCGGGGCGGCGCAGGGCGTCTCCTTCAACGCCGCCACCGTCAACGGCACCGTGACCCCGCGCGGTCTGGCCACGAACGTCGTTGTGCAGTTCGGCGAGACCACCGCGTACGGCCAAACCGGCGCCACGAGCACCAGCAACTCGGCCACGCCGGCGGCCGTGAGCGTCGCCCTCACCGGCCTCAAGGAGAGGACCACCTACCACTACCGCTTCACCGCCCAGAGCCCGGACGGCCAGGCGACGGGCCAGGACGCGACGTTCACCACCACCGCCGCCCCCTCCCCGCCGGTGGTCAAGCCGAGCCTCACGGCGCTGGCGGTCAAGCCCGCCCGCTTCCGCGTGGCCGCCGGCGCCACGCCGGTCTCCCGGGCGGCCGCGCGCAAGCGCAAGGCCGCGCCGAAGGGGACCACCATCTCCTTCCGGCTCTCCGTCGCCGCCACGGTCAAGCTGTCGATGCAGCGGCCCGGCAACGGCGTCAAGGTCAAGCGCCGCGGGAAGACCGTGTGCGTCGCCGCCTCCGCCAAGCGCTTCCGCCGGGCGCCCAGGCGCTCACGCTGCACCGTCTTTCGCACGAAGGGAACGCTCACCCGGCGCGCCGCCAAGAGCGGCCTCGTCCGCGTCCGGTTCACGGGGCGGATCGGCCGCCGGGCACTGGCCGTCGGGCGCTACCGCGTCCTCGCGGTGGCCCAGAACGCCGCCGGGCGCTCGGCCTCGCGGACCAAGGCCTTCCAGATCGTCCGGCGCTAGGAGCGCCCCGCTATCGGTCGAGCTTCCAGACCGGGTGCGCGGGCATCCGGTAGGCCACGTCGATCGTGACCGTGGTCTCCAGGCGCCGCTGATCGCCGATCACCGGATCGCGGAAGGTCTGCGCGGGCATGTGGGCGACGGAGTGGACGCGGTGCACGCCGGCGCGGTTGAACGCCGCCGGGCGGTTCGACGGCCACGTCGCCGTCACGTCGCGCAGGCGCAGCCGCCCGAGGCCGGGGTCCAGCAGGTCTCGTCGTCCAGCCCGTCCGGCTGCCGCAGTGCCTCGGGCACGCGGGGGTGGACGCGGCCCCGGGCGCCCGCGAGCGACGCGGTGAAGGTCCCCAGATCGAAGCGGTGGCAGCTGTGCTGGACCGGGGGGCCGCAGCCGTAGTCGGGATCCTCGTAGCGCGGATTGGGCGGGGTCCGCGAGGTCGAGTCGGAGGGCTCGTAGCTGTAGCGCAGGGGGATCGAGAGGCCGGCGCTGCGGGGCACGAACGCGTTGGCCTGCCACTCGTCCAGCCGCGCGCGCCGCAGGCCCGAGGACTCGCCGCGCAGGGTGACCGAGCCTCCGGCCTCAGGGCCGATTCGCCGTCATTCCCGAGGACGAGATCGCCAGGAGCTCGTCGCGCGTGGCCAGCTTGACGCGGGGCCGATCCTCGTCGGACCCTCGCCCGAGCTCGTGCCCGTCGATCGCGCGCCAGCCGTCGGCGCTGACGAGGTCGGGGCGGCGCTCCGCCAGCAGGGCGTCGACGTCGGCGCGGTCGGGCCGGGACGGCGGGGGGAGGGCCCCGGCCCGGAGGTCCTCGACCAGGCGCCGGACGGTCTCCTCCGCATCGCGCTTGTTGGTGCCCAGGATCCCGGTGGGGCCGCGCTTGATCCAGCCCACGGCGTACACGCCGGGCAGCGTCCGGCCCTCGGGGGAGAGAACGCGGCCGTCCTCGTTGGGCAACACGTAGCTGCGCTCGTCGAAGGGTACGCCGGGGAGCGGGACCGCCCGGTAGCCCACGGAGCGCAGCACCAGGCCGCACTCGATCGACTCCGGCTCGCCGTCCAGCCGCCGGGCGCTCAGACGCCCGTCCTCGCCCCCGACGAGCTCGTTGCGGCCGACGTCGACCGCCTCCACGCGGCCGTCGCCGCGGATCTCGAGCGGCGCGGCGAGGAAGCGCAGCGCGATCCGGCGCCGGGCGCCGGGGAGCGGCGGGCGCTGGGCGAACTCCCGAAGCAGGGTCACGTTCCGGCGCGCGGTGAAGGTGCCCTGCTCGTCCAGCCACCGGCGCGAGAGGGCGTCGAGCTCGGCCTCGGCCGGGTCGACGCGCAGGTCGACGCCGTCCATGTGGCCCAGCTCGCGCAGCTCGGCGCTCGTGAAGGCGGCCTGGGCCGGGCCGCGCCGGCCGAGCACCACGACCTCCTCGATCCGGCTGTCGCGCAGCGCCTTCAGGGCGTGGTCGGCCACGTCCGTGCGCTCCAGCTCGTCCGCGCTGCGCGTGAGCATCCGGGTGACGTCGGCGGCCACGTTGCCGTTGCCGATGACCACCGCGCGCCGGCCCGAGAGGTCGAACTCCAGGTCACGGTAGTCCGGGTGGCCGTTGTACCAGGCGACGAACTCCGTGGCCGCCCGGCTGCCCGGCAGGTCCTCGCCGGGGATCCCCAGGGACTTGTCGGTCTGGGCTCCCGTGGCGTAGACGACCGCGGTGTAGTGCTCGAGCAGCTCGGCGTGCGAGAGGTCACGCCCCACCTCCACGTTGCCGAGGAAGCGGCAGCCGCGGCCCAGGGTCTCGCGGTCGAAGCGACCGTCGAGGCGCTTGATGTCCTGATGGTCGGGCGCGACGCCGCCCCGCAGCAGTCCCCAGGGCGTGGGCAGCCGCTCGACGAGGTCGACCTCCACGTCGCCGTGCTCGCGCCTCAGCACAGCGGCGGTGAACGCCCCCGCGGGCCCGGCCCCGACGATCGCCACCCGTGGCCGGGACTCGGTCATCAGGCGGCCGTGCGCTCGATGGTGCTCTGTTCGCCGAAGAACAGGGCGTTGACGTCCAGGGAGTACTCGTGCTTCTCGGGCACCTCGAAGTCGGCGAAGATCGCGTCCACGGGGCAGGCCTCCACGCAGGCGTCACAGTCGATGCACAGCGCGGGATCGATGTAGAGCTGCTCGGCCGTCTCGAAGTCGGGGTCCCCCGGCTTGGGGTGGATGCAGTCGGCCGGGCAGACCTCGATGCACGAGTCGTCCTTGATGCAGCTGCCGGTGATGACGTAGGTCATGGACGGTAGACTTGCATACTTACGAAAGCAGGGCGCCTTTAGGGTATTTACGCTCGGTGCTGGCATGAGCGACCTCTTCTCCTTCCCCCATCCCGTCAACGAGAAGGCCGCCCGCGTGGTCGCGGGGGTCGTGCTCGGCCTGGCCATCCTCACCCTGGCCACCGGCTGGTATTGGCTCCTCGCGGTCCTGGCCTACGGCTTCGTCGCCCGCGTTCTCACCGGCCCCACGCTCAGCCCGCTGGGGCGGCTGGCACAGCGCGTCATCGCCCCCCGCCTCGGGCCGCCCAGGTACGTCTCCGGGCCGCCGAAGCGCTTCGCCCAGGGCATCGGGGCCGTGCTCACCACGACCGCCGCCGTCGCCGCGCTCGGCTTCGGCCTGCACACACTCGCCGACGTGCTCCTGGCCGCGCTGATCGTGGCGGCCGGGCTGGAATCGATCGCCGGCTACTGCCTGGGTTGCAAGCTCTTCGGCCTGCTCATGCTCGCCGGCGTGATCCCGGCCGAGGTCTGCGCCGAGTGCGCGGACATCTGGGCCCCGCGCTCGGCCTAGTGCGAAGGGCCTCGCCGCCGGCGGGGCAAACAGCGGCATCGAAGGAGTGGGATCCGGGAGCGGTTCGGCGGAAGGTTCCTGCCCTGTACCGCTATACGCGGCACTATCCAGGAAGCTTCCTGCCCTGGTGGTCATATGGACCACCTAGGCAGGAACCTTTCCCGCCCGGGGAGCCCAGGGGCCGCCGGACCAGGCCTAGTGCGTCGTCCAGGCGTCGGGGTCCTTCGTCAGCTTCCCCACGTGTGAGGGGAGCTTCCCGGCCGCGACGTCCTCGAGGCTGATGCGCTCCAGGACGTCGCGCAGGCTCGCCCGCACGGCCACCCAGACCTCGCGCAGGGGCTCAGCCGTGCCGGAGAAGTCGAGGTCCTGAGGGCGCTTGCCGCTGACGCCGGCCAGCGGCCCGTCGATCGCGCGGATGACGTCGGCCAGCGTGATCTCGCCGGCCGGGCGCGCGAGCAGGTACCCGCCCTCCGGCCCGCGGCGGCTCTCGACGATCCGCGCCTGACGCAGCTGGGCGAGGATGTTCTCGAGGAAGTTGAGCGGAATGCCCTGCGCCCCCGCGATCCGCTCGGCCTTGAGCAGTCCGTCGCCGGGCGCCGCGGCCAGCTCGACCGCCGCGCGCACCGCGTAGTCGGTCTTGGCCGAGATCCGCACGGCGCGCATTCTGCCGCTTCACGCGGCGCGAGCGCCGCGTAATGCTGGAATAGGGCGACGAGAGCGAGCTATCCGCCGCTCCCGCCGGAGTCAGAGGTCCCGCCGCAACCGGTCGCGAGGGTCACTTTGCGCGGGTTCATTCCTCACAAAACGCATAAAACCAACTGTGTTAGTGGTGTTTATGCTCTTCCGCCCTCATTCGGGCGTGTCCGGGAATCGTCCGGGCTGGCGGGCGTCTAGAGGACGACCCCCTCCGAAAGGACTCCATGCTTGCTCGATCCCCCCTCGTCCTCGCCGCCCTCAGCGCCGTGGCGATCGCCGCGCCGGCAGCGCACGCCAAGACCAGGGTGGTCCGCGCCTCGGGCGACATCGCGCCCTCCGTTCAGAGGTTCAAGAGCCTGCTCGGCCCGGACCGGGGCGGGGTGCCACGCCATTACACCTCTGGCCGCCGGCAGCTCGTCTGGGATGCGGTGCCCGACCAGTTCGCCGCCCCGCACGCGCTCCCGGGCGACTTCTTCAACGCCTCGGTGGCCCCACGGGCTCGCGGCGCCGTCCTGCGCACGCCGGGCGACCACGTGGCGGTCAGCGCGGACTCCGACAACCCCGACGGCGCCCCGGTGCGCTTCGGCGACATCAATCCGGCCTACGCCACCGAGTTCAAGACGTTCAGCGCTCAGCGGCTCTTCTCGCCCATCGGCAGCAACATCGTCAACCTCACCTTCCGGATCCCCGGGACCACTCGCGCGGCCAGGGTGCGCGGTTTCGGCGCGGTCTACACGGACATCGACCGCCGGGAGAACACGGCGTTCACCTACTTCGACGCCCGCGGCCGCTCGCTGGGGAAGTACGCCGTGCCGCCCGCGCCGCAGGGGCTGTCGTTCCTCGGCGTCGCCTTCGACAAGCCTCGCGTGGCACGCGTGAGGATCGAGTACGGCACGGGCCCGCTCGGCCCGGTGGACGGCGGGAAGTACGACGCCGCCGTCATGGACGACTTCGTCTACGGCGAGCCCCAGCCGCCGGCGCGCTAGAGCCCGCCGGCGCCCTCGGTATGGACGAAGAAGATCGGGGCCAGCCGCCCCGCCAGCGCCTCGCGCAGCACGATCGAACCGACCTCCCGGTAGACCCCGTCGCGCGGCACCGCGGCGGCCAGGCCGCTCAGCCACCGGCTGCGCGTGCCCGCCGACAGCAGGTCGATCAGGTCGGCGCGGCGCAGCAGCTCGACCTCCGCCCCGCGCGCGCCCTGGGGCACGAGGTGGTGATGGAGCTCGATCGCGTCGAGGCAACCCGCACGCGGCCGGGATCCCAGCCGTGGGGAGCGAGGAACCGCTGGGCGAAGTGCCGCCCCTCGCTGACGTAGGGATCGGTGTGCCCCTCGATGTAGGCGCCGATGTCGTGCAGCAGCGCGGCGCACAGCAGCACCTCGCGATCGGGCGCCGCGCCGCGGCGCTCGCCCAGGCGCCAGGCGATCGCGAACACCCGCAGGCAGTGGCGCTCCATCGGCCCGTCGGCCTCCCCCGTGGCGTCCCGTAGCGCCGCCAGGGCCGCGACCTCCGCCGGCGTCGCCACGACATCGTCGGCGCGCAGGCGGGAAGCGGTCAAAAGGCCGCCAGCTGCGCCACGCGGTCGCGGTGCCACCGGCCGTCGCCGTAGGCGTAGGCGTTGGCCTTGGCCCGCTTGAGCAGGAACTGCAGGTCGTGCTCCCACGTGAACCCGATGCCGCCGTGGACCTGAAGGGCCGAGGCGGTGACCCGCCAGCCGGCGTCGGAGGCATACGCCTTGGCCATCGAGGTCGCGATCGCGGCCGACTCCGGCTCGTGATCGAGTGCCCAGGCCGCGTAGTAGGAGGTCGAGCGGGCGCCCTCGACCTCGAGCAGCATCTGCGCGCAGCGGTGGGAGACGGACTGGAAGGCCCCGATCGGGGTGTCGAACTGCTTGCGGTCCTTGGCGTAGGCGACGGCCATCTCCATCGCCCGCTGGGCCAGCCCGGTCGACTCGGCGGCCAGCCCGACGATCATCGCGCGGTAGGCGGGGCCGGTCCGCTCGGGGTCGCGCTCGAGCTCCTGGCCCTCCACGCCGTCCAGGCGGACGGTGAACAGCCGGCGGGTGGGATCGAGGCCGGGCGCGCGGCTCGATCTCGACCTCGGCGGAGTCCACGACGAAATGGCGCCAGCCCCGGGTGGCCACGACGAGGAAGTCGGCGCTGCCGGCGTCGGCGACGGCGATCTTGGTGCCCGTGAGCCTCGTGCCGTCGGCCTCGAGCAGCAGCTCGGTCGGGTCGTGGCCCTGGCCCTCGTCCCACACGGCCAGCGCGCCCCGCTGCTCGCCCGTCGCCAGCGGGCGCAGGTAGCGCTCGCGCAGCTCCGGGGTCCCGACGGCCGAGAGCATCAGACCGGCGCTGGCGTTGGAGTGAAAGGGCGTGGGCGCGACCGCGTAGCCCAGCTCCTCCTGGAGGATCACCAGCTCCACGATTCCCAGCCCCTGGCCGCCGTCCTCCTCGGACACGAAGATGCCCGGCCAGCCCAGCGACGCGATCTCGGCCCACTGCTCGTCGGTGAAGCCGCGCTCGTCCTCCAGCGCCAGCCGCCGAACCTCGTCGAGCGGGTAGCGCTTGGAGAGCATCCCCCGCGCGGACTCCTTGATCGCCTGCTGCTCGTCGTTGAAGTCGAAGTTCATGGCGGGACGACCTAGCGCAGCCTCGGCAGGCCGAGCACGCGCTCGGCGACGATGTTCTTGAGGATCTCGGTGGTGCCGCCCTCGATCGAGTTGGCGCGGGCGCGCAGGAACCGGTAGGTCCATTCGCCGTCGTCGAGCTGCGCCCGCGGGCCGGCGATGTCCATCGCCAGCTCGGTGAGCGCCTGGTTGACCTCGGACCAGTGCCACTTGCCCAGCGAGCCCTCGGGGCCGGGGACCCCGTACTTCATCTGCGCCGTGAGGCCGCGGTAGGCGTTGAGCCGCAGCACCTCGGCCTCGATGTAGAGCTGAGCCAGGCGCTGGCGGATGACCGGATCGGCGGAGGCCGGGCCGCCGTTGAACGGGCTCTCCTTGGCCTTCTCGATCAGCTCGCGCATGGCGATCTGGACCGCGACCTGCAGCCCGAAGGCCAGCGTCGCGCGCTCGTGCATGAGCGTGGTGATCGCCACCATCCAGCCGTTGCCCTCGCCGCCGACGATGTTCTCGTCCGGGATCCGGGCCTCCTCGAGGAAGAGCTCGTTGAACTCGGCCTCGCCGGTGATCTGGCGCAGCGGGCGCACCTGCACCGCGTCCTGCTCCATGTCCATGAGGAAGTAGGTGAGGCCCTTGTGCTTGGGCGCGTCGAGGTCGGTGCGCGCGACGAGCATGCACCACTTGGAGTGGTGGGCGAGCGTCGTCCAGACCTTCTGTCCCGTCACCAGCCACTCGTCGCCGTCGCGGACCGCTCGGGTCTTCACGGAGGCCAGGTCCGAGCCCGACTCGGGCTCCGAGAACCCCTGGCACCAGATCTCCTCGCCCGACAGGATCGGCTGGAGGTAGCGGTCCTTCTGCTCGTCGGTGCCGTGGGCGATGACGGTCGGCCCGCCCATCGCCAGACCGAGGACGTTGGCCATCTGCGGCGCCTGCGCGCGGACGATCTCCTCGTTGAAGATCGCCTGCTCGATCAGCGACGCGCCGCGGCCGCCGTACTCCTTGGGCCAGGCCAGGCCCGCCCAGCCGGCGTCGTAGAGCTTGCGCTGCCAGTCGCGCCGGAACTCGAAGCCCGCCTCGTCGCCCTCGGGCTCGCGGCCCGGGTGGTTGGAGTCCAGCCAGCCGCGCAGCTCGTCGCGAAAGGTCTCCTCGTCGGGCGAGAGCGTCAGGTCCATGCCGCCGCGATCCTAACGGTGCGTACCCGGTGGGGTAGCGTTGCGGGCGATGCGCGTCGGCCTCTTCCTGGCCTACTGGCCCTGGTTCTCCCTCTCCGAGCAGGTGGAGCTGACCACGCTGGCCGACGAGCTGGGCCTGGACTCCGTCTGGATCTCCGAGGCGTGGGGCCAGGACGCGGTGTCCGTGCTGGGACTTCTGGCCGGGAAGAGCGAGCGCGTCGCGCTGGGCTCGGGCCTGATGCAGATCCCCGCGCGCCAGCCGACCGCGACCGCGATGGCCGCCGCCACGCTGGACGTGCTCACGAACGGACGCTTCCGGCTCGGCCTGGGCGTCTCCGGCCCTCAGGTCAGCGAGGGCTGGTACGGCGTGCCGTTCCGCCGCCCGCTGCGGCGCACGCGCGAGTACGTGGAGATCATCCGCGACGTCCTGGCCCGCGAGGCGCCGCTCGAGTACGCGGGCGAGGAGTGGACGCTGCCGCTCCCCGGCGGGCTGGGCAAGCCGCTCAAGCTCCTCGGGCGCCCCGTCCAGGAGCGCATCCCGATCTATCTGGGCGCGATCGGGCCCAAGGCGGTCGAGCAGGTGGGCGAGATCGCCGACGGCTGGCTGCCCTTCCTGCTCAATCCCCGCGAGCCCGAGCTGCTCATGGGCCGGCTGCGGGCGGGGACCGAGCGCGCCGGCCGCTCCCTGGACGAGATCGACGTGGCGCCGGTGGTGCCGGTCGCGATCCACGAGGACCTCGAGGAGGCCCGCAACCTCTCGCGCCCCTGGCTGGCCTTCTACCTCGGGGCCATGGGGGCCAAGGAGAAGAACTTCTACGTCGACGTGGCCGACGCCTACGGCCACGGCGACTCCGCGCGCGAGGTCCAGGCGCGCTTCCTGGCCGGCGACCGGATGGGCGCCGCGGCCGCCGTCTCCCCCGAGCTGATCGACGCGGCCTGCATCGCCACGACGCCCGGCGGTCTCGACGACAGGCTCGCGGCCTACGAGGCCGCGGGCGTGGACACGCTGGTCGCGGTCCCGGGCGGTGACCGAGCCGCCACGGTCCGGCTGCTGGCCGAGGCGACCCGCGAGCCCGTTGGCTGAGCCGGCGGCTCCCCCGCCCGGGGGCATCCCCGGGAGCGCCCTGGCCGGGCCGTTCCCCGTCGGGCGCTACGCGGAGTTCCTGCGCGACGAGCTGCGAAAGCGCGCCCGCGTGCAGCTCTTCGGCGAGGTGTGGAACCTGGGCGGCAGCCGGGCCAAGCTGTACTTCGAGCTGCGCGACACCACCGGGGCCGTCCCGTGCTCCATGTGGCGAAACGACTTCGAGAAGCTCAAGGTCGACCCCGGGGCACTGGCCGACGGCGCCTCGGTGGTCGTCGCCGGCGGCCCGGACTACTACCCCGGCAGCCGCACATCCTCGCCGTCCTTCACCTTCGCGGTCAGGGACCTGCGGGTGGCCGGGGAGGGCGACCTCCTGGCCCAGCTCCAGCGCCTGCGCCGGCTGCTGGACTCCGAGGGCCTGTTCGAGCCCCAGAAGCGGCTGCGGATCCCACCGCTTCCCCGCTCGATCGGCGTCGTCACGGGCGAGACGGGCAAGGCGCGAGACGACGTGCTGGCCGGCCTTCGCCGCCGGGGCTGGGCGGGCCGGCTGGTGTGGGCCTTCGCCCCGGTCCAGGATCGCCACGCCGCCCCGCGGATCGCCACCGCCCTCCAGGACCTGGCGGCGTGCGGCGAGGTTGACGTGATCGTCGTGGCCCGGGGCGGCGGCTCGCTGGCCGACCTCTTCGCGTTCTGCGACGAGACGCTGTGCCGGACGGTCGCGCTCCTGCCCGTGCCCGTCGTCGCCTCGGTGGGCCATCACACCGACCGCACGCTGCTCGACGACGTCGCCGCCGTCTCCTGCTCGACGCCCACGCACGCCGCCGAGGCGGCGGTGGCCGTGGACTGCGCCGCCGCCCGCGCGGGGCTGGCCGCCACCACGGGGGCGCTCCAGCGTCACGGCCGCCGAGCCGTCGTCGAGCGGGCGCGCGCCCTCGTGGCGCTGTCCCGCGCGCCCGCCGAGCACATCGCGCGCCACCGCTCGCGTCTCCACCAGCAGGTGCGCGAGCTGCGGGCCAGCGCGCGCCGGGGCGTGGCCGACCGCGGCGGGCTGACGCGGACGCACGCGCTCGTGCTCGGCCGCAAGGCCGCCTCCACGGCGACCGATCTGGCCACGACGCGCCGGCGCTCCCTGGAGGCGCTGGCGCTCGCGCTCGAGGCCCACGATCCCGACCGCACCCTGGCTCGCGGCTATGCGCTCGTCTCCGACGACGCGGGCGAGCTGGTCACCGGAGCGCCCGCGGCCCGCGAGGCCGGCCGGCTCTCGGTCCGCTTCCACGACGGCGCCGTCCGCGCGCGCGTGGAGGATTCGCCCCAGTGAGCGAGGGCATGACCTACGAGCAGGCCTCGGCCCGGATCGAGGAGATCATCAAGCGCCTGGACTCCGGCGAGGCCGGGCTGCGCGAGACGCTGGACCTCGTCAAGGAGGGCCGCGGGCTCGTCGACTTCTGCGCCACGGAGCTCGAGGCGGTCGGCCAGGGCCTCGAGGAGCTGCGCCTCGACGAGCTCGTCGCCCGGCTCGAGCGCGGCGCGGCTCAGTAGTTGCCGGAGATGTAGTCCCAGGCCCGCTTGAGCTTGCGCTCCAGCTCCTTGCCGACGGTCTCGCCGGCGTCGTCCGGGCTCGTCGACATCGTCGCGGCGTTCTCGGTCGGCTCGTGCAGGCCCTCGGGGCCGACCGAGAGTACGACGCCGCGCTCGCAGATCCGCTCCACCTGGTCGGCGTCGGCGAAGCGGAAACCGCCGGGACCGGTCACGCAGTCGATCACCAGGCCGTCGAAGATGTCCTCGTCGACCGCGGCGAGGACGTGCTCGACCTGGCCCAGCTCACTCTCGTCGGGTCCATAGACCGGCGTCCCGTCGCGGAGCACCAGATACGAGATGGGGGCCCCAAGATCCACGCCGCGACCCTACAACGGAAGTGAGGATCGAGGTCGCCCGTTCATTCCGCGCGCGCCTGCTCGGTCTGGCCCTGCGCTGCGAGCCGCCCGGGCACGGGCTGCTGCTCCCCCGCACCCGCTCGGTGCACACCTTCGGGATGCGCTTCGCGCTCGACCTCGTCTGGCTCGACGCCCGGGGCGCCGTCGTGCGGGTGGATCGCGCGGTCCCGCCCGGGCGGCTGCGCGCCTGCGCTCGCGCCCGCTCCGTCGTGGAGGTCCCGGCTCAGCGGTTGAGCCGCGTCGACGCGTAGGCCACGAGGCCGCTGGCGGGCTCGCGGATCTCGGCCGTGTACAGGCCGACGCCGGAGTTCGACGAGGGCCGCGCCACCGCCGCTCCGCCGCGCGGGACGAAGACCGGGCCGTACGGCCCGGGCGGCGTGAAGGCCGACCGCGTCGAGGTGGTCATCGAGAAGGTGTCGACGGCCTGCGGGCCGTCGGGCCCGCGCACGGTGACGTCGAGCCGCCGGCCGGGAGGGAAGCCCGTGGCCACCAGCACGAACGGGTCGCCCGGCACTCCCGCCGACGGGGTGTAGAAGGCGCTGGGCAGCGCGACGTAGAAGCTCGCGCACTTGCGAAAGCGCCGGCCCGGCGTGGTGCCCGAGGACGTCGCGAAGCGGGTGTCGAACTGCGTGAAGCACATGCGGTGAGTCAGGCCGGGCCGGCCGTCGGACCAGGTGAAGCGGAAGCGCCCTTTGGGCCCGGAGCGAAAGCTCCCCGACTGCGTTACGGGGGTCGACTGCGTGGACGGCTGGTATTCCCACAGCACCCGCCCTCCGGGCTGCCAGGCGCGGCCGCTGAAGCGGAAGAAGGTCCCCAGGTCGCCGGCCGGTGCGCTCAGCGCGAGATTGTGCGCAGCCGCCGGGGCCGCGAACACCAGGGCCGCGAGGATTCCGCCGGTGATCGATCGTCCGTGCATCGCGTCCTCCGTCCGGCGCGAGTGTACGCCGGACGGAGGGGCGCGACGAGTTTTCTCAGACGCGCTGGATGACGGTGCCGGTGCCCAGGCCGCCACCGCAGCACATGGTCACGAGGCCGTACTCCTTGTCGGAGCGCTCGAGCTCGTGGAGCAGCGTGGTGATCAGGCGGGCGCCGGTGGAGCCGAGCGGATGGCCGATCGCCATCGCGCCGCCGTTGACGTTGACGCGGTCCATGTCCGGATCGAGCTCGCGCTGCCACGCGGCCACGACCGGCGCGAACGCCTCGTTGATCTCGATCAGGTCGAAATCGTTGATCGTCATCCCGCCGCGCTCCAGCAGCTTGCGCGTGGCCGGGATGGGACCGGTGAGCATGATCACCGGGTCAACTCCGACCGTGGTCTGGTCGACGATGCGGGCGCGCGGCTTGACGCCGAGCTCGTCGGCCTTCTCGCGGGTCATGAGCAGCACGGCGGCCGCGCCGTCGGAGATCTGCGACGAGTTGCCCGCGGTGATCTTGCCGTCGGGCTTGAACGCGGGCTTGAGCTCGGAGAGCTTCTCCAGCGTCGTGTCGGGGCGGATGCCCTGGTCGGCCACGTAGGTGTCGCCGTTGACCTGGAAGGGCACGATCTCGCGCTCGAAGCGGCCCTCGTCCGTGGCCTGGGCGGCCTTCTGGTGGGAGCGCACGGCCAGCTCGTCGAGCTCGGACCGGGGGATCTCCCACTGGTCGGCGATCATCTCGGCGCTCAGGCCCTGCGGCGACGAGGTTGTAGCGCTCGAGCAGCTCGGGCGAGAACGCGGCGCCGTGCTCGGACTGCACCTGCAGGCCGTCGGCGAAGGAGATGTGGCCCATGTGCTCCACGCCGGACCCGATGGCCACGTCGTGGACGCCGGAGGCGACGAGCGCCGCGGCGAAGTTCACGGCCTGCTGGGCCGAGCCGCACTGGCGGTCGATCGTCGTGGCCGGCGTCTCGATCGGCAGACCGGCCTCGAGCCAGGCGTTGCGGCCGATGTTGAAGCCCTGCTCACCGAACTGCTGGACGCAGCCGGTGACGACGTCCTCGACCTCGGACGGGGGGATCCCGGCGCGCTCGATGACCTCGCTGTAGACCTTCGCGAGCAGATTGCTCGGGTGCGTGTCCTTGTAGTAGCCCTTCTCCTCGTGGCCACGGCCGACCGGTGTCCGGACCGCCTCGACGATCACGACCTCGCGACCTGACTGGGTGCTCATGGTTTAGAAAGCCTCCGTCTCCATGGGACTGAATGTCCTAGGGTACTTGACTGACTGGCCAATCAGCCAGTTTTACCATGCTTGAAAACCTCGGCATAGCGGGCAGTGGGACCATCGCGTGCGGCCTGGCGGCCACGGCCGCCCAGCACGGCGAGGTCGTCATGTGGGTGCGCTCGGAGGAGTCCGCGCAGCGGGCCACAGCGCGCCTGGAGCGCGCCTTCGAACGGATCGACGAGGAGGTGCATCCCTCCCGCGTGAAGCTCGTCACCGACCCCCACGAGCTGTTCGCCTCGGAGCGCAGCTTCGTCGTCGAGGCGATCGCCGAGGACACGGGCGCGAAGGCCAACGTGCTGGCCACGCTCAACGCCGTCCTGCCCGACGAAGCGGTGATCGCCACCACCACCTCCTCCCTGTCGGTGGCCGATCTGGCCGACGCCTCGGGGCGCCCCGAGCACTTCCTCGGCTTCCACGTCTTCAACCCGGTCCCCGCCATGCGCCTCGTGGAGGTCGTTCCCGCCCCGGCCACCACCGACGAGGCCCGAGGCCGGGCCCGCGCCCTGTGCGACGTCCTGGGCAAGACGGCCGTCGAGGTTCCCGATCTTCCGGGCTTCGTGGTCAACCGCCTGCTGTTCCCCTACCTGTTCAACGCCGTGCACCTGCTCGAGGAGAGCGGCCTGGAGCCCACGGCCGTGGACCAGTGCATGAAGCTGGGCGCCGGCCATCCCCTCGGCCCGCTCGCGCTGCTGGACCTGGTCGGCCTCGACGTCTCGCTGGCGATCGGCGAGTCCATCGGCGCGGACATCCCTCCGAGTCTGCGCGACCTGGTCGACGAGGGCGCCCTGGGACGCAAGGCCGGCCGGGGCTTTCACTCCTACGAGTAGAGGCTCATCCAACCCTCAGCCAGCTTTTAGGAAAGCTTGAGGGCGGCGCGGATACTTCCCCTTGCGACGTACCTCATAGCCGCACCTCCTCCCATAGCGAAGACCGGCCCGCTCCCCCGCGGGCCGGTCTTCTTAACGGTGGTGGCCCTTCCGTCACAGGTCCACCATCTCTCCTCCGTCAACCGCCGGCGGCCCGTATGCGGGGCCTCGCAGCGGTTGTGCGAAAAGAAACGTAGCGCTCCGGAGGAACTTCCGTCCAGTCGGCCTTTCGTCTAGGCGGGTGCGGCCCGGCGTTCGCGGATGCGCACGGCCTCGATGCGGTTCTCGCGAACGGACTCCACCCGGATCGAGAACCCGTTCGACGTGATGGTGTCGCCGCGGCGCGGCAGGCGGCCCAGCTCGTTGAACACGAAGCCGCCGACCGAGTTGTAGGCGTCGGTGTCGATGGGGAGATCGAGGCCGTAGTCCTTGAGGTCGTCGACCGCCACGTGGCCGCGCACGAACCAGTCGCCGTTGGCCAGGCGCCGGACGGCGCCGCCGGCGGGGTCGGTCTCGTCCTCGATCTCCCCCACGACCTCCTCCATGATGTCCTCGACCGTGACGATGCCCGCGACGCGGCCGTACTCGTCGACGACCACTGACATCGTCAGGCGCTGGCGCTGGAGCTCGGCCAGCAGGTCGTCCAGCGGCTTGGTCTCCGGGATGATCGGCGCGTCCTTGATCAGCGGCTCGACCGAGCTCCCCGGGCCGTGCTGGAGGAGGCTGCGCGCCAGCGAGTTGACGTGCACGATGCCGCGGACGCGGTCGGCGTTCTCGTCCTCCGTGACGAGCAGGCGCGTGTGCCCGGTGTCGATGCAGCGGCGAAGGGCCGTCTCGACGTCCTCGGACGTGTCCACGGTGACCACCGCCGGGATGGGCGTCATCACCTGGCGCGCCTCCTGCTCGTGCAGCTCGAAGACGCCGGAGAGCATTCCCGCCTCGCCGGGATCGATCTTCCCCACCTCCAGCGACTCGGCGATGATCAGCTTGAGCTCCTCGGGGCTGCCCCCCTCCTCCTCGGAGATCTGCTCGGGCCGGACGCCGACCAGGCGCAGGATCCCGTTGGAGGCCGCGTTGAGCAGGCGCACGGCGGGCCGCAGGCCGCGCCGGAAGGCCCGCAGCGGCGGCGCCACGCGCCGGGCGACGGCCTCGGCGTGGGTGATGGCGTAGATCTTGGGGACCTGCTCGCCCACGGTGATGTGGAGCGAGGTCGTGATCACGTAGGCGATGATGATGCTGATCGCCACGGCCAAGCCGTGCGAGATGTTGCCGAAGGCCGGCTCGAGCAGCTTGGCGATCGCAGGCTCGCCCAGGAAGCCGATGCCGATCGAGGCCAGCGTGATGCCCAGCTGGCAGGCGGAGAGGGCCTCGCTGATGTCCTCGATCTCGTGCAGGGCCACGGCCGAGCCCGATTGGCCCTGCTCGTCCATCGCCTCGAGCTTGGACTTGCGGGCGCGCACGAGCGCGAACTCGGCCGCCACGAAGAACCCGTTCAGCAGCACGAGCAGGAGAACCGCAAGGAGGAAGAGCGCCGTCAAGCCGGCGCCCGGCTACTTCGAGAGATGTCGTCGTCGTTCATCGATGCGACGGTCGTACGGTAGCAGGGACCCCCGGCGGCGCTCAGGCGGTTGAATGCCCGCATGGCCGCCGCGACCATCGTCATCCTCACCGCTCCCATCGGGGAGGGTCACGACCTGCCGGCCCGGGTCCTGGCCGACGAGCTGCGGGCCCTGCGCCCCGACGTGAACACCGAGGTCGTGGACGGGATGGAGGTCCTCGGCTGGCCGCTCAACAACATGGCCCACAGCGGGTCACGATTTCACACGTGGTGGGGCAACCGCGTGTTCGAGCTCGAGTACTGGCTGATCTCCCGATTCCGGCCCACCCACTGGCTCGCGACGACGGCGATGTACGCCGTCGGCGGCCGGCGCCTCGGGCGCTACCTGCGCGCCCGCCGTCCGGCGGCGTTCGTCTCGACCTATCCGGGCCTGACCGAGATGCTCGGCCGCCTGCGCCGGGCGCGGCCGGCTCGACCCCCCCGCTCGTCTCGGCGATCACCGACCTCGCGGCGCTGCGCTGGTGGTCGCATCCCGGGATCGACCTGCACCTCATCACCCATCCCGAGTCGGCCGACGAGGTCCGCGCGATCGCCGGCGACACCCGGGTCGTGGCGGTGCGCGGCCTCAACTCGCCCAGTTCCTCGTGCCGCGCGAGCGCGACGAGGCCCGGCGCGAGCTCGATCTGCCGGCCGAGGGGCAGGTCGTCGTCGTCTCCGGCGGCGGCTGGGCGGTCGGGCGACCTCGACGGGCGCCATCGACGCCGCCCTGGAACGGCGCCGACACGTTCGTGGTCGCGCTGTGCGGCCGCCGCGAGGACGTCCAGCGCGCGCCTGGAGGCGCGCTTCGCCGGTCAGCCGCGCGTGCGCGTGCTGGGGTTCACCGAGCGCATGGCGCGATCTGCTGGCCGCCGCCGACGCGCTCGTCCACTCGACGGCGGGCCTGACGGTGCTCGAGGCGCTCGTCCGCGGCTGCCCGGCGATCTCCTACGGCTGGGGCCGGGCCCACATCCGGGCCAACAACGAGGCCTTCCGCGCGCTTCGGCCTGGCCGAGGTCGCGCGCCGACCGCGCGCGAACTCGCCGCCGGCGCTCGACCGCGCGCTGGCGCAGCGCCGCGAGCCCGACCTCTCCTTCGCCGCGCTACCCGCCGCCGCCGCCCTCGTGCTGGACGTGGCCGGCCTGCGGCGAAGTCCCCGCTCACGGCCGACCCGGCCAGCACGACGGTCCCGGCGCGCCACGACCGCCAGGCCGGCGACGATCAGCCCGCCGCCGAGCGGGGTGGCGCCCCAACTCTCGCCGAACACGAGCGGCGCCAGTAGCACCGGCACCGTCACCTGGAGAACGAGCACGGGCGGGGCGACGCGGGTGGCGGGCAGCCGCTGGAGCGCCGTCGTCTCGCTGAGAAGCCCGAGCAGCACGGCCGCACCGGCCAGCACCGCCCAGGCCAGCGCCACGAGCAACCGACCGCGGCTGAGCTCGTCGGAGATCAGCTTCGCCGCCACCCCGGCGATGGCGTCCGCCGCGCCGGCGCTGATCACGAGCACCAGCCCGCCGGCCGTTCCCAGCATGCGCAGCGCGTAGGGCGCCACCGCGGCCACCACCAGCACCCCGAGGGCCACGGCCAGAGCCGTCCGGCTGGTCACCTCGGTCGCCCGATCGCGGCGCGCAGAGCGCGAGCACCGCGATCCCGCCCACGATCGGCGGCGGCCGCCGCCAGCTCCCGGCGGCCCGACGTGCTCGCCCAGGAGCCGCACTCCCAGGTACATGAGCAGCAGCAGGCCCGCGGCCAGCGCGGGCTGGACGACGGTGAGCGGCGCCAGGCCCAGCGCCACGATCTGCAGGCCCCAGCCGCCGATGCCGATCGCCACCGCCCCCAGCCACCGGCCCCGCTGCAGGAGCGTGGTCGAGCAGGGAGGGCCGCAGCGCCAGGCCGTGCTCGGTCGTGCGCGCCTCCAGCGCCTGGAGGGCGTAGGACGAGCTCGAAGCACGCGGCGGCCGCGGCGCCACCAGCAGGCCCGGCAGCACGCCGGCGTCGATCACTGCGAGCCATCCGCCTGTGCGCGCCCTGGCCGCAGCGGCCGGCGCCGGCGTGGTGGGCTGGACCGCCCCGGCGCTGGCGCCCCTCATTCCCGCCGTCTCCGACGCGCTGGGCATGCACGCCGCCTGGGCGATGCGCCCGGCGCGTGGCGCTCACATTCGACGACGGCCCGCACCCCGAGGGCACTCCGGCGGTGCTGCGGATCCTCGATCGCGCGGGCGCCGCGGCCACGTTCTTCCTCGATCGGGGAACAGGTCGAGCGCCATCCCGCCGCTCGTCCGCGAGATCGTGGCCGCCGGGCACGCCGTGGCCGTCCACGGCTATCGCCACCGAAACCTGCTGCGCCTCACGCCCGCGGACCTTCGCCGCCGACCTCGACCGCGGCCACCGAGGTCATCGCCGAAGCCGCGGGCCGCGAGCCGACCGTGTACCGCCCTCCGTATGGCATCTTCAGCCCGCCGGCCTGGCGCTCGTGCGCCGCCGGGGGCTGGAGCCGTGGCTCTGGTCGCCTGGGGGCGCGACTGGCGCCGCCGCGCGACCGCGGACTCGATCGCCGCCGACGCGGGCGCGGAGCTGAGCGGGGGCGACGTGATCCTCCTGCACGACGCCGACGCTACAGCGCGCCGGGCTGCTGGCAGGCGATGGTCGCGGCGCTGCCGGCGATCTTGGACCGGATCGCCGAGCACGAGCTTCATCCCGTGACGCTCGGCTAGCTAGGCTGGAGGCGTCGGACGCGCGCTCGCGCAGGCGCTCGCGCAGGGCGCGCCGGCCGACCGCGCCCGTGCTCACGCCCAGGCCGGCGCCGACGAAGCTCAGCGCGAGCAGCTCGAGGTCGGGCCCGGCCAGGTGGTGCGGGTTGTAGGGCCCGACCAGGGCGACGGCGAGCAGCGCGCCGGTGAGCAGCCAGCCGATCCGCGCCAGGCCGGAGTTGCTGGGCTGGGCGTCGGGATCGGAGGACAGGGCGAGGAACAGGGTGAGGCCGACGAGGCTCGTGATCGCCAGCGTCCGCACGTCCTTGGCGTAGAAGCCGTCGGAGTCGATGCCGGCGAGGAAGAACACCGCCATGGCGAGCAGGCCGACCCCGGCGGCGATGCGCAGGGGCAGCCCGGCGAGGACGCGCCAGGGGCCGCGCTCCTCCACTTCGCGCGCGACGGCCGGCTCCTGGGGCTCCTCGTACTCGGCGCGGTGCCAGTCCACGTAGCGCGCCACGCCGTCGGCGAACTCGGTGCGCGCCGTCCAGCCCAGCTCCTGCTCGGCGCGCTTGGCGCACACCTCCACGCCCTTGAAGTCCGCGGCGCGGCCCGGGACGTACTCGATCTTCGTCGCGCCGACCTGCTGGGCGACGGTCGTCCGCGACCTCCTTGATGGTCACGTCGCGATCGCTGACCAGGTTGTAGATGCGGTTGGCCGCGCACGGGTTGAGCGCGTCCACGACGCCATCGGCCAGGTCCTCGACGTAGACGAACCGCCGGGACTGGGAGCCGTCGCCCGCGAGGGTCAGCGGCTCGCCCGCCAGGGCCTTGTTGACGAAGATGGGCACCACGGCGGCGGCGCGGGCGCGGGGGCCGTAGGGGATGCCGAAGCGCAGGATCGTGTAGTCGAGGCCGTAGAGCTCGGCGTAGGAGCGGCAGTACATCTCGCCGGCGATCTTGGTCGCCGTGTAGAGATGGCTGGGCAGCGCCAGCGGCGTGTCCTCGTCGACCACCGGCTCGTCGACGTCGGAGTAGGCCCAGATCGTCGAGGCGTAGACGACGCGCCCGACTCCGGCGTCGCGCGCCGCCTCGAGCACATTCATGGTGCCCTCGGCGTTGACCCGCTCGGCCTCCGAGGGCTGGCGGGCGACCTCGTCGGCGTTGGCCATGGCCGCGAGGTGCACAACGGTGTCGCAGCCGCGCATGGCGGCGCGCAGTGCGCCCGGATCGAGCAGGTCGCCGATGGCGGTGGGCGCCTTATCGGGCGTGACGTAGCGCGACGGGACGCGGTCGTAGATCCGCGGGCGGCGCCCGGCGGCGAGGAGCTTGTCCACGACGTGCGAGCCGATGAAGCCGGCCCCGCCGGTGACGAGGATGTGTGCGCGGTGGGAGGACACGGAGAAGCCGCGCGTTGTCAGCGCCGGCGGCGGGCGCCAGCCTAGCAGTCGTCGGGGCGGTAATAGAGCGGCACGCACCAGTGGTTGGCCGCGACCCAGTCGGTGTTGGGCAGCTCGCGGGACCCGCCGAAGATGCGATGGCAGGGCTCGTCGTACACCTTGCCGGTGGAGCGCTCGATGGGCGAGAACACGATGTACTTGTAGAGGCCGGAGGTCATACCGTCGGGCAGCGCCAGCCGGGAGGGGTGCTCGGGATCCAGCCAGCGCCGGGCGGCGTCGTTCTTCCAGGCCACGATCTCCTCCAACCGCTCGGCCTGCACGAGCCCCAGCGCGGCGGTGAACTCGCTCATGCGGTGGTTGAGGCCCGCGACGCGGTGGTCGGGCTTGCCGTAGTTGCGGTAGGCGCGGGCGAACTCGAGCAGCTCCGGGTGGCGCGAGACGAGCACGCCGCCCTCCCCGGTGGAGACGGTCTTGGTGGCGTAGAACGAGTACACGCCGGCATCGCCCCAGCTTCCCGGCCGGCGGTCGTGCCAGCGCGCGCCGTGGGCGTGGGCGCAGTCCTCGATCAGGTGGATGCCCTCCTCGCGGCAGAAGTCGGCGATGCGCTCGATGTCGAACGCGATGTGCCCCCCGATGTGGACGACCCAGGCGGCGCGCGGGCGATGCTCGCGGGCCTGGGCGACGAAGTCGTCGTAGGAGACGCACAGGTCCTCGCGGTTGCAGTCGACGAACTGCACGTTCGCGCCGGCGGCCCGGGTGGCCAGGACGGTGGCGGCGAAAGTGTTGGACGGGCACAGGACGGTCTCCCCCCGCACGTTCGCGAACTCCAGCGCGGCCAGCGCCCCCCCGGTCCAGCCGGCCGTGGCCACGGCGGGAAGCCCGTTCCAGCTCGCCCAGGCGGCCTCGAAGCGCTCCACCATGGTGCCCTCCGACCAGCGCTGGGAGTCGATGACCTCGTCCCACAGGGCGTGCAGGCGCGCGCGGTCGCGACGGTCGAAGCCGATCGTGAAACGGCCCAGGTCGGGCAGGGTGTCGGGCTCTCCGGCGGCCACGAGGCGCGGACCCTAACGGGCCTTGGGCCGCCGGCGCGTCGTGCGCCGGCGGCGGGTGGCGCGCTTGCGCTTGCGCCGGGGACGCGGGACCGGGACGACGACGCGCTCGCCCACGATCTCGGCCGGCACCGCCCGGCGCAGGCTCGCCGGGCGGGCGGGCAGCCCGAAGTCGCTTCCGCGGCGGACCAGGAGATCGGCGCAGCGCTCGGAGACGGCGGCGATCGTGAGCGAGGGGTTGACGCCCAGCGAGGTCGGGATGATCGAGGAGTCGATGCAGTACAGCCCCTCGTAGCCGAACACGGCCCCGGCGTGGTCGGTGACCCCGAGGTCGCCGGACTCGGCCATGCGGCAGCCCCCGAGCGGGTGGGCGGCGTAGGCGCCCTGCGTCTCGGTCAGCTTCATGAACCGCCCCACGCCCCTGCGCTCGCCGATGCGCTTCATGGCCGCATTGGCCGCCTCGCGGATCCGGATCGACTGCTCGGAGAGCGCGTAGGTGAACGTGCCGAACTGGACGGGCCCGTCGTTGGCGCGCTGGGCGCCGCCGCTCGTCGGAGGCGCGAAGAACTGTCCGTCGTGGGTGTCCTCCACCATCGCCAGCAGCTCGATCCGGTTGGCCCAGTTGGCGATCGCCTGCTTCTTCTGGAGCCCCCACCACGAGGGATCGCCCTCCGGGTCGCGCCCGTCGTCGTAGAGGAAGTTCGTCAGCGACGAGAGGAAGATCTCCTGGAGGTTGAAGCGCGTGCCGTCGAAGCGGTGGTCGCGCCGGCCGACCCAGAAGTCATACGTCATGGTCGTGATCGGCTTGCCCTCGTGGAAGTTGCGGTACCCGGGCAGGCCGAGCACGGAGCGCACCTTCCTGGGGTCGTACTCGATCGCCGCGATGTGATCCCCGTTGACACCCAGGTTCTTGCCCACCTGGTCGGAGAGCGCGGGCAGGTCGGTGCGCGAGCGCATGAGGATGGGCGCGTTGCCCATCGCCCCGGTGGCCAGCACGAGCACCTTGCACTCGATCTCCACCGAGGCTCCGCCCGGGCCGGTCGCGGTGACGATGTAGCGGTAGGGGCGGGCCGAGGACTGACGCACCGACTCGACCTCGAAGCCGGGCCGGACCTGCGCGCCCAGGCGCTCGGCGCTGGGCAGGTAGTTGGTGATGAGCGAGTTCTTGGCGCCGAACACGCACCCCGTGTGGCACCACTTGGCGTTGACGCAGCGCTTGGGGCTGATCGCCAGCGGCACGCGGTCGCACGTGTGCCCGGACGCGGCCAGCGTGCGCGCCCACAGCCCCCCGGACTTCGAGACCTGATCCCAGGTCGGGCGGTTCACCCGCAGGCCCGCCTCGGCCAGCGAGTAGTAGGGGTCGAGCGCGCGCCGCGAGAGCGCGGCCGGCCACATGCGCCGGTCGGGCCCGTCGCCCGGGCGGCGGTCGCGGCGCTCGAAGGTCTCCGTGGGGGCGCGCAGGGAGGCGGCGAGGTAGAGGTTCGAGCCGCCGCCCACGGCGTTGGCCGTGACGATCTGGGCGCCCTGGCCCTGGATGAGGTTGTAGACGTCGGAGAGGTGATCGACGTCCATCGACTGGCGGAACTCGGTGTGCTTGTAGCGCCGCCCGCGCTCCAGGACGACGATCGACCTCGGGTCGGCCCCGGCCGCGTGGTAGAGCTCGGCCAGGCGCAGCGCGGTGATCGCCCCGCCGAACCCCGAGCCCGCGATCAGGACGTCGACGCGCTCGGGCATTACGACAGGTAGCCCCGCTTCGTGCGCTCGCGGGAGAGCTGCTTGCGGTAGGAGAAGTCCCGGTAGCCGCGTGGCGCGATGCCGGGCAGGCCCATCACGCGGTAGCCGGAGGCCTTGGCCGAGGTGGCGTTGACGATCATCGCCGCCGCGCAGAAGGCGGTGAAGGGCACGGCGGCGGCCGCCTCCCAGACGAGGCGGGTGGGGTTGTTGAAGGCCAGGCCGTCGATGCAGGTCGCGACGCGCGCGTCGAAGCCGAGCGACAGGAAGTCGCCGCCGTGGGGGAGCGAGCGGGTGGAGAGGTCGGCCAGGAACGCCGGCGCCAGGGCGTCGAACCCGATTCGCGGGTGGTGGTAGAGGGCGAGCGCGTCGGCCTCGACGGCGCCCGGCTTCGAGTCCACCCCCGCGATCGCCGAGGAGTGAATCTCGTTGCCCAGGTCGGTCCGGCTCGCCCGCCGCCCGGGGACCATCGTGTCGGCGAACGCCTGGAGCGTGCCATCGGTCAGGCCCGGCTCCGCCCTCGCGGGCTCGGGCACGACCAGCGCGCGCGCCACCGGCCCGGCCGACGCGATCAGCGCCGCCAGGCCGAGCATCCCCCCGCGCCGCAGCAGCCCGCGCCGCGTCAGATCAGCGAGCAGCGCCTCGTGCTCTGCATTCCCCCCCATCTCCACTGAACGGTAGCGTCCACTGGACGCCACCGCGAATGTGAACCGTCAGGCCAGGGCGTCGATGCGGGCGGCCATGTCGAAGTCGCCCGCCGTCAGCCCGCCCTCGCTGTGAGTCATGAGCGAGAGCCGGACCCGGTTCCACCCGTGCAGCAGGATGTCGGGGTGGTGATTGGCCTCCTCGGCCGCCTCGGCGACCCGGTTGACGAACGCCATCGCGGACGCGAAGTCGTCGAGCTTCCACTCGCGCGCGATCGCGTCGCCGTCGCGCTCCCAGGCGCTCGAGCTCAGCCGCTCGGCCACCTCTTCCTCGGACAGCAGTGCCATACCCTTTCCCCCTGTGCGGATCGTGTCGCTCGTGCCCTCGGCCACCGAGATGCTGTTCGCGCTCGGCCTGGAGGACGAGGTTATCGCCGTCACCCACGAGTGCGACTGGCCTCCCGAGGCCCAGGAGCTCCCCAAGGTCACCCGCGACCTCATCTCGCCGGGCCTGTCGGCCGGGGAGATCGACGCGGCCGTGCGCGAGCGCACCGAGCGCGGGGAGTCGATCTACGAGCTCGACGCCGAGCTGGTGGCCGAGCTCGAGCCCGACCTGATCGTCACCCAGGCGCTGTGCTCGGTGTGCGCCGTCTCGGCCGACGACGTGCGGGCGATCGCCTCCGAGCTGGAGTCGCCGGCGCAGGTGATCTCGCTCGACCCGCGGACCGTCGGCGAGGTCCTGGGCGACGTCCGGACGCTGGCCGAGGCCACGGGCCGCCGCGACGAGGGCGTGGCCCTCGTGCACGACTTCTCGGTGCGCGTCGACCGCGTGCGCCTGGCCGTCCGCGCCGCCGACCGGCCCCGGGTGGCGGCGATCGAGTGGCTCGACCCGCCCTACGTGGCCGGCCACTGGACGCCCCAGCTCGTCGACTACGCCGGCGGAGACGACGTGCTCGGGCTGCCGGGCGAGCCGTCCGAGGTCACCACGTGGGAGATGGTGGCCGCTTCCGAGCCCGAGTACGTCGTGGTCATGCCCTGCGGCTACGACGCCACGCGCGCCCTCGAGGAGGCCGAGATCCACCGCGAGGCGCTCGACGCCATCGGCGCCGAACAGGTCGTGGCCGTCGAGGCCTCAGCCTTCTTCTCGCGGCCGGGCCCGCGGCTCATCGACGGGCTCGAGCTGCTGGCCTGGGTCCTGCACCCGGAGCGGTTCCCCGAGCCTCCTCCCGCCGCCGACGCCCGCGCGTTCGCGCTCGAGCCCGCCTGATGGGTGCCCACGACGCGCGGCACAGCGCGGTCATCGCGGCGAGCCCGCAGGACTGCTTCGACGCCCTGTGCGCCTTCGAGACATATCCGGAGTGGCAGTCGGCCGTGCGCACCTGCGCGGTCCTCGAGCGGCCCCGCGACGGGACGGTGATCGTCGAGACCGTCAGCGACGCCCGTGTGCGCGACGTCCGCTACGTCCTGCGCTACCACTTCGAGGCGCCGCTCCGGCTGTGGTGGGACTACGTGGAGGGCGACGCGCGCGACGTCAGCGGCGACTTCGAGCTCGAGGACCTCGGCGACGGGACCACCCGCGCGACCTACCGACTGGTCGTCGACCCCGGCCGCTTCGTCCCCGGACCGGTGCGCCGCCTCGTGGCGCGCGAGGCCACGAAGGGCGCGGTCGAGGACCTGCGCGCCCACCTCGAGAGCTCGGACTGAGCTCGCGTTGGCCCGCCTGGTCCTCTACGTCCACTCGTCCGCCGGCCGCTACGGCGCGGATCGCCAGTTGCTGGCCATGGCGGCCGGCCTGGACCCGGAGCGCTACCGCGCACTGGCCGTGCTGGCCGAGTCCGGTCCACTGGCCGACGACCTGCGGGCCGCCGGCGTCGAGGTGGACGTCCGGCCCCACCTCGCCGTGCTGCGCCGGGCGCTGTTTCGCCCCGCCGGCCTGGCCGGGATCAGCCGCCGGCTGGCCGCCGACCGCTCGGCCCTCGGGGCCCTGGCCCGCGACCGTGGCGCCGCCGTGGTGCACGCCAACACCTCGGTCACCCTGGGCGCGTTCGGCGCCGCCGCGGGCGCACACCTTCCCCTGGTGGTCTCGGTCCGCGAGATCTACGCCGACTTCGCGCGCTGGTGGCCGCTCTATCGCCGCTTCCTACTGCGCGCCGACGCGCTGGCCTGCTCGTCGGAGCCCGTCCGGGCGCAGTTCGGCGACTCGCCGCGCGCGCGGGTCCTGCACGAGGGAGTGACCTCGGTGGCGCGCCGGGCGCGGCGCGACCGGGCGCGGGCGGCGCTGGAGGTACCGGCCGAGGGCTTCGTCTGCGCCGTCCTGGGTCGGCTGTCGTCGTGGAAGGGCCAGGAGGTGCTCGTCCGCGCGCTCGCCGAGCCGGCGCTGGCCGGCGCCGGGGCGACCGCGGTGATCGCCGGTGACGCGTGGCCCGGCGAGGGGCGCCACCAGCGCGCCCTGCGCGAGCTCGTGGCCGCGCTGGGCCTGCGCGACCGGGTCCGCTTCGTCGGCTTTCGCGACGACGTCGACGACGTCTACGGGGCCGCCGACGTGATCGTCGTCCCCTCCACCCGGCCCGACCCGCTTCCCAACTCCGCGCTGGAGTCCGCGGCCGCCGGGTGCTGCGTCGTGGCCGCCGCCCACGGAGGGTTGCCGGAGATCCTGCGCGACCACCAGACCGGCCGCCTCGTCCCGCCCGGCGATGCGAGCGCGCTGGCCACGGTGCTCGCCGAGCTCGCCGCCGACCCCGCCCAGCGCGAGCGCCTGGGCGCCGCGGCGGCGGCCGACGTGGCGGATCGCTTCAGCGTGGAGCGGCTGCTCGAGCGGGTGCAGGGGCTGTACGACGAGGTGCTGGCGGGCAGCGCGCGCGGCTGAACGGCGGGCACCGGGGAGCGGCCCGGGCGGCTGTGACACTCGCACCGGTGCGTCCTACTGGCGGTATGGGCGAGAAAGTCGCACCGGTGCGACTTTCTCGCCCGCGCTAGGCCACCGCGATCGCCGCGGCCACCTCGGCCCCGGCCAGGCACACGCACACGAGTATCGGCACCGCCAGCGAGCGTGCGCGGTCGCCGAGGTCGACGAGCACGTAGGCGCAGATCGCTCCTGCTATCAGGCCGCCGATATGCCCGCCGATGGAGATGCCCGGCCGCA
Organism: uncultured Actinomycetes bacterium; assembly: GCA_963757705.1. GTDB lineage: Bacteria > Actinomycetota > Thermoleophilia > Solirubrobacterales > Solirubrobacteraceae > AC-38. Next base: position 990,162 of record CAVWTG010000004.1, on the reverse strand, counting down.
GGCTGAGCAGGAGGTTCAGGCCGATCAGGAACGGGATGCCCGAGGCCATCACGTCGCCGCCGCGGGCTCGCATGATCACGATGAACCCGCCCATCAGGCCGAAGACCGCGCCCGAGGCGCCGACCGTCACGGAGTCGGGCGAGAGGATGAGCGCGCCGAGCGACCCGCCGAGCAGGGAGGTGAAGTAGAGGATCGCGAAGCGCCCGGAGCCGATGGCGGGCTCGAGCTGGGTGCCCAGCAGGTAGAGCAGGAACATGTTGAAGCCGATGTGGATCAGGCCGGCGTGCAGGAAGCCCGAGGTGACCAGGCGCCAGTACTCGTGGGCGTCGGCGATCGACGGCCCGTACAGGGCGCCGTTGGAGATCACGCTTCCCCCGGTCCCTCCCAGGCCGAGATTGCCGCCACTGACCGCCGACCCCAGGTAGGCGAGCACGTTGACCGCGATCAGGATGTAGGTGACGACCGGCTCGGTCCCGGTGGAGCGCATCGTGCGCACCTGCGTGCGCTCCTTGGAGCACTCCGGGCAGCGCATGCCCACCGGCGTGGGCGTCATGCAGTCCGGGCAGATGGGCCGGCCGCAGCTCGAGCACGAGACTCCGGTCTCCCGATTGGGGTGGCGATAGCAGGTGGCCATGGGCCGCCATGACGCTACCGAACGCCGGTTTGCCCTCCCCTAAACGGGCTGGGCGACGACGATCGGCAGGCGGGTCGGCGTCGGGCTCCCGCCCATCGGCTCGGAGGTGACCATCACGCGGTCGCCGCCGCGCACCGACCTGGGGATGCTCACGTCGCCCGAGCGCAGCATGAACGTGGTCCCGGCGGGGACCGGCGCCCCGTCGCGGTTGAGCCACACCTGGTAGACGCGACCGGCGCTGGGCGCGGGCATGCCGTGCACCACGAGCTTGGCGTGGGAGCCGTCGACCACGACCGAGGCCCTGGCCGCCGGATAGCTGACGCGGGCGGCCAGCGTGCGCTGACCGCCGCCGCCGCCGTCGCCGCCTCCGACGATCCCGGCGCCGGCCACCACGCCGATCGCCAGCGCCACCGTCGCCGCCGCGGCCGTGACCACCGGGCGCGGGAACCAGCCCCGCCACCCGCGCCGGCCCTTCCGCGCCCGGGCGGGGCGGTCGGCGCCACCACCCGCGGCCGCGAGCAGTTCGGCCTCGGACTCGACAACGGCCATGATCCGCCCGCGCAGTGCGTCGGGCGGGTTGACCTGGGGCACGGCGACCGGCAGCACGTCGACGGCGGCCGTCAGCGACGCGGCCTCCGCGCGGCAGCGCTTGCAGCCCTCCAGGTGCGCCTCGAATTCGCTCAGCTCCTCCTCGGGCAGCGCGCCGAGGAGGTAGGCCGCCAGGGTGTCCTCCCACGCGGCGTGTCCGTTGGTGGTCATGGTGTCGCCCCCTGCATTCCCATCGCCTCCAGGCGGGCGCGCATCTTCTCCAGCCCGAGCCGCATGCGGCCCTTCACCGTTCCGATCGGGGTCTCCAGCATCTCCGCGATCTCCGTGTGGGTGAACCCGCCGTAGTAGGCGAGCTGGATGACGCGCCCCTGCTCCTCGGGCAGATCGTCGATCACGCTTCGCACCGAGCGCGCCTCGTCGCGGCGAGCGGCCTCGACCTCCGTGCGCTCCGTCGCCTCAAAGCGCTCCTCGATGCCCTCGTCGCTGGCGCGCCGGCGGTCGTGCACGGTGCTGCGGCGCAGAGCGTCGATCGCCCGGTTGTGCACGATCCCCAGCGCCCAGGTGCGCACGCTCCCGCGCGTGCGGTCATACCGGGCTCCGCTGCGCCACAGGGCGAGGAAGGCCTCCTGCACGACGTCCTCCGCCGCGGCCCGCGAGCCGCACATCCGGTAGGCGAGGGAGAAGGCCACGCTGGAGTGGCGGTCGTACAGGACCTCGAAGGCCCGCGCCTCGCCCCGCTGGACGAGCTGCATCAGATCTTCGTCGGCCAGCTCGCGCAGCGTCGCTTGCGGTGCCATACCCGGAAACTACGCAGCGCCGCGCGTGGCGGATCAGCGGTCGAGCAGCTTGCGCGCCTCGCCGAACACGTCGCGCAGCGCGCGCTCGGCGGCGTCCATCGGGTTGTCCGAGCGCCGGCGCTTGGCCTGGCGACGCACGCGCATCAGGACGAGGGCCGCGCCCGCGGTGGTTCCGACCACGGCCGCGGCGACCGGGCGCATCCAGTTCCGCGGGTCGCGCATCGCGCCCAGCTCCCAGGCCTCGAGCTCGTCGGCGGCGAGCTCGGTGAGGTTGGAGAGGGTGAGCTCGAGGCGGTCCGAGAGGTCGCTGGGCGGGTCCACCGGCGCCAGCGCGCGGCGCAGCAGGATCTCGAATTCGAATTCGGCCGAATCAGTCATCCGGTCTTCTCACGCTCCTTGACGATCTGCTCGAGCTGCCGGGTGGCCCGGTGCAGCAGCACCTTGGTGGCGCCGTCGGTGCGTCCCATGGCCCGCGCGATCTCGCGGTTGTCCATCCCCAGGGCGAAGCGCATGATCAGCGCCTCGCGCCGGTCGTCGGGAAGCTCGTTGACGCCCTCGAGGATGCGCTGAAGCTCGTCGCGGCCCTCCACGAGCGTCTCCGTCGTGTGGAGGGCGGTGAGCGAGTCCGGGTCCTCGATCGGCGTCTGCGGGCGGCGCGAGCGGTCCCGGTAGTAGTTGGCCGCCAGGTTGTGGGCGATCCGGATCAGCCACGGCCGCAGCGGGCGCCCGTTGCTCTCCCGCATCGCCCGCTCGAAGTGCCGGTAGGCCTGGAGGAACGTCTGCTCCGTCAGGTCCTCGGCGTCGTGGTGATTGCCGATCCGGTAGTAGGCGTAGGAGTAGACGTCGCGCAGATGCGAGCGATAGAGCTCGGCGAACTCGGCGTCCAGTTCGGCCTTGGGATTGGAAGGCGAGCTCACGCACAGACCCTACCCCGCCTAAGCAGCCCTCACCGACCGGCTCGGCGCCGCCGGGGAGACGATCCCCTCCGACCAGCGCTCGGGCGCGATGCGCCCGTCGATCACCGCGGCCAGGCCATCGACCGCGGGCGCGCGGACCCCCTGCTCGCGCAGCGCCCCGGCGAGCAGCGGGATGGCGTCGACCGCCTCGGCCGCCTGGCCCAGCGCGGGCTCGACCTCGGCCGCCGGCACTCCGCTTCCCAGCATCTCCCCCGCCCGGCGGTTGCGGCTGCCGTCGGCCATCACGGTGGCCACCAGGTCGCCCGCCCCGGCGAGCCCGGCGAAGGTCTCGGGCCGCGCGCCGCGCTCGCGCGCGTAGGCCTCTACCTCGGCGAAGACCCGCCCGGCGGCGGCGCCCGCGACGTTCGGGCCGGCCGAGGACGCCGCGGCCGCGGCCAGGGCGGCGGCGTTCTTCGCGGTTCCGGCGAGCTCGACCCCGGTCACGTCGGCGCTGGTCTGCACGTGCAGGCCGGCGCCGGACAGGACGTCGCGAAGCTGGCGGGCGAAGGCTCCGTCCACGGAGGCCACGACGAGGGCGGCCCCACGCGAGAGCGCCTCGGCGGCGTGCCCGGGCCCGCCGAGACAGGCGCCGGCGCGCGAGCGCAGACGCTCGGAGACGAAGGCGCTGGGCAGCGTGCCCAGCGGGGGCACCAGCCCCTTGGACAGGACGAGGACGCCGGCGCGCTCGGGCACCGACGGGCCGTGGGCGGCCACCGCGGCGGGGAGCGCGCGGGCGGGGACGGCGAAGCAGACGAGGTCCTGGGAGCCCAGCGCGAGGTCGGACGCGCAGCGCACGCCGACCCCGTCGGGCAGCGCGACCCCGGGCAGGTAGCGCGCGTTCTGACGGGTCGCCGTGAGCTCGCGCGCCTGGGCCTCGGTCCGGCAGCCCAGTTCGACCTCCAGGCCGGCCCGGGCGAGGACGACGGCCAGGGCCGTGCCCCACGAACCGGCGCCGACGATCGCGGCACGGCGCAGCGGCGGCAGCCCGCCCAGCCACTCCCACTGGAGCATGACGCAGGGCCAGATGCGGTCGGTCACGGCCCCGGCGAGCGCGCGGGAGGGGGACTCGACCGAGGGGAAGTTCAGCGGGCGCCCGCAGCGCACGCGCACCTTGTGCGGGCGGATGCGCCAGCCCCGGCGGATCGCCTCGGTGCCGATCACGGCGACGGGGACGACGGGGGCGCCGGTCTCCAGGGCCAGGCGCCCGACCCCGCGCTTGGGGTCGCCCAGCGAACCGGGCCGGATTCGCGTGCCCTCGGGGAAGATCAGGACGCAGTCGCCGCGGCCGAGGATCTCGCGCGCGGTGCGCATCGACTCCTGATCGGAGGCGCCCCGATCGACCGGGAACGCGCCCAGCGCGTTGAGGATCCAGGCCTGCCACGGGCGGGCGAACAGCTCCTTCTTGGCCACGTAGTACATCGGCCGCCGGATCAGCGTCCCGATCACGAACGGGTCGAGGAAGGAGCGGTGGTTGGCCGCGAAGATGATCGGGCCGTCCTGCGGGATGTTCTCGCGCCCGACGCGGCTGAGGCGGAAGTAGAGATGGAAGAAGGGCTGGAGCACGGCGCGCGCGATCCAGTAGACAAACGGGTTGGCCCCGTGCTCCCGCGCGCGGGCGTGCAGCTTGGCCGCTTCCATCAGGGGGGACAACCCCGCCCTGGACGGCTCGTTACAGTTGCTCTTCTCGTGGCCTTCGATCGCGCCCGCACCGCCCGCGGAGCCCTGGCCGGCGCAGTTGCCGCCGGCGTGTGGGCGGCGCAGCAACCGCTCGACAAGGCCGTGTTCGGGACCGACTACGACGACGTCGCCCTGCTGGGCAAGGCGGTCACGCGCGATCAGTCGTGGGTGCCCGTCGGACTGGCGCTTCACGTGGCCAACGGAGCCCTCTTCGGGGCGGCATACGCGAACGTCGCGCCACTCGTGCCGCTGCCGGCCTGGGCGCGCGGCCCGGCCGCCGGACTGGCCGAGCACCTCGGGCTCTGGCCGCTGACGCGGTTCACCGACCGGCTGCATCCGGCCCGTGACGAACTCGAGCGACTGAGCGGCAACCGCCGCGCCTTCGGCCAGGCCGCCTGGCGCCACGTCCTCTTCGGCGCGCTGCTCGGCGAGTTGGAGCGCCGCCTCAACCCGCCCGCCGAGGACGTCCCCCCGCCCTACGAGGCCCTCGTGTCGCAGAACGGGCACGGCAGCATCGAGCATGCGGTCGCGGCCGGCGCGGCGGACGAGGTCGGCGGCTCCCCGGAGAACTGAGCTCGCGGGTCCTCATCACCGGGGCGGGCGGCTTTGCCGGAAGCCACCTGGCCGAGGCCTGCGTGGGCGCCGGCGACGAGGTCACCGGACTGTCGCGCTCTGCCGACGAGCCGCAGACGGCCGGCGCCGGTCGGCTCTCCGCCGACCTGCTCGACGCGCGCGCGGCCGCCGACGCCGTCGCGCAGTCGCGGCCCGAGGTCGTCTACCACCTCGCCGCCCTGGCCTCGGTCTCCGGTTCCTGGGAGCGCCCGGACGAGACGCTGAGCGAGAACACGCTCGCCACCCTGCACCTCCTCGAGGCCGTTCGCTCCCACGCCCCTGAGGCCGTGGTGCTGGTGGTGGGGAGCGGCGAGATCTACGGCCCCCCGGAGTCGCTGCCCGTCGACGAGGACGCGCCGCTGCGCCCGCAGAACCCCTACGCCGTCTCCAAGGCCGCGGTCGACCTGCTCGCGGCCATGTACGCGGACGCGCACGGCCTGCGCACGATCCGCGTCCGGGCGTTCAACCACGCCGGGCCGCGCCAGGGCGACGCCTACGTGGTGAGCACGCTCGCGCGGCAGGTCGCGGCGGGCCTGGAGGCGGGCGAGGACCCGATCCGCCTGGTCACCGGCAACCCGGAGCCCCGCCGCGACTTCACCGACGTGCGCGACGTCGTGCGCGCCTACCGCCTGCTCGCCCAGGAGGCCACGGCCGGCGCCTTCAACGTCTGCTCGGGCCACGCCACCTCGGTGGCGGAGCTCGATCGACATGTTGCGCGAGGCCACCGGTCGCGAGATCGACCACTCCGTGGATCCGGCGCGGGTGCGCGCGCACGAGGTGATGGAGATCCGCGGCTCCCACGAGCGCCTGAGCGCCCTGACCGGGTGGAGCCCCGAGATCCCGCTCACCACGACGCTGGGCGACGCCGTCGCCTGGTGGCGCGAGCGCCTGGCGCAGTAGGGTTCCGCGCTCGATGCGCCGACTCGCCTGCTCCCTGACCCTCCTGGCCGCGCTCGCCGCGGTGGCCGCCGGCTGCGGCAGCGACAGCAAGAGCAGCGACTCCGCCTCGACACCGGCCCCCACCGCAACCGCTCCCGCGGCCCCGACGCCGACGACCCAGGCGGACGCGACGACGGCCACCAAGCCCAAGGTCGTGGTCCCGAAAGGGCCGGCGCCCAAGAAGCTCGTCATCAAGGACCTGAAGACCGGCAGCGGCCAGGCCGCCAAGGCGGGCGACACGGTGACGGTCCAGTACGTGGGCGTCCTCTACGACGGCGGCAAGCAGTTCGACGCCTCCTGGGATCACGGCCAGCCGTTCACCTTCCAGCTCGGCGCGGGCATGGTCATCCCCGGATGGGACCAGGGCGTGCCCGGAATGAAGCCCGGCGGCCGCCGCGAGCTGATCATCCCGCCCGATCTCGGCTACGGCGCGCAGGGCGCCCCGCCCGACATCCCGCCGAACGCCGCGCTGGTGTTCGTGATCGACCTCGTCCGCATCGGCTAGCCCTACACTCGGCCGGCCATTCGGCCGGAGTAGCTCAGCTGGTAGAGCAGCCGCCTTGTAAGCGGCAGGTCGCGGGTTCGAGTCCCGCCTCCGGCTCTCTGGATTCTCAGGGTTCTCTTAGGCGCATGCGCGACATTTCTCAGCCTCACCCCGACTTCTCAGGCCAAGGAGGCCAGTCACATGAAGAAGGTCCTCATCGCGGCCGTCGCATCGTCGCTCATCACGGGAGCCGTGATCGCCGCCACAGGCATCGCCGGATCGGGCAACACGAGCACGAAGACGTCCCCCCCGCCGACGATGGCTCAGGCGTTCAAGGACATGCAGAAGAAGCGTGACGAGCACCTGGCCAACGTGGCCAAGCGCCTGGACATCACGCCTGAGAAGCTCAAGGACGCGATGACCAAGGTGCGCAAGGACGAGCTTCAGTCCGCCGTCGACTCGAACCGTCTCACGGAGGCCGAGCGCGACGCGATTCTGGCCTGCATGGACAACCCGCTGACCTGTGACCGGTCGAACCTGCCGGCGTTCGGCGGGCGCGAGTTCCGTCACGAGCTGCGCGGCAAGCGGCCGGCCCTGCGCGGGAAGAAGCCCAGCCAGCTGCGCCGCAAGCTGCGGACCCAGCGCTCGGACTTCCTGGCCGCCCTGGCCAAGGAGCTCGACATCGACGTCGCCAAGGTCCGCGCCGCCTTCCGCGCGGAGATGCCGAAGATGGGTCCCGGCCCCGGCGTCGAGCGCGGGTTCCATCGTGGTGGGCACCCCGGTCCCGGCTTCGGGCCGCCCCCGGGCGGACCCGACGGTGGCGGGCCCGGCGCGCCGGGCAGCTTCGAGGGCCCTCAGGGTCCTCCCGGCCAGCCCGCCTGACTTCGGCGTGACGCCGGCGGCGTACCCCGCCGGCGTCACCGCCGGGCCTACGGCGATCATGGGTCCGTGAGCCGGCCGCTGGTCCTCATCGTGGACGACGACGCCGCAATCCGCGAGGCCCTCGAGCGCGCCCTGCGCCTCGAGGGCTTCGCCGTGGAGGCGGCGTCCGGCGGGCGGGCGGCGCTGAGTGCCGTCGCCCGCCGCCCGCCGGCGGCGATCGTCCTCGACGTGACGATGCCCGACCTCAACGGCCGCGCGGTGTGCGCCCGGCTGCGGGCCGACGGTGTGCGCACGCCGATCCTGATCCTCTCGGCCCGTGACGAGGTGGCCGATCGGGTCGCGGGCCTCCAGGCCGGCGCCGACGACTACCTGGTTAAGCCCTTCGCCGTCGAGGAGCTGGTGGCGCGCCTGCTGGCCCTGCTGCGCCGGGCGGGCGACGAGCCCGCCGACGGCCCCGACCCCTCCGCCCTCCTGGTCGTCGGCGACCTCTCGATCGATCCGGCCGCCCGGACGGCCTCTCGCGCCGGGCGCACGCTCGACCTCACCAAGCGGGAGTTCGATCTCCTCGAGGCGCTCGCCCGCAACGCCGGCGTCGTGATGACGCGCGAGCGCCTGCTCGAGCTGGTGTGGGGCTATGACTGGGAGACCGACGGCAACGTGGTCGACGTGTTTGTCTCCTACCTGCGCCGCAAGCTCGAGGCCGAGGGCGAGCCGCGCATCCTGCAGACCGTCCGCGGCGTGGGCTTCACCCTGCGCTCATGAGACGTCCGCGCAGCCTGTCGGGTCGGGTCACCCTGGCGGCGGTCGCCGCCGTCGGAGCGGCGCTGCTGGTGGCCGGCATCGCCGTCGTCCTCGTCTCGGCGCGCTCGGACCGCGACGCGCTCGACCACGAGCTCGAAGGGCTCGTCCGCGCGCGGGCGCGCCCCGCCCAGCGCCTCATCGGTCCGCCGCCGGGAGCCGGAATCGGGTTCCGCCGCCCACCGGGAGGCGGGCTCGAAGCGCGTGGCGAGGCGCCGGTGGCGCCGCTGGCTCCCGGCTCCGAGCGCTTCGTTCGCGCGATCGGGCCCGACGGCGTCGCCACCTCGGCCGGCGCCGCGGTGCCAGCCGGGTTCCCCGTGGTCGCGGCCGGCGACCCCCGGACCGTGACCGTGGGCGGCGACCAGTGGCGCACCGTGACGCGCCGGCTGCCCGGCGCCGCGGTCCTCCAGGTGGCGGCCCGCCTGGAGCCGCTGCAGGCCCGGTCGCGGCGCCTGCGGCGAATCGTGGTGCTCGTGGCGCTGGCCGCGCTCGCCGCCACGGCCCTGGCCGCGGGCGCCCTGGCGCGCGCCACCGTCGCCCCGCTGGCCCGGCTGCGCGACGCGGCGGGCCGCGTGGCCGAGACCGCCGACCTCGACGTGCGCGTGCCCGCGGGTGAGGGCCCGGAGGAGGTCCGCGACCTGGCGGAGGACCTCAACGCGATGCTCGGGCGCCTGGCAACGTCGGCCGCGGCGCGCGAGTCCGCCCTGGAGGCTGCCCGGCGCTTCGCCGCCGACGCGGGTCACGAGCTTCGCACCCCGCTGACGAGCCTGCGCGCCAACCTCTCCGCGCTGGGTCCGGCCACCGCCGGCGACGAGGCCGCGCGCCAGGCACTGGCCGCCTCCGAGCGCGATGCCGTACGGCTCGCGGCGCTCGTCGAGCAGCTTCAGGCCCTGGCCCGAGGGGAGGCGGGGCCGCCCGCCGCCGCGGCCGAGGACGTCGACCTGGGCGAGCTCGCCGACTCCGCGCTGGCCGCGCTGCGCACCCGCCACCCGGGAGTGCAGGCGACGCTGGACGCTCCCGAGGCCGGCCCCGTCGTACGCGGCGACGGGGAGGGGCTGCGGATGCTCGTCGACAACCTGCTGGAGAACTCCGCCCGCCACGGGGGCGACGCGGTCCGCATCTCCGCCGCGGTGGCGCCCGGGCCGGACGGGGGCGCGACCGTCACCATCGACGACGACGGGCCGGGGATCCCGGAGACCGAGCGAGGCCGGCTGCTCGAGCGCTTCACCCGCGGCAGCGCCGCCCGGGGCCCGGGCTCCGGGCTGGGCCTGGCCATCGCCGCGGCCCAGGCCGCCCGCCACGGCGGTGAGCTGCGCCTCGAGGACGCCCCCGGGCACGGGCTGCGCGCGGTGGCGACGCTGAGCGGCCGCAGCTAGACGGCGCCGACGGAGGCCCGCCGGACCGCCGTGGTGCGGGCGGCCAGGACGGCCTGCCTGAGCGACTCGAGGTCATACGCGCCCTGGTGGCGGCGGCCGTTGATGAAGAACGTGGGCGTGCCGGCCACGGCGCTCTCGTCCGCTCCGCGCACGTCGCGGGCCACACGCGGCGCGAAGACGCGCCGGCGCAGGTCGTCCCAGAACCGGCCGGCATCGAGGTCGAGCTCCTCGGCGTAGGAGACCAGCGCCTCGTCCGTGAGCTCGTCCTGGTGCTCCATCAGGAGGTCGTGCATCTCCCAGTAGTGGCCCTGCGCGCCCGCCGCCTCGGCCGCCTCGGCGGCCAGCTCCGCGTGCTCGTGCACGTCGGTGAGCGGCAGGTTGCGAAAGACGAAGCGCAGGTCGTTGCCGACCTCGGAGGCCAGGAGGTCGCGCAGGATCGGCTCGGCGCGGCCGCAGTACGGGCACTCGAAGTCCCCGTACTCGACGAGGGTGACCGGCGCGTCGATGGGTCCCCGGATGTGATCGACCTCGGGATCGATCGCCGCCGAGAGATCCTCCAGCGGAGGCGCGGTGGCCGCCGTGGCTCGTGCCTGGATGCTCTCGGGCAGCCTCGAGACCAGCTGGAACAGCACCCACCCGATCGCCGCCGCCGCCACCGACGCGATCAGCACGCCGGCCTTGGCCTCCGCCAGCCGTTCGCCCGTGAAGGCCAGGTCGGCGACGAACAGGGAGATCGTGAAGCCGATGCCCGCAACGCCGGCGGCGGCCACGAGCGAGGGAAACGCGACCGGGAGCGGGAGGCCGCCGAGCCGCCGGCGCGTGGCCAGCCAGGCCGCCCCGCTGATCCCGGTGAGCTTGCCCAGCACCAGCGCGGCGACGATCCCGAGCGTCAGCGACGAGCCGAGCGCCCGCCCCAGGGTGCCGCCGCCCAGGTCCACGCCCGCGTTGGCCAGGGCGAACAGCGGCACGACGACGTAGCTCGTCCACGGGTGGTAGATCGCCTGCAGGCGCTCGTTGGGGGAGATCGTCAGCGCCAGGTTGCGCCCGGCCGAGCGGGCGAGCTCGGGCGTGGGCTGCTCGCGAAACTGCCGCCACTGGGCGGCCGCGCGCTCGAGGTCCGGGCGCGACGGCGGGTAGGCGGTGATGACGAGGCCCAGCGCGACGCCGGTCAGCGTCGGATGGATTCCCGACTGGCGGACGGCCAGCCACATCGCCACCGCGAGCAGCGCGTAGACGGGCCCCCGGCGCACGTTGAGCCGGCGCAGCACGACGACGACCGCCAGCACACCCAGGGCGACGGCCAGCCAGCCGAGCTGGGCGTTCTGCGTGTAGACGCCGGCGATCACGAGCAGCGCCGCGACGTCGTCGCCGATCATCGCCGTGAGCATGAAGACGCGCAGGCGCAGCGGGCAGTGGCGGCCGATGAGCGCGAGGACGCCGAGGACGAACGCCGTGTCGCTGGCGATCACCACCCCCCAGCCCTTCCCACCGGTGATCGCGGTGAAGATCAGCGCGGGCAGGACCATGCCGCCCAGCGCCGCGAGCAGCGGGACGGCCACGCGGCGGCGCTCGCGCAGCTCGCCCATGTCCAGCTCGCGGCGGATCTCCAGGCCGATGACGAAGAAGAACAGCGCCATCAGGCCCTGGTTGACCCAGTCGCGCAGGTCCATCGACAGGGTCCGGCCCAGCTTCACCGAGAGCGTGGAGTTCCAGAAGTCCTCGTAGGAGCTCCCGACGTTCGCCCAGACGATGGCGGCGACGGCCGCCGCGAACACGATGACGGCGCTGCCGGCCTCGGTCTCCAGGAACGAGCGCAGCGGCGCGGCGACCTGCCTGGCCCAGGCGGTCGTGCCGGCAAAGCGGCCGGTCGTGTCACTCGTCGCCACGGCGACGAGGATACGTACGGCGGCGGGCCGGCCGGCGCCCTAGGCCCGCTCGAGGCCCTGCGCGGTCCAGCGGTCGCCCGCCCGGCCCAGCGTGAGCTCGTAGGTCCCGGCGTCGGTGACGAACCGGAAGACCGCCTGGTCCCGATCGGTCCCCGGGCGGTCGATCACCGCGATCAGTGCCTGCTCGCGGATCTCGTCGGCCACCCGCTCCTGGGCGAACGCCTCCCGCGCCGCGCGCGACAGCGCGGCGGGCTCCCAGCCCTTGTCGGCCGCGTGCGCGGCCGCGAGCTGGCGATCGACCTCCTCCAGGGAGGTCTCGAAGTGAGCCGCGCCCGCCTCGCGGCGGCGGCGGTTGGCCACCATCCCGCCGAGGGCGAGGAGCACGATGAGGAGCACCGCGGCGATGACGATGACGTCCAGAGTCGACATCGCCGCGGAGCGTAACGGGCGGCTCAGGCGGGAACGGCGCGGCCGTCGATGTGCGAGGCGACCTTGCGCTTGACCCGCTGGAGGGCGTTGTCGACGGTCTTGGCCTCGCAGCCGAGCTTCTCGCCGATGTCCTGGTAGGAGTGTCCGTCGAGATAGAGCCCGAGCACACGTGACTCCAGCTCGGAGAGGACCGTGGACAGACAGGCGATCAGCGCCCGCAGCTCCTCGGACGAGATGGCCTGGTTGACGGGGTCGTGCGCGGTCGGGCCCGGCAGGATCTCGTCCAGCGTGGCCTCGGAGTCCGAGGCGCCCGCGGGCGTGGCCGAGAACGACACGTAGCGGTTGAGCGGGGTGTGCTTGTTGCGGGAAGCGGTCTTCACCGCCGTGATGATCTGGCGGGTGATGCACAGCTCCGCGAAGTTGCGGAAGCTCGATTCGCGGTCGGTGCGGTAGTCGCGCACCGCCTTGTAGAGGCCGACCAGGCCCTCCTGGATCAGATCCTCCGAGTCGCCCCCGGCGAGGAAGTAGGAGGACGCCTTCAGACGAACGAAACCGTAGTAGCGACGCACGATCGCGTCGTACGCCGGAGCACTTCCCTGCTTGGCCAAGGCGATGAGATAGCCATCATCCAACTGACCCTCAGCCTGAGCCTTAGGCGAGAAACGAGCCATGAGCGGACGTACCTTTCCCCGAGCACATTGCCCGGTTCTGCTCTAGGCGCGCTACCTCCCCTGGCGCCGCACCCTCGTCGAACCCTCAAGTTGATTAACCCTCGAGTTCAACCTTATGTGGCGGGCAAGCTCTCACAGTTATGGAGTCCTGTCAACTCCTGCTTCTCTGCTGCAAGATCTCGTACAGGAGGACCGCCGTGGCGGCGCTCACGTTGAGCGATCCGACCCGGCCGCGCTGGGGGATGGCGAGCAGCTCGTCGCAGGCGGCGGCGACCCGCGGGCGCAGGCCCCGCCCCTCCGATCCGAGGACGACCACGACGCCTCCGCTGAAGTCGGGAGCGTCGTAGGCCACGCGCGCCTCGGAGTCCGCCCCGTAGCACCAGCACCCGGCGTCCTTGGCCTCGGCGAGGAAGTCCGCCAGGTTGCGAACGCGGGCGATCGCCAGGTGCTCGACCGCCCCCGCCGAGGCCTTGCACACCGCCGGCGTGACCTCGGCCGAGCGGTGGCGCGGGATGACCACCCCGGTCGCCCCCGCCGCCTCCGCCGTGCGGCAGATCGCGCCCAGGTTCTGCGGGTCGGTCACCTCGTCCAGCGCCACCACCAGGGGGTCAGACCCCTTTCGGAGGGTGGTCGAGGGTTCGGCGTAGCGGTAGTCCGAGACCTCCGCGCACACACCCTGATGGCCGTTCGAGCCGCATACCGCCTCCAGGTCTCCCGGCGCGACGACCGCCGGCCCGGCGCCGGTCAGCCAGTCCTCGCGCGCCGCGCGCTCCGTCGCCCACACCCGCCCGACCTCGCGTGGGCCGCGCAGGGCCTCGCGCACGGCGTTTCGCCCGTAGACGATCACCGCCGGCGCACGAGCTCGGGCCCGCCCGGTCCGTCTCGCACGTCCCACCCCAGCCCGGCCAGCGAGTCGCGCAGCCGGTCGGCCTCGGCGAAGTCGCGCGCCGCACGTGCGGCCTCGCGGCGCTCGAGCAGCTCCCGCGCGTCGGCCTCGACCTCGGTCTCGTCGGGGTCGAGCAGGTTCTCCAAGCCCAGGACGCGGAGCATCTCGCGCAGGTGCGAGTCGCCCACGCCATCGCGCTTGTTGGCCTCGCGGATCCACTCGAACAGCGCCGCCAGCGCCGCGGGTGTCCCGAAGTCTTCGGCCAGCGCGTCGAAGAAGCGGTCGCGCAGGGGCGCGAGGTCCTCAGGGCTGTCCCGGGCTCAAGCCGCCGGCCGGCCTCGCGCACGCGCGCGACACTCGTGCCCGCCTCCTCAAGCAGGGCGGGCGAGAAGGCCAGCGGCTGGCGGTAGTGGCCGCCGAGGAAGTACATGAGCAGCGAGTCGCGGCCGTACTCGTCCAGGACCTCCCCCAGCGAGGCGATGTTGCCCACCGACTTGGCCATCTTCTCGTCGGACATCTGGATCATCCCGTTGTGCATCCACAGCCGCGCGAGGGGCCGGCCGCGCGCGGCGCACGTCTGCGCGGCCTCGTTCTCGTGGTGGGGGAAGACCAGGTCCGATCCTCCGCCGTGGATCTCGAAGTCGACACCCAGGATCTGCTCGGCCATCGCCGAGCACTCGATGTGCCAGCCCGGGCGCCCGCGCCCCCAGGGCGCGTCCCAGGCCGTGTCTTCGCCCTCCTTCTGGGCCTTCCACAGGGCGAAGTCGAGCGGGTCCTCCTTGCGCTCGGCGCCCTCGACCCCCTCCCCCTGGTCCATCTGCGCGATGTCCTGGTGGGAGAGCTCGCCGTAGGGCTCATACGAGCGCACGCGGAAGTAGACGTCCCCGTCGACCGCGTAGGCGTGGCCGGAGTCGATCAGCGCGCCGATGAGATCGATGATCGGGCCCATCGTCTCGGAGGCCAGCGGCTCGGCGTCGGGGCGCCCGAGCCCCAGGCGGTCGGTGTCCGCCACGTAGGCGGCGGCCATGTCCGCGGCCAGTTGAGCGCTCGGCAGACCGGCCTCGCGGGCCGCGGCGTAGATCTTGTCGTTGACGTCCGTGATGTTCGCCACGAAGGTGGCGTCATAGCCCTCATGCGCCAGGAAGCGCTTGAACACGGAGAAGACGACGAAGGGCCGGGCGTTGCCGACGTGGATTCGGCCGTAGACGGTGGGCCCGCAGGCGTAGATCCCGATTTTCCCGGGCTCCCGCGGCTCCACCGGGCGCCGGACGCCCGAGAGCGTGTCGTGCAGGGAGATCTGCCGCACCGCCCGCACCCTACCCGCAAAATGCGGACGTTCAGCGCGTCGGCGCGCCGTGCCGGGGTATACCCTCCGGCGCACGTGACTGGGCGCTCCCCTCAAGCCCGTCGCCTCGCGCTCATCGACGAGGCGTTTCACAGCCTCCCGGATCGCTACCTCGGCGCCTCCAGCGGCTTCGACGCGACCTACCACATCAAGCTCGGGGACATCGGGCGCACCTGGGAGGTCCGCGCCACCGAGCACGGTGCCCGCGTGCGCAAGGGCCTGACCCGGCGCGAGCCCGACGTCGTGATCGGCACGGACTCGGCGACCTGGATGCGCCTGCGTCAGGGCGATATCGCCGGCATCGAGGCCTTCTCGGAGCGCCGGCTCTATGCGCGCGGCAACCTCGACCTGGCCGTCGCCTTCGAGGGCCTGTTCCGCCTGCCCAACGGCCGCGAGCCGCTTCAGCGCGTGCACGACGTGCAGGTCGGGCGCCACCGGGTGTCCACACTGACCATGGGCGAGGGCCGCGACGTCCTGATGATCCACGGCCTGGGCGCGACCAAGGCCTCGTTCTTCGACACCGCCGCCACGCTGAGCCGCGACTACCGCGTGCACGCGATCGACCTGCCGGGCTTCGGCTCGTCGAGCAAGCCGCTCACCGCGCCCTACAACGCCTCGTGGTTCGCCGAGCAGGTCATCGGCGTCCTGGACGAGCTGGGCATCGAGCGGGCCCACGTCGTGGGTAACTCGCTGGGCGGCCGCGTGGCGATCGAGGTCGGCCTGCGCGCGCCCGAGCGCCTCCACGGGCTGGCTCTCCTGTGTCCGGCCGTGGCCTTCATCCGGCGCGGGTTTCACCCGATCGTCCGCCTCCTGCGCCCCGAGCTCGGCGTCCTGCCCCACCGCTTCGCCCGCGGCAGGGTGGAGAGCCAGCTCCTGGACCTCTTCGCCGACCCCGAGGCCCTGGACCCCAGCGTCGCGGACATCGTCGTCGACGAGTTCCAGCGCATCTACGGGTCCCCGGGCGCGCGGCTCGCCTTCCTCTCGGCGGCGCGCAACATCTACCTCGACCGCCCCCACGGCCGCGACGGCTTCTACCCCCGCCTGGCCGAGCTCTCGAAGCCCTCGCTGTTCGTCTGGAGCTCGCACGACCGGCTCATCCCGGCCGGGTTCTCGCGCCACGTCGCCGAATGGCTGCCCGGGGCCGAGCAGATCATCATCGACGCCTGCGGCCACGCGCCGCAGATCGAGCGCCCCGAGCAGACCAACGGCATGATCCGCCGCTTCTTCGCCCGGGTAGACGCGCTCGCGGTCCCGGCCGCCTCGTCGCGCCCGCGCCGTGCGGCGGCCGCGGCCTAAAACCCGAACGGGAACTAGACTTCCCCCATGGCCGAGACCGGCATCGCCGAGCACGCATCGTCCAACGGGCACGTCAACGAGGAGGCGTCGAGCCCCGGGTTCGCCAGCCGCCTGCTGAGCGGGCTGGGCCGACAGCTCACCGACCGCATCCCCACGGCCGACCTCGACGAGCGCGACCCCGACTACATCCGCGACACGCTGCCGCGACTGTGGCTGGCCTCCTCGCTGTACTTCCGCGGCGAGGTGCGGGGGCTGGGGAACATCCCGGAGTCCGGGCCCGTGCTGCTCGTGGGCAACCACTCGGGCGGGAACCTGACGCCGGACACCACCGTCTTCACCCTCGCCTTCTCCGCCTACTTCGGCGTCGAGCGCGCCTTCTACCAGCTGGCCCACAACCTGGTGCTGTCGATGCCCGGGCTGGGCATCCTGCGCAAGTACGGCACGGTCGCCGCCTCGCCCGAGAACGCCCGCAAGGCCCTGGAGTCCGGCGCGGCGCTGCTCGTCTACCCCGGCGGCGACCACGAGGTCCACCGGCCTTCCTGGCAGCGCCACACCGTGGACTTCGACGGGCGCAAGGGCTTCATCCGCCTCGCGCTGGAGCACGACGTGCCGATCGTGCCCGTCGTGTCGGCCGGCGGCCAGGAGACCGCGCTCTTCCTCTCGCAGGGCAAGGGCATCGCCAGCGCGCTGGGCCTCGATCGCGCGCTGCGCCTCAAGGTCCTGCCGATCTCGCTCGCCATCCCGTGGGGCCTGAACGTGGGTGACTTCCTCGGGCATGTCCCCCTGCCGGCCAAGATCACCGTGGAGGCGCTCCCGCCGATCCACCTGCGCGACGACTTCGGCCCCGAGCCCGACGTCGACGAGATCTACGACCACGTCATGCGCGTCATGCAGGAGACCCTCGACGCGCTGGCCTCCGAGCGGCGCTTCCCGGTGATCGGATGAGGGTCAAGGCCGAGATCGAGATCTCCGCGCCGCCCGAGGCGGTGTGGGAGTGGGTGTCGGACCCGGCCAAGGCCCTGGACTTCTTCTCCGGGCTGACCCGCTGGGAGGTCCTCAGCGACGACCCGATCGGGATGGGCGCCCGCTACCGGATGCTGCTGCGGGTGGGCTCCGCCGAGGTGGGCGGCGTGGTCGAGGTGATCGAGTTCGACGAGGCGCGCGACATGGCCTGGACCTCCGTCACGGGCCTCGACCAGCGCGGCCGCTGGCGCCTGCGTGCGCGGCCGAGCGGCCGCACCCACGTGGAGCTGCGCCTCTCCTACGGAGTGGCGGGCGCCGGCATCTTCGGCTGGATCGCCGAGCAGGTCGGCGCGCCGACCGTGCGCGGCCACCTCGAGCGCACCGTGCGCCAGCTCAAGCGCCAGGTCGAGCAGGAGCAGACGCGTCGCCGCGCGGCCGAGCGCCGCGCCGCCCGGGCCCGGGCCTAGGTCCGCTCGACCGTCGCGATCGCCAGCGCCGCGGCGCCCTCGCCGCGGCCGACGAACCCCATTCCCTCGCCGCGCGTCGCCTTGACGTTGACGTGCATGGGCGCCAGGCCCAGGACGCCCGCCAGGTTGCGGCGGATCTCGTCCTTGTGGGGCCCGAGCTTCGGCGTCTCCAGCATGACCGTGAGGTCCACGTGATGGATCGTCGAGCCCGAGGCCTGCACCTGGGCGGCCACCGTCCGCAGCATGTCGATCGAGTCGGCGTCGCGCCAGCGCTCGTCGGTGTCGGGGAAGTGCTCGCCGATGTCGCCCAGCCCGGCCGCGCCCAGCAGGGCGTCGATCACGGCGTGCGTGACGACGTCGGCGTCCGACCAGCCCTCGAGCCCGCGGTCGTGCGCGATCTCCACCCCGCCGAGGATCAGCAGCCGCTCGGCCACCGGGTCGGCGAAGCGGTGCGCGTCGTAGCCGATGCCGGTGGAGACGCTCATCCGATCGGCTCCAGGCGGCGCTCGCGGCTCTCGAACACGGCCAGCTCGGTGACGCCGAGGTCCGACAGGAGCTCCAGGGCGTCCTCGTAGCGGAATCCGAGCTGGTCGGGCAGGTGCGCGTCGCTCGACAGCGCGACCGGGCAGCCGGCCTCCAGGCACCAGCGCAGCAGGCCGGGATCGGGATAGATGCGACCCAGCGGCTTGCGCAGGCCGGCGGTCGAGACCTCGATCGCGATCCGCGACTCCGCGATGCCCTCCATGGCCAGCTCCCAGTAGAAGCGCGGGTCGCGCTCGGGCGCGGGGCGCTCGTCGCCCCAGAACGCCACGAGGTCGGGGTGGGCGAGGATGTCGTACATGCCCGACGCCGCCAGCTCCCCCAGCAGGCGTGAAGTAGCGCCGCCAGACGGCGTCGGGGTCGGTCGTGCGGTCCCACAGGTCGAAGCCCGGGTCGTCCAGCGCGCCGTCGCCCAGCAGGTGGATGGACCCGACGACGTAGTCCCAGTCGCGGGCCTCGAGCAGAGCGGCCATGCGGTCCTCGCGGCCGGGGACGAAGTCCGCCTCGATGCCCAGGCGCAGGTCGGTCTCCTCGCGCACGAAGTGACAGTAGGCGTCGATGTCGTCGACGGCCCAGGGGCGCCAGTAATCCTGGTCCCACACGTCGAGGGCCTGGCGAAAGCGGTAGACGTGCTCGGCCACGCCCAGCTCGGCGATCCCCCGCTCGCCCGCGGCCTCGCGGTAGCGCTCGGCGTTGGCGGCGGTGAAGTAGCCCGCGGCGGTCGTGTCCTCCTCGTCGGGGCGCAGGTGCACGTGGTAGTCGGTCAGCACCCGAGCATCCTCGCCGCTACCTCGAGATCGTGCGGCGTGGTGATCTTCAGGTTCTCCGGCGGGCCCTCGACGATGCGCACCGTCCCGCCCGCCCGCTCGATCAGCCAGGCGTCGTCGGTGGCCGCCGCCAGGGTGGCGTCGTCCACGTCGAGCGCGCGCTCCAGCGCTTCGCGGCGGAAGACCTGGGGCGTCTGCACGGCCCACAGCCGCGAGCGCTCCAGGGTGTGCACCACGGTCCCGTCCTCCGCCTCCTTGACCGTGTCGGTCACCGGGGCCGCCGCGACCACGGCGTCCGCGCCGCTGCGCTCCAGCTCGGCCAGCGCGGCCGCGAAGAGCGCGGGCGACGCCAGCGGGCGAGCCGCGTCGTGGACGACCACCGGGTCGCCGCTCGAGGCGGCCAGGGCGTTTCGCACCGAGGCCGAGCGGACGTCGCCGCCCGCCACCGCGGTCACGCCCTCCGGGGCCCGTGTGCCCTCCGGCAGCGCGACCACGACCTCCTCGATCCCGGCCTCGCGGACCGCCCGCAGCGAGCGCTCCAGCAGGGATTCCGTGCCCAGCATGACGAACGCCTTGGGCCGATCGGCACCAAGGCGTTCGCCACTCCCCGCGGCCACGATCAGCGCGACCGCCATGAAAGAGGTCCCTAGACGGTGACCTTGTCGTTCGCGGAGCGCGACAGCAGGTCGTCGAGATGGTCCTCCGCCTCGTCCTCACCCTTGTCGAGCGCGTACATGAGCTCGGAGGCCAGGATCTTCTTCGCGCGCGTGAACATCTGCTTCTCGCCCGTCGAGAGGCCCTTCTCGTGCTCGCGGATCGCCAGGTTGCGCACGACCTCGGCGAGCTCGTAGATGTCGCCGGTCTTGATCTTGTCGCGGTTGTGCTTGAACCGGCGATTCCAGTTCTTGGGCATCTCGGACACCTCGTCCGAGAGGACGGCGAGAACCTTCTTGACGGTCTCCTCGTCGATGACGCGGCGCAGTCCGGCGATGCCGGCGTTGTCGCACGGCACCATGACCGTCATGTCGTTGTGCAGGATCTTGATGGTGAGGTACTCCCGCTTCTCACCGAAGATCTCCTTCTGCTCCTTCTTGAGGACCTTGCCGGCGCCGTGGTGCGGATACACGACGTTGTCGCCGATCTCGAACTCGATGTTCTCCACCTCGACGACTGCCTCGAGGTCCTCCTCCATGTGGTCTTCCGCGATCGCTTCGGGAATGACGTCCCTCCTTTGTCTCATTGCCGCGGCGCTCCCGTGACGGGCGAGCGCGCGACCTCCTAGGTCTGCAGGTACCGGTCCACGAGGTTGATCTCCTGTAGCCGGCGAAGGCCCTCGCGGATGTCCTTCGCCCGGATCTCACCGACTCCCTCGACGTTCTCGAGCTCATCGTCGGTGGCCGCAAGCATCTCGTCCAGCCGCCCGAACTCCGTCACGATCTCCGAGACCACCAGCTTCGGCAGCCGCGGGATGCGGCCGAGAATCCGGTGGCCTCGGGGAGAGACGGGATAGTCGAGGGTGTTGAGCTTGCGGTCGTATCCCAGCAACTCGGCCAGGCGCCCGAAATCGAGCAGGTCCTGGTGCGGAAGCCGGGCAAGTTGGTCCAGCACGGTGGCGTAGGCCTCGTCGGAGTCCTCCACGAGGTAGTCGTGGACAAGGGCGGCCTTGTCGGCGGCGACGCCGACCATCGTCTCGTCGAGCTGCATCTCGATCAGGCGGCCCTCGGTGCCCAGCTCGACGATATAGCGCTCGATCTCGACCGCCATGCGCGTCACGAGCTCCGCGCGCTGGAGGACGGTGAGGACGTCGTGCAGGGTGGCCCCACCCTCGAACTCCAGGGCCGTGAGGCGGGTGGAGACCTGGTCGAGGCGGGTGCGGTACTTGTCGAGCGTGGCCAGCGCCTGGTTGGCCTTGGCCAGGACGACGGGAATGTCGACCATGATGTACTTCGCGCCGTCGACGTAGAGGGACACGACGTCGCGGCGGGCGGAGAGCGCGATCACGACCGCGTCGGTCTGCTTGGACACGCGCTCGGCCGTGCGATGGCGGGTGCCGGTCTCCACGGAGAGGATCGTCGGGTCGGGCATCAGCTGCACGTTTGACCAGACGATCTTCGTCACGTTCTGGTTGAGGACGATGGCGCCGTCCATCTTCGCCACCTGGTAGAGCAGCGCCGGCGTGTAGTCCACGTCGAGCTTGATCCCGCCGGAGAAGAGGAAGGCCAGCTCCTCGGGGTCTCCGATCAGCAGGAGACCACCGGTGCGGGCGTGGAGGATGTGGTCGATGCCCTCCCGCAGCGATGTGCCCGGGGCCACCATCTCCAGCGCCTTCACCAGTCGGGGCTCTTGTCTGGCATCGAGCTCTGAGATGAGCTCTTCCCCGGGTCTGGAGGGCATAAGCGACCTCCATTCTAGCGGGTATTTCCTCGCTTAATTCCGGCGGTTTTCGCCGTGCAAGCGTCGCGCGGCCACGGCGGACCTGCTACGCGGCGGCGGCCCGCGCCGGCCCCGGGAGCGCGGCGCGCAGCGCGGCACGCAGGGAGTCCGTGCCCTGCGGCGATATGACCGGGTCCAGCCCGAAGCGGGCGGCCTCGGCCAGCCGGCGCTCGGCATGGGCCACGGGGCGAAGCTCGCCGGTCAGGCCCAGCTCGCCGAAGCAGGCCGGCGGAGTCTCGCCGCCCTCGCCGCCCACCGGCCGGCCCCGCGCGGCGCTGGCCACGGCCAGGGCGACCGCGAGGTCGGCGCCCGGCTCGTCGACCCGGACGCCGCCGACGACGTTTACGAAGACGTCCGCCGTGCCGGTGGACACGCCGGCATGGCGCGAGAGCACGGCGAGCACGAGGGCGAGGCGGTTGCGGTCGATCCCCGCGCAGACGCGGCGGGGCGGGACCAGCTCGGAGGGCGAGACCAGAGCCTGGACCTCGACGAGCAGCGGGCGGGTGCCCTCCATCGCCGCCAGCACGACGCTGCCCGGCGCCCGGGTGGCCGCCGCGACAAAGCGCGCCGAGGCGTCCAGCACCTCGACCAGGCCCTCGCCGCGCATCTCGAACACGCCGGCCTCGTTGGTGGAGCCGAAGCGGTTCTTCAGCGCGCGCAGGGTGCGGTAGGTGCGCTCGCGCTCCCCCTCGAACTGCAGCACGCAGTCGACCAGGTGCTCGAGGACGCGGGGCCCGGCCAGCGCGCCCTCCTTGGTCACGTGGCCGACGAGGACGACGGCGACGTCGCGCTCCTTGGCCACGCGGGCGATCCGGTCGGCCACCTCGCGGACCTGGCCCACGGAGCCCGCGGCGCCGCTGAGGCCCTCGGCGTGCAGGGTCTGGACGGAGTCGATCACGACGACGTCGGGAGATTCGGCCTCCAGGGTGGCCAGCACCGGCTCCAGGGCCGTCTCGGCCACGATGGGGACCCGCAGCGCATCGGGTCCGAGCCGCTGGGCGCGTAACTTGACCTGGGCCGCCGACTCCTCGCCGGTGACGTAGAGGGTCCGCCGCCCCGCGGCGGCCAGGCGCCCGAGGGCCATGGCCGTGAGCGTCGACTTCCCGATCCCGGGAGCGCCGCCCAGCAGCACGAGCGAGCCGGGGACCAGCCCGCCGCCGAGCACGCGGTCGAGCTCGCCGATACCCGAGGCCAGCCGTTCGACGGCCGGAGCCTGGACGTCAGCCAGGGCGACCGGCGTCAGGGCCGCGCCGGGGCGAGCGGCGCCCGCACCGCCCCGCTTCGCGGTGACGCGCACCTCCTCCACCAGGGTGTTCCACTCGCCGCAGCCCGGGCACTGCCCGAACCACTTCGGCGAGGTGTGCCCGCACTGCGAGCAGACGTGGAGGGAGGCGGACCGGGCCATCGTTCGAGCCTAGGTCACGGAGGGGACGTCTCCGCCCCCGTCACCTCGCCCTCAGCCGCCGTACGCGGAGTCCAGCGCCGACGAGACGTCGGCCAGCAGGTCGTCGCCGTCCTCGATGCCGGCGCTGAGGCGGATGAAGCCCTCCCCCACCCGGTCGCCGCCCCAGCGCGCGCGGCGCTCGGCCGTCGTGTGGATTCCGCCGAAGCTCGTGGCCTCGAAGACCAGGCGGGTGGCGGCGAAGAAGCGCTCGGCGCGGGCGCGCTCGCCCACGTCGAAGGCGAGGACGGGCCCGAAGGCGTCCATCTGGCGCGCCGAGGTCTCGTGGGCCGGGTCGTCGGGCAGCCCGGGCTGGCGCACGCCGGTGACGTCGTCGCGCGCGGCGAGCATCTCGGCCAGCGCGAGCGCGTTCGCGCATTGGCGCTCCAGGCGCACCCCGGCGGTACCCAGAGAGCGATGGGCGAGCCAGGTCTCGAACGGCCCGGCCAGCGCGCCCGTCTGCACGCGCCAGGTCCGCAGCGTTTGCGCATGGGCCCCGTCGCGCGCGGCGACGTAGCCGATCAGCAGGTCGGCGTGCCCGCTCAGGGCCTTGGTGCCGGAGGCCAGCGAGATGTCGGCGCCCAGGCTCAGCGGACGCTGGAGCAGCGGCGTGGCCAGCGTGTTGTCGACGGCCAGCAGCGCCCCCCGCGCCCGCGCCGCCTCGGCGACGGCGGCGATGTCGCAGGCGTTCAGGCCCGGATTGGACGGAGTCTCGACGAGCACCAGGCCGGCGCCCTCCAGCGCCGCCAGGTAGGCCTCGGTGCCGGTCGGGACCTCGCGCACCTCCACGCCCATCCGGCCCACCGTGGCGGCGACCGCCCGCTCGCTGAAGTAGCCGTCGGCCGGGATGACGAGCGCCCGCCCCTCGGTGTGCAGGGACATGAGCAGCGCGGTGATGGCGGCCATCCCCGAGGCGAACACGACCACCTCGCCGCCCTCGAGCTCTCCCACCGCGTGCTCGTAGGCCTCCCACGTGGGGTTCCCGTAGCGCCCGTAGACGTAGGGGGAGTCCTCGGGGTCGCCCGGCAGGTGAAAGGGAGCCGAGAACTGCGGGCCGGCGAGGAAGGGCCCGCCGGGCTCCGGCGCGGGCAGCCCGGCGTGTACGGCGCGCGTGCTCGGGCCCGGCTCGCTCATGCCCGGCCAGCATACGATCCCGCGACTTTTCGCCCGCTCGCGGGTTCAAAAGCCCCGGAAAGCACTTTCTATGGGAGGCCCAATTCAATGAAGAAGATCGGCAGGCCGTCACCGGCCCTCGTCATCTCGATCGTCGCGCTGGTATTCGCGATGACCGGCTCGGCCGCCGCCGTCGTGAGCTTCGCCCGCAACGCGGGCGCGGTCGACGGCAAGAGCGCCGTGTCCTCGTCGGCGAGCACGTCCTACGCGGCGGGCAAGCTCGTGGCCACGAACAAGAGGGGCTCGCTGCGGGGCATCATCCCCCTCAAGTTCCTCGATCCCGCGACCGGTCGCTCGCAGCAGTTCGGCGACAACCGCAGCGTGATCGACAACGGCGGCCAGGCTCCGTTCACGATCGCCAGCATCCCGGGCTTCGGGATTCTCCAGGCGACGTGCGGCGACCAGAACAAGACCGCCGGCAAGGTCGACCCGACCACGACGGTCACGTTCACCAACACGTCGGGCCAGTCCGTGAACTTCGCGCGGACGCTCGAGAACGGCAACCCGTCGGTTCAGGGCCTGGTGGCCAACCAGACGGCCTCGTTCACGGTGAACGGCTCGAACATGTACGTCATCAACATCCTCAAGCAGGGCACGAGCCTGCTCGTCAACGGCGTCGTGCGCCAGGACGGCGCCGGCACGACGAGCGCCTTCTGCGTCAACTACGGCCAGGCGACGCAGGTCGGCTAGCCACGGGTTGCGGTAGGGAGGTGAGCGGGGCGGCCTACGGGCCGCCCCGTCTCGTTCCGGGCCTCAGGCCCGGCGGCAGACGACCTTCTTGCGGCCCACGCTGCAGCGCTTCGGTGTGCGGAAGCGCGAGGCCGGCGCCGCGAGACGCTTCAGCGGCTTGGCCGCCACCCGGCTCTGGCGGTAGTCGCCGACGGCGCGGACCGTGACCCGGCCGCTGAGCGACTTCGCGAGCTTGAGCACGACGCGCCGCTTGCGGGTCGTGACGAACCGCTGGAAGCCCTTGGGACTGGTGATCGCCAGCTCGTAGCGCGACGCGCCCGCGACGCCTCGCCAGGTGATCGTGGTCGCACCGGTCTTCTTGCGCCGCACGACCTTGAGGCGTCGCGGAACCGCGAGGGTGAGCGCCGGGGGCCGGAAGGACGTGACCACCTTGCGCTCGGCGGGCAGGCCGTCGAGCGAGAACTGCGCCTCGATGCGCCGCCGGACCTTCCCCGGGGCGGGCGCGAACTTAAGCGCGCCGGCGCCGCCGCCCTTGACGTGGCCGATCTCCTTCGCGGCGCGGCCCTCGCTGACGTCGAAGAAGCGCACCTCCTGGTTGGGGCGGCGGGCGATCCGGTAGTGAAGGACCCGCGTGCTCCCGCGGCCGGTCACCGAGCCGCGGACGCCGGCGGTCGGCAGGTCGGTCGCCCGCTCGACCCGGCTGATCGGCACCGACCCGGCCTGTGTCGTCACCGTGGTAGGTGCCGGGCCGCGGCGTTCTGGAGGCCGACGACCGTGAAGTCCTCGTCACCCTCGTAGCGCAGGATGCGGATCTTGCCGCCGGGCGAGAGGTCGAGGCCGTTGTCCGTGCTGTCCAGCGCCTGCCCGCCGGGCCCGGCCACGTGGACGCGCGGGGCCGCGCCCTGGCCGTAGAGCTTGACCGCCGGATTCGGCTGCCCGCGTTTGACCACGATGGTCGTCCCGGCCGCCTGGGCCCGCGTCGCGCGCACGTCGAGCTTGAACGGCGACCACTTGCACCCGTCGAACGGCCAGACCTTGGGCTTCGTGGGGTGCGCCCACTGGATGCCCCCTCCGATGTGGATGCCGGCGACCCCGACGCAGGCCCCGGCGCCGCCCGCCGAGTTGGGCCCGCGCGAGACGTTGGCCACGGCGGTGGCGCAGACGTCCTTGACCAGGTTCACGCAGGCGCCGATGTCGCCGTGGAGGTTGACCACCTCGTCGCGGAAGTTCGCCTCACCGCTGATCGCGCCGTAGATGCGGATCGTCTTGAGGATCCTGAAGTCCACGCCGCCGCCCAGCGCCACGTAGACCGGGGACTGGAAGAGGAAGTAGCCACCCCCCAGGGTGAGGTTTCCGAGAACGGGGAGATCCACGATCACTGCGGCCGTGGCGCCGATGGTCGGCCGGGTGAACTTCGTGCCGTAGAGCTGAGCCGGGAAGCCGCCACCCACCTCGTCGGCACGCAGGACGAAGGGCGTGCGATCGCTGGGGAAGGCGACGACCAGGCGGCCGTCGAGCTTGGCGATCTTGCCCACGGCGATTAGCCCGTTGCCGGTCATCCGCGTCGGGTCCAGCCCGAACCCGAAGCCCAGGCGCTCGAGGTTGACGCCGGTGAACAGCGGGACGCCGGGCGGGGGGAAGTTCACGCTCGCCCCGGCGAAGTTCAGCTGGCCGTGGGTGATCTTGACCTGGCCGTTGGGCGGGACCATGTCCAGGCACAGCCCGGTGGCGAGGCAGGCCTTCCCCTGGCCCTGCCAGGTGTCCTCGGCCTTGGTGTAGGCGATCTTGAAGTCCTTGACGTCGAGGCCGCCGAGGTTGACCTTGATCGGGCCGATGCTCACGTCCTCCACCTTGAGCTCGGTGGGCGTGGCCCGGAGCGTCACCGAGTTCTGGATCTCCACCCCCGCGCTGGTGAGCCACTTGGGCAGCTTGAGGCTGGCCTTGATGATCGCCTCCTGCTTGCCCAGGTCCATGTTCCAGTCGCCCACCAGCTCGAAGCCCCCGATGCTGGGGAACTTGGGCGGATGGGGCAGCGAGCCGAGCGGGATGTTGGTCTTCTTGGGATCCCAGTCGAGCGAGAAGCCCTTGGGTGAGGCGCCGAACTTCACCCCCGCGACCTCGATGGAGGCATTCGAGCTCGTCAGCGCGCTGGCCTGGGGATAGCTGAGCAGCTTCGCGGCGCCGCTGGGCACCACCGGCCACTGGTCGTTGAGCAGCGCCCGGCCCTGGGCGATGTAGCCGTCGGAGAACTCGACGGCCTTCTTCATCAGCTCTGAGTCGTTGAGGTTGAGGCGGAGCTCCTGGGCGAGCGGCGCAAGAATCCCGCGCTCCGCGCTGGGAATGTCCGGGAGGTCCTCGATCGGCTTCAGGCAGCCGGACAGCTTCTGCTGGCCGGCGACCACGGTCATCGGGCTGCACGCCGAGGTCTTGCCCAGCAGGTTGTCGGCGAAGCCCGCGGCGGACGTGTCGACCTTGCTGAAGCGATCGACCGCGTTCTCGATGCGAGATACATCGGGGTCGGCGAGCCCTCGGAGGATCGAGAAGGTCCGAGAGAAGCTCTTGGTGCCACCCGGCCCGCTCACCGTGGCCGTGGCTGTGAACGAGCTTCCGGGCTCGGGATGGACGCGGACGCTTCGCTGGAGTCCGCCCGAGACGACCTCGCCCACCACCGGGGGAGCCTTGCCCCCGAAGGTCCATCGCACCCGGTCGGCCTGGCCGGTGACGTTGACGGTGAGAACGATCGCCTGGCTGCGCTTGAAGGCCTCGGCGGGCTGGATCGCGCTGGGGACGGGTGGCTCGGGGGGCGGCGGGGGAGGTGGGAGCGGAGGCGCGCCCGGCGGAAGTCCGATCGAGCTCTGCACGCGGAAGGCGGTTCCGTCGTTGCGCGACCAGACGGCGAAGGCTTCGCCGTTGGCGCCCACCGCCACGTGCGGGAAGTCACCGTAGAACCGCTCCGGAAGGTCGCCGGGATCCGAAAGCGAGTGGGCCGGGCCGAACGCCGTCCCCGCCCCGGCCGGTCGGTAGGCCGTGTCGACCATTTGATCCGAGCCCTTGGCCGCGAACCAGACGGCCGTGGCATTGCCGGAGCTGTCAGTTCCCACCTGGGGGTCGTAACCGGTTTCCCCCGGGGGCGAGAGGTCCACCGCGGGTCCGAAGCTGCCGCCCGCGGGACGGTAGCTCCACTGGGCGACGTTGCCGTCGCTCTTCCCCACGACGACCACGCCGCCTTGGGCGTCGAAGGCCGCCCTGGGCCAACCGTTCACCGGCATTGGCTGAGGGGCCGCGAAGCCGGTCGACGCGGATCGGATCGCATACCCGCCGGTCCAGACGACGATCGCGTTGCCCTGGCTGTCGAAGGCGGCCGTGGGGTCGTACGCCTGGCTCTGGGCCACGGTCACGGGCGGGTCGAAGCTGCCCGTGGCCGTCGCGCGGTAGGCCGCGCGGACGTACTGGGTCCCGTTGATGAAGGACGACCACACGGCAAGCGTCCGGCCCGAGGGATCCATGGTGAGAGAGACCCGGCTGATCTCCTCCTCCTCGGTGTCCCCTTCAGGCCTGACAAAGACGTTCTCGCCCGGGGGGGAGCTGCTTGAGTTGTTGGAGATGGTGGTGAAGCCACCAAACGTGCCACTGCCCGCCGCCTTCTTGGCCACCCGGGCCTCGTCCCGGCGCGGCGAGGCCCCGGTGTTCTGACGCCAGAGCACGGTGGCGTTGCCGGCCGCGTCCATGACCACCTCGGGCGCGCGCAGGTCACCCGTGGTGATGTTCTGCGGAGCGGCGAAGCTCCCGCCCGCCGGGCGGTAGGAGTACTGGAGCGAGTAACTGCGGGCATTGCCCGGAGAGGGGACCCCCTGGTACCAGACGACGACCGCGTCACCCTGGGCGTCGATCGCCGCTCGCGGTGCAAACACCGTGTACCCCGCCGGGAAGGCGAAGACGTCCACCACCACGTTCGCGCTGCCGAAGTTCCCGCCCGCCGAGCGGAACGATGCCTCGATCCGCGAGTTGTTGCCGCTCTTGATCCGCCACACGGCGATGGCGTCGCCCTTGCCGTTCGCCGCAACCCGGGCGAAGTCGCCGGCTGACCCCGCTACCGACAGAGTCTGCGGATTCCAGGTCAGATCCGCCCGAGCGGGAGCGGCCAGCGCGAGAGCCAGCAGCGCGCTGAGGACCGCCACCCGGGGGAGCATTGTCGGGAGACTGCCAGTTTCGTGGTGGCTTTGCCTCAGGGCGCACCCTGAGATTTCGCCTACCCCGAGGCGTGACTCAGGGAGTACCCTGAGACACTGAAATCACGATGAATGCCGTTAGCCGAACGGAATCGGCCGTGTTGGAGCGTGAGACGGAGCTGGCGCAGCTGGACTCCGTGTTCGAGAGCGCTCGGGAGGGGCACGGCCGGATTGCGCTTCTCGAGGGTCCGGCGGGGGAGGGGAAGAGCACCCTGCTCGCCGCCGCGGCCGCGCGGGCCGGAGCGGCCGGGCTGACCGTTCTCAGCGCCCGGGGCAGCGAGCTCGAGCGGGAGTTCCCCTTCGGCGTGATGCGACAGCTGTTCGAGCCGGTCCTCGCGAGCGCGGACGCGAAACGCCGATCCGCCTTGCTCGGCGGAGCCGCCGTTCCCGCCGGCCGGGCGCTCGGCCTGAACGGCGGCGAGGGAGCCGAGCCCGTCGCCGAGGGTCCGGCGGCGCTGAACGCGGTGTACTGGCTCGCCGTCAACCTGGCGGCCGAGAGCCCGCTGGTGCTCGCGGTCGACGACGTCCACTGGGCCGACGCCTCCTCCCTGCGCGCGCTCGACTTCGTCGCCCGCCGGATCGGCGACCTGCGGCTGGCGCTCTTCGCGGCGCTGCGGCCCGCCGAGCCGTCGGCTCCCGCGCACCTGCTGGAGCAGCTCGTGACGACTCCGGGCGCCGCCCGCGTGATGCTGCGCCCCCTGGGCCGCGAGTCGGTGGCGCGGATCGTCCGCGGCCGGCTCCCGCAGTCCGACGACGCCGCGTGCGAGACGGCGCACGCCGCCACGGCCGGGAACCCCCTCTACCTCCAGGAGCTCCTGCGCTCGGCCACGATGAGCCGGGACGACGGGCCGGTCGACCTGGCCGCTCTCGCGAGCCCCTCCCTGGGCGACCGCGTGCTGCGGCGAACCCGCGGCGTGGCGCCCGAGGCCGCAGAGCTGGCCCGCTGCATGGCGGTCCTGGGCGACGGAGGCCGGCTGGAGACCGCGGCCACCCTGGCGGGGCTGGACCTCGACGCGGCAGGGCGGATTGCTCACCGGCTGCGGCTGATCGAGGTCCTGGGCTCGGAGGACCCGTTCCGCTTCGTCCATCCCCTGGTCCGGCGCTCGATCTACGACGCGATGTCCGTCACAGAGCGCGACGCCGCCCACCGGGCCGCCGCCGATGCGCTCACCGCGCGCAGCGCCAGCGTCGAGGCGGTGGCGGCGCACCTGGGCGCGCTCACTCCCAGCCACTCGACCGAAGTGGCGGAGGGGCTGGTGGCGGCGGGCCGGCGCGCTCTGAGCCAAGCCGCCCCCGACGAGGCGGCACGATGGTTCCAGCGCGCCCTGGAGGAGAAGGCTCCCAAGCCGCCTCCCGCCGCGATCATGAGCGAGCTGGGGCTGAGCCAGGCGGCGCTGCGCGACGGCACCGCGATCGAGCATCTCCGCCAGGCCCTTGCCGGGACCGGCGACGAGAGCCTCCAGTCCGAGATCGCCACCGCCCTGGCGGACATCCTCGTCCTGTCGGGCCGCTGGACCGAGGCGATGGAGCTGACGACGTCCTACCGGCGACTGCTCGGCGCCGACGACGAGGCCTTCGCCCAGCTGGCGGCGGTCGAGCTGATGGTGGCCGCCTACTCCCCCGCTCTCGCGGCCCGGACCGACCTCGACCCCGCCCAGCTCGGCCACCTCACCGAGGGCCCGACATGGGCGGCCCGCGCCCTGGCCGCGGCCCTGGCTGTGATCTCCGCTCACCGCAGCGAGCCGCCGGAGCGCGTCCTTGCGCTGGTCGACCGAGCCCTGGCGGACGACCTCCTGGCCAACGAGGTCTCGGCCCCGCGCTGGCCGCTGAGCAACGTCCTGATCGCGCTCGCCGACATCGACGAGTACGACCGAGCCATTGCTCTGAGCGACCGCATCATCGAGCGGGCGCGGCAGCAGGGCTCGCTGAGCACGCAGGTCGCCGCCTCCGATCACCGGGGCTGGATGCACGCCCGCATGGGCGACCTGGCGACGGCGGAGGCCGACCTCCGGGCGGGTCTGTCGATGGCTCAGGCCGCGGGGATGAGCACCGTGGCCGCCACGCACCTCTTCTACCTGCAGGAACCTCTCGCCGAGCGACCCGGCATGGACGACATCGCCGAGCTGGCGCTGACGTTCGAGCTGGATCCCGATGCCGAGAACGCCTGGCCGAGCGCCGCCCTGGCCATGACCCGCGGGCTCGTGCGCCTCGCCCGCCGTGACCGGGAGGAGGGCATCGCCGACCTGCGCCGGGCCGCGGAGACCAGCGAGGCGATGCGGATGGGGCCGACGGTGTGGCCCGTGCGCTCGGCGCTGGCGCTGGCGCTGGGCCCGTCGAGTCCCGAGGAGGCCGACCTCCTCGTGCGGCGCGAGCTCGAGATGGCGCGCGCCACCGGACTCGCCCGGCCCACGGGGATCGCGCTGCGAGCCGCGGGCCTTCTCGCCGCCGGCCGCGAACGGCTCTCCCTGCTGCGCGAGTCCGTCGAGCTGCTGGCCTCGTCGCAGGCCCGGCTGGAGCACGCGCGCTCCCTGGTGGCGCTCGGGTCGACCCTGCGCCGCGACCAGCTGCGCGCCGAGTCGCGCGCGCCCCTGCGCGAGGGCCTCGAGCTGGCCGTGGCCTGCGGCGCGACCCGGCTGGCCGACCGGGCCGGCGAGGAGCTGCGCGCTGCGGGGTCGAGGCCGCCGCGCGATCTGGCGGCGCGGCGCGACGTCCTCACGGCGAGCGAGCTGCGGGTGGCCCGCCTGGCCGCGGACGGGGCCACGAACCCGGAGATCGCGCAGGAGCTCTATGTCTCCCTCAAGACGGTGGAGACCCATCTCTCCCACGCCTACTCCAAGCTCGGGCTGGCGGGACGCGGCTCGCGCGAGCGGCTGAGCGACGCGCTGGGGGACGACGCGCTCGACGCCGCCGGGAGCTAACTGCGCACGACGGTCAGCTGCTCCCGGACGACCGGCTGCCGCGGGCCGTGCGCGGTCAGCGCGAGGGTCAGCTTGAGCACGCCCCGGGCGGGCGACTTCGGCAGGGCGAGCTTGAGCGTCTTCGCGCGGGGCCCCACCTGGTAGGAGCGGCCACCGACGCGCAGCGTGGCCGCCAGCGTCGCGGCCACGGTCACCGAGAGCGTCCTGGTCTTCGGGGACACGTGCGCGGGGGCCAGCAGCCGGGTCGTCACCAGCCGGTTCGGCTCGACCTTCAGGCGCCGGGTCACCCGAGCGGTCCGGCCGAAGCGATCGCGAGCGACCACCCGCAGGCTCACCGTTCCGGCCGGGAGCGTGGCCCGCAGCCGCGCCCCGCGACCCAGGCGCCTCTTGCCCGCGAACCACGTCACCGAGCGGCCGGTCAGCGCGTCCCCGCGGTCGTCCTGCGCCGTGGCCTCCAGCAGCGTGCGCCCGCCGCCGCGCAGGACGGAGAGCCGCGGGCTGATCAGCTCCACCGTCGGCGGGTGCCCATCGGTCCGCAGCGGTCCCGAGCGGGCGCTCGCCACGCTGAACCCGTCGCTCACCCGCACGCGCAGACGGCCGGCCGACGAGCGCTCGAGCAGGCTCCCGGGGAGCTTCGCGACCCCCGTGCTCGGGCCCGTGAACACCGGGCGCCAGCCCGACCGCCCGTTGGGCGCGAACTCGACCGTCGCGGTCAGCGCGTCGCGGTCGGGGTCCGACGCTGTCCAGGCGATCCGCAGCGCGCCTCTCCCCACATGCTTGCCGCCGCGCGGCGCGGTGACGCGGACCCTGGGCGCACGGGAGCGGGCCTTGCGGTCCACGGTCTGCCCGTTCATCACGAGCTCCACCGCCACCGTGCCCGACGGGATGGCCACGGCGAACGTCCCCGCACCGCCCGAGCCCTCGATCGCGGCGCCGACGAGCGCCAGTTCCTTGCCTGCCGCGTTCAAGGAGCGCACGCGCAACCGCGAGCCGGGATCGGGGGCCGGCGGGAGGTTGGCCGAATCGGCCGGGTTCACCCACAGGACTCGCGCGCCCCGGGGGCCGACCACTCCGCTGACGAAGGCCTGGCCGGCCCGCGACGCCGCGGCCAGCCGCTTGACGCGGCTCCCGAGCAGGGTCTGGATCAACGTGGCCGACCGGTTCCAGTTGCGCGCCGACAGCCAGGCGGTGGCCTCGGGCGCGCAGAAGGACATCAGGTCGAACAGGGGGCTCGTGGGTCCGTCCACCCGGACCCCGCCGAAGTCGTCGGCCAGGCCCTGAAGGCGGCCCGTCTGGTCGTCGGGCCAGTCCTCACCGTTGCCGCCGCAGCCCGGGCTCGCGTTGGGGAGCCCGAACACATGGCCGAACTCCCGCGCCGCCGCGGTGAGCGGGCGCTTGAGCGACCCGTCGTTGATCGTCAGGCGGGCCGGGACCTTCTGGTTGCGCGCCACGGGCGGCCCGAGCTGGAAGCCGGGCTCGGGCGGGCCGCCGGGGCCCACCGGGTAGTGGTGCACCCCGGCGACGACTCCGTTGCTCCGGAGCGAGCCGTCTCGCTGGATGAGGTCGTCGAGAACCCCGTTCACGTAGGCCTGACGGCAGGTCCGCACGCCCGCGTCGTCGGAGGGGAAGATGGCGCACAGGGCATCCGCGGCGGTCAGCGTCTCGACCTGCTGGATGTTCGCCAGCACCCGGCTCGAGCGCACGAACCACCGCTCGCCTCCCGGGAAGAGCTGGCGGACTCGGTCGATCACGGCGGGGCTGGCATTGACGCCTCCGTCCAGGCCGCTCCCGAGCCCGGCGTTGCGATGGGTCTCCATCGGGACCAGCGCGACGTCGAGGTTGGGCATCTCGGCGACCGGGATCTGGTTGAGGCGGAAGTGGTCGTCGGCGGCACACTGCGCGGCCTCCGTGCCCAGGCACTCGTCCCGCACGAAGCTGTCGGCCTTCCCCGTACTCGAGCCCGCGCCCGAGCGGTCGAGAGCCACGGTGGCGTCGAGGCTGACCGGCGCGAGCTTGCGGCCGTCCCTCGGCAGGAGCGTGGCCGGGTTCAGCTCGAACTGCACGCTGTAGGCGCCGTTGGCCCGCTCGGCCGCGGTCACGTAGGGAGT
This sequence comes from uncultured Actinomycetes bacterium, assembly GCA_963757705.1. GTDB lineage: Bacteria > Actinomycetota > Thermoleophilia > Solirubrobacterales > Solirubrobacteraceae > AC-38. The sequence goes on along the minus strand of CAVWTG010000004.1, from coordinate 956,216 downwards.
CGAGGTCACGGGCGGGTTCTGCGTGAGCTGCCAGGCGCCCTTGCCGGTCGCGGCCCCCTTCGCGCCCAGGTCCGGAGTGGTCAGGGTGACGCGGAGCTTGGCGGCGGGGAACGGGGTGCGAGCATCGGACATGTCCACATACACGCGGGCGAAGGTGCGCTTGCTCGCGTCCAGCGTCACGCCCTGGTAGGTCGCCTGAGTCGGATTTCCGCCCGCGGCCTCGCAGTGATCGCCCACCGGCGCGAACGGGGTGGGCGTCCCTCCCCCGCACCAGCCCGGGTCGAACGGACCGGAGCTGGGAGACAGGTTGCTGGGCTGGACGACCTGGAAGACGTCGATGCCCCGGATGCGGAAGTTCCCGTAGGCCCGCGGCTGATTCGTGGCCGAGGGCGGCGTGACGCTGTCGGGCAGCCCGGTGAGGAGGCGGGGCTGGCTGGTCGCGCGCACGACGTTGCCGTCGGCCCCCTGGGCCGAGACCTCGCAGAAGAACGTCCCGCCGAGATCCCGTTTCTGCGGGACGTAGCGCGCGGTCGTGGCCATGCGCGTCTGGCCCTCCGCGGACCTGCGGCCCTTGGCGTCGGCCCCGCCCTGACGCCACCACGTGTAGGTGAACCGGGGGTCGGCGGCGAGGTTTGACCACGTGCCCTGGGAGCAGTCGTAGGCCTGCTGCTGCGTCTTGGAGTCCAGCGTGGAGGACGAGATCTCGGGCGGGGTCAGATTCTCGGCGGCGGGCGGCGGAGGCGGGGTTACCCCAGGCAACGTGGACGAGGGGATGGGCAGCTCGGGCGGCGAGGTCTGATCGGAGCGGGCGAGGTAGGCGATCTCTTCCTGGCTCAGCGCCCGGTTGTAGACCCGGACCTCGTCCATGTCGCCGGTGAAGTTCGTGCTCTCCACACAGGACGGGTCCACCACGCCGCCGATGATGAAGTCGTTGTTGAGCCCCAGGCTGTAGGCGATCGGACCCGCCGGCCCGGTACCCGAGCCCGCCAGGCTGCCGTCGATGTAGATCCTCGACGTCGTCCCGTCGTAGGTGCCCGTGAGCAGGTGCCACTGCCCGTTCCAGACACTGGCGTTGTTGACCGCCGTCGTCTTCACCGTGCCCCCGGCCGTGTGCACGTAGAAGCGCGTCCCGCCGTCGCCGACCGCCGAGCCACCCGTGTAGATCGAATACGACGAGAAGCTGCAGCTCCCGGCGGCGCCCTGGCTGACGATCCCCTTCACCGTCGCCGGCGTCGCCGCCGAGCGCACCCACGCCATGACCGTGACGTGGGCCGGCTGGAGCTCTGAGTGGCTCCCGGCATCGAGGTAGTCGTTCTCCGTGGGGAAGCGCAGCCCGTTGCCGAACCGGGCCGGGCTCACGGCCACGGGAGCCCCGACACGGTTGGCGGTCAGGTTGTGGCCCGAGGTGTCCGGCGACGCAGCGTCGTTCGCGTCCAGATGCCACGCCCCGGCCAGCTCCGGAATATCCGCCTGCGCCACCGGGGCACCGACGAGCACCAACACCCCAAGCAACAGAGCAAACAGGGTCTTGCTCATGGGCCCGAAAGTCTTCCTATGCACGCCGGCACACGATCCTCTTCTTCACCACCCGGCAGCGCTTGGGCGTGCGGAACTTCGTCGCGCGCGAGGCGAGCCGCCTGAAGGGCTTGGCGGTCACCCGGCTGGTGCGGAAGGGCGCGCCGGCGCGGACGGTCACCCGGCCGCCGACCGACTTCGCGAGCTTCACGACGACGCGGCGCTTGCGAGTGATGATGATGCGCTGGTAGCCGCTGGGGCTGGTGATCCCGAGCTCGTACTTGGAGGCTCCGGCCACGCCGCGCCAGCTGATCGTCAGGCCCTTCTTCCCGCGCTTCACGCGCAGACCCCGGGGGACCGGCAGGGTGAGCGCCGGCGGCCGGAACGTCGTCACGACCTTGCGCTCGGCGTTCAGGCCATCGAGCGCGAACTGGGCCTCGACGCGCCGCCGAGCCTTGCCCGGAGCGGCCGAGAACTTGATCGCCCCGGTACCGCCGCCGGTGATGTGGCCGATCTCCCGCGAGGCGTCGCCCTCGCCGACGTCGAAGAAGCGGACGGTCTGGCCGTCGCGCTTGAGCACGCGGTAGTGGAGCACCCGCTGCGTGCCCCGCCCGGTGACGTGTCCGGTGACGCCGGCGTTGGGCTGGTCGGTCGCGCGCTCGACCTTCGTGATGGGCACCGAGCCCGGCAGCGGGGTCACCGTGTAGGTCCCGGGCTGCCCGTGCTCGATGCCGATGGTGGTGAAGTTGTAGTTCTGCCCTTCCGACCGCAGGATGCGGATCTTCGCGTCGGGCGTGTAGTCGAGGCCCCTGTCGGTGGTGTCGAGCACCTGGCCGCCGGGGCCGGCGACGTGCACTCTCGGTGCCCCGCCCTGGCCGTAGAGCTTGAGCACCGGGCTCGGCTGGCCGGCCTTCACGACGATCGTGCGCGGCGCGTCGGCCTGGGCGCGAGACGCATTCACGTCGAGCTTGAACCGCGACCACTTGCACCCGTCCAGCGGCCAGACGATGATCTTGGGACCGCGCCACAGGACGCCGCCGCCCACGCTCAGCGGGCCCAGCGAGACACAGCCACCGGCCCCGCCCGCGCTGTTGGGCCCGCGCGAGATGTTGGCCGCAGCCCCACCGCAGATGTGGGGATGCAGCAGGCAGACCTGGATGTCGCCGTGGACGTTGATGACCTCGTCGCTGAAGTTCGCCTCGCCGCTGATGCCCCCCGCGAAGCTGACGACGTCGAGGATGTTCTGGCTCACGCCCCCGCCCACCGCGATGTAGCTGGGGAAGTGGTAGAGGAAGTAGCCGTGGCCGAGCTCGAGCTCGAGTCCCGGCAGGGCGACGCTCACCGCGGCCGTCGCGCCGATCACAGGCCGGGTGAACTTCTGGCCGTAGAGCTTGGCCGGGAAGCCGCCGCCCACCTCGTCCGCCGCCAGGATGTACGGCGTCCGCTCGCTCGGGAAGGCCACCACGATGCGACCGTCCAGCTTGACCAGCCTGAGCACCGCGATCCGCGCGTTGCCCGTGAAGCGCGTCGGGTCCAGGCCGATCCCGAATCCGATCCGCTCCAGGTTGATCCCGGTGAACAGCGGGACGCCCGGCGGCGGGAACTGGAGGCTGGCGCCGGCGAAGTTGAGCTTGCCGTGCACGATCTTGACCTGCCCGTTGGGCGGGACCATGTCGAGGCACAGGCCGCTGGCGATGCACGCCTTCGCCTGGCCCTGCCACGTGTCGGTGGCCTTGGTGAAGGAGATCTTGAACCCGGTGACGTCCAGCCCGCCCAGGTTGGCCTTGATGGGGCCGACGCTGACGTCCTCGACCTTCAGCTCCTCCGGCGTCGCCCTCAGCGTGACCGAGTTCTGGATCTCGATCCCCGCGCTGGTGATCCACTTGGGCAGCTTGAGACTGGCCTTGATCGTCGCCTCGCGCTTGCCCAGGTCGACGTTCCAGTCACCCACCAGCTCGAAGCCCCCGATGCTGGGGAGCTTGGGCGGCTTGGGGATGTCCCCGAGATCAATGCCCGCCTTCTTCGGATTGAGGTCCAGCGAGAAGCCCTTCGGCGAGGCGCCGAACTTCTGGCCCGCCACCTCGATGGAGGCGCTGGAGGATGTGAGCGCTCTCGCCTGGGGGAACGCCATGATGTCGGCGGCACCTGTGGGGACGACCGGCCAGTTGTCGTTGAGCATCGCCTTGCCCTGAGCGACGTAGCCGTCGCTGAGCCCCATCGCCTTGTTCATGAGGCCGGCATCGCTGACCGGGATCCCGACGTTGCGAGCAACCGTGTCCAGCACTCCGCGCTCGGCCGAGGGGATGTCCGCGATCTTCTCCACCGGCTTGAAGCAACCGTCGAGGTCGAGTTGCCCAGCCTCGATGTGGGTGGGGATCGAGCACCGTCCGGATGCCCGGACGCTCGCCGAGCTGGCGCCGCCGGTCAGGTCCGCCTCAGCGCCGACGGCGGCCACATCGGCGCTTCCCAGGCCGTTGAGGATCCTCCGGGTCTCGCTGTCCTGACTGGACCGCAGCGAGGCCAGATGACGGGTGAACAGGGGCCCGGTTCGCCCGGCGCCGGACGCCCGGACGCGAACGTCCCAGGCTCCGGGAGGAGGCCGGAAGCGCACGCTGCGCTGCAGTTGGCCGCTGAACGTCTGCCCCACGATGTGGGCGCCGATCGGCAGGTCCCAGGCGACGCTGTCCACAGGCCCGGCGGTCTGAGCCGTGAGGACGATTGCCTTGTCCCGGGCCATCGGCTCGGCCAGCTTCACGGCCGTGACGGTGGGGACGCCGGGCACCGGCGGCGGGGGCGGAGGCGGCTCGGGCGGCGGCGGCGGCGGAGGCGGCGCCGTCTGGCCCGGCGCCACGCCGATCCGAGACTGGACACGGACGTTCCCGTCGGCGAAACGCGTCCAGATGGCGATCGCGTTCCCGGCGTTGTCCATCGTCACGTCGGGGAACGATGCGTCTCCCGCGGCGACGGGATCCGTGAGCTCGAACTGCGAGCTGAAATTTCCAGCGGCCGGGCGGTATGAGCCGAAGATGCGGTCGTCCGCTCCTGCCTGCTTCCACACCGCCAGGGCGCTGCCGTTCGACGACATCGCCAACGCCGGCTGATCCGCGGTCTGCCCCGAGGCCGAGATCGGAGAGCCGGCCGAGAAGCTCCCGCCCGCCGGCCGCACGGCCGCCTCGACGCGACCGCCCCGTACCCAGGTCAGGATCCCGTTGCCCGTCGCGTCCATGGCCACGCGGGGGTCCTTCACGGCGGTTGCGGGCGCAGGCACGGTCTGGCTCACGAACGTGCTGTTGGTGCCCGGGGCGCGATATGCGGCGTGCGGAACGTTCCCGGCGCCGACCCATACCGCCAGCGCGCCGCCCTGGCCGTCCATCGCCACCCGAGGCCCATACGCGCTGATGGCCCCGGTCGTCTCCAGTGTCTGCACCGGCCCCCAGGCGCCGGCCGCGCTGCGCCAGCGCACCTCGACCAGCTGGGGGGAGTTGTTGACGTTGCGCCACCAGGCCGCCACCGCATTGCCCTGCGGGTCCATCGCCACGGCGGCAGGCCCCGATGTGGTCTGGAACGGGCTGCTCTGGGCCGACAGCGGGTTGGCGGAGTCCGAGCTCCAGGTGGAGCTGCCGGCGGCCCGGCTGTTGCCCATCACGTATTCCCAGATCTCACGGCGGTACAGCGCGACCGCGTTGCCCGCCGGAGCGACGGCGGTTACGGGCGGCTCGCCCGCGTTATCCCCCGCCGGGGAGATGAAGCCCGCCGACCCGAACCCGGAGCCGGGCGCCCGCGCGGCGCCGGCAGCGCGGTTGTTCGAGCCGTCGCTGCTCGACCACACGGCCTGGGCGTGCCCGTTGACCCCGATCGCGACATCGGGGTTGTCGCCGCCCGCTCCCGGGATCGCCACGCCGGGCACGGCGAAGTTTCCCCCGGCCGGTCGGAGCGACGTGTCGATGTTGCCGCCGCGATACCACGCGGCCACGGCCTCTCCGCCGGCGTTCATGGCGATCGTGGCCTGCTGTGTGTTGCTGCCGCCGAGCGACAGCGTCCCGAGCCCCTGCCAGGTCAGGTCGGCGCTGGCGCCGACCGGGAAGGCCAGGCAGGCCAGGAGCGCCAGCAGCGCCGCTGCAGCCACGCTCGTCCTGGCTCGTTGGTTGGTGCGCATCCTTGGGCCTATCGCTCCGTCGGAAAGAACCTAGATCTCAGTGCGCTGTGACGCGAGGTCCAATGGCGGGCGTTGGCCGGGGTCCATTCGACCCCGCGCGAGCTCACGACCGCAGCACCGTGATGAGCTGCCGCAGGACCCGCTGCTTCGGTCCCTTCGCGGTGAACGAGAGCTTGAGCTTCAGGACGCCCGTGCCGGGCTTGCGCGGCAGCGGGATGGTGAGCCGCTTGGCCTTGGCGCCGACCGCGAAGTGCCTGCCGCCGACACTCAGCGTGGCCGGGATCGTCGTCCTGACGGTGACCTTCACCGAGCGCGCGCCCTTGGCCACGTGCGCCGGGCCGCTGAGCGTGGCGATCTGGAGTTGCTTGGGAGTGATCTTCAGGCGGCGCACCGCCGTGGTCACGCGGCCGAAGCGATCACGGACCTGGAGGCGCAGCGTGACGTTCCCGCCCGGGAGCCGGGCCCGCAGCTGCTCGCCGCGCCCCAGGCGCCGCTTCCCGGCGAACCAGGTCAGGGAGCGGCCCTTGAGCACGCGGTTGCGATCGTCGATCCCCGATCCCGCCAGCAGAGTGCGGCCGGGGGCCGGGAGCTTGGAGCCGGCGGGCAGGATGATCCGCGCCATCGGGGGAGCGCCCTCGGCCCGGAAGGCACGGGAGACGGCGGTCGTCTCGTTGAAGCCGTCGCTGATCTTCACGCGGATCCGGGCGTGGGTGCCGCGCTGCAGGAAGCGGCCGGGCACGACGGCGCGCCCCGAGTTGGCGCCCACCCACACCGGCGTCCACCCCGAGCTTCCGTTCGCCGAGAACTCGATCGTCGCGCTGAGCGGATCCTTGTCCGGGTCGGTGGCCTTCCAGCGCACCGTCATGCGGCTGCGGGCGCCGGCGCCCACCCGGGTCCCGCCCCGGGGCGAGCTCACGCTCACCCTGGGCGCCTTGGAGCGCGTCTTGCGATCCACGACCTGACCGTTGGACAGGAGCTCCACGGTGGCGGCGCCCTTCGGCATGCCGACGACGAAGGCCGCCTCGGGCTCCTCGCTCGACCGCGTGACCTTCGCTCCCACGACGCCCAGGGTCTTCCCGGCGGCGTCCAGCGCGCGGACCTGGATCGGCGACTTCGGGTCTGGCGCCGGCGGGTTGTTCTCGGGCGACGGAGGCACCACGCGGACGATCGAGGCCCCCTTGTTCCCGATCACCCCGCTGACGAAGCCCTGGCCCCGGCTCGCGCTCCGGGCACGGAGCGCCCGGCGACGCAGGCCGACGCGGGCGTAGTCGCGCAGCGTGTCGAAGGCCCGGGTCCAGTTCCAGGCGGAGATCCAGCCGTTTGAGTCGTCGAAGCCGGCGCAGTAGGACATGAGGTCGTACAACGGCGTGTCCGGGGCGTCCATCCGGAGCTTGCCGTTGTCGTAGGCCGCGCTCTGAAGGCGGCCGGTGTTGTCGGGGGGCCAGTCCTCTGCGTCCTGTCCGTTGGAGCCGCCCCCGCACTTGCGGCCCGAGACCGGGTCGGGCGCGAGCGTGTCGGCGTGGGGCGCGCCCATGGCGTGGCCGAACTCGTGGGCCACGGCGAGGATCGGGCGGTCCGTGGCGCCGCTGTCCAGCTTGGCGTCCTGGACGATCATCAGCGGCTGCGCCGTGCCGGCGATGAGCGGAGCCTGGCGCGTCCACCCGCCGTCGATCCGGCCGCTGGTGTTGTCGGCGTGGAAGTGGTGGACCGCGACCAGGATGTCGTAGTAGCCGAAGTCGATCGTCCGGGCCAGGTACTCGTCGAGGACCGCGTCCACGTAGGCATCGCGACACGAGCGGACGGAGTCAAAGCCCTGGCAGTACGGGCTGACGGCGATCAGGATGTCGGCGAACGGTATGTAGAGGATCGTCTTGTAGGGCAGGATGTTCATCCGCTCGCCGGCGGGATACAGCTGGCGAGTGCGGGCCAGCACCTCCTCCGGCGAGTTGAGCACGTACCCGGCCCCGATCTCCGCGCCCGAGGTCCGCTGGAGGGGAGTCAGCATCGGCACGGTCTTGATGGTCAGGTCGGGCAGGTCGTCCTCCACCGGGATGTCCTGGACCTCGAAGCGGTCGTCGGCGCGGCAGTCGTTCGCGCCCTGGCACTGCTGGAGGACGCCCTCGAGCCCGGGAGCGATCTGCGCGAACGCGGAGACGTTGAACTTCCCGCCCCGGCGCACCGCCTCGGCCAGCCAGGAGGGATCGAGCTCGAACACCATGGCCGAGTCCTTGGTGGGATCGAGACGCTGGGCCCGGGTCACGTAGTGCAGGGCCTGGATCCGCGGGTCGGTGCGCAGGCCCCAGGTTCCGCCGACCGAGCCGCCGCCCGCCGTCACGTCGAGCGAGACGTCCACCAGCCGCGACGGGTAAGGAGTCTGCGACTCGGTGCTCAGGTACACGAGCGCGTATGTCTTCTTCCGAGCATCCAGCGTGACCCCGCGGTAGTCGACCTTCTGCGGGTCGTCGTCGAACGGCACGCAGGTGCCGTTGAAGATCTTGTAGTCCGTCGGCGTTCCCAGTCCGCAGGTGGCGAAGGTCGGATCCTCGGCGGTCGGGAAGCGAGGCGAGCGCAGGTTGGGCTGCGTCACCTGGAAGATGTCGATGCCGTCGATCTTGAGGTTGCCGTAGGGGGCCGGCTGCGCCGTGGCGGCCGGCGGGGTGGCGGCGTCGGTGAGACCGGTGAGGATCTTGGCCGGGCTCGACTTACTCACCGGCTGGCCGTTGAGGCCCGTCGCGGTGACCTCGCAGTAGTGCGTCTTGCCCGAGTCGGCCTTCGGCAGCTTGTAGGACGCGTTCGTCCCGGTCTGCATCTTCGTATCGGGCGGCGGCGTCCCGGTGGTGGAGGCGGTCCTGTTCGAGCGCCACCACGTGTACCTGAAGCCCGCGCCGGTGTTGATGTCCGCCCACGTGCCGGACGAGCAGTTGTAGACGCGCAGGCCGCCGTCCACGCCGCCCGTCGAGATCGTCGGTGCCGCGGTGTTGCGCCCGGCCGGAGGGGGCGGGGGCGGCGGCGGCGGGATGGGCAGCTCGGGGGGCGACGTGTGATCCGCGCGAGCCAGATAGGCGATCTCGTCCTGGCTCAGCGCCCGGTTGTAGACGCGAACCTCGTCCATGTCCCCGGTGAAGTTCGTGCTCTCCACGCACGACGGGTCAAGCGCCCCGCCGATGATGAAGTCGTTGTTGAGCCCCAGGCCGTAGGCGATCGGACCCGCCGGCCCGGTGCCCGAGCCGGCCAGGCTGCCGTCGATGTAGATCTTCGACGTGGTGCCGTCATAGGTCCCGCTCAGCAGGTGCCACTGGCCGTTCCACACGCTCGCGTTGTTGACGGCCGTGGTCCTGACCGTCCCGCCCGCCGTGTGCACGTAGAACCGCGTGCCCACGTCCGCCGGCGCCGAGCCGCCGGTGTAGATCGAGTACGAGGAGAAGCTGCAGCTCCCCGACGCTCCCTGGCTGACGATCCCCTTCACGGTCGCCGGCGTCGCCGCCGAACGCACCCACGCCAACACCGACACATGCGCCGGCTGCAAGCCGGAATGACTCCCCGCATCCAGATAATCGCCCTCCGTGGGGAAGCGCAGCCCGTTGCCGAACCGGGCCGGGCTCACGGCCACCGGAGTCCCGACGCGGTTGGCGGTCAGGTTGTGGCCCGAGGTATCGGGGGACGTCGCCCCGTTGGAGTCGAGGTGCCAGGCCCCGGCCAGCTCGGGAATGTCGGCCCGCGCCGCCGGTGCCAGGCCGAGAGCCCCGAGCAGGGTCAGGGCGGCCAGGAACCGGCCGCAGGTCATCCGTGTCCGCGCACCCACCCCGCGACCCTTTCAAGTCTCCGACCGGATTGCCTCAGGGGACACCCTGATATTTGGGACGCCGCCATTCCACGCAGTCCTCGGTTCGACGCCGCGACAGTACGGTTTACGGGCTTATGCTTTGAGGTCCAATCCCGGCCCTTGTGAGGGGACCATTCCGACGACGCGCGCTACGCCTGGAGGGGATGCCCGCAACGACAGGCGGCCCGACGGGCCGGAGCTTCTGGTCGTGTTGGACCGCGCCGGCGGCGAGCCGCTTCACACCCAGCTCGAGGCGCAGGTGCGCGACGCCATCCGCAGCGGCCGCCTCCAGCCCGGTGCGCGGCTGCCGTCGTCCCGCACCCTGGCGGGCGATCTCGGGATCACCCGCGGCGTCGTCGTCGAGGCCTACGAGCAGCTGGTGGCCGGCGGCTATGTCCTGTCCTCCGGCCGCGCCGGGACGATCGTGGCCCCCCGCGCGGGTGGCGACGCGCCTTCGCGGGAGGAGATTGCCGCCACCCCCCCGGCGAGGTTCAACCTCCGAACGCTGGCCCTGGAGACGGCACGCTCCGCCCACCCTGATGCGTTCGGCGCCGCCGGGCACATGGCTCGGGCGATGCGCGAGGAGCCGGCCACCCCCCGCCTCCGTTTCGACTTCCGCTACGGCGCGCCCGACCTGTCGGCATTCCCCCGGCGCCAGTGGCTGGCGGGGCTGCGGGCCGCCCTGCGCGACGCTCCCGACTCCGCCCTGAGCTACGGGGATCCGCGCGGCACCGGCGGGTTGCGGGAGGAGCTGGCGCGCTACCTCAACCGGGCCCGCGGGGCGCTCGTGACGGCCGATGCCCTGGTGACGACCAACGGCACCGTCCAGTCGATGTCGTTGCTCTGCCGCACCCTGCGGGCGCGCGGAGCCAGGCGCATCGCCGTCGAGGACCCGGGATGGCCCGCTCGAGTCAGAGGCCGTGCGCCGCGCCGGCCTGCAGCCCGTCGCGGTGGCCGTCGACGAGGGCGGCATCGACGTCGGCGCGCTGAGCGCGGCCGACCCTGACGCGGTGTTCCTGACCCCCGCCCACCAGTTCCCGGCCGGTGTCGCCCTCGCCCCCGAGCGCCGGGGCGCGCTCATCGCATGGGCGCAGGAGCGCGGCGCGGTGATCCTGGAGGACGACTACGACGTCGAGTACCGCTATGACCGCGACCCCGTGCCCGCCCTTCAGGGCATGGCGCCCGACCAGGTCGCCTACGCCGGGTCCGTGAGCAAGACACTCGCGCCGGGGCTGCGCATCGGCTGGCTGGCCGCGCCCTCCTGGCTGGTGGCGGACCTCGCGGCCGAGGAGCGCGCCGACCACCGCATGAGCGCCGTCCTCGACGAGCTGGCGCTGGCTCACCTGCTCGCGCACGGGGAATTCGATCGTCACCTACGGCGTACGCGCCAGCTCTACCGGCGGCGCCGGGACGCGCTGGTCGCGGCGATCGAGCGCCATCTGCCCCGGGCGCGCGTGGTCGGAGTCGCGGCGGGCCTGCACGCCCTGGTCGAGCTACCGCCCGGCGTCGATGAGGACCGGGCGGTCGCGGCCGCCCGCGCCCGCGGCATCGGCCTGACCTCGCTGTCCGAGCTGCGGACGGGCGATGCCGCCGTGGTGCCGGCCCTCCTGCTCAGCTACGCGGCGCTGCCCGAGCCCGCGATCGAGCGCGGGATCGCCGAGCTGGCGCAGGCGGTCGGCGAGTCCTCCATACGCGCGATCGGCGCCTGACCTCATACGCCCCGGGACCTCCGCCGGGGTGAGACATCTCACCCCTGTGGTCGATGGCCGCCGGTGCGGCCTAGAGCCAGACTGCGAAGGGCGCAGGCCCGCTCCCACTCGAGATGCTCTTCAGCAAGCTCCGCTCATACCTAGGCCAGCACCACATCGGCCTGCTCGCCCTGTTCGTGGCCCTGGGCGGGAGCGCCTACGCCGGCGCCAAGATCCGCAGCCAGAACGTGGCCGACGATTCGCTGACAGGCGCGGACATCCGGGGCCACGCGGCCAAGGGCCGGACCAAGTTCGTCGAGGGCTCGCTGACGGGCGACGACATTCGCGGCAGCGCCGGCGCCGGGAAGCGCAAGGCGGTCGACGGCTCGCTCACCGGCGACGACGTCAAGAACGGGTCGCTCACAGCCGCCGACCTCAGCGGCAACTCGATCACCGGCGCCATCGCGCTGGACGGCTCGCTGACGGGGGCGGACGTGGCGAACGACTCGCTGACGGGCGCCGACATCCTCGAGTCGTCGCTGGGCACGGTCCCCAAGGCGTCGGACGCCGACACGATCGCGGGCCTGGGCCCTCAGTCCTTCGCCACGGTCCTGCGCACCAACCAGCAGAACACCGGGGGATGCGACGTCCCGGCTCAGATGAACGAGTGCGCGCCGATCACGATCACCGTTCCGGCGGGCCGGCACTACCGGGCCGTCGTCTGGTCTTCGGCGTCCGTTGCGCAGGCTGGCGGCGGCGCCATCGCCGTCTACTTCTGCCCGGCCATCCGCAACGTGTCGGGCGCCGGTCCCAAGAGGTGCCTGTCGAAGACGGGCGCATTCGCGGATTCCGTCTCGGTCGCGGCTGGGAGCTACGGAGAGTCGATGGCGGCGAGCGGGGACACCGAGGTGCTCGGCGCCTCGCTGGGACCTGGCGTTTGGACGCTCAGCACCGTGCTCCAGCCCGACACGGCGCTCACGGATCATCAGGCGCTGGAGGCGCACACGACCGTCCTGATCGCGGACGCCGGCGCGCCCGGGCTCCCCGGCGTCCCGGACACCACGTGCTGCACGTCCAGCACGAGCGGCGGCGGCAGCAGCGGCACCTCCAGCGGCGGCAGCAGCGGCACCTCCAGCGGCGGCAGCAGCGGCGCCTCCAGCGGCGGCAGCAGCGGCACGTCGAGCGGCTGAGCCGTCGCGGTGGCGGCCACGACGCTGACCCGCCCGGCGCCGCCCACAGCGGCCGTCCCGGCTGCCGGGCCGGCCCGGCCGGCGCCTCCGGCCTGGCGCACGCGGGCGGCGACCGTGTTCACCGCGGACCTGCGCTCGCTGGCGGCCTTTCGCATCGCGCTGGCCTCCGTGATCCTGGTCGACCTCGGCGGGCGCGCCCTGAACCTCAGCGCCCACTACACGGACGCCGGGGTCCTGCCCCGGTCCGCGCTGCTCGGGCAGCGGGGGCTGCTCGAGGGGTGGACGCTCTCGGTCAACGTCATCGACGGCGGGCTGACGTTCCAGGCCGCCGTGTTCGTCGCGGCCGGGCTGGCCGCCCTGGCTCTGCTGGCCGGCTGGTACACGCGCCTGGCCACGATCGTCCTGTGGGTGCTCGTGGTCTCCATCGAATGGCGCAACCCGCTGGTCATGGGCGCCGGCGAGATCCTGCTCCGCCTCCTGCTCTTCTGGGCGATGTTCCTGCCCCTCGACGCCTGGTGGTCGCTCGACGCGCGCCGCCGCGACGGGCCGGCGCCCGCCGTCCGGCTGCTGTCCGTGCCCACGGCCGCGCTCTTCCTGCAGATCGCCTTCGTCTACTGGTTCGCGGTGATCCTGAAGTCCGGGCCGGAGTGGCGCTTCGACGGCACCGCCATCTACTACGCGCTCGGCGTCGACCAGCTCGCCACGCCGCTCGGGCACTTCCTCTGGGGGTTCCCCAACCTGCTGCGGCCGCTGACGTTCGGCGTCCTCGCCATCGAGGCGTTCGCGCCCTTCCTTCTTCTGTCGCCCGTCTTCAACGCGCGGGCGCGGGTCATCGGCGTGGCGCTCATCGTCAGCCTCCACGTCGGCATCTGGTCCACGATGGGCATGGGGATCTTCCCCTTCGTGGCCGCCGGGTGCATGGTCTGCTTCCTGCCCGGCGAGTTCTGGGACCGGTGGGCGGCCCGGCGCCGCCGTCCCGCCCCTGCGGATGGTCCGCGGCTGCGGACGCCGCAGGCGGTGAACGTCGTCGCCGGCATCGCGCTGGCCTACGTGCTCGCCTGGAACATCACCACGGTCACCGACCTCTCGCTGCCCACGGCGGCAGCCCGGGCCGGCCGGATCATCGGGCTCTCCCAGATCTGGGACATGTTCGCGCCCAGCCCGCTGCGCGACGACGGCTGGTACGTCGTCGCCGGAACGCTGAGCGACGGCCGGCGCGTCGACGTGGCGGGCGTCCTGCGCGGCGATCAGAGCCTGCGGCGCATCTCCTGGAGGCGCCCCGACAGCATCCGCGCCACCTACCGCAGCGAGCGCTGGCGCAAGTACCTCGAGGAGGTGAGAAACCGATTCCCCGGACTGACACCGAACCTCGGCCGCTACATCTGCCGCAGCTGGAACGAGCACCACGCCCAGGGGGCGAAGCTCGTCCAATACCAGATGACCTTCATGGGCGACCCGACGCTTCCGCACAACCGGATCGGGAAGCCGCAGTTGCGGATCCTCTGGGTCGACAACTGCGCCGCGTAGACCGCGCGGCGCTGGCGGCGGGCGCCGCCGTGCTGACCTGGATCTTCTTCCGCCAGCTGGTCAACGGCAGCCTGGTCGTGAACGGGACGCGTTACTTCGTCCTGGACGACGACATGATGGTCTCGATGCGCTACGGCCGGAACCTGGCCGAGGGGCACGGCCTGGTCTGGAACGCCGGGGGCGAGCACGTCGAGGGCTACACGAACTTCCTCTGGACCCTGGTGATGGCAGGGGTGCATCTGCTGCCGATCGGGGACGCCGACACCGCCGTCGCCGTCAAGGCGATCTCCCTGGGCCTGGTCATCGCGTCGCTGTGGCTCTCCCTGCGGCTGCTGCGGAGCTTCGCGCCGCACTCGCGGCTGGCGCCCGCGCTCGTCGTGGTCGCGACGGTCACCTGCGTGGACGTCGTGCACTGGGCCGCCTGGGGATTCGAGACCTCGCTGCTCACATTCCTCGAGCTGGTCTTCCTCGTCTGCCTGCTCGAGGGCCGCCGCGAGCGGGTCATGTGGGTCGCGCTGGCGCTGATACCGCTCGTGCGCAGCGACGCGCTCGCGCTCTTCGCGGCCAACGCCGGCGCGGCGCTGCTGCTGTCCCCGGACCGGCGCCGCACGCTGGCCTGGCTCGGCCTGGCACTGCTCCCGTTCGCGGCTCACCTCGGCTTCCGGCGGGCGTACTACGACGACTGGCTGCCGAACACCTACTACCTGAAGCTGCATCTGCTCGACGACCGGTACGGGCGAGGAGCGCGCTACGCCGGTGGGTTCCTGATCGAGTACGGCGCCGTCGTCATCCTGGCCGGCCTGGGCACCGTCGCGAGGGCGCGCCGCGGGGACCAGCGTGCCATCGCCGTGGCACTGGTCGTCGCCGGGTCGCTGGCCTACGCGCTCCTGACCGGTGGCGACTCGTTCGACGAGTACCGCTTCATGGCGCATGCCATGCCGCTGCTGTTCGTCCTCGCGGCCGTGGGCGTCGTGACGTTGCGCGCGGGAAGGCCGGCGGTCGCCCTGGCGGCGCTCGTGTTCGCCATCACGGCGATCGCGCCCTGGCGCTCTCCGTCCGTGCTCGCGAACCCCTCCAACAACGGCGACCCCTCCGAGCAGATCGCTACCGCGGTGCTGATCAAGCGCAACGCGCGGCCCGACAGCCGGGTGGCCGTGATCGCGGCGGGCATCGTCCCGTACTTCACGCGCCTGGAGGCCGTCGACCTCCTGGGCAAGAACGATCGCCACATCGCCCGGCTGCGACCGATCCCGGACGCGGAGCTGGGACACGGCAAGATCGACCCCGCCCACAGCCTCGCGACCCGGCCCGACCTGGTGGTCGGCTACCGGAACATCGGGTACGTGCTCTCCCTCCCCCCCGACCTGCGGGCGCGCAACCCCGTGGAGCGCTTCCTCGTCTCGCCCGCGTTCGTGCGGGCGTATCGCCCCCACCCGATCCAGGAGATCTTCCTGCTGAGCCGGACGGCCGTATTCACGCGTCCCGGCTCGCCCGAGTACGCGCGGCGCAGCTGGAAAGGCATCGAAGCCCGCCCCTGATCCACCGCCGCGTCTCGCCCGCCGGTTCGACCGAAAAGCTGCGCCAGACCGTCCCGACGCGCTACATTCGCCCGGATGTTGGATCAGATGCTGGGCCAGGACATGGATGTCGCGGGCTACCGCATCGAGTCCCTGCTGGGCCGCGGCGGGATGGGCACGGTCTTCCGGGCCCGTCATCTCGACTCCGGGCGGATCGTGGCACTCAAGGTCCTGAGCGACGACCACACCACCGACGCGGGGCGGGGCGAGCGATTCCGGGGCGAGGGGCGCGCCCAGGCGGCCCTCGAGCATCCGAACGTCGTCACCGTGTACGAGGCCGGCGAGTCGGACAGCGGCCTGTTCCTCGCCATGCGTCTGATCGAAGGGCCGGCGCTGTCCGAGCTTCTCCGGGAGCACGAGGTCGACGCCCGCCGGGCGCTGCGCCTGCTCGAGCAGGTCGCGGACGCGCTCGACGCCGCGCACGCGGCCGGGCTCGTCCACCGCGACGTCAAGCCGCACAACGTCCTCGTGGGCGAGGACGACCACGCCTACCTGGCGGACTTCGGACTGACCCGATTCAGCGCGCAGACCGGGCTGACGGCCAGCGGCGCCCTCGTGGGAAGCGTCGCCTACCTCGCGCCCGAGGTGGTGCGCGGCGACGAGGCGACGGCCGCCTCGGACCGTTACGCCTTCGCCGCGATGACCTTCGAATGCCTCGCCGGGAGCGTCGTCTTCCCGCGCACGAGCGAGGTGGCCACGCTGTTCGCCCAGGCCAACGACCCGCCCCCACGGATCGGGGCTCGGCGCCCGGAGCTGGGCGACGGACTCGATGAGCTGTTCGGGCGGGCACTGGCCAAGGACCCCTCCGAGCGCCCGGGCAGCGCACGCGAGCTGGTCGACGCCGTACGCCGAGAGCTCGAGCGCTCGGGCGCGATCGAGCTGCCCGCGCCGCCGCTCACCGGGGCGCCCGCGCTTTCGGCCGACACGCCCACCGACCCCGAGCTGGCGCGCCCGCCGATCGCGCCGGCCGCTTCGCGCGGGCGCCGCACGGTGGTCCTGGTCGCCCTGGCGGCGCTGGCCGGAGCCGCGGTGGTCGCCGGCGCCTGGGCGCTCTTCGGCGCTGAAGACTCCACACCCGCCTCGGCGGCGCCCGCCGATCGGGCCGGCCTGGTGTACATCGGGGCCGACCTGAACGGCAGCCCCGGCCGCACCCTCGACTGTCTCGGCCGCCGGCCCGCGGCGCTGTCGCCCGCGTGCACGGTCGTCCAGGCCGGCCTGCCCGGCGCGCGGGTCGTCGTCCCGCGCAACGGGACCATTCGCCGCTGGTCGGTCCGCGGCGCCCGCGGCGAGGTCAGGCTCGCCATCCTCCGCCCGCGCGACGGCGGGGCCTTCCAGATCGCGCTGTCGCCCACCGAGACGGTGGGCAGCGCCGAGGTGCAGACCTTCGAGACCGACATCGAGGTCGAGCGCGGCGACCTCGTGGGTCTCATCCCCACCCGCGGCTCCGGACTGGGAGTCCGCACCGGCGTGCGGGGCGCGACGACGCAGCGGTGGATCCCGCCCGTTCCGGGAGTCGGCCGGCCGGCGGACCGGGGCCCGGGCAGCGGGTTCGACAACGAGCTGCTCCTCCGCGTGGGAATCCAGCCGGGCGGCAAGCGTCGCGCCACCCCCCAGGTCACCGGCGCGGCGGCCGCCCGCCTGCCCGCCGGGCGGGTGGTACGCGCACAGCGCATCGCCGTCGCCGGGCGCCCCAGCCGGCTGGCTCTCGTCCAGGTCGGCGGGCGGTTCGCGGTGGACCAGTTCACCGGAGGGCGGCGGACGGCCCGGATCGACGTCCCCGGGCTCCTCCCGGGCGCGCAGATCGTCCTCTTCGAGGCCGCCGTCTGGAGCCCGGATCAGACGGGCCTCGACCTCGCGTTCATCAACGAGGGCAGCGCCCGGCTCGTCCAGACGGGCTATGTCGGCACGCGCGACGGGTTCATCCCCTACTGATCCGCCGCCCGGCACGCTGATCGCCGGCTTCCGCCTGGGCCGGGTGCTCGGGCGGGGCTCGGCCGCGACCGTCTACGAGGCGACGCAGCTCAGCCTGGACCGCCGGGTCGCGTTCAAGCTGTTTCGCGACGCCGCGGCGGCCGACCGGGTGCGCCGCCTGCGCTGGCCGGAGCACCCCGGTGCGGTCAGGCTGTACGGAGCGGGAGACAGCGAGCACGGGCCGTGGCTGGCGATGCAGCTCGTGCCGGGTGAAACGCTGGAGACGCGGCCGGCGGCGCTGGAGGAGGTCGCCGCCGCCCTGCGCGCCGCGCACGCCGCGGGCCTCGTGCACGGGGATGTCAGCGCCGGCAATGTCCTGGTGGACGGCGGACGGGCGTACCTGTCGGATTTCGGCCTCGTGGACGGGACGGTCGAGGCGGACCTGGCGGAACTCGAGCGACTCCGGCGCGAGCACCCGCCGCCGCGGCCCCGTCGCCGGCGCACCGTCATCGCCGCCGCCGGCGCACCCGTCGTCGCGGCCGTCGTGCTCGGCGTCATTCTCGCGAGCGGCGGCTCCGGGGACGAGACGGCAAGCCACCCTCGCCGCCGCCCGGTACCCACCCGCTGGGGAGCGACCTGGCCCCGGGCGACATCAGGAGCGTCGACTGCACCGGCCGCCTCCCCGGCGGAGCCTCCGGCGCCTGCACGATCAGCCAGCTGCGCCTGGAGGGTCGCCGGATCGTCGTGCCGGCTGACGGCACGATCACCTCCTGGGCCGTTCGGGGTGCCCGTGGCACCCTGGCGCTGCAGATCCTGCGCGGGAGCGGCAACCGGCTGCTGGAGGTCGGACAATCCGCCGACGTGACGATCTCGGGGACCGGTGTCCACGTCGTGAGATCAGACCTGGCGGTGGTGGCGGGCGACCGGGTGGGGCTGGCGGTCTTCCCCGGCGCGGCGATCGGTATCCGCGGCGGCACGCCGCGCACCGCCATCGAGCGCTGGTTCGGCCCCCTCCTCAACCCGCCGCGCCGCCCCGAGCGCCCCGCGGGGACAGGGCTCGATCGCGAACTGCTGCTGCGCGTGGACATCGGCCCGTCCGACCCTCGCGCGCCGCTGGCCTCGCGCGACATCGACGTCGCCGGAGGCGAGGTCCGCCGGGTGGCGGTGGTCTCCGCCGGAGGGCGGGTCTTCGTCGAGCTCTTCGACGGCGCCCGGCGTCTCGCGCGCACGCCGGTGCGCGGCGCCGATGGGCGCGGCCGGCTGCGAGCGCTCATCGGGAGCACCGGCTTCATCAGCGTCCACTGGCGCAATCCGGACGGCGCCTTCGTGGACCGCGGCTTCGCGGTCGGTGCCCGCGGCTTCAGCTGATCACGTCGGCCCGGGTGACCAGTCCGTTGTCGAGCGCGCGGCGCGCCAGCTCGGTGCGCTTCTGGTACTGGGGCAGCTCGCCCACGGCGAGCTTGACGAACAACGCCCGCACGTGCGTGCGGACGGTGTCCAGCGACACGTTGAGCGCGCTCGCGATCTCCCGATTCGTCGCGGGCGCGGGAGCCACGTCAGCCTTGCCGAGGAAGGGACGGCACAGCTCGACCAGCACCCTGTGCTCGGCCGCGGTCAGGCGCGGCAATGAGGAGAACTCGGCCAGAGTGCTCTCGAACCCGGCGCCGGGGGCGCGGAACACGAGCGTCGTCTGGCCGATCCGCACGACGTCGCCGTCGGCCAGCCGGCGGCGCCCGGCCACCCGCTCCCCGTTCACATGCGAGCCGTTGCGCGACAGGCCGTCGTCGACCAGCGCCCAGTTGTCCCCCATCCGCTCGAGCTCGGCGTGCGACCGCGACACCTGCCCGTCCCAGTCGAGGACCAGGTCGTTGCCGGCGACGCGCCCGATCACCAGCCGGTCGACCTGGCTCAGATAGGTGAAGCGCAGGTCGCCGAGGCCGTCGCGGAAGGCGAGGAAGGGCTCGCCGCGGCGCTCGGCCTCGAGCAGCGCCTTGTGCTCGGCCGGAGACAGGGAGTGCGCGCCGAAGGCCATTTCACGGCATTGTGAACCGCGCGCGCCGCGAATCGACGCGCGCGATGGCTAGGACTCGTCGCCCGGCTCGGCCGCCGGGGGCGCGTCCGGCGCCTCGGGCAGCACCTCGGGCTCGTCGCCCAGGCGGGAGGCGTCGGGGGCGCCGTCGGGCAGCGCGCCACCCTCCTCGCCCGCGGCCTGCTCGCCCTCCGCGCCGACACCCACCGGCACCGGCTTGGGCTCGATGACCGACAGCGTGACCTCGTCGTTCTCGGCATCCTCGGCCGGCGGCCTCGACCATCAGCGTCGAGCCGGGGATCGGCTCGGCGCGCAGGACGAAGTCGGCCAGCGGGTCCTCGATGTAGCGCTGGATCGCCCGGCGCAGCGGGCGTGCGCCCATCGCCGGATCCCAGCCCTTGTCGACGAGCAGGTCCTTCATGCCGTCGGCCAGCTCGAGCTGAAGCTCGCGCTCGGCCATCGACTCGCGGATGCGCCGCAGGAGGAGGTCGATGATCTCCTTGATCTCGTCCTTGGACAGCTTGTGGAAGACGATGACGTCGTCGATCCGGTTGAGGAACTCGGGCCGGAAGACCTTCTTGAGCTCGCCCATGATCCGGTTCTTCATGTCGTCGTACGTGATCCCGGTCTCGTCGTCGGAGACGGCGAAGCCCAGCGGCGTGTTGCGCGCGATCTCCGAGGCGCCGATGTTCGAGGTCATGATCACGATGGCGTGGCGGAAGTCGACCGTGCGCCCCTGGGCGTCGGTCAGCCGGCCGTCCTCGAGGATCTGCAGCAGGATGTTGAAGACGTCGGGGTGGGCCTTCTCGATCTCGTCGAGCAGCAGGACGCTGTAGGGCTTGCGCCGCACCGCCTCGGTGAGCTGGCCGCCCTCGTCGTAGCCGATGTAGCCCGGGGCGAGCCGACGAGCCGCGACACGGCGTGCTTCTCCATGTACTCGGACATGTCCATGCGCACCATGGCGTCCTCGTCGCCGAACAGGAACTCGGCCAGCGTGCGGGCGAGCTCCGTCTTGCCGACGCCGGACGGGCCGAGGAAGATGAACGAGCCGGTCGGGCGCTTGGGGTCCTTGAGGCCCGCGCGCGAGCGCCGGATCGCCTTGGAGACCACCTTGATCGCCTGGTCCTGGCCGATGACGCGCTTGTGGAGCTCCTCCTCCATGCGCATCAGCTTCTGGGTCTCGGCCTCGGTCAGCTTGAAGACCGGGATGCCGGTCCACATCGAGACGATGTCGGCGATCTCCTCCTCGCCGATCGCGGGGCGCTCGCCGCCCTCGCCGGCCTCCCACTGCTCCTCGAGCTCGCGCTTCTTGTTCGTCAGGCGCCGCTCCTTGTCGCGGAGGTTCGCGGCCTTCTCGAACTCCTGCGCCTCGATCGCGGCCTCCTTGGCGCGCCGCGTCTCCTCGATCTCGTCCTCGAGCTCGCGGTACACGGGCGGCGCGGTCATCGACTTGATGCGCATGCGCGACGCGGCCTCGTCGATGAGGTCGATGGCCTTGTCGGGCAGGAAGCGGTCGGAGATGTAGCGGTCGGCCAGCTCGGCCGCGGCCTCCAGCGCCTCGTCGGTGATCTCGACCTTGTGGTGCGCCTCGTAGCGGTCGCGCAGGCCCTTGAGGATCTGCTCGGTCTCCTCGGTCGACGGCTGGTCGACGCGGATCTGCTGGAAGCGGCGCTCGAGGGCGGAGTCGCGCTCGAGGTACTTGCGGTACTCGTCGAGCGTCGTCGCGCCGATGGTCTGCAGCTCGCCGCGCGCCAGCGCCGGCTTGAGGATCGAGGCGGCGTCGATCGCGCCCTCGGCGGCGCCCGCGCCGACGAGGTTGTGGATCTCGTCGATGAACAGGATGATGTCGCCGCGCTGGGTGATCTCCTTCATCACCTTCTTGAGGCGCTCCTCGAACTCGCCGCGGTACTTCGAGCCGGCGACCAGGGCCGCCAGGTCGAGCGTGTAGATCTGCTTGTCCTTCAGCAGCTCGGGAACGTCGCCGTTGGTGATCCGCTGGGCGAGGCCCTCGACGACGGCCGTCTTGCCGACGCCCGGCTCGCCGATGAGCACCGGGTTGTTCTTGGTACGCCGCGAGAGGATCTGCATGATCCGCTCGATCTCGGTCTCGCGCCCGACGACCGGGTCGAGCTTGCCCTCGGCGGCCAGCTTGGTCAGGTTGCGGCCGAACTGGTCGAGCAGCTTCGAGGACTTCTTGCCCTCGCCCTGGGCCGCCGGCGCGCCGGCGCCGGCGCCCGAGCCGGCCCTGGCGGCGGCCGCCGGGGCCGGACAGCATGCGGATGACCTCGTTGCGGATCTTCTCCGAGTCGGCGTCGAAGTCGAGCAGGATGCGGGCGGCGACGCCCTCGTTCTCGCGCACGAGGCCGAGCAGGATGTGCTCCGTGCCGATGTAGTTGTGGCCGAGGCTACAGCGCCTCGCGCAGAGCGAGCTCGAGCACCTTCTTCGCGCGCGGCGTGAACGGGATCTGGCCCGCTCGTGACCTCTTCGCCGGAGCCGACGATGCGCACCACCTGGGCGCGCACGCGCTCGACGGTGATGTCGAGCGACTCGAGGACGCGCGCGGCGAGGCCCTCCTCCTCGCGCAGCAGGCCGAGCAGGATGTGCTCGGTACCGATGTAGTTGTGCTTGAGCGTTCGCGCCTCCTCCTGGGCGAGGACGACGACCTGGCGGGCTCGCTCTGTGAATCGCTCGAACATGTGCTACGTCCTTCCTTCTATGGGGTCGCCGAAAACCCGACTGCCCACTTCCTCTTTTCGGCCGAGAGGATGATCGGGATGAGCGGTCGGGGACGGGTGGCGGGCATGGGTCAGTCTACCAACGTCCATCGGCGCCCAAAGACGTGTCGTCCGCCAACGTTCCCGCACCCTCCGCGCGGGCGTCCCCGATCACGGCGAAATCCAGGGCATAACTCCCCGCGGCCGGCTGGGATAGGGTCAGGTCATGGCCGCCGTGACCGAGCTCGACCTCCCGCAGTTCGACTACACCGACCAGGAGCTGCGCGGCGAGCGCTACCGCGACGCGATGCGCGGACTCGAGGGCGACGACTGGATCTACGGCGGCCCGCTCGGTTACCTCGTCGTCGAGCGTGAGGCGGGCGAGTTCTTCCTGCGCACGAAGGCGGCGCAGTTCCCCGGCCTGACGATCGCCGAGCTCTTCGAGGTCCGCGACGGCCCGCTGCACCGCGAGATGACGGGCAACATCATCAACGTCAACGGCGACGACCACCGGCGGCTGCGCAACCTCGTCAACCCCGCGCTCGCGCCGCGCGCCGCGATCGCTATCGCCCCGCGATGCGCGGCTTCCTCGGGAGCTGATGGCGCGCTGCCGGCGGCGACGGGCGGTGCGAGTTCGTCACCGCGTTCGCCAAGCCCTACCCCTCGCTGACGATCGCGGACGTGATGGGCGCGCCGCTGACGGACGCGCCGCGCCTGCACGACTGGTCGAACTGGATCCAGCGCCAGTTCGACGCGGCCGCGCTGATGAACGAGCGCCCGCTGATCGAGCAGGCGGTGCGTGAGTTCTACGCCTACGCTGGGCGAGCTGCTGGCGGCCGCCGCGAGGACCCGGGCGACGACCTGATCTCCGCGCTTGACGCGCGCCGAGGAGGAGGGCGACCGCCTGTCGCGACGAGGAGTCGTCGACCTCGTCCTCAACCTGCTCCTCGGTGGGGTCGACACCGGCCAGAGCCAGCTCGCGCACGCCGTGCGCTGCTGGCCGAGCACCCCGACCAGTGGGCGGCGCTGCGCGCGGAGCCCGACGAGCTCGCCGCGGCGGCCGTCGAGGAGGCGCTGCGCTACGAGCCGATCACGCCGTTCACGCGCGCGGATCGTCTCGAGGACGATCGAGTACCGCGACGTCAACTTCCCGGCGGGCACGATCGTGATGGTCTCGGCCTGGCACGGCAACCGCGGCGGCGGTCGAGCCCGACGACGTTCGACATCACCGCGGACCGCCCAACGGCGCGGATGCTCACCTTCGGCGCCGGCATCCACTACTGCGTGGGCGCGAACCTCGCGCGCGCCGAGCTGCAGGAGGGCCTGGCGTTCCTGGCGCGACACGTGCGCACGTCGAGCTCGACGGCGAGCCCGAGTTCGGCACGATCACCGGGATCTACGGGCTCGACGTGCTGCCCGTGGCTTCACCCCGGCTCAGTGACAGGACTCCGAGCCGGAATCGCGGAACGACCCTCCCGGCTCGGGGACGAAGCGCCACGAATACCCAGCCGGTCGCAGCGTCAGGGCGAGGACCCCGAGTGTGCTGTTGGCCCGGCGCTGGCTGGTGGCCGGCCGCCGGTGCCTCAGGGGGCCCAGGTTCACCCCACCGGTTCCCACGATGAACTCGCGGATGCCGCGACGCGAGTCGCGCCGGCCCTCGCCGTCCTGACGAGCCAACGGCTCGTACTGGTGATCGTGCCCGTTGAGCACGATGTCGGCGCCCTTCGCCTGGAGGTCGCGCCCAACCACGTCGCCACGGCGCCGTCGTTGCCGTGGTAGCCGGAGCTGAAGCGGGGATGGTGCCAGTAGGCGAGCGTGCAGCGCGCGGAGTGGGCGGCGAGATCTGAGCGCAGCCAGCGCTCCTGGCGCGAGCCGCGGCGGCAGGAGACCTGTCCGCAGTTCGAGTTCAGGACGACGACGTGCCAGCGGCCGACGTCGTAGGAGTAGTACCCGCGTCCCCGGGGGCCCGCCGCCGGGCCGAAGTAGGCGAAGTACCCGGACGCGCCGGGCACGGTGTACTCGTGGTTGCCGACCGCGGGGCGGAGCAGACGGCCGAACGTTCCCCAGGTGGGAGCGAACGAGCCCTCGAACTCGGCCAGCGTGCCGCGGTCGTTCTCCGCGTCGCCGAGGACCGCCACGGCGTCCGGCGCGAGCCTCGCGGCCAACGCGGCGGTGCGGGCCTGCTGGCAGCGGCGCGTGAGGCGAGGGTCGCCCGGGGCCCCCGCCGGGGTGTTGCCGGGCGCACACGCGATGTCCCCGGCGGCCACCAGGACCGGCGCGGCGGGCGGCCCCGCCGAAGCCTCGCCGGTTCGAACCGGTCCCATCCCGGCGGCCACCGAGCTGACGGCGACCGCCACGCCGACGAGCGCGCGACGCGTGTCTACACCTCGATCTTGGTGATCTTCAGCTTGCGCTGCGGGCCGCGCGGGACCGGCACCTCGACCGTCTCGTTGCGCTTGTGGCCGAGCAGCGCCTTGCCGACGGGGACTCGTTGGAGAGCTTGCGCCCGGACGGGTTGGCCTCGGCGGACCCGACGATCGTGTACTTGACGCGACTTGCCGGTCTTCTCGTCCTTGACGTGGACCGTGGAGCCGACGCGGACCACGTCGGTCTCGAGCTCGGCGTGGTCGATGATCGACGGCGACGCGGAGCTGCTCCTCGAGCTGCGCGATCCGCGCCTCGAGCATGGCCTGCTCGTTCTTGGCGTCGTCGTACTCGGAGTTCTCGGAGATGTCGCCGAACTCGCGGGCCTCCTTGATGCGCTCGGCGACTTCGCGCCGCCCGACGACCCTGAGAGATCCTCGAGCTCGGACTTGAGCTTCTCGAGCCCTCGGGGGTGAGGATGACGTCTTTGGGCATCGAGCGGTGTGTCTCCCAGATTGAAAACCCGCCAGGTAGCTGGCGGGTCAGGGCGGCGCGGGGTGTCCTGAAGGCGCGCGGACGTATAGCGACGGGATTAAGCGGCCTCGGAGAGGCGCAAGTCCGTCGATCGATCGGCGTGCGGCGGACAGCGTCTCGGCCCGTTGGAGCGCGTCCTGGAGTCGCGGCCCGCCCCCAGCCGCTCGACGTACCAGGGGTAGAACTTGCGCAGGTAGCGGGCCGCGCGCTCGGCGGCCCGAGATGCTCGGCGGCGCGGTCCATCACCCAGTGCAGCTCGGCGACGATCTCGTCGGGCGTGGCGTCGCTGTCGCGCGTCCCGAGCACCCGCTCGAAGAGCCACGGGTTGCCGAGCGCGCCGCGGGCCAGCATCATCGCCTCGGCGCCCGTGCTCGTCGAAGGCCTCGCCGCGCCGCGGCTGGCTCGTGCAGGCCGCCGGAGATGATCACCGGGACGTCGAGCTCTCGACGAGCTCGCGCGGCGAGCGTCGTAGTCGGGCAGTGCCCCTGTGCTGCTGGCTGGCGCTGCGCGGGTGGAGGCGATCGGCCGGCGACCCCGGCCTCGGCGGCCAGGCGCTCGGCGCACGCCCGCACCCCGGTCGCGGTCGCCCGGCGTCGATGCCAGGTGCGCAGCTTGACGGTCACCGGCAGGCCGCTGCCCTCGCGCGCGGCGCGGGCCAGCTCGACCGCGCGAGCTCGGGGTCCTCGAGCAGCGCAGCCCCGGCGCCCGTCCTGCACACCTTGGGCACCGGGCAGCCCATGTTGAGGTCGATCAGGTCGGCCGCCGGCGCGGCGCCACGTCGGCGGCGGCGCTGCGCATGACGTCCGGGTCGTGCCGAAGAGCTGGATCGCCACGGCCGCCGTCGCGCTCGTCGGGATGGATGCGCAGCAGCTCCGTCAGCGTCGCTCGTTGCGGTAGTGGATGGCGAAGCTCGAGACCATCTCCGAGACCGCCATGCCCGGCCCCGTAGCGCCGCGCCTGTAGGCGCACGAACCAGTTGCCGATCCCGGCCAGCGGAGCGAGCAGGACGCGGTTGGGGACGGTCAGTCCCCCGAGCGTCCAGCTGTCGAGTCAGGCGCCGCGGCGCCGTGGTTCGCTCGTGGATCAAGCGTAGCCCCGTGAGCGTGAGGAGATCGTCGATCTCGTCGATCGTGTCGGTGTGGGGCACGATGTGCTCGGCCAGCCCGCCGGTGGCGATCGCGGCGCACTCCTCGCCCAGCTCGGCCCACAGCCGGTGCGACGATGCCGTCCACCTGGCCGGCGACGCCGTAGATGACTCCCGCAGCGGATCGCGTCGACGGTCGACTTGCCGATCAGGCTGCGGGGCTCGCTCCAGCTCGACCTTGGGCAACCGGGCGGCGCGCTCGGTCAGCGCCTCGAGGGAGATCTCGACCCCGAGCGCGATGATGCCCCCGAGGTACTCGCCCTCCGCGGAGACGACGTCGAACGTGTTGGCCGTCCCGAAGTCCACGACGATGCACGGCCCGCCGAAGCGGTCGTGGGCGGCCACGGCATTGACGAGGCGGTCGGGGCCCAGCTCGCGCGGATTGTCCAGGCGGATGGGCATCCCGGTCTTGAGCTTGGGGCCGACCACGAGCATTTCGTGCCCGAGGTAGTGCTCGGCGCAGTGCTGCCACTCGGGTCCGAGCTGCGGGACCGTGGTGGAGATGATCGAGGCGGCGACGTCGTCGAAGCTCAGCCCCCGCAACTGCCAGCAGGTTGCGCAGCGCCGCGCCGAGCTCGTCCGCCGTGGACTCGCGGACCGTGGCGTAGCGCCAGTGCTCGACCAGCTCGGAGCCGCGGAAGGCACCGAGATGCGTCTGCGTGTTGCCCACGTCCACCGCCAGGAGCACGGCGCGATTATGCTGCACCGAGATGGAGGCACGGCTCTACGTCGTTCACGGCTCGCATCCCTGCGCCACGGTGGCCAGGGCGCTCGAGCTCAAGGGCGTCCCCTACAAGACGGTCGAACTGCCGCCGCCCGCCCACGCGGCGTACATGCGCGCGCGGTTCGGGACGCGGACCGTGCCGGGCATCGCGCTCGACGGCGAGCGCATCAGCGGCTCGCGGGCGATCCTGCGTCGGCTCGAGTCCCTTCATCCCGAGCCCGCCCTGTACCCCGAGGACCCGGGGCTGCGCACGAAGGTCGAGGAGGCCGAGCGCTGGGGCGATCAGGTCTTCCAGCCGATCGCCCGCCGCCTGCTGTGGCCGGCGATGAAGCGCAACCCCGCGGCGATGGCCTCCTACTCGGAGAACTCGAAGATCCCGCTGCCCGCGGCCGTGCTCCGGCTCAGCGCCCCGATGATCACGCGCATGGAGATGAAGCTCAACGCCGCCACGCCGGAGGCCGAGCGCGCCGACATCGCCGCCCTCCCGGGTCACCTGGACCGCATCGACGGCTGGATCGAGGAGGGCGTGATCGGCGGCGAGTCGCCCAACGCCGCCGACCTCCAGATCGCCTCGACCCTGCGGCTGATGATGACCATGGAGGACCTGCGGGCGCTCATCGAGCCCCGCCCGGCCGGTGACCTCGCGCTGCGCCTGTTCCCGGTGGCCGACGGCCACATGCCGGCCGGCGTCGTGCCGATGTCGGCCGTCCCCTCAGGGGTCTGAGCTCCAGGTCCACCGCGCCCCAGGGGTCAGACCCCCAGGGGGGCGCCGGCGAGCCGCACCGCCTGCTCGTCGTCGGGAAGCGCCGCCAGGGCCTCGGCGAGCCGTGTGCCGTCCGGCAGTGTCAGAGCCGGGTCCAGCCCGAGCAGCGGCACCAGCACGAAGCGGCGGGACGTGCACCTCGGCGTGCGGCAGGCGCAGGCGGGCTCGATTCGAACACCGTGTCCCCGAGCAGCAGGACGTCCACGTCGATCGGGCCGCGGGCCGTGGCGCGGCCCGCCGGGCTCGCGGCCCAGGTCGCGTTCGACCGCCTTGCAGGCGTCCAGCAGCGCCTCCGGGCCCAGGTCGGTCTCCACCCGCAGGCAGGCGTTGAGGAACTCGGGCTGATCGGTGATCTCCCCGACAGGCTCGGTGTCGTAGACCGACGAGGCGGCCACCGGCTGGACGCCGTGGCCGGGCAGCGCGTCGACCGCGGCCTGGAGGTTCGCGCGCCGGTCTCCGACGTTGGAGCCCAGGCCGAGGTACGCGGTCACGCGGCCGCGAGCTTGGGCCCGACGGCCTCGGCCAGCGCGATGGCCGCGGACAGCGGCCGCACCATGACGGTGAGCTCGGAGATCCGGCCGTCCTCGCCGAAGCGCAGGAGATCGAGTCCCTCGACCTCGCGGTCGCCGACCCGCGCGCGGAACACGAGCGCCGCGCTGCCGTCGGACTCGAACTCGTCTGTGTAGCGGAAGTCCTCGAAGGTCTCGAGCAGGATCGCGAACAGCTTCGAGACCGCCTCGCGGCCCTCGAACGGCTTGAAGGACACGGGGCTGCGCAGGATGCCGTCGGGGGCGAACGCGGCCACCATGTCGGCGTGGTCGCCGTCCTCGACGGCCTGGCGGAAGGCGGTATGGGAGCTCATGGGGCGGCCAGCCTACAGGGACCGGTTTTCAGGACGGCTCGCGCCAGACCTCGACCGCGACCTCCTCGACGGGCAGCGGGATCGGCGGCTCGGGCTTGGCCGCCTTGACCCACACGCTCTCGATGGAGTACTCGGCGAGCAGCCGGTCGGCGATGGCCGAGCACAGCCGCTCGAGCGTGCGGTAGGTCGCTGCTGGGCCACGAGCGCGACGCGTCTGGCAGACCTCGGCGTAGTCGACGGTGTCCTCGACCCGGTCGGTCGAGCGTGGCGTCGCGACTCCCCGACGTCCAGGCGCAGGTCGATCACCAGGCGCTGGCCGACCTCGCGCTCCGCCTCGCTGACGCCGTGGTGCGTGTAGAGCGAGAGGCCGCCGATCTCGATCGTGACGACGGTCTCGGCGCCCTCGGCCTCGTCCTCGTCGAAATCGTCGGGATCGGCGTCGCTCAGGTCGTCGACCTCGTCGTCGGGCTCGTCGGGCTGCCGGAGGCGTCCATGGCCCGACCGTAGCAGCCGCCACCGCGAGGGCATCGCGCACCGGAGCGACCTCGTGAACGCGGAAGACGCTCGCGCCGCGCTCCAGCGCAAGGACGTTGGTGGCGATCGTCCCGGGCAGCCGCTCGCCCACCTCGCGGCCGGTGATCCGGCCCAGGAAAGACTTGCGCGACGTGCCGACGACCACCGGGCGGCCGAGCGCGACGATCTCGTCCAGGCGGCGCAGCAGCTCGAGGTTGTGGTCGATCGTCTTGCCGAAGCCGATCCCGGGGTCGAGCATCACCCGCTCCTCGGGCACTCCCTCGGCGACGGCGAAGGCCAGGCGCTCCTCGAGGAAGGCCTTGACGTCGGAGACGACGTCGTCGTAGCGCGGGTCGTCCTGCATCGTGCGCGGCTCCCCGAGCATGTGCATCAGGCAGCAGTCGCGTCCCGCGCTCGGCCACCAGGCCGGCCAGCGCGGGCTCGGCGCGGAACGCCGTGACGTCGTTGACGAACGTGGCGCCCGCATCCAGCGCCGCCGCGGCCACGCCCACCTTGGAGGTGTCGATCGAGAGCTGGGCCTCGGTCCCCGCCCCGGCCACCCGCTCGATCACTCCGACCACGCGCCGGCGCTCCTCGGCCTCGGGCACCGGGTCGGCCCCCGGCCGCGTCGACTCGCCGCCGAAGTCCAGGATGTCCGCGCCCTCAGCGGCGAGCGCGAGCGCCTGGGCCACGGCGGCGTCGGCGTCGAGGAACTGGCCTCCGTCCGAGAAGGAGTCGGGCGTGACGTTGACCACGCCCATGATCCGGAACACGCGGCGCAGCTTACGCGGCGGAGGCCGTCAGCCGGCCACCTGGGCCGGCTGACGGGCGAACTGCCCGATGAGCTGCGCCGTGCGGCCGGGCTGGTCGACCGGCACGAACGTGTAGCTGTCCTCGATGCGCTCCAAGCGGGCGTCGGGGAACTCCCGGGCCAGGCGCTCGGCGTAGCGCCAGGGGAAGTAGCGGTCGTCCGGGGCCCAGGCGATCAGCACGGGCCGGTCGAACTCCCCGAAGCGCTCCGCGGCCTCCTCCGTGTAGCGGGTGGAGATGCCGCGCAGGATCGCCCCGACCTCGCGCCGCACCGCTCGGCTGGACATCACCGGGCCCATGAACGACGCCGCCATGTCCGGCTCGATCGTCCGCTTCGACAGCCACCCGCCGGCGAAGCCGGGCCGCCGCAGCGGCTCGAAGCGCAGCGTGTTGGCGATCAGCCAGACCGCGCCCGGCACGTGCGCCGCCAGCTGCAGTCCGCGGAAGATGGGTGGCAGGAAGTTGTCGTGGCTGTCGCACGGCGTGAGGACGAGGCGGCCGATGCGCTCGGGATGGTCGGCGGCGACGAGCTGGCACAGCGCGCCGCCCGTGTCGTTGCCCACCAGCGTCACGTCGTGCAGGTCCAGCGCGTCGAGGAACGCGGCGATGATGGCGGCCAGGCCGGGCGGGCTGAGGTCGGTGCCCTCCTTCATCGGCATCACATGCGAGCCCAGCGGCAGGTCGGGCGCGATGACCCGGAAGTCCTTGGCCAGCTCGGGGACGATCTCGCGCCACAGCAGCGAGTTGGCCAGGAGGCCGTGGATCAGGACGATCGGCTCGCCCGTCCCCTCCTCGCGGTAGCGAATGGTCCCCTGCTGGATCTCGATCTGGCTTTCCATCAGCGCCTCCTTTGGCGTAGCTGCATACGAGCGAAGGTGGGCCAGGCCCGGGGTGTGCGCGCCACGGCGGCGAGCAGCGGGCCGGGGTCGACGAAGGCGACCCGCTCGGCGATGAGGCCGTCGCGCAGTGTCAGCCGGTCGCACGAGTGCATGACCACGCGCCGGCGTCCGACCGTCCCGACCACGTCGACCTCCACGTGGATGACATCGCCGCGAGCCGACCATCCGCGCACCGCGCCGCGAGCGTCGGGCATGAGCTCGAAGATCGGCTCGGCGAAGCCGCGCCGGAAGGCCTCCAGTCCCACGAGCGTGGGCACCTGGGGCTGCACGAGCCGCACGTCGGGCGCGAGCATCGAGCGGAACCGCTCGACGAACGCGTTCGCCGGCCCGCCGGCGCGCCAGCGCTCGTCGAAGTCGGCGACGAAGGCCTCGACGTCGATGCCAGTGTCGGTGGTCATCCGAGCTTGTAGGTGACGAGGGCCTTGGCCACGAGGCGCTCCTGGGCGTCGGTCACCTCGACCTCGCAGAAGCACAGCGTCCCGCCGCGGCGCAGGACCCGGGCGTCGGCGAGGAGATCGCCGCGGCCGCCGGAGATGAAGTCGAGCGTCAGGCCGACCGTCGTGCCGCGCAACGATTCGGGCACGCGGTCGGTGCACCAGGCGGCAGCGGTGGCGGCGGTGTCCACGAGCGTGCCCACCGCCCCGCCGTGGACGAGGTCGCCGACGGTCGCCAGCTCCTCCCGGTAGGGCAGTCGCAGGCGAGCCCGGTCGGGCGCCAGCATGTCGATCTCGAGCCCCACGAGGCGGGCGAAGGGCGAGGCCGGAACGAACTCCCGCATGATCGCGACCCCCGCCGGCTCTTCTGAGATGATCTTCGGGCTTTCCATACAGACTGTACGTATCTAACATACAGGCAGTATGTACGTCAACTGTGACCTGATCACATGAGCGCTCCCGGAACCCGCCAGGCCGAGCGCAGCGAGGCCACCCGCAGCGCGCTGGTCTCCGCGGCACGGGAGCTGTTCGCCCAGCGCGGCTACTCCGGCGTGGGCACGGAGGAGATCGTGCGCGCCGCCGGCGTCACGCGGGGCGCGCTGTACCACCACTTCGAGGACAAGCGCGACCTGTTCCTCGCCGTCTACGAGGCGCTCGAGTCAGAGCTCATGGCCGAGATCGCCCAGGGCGCGATGTCGGCGAAGGACCCGGTCGAGGCGCTGCGCGCGGGATCGGAGGCGTGGCTCAACGCCTGCGAGGATCCGGCCATCCAGCGCATCGTCCTGCTCGACGCGCCGTCGGTGCTGGGGTGGGACCAGTGGCGCGAGATCGGCCTGAAGTACGGTTTCGGGCTCGTGGAGGAGACGCTGAAGGCGGCGATGGAGGCAGGGCTGATCGAGCGGGCGCCGTCGCGCCCGCTCGCCCACCTCGTGCTCGGGGCGATCGACGAGGCCGCCCTGGTCGTCGCGCGCGCGCCGGACGACGGCGGCCGGACGCGGCGCGAGATGGGCGAGGCCGTCGACCGTTTCATCGATCACCTGGTGCCGCGCTCGTGAGCACGGACGCGAAGGTCGCCGCCGGGATGCGCGCCCAGCTCGGGCGCCGCGATGCCGAGATCGTGGCCGGGGCGGCGCCGCTGGGCTGGAAGATGGGACTGACGGTGGCCGCCGTGCAGGAGGGCCTGGGGCTGGACGGGCCGGTGGTCGGCTACATGACGAGCGGCACGCGCCTGGAGCCCGGCGCCGAGGTCTCGCTCGCCGGCTTCACCAACGCGATGTGCGAGCCCGAGGTGGCGATCCACGTCGGGGAGGGCGGGACCATCGCCGCGCTGGGCGCGGCGATCGAGCTGGTGGACATCGACCTGCCCTTCGAGGACGTCGAGGCGATCCTGGCGGCGAACATCTTCCACCGGGCGGTCGTCCTGGGCGAGCCGGTGGCCGGCGCCTCGCTGGCGGGCGTGACGGCCCAGGTCAGCAAGGACGGTGAGCCGCTCGCCGAGGTGACGGCCTCAGACGTCGTCGGCGATCCGGCCGAGACGGTCCGCTTCGTGGCCGACTACCTCGAGCCCCACGGCGCCACGCTGGACCCCGGCCACGTGATCATCGCCGGCTCGCTCACCCCGCCGGTGGCGGTGCAGGCCGGGGATCTCTTCGAGGTCGACCTCGGCCCGTTGGGCCAGGTCGACCTCAGCCTGGGCTGACCCGGCGCTCCTGACGAGATTCAGGGGGTCGCTGCCCAGGACGCAGGGGGTGGGACAGTGCTCCGCACGGCCCACCCCCGAGGACGCCGGCAGCGGCGTCCTGAACCCGTCAGGTCAGGCCAGCTCCGGCTTTTCCGGGAGATCGAGTCCCCGGGTCTCGGCGGCGCCGCCGGCCAGGCCGGGACGGGGCAGCGGGCGCGGGCTGTCGCGCTCGGGCCGGTCGGCCGGGGCGGGCGGGACGGGCATCTCGGGGCCGCTCTGCTCGTCGGGGCCGAAGACCTCCTCCTCGGTCTTGCCGGCCAGGAGGGCCTCGAACTCCTCCTTCTCGATGGTCTCGCGCTTGACGAGGACCTCCGAGATCTTCTCCAGCGAGCTGCGGTGCTCGGTGAGGATGTCCTTGGCCTCCTGGTGGGCCGACTCGACGATCCGGCGGATCTCGTCGTCGATCTCGCGCGCGATCTCGTCGCTGTAGTCCGGCTCGGCGGAGAACTCGCGGCCCAGGAAGGGCTGCCCGTGGTCGTGGCCGAAGACGCGCGGGCCGAGCTTCTCGCTCATGCCGAAGCGCATGACCATCTGCTTGGCCGTCGCGGTGACCTTCTCGATGTCGTTCGAGGCGCCGGTCGTGATCTCGCCGAAGATGATCTCCTCCGCCGCGCGACCGCCCAGGGTCATCGCCATCGTGTCGGTCAGCTCCGCGCGCGTGGTGAGGAACTTGTCCTCTCCCGGCAGCGAGATCGTGTAGCCGAGCGCCTGGCCGCGGCTGATGACGGAGATCTTGTGGATCGGGTCGGCGTTGGGCAGGTAGTGGCCGACGATCGCGTGCCCCATCTCGTGGTAGGCCGTGACCAGCCGCTCCTTCTCGCTCATGACCCGGGTCTTCTTCTCCGGGCCGGCGATCACGCGCATGATCCCCTCTTCGAGCTCGATCTGGGTGATCTCGCGCTTGCCGTTGCGGGCGGAGAGCAGGGCGGCCTCGTTGACGAGGTTGCTCAGGTCGGCGCCGGTGAAGCCGGGGGTCTGGCCGGCCAGTGCGTCGATGTTGATCTCGCGCGCCAGCGGCTTGCCGCGGGTGTGGACCTCGAGGATCTTCGCGCGGCCCTTGCGGTCGGGGCGGTCGACCACGATCTGGCGGTCGAAGCGGCCCGGGCGCAGGAGCGCGGGGTCGAGGATGTCCGGGCGGTTGGTGGCGGCGATGAGGATGATGTTGTCCTTCATCTCGAAGCCGTCCATCTCCACGAGGAGCTGGTTGAGCGTCTGCTCGCGCTCGTCGTGGCCACCGCCCAGGCCGGCGCCGCGGTGGCGCCCGACGGCGTCGATCTCGTCCATGAAGATGATGCAGGGGCTGTTCTGCTTGGCCTGCTCGAACAGGTCGCGCACGCGGCTGGCGCCGACGCCGACGAACATCTCCACGAAGTCCGAGCCGGAGATCGAGAAGAAGGGCACGCCCGCCTCGCCCGCCACGGCGCGCGCGAGCAGGGTCTTACCCGTGCCCGGTGGACCGTAGAGGAGGACGCCCTTGGGGATCCTCGCCCCCAGGGCCTGGAATTTCTTCGGGTTCTCGAGGAACTCCTTGATCTCGTGGAGCTCCTCCACCGCCTCGTCCACCCCGGCCACGTCACGGAAGGTGATCTTCGGCGAGTCGACCGAGAGCCGCTTGGCGCGCGACTTCCCGAACGACATCACCTTCGAGCCGCCGCCTTGGACCTGGTTCATCAGGAATATCCAGAACCCGATGAATATGAGGAACGGCAGGACGTAGGTGAGCAGTGAGAGCCACCCGCTGGACTTCTTGCCCTCGACGTCGAAGCGGACGTCCTTGGCCTGGAGCTTGTTGATCAGCTCGTTGCCGTAGTCGGGGTCGTAGCCGACCTCGTACTTCTGCCCATCCTGGAGGGTGACGGCGACGGTGTTGTCCTTGGTCTTGAGCGTGGCGCTCTTGACCCGGCCGTCGTCGATCTGCGTCAGGAACTGCGAGAAGTCCGTCTTGGGCTTGTCCGAGCCCGGGCTGATGAGCTTCTGCGCGAAGAACGCGAGGACCACCACTATGAGGATGGGGAAGGCGGCGCTCTTGAAAAACCTGCTCATGACGGGAAAAGGGCCCTTCCCGGGCCCAGGGTGGGGAGAGTCAGCCTAGCATGCGGTTTCGGCCTCACTAGGGGCGTTAACGCACGTGCAACGCAGTCGGATCGGTCACCGGGTCGCGAGCGCGGCGACGTATGGCAGGTTGCGGTAACGCTCGTCGTGGTCCAGGCCGTAGCCGATGGCGAACTTGTTGGGGATCTCGAAGCCCACGTAACGGGTGGGCAGATCGACCTTCCGCCGCTCGGGCTTGGTGAGCAGTGCGCACACCTCCAGGGAGCGAGGCTCGCGCGCGCCCAGGCTGCGCAGGAGGTACTGCAGCGTCAGCCCGGAGTCGACGATGTCCTCGACGATCAGGACGTCGCGGCCCTCGATCGAGGCGTCGAGGTCCTTGAGGATGCGCACCACCCCGGACGAGTCGGTGGAGGAGCCGTAGGAGGCGACGGCCATGAAGTCGACCTCGCACGGGATCTCGATGTGGCGCATGAGGTCGGACAGGAAGAAGACCGCGCCCTTGAGCACGCCCACGAGCACCAGGTCGTGGCCCTCGTAGTCGCGCGAGATCTCCGCGCCGAGCTGGTGGACGCGATGGTCGAGCGCGTCCTTCTGGACGAGCACCTCGCCGATCTCGGGGTCACGCATGGGCGCGGAAAGCTAGCCGCTTCGCGCCCGGAGCGATCAGCCCGCGATCGGCGCGCGCGGCCCGCGGGAGACGTAGTCCCAGAACGCGCGCTCGTCGGACGGGCGCCAGGTGTCCGGCGGGCCGTCCCCGTCCCCGTCGCGATCGCGGTCGTCGGGGTCGTCGCTGCCGCCGCCTCCACCGCCGTCGTCGTCGTCCTCGCCGCCCAGGCCGCGGCCCAGCCAGGCGACGACGGAGAGCGTCTCCACCCCGACTCCGACGAGCGCGGCGCTGATCACGGCCTCGTCGACGAGCAGGGCCACGCACCCGGCGCCGTAGAACATCGCGCCCACTCCCGCCAGCCGGCGCCACACGCGGGCCGCCGGGCGCCGGCGCGGAGGACGTCCCCAGAAGGCAAGCGTCATCGTGGCCACCAGCACGGCGGCGAACACACACCGGAGCCACAGCGGGACGTGCGACATACCCGCTGGGGACCGTAGCGTGCCGGAGGCCCGCCGCCAACCCCTCCGCGGCGCCGTTTACGCCACGTGGCCCGTCCAGGCCCGGCCGTCCCACCAGCGCAGGCGGGCGTGGCCCCACGGGTCGGCGTGCCAGCCGGGCGCCGGAAGCGTCACGGGCACGGCCTGCGCCGCGACGTAGGCGGCTCGCCAGGCCATGCGCTGCTCGGCCTGCCCGCGCAGCTCCTGGACCCGCGGGCCGAGGTGCTCGCCCAGGGCGCGCGAGGCCCCGGCGAACTCGGCCCGGGCGCCCACCACGTCGCACGCCAGGCCCTGCTCGGCGCGGCGGCGCTGGAACGCGAGGTTGGTCGCCGTGAGCTGGAAGTCGTGCATGGCCCGGCGCTCCTCCTGGCCGTCCTTCCGAGCCGCCCGGCGCACCCGGCGGCGGTCACGCAGCGTGGAGAGCAGCTCCACGTCTCCGGCGGTGAGGATCCCGGCCCTGACCTCCGGATCGAGATGGCGCGTCACCATCCGCCCCTCCTTGCCCGTGGTGACGAGCACGATCGTCACCAGCCCGAAGAACACGGGGACCATGATCAGGAAGTAGACGCCCAGGAAGGCCGCCCCGCCGCCGACGCTGGCCGACGTGTTCCACAGGCTGTGCAGCGTCATGGCGGTGAGCAGGCCGGCGACCGGGGCGACGTAGCGCAGCCAGCGCTTCCGCGTCGTGGCGGCGACCCCGAGGCCGATGCCCGTCATGCAGGTGAACACCGGATGGGTGAAGGGCGAGAGCACGCCGCGCATGAAGAACGTGGCGGCGAGCGGCACCCCGCCGTTGACCGCGGCGTGCGAGTAGTAGAGGACGTTCTCGGTCATCGCGAAGCCCAGCCCGACCATCGCCGCGTAGACCATCCCGTCCAGGACGCCGTCGAGCTGCCAGCGCCGCCAGCGGTAGATGAGCAAGAGGACGAGGCCCTTGGCGCTCTCCTCGACGATGGGGGCCGAGATCGAGCCGCCGTAGAGCTCGCCCACGTCGGAGCCGAACTGGTTGCCCACGAGCACCTGGCCCGTCGTATTGAGCACGAGCGCGATGAAGGTGGCGCCTGTCGCGCCCCAGAAGAACGCCCAGGCCAGCAGGCGCAGCGGCTCGGGCTCGAAGCGGTCGATGCGCAGGGCGAGGAAGACGTAGATGGGCACGGGCAGGGTGGCGAGCACCAGGCCGGTCACGAAGGCGAGGGGCCCCACCTCCACCCCGATCGCGAGCATCGTGATCAGCCCGATCAGGACGAGCGAGATGACCACGAGCACGCGCACCGCGCGGCCCTGGAACCGGATCCGGCGCGCGGCGCCCGCGGCGACGGTCCCCGCCGGCTGGGTCACGGCGCGGCTCGCGCGGTCAGGCGCACCGCGTGCCGCGTGGCCGCGGTGACACGGAAGCGCTCGGCGGTGGCCACCCCGGGGACCCAGGCGATCTCGCCCGCCGCCTCGACCACGGGGAGCGAGCGCCGGCGCTCGCGCGGCACGCGGCGGTCGGTGAACAGGTCCGACAGGGTCCGCGTCCCGCCCAGCCCGAGGGGCGCCATGCGGTCGCCCTCCCGCCAGCCACGGACGCTCAGGCCGCCCTCGAGCCCGGAGACGTCGAGCACACCCGGCCCCGGCTCGGGCGCCGCGGGCTCGCAGCGCACCTGCCAGGGGCCGAAGCGCACGACGCCGGGGACGCCGAGCGCCACGGGCACGCCGGGCGCGGGCGGAGCGTCCTCGCGCGAGAAGCGCAGCATGCCGTACTCGACGACGGCCCGCAGGCCGCCGCCCAGATCCAGGGAGGCGCTGCCGCCGCCGGCCCCGAGCCGCGCCAGCTCGTCCACGCGCGCGCCCGCCTGCGGAGCCGGGGCGCCGTCCGCGTCCTCGGCCAGCCGCCGGGCCACGAGCCGGCGCAGCGCCGGGGGAAGGGCGGCCAGCCGCGCGAGCTCGATCTTCGCCCCGCCGCCCACGATCTCGCCGACGAGCGCGTCGAGGACCTCGGCCTCGTCGCGCAGCTCCCCGGCGGTGCGCACCAGGTTGGCCTCCGCGGCCGGATGGACCTCTCGCAGCGCCGCCAGCAGGTCGTGGCGCACCCGCGCGCGTGTATATGACGAGCCGGGCGCGTTGGAGGAGTCGTCTCGCCACGGCAGCCCCCGTGCCCGGCAGTAGGCGCCCGTCTCCTCGCGCGTGAGCTCGAGCAGCGGGCGCACGAGCAGGCCGTCGCGGGCCGGCATGCCCAGCAGCGCGCGGCGGCCCGGGGACGCGGCCAGCCGGTGCAGCACCGTCTCGGCCTGGTCGGAGGCCGTGTGGCCGCTGGCGACCCGGGCGCCGCGGGTCAGCGCGACGCGGGCCGCCGCCCCGTAGCGCACGTCGCGCGCCCAGGCCTGGAGGTTGCCGGCCCGTTCGGGCACCCGGGCGCGATGGACATGCAGCTCCACGTCGAAGCGCTCACACAGCGCCACGCACCAGCGCTCGTCGTCGCCGGCCTCGGCCCGCAGGCCGTGGTTGACGTGCAGGGCCGTGACGGCGGCGGGGCCGGCCAGGTGCACGGCCACATCGAGCAGACAGGTCGAGTCGCGACCGCCCGAGAGCAGGACGACGACCGGGCGCCCGGCGGGCAACAGCCCCCCGTCGCGCACCCGCGCGAGCAGCCGATCCGGATCCTGGTCCACCCCGGCGAGTGTACGCGCGCCACCGTGTGGTCAGTCCTCGGCCAACGAGGCCAGGAACAGCTCGGTGGACCCGGCGAAGCCCTTGAGGCGGACCTCGCCGATCGGCTCGAACTCCAGGTGGGGGCCGGCGCTGTCGACCACCGGGCGGGTGACCAGCACCTCTCCCCCCGCCGCCCGCGCCGCGACGCGGGCCGCCAGGTTGACCTCGCGCCCGTAGTAGTCGCCGTCGCGGTAGAGGACCTCGCCGTTGTGGATCCCGATCCGCGGGAGCGGGCGCTCGCTCTGGAGGAGCTGGAAGCCCACGGCCCAGTCGATCAGGGCCGACGGGTCCGAGCCGACGATCATCACCTCGTCGCCGATCGTCTTGATGACCCGGGCGTCGTCGGGGAGCGTGTGCTCGACGGATTCGACGAACCGCTCGACGGCGTCCAGGGCCTGCTCCTCGCCCTCCTCCTCGGTGAGCCGGGTGTAGCCGGCGAGGTCGGCGAAGGCGATCGCCACCCGCAGCCGACCGAGGTCGAGCTCGCCGCCCTCGAGGTCGGTCTCCATGTGGCCGATCACGTCCTGCTCGACGAAGTAGGCCAGGAAGCGCTGGTGGACGTGATCCATCATCGGCGAGGAGAGCGGGAGCAGCTCGCGGGCCAGGGCCTCCATCTCCTCGGCCATCTCCAGGCCCCCCACCCCGTCGCGCATCAGCGGCTCGTGCACGTAGAGGTGGAACAGGCGCACCTCGGCGTCGGCCACCTGGGCGATCGCCTGGCCGTAGACGCGGACGAGCTGGAGGAAGGCGACGAGCGGGAACCCGGCGGCCAGGACGGCGGCCACGTAGCGCAGGAACTGGATGTCCTCGTCGGTGATGTGCTCCAGAGAGCGGCGGTTGAAGCCCGCCGTGGAGTAGACGCGCTCGATCAGCGCCGGCTCGAGGCCGGTATCGGCCGCGGCCTGCTCGAGCGTGTACCCGCCCGTCGGCTCGGGGAAGAGGTCCTCGATGTAGCCGAAGGCCAGGCGCCCGCTCTCCCCCGCGCGACGGATCTCGTCCAGCGAGTGGCCCCGCTCGCGCAGACGCGCCACGATGCGCGCGTGCGCGATCGCGGCGGGCGTCCAATCGCCCTTGTACTGCGGGATCACGCCGGCCTTCGCCCAGCGGCGGAGGGTCCCCGGGGAGACGCCGGCACGCGCCGCAGCCTCGGTGAGGGTCACGGAGCTCACGGGCCTGGCCTCGGATGGTATGGGGAGGGAACGAACTGCGGCGGGACCGCCACTGGAGGGTGATCCCGCCGCATGCGGGCTCGCGGCCCGCTACGTGGCCGACGGCGCTCGTCTCGTTTCCGGCGGCGCCTCGCGGACCCCCTCCGCCGCCGAAGCGACGAGGCCGTCCACTTACGGCCTGCTGCGAACTTGTGGGCTTAGGTGTAGTCGCTGAGACCCGCGCTGTCAACGACGGGAGTTGCTGATCGAACGATCAGAGCGCGAGATGCGGATAGTCGCGATCGACCATGTCGCGATACAGCGCGTAGACCGGCTTGGAGATCGGGATCAGCTTCAGCGCCGACTTCACGTCGCCGCCCGCCTTGATCCGCCGCCGCGCGATGGCGATCGGCACGTTCTCGCGGCCCTGGAAGTACTTGTTGGCCGTCTCGGAGGACATCGTCATGCGGACCTTCGGCTCCCAGTCGACGTCGTCCGTCCACTCCCAGTGCAGCTCGGCGTCCTCACCGGGCTCGCCGGCGCGGATGTTGACCACCAGGTCGAGGTCGTCGAACTCGAAGCGCTGAGGCACGTCGGCCTCGCGGAGCTTGGGGCCCATGTCGGGGTCCTCGCTCATGAGCGAGAACGTCCGGTCGATGACCTCCTTGAACTGCTTCGTGGATTCGAAGGGGGTGCTCACGGCGCGGCCCGCTCTAGCCCTGCGGGACCTCGAGGCGCTCCTGGCTCGTCGGCACCGGCTCGCGGCCGGCCACCGAGTCGCGCAGCGAGGCGAGCTCGCGGTTCAGGCTCTCGAGCTGCTCCTCGATCCCCTCGAGGCGCTCGCCCAGGCCGGTGTCGCGCTGAAGCCGGGAGACGTGCTCGTCCAGGCGGTCAACGCCGTCCTCGATGCCCTCCAGGCGCTGCGAGACCGAGCGCACGCGGCGCGTCAGCCGCTCGATGTCGGCGGCCGAGGGGATGTTCAGCGCCCCCATCGCGACCTCCTGGGCCTGGGCCGCCTTCTCGCGCGCCTCGAAGGCGCGGGTGATCGCGCCGTTGACGAGCGGGTTCTCGAGCAGGTCCTGTGCGAGCTTTCCGAGCGCGTCCTCGCCCTGTCGTGTGAGACGGCTGCGCAGGCCGTCGTCGGCGGTCTCGGTCATGGTGCCCCTTCGGTCGCTTGGCGGTCCGCGGCGCCACCATAGCGCAGCACCGGCCGCCCGCCCGGCGGTCGAGCGTCGGCGTTCCGCCCACGACCAGACTCTAAATCTCCACCTGAGCCTTACGTCCAGGTGACTCCAGGGTTCTCGGGCCGTTTCGAGACGGTTTGAGGGTTCGCAACCGCGCCCCGCGGGGTATCGGCGACCCACGTAACACGCTCTTAGTGCGCAGTCTCGCGCGCGTGGAGTAAGGTCGCATCTGCCTTTCGATGGCCCCGGAATCCCGCTGGAACGGGCGCTCGGGACCCCCAACGGTTCAACGTTGCAAACGTCAGAAGCCCCCAGTAGCGTCCTGGCCAGGGACCCGCGTTCCTGTGCGGGAGGAGACTCGCCTCGAGAATGAAGAGAGCGAAGCTGTACATCGGCCTACTCGTGGCTGGCGTGATAACCGCCGGTCTCGGTACCTCCATCGTGCCCGCTGACGCTCAGCAGCGGGTCATCACGGCGACCCTGGTCACCGGGCAGACGATCAGCGTCACCGTGCCCGCCGGCACGCCGTGCACCGCCGCGGCGCTGGGTCAGCTCACCGCGGCCGTGGCCTCGATCAACTGCACGGACACGCCGGCGCCCGTTCAGCTGCCGACGATCACTCAACCTCCACAGCAGACTCAGCCCACGCAGCCGACGAGCCCGACGACGCCGACCACCCCGACGACGCCGACCACCCCGACGACGCCGACCACCCCGACGACGCCGACCGGTCCCAAGAAGACCAAGGCCAAGACGCGACTGGGCGCCAAGCACGTCGAGGACCTGGGAGCCCAGCGCGCGGAGCGCAAGGCCAAGGCGCGCAAGCCCGACGGGACGCCGACGGTGTCCGATCCGAATTTCTCTTTGGCGACGCCGGGTCCGGCGCAGATCGGGGTGCCGAACTTCTTCATCGAGAAGTTCCGCATCCCGCCGTTCCTGCTGCGCATCTACCAGGCGGCCGGGATCGAGTACGACGTCCCCTGGCAGATCCTGGCCGCGATCAACGAGATCGAGACCGACTATGGACGCAACCTCAACGTCTCCAGTGCCGGCGCGATGGGCTGGATGCAGTTCATCCCCTCCTCCTGGCGCACCTACGGCGTCGACGCCAACAACGACGGACGCAAAGACCCCTACAACCCCGTCGACGCCATCTTCGCCGCCGCGCGCTACCTCAAAGCCGCCGGCGCCAAGGACAACATCCGCGGCGCCATCTACTCCTACAACCACGCCACCTGGTACGTCGACTCAGTCATGCTGCGCGCCAAACTCATCGGCGGCCTACCCCAAGCCCTCGTCGGCGCCATCACCGGCCTCACCGAAGGCCGCTTTCCCGTCGCCGCC
Source organism: uncultured Actinomycetes bacterium (assembly GCA_963757705.1). Classification (GTDB taxonomy): domain Bacteria; phylum Actinomycetota; class Thermoleophilia; order Solirubrobacterales; family Solirubrobacteraceae; genus AC-38. The sequence continues at coordinate 913,774 of CAVWTG010000004.1, read as the reverse complement.
CGCGCCACCTACGCCGACGACATCTCCGAGGCGGCCGCGCAGAAGCGCGCCAAGTCGGGCAACGTCGCCAACGTCGTCGACAGCAACCCCGACCGGCGCGGCATCAACATCTACTCCAAGCGCGGCGCCTCGGTCATCGCGGTCAACGACGGCGAGATCAAGGCCGTGGGCGTCTCCAAGGCGCTGGGCCGCTACGTCGTCCTCCAGGACGTCTACGGCAACCGCTTCACCTACTCGAACCTCGGCCAGATCGCCGCCTCCTACCCCTCGCCCAAGCCCAAGCAGGTCTCCCTCACCTCGATCAAGCGCGAGCTCGAGCTGCCCGCCAAGTCGAAGGACCCCAAGCCGACGCAGGCCGCCAGCGCCGGGTCCCAGGTCAAGCCGCGGGCGGTGGCCAAGGGCGCGCCGGCCCCCCGCTCGGTCAAGACCATCGAGGTCGTCAAGGAGCGCCTGTTCGCCAACCCCGGCCGCAAGGCCGCCTATCGCAACGGCGGCGAGCAGCAGATGCTCCAGACCGGCAAGCCGGTCGCCGGCTACACCACCTTCGAGGCCTACTTCAAGCAGGTGCTCGGCCTCCCGCGCAAGGATGTCGTCCTCAAGCCGTTGCGTCCGGGGGCGCAGGTGATTGCGGGGACGGTGCTGGGGCGTATCGACAAGACCGATTCGCACCTGGCGCCGCATGTGCATTTCGCGATTCGCCCGGCGGGGCCCAAGTCGCCGGCGATCGATCCCAAGCCGATCCTGGACGGGTGGAAGCTGCTGGAGGCCACGGCCATCTATCGCGCCGCGGGCAAGAACCCGTTCTTCGGCCCCGACGCCCGCAACCCCTCGATCGGCCAGATCCTGCTCATGTCAAAGGAACAGCTCGAACAGCAGGTCCTCAACGATCCGCGCATCGAGATCTATGACTGCGGCCGCCGCGACATCCTCTCGGGCCAGATCGACCGCCGCGTGCTGGCCACGCTGAAGTTCCTCACCTCCTCAGGCCTCAAGCCCACCGTCTCGGCCCTCAAATGCGGCCACAGCTACCTGACCACCGCCGGCACCGTGTCCGAGCACTCGTCGGGCAACGCCGTGGACATCGCCGCCGTCAACGGGATACCCATCATCGGCCACCAGGGCCCCGGCACCATCACCGACATCACCATCCGCCGCCTGCTCACCCTCCAAGGCGCGATGAAACCCCACCAGATCATCAGCCTGATGAAGTTCCCCGGCACCGACAACACCCTCGTCCTCTCAGACCACGACGACCACATCCACGTCGGCTTCTACCCCCAGTACTCCGGCAAGCTCGCCTCCCAGTACAACGCCGCCCTCAAGCCCAGCCAGTGGATCAAGCTCATCGACCGCCTCAACCAAATCGACAACCCCGTCGTCCCGGTCAAGCCCTCCAAGGCATCCATCCCGGCGGACCGCTCGAGCCGGGCGCACGTCGGCGAGTAGCGCCCTGGCCGACGGTAGCCAGCGGTTCCGCTTCGCCCAGTTCGAGTACCCCTGGGCCCTCGGCCCCGACGACGGGCGCTACGTGCTGCGCCCCGCCGGGGGCGGAGAGCCGACCCACGTGATCGTGTTCGCCACGCTGGGCGCCCCCCAACGCCGCCTGCTCGGCGGCCGTCGCGCCCAGCGCGCCGACCCCGAGCCCGGCCCGACGCCCGTCTCCACCGCCCGGGCGACCGTGATCTCGGCGCAGCCGATCGCCGAGGACGAGTCCGAGGGCTGGCTGCGCGGCTTGGACGACGAGGGGCAGGACGTGTTCCTGGCGGAGTCGATGGCCGCGCTCAACCGCGCCATTCACGCCCACCGCCTGGCCGCCGCCGATCCGGGGCTCCACGACGTCACCGTCGACCGCGCCCTCGTCGCGCGGATCGGCTACGGCAGCGGCGACCAGGTGGCCGAGGGCCGCTGGCACGCGGCCGTCGAGGTCCCGCTCACCCGGCGCCGGCGCGAGCGTCGCGTGGCCGCCCTGCGCCCCCAGGAACGCCTGGCCGCGGTGCTGGGCGGGCGCGACGAGCCCCTGGCCTGCGAGTTGCTCACCCTCAGGGCCCGGTCGGACCTCGACGCGGGCCGGACCCGCGAGGCGGCGCTCCAGCTGCGCGTCGCGCTGGAGGCCGCGCTGGCGGAGCTGGCCGGGGCGGACTCGGGCCGGCGCAACATGGACGAGCGCCTGGACGAGCTCCGCGATCGCCGCGGGGCGGTCGGCGCGGCGGCCAACGCGGCCGTGGCGGGCGAGCTCGACGACGAGGCCACGGAGGCCGTCGAGGGCACCGTCGCGCGGCTCGAGGCCGCGCTGCGAGCCCGCGCCGCGGCCGGCTTCGGCTAGCGGCGCGCCGCCAGTACTCCATTTCATAGGGTTTGGGACATGTCCGGCGGGGGCAACAGGGCGCTCGTGCGCTTTCTCGGGGGACTGGCAGGGATCGCCCTTGCCCTCGCTCTGCCGGCCGCGGCTCAGGCCGCGCCGTTCTCGGTGACGAACACCAACGACTCGGGGTCCGGCTCCCTGCGCCAGGCGATCCTGGACGCCAACGGGACGGCCGGGGCGGACACGATCGGCATCACGGCCACCGGCACCGTCACGCTTCAGAGCAGCCTGCCGGCGATCACCGAGAGCGTCGACATCTCCGGGCCCGGCCCCGGCTTCTTCGTCGACGGCACCGACAACTTCCGCCTCCTGGTGGTCAATCCCGGCGTGACGTTCTCCCTCTCCGGGCTCAGCCTCATCAATGGGTCGACCACTTCGGGCGCCGGCGCGGCGTTGCTCGTGAGCGGCAACGCCGCGGCCACGGTTTCCCACGTCGCCGTCTCCAGCAGCACGGCGAGTGGGGGGGCAACGGGCGGGGGCGGCATCGGCGTGGACAGCGACACCGGGAAGCTCTCGCTCTCAGACAGCGTGATCGTCGACAACACCGCCCCGAACCTGGTGGGCGGCGGGCTGTACGCAGCCTCGACCGACCCCACCGACCTGGTCATCCGCAACACGGTCTTCACCGGGAACACCGCCGGTGAGGGAGGAGGACTCGGCGCCCAGGGTGGCGGCGCCGACGTCGCCGGCAGCCGCTTCACGGACAACCACGCCACCGCGGACGGTGGAGGTCTCCTGATCGGCGGCACCTTCGGCTCCGCGAATGCCGAGATCACGGACACGACGATCAACGGCAACATCGCCGACATCGACGGCGGGGGCGTGGCCACGATCGGCGGGACGACGGTGGAGCGCAGCACCATCTCCGGCAACCACGCCGCGGCCGGCGGCGGCGGGCTCTTCCAGCTCACCTTCTTCGAGTCGGCGACGGGCGATCCGTTCACGGTTCGCAACTCGACGATCTCCGGCAACAGCGCAGGCGGAGGCGCGGGCGGGATCCTCTTCAACAACCAGGCCACGATCGTGAACTCGACCGTGACCTCCAACTCGGCCGCCGCCACAGCGAACGTGGGAACCGAGTTCCTCGGCAACTCCACCTTCCAGAGCACGATCGTCGCCGATCCGCAGGGTGGCGGCGCGAACTGCGACAGCACTACGGGCACCGGCTCGACTTCGAACGGCTTCAACCTCGAGGACGACGCCGGCCAGGCCTGCGGGTTCACGCAGGCCACCGACCAGTCCGGTGTCGATCCCAAGCTGGGCCCGCTCGCCGCCAACGGCGGCCCGACGCAGACCCGCGCCATCCCACTCGACAGCCCGGCCATCGGGAAGGGCACGGCGGAGGCGCTGCCCGATCCCAAGGTCGACCAGCGCGGCGTGGCCCGGCCGGCCTCCGGCGTCGACGTGGGCGCATACGAGGCCGCGCCCCCCGGCGCGACGACGCTGCCCGCCACCGCCGTCACCCCCGGCTCGGCCCAGCTGCACGGCGCGGCGTCCAACCCCAGCGCCCGCGCCGGCACGGCCTACTTCCTCGTGCAGCGCCAGGGCGAGTCCTTCGTCTCCTTCATCCCGGCCGGGTCGGTGGCGGCGGGCGTCACCGACCAGGTCGTGGCCGCACCGCTGAGCCTCCTGGCGCCCGGCGCGACGTACGAGTTCCACCTCGTCGTCGACAACGGCGACGCCACCGTGAGCGGCTCCACGCTGACGCTGACCACGGGCGCCGGCCCGGCGGTGGCCACGGGGGCCGCCACGGCCATCACGGCCCGGGGCGCCACGCTCAACGGCACCGTGCGCCCGGGTGGGGCCACCACCACCTACCGCTTCGCCTACGGCCTGACCGCGAGCTACGGCCGCAGCACGACGGCGGGCACGCTCCCCGCCGGGGAATCGACCCTCCCCGTCTCGGCCCGCCTGTCCGGGCTGGTGCCCAACCGCACCTACCACTACCGCGTGACCGCCACGAGCTCCGCGGGCTCGGCGACCGGGGCCGACCGCTCCTTCAAGACGAAGAGCATCCCGTTCGCCGGGGCCTTCGCCCCAGTTCAGGCAGACGCGGTCACCCTGGCCGGAGTCACGCACGTCAGCATCGCCTGCCCGGCCGGGACCTACCTGTCCTGCACCGGCTCCTTCAGCCTGCGGTTCCCGATGAGCGCCAGCCGCGCCGGGCACACCGCCGCCACCCGGATCGGCGGCGCGGCCTTCCGGATGGGATCGGGACGCCGGGTGCGGCCGCGGATCCTCCTCACCCGCCACGGCCGCGTGCTGCTGAGCGGCCGGCACACGCTGCGGGTCACCGCAGTCGTCGCCTCACGCGACGGGTCGGGGACGGCGACGACGCGGCGGACCGCGATCACGCTCGTGATCGCCCGCCCGAGCGCGCCCCGCTTCACCGGCTGACGCCGGTACGCTGCCGTATCCGCCGGCCCCGCCTGCTCCTCTGCGCGTCCGCCGCCGTGATTCTGGCGGTGTGCTCCCCGGCGGCCGACGGCGCCGTGAAGCACCGGGTCTTCGATCGGCAGGTGACCAAGCGCGGGCCGAAGGCGGGAAGCCTCTACTCCTGCACCGCCGCGCGGCGAGGCGCGCCGGGACGGGCGCTCCCGTGGATCTCCGGCCGCTACTGGCGCCCGGGCCGCAAGCCGGTGATCGACGGCAGGGTGAGCTGGCCACAGGCGAGCTTTGGGGTGCGTTCTTCGGCGACGGCCCGCGGCCTGGAGGGAAACGGGCTCCCGGTGGGCGCGACGACCGGACGGTTCCCCATCGCTCGCACCGACAACGCCTATCCCTTCGGCGCCCGCGGTCAGGCGCTGAACAGGCTGCGCGTCACCGGCAGCCTGCCCAGGGCGCGATGGACTCCGGGCCGCTGCGTGGATCTCGGGCAGCCCATCGGCATCGCCCGCAACGGCGTGCCCATCCTCCCGCCCGCGGACGTGTACGGCCGCGACCTCGTCGCCCGCGAAGTGCACGACCACTGCGGAGGGACGGTCGACGCCCGGGGACGCTACGCCTACCGCGCGGGTGCACCGTGCCTGGTCGAGGGGCTCTCGGTCCGCCGGGCTTCCCCCCTTCTTGGCTACGCCCGCGACGGCCACCCGATCTACGGGCAGCGCGGTCCGGGCGGGCGTCTGGTGCGAAACCGCGATCTCGACGCCTGCCACGGGCGCTGGGAGACGGTGCGGCGCGGCGGGCGGCGGGTGCGCGAGTACCGCTACCGGCTCACCGGCGCCTTCCCGTATCTCCTCGGCTGCTTCCGGGGATCGGCGGCGCGTGACTGGCGCTTCGAGCCGGCGTCGGCCCCGGCGCCCTCGCCGCCGGCGCCACCGGCGGCGCCGGCCGTGCGGATGACGACGACGCCGGCGCTCTTCCCCGCCTTCGATCCCGAGGTCTTCGACTACGTGACTCGCTGCGACGGCTCCACGCCCGTCCGCGTCGACGTGGCGACGGAGGGCCCGGCGACCGCCTCGGTGGACGGCGCGACGCCGCGTGGCGGCTCCTTCGGCGCCGACGTGGGGTTGTCGGGCGGTCAGGGCTTCAACGTGGCCACCGACGTCGGCGGAACCCAGCGCACCTATCACGTGCGCTGCCTGCCCGCCGGCTTTCCCGGCTTCACGTTCAGCCGCCCCGGAACCCCGAGTCAGGCCTTCTATGCCGTGGCGCCGACCCCGCTCTTCGACACGACCACCGGCTGGGTGGCGCTGTTCGATCCGCACGGCGTGCCCGTGTGGTTCTTCCGGCCGCCGCGGTCCGCGCTCGACGCCAAGGTGCTCGGCGATGGGACCGTCGCCTACGGCCTGCGCTATCCCGGATCCTTCGGCACCGACCCGAACACGCGCTACGAGGTCCGCGCCCTCGACGGAACGCTCGTGAGGACCGTCACCGCCGTGGGCGGCGTGATCGACACGCACGACCTCCAGCCGCTCCCCGCCGGGCACCTGCTGGTCATCAGCTACCAGCCGCGCGATCACGTCGACCTGAGCGGGATGTCTCCGCCCGGGCCGTCCGATGCCACGGTGATGGACGCCGAGATCCAGGAGCTCGACGCCGGCGGCGGTCTGGTGTGGATCTGGAACAGCCGGGACCACCTGACGCTCGCGGAGAGCGCGCGGTGGTGGGCTTCCATCCGGGCGAACCCGACGACCCTTCCGGACGGCCGCACGGCCTACGACATGGTGCACCTGAACTCGATCGAGCCGGCGGGAGACTCGCTCGTGATCTCGGCACGCCACCTCAACGCCGTCTACTCCATCAGCCGCGCCACCGGAGACGTCGAGTGGAAGCTGGGCGGCACCTCGCGTCCCGAGAGTCTGACGATCGTCCCCGCGTCAGACCCACTCGCGTCCGACCGCTTCGACGGCCAGCACGACGCGCGACTCCTGGCCGACGGGACCGTGACCGTGCACGACAACGGGACTCAGGCACACCGTGCTCCCCAGGCGCTGCGCTACGGGCTCGATCTCGACGCGCGGACGGCCACGGCGCTCGAGATCGTCCAGGACCCGGACATCGACATCTCCGCCTGCTGCGGATCGGCCCGGCGCCTGGCCGACGGGGGCTGGCTGCTCAGCTGGGGAAACAGTCCTCGCGTGACCGAGCTCGGGCTGGGCGGGGTGCGGCGCTTCTCGCTGGATTTCGGCTCCGGGATCCTCTCCTACCGCGCCGACCCGGTGCCCGCCGGGCGGCTGAGCCTGCAATCGCTCCGCGACGGGATGGACGCTCAGTATCCGCGCCCCTAGAGAGCCGCGACCAGCGCCTCCAGCTCCTGCACGACATCGCCCGTGAGCTTCACCTCGGCCACGTCGTCCAGCGGCGTCGGGCCCTGGGTGACGATGGCCACCCGGCCCCCGGCCCGCAGGGTCACCGTGGGCAGGCCGGCGACCGGGTAGACCTCGAGCGAGGAGCCGACGCACAGCAGCACGTCGGCGCCCGCGGCCAGCTCCGCCGCCCGCTCCATCGCCCCCATCGGCAGCATCTCGCCGAACAGCACCACGTCCGGCTTCAGCGGCTCGCCGCAGTCGCAGCGCGGCACGGCGCCGTCGGCGGCCAGCCGGGCGCGGGCCTCCTCGAGCTCGAACCGCGCCCCGCAGTCCAGGCAGCTCGAGTGGGCGATGGTCCCGTGGACCTCGATCAGCTCCCGTGTGCCCGCCTTGCGGTGCAGCATGTCGATGTTCTGGGTGACCACGGCGTCCAGGATGCCGCGGGCCTCGAGCTCCACCAGCGCCGCGTGGGCGCCGTTGGGCTGCTTGTCGCGCAGCGTGGCGAAGCGGTCCCCGTAGAAGCTCCAGAAGCGCTGCGGGTCGCGCCGGAACACGTCGATGTGCGCGACCTCCATCGGGTCGACGTTCTCCCAGATCCCCGTCCCCGGGGACCGGAAGTCGGGGATCCCCGACGGCACGGAGATCCCGGCGCCCGTGAGCGCGACGACCGAGCCCGCCCCGCGGACGAGCTCGGCCAGGCGCTCGACGCCGGTGGCTAGCGTCCGCTCCACTTCGGGCTGCGCTTCTGGAGGAACGCGCCGATGCCCTCGCGCGCGTCCTCGGTGCCGAACGCCTGCGCGAACGCGGCCTTCTCGGCCTCGATGCCCTCGTCGAGGTCGCCCCTGTGGGATACCTCCTTGATGCGGCCCGCCGCCACGGGCGCCTGCCCGCCGAGCTTGCGCCCCCAGGCCAGCGCCGTGTCGAACAGCTCGTGGTCGGGAACGACCCGGTTGACCAGGCCGAACTCGTACGCCTCGTCGGCCGAGATCGCGTCCCCGGTGAGGTTCATCTCCAGCGCCTTGGCCTCGCCCACCAGCCGCGGCAGCCGCTGCGTGCCGCCGAAGCCGGGGATGATCCCGAGGTTGATCTCGGGCTGGCCGAACGTCGCCGAGTCGGCCGCGATGCGCACGTCGCACGCCATCGCCATCTCGCACCCGCCGCCGAACGCCAGCCCGTTCACGGCGGCGATCGTCAGCGTGCTCGACGTGCCGAAGGAGCGCAGGAGGCCGTGGGCGCCGTCCAGCAGCTCCCGGCCGCCGGCCTCGTCCATCTTCGTGAACGCCTTGATGTCGGCCCCGGCGCAGTAGAGCATCGGGTTGGAGGACGCGATCACCAGGCAGCGCAGGCTCTCGTCGCCGTCCACGTGCTCCCAGACCTTCGTCAGGTCGGCGATCAGCTCCGGCGAGATCGAGTTGGCCGGCGGGTTGCCCAGCCAGGCGATCGCGGTGTCGCCGCGGGTCTCGAGCTTCACCGCCTCGCCCTGGTCGAAGCCGGCATCCGGCTGCGGGTAGGGGAAGAAGCCCTGGCCCGTCTTCTGGCCGAGGCGGCCCTGGGCGACCAGGCGCCGCAGGATCAGCGGGGGCTCGAAGGAGTCCCCGTACTCGGCCTGTGCGCGCTCGAGCGCGCCAGGACCTCGTCGAGGCCTGTGGCGTCGGCCCGGGCGAAGGGCGGCGGGATGATCCCGAAGCCGGTCATCATCGCCAGGTCGATGTCGCGGATCGTGGCGACGCCCTCCTCGAGCACGAGGCAGGACTCGACGAAGGCCTTCAGCGTGAAGCGCTCGACGAGAGCGGCGGCGTCGATGTCAGCTGCCGTGGTCATAGAACCCCTTCCCGGTCTTGGCGCCCAGGTTGCCCTCGCCGACCAGCTCCTCCATGCCCTTGTGGACGTAGAAGCGGTCGCCGTAGGACTCCTGGAGGTGCTGGGCGACCTTGAGGACCGTGTCCAGGCCCAGCTGGTCGGTGAGGAAGAACGGCCCCATCGGCAGCGCCTTGGCGTCGGTCACCGCCTTGTCGATCTCCTCGTAGGACGCGCCGCTCTCCTCCTGCACCCGCCAGATCTCGGCGATGGCGGAGTTGGCGATGCGGTTGCCCACGAACCCGGGGCACTCGGCACAGCGGATCGGCATCTTGCGGATGGTCTGGGCGAAGTTGCTCGCCGCCTGCAGCGTCTCGGGCGAGGTCTCGTCGCCCTCGATGACCTCGATCAGGCGCATCATGGACGCCGGGTAGAAGAAGTGGAACCCGACGACCCTGTCGGGGCGCGACGTGGCCTCGGCCATCTCGGAGATGGACAGCGAGGAGGTGTTGGAGGACAGAATCGCGTGGCCGGGAGTGACGGCGTCGAGCTCGCCGAAGACGGCCTGCTTGATCTCCATCTTCTCCGGCACCGCCTCGATCACGAAGTCGACGTCGCCGAAGCCCTCGTACTCGGTGGTCCCGTGGATGCGGCCGAGGATGTCGGCCGTATTGGCGTCGGCCTCTTCCTGGGTCTGTTTCTCCTTCTTGACGAGGCGGTTCTGCTGCGCTTCGGTGACCTGACGAGCCTTCTCGAGGCCCTGGTCGATGAATTTCTGGTCGACGTCCTTGAGCACGACGGGCACGTCGGCGCTGGCGATGACCTGCGCGATCTCCCCGCCCATCGTGCCCGCGCCGACGACCGCGGCTTTGAATACGAACATGGCCGGGAGGCTATAGCGATCCGCTAGCCGAGGAGTTCGGCGTCCGCCTGGAGCTCGCGGGCGAAGCGCGTGAGGGTCCGGCGCAGGGCGTCGCGCATGGCCCGGCGGATGAACAGCAGGTCCACGATCGGGCGAATCGGCATCTCGGGCTCCTTGAGCTCGTAGTCCAGCGCCAGCGCCACCGCCGTGCCGTCCGTCAGCGGCTCGAACTCGACCCGCTGCGTGCCGCGCATCTTGGGGTCCTCGACCTCGACGGTCTGCCCGTGGCCGGGCTCATAGCCGGTCACGCGCTCCACCACCCGCCCGCGCCCCCGGGGGATCGACTCCCAGACCAGGCGCGAGCCCTCGGCCGGCCACCCACCTTCGGACTTGGCCACCCGCGCGAAGCCCTCGACGAACGTGGGCCAGCGCTGCGTGTCGAACCACAGCGCCTCGACGTCGGGGAGCGCCACGTGCACGTCGATCTCGGCGCCGATCCGGGCCACGGCGCAAGTATCGCCAACCGGCGAGAGGCGGGTCCTCCAGGCAGGGCTTCGAGCGGCTAGAGTCGCGGCGTGGGAAACCGCGAGATGGTGGAGGGTTTGTTCGCGGCCTTCCAGCGGGGCGACCTCGAGGGCGCCTTCGCCAGCACGGTCGCGGACGTCGAGTTCGACAACCGCACCGAGGCGCCCGGCGCCGAGGGTGTGTGGCACGGGCGCGAGGGGTTCCTGGCCATGATGGGCAGGGTCACCGAGGCGTTCTCCGAGTACTCGGTCGAGCTGGTCGAGAGCCGGGAGCAGGGCAACGAGGTCACGCTGAAGGTCCTGGAGAGCGGGCGGGGCCGGACCAGCGGCATCGAGCTCTCGCGCCACATCTATCTGACCTACACCGTCCGCGACGGGAGGGTCGTCGCGATCCGCGCGGAGCTGCGGCCTCCGGCCGGGTACTAGGCCGCCATCTGGCGCAGGTCGGCGTCGGGATCGATCCCCCAGCGCGCCGCGAGCTCGGCGTGGTTGGGCTGCAGCGGCCAGCGGTCGGGGCGCTCCTCACCCTCGTGCTCGGGCGAGGCGCCCTTGAGTGCCATGCAGTTGCTGTTGTCCCCGGCGGCGCGTACCTCGGAGACCTCCTCCTCGGTCAGCGGGCTCGTGGCCGGCACCCCGGCCAGCTCCTCGCGCAGCGTCTCGACCGGCCGCGCGCCCTCGAAGTCCTCCTGGATCAGGGTGGGGACCGTAGAGCGCACCGGCCCGTGAGCCAGGTTCCAGGCGCAGGCGAACTGGCCCATCGTCAGCCCGTGGCGCTGCGCGACCGGGCGCATGGGCTCCATCCGCCGGCGGCCCTCGGCCACCCAGCCCGGCGGCCGGAACGACCGGTGGTCGGTCCGGCCCAGCTCGTGCTCGGGGCGCAGGTCGTCCCAGAAGACCCCGCCGTAGTCGACGACCCGGGTGATGACGTCCACGCCGTTGGCCCGCGCCGCGTCGAGGACCATCTCCCCCGGCCAGGGCTCGAGCGGGTTGAGGATGATCATCGCCCAGTCGATCGAGTCCGCGAAGCGCTCGAAGCAGTCGATGACATCGAGCGTGAAGCCGTTGGCGGGGCCGGGGGCCACGCCGAGGCGTGCGGTCAGCCCGTCCTGCCGGACCCCCTCCATCGCCTCCCAGGCCGCCGGGTGCGTGTAGCCGAGGCGGTCGGGGTTGTGCATCAGCAGGAGGTCGAAGGAGCCGACGCCCAGGCGCTCGAGCGAGGCCTCCGTGGCGCGGCGGACGTACTCGCCGTAGGCGTCGGGCCCGCGCAGGCGCGGATCGGTGAAGCGCGGGAACCCGCGCGGCCCGTCGCGCTCGCCGTCGTAGAAGTCGTGGCCGATCGCCCCCACGAGGCAGTAGGAGTCGCGCGGCAGGCCGTCCAGCGACCGGCCGACCACGCGGTCCGCCTCGCCCTGGCCGTAGACGTCGGCCGTCAGCACGGTGTCGATGTCGGGGCCGGGGCGCAGCAGCGCGGTCAGGCGGTCCTCGTCGATCGCCTGGCCGAAGTGCATGAAGCGCCCGCCGCTCCAGGCGCCCAGAGCCGTGTGTCCGGGATCGGTCATCCGCCTTCAGGCTACTTCGTGCCCTGTGGATACGGTGTGCGCGATGGACCGCCCCGCCCAGGACACCGGCGTCATGAAGACGCAGGGCTACTACAACGCCCACTCCGCGCCCCAGGGCAGCGCGGTCTCCTTCGCGCTCCCGCTGGCCGAGCGCGCGGCGGCGGAGGTGTCGCTTCACGAGGGCACGTCGATCCTGGCCGACTACGGGGCCGCGCAGGGGCGTAACTCGCTGGTGCCGATGCGCGCGTTCATCCACGGCCTGCGCGAGCGGGGCTCGGCCGGACCGATCAACGTCGTGCACACCGACCTGGCCGGCGACGACTTCACCACCCTCTTCGAGACGCTGGACGACTCGCCCGACAGCTATCTCGCGGGCGCGGAAGACGTCTTCGCCTACGCGGCGGGGCGCTCCTTCTACGAGCGGCTGTTCGCGGACGGGCTGGTCTCATTGGGCTGGAGCGCGATCGCCGTGCACTGGCTCAGCTCGGTGCCCGGGCCGCTCCCGGACCACATCTGGAGCTCCGCCGCCTCGGGTGACGCGCGCGAGCGCTTCGCCGCGCGGGCGCGCGAGGACTGGGCGGCCTTCCTCGGCCACCGGGCGGTCGAGCTCATACCCGGCGGGCGCCTGGTCGTGGCCGGGGGGGCCGCGGACGAGCACGGCGATCCCGGCGCCAACGGGCTGATGGACCTGGCCAACGAGGCACTGCGGGGGCTCGTGGCGGACGGGCGCCTGGACCGAGGCGACTACGAGCGGATGGTCATTCCCACCTACAACCGCACTCCGGAGGAGTACGTGGCCGGCTTCGAGAGCTCGGGGCTGCGCCTGGAGACGTGGTCGCTCGACGTGCTGCCCGATCCCTACCGCGAGGCCTTCGAGCGCGACGGCGACGCCAAGCGATTCGGCCAGGCGTGGGCGGACTTCTTCCGTGCCGCCTACGAGCCGTCGCTGTTCGGCGAGCTGGACCCGTCGCGGCGCGATGCCGTCGCCGACGAGTTCGCCGGCGCCCTGGCCGCGCGGGCGGGGGCCGACCCCGACCGGGCCTCATGCCGCTGGCGGGTCATGAACATGCTCATCGCCCGGGACTGAGGCCGGGAGCGACAGAGGGCCGCCCGCGGGCGGCCCTCTGGTCAGGCGGTTGCAGCGGGCGGACTAGGCCGCGGCCGGAGCCGGCTCCTCGATGCGGCGCGGCAGCAGCGTCTCGCGCGCGATGACGAGGCGCTGGATCTGCGACGTGCCCTCGTAGAGCTGCATGATCTTCGCGTCGCGCATCAGCTTCTCGACCGGGTAGTCCTTGATGAAGCCGTACCCGCCGTAGACCTGCACGGCGTCGGTGGCGACCTTCATCGCGGTGTCGGCGGAGAAGCGCTTGGCGTGCGAGGACGTCAGCGTGTTGCGCCGGCCCTGGTCGAGCTCGACGGCGGACTTCCAGACGAGCAGGCGAGCCGCCTCCACGTCCGTCGCCATGTCGGCGATCATGAACTGGATCGCCTGGTGCATCGCGATCGGCACGCCGAACTGCACGCGCTCCTTCGAGTACTCGGTGGCGAACTCGAACGCCGCGCGGGCGATGCCGACGGCCATGGCCGCGACGCCGGGACGCGTGCGGTCGAGGGTCATCATGGCCAGCTTGAAGCCATGGTTCTCCTCGCCGAGCAGGTTCTCGGCCGGGATCTCGGTCTCGTTGAACGTGATGGTCGCGGTGTTGGACGCCCGCTGACCCATCTTGTCCTCCTTCTTGTCCACCGTGACGGTGTCGTCACGGGGCACGACGAAGGCGGAGATCCCGCGGTGGCCGGCGTCCTTGTCCGTCTTGGCGTAGACGGTGTAGAAGTCGGCGTAGCCGCCGTTGGTGATGAAGCACTTGCTGCCGTTGATGACGTACTTGTCGCCCTTGCGGACGGCGGTGGTGCGCATCCCCGACACGTCGGAGCCGGCGTCGGGCTCCGTGAGGCAGAACGAGGCGAGCGAGAACTCCTCGGTCAGACGGCCGAGGAACTCCTTCTTGGTCTCCTCGGAGCCGCCGAGCTGGATCGGCGCGGTGGCCAGGCCGTTGCAGGCGATCGAGGTGCCGATGCCCGAGCAACCCCAGCCCAGCTCCTCCTCGATGAGGGTCCCGTCGATGTAGGTGGCGCCGGGACCGCCGTACTCCTCGCCGATGTGGCTGTTCATCAGGCCCAGCTCCCAGGCCTTGCGCAGCACTTCCTCGGGCCAGGTGCCGTCCTTGTCGTACTCCCAGGCGACGGGGCGCATCTCCTTCTCGGCGAAGTCGTGCGCCATCTCCCGCAGGGCCTTCTGCTCGTCGGTAAGCGTGAAATCGACCACGTTGTCGTGTCTCCTTCGGCGCGGGCGGCTGACCGTGATCCCGCGCGCAGGTCAAGTCCTAGATTGACTGGTCAGTCAACGAAAGGGTACCCAAGCGTACGGTGACGTTCAAACCGTAAGAACTACGCTTGTGTGGGTTGGCACTAGCGGTGGACGGGGGGTGGTGCCCCGCAACTGCATCAATGAGGACGGCTCGGGTTGGGGACGGCGGGACGACGGGCCGCGATTCGTGCCGCTGTGCGGACTGAGTCGCGCTATGCGAGACAAGGGCCGATCAGCGGGCCCAAGGGCCTGGTTTCGCGCCGCTGGTGCGTTTTGGTCACGCATACCGTGACCAGGATGCACCGGCGAGCCGGCGAGGGGCGCGCCGCCCCCCGCCCGCACCCACTCCCTCATCGCTGCCGTTCAGAACCCGGCACGGCGCCCGAACCCGGCGCCTACCCGTGCGCCAGCAGCACCACGAACACCACGACGCCCGCCGCGAGCACGCCGACCGACACGACCGCCAGCGGGATCTGGTCGCGGAAGGCGACCGGGCGCCGCGGGGCCATCGATCGCCGTCGGAAACGGGCCCACATGGGTCACAATCCTAGGGATGGACCTCCTCGCGGCCTCCACGCAGGACGCTTTCTGGACCGTCCTCCTCGTGGTGGTGATCGGCGGCGCGCTGGTCGCGGTCCTCACGTTCGTCGGGGCCGGCAAGCTCTACGACCAGATCGGGCGCGGCGGGCTCTCGATCAACGAGGAGATGGGGCGCGGCAAGCCGGGCGCCCCGGCGCCCGTGGAGGCGGCGGGCGTCCGGGAGGACGAGATCCGCCAGCTCCTGACCGCGCGCAACGAGCACCGGGCGCGCCGGGGCCAGGCGCCTCTGGACGTCGAGGACGAGCTGCGCCGGCTGACCGCGCGGACCGACATCGACCCGGCCCTGCGCGAGGAGATCCGTCAGCTCGTGATCGCCCGCAACGAGCGCCGCGCCCGGGCGGGAAAGCCTCCCCTCGACGTCGACGAGGAGGTCGAGCGCCAGGTGCGCGAGCTCAGCGCTTCCTGAACGCGCTGGTCGTCGAGAGCTGGCAGTCCCAGGCGCCCGAGGCCGAAAACTTCCCGGCATCGTCCACCTTGGCCTGGAAGTCCACCGTCGCCTCGGACATCGGGTTCGCGTTGAACCGGGACGGCGAGCGGTTGTAGACGCTCTGGAGGTAGATGTTCGGCAGCGGCCCGCTGTAGCGCACGTTGACCTTGCCGGCCTTCCAGTGGCCGGCGCGCAGCACATAGGAGCGGATGATGAACCCGCCCGGGATGCCGATCGGCGGGAAGCCGGCGAGCTGAGGCAGGCTGCGCTGGGCGTAGCGGTAGGGCACGGCGGTCCTGTTGACGCACAGCGGCTTGCTCGGCCCGAGCTTGAAGCTGCGCAGCGTACGCGGGCCCTTGCGCTTGGCCGCGGTCACGCGGAAGCTCGCGGTGAACGCGCTGGCCGGGAAGCTCTCGGTGCCCGCGTTGTACGCCGGGACCCGCCCGGCGACCGAGTACGTGCCGGTCTTGATGTACGAGTAGTCGGTGGCGGCGGGAGCGGCGGCCGCGAGGCCGAGCAACGCCGCCAGAGCCAATCCGCACGTAATGGGACGCCGGCGCATTCGGGGGTAATGTAGAGCCCATGGCCGACCCACGCGTCTTCGAGCTCGAGGAGCTGCTCATTCGCCCCGGCAGCTACTTCAACCCTCAGACCGAGGTGCTGGTGGTCGTCGACGACTCCCCGGAGCTCGACACCGAGATCTTCAACATGGAGGAGTTCGAGGGCGCCGAGTGGGTCCTCATCTCCGACGACCTGCCCGTCGACGGCGACGCCCGCGACGAGATGCTCGAGCGCTTCCAGGTCCACTATCACCCGGGCGGCGCGGAGTCGATCACCGACGACGGCGACGACCACGAGGACGAGCTCGAAGAGGACGACCAGGAGGTCGGCCGCGAGGACTGACCCGCCGGGGCGCCCCGCGGGCGCTCAGGCGGCGTAGAAGGCGATCGCCAGCACGAAGTACACCGCGAGCAGCTGGAAGCCCTCGAACCACGTGGACTCGCCCTCGTTGGTGACGTGGTTGGCGATCAGCACCGCCAGGAACATCGCCCCCAGCTCGAAGCCGTTGAGCACCAGCGGCATCGGGAACGGGCCCAGGACGAACGAGACGAGGACCAGGACGGGCGCGGCGAACAGCGCGATCTGGGCCGCCGAGCCGATCGCGATGTTCACGGCGAGGTCCATCTTGTCCTTGTGCGCCACGAGCACCGCGACCCAGTGCTCGGCCGCGTTGCCCACGATCGCGACGACGATCACGCCGATGAAGAACTCGCTCAGGCCGATCGACTCGGCCGTCTCGGAGATCGAGGACACGAGGATCTCCGACATCACACCCACCGCGACGCCGGCGATGGCGAGCATGACCACAGCGCGGCGCATCGTCCAGGGCTCGTGGCTCTCCTCCTCGTCGTCCGCGGCGCCCGGCGGATTGAACAGGTCGCGGTGGGTGCGCAGCGAGAAGAGCAGCGCGGCGCCGTAGGTGAGCAGCAGGACCACGGCGACGGCCGCGGAGAGGTGCTCGACCGTCCCGCCGTAGTGCACGCTCTCGGCGTGCGGCGCCGGCAGCCCGCTCCCCTCGACCAGCTCGAAGATCGCCGGCATGGCCAGCGCCACGGCCGCGAGCAGCAGCATCCCCGACTGGGCCACGGCCGCGGTGCGCGAGAAGCGCTGGCGCTCGCGGCGCAGCCCGCCGACGAACATCGACGCGCCCAGGACCAGCAGGGTGTTGCCGAGGATCGAGCCGATCAGCGAGGCCTTGACGACCTCCTGGAGGCCCTTGTTCAGGGCGAACAGGGCGATGATGATCTCCGGCGCGTTGCCGAAGGTCACGTTGAGCAGGCCGCCGATGCCCGGCCCCGAGCGCGACGCCAGCTCCTCGGTCGCCCGGCCCATGAGCGCGGCGGTGGGAATGACGCCCAGCGCCGAGGAGGTGAAGATCAGCGCGGCGCCGGCGCCGGCGACGTCAAGCGCGATCGCCAGGGGTATGAAGGGGACCAGCAGGTAGGGCCACCCACCCCCGCTGGTCAGGAATCTCCTCAGGTCGAACCGGCGACGCGAAGCGGCGCTCACGCTGCCGGGCTACCCGCCGGTCAGGATCGAAGAGCACTTCTGGGCCTTGGTGATGTCGCCACCGGCCTGCTGGATGCACTTCGCGTAGTCCTGTGCCTTCTGGTCGCCCGTGGGTGTCGAGAGCGTCCCGCCGCCGGAGGGCGTGCTCGTGGTCCCGCCGCTGCCGGTGCTCCCGCCGGCGCCCCCGGCGCCCCCGGCGGCGCCGAGGAGGCCGCCGAAGGAGCTGCGCAGCGCCTTGGTGAGCTCGTCGAAGGACTTGGGGTTCGCCGGCGCCTGGATGGTCTGGGGCTGATTGAGGTCGGAGAGAGTGAGATCGAACGTGACCGTCCCGCCCGTCAGGCCCTGGGCGCTGGCCTGCGCGCTCTGCGGGACCTTGAACTTCACCGTGATGGTCAGGCGGCGCAGCGTCTTGTCGTCCTTGCCCGAGTAGACGTCGAGGGTCGCCTCCTGGATCGCGTCCTGGACCGCCTGGCGCTGCTGGGGCGTCAGCCGGCTGGGGATCTGCTGGCCGGACGTGGCGCCGAGCTGGCCGGCCTTGCTGAGGATCTGGTTGACGTCGTCGAGCAGCTTGGGCATGTCGACGGTGGCCGAGACGTGGTTGGTCGACGTACCCGCCACGTCGGCGTCACCCTCGCTCTTGGCGTCCGTGAGCCACTTGGAGGGGTCGATCCCCAGCGAGGCGAACGACTGGTTCTGGCCCTTGGTCTGGCTCTGCGACTGCGCGTTCTCGAAGCCCTGCTTGAACTGGGCGAAGACCGAGTCGGGCACCGAGTAGTTCTCGTTCTGGAACTTCAGGAAGCCCGCGTCGCCGGTGGAGACGGCTCCGGCGGCGAACGTGCGGCCGGCCACTGAGACGTTGAGGTCGAAGTCGAACTTGGGCAGCGTCTTGGGGCCCTGGCTCTGGAAGGGGCCCGTCAGGGCGACGGTGAGGGGCCCGCCGAGCGAGGCCGCGCCGCCCTGGGCCTCCAGGCCGATCTTGAGCGAGACCTTGCCGCTGGTGACCTTCTTGTTGCCGCTGAAGGTCTCCTTGACCACCTTGTCCGGATCGCTCCCACCCCCGCTCCCGCACGCCGTCAGGCCGAGCGCCGCGACGATCAGCAGAAGGGCAACCGCAACGAATGGGGCACGGCGGGTGTTGGACACGATCAGGTGATCCTTTGCGTTTGCAGGAGAGATTGCAGGCAGCGAAGCCCGGCCCGGCCGAGCGTAGCATCCCCTTCGTGCGCCTGATCCGCTTCGCGCTGCTCGCGGTCTGCGTGCTGGCGCCGGCGGCGCCGGCCGCCGCTTCGACCGTGCTCGTCATGGGCTCGGACGGCCACGTTACCCGCGAGCGCGACCCCTTCGTGACCCCGTCCCGCCCCGCGCCCGCGACGCGGGTCCCGGCCGCGCGCGCCGCCGGGAACGGATCGGTCCGCAGCGCGCTCGACGGCCTGCTCGCGCGCGGCGAGATCGACCAGGCCGAGCACGACAAGCGCGTGAGCGACTACGACGACGCGCTCTTCATCCGCAACCAGCTCACCGGCACGCGCCGGCGCGAGCTCAACGGCGTGATCAGCCTCCTCGCGGGCCTCGCCTCGCGCGGGCAGGTCACCCGTTCGCGCCTGGAGGTGCTGTGGACCCAGCTCGACCGCAACGTCGAGTGGTGGGCGTTTTCCGACCGGATCCCCGGCTCGGGCGAGCGCGTGCGCTTCAAGGGCAGCCGGGTGCTCTACCAGTACTTCCCCGGGCAGGGCCTCGAATGGCACCCGCTGGCCAACTGGGGCCGGCTGGAGGCCCTGATCAAGGACGGCTACAAGGAGAACGCGCGCCAGTTCCTCACCGAGCTGCTCCCGCTGGCCTCGCAGCGCGGGAGCGCGCTCACCTGGGAGTACTTCTTCTACTTCGGCGGCGGGCGGCCGCCCTGGACGAGCGGCCTGTCCCAGGGCACGGCGCTCATCGGCCTGGTCAACAGCTACCGCAAGCTGGGCGACCCGGCCTACCTGAAGGCGGCCAAGCGGGCCCTGAGGATCTACACGATCCCCACCCCCACCGGGGTCCGGGTGAAGACCCGGCGCGGCAACGAGTACGCCGAGTACAGCTTCGCCCCGGGCACGCGGATCATCAACGGCTTCATCCAGGCGCTGAACGGGATCTGGGACATGCGCCCGTACTCGGCCAGCGCGCGCAGCCTGTTCCACCTGGGCGACCGCGAGGCGCGCTTCGAGCTGCCCAAGTACGACACCGGCCGCTGGTCGCGCTACGACAACACGAGGGGCTCGCTCTCCCCCCTCAACTACCACGTGCTGCTGCGCGACTTCCTGCGCCAGCTGTGCGGCCGGACGAAGATCGGGATCTACTGCGCGAAGGCCTCGCGGTTCACCACATACCTGCGCAAGGGCCCCCCGTAGGAGTCACCGGCCTAGAATCGCCCGCGGGATGACGCCGCGGACGATTCTCTATACGGGCAAGGGCGGGGTGGGCAAGACCTCGGTCGCCGCCGCCACGGCCCGGCGCTGCGCGCGCGAGGGCGGTCGCACGCTCGTGCTCTCCACCGACCCCGCGCACTCCCTGGCCGAGTCGCTGGAGATGGAGGTCGGCAGCGAGCCCACCCCGGTCGCCGACGGGCTGTGGGCCCAGCAGGTGCAGGCCCAGGAGGAGATGGAGCGGCACTGGTCCGGCGTGTCGGACTGGCTGGGCGAGCTGCTGATCGAGCGGGGCGTCAACCGCATCACGGCCGAGGAGCTGACCGTCCCGCCGGGCCTGGACGAGCTCTTCTCGCTCCTCCAGCTCAAGCGCCATCACGAGAGCGGCGAGTGGGACGCCGTGATCGTCGACTGCGCTCCCACCGGCGAAACCCTGCGGCTCCTGTCGTTCCCCGACGTGGCGCGCTGGTGGCTGGAGAAGGTGTTCCCCCACGAGCGCCAGCTCCTGGCGGCGGCGCGGCCGATCGCGCGCACCATGCTCGACGTCAACCTCCCGGGCTCGGAGGTCTTCGCCGACGTGCAGCGGCTGATGGACAGCCTGATCGCGATGGACGAGATCCTGCGCGACCGCGACCGGGCGACGATCCGCCTCGTGATGAACCCGGACAAGATGGTCATCGGCGAGGCCATGCGGACCTTCACGTACCTGAACCTCTACGGGTACCTGACCGACGCCGTGATCGTGAACCGGGTCTTCCCCGACGAGGTCGCGGGCACGTACTTCGGCGCCTGGCGTGAGCGCCAGCAGGAGCACCTCGAGCTGGTGGAGTCGGCCTTCGGCCCCGTTCCGGTGCTGCTGGCGCCCTACTTCGACACCGAGGTGGCGGGCCCGCAGATGCTCGACCGTCTGGGCGAGGAGATCTTCGGCGAACGCGACGCCGGCGCCGTCCTGCACACGTCCCTCTCGCACGAGCTGGTCGTGGAGGAGGGCTCCGCGCACCTGCGCCTCGACCTCCCCTTCGCCCAGAAGGGCGACATCTCGCTCAAGAAGATCGGGCTCGAGCTCGTGGTGCGGGTCGACGGCCAGAAGCGGACTATCATGCTGCCCCCCGCGCTGGCCGACTGGCGCGCGACCGGGGCGCGGTTCACCGACGGGGCGCTCCACGTCACCCTTGACGATGCAGGCCGACTCTCCCCGACAGCCTGAGGAGGGGCGCGAGCCCCCCGCCGACCCGCTCGAGACCCTCTCGAAGCAGGTTCGCCATGCCCAGGAGACGGCCGAGCGCCTGGTCCGCGAGGCCAGCGAGGCCGCGCAGCGCGCCGCCGACGAGAGCGCCGGCGAGCCAGGGTCGACCGGACGCCCCCCGCCGCGCGGCTATGCCGTGCCCGGCTCCCAGGAGGGCGGCGGCCCCGGGGCCGCCGACCTCCAGGCCCTCGTGGCCCTGCTCGACCTGGCGCGCAACCTGGTTCCGCCCGAGCTGCGCCAGCAGCTCGCCGAGCTCGTGCGGGAGATCCTGCTGCTCGTCCGCGCGATCGTGGACTGGTACCTCGAGCGCATCGACCAGCGCCGCAAGGCCCCGGTCGAGGTCGAGGACATCCCGATCTCGTAGGGCCCGGGTCCGTGCGCCGGCTCCTCCTGCTGGTCGGCGCCATCGTGCTCGTGGACACGATGTTCTACGAGGCGATCGTGCCTCTGCTGCCCCATTTCCGCCACGACCTGGGGCTGAGCAAGACCGGCGCGGGCCTCCTGGCGGGCGCCTACCCGGCGGGCACGCTGATCGGCGCGCTGCCCGCCGGCTGGCTGGCCGCCCGCTGGGGAGTGCGCCAGACCGTCGTGCTCGGGCTGGGGCTGATGTCGGTGGCGAGCCTCGCCTTCGGCCTCGCGCAGAGCGCGGAGGCGCTGGACGCCGCGCGCTTCGTGCAGGGGCTCGGCGGGGCGGCGTCGTGGGCGGGCGGCCTGGCCTGGCTCGTGCGCGTCGCGCCGAGCTCGCAGCGCGGCGAGGTGATCGGCTCGGCGTTCGGGGCGGCCATCGGCGGCGCCCTGCTCGGACCGGTGCTGGGCTCGATCGCCACCGGCGTGGGGACGGCGGCCACCTTCGCCGCCGTGGCCGTGGCCGGCGTCGTACTGGCGGTCCTGGCCTGGCGCGAGCCCGCCCCGCCGACGCTGGCGGGGGACGAGCGCGGCGGCGGCCTGGGCAGGGGCCGGCGCAGCCCGGCCATCCGGGCGGGCTCGGCCCTGATCGTCTTCATCGGGCTCTTCTACGGGTCGACCGAGGTCCTCGTCCCGCTGCGCATGGACCACCTGGGCGCGAGCGCGGCGGTGATCGGCGCCACGTTCGTCGTCGCCGGGATCATCGAGGCGCTGAGCAGCCGCTACGTCGGGCAGGTCACCGACAGCACCGGCCCGCTGCTGCCGACCCGGGTGGCGCTGGCCGCGGCCTTCGTGTTCGCCCTGCTGCTGCCCGTGCCGGCGGCCGTCGCGCCGCTCGTCGTGCTGTGCATCGTCGGCTTCCCCGTGGTGGGCGCGGTCTGGGTGCCGGGGATGTCGATGATGTCCACCGGCGCCGAGGAGGCCGGCCTCGACCAGGCCTACGGCTTTGCGGCCATGAACTTCGTCTGGTCGGCCGCCCAGCTCGGCGGCTCGGCGGGCGGCGGAGCGCTGGCCGACGCCGCGGGCGACACCGCCGTCTACGCCATCCTCGCGGTGGTGTCCCTCGTCGGCCTCGCCCTTACAATCGGCCGTCGATGGGGCAGGCAAGGACATGGATCCTCACCGGGTCGCCCGATAACTACGACGCCACCCGGGAGCACGGCTTCTCGGTGATCGGGCTCAAGGAGCTGCGGCGCAACTTCGCGCTGCAGATCGAGACCGGAGACCGGATCGTCCTCTACCTGACGCAGCGCATGGCCTTCGCGGGATCCATCCGCGTCACCGGCGAGCTCTACGAGGACCGCACGCGGATCTGGCCCGGCAAGCCCGGCAAGCCCGACCCCTACCCCTGGCGCTTTCCCACCGAGCCGGAGCTCGTGCTCGAGGAGTCCGAGTGGGTGCCCGCTCAGGACCTGGCCGGCGAGCTCGAGCACGTGCGCAAGTGGCCGGCCGAGCACTGGAAGCTGGCGTTCCAGGGGCAGATCCGGGAGGTCTCGCGGCACGACGCTGACGTGCTGCTCGAGCGCATGGCCGCCGCGACCCGCGCCTCGGCATGAGTGAGGCCACGGCACCGGGCGCGGCGCGGCGCGCGGTCGGCGGCATCCGGCGCCTGCGCCTGGCCTGGAGGGCGCTGGCCCCCGAGCAGCGGCTGGTCGCCTACGCGGCGGTCGCGCTGCTGGTGACCCTGTTCCTTCCCTGGTACTCGACGACGTTCACCGCCAAGGTGCTCGTGGCCAAGCACGTCGCCCTGGCCCACGACCGCCAGAGCGCGATCGGGGCGTTCTCCTGGGTCGAGGCGGCGGTGCTGCTGGTGGCGCTGGGGGTGCTGGCGTTGCTGTTCGCCCGCGGCGAGAAGCGCGTCTTTCATCTGCCGGGCGGCGACGGGGCCGTGCTCACCGGCGCGGGCATCTGGGCCTGCGTGCTGATCGTCTGGCGGTTCTTCGACAAGCCCGACCTCGGCGAGGGCGTCAGCGTCGGCCTGGAGTGGGGCATCTTCGTCGCCCTGGTCGCGGCGGCCGCGCTGGCCCTGGCGGGCAACAACGTGCGCGCGGCGCACCGGCCCGAGCCGAGCGCGGTCCCGCCCGAGCCCGAGCCGCGGCCGGACGAGCCGGTCGAGGTGCACATCCCCGAGTCGCGCCCCCACCTCGAGGAGACACGGATCCTCGCCGATCGCGCCCAGACCTCCGCGGCCCGGCGCCGCACATCGATCCCGCTCAGCCGGGAGTCCGCGGCGCAGGACACGGCCGAGTTCCGGGCCGTGCCGCCGGCGCCCGATCAGGATGAGACGCAGGCGCTGCCCGACGGTGAGGAGACGCAGGTCCTGCCGGACTCCGAGGAGACGCAGGTCCTGCCGGACTCCGAGGAGACGCAGGTCCTGCCGGACTCCGAGGAGACGCAGGTCCTGCCCGAGGACCGCGACGAGGCCACTCGGCGACTGCCGCCTCCCGAGAAGCGCGGTTGACCCCGACCTTCGGCGCGACCGCGCCTAGTCCTCGAACAGGGCGTAGCCGTACTGCGCCGCGCTTGTAGGCCAGGCGGGCGATCGAGTGCATGCGCTCGTCGTCGTTCCGCTCGATCTTGTCCAGCTCGAGATTGACCCGGCGCTCGGCCCGCGTGCAGAACGTCTCGGCGATGAAGCAGCTCCTGGCCCGACGCCTCGACGCCCTGGTCCTCGAGGATCGA
Source organism: uncultured Actinomycetes bacterium (assembly GCA_963757705.1). Taxonomy (GTDB): domain Bacteria; phylum Actinomycetota; class Thermoleophilia; order Solirubrobacterales; family Solirubrobacteraceae; genus AC-38. Next base: position 889,722 of record CAVWTG010000004.1, on the reverse strand, counting down.
TGTCACCCGCGAGAGCACGGCGATCTGGGCGTAGACGTCGGCCAGGGCGTCGGCCAGGCGTTTGTGGCTCATCCCCTGGTCGACGATCTTGCGCCCGTGCTTGCGCAGGAGCCCCTCCCCGACCGAGCGCAGGCGCTTGACCTGGTCGGCAACCGGGTCGGCCAGGCCGGAGAGCTCGTCGTGGGCCAGCGTCATCCGGTCGGGGCGGACCTCGCGCTTGAGGCGCCCGCCGACGTAGCCCGCCCAGGCCCCCAGCGTCCCCACCGGGTCGGTGAGGTCGAGGTCGCCGAGCCCCTCGAGCTCCTCGCCCAGCGGCTTGAGGACCGACAGCGCCGTGAACGAGCGCATGACGTCGTTGGCTCCCTCGAAGATCGGGAAGATCCGGATGTCGCGCATGATCAGCTCATAGGGCTCCGTGCGCATGTAGCCCGCGCCGCCCTTGAGCTGCATCGCCCGGTTGGCCAGGTACCAGGCGAACTCGGTCCCCGTGACCTTGGCCATCGCGGACTCGACCGAGTAGTCGTCGATCCCGCTGTCGATCAGCCCGGTCGTCAGGTAGGCCATCGACTCCAGGCCGAAGAGGTAGGAGACCATCCAGCCGATCTTGTCCTCGACCATGTCGAAGTCGCCCAGCGCGCTTGCCGAACTGCCGCCGGGTCTTCACGTGGTCGATCGAGAGGTCGATCAGGCGCTTGGCCAGGCCGACCGTGCCGGTACCCAGGCCGATACGCCCGTTGTTGAGCACCTCCATGGCGATCCGGAAGCCCTGCCCCGGCTCGCCCAGGACGTTCTCCGGCGGGACCCGGACGTCGCGGAAGTACAGCGGGCGCAGGTCGTTGCCCCGCAGCCCCATCGTCTCGTAGCGCTCGCCCGATTCGAAGCCGTCCATCCCCTTCTCGAGGATCAGGGCGATGTGGCCGTCCTTGCCGTCGACCTCGGCCCGGGCGAAGACGGTGAACACGTCACCCCGGCCGGCGTTGCCGATGTAGCGCTTCTCGCCGTTGAGCACCCACGAGCCGTCAGGCTGGCGCACCGCGCGGCTCTCGATGTTGTAGGCGTCCGAGCCGGCGTTGGGCTCGGTCAGCGCGAAGCCCGCGAGCCTGCGCCCCGCCGCGAGGTCGGGCAGGAAGCGCTCCCTCTGCTCGTCGGTGCCGTAGAGGGCGATGCCCTTGAACCCGATCGACTGGTGGACGCCCAGGCCGATGGTCAGCGAGCCGGAGACCTGGCCGACCGCCTCGAAGACGCGGGCGTAGCCGGTCTGCGACAGCCCCTGCCCGCCGTATTCCTCGGGCACGTAGAGGCCGGTGATGCCCAGCTCCCCCAGGTCACGGTAGACCTGGTCCTCGATCCACCCCTCCTCGTCGATGCGCCGGGCGTCGAGGTGATCGGCCGCGTAGGCGCGGAAGCCCTGGATGAGACCGCGGACCTTCTCCGCCTCCTCGTCGCCGGGCACCGGATAGGGGAAGACCAGGTCCTCGTGGATCTCCCCCAGGACCAGCGCCTTGCTGAAGCTCGTGACGTCGGTCTTGGTGCTCGTATCGCTCATGACTTGGACAGGTAGAAGCCCAGCGGCAGCAGGAAGGTACCCAGGAACACCGCGCCCAGACCGAGGATCACCATCAGCCGCGAGCGGAAGAGATGGCCCAGCGCGGCGAGCGCCAGCCCGGCGAGCATGAGGGTGACGTAGGGCTTGGGATCGGTTCCGAAGTCGGGCGTCGGGTCCGGAATCCAGTTCGCGAGGACGAGGAGCGCCGAGGCCATGGGCGCGAGTATCCATGACCCGCCCGGCATAATGCGCGGGTCATGTCCGTCGAGCCCGCATCGGTCACCGAGGTCTCCGAGGGCCTGCGCGCCACCGGCTACCTGCCCAGCGAGTCCACCGCGCTGGTGTCGTATCTGGCCGCGAAGCTGGGCAAGCCGGTCCTCGTCGAGGGTCCCGCGGGCGTGGGCAAGACCGAGCTGGCCAAGGCGCTCTCGCGCTACCTGGACCGGAATCTCGTGCGCCTGCAGTGCTACGAGGGCCTCGACGAGGCCAAGGCGCTGTACGAGTGGAACTACCGCAAGCAGCTCCTGCGCATCCAGACCGAGCAGGCGGGCGCCGGCTGGGACGCCGTCCAGGACGACATCTTCTCCGCCGACTTCCTGCTCGAGCGCCCGCTGATGACGGCGATCGCCTCCCCCGACCCGGTCGTCCTCCTGATCGACGAGATCGACAAGACCGACCAGGAGTTCGAGGCGATGCTGCTCGAGCTGCTCTCCGACTTCCAGATCTCGATTCCCGAGCTGGGGCGCATCGACGCCACCACCCAGCCTGTGGTCGTGCTCACGTCCAACAACTCGCGCGAGCTGACCGAGGCGCTCAAGCGCCGGTGCCTGTACCTGTGGCTCGACTACCCCGAGTTCGACCTCGAACTGGAGATCGTCCGGCTGCACACCCCCGAGCTGCCCGAGGTCGTGGGCCGCAAGCTCGTCGAGGTCATCCACCAGGTGCGCGAGCTCGACCTCAAGAAGCCGCCCTCGATCGCCGAGTCGATCGACTGGGCGCGCGCCCTGCTGCTCCTCGGCGCCCAGGACATCGACGCCGACACCTTCCGCGACACGATGAGCATCATCGTCAAGCACCGCACCGACCTGGACACCGTCGCGGAGCGCATCGGGGTCAAACTGGGCGGGTTGGCGGATGCCAGCCGGAGCTGACTTCCCCGCCCAGCTGCTGTCGTTCGCCGACCAGCTTCGGTCCGAGGGCCTGGCCGTCGGCACCGCGGAGCTGCTCGACGCCTTCGAGGCGCTCGGCGAGGTGCCGTGGACGGAGCGCGAGGACGTCAAGGAGGCGCTGGCCGCCACCCTGGCCAAGTCCCAGGAGGATCGCCGGGTCTTCGACCTCATCTTCGACCGCTTCTTCTTCCGCGCCGCCGAGGCCGGGGCGATCGACCAGGAGGTCCGCGAGGAGGGCGGCATCAGCACCGAGGACGCGCAGCTCATCGACCTCGACGCCCTGCGCGCCCAGATCGCCGCAGCGCTCGCCGAGGGCAACGACGGCGCGATGCGAGACCTGGCCCGCCTGGCCATCGCCGCCTTCGGGCGCCAGGGCGAGGGCTCGGGCGTGATCGGGGTCGACGTCCAGCGCATCCGCCGCCAGCTGGGCCTGCGCTCCGAGCCCCAGCCCGACCTGCCGCCCGAGGACCCTCGCTCGGAGGGACTGCCGCGCGACGCCATCCGCGAGTTCGAGGCCCATCTGCGCCGCGAGCTGGAGCGGGCGATGATCGAGCGCACCCGCAAGCTGCCGCCCTCGCGGCCCCTCAACGAGCTCGACCGCGCGCTGCCCAGCGGCCCGCTCCAGGACCTGGCCCAGGTGCACCGGATCGTCACGCAGCTCAAGCGCCGGCTGGCCACACAGGGCCACGAGCAGCGGGGCCGCAAGCGCCACGCCCACGTAGACGTGCGCCGCACGATGCGCGCGTCGCTGCAGACCGGCGGCGTCCCGATCGTGATCAAGACCCGGCCCCGGCGGCCCCGCCGCCCCGAGATCTACGTGCTGTGCGACGTCTCCACGTCGGTCACGAGCGCGTCGGTGTTCTTCCTCTCGGTGCTGCACGCCCTGCACGACGCCTTCCGCAAGCTGCGCAGCTTCGTCTTCATCGAGCGCATCTCCGAGGTCACCGAGATCTTCGAGCGCGAGCGCAACTTCAAGGCGGTCAACGAGGCGATCGGGCGCGACGCCGGCGTGGCCGACATCTCCGGCTACACCGACTACGGCCGGGTGTGGGAGGAGTTCCTCGTCCAGATCGAGGACGACCTGCACCCCCGGGCCACGGTGATCGTGCTCGGCGACGCCCGGACGAACGGCCGCGATCCGCGCGCCGACCTGTTCGCGAAGGTCACCGCCAAGGCCGGGCGCACGTTCTGGCTGAACCCCGAGCCCCGCCTGTACTGGAACTACGGCGACTCGGTGATCGCCGCCTACGAGCGCCACTGCCAGGCGTTCGAGTGCTGGACGACCTCCCAGCTCGAGGAGTTCGTCAAGGCGCTGGCCCGCCCGGTCGTGGCCGGCGGCTGAGCCGGTCAGAGCTGGGTGAGCCGGGTCGCGGCGGCCTTCCACATCACGGCGATCGGCCGCCCCACGGCGAGGTCCAGCGTGCGGGCGCTGGGGTCCGTGATCTCGGCGGTCAGGGGCTGACCGGCGTCGACGGCCACACGCACGCGGTTGGCGATCGTCGTGCTGGAGACCACGCGGGCCGTGAGGCGGTTGCGGGCCGAGCCGACCTGCGGCGCGTCCGGCGGGGCGAGCTCGATCTCCCAGGGAAAGACGCTGGCCGCCACGCGCCCGGCGCCCGGCTGGGTGCTGAGGATCGTCGCTCCGGCGCCGATGTCGACGACGGTGAGGCCGTCGGGGCCGGGCGAGGCCGTGCCGGTGAGGACGACGGCGCCGGTGAAGTCGGCGACGAAGCCGCTGGCCGGGGCGGCGGCGAGCTCTGAGGCGGTACCCCGCTGGAGGATCCGGCCCGCGTCGATGATGGCGATCTCGTCGCCCAGCAGCGCGGCCTCGCCGAAGTCGTGGGTCACGACCAGAGTGGGCACGTCCCCGGCGCCGAGCACCTCCTTGAGCGAGCGCCCCGCGCTCGCGCGCGTCCGGGCGTCCAGCGCCGACAGCGGCTCGTCGAGCAGCAGGACAGCGGGATCGCGGGCCAGGGTGCGCGCCAGCGCGACGCGCTGGGCCTCCCCGCCGGAGTACGTCGCCGGGCGGACGTCCGCGAGGTGGGCGACGCCGAAGCGTTCGAGCAGCCCGACCGCTCGCGCCCGGCGCTCGCGGCGGGGAAGCTCGCGCAGGGCGTAGGCGACGTTCTGCCAGCCGCGCAGGTGCGGGAAAAGCGCGTAGTCCTGGAAGAGATAGCCGCAGCGCCGCCGGTCCGGGTCCAGGGCGATTCCCCGGGCGGTTTCGAGCCACGTCTCCCCGGCGCAGCGGACGGTTCCGTCCTGGGGCGTGAGCAGGCCCGCGACGGTGCGCAGGACGCTGGTCTTGCCGGCACCGGAGGCGCCCGCCAGCGCCAGGCAGCGCCCGGGCTCCACGGCCAGCGCCACCGACAGGTCGATCTGGCCCAGCCCCGTATGGACCGAGACCTCCAGGCCGGCGGCGCTCACACCCGCCCCAGCTCTCCGCGGCCGCCCACGCGGGACAGCAACTTCACGCCACCGAGGATGGCCACGCTGAATGCGACGAGCACGACGGCGAGGGCGAGCGCACCGGGGAAGTCCGTCCCGAACTGCGCGTAGATCGCCAGCGGGGCCGTCTGCGTGACGCCCTGGAAGGAGCCCGCGAACACCAGCGTGGCCCCGAACTCGCCCAGCGCCCGGCCCCAGGACAGCGCGCCGCCGGCCAGGAGGCTGGGAAACGAGACGGGGCAGGCCACCCGGGCGAACGTCCGCGCCTCGCTCGCGCCCAGGGTCCGCGAGGCCTCGAGGATCGACGGGTCCAGCGCCTCGAACGCCGCCTGGGCCTGGCGGACGTAGAACGGACTGGCGACGAAGACCTGGGCGACGACCACCCCGGCGGTCTGGAAGACCAGCTCGATGCCCAGCGAGTCGAGCGTCCCGCCGAGGATGCCCGACGGCCCGAGCGCGGCGAGCAGCCCGATGCCCGCCACCGCCGGCGGGAGGACGAGCGGCAGCTCGATGATCGTCACCAGCGCCTGGCGTCCCCGGAAGCGCCGGGTGGCCAGGGCCCAGGCCGCCGGGGTTCCGATCAGCACGATCACCAACACGGCGATCGCCGTGGTCTCCAGGCTGAGCTTGAGCGCGTCGAGGGTGACCGGGTCGTCGAGGCTGTCGAGCAGGCGCGACGGGCTGACGTCGGTGAAGATCGCGATCACCGGCAGGGCCAGGAAGGCCAGGGCGACCGCGAGCGCCGCGATCAGCGCGACTGGGAAGAGCCGGGCCGCCAGACGGCCAGGTGCGCGTCTCACGTCGGCGCCGGGGTGAATCCCGCCTGCGCCATCACCTGGCGGCACGGGCCGGAGATGACGTCGTCGAGGAATGCCTGCGCCTCCTTCGCGTGGTCGGCGCCCCTGACGATGCCCGCGGCGTAGGCCACGGCGGGCTGGAGGTTCGCCGGGAGCTCGACCGGCTTCAGGGCGCTCTTGGTCGCCACCACGTCGGTCACGTACGTGAAGCCGGCGTCAGCGGCGCCCTGGGTGAGCTTGCCCACGATGCCGGCCACGTCGGGCTCCTCGGACTTCACGTTGTGCAGGATCGCCGCCCTCTGCGCGGCCGGCAGCCTGCCGAGCACCTTGCGGGTGTAGGCGCCGATCGGGACCGTGGCGCTTCCCATCACGACCGACGTGCCGGGCTTCTCGAGCCCCTGGATCGAGGTGATGGTCGAGTCCTTCGGGACGGCGACCACCAGGCGGTTGCCGGCGAAGACCTGAGGCTTCTCGAGCTTCCCCTCCCCGGCCAGCTGGGCGGGAAGCTTCGTGTTGGCCGAGGCGAAGAGGTCGGGCTGGGCGCCCTGGCGGATCTGGGCGGCCAGCTCGTCGGACCCGGCGAAGCTGAAGCGCAGCGTCGCGTCCTTGAACTGCTCGGCGCAGGTCGGGAAGGCCGACTTCAGCGACGCCGCGGCGGAGACCGTGAGCGTCGGCCTGTCCGAGCTCCCTCCGCCCCCACAGCCCGTCAGCGCCACGGCGGCGACGCACATCGAGAGCGTGAGGCGCCTCATGGCGCCGGACCCTATACCGAGGGCCGCGCCTTGCATAGATACTTCCTAGGCATAGGTTAGGATCTGCCCATGGACGACGCCCTGCGCATCGGCGCCGCGGCCTCCGCCCTCGGCGTCAGCGTCGACACGCTGCGGCGCTGGGAGCGCGCCGGGCGCGTGTCCTTCGAGCGCCGCCAGGGCCAGCGCTACCTGCCCGCGGCCGAGCTGCACCGCCTGATGCGCGAGCGGCGGAGCGCCGACCGATCCAGCGCGCGCAACCACCTCGTGGGAACCGTCACCGGCGTGCAGAAGAGCGGCGTCATGGCGCAGGTCGAGATGGCCTGCGGGCCCTACCGGATCGTCTCGCTGATGTCGCGTGAGGCGGCGGACGAGCTGGGCCTGCGCCCGGGCTCGCCGGCCAAGGCGGTCATCAAGTCGACCAACGTGGTCGTCGAGGCGCCCTAGAAGGCGTAGGGCAGCGTGCCCACGGCCGCCAGGGCGTACCAGGCACCGAAGGCGAAGCTGGCCGCCCCGAGCGCGGGAGCCAGGGCAGAGAAGCGGCGCAGGACGGGCCCGCGGGAGAGCGCGTAGCCGAACGTGGTCGACGCCAGCGCCATCGAGACCGCCGTGAAGGCGGCGAAGAGGAAGAGCGCCGTGACGCCCACCGCCTGGTCGGGGATCGCCGCCAGCAGCAGCACCCCCACCCCGGCCGACCCGCCGACGCCGTGCACGAGGCCGATCGCGTAGGCCTGGCGGGGCGAGCGGCCCAGAAGCTCGGGATGGCCGTGGTCGTGCGCCGCGTCGTGGGAATGCGGGTGGAGGTGGCGGTGCTCGACCCCGTCGTGGCGGTGGACGTGGGCATGGAAGCGCCCGGAGCGCCAGCGCAGCAGGAGCCGGCCGGCCAGGGCCATGATCACCAGGCCGATCGCCACCTCGGCGGCCTGCTGGACGCGCTCGGGCAGGTAGGAGCCGAAGAGCACGACGGGCAGGCCGAGCAGGAACAGCGTCGTGGCGTGGCCCAGGCCCCAGGACAGGCCGAGCCGCCCCGCCCGACGCGCGCCCCGATCGTCCTCGGTGGCGATGAGCGTCGAGACGGCCGTGAGGTGGTCGGGGTCGGTGGCGTGGCGCAGGCCGAGCAGGATCGCCACGGCGCAGACGACGAGGATGGCGCTCCCGTCGCCCAGCGAGGCGATCCGGTCGTCGAGCCCGAACATCAGGCGCCCCTCCCGGCGAAGGCCGCGGCGGCGACCGCGGCCTGCCCGTAGGAGACGGCGCCGTCGTTGGGCGGCAGGCGCTCGGGGATGAGGACGCGCAGGGACTCGGCCTCCAGCCGCCGCGCCGTCTCCTCCAGCAGCAGCCGGTTCTGGAAGACGCCGCCGCCCAGCACGACCGTGTCGAGCCCCGCCTGACCGGCGATCCGCGCGCACGCGCCGGCCGTCGCGCGGGCGACCCCGGAGTGGAAGCGGGCGGCGACCGTGGCGGGGTCCGTGCGCGCGGCGAGATCGGCCTGGAGCTCACCGATGGCCGGGCGCGGGTCCAGCGAATCCTGCGCGAGCGCGATCTCGTAGTGCCCGTCATCGCGCGGCGCCCGCGCGGCCAGCGCCTCCAGCTCGGCCGCGGCCTGGCCCTCGTAGTTGACCCGCGCGCGCACCCCGCACAGGGCGGCCACGGCGTCGAAGAGGCGGCCCATGCTCGACGTGAGCGGCGAGGCCGTCCCCGACGCCGCGAGGCCGGCCACCGCCCGCCAGCGCCCGGCGTCGACGTGGTCGCGCAGCGCAGCGGGGATCTCCGGCATATCGGCGCCCTGCGCCTCGGCCAGCCAGGCGCAGGCCATCCGCCACGGCTCGCGCACCGCCGCTTCGCCGCCCGGCAGGCGCACGGGGCGCAGGTGACCGGCCCGCTCGAACTCGCTCAGGTCGCCCACCAGAACCTCCCCGCCCCAGACCGTACCGTCGGTCCCCAGTCCCGTTCCGTCATAGATCGCGCCCACGGCGGCGCCGAGGTGGCCGTGCTCGGCCAGGCAGGCGGCCAGGTGGGCGTGGTGGTGCTGCACGCCGACGTGCTCGACGCCCTCGAGCTCGCGCGCATGCTTGGTCGAGAGGTACTCGGGGTGCAGGTCGTGGGCGACGACCTCGGGGCGCACGTCGAACAGGCGCTCGAAGTGCTCGATGCCCTCGCGGAAGGAGCGCAGCGTCTCCCAGTTGCCCAGATCGCCGATGTGGTGGCCCACCCAGGCCCGCCGGCCCTTGGCGACGCAGAACGTGTTCTTCAGCTCGGCCCCGCACGCCAGCAGTGGCGGGGCGTCGAGTGGCAGGCCCACGCTGCCCGGCGCGAACCCGCGCGAGCGGCGCAGCAGCAGGGCGCGCCGGCGCCCGCCCACGGTCACCGACCGGGTCACCGAGTCGTCGCAGCGCATGTGGATCGGGCGGTCGTGGAGCAGGAAGTCGTCGGCGATGCCGGCCAGGCGCTCGCGCGCCTCGTCGTCGTCGTAGGCGATCGGCTCGTCGGAGACGTTGCCGCTGGTCATGACCAGGGTCGTGCCGGCGTCGGCCAGCAGCAGGTGGTGCAGCGGCGTCGACGGGAGCATCACCCCCAGGTCCGCCGAGTGCGGGGCCACGGAGCCCGCCACCGGCGCGCCGGGCCGTCGCGGCGCGAGGACGATCGGCCGCTCGCGCGCGACCAGAGCCTGAGCCTCCGGCTCGCCGAGGTCGACGAGCGCCCGTGCCGCCTCGAGGTCCGGCGCCATGAGCGCGAACGGCTTGTCCTCGCGATGCTTGCGCGCCCGCAGGGCCGCCACCGTCGCCTCGTCGTCGGCGCGGCAGGCCAGGTGGAAGCCCCCCAGCCCCTTCACGGCCACGATGCGCCCGCCCAGCAACGCCTCCACCGCCGCGCTCAGCTCCGGGGTCACACGCGGCCCGCAGTCCGGGCAGGCGTTGGGCTGGGCGTGGAAGCGCCGGTCGGCCGGGTCGTCGTACTCCGCGCGGCAGGCCGGGCACATCTCGAAGCCCGCCATCGTCGTGCGCGGGCGGTCGTAGGGAACGCCGCGCACGATCGTGAAGCGCGGCCCGCAGTTGGTGCAATTGATGAACGGGTAGCGATACCGGCGGTCCGCCGGGTCGAACAGCTCGGCCAGGCACTCGGCGCAGGGCGCGACGTCCGGCGACACGAGCGCCGAGACCTCGCCGTCGCGCGGGCTCTCGCGGATCGTGAATCCCGTCTCGCCCGAAGGCACGACCTCCCGCGCCGCCACGGCCTCCACGCGGGCGAGCGGCGGGGCCTCCCTGGGCAGCCGCGCCAGCAGCTCGTCCACGGCGGCCGGATCGCCCTCGGCCTCCAGGAGAACGCCCCGCGCGTCGTTGAGCACCCAGCCGGCCAGCCCGAGCCCGCCCACCAGCCGATGGACGTAGGGGCGGAAGCCCACGCCCTGCACGACGCCCTCCACGCGCACGCGCACGCGCCGGCGGGTGGCGGGCGGCGCGCTCACGCCGCGCCCTCGGCGTCGCGCGGGCGCGCGCGCAGCTCCGACAGGACGAGCCCGTAGAGGACGTGGTCGGCGGCGAGGACGGCCCGCTGGGCCACCGGCCGGGACTCCGAGTGCTCGACGCCGAGCGTGGGTGCGATCAGGGCGTCGAACGAGAGCCACACGGCCAGGCCGTAGGCCGGCCCCGCCCAGGGCTGACGGCGCAGGGCGTCGGGCAGCATGGCGTAGGCCACCCCGCCCCCGGCGCCCACCGTCCAGTGCACCGCCTCCACCGTCGTGCGCTGCTCGCGGGACACGTGGCGCCGGAAGGGGCCGCGGAAGCGCCGGACCAGGGCACGCGGCGGCTCGTCGTCGATCAGCCCGCGCCCGCGCGCGAACTCGCGCAGCCCGGTCATGGCCATCGCGCCCACGACTCCGCGCCAGGCACCGTGCGCGAGGCGGCTCACGCCACCATCTCCCGCAGCACGTGGTAGGCCGAGGCCTGCGCCTCCTGGATGCGCGGGATGTGCTGGGAGCGCGTCACGACGACATGGTCGGCCAACTCCTCGGCCGCGACCCGCCCGCCGTCGTAGCCGACCAGGGCGATCGTGCCCAGCCCGGCGCGGCGGGCCTCAGCCAGCGCCGCGATCACGTTCTCGGAGTTCCCGCTCGTGGACAGGGCGAGCAGCACGTCGCCGGGGCGACCGTAGGCGATCACCTGGCGGGAGAAGATGGAGGCGACGCCGACGTCGTTGGCGACGGCGGTGATGATCCCGGTGTCCTCGGTGAGATCGAGCGCCGGCCGGGCCGTCCAGCCGGCCCGCGGCGGGTGGCGGAAGTCGGCCACCGCGTCCATCGCGTCGGTGGCCGAGCCGCCGTTGCCCAGCGCCAGGACCTTGCCCCCGGCGGCGAAGGACTCGCGCAGTGCCTGCGCCGCCCCGGACAGCGGCTCGCGGTTGTCCTCCAGGGTCTGAACGCGAAGCTCGCCCACCTCCTCGGCCTTCATGAGCACCGAGCGCCGCACGTCCTCGAGCACCGAGCGAAGGTCGGTCTCGCCCTCCGAGAGGAACGGGTAGAGGAAGCTCGAGGCCCCGGTGTCGTGGACGGGCCCGGCGTGGCGGCCCTCCAGGAGCCCCCGGTGCTCGAAGAACACGTGGACCAGCTCCCACAGCAGGTGGTAGGCGGTCTCGGCCAGCTCCTGGCGGACGAACGGATCCTCGCCGGGCGGCCGCAGCACCCATTCGGCCCCGCCGTCGGAATCGAAGCTCACCGTCAGGCACCCTCGCTCGCGGCCGGCGGCGAGCGCGCCCGCCGTCCCCGGGCCGAAGGCCACGGCGATGTCGTCGGGCTCGAGGGCGAGGGCGGCCTGGGTCTCGACGTCGCCGCCCTCGGCGGCCAGCGCGACCGCCGGCAACGCGCGCTTGCCCACGATCACCGGGTGCACGAACTCGACGGCGATGTGGCGCGCGTCCGAGCGGGCCGCCGGCGTCGTCGCCAGCGCGACCAGGCGCCCGCCGCGGGCGAAGCGCTCGGCCATGAGGTGGCACAGCCGCGCCAGCCCCTCGGCCTCCTGCGCAAACCACGCCCGGTTGGCCGCGGTGCGCTCAGCGAGCGCCGCGTCGATCAACCCGGCGCGGGCGGCGGTGCTCACGCCGGGGCCTCCACGGGCCGCCCGGCGCGCGCCAGCCAGCCCGCGAACTCCTCCACCCCCTCCCCCGTCCTCGCGCTGACGAGCATGCGCTGCACGCCGGGGTTGACCTGGTCGACGTTGTAGAGGAAGCGCTCCACGTCGAAGTCGAGGTGCGGGAGCAGGTCGACCTTGTTGACCACGACCAGCTCGCACGTGCGGAACATCAGCGGGTACTTGAGCGGCTTGTCCTCGCCCTCGGTGACCGAGGAGACCATGGCCCGCGCGTCCTCCCCCACCCGGAACTCGGCCGGGCAGACGAGGTTGCCCACGTTCTCGATCACCAGCAGGTCGAGGTCGTCGAGCGGCAGGTCGCCGAGCGCCGAGCGGACCATGTTGGCGTCCAGGTGGCATTCGCCGCCGAAGCCGGGGTCGGTGTTGAGCTGCGTGACGGGGATGTGCAGGGCGGCCAGCCGGTCCGCGTCCATCGAGCCCTGCACGTCGCCCTCCAGCACGCCGGCGCGCACGTCGCCCAGGTCGCGCAGCGCGCGCTCGAGCAGCGTCGTCTTGCCCGCGCCCGGGGCGCTCATCAGGTTCACCACGCGCACGCCCGCGCGGTCGAAGTCGGCCCGGTTGGCGGACGCGATCGTGCTGTTGGCGTCCAGCGCGTCCTCGACGACCTTCACCTTGGTGCGGTGCATCACGCCACCTCCTCGACGGCCTCGATCTCGATCGACTCCACCTCGAACTCCTCGCCGGCCACGATGTCGGCGGGCGTGCCGCACGTTCCGCAGCGGAACACGGGGATCTCAGTCTCCCACTCGGTCATGCACTCCGGGCAGCGCAGGCGGGCGGCGATCAGCTCCTGCTCCAGGCGCGCCCCCTCGCACGCGGTATCGCGGGAGACGATCTCGAAGTAGAAGCTCAGCGAGTCCGGGACGACCTGGCGCAGGCTGCCGATTCGCAGGTTGACCGCCGTCACCCGGCTCCCCCCGGCGTGCTTGAGCACGGTGTTGAGGACCGCGCTGCTGAGCGAGAGCTCATGCACCCTGGTAGGCCTCGTCTCGCGTCAGCTCCGCCACGGTCTCGCCCACGAGGTCGGCCGCGCGGGCGACGGCCTCCGCCACCGGCGGGCTGAGCGTCAGCCCGACCTCCTCCACCGTGGCCGGCTCGCAGGCGACCACCAGGACCCTGCCCGGCCACGCGCCCGCGGACTTGACGAAGCGCAGGACGCTCTCGGGGTCCATCGCGTGGGGGTCGAGGATCTCGCCGTCCTCGATCTGCGAGGGGATCGCGTCGGCGTCGGGCTCCATGACGTAGAGGGTCCCCGGCTCGCCGCCCTGGCGGCTCACGTCGATCATCACCAGCGCGTCGTAGCCCTGCATCAGCTCGTAGGCCAGGTCCAGCCCGCCCGTGCCGAAGTCGTACACCGAGGCCTGGGGCGGCAGGCCGCGCTCCTCGAGCAGGCGGGCCACGGCTCCGCCGAAGCCGTCGTCGCTCAGCCAGGCGTTGCCGATCCCGGCGATCAGGATGCGCTTGGGTCGTTCGCTCATGTCTCGAGCACCTCCAGCTCCTCGGGGAAGAAGAACAGATACCGGCCGGTCGAGCCCAGCAGCTCGTGCGCGGGGTCGCCCTCGACGGTCACCGCCACGTACAGGCGGTCGTCGTAGCCGCCGTACAGGCGCTCGATTCGCGCCGGGCGGCCCTCCAGCATGCGGTCGTAGGCGTCGCGGCGCCCGCCGGGATGCAGGAGCACCCGGTCGCCGCGGTGGAAGGTCCGGCCGTCCTCCGTGGCCTCCGCCTCCCCCTCGCGGGGGTCGGACATCTTCACCCGTCCGTGCAGGGCGAGGATCTGCTCCGGGGTGGACGTAACCGCGCGCTCGATCATCTCGCGCACGGCCGGGTCACCGTCCGCGATCTCCTCACGCTCGCCGTCGCTCAGGGCGTGGACGTGGAGCAGGAGCGCCTCCTCGATCTCCGTCCCGTCGAACAGGCTGCCCCGGCTCTCGGGCGCCAGCTCGGGATGGTCGGGCAGCACGATCGTCGCGCCGAGCATCACGCGGTCGTCGTCGGTGGCGAGCACCGGCCAGGTGTTGACGTTGTCGCACGCCTCCGACTCCAGCGGCGAGACGAAGCGGCCCCGATCCAGCTCGACGACGAGCTGGGTGGAGAGCAGCGCGTGGCGAAGCGCGGCCGTGCGGTCGAGGTCCGCCGGCGCCTCGGTCAGGTTCTCCACCCGCAGGCGAACGCGCTCGCCGGCCTGCAGCGTCGCGCGCCCGCGCAGGCCCTCGAACTCGAACTCGACCTCCCCGGGCCCGGCCAGGTCGACGCGGCGGGGCTGCGCCTGGTGGCCCTCGCCGCTGGCCTGGAGGAAGTGGACGGTGGCCCGAGGGGCGCCCTCCCCCTCGGCCACGCACTCCAGCTGGGCGTGGCCGAACGTGGCGGGATTGCCGGCGGCGTACGCGGGCGGATAGACGATGCCGAACGGCGTCGGCGTCGCGTTCTTCGTGGCCCCCGGGGTGTAGGGGTAAAGCGCGTAGCCCTCGTGCAGCAGCGAGTCGACGAGCGAGTCCAGCGTCGTGGTCACGGCGCCTCCTCCAGCAACTGCTCCAGGGCCGCGTCCAGCGACGGCAGCCCGCGCTCGGTGGCGCGGCGGCGCAGGGCGTCGATCGTGGGCTCGCGCAGGCGCAGCCAGCCGGTGTCGGGGTGATGGCGGGCCATCATCTCCTGCCAGATGGCGACCGGCAGGCGGTGGTCGGCGGAGCACGTCCAGGGCACGAGCACGACCTGCAGGCCGCCTCCTTCGCCGCGGTAGAGGACCCGGCCGTTGAAATGGAAGGCGATCGGCGCCTCTCCGTCGCGCAGCGCGTGGAAGTACTTGGCCACCGCGACCTCGTGGTCGTACGTGCAGGGCAGGTCGAGGTCGAACTCGCCCGAGCCGCGGAAGCTCGGCGTCAGGAGGTCGACGCGCGTCCAGACGATCGGCATCGTCGTCGTGCCCCAGCGGGCGGGATCGCCGAACAGGTCGGCCATCGCCTCGCGCTCGGGGCCCTCGTAGGGCCGCTTGGCCGGCTCGAGGTTGACCTGGGCGCTCAGGGCGATCGTGTAGACCTCCAGCCCGGACGCGTCGTCCACGCGCAGGCGGAAGCGCAGCGTCGGCGCGACCGCGTGATCGACGGCGACGGCGCCCAGGACGGAGATCTCGGGACGCGGCGCCGGCGGGGGCGCCGGGGCGGGCGTCGGCTGGGTGCTCACGCCGCGGCCCTCTCGCGCAGTCGCTCGAAGAAGGCGGCCACGGCCGCGTCCACGCCCGGGCCGCCGGAGATGCCGTCCCAGGCGAGCTTGATCCGGCCCACCAGCTCATAGCAGCGGTCGATCGGCGCGATCGCGAACTGCGCCGGGTCGGACAGGCGGTTGACGATCAGCGCCTCGGCGTCGGGCTCGAGCTCCTCGAGAACCGGGTTGGCCGCCACCAGGTCCGACCAGGCGTCCTGTCGCAGCTCGCTCTCCGTCGTGCCCACCGGGCTGGGGTAGAGCGCGACGACGCCCTGAGTGACGGTGCTGCGCAGGAAGAAGGCCAGGCCGATGGGCACGCCCAGGCGCGCCCAGACGTCGTCGGAGAGCCCGAACCCTTCCAGCCACAGCGTCCGCGTGCCCACGGGGCGGAACTGCGCGTCGCCCGAGCGCATGGCCCAGCAGGGCTCGCAGATGCAGACGATGCGGCGCTCGTCGAGGTGCAGCAGGTGGCGATGGTCCTCCGGGATCCGCGAGCCGCACACCTCACAGCGCTCGGCCTCCGCCGGCGCGGCCCCGGATCCGTTGCTCGCGGGCGCGGCGCCGGCGCGCCGGCGCAGCCCCGCCACCAGGTCGGCCCGGCGGCGCGCCGCCGTCCGGGCCGCCAGCTCGTCGGAGCCACGCGACGCGCTCACCCGGCCACCGCCACGCGCGCCCCGCCCCCGTCGTCGAGCAGGGGAACCGGGCGCAGCTGGCGCTCCTCCCCACCGACGGCGCGTCCCGCGCGCGGCAGGTCGAAGCGCGCGCCGCAGCCGGGACACGCCAGCGTCCCGCCCTCCAGCCGGCCGCCGTCCAGCGGCCCGCCGCACCCGGCACACGCGTTGGCGTAGGCCAGCAGCGTGCCCTCGACCCTCCCGACCACGATCGGCTCGCCGCCGACATCGAGCACGCGCAACTCGCCCTCCGGCACGTCGCCCAGACCGGCGACCGGAACCCACGTCGGGCCGCCGCCGGCGCCGTTCGTCCCGTTGCCCGGCGGCGCGGGGTCGGTCATCACCGGCAGCTCGAACCCCGCGGGCGCGCCCGCGGCCAGGCGGTCCAGCGCCGCCGCGCGGCCGTCGACCGCCATCGGCATCTCCTCCCCCGGCGCGGCCAGCGGGAGCTCCATCCCGACGGGCGCGGGCGGCGCGGGCTCCTCCTCCACCGCGCCCTCGGCCTCGAACCCGGCCAGGTCGGGGGCGTGCTCGTCGAGCGCCTGCTTGATCGCCAGCTCCAGGGTGGCCGACGACGCGCGGCACCCGGAGCAGCTGCCCTCCAGGCGCAGGCGGGCCACGCCGCCCTCGATCCCCAGCAGCTCGACGTCGCCGCCGTGGGACTCCATGTAGGGCCGCACGGTGTCGAGCGCCTCGCGCACCCGGGTCTCCAGGTCCACCGGGTAGAGGTCGTGGACGAGCAGCAGGCTCGCCACGACCCCGTCGTCGGCCAGCGCGGCGCGGACGTCCGCCCCCGCCGGACCCGCCTCGTCGAGCCGCTCCACGATCCGCCGCAGGCCCTCGCCGTAGAGCTCGACCAGCGAGGAGACGAGCTCGTCGGCCAGGGCGAGCGTGGCCGGGTCGGCCGCCTGCCCGAGCGCGTCCTCGAGCTCCTGGACCCGGCCCATCAGGGCCTCGACGTCGGCGGCCATGGCGCTAGGACAGCCCCGTGGGCCGATGCATCACCTTCTTGACCTTGCCCTTGCCGAGGTACATGTGCACCCCGCAGGGCAGGCACGGGTCGAACGAGCGCACCGCCCTCATGATGTCGATCCCCTTGAAGTTCTCCGGGCCGTTCTCCTCGAAGATCGGCGTGTTCTGCACCGCGTCCTCGTAGGGGCCGGGAGTGCCGTGGGAGTCGCGCGGGCTGGCGTTCCACGGCGTGGGCGGGTAGGGCTGGTAGTTGGCGATCTTGCCGTCGCGGATGACCATGTGGTGCGAGAGCACCCCACGTGCGGCCTCGTGGAAGCCCACGCTCACCGCCTCCTGGGGGACCTTGAAGTCCGCCCAGCTCTTGGTCCGCCCGGCGCGTACCTCCACCAGCGCCTTCTCGAGGTTGTAGAGCGCCACCGCGGCCGAGTAGGCCTGGTGGTAGGAGCGGGCCCGGTCGCGCTCGATCGCGTTGGACTTCTCGGGCACCTTCCACTCCAGCTCCATCTCGGGCATCGAGTGGCCCTTGGGCAGGACCATCTTGATGCTCTCGCCGGTGGCCTTGACGTAGCCCAGGTCCACCAGGCCCGCCTTGGCCGTCACCCACTGGCGGGCGAACGGGCCGCCGCCGGTGTCGCAGCACACGTTGGTGTCCGTGCGCTTGTCGTAGATGCGCGGCGAGACCACCCACGTGTACTTGTCCGCGTAGTCGCGCTTCTGGGGCTTGGGCAGCGTGACCTTGTTCCACGGATGGCGGGGGTCGACGTCGTTGCCCAACGGGTCCTTGGTCACGAACGGCTGCTCCTGGCCGGCCCAGTCGTCGAAGTACGAGCTGCCCAGGAGGATCCGGATCATCAGGTTGATCTCGACCAGGTCCGTGGTGACGAGTTCGCCGTTGATGGCGATCCCCGGCGTCACGAAGCGCCGGTTGCCCCACTCGCTCATGTGCTTGTAGTTGTAGAGCTGGTCGGTGCCCTCGGGATCGTCGAAGGCGCCCCAGCACACGAGGTTCGTGTCGCGGTAGCCGACCATGTCGTAGCCCGGCATCGACTCCAGGAAGAAGTCGTACAGGTCGTCGTGCATGGTCACCGAGCGCTTGGCGTAGTCCATGTAGCGCATCAGCCGCACGTAGTAGTCCGTCATCGTCTGGTGCGTGATGTGCGCGCTGCACCCGCCCGGCATGATCGTCGAGGGGTGCGTGTGGCGGCCGCCGAACAGGCAGTACATCTCGCGCGTGTAGCGCGCCACCTGGAGCGTCTCCAGGTAGAAGTCGCCGGTGAACGGGTTCAGCGACCGCATGATGTCGGCGATCGTCTTGTAGCCGTGGACGTCCATGTGCGGCGACGACGTGCTCTCGGCCTTCTGGAGCAGGGACGGGTTCGTGTCCTTGACCATCTGCTCGCAGAAGTCCACGTTCGCCATGCAGTCGTTGAAGATCGCGTGGTCGAACATGTAGTCGGCGAGCTCGGCCAGGTTGAACGCGTAGTCGCCCAGCGGCGGCACGTGGACGCCGTAGGCCATGTTCTGGTTCAGGCACGAGGTCGTGCAGTGGTTGTCGCCGCAGATCCCGCAGATCCGGCTGGTGATGAAGTGCGCGTCGCGCGGGTCGATGCCCTTCATGAAGATGTCGAAGCCCCGGAAGACCATCGACGTCGAGTGGCACTTGAGGACCCTCTGGTTGGCGAAGTCGATCTCCGTGTGGATCCCCAGGCTCCCGACGATGCGGGTGATGGGATCCCACGACATCTCCTTGACGAGGACCTTCTGCTCACGGGGTGACTCAACGGTTGACATGTGTCTCTCCCTCTACCAGCGCTTGGCGTAGCCGGTGGTCAGCTCCGCGCGGTTGTGCCGCCACTCGGGCTCGACGTCGTACTTGCGCTTGACGTGGCGGTTGCGCATGTACTTCACGATCGGCCCGTAGGTGAACCGGATGATGCTCTCGGCGGCCGCGCCCCACTGGTCCTCGTCCATGAAGGGCATGTACTTGTCGGGGAAGCCGGGCATCGTGCAGGCCATGCAGATGCCGCCCACGTTCGGGCAGCCTCCGACGCCGCTCTGCCAGCCGCGCACGGGCACGTTGCAGTGCACCACCGGCCCCTTGCAGCCGAGCTTGACCAGGCAGCGCGGGTCGTCGCCGTACTCGGACGCGAACTGGCCCTCCTCGGCGAAGCCGCCGCGGTTGCAGCTCTCGCGCACCGTGCGCTCGAACAGCCACTTGGGCCGCAGCGCCTCGTCGAGCTCGGGCACCGGCGCCAGGCCGGCGAGGTGCAGGACGAGGTAGAGCAGCGTCTCGGTCGTGTTGTCGGGCTGCGCCGGACAGCCGGGGATGCAGACGACCGGCAGCCCGGCGGACGACTTCCAGCTCCAGCCCAGGTAGTCGGGCACGCCCATCGCGCCGGTGGGGTTGTTCTTCATCGCCGGGATGCCGCCGTAGGTGGCGCACGTCCCCAGCGCGACGACGGCCGCGGCCTTGGGCGCGAGGCGGTCGACCCACTCGTTGGTGGTGATCGGCTGGCCGGTCGACGGGTCGGTGCCCATCCCCGCCCAGTGGCCCTCGCCGTTGATCTTCTCGTTGGGGATGGAGCCCTCGACGACGAGGACGAAGGGATCGAGCTTGCCCGCCTCGGCGTCGTACCAGGCCTGCATGAACTCGTCGCCGACCTCGTAGGCCAGCACCGGGTTGTGGACGACCACCCTGGGCATGCCCGGGATCACCCCGGTGATGATGTCCTCGAGGCTGGGGTTCGTGGCCGAGGTCATGGCCACCGAGTCGCCGTCGCAGCTCAACCCGGTCGTCATCCAGATCACGTGTGCGGTGATCGCCTCCGTCTCGTGCTGCCCCGGTACGAACTCGGTCTGCGTCGCCATCGGGCCCTCCCTTGTGTCTCTCCTCAGCAGATGCGCGGCAGCGGGTCACCCACGAGCTGATCCATCACCCGCCGACCGCCGAACGCCGTCTCGACCAGCACCATCCCCGGCGGGTCGCCCTTCACCTCTCCGATCTCGGCCGCCTCCTCGCAGCCCTCCACGCCTCGCAGCGCGCCGAGCGCCGCCTCCGCCGACTCCGGGGCCACGAAGGCGACGAGCTTGCCCTCGTTGGCCACGTACATCGGGTCGATCCCCAGGATCTCCGCCGCGCCCGCCACCGCCGGGTTGACGGGCACGTCGGCCTCGCGCACCACCATCGCCACGCCCGAGGCGCGCGCCAGCTCGTTGAGCACCGAGGCCACGCCGCCGCGCGTGGCGTCGCGCACGCAGCGCAGCGACGGCCCGGCGGCGTCGAGTAGCGCGTCGACCGCCGGCCACAGCGACCGCGTGTCGGACTCGATGTCGGCGTCGAGGCCCAGCTCGCCGCGCGCCAGCATGATCGCGGTGCCGTGCTCGCCCAGGGTCCCCGAGACCAGCATGCGGTCGCCCGGGCGCAGGGCCGCCGGCGACAGGCTCCCGCGCGGATCGCGCCGGCCCAGGCCGGTCGTGCAGATGTAGAGCTTGTCGGCGTGGCCGCGCTCGACGACCTTGGTGTCGCCGGCGACGATCTCCACCCCCGCGGCGCGCGCCGCCGCGGCCATCGCCTCGACCTCCGCGCGCAGCTCGGCGGACTCGAGGCCCTCCTCGAGGATGAGCGAGACGGTCAGGGCGAGCGCTCGGGCGCCGGCGCTGGCGAGATCGTTGACCGTCCCGTTGACGGCCAGCTCGCCGATCGACCCGCCGGGGAAGCGGATCGGCTTGACCACGAAGCTGTCGGTGGTCAGGGCCAGGTCGGTGCCCTCGACCCCGACGATCCCGGCGTCGCCCAGCTCGTCCAGCGCCGGGGACTCGAAGGCGGGCACGAACAGGCCCTCGATCAGCGTCTGCGTGGCCTTGCCGCCGGCGCCGTGGGACATCGTGATCCGCTCGTCCTTGAAGCGCGGGCGCTTGGACCGGGCCGTCTCGATGATCCCCAGGATCCGCTGCTCGCGGTCGGAGACGGCGTCGGGCGTCACACGACCTCCCGCTCGCGGGCGAAGCGCCCGTAGTTGTAGTAGGCCGCGCACGCGCCCTCGGGCGACACCATGCACGTCCCGATCGCGTGCTCGGGCGTGCACGCCGTGCCGAAGACCTTGCACTCCCAGGGCTTGATGACCCCCTTGAGGACCTCGCCGCACTGGCACGCCTTGGGATCGGCCACGCGAACGCCCGGGATGTCGTAGTGGCGCTCGGCGTCCAGCTCGGCGTAGGCGTCGGTCAGCTTCAGCGCGCTCTGCGAGATGAAGCCCAGCCCCCGCCACTCGAAGTGCGGGCGCAGCTCGAAGACCTCGGACATGATCTGGAGCGCGCGCAGGTTGCCCTCCCACGGCACCACCCGCGTGTACTGGTTCTCGACCTCGCAGCGGCCCTCCTCGATCTGGCGCAGGATCATGTGGATCGCCTGGAGCAGGTCGAGGGGCTCGAAACCGGCGATGGCCACCGGCTTGCCGTAGTCGGCGGGGATGAACTCGAAGGGCCGCGCCCCGACGACGGTCGACACGTGTCCCGGGCCGATGAAGCCGTCCAGGCGCAGGTCGGGCGAATCGAGCAGCGCGCGCAGCGGCGGGACGATCGTCACGTGGTTGCACATGCACAGGAAGTTCGAGACCCCCTCGGCCTTCGCGCGCTTGAGTGTCAGCGCCGTCGACGGCGCCGTCGTCTCGAAGCCGATGGCGAAGAAGACGACCGGGCGGTCGGGGTTCTGCTTGGCCAGGCGCAGCGCGTCCAGGGGCGAGTAGACCATCCGCACGTCCGCGCCCTGCGCCTTGGCGTCGAGCAGGGTCCCGTGCGAGCCGGGCACGCGCATCATGTCGCCGAAGCACGTGAAGATGACGCCGGGCTGGTGGGCCAGGGCGATGCCGTCGTCGACGCGGCCCATCGGGATCACGCACACCGGGCAGCCCGGGCCGTGCACCAGCTCCACGTTGGACGGGAGCAGGTCGTCCACGCCGTACTTGTAGATCGAGTGCGTGTGGCCGCCGCACACCTCCATCAGCTTGTAGTGCCGGCCCGGCTTCACGGTGGAGAGGATCTCCCCGGCCAGGGCTCGGCCCAGCTCGGCGTCACGGAACTCCTCGACGTACTTCACAGCCGCACCAGCGCCGTCCCGGCGTGCACGAGCAGCTGATCGCCGGGCGCGACCGGAAGGACGAGCTCGACCTCGACGGTGCTGCGCTGCCCCTCGTCGTCGGCGCACAGCGCCAGCCCGCGGTCGTCGTCGACCTTCACGACCCGCATCGGCACGCCGTCGTCGCCGCAGGTGATGCAGTGCCCCTCGGGCTCGCAGCGCGGCACGGCGTCCAGGCTCACTCGATCACGCTCGCCTTCAGCTCCTCGAGCTCCTGCTCGTAGTCGGCGCCCATGCCCTCGAGCATCCGCAGCGTGGCCTGCGCCTCCTCCTCGTCGACCTGGGAGATGGCGAAGCCGACGTGGATGAGCACCCAGTCACCCGGGCCCACGCCCCCGCCTCCGCCCTCGTCGTCGAGCAGGCCGACGTTGATGGTCCGGCGCACGCCGGCGACCTCGACCTTGGCGAGCCGGTTGGGCTCGTCCACGAACTCCACCACCTGCCCTGGAATTGCCAGGCACACTTGCTAAGGGCCTCCCTCGACGCGGCCGACCACGGTGAATATCACCGAGGAAGACCGGGCGTAAGTGGTGTGCGCTCGTACATGCGGCTTGCAGCTACGTGCATCCGACACTACCTTGGAGGGGTACCGCGGAGGGAGGGAACGTTTGTCCAACGAGCCCGGTCTGCCGAGGGGGTTCCTGCAGGAGTGCCTCCTCCTGCTGCTGCATGAGCGGCCGGGTCACGGCTACGACCTCGTCGAACGTCTGCGGCCCTTCGGGTTCGACGGCTCCGACCCCGGCGGCGCGTATCGCGCCCTGCGCGGGATGGAGGCCCAACATCTCGTGCACTCCGCCTGGCAGGAGTCCGGCGCGGGCCCGCACCGCCGGGTCTACGAGCTGACCCAAGGTGGCCGGGACACGCTCGCGCACGGCATCGACGACCTCTCCCACACCCATGAGATCCTGTTCAACTTCCTCGCGCGCTACCACCGCATCACCAACGAGCGGGCGCGAGGCGTAGGATCAGTGGGGACCTGACCCAGGGGGGCTGGCGGGCAGCCGGCTGAGATAGCGCCTTTTGTATCCCCGGCGCTGACCCTTCGAACCTGTGGGGTAATGCCCGCGAAGGGAGCATTGACAGTCGATCGCGAGGCTCCGCCGGACCGCCGCATTCGCGACGGCGTCCTCGTGCAGGACGTCACCCGCGCCTTCGGCGACGTCGTCGCCCTGCGCTCAATGAGCCTGCGCGTGGCCCCCGGCGAGGTGGTGGCCGTCGTCGGCCCCAGCGGCTGCGGCAAGTCGACTCTGCTCGACCTCGTGTGCGGGCTCTCCCGGCCCGACTCCGGGCGCGTGGCCGCCGACCCCGCGGTGCTGATGGCCCAGCGCGACCTCCTGCTCCCCTGGAGCAGCGCCCTGGACAACGCCGCACTGCCGCTGCTCGTCCGCGGCGTCAGCCGCGCGCAGGCCCGCGCCCGGGCGCGGCCCCTGTTCGCGGAGTTCGGCCTGGAGGGCTTCGAGGCGGCGCGCCCGGACAGCCTCTCCGGCGGCATGCGCCAGCGGGTCGCCTTCCTGCGCACGCTGCTGGCCGGCAAGCCCGTGCTGGCGCTCGACGAGCCCTTCGCCTCGCTGGACGCACTGACGCGCGAGCAGATGCAGGGCTGGCTGGACGAGGCGCTGCGCCGCGAGCCGCGGACCGTGGTCCTCGTCACCCACGACGTCGAGGAGGCCGTGGTGCTGGGAGACCGCGTGGTCGTCATGTCGCCACGCCCCGGACGGGCGGTCGCCGAGGTGAGCGTCGAGCTGCCGCGCCCGCGCCGGCGAACCGATCCGGCGGTGGTCGCCCTGCGCGAACGGGCACTGGAGGCCCTGAGATGAGAAACCTGTGGCGACCCGCCCTTCTCCTCGCGGCGCTGCTCGGTGCCTGGGAGGCCTATGCCCGGTTCGGCGGGGTGGACGACTTCCTCCTGCCCGCCCCCAGCGAGGTCGCTCAGGCGCTGTGGGACGACCGCTCGCTGCTGTGGCACAACTTCACCGTCACCGCCGGCGAGGTCCTGCTGGGCATCGCCGTGGCCGTGGTGGCCGGCGTCGTGTGCGCCGTGGCCCTGCACGTGTCGCGCACCATGCGCCAGACGACCTATCCCCTCCTCGTCGCCTCCCAGACGATCCCCATCGTCATCATCGCGCCCCTGCTCGTGGTCTGGCTGGGCTACGGCCTCGCGCCCAAGCTGGCGATCATCGGCCTCATCTGCTTCTTCCCCATCACCGTCACCACCCTGGACGGCCTGGGCGGCGCCGACCCGCAGCTGCGCAAGCTGATGCGCACCCTCGACGCCTCGCGCGTCCAGTCGTTTCGCCGCGTCGAGGCCCCCGCGGCGCTGCCGGCGCTGTTCAGCGGCGCCAAGATCGCCGTGGCCGTGGCCGTGATCGGCGCGGTGCTGGCCGAGCAGGCGGGATCCAGCGACGGGCTGGGACACCTCATACTTCAGGCCATCCCCCAGTTCGAGACCGCGCGCGCGTATGCCGCCGTGGCCGTGCTGTCGGTCTTCGCGATCGCCCTGTTCGGCGCGCTCGCCCTGGCCGAGCGCCTCCTCATTCCCTGGGCCCACCGAACGACGACAGAAGGAGAGCACGCGTGAAGAGGATCCTCGTGTCCGCGACCCTGCTGGGCCTCGTGCTCGCCCTGAGCGCGCTGGCCTCCGGCTGCGGCGAGAAGAAGGAGAGCACGGGCAAGCCCGGCGACCAGTCGCTGGACCTCGTCCTGGACTTCTTTCCCAACGCGGACCACGTGGGGATCTATGCCGCGCTGGCCGACGGCGACTTCGACAAGGTCGGCCTGAAGGTCACGCCGCGTGTGCCCTCCGACCCCGCCGCGCCGCTGAAGCTGCTGGCCGCGGGCAAGGCGGACCTGGCGATCTCCTATGAGCCCGAGGTGCTGCTGGCCCGCGATCAGGGCCTGAAGGTCGTCTCCGTGGGCGCCATCGTCCAGCGCCCGCTGACCTCGATCATCGCTCTCCCGAGCCAGGGAATCCACAGGCCCGCCGACCTCGCGGGCAAGCAGGTGGGGACCGCCGGCATCCCCTACCAGTCGGCCTACCTCAAGACGATCCTCAGGCAGGCCGACCGCAACCCCAACTCCGCCGACGAGATCAACGTCGGCTTCAATCTGGTCCCGGCGATGCTGTCCAAGCGCGTGGACGCCACCCTGGGCGGCTTCTGGAACTACGAGGGCGTCCAGCTTCGCCAGCGCATCAAGAAGGGCCCGCCCCCCACCGTCATCCCGGTCGACAAGGCCGGGGTGCCCACCTACGACGAGCTGGTGGTCGTGGCCCGCAAGCAGGACCTGGCCGAGCACGGCGCCCGCGTCCGGCGCTTCATGCGCGCGCTCACGGCCGGCTACCAGGCCGCCAAGGACGACCCGGCCAGGGCTGTCGGCCAGCTGGTGCGGGCCAACCCCGACCTCGACCGCAAGCTCCAGCTGGCCAGCGTGAAGGCCACGCTCCCGGCCTTCTTCCCCGAGAACGAGCGCCTGCCCTTCGGCTACCAGGACCCGAAGGAGTGGGAGGCCTACGGGCGCTGGATGCTCGACAACCAGCTCCTCAGGGACTCGCCCACCGCGGGCGCGCGGCCGTTCACGAACGAGTTCCTCCCCGGTCAGGGCATTTGAGCGACGCCGACCTCATCCGCCGCCTCTACGAGCTGTCCGCGGCGGGGCGGATCGAGGAGACGGCGGAGCTGATCGACGAGGACATCGAGTGGGACACGACCGAGGCGCCGACCGGTGTCCGGGCGCGCGGGCGCGACGCGGCGATGGCCGACCTGAGGGGGATGCTCGAGGCCTGGGAGGAGTACGAGTCCGAGGTCGAGTCGGTGACCGGGCGGGGCGACAGCGTGGTGGTCGTCGTGCGCAACCGCGGCGTGGGCCGGACCGGGAACGTCCCCATCGAGGCCCGCCGGGCGCACGTCTGGCGCCTGCGCGACGGGCGCCCGGTGTCGTTCCGCCTCCGCCTCGATCCGGACCGCGCTCGCTGATGGCGACCGCCGTCGTCACCGGTGCCAGCTCGGGCATCGGCGCGGCGGCGGCGCTGGAGCTCGCCCGGCGCGGCCTGCGCGTCCAGGCCGTGGGGCGCGACCCCGAGCGGGTGGCGAGGCTGGCCGAGGCGCTGCGCGAGGCCGGGGGCGCCGGGCAGCCCGAGCCGCTGCGCGCCGACCTCTCCTCCCAGGCGGAGGTGAGACGGCTGGCCGGCGATCTGCTCGAGCGCTGCCCGCGCATCGACGTGCTGGTCAACAACGCGGGCGTCGTGATGAAGTCACGCCAGACGACCGTCGACGGGCGGGAGACGACGTTCGCGGTCAATCACCTGGCGCCGTTCCTGCTCACCGGGCTTCTCCTGCCTCGGCTCCGGGAGAGCGCGCCGGCGCGCGTCGTGACCACGAGCTCCGACGCCCACTACCGGGGCCGGCTGCGCCTCGACGACCTCGACGGCGAGCGGCACTGGTCGTCGTGGGGCGCCTACTGCGACTCCAAGCTGGCCAACGTCCTGTTCACGCGCTCGCTGGCCGCGCGCGAAGACGCCGGCCGTGTGGTGGCCCACTGCCTGCATCCCGGCGTGATCCGCACCCGGCTGTTCCGCGGCACGCCGGCGCCCGTGCGAGCGGGGTTCGCCGCGGCCTCGCTGTTCTTCGCCACGCCCGAGACGGGAGCCGAGACCATCGTGCATCTGGCCACCGCGCCCGAGCCGGGCGCGATGACCGGCCTCTACTGGAGCCGCTCTGCGGCCACCACGCCCAGCGACCGGGCGCTGGACGATGACCTGGCCGACGGGCTGTGGGAGGCGAGCGAGAGGCTGACCGCCCTCTCGGCCTGACTCAGCCCCAGAAGTCCCCTTCGAGGATCTCCCCGTCGCCCTCGTGGCGGGGACCGAAGACGAGGTACTCCAGCCCGTCGTCGCCTGCCTCGAAGGAACGCGCGACCTGCGGCGAGACGCGAATGGCGTCCAGCGGCGCCACGTCGTGCACCTCGTCGTCGAGCTTCATGCGGCCGTTGCCGGAGAGGATCACGTAGATCTCCTCCGCGTTGTCGTGGCGGTGGGCGAAGCCCATGCGCTTGCCGGGCTTGACGCTCTCCAGGGCGAGGCCGGTCGACTCGGCGTCCAGGTCGCCGAAGGCGAAGCGGGCCTCCTGGATCTCGCCCATGCCGGCGCCCGCCGCGGAGTCGTCGACCTCGCGCAGATTCTTGATCGTGTAGCTCATGATTCGAGCCTACCCGCGTCAGGCGGCCAGCACTCGGCGAGACAGGGCGTGCGGCGAGTGCAGGTAGGCGGCCGCCTGCCCGGCCCAGGGATCGAACCGGGCGAAGAACTCGCGGACCTCGTCCTCCTCCGCGCGAGCGCGGGGATTGCCGCCGGACTTCAGGCGGCCCACCAGCTTGAGGAAGCCCAGGTCCCCGGCGGGGACGACGTCGAGACGGCCCTGGCCCGTGAGCGCCAGCATCTCGATGGTCCACGGGCCGATGCCCGGGATCGCCCGCAGCCGGGCCCAGGCCCGCTCGTGGTCGGGGCCGTCGAGGTCGATCCGCCCGGCCGCGACCTCCCGGGCGGCGCGCCGCAGCGTGAGCGCGCGGGCGGCGGCGAGGTCGAAGGACTCCAGGCGCGCGGGAGCCGCGCCGCCCAGGGCGCCGGCGGAGGGCATGTCGCGCAGGCCGGTCTGCGGGCAGCGGCGGCCGAGCCGGTGGACGATGCGCCTCTGGATCTCGATCGCGCGCGAGAACTCGATCAGCTGCTCGGTGATCGCCGCGACCAGCGAGCCGAAGGGATCGGGCTTGCGCCAGGCCCGCCGCAGCGGGTCGCGCCGGACGGCCGGCCCGATCAGCGGGTCCCAGCGGAAGCGCTCGTAGAAGGGGCGCAGGTCGTCCTCGGTGCCCAGCGCGAAGCGCAGGCGCTCGATGCCGTGCTCGGCGGCCTCGCGGGTGCTCGCCCGGGCGGCGAAGTGGAGTTGCCGGTGCGAGCCCGCCCGGACGGTCACGACGGCCGGCTCGTCGCCGGCGTGGACGAGCCGCCGGTAGGCCCCGTCGCGCACCCGCGCCAGCCCGTCGGGGCCGCCCCAGCGGGGGAGGCGCAGGGGCCATCTGGGCTCGACTTCGCGCGTCAGTTCGATCACACCGCCAGCGTACGTGTGCCGTCGGCGCCGCGGCCGCTCGGTTGCCGCTAACTGCGGCGATGAGGGGGTCGGTGCGGGCGGCGCGGCAGGTCGTTGCCGGGTTTTAGGGGCTAGAGGCCCCAAAATGCAGCAACGACCCGCTCCGGGCCACCCTCATGGCCGCCGTTGGCCGGGGCTCTAGTCCCGGTTCAGCAGGTGGATGTCCACCAGGAACGACCGGGAGGCCAGGACCTCGCCGACGTCCGTGCCGCGCTTCTTGCGCCGGCGGCGGCGCGCCAGCGCGGGGTTGGCCTTGCGGGCGGCGTGGCGGCGGACCAGCGCCACGGTCGCGGCGCCGGCGACGAAGCTGCCGGCGGCCACGGCGGCCGCCTGGACCGCGGGCGAGGACATCGGCCGGTCGAGCTCGGTGCCCGTCTCGGGGCGCTCGATCGGGCGCACCTCGGCGAGAACGGGAAGGAGGTCGTCGCGGGCGGCGTCTGCCATGAGCAGGCCAGTGTAGTCCTGTGCCGGACGACCGTCAGGCCGGCTCGACGCCCTTGGGCCTGGCCGGCTGGGCACCGGGCTCGAAGCGCCGCTCGTAGACGCGATAGCGCTTGACGATCCGGCCGTTCATGGCCTCCATCCCGCGGTTCATGGCCCGGTTGTTCTCGAGGATCCAGCCCATCTCCCCCCACGTGACGGGCAGGCGGGCGGCATTCTTGAAGTGCTCGATGTAGAGCGCGGCGGCCACCCCGGTGTGCTGGTACTCGGGCTTGACGCCGAGGAAGCCCACCCGGCAGCGGTCGATGTGGCGGCGCTTGCGCAGGAAGCGCAGCCAGCCCAGCGGCAGCAGCCGGCCCCGCATCAGCTTGAGGACCTGGTTGACGTCGGGGATCGTGATCGCGGTCGCGACGGGCTCCCCCCTGTGCTCGGCCATCATGAACCAGTCGCGGTCGAAGACCAGCTGCATCTCCGTGGCGTAGTTGTCCAGGTCCTTCTTCGAGTAGGGCACGAAGCCGAAGTTGCGCTTCCAGGCGTCGTTGTAGATCTCGCCGAAGGTGTCGAGGTCGCGGCGCAGATGCCGCCGCGACATGCGGCGGATCGAGATCCCGTGCTTGGGGCCCACCTGCTCGGCCAGCTCGAAGATCGCGGGGACGATCTTCTCCCGGTCGGAGATGTGCAGCTCCCACATGTAGAGGTCGACGACCTTGTCCAGGCCGGCCACCTCGCAGCGCTCCCGGTAGTAGGGCGGATGCCACGACTGGCGGATCATCGGCTCGCGGTCGAATCCCTCGATGAGCACGCCGGACTCGTCGTTCATGCGGAAGTCCATCGGCCCGACCATGCGGTCGCAACCGCGCTCGCGCAGCCATGCCTCGGCCGCGTCGAAGAGCGCCGTCGCCACCTCGGGGTCGTCCTCGAGCTCGAGGAACCCGAACAGGCCCCAGCGCGTGTCGTGGAACGAGTTGAGCGCGCGATCGATGTGAGCGCTGATCCGCCCCACCGTGCGCCCGTCGCGCCGGGCCAGGAAGAGCTGGACCTCCCCCTCCGAGAAGAAGGGGTTGAACCGCGGCATGAGGAACATGTGGCGCTCGAGCCGCAGCGGGGGAATCCACTGCTCCGATGTAGAGTGGAGGCGGTACGGGAGCCCGACGAACTCTCGCCTGTCCCGGCGCGAGGCCACCGGTCTGATCTCCACGGGCATCCCGTCCCCACGCTATATGTCGACCGCCATCGACGTCTTCGCCAAGGTCAGAGACCACGAACGGTCAGAGCAGCTGCGCGCGGCTCGGGAGGCCGACGTGCTGCCCTACTTCCGGGTGCTCGAGTCGGCCGCGGCTCCGGTGGTCGAGATGGAGGGCGCCGAGCGGGTCATGCTGGGCTCCAACAACTACCTGGGCCTGACCGGCGACGAGCGCGTCAAGCAGGGCGCCCGCGACGCCCTCGAGCGCTACGGCACCGGCCTGACCGGCTCGCGGCTGCTCAACGGCACCATCGACCTGCACCTCGAGCTCGAGGCCGAGCTGGCGGCCTGGATGGGGACCGAGGACGCGATCGTCTTCACCACCGGCCACCAGGCCAACCTGGGCGCCATCGGGACGCTCCTGGAGCCCGGGGACACGGTCGTCGTGGACTCCGGCGACCACGCCTCGATCCTCGACGGGTCGATTCTCTCCCGCGCCAAGCTGCGCCCCTTCCGCCACAACCGCCTCGACAAGCTGGAGCGCTCGCTGGCCAAGGCCGCCCAGGACGGCGGAGGGATCCTGGTCGTGGTCGACGGGGTCTTCTCGATGGAGGGCGATGTCGCGCCCCTGCGCGAGATCGCCGAGCTGTCGGCCCGCCACGGCGCCCGGCTGATGGTCGACGAGGCCCATGCGGTGGGCGTCCTCGGAGCCCGGGGCGCGGGCACCAGCGAGCTGCTGGGCGTCGAGGACCGCGTCGACCTGCGCATGGGGACCTTCTCCAAGTCGCTGGCCTCCTGCGGCGGGTTCATCGCCGGCTCGGCGGAGGTGATCGAGTACCTGCGGATCGCCTCGCGCCCCTTCCTGTTCACCGCCTCGGCGGTCCCGGCGGCCGTCGGGGCCGCGCTGGCGGCGACGCGCATCTGCCGCTCGGACGAGGGCCCGCAGCTGTTCGCCCGGGTCCTCGACAACGCCCGCTACCTGCACTCGGGCCTGGAGGACCTCGGCTTCCACGTCGTCGCACCGACCAGGCTGGCCGACGGCACGACGGTCGTCACGCCCATCGTCCCCGTGCTCGTGGCCGACGACTGGAAGGCGGTGCTGCTCTGGCGCGCCCTCTACGACGCCGGGGTCTACGTCAACGTGGCCATCCACCCGGCCGTCCCGCCGGGCGGAGCGCTCCTCCGGACGAGCGTGATGGCGACGCACGACCGTGACGTCCTGGACCGCGCCCTCGAGGTCTTCGCGACGGTCAAGCGCGACTTCGAGTCCGAGCACGGCCCCCTCCCGACGGCCTAGCCGGGGCTGAGTCGAGGCGCCTGCGCTTGTCCAAATTTGGACAAGGGAGACTCCGCACGAAAAGTGCGCTCTGAGCGCACGACTCGCACTCACGTCCATTGACCGAGCCGGTCCGCCTGCCGTAGCTTGCCCCCGTCTCGACCGCCTGGATCCGCACCGGGCGAGGGGGGTCTCACAGTAAGTCGCATGGGGTCTGTCGGCGGTCGTCGGCGGAGCCAAGGACGGCGCACGCGACCGACCTCCCGGCGCGCCCAGAGTGGCCGGGACCGCAACCCCAACAACCCAGCGACGTGTTCGCCGGATGGCGAGCAGGGAGGACAGGATGGACGCAAACGGGACGATCGCCCCGCAACACATGCAGGCCCTCGAACAGGCCAACCGGGTCCGACTCGCCCGCGCCGCGCTCAAGCGGCGCGTGGGCAAGGGCGACCTGGCGGCCGCCGAGGTGATCGTCACGTGTCCGCAGGAGGCCCAGAGCATGCCGATCATGGATCTCCTCATGAGCCAACGCAGGTGGGGTCACACCCGCTGCCGCAAGTTTCTGACATCCATCCGGATGTCGGAGACCAAGACGGTCGGGTCGCTCACCGAGCGCCAGCGCAGGACGCTGGCCGCGCTGCTCTCCGCGAAGGGTGGAGAAGACCGCTCTCACTTCCAGGCCGACGTGGGCCTGGGTTACTTCGCGCGCGCGTAGACACGAGGACTTCGAGGCCGCGCTCGCCCCGGGCGGGCGCGGCCCTGGGTCCGGGGGACTCCCCTACGGAGTGGGCGTGCCGCGGGTGGCGATCTCGAGGATGTGCCCGTCGGGGTCGCGCAGGTAGATCGAGCGAAAGCCGCCGCGCTCGAAGGGCCCGGTGCACTCGACTCCGTGCGAGCGCAGGTGGTCACTCCAGGCATCCTGCTCAGCCGCGGACTCCACGGTGAGGGCGATGTGATGGGTCGAGCCCGCCCCCACGACGCCCTGAGGGATCTCGGGGTACTCGAGGAAGGAGAGCAGGGTCCCGGGGCTGCCGTGGTCGTCGCCGAACCAGAAGTGCCGGGCGTCCGGGTCGTCCTCGTTGCGCTGGCGGCTGACCAGGCGCAGGCCGAGCAGGTCGCGGTAGAACGCCGTCGTGCGATCCAGGTCGCGGCAGATCAGGGTGACGTGGTGCAGCCCCGTGAGCCGCATGCGCCGTTGCTCCGTCGCCATCAGCGGAATCCGTAGCCGCCGGAGCGGCGCTTGAACAGCTCCCGCAGCAGGTAGTAGGCGGTCACGAAGACGAAGACCCCGCCGGCGAGCATCATCCACCGCGGAACCTGGGCGAAGAACAGGACTCCCATGGTCAGCACGCCCGGTGCCGCGGCCAGCAGCGTGGTGTGCGAGCGGTAGCCCGCGAGATGCTCGCGGATGGAGATCTCCAGGCCGCCCAGGGACCCGAGCGCCGCCGCGGCGGCCAGCATGATCCCGCCCCGCCGCCCGCCGGTGATGAACCCGGCGACGCCGATCACCAGCGCCAGCAGAACGCACAGCTCGACCAGCGGGAACGCCCCCCAGGGGGCGTCGGGCCGCTCGCCCCCGCGCGGGCGAGCCGCGCGGGTGGGCGCGGGACGCGCCGCCCGGTCAGACGGGCGCGAGGACGTCACGGGACGCGGCTCGCGCGCGGGCGAACCGGAGGACGCACGCTTGCGACTTCTACGGCCCAAGGTTCAGATGATGGTGGAAGAAGGGGGCGGCTGCCCCTCGGCTAAGGGACAGCCGGAGGAGATCTTGACCTGCCACCACCCCATCAGCATCCCGACGATGCCGAGCCGGGGACGGACGTGCCAGTGCCCGCAGCCACGCTCCCCGATGTCCTCGCGCGAGACGCGCACCCACCTGTAGCTGCGCGGGTCGCGCAGCATGCGCTCGATCAGGCGGCGGTTCTCCTCCTCGAGCGCGGTGCGCTCGCCCAGCGCCACCTGCACGGCGCGCAGCCGCTCCGAGAGGTCGTCGCGGACGCGCTCGAGCTCGCCGAGGGCGAGGATGCGCGGACCCGAGCGCCCGGGCACCGACCACTCGAAGCCCTGGCGCGGGTAGGCGGACGCGAAGGCCTGCGAGAGCTCGCGCTCGAGCTTGGCGATCTGGTCGCGCAGAGAGCGGCGGGCCGCCCGCTCGTCGATCTCGACGCGCGACGTGCCCGGCAATCCGGGCGGAGGTGCCTTCACGTTCCCTTCGAGCAGTTCCACCCTGCTACCTCCTCGCTGAGGCGCGATTCTACCGGCTGATCACCCGGAGCGCAGCGCCTCCACGCACGTGTGCAGCGCCTCCTCCACGTGGATCGCGGGAACCCCGGCCACGGCCAGCGAGTAGAGAACCATGCGCTCGGTGCGCTTCGTCACCCCGTGGCCCTCCGCCGGAGCCTCGAACAGCGTCGCCACGGGGCCGCCCTCGTCGGCCACCACGATCCGCCCGCCGTAGATGGGCAGGGCCCGGGGGCCGCGGCCCAGCGGCTCGCCCTCGCCCGCCACGCGGATGCCCAGGCCCCCGCTCACCCGCTCGGCGTCCACGGCCCACACCGGGACGCCGGTCTCCACCAGTGCCAGCATCAGCGCGTCGTCGAGGAGGTTCTGCGAGCGAAAGCGCCCGCGCAGGAGGCGCTCGACGGCCGCCGCCTCGATCGGCGTGCGGTCGGCGTCGGGATCGAGGCCGACATGCCGGTAGAAGACGCGATAGGCCCAGGGAATCGGGTCCTGGCGCATGGTCACGGCATGCGCGCCGCGAAAGCGGTCCGACAGGGCGCGCAGCCGCTCCTGCACGCCGGGCGAGCTGCGCCCCGGCCGGGCCTGCACGGTCACGGTCACGAGGCCCAGCTCCGGGAACTCCTCGCGGACCTCCTCGGCCACCCAGCCGCGGACGGGCTCTAGCTCTTCGGAGGTGTCCATCCGCGCCGCTGCGAGCCCGCGACCAGCCGGCGCATCGCCGCCGACAGGGTCGTCTCGTCCAGCAGCCCCACGTAGCTGTGCATGACGATGCCGCCAGGATAGGCGAAGGTCGTCGTCGGGCAACCGGCCACCCGGTAGACGTTCGCCACCTGGCCGTCGCGGTCGAAGCCGACCGGGAACCTCCATCCGGAGTCGCGGATCAGCGCGCGCAGGTCGCCGCGATTGCCGCGGATCGCCACGGCCGCGATCTGCACTCCGGGAAAGCGGGCGCGCACGCGCTGGAGCTCGTCGAGCTGTCCGCGACAGGCCCTCCCCGCGCGCGAGGCGTAGAAGGCGATCACGACCGGTCCGCGCTCGGCCAGCTGGCAGGAGTTGAGGATCCTCGGGCCCCGCACGGCACAGGCCGGCCGCTTGCCCGCCTGGCCCTGGTCGGCGCGCGACGCGATGTTGGCGTCGCCGTCGAGGTTCGACAGCGCGAGCGGCATGGCGAACGGCGGCAGCGGCCGGTTGTCCGGCACCCCGCGCGAGCCCGGCCGGTCACTGGAGAGCGTGTTGATCGAGATGTAGACGATCCAGGCCAGGAAGATGAGGCCGACGATCCACCCCCAGCGGCTGGTCTTGGACGGCGGGGCGGGGGGCGGCACGGCGGGGTCAGACCCCGGGGGGTCTGACCCGGGGGGGGCGGGCCCAGGGGGATCAGACCCTGCGGAGTCAGACCCCTTCTCCTCGTCGAAGTCGAGCGGGCCGCGCTCGCGGTCGCTCATGTGCGCGCGGCGCGGGCGCGGCGCAGGCGGGCGGGCACCGCGTCGCGCAGCCGGCGCCAGGCCTGCCCGGGCAGCGAGAGCAGCTCGCCACGCTCGTCGAGGACGAGGACGGCCGGCAGGACGAGCAGCACCCCGAGCAGCGAGACGGCCAGGTCGACCACGGTGACGAAGCCGAAGTCGCGCAGCATGCGGATGTCGGACACCACGAGCACGGCGAACCCGGCGATCGCGGTCGCGCCCGACGCGGCCACGGCCGCGCCCGTGGAGCGATAGGTCCGGGCGAGCGCCTCGGTCACCGGGAAGCCGTCTATGCGCTCCTGGCGGTAGCGCTCGGAGAGCAGCACGCTGAACTCGGTGGAGATCGCGACCACGAGCGCGCCCAGCGTGACGGACATCGGATTCAGCGGCACGCGGATGGCGAACAGCACGAGCGCCGACCAGCCGCCCGCCAGGGCGATCGGCACGACCGGCACCAGCGCGCGCTCCGGCCGCCGGTAGACGGCCAGCAGAGCCAGGGAGACGAGCAGGAGGCTGCCCAGGACGGTGAGCAGGCGCCGCCAGCTCGAGGAGACCTTGGCGTTCGCCTCGGCGGCCAGGACCGGCAGCCCGACCACCTGCGCGTGGACGCCCGGCGGCGGGTCGAGCCGGTGGCGCATCTGCTCGATCACGGACTGCTGGCGGTCGAGCGGCATCAGCCGGATCCCGAAGGCCATCGTCGCCAGGCGCCGGTCGGGGGTGATCACGGCTTGGGAGAAGTAGGGCGGCACGGCGTCGAGCAGGGCCCGGATGCGCGCGCTGTCCTGCGCCTGCGTCGGGTCGCGGAACAGCGAGGGCAGCGACAGGGCCGGGCACAGCTGCGCGCGGCGGCACCCGCCCGTCTCCGTGTAGCCGAAGCGCTTGAGGATCGCCGCCTGGTAGCCCGTCATCCAGCGGATGACCTCGGGCTTCGTCAGGTCGTCTGCCGCCACCGTGACGTCGATCTCGCCCGAGACCCCGGTCTCGCGCTGGAGGGTGTCGAGGTTGCGCAGCGCCGGCGAGTCCTGGGGCACGAGCTTCTGGATGTCCGAGACGACCTTGGTCTGCGTGTCGGCCACGAACCCGATGGCCGCGATGGCGACGGCGATGCCCAGAACGCGCGTGGGCCGCGTCACCGCGGCGTGCATCGCCGCGCGCCAGCCCCGGGCCGCCTGGCCCGAGACGGCGCCCCAGGCGCGCGCGCCGCCGGCCGAGGCGACGATGTCGCGCGCCCCGCGTCCGGCCGCCGCGGCGCCTGCCCCGAGCGCGCGCACCGGCCGCGGCAGCTCGCGCGTGCGCGGCCGGGGCGCCGGGATCAGCGCCAGCGCGGCGAAGCCCGCCGTCAGCGTGAACGCGAAGGCCAGCGCGATGCCGATCACCAGCAGCAGGCCGAACCCGCGGACCATCGGGACGGGCGAGAGCAGCAGCACGAGGAAGCCGGCGCCGGTGGCCAGGCAGGCCGTCGCGATCGTGCGCCCGCCGAGCACGGCCGCCCGCGGCGCGGCCCGCGCCGCGTCGAGGCCCTCGGCTCGCATCACCTCGTCGTGGCGCGAGTGGAACTGGATCGCGTAGTCGACGGCCAGCCCGACGAGCACCGGGAGCACGGCGATCGACGCCATCGTCAGTGACGCGCCGACGAGCGCCATGCCTCCGAACAGGACGCCGACGGCCCCCAGGGCGACGGCCAGCGGCAGCAGGCGGGCGGCCCGGCGCGGCGGGGAGCGGAACACCGCCAGCAGCGTCAGGGCCATCACGATCAGGGCCGCGATCAGCAGGACCTTGATCGAGCCCGTGATGTCGCTGGTCAGCGAGGAGAGCACGACCGGGGCGCCGCTCACCACATAGCGCCCGTGGCCATGGGTCAGGCGGAA
Source organism: uncultured Actinomycetes bacterium (assembly GCA_963757705.1). GTDB lineage: Bacteria > Actinomycetota > Thermoleophilia > Solirubrobacterales > Solirubrobacteraceae > AC-38. The sequence continues at coordinate 853,285 of CAVWTG010000004.1, read as the reverse complement.
GGCGGGCAGGCGCGTGGCCTGCTCGATCAGCGAGATCGTGCGGTCGCGCTTGGCGTCCGACAGGCCGGGCTTCAGCCGGACCTGGACGAGGGCGGCGTGCGGGCTCGGGAAGAGATAGGAGAAGCGTGCCTTGGGGACGTTGACGCCCCGCTGCGGATCGAAGACCAGCTGCGACACGAAGTCCGGGTCGTTGATCTGCGGGAGCGACGTGATGTTGTAGTTCAGGGCGAGGCGCAGGGTGTCGCGGAAGTACTGCGCGCGCACGAGCTGGCGGGCCTGGCTGGCCAGCTTCTCCTGCTCGGCCTTGCCGCGGCCCTGCGCCGCGGCGAGCTTGCGGGCGGCGGTCATCGCCCGCTGCTCGCGCTGGGCCTCGGCCTGCTGCTGGCTGGCGAACTGCTGCTGGATCTGGCGGACGGACTCGTTGATGAAGGTGCCGGGGCCGTAGACGACCTGGACCGCGTGGTCCTTGGCGAGCTTCGTACACGGCCCGTTGCGCCCGCCGGGAGGATTGGTGACCTGCTGGGGCAGGTTGCCCGAGAGGCAGCCCTCGAGGCCCAGCAGGCGCCCGAGGTCGGATGTCAGGACGAGCTGGGGCAGGTCCTCGCGGACGAGCACGACGACGGCATCGTCGCCGAAGCGCTGGTGGAACCGCTCGGTCCCCTGGAACGTCGAGTCGCCGCGCCCCACGAGCGTGTCCGTGGCCGCGCTGGGCGCCAGCCCGAGTGCGAGCGCCCCGCCGCCCAGGGCGAGAACGGCCGCGACCGCGACCACCGTCCTGGGCCGGCGCACGACGGCGCGCACGATGCCCTCAAATCTGCGTGACATCCGGGTTCAGAGTAGTGGCGAGCGGGACGCCGAGCGCCGCTCGGGACAGCGCGCTACCGCGGCGGGTAGGCGACGATGTGCGGGTACTGGTTGGTCCCGCCGAAGTTGGTGGTGAAGCTGCCCTGCTTCGAGCACGGCGGCGCGGGCGTGACGCCGCCGCCCTGGGCGTTGAAGATCGAGTTGGCGATCAGCGTGTTGATCTCCGGCGGGATCAGCACGGGGTTGACCCCGAGCGCCGACAGGGGCAGCGGAATGCCGGCGGCGCCGCAGTGGCGGTTGTCGTAGACCTGGAGATAGCCGGGGTTCGCCAGGCGCTTGTAGGCGCCGGGGAAGGTGTAGGGGTTGGGCCGGTTAGTGCCCAGGCGCTGCGGATAGACCGCGAGCGTCTCCGGGCCCACCGGGTTCGACGTGCGCAGGTAGTGCACGGGCTTGCCCGCGGTGCCCGGCGTGTCGGTGACCTGGGTGGCCGCCACCGTGTTGGCGAAGAAGGCGGTCAGCTCGCTGCGGTAGGGAGCGAGGAAGTCGGTGATCGGGATGACCTGGCGCAGGAACGGGTCGAGCTGGCCGAGGAGCGGGGTCAGGTCCTTGAGGATCTGAGTGGTGGCCGGGATGCCCTTGATCGAGGCGGTGATCAGCGGGTTCAGGTCCTGGAAGAAGGCCTTGAGGTCGGGCGCCAGGCGATCGAGCGCGATGAGCGTCGGGCTGAACTCCCGGGCGAAGGGCCGCAGGTCGCTGATGACGGGGTTGGCGTTGTGGGCGAACGTGTTCAGCTTCTCCAGCGTCTTGCGGCTCTCGATCTCGAACGTCGGGAAGACGGTGATCGCCTGGGCGAGCTGCTGGTTCTTGTCCGCGGTCGTCTGGAAGACGACGTTGGCGTTCCTGATCAGCCCGCTCAGCTGCCCCTGACGCTCCGAGAGGGCACTGAAGACCTCGCCCGTGTTGCGCACGAGGCGCTGGACCGCGCCCTGCTGGCTGACCAGTGTCTTGAGCACCTCGTTTGTGTCGTCGGCGAAGGCCGGGAGGTTGCCCAGGGCGTCGTTGATGTCCTGCCCGCGGCCGGTCACCGCCACCGCCTGGGTCTGCATCCAGGTCTGGAAGGCCGCGCGCGTCTTGTCGTCGAACGCCCGGAAGATCTCGTCCAGCTCGACGGTCGGCGACACCTGGGCTATGGGGAGCGTCCCGCCCTCCGCGAGCTTGCGCCCGCTCCTGAAGCCCGGCGTCAGCTCGACGTAGGTCTCTCCCAGCAGCGTCTTCTGGCGCAGGATCGCGTGCGCGTTGGCGGGCAGCGGCGCGTACTTGGGATCGAGCTGGATCGTGGCCACGTTGAGCCCGTCGCGCTCCAGCTTGATCGACTTGACCTTGCCGACGGGCACGCCGGAGATCCGCACGTCGGCCTCGACGGCCAGCGAGGTGGCCTCCCGGAACGGGACCTTGATCTCATAGCCCTTGGGCTTGAGGGGGATCGATCCGCCGAAGGCCAGCCAGAGGAAGAGCAGCAGCCCGAAGCACGACAGCGCGAACGCCACCATGACGAAGATCCGGCCGATGCTCGGAGCCTGCTTCTGCATGGGCTAGCCGCTCGCTCCGGTCTGACCGGGGCAGAGACCCGCGGTCTGGGGGACGTTGAGCAGCCCGACCAGCAGCTGGAGCGGCGGGCTGGACGACGCGATCTGGTTGAGCAGGGTCAGCGACGAGCAGCTGGCGAGGAATACACCGCGGCGGATCGGGCCGTGCGCATCCTGCGTCGAGAAGACCGACGCGCCGGCGTGGCTGGCCCACGAGGCCCAGAAGAGGTAGCCCTCCTGCGCGTCGCCCGGCGGGTTGTAGGCCAGCTCGTTGAGGATGTAGTTGACGACCCGGAAGGTCGTGGTGAGATTCGGGGTCAGCGCCGAGAGGTTCGTCACCGTCGGGCGCAGGTCCTTGACGACGGGCAGCGCCTCGCGCGTGAACGGGCGCAGCTGATCCCGGATGATCGGCGTCGACTGCTTCAGGAACGGCCGCACGGCGATCAGGGTCGGGCCGAGGTTGCGGGCCGCCGGGCGCAGGGCCTGGAGCGTCGGCCCGAGCACGCGCGCCAGGCGGTTGGCCTTCACCAGGGCCACGTTGGTGGTGGTGAGGGTCGGCGGCAGCTCCTGGAGCGTGGAGCGCAGGTTGGCGTCCTGGGCGGCGAAGCGCGCGAACACGGCGTTGGACGACTGCACCCACTGGGCCAGGTCGTCGTCGCGCGAGGCGAGCTCCTGGGAGAGCGAGCTGAAGTTGTGGATCACCCGCGCGAGGTTCTGCCGCCGCTGGACGAGCTGCTGAGTGATCTTCAGGCCGTCGCGGGCCGTGGGCTCGAAGCGCCGGAAGGTCGCCGACAGAGCTCCGCCGTTGCCCTTCAGCCCCTGCCCCGCCCCGCCCAGCAGCAGCCGCAGGTAGTCGCGCGTGTCGCCGTCCAGCGCGGCGAGGATCTCGTCGGCGTTGATGTCCGGCAGCGTCTGGGAGACCGGGATCGTCCCGTTGTTGGGGACCTCTCCGGCCGTCACCGTGCCGGGATCCATCTCGAGGATCATGTCCTTCAGCCCGGTCTTGGGCCGCAGCAGGATGTGCGCGTCCTTGTAGATCTTCGAGTACTTGCGCTGGATCTTCATCTGGACGACCGCGCGGCCGTTCTTGAGATCCACCTTGGAGATCTCCCCCACCTTCACGCCGGCGATGTCGACGCTCTGGCCCTGCCCGGGCGTCACGGCCTGGGCCGTGGAGAACTCGGCGTTGAGCGTGTAGAAGTCCTTGCCCACGAGCGGGACCCACTTGGGCAGGTAGAAGCGCTGGTTGGAGAGGATGTAGCCGGCCACGCCCGCCGAGATCACGATCAGGACCACGACGGCCGCGAAGTCCTTCCAGTGCTTGCGGATCGCGACCCTCATGGCTTGCGCTCCTGGAGGTCGGCGAAGGGGTTCAGGCGCTTGGCCAGCTCATCGGCCACCGTCGGCTGGCCCGAGCCACCGGCCGGAGCCGCCGAGCGAGCCGCCGTCTGGGGCACCTGCGCGCCGGCCGTCTGGACGCCGGTGGGCCGCGGCTGGCTGCGGATCACCGATTCGGCACCGCCGGTCGCCGCTCCGTTGAGGTTCGGGATCTTCTGCGTGTAGCAGGGGACGGTGGGCTTGTAGGGCGAGCGGGACCCCGGGAACTTGGGCCGCGTGCCGATCGGCTTGTTGACGTAGTTGCCGAACAGCGGGTCGCCGCCCGTCGAGGTCTTGCCGGTGGACACGGTCTGGGTGCCGCCGCCCACCTGGAACTTCACGTAGTTGCCGTTCCCGTCGAAGTTCTGGCCCTCGCCCGCGAGCGAGACCATCGTGTACCAGAACTCCTTGTAGTTCTCGACGCCCGAGGTCAGGTTGCCGTCGTTGATCTTGATGTCGCCCGTGGGCAGGATCACGTTGGTCAGGCAACGGTTGACGTCGTTGATCTGAGGCAGCAGCGCGATCGAGTCGTCGGAGAACTTCGCCAGGGCCGCCGTCGTCGGCTGGAGCTGCTTGGCCAGGCCGCCCAGCTCGTTGGGACCGAGGAGCGCCCGTGTCTGGCGGACCCACGGGTAGGACGCCGTGATCGTGGCGGGCGTCTCCCGAACGCCGGGCAGGATCTCGCGCGCGAAGGCGCGGGTGGGCGGGAAGGCGGCGTTGAGCGAGGTGAAGGCGTTGTTGGCGTTGCGCAGGGTCGGCGCCAGCAGGCGGATCGTCGCCTGGAGGTTGCCCGACTCCGCCGCGAACGCTCCCGTGGTGATGTTGAAGTTGGTGATGAGGTCCTTGAGCGCCGCGTCGTTGCGGTCCAGGGCGCCGGCCACGACCCCGAAGCTCTTGATCAGCTTGGCCAGGTCGCCCGGTGACGTCCCGAGCAGGGCCTGGTTGATGAGCGAGGCGTTGCGCAGCGCGGGCCCGGAGTAGTTCAGCGACTGGTTGAGGGCCTTCGCGGCGTTCTCGCCCTGGACGGCCGGGTCCTGGCCGACGTCCTCGGCCGGCGTCGGCTGGTGCTTGAGCGCGTAGCCGTAGTTGATCAGGAGGTCCTGGAGATCGGTGCGCGCGTCGTACTGGAGCGAGGTCAGCACCTCGTCGAGCTGCACCGGCCGCGTGGTCTGCGTCATGGGTATCCGGTCGTTGTCCGACAGGGTGGGCGACGACGGGCTGCCCGGCTTGAGGTCGACGAAGAAGTTGCCCTCGAGGAAGATGCGCGGCCGGATCTTCAGCGTCGCGTCCTTGTGGATCGGCAGCGCCTTCTTGTCGAGCTCCATGGTCACGACGGCGGCGTCGCTGGACCCGGCCCGCTCGATCTTCTTGACCTTGCCCACGTTCACGCCGGCGATCCGGACGGGCGACCCGGGGCGCACGTTGTTGGCCGACTCGAACACGGCCTGGAGGCGGAAGCCGTGGGTGAACGGCACGTGCTTGGTGAAGCCGAAGTAGGTGATGACCACGAGCACGACGACGAGGATCGCGCCGGCCGTCACCGGCGCCATGCCCTTGCGGTCCTTGCGTGAGGTTCGACGTGCCATCAGCCGGTGCTCTGATCCACCTTGGTGGTCTCGGTGTTGGTGCCCTGGTTGCCCGGCGGGTTGCCGATCACGGTCTGGCCCGCCGCGTACTTCTCGCGCCCTGCCTCGCACTCGCGGGGCTGGCCCGGCGAGGCGGTGTTCGGGTAGGGGTTGCTGTGGAGGTGGTTGTCGGTCGTGGGACCGTTCGCCGGGCCCGAGGCGGGCGCGCCCTCGTTGTTGGGGCCCTGCGGCGTGACGACCGCGATGAAGCGCTGCCACGTGCCGTTGGAATCGCCCTCGGAGAGCAGGCTGGACACGTTGCGGAACCACAGCGAGACGTAGTTGCAGGTGGTCTGCGCCGGGGTGAGGAAGGCGATCGTCGGGTTCAGCGAGTTGGCCAGGGCCGTCAGCTCACGCACGCCGAGGGGCACCTGCGGGTCGGTGGCGAAGGTCTGAAGCGCCTGGAACAGCGGGATCAGGTTCTTGTTGAGGATCTGCGAGCGGATCAGCGTGGGCGTGCCGATCTTCAGCGCGGCGGCCAGGTCGGGCGCCGCCCGGCGCAGCGCGGCCACGCCCGGGCGCAGCTCGTGGAACAGGGCCTCGTTGTTGGCCAGGAACACCCGCTGGAAGGGGAACACCCGGATCGCCGTGTCCAGCGTGGCCGGGCCCTCGCTGATGCCCTGCTGGATGAATCCCGTCACGCCGGCCAGGGCCGTGAACGTGGTGTCGAGGTTGACGAACAGGGAGGCCTGCTGCTCGGCCACGGGCGCCACCTCCGCCGCCGTCTGCCCGAGCGAGCGGAAGAAGTTCGGGAGGTTGGCCTCCTTGCTGGAGAGGTTGCGCATGACCTTCTCCAGGTTGGGCAGCAGCTGGGGGAAGATCTCGATCGCCTCGTTGAGGCTGGCCCCTCGTCCGGCGAAGGCGTTGCCGAACTCGTAGAGGTTCACCTGGTTGGCCGCCCGGGTCGGCTCGTTGAACATGTTGAACACCTGGTCGATCTCGACCGGATGCGGGGTGGCGTTCTTGAGCGGCACGGTGGCCCCGGCGGGGAACCCGGGCGCGTCCTGGCCGCTGGCCGTCTTGCGCGGCCCCGGCGTTATCTCCACATATTTCAGGCCCAGGGCCGAGCGCGGGCGGACGATCAGCGTGGAGTTCTTGGGCAGCGGCTTGACGTTGTTCTGGAGCTTCATCGTCAGCAGTGCCGTGACCGAGCCGTCCTTGTGGCGCCGGGGCTTGATCTCGCTCACCACGCCGACCCGCGAGCCGCCGATGCGCACGTCGTTGCCCTTGACCAGGTTGGCCGCGCTGGGCACGTCGGCCTTGAGCTCGTAGACCGGCACGAAGGGCAGCCCGTTGTTGGCGTTGTAGGCCAGGAAGACGGCGACGATGGTCACGAGCGTCGTGGCCGCCCCGATCAGTACGGGGTTGGCGGCGATGGACGCGGCTCCGCGGCGGGGGTTCACGATCCGTTCCCCAGGAGGTAGTCGAGGAGGCCCTGGCGCGGGTCAGGTGTCTGAGAGGTGGCGGCGCTCGGGAGCGGATCGCTGACGGCCGGGGCGGTGGGCGCCGCGGCGGCCTGGCGCTGCGGGACCTTCTTGCCCTGGAGCACCTGACCGAGCCTGCCCGGCAGCGAGATCTTCGGCAGGCCGATCGGCTTGGCGGGCGTCTTGGCCCTGGGCGCCGCGCCGGCGGTGACCGGCGTGTTGCCCGCCAGCGCCGCGACGCTGGACTTCAGCTGGGCGACCTGGGCCGAGGTGAGCTTGGTGCTCGTTCCGCTGGCCGAGTCGGTGAAGTTCGAGGAGCATCCCGGAGACGGCGAGATGGCGTAGGACGCGCACAGGTTGACGATCAGCGAGGCGCGCAGGTAGTGGCCGAACTGGTCGAAGCCGTTGATCGCGGCCACCTGGTAGAAGAGGTAGTCCATGAAGCGCTCGACGCCGCCCGTCTTCTGGACGGAGTCGAGCAGCGCGGCGGTGTTCGCGGCGAGGGGCTTGGCCGCCACGGCGAACTTGCCCAGCTCCTTGATCGTGGGATCGGATGCCGTCAGGGCCGGCCCGCCGATCTCGGCCGCCTGACCGAGCGTGCGCAGGGCCGGCAGCGACGCGTTGGCGAACGGCCCGAGCTGGGTGACGAGCGTGTTGATGTTGTGCGCCTGCGCGCCCAGGTCCGTGAAGACCGGTGTCGCCTGGTCGGCGAACGCGCCCAGGCGCACCATCGTCGGGCGCAGCTGGCGCAGGAAGGTCGGAAGCTTCTGGAAGTCGGCCTCGAGGTCGTCGCCCCGGTCGGCCGTCGCCTGGGCCACCTTCGCCGACTGGGCGAACGAGTCGGCCACGGCCACGCGCTCGCGGGCCAGCGGCGTGAGGATCTGGTCGCTGTTCGTGGCCAGGTCAGCGAGGATCCGGTTCTGGCCGGCGAGGATCTTGAGGACCTTGTCGGTCTCGCGCAGGGCCGGGTTGGCGCGCTTGATGGTCTGGTTGAGGTCCTTGCCGCGACCCGCCACCCCCGTGCCCAGCTCGTTGATGATGATCGAGAGCCGGTCCGCGTAGGGCTTGCGCAGGATGTTGTTGATCAGGTCGATGTCCACCGGGGAGGACGTCTGCTTGACCGGCAGCAGGTACTCGCCCTTTCCCTTGCCGCTGGTGATCTTCTCCAGCTTGGGCGACTGGGGCTGGCCCACGCTGTGGGGCTGGGTGGGCGTGCACTCGACGAACTTCTCGCCGATCAGCGACTGCGGGCGGATCGTGCAGGTGGCGTCCTGGCGGAAGTCCTGGAAGCCGGGTTCGGTGATGTCGAGGGTGACCGCCGCCTTCTTGTCGGCGGTCACGTCGAGGCCGCTGATCTTGCCCACCTTGACGCCGGCGATCTTGACGTCCTCGCCGGGGATCACCGAGACGGCGTTGTCGAAGATCGCCCGGACCTTGTAGGAGCCCCCGCCGTCGCTCGCGCCCGTGCCGAGGATCGCCACGACCGCGGCGGCGGCCAGGACGGCGGTGATGGCGGCGACGCGCTTCATCCGGACCCCGGGAGCAGGACGGTGGGATCGCAGTCCAGCGTGCCGCTGGAGTCGCGGAACGGCGCCGAGCCGTCGGCCGGCGGCTGGCTCGCGGTGCCCGGGCAGCGGCGGGGCGCCGGGAAGAAGTAGTTGGGGATCGCGCTGGTCAGGCGCAGGGACGGATCCTGCGGCGTGAGGAGCGGCACCGGCGTGTCGGAGAACTCGAAGGCGTTGAACTGCGGCGCGACGCGGGCGAAGTGGCCGTTGGCGTCGTAGTTGGAGGCGCCCTGGCCGAAGTCGCGGATCCAGCCGATGAAGTCGGGCGTGTAGGGGCGGATGAACTCGACCACCGGCTGGGACTTCTTCAGCGCGGTGATGCCGTTGCGGAAGGTCGGGCTGGCGATGCGCTGCAGCTGCGGGGCCTTGCGCAGCAGGTCGGTCGCGTCGTTGTTGGGGCCGGGCTGGTGCACGAGCTTGCGCAGGTCGGCGATCGTGGGCACCGCCGCGTTGACGAGCGGGCGCAGCTGGCGGAAGAAGGGCGCGAGCTGGGGCGCCACGGGCTTGGACGTGTTGACCAGGACGGTGAGGTCGTCGAGCGTGGAGCGCAGGTTCACGAAGGTGGAGTTGCCGCGGCGCAGCGTCGTGGGCAGCAGGTCGAGCGCGTTGGCCAGCGAGGTGTTCTCGTTGGCGATCGCTCCCGCCGTGGTGTTGGCGTTGCTGACGAGGGACGTGAGGTCCTGGCGGCGCGAGGCGACGTCGGTGACGAGCTTGGAGGAGTCGACGATGAAGGCGGTCAGCGCGTCGTTGTCAGAGTTGACCTGGCGCACCAGCTCGTCGGTCGTCGAGATGAAGGGGTTGAAGTACTTGGCGCTGTAGTTGGCCTGGGTGCCCTTGCCGTCGTACTGCTGGGCCGAGCCCTGGATGACCTGCTGGAGGCCGGCGCGGGTCTTGGGGTCCAGCGTGTTGAAGAGCTGGTCGAGGTCGACCGGGGTGGTCGTGCGCTCGGTTGTGATCGTCGAGCCGTCCTTGAGCTTGGGCGCGCTGTTGGGACCGAGGGTCAGCGCGATGTAGCGGTTGGCGATGCCGGAGAGCGAGGTCGCGCGGATGATCGCCGTCGTCCCCTCGTGCAGGGGCGTGAACTCCTTCATGGAGACGGTGATCTCGGCCTGGTTGTTGTTGGTGAGCTTGATCTCCTTGACGGAGCCCACCCCCCGGCCGCCGACCTGGACCTCGTCGCCCTTGACCAGCTGACCGGCGTTCTGGAAGCGCAGCTTGTAGGTCGTCTCGCCGCCGTTCGAGAGCAGGATCACGGCGACGACGATCACGGCGACCACGATGGCGCCGAGCGCGATCGCACGCGCGAGCGTCATGCCGGTGCTCGCGGAAGCGGGGTTGTCGGGAGGGGGCGGGGGGGTCAAAGGCGGGGCTGCGGGGTACGCCTAAGGATGAAGTAGAGAGTGAGGGTTGATCGAGCGGAGCGAGGCCGCTACTCCATCCCGAGGGGGCCTTGAGCCTCGCCGGACAGGAATTGCCGGACGAAGGCGTTGTCGGAGTCGAACAGCTCCTTGGCGGGACCGGACTCCACGATGCGCCCCTTCCAGAGGACACAGATGTGCTCGGCGACGCGGCGGGCGCTCATGATGTCGTGGGTGATCACGCAGTAGGCGCCGCCGTTCTCGTCGTGGACCTCCTGGATGAGCTCGCACAGCAGGGCCGTGCGGACCGGGTCCAGCCCCGAGTCGGGCTCGTCGAAGAGCACGATGTCGGGATCGAGCACGAGGGCGCGCGCGAACCCGGCGCGCTTGCGCATGCCGCCCGACAGCTCGTTCGGCATCTTGTCTCCCGCATCGGCCAGGCCGACCTCGCGCAGCCGGCGCATGACGATCTCCGAGACCTCCTCCTCGCTCTTGTCCGTGTGCTGGCGCAGCGGGAAGGAGACGTTGTCGTAGAGGTTCATCGAGCCGAACAGGGCGCCGTCCTGGAAGAGCACGCCGAACTTCTTGCGCATCTCGAACAGCTCGTCGTCCTGCATGCTGGGCACGGACTCGCCGTGGACGAGGACGTCGCCCTCGTCGGGGTAGAGCAGCCCGACCATGTGCTTGATGCACACGGACTTCCCCGTGCCCGAGGGCCCGAGGATCATCGAGATCTTGCCCTCGGGAAGGCCCATGTTCAGGCCGCGCAGGATGCGGTTGCGCCCGAAGGCCTTGTGCACGTCGATGAACTCGATGGCGTCGGGCACGCCCGTCGGGCGCTTGAGGCCCGTATGCCACTTGTACTCCTCGTCGTCGCCGGACTCCGGGGACTCGTTCACGACGGCGACGCGGGACTCCTCGGACGGCTCGGCGGCCGGCTCGGCCTCCGTCGGCGCCTCGGAGGCGGGCGGCCCGGCGGCGGGCGGCTCCGGCTGCTCGACCGGGGGCGGCTCCGGCGCGGCGTCCTGCGGCTCCGACGGCGCCTGCTCGCGCTCGGGCCAGCTCGCGGCCTCCTCGCCGCCGGTGGGCGCCTGGCCCTCCTGCGCCGCGGGCTGCGACTCGTCGTCGTTCTTGCCTCGTCCGATCCCAAACGGCATACCTAACCTCCGATCGGAGCGCGTGGATTCGCGCCCCAGAAGACCTGTGTCCCGATCATCCCTATGAGATGGACCAGCACGATGTTGAGCACCATCGACTTCGCGGTGGCCGTCCCCACCCCTACCGGGCCGCCCGAGGCGTTGTAGCCGTAGTAGCAGCCGACAAGCACGATGACCGTCGCCATCGTCATTCCCTTGAGCACGCTGTACAGGAGGTCGGGTGGGTTCTGGAACATCCAGAAGATGAGGAAGAACCCCCCGGATGAGACCTCGCCTATTTGCTCGACCACCGCCAGGTAGCTCGCGAAGAAGCCCGCGCCGACGGCGGCGATGTACATGAACGGCAGCACCATCCAGGCGGCCAGCAGCCGGGTGGCGCACAGGAAGGTCATGGAGTCGATGCCCATCACCTCGAGGGCGTCGATCTCGTCCGAGATCCGCATCGACCCCAGCTCGGCCACGATCCCCGTTCCCACCTTCGCGGCCATCATGTAGCCGAAGGCGTAGGGCACCAGCTCGCGCAAGTCGCACCAGGCGCTGAACACGCCGGCGTAGGCGGGCGCGCCGACCGAGCGGTTGAAGTAGGCGCCCTCGATCCCGCACTGCAGGCCGATGATGAACACCAGGCCCCAGATCACCAGCGTCGAGGACAGGATCAGGATCCCGGCCTGGCGCAGCGCCTCGCCGAAGAAGCGGAACACGCGCGCGCCGAAGATGTCGCGCAGCACGCGACCGCAGAATTTCGCGATGTCGCCGGCGCTCGACAGCCAGTCGCGAGGGACCGCGAGCATCTAGCGGATCACCGTGATCTCGGGATGCGTGGCCAGGAGGGTCTGGGTGAAGACGTAGTTGAAGGCGAACACGCCCAGGAAGGCGATGACCACCGCCTGGTTGACGGCGCGGCCGACTCCCTCGGCGCCGCCGGACGCCGTCATGCCCTTGTAACAGCAGACGATCGCGATGATGGCTCCGAACAGGGTGGTCTTGAGGACCGACCCCCAGAGGTCCGTGGTCGAGGCGTTGGTGAAGAACGTCGCCCAGAAGGGCCCGAGTGGCGCGCCGTTGACGAGCGTGGCCAGGATGCCGCCGAAGATGCCGAAGAGCAGGGCGTAGATGTCGAACAGCCCGGTGACCAGCATCAGGGCGAGGAAGCGGGGGACGACGAGGTTCTTGACCGGGTCGACGCCGAGCACCTGAAGGGCGTCGAGCTCCTCGCGGATCTTGCGCGCCCCCAGGTCCGCGGTGATGGCCGTCCCGGCCACGCCGGCGAGGACGATCGCGTCCACGAAGGGCGCGAACTCGCGGATGCTCGCCAGCACGAAGAACCCGCCCAGGCGGTCCAGCGCGCCGAAGAGGACGAGGAAGTTCGCCGCCTGCAGGCCCGGAGCGCCGTACCCGAACGCGACGGTCGAGACGAGCAGCGGGAACCAGCACAGCCGGAGCGCGAAGAGGAACTGCGAAACGAATTCGCCGCCGTACGGGTACGGCGGGCGCAGCGCGGAGACCACCGTCTTACCGGTGAGAATCATCATGTCCCCGACTTCCTCGAGCAGGTTCTTCGTAGGAAGAAACGCTCGATCGGCGATGCTGCGAACCAATTCTCCTCCCTCTGGTGCAGAGTGCGTACGCCGCAGAAAGACGGCGCACCGCAGGCGTAGCGTATGCGAACGGCCCGACCAATGCCAAGCGGGAACCGGCGGGCACATCGGACCTTAAACTCCGCTCAACAACCGGCGTTTGCAGCGGGGACGCCGTGTTAGGGTTGCGCCCGATGAAGCGCCTTGGGAGGAGATGGCTGTGGGCGGGCGCACTGCCGCTCGCCGCGCTCGCCGTGGCCGGGTGCGGCGGAGGCGACCGTCAGGACTCCGACGAGCCCTCCGGCACGTTCCCCGTCGACGTGGTCAAGGCCACGTTCCCGTCCCAGCAGCGGCTCGCCGAGAAGACCCGGCTGGTCATCACGGTGCGCAACACGGGACACAAGACGGTTCCCAACCTCGCCGTCACCGTCGAGTCCGGCGCCACGGACCAGACGGCCGAGGCGACGGCCTTCGCCGAGGCCAGCCAGCAGCCGGGCCTCGCCGACCCGTCCCGCCCCGTCTGGGTGCTGGACGACGGGCCGAAGGGCGGCATCACCGCCTACACGAACACCTGGGCGCTGGGCCAGCTGCGCCCCGGTCAGGCCAAGACGTTCATCTGGCGCGTCACGGCCGTGAAGTCAGGCGTGCACGCCATCAAGTACAAGGTCGCCGCCGGTCTCGACGGCAAGGCCAAGGCGGTCGTCAACGGGCAGAACGTGGAGCCCGCGGGCACCTTCACGATCAACGTCTCGGGCAAGCCCGCGTCGGCGACGGTCGGCCCGAACGGCCAGGTCATCACCTCGCCGACGGACTGAGCCTCAGCGCGGCGCTGCGGCCCGCGTCGCCGTGCCGAGACGAACTACGGTCAATGAGGGGTCGCGCCGACGGCCCGCGGCGGTTCGTCGCCATCTTGACGTCCGGGGCGACTTGAGGCCCCTCTCGGGTACCTCAGGCGCCCCGCACCTCCGGTCGCGGGGGAACGGCGGCTAGCGAGGCAGGCGCGGCGCGATGATCCGGTAGGCCTTGAGGCCCAGGCCCAGGCGCTCGCGGTCCTCGGACTGCATCGGGTCCAGGCCGGTTAGCTCCTTCACCCGGTCCAGGCGATAGGCCACCGTGTGGCGGTGGGCGTAGATCGAGGCCGCCGTCGCGTTCATGTTGCAGTTGTGCTCGAGGTAGGACTCGAGCGTGCCCGCCAGGTCGGTGCCGTACTGGTCGTCGTAGCGGACGATCGGCGCGACCGTATCGTCGTAGAAGCTGCGGACCTCCTCGGGATGCGAGGCCAGCACCCGGAACAGGAGGCGGTAGGTCCCCTGGCCGATGTCCTCGGCGATCGGGGCGTCGGAGCGGCGCAGGACGTCGAGCACGAGCTCGGCCTCCTGGACCGCCCGGTGAAGCTCGGCGGCGTCGGTGTAGAACGAGGACAGCCCCACGGTGCCGTGGCGCTGGAGGCGGGCCGCGAGCTTGCGCGCCGACTCGCTCGTGGCGGAGGGGTCGCGCTCGGGGCCGGCGGGCAGCAGGGCGTACACGCGATCGTCCATGTGCTGGGCCAACGCACCGGTGTGCTCGCCGGCGATGGTGGCCACGACGTGGCGCGGCCGCTCGGTCTCGAGCTCGGCGCACAGCACCACCGCGCCGTGATCGAGGTCGCATCCGAGCCTCCGGGCCCGGCGGACGATGTCCGCCGGATCGAGGTCGGGCCGGGCGCGCAGCTCCTCGAGCAGCGAGCCGCGAAGGTTCTGCTCGACCTCGTGGCGCGCCTCCTCCACCGCCACCTCGGTGAGCGAGGCGACGGCGGCCAGATGCAGGAACTCGGTGGCGTCGGGTTCGGGGGGAGAGCCCCCGTCGAGCGCGACCACCGCCCCGACGACGTCGTCGCCCGCCGCCACGGGCACCTCGGCGACGATGCCCTCCGGCACCTCCGCCGGCCGGTCGCGCAGGCGGTCGACCACGTAGCGGCCGATCGCCTCCAGCATCCGGGGCGGGATCGGCTCGCCGCCGGAGGCGGCCTCGCCGAGCCGCGGGACGACGATCGCCACCGTGGCTCCCGCCGCTCCGGCGGCCAGCTCGGCCACGCGCGCCAAGCCGTCGCCCGACAGCACGGCGTCCATCATCTCCAGATGGACGGCGCGCAGCCGGGCGACGAGCTCGCTCTCGCGGGGCGCTCCCGAGGCGGGCGCTCCCGCGCCGGGCGCGCCCGGGGCGGCGGGCTCATCGGCCCGCCGCCCCTCGGCGCCCATCGTCTCGGGCTTTGGCGTCACGCCGTCGCGGCAGCCGCGTCGGGGTGAGCCTGGAGGGTGTCCACTCCGGACTCTCCGGTCCGGATGCGGTACGCCTCCTCGACCGGGGTGACGAACACCTTCCCGTCACCCACCGAGCCCGTGCGGGCGTGCTTGAGGATCGTGTCGACGATCGTCTTCACGTCCTTCTCCGCCACCACGCACTCGATCTTGATCTTCGGCCGGAGGTAGTTCGTCAGCTCCGCACCGCGGTAGTGCTCCGTGATGCCCTTCTGGCGACCCGAGCCCTTCACCTCCGAGATGGAGAGCGAGGGGAACCCGAGACCCAGGAGCTCCGTGCGGATCGCCTCGAACGCCTCGTGGCGAATGTAGGCAATGACCATCTTCATGCCGGCACCTCCTTCGTCGTCGCCACAGGATCGGACGACACCGGGACCGGACGGCTCGAGGCCGTGCCGATCAGCTCAGGAGCAGGGATGAACTGCTCCGGGTAGCCGTACATCCCATGCTCGGAGATGTCCAGCCCGGCGTCCTCTTCCTCCTCGGTGACGCGGAGGCCGTAGGTCTTCTTGATCACCCAGAACGTCCCGAAGCTCAGGACGAAGACGAACGTGAAGGCGATCGAGAACCCGACCACCTGCGCGATCAGCTGGGTGAACTTGCCGGAGTACACGAGCCCGCCATGCGGGTCGCCGAACCCGTTGTACTGGGCCAGGCGCGGCGCGGTGAAGAGCCCGCAGGAGATCGTTCCCCAGATACCGGCGAGGCCGTGGGCTGACAGGGCCCCGACCGGGTCGTCGATGACCTTGTCGATGGCGTACACGCCGACGACCACGATCACACCGGCGACCACGCCGATGATCGGGGCGGCCCACAGCTCGACGTAGCCCGACGGGGCGGTGATCGCGACCAGCGCCGCGATCGCGCCGTTGCCGGCCATGCCGATGTCGATGTTGCCCGTCTTGATCCGGGCGGTCACGACGGCCCCGAGGACGCCGGCGGCGGCCGCGAGGTTCGTGATGATCAGGATCTCCGGGAACCGGCCATCAAGCGCGTTGAGGGTCGACCCCGGGTTGAACCCGAACCAGCCCAGCCACAGGATGAGCACGCCCAGTCCGAACAGCGGCATGCTGTGGCCGGGAATCGGACGCGGCTTGCCGTCCGCCGTGTACTTCCCCTTTCGCGGGCCCAGCAACAGCAGCGCGGCGAACGCGCCGGTGGCTCCGATCAGATGGACGGCCGTTGAACCGGCGAAGTCCTGCATGCCGGCGATGCCGGTACCGAGCCAGTCGCCCTGCTGCAGGAAGCCCCCTCCGAAGACCCAGTGGGCTCCGACCGGGTAGATGAACGCCGAGAAGATGATGGCGTAGATGATGTAGACGCCGAACTTGATCCGTTCGAGCGTCGTGCCCCAGACGATGGCCAGCGACACGGCGCAGAACACGAACTGGAAGAAGAACTTCGACTCGATCGTCGCGTTCGAGAGGTCCATCACCGGGAAGTTCGGGTGGAAGACCGTCACGTCGCCCTGCTGCTGCGACCAGGCGCCGAGGTGGGTGAAGAAGAAGCCCCCGTCGTGACCGATCACGCTGTTGAGCGGGCCGCCGAAGGCGAAGGCGAATCCACAGATCCACCAGCCGACGGCCGCGATCGAGAAGTTGGTGAGGATCTTCGCGACCACGGTGCCCGCGTTCTTCGCCCGCGAGAACCCGATCTCCAGGAAGGCGAAGCCCGCCTGCATGAACATCACCAACGAGGCGGCCAGGATCACCCACGTGGAGTTGATTCCCACCGAGGGATCCAGCTTGCCTGCGATCGCCTTCGACAGATCCGTTGAGTCGGCGAGCGAGGTGGCCGGCAGAAGCAGCAGCACCAACGCCGCCGCCCCCAGCACAAGTACCGAACGTCTCATACGTCCTCCTGATTGCGGATAGCGGCGGCGAGTGTCGCTCGGGACCGCCCGGCTCTCCTTAGCCCCGTGTCGAAAGATCGCCCCGGCGATTTCGCCATCCGGTCGATTTCAGGCACGATCCTCGACACGAGGGCGAACGGCGGCGGCCGCGCTTTCGACACGTGGATAAGGCGCCCGGGCCGGGGGGCGCATAATCTCGCGCGCTCATTCCGATTGGAGGGAACCCCCGGACCATGCCCAGAACCCAGAATGTGCTTGCCGCACAGTGGAGCCCCAATGGAGAGAGCTTCGGCTCCACTGACCTGACCGTCCCGACCAACCAGGTCTACGGGATCAACGTCTTCTCCCCCGCCGTCCAGCGCCAGCGCCTGCCCAAGTCCGTGTACCAGCGGCTCCAGGCCACGCTCTCGCGCGGCGAGGCGATCGACACGTCGCTGGCCGACCAGATCGCCGCCGCCATGAAGGAATGGGCGATGGAGAAGGGCGCGACCCACTACACCCACTGGTTCCAGCCCCTGACCGGCTCCACGGCCGAGAAGCACGACTCCTTCTACTCGCCCACGGGCGAGGGGACGGCCATCGCCGACTTCTCCGGCAAGGAGCTCATCCAGGGCGAGCCCGACGCATCGTCCTTCCCCACCGGCGGCATCCGCGCCACGTTCGAGGCGCGCGGCTACACGGCCTGGGACCCGACGAGCCCGGCCTTCATCCTGGAGAACCCGAACGGCACATTCCTGTGCATCCCCACCGCCTTCGCCTCGTGGACGGGCGAGGCCCTCGACAACAAGATCCCGCTGTTGCGCTCCATGGACGCGCTGAGCAAGTCGGCGATCCGCGCCCTGCGGCTGTTCGGCGACGAGGCCTCCCAGCGCGTGTTCACCACGGTCGGCCCCGAGCAGGAGTACTTCCTGATCGACGAGCAGTACTACTTCGAGCGGCCCGACCTCATCAACACCGGCCGCACGCTGTTCGGGGCCAAGCCGCCCAAGGGCCACGAGCTCGACGACCACTACTTCGGCTCGATCCCCGAGCGGGTGCTGGCCTGCATGCTCGACTCGGAGCGCGAGCTGGCCAAGCTCGGCGTGCCGATCAAGACCCGCCACAACGAGGTGGCTCCGGCCCAGTACGAGGTCGCCCCCGTGTTCGAGAACTCGAACGTCGGCTGCGACCACCAGCAGCTGTGCATGCAGGTGCTCCAGCGGGTGGCCCGGCGCTACGGCCTCGTGTGCCTGCTGCACGAGAAGCCCTTCGCCGGCGTCAACGGCTCGGGCAAGCACAACAACTGGTCGATGGGCACCGACACGGGCCACAACCTGCTCGAGCCGGGCGACACGCCCCACGAGAACCTGCAGTTCCTGTTCTTCTGCATGGCCGTCATCAAGGCCGTGAACAAGCACCAGGCGCTGCTTCGGGCCTCGATCGCCTCGGCCGGCCAGGACCACCGCCTGGGCGCCAACGAGGCGCCCCCGGCGATCATCTCGATCTTCCTCGGCGCGGAGCTGATGAAGGCCTTCCAGGCGATCGAGTCCGGTGGCGACGGCGGCACCGACAAGGGCTTCCTCGGTCTCGGGACCGAGGTCCTGCCCCCGCTGCCGATGCACGGCGGCGACCGCAACCGCACGAGCCCGTTCGCGTTCACCGGGAACAAGTTCGAGTTCCGCGCGCTGGGCAGCTCGCAGTCGCTGTCGCTGCCCAACACCGTGCTCAACACGATCGTGGCCGAGGCGCTGGACTCCATGTCCGAGGACCTGGAGAACGCGGTCAACGGCGGCACGTCGCTCGACGACGCCGTGCCCGAGATCGTCAAGGGCGCCTGGACCGAGAACAAGCAGGTCGTCTTCGAGGGCGACAACTACTCCGAGGAGTGGCACGCCGAGGCCGAGCAGCGCGGGCTGAAGAACCTGCGCACGACGGTCGACGCCCTGCCCTGGCTGGTGGACGACCAGACCGTGTCGGTCTTCTCCAACTACGGGGTGCTCTCCGACCGCGAGCTTCACTCCCGCTACGACGTGTTCGTCGAGCAGTACGTGGTCAAGCTCAACATCGAGGCGGAGACCGCGGCGTCGATCGCCCGGACGATGCTCCTGCCGGCCGCCGTCCGCTACCTCGAGCTGCTCAAGGCGGCCGAGATCGGCGTCCTGGTCGAGGAGGCCTCCGAGCTGGTCGGCGAGTTCGTCGACGCGATCAAGGCGCTCGAGGCGGCCAACGAGACCCACGAGGGCGAGGAGGGCACGCTCGAGCACGCGACG
Organism: uncultured Actinomycetes bacterium; assembly: GCA_963757705.1. Classification (GTDB taxonomy): domain Bacteria; phylum Actinomycetota; class Thermoleophilia; order Solirubrobacterales; family Solirubrobacteraceae; genus AC-38. Next base: position 834,414 of record CAVWTG010000004.1, on the reverse strand, counting down.
TACATGCGCGACTCGGTGATCCCCGCCATGGACGCGGTCCGCGAGGTCGCCGACCGCCTGGAGAAGATCGTCGCCGACGACCTGTGGCCTCTCCCCAAGTACGAGGAGATGCTCTTCATCAAGTAGCCGGTGGGCTGCGCCGCCGCGCTCAGCGGCGGCGCAGCGCCCGCCACCCCGGCTACAGAGGACCCTCGGGGACCTCGCCGGCCCACACCTGCTCGCGCTGACGCGGCGAATACGGGTCGGCGAACAGCTCCGGGTCGCGCTGGCGCGTGCGGAACAGGTCGCAGATGAAGTTCATGCGGTCGGCGATCTTCGTCCAGTCCGCGGCCGCGCTGCCAGCGACCGTGCCGGGATTGCGGTCCCACTCGCGCAGGAACTGCTCCAGATCGTCGCTCTCCACCGTGCGCAGCGTCGTGGGGAAGCCGGCGGGTACGTCGGCGCTGACGTCGAACGTCTCCGGGCCGAGGCTGAAGTCCAGCAGCCGCCGGGTGACCAGCCGCCGCAGCGGCCGGGGGATCGAGTCGTCGATGTAGGGCTCCAGCCGCCGGTGCTCGTGCAGGATCGCCAGCAGGTTGGCCAGGAGCATGTGCTCGTCGCGGCGGTCGGGGTCGGCCTCGCCCGCCGCGGCCATGTAATGACGGTAGGCCTCTCCGAGCCCGTCGCGCTCGCTCGAGAAATCCACCAGGAAGCCGTCGGTGTCCGGGTAGGCACAGACGAAGCGCGCGGTCTCGCGGCCGATGTCGTCCAGGACCGTGACGTTGCCGCCGAGGATCCGTTGGGAGGCGACGTCGAGCGAACGGCGCCCGCCCGGAACCCGGCGCAGCCAGGGCAGGTCCTCCTGGCGGATGGTCCGCCCCGCCTTCTTGGATCCCCACACCGCCCACGTGTGGAAGTTGGCCGCGGCGGCCTCGCCTGTGACCTCGCGCAGGGCGAGCGACAGCTCCTGATGAGCCAGCGTGATGCGCAGGTTGCGCAGCACCGGGTCGGGCTCGCGCACGGCCGCGTCGATTCCCTCGTCCCACCAGCCGGGATCGTGCCAGTGCGCTCTCCTGTCGTCGGGCCAAACGTCGCTCATCCGCAGAGATCATGCCTGCATCGCGGGCCTCAGGGGCCCGCTAGACTTCTATTTGATCCATCCAGAGCGGCCGAGGGACCCGGCCCGCAGACGCCGCAGCAACCGGCCTCCGAGGTGCGGTGCTACCGCCGGGACCGATGGAGGTGAAAACTCGAAGTGCCAGACCGTGACTTCCTAGCCACCGTACGCGAGCGCGTCGTCGTCTACGACGGCGGCATGGGCGCAACCCTGGAGCAGTTCGATCTGACCCAGGAGGACTACGGCGGCCTGCAGGGCAAATGCCACGAGGCGCTCGTCCTCAACCGGCCCGACGTGATCGAGGGCGTGCACGCGTCGATGCTCGACGCCGGGGCGATCGTGCTCGAGACCGACTCCTTCCAGGGCTCGCGGCTCAAGCTCGAGGAGTGGGGCCTGGACGACCACACGCTGGAGATCAACCGCCGCGCGGCCGAGATCGCCCGCAAGGCGGCCGGGGACTCACGCTTCGTCGCCGGCTCGATCGGCCCGACCGGCCACCTCCCCGCCTCCGACGACCCGACGTTGGGGAAGATCACCTTCCGCGAGCTGGTCGAGGTGTTCACCGAGCAGGCCCATGGCCTCGTGCAGGGCGGCGCGGACCTCATCATCATCGAGACGGCGCAGGACATCCTCGAGGTCAAGGCCGCGGTGTTCGGCGCGCGCGAGGCCTTCAAGGCCACCGGGCGCACCCTGCCGATCCAGTGCTCGGTCTCGCTGCTGCCCCAGGGCGGCAAGATGCTGCTCGGCACCGACATCCAGTCCGTGCTGACGACGCTGGCCGCCCTGCGGGTCGACGTGATCGGGCTCAACTGCTCGACCGGGCCCGAGGACATGCGCGACGCGATCCGCTACCTGGGCGAGTTCTCCCCCGCGCCGGTGCACTGCATTCCCAACGCCGGCCTGCCCCTCCAGGGACCCAACGGCGAGACGATCTTCCCCGAGGAGCCCGAGCCGCTGGCCAACGTGCTGGGCGAGTTCGTCGAGCGCTACGACGTCGGGATCGTCGGCGGCTGCTGCGGCACGACCCCCGAGCACATCCGCGCGATCGCCGAGCGCGTGGAGCGGCGCACGCCGGGCGAGCGCCCCGCGCCCGGCCCGGCCCAGGTCTCCTCGATGATGACCTCCACCCCGCTCGTCCAGGATCCGCGCCCGACCCTGGTCGGCGAGCGCGTGAACTCGCAGGGCTCGCGCAAGGCCAAGGAGATGCTGCTGGCCGACGACTACGACGGCCTCGTCACCGTGGCCGAGGATCAGGTGACCGGCGGCGCTCACGTGCTCGATGTCTGCGTCGCGCTCACCGAGCGCCAGGACGAGGACGACCAGATGCGCCAGGTGGTCAAGCGGATCTCGCTCACCCAGCCCGCTCCCGTCCAGGTCGACTCCACCGAGCCCGAGGTCATCCAGGCGGCGCTCGAGGCGATCCCCGGCCGGGCGATCGTCAACTCGGTCAACCTCGAGGCCGGCCGCGACAAGCTCGACGTCGTCGCCCCGCTGGCCGTCTCCCACGGCGCGGCGCTGATCGCGCTGACGATCGACGAGGTCGGGATGGCCAAGACGGCCCAGCGCAAGGTCGAGATCGCCCAGCGCATCAAGGAGCTGGCCTGCGACGAGCACGGACTCGACCCCGAGGCCCTGATCTTCGACGCGCTGACGTTCACGCTGACCACCGGCGACGACGAGTGGAAGCCCAGCGCCGTCGAGACCATCGAGGGCATCCGGCGCATCAAGGCGGAGATCCCGGGCGTGAAGACGTCTCTGGGCGTCTCCAACGTGTCGTTCGGCGTCTCGCCACGCGCCCGCGCGGTGCTCAACTCGGTCTTCCTGCACCACTGCGTGGAGGCGGGGCTGGACCTGGCGATGGTCAACCCCAACCACATCACCCCCTACTCGGAGATCCCCGACGCCGAGCGCGAGCTGGCGGACGACCTCGTGTTCAACCGCCGCGAGGACGCGCTGGAGCGCTTCATCGGCCACTTCGAGTCCCAGGGTGAGGAGGCGGAGGCCGAGGCCGAGGACCCGACCGCGGGCATGGAGCCCGAGGAGGCCCTGCACTGGCACATCCTGCGCCGCAAGAAGGAGGGCGTCGAGGACTGGATCGACCGCAGCGTCGAGAAGATCGGCGCCGTCCCCACCCTCAACGAGGTCCTGCTGCCGGCGATGAAGGAGGTCGGCGACAAGTTCGGCGCGGGCGAGCTCATCCTGCCCTTCGTCCTGCAGTCGGCCGAGGTGATGAAGCGCGCCGTGGCGCGGCTGGAGAACTACCTCGACCGCATCGAGGGCCACACCAAGGGCACGGTCGTCATCGCCACCGTGTTCGGCGACGTGCACGACATCGGCAAGTCACTGGTCAACACGATCCTCACCAACAACGGCTACACGGTCGTGGACCTGGGCAAGCAGGTACCGATCTCCAACATCCTCGAGGCGGCGCAGGAGCACGACGCGACCGCGATCGGCCTGAGCGCGCTGCTCGTCTCCACCTCCAAGCAGATGCCGCTGTGCATCGCCGAGCTGCACGAGAAGGGCCTGGAGTACCCGGTCCTGATCGGCGGCGCGGCGATCAACCGCGACTTCGGCCGGCGGGTCCTCTACCCCAAGGGCAAGGAGTCCGACGAGGTCTACGAGCCCGGCGTCTTCTACTGCAAGGACGCCTTCGCCGGGCTGGCCGTGATGGACCAGCTGGTCGACGGCGAGGCCCGCGTGGCCCTGGTCGCCAAGGCCCGTGAGGAGGCGGCCAAGCTGCGGGAGAAGGTCGAGGAGCCCGACGACTCTCCGCCGGTGACGGACGACTCCGTGCGCTCCAAGACGCGCACCGACGCGCCGATCCCCACGCCACCGTTCTGGGGTGTACGCGAGATCGACGTCGACCTCGACGAGGTCTACCCCTACCTTGACCGCCACGTGCTCTTCACCCTGCACTGGGGCGGACGCGGCATGAAGCGCGAGGAGAAGGCGAAGCTCATCGAGGAGGACTTCCAGCCGCGCCTGGAGCGGATGTGGCGCGAGCAGGACTACCTGCGCCCCCGCGCCGTGCTCGGCTACTTCCCCTGCAACGCCGACGGCAACGAGCTCGTCATCTGGGACCCGGAGGCACCCGGCGAGCGCGAGCTGGAGCGCCTCGTCTTCCCGCGCCAGCCCAAGCACGACCGGATCTGCCTGGCCGACTACTACCGCCCGGTGGCGAGCGGCGAGGTGGACGTGTGCGCGCTGCAGGCGGTCACGGCCGGTCCCGAGGTCACCGAGCTCATCGAGCGCCTGGAGCGCGAGGGCGAGTTCGCCGAGCAGCTCTTCGTTCACGGCCTCGGCGTCCAGTCGGCCGAGGGCATGGCCGAGTGGCTGCACGCCCAGACGCGCCGCGACCTGGGCATCGAGCCCGACCAGGGGCGCCGGTACTCGTGGGGCTACCCGGCCTGCCCGGACCAGTCAGAGCACGAGAAGGTGTTCCGGCTGCTCGGCGCCGAGTCGATCGACCTGGCGCTCTCTGACGGCTACGCCGTCTCCCCCGAGCAGTCCACCGTGGCGATCGTCGCCCACCACCCGCAGGCCGTCTACTTCGGCATGAAGTCCGGCTTCGTACCCGAGGACAAGGTCGCAGACGAGCTCATCGCCGGGACCGAGCGCGGCGGCGAGCTCCCCAGCAAGGCATAGAGTCGTCGCCGTGGGCGATCGCGAGATCAGCTCCTGGCTGATGGACATGGACGGCGTGCTCGTGCACGAGGAGCGGCCATCCCGGGCGCCGATCGCTTCCTCGGCCGCGCTGCGCGAGCGGAGCCTCCCCTTCCTCGTCCTCACCAACAACTCGATCTACACCCGCCGCGACCTGGCGGCGCGGCTGCGGTCCAGCGGGCTCGACGTGCCCGAGGAGTCGATCTGGACCTCGGCCCTGGCCACCGCGAGAGCTTCCTCGAGGACCAGCGCCCGGGCGGCACGGCCTTCGTCATCGGCGAGTCGGGCCTGACCACCGCCCTGCACGACGCCGGCTACACGATCACCGAGCGCGACCCCGACTACGTCGTGCTGGGCGAGACCCGGACCTACTCGTTCGAGCGCATCACGCAGGGCATCCGCCTGATCGACGGCCGGCGCGCGCTTCATCGCCACCAACCCGGACACCGACCGGCACCACGCCGGACGGCCCGCTTCCCGCCACCGGCTCGGTCGCGGCGCTGATCAGCCGGGCGACCGGCGTCGAGCCCTACTTCGTCGGCAAGCCCAACCCGCTGATGATGCGCTCGGCGCTCAACGCGATCGACGCGCACTCCGAGAGCGACGGCGATGATCGGCGACCGCATGGACACCGACGTCGTCGCCGGCCTCGAGGCGGGGCTGGAGACGATCCTCGTGCTCACCGGCGTGACCACGCGTGAGGAGGCCGAGCGCTTCCCCTACCGGCCCTCGCGGATCGTCGACTCGGTCGCCGACCTGGTCGAGTCGGTCTAGGTGTGGGCCGCGCGGCGCATCGCCTCGCGCGTGCCCTCGTTCGCCGGGAGGAAGGATTCGATCGAGAGCTCGGCGACGGTCAGGTCGACGGCCGTCCCGAACGTCGCGACGGTGCTGAAGAACTCGAGCACCTCGTCCCCGTGTCGCAGCCGCAGCGGGACCGCCAGCCCGGGTGTCGGCGTCGTGTCGTCATGTTCGGGCGCGGGGTGCGCAGCCACCTCCTCCAGCAGGGCATGCACCTCGGGGTCGCCGGTCAGCGCGACCTGGCGGCGCAGGCGGTCCAGCAGATGCGCGCGCCACTCCCCCAGGTTCTCGATGCGGGGCGCGAGGCCGCGGGGGTCCAGCGCGAGGCGCATGGCGTTGGGCGGCGGTCCGAGGAGCTCGGGAGCGACCCCCGCGAGCAGGACTCCGACGCCGCGGTTGGCGTCCACGACGTCCCAGCGGCGGTCGACGACCAGCGCCGGGTACGGATCGTGCCCCGCCAGCACGAGCTCGATCGCCTCTCGCACCGGGGCCATCTCGGGCGCGTCGAGCGCATGCTCGCCGTAGGCGGGCGCGTAGCCGGCGGCCAGCAGCAGGGCGTTGCGGTCGCGCAGCGGCACCTCGAGCTGTTCGGCCAGGTGCAGGACCATCTCGGCGCTGGGCCGCGACCGGCCGGTCTCCACGAAGCTCAGGTGGCGCGCCGACACGCCGGCCTCGAGCGCCAGGTCGAGCTGGCTCAACCGCCGGCGGCGCCGCCACGACCGCAGGAGGGGCCCGACCCGGGCTTGCGCCGTCGCATGCATGACGCCGGCGAAGATAGCGCCGCGCGGGAGGCCCGGCAGCTACCTCCGGGGTAATGCGCTCCGCGCGCGGTAGCGTGCGAGGTGTGCCCGATGACACGCGTGTGGGGATCGTGGGATATGGCCTGGCCGGCGCGGTCTTCCACGCCCCGCTGATCGCGGCCACGCCCGGCCTGCGCGTGGAGGCGATCGTCACGTCGAATCCCGAGCGCAGCCGGCGGGCGGCCCGCGACTTCCCCGACGCGCGCGTGGTTCCCTCGGCGCAGGAGATGCTCGGCGAGGTCGAGGTGGTCGTGGTCGCCGCGGCCAACCGGGCCCACGTGCCGATCTCCCGCGAGGCGATCGCCGCCGGAGCCGCCGTGGTCGTGGACAAGCCCCTGGCCCCCACCGCGGCCGCCGGGCGCGAGCTGGTGGAGGAGGCCCGGGCCGCCGGCGTCCTGCTCACCGTCTTCCAGAACCGCCGCTGGGACGGCGACTTCCTCACGCTCCGGCAGCTGCTCGCCGGCGGGGACGCTTGGCGAGATCACGCGCCTCGAGTCGCGCTTCGAGCGCTGGCGCCCGCAGGTCAACCCGGGGCCTGGCGCGAGCGGGCCGACCCCGAGGAGGGCGGCGGCCTGCTGCTCGACCTCGGCTCCCATCTCGTCGACCAGGCGATGCTGCTGTTCGGCCGCCCGCCGCTCGTCTACGCCGAGGTCGAGCGCCGGCGTCCGGGCGCCGCGATCGACGACGACGTCTTCCTCGCCCTCGATCACGAGGGCGGCGTGCGCTCGCACCTGTGGGCCAGTGCGGTCGCGCCGGCGCTGGGCCCGCGCTTCCGCGCCCTGGGCTCGAAGGCCGGCTACGTCAAGCCCGGCCTCGATCCCCAGGAGGCGGCACTGAGCGACGGCGCGCGCCCCGGCGATCCCGGGTGGGGAGCCGAGGACGAGGAGCGCTGGGGCCGCCTGATCGTGGGCTCCGACGAGCGCGCCGTGCCGACGAGGCCCGGCGCGTACGAGGAGTTCTACGCGGGCGTCGCGGCGGCTCTGCGCGACGTGGCCCCGGCTCCCGTGGACGCGATGGACTCGGTCGCCGGGCTCGAGGTGCTGGAGGCCGCGGCACGTAGCGCCGCCGAGCGCTCCGTCGTGGAGGTCTAACCGCGGATCAGCCTGGGCACCGGCAGCACGCGCGAGCAGGCGCCGCGGGTGACCTTCCGCCGGCCCAGGCCGCGAACGGTCTTCGCGCAGGCGCCCAGGCCGGGGATCTCCAGATAGGACGGATGCTGCGGATCGGTCAGCACCGAGACCTGGCCGGCCAGGGAGCTCAGCGCCTGGGGCGCGGGCGGAAGCTGGTGGGGGAAGTCGCCGGGGTCGACGGTGAGGCGGAGGCGGTGCCCCACCCGGATCACCGCGCGCACGGGGAATATCTCGACCGGCATCTCCATCGGCTTGCCGGGCTCGACCGTCTCCACCGACGCCTGGGTGAACGGATGCCAGGGCTGGAGGAGCTGCCCGCGCACGATACGGCTGCGCGAGCGGTCGACGGCGCGGAAGCTCGCCGCCAGCCACCCGGTGGTCAGCTCGCTCGACGTGCCGTCCGGAGCCACGTCGGTCAGCCGGGTGGCCACCACGGCGTCGCGCGCCGTCGTGCTCACCCACAGATTCGCCAAGACGGGCCCGGACAGCTCGAGGTCCTTGGCCAGCGGCGCCGTGGTGTAGACGGCGTCGCCCAGGGACTCGTTCGTCCGGTTGTCCTGCGTGCACGGGATCCCCTGGCCCAGACCGGCCGTCCACTGGACCGTGCTCTGCGTGCACACGCCGGAGACCGGGTTCTGGGCGAACTGCTGGGGCGCCTCGCCGGCGCCGGGAGCGCCCGCGTCCAGGCGCCCGCCGCCGCGCAGGTGCAGGCGCGCCGGGGTCAGGCGGCGGTCCGGCCAGTCGGGCTGGATCTCGTAGCGGTCGCGCCCGTAGACGTACTGGGTCACGCGGGGCATCGCGCCCACGTCGGTCGCCTTCCCACTGAGGTAGTGGTCGAAGAAGCGCAGGGCGATGGAGTTCATGGCGGGCACACCGTCGCGGGGAAGTCCGGCGCCCATCGAGCCCTCGACGTGCGTCCACGGCCCCATGAGCAGCCAGGCGGGAACGCGGCGGCGCAGGCGCTCGTAGACGAGCGGCTCCCCGCGCTGGAAGAGGTCATGGTGGCCGCCGACGACGAAGGCGGGAACGCGGATCCGGTCGACCAGTTCGAGCGGCGAGCGGGTCTTCCAGAAGGGCCCGTCGTAGGCCGTCGTGCCGCCGGTGGCCGAGTCGAGGATCGTGTGGGCCTGGAAGTCGTTGAGTCCCTGGGCGTGGGAGGCCAGGGCGGTGAGGCCCTGCTCGAGGTCGGTCGGCGATCCGCTCAGCGCGTAGGGCGGCGGGGTGAAGGCGCCGCCGGTGACCAGGCCCAGCCACAGCGGGATGAAGGACACGTTGAGCTGGCCGCCGGAGAACGTGATGTCGCGGTAGCCGTCGGCCATGGGGACGATGGGGAAGATCGCCTTGAGGTGGGGCGGGCGCTGGGCCGCCGTGAGGAGCTGGATCAGCCCCATGTACGAGGGCCCGAAGAGCCCGACCTTCCCCGTGCTCCAGGACTGGCGGGCCGCCCACTCGACGATCTCGTAGCCGTCGCGCTGCTCGGCGGGACCGAAGCTGTCCCAGCTCCCCTGCGACCCCCCTGTGCCGCGAACGTCGACGGTCACCACCGTGAAGCCGCGCGCCACGAAGTACTCGGCCTGGCCGCCGAGGGCGACGTTCACGGCGCCGTCCTTGTTGTAGGGCGTCTGGACGATCAGGGTCGGCCAGCGTCCCGTCGCCGCCGGATGCTGGACGTTGGCGCGCAGGACGACGCCGTCGCGCATCGTGATCGGGACGTCCTTCTCCGTCACGACCTGCTGGGTCGCCGGGCGGTCGTACGGGGTCCAGGCGGGCGCCGCGGGCTTGGCCTGGGCGGACGCGCAGGCGACCAGGGCGAGCACGCCGGCCCCTGCCAGGACGCGCGAAATCCGGAGCATCGCGCGGCGAGCCTAGCGTACGCAGCCGGCCTGGCACGCCGGTCTAGACTCGAGTCGTGGCCCAGCCGGTACGGGTGCTCGCGATCGACGGCGGTGGGATCCGGGGCATCATCCCCGCGACGGTTCTCGCCGACCTCGAACTGCGCGCGGGGCGCCCGGTCTCGCAGCTCTTCGACCTGATCGCCGGCACGTCCACCGGCGGCATCCTCGCGCTCGCGCTCATGGCCCCCGGCGACGGCGGCGGACCGCGCTTCTCGGCCGATGACCTGATCGACCTCTATGTGCACGAGGGGCCGCGCATCTTCCGGCGCTCGGTGTTCGACCGCATCCGCTCGGTCGATGGAGCGCTGGACGAGAAGTACCCGTCCGACGGGCTGGTGGAGGTGCTGCGCGAGCGCTTCGGCGACCTGCGGCTTCGCGACGCGCTCGGCGACGTGCTCGTGACCGCCTACGACACCGTCGCCCGCTCCCCGTTCTTCTTTCGCAGCGCGCGGGCGCGGACCGACTCTCAGCAGGACTGGGCGATGCGCGACGCCGCCCACGCCACCTCGGCCGCCCCGTCCTACTTCGAGCCGGTGAAGCTGGCCGAGAAGCTGTCGCTGATCGACGGCGGTGTGTTCTCCGCCAACCCCGCGATGTGCGCGCTGGCCGAGGTGCTGCGTGTCCGCGAGCCCCACGAGGTGCTGATGGTCTCGCTGGGGACCGGCCAGCAGACCCGCCCCCTCCCCTGGAAGAAGGTGCGCGACTGGGGAGCACTGGAGTGGGCGCGCCCGGTGATCGACATCCTGCTCGACGGGCAGGGCGACGCGGTCGACTTCCAGGCCGGCCAGCTCCTGGAGGACCGCTACTGGCGCATCCAGACCGAGCTCCAGAACGCGAGCGACGACCTCGACGACGCCTCCGAGGACAACCTGCGCGCGCTGCAGGCCGAGGGCAGCGCGCTGGCGGCGCGCGAGGCGCAGACGCTGGCGGAGCTGGCCGACCTGCTCAAGGCGCCGTCGCGCTGATATAGTTGCACGCGCAATGAACCTCGAGGGGATCCACCACGTCACGGCCATCACCGGCGACGCCGCGGGCAACGTCGACTTCTACACCCGGGTCCTGGGCCTGCGGATGGCGGCCAAGTCCGTCAACCAGGACGACCCGACCGTCTACCACCTCTTCTACTCCGACGAGCTCGGCCGGGCGGGCTCGGACATCACCTTCTTCGAGTACCCGGGAGCGATCCCCGGGCGTGCCGGTGCCGGGATGGTGCATCGCATCGTCTGGCGGGTCGGCTCGCCCGAGGCGATCGACTTCTGGGAGCGCCGCCTCGGCGCCGAGGGCGTGGCCACCGAGCGCGACGGCGACTCGCTGCGCTTCGCCGACCCCGAGGGCCTCGGTCACGAGCTGGTCGTCCGCGCCGGCGGCGACGAGCCGCTCAGCGCCCTTCACCCGGAGATCCCGCCCGAGCACGCCCTCCAGGGCTTCGACTCGGTGCGCGCCTACAGCGACGATCCACAGCGCAGCCGCGCGCTGCTCGAAGAGGTCCTGGGCGCGAAGCCCGCGGGCGACCGCGTGTGGGAGCTGCGCGGCGAGCGCCGCGGGGGCACGATCCACTACGACCCGCCGCCCGCCGAGCCTGGCAACCAGAGCGCGGGCACCGTCCACCACGTCGCCTGGGGCACGACGGTGGCCGAGCATCCACAGTGGCTGGAGCGCCTGCGCCGCAGCGGCGTCCCCTCCACCCCTGTCATCGACCGCCACTACTTCCACTCGATCTACTTCCGCGAGCCCAGCGGCGTGCTGTTCGAGATCGCCGACGACGGGCCGGGCTTCACCGTCGACGTCCCGCTCGACGAGCTGGGCAGCAAGGTCATACTGCCGCCGTTCCTCGAGGACCGCCGCGCCGAGATCGAGCGCATACTCACCCCGCTGCCGGACCCGCGGGCCGACTGGCCGGCGACCGCGCGGTAGGAGCCGGAGGGCATTTTGCCCCGACGGAGCTAACGGCGGCGACGGGGGGTGGGCCCGAGGGCGTGCGCTGGGCCCGCCGGGGGGCCGCGGTGACCCGCCAGAGGCGCTCCAATTTCCTGCTGGTACGACCAAGTCACGCCATGCGTGACCAGGGCGCACCAGCGGAGGGTCGAGCCGCTCCCAGGGGCGGCGCGCGCGAACCTCGCGCTCGTCTCGGACCCTCCCCTCATCGCATCGCCGCCGTTCACCGACGCCCGGGCTCGCTGATCGGACTTTGTCGCGCATAGCGAGACAAAGTCCGCACAGCGGACGATCCCGCGGCTCAGCCGGCCGGCGGCGGCGGCGGCGGCGGCGCCTACGACACCCGCAGCGGGAAGTCGTGGTAGACGAACAGGAACAGCACGATCGTGGCGATCAGCACCGCGAGGACGAACGCGGTGATCGCCAGCTCCAGCGTGGAGTTGGCGCGGCGGCGGCGGGGTGGGCGGTGGTGGTAGCCCATAACGGACACCCGGAGGACAGCTTGACCTCCCACCAGTCCGCGAGCAAGCCCACGAGGCCCAGGCGCGGGCGGACACGGTAGGCCCCGCACGAGCCCAGCCCCAGCTCGCACTGGTGGACGACCTCGTACCGGTGCGCCGAGGGATCGGCGCGCATCGCCTCCAGGCGCCGGCGCGCGGCGGCGAACCCCGCCTCGCGCACCTGGGCATCGCGCCGCGCCGCCGCCAGGGCGCCGGCCAGGCGGTCGCGCGCCTCCTCGAGCCCGGCGACGCCGAGCAGGCGGGGGCCGCCCGGCGGCGCGGGGCAGCGGCCCGAGGGGTACGCCGCCAGCGCGCGCTCGGCCCGGGCGATCTGGGCACGGAGCGTCCGGCGCAGGTCGGCCTCGGTGACCGGGCGCGCCGGCGCGGCGGGCATGTACGAGCGCAGCATCCCTCAGCCTCCGATCGGGGCTCGCGGGTTGGCGCCCCAGAACACCTGCGTGCCGAGCATGCCCACGAGGTGGATGAGGACGATGTTCACCACCATCGACTTCGCGGTCGCGGTCCCCACCCCCACCGGCCCGCCGGAGGCGTGGTAGCCGTAGTAGAGGCCGACGAGCACGATCACCGTCGCCATCGTCATGCCCTTGATGCAGCTGAAGAGCAGGTCGGGCGGGTTCTGGAACATCCAGAAGATGAGGAAGAACCCCCCGGACGAGACCTCGCCTATCTGGACGACCACCGCCAGGTAGCTCGCGAAGAACCCGGCGCCGATGGCGGCGACGTACATGAACGGCAGGACCATCCAGGCCGCGAGCATCCGGGTGGCGCACAGGAACGTGACCGACGGGATGCCCATGACCTCCAGCGCGTCGATCTCGTCGGTGATCCGCATCGAGCCCAGCTCGGCCACGATCCCCGTCCCCACCTTCGCGGCCATCATGTAGCCGAAGGCATAGGGCACCAGCTCACGCAGGTCGCACCACGCGCTGAACACGCCGGCATACGCCGGCGTGCCCTGGGCCCGCGTGAAGTAGGCGCCCTCGATCCCGCACTGCAGGCCGATGATGAACACCAGGCCCCAGATCACCAGCGTCGAGGACAGGATCAGGATCCCGGCCTGACGCAGCGTCTCCCCGAAGAACTTCAGCACCCGGCCGCCGAGCACGTGACCGAGGATGCGGCCGGCGAACTTCGCCATGTCCCCGGTGCTGTCGATCCAGGCGCGCGGCCGTCCGCCGAGTCCGCCCAGGGCGCTCATCGGATCACCGTGATCTCGGGGTGGGTGGCCAGCAGCGTCTGCGTGAAGACGTAGTTGAAGGCGAACACGCCGAGCAGGGCGATGACCACCGCCTGGTTGACGGCCCGCCCCACTCCCTCGGCCCCGCCCGACGCCGTCATGCCCTTGTAACAGCAGACGATCGCGATGATGGCTCCGAACATCGTGCACTTGAGGACCGAGCCCCAGAGGTCGATCGTCGAGGCGTTGGTGAAGAACGTCGCCCAGAAGGGCCCCAACGGGGCGCCGTTGACCAGCGTGGCGATGACCCCGCCGAAGATGCCGAAGAGCAGCGCGAAGATGTCGAACAGCCCCGTCACGATCATCAGCGCCAGGAAGCGGGGGACGACGAGGTTCTTGACCGGGTCGACGCCGAGCACCTGGAGCGCGTCGAGCTCCTCGCGGATCTTGCGCGCCCCCAGGTCCGCGGTGATCGCGGTGCCCGCCACGCCGGCCAGCACGATCGCGGTGACGAAGGGCGCGAACTCGCGGATGCTCGCCAGCACGAAGAACCCGCCCAGGCGGTCCAGCGCGCCGAAGAGGACGAGGAAGTTCGCCGCCTGCAGGCCCGGCGCGCCGTACCCGAATGCCACCGTGGACACGATCAGCGGGAACCAGCACAGCCGCAGGACGAACAGGAACTGCGACACGAACTCCCCGCCGTAGGGATGGGGCGGGCGCACCGCGGAGACGACCGTCTTACCCGTCAGGATCATCATGTCGCCCACCTCCTCGAGGAGGTTCTTGGTGGGGAGGAAGACGCGGTCGGCCGTGGCGCGGATCATGAGCAGAAGCACTAGTGAGCTAGCACACCACTCTCTATCACCCTCACCTGTGTCTGTCAAACATCACTCTGCTGTGCTAACTTCTTATCACTGTGGCTCCTGACCTCTCCGTGGATCGCGACAGCGAGGTCCCGCTCGGCACCCAGCTGGCGTGGAAGCTGCGCACGGCGATCGCCACCGGCGTGCTGCGTCCGGGTGAGCGGCTGCCGGGCGTGCGCGAGCTGGCGGAGCTGGCCGGCGTCAACGTCAACACCGTGCGCTCCGTCTACGCCCGGCTGGAGGAGCAGGGGCTCGTCGCGTCCGAGCACGGCCGCGGGACCTTCGTGGCCTCGGCGGCCGGCCCGCGCGAGGAGCTCGCCCGGCTCGTCGAGGCGGCCGGCGAGCAGGCGCGACGTGCGGGCATCGAGCCGCGCGAGCTCGCCGAGGCGCTGTTCGTGGGCGGCGATCTGGAGATCCCTCCCCTGCCGGCGCCCGAGCGCGGTGCCCCTCCGCCGAACGACGAGCGCGCCCGCCGGCGCGAGCTGCGCGCCGACATCGCCCAGCTCGAGCGCGAGCTCGTCCACCTCGCCCGTCTCGGCGACGCCGCCGCCATGCCCGGGCCCGGCGCGGGTCGCATCCTCAGCGCCGACGAGCTCGAGGACGTTCGCAGCGCGCTGGTCGCGCGCCTGGCCGAGCTGCGCCGCGACCGCGACGAGGCGCTGCGCCGCGCTCCGGCCCCCGGCGCGCAGGACCCCGAGCTCGCGCCCGAGCGCCCCCGCGGCAGCGGAGCGGGGATCTGGACCGGCCCGGCCGCGCGCGTGGCCTGGCGAAGCTGAGCGCCGCGCGCGGGCGCGGCTCAGCGAGAGCCGGGGCTAGGCCTCGGCTTCGACCGCGTCGCCGTGGCGGCGGCTGACCCGCCGCGCCTCGAGGCGGACGGGCGCGCCGGCGAGTGCGCGGAGGCGGACCTCCCGCCAGGAGAGGCCCTCCTTGAGCAGGGCGGGCATGCCCATGACGACGGCGGTCGTGATCTCCACCGCCTGGAGGATGATCCCGTAGCCCAGGGCGTCCACCGAGGACACGTGATACGCGCCGGTGAGCACCGCCACGCACGCGGCCTGGAACACGCCCAGATTCGACGGCGTGGCCGGCAGGACGGCCGTGACGTTGACGGCGAACAGGACCGCGGCCGCCGCGCCGATGCCGGCGCGATGGTCGAGCCCGAGCGCCACCAGCAGCACGTAGCAGGAGAGCCACTGCACGGCCCAGGCCGAGAGCTGGCCCGCGGTGGCCGTGATCGCGAAGCGCGGCTTGCGAAAGACGACGAGGCCCCGGCGGACCTGGCTGAGGGCCGCCCGCGCCTGGCGCAGCCAGGCCTCGACGCGGTGGAAGCGGGAAGGCTTGCCCGAGCGCAGCAGCGCGGGCGCCGCCAGCACCCCGGCGAGCACGGCGACGGGCGCCACCGCGAAGGCCAGCAGCGCGCCCTCGTGGCCCTGGAAGAGCCCGATCGTGGCGAACATGACCGACCCCAGCACGATGAGGGCGACGATGTTGAGCAGCGTCTGGGAAACGAGCGTGCCCAGCACGACGGGCAGGGTCTCGGTCACGCGGCCGATGCGCCGGGCCACGATCAGCGCGCGCGACGGCTCGCCGAGCCGGGCCGGCAGCGTGGCCGACATGAGGACTCCGATGAACGTCCCCTGCATGGCGTCGCGGCGTTTCACGCGCGCCTTGGGCAGGGCGGCGCGGAGGATCTGATGCCAGGAGAGGGCACGCAGCACCATGGAGGCGCACATCAGCGCGAGCCCCACGAGCACCCAGGTCGGGCTCGAGGACCACAGCGTGTGGCCGATCCGGCCGAGGCCGATCCGCTCGAGCGCGAGCGCCGTCAGGACCAGGCCCGCGAGGCTCGCCAGGAACAGCGCGACACGCCGGGCGAACGTGACCGCGGGCCGTCGGGCCTGCTTCTCCCCCGGGCTGACCCGGGCGGGCTCGAGCTTGGGCAGCCGCTTGGCGGGCGCGCGGGGGCCGCCGTCGGCCGGGCGCACGCCGGCGCGGACGGCCAGGCGCTGCGCGCGGGTCGCCGGGGCGGGGACGGAGGCCGCCTCCTCGTAGACATCGAGCACCTCGGCGGCGACGTTGGGCCAGGCATAGCGGCCGGCGTGCTCGAAGGCGGCGGTGCCCATGGCGCTCCGGCGCTCGGGCTCGAGCCACAGGTCGCGCAGCGCCTCGGCCAGCTCGGTGGCGTCGCCGCGGGGGATCAGGATCCCGTCGCGCCCGTCGCGCACCACGTCGCGGTAGCCGGCGATGTCGGACGCAACGACCGGCGTGCCGGCGGCGAACGCCTCGGTCAGCACCATGCCGAAGCTCTCCCCGCCCAGCGAGGGTGCGGCCAGCACGTCGGCCTGCTCCAGCGCCTCGCGCTTGCGCTCGTCGGAGACCTTGCCCAGGACCTCGACGCCGCGGTCGTCGAGCAGCAGCGGCGCCACCTCCTCGTCGGTCGCGCCGACGATCTGCAGGGTCGCCGGGACGTGCTCGCGCAGCGCCTCGAAGGCGCGGAGCAGCACCGGCAGCCCCTTGCGCTCGACCGCCTGGCCGACGAACACGATCCGCAGGTGATCGGCGGGTTCGCGACCCGGCTGGGTCTCCGGGACCGTGACGCCGTTGGGGATCACGCGGTAGCGGCCGCCGTAGAAGCGCTGGCCGGTCCAGGCCGCGGCCTCGGAGACGGCGATCCGCCGGTGCAGCTGGTTCAGCCGCCGCCGGGCGCCGATGACGTTCGCCGCGTTGTTGGAGACGACGTTCTCCGAGAAGCAGTGGAAGGTGCCGACGAGCGGCACCTTCGTCGACATGAGCGCGTCCCAGCCGACGACGGGCGCCACCGGCTCGTGCAGGTGGACGATGTCGTAGCCGCCGGTGGCCAGCTCGCGGCGCAGCTGAGAGATCGCGAACGGAGTGGGAGCGAGGTTGGACACGGCGCCGTTGGCCGGGAACCCGAACGTGCGGCCGAGCGGGACGAGGTAGTCGGGCGCGGGACGGGGCTGCGGGCGCGCGCCGCGGTGCAGGAACGCGGCCAGGCGGTCGTCGGGGTCATACGGGGCCAGAACGCGCACGTCGTGACCGCCGGCCATGAAGACATCGGCCAGCGCTTCGATGTGGCGAGTGACGCCACCCGGGTAGGTCCATGAATACGGTGAGACGAGCGCGATCTTGGTCATGAGACGACCTGGGCAGGGTGTGGCGGGGCGCCCGCCGCTGCCCCGGCGGACGCGTTTTGTGAGTGTAGGGCACCCGCCCGCGCGTCTGTGAGCGGCGCTCCGAGGATGTAGGCGGTGACCACGCCGAGAACGAACGTGGCCACGACGAAGAGCAGCGGACCGGAGTCGTTGGTCAGCGCGCCGGCGATTCCCCCGGCCAGCCCTCCGGCCATCGCCGCTCGCCACGAGGGGCCCGGCAGCCGGGAGTACAGGCGGTCCCGGTAGACGAGGGCGAGCACCACGGCCAGCACGGACAGCCCGAAGACGAACGGCATCTTCCCGCGCACGAGCGCGTGGTAGGCGAACTCGTAGCGGCGCTGGACCGTCTGGGTGAGGCTGACGTCGCCGTGGGCCTCGAGCACGTTGCGGGCAAAGTGGCTCTGCGCGCCGGTCGCCAGGTCGAGCAGGACGAGCGCGCCGACGGCGGCGATCGGGACGAGGAGGAACACGGCCACCGCGACGCGGGGCCGGACCCGGCCGGGCAGCATGAACAGAGCGGCGACGGCCGCCCCGACGCTGCCGGTGATCACGCCGCCGACGTCGGCCCCGAGCAGGCCCGAGCCGATGGCCAGCGCCAGCGCCAGTCCGGCGACGGCGAACGTCGCCGCGATGGCCCGGGAGCGCTCCCGGCCGGTGAACAGGGCGGCGAGACCGATGAACAGCAGGATCGGCAGCGCGGGCTCGAGCTCATTGCCGATCCCGTAGAAGCGCGCGCCCGCGCGCGGGTTGGGACCGAGCAGCGAGAGGGTGATGAGGTTCGAGCCGGTGGCGAGGTCGGCCAGGTAGACGACCAGCGTCACCGCGGCGGGCACCAGCGGCGCCCGCGGCCAGGCCACGAAGCGGTCGGTGAGACCGCCCAGCAGGAAGGCCAGCACCGCGATCAGGACGGCCTCGGCGTTGGCGCTGCCCGGGTCAGCCACCCCGGGCACGAGCACGACGGCCGGCAGCCACAGGAAGGCCAGGGCGCCGGCGCGCAGTCCGAAGCGGGCGCGGCCCGCGAGCGCGCAGACGCCGAGCAGCGCCAGCCAGCCGGCGAGCATGACCTCGAGCGCGCGGATCCGCCGCGGCGCCACGTGGGCGTAGCGCGTGCGCAGGTCCTGCAGGTCGGCGGCCGACACGCGCGGGGCCGTGCGGATGCGCGAGCCCGTGACCGAGCCGGGCACGTCGATCCCGAGGTGATGCAGGGTCGTGGGCAGGAGGTCGATCCCGGTCACGACCCCGTCGCGGTGTGTGGTGTTGGAGCGCAGGCCCTTGCCCGCGGTCCCGGGCGCGGCCATGGCGATCGGCAGGAACTGGAGCACCTGGCGGTCGGGCGGCTGCTGCACCGCGAGCACCAGCTCGTTCGCCGGGCGGGCCGCGAGCAGCGCGTCGAGATCGGCGTCCGCGTCCTGAGAGGGCAGGGTCGCCATCACGACGCGATGGGCGCGCAGCGCCTCGCGCGTGCGCGCGACCAACGTCCGGCCCGGACCGAGCGAGACCTCGCTCACGCGTCCCGCCCGGTTGGCCGCCGCGGCGGCGTCGATCGTCCGCTGGCCGTCGGCGCCCACGTAGGCGATCCCGCCGGGCACGGACGAGGCGAACAGCCCGGGATGGATGGTGGCCGGGGCGTCGTCGGCGCGCTTGACCGCGGCCCCCCAGCCGGCGATCACGCCGCCCCGCCCGCTGGGGACGAGGTGCAGGTCGCCGGGGAGGCTGGGCCCGTAGGCCGTCGGCGAGACGCGGACGCCGGAGGAGATGTCGAGCAGGGCCTGATCGTCGGAGTAGTTCCCCTGGGTCGCGCTCATCAGCCCGATGGCCAGCTGCGGCCGGCGCTCGAAGGAGCGCAGCAGGGCCACGGCCTGCTGGTCGGCGGCGGCATCGGTGGGCGGCGGCGCGATACCCGTCGAGACGAAGAGGATCAGCGTGCGGTTGGAGTCGGCGCCCTGGGCCCCCGCGGCCGCCGGGAGGGCGGCGAGCCCGGCGACCAGCGCGATCGCGGCCAGGCCGGCGCGCCGGGCGCGCATCACTGCGACAGGACGGGATCAGCGGGCGGCGCGCCGGGCCCGCTGTCGGCGGTCGCTTCGGCGCGATCCTCCAGCTCGACCGCCTTGGCCTGGGTGCCGCCGAGGATGTAGGCGGTGACTCCGGCGAGGGCGAGCACGGCGTTGACCAGGAGCACCGGCCCCGAGTCGTTGGTGAGGGTGCCCGCCACCCCGGCGGCCAGTCCGCCTATGAGCGCCGCCACCCAGGCCCGGTGGGGCAGGTTGGCGTACAGCCACCGGCGATTCTTCACCGCGAAGACCACGCCCAGCGCTGCCGCCAGGAAATAGGCGGGTGTTCGCCCGGTCTTGAGCACCCGGAAGGCCAGCTCGTAGCGGCGCGAGACGAGCTCCCACAGCTCGCGGGTGTTCTCGGTGCGCAGCAGGTTGCGGCTCAGGTGGTCGCCGCCGGACAGCCCGAGGTCGATCAGGATGAGCAGCGCAATGGCCGCCACGGGGACGAGCGCGGTGACGATGAGCGACCGGATCGAGATCCCGCCGGGCAGCATGACCAGCGTCGCCACGGCGACGCCCATGCCCACGGTGATCACGCCGCCGACGTCGGCGCCGAGCTTCCCCCAGCCCACGATCACGGCCAGGACGAAGCCGGCGACCGCGTAGATCACCGGTGTTCGCCGGGTCACCGGGGTCCCGCTCAGCGCGGCGGCCAGACCGGTGAGCAGCAGGATGGGCAGCAGCGGCTCGAGCTCGTTGGAGATCCCGTAGAAGCGCGCGCCGAAGGCGACGCTGGGGCCCAGGGCCGAGCGGGTCAGCAGCTCTCCGCCGGCGGCCAGGTCCACCGTGTAGGCGACCAGCCCGACGGCGACGGGCAGTATCGGCCCCCGCGGCCATTTGAGCAGTATGTCCGTGAGGATCGCCAGGAGGACGGAGGTGCTGGCTATGAACGCCGCCTCGACGAGGCGCGCCTGGGGTTGGATCGCCCCGGCGGCCAGCACCATCGTCGGCCACCACATCAGTCCCAGCGAGCCATAGCGCAGGGCGGGACCGATCGCGAACCCGATGCCCCGGAAGGCGCCGAGGATGAGGAAGATGAGCCCGGCCAGCGCAACGACGGCGCGGAAGGACGAGGACTGCCGCGAGCCGCGCACGTCCGTCCAGCGCCGGCGGACCCTCTCCAGGGCCTTGGCGCTCTGCTTGCCGCCGCTCTCGATGACCTCGCCGCGCATCTTCTTGGGGGCGTCGATGCCCAGCCAGTCCAGAGCCGTCGGGGCCAGGTCGATCGACGAGATCAGCCCGTCACGGCGCGTGGTGCCCGAGGTCGGGCTTCCGGTGCCGCCGTCGGCGATCGCGAACGCGGGCTGCTTGAAGTAGCGCGGAGGCGGCCGCGTGATCGCCCGGTCGGGCGGCGAGGGCGGCAGCTGGGCCACCATCAGCATCTCGTCGGGCGTGCGCGCGGAGATCAGCGCTTCGAGCTGGGCGCGCCCGGCCGGCCCGGGGGGCACGCCGACGACCACCAGGCGCTGGTTGCGAGACAGCTGCTCCGCGCGGCGGGCGAGCGAGTCGAGAGGCCCGAGGGAGAACCGGCTCACCTTCCCGTCCACGTCCGCGGCGGCGAGCGCCGGCGCGGTGCTCTGGCCGAGAACGCCGGCGTACGCACCGCCTCCCGGGATGGAGCCGGCCAGCAGGCCGGGCTTGATCGTCACCGAGACCTTCTTGGCCCGGTGGGCGATGGCGGGCCAGCTCGGGAAGCTCGAAGTCGCCGTGTCGAAGGGGATGTCGAGGATCTTTCGCGGGGTGTAGAGCGCGGTCGACTGCCGCGTTCCCTGCGTGACGTCGAGCAGCGCCTGGGTCTGGGTGTACTCGCCCTGGATGGAGTTCCACAGCCCGAGCTGGAGGGACGGCTGGTCGCCGAGATAGCGCAGGAAGGTGTCCTGCGGCTCGTAGGGCTTCTTCGCGCCCTCGAACGCCAGCACGTCCGTTGGGTACGCGGTGTAGAAGGCGATCATCACCCTGCGCTGGGCGCCCTGGGCGCCGGCCGTGGTGGGCACGGCGGCGAGCAGAACGGCGGCGAGGGCGGCGAGGGCGCACAGTGAAGCGACTCGGCCGGGCCGGAACATCGTCAGGACTATACTTTCGTTGCCCGCCGTGGTTTCCCGTTCCGGCGGGCATTTCCATGCCGGCGAGGCACTTCGTCAAGTACACCTTCCTGCAGGTCGACCCGGCCTGGCGCCGGCTGGACGGCGTGCAGCGCGCCCGCGACAAGGCCGAGTTCGCCGCCGCGTGCGCCGACTTCGCCGACGGTCACCTGCTGCGCGCGTTCTCGACCGTGGGCACCCGCGGCGACGCCGACCTGATGCTGCTGTCGCAGGCTCAGAACCTCGAGCGCATCCACGAGTTCCACGTGGTCCTCAGCCAGAGCGGGCTCATGAAGTGGTGCACCATCCCCCACTCCTTCCTGGCCATGACCAAGGAGTCCGAGTACTCGGTCGAGTCGCGCCTGGAGGTCCGCCCCGCCCACGGCAAGTACCTCTTCGTCTACCCGTTCGTGAAGACGCGCGAGTGGTACGGGCTGTCCGCCGAGGAGCGCTACCGGATCATGCAGGAGCACATCCGCATCGGGCGGGAGTTCCCGTCCGTGGACCTCAACACCTCGTACTCGTTCGGCCTGGACGACCAGGAGTTCGTGGTCGCCTTCGAGGCCGACGATCCGGCCGACTTCCTCGACCTCGTCCAGAAGCTGCGCGGCACCGAGTCCAGCAGCTACACCAAGCGCGACACGCCGACGTTCACGTGCGTCTCCTGCTCGGTCGAGCGGGCTCTCGGCGCCCTGGACGGCGAGGCCATACCCGTGCCGGAGACGCTGGCATGAGCGAGGCCGACTTCGGCGACGTCCGCGACGTCACGGTGATCGGCGCCGGGCCGGTCGGCCTGTCGGCGGCGTTCTGGGCCGGGATGCGCGAGGCCAGCGCGCGGATCGTCGACTCGCTGCCCGAGCTCGGCGGCCAGCTCACGACGCTCTACCCGGAGAAGTGGATCTTCGACGTGCCCGGCCATCCCCGGATCCTGGCCAAGGACCTGGTGGAGCAGATGCGCGAGCAGACGCTCGAGCAGTTCGACGTCCCGGTCCACCTCGACACGACCGCCGAGCGCATCTCCTACGACGGCGACGAGGTGATCCTTCACACCACCCGCGGCGACCTGCGCTCGCGGACCGTGATCATCGCCGGCGGCCACGGGGCCTTCGAGCCCAAGAAGCTGCCCGGCTTCGACATGGAGCCCTGGGAGGGCAAGGGGGCGCACTACCTCGTCACCGAGAAGTCGGCCTTCGCGGGCAAGCGCGTCCTCATCGTCGGCGGCGGCGACTCGGCCTGCGACTGGGTGGTCAACCTCCTCGACGTGGCCGAGCGCGTCGCGCTCGTGCACCGCCGCGAGGGCTTCCGCGCCCATGAGTCGACGGTGGCGCAGGTCATGAACGCCCACGAGCGCGGCGACATCGATCTCCACGTGCCCTTCCAGATCCGCGAGGTCGAGGGCAACGGCCAGATCGAGCGGGTGAAGCTGTTCCACTCCGAGGACGAGTCCAACCAGGTCGATCTCGAGATCGACGCCGTCCTCCTTCAGCTCGGCTTCAAGACGGCCCTGGGTCCGCTCAAGGAATGGGATCTCACGATCTCCAAGGGCGCCATCGTCGTTGACTCACTGATGAAGACGAACCTCGACCGGGTGTGGGCCTGCGGCGACATCACGACGTTTGACGGCAAGCTCAAGCTGATCGCCACCGGCTTCGCCGAGGCCGCGATCGCGGTCTCCCAGGCGGTGCACCACATCCGCCCCGAGATGAAGATCCAGCCGAAGTACTCGACCAACACCGGGGTCCCGGGCGCGGTCGAGGGCGATCCCTCCTCCCCCGCCTGAGGAGCCGCGCGCGATGCCCCGCCGAGCCGCCGCCATCCCCGCCGGCTCCCTGGACCACCTGCGCGGCTCCGACCCCGTGCTGCACGCGCTGATCGACGGTGTCGAGGCCGATGGCGGCATCGGCGCCCGCGGCGGGCGCCGGGGGGTCAAGCCCGACGACCACTATGGAGCGCTCGTGCGCTCGATCGTGGGCCAGCAGCTCTCGGCCAAGGTCGCGGCCGTCATGAACCAGCGCATGTTCGACCGCTTCGGCGGGCGACCGCCCACGCCCGAGGAGGTGCTGGCCGAGGATCCCGAGGAGTTTCGCGCCGCGATCGGCCTGTCGAAGATGAAGGTGGCCTTCCTGCGCTCGCTGGCCGAGCACGTGATCGACGGCTCGCTCGAGCTGGACAGGATGAACCGGCTCTCCGACGAGGACGTGATCGCCGAGCTGATCGAGGTCAAGGGCATCGGCGAGTGGACCGCGCACATGTTCCTGATCTTCCACCTCCAGCGCCCGGACGTCCTGGCCGTCGGCGACCTGGGCATCCGGGCCGCGATGCGCAACGCCTACGAGCTCTCCGACCTGCCCGGGCCGCAGGACATGGAGCGGATCGCCGAGTCCTGGCGGCCCTATCGCTCCGTCGCCTGCCGCTACCTCTGGCGCTCGCTGGACAACACGCCGGCATGAGCCGGATGACCCTCATCCGCTACGGCATCCCGCTCGTCCTCGTGGTGGCGGGGTTCGTGTGCCTGGCCGTGCTGCCCGAGAGCTCGCGCATCGAGGCCTGGGCGGGGTTCACCGGCTCGGGCGTGGCGGTGCTCTCGCTCAACCTGATGTTCCGTCTGAGCGCCGGCGAGGACCGCGAGCGCGCCCGCGAGGCCGCCGCGCGCGACTACTTCACCGAGCACGGGCGTTGGCCCGAGGATCGCGGCTAGCCCGCCACGGCGGCGCGCAGGGTCTCGACCAGCTCGCGCACGTGCCCCGTCGGCTCGCCGACGGCGGGCAGGACGAGGACGAACTCGCGGGGGAACTCCAGACCGTCGACCGCGACCCTCGACGAGAAACTGGTCGCGCTCGATCACCCGCCGTGACAGCAGGAAGTAGCGGGTCAGTGACAGGCCGCCGCGAGCGGCGGCGGCCTGTCCGTCACCCTCGCGCGCGCGCCCCACGCCCGCCACAGCGCGAACGTGGGGTACGTGCGCGTGAGGTCGGCCGAGGCCAATCCGACGGGGAACCCCGGGTCCTCGCGCAGCGTGTACTGGAAGGCGGCCGTCACCTGCGGGTCGTCCCACCAGCGCACGAGGAGCGCGTCGAGGTTGCGGCACGCCGCGCGCAGCGTCGCCCGGTCGAAGGTCCGGGGCTGCCCGGCACGGCGCGCCCCGGCCCCCGTCTCGGTCACCCACAGCTCGCGCGGCGTGCACGGCGTCGCGGCCAGCGCCCTCTCGGCCTGGGCCACGCCGTCGGCGTCGCCGACGTACTGGTGCTGGGCCCAGATGCGCCCGCCGCAGGCGACGTCGCGCGGCAGGGCGGCGACGAATTCCCTGGTCGTGGAGATGATGGGACGGGCGCGGTGGGGGCTGGAGACCTCCCCCACCACCTGCTCCTGATCTCCCGGTGCGAATCGGAGGGCCTCGGCGAGCGTGCGCGCGATCGGCGCGTACTCCCCGGCGCCCAGGGAGGGCGAGGCGGGGTCGCAGCGCTCGCGCTGCGGGGCGAGGAACAGCCCGCTGTTGGGCTCGTTCCAGGCGCTCAGGCGGCGAACCGCGACGCCCTCCGCCCGGGCCATCGCCAGGAACGACACCACCATGGCCCGGTAGCCGGGCAGGGCGTCGGCGCGCGGCGCGCGCGCGTTGACGTTGGGGTGAGGCGGCTCGCAACCGCCGGCGGGGCGCGCCGCCCAGGCGGGCGTCGAGTAGAAGGTCACCACGGGCTCGAAGCCCGCGTCGCGGGTCGCGCGCAGCTGCGCGCGGACGGAGTAGCCGCCGGCGCCGGGAGCGTCCCAGTCGGGCGCGGCGGCGCGGCGTGGCTGGACCGCCGACCACAGGACGTAGATGCGCGCGTAGCGGGGATGAAGCTCTCGCGCGCGCCCGGTCAGCGCGAGCGGGTCGTACTCCGTGAGACCGGTGGCCAGGGATCCCCGCGGTTCGGGCGTCCGCCCGTTCCCGCACGCCGTGACGCCGAGCACCGCGGCGGCCGCGGCCACCGCGGCCCACACGGCCCTCAAGTCAGACCGCCGAGACCTCTTCCTCGTCGCGGACGCGGAAGGAGGACCCACAGCCGCAGGAGGCGATCACGTTCGGGTTGTTGACCTGGAAGCCGGCGCCCTGGAGGCCGTCGACGTAGTCGACCTCGGCCCCGCTGACGTAGGGCAGGCTCTGGTTATCGACGAGCAGGCGGATGCCGTGGCTCTCGAACACCGTGTCGCCGTCGCGCTGGACGTCGAAGGCCAGGGCGTACTGGAAGCCCGAGCAGCCGCCGCCGCGGACGCCGACACGCAGGCCCGCGGTGTCCGCGGTGCCCTCCTGCTTGGCCAAGAACTCGTGGACCTTCTCGGCGCCCTTGTCGGTCATGCTGATCATCGCTTCATTCAGTGTAGCGAGGGATCCGGGCCTCGCTACTCTTGTTTCATCGTGCCCAGCGCCGAAGACCTGAAGTCCCGCATCGAGGCCGCCATCCCGAACGCCGCCGCCCAGGTGACCGACCTGACGGGCGGCGGCGACCACTTCCGCGCGGAGGTGACCTCGTCGGCGTTCGAGGGCATGAGCCGCATCGAGCAGCATCGCCTCGTCTACGACGTCTTCGGAGACGAGGTGGGCGGGCCCATCCATGCGTTGTCGATCACTACGAGGTCCACACAATGAGCGAGAGCAATCCCATTCGCGAAGCCATCCAGCAGGCGATCGACGAGCACCCCGTGATCCTGTTCATGAAGGGCTCGCCCGAGCAGCCGGCGTGCGGCTTCTCGGCGCGGACGGCCGGCGCCCTCCAGGCGCTCGGAGCGCCCTTCGCCGCCGTCGACATCCTCCCCGACCCCCGCATCCGCGAGGAGCTCTCGGCCATCTCGAACTGGCCCACGATCCCCCAGCTGTTCGTCAGGGGCGAGCTGGTCGGCGGGGCCGACATCGTGGCCGAGATGTACGAGTCCGGCGAGCTCGCGCAGGCGCTGGGCGTCGAGCAGCCCGAGGAGGCCGAGGCGCCCGCGGGCGAGACGGCGGCCGCCCCGCCGCTGGGCATCGAGAACCGCCTGTAGATCAGGTCATCCGGGCGGGAGCACCCGCACGGTCACGGCGGCGCTGCCGCCGATGCGCTCGCGACGGTCGCGGAACGCCGGCACCCCGTCGCCGCCCTTCGTGAAGCGCGCCGTGATCCCGTCGAAGCGGTGAATCGCGGCGACATCGCTCGCCAGCTCCGAGACCGAGTGGGGCCCGGCCAGCGCGTCGCCGCTGTCGCCGCCACCCAGGTCGATGGTCACCGTCGACGAGAGCGCGCCCAGGAGGTCGGAGTCGTCGCCGGTGTCGAGGTCGGCGCCGCGCAGGCGCAGCCGCCGGACTCCCCGCAGCGTCCGAGGCACGCGCACCCGGAAGCGGACGGTGCTGCGCGTGCCGTCCCGCCGGGCCACGCGCAGGCGCAGGGGCAGCCTCCCTCCCGCACGCACGCGGGAGGGAGCGGTGGCGCCGAGGATCGTGGCCTGGCGGAGCCCCCGGCTGACCGTGAGGTCGGCCGAGATGCCCGCGACATGCAGCGGGCCGACCTCATAGTCGTCCAGCGAGGTCGCGGCCAGGCTGAAGTCCGAGGCCATGCCCGCCACCGCGGCGGAGAGCGTGCCGCCGGTGTCGAGGTCGACCGGGGTGCCCGAGACGTAGCGGTTGCAGAACCCCAGCGGCCGGCGGCGCTCGCGCAGCCTGATCTGGACGCAAAGGCGCGCCGTCTCGCGGGCGGGCGAGCCGTGCAGGATGTTCGCGGCGGGCGAGAGGATCCCCACGAGGGCGGCCAGCGACATCGGTGACGTGCCGGTGGGAAGGTCGACCGGGCTCTCGTCGGCCAGGCTCGCGGTCGTCACCTCGATCCTCCCGGTGTCGCCGTCGTGGGCGACCACCCGCAGCGGGACGAGGCGCGGCAGCGGCCCGAGATGGCCGACGACGGCGTTGGGCGCGTCGTTGGTCAGGGTTCCCAGGTCGTGGCCGGCGGAGGCGAGCTTGTAGCTGCCCACGCCGAGGTTGTCGAGCCCCAGCGGGTTGCCGATAACCGTGTAGACGTAGGCATCCTGGATCAGCAGCGACCGCCGCCCGGCCCCGTCGAGCGGGTGCCCGAAGCCCCACACGCGGTCGCCGTCGGTGTAGGTGACCGTGCCGATCGCCGACAGCCCGATGTCGCCGCTGGCCAGCCCCACCGCGAGAGAGGATCCGGGCCGCAGCGTCTGCGCGGGGAAGGAGGACGCCGGCGCGGCCGGGGCCACGACCAGCGGACGGTGCGCGCGGACGGCGGCGAGGGTGAGGGCGCGCGCCACGGGGCCG
Organism: uncultured Actinomycetes bacterium; assembly: GCA_963757705.1. Lineage (GTDB taxonomy): Bacteria > Actinomycetota > Thermoleophilia > Solirubrobacterales > Solirubrobacteraceae > AC-38. The sequence goes on along the minus strand of CAVWTG010000004.1, from coordinate 806,948 downwards.
CTGACCCCGCTGACGGTGAGCGGGGTGGCCAGGGGGCGCGCCGAGCGCAGCAGCGCCCGGTCGTGGCGCGCCCCCACGGGCGGGTCCGGCGTCTCGCCCAGTATGGCCTCGATCGGCGTGACGAGGACCGTCGAGCTCCCGTAGTCGCCCAGGCCGTTGGCGATCGCGCCGATGACGCGCTGGACGCCGCCGTCATCGGCGCAATACACCGGCGAGCCGGAGAAGCCGGCCGCGACGCCCGTCCCGGCGACGGCCGGCCCCGACGCGCGAACCAGGATCTGGGCCCCCTGGAGGCCGGTTCCCGCCACGACGACGTCCAGCACCTCGACGTCGAAGGACGAGACGTCCGTGCCCTGGATGACCGTGTATCCGGTGCAGTGCATCCCGCGGTGCACCTGCGAGAGCGGCATGATCGGATCGCCGGCCCGGGCGGGTGCCGCGGCGACCAGTGCAAGGAGGGCGACGGTCGCGGCCAGGGCGGCGCGTCGAAACACTCATCTAGCATCGCACGAAATGCCGGTCGCCCACACCGCACCGCCGCCGCTGCGCTGGGACGGTTCGCGGCTCCACGTGCTCGACCAGACGCTTCTGCCGGGACGCGAGGAGGTCGTCGAGCTGACCGGGGCCGACGACACGGCGCAGGCCATCCGGCGCCTCGTCGTCCGGGGCGCGCCGCTGATCGGGGTGGTCGCGGGCTACGGCCTGGCGATGGAGGTCGCCGGCGCGCCCAGCCTCGGCGCTCTGGAGCGCGGCGCGCAGACGCTGCGCTCCGCGCGCCCGACCGCGGTCAACCTGGCCTGGGCCGTGAACCGGGTGGCGGCGGCCGCGAAGGCGGCCGGACCGGTCGGCCTCGCGGGGGCCGCGCGCGCCGAGGCGCAGGCCATCGAGACCGAGAACGCCGCGGCCGGCGCGGAGCTGGCCCGCCGCGGCGCCGATCATCTGGCGGGCACGACGCGCGTGCTCACCCACTGCAACACCGGCGCTCTGGCCTGCGGCGCGCCGGGCAGCGCGCTCGGCGTCCTGATGGCGCTGGCCGAGCGCGAGCCCGGGCTGCGGGTCCTGGTGTGCGAGACGCGGCCGCTGCTCCAGGGAGCCCGGCTGACGACGTGGGAGCTGGCGCGCGCCGGCATCTCGCACGAGCTGATCGTCGACGGCGCCGCGGCCGCCCTGATCGCCGGCGGCGAGGCGCAGGCGGTCGTGGTGGGCTTCGACCGCATGGCCGCCAACGGCGACGCCGCCAACAAGGTGGGGACCTATGGCCACGCCCTGGCCGCGCACGCGGCGGGGATCCCGTTCGTGTTCGCCGGCCCGCGCTCGTCGATCGACCCGTCCCTGCGCTCGGGCGAGGAGATCGTCATCGAGGAGCGCGACGGCGACGAGGTGCGCCGGGCCGCCGGCGTCCAGCTCGCCCCGCCCGGGACGCCGGTGCGAAACCCGGCCTTCGACGTCACCCCCGCCGCGCTGGTGAGCGCCCTGGTCACGGAGGCCGGGATCGCGCAGCCCGTCGACCGCGACTCGATCGCCGCCCTGCTCGCGTGAGGGTCGCGCGCTCCCTGTCGCCGCGCCGGGTCGTGATCGAGGAGGTCCCCGATCCTCGCGCCGGCGCGGGCGAGGTGGTCGTGCGCACGCTGGCCTGCGGCGTGTGCAAGACCGACGTCCTGGACTGGTACGTGCAGCGCAAGCTGCCCGTGGTGCTGGGCCACGAGCTGACCGGAGAGGTCGTGGCCACCGGCGCCGGCGTCGAGCACGTCTCCCGGGAGACCGCGTCGTCGTCCACCACCACGCGCCGTGCGGCGAGTGCCGGCGCTGCCGCCGCGGCCACGAGACGCTGTGCGAGCGCTTTCGGGCGAGCGCGCTGGACCCGGGCGGCTTCGCCGAGCTGGTGCGCGTTCCCGGAGAGCTCGCCGGAGAGCTGCTGGCGCTGGACGGCCTGGACCCGGTCGCGGCCACGTTCGTCGAGCCGCTGGCCTGCGTCCTGCGCTCCCAGGACCGGGCCGGGCTGCGCGGCGGGGACTCTCTCCTCGTCGTGGGCGCCGGGACCAACGGCCTGCTGCAGATCGCCGCCGCCCACGCGCGCGCCGTCGAGGCCGTTTGGGTTAGCGAGCCGCGGGCCGAGCGCCTGGCCCTGGCCGAGGCGTGGGGCGCCGATCACCACGGCAACGAGCAGGTGGACGTGGCGATCATCTGCACGCCCGCCCCGGACGCCATCGCGCACGCGGCGCGCCACGTCGCTCCCGGCGGTGTCCTGTGCCTCTACGCGCCGCCCGAGCCGGGCGCGGCCCTGCCCGTGGAGGGGGACGCGCTGTTCCTACGCGAGCTGACCGTCACGGCCTCCTACTCCGCCGACGCCGGCGACATGCGCGCCGCTCTCGACCTCCTGCGCAACGGCCGGATCGACCCGCTGGAGCTGGTCACCCATCGCCTCGGCCTGGAGGAGACCGGCCGCGCCCTGGACCTCGCCCGATCGGGCGAGGCGCTCAAGGCGGTCGTCGTCCCGTGAGAGCCGCCCTCCTGCACGGCCCCGACGACCTGCGGGTGGACGACGTGCCCGATCCCGCGCCGTCGGCCGGGCAGGTCGTCGTCCGCGTCACGGCGGCCACGAGCTGCGGCACCGACGCCAAGATGCTGCGCCGCGGGCATCCGGCGCTGGACGCCTACCCGGCACGCTTCGGGCACGAGACGGCCGGCGTGCGCGAGGACACCGGGGAGCCCGTGCTCGTCGCCCCGTCGGTGGCCTGCGGGCGTTGCGTCCCCTGCGAGGACGGACGACCGCAGATCTGCCGCGACCCGGTCTGGGTGCTGGGCGGGTTCGCCGAGCGCATCGAGGCGCCCGCGGCGGCGCTGCATCCGATCCCCGACGGCCTCGACCCGGCGGGCGCGGCGATGGCCGAGCCACTCGCCGCCGCGGTGCACGCGCTCGCGCGGGCCGGCGACGCCGCCGAGGCCGGTGTGCTCGGCGGCGGGCCGATGGGGCTGATGCTCGCCCGGCTGCTCGTCCTGGAGGGCCGCAGCGTCGTCGTGGCCGACCGCCACCCCGCGCGCCGCGCCCAGGCGCAGGCGCTGGGCGCGGGCGCCGCCGAGGCGCTCGGGCGCCATCCGCTGGTCTTCGAGGCGGTGGGCCGTCCGGAGACCTGGCGCTCGGCCGTCGACGCCGCGCTGCCGGGCGGCACCGTGGTGCTCGTCGGAGGCTGCCCCTCGGGGAGCGAGGCCGCACTCCCGACGGCGGCCCTGCACTACGACGAGCTCGACGTGCGCGGAGCCTTCCACCACTCGCCGGCCGAGGTCGAGCGCGCGCTGGGCCTCCTGGCCGGCGGCGAGGTGGACTGGCGCGCGTTCGCGGGCCCGACCATCGGGCTGGACGACCTTGCCGAGGCGCTCGGGCGCCCGACGGACGGGCCGGCGAGCAAGCTCGTCGTGGATCCGGCGCGCTGAGCGGGCCGCGCCTGGCAACATGCCCGACGGGATGCGCAGGCTCGGTGCCACAGTCATAGCCGTCGCGGCGTGGGCGAGCTTGGCCTCGCTCGCCGCCGCCGACCCGATTCCGGAGAAGCCGGCCGCGCGGCCGATCCCGGACTTCGCCGGCTCACCCTGGACGCCGCGACCGCTTTCCCTCCTCGACGCTCCCACCCCTCCCCGCCATCCGTTCATGGCGCCCAACGAGCGCTCGAGCATCCACGACGACGCCTACCAGACCGACACCGCCGCCTGTCCGGCGCCGCTCGGCCGCGACCTGCGAGCGCCTGTCGGCCTCCTACCTGGGCGACTGCGGCTCGGTCACGTTCGACGCGCAGGGCCGCATCGTCACCGTCTGCGTCGGCCTGGCCGGGCCGCGGCTCAGCTGCTCGACCCGCGCGACGCTCGAGCAGCTGGCGCGCATGGACCTCCTGCCGCCGCGCCAGAGCGTGCCGGCGCAACGTCGTTCCAGGACTTCGCGCGGCGGCGGGTACTTCTACCTCGACCAGCGCGACCGCGCGGTGATCCCGACGACGACGCGCCACGTGCTCGTCGTCGCGCGAGCAGGGCGGCCGGGGTTCGCGCTCGAGCGCGACTACGACGTGTCGCGGCGCGCTGGCCGTCCGACGACAAGATCATCTCCGCGCTGCCCGACTGGCGGGGCGCATCTGGTTCGCCACGGTGCAGGGCGTCGATCGGGACGTGATCGAGCCGCGCAACGGCGCGGTGCGGACGCTCGCCACCCACGAGCCGATCAGCAACTCCCTTCGCGGTCGACGAGAGCGGCGGCGTCTACGTCGTGACGATCAGCGGCGCTCTACCGCTTCGACGCGCGGCCGGACGGCGGCGCGCCGCGCGTGACCTGGCGCGCGGCCTATCCCAACGACGGCGTCGCCAAGCCGGGCCAGACCGAGACACGGGCTCGGGCACGACCCCGACGCTCCATGGGCGCGCGACTACGTGTCCATCACCGACAACGCCGACCCGATGAACGTGCTCGTCTACCGGCGCGGCAGGCGGCGCCGGCGCGCGCGAGGTGTGCCGCAGCCCGTCTTCTCCCAGGGCGACCGGCGCGACCGACAACTCGCTCATCGGCGCCGGGCGGCTCGATGGTCGTCGAGAACAACTACGGCTACACCGGGCCGACGTCGACGGCCAGGGCGGCGCACACGCACGCCGGGGTCGAGCGGGTCGACATCGACGAGGACGGCGCGGGCTGCCACGAGCTGTGGCACTCCGACGAGGTGTCGCCCAGCGTCGTGCCCAAGCTGTCGCTGCGCCAACGGGCTCGTCTACGTGTACACCAAGGACCGCCCGGCTCCGGACGACCCCTGGTACCTGACGGCGCTCGACTTCCGGACGGGCCGGACCGTCTGGAAGCGGCCAGCCGGCACGCGGCCTCGGCTTCAACAACAACTACGCGCCGGTGACGATCGGGCCCGACGGCACCGCCTACGTCGGGGTGCTCGGCGGCATCGTCGCGTTCCGCGACCACTCGGCCCCCGCGCGGGTCAGACGCCCGTCGGGCCTGACCGGCACGCGGGCGCCCAAGCTCCTGCTCGGCCTCTACGGGCTGCACCGGCGCGGCAACCCGCGGCGGGTCTGCGCACCACGCGCGGTGCGCGCCCTTGTGGCCGGCCGCGACCGGCGCAACGTGCGCCGGGTGGTGTTCAGCTACGGGCCGCGCCTGGGCCTGCTGCGCCTGCGCACCGACAGCCGCACGCCCTTCGACCTGCACCTGCGCGCGAGCACCCTGCGCTCCGGGCGAAGCTACTCCGTCCGGGCGGCCGTCACCCTGCGCGACGGGCGCCGGCTCAGCCTCGCGCGGCGCTTTCGGGCCTGCTAGCCGGCGTAGCTGCCCGGTCGGCCAGCCACTCCAGGTGCTCGACGATGCGCTTGGAGTCGCAGATCGGCTCCTCGCCCGGGCCGTCGAGCATCACGACGGGCACGTGGCGCTGGCCGGTGATCTCGGCGACCTCGTCGCGCTCCCGGCGCCGGTAGGGCATGCGCACGGTCTCGTACTCGACGCCCGAGCGCTTCAGCGCCCGCGCCACCTTGCCGCACGGGCACAGCCAGTTGGTGGGAGTCGGGCAGCGGTAGAGGACGGCCATCGGTCTTCAGGCTACGACGCGAAGCGGCCCACCACGCCGCTCACCCGGTCCACGGCGAACCCGGCGGCGCGCAGCGGGATCGGCTGACGGTCCCCGGGCGTCGACAGCGACGAGCCCTCGCGCTCGCGATACCAGGCGATCGTCTCCTCCAGCGCCTCCTCGTGCGGGGAGGGCTTGAAGCCCAGTTCGCGCTTGGCCTTGGTGTTGCGATACGTCCACCACATCGACGCCGCCCGCACCTCGGTCGTCGTGATCGGCGGCGTCCCGGGCAGGCGCTCGAGCGCGGCGGCGAGCGCCAGGGCGGCGGGCAGCGGGAGCTTGAGCGCCGGCGGCTCGACTCCGGACATCCGGCCGAGGTCGGCGAAGAGGCGGTCGAACGTGTAGTTCCGGTTGCCCAGGATGTAGCGCTCGCCCGGCACCCCCTTCTCGTCGGCCAGCAGATGGCCGGCGGCGACGTCCTTGGCGGAGACGACGTTGATCGCCCCGTCGACGTAGGCGGGGATGTCCTGGCGCAGGAAGCGCCGGACGAACTCCGTCGAGGAGTGGTTGAGGTCGCCGCGGCCGATCACATGCGCGGGGTTGACGATGACCACCGGCAGCCCGCGCGCCGCCAGCCGCAGGGCCTCGATCTCGGCCTCGTGCTTGGAGGCCGAGTAGGGAATCGCGCCCGCCGAGCGGGGGAAGCGCGACGTCTCGTCCGCCGTCGACCCGGGGGTGGCCGGGCCGATCGCCGCCACGCAGGACGTGTAGACGACGCGCTCGACGCCGGCCCGCAGGCACTCCTCGAGAACGGTGCGCGTCGCCTGGACGTTGAGGCGCGACAGGGTCTGCGGCGTGGCCCGAAGCGAGGTGTGGCCGACGGCGTGGAACACGCGGTCCACTCCGCGCAGCGCCCGGCGCAGGGCCCGGCGGTCGAGCACGTCGCAGCGCACGGACTCGAAGTCCAGGCGCTCGACGTTCTCCAGGCGGGAGGACTCGCGGACCGTCAGGCGCAGGTCGTCCCCGCGGCGCGCCAGCGCGGCGGCCACGTGCGAGCCCACCAGCCCGGTCCCTCCCGTCAGCAGCGTCTTTCCCACGGGCGAGGAGTCTAGGATGGGCGCGGATGGCCGAGGTCGCGATCGTCTCCGACACGACGCACTACCTGCCGCGCGAGCTCGCGGCGGCCAACTCGATCCACCTGGTCAGCCTCTACGTCCACTGGCAGGGACGCGACGATCGCGAGTCCGACCTGCCGGACTTCAACGCCTACTACGAGCACCTGCGCACGGCGCCCGACCTGCCCACCACTTCGCAGCCCTCCGTGGGCGACTTCCTCGCCGTCTACGAGCCGCTCCTCGACGCGGGGCACGACATCGTCTCGATCCACCTGTCGGCCGGGATCTCGGGCACCTACGACTCGGCCCTGGCGGCCAAGGCCCGCCTGGACGAGCAGGGCCGCGAGGGCCGCATCGAGGTCGTCGACTCCTCGACGGCCTGCGGAGGCCTGGGCCTGGTCGTGCTCGCCGGGGCCGCGGCGGCCCGCAACGGGGACGACGTCGAGGCCGTCGTGCGCCAGGTCATGGGCGCCCGCGAGCGGCTGGGCCTGTGGTTCTGCATCGACACGCTGGAGTTCCTGCGCCGGGGTGGGCGCATCGCCGCCGCGAGCGCCTGGCTGGGGACGACGCTGCGCATCAAGCCGATCCTCAAGCTCGAGGCGGAGATCACGCCGGTCGAGCGGGTCCGGACCTCGGGGCGCGCCTTCGAGCGGATGGTCGACTACCTGCGCAGCTGCCACGACGACGGGTGGGACGCCTGGGTCGTCCAGCACATCCAGGCCCCCGACCCGGCCGGGCGACTCGTCGAGCGCGGGCGCGAGATCTTCGGGACCGAGCCTCTCTTCGTGTCCGAGATAGGACCGGTGATCGGCACCCACGTCGGGCCCGGACTGCTCGGCTGCGGGGGAATTCCGTCGTCGTTCCTGAGCTGAGAGCGCGAAAACCTCCACGAAGCCGGGCACCCGGGTTTCAGTTCGTGACCCTGTGAGATCGGGTGCGTCGACATGGGCGTGGAGACGGTGCTCGTCGCGGCTGGGCTCTGGACGGTGGTCGTGTTGTTGGCGATCTCGCTCGGCGCCGCGGCCAAACGGGGCGATAGGCGGGGTATGACCCCCCAGCCCACCCGCGTCGCGGAACCCGAGCCTGAGCGGGCCCCGCTCGGGCGCGTCACCGCCGCCCGTCTCTGATCTGAGAGCGATGTTGCTGCTGAGACTCGCCGCCGCCGCGGCCGTCGCAACGGCCCTACTCCCGGCCAGCGCGTTGGGCGCCCCCGATGCGCCGCCGGGCGAACGGATCCTCACCGGCGTGAGCGGTGGCCTTCACCGCACCGACTACACCCGCTTCGCCGCGCAGTCCGGGGCCCATCCCGCCGTGTGGCAGCTCTTCCTCACCTGGGACCAGAACCGCGGCGAGAACCCCTACCAGTACCTGCGCGCCCGCCTGGCCGACGCGGCCTCGCTGAACACGCGGCTGATGCTCCACATCTCGACCGCCCGGCGCAACGGCGGCGAGTTCATCTCCCCGGCCGGGGTGGCCTCGGGCGCGGGCGACCGCTACCTGCTCGGGGTCAACCGCGAGCTCGCGGCGTCGGGGCAACTCGCCTACGTGCGGCCGTTCGCCGAGATGAACAACGCCAGCAACGTCTACTCGCCCTACGGCCGCGGACCGTCCCACTCCGCCGCCAACGTGCGCCGGGCCTTTCGCCGCGTGGTCCTGCTGCTGCGCGGCGGCTCGACCGCCTCGATCGACCGCATGCTGCGCCGCTCGCACATGAGCCCGGTCCGCACCGGCGCGGTGAGCCTCCCCACGGCCCGGATCTCCGTCGTGTGGTGCCCGCAGGTCGCTCCGGCCCCGTGGTCGTTCTGGCCGGGCTCGCGCTACGTCGACTGGATCGCCACGGACTTCTACTCCGGCTTCCCCAACTGGTCGGGCCTCGCGCGGTTCTACCGCCGGAGCGCCGGTCGCCACCGCCCGTTCGGACTGGCGGAGTTCGGCGTCTGGCAGTCGGGCGACGCGCCCGGCTTCACGAGCTCGCTCATGCGCTGGGCCCGCACGCACCACCGGGTCCGCATGGCCCTCTACTACCAGGGCAACGAGCCGGGCGGCCAGTTCGACCTGGGCCGCTGGCCGGGAACCCGGCGGGCCCTGCGCTCGGCGTGGCGCGGCGCGCGGTTCACGGGCTGAGCCTGCCGGGCGCGGAGCGCGGCGGGTTCCGGCGGGCGGCATGCGCGGTGATCGGCGTTTGTCGCGCATACCGCGACAAGGGCCGATCAGCGGGGCCTCAGGGTGTGGACCGGCCCCCTCGTCGCCCGTCCTTGCGCGCCTGCCCCGGCCCTAGCCGCGGCGGCGGAACGCCAGCCCGCCGAGGGCGGCGATCCCGCCGCCGATGACAAAGCCGGCGACGGCGGCGCCCACGAGCGCGGGCTTGCGGTGGCGGCGCAGCTGGGAGCGCCAGTCCGTGAGCTCGGCGACCTCCCCGCGCAGCTTCTCGATCGAGACGGCGAGCTCGGCCCGGTTGCTCTCGATGGAGGCGCGGATCTCGGCGGGGCTGCGCTCGGGCATTACTTCTCCGCCTCGGCCCGGGCCTCCACGGCCTCGAGCTGGCCTCCCGGCTCACCACTGATCGTCTCGCGGATGCGCTGGGCCTCGTCGATCGCCATGTCGGGCGTGGGCGGCGCTCCGCTCTTGAACCAGCGCACGGCCAGTCCGGCGGCGAGCCCGGCGAGCAGGAAGAGCACGCCCGCGACGATGATGAAGCCCCAGAAGACGTCGTTGAAGAACAGCGCGTAGAGGAGCCAGGCGATCCCCTCGAGCAGGATGACGAGCCCGAAGATGGCGAAGATCCCCGCCGCCGTGCCGACGACCGCGCCGCGGACGAGCTTGTTGACCTTCTCGGCGACCTCGGCCTTGGCCAGCTCGATCTCCTCGCGGACGAGCAGGCTCGCGCGCTCGGAGATCTCCTGGACCGCGGCCGCGATCTGGGGTCCGTCGTCGGGCTGTCCGGGCTCAGGAGCCAAGGCGCTTGATCAGGAAGGCGAGGGCGATGCCGCCGACGAACGCGGCGCCGATGAGCAGCTCGAGCGGCGGCCCCTGGTCGGCCTCGGCGAGGCCGGAGACCGAGGGCGCGGGCTCGAAGGGCGGAAGGCCTGAGTCATACGTTGACGAGGCGCCGTCCCCGTCGGCCGCGGGCGCCGGGGGCTCGACGACGGGCTCGGGCTCGGGGCCCGGCTCCTCGACGGGCGCGGGCTCCGGCTCCGGCTCCGGGGCCGGCTCGGGAGCGGGCTCCGGGTCGGGCTCGGGCTCCTCGGCCACGGGCTCCTGGACCGGCTCGGGCGCGGCCTCCTCGGCCGCCTGTTCCTCAACCGGCGCGGGCTCCGCGACCGCCGTGGGCTCCTCGACGGGCGCGGGCTCGTCGGGCAGGGGCAGCGGCAGGGCGTCGCGCTCGGTCGTGTCCTGCAGGCGGGGCGCCTCGCGATCGTCGGGCTCTTCGGTCACTCCGGCGGGTCTTCCCCAAAAGCGCGGTGCCATATCAGCGTCGCCACCCGCTGGGTGGCGATGCTGGCGAGAGCGCCGAGCCCCGCGAGTAGGCCCGACCAGACCAGCCGCTTGACCATCTCATTCTCCATCGGCGGCGGAGTCTAGTCAGACGGCCGGGCCGTCAGCGTCCAGCCCGCCGCACACCGTCTCGACGACGAAGGCCTTGGCCTGCTCGTACTCGGACTCGGTGTGCGGAAGGAGGTCGAAGATCCAGGCGGTGAGCACCTGCTCCATGGTCCCGTAGAAGGCCATCGCCGCGTACTGGGGCGTGACGTCGGACTTGAAGATGCCGTCGGCCTGGGCCCGCTCGACGATCGCCGCGATGCCGTCGTAGGCCTCGTTGATCTTGGCCAGGTGCGTGCGCCCGAACGAGTTCGCCGCCCGGGTGACCTCGACGATGATGACCTTCATCAGGTCGGGGTCGTAGCGGTAGGAGTCGACGATGAACGAGGCGATCGCGTGGAGCTTCTCGCGCGGCGCCATCTCCTCGCGCGCAGCCACGTCGTCGATCGTGGCCACGAGGACGTCCCAGCGCTCGAGGAACAGCGTGTCGAGGATCTCCTCCTTGGAGCGGAAGTAGTGGTAGACGAGCCCGTAGGCGACGCCGGCCTCGTCGGCGATGTCGGAGACGCGGCAGCCGTGGAAGCCCTGGCGGGCGAAGACCCGCACGGCGGCGTCGAGTATCTGGCGGCGGCGGTCGGCGGCGGCCTGGGCGCGCGTGGTGGAGACGGCCATCAGGCGTGCACTCCCTCGAAGAGCTCGGGGCGCCGGTGGGTCAGCGCGGGCAGCCGAGTGCGCACGTCGTCCTGGGTCCCGTGATCGAGGTCGGCCACGATGACGCCCTCGGCGTCCGGGGCCTGGGCCAGGACCACGCCCCACGGGTCGACGATCATCGAGCGCCCGCCCGAGCGGATGCCCGGCGCGTGCTCGCCGATCTGGTTGGCGGCCACCACGAAGGCCTGGTTCTCGATCGCCCGGGCGCGCAGGAGCACGGCCCAATGGTCGCGGGTGGTGGGGACGGTGAAGGCCGAGGGGACCGCCAGCGTCCGTGCGCCCCGCGCGCTCAGGGCGCGGTAGAGCTCGGGGAAGCGCAGGTCGTAACAGACCGACATCCCCAGGATCGAGCCGTCGGCCAGCTGGGAGGTGACGACCTCGTCGCCGGGGCTCTCGTGCTCGGACTCGCGGTATTTCGTGCCGTCCACCTCGACGTCGAACAGGTGCAGCTTGCGGTAGACCCCGTGGGCCTCCCCGTCCGGCCCGGCGTGGACCGAGGTGTTGTGACGAAGCTCCCCCGCCTCCTCCACGATCGAGCCCGCGACGAGGTCGATGGCCAGCTCTCGGGCCAGGTCCAGCGCCCAGCGCGTGGCGGGGCCGTCGAGCGGCTCCGCCGCCGCGGCCATCCGCTCGGGCTCGCACAGCCGGTTCCACTTCTCGGGCAGCACGACGAGCTTCGCTCCGCGTCCGGCGGCGTCGCGGACCAGGCGCTCGGCGGTCGCGCGGTTGCGCTCGGCGTCCCCCGTCGAGTTAAGTTGGATTGCCGCGGCGCGCGTCACGATGCTCCTCCGTCCAGTGGATTGACTGGTCAGTCAACCTTCGCCTAACGATAGCGTCGCCAGCCCATGGAGAAGACACTCGCCTACCGAGGTGACGGAACCGAGCGCCCCGCCGATGTCGTGGTCGCGCCGGCTCGGATGCCCCTGTTCCGGGCCGGCCGGATGCTCAAGCGCTGGCGCTACGTCGGCCTCTACGGCCCCGAGCTGATGCTCTGCGTCGGCGCCGCTCACATCGGTCCCGCCCCGCAGGTGTGGTGGGCCGTCTGGGATCGCGAGGGCCGGCGCCTGCACGAGCGCACGCGCCAGTTCCTCGGCCGCGGCCGGGTCGAGGTCGAGGCGCCGGGCCGGGTGCACGTGCACGACGGCGACGTGACGATCGACCTGGAGCTGGACGAGGGTCCCGGCGTCGAGACGGTCACCCCGGCGGGCCGCGCCTGGATCTGGACGCGCAAGCAGGGCGGCATTCCCGCCCGGGGAACCGTGCGCGCCGGCGGGCAGGAGTGGCGAGTCGACGGTCCGGCCTTCGTGGACGAGTCGGCCGGCTACCACGACCGCGTCACGTCGTGGCGCTGGTCGGCCGGCGTCGGGACCGCGGCCGACGGCCGCCCGGTCTCCTGGAACCTCGCCGAGGGCATCCACGACTCCGCGCGCGGGAGCGAGCGCACCATCTGGATGGACGGGGAGCCGGCCGAATGCGCGACCGTCCGCTTCTCGGCCGACCTGACCGCGATCGCCTTCGCCGAGGGCGGCCGGCTGCGCTGCGCGGCCGAGGCGACCCGCGCCCGCAGCGACAACCTGCTCGTGGTCCGTAGCCGCTACGAGCAGCCCTTCGGGACGTTCTCAGGCGTCCTGCCCGGCGGGATCGAGCTGGTCGCGGGCTACGGGGTGATGGAGCGCCACGACGTCAGGTGGTGACGTCGTCCAGCCGGCCGAGGAACTCGCCCGCGCCCATCACCTCGGCCCCGCGCTCGGACACGCGCCGGGCCAGATCGCGATCCGAGGTGACGACGATGATCCCGCTCTCGGCGCGCGCCGCGATGTCGTCGTCGGCGGCATTCGGGCCGCGCCGGGAGGCGAACGAGACGTCGATGCGCTTCGAGCTCAGGTCGAAGGGCGCGCCATCCAGGACGACGGCCACGTCGTCGCCGCTGCCGCGCGCGAAGTGCTCGAGGCGCTCCACCAGGTCGCGCATCGCGGCCGGCCGGTCGCGCCACCACCCCGTCGGGCGCGAGCCGATCACGTTCATGCCGTCGACGAGCCACCGCATGGAGCTAGTCCACCACGGGCGGCGGCACCGCGTCGCCCGCCGTCCGGGCCGCGCCGGCGCTGGCGGCCACGACGAGCGCGATGGCGCCGATCTCCGCCGCGCGCAGGTCCTGGCCCAGGACGACGAACCCGGCCAGGGCGGCGGCCGCGGGCTCGAGGCTCATGAGCACGCCGAAGACGCGGGGCGGCATCGTGCGCAGCGCCTCCATCTCCAGCGAGTAGGGGATCACCGAGGACAGCAGCGCGACGGCCGCGCCGGTGGCCAGCAGCCCCGGCCCCAGGAGGTCCGACCCGCCCTGTGCCGTCCCGGGGACGACGACCACCGCCGTCGCGATGACCATCGCCAGCGCCAGGCCCGACCCTCCGGGCAGCGACCGGCCGACGCGCGCGCTGAGCAGGATGTAGGCGCCCCAGAAGCCGCCCGCCGCCAGCGCCAGCGCGACCCCGGCGGCGTTGAGGTCCTCGGCGCCGCCCGTGAGCAGCAGGACCCCCGCGGCCGCGAGCCCGACCCACAGCAGATCCAGCGTCCGGCGCGACCCGGCGACGGCCACGGTCAGCGGCCCGACCATCTCGAAGGTCACGGTGACCCCCTGGTCGATGCGGTCCAGCGCCAGGTAGTAGCACCCGTTCATGCCCGCCAGCGCGATGCCGAAGAGCGCCACGTCGCGCCACTGGAGTCGTGACAACGCACCGGGACGCGGGCGCCACGCGATCAGCAGGACGATCGCCGCGAAGCCGAGGCGCATGAGCACGGTCCCGACCGGGCCGACCTGGTCGAACAACGTCACGGCCAGCGCCGCCCCGAACTGCACGGAGGCCACCGCCCCGAGGACGAACAGGGTTGCGCGGGTCAGGAGCCGCCCCGCTGGCGGCGCAGCTCGGCGAGCAGGAGCTTGGAGTGCATCGCGCCGATGAGCTCGCGCAGGGGCTCGGCCCCGGCGGCGATGATCTCCACCGCGCGATCGGCCTCGACCTCGCCGACGAGACGGTCGAGCAGCGTACGGACCTCCTCGGAGACGAGCGGGACGAGCGCCTCGCGGTAGCGCAGGGTGTCGTAGACGGTGAAGCCGAGCTGCTCGTCGTAGCCGCCCGCCCGGAAGCGCGAGATGGCCTGGATGACCGCCACGTCGTCGGGGTCATAGCCGCGGGAGTTTGGCGTCAGCACCTCGAGCTCCTCGAGGCGGTCGAGGACGTTGGCGGGGATCTCGTACTCCCGGCGCACCTCGGCGCGCGACGTGCGGCCGGACTCGCTCGCCGCGGCCGCGCGCTCGAGGATCCGGTCCTCGAGCTCGACCATCGCCCGGGCGCGGTCGGGGTCCTCGTCGATCACGCCCTTGATCAGCCGCAGCGGCATGAAGCGCTGCTCCTGGAGTCGCTTGATCAGCTGGATGCGATCGACGAACTCCGGCGGGTAGTACGCCATGTTGCGCGATGTCCGGACCGGCTCGGGGAGCAGGCCCTCGCGCAGGTAGTGCTTGATCGTTCCGGCGCTGACGCCCGAGCGCTCGGCCAGCTCGGACATCTTCAGCAGGCCGTTGGGAGTGGCCATCAGCGGGTCCCCACCGGTCAGCCCATGAAGGAGCCCTGCACCTCGGCGGCCGGGCCGGCGACCGCGCCGGACTCCTTCAGCGCCGCCACCTCCTCGGGCGAATAGCCCGCGGCGGCCAGGACGTCATCGGTGTGCTCGCCCAGCACCGGGCCCGGGGAGTGCACGCCGCCCGGCGTGCGCGACATCTTCACCGGCACTCCGAGCTGGCGGACCCTGCCGGCGCCCGGCTGGTCGAGCTCGACCACCATCTCCCGCGCGCGGACCAGCTCGGAGTCCAGCGCCTCGTCGAGGTCGAGGACCGGCTCCAGGCAGCAGTCGTGCTGGGAGGCGAAGGCCTGCCACTCGTCGCGCGTGCGCTCGAGGAAGATCCGCTCGACCTCGGCGTGGGTCTCGGATCCCGGTGCCTCGAACTGCTTCTCGATCAGGTCCTCGCGCTCCACCCCGCGACACCAGGCCTGCCAGAACTTCGGCTCCAGCGCGCCCAGCGTGACCCAGCCGTCCTTGGCCGCGTAGGGCCGGTAGCAGACCAGCCGACCGGCGAGCTCGATGTCGCCGCGGTGGGGCACGACGTCCTCGGCGAAGTAGCGCGCGGCCACCATGGCCAGCCACGACAGCGCGCCGTCGGCCATCGACACGTCGACGAACTGGCCCTCGCCGCTGCGGTCGCGCTCGCGCAGCGCGGCCAGGATCCCGAACGCGGCCATCAGCCCGCCGCCGCCGAGGTCGGCGATCTGCCCGCCGGCCTGAATCGGCGGGCCGTCCTTCTCGCCGGTGAGGCCGAGCAGCCCGATCAGGCCGAGGTAGTTCATGTCATGGCCCGAGCGGTCCGTGTAGGGACCGTCCTGGCCGTAGCCGGAGATCGCGCAGTAGACGAGCCCCGGGTTCTCCTCGCGCAGGCGCTGATAGCCCACGCCGAGGCGGTCGAGCACGCCGGGGCGGAAGGACTCCAGCAGCACGTCGTACTCGCGCGCCAGGCGCAGCAGCACCTCGCGTCCCTCGTCGGACTTCAGGTTGACCCGGATGGAGCGCTTGTTGCGGTTCAGGGAGAGGAACAGGGCGGACTGGGCGCTCGGCTGCGCGCCCTCGTACAGCGGCGGGGCCCAGCGGACGTAGTCGCCCATGCCCGTGTCCTCGACCTTGAGGACCTCGGCGCCGAAGTCGGCCAGCAGCAGCGAGCAGAAGCCCCCGGGCAGGAGCCTCGAGAGGTCGAGGACCCTCACACCCTCCAGCGGCAGGCCGCTCACGCCGCCGCTCCCGCGAAGACCTCGCGCCGCGTGGCCGTCGGGTCGGGCAGGCCGAGCATCTCGCGCGCCTGCGCGACCGTGGCCGGCGTGCGCCCGATGTCCTCGGTCATCTGGCGGGCCTTGGCGATCAGGTCGCCGTTGGAGCGCGCCGTCTCGCCGTTGGGGAGGTAGAAGTTGTCCTCCAGCCCGACCCGGACGTTGCCGCCCAGCGTCAGCGCGGCGGCGACGAGCTCCCACTGCTGGCGCGAGATCCCGATCACGCCCCACTCGTGCGGGACGTCGGCGATCTGCTCCGACATGTGGGCGAGGTTCTTGGCGCTGGGTCGGATGCCGCCGGTGACGCCCATCACGCAGGAGACCTGAAGTGGCGGGGTGAGCAGGCCCATGTCCAGGAGCGGATCGAGGTTGGCCACGTGCCCGGAGTCGAAGCACTCGTGCTCGGGCTTGATGCCCAGCTCGTTCATCGCCCGGGTCAGGGTCATGATCGTCTCGAAGGAGTTCTCGAACACGGCCTGGAAGACGAAGTCCTTGCGCCGGCGCGAGTACTTGGCGTAGTTCATCGAGCCCATGTTCAGCGCGCCGATCTCGGGGCGCAGCGCGCGCAGGTACTCGATGCGCTTCTCCAGCGGGACGCCGATCGCACCCGTGGAGTAGTTGATGATCACGTCGTCGACGGCGTCGAGGATCGCCGACGTGATGGCGCGGAAGTCGTCGATCTCGTAGCTCGGGACGCCGTCGGGCGTGCGGGCGTGGATGTGGATCATCGCCGCGCCCTCGTCCACCGCGCGCTTGGCCTCCGCGGCGTACTCCTCGGGCGTGTACGGGATGGCCGGGCACTGGTCGCGGTTGGCGACGGCGCCGGAGATCGAGCAGGTGATGACGACGGGATCGTCGAGACTCATGCGGGCTCCGTGGGAAGTAGGAAGTACCACTTCCCACTCTACCTGGGAGCGACGGACCCCGCCCATGATTCCAGGTCCTACACCCAGCGCCGCACCCGTCCCTTGTACTCCAGGTACTCGTCGCCGAACTTGCGCTCCAGGTAGCGCTCCTCGCGCGCGATCACGCCGCGGTCGACCACCAGGACGGCCGGGACGAGCGCGACGAGGATCCATACCGCGCTGAAGAGCACGCCGATGCCCGCCACGGCCAGGGCCATCCCCAGGTAGGCCGGGTTGCGCGTGAGCCGGTACGGGCCGGTCGTGACGATCGCGGTCGTCGCCGCGCCCGGGTTCACCGGCGTCCCGGCCCGCCGGAAGGCGGCGAAGAAGGACCGCGCCAGCAGCAGACCGGCGACCGAGAGGGCGGCGCCGAGCGGCCAGGTCACGGCCGGCGGAATCGTTGCGCTCGGAAGCAGGAGCTCGAGAACGCTGCCGGCCACAAGGCCGGTCAGGTAGATCAGCGGCGGCGGGGCGATCACCCCGGCCGAGTCGTCCGGGTCGTGGACGACGGAGCGAACGGCACCTTCGAGACCCACGGGGCTCTCCTTCCTGTCGATGTCAGCTTGCGGTCCCGCCGCCCAGGAGCCGGGCGAGGACCGAGCCGAAGAGTTCGTCGGGGACGCTGTCGGGGTCCGCGAGCTTGGCCAGCGCCAGGCCGGTGGCGAGCGAGTTGATCGCCACACCCATCTGTCGCGCCGCGTCCGGCGGGAGCTCGAAGCCCCGCTGGGCCGCGCCGGCGCGGACCATCTCGCCAAACGCCTCGTGGAAGGCGTGCAGTCGACTGGACAGCGCGTCCAGCAGCGCCTGGTCTCGGGCCGCGAAGGCGGCGAACTCGAGGAACAGCGGGAAGTAGTCGGGGTTCTCGCGCAGGTAGCGCATCCAGCGATCCGCCGCCGAGCGAATCTTCTCCTCCTTCGTCGCCGCGCCGGCGAACAGATCGAGGTAGTCGTGCATCTGAGCGGCGATGTGCTCCTCGAAGAGAGCGAGGAACAGATCGGCCTTGGACTCGAAGTTCGAGTAGACGGCGCCCATCGAGTACCCGGCACGCTCGGCGATCTCGTCGACCGAGGCGAAGTAGAACCCACGCTCGGCGAAGACCTCCCGCGCCGCGCTCAGCAGCCGCTCGCGCGTCTGCGCCTTCTTCTGCTCCCGCGTGAGCCTCCCGGTCACGCTGGGATAGTAACACTATCTGGATAGCCGCGTTATCTCACGCCTCATGTGCCCACCTGGAGCACCAGCTTCCCGATCGCCCGGCGCTCCTCGAGGTCGCGCAGGGCCTGGGCGGCGTCGGCGAAGTCGTAGGTACGCCCGACGATCGGGCTGACGAAGCCCTCGGCGACCATCCGCTCGAGGTCGGAGGCCACCTCGCGCAGGTACTCGGGCCGCGGAAGGGCGAATTCGCCCCACGCCGCACCCACAACGCTGACGTTGCGGAAGAGCAGGCGGTTGACGGACACCTTGGGGATCGCGCCCTCGACGAACCCGATGACGATCAGCCGCCCCTCCGGGGCCAGGGCGCGGACGCTCTCGTCGAAGCGCTCGCCGCCCACCGGGTCGAAGATGACGTTGACCGGGCCGGCCTCGGCGCGCCAGTCGACGCCGGCGCTGACGACCTCGTCGGCCCCGGCCTCGCGGGCCACCTCACCCTTCGCCTCGCTGGAAACGACCGCGATCACCCGCGCGCCCAGCGCCTTGCCGACCTGGATCGCCGCCGTGCCCACTCCCCCGGCCGCGCCGTGGACGAGCAGCGTCTCGCCCTCCTTGAGCTCGGCCCGGCGCACGAGCGCGAAGTGGGCCGTGTGGTAGTTCATGACCAGCCCGGAGCCCTGCTCGAACGAGAGCGCGTCGGGGAGCTTGAACACGCCTCCGGACGCCGCCGACACGACCTCTGCGAACGTGCCGAAGCCCAGCAGCGCGACGCGGTCTCCCACCGCCAGGCCCGAGCCCTCGGGCGCCGTGCGCACCACCCCCGCGGCCTCCGTGCCCAGCACGAACGGGGGGTCGGGCTTGAGCTGGTACTGGCCGCGCGAGAGCAGCAGGTCGGGATAGGAGATCCCCGCGGCATGCACGTCGATGAGCAGATCCCCGTCGGGCTCCTCGACGTCGGCCAGGCGCAGGCCGTCGGGACCGGATAACTCCTCGACGCGGATCGCGCGCATCAGGGTCAGGTGGCCGCGCCGCCCGGCTCCAGGCGGTCCAGGATGGCGAGGAGAGCCTGGGTGGTGGCCCGGTTCTCCTCCCGTCGCTCGCGCATGTCCTGCGACAGGTCCCGCATGTAACGGTCGAACCGGGCGATCAGCGAGCGCGTGAACGCCCGCGTGTCCTCCAGCATCCCTCGCGTGTCCTCGAAGACGTCGGCGCGCCGGTCGGCCTCCCGGGCGAGGCGCTCGTACATCTCGGCGTGCCGCGCGGCCTGCTCGCGCGAGAGCCGCACCTCCTCACGCGTCAGGGCGATCTCCCGGCTGATCTCCGCCAGATGCGAGTCGATGCGCTCGAGCACGTCGCCGTCAGCCATGCCGGGATCTTCCCATCCCGGGAAGAGGTCGAACAAGCGGCGTTTGCATCACGCTGGCGCACTGCCGGTTCAGACGGGCATGACCCCGTGCTTGCGCCACGGGCGCTGCACGCGCTTCGTCGCCGCCATCTCCAGCGCGCGGATCACGACCGGGCGCGTCTCGCGCGGGTCGATGATGTCGTCGATCATCGCGTTGCCGGCGGCGATGTAGGGGTCGATCGACTTCCGGATCCCCTCGATCATCTCGGCTCGCGTGGCGTCCGGGTCCTCGGCGGCCTCGATCTGCTTGCGGAAGATGATGTTCACGGCGCCCTCTGGGCCCATGACCGAGATCTCGGCGCTGGGCCAGGCCACGATCAGGTCGGGCTCGTAGGCCTTGCCGCACATCACGTAGTAGCCGGCGCCGTAGGCCTTGCGGATGACGACCGTGACCTTGGGGACGGTGGCCCGCGACACCGCGTAGAGCATCTTGGCCCCGTGGCGGATGATCCCGGCCCGCTCGACCTTCGTGCCGACCATGAACCCCGGCACGTCCTGCAGGAACAGCAGCGGGATCCCGTAGGCGTCGCAGAGGTTGATGAACCGCGCCGCCTTGTCGGCCGAGTCGTTCTCCAGGATGCCGCCGAGGTGGCGGGGCTGGTTGGCGACGATCCCCACCGGCCGCCCACCCATCCGGGCCAGGCACGTGATGATCGTGCGGGCGAAGCGTGGCTTGAGGTCGAAGTACTCGCCGTCGTCGACGATCCGCCGGATGACGTCGTACATGTCGTAGGGCTTGCGCGGCGAGTCGGGCAGGACGTCGATCAGCTCCTCGTCGCGGCGGTCGACCGGGTCGGCCACCTCCCGGCGCGGCGGCGCCTCCTCGCAGTGTGAGGGCATGTAGGAGAGGTATTCCTTGATGGCCTGGATGCACTCCTCGTCGGACTCGACCTCGAGGTCGCCAACTCCGGAAACGCGGGTGTGCACCTTGGAGCCGCCCAGCTCCTCCTGGGTGACGTCCTCGCCCGTCACCGCCTTGGTCAGGTGCGGCCCGGCCAGCGCCATCGAGCCCCGGCCCTTGACCATGGGAACGAAGTCGGCCAGGCCGGGGATGTAGGCGGTCCCGGCGGCGCACGGGCCCATCAGGGCGGCGACCTGGGGGATCACGCCGCTCATCACGACCTCCTCGCGGAAGAGGTGCCCGGAGCCGGCGAACAGCGAGCCCGCGGCCTCCTGGATGCGCGCGCCCGCCGAGTCCAGCAGCCAGATGAGCGGGATGCGCTTCTGCAGCGCGAGCTCGCGCAGGCGGGCCATCTTCGTCTCGCCCGTCATGCCCATCGAGCCGGCCATCACGGTGAAGTCGTAGGCGGCGACGGCGACCAGGCGCCCGTCGACCTTCCCGTACCCGGTGATGACGCCGTCGGCCGGAGCCTCGCGGCCCTCCATCGCGCGCTGGGAGAAGTGCGGGCGCCCGTGGATCCCCAGCTCGAAGAACGTGCCCTCGTCGATCAGCAGCGCGAGGCGTTCGCGGGCGGTGAGCTTGCCGGCGGCGTGCTGGGCCTCGATCTTCTCGGGGCCGCCGCCGAGCTTGGCCTTCTCGCGGCGCTCGGCCAGGTCCTCGGCCAGGGAACGCAGCGGTGGGCGGGCGACGAGGGTGTCCGCGGCGGCGCGGGCGGGGCGATCTTCGGTGGTGGCCATGGGCTCCGTGGGAAGTGGGAAGTGCTACTCCCCACCTTGCCCGTCGGCACCGGCGGCGTCAAGAAGCGGGCTGATGGTCTCGACGACCAGGCCGGCGCGCTCCGGGTCCTCCAGGCACGTGATTTCGACGCCGACGATCTCGCACGCCTCGGCCACGGCGTCGAGGAGGTCGTAGAGCTTCTCCTGCGACAGGCCGCCGTCGGAGGGATAGCGCGCCGGCATGACCTCGGGGTCGAGCACGTCGAGGTCGAGGTGCACGTAGACGGGCGCGTCATCGAGCGCGTTGACCACGTAGACGAGGGTCTCGAGCGCGGCGCCGATCACCGTCACCCGGCCGCGCTCCAGCAGCGCGCGCTCCCCGTCGTCGAGGTCGCGGATGCCGCAGAGGACGAGGCTGTCCGGCGTCACAGCGTCCTGGCCCAGCCCGGCGTCCCAGTGACCGCACGCGCCGGCCAGGCACATGCCGCCGAGGAAGCCACTGGGCGTGGTCTCCGGGGTGTTGAAGTCGCCGTGGGCGTCGAGCCACAGCACCTTGGCGTCGGGCCGGTTGCGCGCCACCGCCGGGAGCGTCGTCAGGGCGACCGAGCAGTCGCCCGACACGAGCGCCGGGAAGCGGCCGGCCGCCAGCGCGTCGTCGACCTGGCCCCCGGCCTCGAGCAGGCAGCCGCGGGAGTCGGCCAGGTCCTCGTCGAAGCGGGCGTGGCGTGGTTCCCCGGGAGTCCCGATCATCCGTGCCTCCACGCCCAGGCGCTCGCCGAGCGCCGGGGCGAGCGCCGCGACGCCGTGCCCCGCATCCGGGGTCTGGTCGGACGTCCGGCAGCGCAGGCCGACGACAGACGCGGGAACCGAGGTCACCTACCGGACCACTGGGGCTCGCGCTTCTCGAAGAACGCCGTGACCCCCTCGACGATGTCCTCCGTGGACAGCGCGAGGGAGAGATTGGCGCGCAGGAAGTCGAGCGCGTCGAGGAACGCCATGTCCTGCTGGCGGAACATCGCGTCCTTGCCCAGCCGCATGATCACCGGCGACTTCGAGGCCAGCTTCCCGGCCCACGACGCCACCGCGTCGTCGAACTCCTCCGCCGGAACGACGCGATTGACGATGCCGATCCGCTCGGCCTCCTGCGCCGTCACGCGCTCGCCCAGCAGCAGCAGCTCGTTGGTCTTCTTGCGCGGGACGTTGCGGTAGATCAGCGCCATGATCATGAACGGGAAGGCCCCGACGTTGATCTCGGGCGTCCCGAACTCCGCGCCCTCGCGGGCGACGATCAGATCGCAGGCCAGGGCGATGCCCAGCGCCCCGGCGAGCACGTGGCCGTTGGCGGCGCAGATGGTCGGCTTGCCCAGCTCACCGATCAGGCGGAAGAGCCGCGGGAAGCGCTCGGTCCCGAAGTGCTTGTGCACGAGCGGCACCTCGGCGGCGAAGCCCCCCAGGTTGGCGCCGGAGGAGAACACCTTCTCGTGCGAGGACGTGAGCACCACGCAGCGCACGGCCTCGTCGTCGCGCGCCTGGGTGAAGGCGTCGATCAGCTCCCCCAGGAGCGCGTCGGAGAGCGCGTTGCGGGTCTCCGGCTGGTCGAGCGTGATCGTGGCCACGCCCCCGTCCGACACGTCGAATTTCAGCGTTTCGTAGCTCACGCCGGGCAACGATATGGAAACACGTCTCCGCGGCGCGGCCTGGTATCGTGCGCGCCGCCGAACCGCTGCGAACCGATCGTGGCGGGCGGGGGACCCAAAGGAGCGGAGAGATCCGTTCCCGGGGCGAATCGGGTGCATCACCGCACCTGTAGCGCCATCTTCCGGCGCGAGCCCGTCAGCTCACCTCGTAGGCCTCAGGAAGAGAACGAACGTACTGAGGTACCTCGTGAACGTAAGACGAGTAGCAGCGCTAGCCTCGCTCACGGCGGCCGCCGCGGTCCCCGTGACGGCATCGGCGCAGGCATCGACCGCCGACAGGATGGTCAACCGCATCAACACCGTCCGCGCCTCCCATGGCCTGGGCGCGCTGAGCATGTCCGACTCGATCAACCGCGCCTCGCACCGCTGGGCGAGCTTCCTCATCCGCAAGGACTGGCTGGGGCACACCTCGCTGCGGGCGGCCAAGGTCAAGGGCGAGGTCATCGAGATGCACAGCGGCAGCGCGTCGAAGGTCAACGGGACCGTCCGGGCGTGGCTGAACTCGCCGGAGCACCGGGCGATCCTGCTTTCGCCGCGCTTCCACCGCATCGGCGTCGGCAAGTCAACCGGGCGCTTCCAGGGCATGCGCGCGACCATCTGGGTCGGGCGCTTCAGCTAGCAGCACTGGCCAGGGATGGCCAGATATCAGCGGTTCCCGTCGTTTTGGCGGGCCGCAACCCGGGCACCCGGTGGGGTGTTACGGGAGGAGAGCAATCGTCGCCGGGCAGGGCGCGCTTGTCGCGGCACGGAGATACGACGAGGAGGACTCACCCAATGAATCGCAAGCTCAAGGCCCTCGCGCTGGCCACGGCCGTTGCCGTGCCGACCGCGGGCCTCACGAACGCAGAGGCGCACCACGGCAAGGTGCGCGACGCCAACAAGATCAAGGTGACGGGCGGCGACACCAAGCTCGCCCTCAACGATGCCGCGAAGACCGGGCTGAGCAGCCAGGGGATCACCCTGACCGCCATCGCCCCGGCGACCCTCGCCGACGGCACGCTCACCTTCCCCATCGCCGGCGGGAAGCTCAAGACGACCGGCACCACCGGGTTCCTCGCCCACAAGGGCGGCGTGACCTTCACCAAGGGTGACCGCAGCCTCAAGCTGCGCGGCGTGACCCTGGGGACGAACGGCCATGGCGCCGGTGCCGTGTGGGCGCTGGTCGGCCACCGCGCCAGGTTCGCGTTCAAGCACGGCGGGCACAAGCTCGCCCATGCTTCGCATCACGGCCGCCGCGGTGCCCGCCACGTGCGCTGGCACTGGCGCTGGCACGTCGCCCGCGTCCTCGCGCTGACCAACGTCAAGCGCACGGACGAGACCGGCAAGTCGACCATCACGGCCGACGCCGCTCTCACCAAGCAGGGCGCGATGCTGCTCGACCGCAAGCTGAACACCACGGCGTTCAGCGCGGGTGACGCCGTCGGGACGGTGACCTCCACCGCCACGACCGGCTGACCGCAGCGCCACAAGCCTGACCCGAAACGGGCGGCCTCCGGGCCGCCCGTTTTGCGTTCCGGGCCGGTTCCGCGGGCACGTGGCCCCCCTGGGGGTCCCAGGGGTCCGGGGGCGGTTCCGCGGAACCGCGCCGGCCGGGCGAGAGGAGGAGTCGGGCGAGGTAATGGCGACTTTGGCCGGTCATAGGCGGCAAAAGTCGCCATCACCCTCCCGGCGACCCTCATCGCCCGAGCGCCCCTGGCGGGCCGCGGCCGAAGTGATGGCGAGTCATGGCGCCCAGAGCGCCCACGAGTCGACATCACCCTCCCGGCCGCCCCCTCATCGCCGCCGTTCGCCGGCGCCCACCGCCCCGCCCGAAGCCACCCCAGCGGAAAGTAGGAAGTGTTACTGTCTACTTTCTCCTCCAGCACGCTACCCAAGGGGACACGCAATGGCCACGGCCGAGAAGGATGTGCTCAAGCCGGACTTCGGCGTCAAGCGCAAGCACTTCATCTTCACCGACGAGCACGAGCAGCTGCGCGAGTCGATCCGCGCCTTCGCCATCAAGGAGCTGGCCCCGCACGCGGACGAGTGGGAGGAGACGACGTTCCCCGACTCCGTCTTCCACCGCATGGGCGAGCTGGGCTTCCTGGGCCTCGACAAGCCCGAGGAGTACGGCGGGCAGGGCGGCGACTACTACAGCGCCATCGTCGCCGCCGAGGAGCTGGGGCACTCGAACTCCGGCGGGCTGTGCATGGGCGTGGCCGTCCACACCGACATGGCGATGCCGCCGATCCTTGCCTTCGGCACGGAGGAGCAGAAGCAGCGGTGGGTCGTGCCCGCGATCCAGGGGCAGAAGATCCTCTGCCTGGGCATCACCGAGCCCGACGCCGGATCCGACGTCGCCGGCATCAAGACCCGCGCCGTTCGCGACGGCGACGAGTACGTCATCAACGGCTCCAAGACCTACATCACCAACGGCCACCGCGCCGACGCGATCGTCCTCGTCACGAAGACAGACCCGGACGCCGGCTACGACGGCTTCACGCTTTTCCTCGTGCCGATGGACTCCCCGGGCGTCATCCGCGAGAAGAAGCTGGAGAAGCTGGGGATGCACGCCTCCGACACCGCGCTGCTGGCCTTCCAGGACGTCCGCGTCCCGGAGACCGCCGTGCTCGGCGAGGTCGGCAAGGGCTTCTACCACATCATGTGGGAGCTCCAGGGCGAGCGCCTGCACGGCGCCGCGGGCAGCGTCGCGGGCGCCCAGCGCGTCTTCGACCGCACCCTCCAGTACGCCAAGGAGCGCACCGCGTTCGGGCGCCCGATCGGGAACTTCCAGGTGATCCGCCACAAGTTCTCCGAGATGGCGACGAAGATCGAGACCGCCCGCCAGATGGTCTACACGACGGCCTGGCGCTTCCAGAACGGCGAGTACCCGGTGCGCGAGATCTCCATGGCCAAGCTCTACGCCTCGCGGATCGCCGTCGAGGTGGCCGACGAGTGCATCCAGATCCACGGCGGCGCCGGCTACATGAAGGAGTACGGCATCGAGCGGGCGTGGCGCGACCTGCGCCTCAACCGCATCGGCGCCGGGACCGACGAGATCATGCTCGACGTGATCGGCCGTTCGTACGGGATCTAGGCCGCGCACGAGGCTTCCCGCCATGGGCGCCCGCCTGGATCACGTTCGCTCCTACTACGAGTCGCTGAACACCGGCGACGCGGATGCGGTGGCGGCGCACTTCACCGACGACGCCGTGCACTGGTACACCCGGCGCGATCCGCACGTGGGCGCGCGGGCAATCGCCGAGAATGCCGCGCTGGGCGTCGAGCACCTCAACGCGGTCTGGACGCTCGAGCACGCCGTGGAGGGAGACGACGAGGTGGCCATCGAGTGGTCGATGGCCTTCGACCACCCGCGCGACGGCCGCCGGCTGCTCGACCGCGGGGCCGAGTTCCTGGCCTTCCGGGGAGACCTCATCTGCGAGGTCCGCGCCTACTACGACGAGCGCGGCGGAGACCTCCAGGGCTTCGACCACGCCGCGCGCGGCCACACAACCCTCAGGCCGTCGTCGGAGTGACCGCCGCCGTGCAGGCCGCGCAGCGCGTCGCCCGGGCGGGGATCTCGGTCAGGCACTCGGGGCACTCGCGCTGGGTGGCCTCCTCGGAGCCCTTGGTCCGCTCGGTGATCGCGTTGATCGGCTTGACCACGAAGAAGAACACCGCGGCCGCGATCGACACGAACGAGATCAGCGCGTTGAGGAACGAGCCGTAGCGAAAGACGCTGTCATGGATCGTGAACGTCAGGTTGGAGAAGTCGGGCTTGCCCACGATCGCCGCGATGATCGGCGTGATGAGGTTCGCCACGAGCGACGTGACGAGCGCGCCGAAGGCGGCGCCCATCACGACGGCCACCGCCAGGTCGACGAGGTTGCCGCGCAGCAGGAACTGACGGAACTCCCTGAACATGCCTGACCAGTTTGCCAAGGCGGGCGGCGGAAGTGCCGCCGCCCGCCGCCCGATCCCGCCCTTCACCGAGGAGCACGAGGAGTTCCGCGAATCGGTTCGCCGGTTCGTGCTCACCGAGCTCGCACCCAGGGCGGCCGAGTGGGAGGACGCCCGGTGGTTCCCCAACGACGTGTTCCTGCGCCTGGGCGAGCTGGGCTACATCGGGCTGAAGTTCGAGGAGGAATACGGCGGCCAGGGCGGCGGCTATCTCGCCGAGTCGGTCTTCTACGAGGAGATCTCGCACGCCGGCTCCGCGGGGCTGGCCGCTGGGATCGGCGCGCACAGCAACATCGCGCTGCCGCCGGTGTGGAAGTTCGGGACCGAGGACCAGAAGCAGCGCTACCTGGTGCCCGGGATCCGCGGGGAGAAGATCGGCGCGCTGGGGATCACCGAGCCCGACGCCGGCTCCGACGTGGCCGGGATCAGGACGTTCGCCAAGCGCGTCGACGGCGGCTACCTGGTCAACGGCTCCAAGATGTTCATCACCAACGGCGTCCGGGCGGACTTCATCGTGACCGCCGTCAAGACGACCAAGGAGGGCGGACACCACGGGCTCTCCTTCCTGATCATCGACCGCGGGGAGGGCGTGACCTCCACGGCGATCGAGAAGCTGGGCTGGCACGCCTCCGACACCGCCCTGATCGCCCTCGACGACGTCTTCGTCCCCGAGGAGAACCTCCTCGGCGAGGAGAACCAGGGCTTCTACCTGATCATGGCCAACTTCCAGTGGGAGCGGCTGGGCATGGCGCTGGGCTCGGTGGGCGGGATGCAGCGCTGCTTCGACCGCACGCTCGAGTTCGCCCGCGAGCGTCGCGCCTTCGGCAAGCCGATCGCCTCCCACCAGGTGATCCGCCACAAGTTCGCTGAGATGGCGACCACGATCGAGGGCGGCCGCGACCTGACCTATCACGCGCTGCGCCTGTTCATGGAGGGCCAGGACGCGGTGCGCGAGGTGACGATGGCCAAGCTCGCCACCCAGCGCGCGGCCTTCGACGTGGCCGACACCTGCCTGCAGATCCACGGCGGGGCCGGCTACATGAAGGAGTACGGAATCGAGCGTGCCGCCCGCGACGCCCGCCTGGGGCCGATCGGGGGCGGCACGGACGAGATCATGCGGGAGATTCTGGGGAAGTCGTTCGGGCTGTAGCGCCGCTGCGCAGGTAGAGGATCACGCTGGCGACGATGATCCAGATGCCGCTGAGGCCGAAGGCGATGAACCCGGCCGGGGTGAAGAACACGATGAAGAGGACCACCCCGACCCAGCCCAGCCACTTCGGAAGCACTGCCACGCGGATGGCCGCCACCGAGGTGGCCAGCACCAGCACCGCCAGGCCGGTCGTGAAGGGCAGGAAGAAGTCGCCGTCGATGGCGTTGATGGCCTGGGCGGCCGCGGGCGCGATGTCCTTGGTGTAGTCGGCCAGCGCGAAGTGGATCGTGGCCGCCGTGACGAACCCCGCCGCCGCCACGATGCCGCCGCCCAGCGCGAAGGACGGCACGGAGCTGCGGGCCGGCAGCGAGCTTCGGAGGAGCTCGCGCAGCAGCGCCGTGAAGTAGAGGAGCGGAACGCTCGAGAGCGCGAGGATCACCGCGGCGATGATCTGCTTGTTCTCGTTGTCGCTGTAGTACTTGACGACCTTGCGGGCGGAATCGTCGCCCTCAGGCGTGTTGCCCCCGACGGCGAAGAACGCCACGAGGACGAGGACGACGAAGAGCGCGCCGGTGAGGGCGCCGAGATCTCGCTTCCGACTGCCTGCTTCCATTGCTCCTCCTTGCTGAGCGTGGGGTGCCGCGACTGTCTCACCTCCCGGGCTGCCATGGTGAGAAATGTGACGAACCTCGCACGAAGCCTCGCGCTCGCCCTGGGACCGGTCGCCCTGCTCGCCGCGGGCGCGGCGAGCGCGCGGGCCGACGCGGCGGCGGACGCCCTGCTCTCCCCCACGAGCCCGCGCGTGGATGGCTACGCCACGCCGGCCAGCCTCGTGCCCGGCGCGTCGCTCTCCCTGCGCGCCAGCGTGGCGCCGCCCTCGCGCTACCGCATCCAGATCCTGCGCCTGGGCGGGCGGGGCGCCCGCCTCATGGCCTGCCGGCCTGGCTGCTCGCGCGACCTGCGCGGCACGCGGCGGCGCACCGGCCGTCCCGATTCCCGCACGGGCCTGCTGGACGCCGGGTGGCCGGTCAGCGCCTCGCTGCGCGTCCCCGCGACCTGGCCCGGCGGCTACTACGTGGCGCGGTTCCTCGTCACCCGCGGACCGGGCGCGGGGGCCTCGCGCCCGTTTCCGTTCATCGTGCGCGAGCGCGCGGGCCGCCGCGCCCCCATCCTCGTCGTGGTGCCCGTGAACACCTGGCAGGCCTACAACCCGTGGGGCGGGCGCAGCCTGTACGACTTCAACAGCCGCCCGACGGCGGCGACCGCGGTCTCGTTCCGGCGCCCGTACTCCACGCTGTGGAACCTCGTCGAGTACGACGTTCCCCTCCTGCGCTTCCTGGAGCGCAACCGCTACCGCGTCGGCTTCGCCACCGATCGCGACGTCGATCGCGACCCCGCCCTGCTCTCCGGCCGCTCGCTGGTGATGACCGCGGGGCACGGCGAGTACTGGACGGCCCGGGAGCGCCGCGCCTTCGACGACGCCCGCACGCGGGGCACGAACCTGGCCTTCATGGGCTCGGACACCGGCACGGCCCAGATCCACTACGCGGCCGGGCGCGACACCCTCGTCCGGGACTCCGTCGAGCCCCCGCCGCCGTGCGCGCTGCGCGGCGTGCAGTACGTCGAGGGGCTGACCCGGGCCGGGGACCCGCCGCGCGCCTACACCGTCACGGCGCCCGCCGGCGACCCCTGGCTGCGGGGCACCGGCCTGCGCCCGGGCGACTCGCTGGGGGACCTGGTCGGCCACGAATGGGACTCGCTCGTGCCGGGATGCGTCAGTCCGGAGCCCACGAGCCTCTTCCATTACGAGGGCCGCGGCACGAGCCCGAGCGGCACCCCGAACGGCGACGCCGACGCCGTGCGCTTCCTCGCCGCGTCCGGCTCGGTGGTCTTCAGCACGGGCTCGCTGCAGTTCGTCTGGGGCCTGGACGCGTGGGGAGCCCGGGCCGTCGGCGCGCCGCGCCGGCAGGCCGACCCGCGGCTCCAGCGCTTCATGCGCAACGCCCTGGCCGGCCTTGCGCCGGGGGCACGCGCGAGCCCATAGAGTTCGCCGCTGCTTTCGACTGGCCAGCCAACCAAGGAGTAACGACAGGCATGGGAGTTCTGGACGACAAGGTCGCGATCGTGACCGGCAGCGCCCGCGGCATCGGCCGCGCCACCGCCGAGCTGCTCTCCGAGCAGGGCGCCAAGGTCCTCATCAACGACCTCGACGGCGATGTCGCCGAGCAGACGGCGTCCGAGATCGACGGGGAGACCGTCGTCTACGCGGGCGACCTCACCAAGGAGGGCGCCACGGACGAGCTCGTCAAGACCGCCGTAGACGCCTGGGGCAAGCTCGACATCATCGTCAACAACGCGGGCTACACCCTGGACGCGCCGATCCACAAGATGACCGACGAGCAGTTCCAGAAGATGCTCGACATCCACAACATCGTCCCGTTCCGCGTGCTGCGCGCCGCCGCGCCCCATCTGCGCGAGCCCGCCAAGAAGGAGCGCGAGGAGGGCGTGGAGGTCTTTCGCAAGGTCGTCAACGTCTCCTCGATCTCCGGGACGATGGGCAACGCCGGGCAGGTCAACTACTCCTCGGGCAAGGCCGGGGTCGTCGGCCTGACCAAGACGCTGGCCAAGGAATGGGGCCAGTTCAAGATCAACGTCAACGCCGTCGCCTTCGGGTACATCGAGACGCGCCTGACCGCCACCAAGGAGGAGGGCAACGTGATGGAGATCGGTGGCGAGAAGGTCCAGCTCGGCATTCCCGACCAGCTGCGCCAGATGGCGCCGATGCTGATCCCGCTCGGTCGTCCGGGCTCACCCGAGGAGGCCGCCGGGGGCGTGTTCTTCCTCTGCTCGCCCTGGTCGAACTTCGTGCACGGTCAGGTGTTGAACATCACGGGCGGCCAGTTCTCGGGAATGACGACGTAACGCCTGCTTTTCGCGCACAATGTGCGTGTGACGCGAGAAGGGAGACTCGTGTGGGGGATCACGGCGGCGGCCCTGGCCCTGACGATGGCCGCCGCCGCGCCGTCCGGCGCCGCGGGGGCCGGCTCGCGCACCCTCACGGTCATGACGTTCAACATCGCCAGCGCGGTGGAGACGGACAACGACCTCGACCCGATCGCCGACACGATCGACCTCCAGGAGGCGGACATCGTCGGGCTGCAGGAGGTCGACCGGTCGTGGTCGCGCAGCGACAGCCTCGACCAGGCTCAGGAGCTGGCCCTGCGCCTGGGCATGAGCTTCCGCTTCGACCCGGTGCTCGACTGCTCGGCGCTGGACGCCGACAACGACGGCCTGTGCCGCTACGGCACGGCCATCCTCAGCGACTTCGGGCTGCGGGCGGCCACCGCCCGCGACTACGGCCTGCCCCGCACGGGCACGGAGGAGCCGCGCGGGCTGGCCGAGGTGGGAGTGAACGTCCGCGGCCGGCGCCTGACCGTGTTCAACACCCATCTCAGCGACGTCGTCTCCGCGCGCCGCGCCCAGGTGCGGGAGATCCTGCGGGTGGTGCGCAACACGCGCGGGCCCTACATCGTCACCGGCGACTTCAACGCCAAGCCCAACGCCCCGGAGATCTACTGGATGCGCCGGCGCATGGTCGACGCCGCCCGCCTCAAGCACGTGGCGCGGCCCACGGTCGGCAACACGCGCATCGACTACGTCTTCGTGTCCAAGGGGATCACCGTGCTGTCCGCGCGCGTCCCGCCCGCGTCGGCGCGCCGCGTGTCCGATCACCGGCCCCTGATCGTCAAGCTTCGCCTCGATCGGGCTCCATGAGCCCGCTGGCCTGGACGGGCGCCGGGCTGGCGGTGACACTCGCGCTCTACGTCGCCGCCGTGCTCGCCCTGATCGTCGCCGGCCGGCGTAGCGGCGCGCGAGCCCTGGCCGGGATCGCCCCGGACTGCGCCGTCCTGCTGCGCCGCCTCTCCCGCGAGCGGCGGCTCTCCCGCCCCCGCCGGGCGGTCGTCTGGGCGTGCGCCGGTTACGTGCTGTTCCCGCTCGATCTCATTCCCGACGCGATCCCCGTCGCCGGCCAGCTCGACGACGCGGTCGTGGTCGCGCTGGGCCTGCGGGTCGCCCTGCGGGGAGCCGGGGCGAGCGCGATCGTGCGCAACTGGCCGGGGCCGTGGGCGTCACTGCGCATCGTGCTCTGGCTGGCGGGCCTGAACGCGCCCGGCCAGCCATTACGCTGAGACGCTGATGGGTCACTCCCACGACCACTCGCACGGTGTCCGGGCGGACGCGGACCGCCGGGCGCTGGCCGTGGCCCTGGGCCTGATCCTCGGCTTCATGGGCGTCGAGGTCGCCGTGGGCATCATCGCCTCCTCGCTGGCGCTGCTCTCCGACGCGGCGCACATGCTCACCGACGCCGGAGCCATCGCCCTCTCGCTGGTCGCCGCGCGCCTGGCCACGCGCCCGCCCGGCGGCAAGATGACCTACGGGCTGGGGCGCGCGGAGATCCTCTCCGCGCAGGTCAACGGCGCGACGCTCCTCGTCCTCGGGGGCCTGATCGTCTACGAGGGCGTGCGCCGCCTGATCGACCCGCCGTCCGTCGAGGCGGGGCTGGTGCTCGGCGTGGCGCTCGCCGGGTGCGTGGTGAACCTGGCCGCCGTGCGCGTGCTCGCCCGCGCCAATCGCGAGAGCATGAACGTCGAGGGGTCCTTCCAGCACCTGCTGACCGACCTCTACGCCTTCATCGGGACCGCGATCGCCGCGATCGTGATCCTCACCACCGGCTTCGACCGCGCCGACGCGATCGCCTCCCTGCTCGTCGCCGCCCTGATGCTGCGCTCGGCCTGGGGGCTGCTCAAGGCGTCGGGCCGGGTTTTCCTCGAGGCCGCCCCCGAGGGGGTCGACCCGGCCCAGATCGGCCGCGCGCTCGCCGCCGCGGACGGCGTGGTCGAGGTGCACGACCTGCACGTCTGGGAGGTGACCTCCGGGTTCCCCGCCCTCTCGGCGCACGTCGTCGTCGAGCACGGCGCCGACTGCCACGCCGCCCGCGCCGCGCTGGAGACCGTGCTGCACGACCGGTTCGGCCTCGAGCACACGACGCTTCAGGTCGAGCACGCGCCTCCGCCCGAGCTGCTGACGATCGAGCGGCTGGGATCATCCGAGAGCCCGGCTCCCCCCGCATGAGCCACATGCGCGACACCATGGCCGGGCAGCCCGCGCTCCTGCGGGAGCTGCTGGCCGACGCCGCGGCGTCGCGGGCGGCGGCGCAGAGCCTCGCCGGGCGGCGGATCTGGCTCTCGGGAACCGGGACGAGCTGGCACGCGGCCAACCACGGCGCCTGGTTCCTGCGCGCGGCGGGCGTGGACGCCGTCGCGGTGCAGTCCGCCGACGCCGCGGCCGCCCCGGCGCTGGACGCCGGGAGCGACGGCCTCATCCTGCTCTCCCACACCGGGGCCAAGCGCGAGTCGGCCGTCGTGCTGGCGCGCGCCCGCGAGGCCGGGGTGCCGTCCGTCGTCGTCGGCGCCCGGGGCCGCGACGGCGTGGACCTGGCGACCTCGCAGGGCGAGCAGTCCTCGGCCTACACCGCGAGCCACCTGGGCGCGCTGATCCGCCTTGCCCAGGTCGCCGCCGCCCTGGGCGCCGACCTGGGCGACCTCGACTCCGTGCCCGAGGCCGTCGGCGCGATGCTCGACGGGCCCGGCCCGGGCGTTGGGCCGCCGGCCCGCCTGCTCGAGTTCACGGGCGGGGGCGCGAACCAGTGGACCGCGGCGGAGGGAGCGCTCAAGACGCGCGAGACCGCCCGCATCGCCACCGAGGGCCTGTCCCCCGAGCAGCTTCTCCATGGCCCGCTCGTGGCGCTCGGCGAGGCGGACACGCTGGTGCTCCTCGACGGCGGCGGCGCGGCCGCGGCCCGGCTCGACGATGTCGCGCGCCTGGCCGAGCACGACGGCGCGGCGGTCCACCGGATCGCGGCGCTGGACCTGGGCGAGCCGCTGTCGGTCTTCCCGCTCACCGCGGCGGTCCAGCGCGTCGCGCTGGAGGCGGCGGAGGCGCTGGGCACCGATCCCGACGCCTTCGGCTACGACGTCACGGGCCGCGAGGCGGTCTGGGAGTCCGTCGACCTGTAGATCGTCAGACGGTCGCCTCGCCGAGCGAGAACGCGCAGCCGGAGAAGTAGTCGCCGGCGGGCGAGGCGAGATAGGCGACGAGGTCTCCGACCTCGGCCGGCTCGGTCCCCGGGCCCGGCGAGATCGTCGTGAGGCGGATGTCGTACCGGGCCCACTCGATCGACAGGGTGCGGGACATGTTCTCCAGCGCCTCGCGCGCGGCCTGGGCGTGCGCTCCCGCACCCGGAGGCGGCGCCAGCAGGACCACCTTTCCGCCCTCGGGCGCCTCGATCATCGCGCCCGTGGCCACCTCGCGGATCGCCTCCCACGCCGCGTCGGCCCCGGCGCGCAGCGCCGCCAGGCCGGCGCCGGGCTCGGCGGCGAAGCGCCCGGCGGCATCGAAGACCAGCGTCTGGCAGCCCCCGGAGCCGGCCTGCAGCGAGACGACCCGCGCGCCGAGCCCGCGGCAGGCCGCGGCGGCGGCGGCGCCCAGGGGCCCGGCCTCGTCGACGGCCACGACCTGGCCTTCGAGGAGTCCGGCTGCGAAGAGTGGGCTTTCGGGCACCGCGGCGGGACTGTAGCCTCGGCGCCGTGAGCGTGTCGGTGGAGACCAGGCCCGCCCAGCTCCCGCTTCCCGGCGGAAGCGAGGGCGCGACGGTCCTCCTGCACCCGCTGCTGGCCGGCGAGCTGGGCGGCCCGCCGGGGATGCTCGAGCGCCCCGACAAGCGCCTCGCCGTGCCGCGGACCCTCCTGGCCCGCCGCTCGACCCGCGAGTTCGCTCCTGTGCCGGCGTTCCTGGTCGAGCATCCCACCGCCGGGCCGGTCCTCGTCGACACCGGGCTTCACCCCAGCGTCGCCATCGACCCCAGGCAGAGCTTCGGGCGCATCGGGAGCCGGATGTACGACTTCCGGATGGAGCGCGACCAGGCGATCGCCGCCCAGCTGCGCCGGCGCAACGTCGCTCCGGCCGACATCGCGATCGTCGTCATGACGCACCTGCACTGGGACCACGCCAGCGGCGTGTCCGAGTTCCCCGACGCGACGTTCGTCGTCGACCGCCGCGAGTGGAACGCGGCGATCGAGCCGCGCGGCTCGCTGCGCGGGTACGTGCACCGCCAGTTCGACTACCCCTTCGACTGGCGCACGATCGACTACGAGGACCGCAGCATCGACTCCTTCGGGGGGTTCTCGTCGGTCGACCTGTTCGGGGACGGCTCCGTGCGGCTGCTCTCCACCCCGGGCCACACCCTCGGCCACCAGTCGGTGCTGCTGCGTCTGGAGGGGCGCGAGGCCCTGCTGTGCGGTGATGCCGCCTACACGCTGGGAACCATCCGCGGCGAGGCGCAGCCGCTGATGACCGCCGACGAGCACCTGTTCCGGCGCTCGCTCAAGGAGATCGCGCGCTTCGCGCAGCGCACCCCGGGCCTGCTCGTCATCGCCGGGCACGACAGCGAGGAGTGGCCCAAGCTCGAGCCCGTCTACGGCTGACGGGGCACGACGGTGAAGGCGGCCGACCGCGCGAGCGAGCGGTTCCCGGCCGGGTCGCGCGCCGTCACCGTCACGCGGTAGCGGCCGGCCGCGAGGGGCGCGGTTCCGACCCGCCCGGTGAACTTGACGCGCACGGCGCCCGACGCCTCGTGCCGGCGCAGCAGGCGACCCCGCTCGACCCAGCCCCTCGCGGTCCGGCGCTCGAAGCGCAGCGAGACGGCGGCGGCCTCGGACAGGTGAAACCGGAACGCCGTGCCCTCGTGGACGGGGGCCCGCGCGATGCCCGGCGTGGCCTGCGAGGACACGGAGAAGCGGGCGGGGTCACCCTGAGCCGGCTGACCCGTGGACGGACGTGGTCCGGCGCGAGCGGGGGCGCGACCTCCCCCGGCGTGCGCTGGCAGCCCGGCGCGGCGGCGGGCCCGGCCGCCTCCAGCCGGTAGACGGGGCCCGACAGCGAGGTCACGTAGACCCGGCAGTGCCCGTCCTGCGTGAACGACGAGAGGCCCTCCACCTGCAGGCCGGTCGGCCCGTCCCCCGTCGCGCCGCCGGCGCCGACCACGGCGCTGCGGATCTCCCCCGCGTAGAAGTCGCCGTAGAGGTAGCGCCCGCTCAGGCGCCGGACCGAGAGGTCGCGGACGACCACACCCCCCGTGATGGCGGCGGCGTAGCCGCCGTGGCGGTAGGTGATCGCCGGGGCGACGTAGTGGTCCAGCGGCGCGGCGCCGCAGGCGCCCGAGAACGGATCGTCGCCCTCCAGGACGTTCCAGCCGAGGTTCGCCCCGCTCAGGCGGCCGGCGGGCAGGAAGTCGACCTCCTCCACCCGAGACTCCCCCACGTCGCCGATCAGCAGGTCGCCGGTGAGGTGGTCGAAGGAGAAGCGGTAGGGGTTGCGCAGGCCGCGGGCGACCACCTCGGGCGGCGAGGAACGGACCGGGTCGAGCCGCAGGATCTTCCCCAGGAGGCTGTCCGGGCGCTGGGCGTCGCACTCCGGGTCGCCGGGCGTCCCCCCGTCCCCCGGCCCGGCGTAGAGCAGCCCGTCGGGCCCGAAGGCGATCGTGGCCCCGTTGTGGATGGAGGCGTCGCGGTGGTAGATCGAGAGCACCCGCCGCCGCGAGGACGGCTTCGCGTGATCGGCGTCGGCGCGGTGGTACTCGTCGATCCGCACGTCGCAGCCGTCCGTCGCGCACACCGTGAGGTCCGTGAAGTAGACGTAGAAGCGCCCGCTCGTCGCGTAGTCCGGGGCGAAGGCCATCGACAGCAGGCCCTGCTCCCCGACGGTGGCGATCCCGTCGAGGCTCAGGAACGGCCTGGCCAGCGTCACGCCGTCGCGCACCACCCGGATCTCGGCCCGGCCGTTGGCTCCCTTCTGGACGACGAACAGGCGCCGCGAGTCTCCGGGAGCCGCGGCCACGAAGACGGGCTGGTCGAAGGTGCCGACCTTCGCCAGGCGCAGCCCGTTGGCCTCGAGGGTGTCCGCCCGCGCCGTGGCGGCGGGAGCCAGGCAGGCGAGCACGGCGAGCGGGAGCAGAAGCCGGCGCACGCCCCCATCATCGCCGCCCCGGGCGATCAGCGCGCGACGACGGTGAAGCCGGCGCTTCGGCCGGCCGACAGGTTGCCGGCCCTGTCACGGGCCCGCAGCGTCACGCGATAGCGGCCGGGGGCAGCGCGCGCGCGCCGATGCGCCCGCTGAAGCGCAGGAGGCGCCGGCCGGCGGAGACCGCCCGGCGCACCAGCTTGCCCCGGTAGGGGTAGCGCGTGCAGCGCCGCGCGCGGGCCACCCGGGCCGTCGGCACGACGCAGCGGCCGGCCACGCGGCGGCCGGGCAGGGCGCGGTAGAAGCGCAGGGTCACCTCGGAGTCCTCGGAGAGCGTGTAGCGCAGGATCGTGCCGGTGGGCGTGCGCGTCCGGGCGAGCCCCGGCGTGGCCGCGGAGGAGACGCGGAAGCGGGTGCGGCTCAGCCTGACGTTGCGAAGGACCGGGCTGACGAGATCGCGCGGCGGAGTGGGCGGCGGTCCGGCCGCGGGCTGGGGAACGGCCTGGCAGCCGGTCGCGGCCGGCGCGGCCGATTCCAGGCGGTAGACGGGGCCGGCGAGCGAGGTGACGTAGACGCGGCAGGCCGCATCCTGGCCGAACGACGAGAGCTGGTTCACGACCAACCCGGTCGGAGCGTCCTCCGAGGCGCCGCCCGCGCCCACGATCGCGCTGTGGATATCGCCGGCGTAGAAGTCCGCGTACAGGTAGCGGCCGAGGAGAGACGCGACGGAGGTGTCACGGACGACGACCCCGCCGGTTATGGCCGTGCCTCCGTCGTGCGGGTAGGTGATCGCCGGGGCGATGGGGTTGAACGGCGGGGCGCCCGTACAGGACGAGGAGTGCGACACGCTGCCCTCGAACAGGTTCCAGCCGAAGTTCGCGCCGGGCGGGGAGCCGGCGGCCAGGAAGTCGACCTCCTCCCAGCGAACGTCGCCGACGTCGCCGATCAGCAGGTCGCCCGTGAACCGGTCGAAGGAGAAGCGAAACGGGTTGCGCAGGCCCAGCGCGTAGACCTCCGGCGTCAGGGTCCCCGACCGGCTTGCGTCGACCCGCAGCACCTTGCCCAGCCTCGACGACGGCGTCTGGGCGTCGCACTCAGGATCGCCCTGCGTCCCGCCGTCGCCGGGCGCGGCGTAGAGCAGCCCGTCGGGCCCGAAGGCCACGGTGCCGCCGTTGTGGTTGTCGGCCTGGCGGTGGGTGACCGTGAAGAGGTTTCGCTGCTTGGCCCCGGCGTGGTCGCCGTCGGCGCCGCGCACGTACTCGTCGACGTTGACGTCGCACGCCCCGCTCGTGCAGGCGGTGGCGTCCGTGTAATAGACGTAGAGGCGCCCGCTGGTCGCGTAGTCGGGCGCGAAGGCCATCGACAGCAGGCCCTGCTCGTTGGTCGTCGCCACGCCGGGCACGGTGAGGAAGGGGTCCGCGAGCATGACTCCGTCGCGCACCACACGGATGACCCCCGCCTTCTGGACGACGAACAGCCGGCTGGGATCGCCGGGGGCCGTCGCCACGTAGGTCGGCGAGCTGAAGTCCCCCAGCTTGACCAGGCGCAGCGGGCCGGCCTCGGTCGTGTCGGCGCCCGCCGCCGCCGGCAGCGCCGCCGCCGCCAGGGAGGCCAGCGCGAGAAGGGATGTCCCCAGCCTCATGCGGCCCGCATCCTCGCAGGCCGCGCGGCTAGGCCGTGGCCGTGCGCTGCTCGCCGCGCTCGGCGCGACGCTGGGCCCGGACGCGCTGCAAGACGCCCTTGCGCCCGTGCTCGTCGAGCCCGGTGTAGAGCTCTCGGATCGCCTCGAGAACCACGTCGGCCACCGCCTGCTGCTGGTCGCGGGTCGGGTCGGCGATCGGATCCCAGCGCAGCGGCTCGCCGTACTGCACGGTCACCTGCGGGAACTGGAGGCGCTTCCAGTTGCGGGCCTTCTGCGATCCGTGGATCGCCACCGGCACG
The DNA here is from genome assembly GCA_963757705.1 of uncultured Actinomycetes bacterium. Lineage (GTDB taxonomy): Bacteria > Actinomycetota > Thermoleophilia > Solirubrobacterales > Solirubrobacteraceae > AC-38. The sequence goes on along the minus strand of CAVWTG010000004.1, from coordinate 768,284 downwards.
ATCTCGGCGCCGGTCTCCAGCGCCAGGCGCCCGATGCCGGGCTTGGCCTGCTCGGAGAGCTTGCCCGTGCGCGAGCGCCCGCCCTCGCAGTACATGGCGATCATGCCACCGCGGCCGAGGATCGTCTCGGCGGTGATGAACGCCTCCTCGTCGCGGTGGCCGCGGCGGACGGGGAACACCCCGCCGTGCGTGTAGATGAACTGCAGCGGGCGGGTGAACAGCTGCGACTTGGCCATGAACTGGACCTTGCGCCGCTGGAAGGCCGCAAGGAAGAAGTGGTCGAGGAACGAGAAGTGGTTGGGCGCCAGGATGACCGGCCCCGACGGGGGCACGCTGTCGGAGGCGATCGAGCGCCCGCGCCACAGCGTCCAGATCAGTGGCGAGAGCACGATCCGCACGATCTCGTACATCACGTCGGGCGGCCCGCGGCGCACGCGCTCGTGAAAGCGCGTGAAGTGCTCGGCCGGGCGCGGGTCCTTGTAGACCTGCTCCTTCATCCTCACGAGGTCCTCAGCCACGAAGACCGCTACCCCCGCCGCCACCCGGCGTTACTCATGCGCCCAGCCTCCGGCGCGCTCCAGCGCCCGAGCCCAGTCGCCGAGCAGCCCCTCGCGCTCGTCGTCGCCCATCCGCGGCTCGTAGCGCGCCCGCTCGCGCCAGCTCTCGCGCACCTGGTGCAGTGTCATGGCGCCCGAGCCCACGCCGGCCAGATACGCCGCCCCGAGCGCCGTCGTCTCGGAGACCTCGGGCACGACCACCGGCACGCCGAGCACGTCGGCCTGGAACTGCATGAGCCAGGGATTGGCGGTCGCGCCGCCGTCCGCCTTGAGCTCGGCCAGGGTCTCCGAGCCCGCGTGCTCCATCGCGCGCACGGCGTCGACCGTCTGGTAGGCGATCGCCTCCAGCGCCGCCCGGGCCAGGTGCGCGCGGCTGCTGCCCCGCGTCAGCCCGACGATCGTCCCCCGGGCGTAGGGGTCCCAGTGCGGCGACCCGAGCCCCGTCAGCGCGGGCACGAAATACACGCCGTCGTTTCCCTCCAGCGAGCCGGCGAGCGCCGCCGTCTCCTGCGCCGCCCCGATGATCCCCAGGCCGTCGCGCAGCCACTGGACCGCGGCTCCCGTGACGAAGATCGACGCCTCCAGGGCGTAGGTCAGCTTCTCCCCCACCCCCCAGGCGACGGTGGCCAGCAGGCCCGGCGGGGGCGGGGGCGGCTGGGCGCCGGCGTTGAGAAGGACGAACGAGCCCGTCCCGTAGGTGTTCTTCCCCGCGCCCGCATCCAGGCACGCCTGGCCGAAGAGCGCCGCCTGCTGATCGCCGGCCACCCCGGCCACGGCGACGCCGTCGTGGCCCGGCAGGACGTCGCCGCGCAGGGTCCCCAGCGGGCCGCAGCTGGGCCGGACCTCGGGCAGGGCGCGCTCGGGCACGCCCAGCAGCTCGCACAGATCGGGATCCCAGTCACCCCGGGCGATGTCGAAGAGCAGTGTGCGCGAGGCGTTGGACGGGTCGGTCACGTGCTCGCCCGTCAGGTTGAACAGCAGCCACGAGTCGACGGTGCCGAAGACGGCCCGGCCGGACTCGGCGCGCTCGCGCAGACCCTCGACGTTGCGCAGAAGCCACTCGATCTTGGTGCCCGAGAAGTAGGGATCGAGGACGAGGCCCGTGCGCTCGCGCACCAGGGTCTCGTGGCCGGCCGCACGCAGCTCGTCGCAGCGCGCGGCGGTGCGACGGTCCTGCCAGACGAGTGCGCGGTGCAGCGGCTCGCCGCTCTCCGGGTCCCAGGCGCACACGGTCTCGCGCTGGTTGGTGATCCCGACGGCCGCGAGCTCGCCCGGCCCGACTCCGGCGTCGTCGAGCGCCTCGGCCGCCACCTGCCGGGAGACGTCCCAGATCTCGGCCGCGTCGTGCTCGACCCAGCCCGGCCGGGGGAAGTGCTGCTCGAACTCCCGGTAGGCGCGGCCGATCAGCTCGGCCTCGGAGTCGAACACCAGGCAGGTCGTGCCCGTCGTCCCCTGGTCGATGGCGAGGATCACGCGCGAACCCTATTGCGGGCGGGGCGCCGGTAGCGTCCGGTCCGGTGGAGCGCCACAAGCAGGCCGAGATCGACAGCCGCACGCCCGGCGTGATGTCGCGCGAGGCGCGCAAGCCCTTCGGCTGGTCGCACGGCTGGGGGGCCGAGTGCTGGCTTCAGTGGGCGGCGGTGACCGAGATGCTGCACCGGCTGGCGATCGCCGCCCCGGCCCGGGTGCTCGACGTGGGCTGCGGGCCGGGCTGGACAACGGCCTTCCTCGCCGAGGCCGGCTACGAGGCGACCGGCGTGGACCTCGTCCCCGCCAACGTGGAGGTCGCGCGTGAGCGGGCGGCCCGCTGGGGCCTGGAGGCGACGTTCGAGTGCGCCGACATGGAGGCGCTGCACCTCGGCCGCGAGTTCGACGCCGCCCTGGTCATGGACGCCCTGCACCACTCCACCCGCCCGGCCGAGGTCCTGGCCGGCGTGGGGCGCCACCTGCGGCCCGGCGGCTGGCTGCTCGTCGGGGAGCCCTCGTGGCTGCACGGTCTCTCTCCCCGGGCACGGCGCACGAGCCGCGAGCTCGGGTGGACCGAGCGGGGGATCGGCGTGCGGCGCCTGCGCCGCGACCTGGGCGCCGCCGGGTTCGGCGAGCTCCGCCGCTTCCACGGGCCCACCCGCCCCTACGAGGGCCGGCTGGGCGTGCTGTGGCAGGGCGCCCGGCTGCTCGGAGCCAACCTCGCGGCGGCGCCGCAGATGCACGTGTGGGTCGCCGCCCGCAAGAGAAACGGCCCCGCCCGCCCCTGAGGGGCGAACGGGGCCGATAGGAGGGACTCACGTCGGCGGCCGGCCGGCCGGGGCACCCCCTCGCTCGCCCCGGCCGGCTGCTCGCCGGTCGGTCAAAGACCGCAAACGCGTGGGTCGGGCGCGCTGCGGTGAATGGACGATCCGCAGGCTACGGACGGCGAGCGGCTCCTCCCACCGACCGCCGGTCGGAAATCGACTCGACCGCCGGTCGGTATCAGCCGGTGAACGGGCCCAGGCCGGGCGGCAGGCCGTCCTCGCCCCGCCGGCGGACCTCGGCCGCCAGGCCCGGCCGCAACGCCTCGGCCAGCACGGGCCGCCCGCGAGCGACCTCGAACACGGCCTCCTCGATCTCGTCGGGCCCGATGACCTTGAGGAGGATCCCCGTCGCCCCCGCGGCGAGCAGGTCGTAGGTCTCCTCCTGTTCCAGGCTGCCGGTGAGGAAGAGCACCCGGCTGCCCAGACCCTCCTGCGCCACGGCCCCCAGGACCTCGCGGCCCCCGCGCCCGGGCATGTTCACGTCGAGCAGGGCGACGTCGGGCGCCAGCCGGCGGATCGCCTCCAGGCCGGCCTCGCCGTCCTCCACCACCCCGACGACCTCGATCCCCTCGCTGCGGGCGAGCGCCCGCTCGATCGCCTGGCGGAACATCCGATGGTCCTCGGCGATCAGGACGGTGACCACTGAGGGGTTCTACCTCAAACGCCGGAGAGGCCGCCCGGCGCGACCGTCGCGCCGAGCTCAGGCGAACGGCCGCATCGAGGGTGGTCCGGCGGCCACGGCTCTCCTCGGGGGAAGGTTGCTGGTTAGGGGGTGTATATGACACCCAGGGCAGCAACCTTCCGCCGAACCGGCCCCCGAACCCCGCCCTCTTGGATGCCGCAGTTTGCCCCGCCGGGGCGAAGCGCTCAGCGCCGGTCCAGCCAGACCAGCACGAAGTCCTTGAGCTGGCGCAGGCGGTGCGCGAAGCCACGCAGCGTCTTGCCGGTGGCGCGGTGGGCGAGGTCGAGCTCGACCTCCCCGACCCGGAAGCCCCCGCGGGCGGCGTCGATGTTCATGGCGGTCTCCATCCCGAAGCGCGGCGCGAACGGGACGACCACGGGCAGCACCTCCCCGCGCATCGCCCGCTGGCCGGAGATCGGGGCGGCCAGCTCGAGCCCGGTGAGCCGCAGCGTCGCCCAGCGCGAGAACCGCACGGCGAACCCGAACCCGCCGCCGACCTTGACGGCGAAGCGCGCGATAGCCAGGTCGAAACGGCCCTCCCGGACCGCCTCGGCCAGCGGGGCGAGCTTGGCGGCGGTCTCCCCCAGGTCGCCGTCGCACAGGACGATCACCGGTGGATCGGGCTCGAGCGCGCGCGCCATCACCCGCTGCGCCGCCGCCGTGTTGGCCCCGCCCTTGCCCACGGTGCGTGGTGAGCGGACCAGCTCTGCTCCCGCCTGGAGGGCGACGTGGGGCGTCGAGTCGCGTGAGCCGTCGTCGGCCACGAGGATGCGCGCACCGGGAAACGTCTCGCCCAGGGAGGCGAGCGTGGCGGCCAGGCGGTCGGCCTCGTTGTAGGCCGCGACGATGACGATGGTGTCCTCGCGTGTCATGAGGGGCGGCTATTCTGCCGCGCGCACACGATCCCGGTACCCAGGAGGTTCGCTTGTCCGAGGTGGAAGCCCACATCACCGGCACCGTCTGGAAGATCGAAGTGAAGGTGGGCGACAGCGTGGACGAGGGCGACACCGTCGTGATCCTCGAGTCGATGAAGATGGAGATGCCCGTCGAGGCCGAGGACGCGGGCACCGTCAAGGAGATCCTCTGTGAGGAGGGCCAGGCGGTGAACGAGGGCGACCCGCTGGTGGTCCTCGCGGACTAGTGACGGACCTGGCCGCAGGCAAGCTCCGGCTCGACTCGCCGGGCGAGCACGTCGCGCGGCTGACGATCGCCAACCCCGCCAAGCGCAACGCGCTGGACCACGAGATCCTCGACGCGCTGGCGTCCGCGCTGGGCGACCTGGATGCCCGCTGCGTGATCCTCACCGGCACCGAGGGCATGTTCTCGGCGGGCTATGACATCGGCGACATGCCCGAGGACACCTTTGCCGAGGAGGCCGAGAAGCTGGTCGCCCACCCCTTCGCCGAGGCGATCGAGGCGCTGGAGTCCTACCCGTATCCCATCGTCGCCGCGCTCAACGGCCACGCCATCGGCGGCGGCCTGGAGGTGGCCCTCTCCTGCGATCTGCGGGTGGCGGCGGAGGGCGTCAAGCTCGGGATGCCGCCGGCCAAGCTGGGGCTCATCTACTCGCACACGGGCATCCAGAAGTTCCTCGACGTCGTGGGGGCGGCCCGCACGCGCGAGCTGTTCCTGACCGGCCGCAACATCCCGGCAACGCAGGCCGAGCGCTGGGGCCTGGTCAACGCTGTCGTGGCCCCCGGCGACCTGGAGCGCGAGGCGCTGGACCTGGCGAGCGAGATCGCCGCCAACGCGCCGCTCTCGCTCAGCGGCAACAAGCGCGTGATCCGCGAAATGCTGGCCGCCCGGGGCACGCTCGCGCCGGGCGTCGAGACCGAGCTCGTGGACCTGCGCCGGGCGTGCTTCGGCTCCGAGGATTTCCGCGAAGGAGTCCGGGCCTTCGCGGAGAAGCGCGCCCCTCAATGGCGCGGCCGCTGAGTCCTTAGACTGAAGGTCATTCAGTCCGAGGACGGGGCCTGGACTGCCGGATCATCCGATCCGGTGAATCCCAGGCACCGGAGCGATGACACGATGGCCGCGTGGAAGCGATGAACAACGGGACGAAACCCGACGGCCGGGTCCGGGTCGCGATCTGCGACGACGTACGCGAGTTCCGCGAGCTGATGCGCTACGGACTCGAGGACGATCCGGAGATCGAGGTCGTCGCCGAGGCGGCGGACGGCGAGGAGGCGATCGAGGTCGTCAGCGACCAGCGCCCGGACATCGTCCTGCTCGACCTCTCGATGCCCAAGCTCGACGGGCTCGAGGTGATCGACGCGCTGCGCGCCCGCGCCCCGGACACGCTCATCCTCGTGCTGTCCGGATTCGCCGCCGCCCGGATGGAGTCCCTCGTCCTCGAGCGCGGCGCGGCGGCCTACATCGAGAAGGGCACGTCGCTGACGGACATCCGGGCGGCCATCCACGCCGCCACCCCGCCCGCCGAGGGTTAGGCTCGAGGGCGACATGGAGCTCCTCGCGCTCGTCAAGCACGACTGCCCGGTGTGCGACCAGCTCCTGCCCGCCCTCGACGCCGCCGCGGCCGCGGGGGCGCCGGTTCGCATCCTCTCCCAGTCCGATGCCGGGCAGACGGCCGAGCAGGCCCGCCGCGTGGGCCTGCGGGCGGTGCCCGAGCTGGACGGCGAGCTCACCGAGTCCCAGCGCTTCGACCCGGACGCGGTCCCCGCGCTCGTGCTCCTCGACGGCGGCGAGGAGCGCGGCCGCGTCGAGGGCCTGCACCGCGAGCGCATCTCGGAGCTGGCCGCCCGGGCCGGGACCGAGCTGGCGCTCGAGGGCCTGCCCGAGATGAGGCCGGGGTGCGCGAGCCGCACGCGGGACCCGGAGGTCGCGCCGCGGCTGGCCGCCCGGCGCGCCCGCGCCGAGGGACGGCTGCGCGCCCGCCCGCTGGAGCTGGGAGACCTCGAGGACCCGTTCGAGGCGCTGTACGACCGCGGGCTCACCGACGGGCTGCCGGTCGTCCCCCCGACGCCCGAGCGCGTGGTGGAGATGCTCGAGCACACCTCGCGCGACCCGCAGGAGGTCGTGGGGGTCGTGGCGCCCTACGGCGGGAGCGCCACCGTGGAGAAGGTGGCGGTCAACGCGGTCATGGCCGGCTGCCCCGGCGAGGTCCTGCCCATCGTCCTGGCCGCCGTCGAGGCGGCGTGCGCCGAGGAGTTCGCGCTGCACGGCCTGGTGGCCACGACCTACCCGGCGGGCCCGACCGTGGTCGTCTCCGGCCCGCTGGCGGCCCAGGTGGGGATGAACTCCGGCGGCAACTGCCTCGGCCAGGGCAACCGGGCCAACCTGACCATCGGCCGCGCGCTGGCGCTCGTGGTGCGCAACGTCGGCGGCGGGCGGCCCGGCGAGGAGGACCGCGCCGCCCACGGGCAGCCGGGCAAGCTCTCCTCCTGCTTCGCCGAGGACGTCGCCGGGTCGCCCTGGGAGCCGCTGTGCGCGGAGCGCGGCGTCCCGGACGGCGAGACGGGCGTGACGCTGGTGGCCACCGAGGCGCCGCGGATCGTCGTCGACCAGCTGGCCCGCGACCCGGAGGGGCTGTGCGCCTCCTACGCGCTCGCCCTGGAATCGATCTCGCACCCCAAGCAGCGCCTGGCCTTCGACGCGATGCTGGTCGCGGGGCCCGAGCACGGCCGGATCTTCCGTGAGGCGGGATGGGACCGCGCGCAGGTCCGCCGGCGGCTGTTCGAGCTGACGATGTCGCCGGCCGGAGAGCTGGTGCGGGGCGCCGGGGGGTCGCCGGAGGGCCTGGACCCGCAGTGGGTGACCGACCCCGAGATGCCGGTGGCGAAGTTCGCCGCGCCCGAGCGCATCCTGCTCGCCTACGCGGGCGGGGACGCGGGCCTGTTCTCGATGGTCTACGGAAGCTGGGTCTCCGGGGAGATAGGCTCGACCCCCGTGACGCGCAGCGTGGAGCCATGGCGCTAGAGGTCCTCGATCCCACCGGCGAGCTGGAGGCGGTCGGCCGCCCGCTGGCGCAGCGCGGCCGGCCCACGACCGTCGCGCTGCTGGACATCCGAAAGCCCCGCGGCGACGTCTTCCTCGACGAGCTGGAGCGGCTGCTGACCGAGCGCGGCATCGCCGTTGAGCGCACGGCGAAGCCCACGTTCACCAAGCCCGCCCCCGCCGACGTGCGCCGCGAGATCGCGCAGCGCTGCGACGCGGCCATCGAGGCCCTCGCCGACTGAGGCTCCTGTGTGTCGTGCGGTCTGCGCGACGTGCTGGAGCTGGAGGGCCAGGGAATCCCGGCGGTGCTGGTCGCCTCGTCGGCCTTCGAGTCGACCGCGTCCGAGCAGTCCGCCCGCCTGGGCCAGCCCGGGCTGGCCCGCGTGTTCGTCGAGCACCCGATCCAGGACCGCAGCGACGACGAGGTGCGCGAGCTGGCGCGCGCGAGCGTCGAGAGCCTGCTGGAGGCGTTGACCGGGGAGTAATCATGTGATTACCTGAGGTAATCGCTCGATGACCTCGGTCGCCCCTCCCACCCGCGAGCGCATCCTCACCGCCGCCCGGCGCCTGTTCGCCGAGCAGGGGTTCACCGGGACCTCGGTGGGCGAGATCGAGGCGGCGGCCGGCCTCTCCCCCGGTCCGGCGCGCTCTACAAGCACTTCCCCAGCAAGCAGGCCGTGCTCGTCGCGGCGATCGGCCAGCACACCGACGCGGTGGAGGAGATGCGCTCGCAGCTCGCGGTGATGCCGCTGGGCGACCTGCGCGCCGAGCTGACCCTGACCGCCCGCTGGGGGCTGGCCGAGCTGCGGCGCGAGCACGAGCTGACGCGCATCGTCATGAAGGAGGGCGACCGCTTTCCCGAGATCGCCGAGACCTTCCGCGAGGCGATCGTCCTGCGCGGCCATCGCATGGCCGCCGAGTGGATCTCGCGCTACGTCGAGTCCCAGGGCGGGCACGTGGACGATCCCGAGGCGTTCGCCTCGCTGACCACCGACGCGCTGGTCGGCTACACGCTGCAGGAGATGCTCTTCGGGCCCTCCCCCGCCGGGGTGGACGAGGAGCGCTTCGTCAAGGCCTGGGTCGCCGGGACCCTGGCCGCCGTCCGGAGCCTGATCGACGAGAGGAGCCCCAGCCATGCCTGACCGACCCGTTCCCCACCCGATCGCCTTCCGGGCCGTGATGGCCGGGCTGGGCATCGTCCAGCTCGTCGACGGAGCGTGGGCGCTGTTCTTCCCCCACTCCTTCTACACCGACTTCCCGCCGGGGCGCGGCGGCTGGGTCTCGGCCCTGCCCGCCTACAACGAGCATCTCCTGCGCGACGTGGGCGGGCTGTTCATCGCCACCGGGTTCGTGCTCGTGGCGGGGGCGATCTGGCTCGAGCGCCGGCTGGTCTGGGTGGCGCTCGTCTCCTACCTGCTGTTCGCCCTTCCCCACGCCGTGTACCACCTGTTCAACCTCGGGCCCTACGACACGACGGACGCCATGGGCAACGTGTTCACCCTCGCCCTCACCGTGCTGCTCCCGGCCGGGCTGCTGATCGATCTCGCCCGCCCGCCCCGGACGGTCACGGTCTCGGGCGCGGGGCCGGGGGAGGACGGGGCCCGGATCAGCGGCGTGCGCTCCTCGGCCAACCCGGTCGTCCGCTACGCCTTCCGCGAGAGCCGCCGGCGCTACGGCAGGGTGCCGGTGCCCGTCGCCGTCACGGCCCATCACCCGTCACTGCTGTTCGGCTACGGGATGCTCGAGCTGGCCTCCGAGCGCGCGCACCGTGTGGACCGCCGGCTCAAGGAGCTGGCCGAGCTCAAGACCGCGCAGCTCGCCGGATGCGAGTGGTGCCTGGACTTCGGCTCGGCGCTCGTCCGCGCCGGCGGAGTCTCGGAGGAGGAGATGCGCGCGCTGGTCGGCTACGAGCACAGCGACCTCCTCAGCGCCGACGACAAGCTCGTCCTCGACTACGCCGTGGGGATGTCGCGCACGCCGGTCGAGGTCTCCGACGAGCTGTTCGGCCGCCTGCGTGAGCGCTTCGACGAGGCGGAGATGGTCGAGCTCACCTCGGTCATCGCGCTGGAGAACTACCGCGCCCGGTTCAACTGGGCCTTCGGGATCGAGGGCGAGGGGTTCTCCGAGGGCGCGTACTGCGTGGCGCCACAGCCGTCGGCTCCGGCCGCGGCCGGGTCAGCCCACGCGACGTAGGTCGCCGCCGGCCGCGTTGGCCTGGAAGTGGGCGCTGCCCCCGCGTGGATAGACGAGCCACTCGATGTTCTTGCTGATGGGGTCGCGCAGCACCACCATGTAGTCGATGCGGCCCGGCGAGACGTGGAAGCGCCGCCGCAGGGTCGCGGTCAGCCGTCCCACGACGGCGGGGCGCAGCGCGGCGAAGCCGAATTCGTTGCCCGTGTTCGCGCCGGTCGGCGTGTCGATGCGCCGGGTGACGCCGGGAGACACGAGCACGATGCGCCCGCGCGAGCCGTTGCGGGCGATGACCTGAAGCTGGCCGGAGGCGATCCGCGCGAGCTGGATGCGGGCCCCGCGCCCGGTGAGGCTGACGGCCTTGGTCTTGGCCGCGCGCAGTCCCGAGGCGGTGAAGTAGCTGCCGCCGCCCGTCGGCCCGCTGGGCGAGGTCGGCGTGGGGACGTTGGGGATGCTCGGAACGGAGGGCACGTTGAAGACCGGCGACGAGCGGACCCTGTCGACCGTGTCGCTGACCGAGCTGACCAGCGCCCAGATCCCGCCGCCCACTCCGGCCACGATCCCCAGCACGACCACGATGCCGACGGCGCCACAACCCGAGCGCCGGCGGCGCCGGACGCCGGGGACGCCGAGGGGCTGGGACCCGCTGGGCGGCAGGCCGCCGGTCGTCGGGCGCAGAGGCGGCGGGGCGGCGCCCGGCGTGGGCGACGGGGCGGGCGTGGGCGAGGCGGCCGGCGTGACGGGTGTGACCGAGGCCTCGGACGCCGAGCCGAGCCCCGAGGCGCCCGCCTCCGAGGAGCCGCCGCCGAACGCCGCCTCGGCCTGACGCATCGACTCCTCCTGACTCGTATGGAAGGTCGCGTCGTCGTCGTCGCCCGCCATGGCGAGGAGCGTATCCGCCCGGGAGGCGACCCGTCCGACCTTCTGCCTAGCCTGCCGCGCGATGCCTCCGCTCATCTCCCGTGAAGAGGCGCTCTCGCTCGGCGGGCTGAGCGAGCCGGCCGACATCGAAGCCCTCGTGCGGCGCGCGTGGGACGTCCGCGTCGAGCACTTCGCCGACTCGACGGACATGTGCTCGCTGGTCAACGCCAAGTCCGGCGGCTGCGCCGAGGACTGCGGCTTCTGCGCGCAGTCGCGCTACGCCGACGCCGAGACGCCGATGCACGCGATGATGGAGCCCGACCAGATCCTCGAGCACGCCCGGGCGGCCGAGGCGGCGGGGGCGCATCGCTTCTGCATGGTCACCCAGGGCCAGGGGCTGTCCAAGCGCGACTTTGCCAAGGTGCTCGAGGGCGCGCGGCTCGTGGCCGAGCACACCAACCTCAAGCGCTGCGCGTCGGTCGGGCACATGTCCGTCGACCGGGCCAAGGCCCTGCGCGAGGCCGGGATCCAGCGCGTGCACCACAACGTCGAGACGGCGCGCTCCTACTACCCCGAGGTCTCGAGCACGGTCCGCTACGAGGGCCGCCTGCGCACCATCGAGGCGGTCAAGGAGGCGGGCCTGGAGACGTGCGTCGGCGGCATCCTCAACCTGGGCGAGACGCCGGAGCAGCGTGTCGAGATGGCGTTCGAGCTGTCGGAGATCGATCCCGACTCCGTCCCCATCAACCTGCTCAACCCGCGCCCGGGGACGAAGTTCGGCGACCGCGACCACATGGACCCGTGGGAGGCCGTGAAGTGGATCGCGATCTTCCGCCTGATCCTCCCCCGCGCGCTGTTTCGCCTGTGCGGCGGCCGCGTGGAGAACCTCGGCGAGCTCCAGCCGCTGGCCGTCAAGGCGGGCGTCAACGGCGTGATGATGGGCAACTTCCTCACCACGCTGGGCAACACGCCCGAGCAGGACCGCGAGATGTTCGAGAACCTCGGCCTCAACGTCGCCCGCCAGCCCGACAACGGCGCCAACCCGCGGCCGGACAACCGCGAGGGCTGGCTGGACGGCCCGACGCCCGACGTCATCGACGGATTCCTGGACGACGCCACGCCGGCCGGCGGCATCGAGGTGCGCATGTGGGACCCGTCGACCCAGCTTCGCTTCGCCAAGAAGGCGACCGTCCCGCCCCGGCCGGACGGCGCGCCGAACCGGGGGTAGCCACGCAGCCATGGACATCGAGGCCCGTCTGGAAGAGCTCAAGGACCTCGGCCTCTACCGTCGCCTGCGGATGATCAGCGGGCCGCAGGGCCCCCGCGTCGTGCTCGACGGGCGACCGGTCCTGCTGCTGTGCTCCAACAACTACCTCGGGCTGGCCGACCATCCCCGGGTCCGCCAGTCCGCCGCCGACGCGGCGATGCGCTGGGGCGTGGGCGCCGGGGCGTCGCGGCTCGTGTCGGGCTCCATGACCATCCACCGCCGTCTCGAGGAGGCGCTGGCCGAGTTCAAGGGCAGCGAGGCCTGCGTGCTGTTCGGCTCCGGCTACCTGGCCAACACCGGGATCGTCTCGGCGCTGGCCCGCGACGGCGTGGTGCTGTCGGACTCGCTCAACCACGCCTCGCTGATCGACGGCTGCCGGCTCGCGGGCGCCGAGACGGTCGTGTACGAGCACGCCGACGTCGAGCATCTCGAGTGGGGCCTGCGCGAGGCCGAGGGCCGCCCGGCGGTCATTGTCACGGACTCGGTGTTCTCGATGGACGGCGACGTCGCGCCCCTGGAGGAGATCTGCGAGGTCGCCCGGCTGTACGGGGCGCGGATCGTGGTCGACGAGGCCCACGGGACCGGGGCGCTGGGACCCGGCGGCCGCGGCCTCGTGGCCGAGCTGGGCCTGGAGGACGAGATCGACGTCGTGATCGGGACGCTGGGCAAGGCGTTGGGCTCCTACGGCGCGTTCGCCTGCTGCGACAAGACGATGGCCAAGTACCTGGTCAACACCGTGCGGACGCTGATCTTCTCCACCGCCCTGCCCCCGCCGGCCGTCGCCGGGGCCCTGGCCGCGCTGCAGATCCTGATCGAGTCGCCGCGCAAGGTGGACAAGCTCCAGGGCAACGCCGCCGCGCTGCGCGAGGAGCTGGAGACGCTGGGCTTCGACACCGGCGGCTCGTCCACCCAGATCGTGCCGCTGGTCGTCGGCGACGCGGCGGCGGCGATGGCGGCGTGCGAGCGGGCGCTGGCGCAGGGGGTCTTCGCCCAGGCGATCCGACCCCCCACGGTGCCCGAGGGCACGTCGCGCCTGCGCCTCGCCGTGATGGCCTCGCACACGAAGTCCGAGCTGCGCGCCGCCGCCCACGTGCTGGCGGAGGCGATCGGCGAGGGCGCGGCCGTTCCCGAGCCGGTTGAGAAGGCGCCCGCCGTCGCGGCGGCCGGCCCCGCCCCGCGGCTCTACGACGGCGAGGCCGACGCGCGCGTCGCCGCCTGACGCGGCGCGCGTCGCCGTGCGCGGGCTGTTCGTCACCGGCACCGACACGGGAGTCGGCAAGACCGTCGTGGCGGCGGCCATCTGCGCCGCCCTGCGCGAGCGGGGTCAGGCGGTGGCCGCGTACAAGCCCGTTGTCACCGGCACCGACGAGCCGCCCGACCCGGCCTGGCCGCCCGACCACGTGCTGCTGGGGCTGGCCAGCGACAGGCCGCCGGCGCAGGTCGCGCCACTGACGTTCGGCCCCGCCGTCTCGCCCCACCTGGCCGCCGAGCTGGCCGGCCGGGCGATCGAGCCGGCCGCGCTCGTCGCCGCCGCGCGCGCGGCCGCCGCGTCCGCCGGCGTCGTGATCGCCGAGGGCGTCGGCGGGCTGCTCGTGCCGCTGACGCCCGGCTACCTGGTGCGCGACCTGGCCCGCGAGCTCTCGCTGCCGCTGGTCGTGGCCGCCCGCCCCGGCCTGGGCACGATCAACCACACGCTGCTCACGCTCGAGGCCGCCCGGGCCGTGGGCCTGCGCGTCGCCGGGGTGGTCCTCACCCCCTGGCCGGACGAGCCGTCCGAGATGGAGCGCTCCAACCGCGAGACGATCGCGGCCCTGGGCGCCGTCCCGGTCGCGGGCCTGCCGCCCGTGGCCCGCGCCGAGCCCCCGGCGCTGGCCGTCGCCGGGAGGCGGCTGCCACTCGACGACTGGCTCTAGTCGCCGGGGCCTCGTCCGAAGAACTGCCCGTGGAAGGCCAGCGGGATGCGGTGCGGGATCTCCGCGCGGGCGCGCTCGGCCAGCGTCGCCGCGTCGAGGACGAGCAGGAACGAGGTCTCGCGGTTGGTGTCCAGGACGACCGAGAGCAGGACGCCGGCGTCCTCCTCGTGCGCCTCGGGCTCGGGCACGAACACCGGCTCGCCGGCGAAGCAGCCGGGCTCCGACCACGTCTCGCTCTCGCCCCTCTCCGTGTCGACCTTGGCGATCGCGCCGAGGAAGCCCTCGGTCATCGAGCCGCCGTAGACGTAGCGGTACGGCCGGGCGTTGTGGGCGCGGTAGTTGATCCGCGGCAGCTCGAGGTCGATGTCGGCCAGGCGCTGCGAGGACACCCTCCCCGAGTCCAGGCCGAGCGTGTAGCGCACCGGGCGCGCCAGCGGGATCGAGTCCTCGGAGCGCAGTCGATCGAGGTAGAGCGCGTCGATGATCGACGGGTCCTCGTAGGCGCACAGGTCGACCACCACGTCGCCGTCGCGCTCGAAGGCATTGATGTGGTGGAAGGTGAAGAACGCGTCGGTCTCATACGTCCCGCGGAGCCTCCCCCCGTCGCGCTCGACGAGCAGGAAGCGGGCGCCGCGCTCAGGCTCCCAGCGGTAGTTCTCGATGTAGGGCCGCCCGCTCGTGGCCAGGCGCAGGGGATCGACGACGAAGGGGCCCTCGGCCAGGATCAGGTAGCGCTCGGTCATCCCGAAGGAGTGCACGTAGCCGGGATGGCGCACGGGCACATCGCCGATCACGCGCTGCTCGGTGCGCGAGCGCTGGCCGTAGAAGCGGTAGTGCGACCTCGGGCCGAGCTTGGCGGTGTAGTTGAGCATCTCCCCGCGCGCCGGATCGAGGTGCGGGTGGGCCGTGGTCAGCATGCCCGGGGGCTCGTAGGCCACCCCGGCGGCCTCCAGCGTGCCGGGATCGAAGACGACCGGGAGCGGGGTCTCGGTCATCGCGATGTACTCGTCCCCCACGCGCGACACGTTGACGGCGCCGTTGTCGCTCAGCGCGGGCTTGAACATCGACGCCACACGGCGGAACAGAGACCGGCAGGGATCGGTGGCGAACTCGGAGTACGCAAGCTCGCCCGTCTCCTCCACCGCCTGCCAGGCCCGGCTGTGCAGGAAGCGGTTGGCGTAGGAGACGCGGCCCGCCTCGAAGGTGTAGCGGTGCAGCATCGCCAGCCCGTCGAACCAGTGGCGCAGGGCGCGCTCGCCGGCCTCGAACTTCGCCGGGCCGGTGCGCAGCAGGGAGCCCGCCAGCCAGGGCGGTACCTCGCCCACGACCGGGAGGGCGCCCACCTCCGTCTCGTCGTTGAGGGTGGTGAAGCCCTGGGCGAAGGCGGGTGTGGTGGCGGTGGCGGCCATGGGGAGAGATCCTCCGAGACGTCTACAATGGACGGATCGCAACATACCGTCCAATTTAGACGATTGCAAGTGACCCGCCTCACACCCACCTCCTACATCGTCCTCGGGCTCCTCGAGCGGGCCGGCGAGTCCACGCCCTACGACCTCAAGCGCATGGTGGCCGACTCGGTGGGCAACTTCTGGTCCGTCCAGCACGCCCAGCTCTACACCGAGCCCGAGCGCCTCGCGGCCGCCGGCCTGCTGACCGAGAGGCGCGAGGAGGGCGGACGGCGGCGCAGGCGCTACACGCTCACCCGCGAGGGGCGCCGCGCCCTGCGCGAGTGGCTGGACTCCCCCACCGAGGCCATGACCGAGCTGCGCGACCCGGGGCTGCTCCAGCTGTTCTTCGGCGCCGACCCGGCCAAGCTCGCCGAGCCCCAGCTGCGGACGCACCGGGCGAAGCTGAGCGAGTACGAGGGCTACTACGCCGCCTGCCCCGAGGAGCTCACCGGCCCGCGGGCGGCCCTGGAGGCGGGGATCGCCCACGAGCGCGAGTTCATCCGGTTCTGGTCGAAGCTGGTGAAGGGCTAGCCCGATGGCGCGGCGGTACACGGTGACCGTGCGCAACGGGCCGAAGGTGACGCGCGAGCAATTCTCCGACCTGATGGAGGCCCTGGACGCGCTGGAGCAGACCCTGCGCGCGCTGGCCAACACCGAGCGGCTGCCGGCGATCGACCTGCGCTACCGCGAGTTCACGCCGGTCCAGCAGGTGGCCGCCCGCGGCGAGGTCTCGGGCCCGCGCGGGCTGCGGGCGGGCGTGGACGTGCGCGGTGACGGGTCGGCCGAGGCCTTCACGGGCCGGGTGCGCCGCCGGCTGGTCGAGCAGGACGACGGCGAGTCGCCCTACGACGCGCTGCGCCGCGTCCTGGCCTAGCGAGCTAGAGGACCAGGGCCGGGCCGTGGCGGCGCAGCCAGCGCTGCTGGTCGCGATGCCCGGGGCGCCGGCGATCCATCAGGGCCCAGAAGCGCCGCGAGTGGTCCGCGATCTCCAGATGGCAGACCTCGTGCCAGACGACGGTCTCGAGCACCGCCGGCGGGGCCATCAGCAGCCGCCAGTTGAAGCTCATCGCCCCCGACGGGGCGCAGCTCGCCCAGCGCGTGCGCTGCCCGCGGATCGACAGCGTGGTCCACTCCGTCCCGGCCACGGCGCACGCCGCGTCCAGGCGGGGCGGGATCTCCTCGCGGGCGCGCCGCCGGTACCAGCGCTCGGCCGCCGGCCGCCAGTCGCCGGCCGGAACGAGGAGCCGCTCGCCGCGTTGCGTCGCGCGGGTCCGGCCCGGTTCGAAGATGAGCTCCAGGCGCTGGCCCAGGCAGGGGACGAACCCCTCGCCCAGCCCCAGCTCGGCCTGGCTGCGCTCGATCTGCGCCAGGCGCCGGGAGACCCAGGGCGCGAGCTCGTCCATCGCGCGCGCGGCCTCGCGCTCGGGGGCGCGACGGGGCAGGACGACCTCCACCCCGGTCCCGGCCTCGACGGTCACGCGGACGCGGCGGGCGCGATCGGAGCGGCGAATGCGGTAGGGGATCTCGGCCGTCACGGCCGAGAAAGGTTAGGCCGCGACCCGGTCGAGGACACGCAGGAACGCGGCCACGACATCCGGGTCGAACTGGGTCCCGGCCCCCTCCATGAGCTGGCGCCGCGCGTCGTCCTCGGACATCCCCCGCCGGTATGGCCGGTCGGACGTCATCGCGTGGAAGGCGTCGACGACGAGGACGATCCGGGCGCCGATGGGTATCTGGGGACCGCGCAGGCCGTCGGGGTAGCCGGTCCCGTCCCAGCGCTCATGGTCGTGGCGCACGATCCGCCGGACGTCGGCGAGGAAGGGCACGGGGGCGAGGATCTGCTCGCCGGTCACCGGATGGCGCTTGACCACCTCGAACTCGTCGTCGGTCAGGCGCCCGGGCTTGTGCAGGATGGCGTCGGGCACGGCGATCTTGCCGATGTCGTGGAAGATCGCGCCGTAGCGCAGGTCGCGCAGGGTCCCGTCGTCGAGTCCCATCTCGCGCCCGACGTCGACGGCCAGGTCGGCGATCGACTGGGCGTGGTCGGCCGTGTAGTCGTCCTTGGCCTCCAGGGCCGCGGCCAGCGCGGCGGCGGTGCCGACGTAGGTCTGCTCGAGCTCGCGGTAGAGCTCGGCGGTGAGAAGCGCCGCGCCCACGTGGTCGCAGATGGTCTGGACGAGCTGCGCGTCGCCCGGGTCGAACGCCGCCGCTCCGCGCGACAGCACCTCGACGGCCCCCCACAGGTCGGATCCGGCGTACAGCGGGACGACCAGCGCCGAGCGCACTCCCTCGGGCAGGCGGTTCGCGTAGAGCGGATCGCGGGTGGCGTCGTTGACCAGGACGGGCCGGCGCTCGGTCAGGCAGCGCCAGACGGGGCTTCCGACCGGCCTCGGCTCCATCCCCGCCTCGCCCAGCCCGGCGCAGGCCAGTGGCCGGGCCCCGCCGCTCGGCTCCGCGCGCACGACCGCGCACAGCTCGAAGCCCAGCGCCGCGGCCATGTCCGTCACCGCCGTGCGGGCGATGGCCTCGGGGTCGAGCAGGCCGGACAGCCGGGCGCCCAGCTCGCCGGCCACGGCCAGCCGGTGCGTGCGCCGGTCGGGGCGGTCGCGCCCGGGATCCTGGTCGACCGTCTCGCGCGGCGGCGGGGCGATGACCCGGCTTCCGCGGCGGTGCTTGGCCTCGCGCAGGGCCCCGTCGGCGCGTTCGATCACTCCCGGGGGCTCGTCGCCCCAGGCGTAGGCGGCCAGCCCGGCGCAGGCCGAGACCGTCTCTCCGCCCGGCACCGGCAGGCCGCTCAGCGCCTCCAGGGTGCGGTCGACGATGGCCTGGGCGGCGACCGGGTCCGTGGCCGGAAGCAGCAGCGCGAACTCGTCGCCGCCGAAGCGCCCGACCTGGTCGTGCAGGCGCACGGTGGTGCGAATCATCTCGCCCGCTCCGCGCAGCACGGCGTCGCCCGCCAGATGACCGAAGCGGTCGTTGACCAGGCGAAAGCCGTCGAGGTCGACGAGGGCGAGGGTGAAGGGCTCGGCGCCGCGCTCGGCCCGGGAGATCTCCTCCCGCAGGCGGGCCTGGAACGCGGCGTGGTTGAGCGCACCCGTGAGCGAGTCGATGGAGGCGGCGCGCCGGGCCAGCGCGTGGTCCTCGGCGTTGCGACAGGCGCCGCTGGCCAGATGGGCGAAGCCGACGAGAAGCTCCATCTCGTGGGGCTCGACGTCGTGGCCGTCGGGCCAGGTCACGTGCACGATGCCGTCGGGCACGCCGCGACGGCGCAGGGGCACGGCGGCGGCGGAGGTCGTCGAGCGAGGCTCGTCGGCGCTGAGGGTCGAGCCGACCAGGCCGTCCCCGCGCCGGGCCCGCGTGCCGATCTCGAGGGGAGACGATCCGTCGCCCGCGGCCACCCGCAGGCCGCCCCCGCCGTCGACGAGCCACACGATCGCGGCGTCGGCGGACAGCGCGAGGCGCACCTCACGGCACAGCGTGGAGAGGACCTCCTCGAGCTGGAGGGTCTCGTTTAGCCGGTGGGCCGCCTGCGCGAGGATCTCGGCCCGGCGCGAGGCCGCGGCATACCGGCGCACCATCGCCCGCTCGGATCCGTCCGCACGCTCAGCCACCGGAGACGACCGCGAGCGCATGATTGGGTTGTTCATTCGCCCTGGGAGCAGAATCCCCCTGCATAGCGGCCATCTTGACGCGTCGGCGCCGCGACCTCCAATAATGGCCGTTGCATGAGCCAGTCCCGAGTCAAGCTGCCGGCGGGAGTCCGCCCGCCGTTCGAGGTCTATCTCAACGGCGTGCGCCAGCGTCCCGGGGACGACTTCGAGATCCGCGAGGGCGAACTGCTCTTCGACCGCCCACTGGCCCAGGAGGGGCGGCTGGGGTTCTGGCGCTGGTTCCTGGGCGCCTGGGGAATCGGCACGTATCGCAAGAACGACACGGTCGACGTCCAGTACGAGATCGACGGCCGCCCGATGGTGGCGCACGCCCTGGACCTGGTGGCCGACGAGGACGCTTCGGCGGGCGGCGGCTGAAGCCATTCTGCGGGCGGTGGCCGACCGGCTGTGGACGCTAAGCCGCAAGCGATTCGGCCCGCGAGGCCGGGCCCACCCCCTCATTGCCCGTCGTTCGGCGGCGCCATCGCACCGATACGCGTAGAAGGGCCCTCCTAGACGGCCGCCGCGCGCTCGCGCCACGGCCGGTGGAGCTTGAGCGAGGACAGGATGGCCCGCGTGGCCGGCGAGCGGTTGAGCGTGTAGAAGTGGATGCCCGGGGCGCCGCGGCGCAGCAGGTCGGAGCACTGCTCGGTCGCGTAGGCCACGCCGAAGTTGGTCACGGCGTCCGGATCCTCGGCGCGGCGTTCGAGCTCGGCCATCAGGCCCGGCGGGATCGTCGCCCCGCACATGCCGGTGATCGTCGTGATCTGGCTGACGTTGGTGATCGGCATGACGCCCGCCACGATCGGCACGTCGATGCCCATGGCCCGCGCCTCGCGGACGAAGTCGAAGTACAGCTCGTTGTCGAAGAAGAGCTGCGTGACGAGGAAGCGTGCGCCCGCCGCCACCTTCTCCTTGAGGAACCCCAGGTCGCTGGCCAGATCGGTCGCCTCGGGATGGACCTCGGGGAAGCAGGCGGCGCCGACGCAGTAGCCGTAGTCGCGGTTGATGAGCGCCGCCAGCTCGGTCGAGTAGTGCAGCCCGCCGGGGTGGGGCGTCCACTCCTTCTCCCCGCGCGGCGGGTCGCCGCGCAGCGCGAGGACGTTCTCGATGCCCGCCTGCCCGATCTCGTCGAGGATCTCGCGCAGGCGCTCCACCGGCTCGCCGACGCAGCTCAGGTGCGCCATCGCCTCGATGCCCAGCTCCTGCTTGATCCACTTGGTGATCTCCACCGTCCGGGCCCGGGTCGTTCCCCCCGCCCCGTAGGTGACCGAGACGAACGACGGCTGCAGGTCGCCGAGCAGGGTCAGCGTCTCGCGCAGGGTCGCCTCCCCCTCGGGGGTCTTGGGCGGGAAGAACTCGAACGAGAAGACCGGGTCGTCCGAGCGCTCGAGGATCTCGTCGATGCGCATGGCCGCCTGATTCTAGGTGCGCCGCCGCTCCCACATCTCAATCGCCCCGAGGTCGCGGTACCCCAGGCGGCTGTAGACGGGCGCTCCCATGCGCGTCGCCTGCAGCGACGTCGTGGTGGCGCCGCGCTCGCGCGCGTCGAGCATCGCCTGGCGCATCAGCCCCGTGGCCAGGCCTCGGCCGCGGGCCTCGGGGAGGGTCCCGACGTAGTAGACGCCGGCGTCGCCGGCGACGTCCCAGGTGACCACGCACGCCACCGCGCGCCCGTCCGCGCGGGCGATGTAGATGTGGGCGTTTCGCTCCAGGCCGTCCAGGACCCGGGCCGCCCGGTCGGGCTCCCAGCCGAACGCGGTCCCGAGGATCGCGCACATCTCCTCGACGCCGTTCGCCAGCTCCCAGTCCAGGCCCGCGGCGCCCTCCCCCGCGTCGATCTCTCCCAGCGGCGCCGCCATCGCCCGCGGGGAGGCGTCGAGCGAGTGTCCGGCCGCGCTCAGCGCCTCACGGGCCGGCTCGTCGCGCTCGGGCGTCCACACCGTCCAGGCCCGCACGCCCGCGGCCTCGTAGGTCGCCGCCAGCTCCGGCAGCGCCGCGGCCAGGGCGCCGGCGTCCCGGTAGACCACGCTGTTGAACACCGAGCGGTGCGCCATCGTCGGGCAGACGAAGGCGGCCAGGCCGGGCCGGCGGACCTGCTCGCCCAGGCCCTGGACGTAGGTGACCTCCATGCTGTCGAGCATCCGCTCGTACAGCGTCGCGTCGTCCATCAGGAGGCGAGCTCCCAGCGCACCGGGTCGCCGTCGAGGCGGTGCACCCGCCCCTCGCGCTCGAGGTGGGTGAGATAGCAGACGACCTCGGGCAGCCACCACGAGCCGGTGGCCGCGCTCAGGGGCTCGCCGTGCACGGCGGGCACGATCTCCGCGGCGGTCTTGGCCTCCCCCTGGGCGAGCGCGCCCTCGGCGGCGGCGAGTCGCTCTCCGACCAGCTCGCGGTTGGCTTCGACGTGGCCGTGCACGGTGCGAAACGGGCGCCCGTGGCCCGACAGGCACAGCCCGGCGCCCAGGGCGTCGACCTTGTCGAGCGAGGACAGGAACTCGCCTGCCGGGTCGGGCGTGTAGCCGTAGTCGTAGTACAGGGAGACGCGCCCGAGCAGATGGTCGCCGGAGATCAGCACCCGGTTCTCGGGCTGGTACAGGCACACGTGCGAGGGCGCGTGGCCCGGCGTCTCGTAGACGTGCCACTTCCCGAGGTCGGAGTCGAGAGTCACGCCCTCCACCAGGTCGTGGTCGGGCTCGACGAACTCGGCCACGCCGAAGCCCTGGCCCTTGCGCTGCTCGGCGTAGCGGCGCAGGGGCTCCTCGGGGATGCCCGACTGGCGGGCCACCTCCAGGCGGCGGGCGATCGCCGCGTCGGGATCGGTCGCCGCCTGGGTCATGTGCCGGTGGTTGGGGTGCATCCACAGCTCGCAGCCGGCCCGCTCCATGATCGGCGCCGCCTGCCCGTAGTGGTCGGAGTGGGCGTGCGTGCAGGCCAGCAGGCGAACGTGGTCGAGGTTGAGGTGCACCTGGTCGAGGGCGCGCTCGAGATGGGCCAGCGAACCCGGTTCGTGCATCCCGGTGTCCACGAGCACGATGCCGTCGCCCGCGGCGATCGCCCAGGCGTTGCAGTGCGGCACGCCGGGCCAGGGCAGGGGCAGGCGCAGGCGCCATATCCCGGGGATGACGCGCTCGCCCCGCCCGACCTCGCGCTTTCTGGCCGTCTCCGGCATGGCCGGGCACGATAGCCTGCACCCTGATGGCCAAGGCCGCGGAGAAGACCGCCGGGACGGCGACCGAGGTGGCGCGGAGCTATTTCGAGGCGCACGAGCGCAAGGACCTCGACACCGTGGCCGGTCTCTGGGAGCCCGGCGGGCACGCCCGCATCCACGGAGTCGGGGACATCGCGGCCCCGCATGGGCTGCGCGAGTACTTCCAGGGCCTCTACGACGCCTTCCCGGACTTCCAGCTGCGGATCACCTCGATCACCGGCGACGAGGACAGCGCCGCCGTGCGCTGGTCGATCACCGGGACGTTCGCCGGGCCGGCGCAGTTCCAGGGCCTCGACCCCAACGGCGGGCGACTGGCCATCGAGGGCATCGACCTCGTCGGGGTGCGCGACGGGCGCGTCCACTCGATCGACGCCTACACCGACTCGGCGACCATCGCGCGCCAGCTCGGCGTGCTCCCGCCCCAGGACTCACCGACCGAGCAGCGCATGACCCGGGCCATGAATGTGAAGACAAAGCTCGGCTCGCGGATGTGCGAGGCCCCCGAGCAGATCGCCGAGGGCGTGTGGATAGTCCGCGGCGGCCTGCCGCGCAAGGCCTTCAACGTCTACTTCGTCCGGGATGAAGACGGCGTGCTCATGTTCGACGCCGGGATCAAGGGCATGGCCAACGGCCTGGCCGCCGCCGGCGCCTCGCTGGGCGGTATCACGCGGATCGTCCTCGGCCACGGCCACGTCGACCATCGCGGCGCCGTGCCCGCGCTGCGCGGGGTGCCCGTGTACTGCCACCCGGACAACGTCGTCGACGCCGCCGGCGACGGCGGGCTGCGCTACCAGGACAGCTCCAAGGTCGCCGCACCGGCGCGGTGGCTGTACCCGACGCTGCTGAAGTCGTGGGACGGCGGCCCGGTGGACATCGCGGGGACCATCGAGGAGGGCGAGGACGTGGCCGGCTTCAAGACCGTGCTCGTCGACGGGCACGCCCCGGGGCAGATCGCCCTGTGGCGCGAGTCCGACCGCCTCGCGCTGACCACGGACACCTTCTACACGGCCAACGTCGAGCGCTTCACCGAGGGGCCGCCCGCAGTCCCCCTGAAGGCCTTCAACTTCGATCACGAGCAGGCGATCCGAAGCCTGCGCAAGCTCGCCGCGCTCGAGCCCGCCTCGGCCTGGCCCGGCCACGCCAACCCGGTCACCGGGGACGTGCGCTCCCAGCTCGAGGCCGCGGCCGACCGCGGCTAGCCGGCCTTGCCGGCGAGCACGAGCGCGCCGCTCACGACGGAGCCGCTCGGCGGTCTGGACGACGCCCGCGGTCTGTGGGAGACCCTGGCGGGGCCGACCGCCAACCCCTTCGCTTCGTGGGACTTCGCCGACTCCTGGTGGGGCCACCTGGGCGGTGACGCCGCGCTGGAGCTGCGGGTGGCGCTTCGCGGCGGCGAGCCCGTGGGCGTCCTGCCGCTGCTGCGCCACGATGGCGAGCTGCGATTCGTGGGCCATCGCGACGGGGACTTGCTCGGCCCCGTCTGCGCGCCCGAGGACCGGGCCGAGTGCCTGGCGGCGCTGCGCGACTACGCCCTGAGCTCCGGGGCCACGCTGGTCGCCGACGAACTCCCGGAGGGCAGCGCCGGGATCCTCGGCGGCGAGGTCGTGCGCCGGACCCCGTTCCCCGTGGTCGACGTGCCGAGCGGCGGGTTCGAGGCGCTGCTGGCCTCGCGCAGCGCCAGCCTGCGCAAGGGGATCCGCCGACAGGAGCGCCGGCTCGCCCGGGCGCACGGGGTGCGGGTCCGGACGGCCGACGCGGACACGCTCGCGCAGGACATGGGGATCCTGATCGACCTGCACAACCGCCGCTGGGGCGAGGAGTCGAAGGTCTATCGCGGCGCGCGCGTGGCGATGTGCCGCGACCTGGCCGAGCGCTTTCACATTCGCGGCTGGCTTCGTCTGCGTGTGCTCGAGCTGGACGGGCGCCCGGTCGCAGCCAACTATGCGCTGAGGGTCGGCGACGCCGAGTGGTACTACCAGGCCGGCCGGGACCCGAGTCTTCGGCGAGAGTCCGTGGGCTTCGTGCTCCAGGCCGCGTCCATCCGCGCCGCCTGCGAGGAGGGCGCGCGCGAGTGTCGGATGCTGCGCGGGGCTCAGGCGTTCAAGCTCCGCTGGGCGACCGGCGACCAGCCCGTGGAGACAGTCCGGCTGGAGCCGCGTTGATCGTCGAGGTCCACGGCCACGACCTCCCCGGCGGGCGAACGGTCCGCATGTCGACCGTACGTCGGGACGACGGCTCCAGCTCGGCCGTCGAAATCATCGTTCCCTCCGACCTCGCCGCGCCCGAGTCCGACGACGCGACCGGGCCGTTCGGTCTCTCGGTCCTGATGGCGATGCGGCTGGGCGAGGACCTCGAGGTGGAGGGCCGGGTCGACGGCCGCCTCCTGGCGCGCTGCGATCGCCTCCAGGATCACCTCGAGGCGTGCGGAGCGGGCCGTCTGCGCCGGGTGAGCGTTCGCGTGACGGGTGGGCCGCTGCCTCCGGGCTCCACGCCCTCTCCACTGACGGCGGGGTTTCTGTCGCGGGGAGTCGACTCGCTCTTTCAGGCGGCTCAGGGACGGGGCCTGCATGGGCCGCTCGACGCGCTCGTGTTCGTCGACCGGCTCGAGCCGCTGCACGACGACGCCGTGCGGGAGCGCGAGCGCGAGCTCGCGGGCCAGGCGGCCGGCGAGCTGGGTCTGCCGCTCGTGATCGCCGAGGCCCCGCTGCGGGAGCTCGCCGACCCGCTGTTTGACTGGGACGACGCGGCGGGCTCCGGCCTGGCCTGGGTCGCCCACTCCCTGTCCGGTGGGTTCGGCCGGCTGGTGCTGGCGGCCGGCGAAAGCGTGCGGTTTCTCAGTCCCGCGGGATCCGGCGTGGCG
Organism: uncultured Actinomycetes bacterium; assembly: GCA_963757705.1. Lineage (GTDB taxonomy): Bacteria > Actinomycetota > Thermoleophilia > Solirubrobacterales > Solirubrobacteraceae > AC-38. The sequence goes on along the minus strand of CAVWTG010000004.1, from coordinate 743,400 downwards.
CTCGACCCGCTGCTCTCGTCGGGACGTATGCGCCTCGAGCCCGGCGACGTGTCGCGAACCCGGATGGCGAAGGTGCAGTGGCTGTCCGAGCACCGGCCGGAGCTTCTGCCGCTCGTGAAGGTCTGCTACGAGGCGAACCGCCCCGACAACTGCGGACGCTGCGGCAAGTGCCTGCACACCATGGCCTGCCTGCGGGCCGCGGGCACGCTGGACAGGGCGACCGGGTTCCCGGCCGAGCTCGATGTGGAGGCCTTTGCCTCGAAGCGGCACTCTCTGGTCACGGTGATGGTCGAGATGGCCGCCGTGCGCGACGCGGCCGCGGCCGCCGGAGACGGCGAGCTCGAGTCGGCGGCGGCGGAGACGTTGCGGCGAAGCGTGGCCAGCCCGAGCGTTCCGCCGAAGGAGCGGCCGTCGTTCCGGGCGCTGCACTCCCAGGCGCTTCGCGCCGTGCTGGGGCACGGCGGCGAACCCGATCACCGTCGCCTCGGGCTCGTGCGCGCGCTCGATCTGCGCGGCCGCCGCCATCTTCACGGTGCCGGCTGGGTACCGCCCGGCCAGGTCACGGCCGAGCTGGGAGCCCTGGTGAGCGACGAGCGGCCCGGCACCGTGCCGCTGTGGGTGCTGCCGGACGGGCGTATCGCCACGCGAGACGTGGCTCCGCGGGGCGCGCGCCCGACTCGGGCGCGGCGACTGCGCCACGCCCTGAGCCCGCTCAGGCGCGCAGACGCTCGGCGCACGGTGCGCCGGCTCGTCGATCTGGCGATCACAGCGCCACTCTGCCCGGCGGCCCCGGCTCCGGGAACCGCGCCGGACGCCTTCCTGCACGAGCAGCCCGGCCCCGACCGGATCGAGCTGTGGGCGGGCGAGCACCCGGTGACGGGCGATCAGTACACGGCCTCGAGCGCCGGTGCGGTCACCGCGGGCGGCTACGCCGAGCCTCGCCTGCTGGGGCACCTGGAGGCCGAAGCGCCGGTGACCGGCCGGCTGGGCACCCACCGCACGCCCATCATTCCGTGGGCGTGACCGTCCACCGGACCTCGAAGCCCAGCGCGTAGTCCCCGAACCGGCGATGAGGGCCTCCGGCCAGCGCCGCGATCTGGCTGACGTAGCACTCCAGCGCCCGGGCCTTGCGCTCACGCGCAGCCGCGTCGAGGGTGGTGACGACCGGGACGAGAGAATCGCGCGCCACGGGCACCCGCGACAGGCGCCGCTCCCACGGCACGTCCGGATCGAGGTTGGGATCGGGCTCGTCGCCGGTTACCCACGGCGGCCAGCCCCACCGCACCGCATAGGGCATGTCGGCGTAGAGCGCGAGGGGCACGCCGCCCCGCGCCGCCATGGCCAGCGCAGCGTCGCGAGTGGAGACGTGGTCGGGGTGACGGCCCATGCCGACCGGGGCGATGAGCCTCGAGGCGACCCCCACCGCGTCAACCGCTCGCTCAGCGATCGCTTCGGGCGCAGCGTCGAGTGGGCGCTCGTCCGCTTCGAGGAAGCCCAGTCCGACGGACGGACGGCCGACCACCGCCAGCGCCGCCTCGTCCTCCCGCCTGCGCCGGCGCATCTGCTCGGCGTCGTCGCCACCTCCGCACTGGCGCACCCACTCGGTGGCGCTTCCGCCGGAAGGGACGCCATCGCAGACGTTGACCACCAGGGCCTCGCCCGGTCCGTCCAGCACCGTGAAGACGGAGAGGACCGCGTCGTCGAGATGCGGCGACAGAACCACCACCGGGGCCCCGGGGTCGTGGCGCATGGACGGCAGTATCGGCGACCATGCGCATGTGCCGGGCGCCGCTCTGGATGTCGTCTTCTCCGCCGAGCGGCTGCATCCGCCCCTCGGGGGTGCCGAGCGCGCGACGCTCGAGTCGGCCGCGGCGGTGGCGAGTGCCGGCCACCGAGTGCGCTGCCTCGCGCTGGCCGTCCCAGAGGAGCGCTCCACACCGGCGCCCGCCGCGGACCTGGGCTGGCGCGAGCTTCCGCAGCCCGGCTCGCCGTACCACTCCCGGGACTGGCGAGCGCGGGTCGCGCGGGGACAGGCCGTGGGTGAGGGGTTGCGTCGCGCTCTGGCCGAGCGCATGGCCGACGTCGTCGTGACCCACGGCCCCGCGGTGCCCGCGGTCGCGCGGGCGGCGAGCGCCGAGGGCGTGCCCGTGCTCGTGTGCCTGCACGGCTATGAGTCGCTGTGTCACTGGCGCTTCGTGCTCGGCAGCACGTGCATTCCCGAGTCCGGTTGCCGGGCCTGCCCCCGCACGCTGGCGCTGCACGGGGCCGAGCGAGAGGCCCGCGTGGCCCACGCGGACGGCCAGCGGAAGGCGCTGCACGGGGCCTCCCAGCTGATCGCGCCGAGCCAGGCGGTCGCCGAGGCGACGCGCGAGACGTGCGGACGCCTACCGGAGGTGATCGCGCCCGTGGTCGCCGCTCCCGCCCGCGTCGAGGCCGACCTCGACGGACCCGTCCTCGCGGTCAGCTCGCTGTGGAGCGCCGAGAAGGGAGCCGCCCTACTGGCGCCGATCGCCCGCGGGCTCGGGAGCGGCCGGCGGCTGGTCGTGCAGGCGGGCGATGCCGGACGCCAGATTCCGCTCCCCGCCGGCCTGACGGACCTCCCCAACGTCGAGGTCCGCACACGGCGGGCCGAGATCTCCGAGCTGTTGCCCGGGGCGAGCGTGCTGGTGGTCCCGTCGCAGATGCCCGATCCTTGGGCGCGGGTGGCCTTCGAGGGGATGGCGGCGGGCGTCCCCGTTCTCGCCTCGGACGTCGGAGGGCTTCGCGAGTCCGTCCCGACCGCCCAGCGGGTCTCGCCCCACGACGATGCCGGCGCCTGGGGCGAGGCGCTGGAGCGCCTACGGGAACCGGACACCTGGCGGGCAGCACGCGACGCCGGTCGCCGGGCCGCCGTGCAGATCCTCGCCACCCGGCCGGCGGAGCGCTTCGTCCGCGCGGTCGAGTCGGCGGCGACGGCGGGCTGAGCCCGCGGACGCCGTCAGACGGCGGCCAGCTCCGGCGCCTCCCGGCCGCAGGCGAGATCGAGCACCTCGCCCATCTCGGCGATGAAGCGCTCGATCGAGAACCGGGCGGCGCGCTCTCGGCAGGACTCCGGGTCGACGTTCAGCGAGTCCAGGGCCGCGGCGATCGTCTCCGGGGTCACCACGTCAAGCAGGCGCCCGGTGACCCCGTCGCTGACGATGTCCAGCGCTCCGCCGCTGCGAGGTGCGACGACCGGCACCCCGGCGGCCAGGGCCTCGGCCATGACCAAGCCGAACTCCTCCGGGCTGGGATGGACGAGCGCCCGGGCGCCACGAAGCAGAGTCACGAGCTCGTCGTCGTCGATGCGCCCGGTGAAGCGGACGTTGGCCGGAGCCGTGCGCTCCAACTCCGCCCGCTGGGGTCCGGTGCCGACGACGACGAGCTGACGAGACGTCCCGCGGACGGCCTCCAAGACCAGGTCGAAGCGCTTGTGTCTCACCAGCCGCCCGACGGCGAGCACGTGGCCGTCGGGATCGCCCTCCCCCGCGAAGCAGGCCACGTCCACGGGCGGATTGACCACGCGCACCCGTCCGGGACCCGGAAGGGTCGCGGCGGCAGCGCGCGAGCAGGCCAGGAGGACGTCGGCGCGGCGGCGCACGAGGCGCTGGTGGGCGCGATGCAACGGCAGGCTGCCCAGCAGCGTTGCTCGCACGGGCCAGGCGCGACCCTGCACGTAGTGGCGAGCCAGCGGCCCGGTCCACCGGGGCACGCCGTTCGTGAAGGCAACGACCGGGACACCCGCGGCGACGCGCGGGCCCAGCCCCCACCCGGTCGAGTGCAGCGCCAGTACCACGTCGCCGTCCAGGGCCGGCGCGCGGCGCAGCCGGTGCAGGTGCAGTGGTGTCAGGTGATGCTGGCGGCGCCCCGGAAGATCGATGTGCAGGGCCTCGGGGAAGTGGGACGCGCCCGGCTCGTCGAGAAACCGGGCCGCGACGAGTTGCGCCGCGGGCCAGCGCTCGAGGATGGCGGTCACGATTCGCTCCATCCCGCCGAGCACGGCGACCTGCTCGTTCACCACCGTCAGCCCGGTTCCGTCGTGGGCGGGGTCGCGGAAGCTGCGCTGACGCATCAGGATTCGGAGGCTAGCCCCCCGTCAGTACGGTTGCCGCCACGATGGACGTTCTCTTCGCCTCGGAGGTGCTCGTGCCGTCCGTCGGCGGCGCGGAGCGGGCCATGCTCGACTGGGCTGGAGGGCTGCGAGAGCGCGGGCATGCCGTCGAGTGCGTGTACCTCGAGCCGGATGAGCGTCCCGGCGAGGATCGCTACTGGCGCTGGCGAGCGGAGCAGCGCGCGGAAATGGGCCGGCGCGTCGCCGAGGCCCTGGCGAGGCGCCGCCGGGACGTCGTGGTCGCCCAGCATCACTGCGCGCCCGCCGCTCTGGCCGAGGCCGCGCGCGCCGGCGCCGCCGGGGTGCTGGTCCTGCCCTCCTTCGAGGGACTGTGCAAGCTCGCGTTCGACCCCGGATCGGACTGCTCACCCGACGGCGACTGCGTCGCCTGTCCCGCCGCGCTGCGCCTGGTGCCGGCCGAGCGCGACGCCCTCGCGCGCGGCCGGCGCGAGCACGACGCCGCGCTCGCCGCCGCCGACGGCGTCGCCGTCCACAGCCGGTTCCTGGCCCGGACGCTGCAGGCGCTGCGCGGCCGCTCGTCCACGGTGGTCTGGCCCGCCGGCGCCACCCTCCCCGAGCCGGCCGGCGCCGACCCGAGCGGCCCGGTCGTCTGCGCGGCCGCGCGCTGGGCCGCACACAAGGGCATCGATCTGCTTCCCGCGCTCGTGGCCGCCGCGCGCGCGCTCGATCCGCAGCGGTCGGTCCTCGTCACCGAGACCGGGGTCGAGCCCGCCCGGCGCGATGCGCTCGTCGGCGCCGGCGCGACCCTCGTCGCGCGCCGCCCGATCGAGGAGCTGCTGGCCGGGGCGAGTCTCCTCCTCGTGCCCTCTCAATGGGAGGAGCCCTTCGGCTGCATCGCCTGGGAGGCGGCGGCGCTCGGAGTGCCCGTGCTCGCCTCCGCCGCCGGAGGGATGGTGGAGGCGGTCCCGCGCGAAGTTCAGGTGACGCCGCGCGACGACCTCGGCGCCTGGCGCTCCGCCATCGAGCGGACGCTGTGGGACGAGCCGGCCTGGCGGCGGGCCGCGACGGCCGGGCGCGAGCACGCGGCCACGCTGCTGTCCCCGCCCCCGCTGGACCGGCTCGAGGCGCTGCTCCGCGACGGCGTCGCCCGCCGGCACGGCCGTTCCGGGATCCCTGCCTGATGGCCACCGAGGCTCCGGTCGTGGCCTACGTCGGCGGCTGGGCCACCCACCGCCACGTGGGTGACGACGCGATCCTGCGAGCCCACCTGGAGGGACTCGCCGCCGCCGTGCCGCACGCGCGGCCGGTCGTCCTCGGCGCGGATCCCGCGGTGCTGAGCGCGCGCTTCGGCGTCGAGGCACGCCCGGACTTCAGCGAGCACATGGTGGCCCCGCCTCCGCCGGGCGTGGCGCTCGACCGCCGCCTGTTCCTCCGCCGCCTGGCCGACGTGGTCGCGGCCGCCGAGGGAACCGGGCCCGGGCTCGGCGGCGCCGCCGCGGAGGCGCTGGAGGCGATCTCCGGTTGCCGCGTGCTCGTCGACCTCGGCGCCGGGTCGCTGACGAGCGCCTATCTGGACGTGCTGTGGCGCCAGGGCGCCGCCGTCTGCGCCGCTGCCGCGCGCGGCATCCCGATCATCGTCTCCGGCGCCACCCTCGGGCCGATAGACGGCGAACTGGACGCGATCCTCCTCGGGAGGATGCTTCGCTCCGCCTGCCTCGTGACCGTGCGGGACCGATCGACCTCGGCGGGCCTGGCGCGCCGCCTGGGATGCCCGGACGTCGTCGAGGGCCCCGACGATGCCGGCGCGCTCGCGCCGCGGGCGGACGGCGCCGCGCCACCGCGTGAGCCCTTCGCGCTGCTCAGCGCCTCGGCCACCGCCGCGCCGTGGCTGGCGCCCGCAGTCGCGGCCCTTCACTCCGAGCACGGAGTGCGCACCCTGGCGGTCGCGATGGACTTCGTCCCCAGCGGCCCCGACCTGTCCGCGCTGGGCCGACTGCGCGACTCGCTCCCCGACCCGGCGGCGCTCGAGATCCTTGATCCCGTTCCCGAGGACGGGGCGCTGCGCGTCCTCGCCGAGCGAGCCCGGCTGGCCCTGGGATCCCGGTATCACCTGGCCGTCTTCGCCGCCGCGGGAGGCACACCCGCCGTGCTCCTGCACCACGACGCGTACACCCGAGCCAAGGCGCTGGGGATCGCGTCGCTGGCCCCCGGGGTCACCCCGGTCGCCGCCACCGACGGCCCCGCGGCCCTGACATCCGCCGTGTCAGCGGCGCTGGCCGCGCCGCGACCGCAGCGCGTGGGCTGGGACGAACCGCCGCCGGCGGTGGCGCGAATCGCCGACCTCGTGCGCGGCTAGCGCGGGTCGCGCCACATCAGCCACACCGGCGGGCCGTTGGGCATCGTGACCTCCTCGGTCACGCGAAACCCGTGGCGGGCGTAGAAGGCGATGTTGCGCTCCTTGCTGCTCTCCAGGTAGGCGGCGACGCCGTCCTCGTCGCAGGAGCGCAGGACCGGGTCGAGCAGCGCCGACCCGAGGCCACCGCCCTGAGCGTCGGGGTCCACGCCCAGGACCGCGAGATACCAATGCGGCTCGGAGGGATGACGCTCCTCGATCAGCGTCAGCCCGCGCAGGCTCTGGGGAGTGCGCCGCCCCACCCCGGCCACGATCCGGCCCACCAACCCCAGCGTCTCGCCGAACGTGAGCTTCCAGCGCTCCGGCTGGGCCCACAGCGCGGCCCCACTGCCCTCGTGCGAGGCCCACACCTCCTCCTGGCGCATCAGCTGGCGCAGGCGCACGGCGAAGAACCGCTCGGTCCAGCGCGGACGGCGCCGCGGGTCGGGAAACAGCCATTCCATGATCGGGTCGTCGTCGAAGGCCCGGGCCAGGGAGCCGGCCAGCGCCGGCACGTCGGCGGGCGTGGCCTTGCGGACTTCGCGCATGGACCGAGTATGCCGCTACGGTGCCGGGCGGATGCGCCGCCGCACCAAGATCGTCGCCACCATCGGCCCCGCCAGCAACCGCCACGACGTCCTCGTGCGGATGATCGAGAACGGCATGGACGTGGCGCGCCTGAACTTCTCCCACGGCACGCGCGAGCAGCACGCCGAGACCGCGGCGCGCGTACGCACGGCGGCCGACCAGGCCGGGCGCCCGGTGGCGATCCTGCAGGACCTGCCCGGGCCCAAGCTGCGCATCGGGCCGCTGCGCGACGACGTGGCCGAGCTCAAGCCGGGCGACAAGCTGACCTTCTGCGCCGGCACCGACGGCGAGGGCGACGCCTCGCGGATGACGGTCTCCTGGGCGGGCTTCGCCTCGGCGCTGGCCCCGGGCGACATCGTCTACCTCACCGACGGCAGCGTGCGCCTGCGCGTCGGCTCCGTGCGCCCCGAGGCGGGCGAGGTCGAGACCACGGTCGAGCTGGGCGGGACCGTCTCCTCGCGCCAGGGCCTCAACGTACCCGGCGAGCTGAACACGCTGCCCTCCGTCGCCCAGGAGGACCTCGAGCTGCTGGCCTTCGGCGAGTCGATCGCCGTCGACATGGTGGCCCTGTCGTTCGTGCGCCGGCCCGAGGACATCAGCGCCGTGCGCAAGCACACCCGGCTCCCCCTGATCGCGAAGATCGAGAAGCCCCAGGCGGTCGAGAACGCCGAGGCGATCGTCCACGCCGCCGACTGCGTGATGGTGGCGCGCGGCGACCTGGGGATCGAGCTGCGCATCGAGGAGGTGCCGCTGGTCCAGAAGCGGATCATCGGCCTGGCCGGCGGCCTGGCCCGCCCGGTCATCACCGCCACGCAGATGCTCGACTCGATGGTCGCCTCGTCGCGGCCCACACGCGCCGAGGTCACCGACGTGGCCAACGCGATCCTCGACGGCACGGACGCGGTGATGCTCTCCCAGGAGACGGCCGTGGGCCAGTACCCGGCGGAGACGGTGGCGATGATGGCGTCGATCGCCGAGACCACGGAGCGCGAGGTGCCCTACGAGACCTGGAACGAGAGCCGCGTCCGGCGCTACGCCCGCCACGACCAGGACCCGGCCTACACGGTGGCCTACAACGCCTGCGCCGCCGCGCGCCAGCTCGAGCTCGCGGCCCTCGTGGTCCCCACGCTGTCAGGGCGCTCGGCGCGGATCATGTCCGCGCACCGCCCCCAGGTGCCGATCTACGCCCTGTCCCCCGGCAAGGAGACGGTGCGCCGGTGCGCGCTCATGTGGGGCGTCCAGGCGGCCCGCATGCGCCGTCACGAGGTCACCGAGGAGCTGATCGCCGACGCCATCGACCGGGTGGTGGAGCTCGGGTGGGTCAAGCGCGGCGAGCACGTCGGCGTCACCGCCGGCCTGCCCAGTGGCCGACCGGGCTCGACGAGCCTCTTCCAGATCCAGCGGGCCTAGATCATCTAGCCCGAGAGCTGAGCCCGGCGGGCGCGGCGGCGGTCGTACCGGATCACGACGAGGCCGCCCAGGGCCATCGCCACGAGGATGCAGATGGCGACGATCGCCGCGGGTGAGCCGAGGTTGTCGAGATGCCCGCCCAGGGCCACGTAGGCGAACGCGCGCGGGGCGATCCCGACCGCCGTCGCGGCCGCGAACACGCCGACCGGCAGCCGGGTCAGGCCGGCGGCGTAGTTGATCGGCGTGAAGGGCATCGCCGGAGCGAGCCGGGCATAGAGCACGGCCATGAACCCGCGGCGGTCGACCCAGCTGCGCCAGCGCTCGGTGCGCGGCCCGCCGTAGCGCTCCACCACGGGCCGGGCACCGTGGCGCGAGAGCGTGAAGGCGAGCACCGCGGCGGCCGTGCCCGACACGATCGCCACGGGCGTGCCCAGTGCCGTCCCGAACAGGAGGCCCGCCGCCCCGGCCAGGAGCGGCCCGGGGAAGAACGCGCACGACAGCAGGGCGCTGACGGCGATGAACAGGAGCGGCCCCAGCGCCCCGTAGCCGTCGACGAGGTCACGCACCTCCTCCGGCGAGCGCGAGACCGTGGCGAATACGAGGACGGCGCAGGCTCCGACGCCGACCGCCAGCGCGGCGGCCCGCAGGTGCGGGCTCACGCCGCCGCGCGAGCGTAGAAGGCGCCCTCCTCGCGGCCCAGCTCCGTCGCCGGCTCGTCGTCGTACATCCACTCGCGGGCGATCCGGTGCCAGTTGGCGGTCGCGCGCAGCTGGCCCAGGACCGCCAGGGTGAGCATCTCCGTCCGGCGCCCGAAGAGGTGCTCGGGCCGCATGTCCTGGTGGCGCATCTGGCGGAAGTGCGAGGAGCGCGGATCGGACCCCTGGATCATCACCTCGGTGGCCACCTCGGGGGTCAGCGCGACCTCCTCGTCGGTCGTGTACCACCAGATCGAGTCGCTCACGTACTCCATGAGGATGTCGGCGTCCACCCGCTCGGGGTGGGGCAGGAAGCCGCCGCGCGCGAGCAGCCGGTGCAGCTCGGGCCGGTCGTCCTCGGAGACGGCGCGCTGGCAGGCCAGCTCGAGGTCGACGTCGGCCGCGTCCATGCGCTTGAACAGCCCGAAGTCCAGGAACGCCAGCCGCCCGTCGTCCATCAGCTTGTAGTTGCCGGGGTGCGGGTCGCCCGAGAACTGGCGGTGGCGGTACATGCACCCCATGTAGAAGCGGAAGATGACCTCGCCGATCCGGTCGCGCTCGGCCTGCCCGAACGTCTTGTGCTCGTCGAACCCGGTCCCCTCGACAAACTCGGTGACGAGGATGCGCTCGCGCGACAGGCGGGTGACGACACCCGGGACGACGATGAACGGATGGTCGCGGTAGATGCGCGAGAGGGCTCGCTGGTTCTGGGCCTCGAGCTCGTAGTCGAGCTCCTCGTTGATGCGCTTGCGCACCTCGCCGGCGATGGCCCCCACGTCGATCCCCGGGGCCACGCGCTTCATCAGCCGCAGGATCAGGCCGAGGTTCTGCATGTCGGCCCGCACAGCGGAGGCCACGCCCGGGTACTGGACCTTGACCGCCACGACGCGCCCGTCGTGCAGCGTGGCCCGGTAGACCTGGCCGATCGACGCGGCGGCGATCGGCTCGGTGTCGAAGTCGGAGAACTCCGCCTTGAGCGAGTCGTCGAGCTCCTCCTCCATGACCTTGCGCATGTCGTCGAAGCGCACCTTCGGCGCCGCGTCGCGCAGCTCGCCCAGCTTGCGCTGGAACTCCTCGCGGTACTCCTCGGGCACCAGGCCGACGTCCAGGAACGACATGACCTGGCCGAGCTTCATGGCCGCGCCCTTCATCGTGCCCAGCACGGTCACGATCTGCTCGGCCGTCTCGATGTGGCGCTTCTCCAGCGCCTTGGAGGCCGACTCGTCCGAGCGCGCGACGTTCGCGACCTTGGTGCCGGTCTGCTTGATCGCCTGGGAGGCGGCCACCCGCCCCACGCGGGCCGTACGGCGCACGCGGCCGGTCGGGATCTTGTCCTGGGCCATCAAACCATCCTACGGGCGCGGATAGGGTGGCGAGCCATGAGGTCGCCCGAGGAGGACCGCGACGCCGGCCTGCTCGTGCTGACCGCGGTCAGCGGTGTGGTGGACGCCATCGCCTTCCTTGCGCTGGGGCGGGTGTTCACCGCCAACATGACCGGCAACCTCGTGCTGTTCGCGATCTCGCTCGGCCAGGGCTCGGGCGCCGCTGCGCTGCGCTGCGCGGTCGCCTTCGCCGGCTTCGCGCTGGGCGCCTACCTCGGCGGTCGCGCCCCGGCGCCGCAGCCCGGCCGGGTCTGGCCCGCGGGCACGACCCGCCTGCTGACGATCGAGGCCGCTCTGCTCGTCGCCTTCGCCGCCGGCTGGGCCGCCTTCGACCAGCATCCGCACGGTGCCGAGCTTCACGTGCTGATCGCCACGGCCGCGCTGGGCATGGGGCTGCAGAGCGCCGCTGTGGCCCGCCTGCACGTCGCCGGCGTCACCACGACCTACGTCACCGGCACGCTGGCCGGGCTGATGACCGAGATGGCGACCGGGACGGGATCGCGCGCCGAGTGGGGCCGGCGCACCGCCGTGCTGGGAACGCTGGCGCTGGGCGCCGGGATCGGGGCGGTGCTCGTGGAGGAGGCGCGCTGGGCGGCGGCGCTGCCGGCGGCGCTGCTCGTGGCGGGCGTCGCGCTGGGCGCGCGGCGGCGGTTCGGCCAGACCGGCTAGCCCCGCTGCACCTGGGAGCCGGGCACGATGTCGTCGGCCCCGTCCTCCCAGCGCACCCAGGCCTTGTGGCCGCCGTCGTAGTCGTCGCCCAGCAGGACGAGCGTCGCCGGCTCGCCCATCGCCGTGCAGCTCTCCTCGCCCTCGGGGTCCAGGCCGCGCCACACCCGCACGAACGAGTTGTTCTCCCACTCGTCGGCCACCGTCGTGGGATCGGTGTGGCCGGGATGGATCTCGGTCTCCGGCGGAAGCGTGAGCAGCGTGTCCATGATCGAGGAGCGGATGTCCTCGAAGGTGGTGTGTCCGGGCGCGCGGACTCCGCCGACGGACCCCTTGAACAGCGTGTCGCCGGTGAAGACGTGCCCGTCGACGAGCAGGGAGAGCATCCCCGCCGTGTGCCCGGGCGTGTGCAGCGTCTCGATGCGCAGCCCGCCGGCCTCGATCACGTCGCCCGGCGCCATCGTGTCCGTCACGCCGTCCACCCGCTCGGCCTCGTGGGCGAGGACCGCGGCGTCGGGGTGGCGCTCGAGCACCTTCTCCAGCTCGCAGACGTGATCGAAGTGATGGTGGGTGAGCAGGACGTGGGTGAGCGTCAGGTCGCGCTCGTCGATCGCCTCCAGCAACGGCTCCACGGGCCCGCCGGCGTCGATCATCACCGCCGTCCCGCCGTCCTCGTCGGCGATCACGTAGGTGTTCGAGAGGAACTGGTCGTTCATCGAGCGCTCGAGGATCACGCGCCCCATCCTGCCACAGCCGCGCGGCCGATCTAGGATGGCGCGTGGCCGAAGGCCGGCGTATCCAGGGACGGGGCGCGCTCAGCGTGGTGCTCATCGTCGTCGCTACGGCGCTGGGCGTGGCGGGAGGGGTCGCGCTCTACCTGCGTCAGGAGGTCGTGGCGCCCAAGGCGTTCGCCACCCACGCCACCGATGCGCTCGAACGGCCCGCCGTGCGCGAGGTGGTGTCGCGGGAGATCGTCGTCCAGCTCATCGACCGCGGCTCGACGGACCTCATCTCGGCCCGCCCGGTGATCGAGACGGTGGTCGACTTCGTCGTGGCCAGCCGGCCCTTCCGGCGGGTCTTCCGCCGCGCCGCGATCGAGGGGCACCGGGTCCTCTTCGTCCGTGACCGGGGCAACGTGGCCTTCGACGTGGCGGATGCCGGCACTGTGGTGGTCTCCGCCCTGCGCAGCGTCGCGCCCGCCGTCGCCCGGCGCGTGCCCCCCGACTTCGACGCCCACCTGCTCCAGCTGCGCAACCGCAGCTTCGCCACGCAGACCCTGCGCTTCGCCGACCAGATTCGCTTCCTCGGTCTCCTCCTCCCCGCGCTGTCGCTGCTGGCCTTCGCCGCCGCCGTGGCGGTCGCGCCGGACCGCCGGGCGGCGATCACCCGGTCGGGCGTGGCGATCGGCGCGGGCTGCGCGCTGATCGTGGTCGCGCTCCTCATCCTGCGCGCGGGGATCGTCAACAACGTGCATGGGACCGACGAGCTCACGGACGCCGACGTCCAGCACGCGATCGGAGGCATCTACGACGCCTACCTCGGCGGCCTGGGCGACTGGGCCATCGGAGTCGGGGCGTTCGCCCTGCTCGTCGCCGCCGCGTCGGCCTCGCTGCTGCGACCGTTCTCGGCCGACCGGGGCCTCCACCGGCTGCAGGCGATCGTGACGCCCCCGGAGCGGTCCGGCCGGCGCACGCTGCACGGCGCCGCCGTGGTCCTCGTCGGCGTGTTCGTCGTCCTGGAGCCCACGCTCGCCGTACAGGTGCTGGCCGTGGTCGTCGGCGCTCTGGCGATCTACTACGGCACGAGCGAGATCCTCTCGGCCATCCAGCCCCGCGCCCCGGGCGAGGCCGCGGTCGAGCGCCGGCGCATCTGGCCGGCGGTGGCCGTCGGCGTGGCGGTGGTCGCGGCGGCCGGCGTCGGTCTGACCATCCTCACGACGAACGACACGGACTCGGGCCGCGCCGCGGGGCCGATCCGGACCTGCAACGGCTACGCCGCCCTGTGCGACCGCCGCCTCGACCAGGTGGTCTTCGCCGGCACGCACAACGCCATGTCCGCGGCCGACACACGGGGCTGGCTGCTGGCCAACCAGCGCCGGGCGATCCCGCGCCAGTTGCGCGACGGCATCCGCCTGTTCCTGATCGACCCCCACTACGGCGTACGCGACAGCACGGGACGGGTGCGCACGGACTTCGCGGCCGAGCGCCAGGGGACCAACCGGGTGGGCAAGAACCTGACGCCCGAGGCCAGGGCCGCCGTGGGCCGGCTGGGCGGCCAGCTCGGGCTGGGGAGCCTGAAGGGCAAGCGCGAGATCTGGCTGTGCCACTCCGTGTGCGAGCTCGGTGCCACCCGGATGCTCGACGCGCTGCGCGATGTGCGCCGCTTCCTGCAGCGCAACCCGGGCAACGTCGTGATCCTCTTCGACGAGGACTACGTCACCGAGCGTGACCTGGCCCGGACCTACCGCCAGGCCGGCCTGATGCCCTACCTGGCCGAGCTGGACCGAGCCAAGCCCCTGCCGACGCTGCGCCAGCTCATCCGGTCGGGTAAGCGCGTGATCGTGTTCACCGAGCGCGAGCCCAGCGGCCAGTACCCGTGGAACCACTACGGCTTCTCGTTCATCCAGGACACGCCGCTGGGCGCGACGAAGCCCAAGGGGCTGCGCTGCGCGCGCAACCGCGGGGAAACGGACAGCCCGCTGCTCATGCTCAACAACTGGATCGACCGCTTCCCGCCCCCGCTCGATGCCAACCGGGCCGTCCTCAAGCGCTCCTTCATCCTGCGCCGGGCCCGCCGCTGCGCCCGGCTGCGGGGCATGCCGGCGAACCTGGTGGCCAGCGACTTCTACGACCAGGGCAAGCTGGTGGACGCCGTCCGGACGCTCAACGGAGTGTCGGGACCGCAAGCTCCCACGCGCTGAGCGAATTGCTCAGCGGAGCCTGAACACTTTGACCCTCTGACAGTTCTCTGTCACGTTGCACCGGGAGACTGACTGTAGTCATACTCGGACGCGCGCCGTCAGAGATTCTGTATCAACGTCTCAGCTCCCGAGGTCCGCATTGCCGCAGGGTCAAGCAGGGAATTTCGCGAGATTCCAGCAGTTCGCCGACTCGGTCCCGGACGCGTTCGTCGCGGTCGGCCCCTCCGGGGACATAGTCCTCGTCAACGCCCAGACCGAGACCCTGTTCGGCTACGCGAGGGACGAGCTGGTCGGCCGCCCGATCGAGGAACTCGTCCCCGATCGCCTTCGCGGCGCCCACGTCGGCCACCGCGACGGCTACTTCGCCCGGCCCAGCACCCGGCCCATGGGCGCCGGCCTCGACCTCTTCGGCCGCCGCCGGGACGGGAGCGAGTTCCCGGCCGAGATCAGCCTCTCGACCGTCGATCTCGGCGAGGGCCCGCTGGCCATCGCGGCGATCCGCGACGTCACCGAGCGCGTGCAGGCGGAGCGCGAGCGCCTGGACCTGGAGAACGAGCTCGAGGCGCGCCGGCGCGGCGAGCTGGAGCGCGAGCGCGCGGAGCTCGAGGAGCAGGTCAACCAGCTGCGCCGCCTCGAGAGCATCGGGCAGCTCGCGGGCGGCATCGCGCACGACTTCAACAACGTCCTCGGGGTGATCCTCAACTACGCCCAGTTCGTGGCCGAGGACATCGGCGAGGACTCCCCGGCCTACGCCGACGTGGAGGAGATCCGCCGTGCGGCCGAGCGCGCGGCGGCGCTGACGCGCCAGCTCCTGATCTTCAGCCGCCGGGAGGTCGTGCACACCCAGATCCTCGACCTCAACGAGGTGATCACCGACCTCGAGAAGCTCCTCGGCCGGGCGCTGGGAGAGCACATCCGCCTCGAGAAGCAGCTCGAGGGCGAGCTGTGGCCGATCGAGGCCGACCCCGGGCAGGTCGAGCAGGTGCTGGTGAACCTCGCCGTCAACGCCCGCGACGCGATGCCCTCGGGCGGCCGGCTGCGAATCGAGACGGGCAACGTGGACCTGTCGGAGGAGCGCGCGGGCATGCACACCGTCGCCCGGCCCGGGCCGCACGTCGCGCTGAGCGTGAGCGACGACGGCGCCGGGATGGACCCCGACGTGGCCGAGCGCGCCTTCGAGCCCTTCTTCACGACCAAGCCCAAGGGCGAGGGCACCGGCCTTGGCCTGTCGACGGTCTACGGCATCGTGAGCGAGGCCGGCGGCGCCATCAACCTCTACTCCGAGCCGGGGATGGGCACGACGGTCAGGGTCCATCTCCCCGCGACCGAGCGCGCGCCTGGCACCGTGAAGACGCGCCGGGCGGCGCCCGAGACCGGGCAAGGGGAACGAGTCCTCCTTGTCGAAGACGAGGACCCGGTGCGCAGGCTCACCGAACGGATCCTGGCCGCCAACGGCTATGAGGTCGTCAGCGCGCCCAGCGGCGCGGCGGCCCTCGAGCGGCTGTCCGACGGAGACGGCCCCTTCGACCTGCTCCTCACCGACGTGGTCATGCCCGGCATCCTCGGGCCCGAGCTGGCGGACGAGGCGACGGCGCTGCGCCCGGAGCTGCACGTGCTGTTCATGTCCGGCTATGTCCACCAGATGATCGAGCGGCTGGAGAGCGACCGCGAGGGCTTCGCCTTCGTGGAGAAGCCCTTCGGCGCCGACGACCTGCTGCTGGGCGTGCGCCGGGCGCTGGACGGAGATCCCGGCTGATGCCCCCGGCCGCCCCCGAGCGCGAGCACATCCTGATCATCGACGACGAGCAGCAGGCCCGCCGGCTGATGTCGCGCATCCTCGAGGGCGAGGGCTACAGCACGGTCGCCGTGGAGAGCGCCGAACGGGCCCGCGAGCGCCTGCCCGAGTCGAGCTTCGACCTCATCGTCTGCGACGTCGACCTCCCCGGGGAGTCGGGGCTCGCCCTGATCGATCACGCGCTGCGCCGTGACGAGACCCTGTCGGCGCTCATGGTCAGCGGGCTGGACGAGGTGACTCTGGCCGAGCAGGCCCTGTCGGCCGGCGCCTACGGGTACGTCGTCAAGCCGTTCTCCGCCAACGACCTCCTCATCGGCGTCCTGGGAGCGCTGCGCCAGCGCCGGCGCCGGCTCGACGTGGTGGAGGAGCTCAAGCTCAC
This sequence comes from uncultured Actinomycetes bacterium, assembly GCA_963757705.1. Taxonomy (GTDB): domain Bacteria; phylum Actinomycetota; class Thermoleophilia; order Solirubrobacterales; family Solirubrobacteraceae; genus AC-38. Next base: position 727,083 of record CAVWTG010000004.1, on the reverse strand, counting down.
CCGCCAGGAGACCATCCAACGGCTGTGCACGGCGATCGAGACGCGCGACCCCACGGCGGCGCCGCACATCCAGAGCATGAGCGACCACTGCTGGCGCATCGGCCGCGACCTCGGCCTGGACCCGGAGGAGTGCGACGTCCTGCGCGCCGCCAGCGCCATGCACGACATCGGGAAGATCGGCGTTCCCGAGTCCATCCTGCTCAAGACCGGGCCGCTGACCGCGGCCGAGCGCCATCACATGGAGCGCCATCCGGAGATCGGCTACCGGATCCTGGCCGGGTCGGGGGTCCAGATGCTCCAGATCGCCGCGAGCGTCGCCTGGACGCACCACGAGCGCTTCGACGGGACGGGGTACCCGCGCGGGCTGGCCGGGGACGACATCCCGCTCGAGGGCCGGATCGCCGCCGTGGCCGACGTGTACGACGCGCTGACGCGCGACCGCGTTTACCGCCCGCGGATGGCGCGCGACAAGGCGCTCCTGGTCATGCACGAGGGCCGCGGCACCCATTTCGACCCCTTCGCCCTGGACACGTTCATGGTCTCCGAGCAGCGCCTCGCCGCCGGCGACGACCACCTCTGACCGCTCCGCGGGCCACGCCGTAAGCTAAGCGGCATGGCGCTCATCCACACCTGCTATCGCATCACCGACATCGACCGCTCGGTCGCCTTCTACCGGGCGCTCGGCTTCGAGGAGATCGGCCGGCTTCCCATCCGGGACGAGGCCGTCAACGTGTTCATGAACATGCCCGGCGACGGGGACGCCCCGCGCCTCGAGCTCACCTACAACTTCGGCGTGGACTCCTACGACGTGGGCACGGGCTTCGGCCACATCGCCATCACGACGTCCGATCTGGACCGGAGGCTCGCGGAGCTGGCCGAGCAGGGCATCGAGCCCGAGAAGCCGCCCTACACCGTGAGCGAGAACGGCCCGCGGCTGTGCTTCGTGACGGACCCGGACGGCTACCGCATCGAGATCCTCGAGAGTGGGTGACGAACGCACCGCCGAGCGGCGCACGGCGGTCATCGACCTCGGGTCCAACTCCTTTCGGCTCGTCGTGTTCGCCGCCGTCCCGCGCCGGTGGTGGCGCCGGACGGACGAGATCTACGAGGGCGTTCGCATCGGCGCGGGGATGGGCGACGACGGCGCGCTCAAGGCCAAGCGCATGGACCGGGCGCTGCACACGATCGAGATGTACGCCCACTTCTGCCGGGCCACCGGAGTCGCCGTGGGCGACATCCAGCCGGTGGCCACGAGCGCGATCCGCGACGCCTCCAACCGCAACGAGTTCCTCGCCCGGGCCCGGGAGATCTCGGGCCTGGACGTGCGCGTCCTGTCGCGCGACGAGGAGGCGCGCTACGGCTATCTGGCGGCGGTCAACTCGACCACGCTGGACCACGGGGCGGTGCTGGACCTCGGAGGCGGCAGCCTCCAGCTCGTGCGCGTCGACCGCCGCCTGGCGCGCGAGTCCGGCTCCTGGCGGCTGGGCACCGTGCGGATGACCGAGCGCTTCCTGTCCGACGAGGACGCCTCCAAGAAGGACCTCAAGTCGCTGCGCGCGTTCGTGCGCGAGCAGCTGGGCGAGGCACCGTGGCTCGCCACCTCGGGCGAGCGCCTCGTGGGGATCGGCGGCACCGTGCGAAACCTCGCCGCCGCGGCCCAGCAGCACGCGGGCCTGCCGTCGATGGGTGTCCAGGGCTTCGTCCTGACCCGCGAGGCCCTGGGCGAGCTGGTGGGCGAGCTGGCCGGGATGTCGCCGGCCGAGCGGGGGCGTATGCCGGGGATCAAGCCCGAGCGCGGCGACGTCATCCTGGCCGGCGCGGCGACGGTGGAGGCGGTGCTGGAGGCCGGCGGGTTCGAGGCGGTCGAGGTGACCGAGGAGGGCCTGCGGGAGGGAGTGTTCTTCGAGGCCTATCTCGCCCCCGCCGACCCGCCGCTGTTCGCCTCCGTTCGCGAGGCCAGCGTCCAGAACCTCGCCCAGCAGTACCGCTCCGACCCGCCCCACGTCGAGCACGTCGCGGCGCTGTCGCTGCAGATGCACGACGCGCTGGCGGCGACCGGGGCCTTCACCGCCGAGCGCAACGAGCGCGAGCTGCTGTGGGCCGCCGCGATGCTCCACGACATCGGTGTCACGGTCGCCTACGACGACCACCACAAGCACTCCCGCTATTTGATCCTCAACGCCGGCCTGCCCGGGTTCGCCCCCCGCGAGGTGGCGCTGGTCGCCCAGATGGCCCGCTACCACCGCAAGGGCTCGCCCGGGTTCGGCGAGCTGGCGCCCCTCATGGGCAAGGGCGACGCCGAGCTGCTCGAGCGCTGCTCGGCGCTCCTGCGCGTGGCCGAGCAGCTCGAGCGCAGCCGCGACCAGGTCGTCCGCGACGCCCGGGTGGACGTCAACGACGGGACCGTCCGGCTCAAGCTGGCGGCGGGTGGCGACGTCAGCGTCGCGCGCTGGGCCGCTCAGCGCCAGGCCGACCTCTTCGAGTCCGCCTTCGGCAAGGCGCTCGAGGTCGAGGTCGGCTGACCGCAAGTTTTCCGGCGCGCCGGCGTTCCGGGGTGTGAGCACGGATGGCTCCCACCTCTCGCAGATCTCGCCGCGCCCCCGCCCTCGTGGCGGTCACCCTCCTCGGGCTGTTGCTCGTCCCGGCGCTGGCCTGGGGCGCGCTCCCGCTCCCGGTCGTCGATCCCACGACGCCGGCGCAGCGCGACACCGAGCCGGTGGTCCTCACCGGCAAGGACTTCCCGGACTGGTCGGCGCGCTCCAACGCCACGGTCAAGCTGCCGCTCACCGACCTGATCGGGTGCAACGAGCTCCAGGGCAGCCGCGACGACTGCGCCCACAACCACTACGAGCCGCCCGAGGTCGACACGCAGGGCACGCTGGGCGAGGGCGTCCCCACCGATCGCCTGCTCGGCTACCGCTGGGACGAGGCGACGCACGGCTGGCGCCAGATCCCCTTCCAGGTGGACCAGATGTTCACCCGCTATCTCGACAACTCCGCCTCGGGCTTCGCCATCTACTCGGGCGAGGACAAGCACACGACCTACGCCTTCGATCGCGAGGGCTGGCGCTATACGCAGTCCGACCCGTCGAACCCGTGCCTGGCCCGGCCGGTGGACGGAGAGGCGACCACGCCCGACCCCGTCAAGGGCCTCGACGACGACGACGAGCTCGCGTTCATGGCCTCCGACGCCGGGCCGCAGGCTCCCGCCGACGCGGGCCTTCCCGCCGGCATCGAGAGCGCGCATCCCGTGTCCGTCCTCGACCCCCTCACCGGGAAGACGAGCTACGCCTACGTGATGAAGGCGGCGGCGGGCGGGCCGAAGCCGGCCTACGACGCGTCCAACGGCTACGTGCACTACGCCCGCGACGCCAACGCCGACTTCTTCGAGCGCTCGGTCTCCTCCTACAGCGACTACGGCAACGCCGCCAAGGGGATCGTCTGCGACGCCGACGGCCACCCCGAGCTCGACTCCGCGGGCAACCCGGTCGTCGACAAGCGCCGGCCGCGCGACTACGCCTGGATCACCACGCCGCGCTATCGCTTCCGCTACGACGGGCGCTGGCTGATGACCCAGGTCCACATCTCGCCCGACGGCGGGAGGACGTACGGCCCCGACCTGGTCGACCGCTGGAAGGCCCGCGCGTTCCAGCAGGACCCGGGCTCCGAGACGCCGTGCTGCGGCTACGAGGAGGAGGACACCAACTGGGGCGGGTCGAGCACGCTGCTGGGCGAGCGGTCGGGCCCGGTCCGGACGATCCGCGAGACGTGGGGCGCCGACTCGGGCACGAACGTCATCCGCCGCGAGACCTTCTACCGCGACGAGGTGCGCCAGAAGTCCTACCTGCGGGTCCACGTCATTCCGCCGCTGGACGGCATCTACGCCCAGTGGGACTTCAACGCCGGCGTGATGAAGCGCTTCTTCAACTCGCACAACCCCGACGGCGTCCCCGTCGACGGCGTCAACGACGAGAACGTGTTCGGCGGCAACCTCGACGACCCGTGCAACGAGAACTACGACCACAACTCGACGAGCCAGCTCGACCAGGGCTACCGGACGCTGTACCGCTCGATCCAGCTGTGCAACGACCAGATGCCCTATCACCAGAGCGTGGACGTCAGCGACCCGACGTTCTCCGACGCCAACGCCGCCCTGGGCTGGAGCGAGACCGCGGGCGCGCAGGGCACGATCGTCGACCGCATCCAGATCGACCAGGCCACCGACCTGTCGCCCGGCGGCGCGGCGCAGTCGCTGGTCGCCGTGCCCTACTACCGCGACGACTCGTGCTTCGACGACGGCACCGGCGGCGATCCCGGGCCGAAGCTGCACCTGCGCTCGGCCGACGAGCCCCAGACCTTCGAGGGAGCGCCGCGGCGCTGCTGGACTCCGGCCGACGGCGACCCGAACGGCTCGGCGCGCTTCTACCAGGGTTCGATCGCCACGCACGGCCTGCACATCCTCTTCATCGCCGACTCCGACAACGCCCGCCAGACCGTCCCGCTGACCGAGATCGTGGCCGAGCAGCGGATGGTCATGCTGCCGGGCGACCCGGGCAACGTGGGCGAGCAGTACGGGCGCGGCTTCGAGAAGCCGCTGGTCGCACTGGTCGGCCTCGCCCAGACCTCCTCCCCAGAGGGGTCTGACCCCTCCGGGGGCGGCTCCCCGGGGGGTCAGACCCCTCCGGCGGCGGCCGGCGGCGGTGCCTCGGGGCCGGGCGGCTCGACTCCAGGCGCCGGCTCGGCGGGCGCCCCGGCGGCGGCGGGCAGGCGGGCCGCGCCGCGGCACTCCCTGCGCCTGGTCGCCCCCCGCTTCCTGCGCCGCGGCGCCGTTCTGAGCGTGCGCTGCGTGGCGCCGGGCGCGAGGCGTTGCGCCGTCACGCTGGCCGCCTCGGGGCGGACCGCCGGCACCGGGGCGCGCGCGGGCAGCGGCCTCATCCGGGTGCGGATCAGCGCCGCCGGCCGCCGGCTTCTGCGCCGCGCCCGCCGCGGCACGGCGCTGCGCCTCGTGGGCACGGCCACGTTCCGTGACGCGCCCGCGCTGCGGCGGCGCGCGACGATTCGCCTGCGCTGACGCCGGGCGCGGAAAACCCTGACGCCGGCCCGGAGTTACTGCCGACGCCGGGCGCGGGTGAGGTGCCTAGTGTCGTTGGTGCCTCCCTTTCCGGGTCAACCGAGGAGAACCTCATGTCTGACGTCCGCACCGACGACTTCATCGCCGAGGTCGAGATCCGATCCGACGACATGCTGCACGGCAAGAGCATCGAGCTCTTCGCCCACACGTTCCGAGTCAACGACGCCACCGGAGAGGTGGCCTTCATCGACGACGCCACCCGCGACACACTGCTCAAGCAGATCGAGGACGCGATGCTGCTCGTCGCCGGCCACGAGCTTCAGGCGCCCGCCGGCGACTGAACCCTTCGCCCGCCCGCCCTCCACCGCCGTTAGTGTGGGCGGTGGATGCTCAACGGAGCGCGGCTGGCGGCGATCGCCTCGTCCGGGGCGCTGGCCCTGGCGGCATCGGCGCCGTGCCTCGCGAGCGCCGACACGTTCACCGTCGGGAGCCTGAACCTTCCCGCCGGAGCGACGAACTCGATCTGCGGAGGCAACCAGTGCACCGTCGTCCAGGGGCGTGTGGATGCCGCCTCCGTCGGCAGCTACACCCTGCGGGTGCCCGCGGACGGCACCATCACGTCGTGGAGCTTTCGCAGCGCGAGCTTCTCCGCCTCGAACTCCTACTCCCTGCGAGTGCTGCGGCCGGCCAACGCGCAGGAGACCTCGTTCACGGCGAAGGGCACGGCCGACTCGCCCCTGGTCCCGGACGCCAACGACGCCGTCCGGGGGCCGTTCCCCGTCTCGATCCCCGTGAAGGCGGGTGACCGGCTCGGGCTGCGCGGCAACGGCCCGGGAGACTTCGGCGTGCCCGTGTTCACGTCCGGGCAGTCCGGCGACGGGGTCCGTTACTTCATCGCGCCCGACATCGCCGACGGGTCGACCGCCACCCCCTCCAACCCGGGCGACAACGGCCAGCAGGTGCTCGTGCAGGTGACGGTCCAGACGGGGCCGCCCCCGCCCTTCGTGCCTCCGCCCCCGCCTCCGCCGCCCGACTTCCGCATCGTCCGCAACCCGCCCGCGAAGTTCGCCTTCCTGATGAGGCGCCACGACAAGCTGGCGATCCCGCTGATCGTGCAGCGGCTCTACGGCTCCCGGGGCCCGATCGCCCTGCGGGTGAAGGGCGCCCCGAAGGGCACGAAGGTGACGCTCTCCCACACGACGGTCGACAGCACGCTCGACACGCCGATCGTCGTGACCATCGCCCCGCCCGCCGGCGGGGCGGCCAGGCCGGGCAGCTACAAGATGAACGTGATCGGAACGCCGACGGGCGGGGCAGCCACCGGCCCGGCGACCCGGTCGCTGACGGTTCCGGTCAACGTGCTCGGGGAGCTCAACGCCCGCGTGGAGGGGGTCGAGGTGACCCAGTCGGTCCAGACCTTCGAGCAGCCCTACGGCGGGGCCTACTACGGCGTGCCCCTGGTCAAGGGCAAGAAGACCGTCGCCCGCGTCTTCGCCGATTTCGAGGGCGTGGCGGCCAAGATCAAGGGCAAGCCGACCCGCCCGGAGCTCGGCATGGCGCTGTACGGCTACGACTCCAGCGGACACCAGCTGCCGCTCAGCCCCATTCTGCCCGACTGGTCGCCCAGTCCCGGCCGGCTGTCGATCAACGACGACGGGCTGACCCTCGAGGAACGGGTCGGCGCCGACACCGCCTACACCTTCGACCTACCGGGGACCTGGACCAAGCGGGGACGGATCAAGCTGGTCGCGCAGGCCCTGGGGTCCGCGGTGAACGTTTCCGGCTCGGAGCTGTGCGTCGAGGAGTCCTGCGGCGCCGTGCCGCAGTTCCACCTCCCCGGCATCGACTTCGGCCGCGCGCCCGCGGCGCGGCGGATCAACGCCCTGGCCGCCCTGCCCTGGAACGCCGACACCGGGAAGTTCGACGTCGGCGCTCCGCCCATCCGGCCCTTCGCGCAGCTGCAGGCGATGGTGCCGGTGCCGCTGCTGTTCCTGAACCGCGACAACGTCGCCTCTCCCATCCCCCGCTACCGCGACGAGCGGGCGGTGTCGGACAAGGCGATCTGGGAGGGCACCCGGGACTACGACAACGACATCGGCCGGCCGGGCGACTTCACGATCGGGGCCTTCGTCCCGCTCGCGGGGAAGTTCGGCGGGGGGATCGCGCCCGGGCCGCGCACGGCGGTGGGCGAGGCCACGGGCAGCCGCGTCGTGGCCCACGAAGCGCTGCACCTGTTCGGCTTCCGCCACGCCGACTCCGTCTGCGGCGGGGGCGGCGGCGGGTTCCCCGATCCCCAGGGGCGCTCGCGGTCGGTCGGACTGGACACCACCGAGGGCTCCGGCGGCGGCCCCGGCTCCCCGCCCTACCGGGTGATCGCCGACACCGCCGCGTCGCCCACGTGGGACCTCATGTCCTACTGCGGCGGCGACTGGATCTCGGAGCTGAACTGGCGGCGCATGCTCGATCCCTCCGCGCCCCGGGCCACGCCCGGCCGCCGGGCGGACCGGGCCGCGCACGTCGCCCAGGCGGGGCCGACGCTGACCGTGCGGGCCCGGGTGCTCAGCGCCGGCGCCGAGATCGTCGAGGTCGGGCGTTCGACGGGCCCGGTCCCGGCCCCCACTCCGCTGGCCGGCTTCACGCTCGTGGCCCGCGACGCGGCCGGGCGGGTGCTCACCTCGACTCCCATGGCGGCGACCTCGACCCACAGCGAGATGCCCGGCGGGGCGACGACGTTCCTGGACGGCCTCATCTCGGCCGCCGACGTCGCGCGCGTCGAGGTGACCTCGGGCGGCCAGGTGATCGCGGCGCGCGACCGGAGCGCGGACGCTCCGGACGCCAGGCTGATCTCGCCGCGAACCGGGGCGCGGCTGCGCGGCGGGGCCGTCTCCGTGACCTGGCAGACCGCGGATTCGGACTCGGGAGAGCGCCAGATCGCCCTGGACTACTCCGCGAACGGGGGCAGGACCTTCACCCCGGTTCTCACCGGGCCCGACACCGGGCGGGCGCGCCTGGCGGTCAATCTCCTCGCCGCCTCGAACAACGCCCGCCTGCGGCTGCGCGTCAACGACGGCTTCAACGACACCGAGACGACCTCGGGGCGGCTGAAGGTCGCCGCGCGCCCGCCGAGCGTGACGATCCTCGCGCCCACCTCGCGCGCGACGCTCTCGGCCGGGTCCGTCGTCAATCTCGCCGGCGCCGCGCAGGACGACCACGGCCGGGCGCTGCGCGGCCGGGCGCTGAGGTGGTTCGCGGGCCGCCGCGCACTCGGCCGGGGCGAGCAGGTCACGACGACGCTCCCCGCGGGAACCCGCACGCTGCGCCTCGTGGCGGTCGACCGGTCCGGTCGGCGCAGCTCGAGGACCCTGCGCACCCGGGTCCGGGCGACCACTCCGTTCTTCCTGCGGCTGAAGGCGCCCGCCCGCCTTTCGCGCTCGGCCCGCGCCGTGACCCTCGGCGTCGCCGCGACCCAGCCCTCGACCCTGCGGGTCCGCGGCCGGCGATTCCGGATCGGCCGCGGCCTACGGCGGATCCACGTCGCCGTCCCGCGAGGCCGGGGGACGCTGCACCTGGGCCTGGTGCTGTCGGCGGGCGGGAGGCGCAGCCTGCACGCCGTGACGATCGCCCGCCGGTAGAGGAAGTACCGCTACGGGGATTCGAACCCCGGTTTCCGCCGTGAGAGGGCGGCGTCCTAGTCCCCTAGACGATAGCGGCGAGTTGCCGGGTGGCAGGGTAGCAACCCGCCCCTCGCGTGGGCCGGTCTTCGCGGGCCGCGTTGGTATCGTCGGTCCCGCGCGGTTGTGGCGGAATTGGTAGACGCGCGGCGTTCAGGTCGCCGTGGGGGCAACCCCGTGGAGGTTCGAGTCCTCTCAACCGCATCGTGTCCGAGCTTCACCCGTCTCGCCTGCTCCGTCGCTACAAGAAGCTGATGCGCGAGGGAGCCCGCGGGCAGGCCACCGTCGCGACGTGCCGGCGCTGCGTGAGCAGGCGGCCGCGGCCAAGCGCCAGTCAGACGAGCGGGCCGTCGCCGACTCCGAGGCCCGGCTGGACGGGATGACGCCGCAGGAGCGCGAATCGGCTGCGCCGTCGGACCTGGTGAGCCGAAGCGCCGATGAGCGTCCGGCTCGGCGCCTTCGACGGCGACCCCGGCATCAGGCCCCAGAACCGCCAGTTCGTGGACTACGCGGCGGCGTGGGAGCCGCTGCCCGACGATGGCCTCCCGCGCTTCCCCGAGAGCCGCCGCGCGCACCGCTGAGCGCGACTTTCGCGTTGCGAAGCGTCCAGAGCACGTCAAGCCGGAAGGTGGTGCGTGCCGATAGCGGAGGTCATGTGCCTGTCGCGAATCTCGCTCCCTCTCCTCGCCGTCGGACTGACGTCGCTCGCCCTCGCGTCGAACGCGCTGGCGAGCGGAAGCGCCACCGGCGGCACAGCGGCGGGCGCGGGCGGGACCTCCTCCTCGCCCTCGGCCGGCTCGACCGTCACCGGCGGCACGGCGCCCACCGGCCAGGCGCCGGCCAGCACCTCACCCAGGCCCGTCAAGCAGGTCACGCCCGGCGCCGGCGCGGCCGACATCCCGGCCAGGTACCTGCGCCTCTACCGCGCCGCCGGCCGCGCCCGCAACGTGGACTGGCGGATCCTGGCCGCGATCGGCAAGAACGAGTCCGACCACGGCCGCTCCCGCGCGCCCGGTGTCCTCAAGGGCCTCAACTACGCCCGCTGCTGCGCCGGGCCGATGCAGTTCTGCACCGTGCGCTCGTGCGGCAACACGTGGCAGGCCTACGCGGTCGACGGCAACGGCGACGGTCGCCGCAGCGTCTACGACCCCGCCGACGCGATCCCGGCCGCCGCCGCACTCGTCTCGAGCCTGCAGCGGCTGGTCGGCACCCGGACCGATCTCATCCTGGCCTCCTACAACGCGGGGTCCGCCTACTCCCACAAGCACCACGCCGTCCCGCCGTATCCGGAGACGCGCAACTACGTGCGCAAGGGCCTCGCCTACGTGGCGAGCCTCTAGCCCTCCCGGCCTACTGGCCCGGAGAGCGCTCCATGTCCTCGTGCGTGGACGGCTCGTCCGCCTGGTCGGGGTTGCCGCCGGCGCCCTCCTGCCCTGTCGTGTCGAAGTTGGGGATCGCGTCGGGGACCCGTTCGGCCCGGTTCCCCAGGAACCAGTTGGTCACGGCGAAGACGATGATGACCACGGCCACGAGGGCGATCGGGATCAGGTAGACCCAGCCGGCCGAGGCGCCGGCCACGATCCCGATGACGACGATGGCCGCGCCGGTGCCGATCAGGACCCAGGGAAACGGGCGCTTCAGGACCTCGGGACCGGCCGAGGAGTCGAACCGGCTCTCCTCGTCGATGGGGGCGTGCGTGACGGCGTCCGAGCCCTCGAAGGCCGGATCGCCCTCCACGCGCTGCGAAGAAGGAGACATGGCATTCGACTACCCGCCCCACCCGATTCCAAGCGACCGGGCCAGGGTGCGCGCGTTGCGCGGGGCGAACCCCTCCCAGTCGTTGTTGAAGTAGGCGAAGACCTCGACCCGGCGGCGCCATTGGGCGATGCGCCGCGCCCAGGTGGCAAGCTCGCGCTCCGAGTAGTTGCCCCGCCGACCGCGGGCGCCCCAATGGAAGCGCACGAGCGTCCAGTCGGCCGTCATCTCGTGCGTCTGGAACGGGCGCTGCGGCGTGTCGCCGATCACCAGGGCGACGCCGTGCTCGCGCAGCCGCGCGTACACATCGTCCGCGAACCAGCTCTCGTGACGGAACTCGAAGCAGTGGCGCCCCGCGGGCAGCGCGGCCAGCGCGGCGGCCAGGCGCTCGTCGTCGCGGCGGAAGTTCGGTGGCAGCTGCCACACGATCGGGCCCAGCTTGGGGGACCCGAGCAGCGGCTCGATGCGCTCGTAGTAGCGCGCCACGCCCGTGTCCATGTCCCTCAGCCGCTTGACGTGGGTGAGGTAGCGGCTGGCCTTGAGCGTGAGGATGAAGCCCGGCGGCGTCTGCTGCACCCAGCCGGCCACCGCCTCGCGCGTGGGCAGGCGATAGAACGTGTTGTTGACCTCGACGGTCTCGAACACGCTCGCGTAGTGCTCCAGCCAGCGCCGCGCCGGGAGCCCGTGCGGGTAGAAGCGCTCGCGCCAGTCGGTGTAGTTCCAGCCCGAGCAGCCGACGTGGACGGGCTTCACGCCAGGCGCGTGGCCGTCGCCGCGGGCGGGCTCGCGCTCGCCGCGCTGCCCGGGGCGAACAGGTCGATCGGCTCCTCGCGGCCCTTGAGGCTCGTCGACCCGCGCGGGACGAGCGGCAGGGGGCGCGTCAGGCGGTCGCGGGTCTCGGCCGTGATCAGCATCCCGTCGCCGGTCTCGCGCGTCGCCGCCTCGACGCGCGCGGCGACGTTGACGACGTCGCCGATCACGCTGAAGTTCAGCCGCCCGGCGCCGCCGATGGCCCCGGCCACCACCCGGCCGGAGTTGATGCCCACGCCCACCCGCAGGTCCCCGGCCGCACCGGCCTCGGTCACGCGCAGCATCTCCAGGCCCGCGGCCAGCGCCCGGTCGGCGTGGTCACGGTGCAGCTCGGGCACGCCGAAGACGGCGAGGAGCCCGTCGCCGACGAACTTGTCGATGTGGCCGCCGTGGGAGGACACGATCGGGACGAGCGCCTCGAAGAGCTCGTTGAGGCAGGCGACGACCTCGTGGGCCTCGGCGTGCTCGGCGAACGCAGTGAACGCCCGCACGTCGCAGAAGAGCACCGACACGTCGGCCTCCAGGGCCCGCGGCTCCTCGCCCTGGCTGAGGATGTACTCGGCGACGTGGCGGTCGAGGTAGGTCCCGAACGCCTCGCGCAGCTGCTCGCGCTCCATCAGGCCGCTGGCCATCCGGTTGAAACCGTCGGCCAGCTCTCCCACCTCGTCGTTCGTCGTCACCGCGACCCGCACGTCGTAACGCCCCTCCTGCACCGCCGCCATCCCCTTGCCCAGCGCCTCGAACGGCCGCACGATCGAGTTCGCCAGCAGCATCGCCAGCTCCAGGGCCACCGTGAAGGCCACCGCCAGGGTGACGCCGACGGTGAAGCCCAGGCTGGATTCGCCCGCTCGCGAGGAGAACGTCGCCACGATGATTCCCGTGACCACGCTGAACAGCGGCAGCCCGGCGACGAGTTTGAGGTGCAGCGACAGCCCGCGCCGGTGGAAGCGGAAGTCCTCGGGCAGCGCCACGGCGATGTCGTCGACGACCGGCTGGAGGCCCAGCTCGATCGCGAAGTACTGGAGGATCGCCGCGTAGGCCGAGCCGACGAGCCCGGCGGCCACGAGCGGGAAGAACGACACCCAGCCGAGATCGAGCACGGCGACGACGGCGATGGCCGCCGGCGGCGTGATGAGGAGAGCCGGGACCCAGGCGTCGCGCCGCAGGACCTGAATGGGCAGATTGACCGCCGAGGTCCAGGCGGCCTCGGTGGCGGCGCGGTCGCGCGCGCCGTTGATCCAGGCCTTCACCGGGCGCAGCCGGGGGACGACCTTGAAGTAGCCGATCGACAGGAACAGCAGGGTCAGGCTCTCGGTGATCAGCAGCAGGTCGGCGAACTCCCGCCACGAGGCCGAGTAGTAGAAGGTGACCAGCCACAGGGTTCCCGCGGTCACGAACAGCCCCACCGAGAGCTGCAGAACGAAGAAGGCCGCGGGGTAGTGCTTCCCCAGCCGCCGGTAGAGCCAGTGACTCGGGAACAACGGCATGGCCCCTCACATTGTCACGGACCGGCCAACCTCGCGACGGCTGGGGCGTTTCAACCAGCGTGACCGCTTCAGAAATTCGCGCCGGGAGGCGATAATCGTGGCATGGAGGCTTCCGCCCTCCGGGTCGGGAAGGCATCCCGGCCCAGGTTCGGCCCAAATCGCGGCGCGGTCTCGGATGACCGGCTCGTGGCCTTGCTGCGCGCCGGAGACGAGTCCGCCTTCGAGGCGATCTACGACCGCTACCAGCGCCAGCTCCTCTCGTTCTGCCGCCACATGCTCGGCTCGCGAGAGGAAGCCGAGGACGCACTTCAGCAGGCGTTCATGTCCGCCCACGCCGGCCTGCTCCGCGACCAACGCTCGATCCACCTGCGCGCCTGGCTGTTCACGATCGCCCGCAACCAGTGCCTCTCCGCCCTGCGCGCGCGGCGCGAGCACGCCTCGATCGATGATGCCGAGCCTTCCGTCGACGGCCTGGCGCCGGCCGTGGCGCAGCGCGAGGACCTGCGCGAGCTGCTGCGCGACGTCTCGCGGCTGCCCGACGACCAGCGCGCCGCCCTCCTGCTGTCCGAGCTGGGCGACCTCTCCCACGAGGAGATCGGCGGAGTCCTCGACTGCCCGAAGGAGAAGGTGAAGGCGCTCGTGTTCCAGGCCCGCTCTTCGCTGATCGCCGCCCGCGAGGCGCGCGATACGCCGTGCGCGGAGATCCGCGAGCAGCTCGCGACGCTGTCGGGCGGCTCCCTGCGGCGCACGGCTCTGCGCAAGCACCTGCGCGATTGCGCCGGCTGCCAGGACTTCCAGGCCCAGGTCAAGCGCCAGCGCGCCGACCTGGCGCTCCTGCTGCCGGTGGTGCCGACCGCGGCGCTGAACACCGGCGTGCTCTCGGGCGTCGCCGCCAAGGCGGGCGCGACCGGCGCAGCGGGGGCGGGCGCAGCCGGGGTCACGGGCGCCGGCGCCGGCGCCGGGTGACCGTCGCGCTGGCCAACGCGGGCGCGGCCAAGCTTCTCGTGGCGGGCGCGATCGCCGTCGGCGGCATCGGCGGGACCGTGGCCGCGATCCACCTCGGCTCGAACGGCTCGAATCACAAGTCCTCCTCTTCGGCCCGGCACGGCGCGTCTGGCGGCGCAAGCACCGGGGCCACGACGCCCTCCGGCGTGGCTCCGGTGCGTGCTCTGGGCGGCCAGGCTCCCGGAAGGCAGACCGGCGGCGTCGCGAACGGCCACAACGCCAAGGGCGACCATGGCCGCTCCGCGACGTCGCCGGGCCTGTCCGGCACGGCCCCCGGCAGGGCGGGGACGAGCCCGGGCAGGTCGGGAGCGACTCCCGGGCACACGAGGTCCTCCGGGGGGGCGTCGAACGGGAAGTCCGGCTCTGCCCCCGGGCACACCAAGGCGCCGAAGTCCCAGACCCACGGGAACTCCGGCAACGCGCCGGGACACAACAAGACGGGCTCCGCCCCCGGCAACTCCGGCAACGCGCCGGGCCACAACAAAACGGACTCCGCGCCCGGGCAACTCGGGCAGCGCTCCCGGCACCGCGAACAGCCGCGGGAACTCCGGGAGCACGCCCTCGGCCGGCGACATCGTCGACAAGGTCGTCGGCGGCGCGGGCAAGGGCAACGGCAAGACCAAGTAACCCGCCGCGCCTCACTCTCCAACCTCTCCGCGCCCTTCGCGTTTAGGGTCATACGCAACCTGAGCGAGGAGCGAGATGCGAACCCCCCTGATCATCGGCGTGATGGCCGCATTGGCCGTTCCGGTGGCCGCCGCGGCCGGCGACCCGGCGCCGAACCCCAACGCCCCCGCCGCGCAGTGCCGCGCCGAGCGCTCGGCGATGGGGTCGGACAACTTCAAGAACACCTACGGCACGAACAAGAACAAGAGCAACGCCTTCGGCAAGTGCGTCTCCAAGCAGGCGCGCAGCCAGGACGCCAACGAGAGCAACGCGCCCCAGGCGTGCCGGGCCGAGCAGGCGGATCCGAACTTCGCGTCCACGCACGACGGCAAGACGTTCGCCCAGTTCTACGGGACGAACCGCAACGGGCGCAACGCTTTCGGCAAGTGCGTCTCGCACGTGGCCGACGCCAAGACCGAGAGCCAGCAGGACGCGCGGCTGAGCGCCGCCCGGGCCTGCCGCGCGGAGCAGCGGATGGATCCCGCTGCCTTCCGCGACAAGTACGGCACCAATCACAACAAGCGCAATGCGTTCGGCAAGTGCGTGGCCAAGGGGGCCCACGCGAGCTGACCGCGCCTCACAAGCTTGTCGCCCTTTACAAGCGCGCAGGGCGACGGGGCCGCCGACTCCAACCGGCGGTTTGGGCGAAGGCCCCCGACACCGGGGGCCTTTGCTCGCTTAACATCGCCGGCCATGCCCGACGAAACCACCAAGTACCTCCTCTCCGAGCGCGACATCCCCACCCACTGGGTCAACCTGCTGCCCGACCTGCCCGGCGAGCCGCTGCCGCCGCTCAGCCCCGCGACCAAGCAGCCCGCGGGCCCCGACGACCTGACCCCGATCTTCCCGATGGGGCTGATCGGCCAGGAGATGTCCCCCGATCCCGAGGTCGAGATCCCCGAGGAGGTTCGCGAGGCCTACAAGCTCTGGCGACCCACTCCGCTCTACCGGGCGCGCCGCCTCGAGCGCGCGCTCGATACGCCGGCCCGCATCTACTACAAGTACGAGGGCGTCTCCCCGGCCGGCTCGCACAAGCCGAACACCGCCGTCCCCCAGGCCTACGAGAACGCGCGCGAGGGCATCCGCAGGCTCGTGACCGAGACGGGCGCCGGGCAGTGGGGCTCGTCACTGGCGTTCGCCTGCGGCCTGTTCGGGCTGGAGTGCGAGGTCTTCATGGTCGGCTCGTCCTACGACCAGAAGCCCTACCGGCGCTCGATGATGGAGACCTGGGGCGCGTCCGTCCACCGCTCGCCCAGCCAGGAGACCGACGCCGGGCGCTCTCAGGCCGAGCACGAGACGGGCTCCCTGGGCATCGCCATCTCCGAGGCCGTCGAGGTGGCGGCCGGCGATCCCGACGCCAACTACGCGCTGGGCTCGGTGCTCAACCACGTCCTGCTGCACCAGACCATCGTCGGCCAGGAGGCCATGGCCCAGCTGGAGATGGCGGGCGACGACCCGGACGTGATCGTGGCCTGCGTCGGCGGCGGGTCGAACTTCGGCGGCATCGCTTTCCCCTGGGTCCGCCGCGTCCTGCGCGGCGGCGCGAAGACCCGCTTCGTGGCCGCCGAGCCGGCGGCGTGCCCGACGCTGACCCGCGGCACGTACCGCTACGACTTCGGCGACACCGCCGGCATGACGCCGCTGATGCCCATGTACACGCTCGGGCACGACTTCATCCCGCCGCCCGTCCACGCCGGCGGGTTGCGCTACCACGGCGACGCGCCCATGCTCTGCGGCCTTGTCAAGGCCGGCCTGGTCGAGGCGCGGGCCTACAAGCAGAACGAGACGTTCGAGGCCGCCCTGCGCTTCGCCCGGACCGAGGGGATCATCCCCGCGCCCGAGCCCGCCCACGCGATTCGCGCGGTGCTCGAGGAGGCCGAGGCGGCCAAGCAGGCCGGCGAGGCGCGCGTGATCCTGTTCAACCTGTGCGGCCACGGCCACTTCGATCTCGGTGCCTATGACGCCTACCTGGCGGGCAGTCTCGAGGACCCGGAGTTCTCGGAGGCCGACATGGACGCCGCCCTCGCCCGCCTGCCCGACGACGTGCCGTCGATCGCCTAGCCTCGCCGCCGCCTTTGTTGACCGCCGGTCAGTAACGATCCGGGCCCGGGGCCGTATGCCCTGTAGGACCCGAGATCGGAGGAACCCGATGGACACACTCAAGACCGGTGACGCGCCCCGTGAGCCCCGCTTCCTGCTTGCCCCGTTCGAGCGCCGCGCGCTGCCCTGGCTGGCCCGCAGGCTCCCCGCCTGGGTGCTGCCCGACCACCTGACGCTGCTGGGCGTCTTCGCCGCCCTCGGCATCGCCGGCGCCTACCTGCTCTCCAATCAGGACCCGGTCTGGCTGTGGGCCGCGAGCGCCCTGCTCGTCCTCCATTGGTTCGGCGACAGCCTCGACGGCACGCTGGCCCGGGAGCGCGGGATCGAGCGCCCGCGCTACGGCTACTACCTCGACCACCTCACCGACGCCATCGCCACCGCCGTGATCGGCATCGGGCTCGGCCTCTCCCCCTACATGCTGCTCTCCACGGGCCTGGCGATCGTCGCCGTCTACCTCGTCCTCTCGATCAACGTGTACCTGGAGACCTTCGCCTTCGGCGTGTTCAAGCTCGGGTACTCGTGGGTCGGCCCGACCGAGGCGCGCCTGGCGCTGGTCGTCCTCAACACCGTGCTCGTCCTCGGCGCCGGTCTCGACTTCACGCTGGCCGGCACGGGCTTCACCGTGATCGACGTCGTCGGCCTGGCCGGCGTGGCCCTGATGACGGTGCTCCTCCTCATCCGGGCCGGCGGCAACCTGCGCCGCCTCGCCGCCCTGGAGCCGTCGGCCAAGCGCCGCCCGCCGGCGGCGCCCGCTGCGGCGTAGTGGAGTGACCGGTGACGTTTGCCGGCTGCTCCATCCACCAGCTACCGGGCCTCGGAGGCCGCCGCGTCCGCGGGCGCGGCGGCCGTCGCGTGCCGGGGGCGGATCCGCGGGAGAACGAGCAGAGCGGTCAGTGCACCGGCGACCGCGAACCCCGCGCCGACGGCGAACGCCGCGTGGAACCCGTCGGTCAGCGCCTCCTTGCCCCCGGCGGCCACGTTCGCGGTGTGCGAGCTCGCGACCGTGGCGAGGATCGCCAGCCCCAGGGCCCCGCCCATCTGGCGCGAGGTGTTGACCAGGCCCGAGGCCAGGCCCGCCTCGTGGTTGCCCACGCCCGCCACCGCGGCGATCGTGACGGGCACGAAGGCCAGTCCGATGCCGATGGCAGTGATGAGCGACGGCGCCAGCACGTTGGCCACATAGGTCCCGTCGACCGGGAGCGTGGTGAAGAGCAGCAGCCCGATCGCCTGGCACGACATCCCGGTCACCAGCAGCGGTTTGGCTCCGAACCGGGCGATCCCCCGCGAGGCGAAGGCTGAGCCGGCGACGATCGCCAGCGTCATGGGCAGGAACGCCAGGCCGGCGCGCAGCGGGGAGTAGCCGAGCACCTGCTGGAGGTAGAGCGAGACGAAGAACCACATGCCGAAGACGGCCGCCCCGAGCAGAAATACCGTCACGTTCGCGCCCGTCAGCGCGCGCCCGCGGAAGATGCGCAGCGGCATCAGCGGCGACTCGGCCAGCCGTCCCTCGATGACCAGGAAGACGGCGATGAGGAGCAGGCCCAGCCCCATCGAGCCCAGCGTCTGGATCGAGCCCCAGCCCTCGGTGTCCGTCCGGACGATCCCGAAGACGAGGGCCACGAGGCCGGCGGTGACCGTGACCGCTCCGGCCAGGTCGAAGTTGCGGGCACGCTGCGGGTTTCGCCCCTCGGCGACGAAGCGCGGAGCCGCGAGGGCCACGCCCAGGCCGATCGGCACGTTGACGAAGAGGATCCACTGCCAGCTGAGCAGGTCGGTCAGCACCCCGCCCAGCAGCGCGCCGGCCGCGCCGCCGGCGCCACCCATCGCCCCCCAGACGCCGAGCGCGCGGTTGCGCTCGGCCCCCTCGGCGAAGCTGGTGGTCAGGATCGCCAGCGTGGCGGGCGACACGACGGCGCCGCCCAGCCCCTGCGCGGCGCGGGCGCCGATCAGCATTCCCTGCGACTGGGACAGCCCGCCGACCAGCGAGGCCCCCGCGAAGAGCAGCAGGCCGCCGATGAAGACGCGCCGGCGGCCCAGCAGGTCGCACGCCCGCCCGCCCAGGAGCAGGAAGCCGGCGAAAGTCAGCGTGTAGGCGTTGACGACCCACTGGAGGTTGACCTGTGAGAAGTGCAGGTCGCTGCGGATCGAGGGCAGCGCGACGTTGACGATCGAGACGTCGAGGATGACCATGAACTGGCCGACGCAGACGAGCAGCAGCGTCGCCAGGCCATGCGTGGCTCGTTTGGAATCGGTCATGCTCGTATGACGCCGGCGGGCGGTCCTGTGTGACGCCCCGCGCTCAGGCCGGGACGGGCGCGACCGGCTCGCCGCTGTCGGCCAGCGCGGCGGCGCCCAGGCCGGCGGCGACCAGCGCGACGCCGGTGACCATCACGGCGGCGGGCTTGGGCAGCACGCCCGTGCGGCCCGCGATGTAGCCGGCGAGCGCGTCGGCCACGTCGCAGGCGACGCCGAGCTGGATCCACCGGCGCTGCTCCGCGCCCTCGGTGCTCAGGGTGCCGGCGGCCAGCGCGAGGTCACGGACGCCGAACAGGCGGCCGAGATAGGAGGCCTGGGGGTTGTTGTCCGGGTCCAGCCCGAACATCTTTCCGGAGACGTTTGGCGTGGCCCAGGCGCCGACGCCGACGGCGGCGCGCAGGCCCGCGAGTGCGGGAATGGAGGAGGAAGGCATGAACCGATCCTACCCCCGCTCCGAATAACGACAATGGAATCCGCGATGCGCTCCTTCGATCCTCGCCTCGTCGGCGGCCACGAGTGCCGCGCCTGGGAGACCTACTACCAGCGCCGCTGGCTGCCGTTCCTCGCCGCGTCCGTGGGAATGGTGCGAAGCGCGTTCGGGATGAACTGGGCGCGGACCCTGGTCGGCGCCTGGCTCGTCCTGCGGGCGAACATGGCGTGGGCGCCGTTCCCGGACAACGATCCCGACGCCGCGCGGCGGCTGATGCGGCGCTTCTACCGGCTGCTCCTGGCCAGCGGCCACGGGCCGTTCGACCCGACCCGCGCGGCCGAGCTCGAGGTCGAGTGGTGGCGCGCCCACCGGGAGGCCCAGCACGACGGCGGCTCGGGCGGAAGCGAGGAGCTCGTCGACGCCCTGCGCGACCTCTACGCCCACTGCTACGACGTCGCCCCCGCCGACGTGCGTTCCGCGGCCGCGCTGCGCGCCGAGGCGATGGACGTCTCGGACCGCTGGGTGGAGGCCGGCTGCGATCCCCGGGACCCCCGGCTGGCCCACGAGCGCGCGCTGCTCGTCCGCTCCTACGCCGCGCTGCTGGCCGCGGTGCACCGGTGAGCGCGCGCGCGATCGCCACCGTCGGGGTCTACGGCTGGAGCGTCCAGACGTTCCTCGGCGCGCTGCGCGAGGCCGGCGTCTCCACGGTGCTCGACGTGCGCCAGCGCCGCGGCGTGCGCGGCCCGGAATACGCCTGGGCCAACTCCGTCCGCCTCCAGGCGGCCCTGGCCCAGGCCGGCCTGGGCTATCGCCATCACCCCGAGCTCGCGCCCACGACCGAGCTGCGACAGCTCCAGTACCGCGAGGACGACCGGGCCGGGGTGGGCAAGCGATCCCGGGTGGAGCTGGCCCCCGAGTACCGCCGGCGCTACGAGGCCGGGATCCTCGATGCGGTCGACCTCGATGCCTTCGCCGACTCCCTGCCCGACGGGCTCGCGGCCCTGATGTGCGTCGAGCGTGACCCCGAGGCATGCCACCGTTCGCTCATCGCCGGGCGGCTGGCCGAGCGGCGCGGGATGCGGGTGATCGACCTTCGCCCCGCGCCTAGCTAGGGTGCCGGACGGTGCCACCGTGCCCGCTCCCTCTCGCGACCGCATGATCGACGCCGGCGACAAGGACTCGGACGAGCGCCTCTCCGAGGTCCAGGCGCTGACCGACTCCGCGCTGTCCCAGCTGTCGCTGGAGAACCTGCTGGACGAGCTGCTCGAGCGCGTGGTGGAGATCCTCGGCCCGGACACCGCCGCGATCCTGCTGCTCGACGAGGACCGCAACGTCCTCGTGGCGCGGGCCGCCAAGGGGATCGAGGAGGAGGTGCGCCGCGGCGTCTCCATCCCGGTCGGCCGCGGGTTCGCCGGGCGGATCGCGCGTCAGCGCGAAGCCCTGGCGATCGCGGACGTCGACCTCGCGGAGATCCTCAACCCGCTCCTGCGCGAACGGGGCATCCGCTCGCTGCTCGGGGTGCCGCTCCTCGTCGAGGGAGCCGTGATCGGCGTGCTGCACATCGGCACGCTGGTGCCGCGGGACTTCACGTCCGAGGACACCGAGCTGCTCCAGCTCGCGGCGGACCGGGCGGCCATGGCGATCGACCACGCGCGCTCCCGCGAGCAGCAGCGCCTCGCCGAGGCGCTCCAGCGGGCCCTGCTCCCGGCCGACTTCCCGCCCGTTCCGGGAGTGAACCTCGCCGGCGTCTACCGCCCCGCCGTGTCCGCGGCCCGGCTGGGGGGAGACTGGTACGACATCTTCTTCCTGCCGGACGGGCGCATCGGCGTCGCCATCGGCGACGTCGTCGGGCGCGGGGTGGCGGCCGCGGTGCTCATGGCCCAGGTGCGCACGGCCCTGCGCGCCTACGCCCTGGAGGGCCACGGCCCCGGGGCGGTGGCCGAGCGCCTCAACGGGCTGATGCGCCAGGCCCCGACGATCCAGACCGCGACGCTGAGCTATTTCGCGCTCGACCACGAGCACGGCACGGCCACCGCCGTCTCGGCCGGTCACCCGCCTCCGCTGCGCCTGGGCCCGGACGCCGCCGCGACCTTCCTCGAGGTGGACGGCGGGCCGCCGCTGGGCGCCGCCCGGGTGGCGCGCTATCCGGAGAACGAGGTCGAGCTGCCCACCGGGTCGACCCTGCTCCTCTACACGGACGGGCTCGTCGAGCGCCGCGACGAGTCGATCGACGACGGCCTGGAGCGGCTGCGCCTCGCCGTAGAGCGCCGCCCGCTGCCGCCGCGTGAGCTGTGCGACGGAGTCCTGTCCGAGCTCGTGGCGACGTCCGAGCAGGAGGACGACGTGGCGATGATGGCCGTCCAGCTCGTCCCCCTCGGGGACACACTCACGCTCCGGCTGCCCACCCGGCCCGAGGTCCTGGCGGGCCTGCGCCGCCACGTCTCGCGCTGGCTCGGCGACCACGGGGCCGACCCCGACATCGCCTACAACCTCACGCTGGCCTGCTCGGAGGCGGCGGCCAACGCCATCGAGCACGCCTACGGGCCGGGCGTCTCCACGTTCGACGTCACCGCCGAGTACACCGACGGAGAGGTCGCGCTGACGATCGCCGACGAGGGATCCTGGCGCCCCAAGCGCGACGACGACCGCGGGCGCGGGCTGATGCTCGTGCGCGCGCTGGTGGAGTCCGTGACGGTGGAGCGCCGCGAGGGACTGGGAACCACCGTGGTCATGCGCCAGCCGATCGGGGGCCGGCCGTGAGCCTGGCCCGCGTCACGTTCGAGCACCACGACGGGATCCCCGTGGCGCACCTGGAGGGCGAGGTGGACGCGGCCAACGCGAGGCAGGTCCTGGGGCAGATCCTCGAGCCGCTGGCCAACAGCGGGCACGGGCTGATCCTCGACCTGACCGCCACGCGCTACCTCGACAGCGCCGGTATCAACGTGCTCTTCGAGCTGGACGACCTGCTCGCCGCGCGACGCCAGTCGTTCGCCCTGCTGGTCGACGCCGGCTCGCCACTCGGCCGAATCCTCGACCTGAGCGGCGTCCGCGGGACCGTGGCGATCCACGACGCGCTCACCGGAGCGCTCGACGGCGTCCGGAGGTGACGGACCCGGTCAGAGTCGACGTCGTCCTGGAGGAGCGCTACTGGTACCCCGACGAGGGCGGCCAGGTGTGGCTCGCGGGCTACAACGTCGTCGATCCGGACACGGGGAGCTACCTGGCTCGCGACGCGCCGCAGCTGCGCGAGCGCGGCTGGCACGTGGCGGGGGCGGCCGGCGCGGGCCGCCACCACGCCGACGCGCTCCAGTCCGACCGGATCGCCCCCGGGCGCCCGCTGGAGCTGCGCCGCGACCCGGGCAACGAGCACGATCCCCACGCCATCGCCGTGCAGGTGCCCGGCGGCGAGCAGGTGGGCTGGGTCCCGCGTGAGCTGGCCGCGCAGATCGCGGGCGACCTCGACGCCGGCCGGCCGTGGTCGGCGATCTGCCTGCGCGAGCAGCGGGCCTCGCCGCGCGATCCGCGCACCGGGGTGACGCTGCTGCTGGCCCCCGTCTCCGAGATCGAGCTTCGCATCCGGCCGCGCCGGTAGGAGTGACGCATGCCCGAGGGTCCGGCCGACCACAACCGCACGAGCTGGGACGAGCGGTCCGCCGGTTACCAGGAGCGCCACGGCGGCCAGCTCGCCGGCGACTCATGGGGCGTCTGGCAGATCCCCGAGTCCGAGCTGGCGATCCTGGGCGACGTGGCCGGTCTCGACGTGCTCGAGCTGGGATGCGGCGCCGCCCAGTGGTCGATCGCCCTCGCCGTGCGGGGCGCGCGGATGACGGCGCTGGACACCTCGCAGCGCCAGCTCGACCACGCCCACGAGCTGATGGCCCTTGCCGGTGTCGACTTCACGCTGGTGCACGCCGACGCGACGGACACCGGGCTGCCGGGCGACGCGTTCGACATCGTGTTCTGCGACCACGGCGCGATGCGCTTCGCCGATCCGCACGCGACGATCCCGGAGGCCGCGCGGCTCCTGCGCCCGGGCGGCCTGCTCGCCTTCTCGATGTACACGCCCTTCATCGATCTCGTCTACGACGACGACGCGCAGGCCCCGACCGACCGGCTGCTGCGCGACTACTTCGGGATGAACGCGCTGCCGGGAGCGCCCGATGATCCCGTCGCCTTCCAGGTGCCATACGGGACCTGGATCGCCCTGCTGCGCGAGAGCGGGCTGGTCGTGGAGGACCTGATCGAGCTGCGGCCCGCCGCGAACGCCGCGAGCAGTTTCTTGGGCGAGGCCGAGCGCGAGTGGGCGCGGCGCTGGCCGCTGGAGCACGTCTGGCGGGCGCGGCTCAGAGGCTCGTCTAACGGCGCCTGAGCACGGCCAGCAGATAGGGCGCGCGCTCGTCCCGGCCGTCATGCAGCGTCCCGGTGACCGCTTCGCGCAGCCGCTCCCACTCCCCCGCCGGCTCGAGCACGCGGCGGGCGGCGATCCACATGGGATGCAGCCGCTCCCAGCGGTCCCACCTCTCCTCCGGCGTGCGGGGGTCGGTCGGCAGCTCCTGCTGGGTGATCTCCACCTCGCCGTACGCTCCGAGCATCCCCTCGATCAGTGCCGGGTCGCCCCAGTTCGCGCGGGGCGGCCCGTCGGGCGAGCGCTCGCGGTTGACGGCCTCGCGCATGAGCCCGATGGCCTTGAACAGCGCACCGCGCGGCGGCCACGCGGTGATCGCCGCCCGTCCACCCGGGCGCAGCACGCGGGTCAGCTCGCCCACGGCCTGCTCGGCCGGGGCGACGAAGATGACGGCGAAGACGGAGACCACGGCGTCGAACTCGGCGTCGTCGTAGGGCAGGCGGGCGGCATCGCCGACGACGAAGTCGCCCTTCGGGATGCTCTGGCGCGCGACCTCGATCAGGCGCTGCGAGGAGTCCAGGCCCGCCACGCGGGCTCCCTGGCCGGCGGCGACGGCCGCCGCGTTGCCCGTCCCGCAGCCGATGTCCAGCACGCGCTCCCCCGGGCTCAGGTGCAGGGCGCCCACCGCCACCTCGGCGGCGGGGATGAGATCGGCCGCGGTGTCCTCGTAGCTCCCGACGCCCCAGGCGTCGGCCGGGGCCCGGCTCACGCCGCGTAGCGCTGCGCCGCGCGGGCCCGGCGCTTGGCCGCCTCGACCTCGCGGTCCTTGGGCGGAGCCGTGGTCGAGAGGTCGCCCAGCAGCTCCATGGACGCCGCCGCCACGGCCTCCACGGCGCGGTCGAACGCCTCGGCATTGGCCTGGGAGGGCTTGGTGAAGCCGCTGATCTTGCGCACGTACTGGAGCGACGCCGCCCGGATCTCCTCGTCGGTCGCCGGGGGCTCGAAGTTGTAGAGAGTCCTGATGTTTCGGCACATGCCGCACAGCTTGCCACCATCCGGGGCGTCATGCCGTTTTCCGTCTCCGACCTCGCCATCGCCCCGGTCAAGGGGCTGCGGCTCATGCCCTGCGACGAGGTCTCGCTGACCGAGCGCGGGCCGCAGGGCGACCGGGCCTACGTCGTCGTCGACGAGGGCGGCGCGCTCGTCGCCACGCCGCGGACCCCGGCGCTGCTCCAGGTGGAGCCCGCCCACGACGCCGCCACGGGCGAGCTGCGCCTGCGCTTCCCCCGCGGCGAGGAGGCCGCGGCCGTGCCCGAGCCGGGAGAGGCGGCGTCGGTCTCCTTCCACGACGGGCGCCGCGCGAACGGGAGGCTCGTCGACGGGCCGCTGGCGCAGGCGCTGTCCGACCACCTGGGGCGCCGGGTGGCACTGCTGGCGCTGGATCCGAGCGAGCGCGGCGCCGACGACTTCCCCGTGACGCTGATGTCGACGGCCTCGCTGGACGCGCTCGGCGAGGCCCTGGACGACGGGACCCCCGATCCGGGCCGCTTCCGCATGACGATCGCGCTGGAGGGGCCCGCGGCCTGGGAGGAGCACGGCTGGACCGGGCGGGAGCTCGAGATCGGCGAGGCCCGCCTGCGCATAGCCGACCCCGTGCCCCGGTGCGTCGTCACCACGCGCGACCCGCGCGACGGGCACGTCGACGCCCCGGTCCTGCGCGCGCTCGCGCAGCTGCGCGGCGCCGACGACGTGACGTTCGGCGTGTGGTGCGAGGTCGCGCGGCCGGGGCGCGTTCGCCGCGGCGACCGCGCGGAGCTGGTTCAGGGCGGTTCGGCGCCGGCTGCCGCGTGACCGGGCGTGGCTGACGGTCCGCGACGTTCGTCCGCGTGCTGGTTGCACGTGGACGGGCGACGGCGGCCGTCAGGGGCGTCCGGGTGCCGGCAGCCGGCGCCGAACTAGCGGTTCGTGAACGCCTTGAATGGGCGGCAGGGCTCGCCGCGCAGGCCCGGGCAGGGCGGCAGGCCCGTGGGCACGTCGACGGACACCACCGGCAGGATGAGCCGCGAGGCCATCGAGCGCGAGTGCCTGAGCGACACGGACGTCCGGCTCCGGGGCGCGGTGTCCGAGAACTCCCACACCGGCTGATCGCCGCCGGGCGCGGCGATCGTCACGCGCAGGCGCGAGCCCGCCCGATAGACGTGGCCCTGGTAGTAGAGCGGCACGTCGACCTCGGTGAACTTCCGGCGCGGCAGCGGCGAGGCGTCGGCGCGGCGCAGGCTGAGGACGGGCTCGAGCAGCCTGCTCTTGCGCCTGTCCAGCTTGCGCTTGCTGGCCCGGACCCAGCCGTCCTGGACGAACGTCTCCTGGCCGTCGGGGCGCACCTCGCTGATCGTGGCCTGGAGGTCGACGTCGGGGGCGGCGGACCTGATCCAGGTCTTGAGCACGCCCGCGCCCACGACCGTGGTGTTCTGCGTCAGCGGCGAGGTGAGGTAGGAGAGCGCCGTCCCGGCCGGGTTCTGCTGCCAGTGGTAGGTCGGCGTCGCCGTCCACAGGCCGCCGGCGCCCGAGCCGGTGTCGCCGGTGAAGCTGGTCTTCGAGCGGGCGGTCCGCTTCCAGGTGAAGGAGTCCGTGCCGGCCTTCGACGGCTTGGCGTCGGCCAGTGTGCCGCCGGGGCCGAGGTACCAGGAGCGCGCCCGCGTCCCGGGGATCGGGAAGCGGTCGAACGAGCGCTCGAACCCGGCGAAGGGCGCGCCGGGCCGACTGCCGCCGGCGCCGTTGTCGAACAGCACGCGCACGGTGGGCAGCGCCTGGAAGGCCGCGAGCGCGGTGTCGTAGGTCGGCTGCGACTGGATCGGGTCGTCGGGCAGGTTGACGTCGGGAACGCCCATGGCGGAGCTGAACACGACCGGCGCGACGGCCTTCTGGCCGTCCGTGAGCTTGGGCGCTCGCCTGGCGACGTAGAGCTCGAGGAAGTCGAACCAGCGGTTGAAGGTCGCCGGGTCGAGCGAGTCGATGTGGGTTCCGTTGGTGAACGTGAACCACTTGCGGTTGGTCCCGGTGAAGCGGCTCGCCAGCGCCGGGCAGTGGCCGCCCGTCTGCTCGTCGGTCCACTGGCAGGCCAGGAACACGGGCGTCTTGATCTTGTTGACGAACGTGTAGGGCGAGAGCGGGTCGGCGACCGACGGGACGTAGAAGCGGTTGGCGTGGGTCTTCGCCAGGAGGTCGACAGCCTGGTCGTGGAGGTCCTGGTTGGCCTTGCAGGTCTGGTCGCCGGAGCGGATCTGGTCGAGCGCCCACTTCTGGCCGCCGGTCGCCGAGGCGGGCCTGGAGTCGTGCACGCGCTCCTTGGCCCACGAGAGGGCGAAGCCGGTGTTGAGGATCCCGCCCGGGTAGAGCGTCGTCGCCGTGTTGTCGATCACCGACAGCGGCGAGATCGCGGCCAGTGACGGCGGCTGCGTGGCCGCGGTGAAGAGCTGACTGATCCCGCCGTAGGAGACGCCGAGCATCCCCACCTTGCCGTTCATGACCCAGGGCTGACGCGCCGAGGTCTCCACGGCGTCATAGCCGTCGAGCCCCTGGAGCGGCTCGAAGTAGTCGAACGCGCCGCCCGAGCAGCCCGTGCCGCGCATGTTGACGTCGACGACCGCCCAGCCCAGCGCGTTGGCGATCTGCGAGATCGAGCTCTCGCCGCCCTTCGGGTTGGCGTAGCCGTAGCCCGAGTACTCCACGAACGTCGGGTAGGGCCCCTTGTCCGCCGGGCCCGGGAGCCGGACGTCCACCGCCAGCTTGGTCCCGTCGCGCGTCGTCAGGTACCCGTAGCCGCCGGCCGGCAGCTTCTGGTCGTAGACCGAGGTGCTCGGCGGAGCCGAGCGGCGGGTCAGCACGGTCAGCGCGGCCGACCGGCCCGAGCCGGTCTGGCGCACCCGGTAGCCCGCCCCCGCCTTGACGTTGCGAAACAGCGCGCCGCCCAGCTTCCCCGCCTTCCGGGCGGCCACCTTGCGGCCGCGGCGGTCGAGCAGCGAGACGGTCTTGCCCGCGCGCGCGCCGGTGACCTGGACCTGCTCCACGCTGCCGCGCGCGACGATCGCGGCGCCGGCGGATTGCGCGCCCGCGGCCGACGTCAGGACGACGACGACCGCGACGAGGAGGGGGAGCCTCATGCGAGACAGAGTGTCACATCACGACGCCACGGTCAGGACGATCTTGCCGCGCGTGTGGCCGGACTCGCTGAGCTCCTGGGCCCGGCGGACCTCCGAGAGCGGGAGGATCTCGGCGATCTCGACGCGCACCTGCCCGTCCGCGACGAGCCGGCCGATCTGGGCCAGCTGCTCGGCGTTCGACCTCATCACGACCAGCTCGGCACTCGCCCCGCGGGCCCTGGCCTCGTCCACCGGAGGGGCGTTGGCGATCGTCACCAGGATGCCGCCCTCAGCCAGCGTCGGGACCAGGCTCGCGGTCGTCCCGGCGCCCACGGTGTCGAAGGCCACGTCGACATCGCTCACGGCGTCGGCGACGTCGCGCTCGGTGTAGTCGACGTACTCGTCGGCGCCCAGGGCGAGCACGAAGTCGCGGTTGCGCCCCGACCCGGTCCCGATCACGCGCGCACCCGCGACCTTCGCGAACTGGACGGCGAGGTGCCCGACACCGCCGGCCGCCCCGGCGATCAGCGCCGTCTGCCCCTCCGTCAACCCGCCGGTGTCGAACAGCGCCTGCCAGGCGGTCGATCCCGACACGGGCAGGGCGGCCGCCTGCTCGTGGGTGAGACCCTCGGGCCTGGCCGCGATCGCCTCCACCGAGGCGGTGGCGTACTCCGCGTAGCTGCCGCTCTCGGCTCCGCCGAACACGTCGTCACCCTCGGCATATCCGTCGGCGCGCGACGCCTCCACCGTGCCCGAGAGGTCGAACCCGAGCACGGCCGGCAGCGAGCGCTCCGACTCTCCGCGCCGGTACTTCCAGTCGACCGGGTTCACCGCGGCCGCGCGTACGCGCACGAGCACTTGGCCGTCCTGCGGCTCGGGCCGGTCGAGCTCGCGGAGCTCCAGCACCTCGGGGCCGCCCGTCCTCTCGATCTGCACAGCCTGCATCTCGTCTCTCCTTTGTGGGATGGTCGCCGATACTACTTACCCTTCGTAAGCGGGCCGATAGCCTGGCGCGATGCCACACGCCGGCCAGGAGATTCAGGGCTTCGGACTCGTCCTGCGGCTCGTCCGGACGGGCGAGGAGACCGGCGGCGAGGTGCTGGAGATGGAGGCCGCCTACAGCGGCGAGGGCGGCATGCCGCCCGAGCACCTCCATCCCGCCCAGACCGAGCGCTTCACCGTGCTCGAGGGCGCGATGAACACGATCGTCGACGGCCGGGAGCGCCGCTACGAGGCCGGCGAGACCTTCGAGGTGGCGGCGGGAACGCCGCACCAGATGGCGGCCGACGGGCCCGCGCGCACGCGCTGGGAGGTCCGCCCCGCCCTGCGCACGGCCGAGTTCTTCGAGCGCCTGTACGGCGACGGGCCCGGCAGCGCCCGGGCGGCCGAGAACATCGGCGACTTCTTCGCCGAGTTCGCCGGCGAGGTCCGCCTGAACATGCCTTGACAGCTATATAGCTGTTGCGCAATACTCGTTGGCGCATGGTGAGCGCATTCGAAGTCCTGGCCGAGCCCAACCGGAGGGAGATCCTCGGGCTGCTGGCCGAGCGCGAGCGGCCTGTCGGCGACCTCGTCGCGGCGCTCTCGCTCAGCCAGCCGGCGGTGTCCAAGCACCTGCGCGTGCTGCGCGAAGCCGGCCTGGTCGAGGTCCGCTCCGACGCCCAGCGGCGTCTCTACCGGGTGCGTCCCGAGCCGCTGCGCGAGATCGACGAGTGGCTGGGCCCCTACCGCGCCATGTGGAGCTCGAGCCTCGACCGGCTCGAGCGTCATCTGGACGGGATGGACGATCCACCCAAGCGAAGGAGGAAGCAGCGATGAACGGCGAGCTCGAGCAGACGAACGAGGGGTGGCGGCTTCGCTTCACCCGCCGCCTGGACCACTCTCCGGAGAAGGTCTGGCGCGCGATCACCGAGCCCGAGCATCTGAAGTCCTGGTTCCCGACCCGCCCGGTCGGCGACCTCACCGCCGTGGGGTCGAGGGTGAGCTGGGAGTTCGACGACCACGACCTGCCGGCGATGCAGGGCGAGGTCCTGGCCTGCGAGCCGCCCTCGCTCATCGAGTTCGGCTGGGGGCCCGACCGGATCCGGATGGAGATCTCCCCGGAGGGCGACGGCTGCGTCCTCGTCCTCACCGACCTGCTCGACGAGCTCGGCAAGGCCGCCCGCGACGGCGCCGGCTGGCACACGTGCCTGGACCGTCTCGAGGACGACCTCGCCGGGCGCGACGCTGGTGACACGAGCGGGCGCTGGCGCGAGGTCCACCCCGGCTACGTGGAGAAGTTCGGGCCCGAGGCCTCGACCCTCGGCCCGCCCGAGGGCGTCAACGTCTGACGCTCACAGGCGCGTCGAGGCGACGCATACGGCATAGGAGCGGTGCAGCCTCACGATGCGCCCGGACCGCAGGCGGACCACCAGGGTCACCCGCATCCGCGTGCGCCTCGTCGCGCCGAAGCGCACGCGGACGGTGTGGCGGCGCCCGCGCAGCGAGCGCACCCGCTTGCCGTTGAGGTAGACGGTGACCCGCCGCACCTGGCGGGCGCGGATGTGCCCGAGGCTCGTCAGCACGGACGTGCGCTTGCGGCAGGGCGCCAGCACGGCGGCGGCGCCTGGGCAGGATGCGCTGCCGACGCGCAGGGCACCGCGCCGGGCGATGTCGCGTGAGGAACGCCCGACCATCACGCCGTAGCAGCCGTTCGCCACGGCCCAGTCGCCGGTATCGGTGTCCCAGTAGGAGAGCGCCCGCCGGTCGATCGAGAACGTGACGCGGCGGCTGCGGCCCGGCGCGAGCGTGACGCGCCGGTAGCCGCGCAGCTGCTTGGGCGGCTGGACGATCCCCGCGCCGGGCGAGGGCAGCCCGAGGTAGAGCTGGGCGATGTCGGTGCCCGCGCGCGGGCCGGTGTTCCTGACGGTGAACGAGACGTCGATCGCCCCCGAGCGCTTCGCCGCGAAGCGCAGGGGGCCGTAGCTCCACCGGGTGTAGGAGAGCCCGAAGCCGAACGGGAAGGCCGGGGTGAGGTTGTGGGCGTCGAACCACCGGTAGCCGATGAGGACGCCCTCCCTGTAGGTGACGTCGCCCGCCGCGTTGCCGGGGTACTTGTCGGGATCGCCCGCGGTCGGCAGGTCGGCCTCGCGCTGGGGGAAGGTGGCGGGCAGGCGGCCACCGGGGTCGGTGTCGCCGAACAGGATCCGCGCGACCGCGCTGCCGCCCGACTGGCCCGGGTACCAGGCCTCGAGCAGGCCCTTGACCCGGTCGCGCCAGGGCGTGAGCACCGGCCCCCCGGTCTCGAGCACGACGATCGTCTTCGGATTGGCCGCCGCCACGGCCTCGACCAGGCCGTCCTGATCGCCGTTGTTGTCCGGGCATTCGAGGCTCAGGCACGTCCGGTCGGCGCCCTCCGTCTCGTAGTCGCCGACCACGACGACTGCCGCGTCGGCCGACTTCGCCGCCGCCGCGGCGGCCGCGGGATCGCTGCCGTCGTTGTAGGAGACCGACACGCCCGAGCCGGCGCGGGCGCGGATCCCCTGGAGAACGGAGACCTTGGAGGAGAACGGCGTCACGTTGCCCGAGCCGCCGCCGGTGACGAACCTGTCGGCGAGCGGGCCGCTGACGGCGATGGAGTGCACCCGGCGGGCGTCGAGCGGCAGCGCGTGGTCGTTGCGCAGCAGCGTCGCCGCCGCCTCCTCCACCTGCTGGGCGGCGCGCGCGTGACCGGCCTTGTCGATCAGCCCGTCGTCGGGCTGCGGCGTGGCGCGGTCGAAGAAGCCCACGCCGAAGAGCGTGCGCATGAGCCGGCGGACGTGATCGTCGAGCTGCGACTCGTCGGCCTGGCGCGCGGCCAGGGCGGCCTGGACCAGGGCGGGCTGGTAGGCGTCGGGGAACGGCATCTCGAGGTCGAGACCGTTGTTGAGCGCCGCGATCGTGTCGAAGGGGTGCGTCGCCAGGATCCAGTCGGACATGACGAAGCCCTTGAAGCCCCACTGGCCCTCGAGGATGCGCTGGAGCAGCGACTTGCTGGTGCAGGTCCACGGGCCGTTGAGGCGGTTGTAGGAGCACATGATCGAGCCGGCGTGCGCCTGGCGGATCGCGGCCTCGAACTGCGGAAGGTAGACCTCGTGCAGGGTGCGGTCGTCAACGACCGAGTTCTCGGTGTAGCGGGTGTTCTGCTGGCCGCCGCCCAGCGGGTACTGCGGGTCGCCGGCATGGCCGGTCGCGTCCGCCCCCTCCTGGTTGTTGGCGGCGAAGTGCTTGGGCGTGGCGTAGATCCCCTGCGACTGGGCGCCCTCGATCCACGGGACGGCGGTGTTGGAGACGAGGTAGGGGTCCTCGCCGAAGGCCTCGAACGTGCGCCCGTTGAGCGGCGTGCGCATCATGTTGATCGTCGGCGCGAGGATCCCGTCGTTGCCCTTCGCCCTGGCCTCGTTGCCCAGCACCTGGCCGTAGAGCCGGGCGACGGCGCGGTCGAACGTGGCCGCGAGCGCCATCGGCGTGGGCATCGCGGTGGCCGAGCCCTGGCGCACGCCGACGGGCCCGTCGGTGTTGTAGCTGGCGGGCAGGCCGAGCCGGGGGATCGCCGCGGTCGCCCCGGTGTGCCCGTTGGCGTCGGCGCCGGCCATCAGGCTGATCTTCTCGTCGTGCGTCATGGCGCCGACGATCAGGCCGGCGCGCTTGTCGGGCGACAGGGACGGGTCGCACCACGGCCGCCCCGCCGGGGCGCTGCACGGTCCGGGGGCCGCGCGGGCGGCGCCCACCGGTCCCACGAGCGCTACGGCACCCGCGCACAGCACGAGCGCCCTTCGAATCGAGCCTGCCCCCATCGCCGCCGGAATCCTGGCGGCGACCCCGGAAAACTGTCAAGCGCGAACCGTCAGCCGGCGAGCGCGCGCTGTGCCGCGGCCATGTCGTCGAAGCCGTCCTGGCGCAGGAGCTTTCCGTCGCGCACG
Source organism: uncultured Actinomycetes bacterium (assembly GCA_963757705.1). Classification (GTDB taxonomy): domain Bacteria; phylum Actinomycetota; class Thermoleophilia; order Solirubrobacterales; family Solirubrobacteraceae; genus AC-38. The sequence continues at coordinate 694,408 of CAVWTG010000004.1, read as the reverse complement.
GTGAAGACGTAGACCCACTCGCGGTCCACCTCGATCCCGCTGCGCCGGCCCGTCAACCGCAGCCGGGCTCGCATCAGGACCCGGTCGCCCTGCACGCGCCACTCCAGCGGCTCCCAGAGGAAGCTGCTCCAGTGGGTGGTGAAGCGCTCGAGGTAATGGCGGACCTCCTCGAAGCCGACGGCCGAGACGGCGCCGGGCAGCGTGGTGGACTCGTGCAACTCGACGTCGGGATGCAGAAGGGCGAGCAGGTGCTCCTCGTCGTCGCCGTTGCACGCGTCGACCCGGGCGCGCGCCACGGACTCGGCGTCGGCGCTCACTCCGGCAGGTGGGCGATGAACACCGAGCGGCGGGTGTGGTTGGCCACAGCCGCGGCGACGCTGCCCAGCAGCGAGCGGCCCAGCGCCGAGCGCCCGTGCGAGCCCAGCACGATCAGCCCCGCGTCGACGTCGTCGGCGACCTCGACGATGCGCGACCAGACGGGCGCCCCGCGCTCCACCACCACGGTCGTCTCGAAGCCGGCGTCCTCGGCGAGCTGGGCGCCCTCGCGGGCGGTTTCTCCCGCCCGCTCGTCAAGGCCCTCGTCGAACGATGCCCCGACGCTCACCCCGGCCGAGAAGAAGGGCAGGGTCTCCAGCGGCTGCCAGACCGTGAGGACGATCGCCGCCCGCCCGGTCCGCAGTTCGCGCCCGGCCTGCTCGATCGCCGTCTTGGCGAAGTCGGAGCCGTCGTAAGCGATCAGGACCGGCCGCTGCGGTTCGTCAGCCATCGCCGCTCACGTTAGCCGACGCCGCCTCCTCCAGCTCCGGGATCACCCTCCGCAGCAGCTCTCGCGAGGCGGTGACGAGCAGCGCCTCGGTCTCCTCGCGCGTCGCCTCTCCCTCCAGCCAGGCGCGGGTCGCCTCGCCCGAGAAGGCGTGGAACGAGCGCAGGGCGCGGCGTGCGACCGGCGTGTCCGCGACGACGTCGGCGTTCGCCTCCAGCGTGCGCTCGATGCTGCGCTCCCGTGCGCCCTCGACCAGGGCCCGGATGCGCTCGTCGCCCTCCCCGCGGCCGTGCACGGCGACCGCGAGCCAGGTCTCCCGGTTGGCCCCGATCACGTCCAGGCCGGCGGCGATGTTGTGAGCCAGGCGCTGGTCGAACGGCGTCTCCACGCCCGCGGTCCGGACCTCGCTGAGGGCCGCGCCGCCCTGGGCGACGACCGCGAGGAACACCTTGTCGATCCCGCCGAAGTAGTGGTGGACGAGAGAGCGCGCCACTCCGGCGGCCTTCGCCACCTCGGCCGTGGTGACCGTCGTGAACGGGCGCTCGGAGAACAGCGTGCGGGCGGCGTTCAGAATGTGGGCGCGCCGCGCCTCGGGGGTGAGACGGCGCCCGCGAGCGGCGGGCGCGGAGGACCTGGTGGCGGTCATCTGTGGCACACATTAGTTGACGACGGTGACAACAACTGTTGTAATGAATGCCAGTAAGCGCGTGCCCCGCCGAGTCCCCCGTCCGCCGCTTCTCATGGCTCGCCGCCCTGGCGGCGGGGGTGTTCGGCGCGGCCGTCGCGCTTGCTCCCGCGGCCGTCGCGGCGCCGCTGGCCATCTCGCCGGCGCCCAACACGCCCGACGCCTCCCCCCAGACGCAGATCAGCGTCCTCGGCGTCGCCCCCAGCCGCATCACCTCCGTCACGGTGACCGGCGCCTCGAGCGGCGCCCACCCGGGCGCCCTGCGCTCCTACTCGCGCGGCCGCGGCGCGAGCTTCGTGCCCGCCACGCCGCTGACGCCCGACGAGCGCGTCGACGTCGTCGTGAGCATCCGCGGCCGCCGTCCCGTGCGGTTCTCGTTCACGGTCGCCCACTTCGCCGGCGACCTCCCCCTGCTCAACCCCACCGCGCGCCAGCCCGACAAGCAGCAGCACTTCGTCTCGCGGCCCGACCTGATCCCGCCGCGCATCACGGTCCACAAACGCGCGCCGAAGCTGACGGGCGGCATCTTCCTCACCCCGCTGCCCTCGCCGACCGTGCATCCGGGCAGCAACAACACCGTGACGATCGTCCCCGTCGGCCCCGGCGGCCCGATGATCATCAACGGCAGGGGCGAGCTCGTCTGGTTCTCCCAGCTCGAGGCGCCCGACGTCGCGGCCAACCTGCGCCTCCAGCGCTACGGCGGAAAGCCCGTGCTGACCTGGTGGCAGGGCGGGGTCACGCCCTTCGCCTTCGGGATCGGCGAGGGAGTGATCGCCGACACCTCGTATCGCACCGTGCGCACGGTCAAGGCGGGCAACGGCTACCCGATGGACATCCACGAGTTCGAGCTCACCCCGCAGGGCATCGCCCTGGTCACGATCTACTCGCCGATCATGGTTCACCTGCCCGGCACGCCCGAGGGCAAGCTCTCGCTGCTGATGGACTCGATCGTCCAGGAGGTCGACATCCCGACCGGGCTCGTGGTCTGGGAATGGCACGGCTACGGCCACATCCCGCTCAAGAACTCCTACGCCACACCGGCGAACAGCATCAGCTACGACGCCTACCACTTCAACTCGGTCCAGCAGCTTCCCAACGGCCACGTCCTGGTCTCGGCGCGCGACACGTCGGCCGTCTACGAGGTCGATCGCACGGGCGGGCGGATCGTGTGGACGCTGGGCGGCAAGGCGGGGGGTTTCCGGCTCGGCCACGGCGCGCGCTTCTGGTTCCAGCACGACGCGCGGATGCTGCCCAACGGCCAGATCAGCATGTTCGACGACGAAGCCGGCCCGCCCCAGAAGGCGCCGGCGTCGCGCGGCCTGATCCTGGCGCTGGACCGCAAGCGCCGCACGGCCCGCGTCGTGCGCCAGTACAAGCGCTCCAACCACACCTCGGCCCAGAGCGAGGGCAGCCTGCAGAAGGTGGCCGGCGGCAACGTCTTCGTCGGGTTCGGCTCCGAGCCGTTCTTCTCCGAGTTCACCGCCAAGGGACGGCTGGTGTTCGACGCCAGCCTGCCCCAGGACGACGGCAGCTACCGCGTCCTGCGCTTCCCCTGGAGCGCCACGCCGAAGACGCTGCCGGACGTCGCCGCGCGCCGCGGCGCGGGATCGGCCGTCTCCGTCTACGCGAGCTGGAACGGAGCCACGACGGTCGCGCGCTGGCAGGTCCTGGCGGGCGCCGACGCCGGCTCGCTGAGCCCTGTCAAGACCGCCGCGCGCAGCGGCTTCGAGACCCGGATCGACGTCACCAGCGGCGCCGCGGTGTTCGCCGTGCGCGCTCTGAACGCCAGGGGCAGGACGCTGGCGACGTCGGCGCCGGTGCCCGCCTCGTGAGTCGCGCCGAGCGGCCGCCGAACCTCATCCTGCTGGTCACCGACCAGCAGCGCGCGCCCCAGCACTGGCCCACGGAGCCGGGCTGGCTGGACGAGCTGATGCCCAACGACGCCGAGCTCCGCCGTACCGGGATGAGCTTCTCCCGCGCGTTCGTCTCCACCTGTATGTGCTCGCCCAGCCGCGCGACGTTCCTCACCGGGACGTACCCCTCGCGCCACGGCGTGACGCTGACGATGACCGAGAACGACCTGCTGCCCGATCCCAAGCACACGCCCGACGTGCTGCGCACGGTCGGCCGCCTGGCCCTCGACGGTGAGGTCCCCCGCTCGCGCGTCGCGAAGGCGTTCGCCCGCGGCCTGCTGCGCCTGGGCCCGCGCAGCGGCCACGAGCCCGAGCTCGCTCCCGGGACGCCGACGCTGGCCACGCGGCTGCGCGAGCGCGGCTACCACGTCGCGCTGAAGGGCAAGTGGCACCTGAGCAAGCCGGTGGGCCCCGTCGGCTGGAGCGCCACCGACACACTGCGCGTCGAGCGCGACTACGGGTTCGCCGACTGGGATCCCACCGACGCCGGCGGCGACGCCAAGGCCACCTCGTTCGGCGGCGGTCGCGCGGGCACCAGCGGCGAGGGGTGGGACGAGGACTACACGCGCCAGATGGAGTCATGGCTGGACCGCGCCGACCTGCCCGAGCCCTTCTGCCTGGTGTGGAACCTGATCAACCCGCACGACGTGCTGGGCTATCCGGCGTCCTTCGTGGAGGGCGGCTACGCGGCCGACGAGTTCTCCGACCTGCATGTGCCGCTGCCGCGCACGATCGACGAGGACCTGCGCGACAAGCCCACCGTTCAGGCGATGACCAAGCTCGGGATGACCTCCTACCTCGGCGCGCTGCATGGGCGCGAGCAGCAGCAGCGCTACGTCGACTTCTACGCTCACCTGCACCGCCTGGTGGATCGCAAGATCGGCCGGATGATGCGAATCCTCGGCGACCCGGACGACCCGGAGTCCCTGCGCTCGCGCACGGTCGTCGTCCGGACCTCGGACCACGGCGAGATGGGCCTCTCGCACGGCGGCCTGCGCCAGAAGATCTTCAACGTCTACGAGGAGGCGCTCCACGTGCCGTTCGTCGTCTCCTCCCCCGCCCTGTTCGACGCGCCGCGCGAGAGCGACGCGCTCGTCTCGCTGGTCGACATCGTGCCGACACTGCTCGGGCTGTCCGGGGAGCCGCCCAGGAACGGCGAGCTCGACGGCCAGGACCTCGGCCCGGTGCTGCGGGGAGAGACGGACGCGGTCCGCGACGCCGTCCTCTTCACCTACGACGACCACCAGGCGGGCACGGCGTTCCAGAACGCGCCCGGCCAGCCCAACCGCATCCGCTGCGTGCGCGACGCGCGCTGGAAGTACGCCGTCTACTTCGACCCGAGCGGCGCCACCGCGCCCGAGTACGAGCTGTACGACCTCCAGAGCGACCCCGACGAGGCCATCAACCTGGCCGACAAGCGCACCGGCGACGGCCGGACGGCGCTCGCGCGCGAGGAGCTCCCGCGCCTGCGCGAGCTGCTGCGCCGGGAGTGCGACACGTTCGGCGCGAAGCTGCCGTGAGGCTGATCCTCAACGTCATCTGGTTCGTGCTCGCCGGACTGTGGCTGGCCATCGGCTACGCCCTGGCGGCCCTGGTGATGTTCATCCTCATCATCACCATCCCGTTCGGGATCCAGGCGCTGAAGCTGGCGTCGTTCTCGCTGTGGCCCTTCGGACGCACGATCGTCAAGAAGCCGAGCGCCGGCGCCGGCTCGGTGATCGGCAACGTGCTGTGGCTCATCCTGGCCGGGTGGTGGCTGGCTCTTGGCCACGTCATCACCGGCATCGCCCTCGCCATCACGATCATCGGGATCCCGCTCGCCCTGGCGAACTTCAAGCTGATCCCGATCTCGCTCTGGCCGTTCGGGCGCGAGATCGTGCCGACGGAGGTCGCCGCGGCGACCGGCCACGCGGCGGTCACCATCCCGCAGGGCCGCGGTCAGGCCTAGCCGGCGAGCCGGGCCCGGACCTCGCCGCCCCCTCCAGCGCCGCCTCCTCGTCGGACGCGCAGGGGATGAGATTGAAGGCCGCGCAGCCGGCTTCGACGTAGGGCGCCAGGAACTCCGCCACCTCCTCGGGCGTGCCGTAGGGCGAGTAGCGCTCGAAGTACTCGAACGGGATCCGGTAGAAGTGCTCCATCCCCGCGGCGAGGGCCGCGCGGGCCGCCTCGCGGCGAGTCACCGAAGCCGCACCACACGTTCAGCGCCGTGCTCGAAGCCGACGTCGTCGCGGCCGGCGGCCGCCGCCTCGGCCCGATCTCCTCGACCACGGCTGGCCGAAGCGCCGCGGCGAGACCCAGATCCCCAGCCAGCCGTCGCCCAGCCGCGCGGCGCGGCGCACCGCCGCGTCCGAGCGCCCGCCGACGATCGAGCGGGACCGGCGGGTCGGGCGCGGGAACGATGAGCGCCTCGTCGAGGTCGAAGAACTCGCCCGCGGAGCGTCAGCCGGCCCGCCCGCGAGCAGGCCGCGCAGGATCTCGAGGCACTCGTCCATGCGCCGCCCGCGCGTGCCCGGGTCGCACGCCGCAGATCTCGACCTCGTGGCGGTCCTCGCCGCCGATGCCGACACCGAGAGTCGAGTCGGCCGGGCGCGAGCTCGCGCGAGCGTCGCGAGCTGGCGCGCGACCGGGCACGGGGTGGCGCAGCGGCAGCAGATAGAGCGCGACGTAGACGGGCAGCGCGGGCTGGACGGCGAGCAGCGCGGCCGTCGCCGCGATCAGGCCGTCGTCGCCCGCGCCGACGAAGAAGCTGACGTGGTCGCCGACGCAGAGATGGTCCACCCGGCCCTCGAGACTCGCCAGGCCGCCCAGGGAGTCGGCCCGCATCTGCCCTCCCGGCGGAAACGAGCCCACGCGAACCACTGGCGCGACTCTACCGCGGCGGAAGGGCGGCGTCAGCCGGGCGCGACGGCGCTGTAGGGGTCGGCCTGCTGCTGCTGGCCGTCGCCGTAGGGATCGACCTGCTGCTGCTGGCCGTCGCCGTAGGGATCGACCTGCTGCTGCTGGCCGTCGCCGTAGGGATCGACCTGCTGCCGCTGATCGCCATAGGGATCGCTCTGCTGCTGGGCCTGGTCGGGCTGGGCCTTCCCGGCCTGCGCGTCCGCGACGAACTGCTTGACCGTGCTGGACGGGATCGCGAAGCCGATGCCCACGCTGCCGCCCTCGCCGCTCTGCGACCCGGTCGCGATCTGCGAGTTGACGCCGATCACGCGACCGGCCGTGTCGAGCAGGGGGCCGCCCGAGTTGCCCGGGTTGATGGCGGCGTCCGTCTGGATCGCGCCGGAGATGGTCGCGCCGCTGGGCGCCTGCAGGTCGCGGTTCAGAGCCGAGACGATGCCCGTCGTCAGCGTGTGGTCCAGGCCGAACGGATTGCCGACGGCATAGGTCGCGTCGCCGACCTTGACCGAGGACGAGTCACCGAACGACAGAGCCGGGAGCTTCGGGCCGCCGGTGTCGACCTTGAGCAGGGCGAGATCGTTGGAGGAGTCGTCGCCCACGAGCTGCGCGGCGCGCTCCCGGCCACGGTTCCGATCTTGACGGTGACCTGCTGGGCTCCGTCGATCACGTGGTGGTTGGTGACGACAAGGCCGTCCGGCGAGACCACGAAGCCGGAGCCCGTGGCCTGGCCCTGGGGAAGGGTGGAGCTGATGTAGGCCACCGCGTCCTTGGCCTGCGCGTATACGCGGCCCGCCGTCGAGTCGTTGGCGACGGGTCGCGTGGCGGGCGCTTCGGACCCGGACCGGGCGGTCGCCGGCGCGGGCGAGCCGAGGATCTCGTGCCCCAGGATCGCGCCACCGCCGACGGCGAGCAGCGTGGCGAGCCCGGCGGCGAGGATCTTGGAACTGGACATGGCGGGCAGGATGGGACCCCGTTCTGCCCGGCGCCTAAGCGGAACCCCAGTTCCACATAAAGACGGCCGTGCCGGCGATGAGTTCACGGCTGCCCTCGGGTCGTTGAGGGCAGGAGTCATAGAGACCGACGAGAGGAGCTGGACCGATGCCGAGCAAGATCACGCCCAACCTGTGGTTCGACACCGAGGCCGAGGAGGCCGCCGAGTTCTACACGTCGATCTTCCCCAACTCGCGGATCGTGAGCACCAGCCATTACCCCGAGGCCGGGCCGCGCGAGACCGGCATGGTCATGACCGTCGAATGGGAGATCGAGGGCCAGCGCTTCGTCGGCATAAACGGCGGCTCGCAGTTCAAGTTCGACGAGGCCGTGTCGTTCCAGATCGACTGCGCCGACCAGGCCGAGGTCGACCACTACTGGGAGAAGCTCGCCGACGGCGGGTGCGAGGGCCAGTGCGGCTGGGTCACCGACCGCTTCGGCCTGTGCTGGCAGGTCGTGCCGCGGGGCATGGAGGAGCTCTTCTCCGATCCCGACCGCGAGCGGGCCAACCGCGCCATGGCGGCGATGCTGAAGATGAGCAAGCTCGACGTGGCGGCGCTGCAGGCCGCCGCCGACGGCCAGCCCGTCGCCTAGGGCTGGTCGGCCAGGCGGGCCAGGCAGTCACCTAGCCGCGGTAGCGCGCGACGAAGAGGGCGTTGCCCGCCGACCCGACGGCGACCACGCCGCCCTTGGCGGCAGGCAGCACCCCGTTGATGGCGACGTGCGCCGGGCGCGTGACCCGGGTGCGGCCCGCCGGCGTGCCGTTGGAGCGAAGCTGGGCCAGCACGTTGCCCACCCCGGCGGTCAGCGCCCCGGCGCCCGTGACGACCCCGCCGCAGGTGGTGATGCTGTCGGTGGCCGGGCCCGGGGTCACGGCCTGGCCGTCGTGCCGGGCGCCGAAGCTCGTGTCGAGCACCCCCTGCGGCGTCAGGCGCGCGCTGAGCAGCGCAGCGGCGGACCCGACCTGGCCCGCCCCGGCGATGGCGATCCGCCCGCGCCCGTCGATCCCCATCTCGCACGGGAACCACTGGCCGAAGCCGCCGTTGGGCTTCGTGAACACGACTTCGACGTGACCGCCCGTGCCGAACCCTGGCGCGAGCGCCCCGGACGACGTGAGGCGGAAGACGCCGGCGCTGCCGTGCCCGTCGGAGCCGATGTAGTCGAGGTGAGCGAAACCGAGAATCCCGCCGTCGGGGACGACAGCCAGGCTGAGCACGCCGGCGCTGACGGCGATGTCGGCATTCCAGAAGAGTGGCTGCGCGACGCCGTTGCGGCCGAACGAGCGGTCCAGTCGCCCGTTCGCCGTGTAGCGGGCGACGGCCATCGGACGCCCGTTGGCGTTGGCGTTCGACCCGCCGAGCAGGATGCGCCCGTCGCGCTGGAGCGCGATCGACTGGGCGATCCCGCCCGCGGCGGTCCGCGCCAGGCCCCCGGAGCCGAAGGTCGTGTCCAGGCGGCCGTTTGCGGTCAGGCGCATGGCCAGGAGGGAGCCCAGCCCGTAGCCACCGGCGACGAGCAGCCGGCCGGTCCGCGGCTCGCGGGTGACCGCCGTGGCGATGAACGGGCCCCTGGCCCTCGGGAACGCGGTCCGGAAGATGCCGCGGGTGGCGAACGTCGTGTCCAGCCGGCCGTCGGCGCGGTAGCGCGCGACGACGATCTGCCCGTCGCCGGCGCGATTCGTCGCCTGCCCGGCGACCACGACCTTCCCCCCGCCGCCCGAGGCCGCGCCGTAGCCGACCAGCACCCGGCCGGGTACGCGCGTGGTGACGTAGCCCTTGCCCGCGCCGAATCCGGGGTCGGGGCGCAGCGCCGCGGAGGCGGCGGCGGGCACCGCGCCGGCGAGCAGGCCGGCGGCGAGCGATGCGGCCAGCGCCCGGCGCGTCACCGCGCGGACTCCTCGCGCAGGCGCTCCATCAGGCCGGTCAGCTCCTCAGGGCGGCTGAGGGCGACGCAGTGGCCGCCGTCGATCTCGTCGGGCTCCAGGTCGAGCCGATCGCGCACGACCCCGCGCATCCAGTCGGCGGGGAAGAAGCGATCGTCGCGCGAGACGATGAAGCGCGTGGGCACGTCCGGCCAGCGGTCCAGCGGATAGGGCTCCTCCATGGGCCTGCCGGCCTGCGGCCCCGCGTGATCGGCGGAGGCGGCGACGACGTCTTCCGGGACGTCGTGCAGGAAGGTCTGCACCGGGTCGAAGTCCGGCCCGATCTCCACCGGGTGGCCCGTGTTCCCCCACCAGTCGACCTCGCCCGGGCGCTTGACCATCGCGTTGAGGAGTATGAGCAGCCCGGCGGATCGCCTCTCGCACAGCAGCGGCGCGACGAGGCCGCCCAGCGACTGGCCGACGACGACCAGGTCGTCGCGCTCGCCCACCGCGTCCTCGACGACGGCCAGGTAGTCGGCCAGGCCCGCGTCCTCGTCGGCCACGGGCAGGTCCATCGTCACCACGTCATGCCCGGCCTCGCGCAGCAGCGGCTCGACGCGGTGCCAGTACCACCCGTCACTGCCCGCGCCGTGGATGAGGACGTAGGTCGCCATGCCGTTGCACCCGGTGTTTGCTGTGGCCGGACGATAATGGCGCGGTGGCCTACGACGAAGATCTCGCGCACCGCATCCGCGAATTGCTCGCCGGCGAGACGCGGGTCACCGAGAAGCGGATGTTCGGCGGCCTGGCCTTCCTGGTCGCCGGACACATGGCGGTGGCGGCCAGCGGGCAGGGCGGGCTGCTCGTGCGCGTCGGCCCGGAGGAGAGCGACCGCCTGCTGGACCGGCCGGGCGTCGAGCCGATGGCGATGCGCGGGCGACCGATGCGGGGATGGCTGCGGGTGGACGCCGAGGCGCTGAGCACGAAGCGCCGGCTCGAGCCCTGGGTCCGGCGAGGGGCCCGCTTCGCAGGATCCCTCCCGGCCAAGGGCTGAACTCCCGTCCGCATAACGACGCGGCCTCACCCGCGCACGGCGAGCTCCTGGTGACGATCTTCGCCGCGGGCTTGCGAACGAGGGGAATCCGGTCCGTGCCTGCGAGATAGCGTGACCCGCTTCGGATCCTGTCACGGAGGAGAGGACCATGAGATTCCTGATCACAGGGCGAAGATGCTGACGGCCGCGACGTCAGCTTCCGCTGCGCCGTCACCGACGCGCCGTTCACGCTCCGCGTCACCCGCTAGCGCCGGGCTCGCTCAGTAGGTGTTCTTCTCGAACGCACAGAAGCGCGGGCCCTGCTTGGCGTTTTTCGAGGTGCACACCTCGAGAGTCGTCGAGTTCAGCAACGCCCTGGCGTAGCCCACGCCGTACAGGGTCGGGCGCGTCGGCCGCCGGTGGTCCTTCTTGCGGCAGCTGCGGAAGTAGCCGCGACTGGCGTCGTATCTTGCCGTCGGCGGACTGGACCTCCAGGCCGTCCTCCCCGTAGTAGTCGTAGTCGGCCAGGGCGACGGGGGCGGCGACGCCGAGCATCACCAGGGCGGCGATCGTGCGGAGAGTGGACATGCCGCCTGGTTCGCTGCCGGCGAGTCAGGTCAAACACCGTTCCGGGCTTGGCAGCGGCCTGCTTGCCCCCCGTCCGCCCGATAGGCGACGATCGCGCATCGCCTCCGAGCACGTCTTCCATCTCGCACAGACCGCCCCGCAGGTCTCGACCCAGTACGGGGCCCGCACGCTGGTCAGCGCCGACGACTTCCCGATCCTCGAGCGCATGTCGCTCGCGCGGCTGACCCTGGAAGAGGGAGGGTTCCGGGAGCCGCACTGGCATGCGAACGCCAACGAGCTCGGCTACTGCGTGCACGGCGAGCTCCTGGTGACGATCTTCGCCGACGCCAACCAGCACGCGACCTTCACGATCTCGGCCGGCCAGATGTTCTTCGTCCCCTCGGGCGCACTGCACGCGCTGGAGAACGTCGGCGGCGCGCAGGCCGAGGTGATCATCGCCTTCTCGCACGAGCGCACGCAGGACTTCGGCCTCTCGGGCTCGGTCGGCATGCTCACGCCGAGCGTGATGGGAAACGCGTGGGGGCTGCCGGCCGACGCGCTCGCCGGGTTGCACCGGGGCCCTGAGGACGTATTCGCGGGACGCGTCGACGGAGCGGTCTCGGTCCCCGAGGCGGCGAGCTATCCCAACGACCTCAAGCTCGACCTCGAGGCCATGTCGGCCCGGATCGACAACGGGTACGGCACGCTGAAGACCGCGCGGTCAGACACCTGGCCCGCGCTCGACGCCCTGGCCATGTACTCCCTGCGGATCGAGGGCGACGGCATGCGCGAGCCCCACTGGCATCCGGTCACCGCCGAGCTCGGCTACGTGCGCTCGGGACTGGCCCGCATGACGGTCCGCAGCGCCGACGGCTCGGTCGACACCTACGAGCTCGGCCCCGGCGACGTCTACTTCATCCCCCGCGCCTTCCCCCATCACATCGAGAACCTCGGCGACGAGGAGATGCACTTCCTCATCTTCTTCGATCAGTCCGAGGTGCACGACATCGGCTACACGGGCAGCGCCGGCGCCACCCCGCGCCGGATCCTCGGCCCGACGCTCGGCCTGGCGGCCGACGCCCTCCCGGAGCTGCCGCCGATGCCGGCGGACCTGCTGATCGTGGAGAAGCGCAACCCGGTCGATCCCTGAGGCCCCGTCGCCGTTTGCCCCGGATAGGCTGACCCCAGATGCGTCTGCGCCTGGCTGAGTTGATCGCGGCCTTGTCGCTGGCTACCGACCTCGGCCTCGGGCTGCCGCAGGAGCACGTGCTCCGGCAATGCCGGATCGCGCTGGGGCTGGGCGAGCGGCTGGGCGTGGACGACGCCGACCGCGCCGCCCTGTATTACGTGGCGATGCTGGCGTGGGTCGGCTGCACGGCCGATTCGCACGAGCTGTCCGACCTGTTCGGGGACGACCTCGCCCTGCGGGCCGGTGCGCACGAGGTCGATCTCGCGGGTCTCCCCATGATGGGCTTCCTGCTGCGCCGGGTCGGCACCGGGCGCCCGCCGTTGCGCCGGGCTCAGATGGCGGTTTCGCTGGTGGCGAACGGGGGGCGCGCCGCGAGTGAGGCGATGACGGCGCACTGCCAGGTGGCGTCGGCGATCGCGCGGCGCCTGGGACTGGGGCCGGAGGTGCAAGAGCCGCTGCTGCACGTCTTCTCCCGCTGGGACGGCGGCGGGATTCCAGGCGGGGCGAGCGGCGAGGAGCTGCCGCTGGCGATCCGTGTCGTGCACATCGCCGCCATCGCCGAGGTCCACCACCGCGGCGGCGGCGGCGTCGAGGCGGCCGTGGCGGTCGCGCGCGACCGGGCCGGGGGCCAGTTCGACCCGCGGCTGGTGGAGGCGTTCGCCGACTGCGCCCGCGAGCTCCTCGACGGTCTGGCGCAGGAGTCCAGCTGGGACGCCGTGATCGCGGCTGAGCCGGGCCTGGCCAAGGCACTGACCGACGACGAGCTCGACTCCGCGCTGGAGGCGGTCGCGGACTTCGGCGACCTGAAGTCGCCGTGGTTCACGGGTCACTCGCGCGGTGTCTCGCGGCTGGCCGCGGGCGCGGCGCAGGCGGCGGGACTTCCCGGCGACGCGATCACCGAGCTGCGCCGCGCGGCGCTCCTGCACGACCTGGGCCGGACCGGGGTGCCGAACACGATCTGGGACAAGCCCGGGCCGCTGACCGAGGCCGAGCGCGAGCGGGTGCGCCTGCACCCCTACTACACGGAGCGCATGCTCGCCCGCCCCGAGGCCCTGGCCCGCCTCGGCGCGATCGCGGCCTGCCACCACGAGCGCCTGGACGGCTCCGGCTACCACCGCTCGCTGCCGGGCTCGGCCCTCTCGCCTTCCGCCCGCATTCTCGCCGCGGCCGACGCCTACCACGCCATGACCGAGGCGCGCCCGTACCGCCCGGCCCTCGGAGCCGACGACGCCGCGGCCGAGCTGCGCGGCGAGGTGCGAGCCGGCCGGCTCGACAGCGACGCGGCGGGGGACGTCCTGACCGCCGCGGGCCACGGCCGGACCAGCGCTCGGGAGCGTGCCCGGCCGGCCGGGCTGACCGCGCGCGAGCTCGAGGTCCTGCTGCTCGTCGCCCGCGGCGCCACGAGCCGCGACGTCGCCGAGCAGCTGGGGATCGCCGAGAAGACCGCGCGCAACCACGTCGAGCGCATCTACAGCAAGCTCGGCGTGTCCACGCGCGCCGAGGCCTCGCTCTACGCGATGCGCCACGGCCTCGTCGAGTGACGCTGCACACATTCTGAGGCGGATGCCCCATGACGGCCGGGTGAGGCGGTCGTATCTTCGCGCTCCCCCGAAGCCAAAGGAACGCGATGTCCCGTCATGGAAGGTCCCCCATCCCACTCCTCGCCGACGAGTCGGCCCACGCCCGGACCCTGCCCCAGCTCGACGCGAGCTCACTCGTCGACGCCGCGCGCGTGGAGGCGGCGGTCAAGGACATGTACCGCCAGGTCGCACGCGGCGACGCGACCGATCTCCACTTCGAGGTGGGGCGCGGCGTGGCCGAGCACCTCGGCTATCCCGCCGGGCTGCTCGACGCGATCCCCGCCGAGGCGCTGGCGTCATTCGCGGGCGTCGGGCATCACCTCGACCTCGCGGCGCTGCGGCCCGGCGACGCGGTGCTGGACCTGGGCTCGGGCTCCGGGACCGACGCGTTCTGCGCAGCTGTCCTCGTGGGCGGCTGGGGGCGGGTCGTCGGGGTGGACATCACCGACGAGCAGCTGGCCAAGGCGCGCCGGCTCGCCGCCCGGGACGGGTTCTCACAGGCCGAGTTCGTCGAGGCCCACATCGAGGAGCTCCCGTTCGCCGACGGCAGCTTCGACGCGGTGATCTCCAACGGGGTCATCAACCTCTCGCCCTTCAAGGGGCGGGCGTTCGCCGAGGCGGCGCGGGTCCTGCGACCCGGAGGCCGGCTGGCGATCTCGGACATCGTCAGCGGCCATGCGCTCAAGGAGCGCACGCGGCGCAAGGTCGACCTGTGGGCGGCGTGCGTCGCCGGCGCGATCCCGCGCAGCAGCTACCTGAGCGCGATCGGGTCGGAGGGTCTGGACGTCAGGGAAGTGCGCCGCAACGACTACCGCTTCGTCTCGGAACGGGCGCGGGACGCGAGCGGCACCTACGAGGTGGAGAGCGTCTCGCTCGTCGCCATCAAGGAGTCAGATCGATGAGAACCTCAGAGAGATCTCCCGGCCGCCTGGGCCGTCTCGGCCGCTGGGCCGCCACGCATCGCCGCACGGTCGCCCTCGCCTGGGCCGCCATCGCCATCTGCCTCGGCGTCCTCGCCCCGCAGGCCGAGCACGCGCTCTCCGGCGGGGGCTGGCAGGCCGACGGCTCGGAGTCGGTGCAGGCGCGCCGTCTGATCGACCGGCACTTCGACGGGCAGGGCAGCTACGCGCTGGTCGCCGTCGTCAGCTCGACGACCCGCGACAGCGCGAGTCCCGCCTTCCGGGCGACGATCGGCCGGGTGGCTCGCGTGCTCCGGCGCGACCCCGCCGTCGGGGTCGTGCGGTCGCTCCCGCCCGCTCCGAGCGGACGGGTGGTCGTCGTGCGCGGAGGCGCCGCCGCGGGCACGGCCGACATGGTGCGCGCAGCGAGCCGCCTGCGAGCTCGGCTCCAGGGCAGCGCGGGGCCGGGAGTGAAGGTCTCGCTCACCGGCTCCGCGGGCCTGTGGTCGGAGTTCAACGAGGACAACAAGGCCGCGATGTTGCGCTCCGAGGTGATGTCCTGGCCGGTCACGCTGGCCGTCCTCGCCGTCGCCTTCGGTTCGCTCGCCGCGGCCGGGATCCCGCTCCTGCTGGCGATTCTCGGCCTGGTCGCCACGGCCGGCGCGCTCTGGATCGGCGCGCAGTTCATGGGCATCACGATCTGGGCGATGAACTTCGCGCTGATGTTCGCGCTGGCCGTGGGCATCGACTACGCCCTGTTCGTCGTGGTCCGGTTCCGCGCCGCACTGCGCGCGGGTCTGGAGCCGAACGACGCGGTCGCCGAGACGATGGACAGCGCGGGCAAGGCGGTGCTCGTCAGCGGCGTGGCCGTGCTGTCGTCGCTGGCCGCGGTCATGCTCGTGCCGAGCCAGCCCTTCCGCACGAGCGCGCTCGGGATCTTGCTCGCCGTGGGGTTCGTGCTGGCGGCTTCGCTGACCCTCCTGCCGGCGGTGCTCGCGCTCCTCGGCCGGAGCATCGACCGCTTCGCGCTGCCCTGGGCCGGCGCGGTGCAGCACCGCAGCGAGGCGTTCGCGCGCTGGGGACGGCTCATCTCGCGCCGCCCGTTTGTGCTGGGCGGACTGGGGCTCGCCGCGCTCGTCGCGCTGGGTCTGATGGCGCTCAACCTGCACACCGCCATGCCGACCGCCGGCGTCCTGCCCGCCGATGCGAGCGCCCGGGCGGGTGCGGAGCGTCTGCAGAGCGCCTTCGGACCCGGAGCGCCCGCGGAGCTCCAGGTCGTGGCGCCCGCGAGCGAGTCCGGACGTGTGGTCGCTGCGCTCCGCCGCACTCCCGGCGTGGCGGCCGTGACGCCGCCGGAGCGGCGGGGGCGGCTGGCGCTGGTGCGGGCGCAGCCCGTCTCGGAGCGCAGCGACGTCGTCGACCGCGTCCGCTCCCGGCTGCCGGACGGCGCGCTCGTCGGCGGTGCGGCTGCCGAGGGCCGCGATCTCGAACAGGCCCTGGCCGTCCGGCTTCCCCTCGTCTACGGCCTGGTCGTCGTCGTGGGGTTCGCGCTGCTGCTGCTCGTCGTGCGGGCGCCGCTCGCCGCCGGCGTGGCGGTCGGGATGAACCTGCTGGCCACGGCGGCCGCGTTCGGCGTGGCCAAGCTGGTCTTCCAGGACGGCCACGGGGAATCCCTGCTGGGCTTCTCCTCCCAGGGCTTCGTCGACGCCTGGGCGCCGATCTTCTTCTTCGCCCTGATCTTCGCGCTGGCGATGGACTACAGCGTGTTCCTGCTGAGCTCCGTCAAGGCTGCCTACGAGCGAACCGGCGATCCGGTCGCCGGACTGGTCGAGGGCCTTGCCGGCTCGGGCCGCGTCATCAACGCCGCCGGCGGGGTGATGGTGGTCGTGTTCTTCACCTTCGCCCTGTCGGGACCGCTCGCGCCGAAGGAGATGGGCGTGATCCTGGGCGTCGCGGTGCTGCTCGACACGCTGCTGGTCCGGCTCCTGCTGCTCCCGGCGGTTCTGCGCCTCCTCGGCCCGGCCGCGTGGTGGACGCCGCGCATCCTGCACCGGGTCCCGGCGCGACTGCGGCCCCGCCATGCGTCGTGACGGGGGCTTGAGGTTCAGCAGCGGCGTCGCGCTCGGATCACGGCGTCGGCGCCGCTGCCGGCCACCGGCCGCGGGCGCTCCTCGGCGACGATCGGGTCCCATTCGCCCGGATCGAGGGCCGCCAGCGCCGCCTCGACGGAGACCTGCACCTGTCCCGCAGCGGCCGTCTCGGCTCCGTTGCCCGGATCGATCGGGCGATGGCCGACCAGGAACAGGGTCCCGCCGACAGCGACTCCGGTCGCCATCCGCGCCACCATCTCCTCGACCGATCCCGCCACGTGGACGTAGAGGCAGACGACGAGGTCGTACTCGTCGCGTTGAGGCGTCCAGGCCCCGAGATCGGCCTCGACCCAGTCGATCCGCTCCACGATGTCCGGTCCCATGGCCTCGGCCGTCGTGCGGGCATGGGCCAGGGCCGTCGCGGCGAAGTCGACCGCGGTGACCCGCCAGCCTCGCGCCGCCAGCCAGAGCGTGTCGGACCCGTGGCCGCAGCCCGCATCGAGGGCGCGGCCCGGAGGCAGGTCGGCGAGCTCGGCGATCAGATGAGCGTTCGGAGGCCGCTGCGTCACGCGATCGCCGTGCTCACGCAGGGCCTGCGACCAGCGCTGCTCCCAGAAGTCTTGGTCGTACGCGCTCCGCAATCGGGGAGACAGGATTTGAACCTGCGACCTTCCGGCCCCCAGCCGGATGCGCTACCAGGCTGCGCCACTCCCCGTGACCCGAGCGATTCTAGGCGACATCTAGAATCAGCCCCCACGCGGGCGTGGTGTAACGGTTGCACAAGAGCCTTCCAAGCTCTTAGTACGGGTTCGATTCCCGTCGCCCGCTTTCGTCGCGCGCCGGTCCGGGCCGGTAGGGTCGCGCTCCATGGCCGCCAAGATCCACCACCTCCGCTGCGGCACGATGTGCCCCTACGGCGGCTCGCTGTTCGGCGGCACGGGCGGGCCGATGAGCGAGAACGACTTCTGCTGCCACGTGCTGCTGGTCGAGGCCGGCGATGCGCTGGTCCTCGTCGACACGGGCTTTGGGACCGGCGACGTCGCGAATCCCAAACGCCTGCCGGCGGTGTTCCGGCTCGGCATCCGGCCCAAGCCGATCCGGGCGGAGACCGCGATCGAGCGGGTCAGGGGCGCGGGGCTCGACCCCAAGGACGTCACGCACATCGTCGCCACGCATCTCGACCTCGACCACGCCGGCGGCCTGGGCGACTTCCCGGATGCGCAGGTCCACGTCTTCTCTGCCGAGCTCGACGCGGCGCTGAACCCCAAGCTCGCCGAGCGCCAGCGCTACGTCAAGGCGCAGTGGGCGCACGGGCCGAAGTGGGTCTCCCATCCCGCCGGCGGCGACCGATGGTTCGGGTTCGAGAGCGCCCAGGCGATCGACGGCCTGGATCCCGATGTCGCCCTGATCCCCCTGATCGGTCACACGCGCGGGCACTCGGGCGTTGCCGTGCGCGACGGCGAGGGCTGGCTGCTGCACTGCGGCGACGCCTACTTCAACGACAGCGAGATGCGCACGCCGCCGCACACCCCGGCAGGCCTCAAGGCCTTCGAGCGCATCAACGACGCCGACACGAAGTCGCGCAAGGCCAACCAGGAGCGCCTCCGCGAGCTCACCCGCTCGCACAGCGACGAGGTGCGCCTGATCAACGCGCACGACCCGGCCTACCTGCCGGCCGACGCGCGTTAGCCCGGCTACGCGCTCGGGGCGGGCCGGCGCTCCTCGGTCGGGACCTGCCCGCCGTCGCCCTGCAGGCCGGAGGGCGGCCACGCGCCGAACCAGTTGTCGCGCGCGCCGTCGAGGGTCACGACCGAGCCGCTCAGCGTTCGCCCCAGCGGCGAGGCGAGCATCGCGATCATCTCGCCCCACTCCTGCTCGGTCCCCAGGCGCTGGAGCGGGACGGTCCCCGCCGCGGCCTTCCACACCTGCTCGGGGTACTTGCGCAGCGACTCGGTGTTGAAGTGCCCGGCCGCCGCGGCGACGACTGCGATGCCGTCGCCGGCCCACTCGGCCGCCAGCTCGGCGGTCAGGCCCTCGACGGCCGCCCGGGCGGCGCTCGAGTGGACCATCCCCGCCAGGCCGTGATGCGGCGAGAGCGTCACGTTGACGATCGTCCCGCCCCCCGCCGGGCGCATCGCGCGCTCGGCGGCGGCGCGGGCCATGTTCAGCGTGCCGCCCACGTTGAGGTTGAACACCGCCCGCCAGCCCTTGGGCTCGATCGCCTCGGCGGGCGCGAAGTACTGCCCCCCGGCGTTGTTGACCAGGACGTCGAGGCGGCCGTGGCGCTCGAGCACGGCGTCGACGATCCGGTCGACCTCGGCGGCGTCGCGGATGTCGCCGGGAAACGCGGTCGCGCGCTCGCCGATCTCGCCCACGGCGGCGTCGAGCACCTCGGCGCGCCGGCCGGCGATCCCGACGGTCGCCCCGCAGGCATGAAGCTCGCGCGCGCTCGCCTTGCCCAGGCCGGTCCCGCCGCCGGTCACGAGCGCGACGCGCCCGTCGAGCATCGTCTCGGCGAAGATCCGGGAGGCCCCCACGGCGGCGGAGTCTATTCGCGCTCGCGCGCGGCCTCGAGGGCCGCGTCCTCGCTGGGAAACGCCCGCATGAGGGCGAGCTTGCCGTCGCGGACCTCCCCGAGCCACGCCCCCGGGATGTCGACCCGCAGGCCGCCCGCCCGCTCCTTGGCCACGATGCGTCCGGACACGACCATGCGGTTCTCGCCCGCCTCGGTGAAGTGGCGCGGGTCGTTGCGAAGCTCCTCGAACTCGGCCGCGACGTCGGAGAGCGCCTGGCGCACGCCCGCGTAGCCGCGGTAGACGTGGCCCTCGAGCGAGGAGCGCATGGGGATCCACTCGATGTCGGGATGGCAGAGCGAGAGCAGGACCGTCTCGTCGCGGCGGTTGAACGCGTCGAAGGCGCGGGCGAGCAGGCGCTGGTCGGGCGCGCTCATCCACCCAACGCCGCGCGCGCCGCCAGGTCCAGATCTGGCAGCTCTCCGGCATGGGTGGGGAAGTGGGCCATCCGCACGATGCCGTCGCGGTCGACGGCGAACGTCGCCGCGCCCTGCCAGCGGCTGCCGTGGGGGTGGCGGTTGCGGATGCCGCGCCGGGCGAGGTCCGCGACGGCCCGCAGCGAGCGAGCGCCGGCGAAGTGGCGCAGGTCCGTGGTCCCCACCCCCCAGGCGGCGTAGAGCGAGCGGTCCGGGTCCGAGACGACGTGGACCCCCTCGGTTCCCTCGAGCCCGACCGTCTGGCACCAGCGCCCGGTGGCGGGCTCGCAGCCCTGGCTGACGGCGATGAACTGCACGTCTTCGTGGCGGCGCGCGGCGCTCGGGAGCCGGCGGGCGGTCGCCTCGGCGAACGGGCACCCGAGGTGGCGCAGGAATGCGACCACGGCGCCACGCAGCTCACGGTCGGCGAGCGCGAGGGTCGGTGCGGGGTCGCCCGTCCGGGGTGGGTTGGCGACATCGATCCGCTGCGGAGGCAGGAACGTGCGCGGGTCCACCGGCGCACTCTAACCCCACCGCGCGGGTGAACTACCGAACCGCGCGTGGCCAGCCCGAACGCAGTCGCCGGCCGAGCTTGATCCGCCAGCTCTCGGCCAGCGGATCGGGGACCGCGCGCTGCGACGCCGTCCACGCGGCGATCACGGCCCTGGCGTGCGCCTCACGTGCGCGGGCGACGCTCACCATGTCCGCCCGGCGGACCCGGATCGTGTCGCCGCCGGCGACGAGGCCGAGCAGGTAACGCGACGGGTCATCCTCAGGAACCGCCATGTCGCGCGAGTGTCGCGCGTGGAGCGGACGGAGCGGGGCCAGGCCTTGGGGCCGATGAACTCATCCAGCCGAGCGACGCTGTCGCGGTGCGAGCTCTCGTCGACGAACACCCCCGAACCCTTCCTGCGGGGTCTCATCCACTCCGACGGCTGTCGGTTCGAGCACGATCGAGCGAGTGTGCTTGCGACCTGGGCCGTGTTGGGGAATGAACTCCGGCCAGCGGCGCGAGGAGCACCCGACGACCACCGCCCTCGATGAGGCGTGCGGGTCTGACCGTGACGCGGGATTCAAGCGCGGTCAGGCCCACGACCGTCGCACAGTCGTCCACGATCCCGGGATAGGCCTCGTCGAGAACGACCCTCAGTTGCAACTGGCCCGGCCTCGGCGACGTGATGCACCCGTCACCGAGGTAGAACCCGAGCAGCCAGCTGTAGGAGTAGCGATCAGGCGGCTCCCATCGCTTTCTGTGGACCGACACGTTGACCATGGTGGGAGCCCTCCCGGACAGGACGGCAAGGACGCAGCCAATACACTGGCCTCCCGACTCGGGGGAGTGAGTTAACGGCTACACGCTCGGTCTCCAAAACCGAGAATCCGGGTTCGAATCCCGGCTCCCCCGCTCTCTAGGCGGTCTTGCTCGGCGCCTCGACCGGCACCGCCGGCAGCCCGTCGATCGACTCGGCGTTGCGGTTGCGCGCGTACTCGATGTAGGCCTCGCCGCCCATGGTCCGCAGGCGCTTGGCCACGGCGAGCGGGTGGTGCTTGCGCTGGCCGACCGGCTCCATGAGCGGGACGTCGTAGCCGCAGGACTCCGCGATTCGTTCCACCTGGACAAGGATGATCGAGCGGCGGGCCTCCTCCTGGGTCGCCTCCTCGAAGTCCAGTTCTTCGACCAGCCGGGCGAAGCGCGGGTCCTCGGGGAACACCGGCTCGCCGCGACCGTGAAGCCGCAGGATCCTCGGCGGGCCCTCGAAGGTGCAGAGCATCACGCAGATGCGCCCGTTCTCCCGCAGGTGAGCGATCGTCTCTGACCCGCTGCCGAAGATGTCCAGGTAGGCGACGGTGTGATCGTCGACCACCCGAAGCGTGCCGATCGGCCCCTTCGGAGACGCGTTGACGCGGCCCTCGGAGTCAAGCGGCGCGGTCGCGACGAAGAACAGCGCCTGGCGGCCGATCCACTTCCGCATGTGCTCGTCGATGCGCTCGAAGACCTTCGCCATGCGTACAGGGTAAAGGCCCTCGATCTGAGCCTGATGCGGGCGGAGGGACTTGAACCCCCAAGGGCCGTTGGGCCCACCGGCACCTAAAGCCGGCGCGTGTACCAGTTCCGCCACGCCCGCGGGAACCGCAGCGCGTTGCCGCGGCGCGCTGTATGTTCCCTGACTCTATGGCCGTGGGTAAGGTCGAAGTCCGGGAGGGGTACCACATTGAGCACCCCAACCGGGAGAAGGCGGCATCGAAGGCCACCAAGGCCGTGGTCATCCTCCTGCTGCTCGTCTCCGTCGCCCTGATGCTCATCGTGACCCTCGGCGGCTGGTCCAAGCTCGCCGGGATGCAGCCGGTGCAGATCGGCTACATGCTGGTCTACCTGCTCATGGCCTTCTACACCGCGCGCTGGAATCGCGGCGTGCTTCCGATGGCCGCGGCGCTGGCGATCATCCTCGGCATATTCGCCGCGATCGCAGGGCCCCAGTGGTTCGAGCGCGACAAGACGGGCTTCAGCTCGCCCGCGCTGGACGAGAGCATCATCGGACTCATCACGCTGCTCCTCGTGCCGGTCCAGATCCTCTTGATCGGGTTCGCGATGCGCGGGTTCCAGCAGGTCTGGAACGTCGAGGTCGAGGTCCCGGACGGCCAGCACTACCACCCGGGCGCGCACTACGACGAGGGCGGCTCGGGCAGCGCCCCCGCTGCCGCTTAGCGCCGCCCTATAGTCGGTCCACCCGCGGCGGTGGCGAAACTGGCAAACGCGCCGGATTCAAGTCCCGGTGCCCGAAAGGGTTTGTGGGTTCAAGTCCCACCCGCCGCACTCTCTCGCCAAGCCTGGGATCAGTCATCCGTTGCAGCCTTGTGCGTGCCATAGCCCCTACAAGGCTGCACTCGCGTCTCCAATCGCCCTCGGGCCGGCGCCCGGGGCGCCCCCCGAGTCCTACGACGCGGTGACCGACTGGTCGCGCCCGGCGTTCTTGGCCTCGTAGAGGGCCGAGTCGGCGCGGCGGACGAGTGACTCCGAGGTCTCCTCGCCGTCCCAGACGGCGATGCCCGCAGAGCACGTCTGGCCGGCGACCGTGTACTCGCGCAGGCGCTCGACGACGTCGAGCCCCTTCGGCAGCGGGCAGTTGGGAAGGACGAGGCCGAACTCCTCGCCCCCGTAGCGCGCGAGGAGGTCGGACGGCCGCAGCATCTCGCGCCAGGCGGCCGAGACCTGCTTGAGCAGGCGGTCCCCGGCCTGGTGGCCGCGCTCGTCGTTGTACTCCTTGAAGTGGTCGAGGTCGAGCATCGCCACGCACAGCGGGCGCTTCTCCCGGCCCGCCCGGGCCAGCTCGCGGGGCAGGTGCTCGTCCCAGGCTCGGCGGTTGGCCAGGCCCGTCAGGTCGTCGGTGCGCGCGACGGCCTCCAGGCGCGCGAGCAGGTCAGCGCGCTCGATCGCCACCGCCGCCTCGGCCGCCAGCAGGCTCATCAGCGAGAGCACGCGCTCGCTCGGGGCCTCGATGCGCTCCTCCCAGGCGACCGTCAGCACTCCGATCGGGACGTCGTTGTGGACCACGGGCTGCCACAGCCCGGAGTTCACTCCAAGGTCCTTGCGGACGGTCTGCGCCACCGCGGGGTTGTCCGGGAGATCCGCCAGGAACAGGGGCTGCCCCGACGAGAAGGCGGTGGCCGCGCCCGACGGCCGGCCGGCGAACGGCAGGTGGATCTGGTCGACCTGCGCCCCGATGACCGCGGTCGAGACGAGCTCCTGGCCCTTGGGGTCGGGCTCGTAGAGGATCGCCACCTTGGCTCCCGCCAGCTCGGCCGCCGCCTTGCAGATCGCCGGGCGGGCGGCGTGGGCGTCGGTCACGCCGGCGAGGTCGCGCGAGACCTGCGCGACCCGCGTGAGGTCCTCGGTGTGGTCGCGGATCTGCTGCTCGTTGCGCTTGCGCTCGGCGATGTTGCGGACGAAGGCGTTGAACGTCCACACGCCCCCCTCGCGCAGGGGCGAGATCGTCAGCTCGATCGGAAACTCGTGCCCGTCGCGGTGCTTGCCCACGAACTCGATCGGGCGGTTGACCAGGTCGCTGTGGCCCGTCTGTACGAACCGTGCGAACTCGTCCTCGAACGGCTTTGCGAACCGTTCCGGCACGAGGATCTCGGTCAGCCGCTTGCCCATGACCTCGTCGCGCGAGTAGCCCGACATCTCCTCGGCCTGCGCGTTGAACGTCGTGATCCGCAGGTCGGCGCCCGCGGCCACGAAGCCGTCGCTGGCCGTCTCGAGGATGGCCCGGGTGCGCTCCTCGGCCTCGCGCAGGTGCTCGGCGCGAGCCGCCGCCTCCGCCGCGCGCTCGCGCACCTGGTCCACGAGCCGGGCGATCAGGGCGCCGGACACGCTCATCGTGCCCAGCGTCAGCACCCAGCGCGCCACCGGTGCCGACGAGTCCGGGCCGAACGCCAGAACGAGCGCATAGGCGATCCCCACCACCGCCAACTCGACGGCCGCCAGCGTGCGGGAGAAGAAGTAGAAGGAGTAGATGCAGACCCATAGGTAGAAGAACGCGTAGGCGCTCGACCCCTCGCCCGAGAAGTTGATCGCGAACGTGATGAAGACCGTCCCCACGAACACGAAGGCGGGATAGGCCCAGTCGGGCAGCCAGCGACGGCCGAACCGCACGACACCGGCCACCGCGTAGGCGGCCACGGCGACACCCAGCAGACCGATCGTGTCCGCCCGCTCCGGCTGGTGGGGCGCGGCGGTGACGATGATGAGCGACCCGCCGAGCGCGAACAGCGACGCGAGCGTGTTCGCGTGCACGCGCATATCGCCCTGGCTGCGTTTTGCCTTTGCCACGTCGTCCATGAGCCCGGGCCGCCACCCCGTCCGTGAGAGAGTCCGAGATTAGCGGCGTTCGTAGGCTCTGGAAACTAGGACATTCGTTGAGCCGGATGTGAAAAAGACCGCTGTTTACGGGCCGACGAGCTCGAAGAGGGGATCGATCAGGGCCGGTGGGGCCGCCAGGAGCCCGTCGGCGAGCGCGCCGCGCGCCTCCAGCTCGCGCAGCTCGAGCCCGGCCCGTTCGCAGATGAGCTCGCCCGCCGCGCGGTCCCATGGCTGCAGGCCTCGCTCGTAGAAGGCGTCGTAGCGCCCGCACGCCGCATAGGCCAGGTCGAGGGCCGCGCTGCCCATCCGGCGCAGGTCGCGCACGGCCGGCAGCACCCGGGCCGCGACCTCGGCCTGCGCCGCCCGGCTCTCCGAATCGTAGGAGAACCCGGTCCCGACCATCGCGGTCGCCAGCTCCTGGCGCGTCGACGCTCGCACCGGCTGCCCGTCGCGGGTTGCCTCCCCGTCGCGGGTGGCGGCGAAGAGCTCGCCGCGGAGCGGATCGAGCACGATTCCGGCGAGCGGGCCGTCCTCGTCCTCGCAGGCCACGCTCACGCACCACTGCGGGATTCCGAAGAGGAAGTTCACCGTCCCGTCGAGCGGGTCGACGATCCAGCGCACCCCGCTGGTCCCGCCCCCGCGGTCTCCCCCCTCCTCGCCCAGCACCCGGTCCTGCGGCCGGTGCTCGGCCAGGACCCGGCGCAGCGCCCGCTCGGCCTCCAGGTCCGACTCCGAGACGAGATCGGTCGGGGTCGACTTGGACCGGACGTCCCGGCGCGGCCCGCCGAAGCTCGCCAGCAGCACCTCGCCGGCCGCGCGGGCCGCCTCGTCGGCGATCGCCAGCAGCTCGCCGTGGTCCACCGTCATGCGACGGGCGGCCGGCGCTCGTCCCAGCGCAGCTGCGACTCCAGCTGCGCGGCGAGCGAGAGGACCGTGCCCTCGTCGTGCGGTCGCCCGACGAGCTGGGCGGCGAGAGGCAGGCCGGCGGCGGACGCCGCCACGGGCACGGAGGCGGCGGGCTGGCCGGTGAAGTTCCAGGGCGCCGTGTACGGGACCAGGCGCCCGGCACCCGCGATCGTCCACATCGCCCCCCGGCCCTCCCAGCGCCCCGTCAGCACCGCGGGCTCGGGCACGACCGGGGTCAGCAGCACGTCAT
Source organism: uncultured Actinomycetes bacterium (assembly GCA_963757705.1). GTDB lineage: Bacteria > Actinomycetota > Thermoleophilia > Solirubrobacterales > Solirubrobacteraceae > AC-38. The sequence goes on along the minus strand of CAVWTG010000004.1, from coordinate 668,937 downwards.
GGGCCTCGAAGAGCGGCCGCAGTCGCGCGACCACCTCGCGCTCGGCCGCGTCGGCGCGGGCCAGGATGGAGTCGGAGATCAGCGAGCCCGCGCGGGCGATCCGCTTCCAGCGGCGATCCAGGCGCTCGGGCCGCGGCAGGTCCCGGGCGTCGTCGGCCACGCCGCGCATTACGCGCGCGCTGGCCGCCCACGCCTCGGGGCCCATCGGCGGATCGGTCTCGACGACCTCGTGCCCGAGCGTCCGCAGCAGCTCGGCCGTGTCCAGCACCGCCCGGCGCACCTCCGGGTCCACCGTGACCGGCGGCGCTCCGGGCGCGAGGGCGAAGGAGACGGCCACGCGCAGCCGTCCCGGCTCGGCCGCGGCCGCGGCCGACTCGGCGAACGAGCGCGTCGGCTCGGGAGGACGGTCGCGATCCACGTCGGCGGGGCCGCGCGTGACGTCGTAGAGCAGGGCGCTGTCGGCCACCGTGCGGGTGAGCCACCCGACGACCGACATCCCGTGCCAGTGGTGGGGGTGCGGAGCCAGCGAAACCCGGCCGCGCTGGGCCTTGAGCCCGAACAGCCCGCAGAAGGCCGCGGGCACGCGGATCGACCCGCCGCCGTCGGACCCCAGCGCGGCGCCGACCAGCCCGGCGGCCACCGCGGCGCCCGAGCCGCCGCTCGAGCCGCCCGGCGAGCGGTCGGGGTCCCAGGGATTGCGGGTCACGCCCCACGTCGGGGACTCCGTGACCGGCAGGCCGCACAGCGGCGGCACCTTCGTGCGGCCCAGGATCACCGCGCCCGCGGCCCGGACGCGACGGACGACCTCGCTGTCGTGCGCGGCGGGCTCGCCGTAGGCGTCTGTGCCGTGCGTCGTGATGTCGCCCGCAACGTCCACGTTGTCCTTGATCGCCAGCGGCACGCCGAGCAGCGGGCGTTCGTCCCCGGCCTTCAGGCGCGCCGCGGCCTGGTCGGCCTCGGCCAGCGCCCGCTCGGTGTAGACGGAGCGAAACGCGTTGAGCCGCGGGTTGTGGCGCTCGATGCGCGCCAGGTAGAGCTCGACCAGATCACGCGGCGAGACCTCGCCGGACCGGATCAGCTCGACCTGGCGGGTGATCGGCGCGAAGGCGAGGGCATCGGACACGGCACCGGAGCCTATGCCCCCTCGGTGCGCGATGATGCCCGGCCGCCATGGACCCGAAAGCCATCGTCACCGGGCTGGCGCGGGTGGCCCCGCGCGGGCCCGGCACGGACGCCGAGCGCCGCGCCGCGCAGTGGCTGCGCCAGGTGCTGCGCGACGACCTCGACCGCGAGGTCGTGACCGAGACGGTCTGGGTGCGCCCGCAGCGCGCGGCCGTGCTGGCCCTCCACGCCGCCCTGGGCGTCGCCGCCAGCGTGGTCGCCGCATCGCGGCCGGCGATCGGCCTCGGCGTGGCCGCCGTCGCCCTCGTGTCCTGGTGCCTGGACGCGCTCGGCTGGGCCCACATCGGCCGTCGGCTCACCCCCGCCCGCGCCACGCAGAACCTGATCTCGCCTCCCACCGCCGCCACGCGCTCGGGGCGTAAGCGCATCGTGCGGCTGATCATCACGGCGCCCTACGATGCCCCGTACTCGGGGATCGCCGGCCGAGAGCTCTTGCGGCGCCCCCTGGCCCGGCTGCGCGCGCTGACGGGCGGGCACCTGCCGGGGTCGGGCGCGCTCGTCGCACTCGCCCTCGCGGCGATCACCGGCCTGGCCGGGGCGCGACTGGACGGCATCGACGACTCCTGGGTGGGCGCGGTCCAGCTCGTGCCCACCGTCGTGCTGCTGGCCGTGCTCGGGCTGTCGGTCGACGCCGCGCTGTCGCGGCCGGGCCCGGGGGCCAACGACCCGGCCAGCGGGACCGGCGTGGCGATCGCGCTCGCGGCCGAGCTCGACCGCGAGCCGCCCCGACACATGGGCGTCGAGGTCGTCCTGGCCGGCGCGGGGAGCGGCCCCGCGCTGGGGATGCGCGACTTCGCGCGCGGGCGGCGCAAGGCCTACCGGGCCGAGGCGACCGCGGTGGTCAACCTCGCCGCCTGCGGCCGGGGCCGGCCGCGCTGGTGGGTGAGCGACGGGCCCCTGCTGCCGCTGCGCTATCACCCGCGCCTGCGCGAGCTGGCGGCGCGCGAGGGCGGCGGCGCCCCGTTCCGCGGCCACGGGGCCACCGGCGGCTGGCGCGCGCGCCTCGTGCACTGGCCGACGATCACCGTCGGCTGCCTGGAGGACGAGGGCCCGCCGTCCGGCTCCGGTCAGGCCGCCGACACTCCCGACGGGGTCGACCCGGTGGCGCTGCGCGGCGCGCTCGACGTGGCGCTGCGCCTCGTGCGCGCGCTCGACGAGGACCTCGCGGCCCGCGCGCCCTAGGCGGGCTCGATCTCGTGGGCGAGCTCGACGAACCAGTCGAGCGCCTGCGGGTTGGCCAGCGACTCCCGGCTGGCCGCCTTGTCGGGCTCTCCGCCCATGAGGATCTTCTTCACCGGGATCTCCAGCGCCTTGCCCGAGAGCGTGCGCGGGACCTCGGCGATCTCGTAGATCTCGTTGGGAACGTGGCGAGGTGAGCAGTCCTCGCGCAGCCGGCGCTTGATCGCCGTCTTGAGCTCGTCGGTCAGCTCCGCGTCCTCGCGCAGCACGACGAACAGCGGCATCCAGCCCTCGGTACCCGGACGCGGCACGTCGACCACGAGAGCGTCCAGCACCTCGGGCACGGCGAGGACCGCCCGGTAGAGCTCGCTGGTCCCCATCCGCACGCCCTGGCGGTTGATCGTGGAGTCCGAGCGCCCGTAGATGACGGCGGTGCCGCGCGACGTGATCTCGATCCAGTCGCCGTGGCGCCAGATGCCCGGGTACATGTCGAAGTACGAGGAGCGGTAGCGCTCGCCGTCCGGGTCGTTCCAGAAGAACAGCGGCATCGAGGGCATGGGCTCGGTGATCACCAGCTCGCCCACCTGGTCGATCACCGCATGGCCCTCCTCGTCGAACGCCTCGACCTTCGCCCCCAGCATCCTCGCCTGAAGCTCGCCGCGGTAGACCGGCAGCGTGGGCACGCCGCCGACGAACGCCGTGCACAGGTCGGTGCCGCCGCTGGTGGAGAACAGCCACACGTCGTCCCTGATGTCGTCGTAGATCCACTGGAAGCCCTCGGGCGCCAGCGGCGAGCCGGTGGACCCGACGCTGCGCAGGGCGCTCAGGTCGTGCGTGGACCCGGGCGAGATCTCGGCCTTCATGCAGGCGGCGACGTAGGACGCGCTGGTACCGAAGCACGTCATGCGCCCGTCGCGGGCGAAGTCCCACAGGACGTTCATGTCCGGGTGGCCCGGGTTGCCGTCGTAGAGCAGCGCCGTCGATCCGGTCAGCAGCGTGCCGACGAGGAAGTTCCACATCATCCAGCCGGTCGTCGTGAACCAGAACATCCGGTCCCCGGGCCCGAGATCGAGGTGCAGCAGGCCCTTCTTGAGCTGCTCGAGCAGGATCCCGCCGTGGCCCTGGACGATCGCCTTGGGCAGGCCGGTCGTGCCCGACGAATACAGGACCCACAGCGGATGGTCGAACGGCACGGGCTCGAAGGTCAGCTCGTCCTCGAAGCCCAGCAGCTGGTCCCACGTCATCGCGTCGGGCAGGCCGTCGAGGTCGCCGCGCTCCTGGCTGAGCTCGGGGTTGAGGTAGGGCAGGACGACGGTGCGGACCAGGCCGGGCATCTCACGCTGGAGATCGGCCACGGTGGCCAGGCGGTCGAAGTCCTTGCCGCCGTAGCGGTAGCCGTCGACCGCCAGCAGCACCTTGGGCTCGATCTGGGCAAAGCGGTCGATCACCGAGCGCGCGCCGAACTCCGGTGCCGCGCTGGACCAGATCGCCCCCAGGGAGGCGACGGCCAGGAAGGCGACGATGGTCTCGGGCACGTTGGGCATGTAGGCCACGACGCGATCGCCCGGCTCCACGCCCAGGGCCCGCAGGCCGGCCGCCGCGCGCGCCACCTGGCCGCGCAGCTCGTCCCAGCTCAGCGTGACGTCGTCGCGGGTCTCCGAGCGGGCGATCAGCGCCGGCTCGGGCCCGCCGCCGCGGGCGAAGATGTGCTCGGCATAGTTGAGCCGCGACCCGGGAAACCACTCCGCGCCGGGCATCTCGCGGCTGCCCAGGACCCGCTCGTAGGGCTCGACCGCCCGCACGCCGCCGAACTCCCAGATCGACGCCCAGAAGTCCTCCAGCTCGTCGACCGACCAGCGCCACAGCGCCTCGTAGTCGGGCAGCGAGAGCCCGCGCGTCTCCTCCAGCCAGCGCCGGTAGCGGGTGATCGTCGCCCGCTCCACCGCCTCGGCGGAGGGCGTCCAGAGCAGCTCGCCTCGCTCGGCGGTCGACATGGGGCGATTCTATGGTCCGGTCACTCGGGCGGAAGCTCGACGCCGACCGCCGGTTCCCCGGCGGCCCGCTCGCGGCGCCGGCGCAGGCGCAGGTGCAGGATCAGGTAGCCCACGACGAAGCCCGAGATCACCGCGATGGCCACGAAGACGCCCAGGCGCGCGACGAGTCGCGCCGCCGCCTCGCCGCCGAAGTAGCCGAGGAGCCCGAACCACAGCGCCCAGGTGATCCCGCCCAGCGCGTTCCACAGCAGGAAGGAGCGCCACGGCATGTCGGACATCCCGGCCAGCCAGGACGCCCAGATGCGCAGGCCGGCGACCCAGCGCCCGAAGAACACCGCCTTGGCCCCGTGACGCAGCATCAGCGCGTTGCCGCGCTCCAGCGCCTCCAGGCGCCGGGCCTGCGTCCGCCCCGGCCGGGTGATGAGCCGCCGGCCGAAGCGCGCGCCGATCAGATAGCCGATGTTGTCCCCGATGATCGCCGCGACGGCGGCGATCGCGATCACCCATTCGACCTCCAGGTGGCCGTCCGAGGCGAGCACGGCCGAGCCGATCAGCGCCGTCTCTCCCGGCACCGGCACCCCGCTAGCCTCGGCGCCCACGAGCAGTGCGAGCAGGGGATAGCCGAGGTTCTTGGGGACGTCGACGAGCGCGAGGATGAGCACGGGCCATACATCTTGACCCTCCAGTCAGCCGCGGCAGACTTTTGCCCACTCTTTGCCTGGGGGCAGATAGGTTCGGTCGATGCCGACGCGACGGATTGTGGTGCGGGCCGTCCTGGGTCTCGCGGCGCTCCTGCTGTTGATCCAGCTCATTCCCTACGGGCGCAATCACAAGGATCCGAAGCCCACGCAGGTCGCCATGCTGCCCACCGCCCACGGCGAGCAGCTCTTCAAGCAGGCGTGCGCGGACTGCCACAGCGACCACACCAAGTGGTGGTGGGCGTCCAACCTCGCTCCCGCCTCGTGGCTGATCTACCGCGACGTCCAGGGCGGGCGCGAGACCATGAACCTCGACGAGTGGAACAAGCCCCAGCCCGAGCTGGGCGACATCGAGGAGGCGATCTCCGGCGGCGGCATGGCGCCCCTCCAGTACAAGCTCATCCACCCGAGCGCCCGGCTCTCGAGCTCGGAGAAGCGCGACCTCGTCGCCGCCTTCCGCGAGCTCTACGCCAAGAACCCGCCGGCGAAGATCGGCGGGGGCGGCGGCTGACCGCGCTCAGGCGGGCGTGACCGCGTTGCGCTTGGCCGGCCACTCACGGCGCTTGCCGGCGTAGACGGCGTAGCGCTTGATGAGCTGGGCGCGCAGGTCCTCGGGCTGGACGACCGCGTCCACGACCATCTCGGAGGCCAGGTGCAGCAGGTCGATGTCCTCGGCGTACTCTCGCCGCAGCTCCTCGGTGCGCCGCTCGCGCTCCTGCGGGTCCTCGATGCCCTGCAGCTCGTTGAAGAACACGGCGTTGATCGCCGCCTGAGGGCCCATCACCGCGATCGACGCGGTGGGCAGCGCCAGGCAGCAATCGGGGTCGTAGGCCGGCCCGGCCATCGCGTAGAGCCCGGCACCGTAGGCCTTGCGCACGATGACGCTGATCTTCGGGACCGTCGCCTCCGAGACCGCGCTGATCATCTTCGCGCCGTGGCGGATGATGCCCTGGCGCTCGACCGCCGTGCCGATCATGAACCCGGGCACGTCGGCCAGGAACAGCAGCGGCACCCCGAAGGCGTTGCAGGTCTGGATGAAGCGCGCCGCCTTGTCGGCGGAGTCCACGAAGAGCACGCCGCCCTTGAACTTGGGCTGGTTGGCCACGACCCCGATCGGCCGGCCGTTGAGACGCCCGTAGCCGACGATCAGCTCCCTGGCCCAGCGTGAGTGGACCTCGAAGAAGGAGTCGGCGTCGAGCAGCGAGTCCAGCAGCGCCCTCATGTCGAAGGGCTTGTTCTCGTCCTCGGGCACGATCTCGCGGATCGGCGTGTCCGAGCCGGGGTCGCGCGGCTTGGCCACCGGCGGCATCCACTCCCAGTGCGCGGGGAAGTAGGAGAGGTAGCGCTTGGCGCCCTCGATGCCCTCCGCGTCGGTCTTGACCAGGAAGTGCCCGCAGCCGCTGACGCCGGTGTGCATCTTCGCCCCGCCCATCTCCTCCAGCGAGACCTTCTCGCCGATGACCATCTCCGCCATGCGCGGGGAGCCCAGGTACATGGACGCGTTGCCGTCGCGCATGAAGACCACGTCGCAGAACGCGGGGATGTAGGCGCCGCCGGCCGCGCTGGGCCCGAAGAGGACGCACACCTGCGGCACGACGCCCGACATGCGCACCTGGTTGTAGAAGATCCGCCCGGCGCCGCGGCGCCCGGGGAACATCTTCACCTGCTCGGTGATGCGCGCCCCGGCGGAGTCGACGAGGTAGACCATGGGGATCCGCTGGGCCAGCGCCGTCTCCTGGATGCGGATGATCTTCTCGACCGTCTTCGGGCCCCACGAGCCCGCCTTGACGGTGGGGTCGTTGGCCATGAAGGCGACCGGGCGGTTGTTGACGTTGCCGATGCCGGTGACGACGCCGTCGGCGCCCAGGCCTTCCTCCTCCCAGTTGGCGAGCAGGGCCTCCTCGACCAGCGAGCCCTCGTCCAGCAGCAGGTCCACGCGCTCGCGCACGGGCAGCTTGCCCTGCTCCTCGCTCTTGCGATGGTGGCGCTCCGGCCCGCCGGCCAGCGCGCGCTCGATGGCCGCTTGGACGTCACTCATGCGGCGGCTGAGTCTACGAGGCCCCACTCCCCGGGGTCCTGCCCGTGTCCTACCAGGGTCGCCGGCCGACGGGCGCCCGATCTCCAAGGTGCGCGGGGCGGACCCGTCGTTCTTCCCGCCGGTGGCCATCGTCACGAACCTGATGTGGTTCGGCGGCATGGTCGCGCTGGCGGTCTCGCTCAAGCGCGCGGGCCGGATCGCCCCGCGCCTGGCGGTCGTGCTCCCGCTGACCTGGTTCCTGTGCCGGCCCCTCTCCGTGATCGGCGGGCCGATCCTGGCCGGCGCCTACTGGATCACGATCGGCCGGCGCATGCGGCAGGGCACGCTGGAGATGCGCGCCGCCGCCCCGGCGATGGCCTAGGCACCGGGCGTCGTCTCGCCGGCCGAGGGGCCGTCCCCGGAGGGGGGCGGCCCCTTTGCCGTGCCGGACGCGGTCGGGAGCACCTCGGTCGGGGCGGGCTTGGCCTCGGCGTCGGGCGGGGGCGGGAGCGGACGGAGCGGCCGCAGCCCGGCGGCGATCGCGGCGGCGCCCAGCAGCAGGAGCAGCAGCGGCCACCCCACGATCGACGCGCCGCCCGATCCGGGGATTCCGGCGAGCAGCACGAACGCGAGCAGGACGGCGACACCGAGGTAGGCCGGGCCGGGCTCGCGGTCGACCGCCGCGTAGGCGACGAGCCCGAGCCCGACGCCGACCAGGACGAGCTCCCACCAGGTCCCGGGGTCGCCGGTCGCGCCGAACGGGACCAGGAACGCGCCGCCGAACGTCCCGGCGATCGCCAGCGCCGCAAGCCCGGCGGCGTTGATCATGTGGACGGCGTGGCGCGGGCGGCCCTCGCGCCAGCGCAGGTGCGTGGCCACGTAGACGGCGATCAGCGCCAGCAGGACCCAGCGAAACGTCGTCGGGCCCTGGGGGTCGAAGACCCAGTCGACGAGGGCGAGGACCGCGATCCCGCCCGCGACGACCTCGACCAGGCCGCAGATCGGGGAGTTGATGCGCTCCCAGGCCGGCACGGCCGCGACCGCCGTGAACACGGCCGCCATCCACGTGAGGGTGGAGGACGAGTCGAGCGGCTGGTCGGAGCCGACCACCTGGGCGAAGCGCAGCAGCGTGACCGCGAGGAGCGTCAGCCCGGCCAGGAGCAGAACGGTCTGGTAGGCCCGGGGAAACTCGCCCTCCCTCTGCGCCAGCAGGCCCATCCCGAGCACGAGCGCGCAGGCCAGTCCCGTGATGACGAGATGGATGCCGTCGCCCCACGTCGCGTTCATCCGGACGTTGAGCAGCAGCACGGCCACCGTGAACGGCACGGCGCCGGCGGCGATCAGGTCGCCGCGGTGAGGGTGAGGGCGCAGGACGTCCAGTGCGCGCCCGACAGGCGGCGGGAGGTCCATGCCCGGAGACTAGATCAGTGCGACAGGCCCGGGTTCTCGACCGGCGCGTCGCCTGAATAGTCGTAGAAGCCCATGCCCGACTTGCGCCCGTACCAGCCGGCCGCGAGCATCTTGCGCAGGATCGGCGGGTGGGCGAAGCGCTTCTCGCGGAACTCCTCGAACAGGACGTCGCAGATCGATCCCAGCGTGTCGAGGCCGACGAAGTCCGAGAGCGTCAGCGGGCCCATCGGGTGCCCGGCGCCCGCCTTCATCGCCTCGTCGATCTCGGTGATCGAGCCGATGCCCTCCTCGAACCCGCGCATCCCGTCGAGCAGGTAGGGCACGAGCAGGCGGTTGACGATGAAGCCGGCGCTGTCGCGCGTCTGCGCGCCCATCTTGCCGATCGCCTGCGTGTACTCCAGCCCGGCGTCGAACGCCTCGTCGGAGGTCGTGACGCAGCGGATCACCTCCACGAGCTTCATCACCTGGGCGGGGTTGAAGAAGTGCAGGCCGAGGAAGCGGTCGGGCCGGCCGGTCACGGCGGCCTGCGCGATCACCGGCAGCGAGGAGGTGTTGGTGGCGAACCACGCGTCCTCCTTGACGATCTCGTCGAGCTCGCGCCACATCTCGTTCTTGAGCTCGAGGTCCTCGGTGATCGCCTCGATCACCAGGTCGCAGTCGTGCAGCTCCCGATAGTGGATGGTGCCCTCGATGCGTCCGCGCACCGCGTCGGCGTCAGCCTGCTCGGCCTTGCCCTTCTCGACCGCCCGCGCCAGCTGCTTCTCGATCTTCCCGAGCCCCTTGTCGAGGGTCGCCTGGTCGACCTCGCGCACGACCACGTCGTAGCCCGCCTCGGCCGTGACCTGGGTGATGCCGTGGCCCATGAGCCCGCATCCGAGCACGCCGACCTTCTTGATCTTCGCCGCCATCCTGTCTCCGTTTCGTCGCGAAGGGCGGCAGACTAGTGGCTCACCGGCGGGCATAATCTCCGCATGCGCCGCAGCCGGCTGATGGAGGAGATCCGCGTCGACATGCGCGACATGCGCTCCGAGATGCGTGAGCTGCGCGAGGAGGTCCGCGCTGAGCAGCGCTTCGGCAACGAGCTGCTGCGCCGCCATGAGCTGGTGATGACCGAGGTCCTGGAGGAGCTGCGCGAGCTGCGGGCCGAGTCGCGCGCCCACACCCAGGCGGTCCTGGCCCTCCTGGACCGCTTCCAGGGCGGCGGCGCGGCGCCGGCCACGTAACCGGCGCGCCCAGGCGCCGCGGGGGTTACCTTTCCGGGCAATGAGCGGGCAGGGGGCCCAGAGCTCAGGCGTCACACGCCGGCGCCTGATCGGCACGGCCGCGGTGGGAGCCGCCGCGGCCACGGTGCCGGCTGCCGCCCAGGGCAAGGTCAAGCGGCGCAAGAGCGCCGGGCCCAGGGCCGACGTCATCGTGGTCGGCGCCGGCCTCGCAGGGCTGACCGCGGCCCGGGCGATCCGCAAGGCCGGGAGGTCCGTGCTCGTCGTCGAGGCGCGCAACCGCGTCGGCGGGCGAGTGGTCAACCACCATCTCGACGGCGGCGTCGTGGCCGAGCTGGGGGCCGAGTACGTCGGGCCGACCCAGGACCGCATCCTCGCCCTCGCGAAGGAGCTCCGGGTCGACACCTTCCCGACGTTCGACGAGGGCGACAACGTGTACTTCGTGGACGGCTCGCGCAGCACGTGGAGCGACACCGGGCCGACGGGAACGGCGCCCAGCGATCCGGTGATCCTCGCCGACCTGGCCACGGTCGTGGCCAAGCTCGACCAGATGGCGAGCGAGGTGCCGGTCGACTCGCCCTGGAAGGCGGCCAACGCCGGCGACTGGGACCGGCAGACGCTCGAGACCTGGCTGCGCGCCAACAGCGCCACCGAGCGCTTCCGCACCGTCGCCGCCGCGGCGACCCGGGCGATCTTCGGCGCCGAGCCGCGCGACCTGTCCCTCCTCTACACGCTCTTCTACATCGCCTCGTCGGGCAACGAGAGCAACCCCGGGACCTTCGAGCGCAACTTCTCCACCCGGGGCGGCGCGCAGGAGTCACGCTTCGTCGGAGGCTCGGGGGCGATCCCGCTGCGGATGGCGCGCGACCTCGGCCGCCGCGTGCATCTCCGCCGTCCGGTGCGCCGGATCAGCCAGAGCCGCACCGGGGTCCGCGTCGAGGCGGACGGCATGACGTTCCTGGGCAAGCGCGTCATCGTCGCCCTGGCCCCGACGCTGGCCGGGCGCATCGCCTTCAGCCCCGACCTTCCCTACCTGCGCGACGGCCTGACTCAGCGCACGCCCATGGGCGCCCTGATCAAGTGCGAGTTCGTCTACGACCGGCCGTTCTGGCGCGACGACGGCCTGACCGGGTTCGCGATCACCGACCGCGGACCGTGCAACGTGATCTTCGACAACAGCCCGCCGGAGGGGAAGCCGGGGCTCATCTTCGGCTTCGCCGGGGGAGACCAGGCCCGCGACTGGGGCGAGCGCGGTCAGGCTGAGCGCCGGGCGGGGGCGCTGAAGAACATCGTCGACTGCTTCGGGCCCAAGGCCGCGAACCCGCGCGGGTACTTCGAGGCGCACTGGCCGCACGAGACATGGACCCGCGGCTGTCCGGTCGGCGCCTTCCCGCCCGGGACCCTGTCGGAGTACGGCCCCGCCCTGCGCGCCCCCGCGGGCCGGGTCCACTGGGCCGGAACCGAGACCTCGACCTACTGGGCGGGGTACATGGACGGGGCCGTGCGCTCGGGAGAGCGCGCCGCCCGCGAGGCGCTCTCCGCGCTGTAGGCTCCGGCCATGGCCTTCGTGCTCACCGAGGACCACGGCGCCGCCCGGCACGTCGTCCTCAACCGCCCGGAGAAGCGCAACGCGCTCAACGGCGAGGTCGTACAGGAACTGGGCGTCGCCCTGAAGGCGGCGGCCAACGACCCCGACGTCCACTGCGTGCTCATCCGCGGCGAGGGCGCGGTCTTCTCCTCGGGCATGGACTTCGGCGACCTCGTCGGGCTCTCCTCACAGCCGGAGAACCTGCGGGCCTTCCGCTCGGAGATCCTCTCCATCTGGAACCTGTGCGAGGAGATGGCCAAGCCGACCGTCTGCCAGATCCAGGGCGCGGCCATCGGCGGGGCGCTCGAGCTCGCGCTGGCGTGCGACCTGCGCACCGCGGCCGAGGACGCGGTCCTGGGGCTCCCGGAGACCCGCGTCGGCCTGATCCCCGACGTCGGCGGCTCCTCCCGCCTCCCCGCGGTCGTCGGCCTGGGCCGGGCCAAGGAGATGATCATGACCTCGCGCCTGGTGACCGGCGAGGAGGCCGAGCGCATCGGTCTCGTCAACCGTGTCGCCCGGGCCAAGGACCTCGCCTCCGTCACCGAGGAGCTCGTCAACGCCCTGCTCGCCTGCGGCCCGATCGCCGTCGGCCACGCCAAGCGCGTGATGGACCACGCGGCCAAGCCCGCCCTCGCCTCGACCCTCGAGGCCGAGGTCACCGTCCAGGAGCTCTGCGCAAGAAGCGACGACTACGCCGAGGGCGCACGAGCCCTCGCCGAGCGCCGAGCCCCAGAGTTCAGCGGCCGATAGCCGAGTCTGGCCGAAGCTCAGCCCGGCCACTCCGGCAACCGCTCAGGCCGAGTCGGGCTCAGGCCGCGTCAGGCGCCCTGAACACCCCAACCATGTTGCCCTCGGGATCCGTGAAGATCCCGATCGTCCCGCCCATGGGCAGGTCGATCGGCCCCATGGCCTTGCCGCCGCCCAGAGCCTCGGCCTTGTCGAGCGCCGCCTGGACGTCGTCGACTCCGACGTAGAACGTCTGGTAGCTGGGCGCGCCCTCGGGCGCGGTGCCGACTCCGCCGGGAATGCTGGGCATGGCGCCGTTCGCGCCGTTGCCGCCGGCGTCCTGGACCATGCCGTAGTCCATGCCCTCGGCCTCGTTGTAGGTCCATCCGAAGAGGTCGCCGTAGTAGGACCGCAGCTTCGCGCCGTCCTTCCCCATGACCTCGAACCACACGACGGGATTGCTCATCTGCTCGTCTCCTTGTTGTTGATCAGTCCGTAGCGGCCGGGCCCCGGTCGGGTCCGGCGTCCTCGCCCGCCCCGGCGACCTCCAGCCGGGCCAGGTAGTGGTCCCAACCCTGACCGTGGGGCGCGCCCGCGCCCTCGGGCAGGTCGCGGTGGACGAGGACGACCTTCGTGCCCTCCCCGTCCGCGGTCAGCGTCACCTCGACGGTGCTGGTCCCCGGCTGGACGACCGACTCCGGGTCGTCCCAGCCCCAGGTGAACACCACCCGGCGCGGCGGATCGACCTCCACGTACTCGCCGAGGGCCAGATGGGACCCGCCGACGAGGACGCGCAGCGATCCGCCCGGCCGGGCGTCGAGCTCGGCCTCGGTGCCCATCCAGCGCACCATGCGGTCGGGGTCCGTGAAGTAGGGGAAGACGGCCTCGGGGGGAGCGGCGACGGTGAGCTCGCGCGTCACGACGCCGGTATCGACGGGGGTCATCTCTTGCCTTTCCTGTGGTGTTCGGTTTCCGCGACCTGCTTGAGGCGCGCCAGCCCGAAGCCCCAGAACTCGTCCAGGAAGTCCCGCAGGCCCTCGAGGCCCTCGGGGCGCGCTCGGTACAGCCGCCGGGTCCCGTCCCGCCGCTCGGTCAGTAGCCCCGCCTCCTTGAGCACCGTCAGGTGCTGGGACACGGCGGGCCGGCTGACGTCGAAGTGCGCGGCGATCTCGCCCGCGGCCATCTCGTCGTCGCGAACCAGCCGCAGGATCGCCCGGCGGCGGGGTTCGGCGATGGCGCGGGCCACGGACTCCATGGCCGCAAGCGTAACAGTTGACTTACGTAAGTGTCAACTGACGCTCTGGCTCAGAGCCTCGCCTATCCCGCCGGCGATCGCCGTGCACCGCTCCACGGATGAGAAGTCGACCCGGCCGGGCGTGTCCGTGGGCAGGTGCCAGTTCGTGTAGAGCCCGTCCGGCCCCACCGACAGCAGCGAGATCGAGCGGTGGCCCGCCAGGCGGGGCAGCACCGCGTCCGTCCACGCCCCCACCCGCCAGCGCTCGGGCGGCGTCACGCCCGCCCGGCGCGCGCCCTCCTCGGCCAGTGCCAGGTCGCGCTCGTCGTAGCCGTGGGGCGCCAGCGTGCCCTCGGCCTCGACGACGATCGGAGTCCCGGAGCCCAGGGTGTCAAGCGAGAGGAAGACGGCATCAGGCGCGACGTCGTGGGCGCGCAGGAACTCGGCGGTGCCTCCCATCCCCGACTCCTCGCACCCGGGCGCGACGACCACCACCTCGACATGGTCGAGCGGCTCGGCCGCCCAGCGCTCGGCCAGCGCGAGGAGCGCCGCCACGCCGGTGGCGTTGTCGTTGGCCCCCGGCACCGTGGGGCTCGTCGCACTGTCGGCGTAGGAGGCCAGCGAGAGCCACAGCAGGCCGGACCCCAGGCGCCGGGCGGGACGGAACGGCAGCGCGGCCAGCGCGAGCGCCGCCCCCACCAGGCCCATGCGCGCGGGCATCCGTCCCGGCTTGGCGCCGAGCCCGACCAGGCGCGGGTCCCAGGCCAGCCCGGTCCGCGCGGCGTCGTGGTGGGCCAGCAGGACGAGCGTCGCCCGCCGCTCGCCCGCCGCCGCCACCCGCGCGACGACGCTGGTGGCCTCCGAGGCCGGGAGCAGGCGCCGGGTCCACTGCGCGCGCCCGCTCACCTCGAGCTCCAGGGACGCCAGCGCCCCCGCGGCCAGCGCGGCGCCCAGCCACCCGCCGCGCCGCGCCGCGACGAGGCCGGCGGCGACATGCAGCGCGTGCGGCCCGGCATAGGTGCCCTGGTAGCGAAACGTCTCCAGGCCGACATCCGCCGCGCCCGCCTCGCGCAGCCGGCCGGCGATCCACTCCGCCGAGGCGCGCTCCCCGGGCGACGCCGAGCCGCGTGTCATCGCGGCCAGAGCCTCGACGTCGGCGCGCAGCGAGCTCAGGCGTCGTTCCACTCGACCGGACCGGCGGTCAGCACGTGGCTGCCCAGCGGGCGGCCCAGCACCTCGGCGACCGCACGCGAAGCCTCGAGTAGCCGTGCGAGGGAGATCCCGGTCTCGATGCCCATCTCGTGGAGCATGGAGACGAGGTCCTCGGTGGCGATGTTCCCCGTGGCCCCGGGCGGGACCGGACAACCGCCGAGCTCGCCGAAGCTCGACTCGAACGAGTCGACGCCCGCCTCCAGAGCCGCGAGAACGTTGGCCAGGCCCTGCCCGCGGGTGTTGTGGAAGTGGGCGGTGAGCTCGACTCCCGGCACCTCCTCGCGCGCGCGAGAGAAGAAGTCCCGGACCTGAATCGGATTGGCCATGCCGGTGGTGTCGCCGAACCCGACCTCCTGCGCGCCCGCCGCCGCCAGGCGCCGGGCGATGTCGAAGACCCGCTCGGGCGGCACGTGGCCCTCGTAGGGGCAGCCGAAGGAGACCGAGATGACTCCCTCGCAGCGCAGCCCGGCCTCGCGCGCACGCCCGAACGTCGCCTCCAGGCCGGTCAGCGACTCCTCGATCGAGCGGTTGACGTTCCTGCGGTTGTGCGTCTCTGACGCCGACAGGAAGCCGTTGATCTCCTCGAAGCGCTCGCGCTGCTCCAGCGCCCGCTCGAGCCCGCGCTCGTTGGGGATGAGGACACTGCGGGAGACGTCCTCCGGCAGGTCGATGGCCGCGAGCACCTCCGCGCCGTCGGCCAGCTGGGGGATCACGTCGGCCCTGACGAAGCTCGTGACCTCCAGGCGCCGCAGCCCGGTGAGCCCCAGCAGGTCGATCAGGCGCACCTTTTCCTCGGTGGCGATCACCTCCGGCTCGTTCTGGAAGCCGTCGCGCGGCCCGACCTCGCGGACGCGCACGGTGCGGGGAAGCTCGGCCATCGCCTCAAGCATAGGATGCCGCCCATGAGCGACTACGAGACCGTCAACGTCCACCGGCGCGGCGGCGCCGCGACCATCGAGCTCAACCGGCCCGACCGGCTGAACGCCTGGAACGGGCAGTTCGGCAAGGACCTGCGGGCGGCCGTCGAGGAGGTGGCCGGCGACGAATCCGTGCGCGCCGTGTGCCTCACGGGCGCGGGTCGCGGCTTCTCCTCGGGCGCCGACCTCAAGGACATGGGCGAGGACGACCCGCGCGACGAGAACGGGCGCCCCGACGTGTACACGGTCCTCACGGAGCGCTACCACCCGATCATCACGGGGATCCGCGAGATGCCCAAGCCCGTCGTGGCCGCGGTGAACGGCCCGGCCGTGGGCATCGGCTGCTCCCTGGCCCTGGCCGCCGACCTGATCGTGGCCAAGCGGTCGGCCTACCTGCTTCTGGCCTTCGTCAACGTCGGCCTGGTGCCCGACGGCGGGTCCTCCGTCTTCCTCCCCGCACGGGTCGGGCACACCCGCGCCTTCGAGATGGCCCTCCTGGGCGAGCGCATCGACGCCGAGACCGCCGAGCGGTGGGGACTCATCAACCGGGTGCTCCCCGACGAGGAGTTCGACGGCGCCGTGACCGAGCTCGTCGGCCGCCTGGCGGCGGGCCCCACGAAGTCCTACGCGGGCAGCAAGCGCCAGCTCAACAACCGCCTCTACCAGGGGATGGAGGAGCAGCTGGAGCTCGAGGCGCAGATCCAGCGCGAGATGGCCGGGTCCGACGACTTCGTCGAAGGCGTCATGGCGTTCGTGCAGAAGCGCGCCGCGAACTTCAGTGGCGGATAGACTTGCGCGCGCCTTGGGTCCGGAGACGCCCACACCCCGCCGCCTGCGAGCAATCGCCCTCGTGGCGATCGCCGCGCTCGCCGCGGCCCTGATCTTCGCCCCCGGGGCGATGGCCGACGCGTTCACGCCCGAGTCGGGCGGCTCGCCCAACGCCGATCAGATCGACTCCCTGTTCAAGATCGTGCTCTACGTCGCGGTCGCCATCTTCATCGGGGTCGAGGGCACGCTCCTCTACACCGTCATCCGCTTTCGCCAGAAGAAGGGCCGCGTGCCCGCGCAGATCCGCGGCAACACCAACGTGGAGATCGGCTGGACCGTCGGCGCGGCGCTCGTGCTGGTCGTCCTCGTCGTCGTGACCTTCATCAAGCTGCCCTCGATCAACGACCCGGCGAAGACCGGCGCGGCCGGGCTGAACGCCGGCGGCATCCTCTACGCCTCCGTCAACCAGCCCAACCCGCCCGGCGACAAGGGCCTGACGATCGAGGTCAACGGCCAGCAGTACCTCTGGCGCTTCACGTATCCCAACGGGGCCTACGCCTACGAGCAGATGGTCGTGCCCACGGATACGACCGTGATCCTGAAGATCGTCTCCCAGGACGTCATCCACTCCTGGTGGATCCCCAAGCTGGGCGGCAAGACCGACGCCACGCCCGGGTACACGAACAAGACCTGGTTCAAGATCCCCAAGGCCGGGGTCTACAACGGCCAGTGCGCCGAGCTGTGCGGCCGCGGGCACGCGAACATGATCGCCCAGGTCAAGGCCGTCTCGCCCACCGAGTACGTGTCCTGGGTGAACCGGCAGAAGAACGAGATCACCCAGGCCAACGCCGCCGCGACCAAGCAGCGCAAGCAACTCTCCCCCCTCCCCGAATAGGCCCAGACCAATGGAAGCTTCCACCGTCACCCCGACCGCTCTGCAGGCCCGTCCGCGGCCTCAGGTCGTCGCTCGCCGCGTCCAGCCTCAGGCCACCGGCTGGGCGAGCTGGTTCACCACCGTCGACCACAAGCGGATCGGCATCCTCTACATGGTCACGGCCTTCGTCTTCTTCCTCGTCGGCGGGGTCGAGGCGCTGCTGATGCGCATCCAGCTGGGGGTGCCCGACAACACCTTCCTGGAGCCGGCGACCTACAACCAGATCCTCACCATGCACGGGACGACGATGGTCTTCCTCTTCGTCGTGCCGATGATGGCCGGGTTCGCCAACTACTTCGTGCCCCTCCAGATCGGCGCGCGCGACATGGCGTTCCCCCGCCTCAACGCGCTGTCCTACTGGCTGTTCCTCTTCGGGGCGATCGTCTTCTACAGCTCGCTGTTCTTCTCGCCCCCCGAGGCCGGGTGGACGAGCTACACCCCGCTGTCCTCGGAGGCCTACTCGCCCAGCGGCGGGATCGACGCCTGGATCTTCCTGATCCATCTCACGGGCGTCTCCTCGATCATCGGCGCGATCAACCTCTACACGACGATCGCCAACATGCGGGCGCCGGGCATGGGCTGGTCGCGCCTGCCGCTCTTCTGCTGGGCGATCCTCACCTTCTCGATCCTGCTGATCCTCGCCCTGCCGTCGGTGGCCGCGGCGGTGACGCTGCTGCTCACCGACCGGCACTTCGGGACGCACTTCTACGACCCGACCCAGGGAGGATCGCCACTCTTATGGCAGCACCTCTTCTGGTTCTTCGGCCACCCCGAGGTCTACATCATGATCCTGCCCGGGTTCGGGATCATCAGCGAGGTCCTGCCCGTGTTCGCGCGCAAGCCGATCTTCGGCTACCAGGCGATCGCGGTGGCCACCGTGGGCATCGCCTTCCTGTCCCTGCTCGTGTGGGCGCACCACATGTTCACGACGCCGACTCCGACGGTCGTGCTGGCGTTCTTCTTCCTGTCGCTCGGTCGTGATCGCGGTGCCCACCGGCATGAAGGTGTTCAACTGGATAGCCACGCTGTGGCGCGGCACGCTGGTCTTCAAGACCCCGCTGTACTTCGGCGTCGGCTTCATCGCCCTGTTCACGATCGGCGGGATCTCCGGCGTGATGCTCGCGATCTTCCCGATCGACTGGCAGGTCCACGACACGTACTTCGTCGTGGCCCACTTCCACTACGTGCTCGTCGCGGGCGCCGTGAACGCCATCTTCTGCGGGATCTACTACTGGTTCCCGAAGATCACCGGCCGGATGCTGTCGGAGACGATGGGCAAGGTCTCCTTCTGGCTGACGTTCATCGGCTTCAACGTGACGTTCCTCGTCCAGCACTCGCTCGGCCTGAGCGGGCATGCCGCGCCGCATCTACGAGTACCCGGCGGCCAACGACTGGGGGACCTACAACCTGATCTCCACGATCGGCTCGTTCATCCTCGCCGCGGGAGTCCTCGTCACCGCGGTCAACATCCTCATCAGCGTCAAGAAGGGCGCGATCGCCGGCCCCGACCCGTGGAAGGCCAACACGCTGGAGTGGTTCACGGAGTCGCCGCCACCGGCCAACAACTTCGACGCGATCCCCTACGTGCGCTCCGTCGAGCCCATGAAGGACATCCGCCGCGAGGTCGAGCGCCAGACCGGCGCCCACCAGCGCGAGCCGCGAGCCGGCCCGATGGAGGCCTCCCGCGTGAGCACGTCGACCGCCGCGGTCCCGGCCCTCGCCGGCCTGCGCCAGGTGGCGGCCGACTACCTGACGCTGACCAAGCCCAAGGTCCAGTCGCTGCTGCTGTTCACGACGGTGGCCACGATGTACGTCGCGGGCGACCCCTCGGTGACCCTCGTCGCGCTGACCTGCCTGGGCGGCTACCTTCAGCGCCGGGGGCGCGGGAGCGGTCAACCACTACTACGACCGCGACATCGACGCCCAGATGGCGCGCACGGCCAACCGGCCCGTGCCCTCCGGGCGCGTCTCGCCCCGGGCCGCCCTGTGGTTCGGCCTGGTGCTGGGCGCCCTGTCCTTCGCCGAGCTGACCCTGTTCGTCAACCTGCTCGCGGCCCGCCTCGCCTTCTCGGGCTTCCTGGGCTACACGCTCGTCTACACGATGTGGCTCAAGCGCACGACGCCGCAGAACATCGTGATCGGCGGCGCCGCGGGCGCCGTCCCGCCCCTCGTCGGCTGGGCCGCGGTGACCGGCACCTCGACTGGACCGCGCTCTACCTGTTCGCGATCGTCTTCTACTGGACGCCCCCGCACTTCTGGTCGCTCTCCCTGCTCATGAAGGACGAGTACGAGAAGGTCGGCGTGCCGATGATGCCGGTCGTCCGCGGCGAGCGCGAGACGCGCAAGCAGATCCTCCTCTACACGCTGCTGCTCTACGCCGTCACCCAGCTGCCGTTCTGCGCCGGCGGGTTTGGCGCCATCTACCTCGCCGCCTCGATGGTCCTCGGCCTCGCCTTCATCGCCGGCTCCGTCGTCCTGTACCGCCGGGCCGATCGCCGCACCGCGCTGCGCCTGTACCTCTTCTCCCTCTCTACCTGGCGCTGCTCTACGGCGCGATGGTCCTCGACGCCCAGTCTATAACGGATCCCGACCACGCATGGACCGAAAGCCTCGCGCGCAAGAACATCCGCACCGGCCTGATCGTCGGCGCCCTGTCCCTGTTCATGTTCGGCCTGTCGTTCGTGGCGGCCGCGATCTACGTCTCGAGCTGATGGCCACCGAGGAGCCCACCGAGCAGGCCCCGCCGACCGGCGAGGAGATCCATCTCCCCGGCACGACGATCCTGCCGATCCTCATGGCCGCGGCCATCACGTCGCCCTGTCGGGGTCACGACTCCTGGATCCTCACGATCGTCGGCGGAATCATCAGATCGTCTGCATCTGGCGCTGGATCGGCGACACCCGCCGGGACATCGCCGAGCTGCCCTTGCATCACGAGTAGCGGGCGACGGCTGAGAGTTGTACGTGCCATGGCACGTACAAGGGTTCAGCCGACCGCCAGAATCGACCCGCCTCGTCGCCGCCGTTCGCGGGCGCCCGGGCGCGGCCGATGTCCGGCGATCCGCGCTGGAAGGCCCGCGGAGCGTCCCGCCGGCTGACCAGGACGCAGCCTGCGTGGCGTGCTCCGCACGCGAGCAGGCGAGGACGCCGTCAGGCGGTGGGAGGCCCCGCGGAGCGTCAGCCCTGCTCGGACATCACGCTGGTCGCCCCGTCCTCGGACCAGCAGCGCACGATGTCGCGCACCGAGAGCACGCCGGCGACCTCGCCGCCGCTCGATCACGATGAGGTGGCGGAAGCCGCCGCGGACCATCGCGGCGGCGGCCTGCTCGAGCGACCACTCGGGCGCGGCGAAGACGAGGTCCGACGGTCAGGTGGTCGGCGACCTGCTCGGTCGTCGGGATCCTCGCCCGCGCCGAGCGACTTCAGGATGTCCCGCTCGGTGATGATGCCCGGGCCGGCAGCGTCAGGGTCGGAGACCACCGCCGCGCCGACGTTGCGCTGGGCCATCTGGTGGCCACCTTGCGCAGGGAGTGGCCCGGGGCCCACGGTGAGCACGACTCGGGCATCCGTCCGCACGTGCATCGGAACCCAGTATGCTTGACCGATCGGCTCAAGTCGAGCCGTGCGCCGCCATCGGGGCACGAGTGCCGACGCGCCAGCTTGACGCGATGGCGAGACGTCCGCTTGGCGTCCATCTGGCTCGTATGCACGCGAAAGGTGCCCACGCAGCGACTTTCCACGACGATCGGCTGCGCACCAGCCTCTATCGAGGACGCCGTCGCGCATCGTCGAGGCCGAATACGCGCGCGACCTTCAACCTGGACGACATCGCTCGCCGGGTCGCGTCCTCGCGGCGCCAACTGCAGCGCGCGTTCGCCGAGTCGGCCGGACGACGTTCCGCGAGCACGTCGCGCGGGTCCGCATGGCACCGGGCGGCCGAGCTGCTGAGCACGGGGTCGCTCACGGTCCGCGAGGTCGCGCGCCGCGTCGGATACCGCCAGCCGGCCCAGTTCGCGAAGGCGTTCCGGCGCCACGTCGGCGTCGCGCCGTCGGACTACCGGTCAGGGCCCGCGCGGCGTCGACCGCCGCCGGCGCCGCCTGCGAGCAGGCCGCCTGTCGCGCGCAACAGGCCAGACGCGGACACCTCGACTGTCGTCACGTCTCCGGCGGTGAAATAGGATGCCGCCGCGGCATGAGGACGGAGGGCTCTTCCGTGCGTAAGCACCAGCTCGCGCAGATGATCGTCATCGGGGTGATCGCGTCGGCGATCGGCATCGCCCTCGCCCTGTCCGTCAACTGGTTCCCGACGGTCGCCTCGACCCAGGCGGAGAAGATCGACACGCTCTTCGACGTCCTGCTGGTCGTGCTCGGTCCCGATCTTCGTGCTCGTGCGAGGTCGTCGTCCTGTTCGCGGTCGTGGAAGTTCCGGATGCGGCCGGGCCAGGAGCTCGAGGACGGCCCGCCGATCCACGGCAACACGCGGCTCGAGGTCGTCTGGACGGCGCATCCCGGCGATCTCCTCGTGGGCGCTGTGCGCCTACGCCTACGCGGTCCTGCACGACATCGAGAAGAAGCCCAAGACCGAGATCATGGTCAACGTCACCGGGCAGCAGTTCGCCTGGTCGTTCGACTACCCGGCGGCCAGGACAGGCGACAAGTCGTGACCGACCAGCTCTACCTGCCCGAGGGCGCGCTCCGTCGAGTTCCACGTGCAGCTCCGCAAGGACGTCATCCACGACTTCTGGGTCCCCGAGTTCCGCATGAAGATCGACGCCGTGCCCGGGCATCACCACCAAGTACCGCATCACGCCGAACCGGCTCGGCAACTACCCGGTCGTGTGTGCCGAGCTCTGCGGGCTGGGACATGCGACGATGCGTCAGACCGTGCACGTGATGCCCGGCCTCCGAGTGCGGAGTCATGGATGGCCGCGCAAGGTCGCCCACGGCGAGTAAGCCAGCAGTGAAGTGATGAGACGTCGAGAGCTCAAGATGGTCGCCAAGCTCCGCGCCCCCGGTTTCTACCGCGCCGGCTTCGGCGTGCTGCTGGGCATCGGCCTGGCCTACGCCCTCGTGCTGCCGATCCGCTCGCTCTACGGCTTCGACCCCGTCCTCGACGGCAGCGCCGTCTCCCGTCGCGCTGATCGCCGCGCCGTTCTTCTTCCTCATCGGCCTCGGCGCCTTCGACTACTGGTTCTACTGGGCCTCCGGGCGCCCGACGCGGCCCGAGGACCACTCGAGCCACGGCGCGCGCTCGTGGAAGGACTACTTCCGCGTCAACACCGATCACAAGGTGATCGGCATCCAGTACACGGTGACGTCGTTCTTCTTCCTGTTCGTGGGCGGGCTGCTCGCGATGCTCATGCGCGCCGAGCTGGCCGCGCCCGGCCAGCAGTTCGTGACTCCGAGCACGTTCAACGGCCTGTTCTCGGTCCACGCGTCGCTGCTGATCTTCCTGTTCATCATCCCGGTCTTCGCCGGCCTGGCGAACTTCGTGCTGCCGCTGATGATCGGCGCGCCGGACATGGCGTTCCCGCGCCTCAACGCGCTGTCCTTCTGGCTGCTGCCGATCGCCGGCATCATGATGATCGCGAGCTTCCTCGCCCCCGGCGGGTCCTTCGCGACGGGCTGGACGGCCTACGCGCCCGCTGTCGACCGACGCGCCGCTCGGCCAGATGTTCTTCACGATCGCGGTGCAGTTCGCCGGCGCCTCGTCGGTCGCCACGGCGCTGAACTTCCTCGTGACGATCATCACCATGCGTGCGCCGGGGATGAGCTTCTGGCGCATGCCGCTGCTGGTGTGGGCGAACTTCTCGACCTCGCTGCTGGTCGTCATCGCGACGCCGTTCATCGCCGCCTCGCAGTTCTTCGTCCTGCTCGACCGGGCGCTCGGCTTCAACTTCTTCGACACCGGACGCGAAGGGCGGCGACGTGCTCATGTACCAGCACGTCTTCTGGTTCTACTCGCACCCGGCGGTCTACATCATGATGCTGCCCGGGCTTCGGGATCATCTCCGAGGTCCTCGCCGGTGAAGTCGCGCAAGCCGATCTTCGGCTACCGGATGATGGCCTTCTCGCTGCTGGCGATCGTGCATGCTCGGGTTCACGGTCTGGGCCCACCACATGTTCGTGCTCGGGCATGCAGGCATGGATCCGCGTGCCGATGATGATCACGACGGCGATCATCGCCGTGCCGACCGGGATCAAGATCTTCTCGTGGCTGGCGACGCTGTGGCGAGGCGTGCTGCACCTCGACACGCCGATGCTGTTCGCGCTCGGCTTCCTCACGATGTTCGTGATCGGCGGGATCTCGGGGGTGATGCTCGCGATGATCCCGTTCGACGATCCACGTCTCGCGACACGTACTTCATCGTCGCCCACATCCACTACGTGCTGTTCGGCGGATCGCTGTTCACGATCTTCGCGGGCGTCTACTACTGGTTCCCGAAGATGACCGGGCGGATGTACGACGAGACGCTCGGCAAGCTCCACTTCTGGCTGACGTTCGTCGGCTTCAACCTGACGTTCGCGCCGATGCACTACATCGGCCTGCAGGGCATGCCGCGGCGCGTCGCCGACTACGCCGAGCAGTTCGCGGGCTGGAATCTGTTCATCTCGCTGGCCGAGCTTCGTCGCTCGGGCTGAGCACGCTGATGTTCCTCTACAACATGGTCTCGAGCTGGCGCGGCGGCCCGCGCGCCGAGGCGAACCCGTGGCGCGCGCTCACGCTGGAGTGGCAGGTCTCCTCGCCGCCGCCGATCTTCAACTTCGACACAGTTCCCGACCGTCGTCGGCGGGCCGTACGAGTACGGCGTCCCCGGCGCGGTCCACGGCATCTTCCAGTCGCCCGGCGAGGCCACCGGCGCCGCCGGCACGGTCGCGACCCGCCCGACGAGTGAGGAGTGAGCCGCAGATGAAGAAGGTCCTCGTCGTCGCCAACGAGACCGTCGGCGGCGAGAAGCTGCTCGACGCCGTGCGTGAGAAGGCCGGCGCGGGCGACGTCGCTTCGTGCTCGTCGTCCCGCATACCGCCCGCCCAAGTCGGGCAGCGTCATCTACGACGAGGCCGTGCACGACGCCGCCCGAGGTGCGGCTCGACCTCGCCGCGCCAGTTCCTGGCCGGCGAGGGCATCGAGCTCGAGCGGCGAGGTCGGCGACCCCGACCCGTTCACGGCGGCGATGGACGGGATCGCCGATCCACAGCCCGACGAGGTCATCATCTCGACGCACCCGGACACCGCGTCCGGCTGGCTGCGCCGCGACCTGGTCGAGCGCATCGCAGGCGGCCTCAGGCCTGCCGGTCGAGCACGTCGTCACCGACCTCGAGCAGCGAGGGCCTGCCGTTCGACGTCACGCTCGTCGTCGCCAACCAGACGCTCGGCGAGCAGGGCCTGCTCGACCGCCTGAAGGCCAAGGCGCGCCGAGCGCAGGAGCACCTGTTCATCGTCGTCGTGCCCCAGGAGCAGCGGCGACGGCCACGCCGTCCGCGAGGCGCGCGCGCGCCTGACGCCGACGCTCGAGATCCTGCCGCGAGGCCGGCCTGCTGCGCTCCGGCATGATCGGCGACCCCGACCCCTACGACGGCGACGATGAACGCGCTGCAGTCCTTCCGCGTCGACGACATCGTGATCTCCACGCTTCCCGCCACCAGGTCGGGCTGGCTGCGCGCCGACCTCATCGAGCGCGTCGCGACGCCAGCCGGCAAGCCCGTCGAGCACGTCGACGCCGCAGACCCCGCCCCGGCCGCCGCCTGAGCCATGGAAGCCGCTTCGATCGCCGCCACGACCGCGCCACGACGACGACCACCACGGCCCGCCCGAGGCCAACCGCAGCTCGCGGGTCGAGCCCCAGCTGCTCGGCATGCTGCTTTTCATCATCTCGGAGATCATGGTCTTCGGGGCGTTCTTCACGGCCTACTTCTTCATCCGGGTCGTGCAGGGCGACCCGTGGCCCGCGACCGGGAACCGAGCTTCCGGTCGCCATCGCCGGCGTCAACACGGCGATCCTGCTCTCATCGTCGCTGACGCTGCACTGGGCGCAGACGTCGGTCAAGAACGGCAACCGCTTCGGCCTGAAGGCGGGGATGCTCACGACCTTCCTGCTCGGCTTGACGTTCCTCTTCATCCAGATCAACGAGTACGTCCACATCGGCTTCGCGCCGCACGACTCGGCCCAGGCCTCGATCTTCTACGGGCTGACGGGCCTGCACGGCGCGCACGTGTTCATCGGCCTGACGCTGCTGGCGATGGTGACCGTCCGCGCGTTCCGCGGCCACTTCACGCCCGAGGAGCACCGCGGCGTCGAGGTGCCGGGCATCTACTGGCACTTCGTCGACGTGATGTGGATCATCGTGTACACGTCGGTCTACGTCCTCTAGGACGGGCCGCGTGCTGAATCCCCTCCGCTCCGAAGGCGGAGGCGTTCCGCTTCCTGCTCTACGTCGTCGTCGTGGTCGCGGCGATCGTCGTCCTCGTCCTGCTCGGCGCGCGCGATCTTCTAGGAGCCGGCGGCGCGGCGCCCCCATCCGGCCAGCGGCGCGCGGCCAAAGCGGGGCCGCTACTTGACGGTGAGAACGCCCTTCATGCCCGCCGCGGCGTGACCCGGGACGGTGCAGAAGAAGGTGTACTTGCCGGGCTTGAGCGTGACCGTTGAACGCGGAGACGTGGCCGTTGGAGACCGACCGCGCCCTTGGCGTTGACGCCGTTGCCCTGGATCGCGATGTTGTGCTGAACCGAGGACTTGTTGGGCGAGCGCACGGTGAGCTGACCCGCGGGCGCCTGCATGTTCTTGTAGACGATAGAGGAGCTGGCCGTTGGGGTCGGCCGGGTTCACCACCGTGCCGGCCTTGGCGATCGCCAGCGGCTTCTCGGCCGCCGCCAACGGCCGTGGCCAGGGCGCCCGTGTCCTTGCCCTTGCGGGCGGCGGCGTAGCCGACGTAGGCGGCGACGTCCTGGGCGTCGCGGCCCGTGACGAGCTTGCCCGGCATCACGCCGTTCGATGTTCGGGTAGACGATCTGCTTCTCCGACCACGCTCTCGGACCGTGTCGCGCTTGAAGCCGTCGTGCAGCGCCCGGTTGAACGCCTGGTCCAGGTTGGGGCCGGTCGTGCCCTTGGGTCGGCCCGGGCGAGGACGTGGCAGGCGCCGCACTTGCCGACGAAGAGCTTCTTGCCGTCGACCAGGTCGGCGTCGTGCCCTGCTTGCCGGCGGAGCACGCCGGCCAGGGCCACGATGACGCGGCTCCGGGAACAAGGGCAGGCGGCACCCGCAGGTGGCGGGCGGGCACGGCCGAGCAGTCCGTCTCATGCGCGTCGGAACTCTATCCGCATGGGCGCGGCAGGGCGCCGAGATCGCCCTCGCGCGGCCGCGAGCACCCCGCGGGCCACGCCCTCCCACGAGCAGCGCTCGCGCGCCGTGGCCACGAGCGAGGCCCGCGTGCGCTCGCGCAGGGCCGCCGGCGCCCCCAGCCAGGCCGTGATTCGCGCCGCGATCGTCGGGCACCGCGGAGGCCGAGAGCGCAAACGAGAGCCACCGCGCGGCCTCGGGCGGAGCGTGCGCGGCCAGCGCTTGGCTGACCTCCGCCAGCCCGGAGTGCTCGGCGCGAGACCGGCAGCACCCCGCAGGACGCGGCCTCGGCCGCCACCATCCCGAACGCCTCCGGGAACGTGCTCGGGACGACCAGCGCCTCGCACGCCGGCAGGAGCGTCGGCCAGCTCGGCGTGCTCGAGGCGCCCGGTGAAGATCGACCCGCTCCTCGATCGCCCGGGCGGACTCCAGGTAGCGCGCCCGCCGTGCCTCGTCGTCGGCCAGCCCGCCCAGGAACGCCTCGAGCATGGCCAGCGGCTTCGCCTCGCCGCCCTCGGCGCCTCGGCCCTCCCGGGCCAGCCCGGCCACGCGCTCCAGATCACCGGCCGCCAGCGCGGCCACCAGCCGCTCGGCCGCCTCGCGGTAGGCGCCGAAGCCGATCGACCACAGCCGGGCGTCCGGGAAGCGCTCGAGCACCAGCGGCCAGGCCGCGAGCAGCAGGTCGATCGCCCTTCGAGACGATCAGCTTGCCCACGAAGGCCACGACCCGGTCCTCGCCGAGCCCGGATCCGCTCCAGGGCCGCGGCCGAGCGCGCCGTCGTCGTCGGAGAACGATCCCTCGTCCTGAGCTCCCGCCCGCGGGCGCGCAGGCGCTCGATCAGCGCCGTTGAGCGTCGCGGCTCGCTCGCGAGGAACGAAGTGCTCGATGTCCACGCCGGGCGGGCCGAGACGCGTGCGCTCGGGGAGCTCGGGGTCGTCCATCGCGTCCCACAGGCTCTGCGCCGTGTGGTGGGAGCCGACCAGCACCCCCGCCGCGCCGGCCAGGCCCTCGCGGGCGTAGGGCAGGAAGCGCTGCGGGTGGGGCTTGACGGTGTACTCGAGCGCGCTGCCGTGGATCTTGACCGCGTAGGGCGTCTTCCCCTCCAGCGCTCGCGCCAGGATTGCCGGCCCCATCACGAGGTGGTTGGCCAGCGCCACGTCGGGCCCGACGGCGCGGGCGACGTCGCGCACCGCCGCGACGTTGGCCTCGAGATAGGCCGCGAGCTCGGAGTCGGTCAGGTCCGGGTACGTCCGGGCCTCGAAGCCCGCGTAGCGGTCCAGGACGTAGACGGGCAGCACCTCGCCGATGTCGGGCACGTGGATCTCCACGCCCGGAAGCGGCGGCGGGTCGCGGTCCTGGCAGAAGAGGTGCACCTCGTGACCGAGCCGGGCCAGGGCGGCGGCGAGCTCGGCGTTGTAGACGTTTGAGCCCGTCCCGCGCAGCAGGTAGGCGTGGAAGAGGAGAACCCGCACGTTGGCATCAGCTTATGCCGCATAATCCCGACGATGGCGGGGGGCCATCAAACCCGGGCCGCGACCGTGTTCGTCGACACCGACGACCTGGCTCGCATGGGCCTGAGGCGCCTGCTCTCGCGGGCGGGCGCACCGATCGCGGCGCTGGAGGCGTCGGACCTCGCTGAGCTGCTGGACCTCGCGCCGCACGCGGACCTCGTGCTGCTCGACGTCAGCGCGGCGGGCGAGGACCTGCGCTCGACGGTCGAGTTCATCCGCGACCGCCATCCCGAGCTTCCGGTGATCGTCACCGCGACCGTGAACGACCCCGAGGCGCTGCGCGCGGCGCTGGACGGCGGAGCGATCTCCTTCGTCCTCAAGGACCTCGCCCCCGCCCGGCTGCGGGAGACCGTCGAGGCCGCGCTCGCCGGCCACGGCGTCCTGGACCCGGAGGTCGTCCATCCCGTGCTCGACGAGTACGCGGCGCTGCTCGACAATGCCGAGCGCCGCGACCGGGCCATCATCGAGAGCCTGGCCGCCGCCGTGGAGGCCAAGGACACGGTGACCAGCGCGCACGTCCACACCGTCGGGCGCCTGGGCGTCGCGCTCGCCCGGCTCGTGGAGCCGCGGCTGGCCGAGTCGGAGGACTTCCTCTTCGGCTGCCTCCTGCACGACGTGGGCAAGATCGGCGTGCCCGAGCGGATCCTCACCAAGCCCGGGCCCCTGACCGAGGACGAGTGGTCGGTGATGCGCCGCCACCCGCAGACCGGCGTGAACGTCATCGAGCCGCTGGGGCTGGCGTCCACCGTGTCGGAGCTCGTGCTCCACCACCACGAGCGCTGGGACGGCGACGGCTACCCGAGCGGCCTGGCGGGCGAGCGAATTCCCCTCTCCGCCCGCATCTTCTCGGTGTGCGACGCGCTGGAGGCCATGACCGCCCGCCGTCCCTACCGCGAGCCCGTGCCGGCGACCTTCGCGCTGGCCGAGATCCGCGACGAGGCCGGGCGGCAGTTCGATCCCGAGGTCGTGGCGGCGCTGCGCGAGGGCGTGCGGGACGGCGAGATCGACCTCGCGCGGACGCTGGCGATGGCCCCGGCGGGCGTCTGAGCGGCGGTGGCGCCGGGACGCGTTGCTAGAGTCCGAGCTCGTGAGCCAGCGCCAGAAGTACCGCATGCGCACGCCCTCGACCGGCCGCGAGCTGGTCGTCGAGGCCACCCCCGACGGCGAGTACATCGACCGGGAGACCGGCGAGGAGATGGAGGTCGTCGGTGCGCTCCTTCCCCTCTCGCCGTCGCCCTCCGAGCTGCCGTGGGCCGTGGAGAACCTGCGCTTCTGCAACTGGTGCGACCAGCTGGCCCAGAAGGACCTCAACGACTGTCCGCACTGTGGGCGGCGGATGGAGCCGCTGGACCGCTGAGGCCGTCGCCATGCGACTGCGTCCCATCGTCCTGACCCTCCTCGCGCTCGCGGCCTCCGCGGGCCTGGCCGTCGCTGCGAGCGGCTGCGGCGGAAGCTCCGCCAGCGCCGGGCAGCTCTCCACGCCCGAGCTCACCGTCCCGGCCGGCACGATCGCCGCCCCGGCGACACCCACCACCGGCACCACGTCGACGACCGCCACGACCTCGACGGACTCGAGTTCCGGCGATTCGAGCTCGAGCGACTCGGGTTCGAGCGATTCCGGCTCATCCGGCTCGGGTTCGAGCGATTCCGGGTCGTCGGATTCCGGCTCGTCCGGCTCCTCGGGCGGAAGCTCGGGCGACTCCGGCGGCAGCGGCAGCGGGGGCGACAGCTCCGGCGGCAACAGCGGCGGGAGCTCGGGCGGCTCTGGCGGCACGGGGCTTTCGCAGTTCTGCTCGCAGAACCCGGGCGCCTGCTGAACGCACGCCGGTCTGGCGACGCGCCTGGCGGCGTCCTCGGAGGCCGGATGTGCGGTGCACTATCCGACCTCCTGCGTCCTGGCCAGCCACGCCGCCAGCCTGCGGCGTTGGCGGGGATGGCGGGTCGGCCCCGGGCGCACCGGTGCGAGTTGCTCCCGCGTGGCGGAAGTAGGACGCACCGGTGCGTGCTGCACGAGCGCAAAGTGCACACCGTGGGGATCTCCGGCCGCCCCCGGGCCCTACCCCCTCATCGCTGCCGTTCAACGGCGCCGCGCGCTCCAGCGGCGCCCGTATCGCCCTACGGAGTGGAGATCAGCGTCGCGCTGTACGTCAGCCGCGCCGGGCGGTACGTGCAGAAGTACTGGCGCGTGGTGCCGGGTGTGGTCTGCGGAGGCTGGCGCTCGGGGTTGGTCGAGCACGGCTTCACGCGGCTGGCCCGCCAGGCGAAGGTGTTGTCGAGCCCGTTGACGGCCAGCATCGGCGCCCAGGTCGGCACGCTGAGCGCGACGACCCATCCCTTGCGGACGAGCAGGGACGTGTAGAGCGGGAACTGGACCGTCTTGCCGAAGTACTTCTCGAGCAGGAACGGGTCGGTCTGGGCGTTGAGCTTGTAGAGGATCTGGCCCTTGACCTTGCTCTTCACGGGCCGCAGGATCGCCAGGCGGACCTGCGACTTGCCGCCGGACTGCTGGTCGAAGAAGTCGACCTGCTTGGTCGTCGGCTTGCCCAGGCGCAGCGTGAAGGCCACGATCCGGCCGGTTCGCGGCGACACGAACGGGCTGTGCTTGGAACCCAGGACGAGCTGGAACCCGGTCGTGCGAGTGACGGCCAGGCAGGGGCTGGAGGGGCAGCTGGGCGTGCCCAGCGAGTTGTCTGCTCCCAGGCCCAGCTCGGTGATCCGGGCGGAAGCTCCGGACGGCGCGATCAGGCACAGGGCGGCCACAACGGCCGCGGCGAGCACAGGAATATGGCGTCGGGTCATCGAGATGATTGAACACGAGGGGGCGGTCGATGTTGCGGCCCCCCGGTGCTATGTCAAAAGGCTGACGTCAGATGAGCGTTACGTCTACTGCTTTCGGGCCCTTGTCCCCCGCTTCCTCCTCGTAGGAGACCTTTGCGCCCTCGGCCAGCGTGCGAAATCCGTCCCCGCCGATGCCGCTGTAGTGCACGAAAAGGTCCCGTCCGCCCTCGTCGGGCGTGATGAACCCGTACCCCTTGTCGTCGCTGAACCACTTGACGGTGCCAGTAGGCATGTGGGTTTCCTCCACGTTGAATCTGTGCTGCGAAACGCGGAGGTGCTGCTCAGCAGCGTCCGGCGACCGCCCGCACGTCTTGCGCCGATTTTCCGGCCTTGCCGGCGAAACGCTACCAATCGGGGCCGCCGCGCGGCCGGGCGCTAATCGCCCCGCAGTTGCGCTCCCGCGGCGGCGATCTCGTCGCCGTCGCCCGGCTCGGGCGTCCACGGCAGTCGCAGCGGATCGGTGTCGTAGCGCGGGATGACGTGGACGTGGAAGTGGAAGACCGTCTGCCACGCGGCCGAGCCGCAGGAGTTCAGGAGATTGACCCCGTCGGCGCCCAGGCGGTCGATCGCGCGCGTGGCCAGGCGCTGGGCGGCGACCGCCGCCGCCGCCAGGTCCTCGGCCGAGACCTCGCGGAGGTCGGCGTAGTGCTCACGGGGGATCACCAGCGCGTGGCCGCGGGTCGCCGGATTGATGTCCATGAAGGCGACGGTCCGCTCGTCCTCGTCGACCCTGGTGGACGGGATCTCGCCGGCCACGATCTTGCAGAACAGGCAGTCGGGGTCCCGGGGCACGGGCGCACACTACCCGCTAGCTTCCCGGGTCATGTACGCCGAGCGGGCAGGCCTGGAGCGCACCGTGCACCACCTCGGAGCGATCTCGCGGCCCTCGGCCTCCGAGGGCGAGCGCGAGGCCGCCGAGTGGATCGCCGAGACGCTGACCGAGCTCGGCCTCGACGCCGAGCTCGAGGAGGAGAGCGCGCACGGCAGCTACTGGAAGCCCCAGGCGCTGCTCAGCGCCGCGGGCGTCGCGGCCGGGGCCCTGGCGCTCCGGGGCCACCGCCGCTCGGCCGCGCTGATCGGCGCACTGGCGGCGGCCGGGATCGCCGACGACTGCTCGGCCGGTCCCCACGTCTTCCGCAAGCTCCTGCCCCACCGGCCGACCTGGAACGTCGTCGCCTACGCGGGCGACGTCACGGCGCGCGAGACCCTGGTCCTCATCGCCCACCACGACGCCGCCAACGGCGGGGTGATCTTCGACCAGCGGCCGATCGAGCTGATGGCCCGCCTGCAGCCGGAGAAGTTCGAGCAGGCCGAGCGCTGGCCGGAGCTGTTCCGCGCCATCGCCGGCGCCCCCGCCCTGGTGGCGCTGGGCGCCCTGCTCGGGCGGCGCGGACTCGTCAAGGTGGGCGCCGCCGCCGCCGGGCTGTCCGCGACCGCCTTCGCGCAGATCGGCGCCAGCCGGGTCGTGCCCGGAGCCAACGACAACCTCACCGGGGTGGCCACCCTGCTCGGAGTGGCCGAGCGCCTGCGCGACGAGCCGGTGGAGGGCGTTCGCGTCGTGCTCGTCTCCGCGGGCTCCGAGGAGTCCTTCATGGAGGGCTCGCGCGCCTTCCTGCGCCGCCACGCCGCGCGGCTGTCGCCGCCCCACACCCGCATGGTGGCCGTGGACACGGTGGGCTCGACCGCCGAGCTGGTCGCGGCCGAGAGCGAGGGCATGATCGTCCAGACCGAGTACGACCCCGAGCTCAAGCGCGAGCTGTCGGCCGCCGCGGAGGATGCGGGCGTCCACCTGCGCCGGGGCCTGCTTCTCTCCTTCGCCACCGACGCCCTGCCGTGCATGCGCGCGGGCTACCGGGCGGCGATGCTCGGGTCGGTCAACGAATTCAAGGTCCCGTCGAACTACCACAAGCCGACGGACACGCCGGAGAACGTCGACTACGACCGGGTGG
This sequence comes from uncultured Actinomycetes bacterium, assembly GCA_963757705.1. Taxonomy (GTDB): domain Bacteria; phylum Actinomycetota; class Thermoleophilia; order Solirubrobacterales; family Solirubrobacteraceae; genus AC-38. Next base: position 636,221 of record CAVWTG010000004.1, on the reverse strand, counting down.
CCGAGGCGGTCGCGCTGTGCGACGCGCTCATCCGCCGGACGGCTCGCGGCGGATCACGAGCTTCCGCTCGGGAGAACGGACAGCGTCAGGAGCCTCCTCCCAGGGCACCAGCGCGCTCGTGACGAGCTGCGGGCGCAGGCGGCCCGCCTCCACCTGCTCCAGGATCGCCGGGATCGCCGGCCGGGCCTGCACGCGGCCCGTGCGCAACGTGATGCCCTTCGTGTACATCTCGAGCATCGGGACCGGCGTCGCGGCCTCGAAGTAGATCCCCACGCTCGTGCACGTGCCCTCCGACTCCGTCGAGCGCACGGCGCAGGCCAGACCCTCGTGGCTGAGCGTCGCGTTGACCGTCACGGCATGGCTGCCGTGACGCTCGGGCGGAGGGCCCTCCACCACCTCGGCACCCAGCCGCTCGGCCAGGGCGAGCCGCTCGGCGTCGTCGTCGATGTAGGTGACCGCGCCGGCGCCCAGGGCGAACGCCGAGTCGACGGCGTAGAGCCCGATGCTGGGGGCGCCGCCGCCCACGACGAGCACGTCCGCGCCGGGGTTCTCGGCCAGCGGCTCGGCGACGGTCCGCCAGCCGTCGGGGATGTTGTCGCTGGCGCTGGCGACGTCGGCCGCCTCGATGCTCGCGGGGACGCCGACCAGCATGTGATCGGCGAAGGGCACGCGCACGAGGTCAGACAGGGCGCCGCCCCAGTCCCCGCCGAACGCGCCGAAGCCGTACATCGAGCCGGGCCGCACGGTGGTGCAGTTGGCGGTGTGCCCGCGCCGGCAGCGCTCGCACTCGCCGCAGGAGATCTGGAAGGGCACGATGACCCGGTCGCCGGGCGCCACCCCCGCCCCGTGGCCGGCCTCCACGACCTCGGCCACGAACTCGTGGCCGAGCGCGATCGGGCCGGGGATCGGCGCCTCGCCGCGCAGGATCGGCTGGTCGAGATCGCACAGGGCGACCGCCAGCGGGCGCACCAGCGCCTCGCGGTCGCCCTCCAGCGCGGGCTCGGGCACGTCGAGCCACTCGACCGCCCGCTCCGCCGTCATCGTCAGCTGCCTCATTTCCCCTCCTGGGTGGCCAGCATGTCCCGGGCGTGCGCCACCGCCTCCTGCGCGGTCTCGACCTCCCCGGCGAACTGCGCGGCCTCGAGCTCGCGCATCAGGCGCCCGAGCTCGGGGCCGGGCTCGATGTCCAGCTCCCGCGCCAGCGCGTCCCCGCGCACCAGGGGCGCCGGCGGGCCGTCGGCACGCCAGCGCAGGGCCTCGCCGAGCAGCTCGCGGGCCAGCTCGAGGTGACGAGGGATCGCCACGTCGGCCTTGTCGCCGCGGGTGGCCAGCCGATCGGCCACGGACAGGACGGTCACGTCCACCTCCACAGGCTCGCACGCGCGCAGGTAGGCGTGGACGTCGCGGGGTGACAGCGGCGCCCGGTGGACGAGGAAGCCGAGGCGCAGGTGGTGGAGGGTCAGGGCGGCGACGTGGGCCCGCAGCCGCTCCGAGGTGCGCAGGCGCGCCAGCGCCTCGCGCGCCATCTCGGCCCCGAGCGCGTCGTGGCCCATGAAGGTGATGCGCCCCTCGGGCGTCTGGGCGCGGGTGACCGGCTTGGCCGCGTCGTGCAGCAGCGCGCCCAGGCGCAGGGCGTCTCCCCGCGACAGCTCGTCGGCCAGGGGCTCGGCGAGGACGGCCGCCGCGGCCTGCGCGTGCGCGCCCAGCGGCGAGGGATCGCGCTGGAGGGAGACGACCTCGTCGAGGACCTCGAGCGTGTGGTCGTGGACGTCGAGGTGGTGGTAGCGGTTCTGGGCCACGCCGCGCTGGGCGGTCAGCTCGGGCAGGACGTGCTCCAGGGCGCCCAGGTCCTCGAGCAGGGCCAGGGCCGCACGGGGCCGGGGACCGCCGAGCAGCCGCCGCAGCTCGGCGAACACGCGCTCCCCGGCGACGGCGGCCAGCCCGGGGGCGGTGGTGCGGGCCGCCTGGGCCGCTTCGGCGTCGGCCTGGAGGCCGAGCTCCATCGCCAGGCGTGCCATTCGCAGCACCCGCAGCGGATCGGCCTCGAGCGCTCCGGGCGACGCGAGGCGCAGCCGCCGGGCGCGCAGGTCGGCCTCCCCGCCCAGCGGGTCGATCAGCTCGCCGCCGGCCAGCGGCTCGGCCATCGCGTTGACGGTGAAGTCGCGCCGGCCCAGGTCGGCCTCGATCGAGCCGCCCTCCAGCGGCATCAGGTCGGCCTGCCAGGGCGCGCCGCGGGCGGTCACCCGCCAGGCGCCGAACTCCTGTGAGAGCGGGAAGGCCGCCGCCCCGCGGGCCTTGGCCAGCCGCCGGGCGAGCGGCGCCACGTCGCCCTCGGCCACCAGGTCGACATCGTCGGTGGCGCGCTCGAGCAGGCGGTCTCGGACCGCTCCCCCGACCACCCAGACGGCCTCGCCGGCCAGGGCGCTGCGCGCGGCCTGGAGGCCACGGTTCACGCGGCCTCCCCGTCGCGGTGGTAGAGGCGCGGCACCCGCGGCGTCAGCGCGCAGGTGACCTCGTAGTTGATCGTGTCCAGCCGGCGGGCCACCTCCTCGGCGCTGATGCGCTCGTCGCCCTGCGGGCCGATCAGCACGGCCTCGTCGCCGACGGCGGCCGCCGGGGCGGGGCCGAGGTCGACGGTGACGTTGTCCATGGACACGGTCCCGACGAGCGGCCGGCGCTCTCCGCCGACGAGCACGTCGGCGTTGTTGCTCAGCGCCCGGCGCCACCCGTCCCCGTAGCCGATCGGCAGGACGCCCAGAACGGTGTCGCGCTCGGCCACGAAGCGCCGGCCATAGCCCGCGCTCTCTCCGGGAGCGCACGGCTTGAGATCGCCCACGTAGGAGCGAAGCGCCATCGCGGGCTCGAGGTCCTCGGCCGCGGCGTCGCGCTGGAAGGGATCGAGGCCGTAGATCGCCACCCCGCAGCGCACGAGGTCGAAGTGCGACGCCGGGTCGCGCAGCGTGGCCGCGCTGTTGGCCGCGTGAAGGACCACGCCCGGATGCTCGGAGCGCATGCGCTGAGCGAAGGCGTCGAAGCGCTCGAGCTGAGCGCCGAAGAAGTCGTCGCCGCGCTCGTCGGCCGTGGCGAAGTGCGTCATCGCCCCGATCAGCTCGAGGTCGGGGGCGCCGGCGACCGACTCGGCGACCCGCCGCGCCTCCTCGGGGTCGCGGGTCCCCAGCCGCCCCATTCCCGTGTCGAGCTTGACGTGCACCCGGGCGGGCCACCCGGCGGCCACGAGGCGGTTGACGAACGGCTCGTGCCAGGCGACCACGTCGGCCTCGGCGCGCAGGGCGACGTCCAGCTCCTCGGGGCTGAGCGAGCCCATGACCAGGATGGGCCCCTCGATCCCCGCCGAGCGCAGCGCCGCGGCCTCGACGGCCGCCGCCACGCACAGCCAGTCCGCGCCGCCGGCCCGGGCGGCGCGCGCCGCCTGGATCGCCCCGTGGCCGTAGCCGTCGGCCTTGACGACCGCGCCCAGCAGCGTGCGGCCGGACAGCTCGCGGCGCAGGCGAGCGCAGTTGCGCTCGATCGCCGCCAGGTTCACGGCGGCCACGGCGCGGGTGGCCATCGGCGGCGGAGCCCCCTACCCCGTCAGTGCGCCGAGCACGTCCAGGCGCGTGACCACGCCGACCAGGCGGCCGTTCTCCACCACGGGCAGCCGGTTGTGCTTGTGCTCGGCGATCAGCTTCCCCGCCTGGTCGACGGAGGTCTCGGGCGTCACCGTGAGCGGGTCGGCGGTCATCATGTCCGACGCCTTGGAGGCGAACGCCTTCTTCATGCGCTCCTCGAAGTGCTTCATCGACTCGAGGTAGATCACGCCGCCCATGATGTCGAGGTGATGGGGCAGGTGGAGATCGGCGTCCTCGCCCCGCAGGACCAGGTCGTCGTCGGTGATGATCCCCACGCACGCCCCCGAGTCGTCCACGACGGGGATGCCGGGAAGCTCGTTGTCGCGCAGCACCCGGATCACGCTCTCCACGTCGGCGTCGACGCCCACGGTGACGGGGTCGCGCTCCATGATGTCGCCCACGGTGGCCACGCGCCGGAGCCTACCCCGCGAGCACGTGGGGAAGCTCCTCGATGACGTCGCCGGCGATCATCCCGTCGGCTCCCCGCCGCCGGGCCGCCAGGATCCCGGCGCGGGAGTGCAGCCATACGGCGGCGCACGCCGCGGTGAAGGGATGCAGGCCCTTGGCCAGCATGGCGCCGGTGACGCCGGAGAGCACGTCGCCCGTCCCCGCGGTGGCCAGCCCGGCGCCGCCTCCCGGGCTGACGGCGATCCGCCCGCCCGGCTCGGCGACGATCGTGTCGTCGCCCTTGAGGACGACCACGCAGCGCCCCATCGCCGCGGCGGCGCGCGCGTGGTGCAGGCGCGCCCGGTCCACCGACGCCGAGTCGGTCTCCATCAGCCGCGCCAGCTCGCCGGCGTGGGGCGTGAGGACGGTGGGCGCCTGGCGGGAGGCCAGGGCCTTCAGGCGCCCCGCGTGGGCGTTGAGCCCGTCGGCGTCCAGGAGGAGGGGAAGCGGCGCCCGGGCCGCGACGTCGCGCGCCAGCTCCATGGTCGCGTCGGCCCGGCCGAAGCCCGGCCCGAGCACGAGCGCGTCCGCCCGCTCGGCCGCGCCGAGGATCGCGTCGGCGGCGTCCGGACCGAGGGAGCCGTCGCGGTCGGGCAGCGCGCGCTTCATGACCTCGAGCAGGCGCAGCTCGAAGACCAGGCGCAGCGACGCGGGGACGCAGACGGTCACGTACCCGGCGCCCGCCCGCGCGGCCGACGCCGCCGCCAGGCTCGGGGCGCCCGTCAGGCCGGCGGACCCGCCGACCACGAGGACGGCCCCCTCGCTGAACTTGGTCGAGCCGGCGTGGCGGCGTGGCACCTCGTCGCGGACGGCGGGCCCGATCAGCCCCGAGGTCGTCTCACCGGGAGCCCCGGGCGGGATCCCGATGTCGATCACCCGGATCTCCCCCGCGTGCTCCTTGCCCGGCGAGACCCACAGGCCCAGCTTGGCCGAGTGGAAGGTCGCGGTCGCCCCGGCGCGCACGGCCTCGCCGTCCACGACGCCCGAGGAGGCGTCGACCCCGCTGGGCACGTCGGCCGCCACGACGTCCGCCGGCGAGGCGTTGATCGCCCGGATCGCGCCCGCCACCGGCTCGCGCGGCGAGCCCGAGAAGCCGGTGCCCAGCAGCGCGTCGACGATCACGTCGGCGCCGGCCAGCGCCTCGGGCGTGAACGGCGCCGGCGGGTCGCCGGGCAGGCGGCGGAGGTTCTCGGCCGGGTCGCCGGTCAGCTCGGCTGTTTCGCCGGTCAGCAGCACGTCGACCGGGCGCCCGCCCGAGCGCAGGATGCGGGCAGCGACCAGGCCGTCGCCGCCGTTGTTGCCCTTGCCGCAGACCACGGCCACCCGCCCCTCGGGCACGCGCTGGACGACGAGGTCGGCCAGCCCGGCTCCCGCGCGCTCCATCAGGTCCAGCGAGGGGATCCCCAGCTCGTCGATCGCCCACGCGTCGCTCGCACGCATCTGCGCGGCGTCGGGGAGGGGCTCCAGCCAGGCGGGCAGCGGCGTCATGCGCTCAGTCGAACGAGGCGACGGCGCCGGCCATCGTGTGCGTGTGCGTGAGCGAGACGCGAACCGGGCCGCGGCCCTCGGCGCGCGCCGCGACCTGTCCGTGCAGAGTGACCGCGCCGCGGGGCCCGACCTCCACGTCGCGCCAGCGCCAGGCCTCGAGCTCCAGTGCCTTGGCCACCGCCTCCTTGGCGCAGAAGCGGGCGGCGAGATGCTGCATCGGGCGTGGCCGCGAGTGCGCGTACTCGCGCTCGGCGTCGGTGAAGAAGCGCTGCTCGAGCCGGGGGCGGCGCGCCAGCGCGCGCTCCAGCCGCTCGATCTCCAGCAGGTCCAGCCCCAGGCCGTTCACGGCCCTGATGCTACGTCCTCGGCGGATCGTCCGACGTCCGCGGGAACCAGCGCGTACATCACGAGGTCCAAGCGCTCACCCCGCAGCTCCATCCATCCGCGCATCACCCCCTCGCGGCGGAACCCCGCCCCCTCGGCCACGCGGACGGAGGCCACGTTGCCGGGATCGACGAGCAGCTGCAGGCGCGAGTAGCCCAGACCGAAGCCGCGCGGCACGAGCCGCCTCAGCCCCTCGGTCGCCGCTCCCCGGCCCCGGGCGTGCGGGGAGGTCCAGTACCCGATCTGGCCGCGGCCCTCGCCCGCGTCGCGCACCCACACGGCGCCCAGGACCTCATCGGATGCGTCGGTGACGGCGTAGGCCCCGGCGCCGGCCATCTGGCGCTCGAGAAACGCGCGGCCGTGCTCGCGGGTGAACGGCGAGGCGAAGACCATCCGGCGCACGATCTCGGGGTCGTTCATCGCCGTCACGACGGCGTCGATATCGTCCTCGCGCCAATCGCGCAGGCGGACGTCCTCGCGGCTACTCAACGGTGACGGTCTTGGCCAGGTTGCGCGGCTGGTCGACGTTGAGGTCGAGCTTGCGCGCGATGCGGTAGGCGAGGAGCTGGAGCGGGATCACCGCCAGCATGGGCTGGAGCATCCAGTCGGTGTCGGGGATCTCGATCACGCGCTCGGCCGAGCCGCCGATCGTGGGGTTGCCCTGGGTGGCGACCGCGATCACGTGCGCCCCGCGGGCCCGGACCTCCTGCATGTTCGAGACCACCTTCTCGAGCACCGGCGAGTCCGTGGCCACGCAGACGACGGGCGTGTTGTCGTCGAGCAGGGCGATCGGCCCGTGCTTCATCTCGCCCGCGGCGTAGGCGTCGCAGGCGATGTAGGAGATCTCCTTGAGCTTGAGCGCGCCCTCCAGCGCCACCGGCAGCCCGACGTGGCGGCCCAGGTAGAGGAAGAACTCCGACTGCCACCAGTCCTCGGCGATCTCCTGAATCGGCCCGTCGACGCTCTCGATCAGCTCGTCCACGCAGTGGGGCAGGTGCTTGAGGCCGGCCACGAGCTCGCGGCGGCGCTCCTCGGGCAGGGTGCCGCGCAGCTCGGCGAGGCGCAGGCCCAAGAGGTACATCGCCGCCACCTGGCAGACGAAGGTCTTGGTGGCCGCGACCCCGATCTCCAGGCCCGCGCGGGTGTAGAGGGTGCCGTCGGAGTCGCGCGTGGCCTGCGAGCCCATGACGTTGGTCACGGCCAACACCTTGGCGCCGCGCTCGCGGGCCAGGCGCATCGCCGCCAGCGTGTCGGCCGTCTCGCCCGACTGGGTGATCCCGATGACGAGATCGCCGGGGCCGACGACGGGGTTGCGGTAGCGGTACTCGGAGGCGATGTCCATCTCCACCGGCAGGCGCGCCCACTCCTCGATGGCGTAGCGCCCCACGAGGCCGGCGTGGTAGCTGGTCCCGCAGGCCACGACGATGACGCGCTTGACCGAGCGCAGGAACTCGTCGTCGATCGCGTCCATCTCGTCGATGTCGACGCCGTCGGGACGCACCGTGCGGTCGAAGATCGTCTCGGCGAGCGCGTCGGCCTGCTCGTGGATCTCCTTGAGCATGAAGGTCTCGTAGCCGCCCTTCTCGGCGGTCTCGGCGTCCCAGTCGATCTCGACGATCTCGCGCTCGATCGGCGTCCCGTCTGCGGTCTGGAAGCGCACGCCGTCGCGGGCGATGCTCACGATCTCGCCGTTCTCGATGTACTGGACGCGGCGGGTGTGGGCCAGGAAGGCGGGGATCGCGGAGGCGAAGAAGGTCTCGCCGTCGCCGCGGCCGACGATCAGCGGGCACTCCTTGCGGGCGCCGACGAGCAGATCGGGCTCGTCGCCGGCCAGCGCGACGAACGCGTAGTGGCCCTCGAGCTCGTTGTAGGCCTCGCGCACGGCCTCGGTGAGATCGCCGTCGTAGTGCTCGGCGATGAGGTGGGCCACGACCTCGGCGTCGGTCTCGGAGTTGAAGACGCACCCCTTCTCGGCCAGGCGCTCGCGCAGGGCCATGAAGTTCTCGACGATGCCGTTGAGGACGATGTGGACGTTGTCCGTTGTGTCATAGAGCGGATGGGCGTTGCGCTCCGTGACCCGGCCGTGCGTGGCCCAGCGGGTGTGGCCGATGCCGGTCGTGGCCGTGCGGGAGGCCACGGCGACCGCGCCCTCGTCCTCGCGCCGGGACTCCACGGCCTCGCGCAACTCGCCGAGGTTCCCCACGGCGCGCACCGAGTCGACCTGGCCCTCGGACACGAGCGAGATGCCGGCGCTGTCATAGCCGCGGTATTCGAGCTTCTCGAGCCCTTCGAGGAGCAGATCCTGAACGGGCCGATGCCCGACGTAGCCGACGATGCCGCACATGCGGGGACCTCCGAAGAAGAACGAATGGGAGCCGCGCTCGGCGACCCCCCGAACCCGCCTGACGAACCGCGGGCCGAAACCCGGAGTCTAGCGGCTAGCCGGTGCCGTTCTGCACCGCGGAGACCAGGCGCTCGCACACCTCGTCGGCCTCCCCGGAGGTCGGCGCCTCGACCATCACGCGGACGAGCGGCTCGGTGCCGGACGGCCGCACGAGGACCCGTCCGCGCCCCTCCAGGGCCGAGCCCTCGCGCTCGATCGCCTCGGCGATCCCGGGGTCGGTCATCGCCCGGTCGCGGTCGCCGACGCGCACGTTGACGAGCTTCTGGGGCAGCTTCTCCATGGCATGGCGGTCGGCGAGATCGGCGCCCTCGAGCGATTCCAGGGCCAGTAGCGCGGCGGCGATGCCGTCGCCCGACGGGGCGAACCCGAGGTCCATGATGTGGCCGGACTGCTCGCCGCCCAGGGCCCACTCGCGCTCGCGCAGGGCCTCGAGTATGTAGCGGTCGCCCACCTGCGTGGTGACGACCTCGATCCCCGCCTCGCGCATGGCGGTGTGGAAGCCGTAGTTGGTCATGACCGTCACGGCCACGCCGTTGCCCACGAGCCGGTCCGCCCGGTGCAGGTGCACGGCGGCCAGCGCGATGAGCTCGTCCCCGTCCACGACCGCGCCGCCGCGGTCGGCGGCCAGCACGCGGTCGGCGTCGCCGTCGAAGGCGAAGCCGACATCGTGGCCGCCCTCGACCACCGCCTCCGCGAGGGTCTGGACGTGGGTGGAGCCGACGCCCTCGTTGATGTTGCGCCCGTCGGGCTCGACGCCGATCGCGGTGACCTCCGCGCCCAGGCGCCGGAAGATCTCCGGCGCGGCGCGGTACGCCGCCCCGTGCGCGCAGTCCAGCATGACCCGCCGGCCGCTCAGGTCGAGGTCGGAGAATCGCGTGTGCAGCTCGCGCAGGTAGTCCTCCAGCGTGCCGTGGAAGGCCCGCACACGACCGATCGGCCCGCCCGTGGGCACGCCCTCCGCGTACAGCGCCTCGATCTCCTCCTCGACGGAGTCGGTGAGCTTGTCCCCGTCGGCGCCGAAGAACTTGATCCCGTTGTCCGCGAACGGGTTGTGAGACGCCGAGAGGACGACGCCGAGGTCCAGGCCGTAGCGCCGGACCAGGAGTGGCGCGGCCGGCGTGGGCAGGACGCCGCCCAGCAGGGCGGTGCCTCCGGCGGCGGCGACACCGGCGGCCGTGGCCGCCTCGAGCATCTCGCCCGACTCGCGCGTATCGCGCAGCACGAGCACCTGCGGCGCGCGCTCGCCGTCGGAGATGCGGCGCACCGCCGCGGCGGCGAGCCCCAGGGCGAGCGGAGCGGTGACCTTCTCGCCCGCGACTCCGCGGACACCATCGGTCCCGAACAGGTGCCGAGGCACTACCGCTTCGAGAACTGCGGGCGCTTGCGCGCCTTCTTCAGGCCGGCCTTCTTGCGCTCCTTGACGCGCGGGTCGCGCGTGAGGAAGCCGCGGCGCTTGAGCTCGCCGCGCAGGTTGGGATCGGCCTCGAGGAGCGCGCGCGAGATGCCGTGGCGCAGCGCGCCGGCCTGGGCGGACACGCCGCCGCCGTGAAGCGTGGCGATGACGTCCATGCGGGCCTCGTAGCCGACGGCCTCCAGCGGCTGGCGGATGTTGCGCTGGAGCGTGGGCCGGGGGAAGTGCACGTCGAGGCCGCGGCCGTTGATGAGGTACTCGCCCTTACCGGGCTTGAGCACCACGCGGGCGACGGCGGTCTTGCGCTTGCCGGTCGCGCCGTAGCGCGCGCCCGCGGCGAGGTCGATCGCGGCCTGGGTGACGGGGCGCTCCTCCTCGGCGGCGGCAGCGGCCTCGGCGGCGGCCTCGGCCTCGTAGGCGGCGGCCTCGGCCTCCTCACGGGTGAGGGGGTCAGACCCCTCGGGGACGATGTCGACCTCGAGGTCGGCGCCCGGGATCTCCGGCTTGACGCGCGGGGTCGCGGGGGTCTCGTCCTCCTCGGCGGCGGCGGGCTCCTCGGCGGCCGGGGCCTCCTCGGCGGCGGCCGGCTCCTCGGCCGGAGCGGCAGGTTCCTCGGCCGGAGCGGCCGGCTCCTCGGCCACAGGCTCCTCGGCGGGCGCCTCCTCGGCCGGAGCGGCCGGCTCCTCGGCCACAGGCTCCTCGGCGGGCGCCTCCTCAGCGGGAGCGGCGGGCTCCTCGGCGGCGATGGGCTCCTCGGGAGCGGCGTCCTGCTCGGGCTGCGGCTCCTCGGTCTCCTCGGGGTTCTGCGGCTCTTCGGCCATCAGGTCTCGATCTCCAAAGTCTCGGGCTGCTGGGCGGCGTGGGGATGGTCGGGTCCGGCATAGACCTTGAGCTTCGTCAGCTGCTTCCGCGCCAGGCGGTTGCGGGGCATCATGCCGCGCACGGCCTTGCGGATGACCTCTTCGGGACGACGCTCGAGCATGTCCGAGAGCGTCCGCGAGCGCAGGCCCCCCGGGTAGCCGGAGTGCCGGTAGTAGCGCTTGTCGGCGAGCTTGTTGCCGGTCACGACGATCTTCTCGGCGTTGACCACGATGACGAAGTCGCCGGTGTCCACGTGCGGCGTGTACTCCGGCTTGCGCTTGCCTCGCAGCAGATCGGCGATCTGCGTGGCCAGGCGGCCGAGCGTCTTGCCGGACGCGTCGACCACGAGCCAGTTGCGCTCGCGGTCGGTGGGGTTGGCGACGTAGGTCTTCATGGCACGAAACGAGCCGCGCCTCCAGGGGCGCGGCGGATGCGCATGATAGCGGGGCCGCGCGGGCTCAGCCGGCCGCGCGCAGCTCGCCCCGGCCCGCATGCCGGCGGCGCCAGAGATCCACCAGCGCGCAGGCGGCGGATATCGCCACCAGCGGCATCGCCGGCACGTGGTAGCGCGGATCGCCGATGAACGGCAGGGCGGACAGGAGCAGCACCAGGACGCTGAGGACGAGCATCATCGCGCGGGGGTCGCGGCGGAGGGGAAGCGCGCGCAGGCCGAGCAGCCCCAGCGCCAACATCGCGTAGTACCAGACGTCCGACCCGGTCATCATCGCCCGCCGCACGCCGTGGTCGAGGAAGGGCCGGCCGCTGTAGTACTCGACCCCGTTGACCGCGTCGTGGTCGCCCACCATCAGATACCGGGCGCGCAGGCCCACGAGCACGACCTCACGGCCGGGATGGTGAGTCGCGTAGGTCAGGGCCTCCTTGACGTTGGCCCGGTTGCGCAGGATCTCCTCGCGCTGGGCCGTCCTGGCGCGCGGGCCGGCGCAGTGGCCGGTGGGCGTGAAGTAGCCGTTGGCATCGGGGTTGTTGCCCAGGCAGAGGTTGTCGCCGAGGTTCGTCGAGATCGCGACGAGCGTGTGCATCTCCACGGCGTTGCGGATCGTCCAGGGCGCGATGACCACCAGCGCCGCGAGCGCGGCGATCCCGGCCTGGGCGAGCCCGCGCCGCCAGCCCGCCCCGCCCAGCCAGGCGGCCACCCAGAGGGCGACGAGCAGCACAAGGCCCGGGGGCCGGGTCAGCGCGGCCAACCCCAGCAGGAGCCCGAACGCCACCAGGGGCCCCCGGGGAATCCGCCCGCCGGGCCAGGGCCGCCAGAAGGCGGCGAGCAGAGCGGCCAGGAGCAGCACGGTGTAGAGCGACTCGGAGAAGAGGATCGCGGAGTGGAAGATCAGGTTGGGCCACAGGGCTACGACCAGCGCGGCCGTCAGCGCCACCGAGACCCCGGCCAGCCGACGAGCGATCGCATAGACGAGCCCGACCATGCCCACTCCCAGCGCGGCGTTGAACGCCGTGCCGGCCGCCGGGAGGTCGTCGGGGATCGGCGTGTGGCGCGCCACCCAGAAGACGCCCCCCAGCACGTAGGGCCAGCCCGGGGGAAAGAAGGACGTCGGCTCGGGTGGCAGCAGCTGGAAGCGAAAGCCGCCGCCCCCGCCCGCGGCGGTCGAGTACCCGAGGCCCCGTGAGATCTGGTCGCCCGCGTTGAAGTACACGGCGGGGTCGAAGACGCCGGAGGGGTGCTTGGTCGCGTAGGCCACCCACAGGCCGCGCAGCAGCGCGGCGAGCAGGAGGATCCCGGCGAGGGCCAGGGCGGGGCCGCGCTTCGGGGCCGGCGCCGCGGTCACCGGGCTAGGCGGCCAGCCCGGACAGGTCCGTGCCCTCGTCCACGAAGAGGAAGTTGTTCACGTAGCCGGGCGGCGCGGCGGTGAACGTGGCGTGGGGGCGCAGGAACGCGAGCTGGTCGCGCTGGACGTCGAAGCCCGATAGCGGCGTGAGGCGGCCGTCGCGCAGCACGTGGCCGTCGTAGCCTCGCGCCGCGAGATGGTCGAAGATCAGCTCAATCGGCTGGTCCTGATGACGCTGCTCGATCTCGATCAGCAGCGCCGGGCGGTCGCTCAGCACGGACTCGGCGCCGCGCAGGACAGAGAGCTCATGGCCCTCGGCGTCGATCTTGACGAACGACACCGGCCGCGGCACGCCGTCGCCCAGGGCGTCGTCCAGCCGCGCCAGCTCCACCTCGACGGTCTCGTGCTCGGCATCGGTCCGGTTCCCGGGCACGCTCAGGCTGGCCATCGGATGGACGGCCCGCGACCGCATCCCGGGCCGGCTCAGGCGGGGGACGTTGAGCTGCGCGCGCCCCGCCTCGTCCGACAGCGCCACCGGCCGTACGGTCACCTCGGGATGGCGCGCGGCGATCGCCTCCAGGCTGGGCAGGAGCAGGCGGTTGGGCTCGAAGGCCACGACGTGGCCTCCTGGCGCGACCTGGCAGGCCAGCCGGTGGGTGAACAGGCCCCAAGAGGCGCCCACGTCCAGCACGGCGTCGCCGGGCGCCACGAGACGCGCGAGGATCTCGCGCGTCCCACGGTAGATCTCGGGGTCCAGGCGCCAGGTGAGCCGGGCGCGGGCCTCCGGCCGGCGGGTTCCGAGCGTCAGGTCGAGCGCCCGGTAGACGACGTCGTGCCAGCCGCGCCTGCCCCCCGGACCCGCGTGCGGCGGGATCTCGATCGCGGTCCGCGCGGGCACGCGGATTAGGATACGGCGCTCCATGGCGACGCGCCTTCGTCGGACCACGCTCGGCAGCGCGCTCCCATGGGGCCTCGCGGCGCTTACGCTCGTGCTCGCCTTCGCCCAGGGCCACCGGAGCACGTACACCGACACGCGGGTCGAGCTGACCGCGGCGCCGGGCATCTTCCTGCACCGGGTCGCGTCGGTCTGGAGCCCGACGGTCGACCTCGGCCACATCCAGAGCGGGCAGTACGTGGGCTACCTGTTCCCGATGGGCCCCTGGTTCGCGGGGTTCGACGCGCTGGGCATCCCGCTGTGGATCGCCGAGCGCCTGTGGCTGGGACTGGTCCTCTGGGTGGCCGGCTACGGAGTGGTCAGGCTGCTCGACGCCCTCTACGACCGCCGGCGCAGCGCCGTGCATCTGGTCGGCGCCGTGATCTACCTGGCCAACCCCTACGTCGTGGTGCAGGCCAACCGCGCCACCGCTTCGCTGCTCGCCTACGCCGCCCTGCCCTGGCTGCTGCTCGCCGCCCACCGCGGGCTGCGCGCGCCGCGCGCGTGGCTGTGGCCGGCCGTCGTGGCGCTGGTGATCGCGGCCTCCAGCGGCGGCACCAACGCCGCGACCGTCTTCTGGATCGCGCTCGCCCCGGCCGCGCTGCTGCTCTACGAGATCCTGGTGACGGGCGAGCGCCTCGGCGACGCGCTCTCCTTCGCCTGGCGATCGGCGCTGCTGGCCGTCCTGGCCTCGCTGTGGTGGATCGTCCCGGCGATGGTCGCCGGCGGCCAGGGTCCCGACTTCCTCTCCTTCACCGAGCAGCCGAGCGCGATCTGGTCGACCACGAGCCTGGCCGAGTCGTTCCGCCTGATGGGCTACTGGTTGTCGTACTTCGACACCGGCTTCGGCGGCGTGGTCCAGGCCTCGTCCACGGCTGTGCGCCCGTACCTGGAGAACCAGGTCGTGATCGCCGCCTCGTTCGCGATCCCGCTGCTGGCCTTCGGCGGCCTGGTCGTCACGCGCCGCTGGCGCTACGCCCCGTTCTTCGGGCTCCTGGCCGTCGGCGCCCTGCTCGTCATGTCGGCGGGCTATCCGGCAGGCAAGCCCGCGGCGGGGACCTTCGAGGCCGTCTACTACCACCTGAAGTCCACGCAGTTTCTGCGCACCACCTACAAGGCCGGTCCCCTCCTTGCCCTGTCGATGGCCTGCCTGGCGGGCGCGGCGGCGGGCCAGCTCCCGGCCCTGCTCGATCGCGTCGGCTCGCGGGGCCGCGAGCTGCGCTGGGCGGCGTGGGCCGTTCTCGCCGTGGCCGCGGTGCTCTTCGCCTACCCCCTCGCCCGCGGGCACCTGATCGAGCCCGACTTCGTCTACGGCTCGGTGCCCGGGGAGTGGCGCGCCGCCACCGCCGACGCCGCCACGGCCACGCCCTCGGGCCGGCGGATCATGGTGCTCCCGGGCCAGCTGTTCGGCGCCTACCGCTGGGGGCAGACCGTCGACCCGCCGATCGCGCCGGTCCTCACCCGGCATCCCGTCCTCCAGCGCACGGTCGGCCACTACGCCGACCCGCGTGCCGCGCAGCTTCAGGAGACGGTCGACGACCTGATCCAGCAGGGCCGCCTCGTGCCCGGCCAGCTCGCTCCCCTGCTAGACCTGATGGGAGTGGGCCACGTCCTCGTCGCAGCCGACGGCCGCGTGAGCCAGAGCGGCGAGTCTCCGCCGGCCACGATCGCGGAGTCGCTGAGCGGACAGAGCGGCTTCGAGCGGCCGGCTGCGGTGTACGGACCGACGCGCAGCTACCCCCCGCTGCGCGGGCAGGGCGGGCCGTCGGTGGCCCTGCCCGACCTGCGCCGCTACGCCACGCCGGGAGCACGTGCCGCCGGACCCGTGCGGGTCAACCCCGTGGACGGCAGCCTTCTGCTCGACGGGGACTCCGAGGGTCTCGCCCAGCTCGCCGGGACGGGCGCGCTCACCCCGCGCCGTGCCCTCTTCTACGCCGGGGACCTCGGCCCCGCGGACATCCGCGGGATGGTGCGCACGGGGGCCGAGCTGGTCTTCTCGGACTCCAACCGGCGCCGGCGCCTGACCCCGGCCGTGATCCGTGGGGACGTGGGCCCGACCCTGGCGGCCGACGACGCGATCCCGCGCGACGCGCCCGCCTTCGACCTGTTCCCCGCCCGCGGCACCGCGGCGCAGACGGTGGCCGACTACGGCGACCTCGCCCACCTGCGGGCGCCGGCGCCCGGGCGCAACACCCTCTCGCGCGAGCGACAGCCGTTCGCCGCCTTCGACGGCCGCCTGGACACCGCCTGGCAGCCGCCGGAGCCGCTGGGCGACTGCCCCTGCCTGAGCCTCGAGCTCCGCCATCCGCACGCCGTTCCCTACATCCGCATCCACCCGCGCGCGCTGGACAGTTCGGCGCCCGTGCCGATCGGCGTCTCCGTGAACGGCGGGCTGGAGCGCGTGGTCGAGCTCTCGCCGCTGGGGTGGAACCGCGTGGGCGTGGGGCCCGGGGTCGTGCGCTCGCTGCGCCTGCGGATCATCGAGCGCCCGCTGCTCGGGGCCTACAGCCTCGACGAGGTGCAGATCCCCGGCGTCCGGGCCCGCGAGTCGCTGCGCCTTCCCACGTGGCTCGCCACCGCCACGCGCGGCCTTGACCTGGCGCGCAACTCGATCCTCGTCGAGCTCCAGCGGACGTCCGGGGACTTCCCCTTCCGCCCCGCGACCGGGGACGACCAGACCGTGGACGCGGAGGCCGACATCGCGCGCCTGGTCACCCTGCCGGTCCGCCGGGGCTTCGCCGTCGCCGGGTGGGCGACCCCCTCCCCGGGGGCACCCGACAGCGCGTTCGACCGCCTCGCGGGCGTGCCGGCGGGGTGGCGGATGGACGGGTCGAGCCGTTTCGAGGGGATGCCTGGGCGCCGGGCGTCCTCGGCCTTCGACGGCGACGCCGCCAGCGCGTGGGTGGCCGACTTCGACTCGCGCCGCCAGGCCTGGCTGTCGATCCACACGCCCCGGCCGGTGGCCGTGCGGGACATCCGGCTGCGGCCCGGCCCGGCGCAGTACGCCTCCCCCGCCGAGGTCGAAGTCGAGGCCGGCGGGCGCACGTTCTCGGGCCTCGCCGTGCGCGACGGCGTGGTTCGGCTGCCCGACGCCGTGCGGACGAGCTCGCTGCGCCTCGACGTCACCGAGGTGGATGCGCCCACCTCGTCCCCCGGCCGGCGTCTCGACGCGGTGGCCGTCGGCGAGGTCGAGATCCCCGGACTGCGGTCCCCGGCGCCCCGGCGCACCGGAAGCTTCACCACCCCGTGCGGGGCCGTGCGCGTGCGCTCGGCGCTCGGCGCCGGCGCCGCCCGCGTCTCGGGGGATCTGACCGCCCTGGACCGCGGCGGCCCGCTGCGCCTGGACGGCTGCGCTCTGGGGGCCACGCTCGAGCTCCCGCGGGGGACCTCGGCCGTCACGGCCACGGGCACGACCATGCGCCCATACCTGATCAGCCTGCGCTCCCCGGGCCAGGACGCCTCTCCGCCGGCCCCAGCCGGCACGGTGGACTCGCAGGGCCACGGTTCCGACGACTCGCGCACCGGCGTGCGGCTGAGCCTCCAGCGCCCGGCCTGGCTCGTGCTGGATCAGAGCTACGCCAAGGGGTGGCGGGCCACGTGCCGGTCCGCCGACGGAGCGAAGCGAAATCTCGGCGATCCCACTCCCATCGACGGCTTCGCCAACGGCTGGCGGGTGAAGAGCTCCTGCGCGCGGGCCGAGTTCCGCTTCGCGCCGCAGCGCATGGCGACGATCTCCTACATCGTCTCGGCGCTCGCCGGGCTCGCCCTGCTGGTGATCTTCGCCCTCGCCGCGCTGGCGCGGCGCCGGCGCGGAACCGAGGCCCCGGACGACGCGCCGGCGCTCGACGCGGCGCCCGAATGGGTGTTCCGGCTGGCGCCGCCCTGGGCCCTGGCCTTCGGCGTGGCCGTCGGCCTCGTGGGTGGCTGGTTCTTCGCCCTGCGCGCCGGCGTGCTGCTGGCGGTGGCCGCGGCGATCCTCGCCTGGGTGGGCATCACCGCCCGGCGCCTGCTGTGGCTGGTCATCCCGGCGCTGGCGCTGATACCGCTCCTCTACGTGCTCGACCCCGCCTCCGGGAGCCAGGGGTTCTTCCATTTCGCCGACGATCACCAGGCGGCGCACTGGCTCGGGGTCGCCGCCGTGTGCGCGCTGGGCGGGGGCTGCCTGCTCGACGCCTGGGGGCGGCGGCGCGCCGGGGCGCGAGCGGACACATGAGGTAGTCTCGCCGCCGCCATGCCCGAGCTCGCCGAGGAGAAACGCAACTGGGAGGACTTCGCGTCCCAGGACCCCTTCTGGGCCGTCCTCTCGCAGCCCGAGCACAAGTACGGCAAGTGGGACCGCGACGCCTTCTACCGCACGGGCGAGGAGCAGATCGCCGAGATCATGGACCACGCCGCCTCCTTCGGCCTGCCCAAGGCGCACGGCGACGCGCTGGACTTCGGCTCCGGCGTCGGGCGGCTCACCCGCGCCCTGGCCGGCCGCTTCGACCGGGCCACGGGCGTCGACATCTCGCAGACGATGGTCGACAACGCCGCGCGCTTCAACGCAGACGTCCCCAACCTCGCCTTCCGCCAGAACGGGCGCCCGGACCTGCGGCTCTTCGGGGACGAGAGCTTCGACATGGTCAACACCCGGATCGTCCTCCAGCACCTGGCCGACCGCGAGACCATCCTCGGCTACCTCGGCGAGTTCCTGCGGATCCTGCGTCCCGAGGGGCTGCTGGCCTTCCAGCTCCCGTCCAACCTGCCCTTCGTGCTGCGCCTCCAGCCGCGGCGCAACGTCTACCTCGTGCTCCGGCGCCTGGGCTTCAGCCCGCGCTTCCTCTACTGGAAGCTCGGCCTGCATCCCAACCGCATGGTCGCGATCCCCAAGCCGCAGGTCGTGGCCTTCCTGGAGTCCCACGGCGCTCGGGTCCTCGACGTGGTGACCCGCCGCGATCCGGACGTTCACCTCTTCGAGGAGAGCGTCTACTACGTGACCAAGGGCTGAGCCCTAGTCGGAGGGCGCGCGCGTCGAGGTCAGCACGACCTCGTCGAGCGGGGCGGCGGGATCCGCGGCCGGCACCGGCACGCCGTGGACCTGCTCCTCGAGCACCGCCAGCGTGCGCGCGACGGTGTGCTCCCAGCCCAGGTCGCGCGCGCGCTGCAGGGCGTTGGCACCGAGGCGCTCGCGCAGATCGGCGTCGGTGAGGATCCGGCGGGTCTGCTCGGCCAGCCCGGCCGTGTCCTGGGCCAGCAGGCCCGTGCGCTCGTCCTCGACGGCCTCGGCCAGTCCGCCGACACCCAGGGCGACCGTGGGCGTGGCGCACGCCGCGGCCTCGAGCGTGGTCAGGCCCCAGCCCTCGGCGGCCGAGGCCGTGACCAGGGCCCAGGCGCGCTGGAGCAGCTCGACCTTGACGTCGTGGTCGACGAATCCGTACAGCCGCACGCGGTCCGAGAGGCCGCGCGCCGCGATCTCGCGCTCGAGGACGGGACGGTGCTCACCCTCGCCCACGATGTCGAGGACGACGCCGGGATTGGCCTCGAGGACGTCGAGCAGGACCTCGATGCGCTTGTAGCGCTTGAGGCGCCCGAGGTAGATCAGCGTCGGCTCCTCGGCGCGCTCGCCGGGCCGGTACTCGTCGGGCTCGGGGCCGTGGTAGTTGACCTCGATCGACTCGCGCGGGATGCCCAGCTCCACGAGCTGGCGAACGGTGGCCTCGGAAACCGTGACGAAGCGCCCGCCGCGGTAGAGCCAGCGCAGCGGCGCTGTCTCGGCGAGGAAGGCCGCCACGCGCCCGAAGTTGCCCATCTCCTCCACGTACTGCTCGCGGTGAACGTGGTGGACGTACTGCACGCGCGGGATGCGCAGCCACAGCGGCGTGAGGTAGGTGATCCCGTTGATGATCTCCAGCGCCACGTCGGCGTCGCGGACCTGGCGCGCGAGCGCGAGCCGGGCGATCGTGTACGGGAAGACGCCCTTGCGCCCGCCGCGGCGATAGACGGTCAGCAAGCCGTCGCGCTCGACGGCCAGGGCACCCGGATACGAGCCGGTGACCACCGTGACGCGGTGGCCCCACTCCGTCAGGTAGCGCACGTGGGCGCGCAGGTTCGCGCCCGTGCCTCCCCCCTGGGGATGGGTCCAGTCACGGTCCACGAGGACCAGGATGTGCAGGGGGCGCGACGTCATCGAGGGGTACGGCCGCGCTGAGCCTAGTGATTGGATTGGACCGATGCGAGGCGGGCCGAACCGAGTTTTCGCCGTGCGAGTGCTCGCCGTGGCCGCGGCCGGGCTCGTGCTGCGCGCCGTCTACACGGTTGTGATCGACCCCCACCAGCCGGGGATCGGGGACTTCTACTACTACCAGGACCTCGCCACGGCGATCGCCAAGGGCTACGGCTACGTCGACCCGGCCAGCGCGTACACGGGCCACGCCGTGCCGACGGCCGGGCACCCGCCGCTGTGGCCGTGGCTGCTCTCGCTGGTCTCGCGCGTGGGCCTGGCCGGCTCGGCCTTCGGCGAGCACGGGCCGCACGGGTACGTGGCCCACCGCCTCACCGGGGGCGTGGTCGGAACCGGCACCGTCGTGGCGATCGGCTACCTCGGCCGCCGGGTGGCCGGGGTGCGCGCCGGCCTGCTGGCCGCCGCCATCGCCGCCGTCTACCCGGTCCTCATCGGCGCCGACGCGTCGCTGCTCACCGAGTCCCTGTTCGGCCTGTGCGTCGCCGTGACGCTGCTCATCGCCTACCGCGTCTACGACCGGCCGAGCGCCTGGTGGGCGCTGGCGCTCGGGCTGGCCATCGGGGTGTCCTCGCTCGCCCGGTCCGAGGGCCTGCTGCTGTTGGTGCTGCTGGCCCTCCCGGTGGTGTGGCGGCGCGGGATTCCCGGGCGCACGATCGCGCTTCGCCTCGTCGTGGCCTGCCTGGGCCTCGCGATCGCGGTCGGGCCGTGGACAATCCGCAATTGGCGCGACTTCGATCGCCCGGTGATCGGGTCGAACAACAGCGGCAGCGTCATCGCCGGCGCCAACTGCGACAGCGTCTACCACGGCGCCGACGTGGGTCTGTGGGACTTCGCCTGCCTGGGGAAGCCCGAGTCGCACAACGAGGCGGCCGAGGCGGCGCGCCAGCGCACGCAGGGCGTCGACTACGCGCGCGACCACGCCGGGCGCGCGGTCGTGGTGGCGGCGGTCCGCGTGCTGCGCACGTGGGACCTCTTCCAGCCCTGGAGCACGGTGGGCATCAACGAGGGCCGCGACGAGACGATGTCGAGAGTCGGGCTCGTCTTCTACTGGCTGCTCGCGCCCTTCGCCATCGCGGGGACGGTGCTGCTCGCCCGCCGCCACGAGGCCCTGCGCATCCTGCTCGCGCCCGTGATCCTGGTCACGATCACCAGCGCGCTGGGCTGGGGGATCACCCGCTTCCGCCACGCGGCGGAGATCTCGATCGTGATCCTCGCGGCCGTCGCGCTGTCAGCCGCCTTTGATCACTCAAGACGGGTATTGTCGAAACCCGCCGGGCCAAGCCGTCAATGACCGACTCCTCCGCCCTAGCTCGGGACATCCGCCGGCTCGTGATCGAGCGATCGAAGGCCGCCGACGTCGGGCACATCGGCTCGGCGCTGTGCGTGGCCGACATCCTGGCGGCGCTCTACGGCGAGGTGCTGGCCGGTCAGGCCCCGGACGATCCCGACCGTGACCGCTTCGTGCTCTCCAAGGGCCACGCCGCGCTGGCCCTCTACGCCGCGCTGGACCTGACCGGCCGCCTGCCCGAGGGGATGCTCGAGAGCTTCTGCGACGACGGCAGCGTCCTCGGCGTCCACCCCGAGCCCGTCCTGCCGGGCGTCGACTTCGCCACCGGCTCGCTCGGCCAGGGCCTCACCTACGCCGGCGGCGCGGCGCTGGCCGCGCGCCTGGAGGGATCGCCGCGCCGCACCTTCGCGCTGCTCAGCGACGCCGAGTGCAACGAGGGTGCGCTGTGGGAGGCCGTCATGTTCGCGGCCCACCACGGCCTCGCGTCGCTGATCGCCATCGTCGACCTCAACGGCCAGCAGGCGCTCGGAGCCACGGGCGACATCCTCGACCTCTCGCCCCTGAACGACCGCTGGGCGGCGTTCGGCTGGGACGTGCACGAGGTCGACGGCCACGACCCCGAGGCCCTGCTCGAGGTCATCTCCCGGCTGGACACCGCCCGGGGCGCCCCCCATGTCCTCATCGCCGAGACCGTCTTCGGCAAGGGCATCTCGTACATGGAGGGCGAGCTCAAGTGGCACTACTGGCCCATGTCCGACGAGCAGTACGCGACGGCCACGGCGGAGCTGGAGGCCTCGCGCGGGTGAGGGCGGCCCTGGCCGACACGCTGCTGGAGATCGCGGAGGAGGACGAGCGCGTCGTCCTGCTCACCGGAGACCTCGGGTTCACGGTCTGGGAGCCCTTCGCGGAGCGGTTTCCCGACCGCTTCTACAACGTCGGCGTGGCCGAGCAGAACATGGTGGGCCTGGCCACGGGCCTGGCCGAGGCCGGGCGGATCCCGTTCGTCTACTCGATCGCCACGTTCGCGACGCTGCGCCCCTACGAGTTCATCCGCAACGGCCCGGTCGCCCATGACCTGCCGGTGCGCATCGTCGGCGTCGGGGGCGGCTTCGACTACGGGCCGAACGGGCTCTCCCACTACGCGCTGGAGGACGTCGCGCTCATGCGCGCCCAGCCGGGTATGACCGTCATCGCTCCCGCCGACCCGGCGCAGACCCGCACGGCCCTGCGGGCCACGTATGCGCTGCCCGGGCCCGTCTACTACCGGGTGGGCAAGCAGTCCCGGTCGCTCGACGAGCTCGGCGGGGCGTTCCGGCTGGGCCGGCTGGAGACGCTCGGGGACGGCGAGGACCTGGCGTTCCTCCCGCTCGGGGCGCTCGCCGGCGAGGCCGTCGACGCGGCGGCGGCGCTGGCGGAGAGCGGGATCCAGGCCACCACCGCCATCGCGGCGAGCGTGGCCCCCACGCCGGCCGACGACCTGGCCGACCTCCTGGCCCGGGTCCCCGTCGCGATCACGTGCGAGGCCCACTACGTGTCCGGCGGGCTGGGCTCCGCGGTGGCCGAGACGGTCGCCGAGCGCGGCCTGTCGTGCCGGGTGCTGCGCCGCGGTGTCGAGGACGTTCCGCGCGGCCGGGTGGGGAGCCGGGAGTACCTGCACGAACGACACGGGCTCTCCGCCGCCCAGCTCGTCTCGACGGCTCAGCAGGCCCTCAGCCTGTCCGGCTCGTGAGCCGGCTCGACTCGATCATCCTGCCCATTCACAACCAGGCGGCCCACGTCGGGCCGGTGGTCCTCGGCCATCTTGAGGCCCTCGAACGGGTGGGCCGGGAGTTCGAGATCATCCTCGTCCTCAACGGGTGCACCGACTCCTCGGAGGAGGTCTGCCGCGAGCTGGAGCGCGAGCATCCGCCCGTGCGCACGCTGGTGCTCGCCCAGGGCGGCTGGGGACGCGCGGTGCGCGCCGGGCTGGCCGAGGCCCGAGGAGATCTCGTCTGCTACGCCAACTCCGCGCGCACGACGCCGGAGATGCTCACGCTCCTGCTGATCTACGCCTCTGCCTACCCGGGCGTCGTGCTCAAGGCCAACCGGCGGATCCGCGACTCCTGGTTCCGTCGCCTGGGCTCGCTGGTGTTCAACCTGGAATGCCGCGCCCTGTTCGACCTCTCGATGCTGGGACATCAACGGCACTCCCAAGGTCTTTCCGCGCGAGTTCGACGCGGCTGCTCGACGCTCCGGCGCGACGACGACCTCATCGACCCCGAGTTCAACGTCGTGTGCGGCCGCGAGGGCTACCCCGTGATCGAGGTGCCGCTCCTGGCCACCGTCCGCCACGGCGGGCGCTCGACGACCAACATCCGCTCGGCCGCCAGCTCTATCTCGGGGCATGGCGGATGAGCCGGCGGGCGGCCTGAGATGCCGCGCGCGCGCGACGCCGCCGCCTGGGAGCGGCATGACGGCGAGTGGCGCGACCCGGCGCAGATCGCCGCGGGGTGGCGCGAGGCGGCCGAGATCGACCCAGCGCTGCTGCGCAGCCGGGCCCGGGGCAAGTGGTGGGAGACGCTGGCCGCCAACGGAGTGACGCTTCTGGTCACCCGCGAGTACGAGCATCTGGTCATGGCCCTCACCGTGAACGACTCCGGCCCGCGGGCGTCCTTCATGCGCCTCCCCCATCCGTCCGGGCTGGTCGTCGACCGCCAGCGCCGCCTGGTCCATGTCGCCAGCACGCGCAACCCCAACGTGCTCTACGAGCTGCGCCCGGTGCGCGGCGCCCTCCCCCGGGCCGACCGCCCGGCCGTCGCGGCTCCCGGCCACCCGCTCGTCCCGGCCCGCGCGACCTACCTGCCGGGCTGCTCCTACCTGCACGACCTGGCGCTCATCGGCGGGCGCCTGTACGGCAACGCCGTGGGGATGAACGCCGTCGTCGACCTCGGCGCCGACGAGAGCCGGCGCAGCGCCGTATGGTGGCCGCGTTCCATCGAGCGCCGCGGGCGGCCCGACCTGACGCGCAACCACCTTCAGCTCAACTCGATCGCCGCCGGACCGGACCTCGGCGGGTCGTTCTTCTCCGCCTCGGCCGACCGCGCCCGGCCACGTCGCCCCGGTCACCGCGACTTCCCGGTCGACGGCCGGGAGTGGTCTTCTCGGGCGCCACCCGCGAGCCCGTCGCCGCCGGCCTGACGCGGCCGCACTCGGCCCGCCTGCACCGGGGCCGGCTGTGGGTCGACAACAGCGGCTACGGCGAGGTCGGCGTGATCGCCGACGGGCGCTTCGAGGCGCTCGCCCGGCTCCCCGGCTGGACGCGCGGGCTGCCATCAAGGGGAACGTCGCCTTCGTCGGCACCTCCCGCGTCATCCCCCGCTTTCGCCACTACGCGCCGGGTCTCGACATCGACCGCTCGGTCTGCGGAGTGCACGCGCTCGACGTGCGCTCGGGCGCGCTCCTGGGGAGCCTCGTCTGGCCCTCGGGCAACCAGATCTTCGCCCTCGACTGGGCCCCGCGGCGCATGACCGTCGGCTTTCCCTTCACCACGGCCACGCGGCGGCGGCCGGGCGAGGCCGAGCGGCTCTTCTACTCCTACGCCACCGATACACCCCGAGGAGGGCGATGACCGACGACTTCCGCCTGCTGATGCTCGGCGCCATGTACGAGAACGGCGGCAACACCACCCACCGCCACCTCGACGGGCATCCCGAGCTCTTCGTCTACCCGTTCGAGTCCCAGCTCGGGACGCGGCTGGTCAACGACCACCTGAGCTCGATCTTCCCGGTCAAGTACCGCTGGCCGGTCTTCGCGCTCGACGCGACGCCCGAGGAGGACTACGCGGCGATCATCGACGAGGAGGGCGAAGGTGCGGGCCCGCACGCCGCACGTGAGCAAGTTCCGCGACCACCCGTTCGACTTCTCCGACGACGAGCGCCGCGAGCGCTACGTCGCGCACGTGCGCGAGAGCGGCCGTTCCACGCCGGGCGACAACGTCGCGGCCTTCTTCCGGGCCACGTTCGAGGCCTGGAAGGACCACGCCGCAGTCCGGCCGGGAGTCCGTGTACGTCGGCTACAGCCCGATCCTCGTCGTCGACGCCGAGCAGATCCTGGACGACCATGCCGTCCGCCCACTTCCTCCACGTCGTGCGCAACCCCTGGTCGGCCTACGCCGACACCAAGAAGCGGCCGGTGCCGCTCTCGCTCGCCCGTTACATGCTCGGCCTGGACGCTCAACCAGCATCTACGCCCTGCTGTGCCGGGAGCGCTACCCCGACCGCTTCCACCTCGTCCGCGCCGAGGACGTCATGGCCGACGCCCCGGCGGCGCTGCGCCCCGTGTGCGAGGCGCTGGGCATCGAGGCGGGCGCTCCGTCGCTCTCGGACCCCAGCTGGAACGGGCAGCGCCTGGACGAGGTCTACCCGTGGGGCACGATCCGCTCGGCCACACCTGAGGCCAACGCCGCCACGGCGGCCGAGCTCTCGGCGCAGGAGAGCGACGAGGTCGGCCGGCGCGCCCGGCCCTTCCTGGAGCAGCTGGACTACGAGGGCCCTCCGGCGAGCTGAGGCGGCGATGCGCGCCCCGCGCAGAGTCCTGGTCACCGGCGCCGGGGGCTTCATCGGAGCCAACCTGGTGCGTCGCCTGCTCGCGGACGGACACGAGGTGACCGGCGTCGTGCGTCCCCTGGGCACCCGTTGGCGCCTCGACGGCGTGGCGAAGGACATGGCGCTCGCCGAGGCCGACCTGGGGGACCCAGGAGATGTCGAACAGGCGTTTCGCGCCGCTCGGCCCGAGTGGGTCCTGCACTGCGCCGCGCACGGAGCCTACTCCTGGGAGACCGACTTCCCGCGCATGGTGCGCAGCAACCTGCTGGCCACGGACAACCTCCTGCGCGCGGCCCTGGACGCCGGGTGCAGCGCCTTCGTGCACGCCGGCACCTCCTCGGAGTACGGCTACAAGGACCACCCGGCCAGAGAGGACGAGCGGATCGAGCCCAACAGCCCCTACGCCGTCACCAAGGCCGCGGCCGGGGCGCTGTGCCGCCAGGTCGCGCGCGACTCGGGCCTGCCCGCCACGTCGCTGCGGATCTACTCGGCCTACGGGCCGTGGGAGGACCCGGGGCGCCTCGTCCCCAAGCTCATCGCTCACGGGCGCCGGGGGGAGCTGCCGCCGCTGGTGGCCCCGGACACCGCCCGCGACTTCGTCCACGTGGAGGACGTCACCGAGGCCTTCGTGCGGGCCGCGGAGGCCGCACCGCCGGACGGTGCGGTCTTCAACGTGTGCAGCGGGCGCCAGACCTCGCTGCGGGAGATCGTCCAGGTGGCCCGGCGGGTCCTCTCCGTCGAGGCCGAGCCCCGGTGGGGCTCGACGCCAGCCCGCTCCTGGGACACCGCCACCTGGGTCGGGGATCCGGGCAAGGCCGGCCGAGAGCTCGGCTGGGAGGCCGGGCACGGCCTCGAGGACGGGCTGCGCCGGACGGCGGACTGGATGGAGCGCGAGAGCGCCGTGCACGACGTCTACGGACTCACGACCCGATGACGCGGGCGACCGCCGTCGGGCGGCGCGCCGAGTATGGGCTCCTGGCGGTCGCGGTGGCCGTCGTGGGCGCGGTCTGCTGGCACTTCGCCTCGAGCTCCTACTTCGTCGCCGACGACCTGCCGGTCTTCTACGACGCTCAGGTGGGCGGCGGCTACAACCTCGGGTTCCTCGGCAGCGAGGTCATCGTGCACTTCTCGCCCGGCCTGCGCCTGGTGAGCCTGGTGATCCAGCGCCACGCCGCGTTCGACTTCGACGTGGCCCTCGGCTTCATCCTGGCCTGCCACCTCGCCGGGGTGGCCCTGCTCGACCGGATCCTGCGCTTCTGGGTCGGGCCGGTCTGGTCCCTGGCCCTCGCACTCGCCTACGGGCTCTCGATCATCTTCACGACCGCGCTGCAGTGGTTCTCGCTCGGCCTGCAGACGCTGCCCCCGATCGCCTTCTCGCTGGCGGCGATCCACGCCCACTTGTGCTGGCGGCGCACGCGCCGGCCCGCCTGGCTCGCCTGGTCCGTCGTGGCGATGGCCGGCGCCCTCGCCTTCTACGAGAAGGCGGTCCTCGTCCCGGTCTACCTCGTGCTGATCGTCGCGCTCCTGCTCGAGCCCGAGCGCCCGCTGCGCGAGCGGATCCGCGAGGTGGCCGCCGACTGGCGCGTGTGGGCGCTGTACGCCGTGCCGCTCGTCGCCTACCTGGTCGTCTACGCGACGCGAAAGCACACCGACTCCTGGCACACGGTGCCGCCGCATCAGACCCTCGAGTACCTGCGGATCGCCTGGCTGGACGGATTCGTACCCGGGCTGTTCGCCGTGCGCGTCACGCCCACGAGCGGAGACCTGGTGCACACATGGGCCGTGATCGGCTGCCAGCTGGCGTTCCTTGCGCTCGTCGCGGTAAGCGTGTCCCGCCGGTCCTCGGCGTGGCGCTCCTGGGCGTTCCTGATCGTGGCCTTCCTCGTGAACGCGCTGATCGTGCTCCCGCGGGTGAGCACCCTGGGAACCTCGATCGGCTACGTCCTGCGCTACAACGCCGAGGTCGTCGCGCTGGCCCTGATCGCCGTCGCCAGCGCGTTCTCCGGGGCCCGGTCGGAGCCGGCCTCCGCCCGGGCCGGGCGCGCCCTCGTGCTCGCGGGGGCGGTCGCCGTCGCACTGGCGGGCTACGCCGTGCTGGCGGTGGCGGCCGACCGCGCCATCGAGCGCGACTGGCCCGGCAGCTTCTCGCGCTCGTGGTTCGATCACGTGCGAACCGACCTCGAAGCCGTCAGGCGGCGGGGAACCCGGCCGGTTCTGCTCGATGACCAGATGCCCCCGCGGATCCTCCCGTTCTGGATCCGCCAGGGAGGCAACCGCCTCTCGGCCACGCTTCCGCTCACCATCGGGGGACTGCGCTTCGACGAGATCTCTGGCAGCACATATCGCGTCGGTCCCGACGGCCACGTCCGCCACGTGGAGTTCCGCCCGGTGGAGACCCTCCCCCACACCCCGTGCTTGCCGGCCGGCCCGAGGTGGAGGCGGATCGATCTGCGCCCGCGCCGCCCCCTGCGGGGCCGGGCGTGGTACCTGCACAGCCGCTACCGGACGACCGGAGCCGGGTGGCCTCTTCCTGGCGGTGAACCGAGGAATCGGCTACGCGGCGGGGGCGGATCGCGGCCTTCCCGGGCGGCCGGGAGGGGGAACCGCCCTCACGGAGCTGGGAAAGGAGGTCACCGGCACGCCGGTCTTCGCCGGCCTGCGGGTCGAGGTCCCGCCCGGGACGGGCGTGTGCCTGCAGCGCCTGGTCGTGGGCTACTACCGGGCGGCCTGACGGGCGGCTACTCCAACGGGTCGGTGCCTGGCGAGGGGCTCCGGCCGGCTGCCCAGGACGCAGCCCTGCGTGGCGTGCTTCGCACGCGAGCAGGGCGAGGAGGCCGGCAGGCGGCGGAGCCCGCCCGCCAGGGCTACTCCCACTCGATGGTGCCGGGCGGTTTACTGGTGATGTCCAAGACCACCCGGTTGACCTCGCGCAGCTCGTTGATCATGCGCGAGGCGATCTGCTCCAGCAGGTCGTAGGGCAGCCGGGCCCAGTCCGCGGTCATCGCGTCGTCGCTGGTCACGGCGCGGATGACCACGACGGAGCCGTAGGTGCGCTCGTCGCCCTGGACGCCGACGGTCCGGATGTCGGGCAGAACGCAGAAGGACTGCCACAGCTCGCCGTAGAGACCGGCCTTGCGGATCTCGTCCTGGAGGATCGCGTCGGCGTCGCGCAGGAGGTTGAGCCGCTCCTTGGTCGCCTCGCCGCCGACGACGCGGATCGCCAGGCCGGGGCCGGGGAACGGCTGGCGCCAGACGAGGCGGTCGGGCAGGCCCAGCTCGGCGCCGACGCGGCGGACCTCGTCCTTGAACAGCGAGCGCAGCGGCTCGACCAGCTCGAACTCGAGGTCCTCGGGCAGCCCGCCCACGTTGTGGTGGGATTTGATCGTCGCCGCGCCGGTCCCGCCGCCGGACTCGATCACGTCGGAGTACAGCGTGCCCTGGACGAGGTAGCGGGCGCCCTCGAGGCGCACGGCCTCCTCCTCGAAGACCCGGATGAACTCCTCGCCGATGATCTTGCGCTTGGCCTCCGGCTCGGTCTGGCCGCCCAGGCGGCGCAGGAACCGGTCCTCGGCGTCGACGGCGACGAGCGGGATGTGGAACTGGTCGCGGAAGGCGGCGATCACCTGGTCGCCCTCGTTCTTTCGCATCAGGCCGTGATCGACGAAGACGCAGGTGAGCTGGTCGCCGATCGCCCGGTGGACGAGCAGCGCGGCCACGCTGGAGTCGACCCCGCCCGAGAGGCCGCAGATGACGCGGCCGTCGCCGACCTGCTCGCGGATCCGCGCGATCTGGTCGTCGATGATCGAGGTCGCGCTCCAGGTCCGCTCGCAGCCGCAGACGTCGGTGAGGAAGCGCTCGAGCACGGCGTTGCCGTAGGGCGTGTGGACGACCTCGGGGTGGAACTGGATCCCGTAGATCCCGCGCTCGACGTTCTCCAGCGCGGCCACCGGCGAGGCGGTCGACGAGGCCAGCGCGGTGAAGCCCTCGGGCGCCTCGAACACGGTGTCGCGGTGCGACATCCAGCAGGTCTGCTCGGCCGGCAGCCCGGCCAGCAGGCGGCCCGGCTCGCGGACGGTCAGCTCCGAGCGGCCGAACTCCCCCACCTCGGCTCCCTCGACGCGCCCGCCGAGCGAGAGCGTGATGAGCTGCATCCCGTAACAGATGCCCAGCACGGGGATGCCCAGCGTGAGCAGCTTTGGGTCGAGCTTGGGCGCGCCGTCCGCGTACACGGAGGCCGGCCCGCCGGAGAGGATCAGGCCCCGCGGGCGCCGGCGCGCGATCTCGTCGGCCCCGACGTGGTGGGGCAGCAGCTCGGAGAAGACGCCCAGCTCGCGTACCCGCCGCGCGATCAGCTGCGAGTACTGGCCCCCGTAGTCGAGGACCACGACCTCCTCCTCCCCCACGAGCACACTTCGCGTGGCGGCGTCCTCGGGGTCGGTCCGGGCAAAGCCCTGTCCCGACCCCTGCGTCCTTGCCACACTCGGTTCCCGTGCGGGAGGGGCCGGTGTGGCGACGCGGTCATTCATTGACGAGGGATACCGCCTTGGCGGTGCCGTTCGCACCCATGCCCACGCCCTGGTCGCGCTGGAGCTGCTTGCCCTCGGTCTGGAGGGCGGGAGCGACCATCAGCTCGGCGCGGTTGAACTCCGCGATGTCCTTGTAGCCGCAGGTCGCCATCGAGGTGCGCAGGCCGCCCATGAGGTTGAACGTGCCGTCGTTCTCGCGCGCCGGGCCGGAGACGATCTCCTCCAGGGTCCCATTCTGGATCGTGGCCACGCGCGCGCCGCGCGGAAGGGTGGGATGGAAGGTCGCCATGCCCCAGTGGAAGCCGCGACCGGGCGCCTCGTAGGCCCGGGCCAGCGGGGAGCCGATCATCACGGCGTCGGCGCCGCAGGCGATCGCCTTGGCGACGTCGCCGCCGTTGCGCATGCCGCCGTCGGCGATGACCTTCACGTACTCGCCGGTCTCGAGCATGTGCTGCGAGCGGGCCGCGGCCACGTCGGCGATCGCCGTCGCCTGGGGGACGCCGATGCCCAGCACGCCGCGCGTCGTGCAGGCGGCGCCGGGGCCGACGCCCACGAGCACGGCGGCCGCGCCGGTGCGCATGAGGTGCAGGCCCGTGTGGTAGGAGGCGCAGCCGCCCACGACGACCGGCACGTCGAGGGAAGGGATGAACTCCTTGAGGTTGAGCGGCTCGGTGGACTCCGAGACGTGCTCGCCCGAGACGACGGTGCCCTGGATCACGAGGATGTCCAGGCCGGCCTCCAGCGCGATCTCGTAGTACTGGATGACCCGCTGCGGGGTCAGCGAGGCGGCGGCGACGACGCCCTTGGCCTTGATCTCCTCGATGCGCCGGGCGATGAGCTCCGGCTTGACAGGCTCCTGGTAGATGTCCTGCATCTCCCGGGTGGCCTCGTCCTTGGGCAGGTGCGAGATGCGCTCGAGCTGCTCGTCGGCGTCCTCATAGCGGGTGAAGACGCCCTCGAGGTTCAGGACGGCCAGGCCGCCGAGCTGGCCGACGATGCCGGCCGTCTCCGGGGACACCACGCCGTCCATGGCCGAGGCCAGGAGCGGGAGCTCGAAGCGGTAGTCGCCGAGCTTCCAGGAGATGTCCACGTCGTCGGGATCGCGCGTGCGGCGGGAGGGGACGATCGCGATGTCGTCGAAGCCGTAGGCCCGCCGGGCCTTCTTGCCGCGTCCGATCTCAACTTCCATCGTGTGAGGTTAGCAACGGGCCCCGCCGGATCCCCGGGGCCGAGTCCGCATTTTCGGGTCTTCAAACGCGGAGCGCAGGGATAATCGGCCAGGCATGTCGGAGGACAACATCGACCGCGCCCGCCGAGGGTACGAGGCCTTCAATCGGACCTACCGCAGCGGGGTCGTCGAGGACCTCCGTCCCTACCTCGAGGAGAGCTGGGATCCCGAGATCGTCTTCACGCCCGCCGGCGTCCTGCCGGAGAGCCGGCCCGTCCGGGGCCACGAGGGCATCATGGCGTACGTGGCCGAGCAGATGAAGGCCTTCGAGGACGGCTCGATGTGGATCGAGCCGATCGAGTTCATCGATGCCGACCCACTGCTGGTGATCCCTTACCGCTTCGGCGGGACCGCGCGTCATACCGGGATCGAACTGGAGTTCAGCTTCGTCCACGTCTTCGAGATGCGCGACGGCCGGGCCGTGCGCGCCGATGTCCACGAGACCCTCGAGCAGGCGCGCGAGGCCCACGGGCTCGGATAGCCGCGGAAAGCCCGGCAAATCCCGGCTCCGAGTCCGGGTAATTCACTGAGGCGCGATTAAGGGCCGGACCGATACTCGGGCCATGTCTTCGAGGACCGACGCGAAAGCCCACGCCCGCGCCGAGCGCGAGGCGCGTGAGCGCGCCGCCGCCCAGCACGACCATCGCCGCCGTCAGCTGCTCCTCTTCGGCGGCATCGCCGCCGGCGTCGTGGCGATCGTCGTCGTGGCCATCGTCCTGGCCGGCTCGGGCGGCAAGAGCGACAAGGGCACGTCCTCCGGGCGTCCCGCGGGCGCGGCCGCGACCACCGCCCTGTTCGCCGGCATCCCCCAGAACGGCGTCGCGGTGGGCAATCCCAAGGCGCCCGTGACGCTGACCGAGTTCGGCGACCTCCAGTGCCCGTTCTGCGCCCAGTTCGCGACCTCCACCCTCCCGGACCTGGTCACCCGCTACGTCCGCACGGGCAAGGTCCGGATCGTCTTCCGCAACCTCCAGTTCATCGGCGACGACTCGCGGACCGCCGCCCAGGCGGCCTCCGGCGCCGCCCAGCAGAACAAGCTGTGGCAGTTCGTCGACCTCTTCTACAAGAACCAGGGCGAGGAGAACACCGGCTACGTGACGGACGCATTCCTGCGCAAGATCGCCTCGGGCGTCCCCGGGCTGAACGCCGACGAGGCGATCAGTGGTGGCAACGCCGCCACGACCAAGCGCCTGCTGGCCACGGCCGAGGCGGAGGCCAGGTCGTTCAACGTCACCTCGACGCCTTCCTTCCTCATCGCCCGCACGGGTGGCACGCCGCGCAAGCTCGAGGTGCCGACCCTCTCGATCGACTCCTTCAGCGGGCCGATCGACACGGTCCTGAAGGGCACCTGACGGGCCGCTCAGCGCAGGCCGGAGAGATAGGCGACGACCGCCTCGCGATCCTTCGCCGAAATCTGGCTGTAGTTGGGCATCCCGCTGGGCGGAGCTATCAGGGCCTGGCGGATGGTCTGCGCCGAGGCGCTCGTCCCGATCTTCGTCAGGTCGCCTCCGGGCGTGGCGCTGCCCTCGCTTCCCAGCTGATGGCACGACAGGCAGTTGTTGTCGGCGATCACCTGCTTGCCCGGCGCGTTCGCCGGCCCGGGGAGCTTGGAGGCCGTGTCGCCGGAGCCTCCGCCGCCGCATCCGGCTACGCCGAGCACGACCACCAGCGGGATGAGGCGGGTGGCACCCATCACCAGACGCCGATCATAGGCTCGCGTACTACGGTTTGCGCAGCGTGAGCAAGAAGGACGCCACCGACGCCGTCGCCGCCGCGCTGTCCGGCCTGGCGATCGCGCTCCAGGTCCTCGTCGTCCTCGTCGCGCTGCTCGGCCTCGCCGCCCTCGTCTCGCCCGGCGCGCGCCGGGCCCTGGTCGCCGTGCGCGACTCGCTGCTGGGCGGCGAGCTGTGGGCGGCGTGGGCCATCGCGCTGGTCTCGGTGCTGGGGAGCCTGTTCTTCTCCGAGATCTCGGACTTCATCCCCTGCCGGCTGTGCTGGTACCAGCGGATCGCCATGTACCCCCTGGCGATCATCCTGCTCGTCGGAGCGCTGCGGCGCGACGTGCGCAGCGCGGTCCAGTACGCGTTCCTCTTCCCGCTCGTCGGCGCGGGGATCGCGATCTACCACATCTACATCGAGCACCATCCGGAGTCGGAGACCGCCGGCTGCAAGATCGGGGCCCCGTGCTCGACCAAGTGGTTCGAGAAGTTCGGCTACGTGACGATCCCGGTGCTCGCGCTCTCGGCCTTCGCGGCGATCGCCGTCCTCCTGGCGATGGCCTGGTCGCGGCGCGACCGGGGCGAGCCCTCCGAGCCCGCCGAGCCCGCCGAGCCGGCGGCGGCCTAGGAGACCTCGGCCGGGGTCTCGATCGCCTCGACGGTCGTCTCGTCGACGATCCGCTCGACCTCGCGCGGGTCGATGACGCCGGCGCCCAGGTGCTGCGTGGAATCGGTGCCGCAGGCCACGCCGAAGCGCAAACACTCCGAGGGGGGCGAGCCGGTGTAGCGGGCGGCCACGTAGCCGGCCAGGAAGGCGTCGCCCGAGCCCACGCCCGCGCGAGGCTCGCGCGGCTCGACGCGGACCCGGTAGAGCTTGGGCCCGCCGTCCTCAACGACCTGGGCGAAGCACCCGTCGGGGACCGTCATGATCGCCTCGCGGGCGCCGAGCTCGACCATCTCGCGCACGGCGATGGTGCGGTCCTCGTCGTCGTTGAACTCGTGGCCCACGAGCTCCTCGGCCTCGAGGACGTTGGGCGAGACGACGCTGGGCTCGGCCCGCACGGCGTGGCGCATGGGCTCGCCGTCGGAGTCCACGATCGTGGTCACCCCGAGCTTGCGCAGATCGCGCACCAGGCCGGCGTAGAGGTCGGAGTCCACGCCGCGGGGCAGGCTGCCCGCGAACACGACGAGCTGGGCGCCCTGGGCGAGGTACAGGAGCTTGTCGGCGAACAGGGCGACCTCACGCGGCGAGACCTCGGGGCCGGGCTCGTTGACCTCCGTGTGCTCCCCGGTCGTCGGGTCGAGCACGGCCGTGTTGGTGCGCGACTCCTCGCGGATGCGCACGAAGTCGTTGAGGATCGACTCCTCGGTGAGCTGCTCGACGATGCGCGTGCCCGCCGGCCCACCCGCCAGGCCGGTGGCGATCACCGGCTGGCCGAGCCGCTTGATCGTGCGCGCGACGTTGACGCCCTTGCCCCCGGCCATCGTGCGCTGCTCGACGGAGCGGTGGCGGCGCCCGAGCCGGAAGTTGGGCACCTCGAGCGTCTTGTCGACGGCCGCGTTGAGGGTGACGGTGATGATCACGATGCTGGCACCTCCTCCTTCGCTCGACGGCGCCGGCGAATCGCGATTGCGAGCCCGGTTCCGGCGGCCGCGAGGAGGACGATGAGGGCGAGAGTACCCGGTTTGAGCACCAGGTCCACGGCGCGCTCGGCCAGCGAGACCTTGGGCACGGGCTGAGCCGTCACGAGCGGCACGCGGGCCACGATGCGGCCCCTCACCCGCACGGTCAGCGACCCGGCCACGGTGCCCTGCGGCAGCGGCCCCTTGAGCTCGCCGCGTGCCGTGAAGGAGACCCGCGGGCGCTCCCCGCGGCGCAGGACGTGCACGACGCGCCGCGCGGGGACGAGCTCGATGCGGTCGTCGTCGCGGTACTTCACCTTGGCCGTGGCGATGACGCGCCCGGGCACCACGATCGGCGCCAGCCGGTAGAGGGAGAGTCCGTAGCGCAGCAGGGCGTCGGTGTCCTCGTCGCGAGCCGGCTTGCTGGGGTCGCCGAGCACCGCGGACAGGACGTTGACGCCGCGCCGGGTGGCCGATCCCACGAGTACGTAGCCGGCCTGGAGCGTGTGGCCGGTCTTGACCCCGTTGACGCCCGGCGGGCGCCCGAGGAGGTCGTTGGTGTTCTCGATCTGGCGCTCGTGCGAGCCGGTCTTGAGGACCGCGCTGCGCATCGCCACCGTCCGGCGGAAGAAGGGCTTGGTGCGCAGGCTGGCGGCGAGCTTGACCAGATCGCGCGCGCTGGAGTAGTTGCCGGGCTCGTCGAGGCCGATCGGGTTGG
Source organism: uncultured Actinomycetes bacterium (assembly GCA_963757705.1). GTDB lineage: Bacteria > Actinomycetota > Thermoleophilia > Solirubrobacterales > Solirubrobacteraceae > AC-38. The sequence goes on along the minus strand of CAVWTG010000004.1, from coordinate 600,960 downwards.
CGTAGTGCGTGTGGGTGAGGCCGAGCTGCTGGGCGCGCGCGTTCATCATGGCCACGAAGGCGGGCTGCGAGCCGGCGACGCCCACCGCCAGCGTCGCCGCCGCGTCGTTGGCGCTCTCGAGGAGCAGCGCGCGCATGAGGTCGCGCACCGTCATCCGCTCGCCCGCCTGGAGGTTGATCCGCGACTCGGCCTCCTGGGCGTCGTAGGGCACGGCCGTGTAGACGTCGTTGAGCGAGGCGCGCTCGAGCACTAGCAATGCGGTCATCAGCTTCGTCGTGCTGGCTACGGGACGTTCGGCGTCGGAGTCCTTGCGCAGGATCACGTCGCCGGTCTGGGACTCGACCAGGACCGCCTGGGGCGCCGAGAGGACGGGCGGGACCGGCCGACTCTGCGCCCGGGCCGCGGCGGGCGCGGCCAGCGCCGCCAGCACGGACAGTGCGGCGATGAGGGCCCGCGGCGGGCGGCGAGTCATTGACGGATCTTGAGCCGCTGGCCGGTCTGCAGGGCCTGCGGGTCCAGGCCCGGGTTCAGCGCGAGGATCACGCCGATGGGCACGCCGGTCCTGGTGGCGATCAAGCTCAGCGTGTCTCCCGAGCGCACCACGTAGGTGCGCCGCTGGGGCTTGCGCTTGACCGGCGTCGTGGAGGTGTGCTGCTTGCCCTTGTCACCCGAGCCTCCGCCGCCCGAGGAGGCGACGACCATGAGGGCGGCCACGAGCACGACGGCGATGGCAATCGGCGCCAGGAAGCGCAGGGGACTTCGGGCTGCCATCGCAGGACCGATGATACCCGCGGCCCGGCGGACCTCAGGCCGGGCCGCCCCCAGGCTCCAGGCCGTCGCCCGCAGTCGTTCGGCCTCCGCCCGGGCGGCCTGCGCCGGGTCGGAGCCCGGTTCCTTCTCCCCCGCGCCGGCGATGCTGCGCGACGCCGTGACCAGGCCGCCGGCGGCTCCGGGCACGAAGGCGGGCGCGAGATCCTCGACGCGGCCGCCCTGCGCCCCCACGCCGGGAAGGAGGAAGGGCGCTCGCGGCATCAGTGCCCGCATTCGCCCGATGTGCTCGGGGACGGTGGCGCCCACGACGGCACCCACGTCCGACACGCCGGCGCCCGGCCCACCCAGATCGTCGACCAGGGCGGCCAGGCGCTCCCACAGCGGCGCGCCGCCGGCATCGAGGTCCTCGACGTCCGCCGCGCCGGGATTCGACGTGCGCACGAGCAGGAAGATCCCGGCGCCCGCCTCCCGGGCGGCCTCGACGAGGGGCTCGACCGCGTCGCGGCCCAGCAGCGGGTTGGCGGTGAAGGCGTCGGCGCCCAGGCCGGCGACGTCGCCGAAGGGGGTCGGAGTGGACCCGACGAGCGCCTGGCCGTAGGCCGTGGCGGTGACCGGCACGTCGCCGCGCTTGCCGTCGGCGATGACCAGCAGGCCGGCGTCGCGAGCCCGCGCGACGGTCTGGGCGAGAGCCGCCCAGCCCGGGGCCCCGAGGCGCTCGAAGCACGCGAGCTGCGGCTTGACCGCCACGCAGGCCGGGCCGGCGGCGTCGATGAGGGCCGCGCAGTGCGCGGCGACCGCCCGCCCCGCCCGCTCCGCGGGATCGCCCGACGGCCCCGCGGCCTCGACCGAGCCCGGCCACAGACGGGCCGGGTCCGGATCGAGGCCTAGGACCAGCTGCGACGCGCGCTGTGAGACGCGCGCCGCCAGAAGCTCTCCGAAGGAGCTCCCGTTAACCCGTTTACGGCCTGCTTGAGCTTCGCCCCGGCCGAGAAGCGCGGAACGCGCGAGGCGGGAATGTGGATCGGCTCGCCCGTACGGGGATGCTTGCCCTGGCGAGCGCCGCGCTGGGCGACGTGGAACTTCCCAAAGCCGGTGAAGGTGATCTCTCCGCCGCTGCCCAACACGTCCTGGATGCCACTGAGGACCGCGTCGACCGCGTCCTCGGCCTCGCGCCGGCTGTCAAAGCCGCTCGCGACCTTCTCGACGAACTCGGACTTCGTCACTTGCGTCCTCCTTCAGGGATCGGAATAGACGATCGAACCTAACAACGCCTGCGGACACCCGCCGCCTCCCAGGGCCCCCTGACGCCGCACGTTGCGCGTTTTTCCCCGTACTTCCGGGATTCAAGCCTCTTCTGAGCTGCCCCGGCCTCCGGGGGCGACGGCCTCGACCATGGACGCCGCGGTGTCGTGCAGCGCCTGCGCCCGCTCGCCATCGGGATCCAGGACCTCGACATCGCCGCTCTCGTCGTAGAGCTTGGCGTAGGGACGGCGGGCGACGCGGCGCCGGCGCAGGGCGCCCGCGGCATCGCCGACCACCCCGGTGACGGCGTCCAGGCGACTCTTGGGCCTCACCGCCGGGCTTCCATCGCCGAGAGGGTCATGCGCAGGTCGTAGAGCATCACGGCGGACAGCGCGGAACGCGCGGCGACGACGGCGATGGCCCGCCGGCCCCGGCGGGCGGCGAAGACCGTGCCGCGCCCCGTCGCGACCTCGACCTCGGCCGCTCCGCCCGCCTGCTCGAGCAGGTCTCGCGCCAGCGCGGCCAGGGGCCGGCTGCCCGCCAGGCGACGGCCGTCGGCGCCCAGGACGACGCCGTCCTGGACGTCCGGCGACATGGTCCGAAGCTCGTCCAGTGCCCGTTCCGGGGTCATGTGCCGGAGAATAGGGGGCATGCCCTTGGCCAAAGCCGCCTGGCTGACCACCGTCATCGCCTGCCTGATCGCCGTCCTCGTCCTTGTGCTCGCCGGCTACAGCGGCTATGCCGCCACCGCCGGATGCGTCGGCGCGGCGGCCGCGATCAACCTTCGCTGAGCGGCGGGACCGGGATCTCGGTCCCGGGCAGCACGCTGCCCTCAGGCTCGATGTGGATGAGCACGTCGGCGTTGCGCAGGCGCGATCGAATCGCGTCCTGGAGCTCGTGGGCGGTGGCGTGGGCGGCCTCGAGCGTCGTCCCGGAGCGAAACTGGATGTGCAGGTCGACGTAGCGCTGGGCCCCGGCGCGCCTCGTCCGCAGCTTGTGGAAGGCGACCACTCCGCGCGGCGCGAACTCCACCACCGCGTCCTGGATGACGCGCATCTCGTCCGCGGGAAGCGCCTCGTCGACGAGGACCCGGGTCGAGCGTGTGATGATCTTCACCCCGGAGATCACGATCGCCGCGGCCACGATGAGCGCCACGACCGGGTCCAGCCACTCGGCGCCGGTGATCTGGACCGCGATCAGCGCCGCCAGCACCCCGGCCGAGCTCAGCGCATCGGTCCGCAGGTGTGCGGCGTCGCCCTCCAGGGCGGCGGAGTCGGTGGCTCGGGCGCGGGCCGCGATGAAGGTCGAGACCGCGAGGTTGGCCACGGTGGAGAAGGCGATCACGGCGATGCCCAGGCCCAGGCGCTGGACGTCGGCGCCGTTGACCAGACGCCGGATCGCCTCGAAGGCGATGACCGCCGAGCCGACGAGGATCAGCATCCCCTCGATCGCCGCCGCCAGGTTCTCGACCTTCTCGTGGCCGTAGCGATGGTCCTCGTCGGCCGGCTCCTCGGCCTTGCGCACGGAGAAGTAGGCGACGATCGACGCCACCAGGTCGATCGAGGAATGCATCGCCTCGCTGAGGATCGCCACCGATCCCGTGAGGGTTCCCGCGACGACCTTGAGCAGGATGAGTGCGCTGTTGGAGGCGACGGAGAGCAGCGCCGCGGGCGTCCGCCCGGACGGCGGCCCGAGCGGCGGCGGATCGACCCGGCCGGTCGGGGTCAGCGGTCGAGCCATGCCAGCAGGGCGCGGGCGGCACGACCGCGATGGCTGATGGCGTCCTTCTCGGAGTCCGTCAGCTCGGCCATCGTGCGCGTGCCGTCGCCGTCGTCGGGCAGGAAGACGGGGTCGTAGCCGAAGCCCCCGCTCCCCCGGGCCTGCTCGGACATCCGCCCCGAGCAGCGCCCCTCGAACGTGCGCTCGCCGTCACCGTCGACGTAGGCCAGGACGCAGACGTAGGCCAGCCCGCTGCCGGGCGAGACCTCGTCGCGCAGCTTCTGCAGGTTCTCGGAGTCCGTGGCGTCGGGACCGGCGTAGCGGGCGGAGCGCACGCCCGGCGCGCCGCCCAGCTGCGCCGCCTCGATGCCCGAGTCGTCGGCGATCGCCGCCGCGCCCGTGGCCGCCGCGGCCGTCCGAGCCTTGGGCAGCGCGTTGCCCTCGAAGGTGTCCGCGGTCTCGGGCGGGAGCGTGACCTCCGGCGGCGGGGGCACGATCTCGTGGCCGGGCAGCAGGCGCTCGAACTCACGCACCTTGTGGGGGTTCCGGCTGGCGAGCACGAGCCTCACGGCTTCAGGACGCCGCGGCGCGGACGGTCTGCTCCTGCACGCCGCGCAGCGCCGCGATGCCGTCCGCCGCCAGGGCGAGCAGGTCGTCGAGGTGCGCGCGCGACAGCGGCGTGCGCTCGGCGGTGGCCTGGACCTCGACGAGCCCGCCGTCGCCGGTCATGACGACGTTGGCGTCGACCTCCGCCGCCGAGTCCTCGGGGTAGTCGAGATCGAGCAGCGGCTCGCCGTCGACGATCCCACAGGAGACGGCCGCGACGGTGCCCGTGAGCGGCGAGCGCTCGAGCGCACCCTCCGAGATCAGCCGCGCGCACGCCAGCTCGAGGGCGACGTGCCCACCCGTGATCGACGCACAGCGGGTGCCGCCGTCGGCCTGGAGGACGTCGCAGTCGATGTAGACCGTGCGCTCGCCCAGGGCGGCGAAGTCGATGATCCCGCGCAGCGAGCGGCCGATCAGCCGCTGGATCTCCACCGTCCGCCCGTCGGGGCGCCCGCGCGACACGTCGCGCTGCTTGCGGTCGCCGGTGGACGCCGGGAGCATCCCGTACTCGGCGGTGAGCCAGCCGCGGCCCTTGCCCGAGAGCCACTTGGGCACCGAGTCGACGATCGAGGCCGTGCAGATGACCCGCGTGTCGCCCTCGGAGATCAGCGCCGAGCCGGTGGCGCTGCGCATGAAGTTCGCCTCGATCGCCACCGGACGCAGATCGCCGGCGCCGCGGCCGCCTGAGCGCTCGCGGGCCATCAGCCGTGCACCGCCGTCGGCAGGTCCACGTGCTCGACCTCTCCCAGGGGCATCTGGAGGAACCGGCTGCCGACCTCCCGGAAGTGCTCCACGTCACCCGTGCACAGAAACCGGTAGTCGCCCTCGCCCTCGCGCTCGTTGCCCAGCCCGCGCGAGCCCAGCACGTGGTCGACCTGGCGCGAGAGCGGGCCGCCGGAGGTGATCAGCTCGACGCCACGGCCCAGCATCCGCTGGATCATCGGGCGCACGAGCGGATAGTGGGTGGAGCCGAGGATCACCGTGTCCACGCCGGCCTCGCGCAGCGGGGCGCAATAGCCGCGGACCGTCTCCACGACCTCCTCCTCGTAGGGGAAGCCGCGCTGGATCAGCTCGGCGAGGTCCGGGCACGGGATCGACGTCAGCTCGACATGCGGATCGATGGCGTTGATGGCGTCGGCGTAGGCGCCGCTGCGGAACGTCGCCTCCGTGGCGAGCAGGCCCACACGTCCGTTGTTGGTGGCCGCGACCGCCTGAACGGCCGCCGGGGAGACGACGCCGATCACGTCGACCCCCAGCGTCGTCTCCATCATCCGCGCCTGGAGGGCGGGGAACGCGGCGGACGAGGCCGAGTTGCACGCCACCACCAGCAGCTTCACCCGCCGGGCGACCAGCTCCTCCGCGATCTCCAGGGAGAAACGCTGCAGCTCCTCGGCCGAGCGTGGGCCGTACGGGAAGCGCGCCGTGTCCGCGAGGTACACGAAGTCCTCGTGGGGCAACCGCACGAGAAGCTCGTGCAGGACCGTGAGCCCGCCGACCCCGGAGTCGAAGACGCCGATGGGTCGCGCGGACGCGTCGGACGCGGGCGCCATGGCCGCGATGTTGCCAGACCCGGCGCTACTTCACGGAGTCCAGGGCCGACTTGAGCTTGTTGACGATCGTGCGGGCGATCCCGCCGTCGCCGATCGTCGTCTTGCGCGTCGCCGCCACGACGCCCGCGAGGACGACCGCGACGAGCAGGATCAGGGCGACGTACTCCACCGTCCCCTGCCCCGCGTCCCGGCGCAGGCCCCGCTCGAGTGCCGCCCCGGCACGTCCCAGCGCGGCGTGCGCGCGTCCCATCACCCGGTATCCCATCCCTCGCTCCTCCTGTTTCGTGGCCTTCGGCGATGGTGCAGCGAGGCGCGTGTCAGAAGAAGACGCAAACGTCACGGGATGCCGCAGGACCCGGGTCTATACTCGCGCCCGGTGCCGGGGGAGACGTCGACGCGGTGCCCGAGGAGATGAGCCGCAAGTCGCAATCAACCACGGCCGCGCACGCCCCGGGCGAGCGCACGCCACGGCTCCGGGGCCGCAGGCGCAGCCGCGCCCGCCGGCGCCTGCGCTACCTGCGCCAGCTGCGCGAGCTGCAGCTTCGCGACACCGGCGGCTTCGTCTTCGACCTCTACCGCTTCGGCGAGCGCCGCGACGAGCTCGTGCGCTCCAAGCTCGAGGCCCTGCTCGCCACAGATCGCGAGATCCGCACGCTGGAGGGCCTTCTCGGCATCACCGACAGCGTTCAGGAGATCCGCCAGCCCGGCGTCGGCGGCACATGCGCGGAGTGCGGCGCGTTCCATGCCAGCGACGCCCGCTTCTGCGCGAGCTGCGGCGCCGACCTGAAGGCGCAGGCCGCCGAGCCGGTCGCCGAGCCGGCGACCGCCGATGCGGAGCCTGTTCCGGAGGCCGAGCCCGAAGCCGAAGCCGAGCCCGAGTCCGAGCCCGGAGCCGAGCCGGAGCCCGAAGCCGACGGCGTCCCGGAGCTCGACGGCGACGTCACGATCGTCCGCCAGGCCGCCGAGCCGGCCCCGGCCAACGGAGCCTCGGCCAACGGCCACGGCAGCGTGCAAGCCGATGTCGAGCCCGAGCCCGCCGCGGCCGGCGGCCGTTGGCGTCGCGGGCGCCGGCAGTGAGCGCGACCGCCACGCAGAGCCCGCCGACGCGGCGCTGCCCGCAGTGCCACGCACCCATGGCGCCCGAACAGGGCTGGTGCCTGGAGTGCGGCAGCGCCGCCACCACGCGCGTCGTCCGGGCCCCGGGGTGGGGGCTCCCCGTGGCAATCGTCATCGGGGCCCTGGCCGTCGTGGCGGCGATCACCGTGATCGCGATCAACTCGCTGCAGGACGACGCCGACAAGGCGGCGGGGCCGGCGAAGGCCGCCGCCCCCGCGCGAAGCGCCCCCGCCCGGACGGCGCGGCCCGCCCGGGCGATCGCCGGCGTGCCCCTGTGGCCGATCGCCCGGCGTGGCTACACGGTGATCGTCGCCGCCCCGTCCAGCCAGGCCATCGCGCTGACCAAGGCGCGCGCCCTGCGCCGCCTCGGCCGCGACGCCGGGATCCTCCACAGCGACGAGTACGACTTCCTCAGCCCCGGCCTCTGGGTCGTGTGGCGCGGCAAGTTCCCCACCCGCGCCGCCGCCGAGCGCTCCGCGCTCAACGTCAAGCGCGTGGTGCCGTCGGCCTACGCGACGCTGGTCAGGAAGAAGACGCCCTGAGCCCGGGCCAGTAGGGCGCGGCGCGCTCCAGCGCCGCCTCGGTGAGCGCGTGAACGGCGACCTCCTCGGTCTCGGGCACGTCGTCGGCCGACATCACCGACAGCGTGATCGCCACCGAGCGCGCGAGCGCGCTCAGGTCATAGCCGCCCTCCAGCACGGCGCCCAGCGGAGCCCCGACCTCGGCCGCGACGCCGCGCATCGCCGCGGTCATCGCCGCGTAGCCCGGCCCGGTGACCTCGCAGTCGGCCAGCGGGTCCTCGGTGTGGGCGTCGTAGCCGGCCGAGAGCAGTACGAGCCCCGGCCGGTAGGCGCGGACCAGCGGCACCACGAGGTGCTGGACATGGGAGAGGAACGTCCCGTCGCCCGATCCGGCCGGGACCGGGAGGTTGACGCTGTAGCCCTCACCGGCGCCCGAGCCCACGTCGCTCGCCGCGCCCGTCCCGGGATAGAACGGCGACTGGTGGATCGACACGAAGAGGACGGACGGGTCCTGGTGGAAGATCGCGTTCGTCCCGTTCCCGTGATGGACGTCCCAGTCGAGGATGAGGACACGCTCGGCGCCGTGCTCGTCGCGCGCGCGCTGCGCGGCCACGGCCACGTTGTTGAACAGGCAGAAGCCCATCGCCCGTCCCGCCTCCGCGTGGTGGCCGGGCGGGCGCAGGCCGCAGAAGGCCGCGCCGTGCGAGCGCTCGCCGAGCAGGACGTCGGTCATGCGGGCCGCGCCGCCCGCGGCGTGCAGGGCGGCCTCCCAAGAGCCCGGGCCGGCGACGGTGTCGAGATCGATCGCGCCGCCGCCGCGCTCGATGAACGTGCGGATGTGGTCGACGTGCTCGCGGGTGTGGACCGCCGTGAGCATCTCCTCCTCGGCCGCCGGCGCCTCCATCACGTCCAGGCCCGCCCACTCGCGTTCCTCCAGCGCCCGCTCGATCGCCGGGATACGCGCCGGGCGCTCCGGGTGGTGGGCGCCCGTGTCGTGATCGACCGAGGTGTCGCTCCGCAGATAGGCGACGGGCGCCATGCGCGTACCGTATTCCCACATGAGCCGCCACGACCTGATCGAGGCCGACCTGGCGGTGGTGGGCGCCGGGGCCGCCGGACTCTTCACGGCGCTGACGGCGGCACAGGAGGGAGCGCGCGTCGCGCTGGTCTCGGCGACGCCGCTGGCGGAGTCGGCGAGCTATTGGGCGCAGGGCGGCCTGGCCGCGGCGATCGCCTTCGACGACTCGCCCCAGCGCCACCTGGACGACACGATCGCCGCGGGGCGCGGGGCGGTGAACCCGGCCGCCGCGGAGGTCCTGTGCGCCGAGGCTCCCGCCCGGGTCATCGACCTCGAGCGCTTCGGCGTGCGCTTCGACGCCGACCGCCAGGGCCGCCTGGCCCTGGGCCTGGAGGGCGGCCACAGCGCGCGGCGCATCGCCCACGCCGGCGGCAGCGCGACCGGGCGGCGGATCACCCGCCAGCTCTCCGCGCTCGTGGCCGAGCACCCGAAGATCCAGGTGCTCGAGCGCCGGCGCGCCGCGGGGATCTGGCTGGCCGCCGGCCGCGCCGCCGGGCTCGTGTGCGACGACGAGCGGGCCGTGGCCAGCCGGGCCGTCGTGCTGGCCACGGGCGGGGCGGCCGCGCTGTGGGTCCGCACGACCAACCCGCCCGGAGCGGTGGGCGCCGGACTCGTGCTGGCCCATCACGCGGGCGCGGCCCTGGCCGACCTCGAGCTCATGCAGTTCCACCCCACCGCGGTGGCGGCACGAGACGGCGCCGACGGATTCCTCGTGACCGAGGCGATCCGCGGCGAGGGCGCGACGCTCCACGACGCCGACGGCGAGCGCTTCGTCGACGAGCTGGCCCCCCGCGACGAGGTGGCGCTGGCCATCGAGACCGAGCTGTCGCGCACCGGCGCGGCGTTCGTGAGGCTGGACATGCGCGGCGTCGACCCGGGCCGCTTCCCCAACGTCGTGAGCACCCTGCGCCGCGCCGGGATCGATCCCGCGACCGAGCTCGTGCCCGTCGCGCCGGCCGCCCACTACCTGATGGGCGGCATCGCCACCGACCTCGAGGCCCGATCGTCGGTCACCGGGCTCTACGCCGTCGGCGAGTGCGCCTGCACCGGGCTGCACGGCGCCAACCGGCTCGCCTCCAACTCGCTGTCGGAGTGCTTCGTGTTCGGCCGCCGCGCCGCCCTGGCCGGGCTGTCGGACCCGCCCTCGGCCCGCGGCCCGGCACCGGCGCTGGCCGACGTCGCCGCCCCGCCGGCCCGGCCCTCGCCCGAGACCCGCGAGGCGCTGTGGCGGCTCGCCGGGCTCGAGCGCGACGCCGAAGGCCTCGAGCAGCTCGCCGGCGACCCGCATCCCCTGGCTCGCCTGATCGCGGCGTGCGCCCTTCACCGTCGCGAGAGCCGCGGCGCGCACCGCCGCTCGGACTTCCCGCAGCTCGATCACCGGCTCGACCTCCACCACGCCGTCGTGGCGCCCGGCCAGGGGCCCGAATGGCAGCGGTGGGGGTGAAACGCCGGGTGAATCCGGCTCCCCCGGCGCTTAACGCCGAGTTAATAAACCGGTCGTTCTGAACTTCACAGGGTGATCGCATACTCCTTGCTCGCAGGATGCGTAGCAGGGGATCAAGTCGGAGGGAGTCAGGGAGACATGTACCGCTTCAGTCGCGCCATCTACCGGGAGCTGGCAGGGGACATCTGCGAGGCCGAGGTCCAGTTCGGGGACTCGAGCAGCCACGAGCGCGTGCTGCGTTCGTGTGAGGCCGCCATCGAGCGCCTGGCCACGGATCGTCACTACTTCGCCAAGCCGGCCCGCACGCTGTTCAACGACATCCGGATCTACTTCCCGGTGTCCTCGCAGCATCGGGTCTGGAACGTCGTCGAGCGCTACATGGCGTTCGCCGACGAGTACTTCCAGCGCCAGCCGATGCACGGCTTCGACATCAACGGCAACCCGCTGGAATGCCGCGCCACGACGCGCAAGGGCACGCCGTGCCAGCGCATGCCGCTTCCGCACAACGGCTACTGCCCGTCGCACCAGCACCTGGCCGAGACCGAAGAGGTCGAGGTCCTGGAGCCGGTGGGCGCCGCGCAGGAACTGCAGCTCGCGGCCTAGCCCGCAGCACTTCGTTGACCCGGGGGTGTGGCGGGTAGGTTCCCGCCATGCTCCTCGGTGTCGACGTCGGAGGGACCTTCACCGACGTCGTGCTGGCCGTGGACGGCCGGCTGGTCACGGCCAAGGCGCCCTCCACGCCGGAGGACCAGTCCGAGGGCGTGATGACCGCGGTGGCGGCCGCGCTGGAGCGCGCCGGGCGCTCGGCGGACGAGGTCGAGGACTTCGCCCACGGGATGACCGTGACCACCAACGCCCTGCTCGAAGGGGCGGGGGCGCGGACGTCGCTGCTGGCCACGCGCGGGTTCACCGACATCGTCGAGCTCGGGCGCCAGGCCCGGGCCGACCTCTACCGGCTGTGCGCCGCCCATCCGCCGCCGCTCGTCCCGCCCGAGCGGCGGATAGCCGTTCCCGAGCGGACCGGACTCGACGGCCCCCTCGAGGAACTGACCGAGCAGGCGGCCGACGAGGTCGCGCAGCGCGTCGCGGAGACCGAGCCCGAGGCGGTCGCCGTCGTGCTGCTGCACTCCTACCGCCACCCCGAGCACGAGCGGGCGCTCGGGGCGGCCCTGACGCGCCGGCTTCCGGACGCCCACGTCTCGCTCTCCCACGAGGTCGTCGGCACCTTCCGCGAGTACGAGCGCGCGGCCACGACCGAGGTCGACGCCGCCCTCTCCCCCCTGCTGGCCGGCTATCTGCGCCGCCTCGTCGAGCGCGCCGAGGAGGCCGGCCTTCCGGCGCCTTCGATCATGCAGTCCAGCGGCGGCCTGACGGACCTCGAGGATGCGGCGGGCCACGCGGCGGTGACCGTGCTCAGCGGCCCCGCCGGCGGGGCCATCGGGGCCGCGTTCGTGGCCGAGGCGGCCGGCGAGCCGGACACGCTGTGCTTCGACATGGGCGGTACGTCGTGCGACGTGTGCGTGATCGACGGCGGGCGGGTCCGCGAGGCGCCGGGCCGGGAGATCGGCGGCCGGCCGCTCGCGCTGCCCATGCTCGACGTCCACACCGTCGGCGCGGGCGGGGGCTCGATCGCCTGGCGCGATACGGGCGGGGCGCTGCGCGTGGGCCCGCGCTCGGCGGGGGCCGAGCCGGGGCCCGCGTGCTACGGGCGCGGAGGGACCGAGCCCACCGTGACCGACGCCAACCTGCTGCTCGGCTACCTGGGCGGAGGCGAGCTGGCCGGAGGCGTCGAGCTCGACCGGGAGGCGGCCGAGAGGGCCGTCGGCGAGCTGGCGGACGCCCTGGGGCTCGAGCTGCTCGAGTGCGCGCAGGGGATCGCCCGCGTGGCCAACGCGGAGATGGCGCGCGCCCTGCGGGTGATGACCGTCGAGCGCGGCGTCGATCCCCGCGGCTACTCCCTGCTGGCCTTCGGCGGAGCCGGGCCGATGCATGCCGCCGCGATCGCCGACGAGCTGGGGATGGACCGGATCCTCTGCCCGCCGACGTCGGGCGTCCTGGCCGCGCTGGGCCTCGTGGTGGGCGAGCGCCGGCGCGACGCACGGCGCAGCGTGCTGCTGGCCGGCGAGGCGCTGAGCGACGAGGGCCTGGCCGAGGCGTTCGCCGAGCTTGCCGACCAGGCCCGCGAGGCGCTCGGGGAGCCGGACGCCGCCCTGCGCGCCGCCTACGAACTGCGCTACCGCGGCCAGGCGTTCGAGCTGCCGATCGAGCGCGACGGCGACGAGCCGGCCCGCCCCCCTGACCTGCGCGAGGCGTTCGCCGCCGCGCACGAGGAGCGCTACGGCTACTCCGACGACGGGGCCGACGTCGAGCTGGTGACCCTGCGGATCACGGCGTCGCTGCCCGGGCCCGACGTGGACCTCGAGCGCGACTCCGGCGCCGGCCACGAGCCGGAGGGCGCGCGCGAGGCCGTCTTCGACGGCGAGGCCGCGGAGACGGCCGTGTGGCGGGGCGAACTGTCGCCCGGGACGCGAATCGAGGGCCCGGCGGTGTGCGAGCTGCCGGAGTCGACGCTGGTGGTGGCGCCCGGCTGGCGGGGCGAGGTCGACGCGACCGGCACGGTGAAGCTGGAGCGCGAAGCGTGAGCGACCGCGGCGGCCTCGACCCGATCACGCTCCAGGTCCTGCTCGGGGCGCTCCGCGCGACCTGCGAGGAGATGGGAGCGACCCTGATCCGCGCCAGCCACTCGGCCAACATCAAGGAGCGCCGCGACGCCTCCACCGCCCTGTTCGACCCCGAGGGGCAGATGGTCATGCAGGCCGCTCATATCCCGGTCCACCTGGGCGCGATGCCCGACGCGGTGGCGGCGATCCTCGACGCCGACCACTCCGACGGGCGGCCGTGGATCCTCAACGACCCCTTCAAGGGCGGCACGCACCTCCCCGACATCTCGGTCATCACCCCCATCCACGTCGAGGGCGAGCTGGCCGGGTTCGCGGCCAACCGCGCGCACCACGCCGACGTCGGCGGCCGCGTGCCCGGCTCGATGCCCGCCGACAGCCACACGCTGGAGGAGGAGGGCGTGGTCATCGAGCCCACGCCGCTGGACGAAGAGGCCATCGCTGACCTGGCCTCGCGCATGCGCCAGCCCGAGCAGCGCCGCGCGGACCTGCGCGCGCAGCTGGCGTCCAACCAGGCGGGGGTCAGACGCGTCCGGGAGCTGGCCGAGCGCGTCGGCCTGGACACCGTGCGCGCGGCGATGGCCGAGGTCCTCGACTACGCCGAGCGGCGCACCCGCGCCTGCCTGGCCGACCTGCCCGACGGGACGCTCGAGGCCCGCGACGTCCTCGAGGCGGCCGAGGGCGACCTCGAGCTGTGCCTGCGCGCCACGGTCTCCGGCGAGGAGCTGACGCTGGACTTCACCGGGTCGGCGGGCCAGCACGACGGCAACCTCAACTCGCCGCTGCCCGTCACGCGCAGCGCGGCCTACTTCGCTGTGCGCGTGCTGACGGATCCTGACATCCCGCCCAGTGCCGGCGCCTACCGCCCGATCGAGGTGATCGCGCCCGAGGGCTGCCTGCTCAACGCCCAGTTCCCGCACGCGGTGGTCGGGGGCAACGTGGAGACGTCCTCCCGGGTCGCGGACCTCATCCTCGGCGCCTTCGGCCGCGCGCTTGGCCAGGGCACGATGAACAACCTCACGCTGGGCAACGACGACTTCACCTACTACGAGACGCTGGGCGGCGGACAGGGAGCATGCGAGGACGCCGACGGACCCAGCGGCGTGCACGTGGCGATGAGCAACACGCTCAACACCCCGGTCGAGGCGCTCGAGCTGGAGTTCCCGCTGCGGGTGGTCGAGTACTCGATCCGCCGTGACTCGGGCGGCGCGGGGCGCCACCGAGGCGGGAACGGCGTGGCCCGCGAGGTCGAGGCGCTGGAGCCGATGGACTACTCGCTCATCACCGAGCGCCGCCGGCACCGCCCGCCCGGAGCCGGCGGCGGCGAGGCCGGCGCCCGCGGACGCAACCTGCTCGACGGCTCCGAGCTCGAGCCCAAGGCGACGGGGCGCCTGGAAGCCGGCCAGCGCCTGCGGATCGAGACGCCCGGCGGCGGGGGCCAGGGCGCCCCCCACGGGGTCTGACTCCCTGGGGGAGCGGCGACCCCCCGAGGGGTCTGACCCCTGGGGGCGTCAGGCGGCGACCTGTGCCGGCTCGCCCTCGGGTGCCTCGGCCGGTGCCTCGGCGTGGCGGGGGAACAGCACGGCTACGACCAGGGCTCCGACCAGGGCGACGCCGGCCGCGACGAGATACCCCGTCTGGAAGCCCTCGGTGAGGGCGACGGCCGGGATGCGCTCACCGGCGGAGATCACCTGATCCGTGCGCGCGGTGGCGATCGCGGCGATCGCCGCCACGCCGATGGCGCCGCCGACCTGCTGAGAGGTGTTCAGCAGCCCGGAGGCCAGGCCCGCGTCCTCGTCGGTCGTGCCGCTCGTCGCGGCGATCGTGGCCGAGATGAAGGAGAGCGATGCGCCGACTCCGGCCAGCACCGACGGGCCGAGGATGTCGCCCAGGAACGAGCCGCCGGCCGAGATCTGCGAGAACCAGAACAGGCCGCCGGCGACCAGGACGAGTCCCGCGGCCAGCGGGATCCGCGGACCGATCCGGGTGACCAGCTGCTGCGTCGGCGCGGCCGCCAGGACGATGAGCACGGCGATCGGCAGCTGCGCCAAACCCGCCTCCAGCGGCGAGTAGCCCAGCACCCGCTGCATGTACAGCGTGAGCAGGAACCACATGGGGAACAGCGCCATCGTCGTGAGGACGGCGCCGATGTTGGCCGAGCGCAGCAGCCGGTTGCGGAAGGTGCTCAGGGGCAGCAGCGGGCGCTTCGCGCGCGCCTCGATCGCCACGAAGCCGGCGATGAGGAGGAGCGAGACGGCGCCGAGGATCAGCGTCTGGGCGGACAGCCACCCGGCACGCTCGCCGTCGACCACGGCGTAGATCAGCATCGCCAGGCCGGCCGTCACCGACACGGCGCCGGCGACGTCGAACGAGCGAATGCCGGCGACGTCGCGGCCCTCGGGCAGCAGCCGCGGGGCCAGCGCCACGGCGGCGATGCCGACCGGGATGTTGACCAGCAGGACGGCCTGCCAGGAGAACGCGTCGGTGAGGACGCCGCCCAGGATCGCCCCGGCCGCGCCGCCGCTGCCGGCGACCGCGCCCCAGACGCCCAGCGCCTTGTTGCGCTCGGCGCCCTCGGGGAACAGGGTCATCACCAGCGACAGCGCCGCCGGCGAGACGAGCGCCGCGCCCAGACCCTGGGTCCCGCGCGCGATGACCAGCCACAGCGACGACTGCGCCAGCGCGCCGGCCAGGGAGGCGGCGGTGAAGAGGATCAGGCCGGCCATGAACATGCGCCGACGCCCCACGAGGTCGGCCATGCGGCCTCCCAGCAGGAGGAAGCCACCGAACATGAGCGCGTAGGCGTTGATCACCCACGAGAGGTCGGCGGAAGCGAAGTTGAGGTCCGTGCCGATCGAGGGAAGGGCGACCGTCACGATCGCGATGTCGAGGATCAGGACGAACTGGGTGGTGGCGAGCAGGGCGAGAGCGAAGCCGCGGGGGGAGCTCTCCGCCCGTCGCCTGATGGCTTCTGTCATGTCTGGTCTCCCATGGCGTCTCGGAAGTGGAATTCAAGTTCCGGTTGGTCGATGAGAATACGGAACTCCGCTTCCGTTTGTCAAGTTATCCCGCTACACTCGCCCCATGGCCACTGCTCAGGAAGCTCGCCCGCTGCGCGCCGACGCCCGCCGCAACCGCGAGCGGCTGCTGGAGGCGGGGCGCACGGCGTTCGCGCAGCGCGGCCAGGACGTCCAGATGGACGAGGTGGCCCAGCTGGCCGGCGTGGGCGTGGGCACGCTTTACCGCCACTTCCCCACCAAGGAGGCGCTCGTCCTCGAGCTGGTCCGCCAGTCGGTGCAGAGCTGCATCGACACCGCCACCGCCGCGCTGGAGCGCGAGGACCCGGCGGACGCCGTGGACTGGCTGGTGCGCGAGACCGCCCGCAACATGTCGGTCAACCGCGGCCTGCGCGACGCACTGGCCAGCATCCGCTTCGAGGACGAGAGCCCGTGGGGCGACCCGGAGCTGGTGAGCCAGACGGCCGCCGTGCTCAAGCGCGCCCAGGACGCCGGGTCCGTGCGCCCCGACCTCACGGTCGACGACTGGCAGGCTCTCATGTGCGGCCTCTCGGCCGCGATCGCCTCTGGCGCCGATCCCGACCGGCTGGCCGGATTCGCCCTCTCCGCCGTGCGGGCGCCGTAGGGGCCGGCCGGCTCGATCGCTCGATGAGAGTCGGCTTCATCGGCCTGGGGATCATGGGCTCGCGGATGGCCGCGAACCTCGCCCGCGCCGGTCACGAGCTCACGGTCTGGAACCGCACCCGCGAGCGGGCGCTGGAGTGGAGCGAGGTCCACGGCGGCTCGGTCGCCGACTCCCCGGCCGGCCTCGCCTCCCAGGTGGAGGTCGCGATCACGATGGTGGTCGACGGCGCCCAGGTGGATTCCGTGCTGCTGGGGGAGAACGGGGTCGCGGAAGGCGCGGGCTCGGACCTCCTGTGCGTCGACATGTCGACGATCGCGCCCTCCGACACCCGCCGGATCGGCGCCACCCTGGCGGAGAAGGGCATCGCGCTGATGGACGCGCCGGTCACGGGCTCATCCCCGAAGGCGGAGGACGGGACGCTGACGATCATGGCCGGCGGCGACGAGCGCGATTTCACCCGCGCCCGCCCCCTGTTCGAGGCGATGGGCGAGCTGGTCGTGCACGTGGGCGAGCTCGGGCACGGGGAGACGATCAAGCTGATCAACAACGCCGTCGCCGCCGTCAACGCCTCGGTCGTCGGCGAGGCCCTGCTCGTGGGCCACGCCGCCGGAGTCGACCTCGACGCCCTGGAGCGCGTGATGGGTGCCGGCTCGGGCGGGTCGGCGATGCTCGCGCTGAAGGCCGGCCCGATGCGCAATCACGACTACGAGACGCTCTTCAAGCTCGAGCACATGCTCAAGGACGTCCGCCTCTGCCTGGAGGAGGGGCAGGCGCTCGGGGCGCCGTTCACGTTCGCCGCCCACGCCCGCGAGATCCTCACCGCGGCGATGGGGCGCGGGCTCGGCGATGCCGACTTCGCCGCGCTGATCGAGGTCCTGGAGGGCCAGGCCGGGCAGAGGTTATGAAAACCCGCCGATTTGCAGGCGGATTTTGCGTATCCGCATTCGTTGCGTAGAATCACCGCTCCCCGCGGCGGTATCGGTTGGTGCGCCCGGGGTTGTTTTCTGACGTTCCACCCTCCGTTTCTTATATGCCAATCGCTTTCAAAGAATGGGCTGTAACCGTGCGCGCTCTGGCCGAGGGCGAGCAGCTCGTGACCCTGCGCAAGGGCGGGATCCGCGAGGACCAGAAGCACTTCCAGCTCGAGCACGACCGGTTCTTCCTCTATCCGACGTTCGATCACCAGCGCATCGACCTGGTGCGCGACTCGCACAAGCCTGAGCTGCGCCGCGCCCTCGAGGAGGGCGTGTGGGCCGACGGCGAGCCGTCCGTCCACGCCTGGACGCTCGACGGCGGCATCGTCCAGCCCGACCGGGTGCGCATCCGCGCCTGGGCCGAGGTGGCCGGCCACTACGAGATCGCCGACCCGCGTGCGGTCGACGCGCTCTCGCCGTTCTACGTCTGGACGACCGATTACGCCGAGAAGCGCCTGGCCTGGAAGCGGCGCCATCCGCTCCACGTTCTGCTGCTGCGCGTCTACCGCATCCCCCGGCCGGTCACGGTCAAGGTGCGCGACGAGTACTTCGGCTGCCGTTCGTGGCTGGAGCTCCAGCGCGACCTCCCGTTCGAGGGCACGCCCGTGCTCTCCGACGACGAGTTCTACCGGGCGGCCGAGACCATCGAGGCGATCGCGTCCGACGCGACGCCGGCGATGGCGTAGCCGCTTCAGGTCGCTGGCCGTAGCCGGGATCGACGTCACCCTGCGCGACGCCCGCGGCGTCCTCTGCCTGGGCATCGGCGGCGGCGGCGACGTGGTCGGCGCGCTGGGCACCGCCTGCTTCGCCCGGGCGCTGGGCACCCGCGCCGTCGTCGGCGGCACCACGTGGGAGCGCCGCGTGGTCGATCCCATTCCCGGGCCACGGCGCCTGGACGAGGTCGAGAACGCCTCGCGCCTCAACGATGCCGTCGCCCTGGCGAACGCCGAGACCCGCGGTCCCGGCGGCTTCGCCTTCGCCGAATCGCGCATGTCGCAGGTCCGGGGCGAGCCCACCGTCCTCGTCGACCCCAACGTGGGCCCCGACGCCGCCGCGGCGGGGATCGCCGACGCGGCCGCGCAACTTGACTGCGACCTGGTGGCCTTCGTCGACGTCGGCGGCGACGTCCTGGCGCACGGCGACGAGCCCGGTCTGGCCAGCCCGCTGTGCGACGCGGTCATGCTGGCCGCGGCCGAGGGCCTGGCCGCGGTGGAGGGCCCGCCCGCGGTCGGCGCCGTCTTCGGCCCGGGCTGCGACGGCGAGCTCACGCCGGTCGAGGTCAGCGACCGCCTGGACGAGGTGGCCGCGGCCGGCGGGCTGCTGGGCGCCTGGGGCCTCACCCCCGAGGCGATGTCCGAGCTGGAGGCGGCGGTCGAGGTCGTCCCGACCGAGGCCAGCGCCCAGGCGCTGCGCTGCGCGCGGGGCGAGCGCGGCCCGTCCCCGATCCGCGGCGGCCTGCGGACGGTGGAGCTGACGCTGCTCGGGGCCCTGACGTTCTACTTCGATCCGGCGGCGGCGGTGGACTCCGCCGCCCGCCTGGCCCGGGCCGTTCGCGGCGCCGCGGACCTCGAGGACGCCCACTCGCGCCTGACCGCTCTGGGCGTGCGCACCGAGCTCGAGCTCGAGCGCCACGCGGCGACTTCCGCATAGAGCCACCCCGCCGTACTAACGTGCCGCCCGTGCGGAGGCTGATGGCAGTGGTACTCGGGGTCGGAGCGTGCTTGTGCGCGCCCGCGGCGGCGTTCGCCGACGCGCCGGTCGAGCCCTACCAGACGAACGACTTCAGGGGCTTCCACGACATCCTGCCGCCCGGCACCAACGGGCTGGCCAACGCTCCCGGCCTAGCGGCCTTCCTCTCCTCGGGAGCGCGGCCCGAGCACAACGACGACCAGCTCGGGATGTACCGCGACCTGGTCTACAACTCGCCGGGCGTCACGGCCGACAACCTGACGAACTTCTTCAAGGACTCCTCCTTCGGGGTCAAGCCGGGAGACATCGCGCGCACCTACAGCCCGGGCGGGCGCAGCGACGTGACCGTGGTGCGCGACAAGAGCTTCGGGGTCCCCCACATCTACGCCACGACTCGCGCGGGCGCGATGTTCGCCGAGGGCTACGCGACCGCCGAGGACCGCCTGTTCTTCATCGACGTGCTGCGCCACCTCGGCCGCGCCCAGCTCGCCTCCTTCGCGGGCGGCGCGCCCGGCAACCGCGCCTTCGACCAGATGCAGTGGTCCGTCGCGCCCTACACCGAGGACGACCTCCAGAAGCAGGTCGACCAGGGCGTGCGCCTCTACGGTGCCGAGGGCGAGCAGGTGAAGACCGACTCCGACAACTACGTCGCCGGCATCAACCGCTACATCACCGAGGCCAAGCTCGACATCACCAAGATGCCCGGGGAATACGCGGCGATCGGCCAGCCCGGCGGCCCCGACACGTGGAAGACGACCGACCTCATCGCCACGGCCGCGCTCGTGGGGGGCATCTTCGGCCAGGGCGGCGGCGGCGAGCTCCAGCAGGCCCAGCTCCTCCAGGCCTGGCAGCAGCGCTTCGGCCGCGCCCGGGGAACCAAGCTGTGGCGCCAGTTCAACGGGCTCGACGACCCCGAGACCAACAACACGGTCAAGGGCAAGCGCTTCGACTACCAGCAGACTCCGCGCAGGCCCGCCGGCTCCAACGCCATCCCCGATCGCGGATCGGTGAGCTACGAGCCGGTGGTCGAGTCCGGCGTTGACGCCCGGGCGACGATGCGCACCGCCAGCCGCCGCGTCCAGGATCCGAAGGGCCTCCTGGCCCTGCCCGAGACGATGTCCAACGCCCTGCTGGTATCCGCGCGCAAGTCGGCCTCGGGCCACCCGGAGGTCGTATTCGGGCCGCAGGTCGCCTACTTCGCTCCGGAGATCCTGATGGAGCAGGACGTGCACGCGCCCGGCATCGACGCCCGGGGCGCCGCCTTCCCCGGGGTGAACCTCTACGTCCAGCTGGGGCGCGGGCGCGACTACGCCTGGAGCGCGACCTCGGCCAACCAGGACATCATCGACACCTTCGCCGTGGACCTGTGCAACCCCGACGGCTCCCCGGCCACCAAGGCCTCCGATCACTACATGTTCCGCAACCAGTGCCTGCCGATCGAGGTGCTGCGGCGCACCAACTCGTGGAGCCCGACCCTCGCCGACTCCACCCCGGCCGGGACCCAGACCCTGAAGGCGGAGCGCACGAAGCTGGGGATCGTGCGGGGCCGCGGGACGATCCGCGGCAAGCCCGTCGCCTACGTGGAGCTGCGCTCGACCTACTTCCACGAGATCGACTCCGCGGGCGGCTTCTCGGACTTCAACAACCCCGACAAGATGCGCAACGCCGCCGACTTCCAGCGCGCGGCGTCGCGGATCGGCTACACGTTCAACTGGTTCTACACCGACGACCGCGACATCGCGTACTTCAACTCGGGCAACAACCCGGTGCGCCCGGCCGGCGTCGACCCGCTGCTGCCGACGCGCTCCTTCTACGAGTGGAAGGGCTTCAACCCCGACGACAACACGGCCCTCTACGAGCCGTTCAAGACCCACCCCCAGATCGTCAACCAGCAGTACCTGACGAGCTGGAACAACCGCCAGGCGCCGGGCTACAACAGCGGCTACTACTCGGTGCACCGCGCCGACCCGCTCGACGACGGGATCAAGAAGGGCATCGCGGGCTCCAAGAAGATCACGCTGCCCCAGCTCGTGGACGTGATGGAGAGCGCCGCCACGACGGACCTGCGCGCCTACAAGGTCCTCCCGATCGCCCTGCGGATCCTCGGCCGCCAGACCGACCCGAACCTCCAGCAGGCGATCGACCAGCTGCGCACGTGGGTGCGCCGCGGCGCGCACCGGATCGACCGCGACCGCGACGGCACCTACGACGACTCGAACGCGATCGCGATCATGGACGCCTGGTGGCCGCGGCTCGTCGAGGCGGAGTTCCGCCCGGTCATGGGCCAGCCGCTGTTCGACGCCATGAAGGGCCACCTGGAGTTCGACAACGAGCCCAACAACCACGGCGACCACCTCGGCTCCGCCTACGAGAAGGGGTGGTACGGCTTCGTCTCCAAGGACCTGCGCACCACCCGGCGCGAGAAGGTGCGCGGGCGCTACGCGCGCACGTTCTGCGGGAGCGGGAACCTCGCCCGCTGCCGCCGGGCGCTGGCGGAGTCGCTCCGGGCGGCGCTCGCGGTCGACCGCTCCTCGCTCTACCAGGACGCCGCCTGCGCGGCCGACGGCAAGCAGGGCGACCAGTGGTGCTACGACGCGATCCGCTTCCGCCCGCTGGGGGGCATCACGCAGCCGCTGATCGAGTGGCAGAACCGCCCGACCTACCAGCAGGCGCTCGAGATCCAGGGCCACCGGCCGAGGTGATCGGCGGCACACGATTAGATTCGGGTCCGCGATGGCCTGGGTCGAATCGAGCTCGCAGACATTCTCCGCCCGCCACGAGGACGCCGACGCCGACGAGGCGGAGCGGGTCCTCGAGCTGCTGGAGGACACGCGAGCCCGCCTGGACGAGGTGTTCCCCCGGTCGCCCGAGGAGGTCACGGTCATCCTGCACCGATCCGCCGGGGCCCTGTACATGGCCCAGCCGTTCCTGCCCATCGCCCGCGCGCTGACCGCGCCGGCCGGGCGCCGCTACCAGGTGGGCTGGTTCGGGGCCCGCGAGATCCACGTGCTGTCGCCGTCGGCCCTCGAGCAGCGCGCGTCGAGCGCCGAGGGCTCCTTCGAGGCGCTGATGCTCGCCCCGGCCGCCCTCTACGCCGGCGTGGTCGTGGGCGCCAACAACCCCGAGCTGCCGCCCTCCTTCACCCTCGCGAGCTTCATGCGCCTGATGCGCTGGGCCTGGCTGGCCGGGGGGGCGGCGCAGTACTTCTCGGGCCAGGTCCCCCACCTGCGAGCGGCGATCGGACGGCGCCTGCGCGAGGGCAGCGCCCCGGACTTCCCGCCCTCGCGGCGCGACGCCGCCCTGCTCGGCGGCACCGTGTACGACCTGCTGGCGCGCGAGGAAGGAGAGCAGGCGTGCGTGCGGCTGGCCAGCCGGCTGCATCCGGGCGGCCATGGCGCGGCGATCGAGAAGGCCTTCCACGATCGCTCGCTCAAGCACACCGAGGGCACCTGGCGTGCGCACCTGGCGCGCCTGGCCGGGGGCTGAGCCAGGGCTCAGAGGAGGTAGGCGCCCAGCCAGACCAGGGCGGCCGCCCCGCCGAAGAAGACGAGCAGGCCGAGCAGGAGGCGGAAGGGCGAGGCGGGCGGCCCCTGCGGGGAGGGCTCGAGCATGTCGGCCTGAAGCAGCACGTCGCGCGCCGTCTGCGCGCCGGAGGCCGGGACCAGGATGTCGCGCGGGCCCGCGGCCAGGTAGTCGGGCACGTCGAAGCCGGCGGAGCGGCGCAGCATGCTCGGGACTCCCTCCTCCAGAAGCATGCCCTGGATGAACTCGGCCTCGGCCTGGTTTCGCCCACCCGCCACGCGGACCAGATCTCCCTCGGCGAACTGCGGCTTGATCTTGCGCGCGCGTTCCTGGCGCGAGGTCACCGGCTCGTCGGCCGACCGGGCCCCGGCGTAGACCAGCGGCATCTTGCAGTGCGAGCAGAAGCGGGCGTCCAGGGGATAGGGCTCCGCGCAGGTCGGGCACATCAGGGGCTTGCTCTCCATCGGCCTCAGCCGCCGACTTGGAGCGGCACCTCGACGACCTCCCCGCCGGAGCGGATGTCGTAGGTGCGCACGTCGGGCTCGTCGCCCGCCACGCCGACGATGACGTAGAGGGTGCCCGGCCACTGCTGGGAGCCCGACTTGGGGTCGAGCGCGATGCCGATGTCCGTCTGCGACGGGTAGGGCTCCGAGCGCGTGTGGGAGTGGTAGATGGCGCCGAGCTCCCAGCCCTCGTCCTCGATCTCCTGGGTGACGCGGAAGATCTCCATCGAATCGATCTCGTAGCGCATGGGACTCGCCTGAGTGTTCTCGGCCCGGTAGACGCGGACCGCCTCGCCGTCGCGGGAGGCGATCATCCCGCAGCATTCGTTCGGCGCGTCCTCGCGCGCGTGCGCCACGATCTCGTCGAGCATGGCCGGCGAGATGCGCACCGGTCAGTGCGGAGGCTGCTTCGTCGGCTCGGGGTCGATCCGGGGAGGCTCGGGGTCGAGCCCCGGGTGCTCGTCGTGGTCGTCCCCGCCGGCTCCGGAGACCGAGTCGCGGAACTCGCGCAGGCCCTGGCCCACCGACCGCGCCGCCTCCGGCAGCTTCTTGGGCCCGAGCACGATCAGTGCGATCACGAGCACGAGCACGACTTCCATGGGTCCGATGCCGCCCAGCATGTTCCCTACTCTACGCCCCTCGGTTGCTCGGCCCGCCGATCGGCCCTGGGAGCCGATCTACCACCAGACGGTGGAGTCGAGGTCCTCGATCTCCTCGACCGGCTTGGTGTAGATGCCCGAGGACAGGTACTTCCACCCGTCGTCGGCCACGATGAAGACGACGTTGCCCTCGTCCAGCTCGCCCGCCACGCGGACGGCCATGGCGGCGATCGCCCCGGACGAGACGCCGGCGAAGATGCCCTCCTCGTCGAGCAGCTTGCGCGTCCAGACGATGGCGTCGTGGTTGGTGACGAAGATCTTGCGGTCCAGCACGGAGAGGTCGATGATCGGCGGGATGAAGCCGTCGTCGAGGGACCGCAGCCCCTGAACCGGCTCGCCCTGCATCGGCTCCGCGGCGACGATCTTGACCGAGTCGCCCAGCTCCTCCTTGAGGCGCCGGCCGTTGCCCATCAGCGTCCCGCCCGTGCCCAGGCCGGCCACGAAGGCCGTGATGTCGTCGAGCTCGTCGAGGATCTCCAGCGCCGTGCCGTTGTAGTGCGCGTCGGGGTTGGCCTGGTTGCCGTACTGGTAGGGCATGTAGTACGAGGCGTCCTTCTCGGCCATGTCCAGCGCCATCTCGACGGCGCCGTTGGAGCCCTTGGAGCCCTCGCTGTAGACGATCTCCGCGCCGTACATCTGCAGCAGCTGGGTACGCTCGCGCGTGACGTTCTCCGGCATGACCACCCGCAGCGGATAGCCCTTGCGCCGGCAGATCATGGCCAGGCTGATGCCCGTGTTGCCCGATGTCGGCTCCAGGATCGTCTGGCCGGGCCGGATCGCCCCCTGCTCCTCGGCGTCCTCGATCAGCGCGCGCGCCACGCGGTCCTTGACGGAGCCGGTGGGATTGCGGGACTCGAGCTTGGCCCAGATGCGGACGGTGGGCTTCGGGGAGAGCCGCTTGAGCTGCACGAGCGGCGTGTTCCCGATGGACTGGATGATGTCGCCGTAGCGACCGCCGCAGGGCTTGTTGTCGAGGTAGGGCTCGAACGAAGCCATTACTTCACGAAGTGTAGCGTGGCTCGCCTAGCGAGCGGCGATCTTGAATCCGGCGGTCGCGGGCACACGGGTCCGGTTGCCCGCGAGGTCCTTCGCCGTAACCTGGATCCGGTAGTTCCCGGCGCGCAGGGCCCGGCCTTTCACCCGTCCGCTGAAGGTCCTGGTGACCGCACCGGAGACGAAACCGGGCACGGTCGCGGTGCCCGCGGCGACGTAGCGCGTGCACCTGGCCCTCTTGTGATTCGCGCGCGTGGGAGCGACGCAGGTTTGCCCGGAGCGGCGCCCGGGCTTGGCCGCCTGGATGGCCACCGACACCGTGGCCCGCTCGCTAACCCGGAACTTCAGCTTTGAGCCCCGCGGCGTGGCCCGGCGCCTGGCGGCGATCGTCGCCCCGGCGCGCAGCGGCAGGAAGGTCGCCGGCGACAGCGCGGCGCCGAAAACCGACGGGGCGGTGCGATCCGGGGTGGGAGCGACGCCGGTGGTGATCGGCACGACCGGGGTCGTGGGCGTGACCGGAGTTGTGGGCGTCGCGGGGGCGGCGGCACGTACCGCCTTGTTGACGTTGAGCCGCCCGCCCGACACGGTCTTGCCGGCGAGACTGGGGATCCGATCGACGTTGGCCCTCAGCACAGCCTTGAGCTGCGCCGGCGTCAGGGCAGAGTTACTCGCCAGCATCAGCGCCGCCGCCCCGGCGACCATCGGCGAGGCGAACGAGGTCCCGCTGTCGAAGCGATAGAGGACCTGCTGGGTGCAGCGGAAGCTGAGATCGTCGAGGTAGACCCCGTCGATGGCGCTGACGTTGTCCGTGACGAGCCGGAAGCGCACCTGCATCGAGGTGGCCCCCGCCGCGGTCATCCGTCGGGCGAACACCGACAGCAGCGAGGTCGTGTCGGCGGAGTTGCCGGTGGCGGTACTGACCGTCACGAAGGGGCCGCCGTCGAAGGAGATCTCGGTGAAGAGGGTCCCGTCGGTGCCCATCTGCCGGTTGCGGTAGTGAAGCGCCGTGCACGAGGTGTTCGCGGGCGCAGTGATCGTCTGGGCCGGCGACGTCAGGCTCGTGGTCGAGTTCAAGGGAGCGTTCCCCCCGGGCGAGTCGGTGAACGAGTTCGGCGCGGAGCGGCTCTTGGACGCCGTGGTCCCCCAGGTGCCGTCGGTCGTCCAGTCCGCGGGCAGGGCGGGGGGTGTGACGCCGTCGAACGCCTCGGAATACGGCGCTACCTCGCCGGTCGAGACGCCGTAGATGTCGGTGCCGGGAGCGCCCAGGTCGACCCTGGCCGCGCCGAAATTGGAGTCGGGCGCGAGCGCGTCGGCGTTCGTCGTGTTGGCCACCGCCACGACGTTGTCGTGATCGAACGAGAGGTTCGACGGCCAGTGGGACGTGCTGACGCCCGCCGTGTCGTTGTCCGTGCCGTTGTTGCCCGCCGAGGTGACGAAGAGCACACCGGGCGACGCCTCGATCGCGTTCTTGAGCGTGTTGTTTGGGCTGGTGCTGTAGGACCCGAAGCTCATGTTCATCACCTTCGCGCCCATGCCGCGCGCGTAGTTGATCCCGTCCGCGATGGAGACGGAATCGAACGACCCCTGCGCGGTGCTGGACTGGATCACCTGGATCGGGAGGATCTTCACGCGCTGGGCGACCCCCGTCACCCCGGTGGCGTTGTTGCCGCGCGCCCCGATCGTGCCGGCCACGAGGGTGCCATGGAGCGACGTGAACGACGACTGGGTCGGATCGATGACGTCGGCCACGTTGTTGTCGTGGTTGTAGAAATCCCAGCCGTGGACGTCGTCCACCAGGCCGTTGCCGTCGTCGTCCATTCCGTTGCCGGCAATCTCCCCGGGGTTGGTGAAGATGTTCGCGGCGAGGTCCGGGTGGCCGATGGCCACTCCGGTGTCGATGACGGCCACGGTGACCGAGTCGCTACCCGTGGTCACGTCCCAGGCCTCTGGGGCGTCCACGTCGGCGTCCGCGGTCCCCGGGGTCCCGTTGACCGTCTGCCCTGTGTTGTTCAGGCCCCACTGGTTGGCGAAGCTCGGATCGTCGGGGATTCCCTCGGGCTGGAAGAGCTGGTTGGGCTCGGCGTACTCGACGTCGTCGCGGGCCTCGAGCTCGCGAACGGCCTGGGGCACGGAGGCGCCGGCGGGCAGCTGGAGCAGCTCCGTGCGGGCCAGCGCGACAGGCCGTCGCGAGCGGGCGGAGACGTCGTCGCGGGCCCGGGTCCGCTCGGCGCCGGTCGCCCCCGGTCGGTAGCGGACGATCACCTGGCCGCGCACGTAGTGACTGTCGTCGGCCGGAGTGGCCGCTGTGGCGGAGGCGGGGAGGGCGGCCGCCAGGCCCGCGGCGAGCGCGAGAAGGCGGCGGAGGGCGACGTCCCTGTCGGCCATGGCGAGGCACTGTAACCGCCCGGATGACTGGACAGCGCGGTTTCATGGGTAGGTTCGACCCATATGTGTCGGCCGACCACTGGACGGGGGCTGTTTGGCGTGGCGACGCTGGCGGTGCTGAGCGCGCTCGCCGGCTGCGGCGGCGGCTCGGACAACCCCAAGCCCAAGCCCAATCCCGCGCTCCGCTCCGAGCTCGGCCTGGCGGGCGGGCGGATCCCCGGGACGCTGTACCTCCTGGCCGGCGCGAACGAGTTCAACGCCGACGTCTACCGCGCCACGGGCACCCTGTCCCACGTCGAGCGCCTCACCGCGGGCGCGCGCGTCTCCTGGATCAGCGCCCAGCCCGGCGCCGTCGTCTCCGCCAACGCGCGGGGCGCCGGGTCAGACCACGTCGAGGCGCTCGATCTGAGCCGCTTCCCCGCCCTTCCGGGGCGGGTGATCGACCAGGCCGGTCAGGTGCCCGACCTCTCCCCCTCCCGCCAGGTCGCCTACTCGGTCGTCCGCTACGCGCCCGACGGCGCCACACGGGGAACGCTTATCGACGTCAAGTCCCTCACGGGCGGTGCGAAGCGGACCCGCTACCGCTCGCGCGAGGACCTGAGCGCCGACTGGCTGCCCGGCGGGCGCCTGGCGGTGCTCTCCCAGCCCGACCTCGACCACCCCGACCGCGCCCGCCTCGTGCTCGACGCCGGCGGATCCGGCCAGCGCATCGTTGATCCCGGCATCCCGCACGCCACCGTCCTGCTGACGGCGCCCGACGGGACGATGTACGTGGGGGGAGGGCCCGGACGGGCGGCGATCGTGTCGGCGGACGGCGCGCGGCACTTCATCGACACCCCCTGGTCGCCGCGCTGCTGGGCACCCGACGGACACGCGCTCTTGGCCGTCCAGGGCGACCGGCTCGGACTCGTCCCGGCAACGGGCGGGGCGGCTCGCGAGCTGGGGCGGATCACCCGCGGGCGGGTGGCCTCATGCTCGTGGACGTCGGGCTGAAGATTGAAATTCCTCCAAATAGGGGATCAGAACTCTCTGTAGCGGTTCGACCTTGCGGGAGGTTGCTTCATGCGGCGCAGGATGTGCGTCCTATTTCTGATCCTGGGGACCGGGATGGTCATCCCCGGCTCCGCCTTGGCGGCCAAGCGTGACCGGGTTTCCCGGGTTACGGTGGACAGCTATCCGGCCATCGTGAGCGCGGACGGCGCCGCCGTCACCGCGCGCGCCCTTCCGGGTGTGCGGCGCGTGCTGGACGCTCGCGGCCACACCGTTTCGCGGTCGACGTTCTCGACCGCCGCGCCCGGCCGCGCCGTGGCCGGCAGCGCCGCCAACGGATACGCGTGCGTGAACAACCGCAGGCGCCGCGGGTTCGTCGCCTACTCGCCGTGGAAGCGCGACGCGAGCGAGGACGCCTACTACTTCCAGTACATCTACAGCCTCTACAAGCAGAACCGCGCCCGGACGCTCGTCTCGACCTCGACGGGGCGCCGCTATCGCTCCAAGCAGTACGAGATGTGCACCACGGGCGGCGCTCACTCACGCGGCGGCAATCACCTGTCGCGGGCCGTGACGTCGTTCACGACCACCAACAGGTCCAGCAAGATCATCGGCTGGAAATGGGGCAAGGGCACGAAGGGCAGCACGGTGTCGGCGAGCCTCGGCTTCGCCGTGCCCGTCGGCCCGGTGACCATCAACGGCTCCGTGGACATCCACCCGCAGGACACGCTCACCGGCGGGCAGGGTCCCGACCAGGATGCCTCGAGCGTCTTCAGGGGCCACGAGTTCAACCAGGTCAATGCCATCTGGGAGGGCTCGGACACATTCCGCTGGCAGGGCTCGACCCATTTCGAGGGCAACGTCGGCCACGCGCTGTGGGAATACCGCCAGACATCGCGCGCTCCGTCGTTCTACATAGAGCCCTCCGTCCGCTGGTTCTGCGGGCATCCGTTCGGAGTGGGGTGCGCCTGACATGTCATTGACCGACCATCTACTCGCCGAGGGCAGCCACGCCCATCTGGGGTTTCGCCGCGATTGCCCGGTGTGTCGCACCGAGCGGCTGAGCGGGAAGCTGCCCTCGACGGCGTTCGCCCCGGCGCGCACGACCGCGGCGCTCGTCGCCGGCACCATGGCCGCGGGAGGCCTGGCGCCGGGCGTGGCCGCCGCCGCGACGTCGGCGCCTCCGGCGACGCCTCCCGCGCCCGCGGCCGACACGGTCACGACGCAGCAGAGCGGCGACGCCACCGGCGGCGCCGTGGGCGAGACGACCGCACCGGTCGAGCAGGGCACCGAGGACACGACCGGCGTCGCCGACGGGGACAACACGGCCGCCGATCCCGGCGCGACCGAGCCCGCCGCGACCCCGGCCGACGGCCCCTCCGAGGGCCAGGACCCGGCCGCCACGCCCGCCACCGACATCGCCGCGACCGATCCCGCCGACGGCGACAACCCGGCCACGGACACGGTCACCGACGCGGTGCCCGCCGTCCCGGCCGTCCCGGCGGCTCCGGCGGCGGCCACCGAGGCCGTGCCGCCGACCGTGACGTCCACGCCGCCTCCCGTGCCGCCGGTTCCCTCGGTCCCGGTGCCCACGGTCACCCCCGAGGCACCGGTCACGCCGACGTCCATCACCGACGCCGTGCCGCCCGTGCCCGCCGTCCAGGTCCCGGCGGTCGCCACGCCCGTGCCAGTCCCCAGCGTGCCGGTCCCCAAGGTCGACGTGCCGACGCTGCCGCGCGTCGCCGACAGGACCAAGGACACCGCGCAGGTCCAGTTGCCGGTCCCGGTCCCCTCGCCCTCCCCCGGCCAGACGGAGAGCGACGGAGGCCAGGTGACGACGCAGCCCCGGGTCCGCCCGCTCACGACGCAGATGCCCGCGCCCGTGCAGCGCACGCTGTCGCCACCGCCCGTCCCGAAGGGCGAGCCGCAGCCCAAGCCGGTCTCCAGCGGCTGGATCTACATCGTGCGCCCCGGCGACTCACTGTGGCTGCTGGCCAAGATGATGCTGGGCAAGCGGGCCACCGACGCGCAGATCGCGAAGCTGGTGGACCGGATCTGGCGCCTGAACGCCAAGCGCATCGGCACCGGCGACCCGAGCCTGATCATGGTCGGCCAGCGCCTGCTCCTGCCCCGTACCTGAGGGCGAAGATGGGAACGGTCGAGGAGACGGGAACGCCGAACGGGCGGGCGCAGATCGCCCCCTCCGAGGCCGAGCTGCGCCGGCGCGAGCTTCCGTCCGGCGACGGGCCGGTCGTGGATGGCCTCGAGCGCCCGGCCGGCGCGGCGGCCCGCTGGGGCGACCGGCTCAGCCGGCTGCTGACCAGCCGCGGCGAGCGCGAGGAGGCCGAGCTCGAGGGTCGTCTGCTGGCGGCGGGACGCGTCACGCGCACCAACACGATCGCGGTGCTCTCGCCCAAGGGCGGCGTGGGCAAGACCACCTGCACGTTCATGCTCGGCAACGCGCTGGCCTCTCACCTGAAGCTGCGCTGCCTGGCGATCGACGCCGACCCCGACTTCGGGACCCTGGGCACGCTGCCCCGCGAGGGACTGCGGCCGGAGCGCACCCTCGACGAGCTGCTGGGCGAGCTGGACACGGTCTCCTCCGCCCCCGAGCTGCGGCGCTACGTCTCGTCCCTGCCGACGGGGCTGGACATCCTGCCCGGGCCGGCGAGCCCTGGCGTCATGGCCGGCCTGACGCCCGAGCACTACGGGGCGCTGACCGCCTTCCTCGGCCGCTTCTACGACGTCCTGCTGCTGGACCTGGGCTCCGGCGTCACCGGTCCGCTGGCCGGCTTCGCCGTGCAGCGCGCCGACCAGACGGTGCTCGTCACCACGCCCGAGTGGGTCACGGCCCGCTCGGTCCTCGGGGCGCTCGACCACCTGGCGGGAGACGAGCGGCTGACGCTCGTGCTCAACCAGGCCCCGCGCGAGGGCAACTCCGCCCTGGAGGCGGAGTTCCGGCGCCGCGATCTGCGGCGCTGGGTGACCATCCCCTACGACAGCCAGCTCGCGACGATGCTCGACTCGGGCACCTACGCGCTGCCCGCGCTGCGGCGCGGCACGCGCGCGCCCGTCAAGCGCCTGAGCCTGGCCGCGGCGGAGCTGCTGGTATGAGCTCGCAGCGCACCCAGTTCGTCCCCGCCCCGGCCGTCCGGCCGCGGCTGCGCGAGCGCCCCCGCCAGCTGGCGGCGCTGATCGCGTCGCTGACCGCGCTGGTGGCCATCGGGTTCGTTGCCGGCCTCCTCGTCTCCGGCTCCGGGGATACCGCTCCCGCCAAGGACCCGGCGGCGGCGCGGCGGGCGCGCGCGGCCGAGCACCGCGCCGGTGCCCTGGCGGCGCAGAACTCCGCGCTGAGTGCCAGCCTGGCCACGGCGCGCAAGCACACCGCCGCGGCCCGTCACCGCGCCGCTGTGCTGGAGAAGCGCGTCGTGGTGCTCAGGCGCCGGGCGAAGTAGTCAGCGTCAGCGTCGCCGACGCCACGGTTCGGTCGGCGTTGACCGCGACCAGCCGATACTCGTATTCCGTCCCGGGCCTCAGGCCGCGCACGCGCCGGGACACGGGGACCGAGGTCTGCGAGTCGCCCGCGTCGCGCCACCGGGTGTGCCGCCAGCGCTCGCGGCCGGCGCGCCGGTACTCGAAGCGCCACCGCGTGGGCGTGCCGTACGGGTAGACCGACCCGCGCAGGACGGCGCCATGCGCGAACACCTCGTCCTCGCGCACGGCGAAGGCGAAGACCTCCGGCCGGGCATGGGCGGTGGCGAAGCTCGACGACTCGCTGGGGTAGCTCGCGCCGGCCGAGTCGGCCACCAGCCGGACCTCGTAGTAGGCGTTGGAGAGCAGGCCGGTCGCCTTCGCGGCGACGGGCACGCTCGCGTCGCCGTCGCCCACGCCGGCCGCGGGAGTCGACTGCCAGGCCGAGGCACCGATGACGCGGTACTCGAAGTGCGCGGTCGTGGGCGAGCCGCCCGGGGTGACGGCGCCGTGCAGGACGGCGCTCGTGTCGGTGACGTCCGTCGCCGGCTCGATCGAGACCACGGGGGCCGCCAGGGCCCCGGCCGCGGGGACGAGAAGCAAGGCCGCCGTCAGGGCGGCGAGAGCGAGCGCGCGTCGCATCGCGGGCGACCGTAGCGGGAGCTATGCGAAACGCCTAAAGCGTTGTTCAGGCGCTGACCGCAGCCGACGACGGCCGATGCTCGCTCCACATCCCCCGGATCCACTCGAGGGACTCCGGCGGCAGCGTCTCGCGGAACTCGTAGACCGTGGGCGTGAAGCCCGGGATCTCGTACTGGAACTCGGGCGGCTCGGCCAGGTGGTAGAGGATCGAGGCGGCGGTGAGGTCGGCCACACTGAACGAGTCGCCGGCCAGGTAGCCGGAGGGCCCGATCTCGTCGGCGATGCGCTGGTAGCCGGCCCGCGTCCTGCGCCGGGCCTCCTCGACCACGTCGGGCTTGCCCCCGTAGCGCCTCGCCACGGCGCCGACGACCGGGGCGGCCACCCTCTTGGGCATGCTCGGAGCGCCCAGGAGGTCGAGACCCGCGGCCGACGTCTCGGGGTCGCGGCTCATCTCCCAGAACAACAGCCGGCGGATCTCGGGCGCGACCTCCTCGTCGAAGAAGTCCTCGAGCTCCAGTGCCCGCGCCCGCACGGCCGGGTCCTCCGGGTACAGCGCCGGCTGGGGATAGCGGCGCTCGAGCTCGGCGATGATCGCGGTCGAGTCGCCGATCGAGCGCCCGTCGATGTCGAGGATCGGGAAGGTGACCTTGCGCGTCTTCGTCAGGGCGACGACCGGGTGCAGGACCCCGGGCATCGGCGCGCGCCGTCGGTGCGGCACGCTCTTGTAGTCCAGAGCCCAGCGCGCCTTCTCGTTGAAGTGCGAGACCTCGATGTGCCAGAGGACGGGCGTGTCCACGCCCGCAACGGTAACCACTGGCGAGCGCCTCCGTGGGACTGAGGCGCCGTCAGCCCCCGGCCATCGCCGGAAGGATCACGAGCGTGTCCGACTCGCCGACCGACGTGTCCAGCCCGTCGAGCACCCGCACGTCCTCGTCGTTGAGGTAGACGTTGACGTAGCGGTTGAGCTCTCCGTCGGAGAAGAGCTGGGCCTCGGTTCCCGGATGGGCCTCGACCAGGGCGCGCAGGACCTCGCCGACGTTCGAGCCGTCGGCGCTGACCTCCTTCTCACCGCCCACGGAGGGGCGCAGGACGGGTGGGATCTTGACGTTGGCCATCGAGGGGAGGCGGAGGCTACCCGGCGGCGGCGCAGAACGCCTCGTAGTCGGGGAAGACCCCCATCTCCTCGTCGGAGATCGCGTCGGGCTCGCGCGAGCAGATCGGGCACTCGGGATCGCGGTGGACCTTGACCTCGGTGAAGCTGGCGGCCAGCGCGTCGTAGAGCAGCAGGCGGCCGATGAGCGGATCGCCCTGGCCGATCACGAGCTTGATGGCCTCGGTCGCCTGGAGCAGGCCCATCGTCCCGGGCAGCACGCCCAGCACGCCGTTGGCGCCGCACGAGGGCGCGAGCTCGGCCGGCGGCGGCTCGGGGAAGAGGCAGCGGTAGCACGGCCCCTCGTAGGGCGAGAAGACCGAGAGCTGACCGTCGAAGCCGAGGATCGCCGCCGAGACGACGGGGATCTTCAGGCGCACGGAGGCATCGTTGAGCAGGTAGCGCGTGGGGAAGTTGTCGAGCCCGTCGACGACGATGTCGTAGTCGGGCAGGATGTCCATGATGTTGGACGCGTCGAGCCGCACCTCGTGCTTGACGACGTTCACGTCCGGGTTGATGGAGTGAATCGTCTCCTCGGCGGACTCCACCTTGGGGATCCCGACCCGGGCGGTGGTGTGCAGCACCTGGCGCTGGAGGTTGGACAGGTCGACGACGTCGTTGTCGACGATCCCCAGCGTGCCGACGCCCGCCGCGGCGAGGTAGAGCGCGGCCGGCGAGCCGAGCCCGCCCGCGCCGAGCAGCAGGACCTTGGACTCGAGCAGCTTCTGCTGGCCCTCGACGCCCACCTCGGGGATGAGCAGGTGGCGCGAGTAGCGCTCACGCTGCTCCTTGGTCAGGCTCTTGGGGACCTCGACCTCGTAGCCGCGGTCCTTCCACAGGGTGATACCGCCGGTCATCGACTCGACGTTCTCGTAGCCGAGCAGGTCCTTCAGGGCGTGGGCGCCCCAGGCCGAGCGGTTGCCCGACTGGCAGTAGAGGACGACGCGCGCGCCGCGATCGGACACCGCGTTCTCGATGCGGGTCTCGAGGTAGCTGCGAGGAACGTGGATCGCCCCGGGAATGTGCCCGGCATCGAACTCCTCGACCTCGCGAACGTCGATCAGGACGACGCCCTCCTCGTTGAGCTGCTCACGCACCTCAGCCGGATCGACCTCGTCAATCTGCTCCTTGATACGCCGAAGCACATCAGGTCCAGAAGGGCTCATCGCAAAACTCCTAAAACTCGGGCGGGATTCAAGCTTCAAGAAGTATAGCGAGAGCAAAATGGGCGCCCGCCAGGCACGCCGGAGCTCAGGGGATCGGGATTGGCTGTCCGGTCCCCGGAGGCATCAGGCCGGCGCGTCCGGGCACCGGAGCATGCCAATCCCGATCCCCCACAGCAGCGAGCGAACCCTCAAACCGGGCGCTTAAATGGCTAGAGCGCCCGGCTCCCATCGGACGCTCCAGCTGTTTTCCAGGCCCTATGCTGCGTGCAAGTCGCGATCCGCGCCAGCGCGGAAGTTTTCTCTTTGCGGTCCTGCAGCGCATGAGCAGTATCGCCACGCACCGCGCTTTCCTCCATCGGGTCTAGACCCCATTTGAGCCTGGGGGCATCCTGGTCGATGCTTCTCCTGCGATGCGCCGCGTGCCCCTGCTCTGGCAGCTCCTGGCGATCAACGCCCTGCTGATCTCGGCGATGATCGCCGCCGCCACCGTCGTGGCGGGTTTCGACCTGCAGACGTCGCACGAGCGTGGCCAGTTCCTCGTCCTCGTGCTGGGCGCCCTGGGCATCCTGCTCGGCAACGGCCTGATCCTGCGCCGCCGCCTCCAGCCGCTCAAGCGCCTCATCGCCACGATGGAGAGCGCGGACCTCTCGGCCACCGCCCAGCGCGCGGTCGTGGAGGACAGCGACTCGGTCGAGGTCGCCCGGCTCAACGCCGCCTTCAACCGGATGCTCGAGCGCCTGGAGGCCGAGCGCCGCGACGGCTCGCGCGCCGTGCTGCGCGCGCAGGAGCAGGAGCGAAAGCGCCTGGCCCAGGACCTCCACGACGAGGTCAACCAGGCGCTGACGGCGATCATGCTCCGCCTCCAGGCCTCCATCCAGGAGGCGACGCCGGAGCTGCGGCGCGAGCTGCGCGAGACCCAGCGGCTCGCCGGGCAGGCGATGGAGGAGCTGCTCAACCTCGCGCGCGAGCTGCGCCCCACGGCACTCGACGACCATGGCCTGCTGCCCGCCCTGCGCGGCCAGGTGCGCGACTTCGCCGAGCGGACGGGCATCCACGCCGACTTCCGCCGCCGCGGCGACGTCCCGCAGCTCAGTGACGACCAGCAGCTCGTGATCTACCGCGTCACGCAGGAGAGCCTGTCGAACGTCGCCCAGCACGCCGCCGCCAAGCACGTGACCGTCGAGCTGTCGTTCGTCGGGCGCACGGTGCTGCGCATCGCCGACGACGGGCGCGGGGTGAGCGGCGAGCGCAACGGCGGGCTGGGATTGACCGGAATGCAGGAGAGGGCGCTGCTCGTCGGCGGCGATCTCGACATACATTCCGCGGAGGGCAGGGGCACGACGGTGACCCTGACCATGAGCTGATGAGAATCCTGATCGCCGACGACCACGGCATCGTCCGCAGCGGGCTGCGCCTGCTGCTCGACCGCCAGCCCGACATGGAGGTCGTGGCCGAGGCGGCCGACGGGGCCGAGGCCGTGGAGATGGCCCTGCGCGAGCGGCCCGACCTGTGCATCCTCGACGTGGGCATGCCGCGCCTGACGGGCCTCCAGGCCACGCGTGAGATCAAGGCCCAGGCGCCGGACATGAGCGTGCTGATCCTCTCCATGCACCGCGACGAGCGCTACCTCTTCGAGGCGCTCAAGGCCGGCGCGTCGGGCTACGTCCTCAAGGCCGAGGCCGACCAGGACCTCGTCGAGGCAACCCGTTCCGTGGGCCGGGGCGAGGCCTTCCTGACCAACGCCGCCGAGCGCTCCCTGATCCGCGACTGGATGTCCTCCGACGAGGAGGGCCCGCGCGAGCCCCTGACCCCGCGCGAGCAGGAGGTCGTCAAGCTGATCGCCGAGGCGCACACGAACGCCCAGATCGCCGAGATCCTCCACCTGGCCGAGAAGACGGTGGAGTCCCACCGCGCGAACGTCCTGCGCAAGCTGGGCATGCGCGACCGCGTGGAGCTCGTGCGCTACGCGATCCGCCGCGGGCTCGTCGAGCCCTGACCGCGGATCGCCGGGAAGGAGCGCGTCCTTCCCGGCGCTGCCTGTCGGGCTAGCTCGCGGAGTCGCCGGGCTCGTCGCCCGCCAGGATCCGGTAGAGATCGCGGCGGGTGGAGCTCAGGACCTCGCGGGCCTGGCGCTGCTGGTTCTCGTCACCGGTGGTGACGAGCTGGTGGACGGCCGAGCCGACCTGCCAGATCAGGTTGCGGAGCTCGAGCATGTCCTCGCTGAAGCCCGCGGCCGCGGCGTCCCAGGGAGCGCCGAGGGTCTCGCGGTTGTCCTCGACGTACTTGCGGCCCTCGTCGGTCAGGGCGACGACCTTGCGCTCGCCCGTCTCCTCGGGGGTGACGAGGCCCTCGTCCTCCAGCTGCTGGAGCACGGGATAGACGGAGCCGGGGCTCGGGCGCCAGGCGCCGGAGCTGCGCTCCTCGATCTCCTGCATCACGGCATAGCCGTTGCGGGGCTCCTCGGCGAGGAGGAGCAGGATCGCGGCGCGGACGTCACCGCGAGGGCGCCGGCGGCCTCGGCGGCCGTGACGGCCTCCGGGGCCGTGGCCGTGACGGCCACCGCGGCCGGGGGGTCCGCCGCCTCGCCCGCGGGGGGTCATGCCGGTGAACCAGGCCCGGGGATCGCCCGGGTGGATTGAGTGTGAATGCGAATGCATGTGTTGTACCTCTTGGATTGAGTTGAAGTATCGCGATATATCGTAACACATCGTCAAGCGCAGCCGAAATCGCGGCGCCGAGGGCGCCGTGTGCCAGTGCGTCTTTCGGGACGCTCAGCCGAGCTCGGCGAGCGCGCGCTTGAGGATCTTCCCGGTGGCGGTGCGGGGCAGCTCGTCCAGGAAGACGACGTCGCGGGGGACCTTGTAGCGGGCCAGGTTGGCCTTGACCGCCGCGCGGATCTCGTCCGCGTCGAGCGTCTCGCCGTCCTCGGCCACGACGTAGGCCGCCAGTCGTTGGCCGAACTCGGAATCCTCGACCCCGATCACCGCCGCCTCGCGCACGCCGTCCAGCGCGAGGATCGTGTCCTCGACCTCGCGCGGGTACACGTTCTCGCCGCCCGAGACGATCATGTCGTCGTCGCGGCCCTCGATTCGCAGGCGGCCGGCGGAGTCGAAGGACCCCATGTCGCCGGTGGACATCAGGCCGTCGATCGACTCCTTGGTGCCCCCGCCGGTGTAGCCCTCGAACGCCGCCTCGGTGCCGACGAAGATCCGCCCCGGCCCGTCGCCGGCCTCCGCGCCCCTGGCCGTCGAGCAGGCGCACGACGGCACTGGAGAGCGTGGGCGCCCGCCGTGGCCGGGTCGGCGCGGAGGTCCTGCGGTGAGGCGATCGAGACCAGCGCCACCTCGGTCGAGCCGTAGCCGTTGTAGACGACGTCGCCGAGGGCGTCCATCACGCGGATCGCCAGGTCGCCGGGGATCGCCGAGCCGCCCAGGGCGATGATCCGCAGCGACGAGGTGTCGTAGCGCGCCCGGACCTCGTCGGGCAGCTCGAGGATGCGCTGCGCCATCACCGGGACCATCGCGGCGCTGACCGCGCGGTGGCGGTCGATCAGCTCCAGCGTGGCCTCGGGATCGAAGCGCCGGCGCATGATCGTCTCGGAGCCCAGCAGGACGCCCAGGCCCCAGAAGGCGAAGCCCCAGGCGTGGAACATCGGGGCCACGACGAAGTGGCGCTCGCCGGCCCGAAGCGGGATGCGGTCGAGCACGGCCATGATCGGCGGCGGTCGGGGTCTCGGGCGAGCGCCGCGCGCCCTTGGGCGTGCCCGTCGTCCCGGACGTCAGCAGGATCGTGCGTCCCGGCTCCTCGGGCGGGGCGGGCTCGGCGGCTGCCCGGCACGGATCAGCGCCTCGACCGTCTCCTCCCCCTCTCCCCACCCGACGACCTCGCGCACGCCCGAGCCATCGGTCAGGTCGGCGAACTCCTCGTCGCGGATCACGCCCGCGCGCCCTCGCGCTCCAGCACGTCGCGCAGCTGGGGGCCCGAGAACGACGTGTTGAGCAGCACCAGGTCGGCGCCGAGCTTCGCCGTGGCCAGGGCGCCGCAGCGCGAAGTAGCGGCTGTCGCGGCAGAGCAGTCCGACCCGGTCGCCGGGCCCGACTCCCCCGGCGCGCAGCGCGCCGCCAGCGCGCCCGAGCGTTCGTGCAGCTCGAGATGGCTGATCGGCCCGAGCTCGTCGATCATCGCGATCCGCCGGCCATGGCGCACGGCGTTGGCCGCCGCCGCGCCCGCCAGCCCGCGGCCCCAGCGCCGCGTTCCCGCCGCCGCGCGCACGAACGTCAGCGGGTCCTCCGGGCGCAGGACGCCGGCGCGGACGAGGACGCGGACGACGTCCAGGCTCTCCGAGACCGGGCTCACGGCGCGAGGTTATCTCCGATTCCGCCCGACGGAGGCGGTGGCCCCGGCACCCGGCGGTGGAGGCCCGGTGTGGTTGCGCCACACTCGCGGCTGTGGTTCACCCGGCTGACGTTGCCGGGCTTCTGGCGAGACTCGGCGATCGGCAGACAAGGACGCAGGACTTCGGCATAGCACCGCTATGCCGAATCCGAGGACGCCGTCTGGCGGTCGCCGAGGCCGCCGAGACCGGTGAACGTCGGGCGGGGGGACCACTACGCTGGCGGACATGTGCGGCATCGCCGGCATCCATGCTCCCTCCGGCGACGCCGACCCTCGCGTCGTTGCCGCCATGACCGCCGCACTGACCCACCGCGGCCCCGACGGCGACGGCTTCTTCGACGCGCCCGGCATCGCGCTGGGGATGCGCCGCCTGGCGATCATCGACCCCCAGGGCGGACATCAGCCGCTGTTCAACGAGGACCGTGACGTGGTGGCGGTGTTCAACGGCGAGATCTACAACCACGCCGAGCTGCGCCGCGATCTCGAGGCGCGCGGGCACCGGCTCAACAGCGGCTCGGACGGCGAGATCCTCCCCCACCTGTTCGAGGAGGAGGGCCCCGGGTTCGTCGAGCGGCTCAACGGCATCTTCGCCTTCGCGCTGTGGGACGGGCGCGAGCGCGCGCTGCACCTGTTCCGCGATCGCTTCGGCGTCAAGCCGCTCTACTACGCGCACGCCAACGGTCGCCTGAGCTTCGCCTCGGAGGTCCGGGCCCTCCTCGCCGACGACTCCATCCCGCGCGAGGTCGACCCGGTCGCCGTGGACGAGTTCCTCACCTTCCGCTTCGTCCCGTCCCCGCGCACGGCCCTGCGCGCGGTGCGCAAGGTCGGGCCGGCGACCGTGCTGAGCTCCCGCGCGGACGGCATTCGCGAGACCGAGTACGCCGCCGATCCGGTCCCCCGGGAGCGCGACGACCGCGCGGCGCTCGTGGCCGAGTACCGCGAGGCGTTCGAGCGCGCCGTGGTGCGCCAGATGATGAGCGACGTGCCGATCGGGGTGATGCTCTCGGGCGGCGTGGACTCCGGCGCGGTGTGCGCGGTCATGGCCAGGCACGCCTCCGAGGTGCGGGCCTACACCGTGGGCTTCGCGGGCGGCGGCGAGGACACCGACGAGATCGCGGCCGCGCGGCGCACCGCCGACCTGTTCGGTGCCGCCCACCGCTCGGCGCTGATCGGCGAGCGCGAGTACCTCGAGGCGCTGCCGCAGTCGATGCTCACGGTGGAGGAGCCGATCGGGACGACGAGCGCGCTGGCGGTGGAGTTCGTCGCCCGCCTCATGCGCCCCGAGGTGCCCGTCGCGCTCAGCGGGCAGGGCGCCGACGAGCCGCTGGGCGGCTACGGGCGCCACCGCGGCGCCCGGATCGCCTCGCTGCTGCGTGGCGTGCCCGGCGCCCGCGCGCTGGCGGCGCGGCTCCCCCGCCCCGCCGGCCGTGACGCCCTTGCCCGGGGCCTCGACGCCCTGGCCGCCCCCGACGACCTCTCGCTGCTCATGGGCGCCTACCGCGTGCTCACCGACGACGCCAAGCGCGCGCTCTACCGGCCGGAACTCGTCTCCGCGCTGGCCGGCGCCCCCGCCCCTAGCGAGGCCGTCGAGCGGCTGCGCGCGCGTGTCGCCGATCTCGACCCGCTCGGCCAGATGCTCTACGTCGACACCCGGCTGTGGCTGCCCGACGAGCTGCTGCTGATCGCCGACAAGATGTCGATGTCCACGTCGGTCGAGCTGCGGGTGCCGATGCTCGACAACGACCTCGTCGCCCTGGCCGAGTCGGCGCGCTCCACGCAGCACGTGCGCCGCCTGCAGGGCAAGTCGCTGCACAAGGAGGCGATGGAGCAGCTCCTGCCCAGGGAGATCGTCCACCGGCGCAAGCTCGGGTGGCGCACTCCGGTCGACCGGTGGCTGCGCTCGGAGCTGCGGCCGCTGACCGAGGAGGTCCTGCTGGGCGACGGCGAGCTGTGCCCGCAGCTGTTCGAGCGCCGCGAGCTCGTGCGCCTGGTGGAGTCCCACGCGGACGGCCGCGCCGACAACACGCGCCAGCTCTTCTGCCTGCTCTCGCTCGGGCTCTGGCACCGGGGCTTCGTCGCGTCGCGGCCCGCGGCGGCGGTGACCGGATGAAGATCCTCTTCGTCGCCGCCGGCCCGCCGCTGCCGCTGGACAACGGCGGGCGCCTGCGCACTTTCCACCTGCTCGACGAGCTCTCCCAGCGCGCCGAGGTCGCCCTGGTCACGCTCGACGCCGAGCCGGGATCGGGCGACAGGGCGTGCCCGGCCGAGGCGATCGAGCTCGCGCTGCCGGCGCTGCGCGCGGTGCACGTGGTGCCCACCCCGCCGGCCCACAAGCGCATCCGTCAGCTCGCCAGCCTCGTCTCTCACGGCTCCTACACCGAGGGGATGTTCCGCAGCCCCGGCCTGGTGGCCGCGGTGCGCACCGGGATGTCGCGCTTCCAGCCCGACCTCGTCCACTGCGACTCGCTGTTCTGCGCGCACGTCCACCCCAGCGCCTCGGCCGCCGACGCGACCTGGGTGGTCTCGCTGCACAACGACGAGGCGCTGCTCAAGGAGCGGCTGGCGGCCACGGCCGACGAGTGGCTGCGCCGCCGCCTCTACCGCCGCGAGGCCCGGGCGCTGGAGGCGCTCCAGCGCGGCTACCTGCGCACCTTTGACCACGCCCTGGCGGTCTCCGACTCCGAGCGCGCCCGCTTCGAGGCGCTGGGCGGCGAGTCGGTCATCACCGTGCCCAACGGAGTCGCTCCGCTGCCCCTGCCCGACCGGCCGCGCGGCCCGGAGCCCGGCGAGCCGCTGCGCCTGCTCTTCGTCGGGTCGCTGAACTACGAGCCCAACGCCCAGGGCCTGGAGTGGTTCGTGCGCGAGGTCGCGCCGCGCGTGCGCGAGCGGATGGACGTGGACATCGAGGTGGTCGGGCCGGGCCGTCGCGGGCCCGAGCTGCCGGGGGTGCGCTACCTCGGGCGGGTCGACGACCTCGACCTGGTCTACGCGGGCGCGCACGTCGCCGTCGTCCCGCTGCGGGCGGGCGCGGGCTCGCGGCTGAAGGTCGTGGAGGCGCTGGCCCGCGGCGTGCCGCTCGTCTCCACCTCGCTGGGCGCCGAGGGCCACGACCTGCGCGACGGCGAGCACGCGCTGATCGCCGACGACCCGGCCGGCCTGACCGAGCGCCTGGCCCTGCTCAACGCCAGCCTGCGCGGCGACCGGCGACTGGCGGGCGCGCTGGTCGACGCGGGCTACGACTACGCGCGCGAGCTGTTCTGGCCGCGCATCGGCGAGCGGCTCGCCGGCGCCTACTCGGAGTGGGCCGAGGCGCGGGCCACGAGCCCGTCCTAGCTCCCGAGGCCCTCCACCGCGTCCCACAGCCCGCGCCGGCGGACCTCCACGGGAAAGGCGGTGAGGATGCGCTCACGGGCCGCGGCGCGGGCGGCGGGCCCGGCGTCGAGCGCGCGGCGGACGCCCTCGGCGACCACGGCCGGCTCGTCGCCCTCGACCTGGATGCCCGCGTCTCCCACGACCTCGGGCATCGCGCCCGCCCGGGTGATGACCGGCACGCAGCCCGCGAGCATCGCCTCGGCCACCGCGATCCCGAAGCCCTCGTGGTGAGAGGGCTGGACGTAGACGGAGGCCTCGCGGAAGAGCCGGTCGAGATCCTCCTGCTCCAGCCAGCCGGTGAACGTGACGTTGGACGTCGCCCGGGCGCGCAGCTCGTCGATCGCGTCGTCCTTCCATGGCCCGCCGAGCACGAACTCGACGTCGGGCAGCTCGGCCGCCGCCTCGACGAACGCGCGCTGGCCCTTGATCTCCAGGTTGTCGCGGGTCACGAACCCGACGCTCAGCGCCATGCGCCGGCGCCCCTCCTCCGGCGGCAGCTCGCCGTAGGGATCGGGGACGCCGTGGTGGATCACCCCCACGCGGTCCGGTCCGAACCCGATGTTGCGCTCGATCTCGCCCTGCGAGTAGTGCGAGTTCGTGACGAGCTTCGTGGCCCGGCGCATGATCCAGCGGCTCAGCGTCCGGCGCAGCCCGCCCTGCTGGTAGCCGTAGCCGATCTCGGGCATGTTGGCCGTGTCGAATCCGCCGACGATGAGGAGCGAGGGCCGGCGCAGCAG
Organism: uncultured Actinomycetes bacterium; assembly: GCA_963757705.1. Classification (GTDB taxonomy): domain Bacteria; phylum Actinomycetota; class Thermoleophilia; order Solirubrobacterales; family Solirubrobacteraceae; genus AC-38. The sequence goes on along the minus strand of CAVWTG010000004.1, from coordinate 557,945 downwards.
CGGCGCGAGCGTGAAGGGCCAGAACGTGTGCCACGACGCCCACCAGCCCACGACGACGTCGTTGCGCCGCAGGGCGGCGATCACCTTCAGCGGGTTGGCCCACCGGCCCGGCTGCTTCCACACCTCGACCGGCCAGCGCTCGGCCAGGACCTCGCGGTCGACGCGGATGAACGAGGCGTCGGAGGGACAGACGAAGAGGATGCGGGGGCGGGAGTCGGGCAAGCGGCCTAGAGTCTGCCCGAGCGGGCGTCGGCCACCACGGCCCGGGCCTCCCACAGCGGCGAGGACGGCAGGCGCCAGAGCACCAGGACGATCGCCCCGAGCCCGGCGATCGCGGCGGCCAGGGCCGCCCAGCCCTCGGCCAGGCCCGCGGCCTCCAGGCCCTTCAGGGCCCCGAACGTCACCGCGATCTGCACCGCCACCGGCACGACGAGCGGTGCCACCGCCCGCGCGATCTGTCCCGGGCGCAGCGTCAGCTTCCGCGCGCCCAGCGTGGCGTAGGCCAGCGCCAGCGGCACGAAGAGCAGCGCGTGCGCCCAGGCCGCGCCCCGTATCCCGTGGGCGGATACGAGCACGATCAGCGCCCCCACCATCCCGGCCGCCCACAGCGCGTTGACGCGCGCGCGCCAGCCGATGTTCCCGGTGCCCGACAGCGACTCGCCGATCATCCCCACCATCGCCTGGCCCACGCCGACGCAGAGCAGGATCTGGAACGGCGCCACCACGGCCTTCCACTCGTCGCCCAGCAGCCCGGGCAGGACGGTGGGCGCGAGCACGATCGCCGGCGCCACGAAGGGCAGCAGGATCAGGCCCATCATCCGCACGGAGACCAGGGTGCGCCGCGCCACCGTCGGCATGTCGCTGGTCGCCGCCGCGGCCGGGAACAGCACGCGCCCGACCTGCCAGGAGACCTGTGTGAGCGGGGCGAAGGCCAGCGTGAAGGCCAGCGAGTAGATGCCCAGGCGCGTCGCCTTCTCGATGTGGCCGACCACGAGGAAGTCCGAGTTCAGCGCCACGAAGTCGGTCAGCGCGAGCGCGAAGAAGCCCAGCCAGCCGGCCTGGCGCAGGCGCATCGTGCGGCGGCTGCGCTCCTCGGGGTCGCGCGCGGGCACGAGGTCGCGCGCCATCACCCAGGCGAAGACCGAGAGCAGGCCCATCGAGGTGAGCTGGCGCGCCACCAGCGCCCACACCCCCGCGCCGGCGAGCCCGGCCGCGATGCCGACCGCCGACGAGACCGTGGCCGCGCCGATGTTCGCCCCGGCGAACGCGCGGAAGCGCAGGTTCTTCTGCAGCAGCGCCAGCGGGGTGATCCCCGCGGCGTAGAGGACGACGCCGATGCTGAGGATGCGGATCGCGTTCGCGCTCCCGCCGGAGGAGAAGGTCGATGTGATCGGCCCGGCCAGGGCGAAGATGGCCGCCGTGGCGCCGAAGCCGACCACGAGGTTGAGCGCCACCGCGCCGCGCACCTCGGCGCGGCCGAGGACGGGCGCGGAGATGATGCTCCCGCGCGTGCCGGAGTCCACCAGCAGGCCGGCGAGATTGACCAGCACCATGCCGGTGGCGAGCGACCCGAACGCGCTCGGAGGGACGATCGCCGCCAGCAGGATGAGCGAGCCCAGCCACAGCCCCTGGCTGGCCACGTGCCCGACCGCCATCCAGGAGACGGCGCGCGCGACGCGCCCGCGGGAGGGCGCGGAGGCCGGCCCGTCCTGCGCCGGCGGTGGCGCCTGCGTGCTCATGAGCTGGAGGACTTGCGCTTGGCCCGGGCCCGCCGGGCCTTCGCCTCCTTCGCCCGGGCGCGGGCCTTCGCCCTGGCCCGGGCCCGCGCCCGCTGCCGTGCGGTCGGCCGCTGCGCCAGGCGGTAGACGTGGGCCTTGCCCGTCAGCCAGACATAGCGGCCGTCGGCGATGATCGGGGAGAACTGCCCGTCGTTGAAGCGCCACACCTGCGCGCCGGTGCGCGCGTCGAAGGCGTAGGTGCTGGGCGGGCGCAGCGTCGAGATGTAGACGATGCCGCGCATGACGGTGGCCGAGCCGATGATCGGCCCGAGGCTGCGCTGCCACAGCTGCTTCCCGCTGCGCAGCGACAGCGCGTGGAACCCGCCGCCGAAGTCGCCGATGTACACGCGCCCGTGCCAGATCGCGGCGCTGCCGTAGACGTAGCCGTCGCCGTCATAGCGCCACTTCTGTGCGCCCGTCCGGGCGTCGAGCGCGTACACCGAGCCGTCGGTCCCGCCAACGATCAGCCGCCCGTGCCCGAGCGCGGGAGTGGAGTAGAACGGCACGAGGTTGTTGCGCGCGCCGCGCACGGTGGTCTTCCAGCGCAGCTTGCCGTTGAACCGGTTGAGCGCGTAGACGCTCCCGCCGTAGGACGCGAAGTACAGCGTGCTGCGCGTCAGCGCGGCGCCGCTGGAGATCGTGCCGCTGGCCTTGTAGGTCCAGATCGTGCGCCCGCTGCGCCAGTCGATGGCGCGAAAGCGCCCGTTGCCGCCCTTGGGTCCGTCCCCGAAGTAGACATAGCGCCCGGCGCCGATCGGCGGGCTCTCGGAGGGCGCGATCTTCTTGATGAAGCGGCGCCGCCCCTTGTGCAGCCCGTAGGCGCGGATGTTGCCGTCGTGGGAGGTGATGTAGACGCGCCCGCGGTAGATCCCCGGGGATCCGGCGAAGTTGGCGCCGTGGCGGAAGTGCTTGTGCCACAGGCGCCGCCCGGTGAGCGCGTTGCGGGCCACGAGGTCCGAGCCGTACCGCTTGCCGTAGGAGCCGTAGACGATCACGTTCCCGGCCACGACCGCGGGCGCCTCGAGGTAGCCGTGGCGCGTCACGTGCTTCGCCCAGGCCACGTTGAACGGCGGCCGGGCGCGGGCGCCCGGGTTGTAGCCGTCGCGCAGGGCGTCGAAGCGGAAGAAGGTCCAGGCGGCCTTCGCCTTCTTCGGGCGGGACCTGGGCGCGGGCTCGGGCCCGTCCGCCTCGTTGGTGGACAGGGTCTCGCCGCGCTCGGTCTTGGCCGAGCGAAAGGCACCGGACTTGTACGCCACGTAGAGCCCTCCGCCCACGAGCACGGCGAGTCCCGCGACGACGCCGCCGATCAGGAGCAGCCGCCTGCGCATGGCGCGAAAGGGTAGGGAGCGCGGTTGACGAGGGCGTAAGCGCTCAGCGCGCGACGATGCGGAACGACGCGCGCCGGGCCGCCGAGCGACGCCCGCCGGAGTCGCTCGCGGTGGCAACCAGGCGGTAGGAGCCGGGCGCGAGCCTGTGCCCGCGCAGGCGACCGGTGAACCGGAAGCTGTTTCGCCCGGTCTTGCTTGCGCGGGCGAAGCTGCCGGCCAGCGCGAGATCGCAGCGCGGCTTGCGCCGGTTGGCCCGCGTCGCCGTGCGGCAGCGCCCGCTCACGCGGCGCCCGGCGCGGATTCGCTCGACGGTGAAGGTCACCTTCGCGTCCTTGGAGAGCGTGTAGCGCACCGTCGTGCCCGTGGCGGCCTTCCTGGCGATGCTCGCGCCCCGGGAGGCGGCGGCGAAGGTGGCCGGGCCGACCGAGTAGCCGGAGATCTCCGGGGCCTTGGCGGGGCTGGGACCGCCACCACCGCCGCCACCGCCGTCCGGGGGCTGTCGGATCGCCACGGTCGCCGTCGCGGTCGCGGTGTTGCCGGCGGCGTCCGTCGCGGTGACCCGCGCGCCGTAGCTGCCGGCGGCGCCATAGGAGTGGGAGACGCTCCCGCCGGGCGCGCTCGCGCCGTCGCCGAAGGCCCACGCGAGCGTGGGCGTGCTCCAGCGGTCGGTGGCCGAGGCGGAGAACGGGAGCGGGATGCCGATGGGCCCGCCCGCGGGGAAGCTGACGGCGCTCAGGACCGGTGGCGTGCCGTCGAGCGCGATGCCCTGGGCGAGCTCGTTGGTCCCGTCCGAGCGCGTCCACACCGCGGCGCCGTCGCCGTCGGCGTCCACCGCGACGTCGGGCTTGGACGCGTCCTGGCCGCCGGCCGACAGGCGGTCGGGGGCTGCGCCCAGGGCCGGGGTGAACGACCCGTCGGCGTTGCGCCGGCGCGCGCTGGCGATCGAGTTCGTTCCGTCAAAGCCGTCCCAGACGATCGTCGCGACGTCGGAGTCGCTGAGACCGACCCGGGCGCGGCTCCCGTCGTCGGACACCACGGAGGGCTGGGCGGAGAGGGCGGGCGTGTACGTGCCATCCGCCGCCTGTTGGCGGGCCAGCAGCCCGTCCGTTGTCGGCGCCTCCCAGACAAACATCGCGTCGCCGCCCGAGTTCACCGCCAGGTTGGGCAGCTGGGTGTAGGCGTTGGAGGCGTTGGTGAGGTCGTCGATGCCGCCGAACGTCGCGCCGTCGGCCGCCAGGCGCCGCGACTCGACGATGTAGGTGCCGGGGTTGGGCGTCGTCGTCAGCGCGCGCTGCCACATGAGCACCGCCGACCCGTCCGCCGCCACGCCCACCCGCGGGTGGGTGATGAGCCGGCTGAAGCTCGAGACATTCGAGGCGGGGTCGACCAGCGCCGGGAGCCAGGTGCCGTCCGCCTTGCGGTAGCGGGACTGGGCCTGGAAGGACGGTGGCGGGTTGCTGCCGCCTCCGGTCCAGGCGATCACAGCGTCGCCGGAGCCGTTGACGTCAACGGTGACGTCGACCGGCGCGAGGCCTCCGCCGAGCAGGTCCGGCGGATCGGTCAGCGCCGGGGTCCAGGTGCCGCCTGCCGAGCGGGTGCGCGAGAGGACGTCCGAGCCGCCGGTGCTCTTGTCCCAGGCGTAGGTCGCATCCCCGGCATCGTCCACGGCCACGTCGAGATCGCTGACGGAGGAGCTGTCGGTGTTGACGTCCTCGGTGGAGCTCAGCGTCCCGGTGGCCGCGTCGCGCCGCCGGGTCTGCCCGCGATTGAACGTGCCGTCGTTGCGGATCCAGGTGAAGTAGGCGTTTCCGTCGGCGTCGACCGCGACGTCGGGCTTCGACGCGTCCTGCCCCGGATCGGACAGGTCCTGGACCGCGGTCAGCGTCCCGTCCGCCTTCAGCGTCCGCGTCTGGGTGATGTCGTTGGTGCCGTCGGAGCGCACCCACACCCAGGTGATGTCGCGCTGCGGGCTGACCGCGACTCCCGGGCCGCCACCGCTGGGCGACCCCGCGTCGGCGTCCTGCCCCGCCGCCGAGAGATCCGTGGCCGGGGTCATCCACCCCACGGCGCCGGCCGAGGCGGGCGCGAGGACGACAAGGCAGAGGGCGAGACCGGCGATGCGAGCGAGGCGCATGTCTCGCCCCTATCGGCGCCGCCACCGGATTCCGTGAATCCCGAAAACTCCTACCCGCCCGCTAGGATTTCCCGGGAGATGATGTTCTCCACGAAGGCCGAGTACGGAGTCCGCGTCATGGTGGAGCTCGGAAAGCGCAACGGGGACGCTCCCGTGTCGCTGTCGGAGATCGCCGAGAACGACGGCCTCCCGCTCGCCTATCTCGAGCATCTCGTGGCCCGGCTGCGGAAGGCCGGGCTCGTCGAGAGCCGGCGCGGAGCGCGCGGGGGCTACCTGCTCGCCCGTCCGGCCGGCGAGATCACGATGGCCGAGATCGTGGAGGCGCTCGAGGGATCGATCGCTCCCATCGAGTGCATCACCGAAGGGGCCGACGGCGTGCTCGTGTGCTCGCGGGAGAGCGATCCCGACCACGTCTGCCCCACCAAGCTGCTCTGGACCCGCGTGCGCGGCTCCATCGTGTCCACCCTTCAGGAGATGAGACTGTCCGACCTATGCCAGACCTCGAGATCCGCAACCTCCACGTCCGCACAGAAGACCGCGAGATCCTCCGTGGCGTCGACCTCTCTGTAAGCCAGGGAGAAGTCCATGCGTTGATGGGCCCCAACGGGTCCGGCAAGTCGACGCTCGCCAACACGATCTTCGGCCACCCGTCCTACGAGATCACCGAGGGCCAGATCCTCTGGCGCGGCGAGGACATCACCGAGTCAGATCCCGAGGACCGCGCCCAGGCCGGGCTCTTCCTCGCCTTCCAGTACCCGGTCGCGATCCCCGGCGTCTCCGTGGCCAACTTCCTGCGCATGGCGATGAACACCCGCCGCGAGGAGCCGATCAACGTGCGCGAGTTCGGCAAGAAGCTCAAGCACGCGACCGAGGTGCTGAGGGTCGACCGCGAGTTCACCTCGCGCCACCTCAACGACGGGTTCTCCGGCGGCGAGAAGAAGCGCTGCGAGATCCTGCAGATGGCGATGCTCGAGCCCCAGGTCTCCGTCCTGGACGAGACCGACTCGGGCCTCGACATCGACGCGCTGCGCACCGTGGCCGAGGGCGTGAACGTCCTCCACAAGGAGTCCGGCATGGGCGCCCTGATCATCACCCACTACCAGCGCATCCTGCACTACATCGAGCCGCAGTTCGTGCACATCATGCTCAACGGCCGGATCGTCCGGAACGGCGGCAAGGAGCTCGTCGAGCAGCTCGAGCGCGAGGGCTACGACTGGCTGCGCGAGGAGGCCGAGGTTGCCTGACGCAGGCGGGGCCCGCTCGACCAAGCCGGGGGCCGCGAAGGCGGCCACCCTCTACGAGGCGCTCGCCGGTGCCGGCGCGGGCGGCAACGGCCGCACGCCGGAGGAGATCCGCGCGGCCGCGCTGGAGGCCTACGAGCGCCTGGACCTCCCGTCCTGGCGGCGCTCGGGCTTCTGGACCACTTCGCTGCGCGACCTGGACCTCGACGCCGTGGAGCCGCGCCACCACGAGGCCGGCTCGGAGATCCCCTCGGTCGTGACCGAGACGCTGGGCGACGACGAGCTCGCGGGACGGCTGGTGCAGCGCGGCGCGAGCGTCATCGACGTCGAGCTCGACGACGACCTGGCGCAGCGCGGCGTCGTGCTGTGCTCGCTCGAGGACGCGGTGCGCGACCACGCGCAACTCGTGTCCGAGCACTTCATGTCGCGCCTGACCTATGACCGCGACAAGCTCCAGGCCGCCGCCGCGGCCTTCTGGAGCGGCGGCGCGTTCCTGTACGTCCCCGACGGCGTGGTGATCGAGAAGCCGATCCAGATCGTCTACGTGATCGACGAGCCCGGCACCGCGCAGTACGCGCACACGCTGGCGATCGGCGGCGCGAACAGCGACTTCCGTCTGCGCGAGTACGACCTCGCCGGCGAGTTCGAGGGGCCGGGCCTGCACGCCGGCGCCTTCGAGCTCTACCTCAACGACGGCGCGCGCTGCCACCTCGCCCACCTGCACGACTGGGGCGGGGCGGGCCAGGAGATCGTCGACGCGTCCACGCACTTCGCGCGCGTGGCCCGCGACGCCTACTGCTCGTGGATCCCGATCCACCTCGGCGGCAAGCTGATCCGCCAGCACATCGAGCTGGCCACGGCCGAGCCCGGCTCGGACATGCGCCACCGCGGCATCTACTTCACCGAGGGCGACGAGCACCTCGACCTGTTCACGGTCGACTACCACGAGGTCGGCCCGACGACCGGGGACACCGTGTGGAAGGGCGCCGCCACCGGCGCGTCGCGCGCCTCCTACGAGGGCCTGATCAAGATCGACCCGGGCGCGCAGGAGACGCACACGTATCTCCAGACGCACTCGATGATGCTCTCGCCCAAGGCGAAGGTGGACGCGATCCCCTCGCTGATCGTGGAGACCGACAGCGTCTCGGCGTCGCACGGCGGCACGGTGGGCGAGATCGACGAGGCGATGGTCTTCTACATGCAGACCCGCGGGCTCTCGCGCCAGGAGGCCGTGCGCCTCGTGGTCGAGGGCTACTTCGAGCCGATCGTCGTCCAGCTCGAGGACTCCTCGCTGGAGGATCTGGTGCGTGAGCGCGTGGCCGAGAAGCTGCATCGCGCCGAGGCGGACATCCGGGCCTACGCGGCGGCGAAGTGATGGCTACGGCGCAGACGACACCCCGTCTGGACGTCCGCGCCGACTTCCCCATCTTCGAGCGCGAGTTCGGCGGGCGCCCGCTGATCTACCTCGACAGCGCCGCCACCTCGCAGAAGCCCGCGTCGGTGATCGAGGCGATCGACGACTACTACCGCCGCCATAACGCGAACGTCCACCGCGGCGTCTACACGCTGGCCGAGGAGGCGACCGCGCTGTTCGAGGGCGCGCGCGAGCGCGTGGCCGCGTTCACCGGCTGGGAGACCGACACGACGATCTTCACCCGCAACGCCACCGAGGCGATCAACCTCGTGGCCTACGCCTGGGGGCGCGAGAACGTCGGCCCCGGCGACGTGGTGCTGATCACCCAGATGGAGCACCACTCCAACATCGTGCCCTGGCAGCTGCTGACGCAGGAGACCGGCGCGGAGCTGCGCTGGCTCGACGTGTCCGACGACGGCCGGCTGTCGCTCGAGCAGCTAGAGGCCGAGCTCTCGACCGGCCGCGTCAAGCTCGCCGCCTTCGCGCATATCTCCAACGTCCTGGGCACGATCAACCCGGTGGCCGACATCGTCGCGCGCGTCCGCGGCGCGGGCGCGCTGTCGCTCATCGACGGCTCCCAGGGCGTCCCCCAGCTGCCGGTCGACCTGGGCGCGATCGACCCCGACTTCTACGCCTGGACCGGCCACAAGGCCGTCGGCCCGACCGGCATCGGCGTCCTGCACGGCCGCCGCGAGATCCTCGAGGCCATGCGGCCCTTCCTGGGCGGCGGCGACATGATCCGCACCGTCGACTTCGACGGCTCGACCTGGAACGACCTCCCGTGGAAGTTCGAGGCCGGGACCTCGATGGTCGCCGAGGGCGTGGGCCTGGGCGCGGCCGTCGACTACCTGGGCGCGCTGGGCATGGAGAACGTCCGCGCCCACGAGCACGCGCTCGTGGCCTACGCGCTGGAGCGCCTCGACGAGGTCGGCGGCGTGCGGGTGATCGGCCCGGCCGGCGCAGACGACCGCGGCGGCGTCATCTCCTTCGAGCTCGACGGGCGTTCACCCCCACGACGTGGCCGAGCTGATCAACCGCGAGAACGTCTGCGTGCGCGCCGGACACCACTGCGCGATGCCGCTGATGCGCCGCCTCGGCGTGCCGGCCACCGCCCGCGCGTCGTTCGGCGTCTACAACGACACCGCCGACGTCGACGCCCTGGCCGACGCGCTGGTCAAGGCCAGGAAGGTCTTTGCGTAGCCTGGAGACGGCGATGGACGACCTCTACCGCGACTACATCCTCGACCACTACAAGCAGCCCCGGAACTTCGGCGAGCTGCCCGAGCACGACCTCGAGGCGCACGACCACAACCCGCTGTGCGGCGACGAGCTGGGCGTGGAGATCCGCGTGGCCGACGGCAAGATCGCCGAGCTGCGCTTCCACGGCCAGGGCTGCGCCATCTCCCAGGCGGCCGCGTCGATCGCCTCCGAGGAGTACGTCGGCATGCCCGTCGACGACGTCGGGACGCTCGACGCCGACTGGGTGCTCGACCTGCTCGGGATCCCGATCTCGGCGACGCGGCGCAAGTGCGCCCTGCTCAACCTCAAGGTCATGCGCGGCGCCACCACCGGGGACGCGTCGTGGCCCGAATGAGGTCCTTCCGCCGCCCGAGTCACGCCACGATCGTCGCGTATCTGGCGCTCTTCGTGGCGCTCGGCGGCGGAGCCCTCGCGGTCGTGCGCGCGCCGTCGAGGACGGGCCGGATCTCGGCGTGCTTCGTGGCCAGGAGTGGCCACATCCGGCTGGTCAACTCGACCACCCGCTGCCGGCGCGGCGAGCGCAAGCTCACGTGGAACCAGCGCGGCCCGGCGGGCGTGCGTGGCCCGGCGGGCGCGACCGGTCGCGCGGGCTCCAAAGGCACGTCCTTCGACGCCAACGCCACGCTGCCGTCCAAGCAGACGCTGACCGGCTTATGGGCCGTCGCGGGCGGCACGGGGAACAACGCTCCGGGCGTGATCCAGTTCTCCCCGCAGTTGCCCCGCGCCCTGCCGGACACCGCCGTCCATCGTCTCACCGCCGGCGCCTCCACGAATGAGTGCCCCGGCCCCGGGCGCGCCTCCCCGGGAAACCTGTGCGTCTACGAGCGCGCCGCGTCGGGCGTCACCTTCAACGTGATCACCGACCCGGCGAGCGGCGGCAACGGGGCCAACCGCCGCGGCGCCGTGATCCAGTACGCCGCCCAGGCGGCCGGCGGCTACGCCGACGGAACCTGGGCCGTCACCGCGCCCTGATTCAGCGCAACAACGGGGACAGGCACCTTTCGTTCACGCGCGAGGAGCTCGCCCCCGAGGGGCTCAGGTTCCATGGAACCTGTGAATGAAAGGGGACTGTCCCCTTTCTTTCAGGCCGCGGCGCGGGAGCCGGGCATCAGCCCCGCCGCGGCCGCGTCCTCGCGGTCGGCGGCGGCGCGATAGACGGCGAAGGCCTCGGCGCCCGGGTTGGTGCGCCAGTGGTCGTAGGCCTGACGCGCCACGTGGCGGGCGTCGACCCAGATCGCGTGCAGGTCGGCGAGCGGGTCATCCGCGCGCAGGTCCTCCGCGACCATCGGTCCGAGGACGATCTCGCGGGTGTCCTCGATCCGCTCGAGAAGCTCTTCCAGGTCTCTCCGGCTCATCTCTGGCCTCGTGTTCTTTCGGCGGGCTTTCGTGCTCTGCCGCCTCGTCCCTTCCTGCGCGTTGTAACTCAGGCACCGGCGGCAAGTTGCGTATGTCGCATGTTGTGTTTGCGTGTACTCGCCCATGTAGACGCCGCGGCACCGACATTCCTTACGCGGAATGGCGAAAAACAGATGCGGCGCAGCGGGTTTTCAGCGCCGGCGAGCGGCGGGCGCGAGGTCCGGGCTGTCCCACCCGGTGTCCGCCGGATTGACGGTCGTGCCCGGCGGGACGATCTCGTCGATGCGGTCCAGGACGTCGTCGGAGAGGGTGACGTCGACGGCGGGCAGCTGGGACTCGAGGTGCTCCATCGTCCGCGGGCCGATGATCGCCGAGGTCACCGCGGGGTGGCGGATGACAAACGCCAGCGCCATGTCGATCAGCGTCATGCCGGCCTCCTCGGCCACCTCGGCCAGCGCGTGCGCGGCCTCGAGCTTGCGCTGGTTGCCGGGGATCGAGAGGTCGTAGCGCTTGGGGAGCATCGCCGCCCGGCGCGAGGGCTCGATCTCGCGCTCCTTGCGGTAGCGGCCGCTCAGCCAGCCGCCGGCCAGCGGGCTCCAGGGGATGACGCCCATGCCGTAGCGCCGGCAGGTCGGCAGCACGTCCGTCTCGGCGGCGCGGATGAGCATCGAGTAGGGCGGCTGCTCGCAGCGGAAGCGCTCGCGCCCGCGCTTCTCCGCCACCCACTGCGCCTCGACGATCCGGCTGGGCGGGAAGGTGGAGGAGCCGACGTAGCGCACCTTGCCCGCGCGCACGAGGTCGGTCAGCGCGCCCAGGGTGTCGTCGATATCGGTCTTCGGCTCGGGACGGTGAATCTGGTAGAGGTCGATCCAGTCGGTCCGCAGGCGGCGCAGGCTGTTCTCGACCTCGCGGACGATCCAGCGCCGGGTGTTGCCGAACTCGTTGGGGTCGTCCCCCATCGTGCCGTGGACCTTGGTGGCGAGGATCACGTTGTCGCGCTTGCCGCCCGACAGTGCCTTGCCCACGATCTCCTCGGACTCTCCGCGCGAGTAGACGTCGGCGGTGTCGATGAAGTTGATGCCCGCGTCGAGCGCGCGGTCGATGATCGCGATCGACCTGTCGTGGTCGGTCTCGCCCCAGGCGCCGAACATCATGGCCCCGAGGCACAGCGGGCTGACCTTCACCCCGGTCGTGCCGAGCTCGCGCATCTCCATGTTCGACACGCTACACATCGGGTTCAGCGGGCCCCGGAAGCGGGCATGGGAGTGGTGGGATGCGCCCGCGGTTCGCTCTCCCAGTACGGGAGCGATCTGACCAGCCGCTTCGGCCAGCAGTTCACCCCCGCGACCGACGGCTACATCGGCGCCGCCACCGGGATCGAGTTCCTGGGCGGCGGGCGCTATCTGGCCGCGGCCGAGCCGACGCGCCGTGGCGGCGGGTCGGCCGCCGTCGTGCGGCCCTAGACGCCCGCGGCCCGCAGCGCGGACTCGAGGTCGCTGTACTCGCGGCCGCTGACGATCTTGCCGTCGCGCACCGTGTAGAGGACGGCGTAGCGGGTCTCGGTCTCGACGCCGCTGATCTTCGCCCGACCGGTCACGTGGTGGACGGCGAGGACGCGTCCGTCGTCCAGATCCCTCATGTCCTCCAGCGCGACCGTGAGGTCGTCGAAGGTGTCGGACCAGTCGAGGTAGTAGCGAGCCATCGCCTCCGGCCCGCGAATCTCGCCGACGTCGTCGGGAGCGCCCTCGATCGCGCGCCAGCTGATGCCGGGATCCCAGAAGCTGACCATCCTCAGCAGGTCCCCCTCCGCGAACGCCGCCCACATCCGGCGAACGATCTCGGCGCTGCCCTCAGCCAACTAGAAGCGCACGGTCCGGGTCTCAGCCGCCCTGCCGACCGCCGCCCGCACGGAGATCCGTCCGTGGCGGAAGGTCAGGCCGATCCGGTAGACGCGACAGCCGCGGATCGCGCGCGAGCGCACACGCAGCAGCTTGCCGCGGCGCGGGGTGCGGCGGACGATCGCGGTCAGCCGCGCGTTTCGCACGGTGCGGAACTCCAGGAAGCGCGAGCGGTTGCCGGCGCGCCGGACGGTCCGCAGCCGGGTGATGACGGAGCCGTGAGGCAGACGCCCCCGCCTCGCCTTCGGCAGCTTCGGCGGCCTGCACCCGGCGGCGGCCGTCGGACCCGTGCCGTTGTAGACGTCGTCGCCGAAGGCTCGCAGCCCCGCCTGGCCCGAGTAGCCGAGCGGGCCGAGGCCGAACAGCGCCTGAACGCTGCGCAGCAGGCCGTAGTGGTTGTAGGGCGTGGCGTTGATCGAGCCCGGACGCACCCAGGGCGAGAGGACCACGGCGCCGATCTTGCCACCGCCCGACCCGACGATCAGCGCGCCCGGGTTGGGCGTGTTGGGGCCGGACGGCTCGTCGCAGCACGAGGTGGCGTCGCCCTCCGACCCGCTGGCCTCCGCCTCGTCGAAGGTCACGATGAGCATTCCCCCCTGCTTGTAGGCGGGCGAGGCGAGGATCTTCGGCACCCACGCCTTGAGGAACTCGTTGGCACTCTTCAGCCCGCCCGGGCGGCCGTCGACGCACGGCGCGTCGTGCCCGTCGTTGCACAGGTTGGGCGTGATGAAGGAGTAGTTCGGGGTCGTGGCCGCCGACCGCAGGTCGGGCTCCAGGCGATCGAGCGCCACGTCGTGGGCGTCGCAGCGCTTCTGGTCGTCGATGATCGAGTGGAAGTAGACGAAGGGGTTGTGGCGGGCGGCGTACTGGTCGCCGTTGCGCGCGCTCTGCGTCGGGTCGCTCTGGTTGGCCTGGGGGTGGCGGCACGTCTTGGCCTGGGAGGGCGGGCCGTTGCCCATGTCCTCCATGTAGCCGCGCCAGGTCAGGCCCTTGGCGTCGAGCTGGTCGGCGATCGTCTTCGCGCTCGCGGGATAGACGCTGCCCTGGCCGATGACCTGGCCGTCCGCTCCCATCGCCCCCGGGAACATGTCGACGAACAGGGGGCTGTCGGCCTGCGTGACGGGGTTGGAGGCCTGCCCGCTGATCAGGGAGATGTAGTTGCCCAGCGAGTTGTGGCTGGTGCCGTAGTAGTTGGCCAGGAGCTGGCCCTGCGCGGTGAGCGTCTGGGAGAGGTAGGGCGCGCCCGAGTCCTTGCCGAACGTCGAGGCGAAGTTCTCGTTCTCGAGGATCAGCAGCCAGACGTGCTTGATCGGAGGCGCCGCCGAGGCCGGCGCGGCGGACGCCGCGGCGAGGCAGGCGCAGAGGCACGCGACGATGGCGAGGGGCCGGGTCCTTGACCGCACGGGGCGAACCGTAGAGGCCCGTCCTGATCCCGGTCAATCGAGAACCGTCCGGCGGTAACACGTCGTTCACCGGGCGGAGCCGGCGAGCGAGGTCAGCGCGAGACGATGTTCGAGGCCAGCCCGATGGAGATCATCAGGAGGGCGAGAAGCATGAGGAATGCGAAGCTCATGTGGAGGGAATCGGTGGATTGAGGACCCCCATCCACCGGGATTCGTACGGACCCCTATCCGTAGTCGGACAATCCGAGGGGAAACCCGGCGCCAGGAGGGGTACAATTCCGACCTCGGGACACGGATATCTGACTGACTGGAGACCATGGCTTCCACCGACAAGACCCGCATCGCCAAGCCCAGCCCGATCGTCGAGGACGACCAGGGCCAGCTGCGAGCCCGTACGGGCATTTCGCGCGAGGTCGTCGAGGAGATGTCCAAGGTCAAGAACGAGCCGGACTGGCTGCGCGACAAGCGCCTGAAGTCGTTCGAGATCTTCGAGCGCAAGCCCGTTCCGACCTGGGGCGTCGACCTCTCAGCTCTCAACTTCGACGATCTCGTCCTCTACTCCCCGCCCACCGCCGGGCGCTTCAACTCCTGGGACGACGTTCCCGCGGACATGAAGAAGACCTACGAGGACCTGGGCATCCCCCAGGCCGAGCGCGAGCACCTCGCCGGCGTCGTGGGTGTCTGGGACAACGAGCCCGTCTACGAGGGGCTCAAGGAGGAATACGCCAAGCAGGGGATCATCTTCTGCTCGAGCGATACCGCGGTGCAGGAGTACCCCGAGCTCCTCCAGCAGTACTTCATGACCAAGTGCGTGCCGCCGCAGGACAACAAGTTCAGCGCGCTGCACGGAGCCATCTGGTCAGGCGGTTCGTTCCTCTACGTCCCGGCCGGCGTCAAGGTCGACCTTCCCCTGCAGGCCTACTTCCGCATGGAGGGCCAGGGCGAGGGGACCTTCGAGCACACGCTGATCATCGTCGAGGAGGGCGCCGACGTGAACTACATCGAGGGCTGCACGGCGCAGACCTACTCGGTGAACTCGATGCACTCCGCCGTGGTCGAGATCTTCGTCAAGGAGGGCGCGAAGGCTCGCTACACGACCGTTCAGAACTGGTCCAAGGACGTCTACAACCTCAACACGAAGCGCGCGGTCGTCGAGGCCGAGGGCACCGTGGAGTGGGTCGGCGGTTCGATGGGCGCGAAGTACGTGATGCTCTACCCAGGTTCGTTCCTGATGGGCGAGGGCGCGCGAGCTGACCACCTCAACGTCGGCGTCGCCGGCGAGGGCGTCCATAAGGACACGGGGGCCAAGGTCGTCCACCTCGCGCCGAACACGACCTCGAACATCCTCGCGAAGAGCATCAGTAAGGACGGCGGGATCATGGGCTACCGCGGACTGGTCCGGATGGGCCACAACTCCCGCGGCTCGAAGGCCCGCGTCCAGTGCGACGGCCTGATGATGGACCCGATCTCTCGCTCGGACACCTGGCCCGACATCCAGATCCAGAACCCCCACGTCACCGTGGCCCACGAGGCCGTGGTCGGCAAGATCTCCGACGAGCAGCTCTTCTACATGCAGAGCCGCGGCTTCTCAGAGGACGAGGCCGCCGCGATGATCGTCAACGGCTTCATCGAGCCGGTGACGAAGGAGCTGCCGATGGAGTACGCCGTCGAGCTGAATCGGCTGATTCAGCTCGAGATGGTGGGTTCGATCGGGTAGCCGGCGTCCTCGTAGCGGAACGGCCGCGGGGCCGCCGAGGCGGCCCCGCCGACAGAGGATTCACGACGCCACGGGCTGGGGCACGGCGCGGATCTCGATCTCCTCCCGCTCGATCTCCTGCTCTCGCACGAGCCACAGCACCAGCCCGGATCCGACAAGCGCCAGCAGCGCCCCGAGCGTCAGCACCTCGTTGAAGCCGGCCAGGAAGCCCTGCCGCGCCGCGTCCGACACGACGCCCCGCGCCGACACCGGCACTGAATGCAGAACCTGATCCAGGCTGCCAGACGACGCGGCCTCCACCAGGCCGCGCGGGCGGTCCCCGGACGCGAACGGCGTGCCCGCCGCCACCTCGCTGACCTTGGACGCGCCCCGGCCGACGAACACGGCGCCCCAGACGGCGATGCCCACGGACACCCCGACCTGACGGAACGTGTCGTTGATCCCGGCCGCCATGCCGCTGCGCTCCTTGGGCACGACGCTCAGGGCGACGTCGCCGATCACCGGGTTCAGCAGGCCGACCCCGCCTCCCGCGACGAGGAAGCCGGCGAGCAGCGTCGTCCACTCGTCATCCGCCGCCACGCCCGACATCAGCAGCAGCCCGATCCCCGCGACGCCCAGCCCGATGCTCATCAGCACCCGAGCCTGCACCCGCGAGAGCAGCATCCCCGCGATCGGTGCCGCGATGAAGCTCGCGACCGTGATCGGCAGGTAGCGCAGGCCCGCCTGGAACGGGCTGTAGCCGAGGTAGTTCTGGAGGTACAGCGTCAGATACAGGAACAGGGCGAACATCGAGCCCGACACGGCGAACGCCGCGATCTGCACGCCGGTGAACGCGCGGCGGCGGAAGAGCCCGAGCGGAAGCATGGGCTCCGCGACGCGGCTCTCCACTGCCACGAACGCGCCCAGCAGCACGACGGAGCCGGCCAGCAGCGACACGATCAGCGTGCTGCCCCACCCCTCGTCGTTGCCCCGCACCATCGCCAGCACGAGCAGGAACAGCGCCGTGCTGAAGGTGGCGACGCCCGGCCAGTCGACGCGGGTGGCGCTCGGGTCGCGGGTCTCGCGCAGCTTGAGGTAGGTGATCGCGATCGCCGCGATGCCGATCGGGACGTTGAGATAGAAGATCGACTCCCACCCCAGGGAGTCGGTCAGCGCGCCGCCGACCAGCGGCCCGATCGCCACCGCCACGCCGATCGTGGCCCCGTACATGCCCATCGCCGTGCCGCGCTCGCGGCCCGCCGGGAACTCCTGGGCGATCAGGGCCAGCGACACGGCGAACATCACCGCTCCGCCGATGCCCTGGAAGGCGCGGGCCAGGTTGAGGAAGGTCGGGTCCGGCGCCAGCGCGCACAGCAGCGAGGCCAGGGAGAAGATCGCCAAGCCGCCCGCGAACAGGCGACGGCGCCCGAAGCGGTCGGCCAGCGAGCCGGCCGTGAGCACCAGCGCCGCCAGCGTCAGCGCGTAGGCGTCGACCACCCACTGCAGGTCGGAGAAGCTCGCGCCGAGGTCCTTGCGGATCGACGGCAGCGCCACGTTGACGACCGTGATGTCGAGGAGCAGCATGAAGGTCGCCACCGAGACGGCGATCAGGGTCCACCATTTACGTTGCATCGAAGTCCGGCCTCCCGGTCACATTGTCTGTATCGAGTTCGTCACCCCCTTTGACGAGACGAACCAAGGAGATGTGACCGATGACCGACGACGACTTCCTGGCCGAGCAGTTCGAGGCCCATCGCACCCACCTGCGCGCCGTGGCCTACCGCATGCTGGGCTCGGTCTCCGAGGCCGACGACGCGGTGCAGGAGGCGTGGCTTCGCCTCAGCCGCAGCGACTCGGGCGAGATCGACAACCTCGGCGGCTGGCTGACCACCGTCGTCTCGCGCGTGTGCCTGGACGCCCTGCGCTCCCGCCGCGCCAAGCGCGAGCAGCCGCTCGACGAGGTGATCTTCCCCGAGCCGATCATCACGTCGGCCGAGGAGGCGGACCCCGAGCGTCAGGCGCTGCTCGCCGACTCGGTCGGCCTCGCCCTTCAGGTCGTGCTGGAGACGCTCGCCCCGCCCGAGCGCCTCGCCTTCGTGCTCCACGACATGTTCGGCCTGCCCTTCGACGAGATCGCGCCGATCGTCGACCGCTCGCCCGAGGCCGCCCGGCAGCTGGCCAGCCGCGCGCGCCGGCGCGTCCGCGGCTCGACCCCGACCCCCGACGGCGACCTCTCCGAGCAGCGCCGCGTGGTCGATGCCTACGTCGCCGCCTCGCGCGGCGGCGACATCGAGGAGCTCGTCGCCGTGCTCGACCCCGACGTCGTCCTGCGCGTCGACGCCGGCGAGGAGCGCGGACGCCTGGTGCGTCGCGGCGCCCGCGAGGTGGCCAGCCAGGCGATGATGTTCCGCCGCAACGCGCCGTTCGCGCGGCCCGCGCTCGTCAACGGGACGCCCGGGTTCGTCGTCAACGACGGCACGCAGACGCTCGCCGTCGGGGGCTTCGTCGTCGTCGACGGGAAGATCGCCGAGATCGACATCCTGGCCGACCGCGAGAGGCTGGCCGAGCTGGACCTGTCGGCGCTCGGGGACTAGCCGCCGGAGGTTGGCGGCTCGGTCGGCCGCCGCTCCGCCAGACGCCGCTCTGACTCCGGGTCGTGGGCGACCAGGTACACGGTCGGCGTCCGCTCGGCCAGCGCCCAGATGCGCTCGTGGGTCTGGCGCGCGGCGGCCTCGTCGGCCAGCACGCCGTCCGGGACTCCGCGGCGCATGACGTCCTCGGTGTAGGAGGCGTCGCCGGCGAGCAGGACGATCTGGTCGCCGTCCTCCACCGCGACGCCGACGTGGCCGGCCGTGTGCCCGGGCAGAGGCAACAGCGTCACGTCGCCGGCGTCCGTCAGCGGGAGGCTCTGGGGGAACGGCCCGTACGGCCGCGACTCGAAGTCGACCAGCGTGGGATCGAACCAGTCGGGCCAGCGGGGGTTGGGGAAGCCTCGGACCTGGCCGGCGAACCCGGAGGCGTCGGCCATCTCGCGGCGGGTCACGAGGATCTCGGTGCCGGGGAAGTGGTGCAGACCGCCGGCGTGGTCGGTGTGCATGTGGGTGATCACGACCCGGCGCACGTCACCGGACTCGATGCCCAGGGCCCGCAGCTGCGGCCCGATCTCCTGCTCGGGAGTCACCCACAGGCGCACACCGAGGCGGTAGTAGGGATGCCAGCGCGGGAAGTAGCCGGGCTCGGCCGTTCGAGAGGTCTCGCCGGTGTCGACGACGATGACCCCGTCGGGGTGCTCGATGGCGAAGGCGAGGATGGGCAGCGGCTCCGTCCACTGGCGATCCATCAGGGTGCTCATGCGCCGGCGCATGCCGTGCCCCGAGCCCTCGGTCTGGCGCGTCTTGACGGCCACCGTGCCGGTCTGGATGGCGTGGATCTTCACTTCGGCTGCTCCTTCGTCCGTCCGGGGCGCGGCGCGAAGCCGCGCAGGATGAGGTCGGTGACGCCCTGGGCGAGCTCGTCGTCGAGCGGGCCACCGGTGATGAGAAGGCGGTAGAAGAGCGGGCCGCCGAGGATGTCGAGCGCCAGCTCGACATCGAGGTCGCGGCGCAGGTCGCCCCGCGCGGCGCCGCGCTGCAGCACCTGGCGCAGCGCATCGCGGCGCCCGGCGAGGAAGCGCTCGCGCACGGTCCGGGCGAGCTCGGGCCGGACGCGCATGGCACCCGCGAGGGCGGACATGACGCCCGCGTTGAGCGGGTCCGTGTAGACCGCGACCGCGTCTCGCATGAGGGCCAGCAGGTCGTCGCGGGTGGAGCCGGCGTCGGGCACGGCGATCTCGCTGACCAGCGCGGCGATCGCGGCCGTCACCAGTTCGTCCTTGGAGGCGTGGCGCCGGTAGATCGCCGCCTTCCCCACTCCGGCGCGCTGCGCGACGTCGTCCATGCGGAACTCACTGACCCCGACCTCGGCGATCAGCTCGAGCGTGGCGGCGACGATCGCGCGGTCGGCGCGCTCGTCGCGGGGGCGGCCGAGAGGCGGCCTTGGCTCGGAGGTGGTCGTCGTCGTCGGCATTTGGGAACCCTTCAGTCTCGTAAAGGAGACAGTAGCACACTTACGACACCCGCCAGTTCCACAATCTCTGTCGCGCTCTTGATACGGCGTGCGCCGCGGCGCCGACAGACGCGCGGCTCCCTCGCTCCTACGGTCCTCGCATGACCCTCCCCCGCCGCACCCTCCACCTCGCGCTGTGCGCTCTCGTCCTCGGCCTGAGCGCCCTCACGGGGACCGCCGCCTCCGCCGCGACCGGTTCCCTGCCCTACACCGGCGGTCACGACGCGAGCGGTGACAAGCCCTTCGTCGCCGGCCTGCGCGGCCCCGGCGACTCGCGCTTCTTCTGCACCGGCACCCTGATCGACAAAGCCTGGGTCCTCACCGCGGCGCACTGCGTCGACGAGGGCAAGAAGGCCTCGCAGGTCCAGGTCGTGATCGGCGACACGAACCTCACCAACAACGACGATCCGGCCCAGACGCGCTCGGCCGACAACCTGTTCGTCCATCCCAAGTGGGGTGGCGACGCGGGCGACAAGGACGACGTCGCGCTCGTCCACCTGAGCACAAACTCGACGATCGCCCCCGCCCGGCTGGGGAGCTCGACGGCGCTGGTCAACGGCATGAAGAAGTGCGTGCGGAGCCTGACCGCCTACCCGCCCTACCAGTCCCACTGGATGCTCAACTCATGCCAGTCGGGCAGGGGCCAGGCGCTGGGCTGGGGCCGCACTCCCAGCACCGGGAACACCGGCTCGGCCACGCTCAAGGAGGTCAGCGCGAGGATCTACGGCATCCCGCGCAACACGTTCTGGAATGCCAAGACCGGCGCCTGCCCGGGCGACAGCGGCGGACCGCTCCTCGTCACCGGCGACGACGGCAGCCCGCGCCAGATCGGAGTCGCCAGCCACGTCGATAACGGCGGCGGCTGGTTCGACTGGCTCTACGGCGGCATGTGCAGCTCGAAGGGCCGCGACTACTACTCCGACGTCTCCAGCGGCACGCTGCGGACCTGGATCGAGTCCGTCACCCGGGTGCGCGACCACCGGTCCTAGGCCCCTGGCCATTAGCCTTGCCCCATGTTCCGCATGACCGTCTCCGACGTGTTCTTCATCCGCGGGCGGGGGACCGTGGTCACCGGGCAGGTTGCCGACGGCGTCGTCCGCGTGGGCGATCAGGTGCGCATCAACGACGGCGGGCCCGTTGAAGTCCAGGGCATCGAGGCGTTTCGCAAGATGCTCGAGCAGGCTAAGGCCGGTGACAACATTGGCCTGCTGCTGAGGGGCATCGAGCGCGAGGACGTGAAGTCGGGCGACGTGCTCACCGGGGAGGGAGATTCGGGCGCGGCGTTCACGGCGCCGGCGGAGCCCGCGGCGCCGGCCCCGCCGGCGCCCGGCACGACGGCCACCTCCGGCCGCGACTCCCGCTTCGCCGAGACGGAAACCCAGCGCACCCAGTTCCTCTCGATGCGCGAGGCCGGGCTCATGACCGACGATCAGATCGACGCGGCGCTGAGCGGCATGGCGTTCAGCGCCGCCGGGCGCAACTGGAAGCTCACCGCGGGCGGCGAGTCCTGGTACTCGTCCAACGGCGGGGAGTGGAAGCGCGACACACCGCCGGCCTAGAGCCGCTCGCGACTAAGCCTTCGCCGTCAGGTGATCCACCAGCCGGTGCGCGAGCGCCACGATCGTGAACGTCGGGTTGGCACAGCTTCCCGTCGGGAACACCGAGCTCCCGGCCACGTAGAGATTCGCCGCTCCGTGCAGCCGGCCGTCCGGGTCGACCACGCTGTCCGCCGGGTCGGTGCCCATTCGCGTCGTGCCCATGTGGTGGTTGCCCCAGGTGGAGTTCCTGGCCTCGTCGGGCCCGGTCGGGTCGAACGGCCACGCCTCGTTGCGGTTGATCGACAGCTCGGCCTTCGCGCCGTGGCGCTCCTCCAGGGCCGCGCCCACCAGGCTCGCCGTCCTGACGACGCTCGACCAGTCCTGCTCGAGCACCCGCCAGTGCAGGATGGGCTGGCGGGCGCCGTGGGCGTCGGTGCGGTGGCCGAGGACGACGCGGCTCTCGGGGTTGGGTGCCTGCTCGGCGCGCACGTAGAGGTCGCACCGAAACGGCCCCGAGTTCGACCTCCCGTCGTCACCGGGCCGCACCTGCACGCTCGCGTTGAGAAGCGACTCGCTGCGCTGCACCTCGTCACCGAGGCCGAGGACGTCGAGCGTCGGGTTGCCCCACTCCAGCAGCGACTCCAGACCGTCGCGGCCGGGCAGCTCGACGGACCCCGCGAGGACGTGCGGATGCTCCATGAAGTTGCGTCCCGTCATCGCGGTCGGCGACAGCGTCCGCTCGTTGAGAAGCAGGAAGCGCGCGTTCTCGACGCCTCCGGCCGCGAGCACCATGGTGCCGGCCGAGACGCGGATCTCCTGGCCCTCCGCCCCCACGCAGCGGACCGACTCGACCCGGTCGCCCTTGAGGTGCAGGTCCAGGGCGGTCGCGCCCAGCTCGGGGTGAAAGCGGGGCTTGGCCAAGAGGTCGAGGTACCTCGCGCGGAACAGCAGCGGGTCGGGCGGGAAGTGGTAGGAGACGCGCACGAGCGACCCCTCGGCCTGCGGCTCGGGGAAGGGGTCGAAGGCGAAGGTCTCCGTGGCGCGCTCCTGGTAGGGCGCCATCTCCTCGGCGCCGAACGGCCACCCGCTGTCCTGCACCCACGGGCGCTCCGCGAAGTCGATCTCGCGAAACGGCATGAGCCAGCCCATCCCCCAGCGCGACGCCGAGCCCTGCACGGCGCGGCGGCGACCGTCGCGCAGGTAGGTCCAGCGGCGCTTGATGATCGGGCCGTCGGCCAGCCCGTCGTTGAGGGCCTGGGCCTTGGGGTTCTCGTCGAGGCCGCCGCTCTCGATGAGAACGACGCTCGCGCCCGCCCGGATGAGGCCGTCGCAGACGGTGATCCCGGCCGGCCCGCCCCCGATCACGCAGACGTCGGCCGTGAGCTCGGCCGGTGGCAGGACGGCCGCCGCCTTGGGGACGGGGAAGTCGGCGTCCACCACGCCGCCGCCCGTCGAGCCCATCTGCCCGATCGCGGGTCGCTGGGCGGAGACCTTCGGGCCCAGCTCTTCCCACTCCGACCAACCGTCGATCCCGCTGGGCGTGAACTGCCAGAGATGCCCCAGCTTGCCTCCCTCGCCGATCCCGAACACCTCGAGGCGGCCGTCGGAGTTCTGGAAGACGCCCGGGTCGCTGGAGATGGCGGGGCCGAGGTCGACCCAGTCCGACCAGCCGTGGTCGGGCTCGGTCTGCCAGCGATGTCCGAGGACCTGGTCCGGCCCGCGGGCGAACACCTCGAGATGGCCGTCGGTGTTCAGGAACAGGGCCGGGTTGCCGACGATCTCTGGCCCCAGCTCCTCCCACTCCGACCAGCCGTGGTCGGGCTGGGTCTGCCACCGGTGCCCGAGCATCCCGCCGGGACCGACCGCGAACACCTCCAGGTTGCCGTCCTCGTTGAGGAACAGGGCCGGGTTGCCCGAGACGTCGGGACCCAGCTCCTCCCAGCCGGACCAGCCGGTGAGCCCGCTGGGAGTGTGCTGCCACAGGTGGCCGAGAGGGCCCTCCTTGGCGGCCGCGAACAGCTCGAGGTGGCCGTCGGCGTTCTGGAACACCGCCGGATTCCCCGAGATGGCGGGCCCGAACGCCTCCCAGTCCGCCCAGCCGTGATCGGGCTCGGTATGCCATATGTGCCCCAGCAGATCGCCGGGGCCGCGGCCGAAGACCTCGAGACGGCCGTCGGCGTTGTGCGCCAGCACCGGGTCGCCCTGGAGCTCGACCCCCAGCTCCTCCCACTCCGACCAGCCGGCGCCGCCCTCCAGCTGCCACATGTGGCCCAGCTGGCCGTCGGCGCCCTTGGCGAAGATCTCGACGCGGCCGTCGGGGTTGTGGAAGACAGTCGGGTCGCCGCTGATGAGCGGGCCGATCGCCTCCCACTCGGACCAGACGTTGTTGCGCGCCGTCTGGCTCATGTAGCCCAGGCGGCCATCCGGGCCCGCGGCGAACACCGCCAGCCATCCGTTCGTCACCAGGCCCTGAATCGCCAAATTCCCACTCCAGTCCGTTGGTTCTGGCGACTGTACAAAAACGGCGCATGACCGATACGGTTGGCCCGTGGCCAAGATCGCCGTCGTTCACGTCCCGTTCTTCAGCCACATCAACGCGGCGACTCGCCTGACGGCCGTGCTCACCGAGATCGGCCACGACGTCGTGGCCTTCGCTCCGGAGGAATGCCGCCCGCGCATCGAGGCCGTCGGCGCCAGCCTGGAGCCCCACCATCCGGAGATGCCCAACGTCGACGGGTTCCACGCCTGGGTCTCCGCCCTGGCCGCGACCACCGAGCGCGAGTCCAAGGACATGGTCGAGAGTCTGTACGCCCACGACGTCGACCTGATCGTGCACGACAGCCAGGTGCCCTGGGCACGGGTGGCCGGTGACTACCTGGGTGTGCCGCGCATCGTCTCCCACCCCATGTTCCCGATCATCAGCCCGCACGCGATCCGCTCGGAGGCCGACCTCCAGCTGCCCACGACGCACCCCGAGGACGCCCGGGCGACCTTCGAGGAGAGCTGGCTGGCGATCGCCGGCCGCTGGGGCGTAGAGCTCGGCGGCTGGGAGAACGTGATCCACAGCGCCTCCGTGAGCGAGACGACCTTCACGTACACGACCCAGCTGATGGTGGGCGACTACGAGCTTCCGGAGGGATGGCAGTGCGTCGGCCCACTGATGGAGCCGCCCCCGGCTCGGGTGCAGCGCAAGGAACGCCCGCTGGTCTACGTGTGCTTCGGAACTTCATTCAACGCCCGCCCGGAGAGCTTCAGCGCGGTGATCGAGGGCCTCGCGGACGAGCCGGTCGACGTGCTGGTCTCGACCGGCGGCGGGAGGGTGGCGGCGGAGCACCTGAGCACCATGCCGTCGAACGTCGCCCTGCGCGACTTCGTCCCCGCCCGGGAGATCCTCGCGCGCGCCGACGTGCACCTCAGCCACGGCGGCTGCAACTCGGTGCACGAGACCCTGCTCGCCGGGGTCCCGATGGTGATGATCCCCCAGGCCTACGACCAGTTCCCCCTGACCTGGCGCGTCGAGCAGCTCGGCGCCGGGCGCGTCGTCCAGGAGGATCCCTCGGAGATTCGCGACACCCTGCGCTGGGTGCTCGAGGACGAGCGCCCGACGACGCGGGCCCGGGAGCTGGGCCGCCACCTGGCCGACTATGACGGCAAGGGCAAGGTCGCTGAGGTCGTCGAGAACGTGCTCGCCGAGAGCACCGCCCTGCGCAGCTAGCCGCGGCTCCGCGGCGTCGCTACTTGTTGACCAGGTTGAGCAGGTTGTTGTAGTACGGCGCGTAGCCGCCGGACGCCGCGGATGCCGGCGTCGGGACGACCATCGAGTGCACGACCGGGACCGAGACCGCCGCGGCGCCGACCACACCGACGCGGCGGATGAACCGCCGGCGGTTGAGCCGCGTCGCGCTCGGCTCGCGCCGCTCGTGACCCGACTGAATCAGGTCGTGCTCGGCCAGCGTGTCGAGCGCGATCATGACCATGTCCTCGTCCGCCAGGTCGCCGAGCTCGGCGCGCAGGACCCCGACGAGGTCCTCGATGGTGCGGGTGCCGTCGGCGTTGCGCCACACGATCGCGGCGCTCGGATTCAGCCGGCAGGCGACCTTGGTGTCCGAGAGGTACACGAGGAGCTCACCGTCAACCTCTTCCGTGAGCAAGCCCTCATTGCGGGCTAGTGGGCGAATCTCAGGCACCGCGAATGACACTACCCTGACACCAGCGCCAGAGTCAAGATGAGGAAGCTTTAATCGTGTCCTGAGTTGAAGTACCGGTGGTCGAGCCGGCCGCGCGCAGGAGGCCGATGACCATCTCGCTCGCCTCGCCGCGCGTCCCGGTGAGGACCTCCTGGGCGTCGCGCACGATCGCCCGCGCGACGGCCAGCGCCTCGCCCGGCCGCGACCGCGCGGCGGGGATGTGACGCAGCAGCGCGAACGCCCCCTCACCGCGCGTGCACGCCTCCGGGCGCCACGTCGCGCCGCGCTCGTAGGCCGTGACGACGACCATGCCGGCGCGCGTCGGCTCGGTGGCGATCCGCTCCTCGGCGACCGGGTGCAGCGCCCCGGGCCCGGGCGTGCCCGCGCCGCGGATCGAGAGCGGCTTGGCGTAGGGCAGGATGAGGCCGTCCGGATCGACGGCCGCGTACTCATCGGAGTAGTAGGTCGCGCCGGCGCGCACCAGCTCGTCGACCAGGGTCGTCTTGCCGCTGTGGCTACTGCCCGGGATCACGATCGCTCTGTCCCCCACGCTCACCACGCCAGCGTGGATGAACACGTGCTCGGGCGCGCGGACCGCCAGCTCGTGGCGCACCAGCGAGCCGAGCCGGATCAGCGCGGCGTCGCGGTCGGCGTTGGCGCCGAAGACCTCGGCGCCGTCGATCGAGACGGTTCCGTCGGCCATCAGTCCGAAGCGCGTCGCCGGGTCCGCGTCGGTCGGACGCCAGTCGGGCGGCAGCACCTCGGGCAGGCGCTCGACCACGGCCGGCTCGTCGCTGACCACCTCGGCGATGACGCCGAAGGACTCGAACACGAGGCTGTGATCGGAGCCGGGCACGCGGTGATGCTACGCGCGGGGGCTGAGAGCTGCACGCGACGGAGTAGCCTGTCTCGCATGACCCCGATTCCCGGCGAGCCGCTGGAGCCCTCCGCTCCCGAGCTGACGACCAAGGACGGGCGCAAGGTCAAGATCAAGGGCCTCAAGCCGCGCCCGAAGCCCGCCCGCACCGAGGAGCGCGAGGCCGAGGAGCCTCCGCGCGACGATCCCCGGCCGCCGATCAACCCGAACTACTACGGCGGCATCTAGCTCCTTCTCGGTGCTAGCGCCGGCTGCGCGGCGGGTATACACCCGCTCGTGCCCCGCTCGCCCCTCCCCGACGACCTCGTCGAGTTCCTCGCGCAGCCCAACCCGTCGGTGATCGCCACGGTCGACCCGGGCGGCTCGCCGCACACCGCGGCCACCTGGTACGAGCGCGAGGATGACGGGCGGATCCTGGTGAACATGGACCGGACGCGAAAGCGCCTGGACTACCTGCGCGCCGACCCGCGCGTGTCGCTCACCGTGATCGGCCAGGGCGACGACTGGTACCACCAGGTCACGCTGCGCGGCCGGGCGGTGGAGATCTCCGACGACCCCGACCTCTCCGGCATCGACCGGCTCTCGACCCGCTACACGGGCGACCCCTACGCCCGGCGCGACCAGCAGCGCGTCAACGCCTGGATCGAGGTCGAGTCGTGGTACGGCTGGGCTACCGGCCGGCCCTGGCGCGGCTGAACTCGAGGATCAGCTCCGCCGTCGCCTCCGGCACGTCGAGCTGGGGGCAGTGCCCCACACCGTCGAGGACGACCCAATCCGCGCCGGGCAGCCACTCGTCGCGGTAGCGCGCTGCCGCCCGGGGCCAGGGCAGGAGCCTGTCCTCGGTGCCCCACATGACCCGGACGGGACACGTGATCCGGTCAGCGTCGAGGCTCCAGCCCTCGCGCAGCCCGTATTCGATCAGCGGGGCCGCCGCCTCGCAGGCCGCGGCGCCCCGCATCTGGTGGGCCAGCAGCTCGGCCGGGATGTGCTCGAAGCTCTCCGCCGTGTAGGCCGTGGCGCGGCGCCGGCCCTCGGGCGTGCTGACGATCTCCTCCGCGCGCGGCGCGGCGACCTTCAGCAGGTCCTGCATGGTCGTGAAGTAGCTCAGCGCGTCGCGGAAGCTCTCGTCGCCCTGCGCCCAGCCGCCCGCCGGGGCGAGGGCCACCACCGTCTCGGCCCGGCCGCGCGCGGCGAGCTGGAGCGAGAGGTAGCCGCCGAGCGAGTTGCCGACGATGTGGGCGGTGGACCAGCCGGCCTCGTCGAGTGCGCGCTCGACCGCGTCGGCCAGCGCGGCGTCGCCGATCTCACCCTCGATCGCCGGCCCGCCGGCGTGCCCGGCGAGCGTGATCGCCAGGACCTCGTGCTCACGCTCGAGCGCCGGAAGCACCAACTCCCAGGTGCGCCAGGTGTCCGTGAAGCCGTGCAGCAGGAGCATCGGCGGGCCCGCGCCGCCGCGGTGGGAGGGGGTGAAGGTCGAGTCCACGACGCGGGACGCTAGCGTCCCGCCGGCCGGGACCGATGATTTGCGCCCGCCACGCCGGTCTTCAAGATCGACACCCATCCCATCCGCTGGAGGCACACCGTGAGCAAGCTCATCCTCGACATCTCCACGTCCCTCGACGGATACGTGGCCGGTCCCAACCAGACCACGGACGATCCGCTCGGCGCCGGGGGCATGGCCCTCCACGACTGGGTGTTCCCGCTGAAGGCCTGGCGCGAGCCCCACGGGATGGAGGGCGGGGAGGTCACCGAGGAGTCCCCGATGGTCGCGCGCTACATCGCCCGCCAGGGTGCGACGATCATGGGCCGGAAGATGTTCTCGGGCGGGACGGGCCCCTGGGAGCAGGACTCAAACCGCGACGGCTGGTGGGGCGATGACCCGCCGTTCCATCACCCCGTGTTCGTCCTCACCCACCACGAGCGCGAGCCGGTCCCCATGCAGGGCGGCACGACGTTCACCTTCGTCACGGACGGGATCGAGTCGGCGCTCGCGCAGGCCCGCGAGGCCGCGGGAGACAAGGACATCGCCGTCGCCGGCGGGGCGAAGGCAGCCCAGCAGTACCTCAAGGCCGGGCTGGTGGACGAGGTGACGCTGCACATCGCGCCCCTGCATCTCGGCTCGGGGGAGCGGCTGTTCGACGACCATCTCGCCGCCGCGCCGGCGACCTGGGAGCGAACGGACTTCGTCGCCGGGCCCAACGGCACGCTGCACGTCAGCTACGCGCTCTCGCGTTAGCGCTCGTCGCCCAGGACGGGCTTGACGTCGAGGATCGGGGTCCCGTCGATCGCCTCGAGGTCACGCACCCGCACGCGCGTGCCGTCGACGGCGAGGACCCCGACCCGGTGCAGCCCGATCGGGTTGGGCCGGTCGGGCGAGCGGGTGGCGAAGACGCCCTGCTCGGGGCGCGACGCGTCGCCGCGAGGATGCACGCGCAGGACCGAGCGGTCGGCGCGGTCCAGCCAGGTCAGCAGCAGCACCTCGGCGCCGGGCTCCACTCCATGCAGCGCCTCCGCGACGTCGGGCTCGAACACCAGCCACGCCTCGGGCCCGCCCTCGTCGCCCTGCTTGGGCGCGGAGGCCCGATCGGTCAGCGGCGACTGGACTGTGCCGATCGGCCGCAGCTCCATAGGTCGCTAGGGGGTCAGGACCACGCGGCCGAACGCCTGGCGGCTCTCGATGTAGGCGTGCGCCTCCGCGGCCTCGGACAGGGGGAACGTCCGGTCGATCACGACCTTGACGTCACCGTCGGCCACGCGCTGGAGCAGGTCGGCGATCATCGCGCTCACACGCGGGTACTCGGCCAGCAGCGCGCCGCCCAGGAACACCCCGCGCAGGGTGTTCTGCTGGGCCCACAGGCCCTGGGCCTCGACGCTCGACCCGCCGCGACCGGCGACGCCGACGCTGACCAACGTCCCCCGGTAGGCCAGCGCGCCGACTCCGTCGGCCAGCGTCTGTCCGCCGACCGAGTCGAGGATCAGGTCCGCGCCGCGCCCGTCGGTCAGCTCGCGCGTGCGCTCGACGAAGTTCTCGGTGGCGTAGTTGATGCCGTGGTCGAGCCCGAACTCCTTGAGGCGCTCGAGCTTCTCGTCGCTGGACGCCGTGGCCAGGACGGTCGCCCCAGCCTGCTTGGCGAGCTGGATCGCCGCCATTCCCACGCCGCCCGCGCCGGCCTGGATGAGGGCGGTCTGCCCCTCCTCGAGCTCCCCGGCCGTGAACAGGCACTCCTGCGCCGTGGCCACCGCCACGGGCACGCCGCCGGCCTGCGCGGCGTCAAGACCGTCGGGGATCTTCCAGGCCGACATGGCCGGCACCGCGCGCTTGGCGGCGTGCGAGCCCGCGGCGTTCAGCGTGACGACGCGGTCGCCCACGGCCAGGTTCTCGACTCCGGCGCCCACCTCGGAGACCGTGCCCGCGGCGACGTAGCCGACGACGTGCGGGACCGACGGCGGCGGCGAGCCGGCGCGGTGAAGCAGGTCTCCGCCCTCGACGCTGACGGCCTCGACGTCGATGACGACGCAGCCGTCCGGGCACTCCGGGTCGGGAACGTCCTCGTAACGGAGGACATCCGGCGGGCCGTTCTCGTAGATGACGGCGGCCTTCATGCGCCGGGCGAGTCTACTCCCGCGCCCTCGGTGCGCTGCCCGACTCGCGCGTTCGGTAGCTTCGAGGCTCTGCCCATGTACCGCAACATCCTCGTCGCGCTCGACACCTCCGAGGTCTCCGGGCGGGCCCTCGCCGAGGCGGCCGAGCTCGCGCTGGCGCTCAACTCGCGCGTGACGATCATCTCCATCGTGCCCGACATGCCGCCGTTCGCCTACCGGGCCGGGGTGGACGTGGCCGCGCTCGAAGCCGAGGCCCAGAAGGAGACCGAGACGCTGCTGCGCGAGGCGGTGGACTCGCTGCCCGACGAGCTTCCGGTGACGACGGTGCTCAAGCGCGGGCACCCCGGCCCCGAGATCGTCGAGCAACTCGAGAGCGGCGGCCACGATCTGCTGGTCATGGGCTCGCGCGGGCGCGGGCGCCTGACATCCAACCTGTTCGGGAGCGTGGCCGCGCACGTGCACTTCCATTCGCGGGTGGCCATGCTCGTGCTCCAGGCCGAGGACTAGCGCTGGCGACCGCCTCCGGCGTTAGGCTCGCCGCCGGGTCAAAGCAGGCTAGGAGGGGGCTGTGAAGCTGGTCATCGGGATCGTTCGCCCGGAGAAGGCGAACGACGTGCTGGAGGCGCTCTATCGCGCCGAGGTGCGCGGGGTGTCGCTGAGCCGCGTGCAGGGACACGGCGGCGAGCTGGAGCGCGTCGAGACGTATCGCGGGACGACGGTGAAGATGGGCCTGTCGGACAAGGTTCGCTTCGAGATCGCCGTGTCCGAGCCGTTTGTCGAGGCCACGATCGCCGCCCTGTGCGAGGGCGCGCGGACCGGCGAGGTGGGCGACGGCAAGATCTTCGTCCTCCCGCTCGACCGCGTGGTGCGCATCCGCACCGGGGAGACGGACGACCTCGCCGTGACCCCGGTGGGCTCATGACCGTCCTCGCGGCGGTCGCCAGGGTCAACGCCGGAGACACCGCGTGGATGCTGGCGGCGACGGCCCTCGTCCTGCTCATGACCCCGGCGCTCGGCCTCTTCTACGCCGGGCTGGTGCGCTCGAAGAACACGCTGAACACGTTCATGATGTGCGTCGCCGCGCTGGCCGTCGCCACGGTGATGTGGGCTCTCGTCGGTTACTCGATCGCCTTCGACGACGGCAACGGGATCATCGGCGGCCTGGGCCACGTCGGCCTGCACGGCGTGACCTTCGAGCCGCGCGACGGCACGACGATCCCGCAGCTGCTCTTCATGGCCTTCCAGGCGACCTTCTGCATCGTCACGGTCGCGCTGGTGTCGGGCGCAGTGGTCGAGCGCATGCGCTTCGGCCCCTACCTGGTGTTCGCGGCGCTGTGGTCGGTCCTCGTCTACGCGGTGCTCGCCCACTGGTCGTTCGGCGGCGGGTGGCTGCAGGCGCACGGGACGCTGGACTTCGCCGGCGGCGTGCCGGTCGAGATGGGCTCCGGGTTCTCGGCCCTGGCGGCCGCACTGGTGGTGGGCACACGCAAGGACTATGGGCGCCAGGCGCTGCTGCCCCACAACGCCGTCTACGTCCTGCTCGGGGCCGGGCTGCTGTGGTTCGGCTGGTTCGGGTTCAACGGCGGCAGTGGGTTCTCGGCCGGCAACTCCGGGGTGCTGGCGTTCACCAACACGCTGCTGTGTCCGGCCTGCACGCTCGCCGTGTGGTTCGTGCTCGACCTCATCCGCGACCGCCAGGTGACGGCGATCGGCGCGGCCACGGCGATCGTCGTCGGCTGCGTCGGGATCACGCCCGCCGCCGGGTACATCAGCCCGGGCTGGGCGATGGCGCTGGGCGCGCTCGCCGCCCTGCCGAGCTACGCGGTCATCGTCGTGCGCCCGCGGACGCGCGTGGACGAGACCCTCGACGTGCTCGCCGCCCACGGGATCGCCGGCATGACGGGGATCCTCTTCATCGGATTCGTAGCGCAGGTCTCCTGGAACGACGCGTCCAACGGCCTCTTCTACGGCCACGCCGGCCAGCTGGGCTGGCAGGCGCTGGCGGCGGTGGCCACGCCGGCCTACGCGTTCGGGATGACGTTCGCCCTGCTCAAGCTGATCGGGCTTTTCACGCCCCTGCGCGCCACGGAGCTCGAGGAGGCCGTGGGCATGGACGTCGTGCAGCACGGCGAGGAGGCCTACGTCACCGGCGAGGGCGCGATCCTGGTCGCCCCCGCCGATGCGGAGCTGCCGGTGGGCAGCGCGAACTAGACGGGCCGCAGGATCACGAGCGGGATCTCGCGCTCGGTGCGCCGCTGGTAGCCGGCATAGCCGCCGTAGGCATCGACGACCCGGGGCCAGAGCCGCCGGCGCTGCGCCGCCGTGGCCACCTCGGCGTGGACCTTCAGGCGCCGCGACCCCACCTGGACGGTGGTGTCGGGATTGGCCCGCAGGTTGTGAAACCACGCCGGGTTGCGCCGGCTGCCTCCGCGGGAGGCGACGACGACGAGGTCGTCACCATCGCGGACGTAGACGAGCGGCGTGGTGCGGCGGCGTCCGCTCCGCGCCCCCACGTGGTCGAGTAGCAGCATCGCCGGCAGGCCCGGGACGTGGTGGCCCACCAGGCCGTGGGTGGCCCGGTAGGTCAGTACGTGGGCCTGGAACCCCAGGCCGGCCACCGTCGTGATCAGGCCGCGCATCGGGCCACCTTAACGGCGACGGGGCGGCCCGAAGGCCGCCCCGTACCGTGAACTACTGAGTTGACCTGACTACTTCTTGCAGGGAGCGGCCTTGTTGGCCTTCAGCGGGGCGCCGCCGCCGAACGGCGTGAACACCACGTTGACCTGGTGAGCCTTGCCAACGCACCCGACGGACTCGAAGAGGCCGCGGCGGACGTTCTTGTACTTCGGCTTGCCGTTCTTGAGCTTGCCGACCTTGGTCCGGACCGAGACGGACTTGCCGACGTTCGAGGTCACGTTGACCACGGAGTTGTCGACGCCGGGGACCGGCTGCTGGAACGGGACCTTCTTGACGTGGAACTTCAGCGCCGTGCCGTTCGCCGTCGTGACGAAGGCCGCCGGCAGAGCGGCGTCCACAGCGAGGGCGCAGTCATCGGCCGGGCGCTTCTTGATCGCCAGGACGAGGTCGTTCTTGACCGCGGTGCCGTCGTTCGCCGAGGCGGGGACGGTCTTGCCGTCGCCGACGTACAGCGTCAGACCCAGGTTGCAGGTGATCTTCTGCGTCGGGTCCGAGGCGTTACCGGCCAGGTTGTTGATCGTTCCCGCACCGGCCTTGGCCGTCGCCGGGCACTTCGGAGCCTGGCCACTCACGTAGCCGGCCTGGGCGACCGTGCAGGTCTTGTTGCCCTTGAAGAACTTCCGGTTGGACTTGATCTGCTTACCGAAGGCGATCTCGTAGTCGGTCGTGACGGACGGACGGTTGCCGTTGGTCTCACCGACCTGGTAGCCGAAGTTGATCGTGACGGACTTGGGCTTGGCCTTGGTTCCGGCCTTGCCGGGGCTTACTGTCGCGACCGTCACCGTGTAGGTGTTGGCCGCCTGTGCGACTGCGACGACGCCGAAGAGCGCCGTTGCCGCAACCGCGAGCAATACGATTTTGCGCATCATCCCTCCTGGGACAGGGTCAGGTCTTCTCTTGAGGGGCCGCCCGAAGCGCGAAGAAGCGCCGGAGAATGGGGTACATCGACCATCGAGCAGGCCCGCCCTGAGTACAACCGCGGATAGTGCCCAGAGTCGCGAAGCCCGGGCATAGAACATTCGTCCAGTCCGCCGCGGCCATCGGCACAGGCCTTGAGTATCAGGCGCGCGGCCTCCGCGTCAAGGTTCAGTCGGCAGGTGCAGGCGAAACGCCATCCAGCAGGCGCCAGTTGGCCCGCAGCACGGACTCGGCCTCCGCGAGCAGCGCCTCGGCGTCCGCGCCTCCCAGGCGCTCCTCGATGAGCCTGCGCCCGGCCGCCGCGTGCTCGTGGTCGAGTGTCGCGTGCAGCTCGAAGTACTCGGTGCCCTCGCCGTCCTCGACCCCGTAGTGCTCGCGCAGCCCGGTGAGCTTGGTCTCGGAGATCGCCGGCTGGCCGGACTCGATCGCGTAGAGGGCCACCAGGCTCTCCATCAGCGGGCGATCGCCGTCCCCCGCCCAGGCCCGGGCGCAGGCGCGCGTCTCGTCGGCCGCCGGCGCGGAGACGTCGCCGCCGGTCGCGCGGACGAAGCCGTCCCACAGCGCGACGTGAGAGGCCTCCTCGGCCGCATGGCGCTCGAGCTCGGGGCGCAGCTCGGGGCCGGCGACGCGGGCGGCACTCGCTGCCGCGTCGGCCAGGGCCACCACGGCGTGGCGGTACTCGCCGGAGTAGCGCGCCAGCTCCTCGGGCGACAGCTCGCCGTTCGACCAGCGCACGTAGAAGGGGTGCTCGAGCACGTTCCAGCGTGCGTGCACGCCCTCCAGCTCGGTCCAGAAGTCGCTCACGTCCCGTCCTCCTCTTTCGGTCACCAAGGGTGAGGTTGGCTCATGGCCGATGCTACCGTGCCCGCCCCGTGCGACCGACCGTGGAGATCGCGGCGCCGCCGTTCCCGCGCGACCTGCCGTGGGTCAACGTCGCCCCGCTGCGCATGGACCAGCAGATCGGCCGGCCCGTGCTGGTCGAGTTCTGGGACTTCTGCCGTCCCAACTCGATGCGCACGCTCCCCTACGTCCGGGAGTGGCACCGCCGCTACGAGGAGGCCGGGCTGCGGGTGATCGGCGTCCACACGTCGGGCTTCCCGGCCTCAGCCGGGGAGGACGCCGTGCGCGCCGCGGTGGAGCGCCTGGAGATCGACTGGCCGGTGGTGATCGACCTCCGGTACGGGATCTGGGAGTGGTACGGCAACGAGGGCTGGCCGGCCCGCTACCTGTGGAACCAGCGCGGCGCACTGTTCGAGTACCACTACGGCGAGGGCGCCTACGCCGAGACCGAGCTGTCGATCCAGGAGCTGCTGGGCGTGGCGCGCGACCCGGTGGCGCCCCGCCGGCCGGAGGACGATCCCGACGCCGAGCTCGTGCCCCAGACCGCCGACGTGGAGGGGCCGTACTCGGGCCCCTACGAGGCGGGCGGGGTGTGGGCGGTGCTCGACGGAAGCGGGACCGTCACGGCCAACGGCCGGGACATCGAGGTCCCGGCCGCCGGCGCGTATCCGCTGATCGAGCATGACCGCCACACCGAGGGTGAGCTCGACCTGGTGGTCGGTGACGGCCTGACGTGCCTGGCCGTCTGCTTCACCCCCGGCGTGGCGGGGTGAGAACGCCTACGCCGCGCGGACGCTCGCGACGTTGCTGAGGTTGCCCTGCGACGTGCCGGGGAAGGCGAACGTCGCGCCGAAGGCGTACTTGCCGTGGGACGAGCCCACCGACGAGACGTAC
Source organism: uncultured Actinomycetes bacterium (assembly GCA_963757705.1). Taxonomy (GTDB): domain Bacteria; phylum Actinomycetota; class Thermoleophilia; order Solirubrobacterales; family Solirubrobacteraceae; genus AC-38. The sequence continues at coordinate 522,779 of CAVWTG010000004.1, read as the reverse complement.
CCGACCTTGCCGTGCTTGGCGACGGTCGTCGTGGCGCCGAGCTTCGAGACCGTGAGGCTGGTCAGCGACGGGTGGGCGCCGGGGAGCGGCTGCTTGAGCTGCGGCGGGATCGTGACCTTGATCGCCTTGCCGAAGCCGGCCGGGCCCTTGACGATCGGCGCCGTGATCGACGACTTGATCGCGGGGATCTCGTTGCACTCGACGTAGATGACGAGCGAGCGGCCACCGGTGCCGTTGAAGAACGTCGTCTTGAACGTCAGGTTCTGCGAGCCGAGCATCGCGCTCGCGGTGCCGGTGCCGACGATCGCCTTGCGGCACGACGCGACCTTGCTGGTATGCGCGTTGTCGAGCGTCGAGGCCTTGCAGGCGGCGAAGTACCTGCCGTTGAGCTGGAGGTTGCGATCCAGCGAGATGAGGATGTCGTTTACGGCCGGCGGCTGGGTTCCGTCGCTGGAGGCGACGACCGCGCTCGCCTTCAGGGTGCCGGGGCGGGGCTTGGCCTTGGTGCCCGGCTTGCCGGACGAGAAGCCGGCGGTGAACGTGGACGATGTCGCCGCGGAGGCCTGCGCGACGGGGGCCAGCGCCATAAGTGCAGCGAGGCCGGCGACGATGAGGGCGATCTTCTTCATGGGGCTCCTGGGTTGCGAGGGGGGCTGCGTTGGTCTAGACCAAACGACCCCACCCCGGAGCCCCGGTTGCACGTGCAACCAAGCTTTTAGGGACTTCTTAGGAGCGCCTCGTGCGAGCCCTCGAGCAGCAGGCGTCGCAGCTGCGGCGGGCTCGATTCCTCGACCACGATCATCGTGCCCGGCCAGTAGGGGCTGCGGGCCGCGTGAGCGCCCACGTAGAAGTGCTCGTGCACCCAGGAGCCGGAGTTGGTGAGCGTGGCGCCGGCCTGGCGCCAGTCCCGCGGGTCGTCGAACGGGAGCGGACCGGCGCGGTGCGTGTGGCCGAAGATCACGTGCTCGGCGTCGATCTCCAGGCGGCGCAGCGTCTCGCCGAGCGCCAGCAGCCCGGCGCGGCGCAGCTCGGTGCCGGAGAGGTCTCCGTTGACCGGGCCCAGGCCCGAGCGGTTGATCGCCGCGATCGCCGCCGGGTAGGCCAGCCCGCCGATGAGGCGGCCGCGCAGGGAGCGGCCGCGGTCGTCGGTAGTGAGCATCTTGTAGACGCGCTGCGAGGCGCCCGCGCCGCGGGCCGTGCCGTAGTGGGAGGACTGCGCCCATTCGTGCAGCAGCCCGTAGACGGGCCCCAGCACGACCTCGTAGCCCTCCACCCCGGGCGGCGGCTCGGCCGCGCCGCGGTGCAGCAGGCGCTCGCTCAGCCGGACGGCCAGCGGCTCGAAGCCGGGGATCGTCACGTGGCGATCGAGGTAATGGCCGTGGGTGGCGTAGACGTCGTCGCGGATCCACAGCCCCGGGTAGGCGAGCCGCAGCGGCGTGTTCGCCCCCATCCACCCGGCGACGATCGACGCCGCCTCCGAGGCCTCGGCCGCCTCGACCTCCTGGGCCACACTCAGCGCGGGTGGCTCCACCGTGCGCCGGCGCTCGAGCCAGCCGGCGATCAGGCGATGGTCGTGGTTGCCGGGGACGAGCACGACCTCGCGGCCGGCCATCACCTCGCCCAGCTCCTCGAAGAACGCTCGCGCCGCCTGGAGTGCCGGGAACACGGGCCCCTCGCGCAGCTCGACGACGTCGCCCAACAGCACGAGCCGGTCGACACCGGCCAGCGCCTCGAACAGCACGGCGCGAATCGCCGGCTCGCGCAGCACGTCGGCGTGGCGGACCTGGCCGAGGTGGAGGTCCGAGACGAGGGCCGTCGTCACGACGGCTCGATCACGCCGGCTCGGCGAAGCGGGCGCGCAGGACCTTCTTGTCGAACTTGCCCACCGAGGTCTTCGGGACCTCCTCGATGAACTCGACCCGCTCGGGCAGCCACCACTTGGCCACCCGCTCGCCGAGGAAGTCGCGCAGCCCGTCGCCGTCCAGCTGCGCTCCGTCGCGCATGACCACGCAGGCGCACGGGCGCTCGCTCCACTTCTCGTCGGGCACCGCGATCACCGCCGCCTCGACCACGTCCGGGTGGGCCATGATCTCGTTCTCCAGCTCGACCGAGCTGATCCACTCGCCGCCGGACTTCACCAGGTCCTTGGTGCGGTCGACGAGGCGGATGTAGGAGCCGTGGCGCAGCTCGGCCACGTCGCCGGTGCGCAGCCAGCCGTCGTCGGTGAACTTCTCGCGCGACGTGGGGTCGTTGTAGTAGTCGCGGGCGATGAACGGCCCGCGGACCTGGAGCTCGCCGCCGGACTCCTCGTCGATGCGGAAGTCCACCAGCGGCTGGATGCGGCCCTGGCAGGCGCGCAGCCCGTAGACCTCGTCGCCGGAGAGCTCGGGCGTGTCGTGGGGCGCGCGGCTGTTGGAGGCCAGCGGGCTGGTCTCCGTCATCCCCCACCCCTGGACGAGCGGCACGCCGAAGCGCTCGTCGAAGGCCCGGATCAGCGCCTCGGGAACGGCCGAGCCGCCGGCCATCACCTCGGTCAGGCAGGAGATGTCGGGCGGGTCCTCGAGGGCGAGAAAGCCCTGCCAGATCGTGGGCACGCCCGCCGTGCGGGTGACCTTCTCGGAGGCGATCAGGTCGGCCAGGTCCGGCGGAGTCATCCGCGGGCCGGGGAACACCTGGCGCGCACCGGCCAGGATGGCCGCGTAGGGCAGTCCCCAGGCGTTGGCGTGGAACATCGGGACGACCGGCATGATCGAGTCGCGCTCGCTCAGGCCGACGGCGTTGGGCTGGTTGACGCACAGCGAGTGCAGGACCGTGGAGCGGTGCGAGTAGACGACGCCCTTGGGCTTGCCGGTCGTGCCGCTCGTGTAGCACATGGCCGCCGCCGTGTTCTCGTCCAGGTCGGGGAACTCGAAGCCCGGGTCGCCGCTCTCGATCAGCGCCTCGTAGTCCAGGGCGCCGTCGCGCTCGCTCGGACAGTCGGGCATCAGGACCTCGCGCTCCACACCTTCGAAGCGCGGCATGACCTCGGCCAGCGAGGCGTCGAGGAAGATGATCCGGTCCTCGGCGTGGCCGACGATGTAGCGCAGGTCGTCCTCGAACAGGCGGATGTTCACGGTGTGCAGCACGGCGCCCATGCTCGGCACCGCCAGGTAGAGCTCGAGGTGGCGCAGCGAGTTCCAGCCGAAGGTGGCGACGCGGTCGCCGGGGCCGATGCCCAGCTCGGTCAGGGCGCTGGCCAGGCGGCGCGCGCGCTGCACGACCTGGCCGTAGGTGGAGCGCTCGATGCCGTCCTGCGTGCGGCTGACGATCTCGCGGTCGGCGTACACCTGCTCGGCCCGGTGGGCGATGAACTTCACGCCCAGCGGGACGTCCATCATCAGTCCCTCCATATGGCGGAATCTAGCCGACGGTATGTTCGACCGTCATGAGCCGCCTTCCCCCGCTCGCGCTCGCCTACCACGGGGTCCGCGCCGTCCCGCTGGACCGCGACCCGGTGCGGCTGTTCTGCTCGCCCGCGCAGCTTCGCCGCGACGTTGCCACGCTGCGCGGCTGGGGCTATGAGCTGGTGACGTTCCGGGAGCTCGCCGAACGGGTGGCTCGGGCCGCCGGCGGGGGCTGCGCCGCGCTGACGTTCGACGACGCGCTGGCCGACAACCTGGATGCGCTCACCGGGCTGGGCGTCCCGGCCACGGTGTTCGCGGTGAGCGGGTGGCTGGGCGGACGGCACCCCGACGCGCCCTGGGCGCCGATCCTGGACGCCGGCGGCCTGCGGGCCCTGCACGGCGCCGGGGTGGAGATCGGCGCTCACACGGTCACCCACCCCGACCTCACGACCCTGGCCCCGGAGGCCGCATGGGCCGAGGTGGCCGAAAGCCGCCGGGCGCTGGAGGACATCGTCCAGGCGCCGGTGACCAGCGCCGCCTACCCGTACGGCGCGACCGATGCCGGCGTGCGCGCGGCGGCGCGGGAGGCGGGCCTCGTGGCGGCGTGCCGCACGGCGGGAGCGGGCTCGTTCGCCGATCCCCTCGGCCTGCCCCGTCAGGCCATGGGGCCCGGCGGCTCGCGCCTGGGCCTGCGCCTCAAGCGCGCCGACCGCCACGCGGCGGTCATGCGACTGCCGCTCGCGCGCCGGGCGCGCCGCCTGAGCCGGCGGCTGCACGCGGCCCGGCACTGACCCGCCCGAGCAGCTGCGCCATCCGCTCGGCGGTCGCGCGCTCGTCGAAGTCCCGCGCGCGTGACGGCCCCGCCGCCCCCAGACGCTTGCGCAGCTCCGCGTCTCCGAGCAGGCGCGAGACGGACGCCCCCAGCGCCTCCGGGTCGCCCACCGGGACGAGTAGCCCCTCGCGCTCGGGGCGGATGATGAAGGCCGGGCCGTCGGTGGCGGTGGCGACGACCGGGGCTCCGAGGGCCAGCGCCTCCAGGCACACCAGGCCGAAGGCCTCGTGGTGGGAGGCGACCACGGCGACGTCGAGCGCGTCGAACCAGGGCAGTGGGTCCTCCTGGTGGCCGGCGAACGTGACGCGCCCGTGGATGCCCAGCTCCCGCGCCATCGCGTGCAGGCGCGCCTCGATGTCCCCCTCGTGGCCGACGAGCGCGCCCCCGACGACGGCGAAGCGGGCCGAGGGATGGGCGTTCGCCACGCGGGCCGCCGCGGCGAGGAAGTCGTCCTGGCCCTTGGCCGGGTCCAGGCGCCCGACGATGCCGACGAGCGCCTGGCCGCCGGGCGCCAGCCGGGCGCGCAGCGCAGCGCCGGCGCCGAGGCGGGCCACGGCCGCCGCGACGTCGATCCCCAGCGGGACCAGCTCGACGGGCGTGTCCGGCATGAGCTCCCGCTGGGCGGCCATCGCGCCCGGCGCCAAACAGGCGACGGCGGCGGCGGGGATCTGCGCGGCCGCGCGCTCATAGGGCCGTCCCCGCGGCGTGAGCATGCGCCACCACACCGCGGGCAGGCTCAGGGTCCGCGCCGCGGGCCCGGCCAGCCGGTGGCCCTCGGCGCACAGGCCCACGACCGCCTCGGCTCCGTGGTCGGCCGCCGCCCGCGCCACGCGCTCGATGCCGGCCTGGGCGTCCGGGCTCTCCGCCCGCCAGCGCGGCTCGTTCTCGCCGGCCACGATTCGCACCGCGACCCCGGCCGCGCGCAGGTGCTGCGCCAGCCATCCGTCCTCGCCGAGGGCCATTGCAGGCGCCCAGCCGCACTCCGGCAGCCCGAGGGCCAGGGCGGCCAGGGCGCGCTGCGCGCCTCCGGCCACGGCGCGGTGGGAGACCAGCAGGACCCGGCGCGGCGCGCTCATGGCGTCACGGCCGGCGCGGTGGCCCGGGGCGCGGGTGGAGAGCTCTCCGGGACGGCCACGGGCTGCGCATCGGGCGCCTCTCCGCGGAGCAGCTGCGCGGAGACGGCGGCCAGCGACGCGAAGTCGAAGCGGCTCACATGCTCACGCCCGGCCGCGCCCCGGGCCGCTCTCGCCTCGGGTGTCTCGCGCAGGGCGCCGTCGAGGGTCCGCGCCAACGCCACCGGGTCGCTGGGGGCGAAGCGCCAGACGCCCGGGCCCAGCAGCTCGGCCACGGACGGCAGGTCCGCGGCCACGACCGGGAGCCCGAGACAGAGGGCGAGGACCGGCGAGGAGGCAGTCCAGTCGACACTGCGCGGCACGACGGACAGATCGGCGGCGGCATGCAGGTCGGCGGCGCGCTGATCGCTGACCAGCCGGGGCTCGACGATGAGCCGGGAGTCGCGAGCGGCCGCGTCGCGCAGCGCGCGCAGGGCCTCCGAGTCGCGGGGCTCGCCGACCACGAGTATGCGCGCGACCGGGCTCTCGACGTGCTCGATCGCCCGCGCCAGGAGTGGCAGATCCTTGTTGCCGCGCATGGTCCCGAACGCGAGGACGAGGACCTCCCGCCCGGTAAGGCCCAGCTCGGCACGGATCAGGTCGCGCGCGCCGGGGCGCGGCGGCGGCAGCAGGCCGGCGTAGCTGGGGAGGGGCAGGACCCGGACCGGGTGGCGGGGCCGCAGGTGGCGCCGGGTCACCTCCGCGCTGACCTGGTCGTGAGCCATGACGACGTCCGCCGCCCGAGCCACCAGGAGCCCGGCCGCACGGTCAAGCCACGGCGAGCCCGGAGCGCACATGAGCGGCTCGTGCGCGGTCCAGGCAATCCGGATTCCGGACGCTCGGGCGACCGCCAGCACGAGCGCGAGACGCGCCAGGCGCAGCGCCGCCAGCGGCCCGTTGCGGTGGAGCCGCTCGAGACCCCAGTGGAAGTGCAGGACGTCGACGGAGCGGCGATGGCGCCGCAGCCACGTGAGCGTCGGCCGGGCGTCGGCCAGCAGTTCGACGTTGTGGGCCCGCAGGTGGGCGTACAGCGTGAGCTGGTACGGATTGACGTCCGTGGTGTCCGGCAGGCGGGCGACGCGCAGGCGCCGCGCGACGGGCGGCATCGAGCTAGGCGACGGCCTCGCGCTCGGCCAGGGCCTTGCGGATCGTCTTCGGGAGCATGAAGCGGACGTCCTCCTGGATGACCTCGAACTCCGAGACGTCCGACGTGCCGCGCTCGCGGAAGAAGCGCACCAGGCGCTGCACCAACTCCTCGGGGGCGCTGGCGCCAGAGGTGATGCCGACGACCCGCTTGCCGGCCAGCCATTCCTCGAGCACCTGACCCTCGTTGTCGATCAGGTGCGCGTCGGCCCCGTAGTCGCGCGCGACCTCGACGAGGCGCTTGGAGTTGGATGAGTTCTGAGAACCGATCACGAGCACGAGGTCGCAGGCCGCGGCCATCTGCTTGACCGCCGCCTGGCGGTTCGTCGTGGCGTAACAGATGTCGTCGGTGCGGGGGCCGACGATGTTGGGGAACTTCGCCCGCAGGGCGTTGATGATGTTGCGCGTCTCGTCCACGGACAGGGTCGTCTGGGAGATGTAGGCGACACGGTCGGGGTCGTCGACCTCCAGGCGCTCGACGTCCTCCTCGGTCTCGATCAGGACGACCTGGTCGGGCGCCTCGCCCATCGTCCCCTCGACCTCCTCATGGCCGGCGTGGCCGATGAGGACGATCGTGTAGCCCTCGCCGGCGAACTTCTTGGCCTCGACGTGGACCTTGGTGACGAGCGGGCAGGTGGCGTCGATCGCGAACAGCCGGCGCTCGGTCGCGTTGGCGTGGACCGATGGGGCCACCCCGTGGGCGGAGAACACGACGGTCGAGCCCTCCGGCACATCCGTCTCCTCCTCGACGAAGATCGCGCCGCGCTCGCGCAGCTTCTCGACCACGTGCTTGTTGTGGACGATCTCCTTGCGCACGTACACGGGCGCGCCGTAGAGGTCGAGCGCGTGCTCGACCGTCTGAACGGCCCGATCGACACCCGCGCAGTAGCCGCGGGGCGCCGCCAGGAGAAGCTTCTCCGGAGCGTTCGCCATAGGCCCCAGGGTACTGAAAGGCGCCCGGCGTCCTAGGAGGTCGGCACGTGCGGCTGGCCCTGGCAGCGCGTGTACCAGCCGGGGTCGATCACCCTCTTGTCCGGCCCGACCTTGCGGCGGTGGATCCACTGGACGCGGACCTGCATGCGGAAGGCCTCGTAGCCCTCGACCAGCGTCTCGTCGCCCCCTGCCCAAGCGTAGACCCAGCGGTGGTCGCGGTTCGCCGGGAACCAGGTGTTCCAGGAATCGGGCACGCTGGAGTTGGACGCCCAGCCCACGGCCAGCAGCGTGCTCCAGCCATGGCCCCCGAACCCGTTCTCCCCGTAGACCTGCTGGCGGAAGCGGATGGTCATCCGGTCGACCCCGGTGGAGCCGTTCTCGCCGATCCACTCGTGGATGTTGAAGCCCCCGAAGCCGAACTGCCCGCCGGTGAAGCTGCAGCGGGCCGACCAGCTGCCGGTGAACTGCGAGGCTCGCAGCGCGGCGCGCAGCGGTGCCGCCGGGACGTTGGCCCCGGGCGTGTCGCCGGGACCCTGGTTGAACGGGGTCGTCTTCGTCGTCCGGCACACGGCGAGCGCGAAGCTGATCGCGCCGCCCTGGCCGGGCGTGTCGCTGGGCCTGCGCTTGGGATTCGGCTTGCGCGCATGGGTCGACCGCGTGCAGCGCGAGCGCGACGTCGCCTTCTCCTTGTGGGTGCTCGCCCTGGGCTTGAACGCGACGAGCCTGACGTCCGCCGAGGACTGCTGGTCGGAGGAGTCGGCGACCGTGTAGCTGAAGGTGTCGTCCTGGTCGGGGGTGACGAGGCCGAAGTCGTCGGCGTTGTCGTCGGGGAAGGCGCGCGGCGGCGGGGTGTAGGTGCACGTCGTGGCGTCGCAGTCCACCTTGCCGTGACCCGCCCCGCTGTGCGCCACGATGCGCAGGCCGTCGCCGGCGTCGTTGCGCAGCACAGGGATGACCTTCCTGACGATCGGCGCGAACCGGAAGGTGTCCGGCGTCGCCGTCGGTTCGGCCACCGCCGTGGCGGGCAGGGCCACGAGGGCGCTGAGGACGCCGAGTCCGGCGATGAGACCACGCGTGCGCTGCATTCGTGCCTCCTCCGTGAGGTGGCGCGACTCTATCCGCCCCGTGGGGCGAAAACCAGACCGTCAGGCCCGCCAGACGAACATCCCGCCGCGGCGCTCACCCTCCAGCCCGAGCTCCTCCACGGCTTCGGCGACGCCGGGGAAGGCGGGGTTCCCGTAGTCGTGGAAGGCCACCACCGCGTCGGCCGCGAGGTGCGGGCGCCAGGCCCGGAACTCCGCCACCGTGGGCTCGCGATCGTGGGTGGAGTCGATGAACAGCAGGTCGACCGGCTCGCTCCGCGACGCCGCCGCGTCGGCGCCCGCGGCCTTCACCCACTCGATGCGCGGGGCCACGCCCTCGGCCAGCGCCAGGTACTCCGCGCGATGCTCGTGGACCACCGGATCGCACGTGAGCACCCGGCGCTGCGGATCGTCCAGCGCCAGCGCGATCGCGGTCCACCCCGGGCCGGTGCCGAGCTCGACCACCCGGCGCCGGCCGCGCGCCAGCGCGAGCAGCGCGCTCACGTCGGCGCCGCCCGTGGCGGCCTGCAGCCCCCAGTCGTGGCCGCGGCGGCGGGCCAGGCGGCGGGCCCGCCGGAGAAACCAGCGCACGCGCAGCGACATCAGCGCCGGCGCAGGTACTCCACGACCGTCTCGCCGACCGCGTCCAGCGAGCGCGCGGAGAGCTTGTCGGCCGTGTCGCTCGCGCGGTGCGCGTAGGGGTAGCTGAAGTCGATGAGGTCCACGGCCGGGACACGACGCTGCAGGAAGGGCGTGTGGTCGTCGTAGATCGTGAGCTGCGAGCGCGGCGGGAACACCGGAGCGACGCCCACGCGCGCCGCGGCGGCCCGCAGGCGCGCCCACAGAGTCCGGGTGGAGCTGGCCTCCCGCGGCAGCCGCAGTCCGCGGTTGCCGATGTAGTCGAGCAGGATCATCTCGCTCGTCTGGCCGCGGTGGGCGCGGGCGTAGGCACGGCTGCCGCGCAGGGCGTCGGTGTCGAAGCGATCCTCCGAGACGCCGGGCGGCAGCTCCTCGCCGTCGAAGAGCACGAAGCGCAGCTCGCGCGCCCCCTTCGCCCGGCGCTGGCGCGCCATGGAGCGCGCCACCTCGATCAGCGCCGCCGTGCCGGCCGCGCCGTCGTTGGCCCCGACGTAGCCGGGCACGCCCGGCGGCACGGCGGTGTCGTAGTGCGCGCCGATCACGATGGCCGGCCGGCGCCCGGGCAGCGAGCCGACGATGTTGCGCAGGCCGCCGGGCGCGCCGGGCACGGACTCGAAGCGCCCGTTCGGGAGCAGCGGGCGTAGCCGGTCGCCCAGCCGCCGCAGCTGCTCGGAGCCCGCGGGGCGCGGACCGTACGTGTCCACCTGCTCGCGCGCGAGCGCCAGCGCGCGCTTCTCGTCGAAGCGGTGGGCCGTGGCGCGCGGGACGACCGGGCCCGCCGCGCGGGCCTCGTTCGAGCGGCTGTCCTTACCGTCGCCTCCGCCTCCGCCGAACAGCGAGAAGTCGGTCAGCGCGAGCGCCACGAACGCCCCCCCGATGATGACCTGGAGGAGCAGCGCGGCGATCAGCAGACGGACGCCGCCGGGGCGGCGCGCCTCAGTCGTTACTGGTCACCGCCTCGAGCAGGTCGGCGAACTTCTCACGCGCGGCCGCCTTGCGGGTCGGCACGTGCTCGGTGGGGATGCCGTCGGGCGCCGGCTCGTAGCCGCGCAGGATCTGGCGAGCCACCGACTCGCGGTGCACCTCGTCGGGGCCGTCGTAGAAGCGCGCAGCGCGGGAGTAGCGGTACATCGCCTCAATCGGCATGTCGGTCGAGTAGCCGAGCGAGCCGTGGATCTGGAGCGCCCGGTCGACCACGTTGTGCATGGCCTGGGCGCCGTAGAACTTGATCAGCGAGATCTCCCTGCGCGCGGCGGCGACGCCCTCGGTGTCCATCTTCCACGCCGCGTGCAGGGTCATGAGCCGGGCCGCGTCCATCTCGGCGGCCGAGTCGGCGATCCAGTTCTGCACCGTCTGCTTGTCGGCCAGCTTGCCCGTGCTGGTCTCGCGCGTGAGCGCGTACTCGCAGAGCATGTCGAAGGCGCGGCGCGAGACGCCCAGCCAGCGCATGCAGTGATGGATGCGCCCGGGGTAGAGCCGCTGCTGGGCGATGAGGAAGCCCGCGCCCTGGGCGCCGAGCAGGGCATCGCCGGGCACGCGCACGTTCTCGTAGCGGATCTCGGCGTGGTTGCCGTACTTGGCCCACGACTCCTGCGGGTGCTCCATCGTGGCCACGTCGCGCACGATGTCCACGCCCGGCGTGTCGACGTCGACGACGAACATCGAGGCCCGCTGGTACTTGCGCGCGTCGGGATCGGTCACGGCCATGACGATGAGGAAGTCGGCGATCGAGCCGTTGGAGGAGAACCACTTGTGCCCATTGATGACCCAGTCCTCGCCGTCGCGCTCGGCCCGCGTCTTCAGCGTCGTGGGGTCCGAGCCGGCGCTGTTGGGCTCGGTCATGGAGAAGGCGGACTTCAGATCGCCCTCGAGCAGCGGGTAGAGATAGCGCTCCTTCTGCTCGGGCGTTCCCGCGAGGGCGAGGATCTCGGAGTTGCCGGAGTCCGGCGCGGCGTTTCCGAAGGCAAACGGCGCCAGCGGGCTCGTGCCCAGCACCTCGTGCATCAGGCCGAGCTTGACCTGGCCGAAGCCCTGCCCGCCCAGCTCGGGGTCGAGATGCGCCGCCCACAGGCCGCGCTGCTTGACCTGCTCGCGCAGGGGCTCCATCGCCCGCATGAGCTGATCCCACTCCAGCTCGTGCATCAGCGTCTCCATCGGCCAGATCTCCTCGCGGACGAACTCCGCCATCCAGTCGAGGTGCTCCTGGAACTCGGGCTCCGTCGAGAAGTCCCACGCCATGGCCGTTCTCCTTCAGTCGCTCAGCGGGCCCGGAGGACGATACCCCTAGATGGTTGGTCCCACGACCGTCCGCCCCTAGCGGTGGATGCGGAAGGCGGGACGGCGCGTGACCGAGCGGGCGCCCTGGAAGTCGCGCGCGTAGGCCACGAGGCGGTAGCGGCCGACGCTCAGCCAGTGCCCGCCGATGCGGCCCCGGTAGTGCAGGCGGTTCAGGCCGGCGTGCGCCGTGCGCACGAAGGCGCCCGAGAGCGTGCTCCAGCGACGGCCGATCCGCCGCTGCACGTGGAAGTGGACCCTCGCTCGCTCGGACAGGGTGAAGCGCAGCACCGCGCCGCCCCGGGCGCCGGTGGGGCCGCCCCGGCGGGCCGCGCGGAACGACGTGGGCCGCAGGCGCAGGACGCCCAGGCGCGGCCGGGCGTTGGGCCGCGGGTCGTCGTCGACGATGGTCGCCGTGGCGGTCGAGTCCGAGATGTGGGCGTTCGCGGCCTTCGACAGCCGCACGACGAAGGTCTCGTTGGCCTCGTCGGTACCGTCCTGGCGGGTGGCCACGAAGACGGCCCCGCTGGCGGCGCCGGCCGGGATCGTGAGCGTGCCCGAGGCGGCGGTGAAGTCGGCGCCACTGAGCGCCGTGCGCGGCTCGGTGGCCCAGTGGACGGTGATGTTGCGCCCACTCGGCCGCGAGAGCGCGACCACGAAGCCCGCGACCTTCCCCTCGGCCACCCGCGAGTCGCGGATCGCCAGCGAGGGCGCCGAGTCGTCGTCGGCGATGGTGCCCTTCCCCTGCGAGTCGGAGAGCGAGGCGCCCGACGAGCTCGACAGGTTGACCACAAACGACTCGCTGGGCTCGTCGAGCGAGTCCTCGCGGATCTGGACGGCGACCGTCTTCGACGTCGAGCCGGCCGGGATCGTCACCGTGCCCGCCGCCGCCGTGTAGTCGCCGGGCGCCCGCGCCGACCCGTCGGCGGTGGCGAAGTGGGCGCTGACGTCGCGCCCACTGGCCTTGGACAGGCGCACGGTGAAGTTCATCGCCCCGTTGGCCTCCGTCCGGCTGGCGTCCGTGATCGAGAGTGTGGGCGCCGGGTCGTCGTCGGTGATCGTCCCGACGCCGAGGCTGTCGGAGATCGTCGCGCCGGCGGCGCTGGAGAGGTTGAGGTCGAAGGTCTCGTCGGCCTCGTCGAGCGTGTCGCCCTTGACGGGGACGAGGACCGTGTTCGACGTCTGGCCCGCGGGGATGGTGAGGACGCCCGACGTCGCCGAGTAGTCGCCGGGCTGCTTCGCGGTCCCGTCGGCGGTGCCGTAGTTGACGGTGATGTCGGAGGCCGAGGTCTCGGACGCGGTGACGGTGAACGTGGCGTTCTGCTGCCCGCTGTCGCCCTCGGTGACCTTGACGTCGTCGACGGACAGCGTCGGCGCCGCCTGCGCGACGGCGGGTGCGGCCAGCGCGATGGCCGCGAGTATCCCTGCGAGGACGAACCGCATCGAACCCCGAAACCCGCGCGCGGGGAGCGAGTTGCGCGCAGGACAGGGAACAGTCCCCGTTCTTTCAGCCGCGGCCGGCGTCGGCCACGTCGGTCCAGCCCGGGTGCGAGACGGCCAGCCGGGCGCGCACATCCTCACGGACCTGCGCCAGCGTCTGCTCGAAGCGGTCGTCCAGCGAACCCGAGCGGATCGCGGCCGCCAGCTCGCGCTGGGCCGTGCGGTCCGCCGGCCCGACGTCGGCGGACCACTCCCGCGCGACGATCGCGCAGCAGTTCGCCGCCACGCGCACCTTGAAGCGCTGCTCGCGCGGCACCTCGGGCAGCAGCTCCTCGAACAGGTACTGGGCGACGGCGGCGAGCAGCTCGGGGGCGTCGGGACGGTCCTGCATCAGGGTCCGATCATCGCCAGCAGGTCCCACTCGGGCTCGGCGGTGCGCCGCCCGATCGCCGCGTGCTCGAGCGAGGGCCGCGCGCCCGACAGGTGGACGTTCGCCTGCACGAGGCAGATGACACCCCAGCGCACGTTGCCGAACGCCTCCCAGAAGCGCAGCTGGTCGCGGGTCACCTCGCGCCCGCCCGCGCGCGCGTAGGCCTCGAGCAGCTCGTCGCGCGATCCGCATCCGGCCACGGGCCGGTCGTCGTTCCCGAAGCGCCAGGAGCGGATGCACATCCAGCCCAGGTCCTCGACGGGATCGCCGAGGTGGCACAGCTCCCAGTCGAGCACGGCCACCAGCCCCGACTCGTCCACGAGCCAGTTGCCCAGCCGCAGGTCGCCGTGCACCAGCGCGGGCGCGACGGGCTCGGGGAGGTTGAGCCGCAGCCAGCGCAGGCCGAGCTCCAGCGCGGGGTGCGGCTCGCCGATGGCGTCGAGCTGGTCCTGGAGCGCGTCCACGGCAGCGAGCGCCGGGTGGCCGGCGGGAGCCTCGAGCAGCGGCAGCTCGGAGACCGGCACGGCGTGAGTGGAAGCCGCGGCGCGGGCGATGTCGTCCACCAGCCGCCCGCGGGCGGTCTCGTAGCGCTCGTCGCGCAGAAGGCGCCGAGCGATCGCCTCGCCCTCCAGGCGCTGCATGACCATGCCGCCGCCCTCCTGCTCCCACAGCAGGGAGGGCACCGGCACGCCGTGCCGGGCGGCCGCGTCCAGGGCCTGGGCCTCGCGGGCGGCGGCGGGGGGATCCTCGACGCCGGGCGGGTCGCGGCGCAGGACGAGCGGATGGCGCTCGGCCTCGACCAGGGCGTCGAAGGCCCACAGCTCGCGCGAGGAGCCGCCGAGCAGCGGACGCGGCCCCTCGATCTCGACGGGCCGGCCGTAGTGCTGCTCGGCGGCGGCTTTCAGCGCCGGGAGAAGGTCCTCGCTCACCCGGCGCCAGCGTAACGGGCTACTCGGCCGGGGTGGGCTCCTCCTTGTCGGGGCCCGAGTCCAGCGAGCCCTTGAACTCGCGGATCCCGCGGCCGAGCGAGCGCCCCGCCTCGGGCAGGCGCTTGGGGCCGAGGACGATCAGCGCGATGACTCCGACCATGACCAGCTCCATGGGTCCGACTCCGAATGGCATGTGCGTGCTCCCTTCCTAGGACTTGATGAACGGCTTGACGGCCTTGAGCACGGCCGCCTTGCCCAGCGGCTTGTCGAAGGCGTCGGGCGCCGGCGGCGCGCCGTTGTGGATCCGGATCGCGGCGGCGTGTCGCGCCTCGATCTGGGCGATGCTGCCCGCGGCGGCCAGGACCTCCTTGGACTGGATGGCCGGGGCGGCGCCGTTGTAGGCGCTGACCCCCGTGTCCTCCAGCGTCTGAGCGAGCTTGAGGAACGCCTTCTCGTTCCCGGCCGGGAACACGAACCGCGGCCGCGGGGCCGGCGTCCCGCCGAGTTGCTTGACGGCGTCCGCCAGAGCCTCGGCGTGCGCCGACTCGTCGTCGCCGAACCGCTTGACCAGCGGCGCGACGCTCGCGCTGAGATTCTTGGGCGCGCCGCGGTAGAACGCCTCCTCGAGGTACTCGAGGGTCAGGGCGAAGTTGACGATGTCGACGTCGCCCATGCTCCCCTGAGCCATCGCCTTCTTGACGAAGGGCGTCACGGACGCGAGCCCGTAGACGCTCCCGGCGGCCAGAGCGCCGCGCAGGATGAATGAGCCTCGGGAGAGGCCCTGCACTTCGACGGCGGCCACGTCGGGCACCGCCTGGATCGTCTGATCGTCAGACATTGATCGATCTCCTTTCGAGTTCGGCGGCTAGGCGACGATGAACGGCTTGACCTGCGCCATGACGACGTCCATGGACGCCGGCTTGGCGAAGGCGCCGTCCGGCGTCACGGACTTCTTCAGGAGCAGGTTGAGCGCGGAGGCATGCCGCCCCTCGACCGAGTGGATCGCGAGCGCGGCGGCGAGGACCTCCTTGCTCTTGATGTTCCCGGCCTGGCCCAGGTAGGCGGCCGCGCCGAGATTCTCCACGGTCGAGGCCAGCTCCAGGACTCTCTTGGCGTTGTCGAGCGGGAACTTGGTCTTGGGCGCCGCCGCGGGGGTGCCGCCCAGCTTCTTGGCGGTCGCGGTCAGGGCCGCCACGTGCTCGGCCTCCTCGGCGCCGAAGCGCTTGATCGTCTCCAGCTGAGCTCCCTTGAACAGTCCGCTGGCGACGACCTTGGCGTAGAAGTCCGTCTCGAGGTGCTCGAGCGTGAGGGCGTAGTTGACGATGTCCACGTCCGACATCGAGGAGTTGCCCGACGTCGTGGCCGGCGTGGTGGCCGCCGTCTTCTTCTTGTCGTCGCCGCCGCAGGCCGCGATGAACAGGGTCAGGGCGCCTGCCGCCCCGCCGCCTCCGGCCATCCGCAGGAAGCCCTTGCGCGACGTGGGATCTCGTGACAGCTCGGCCAGCGCGCCCTCTGCGGGCACGTCCGAGCGTGCCGCGTCTGAATCGGCCATCTCGTTCTTACCTCCGGGTGGGATCGGGTCCCGGGGCGGTCCGCGCTGCCTCCCTTTGGGTGAGCGGACCGGAGAACCGGGCTGGGGATGCTTGCGGGGCCGGCTCCCAGGCGGATCACCGTTTCGAGCGGCGCCGCGCCAAGGCGGTCAAGATGGGCGCGCACGCCACAGGAGGAGAGCGAGATGGACGAGCGGTGGTTCAGCGACGAGGAGCTGCGCGAGATGTCGCGGCCGACCATGGACCGGGCGATCGAGGCGATCGACGCGGGCGACGGCGAGGCGGCCAAGCGGCTGTGCGAGGAGATGAAGCACGAGTCCCAGTTCATGCACGACCTGCTGGTCGACGGCGTGGCCGGGCTGATCTCGTTCGTCAAGGAGCGCCTGGGCGACGAGGGCGTCGAGGAGGCGTGGACCTACAGCCTGGAGCGCAGCTGGCGGGGCCCCGTGGAGACGATCGCGGCGACCGACCGCCGGCAGATCGCCCGGGCGCTGGCCGCCACGTGGCGCGCCCACTCGACCAGCGGCGTCGGCCCCAACCCGGGGGCCTTCGTGATCGAGGAGGACGACGAGAAGCTGACGTTCACCATGAACCCGTGCGGCTCGGGCCAGCGCCTGTGGCGCAACCGCCGCTACGGGCCCGAGGGCTGGGGCGTCACCGACGAGGCCCACCCCTGGAGCTACGGGCGCGAGGGCTTCCCCCTCTACTGCACCCACTGCGCCTTCATGAACGAGACGCTGCCGATCCGCTGGATCGGCCACCCCGTGTACCCGTCCGACCCGCCCGGGGACTTCGATCGCGATCCCTGCACCTGGTACTGGTACAAGGACCCGGCCGACATCCCGGCCCGCCACTGGGAGCGTCACGGGCTGGAGCGGTAGGGGTACCATCGCTCTCTGATGCGGCGACCTGCGCCATGGACGGGAGCTGCGATCGCCTTGCTGGCGCTGGCGTGCCCGGCGACGAGCGGCGCCGTGACCATCACCGTGGGACGGCCTGACCTGAGTGGGAGCGTGGTTGCGAGTGTCGGGTGCACGGGCGCGAACCAGCCATGCCAGTCGGACGGTGAGATCAACCTTGCTCTGTCGGAGCCGCAGGCGCTGCTCTCGTCTCCGGCCGACGGGACCATCACGAGCTGGCGGATCAGAGGTAACGCTTCGGCAAACGCCCACATGCACCTGACCGTCGTCCAGCCTCAGCCGAACGGCTCGGTGACCGCCACGGCGGTCGGCCCCGATGCCGGTTTCACTGACGGCAGGGACAACAACGTCTCGTTGTCCCTCGCCGTCGGGGAGTCGATCGGGCTGTTCGACACCTTCTCCCTCCCCATCAGCTCTGGGGACGCGGCGCAGGTCTACGCCACCAGCGCCCCCGGTGGTTCGTTCGCGTACGTGTTCACCCCCACAGCGGGCGCCAACGACATGCCCGGCACGAAGGTCCCGGATCAGGAATTGCTCTACAACGCCACCGTGGACCTCTTCGCGCCGGCGCTGAGCTCGGTCAGCCCGCAGTCCGGCGCCGGCGGGACGGTCGTGACGATCACCGGTCAGCACCTGGCCGTGGTCAAGAGCGTCACCTTCGGCGGCGTGCCGGCGACGAACGTGACCGGCGACAACTCGCGCATCACCGCCACGGCGCCGCCCCGGCCGCAGGGCGGGCCGGTCGACGTCCAGGTCGTCACCGCGGGCGGGACCTCCGTCGGCGTCCCGCTGGACGTGTTCACCTATCCCACGCCGCCGCCGACGACCCCGAGCGTCAGCTCGCTCGGGCTCTCGGCGAAGACGTTCCGCGCCGTCAACGTCGGGGGCAGCGTCTTCTCGGTGCGCACGGGCACGCGCGTCAGCTACAAGCTCTCGGAGGTCGCCAGGGTGACCTTCACGGTCAAGCGCAGGGCGGCCGGGCGCCGGATGGGCAAGCGCTGCGTCACGCCGAGGCGCGGCAACCGCCGTCAGCACCGGTGCACCCGGCTGCTCGCCGTCCGAGGCAGCTTCACCCAGAACGGCGTCGCCGGCGTCAACCGCTTCAACTTCAGCGGGCGCATGAACCGCCGGGCGCTCGCGCCCGGGAGCTATCGCCTGTACGCGGTGGCCAGGAACGCCTCGGGCAAGCGGTCCAGGGCGCTCAGCGTGGCCTTCCGGATCGTGCGTTAGGGCTTGATCTCCTCGATCACCTCGTAGACGCCTTCCAGGGGCACGTCGTGGGTGAACGCCGCCATCGCGTCCTGGCGGGCGAGCTCGGACTGCTCGTCGCCGCGGACGGACGAGACGCCGTCGCGCTCGACGTCGAAGATCCCGAAGGAGATGACCTCGTCGGGGTCCTTGACGTTGCGCGCGTGGTAGATCGCCACCGCGCCCTCGGGGACCTCGACGTCCTGGGGCTGCCAGGCCCGCCGAAACTGCTCCCAGGAATCCGGCTTGAGACGGCGTGCGCTGAAGAAGACCAGCATCTTCTCCCCTTCCTCGTGGCTGACTGGGCGGGTATAGGCTAAGCCCGTGGCACAGCAGCATCTGGACCGGCTCACGGCCATCGACGCGTCGTTCCTGCACAACGAGGGTCACTCGTCGCACATGCACGTGGGCGCGATCACGATCCTCGAGGGTCCACCGCCGGCCTACACGGACTTCCTCGACCAGATCCGCGGCCGCCTGCACCTGGTGCCGCGCTACCGCCAGAAGCTCGTGCTGCCGCCGCTGGAGACGGGCCGGCCGGTCTGGGCCGACGACCCGACGTTCAACCTCGAGTACCACATCCGCCACACCGCCCTTCCCGAGCCCGGCGACGAGCCGCAGCTCCTGCTGCTCGCCGGCCGGATCTTCTCCCAGCGCCTGGACCGGTCCAAGCCCCTGTGGGAGACCTGGTTCGTCGAGGGACTGGAGGGCAACCGCTTCGCGCTCATCTCCAAGACCCACCACGCGCTGATCGACGGGATCGCGGGCGTCGACCTGCTGACCGTGCTCTTCGACCTCTCGCCCGTCCCGCAGGAGCTCGAGACCCCCGGCGACGAGTGGCAGCCGGCACGCGAGCCGTCCTCCACCGACCTCGTGGCCGCCGGCCTGCGCGGCCTGGCCAAGACGGCCACCGAGGTGGTGGGCCGGGCGGCGTCGGCCATGACCCATCCCGAGCGCGCGATCGGCAACGCGCGCGAGGCGGTCGAGGGCGTGAGCGAGATCGTGTGGGCGGGCCTGAATCCCGCGCCCGAGACGCCGCTGAACGTGGAGATCGGCCCCCACCGGCGCCTCGGCGTCGTGCGCACCGACCTGGCCGACCTCAAGCGCATCAAGGACGCGCTGGGCGGCACCGTGAACGACGTGGTGCTGACGATCGTGGCGGGCGCCCTGCGGCGCTGGCTGCACTCCCGCGGCGTGCGCACCGAGGGGATGGAGCTGCGCGGCCTGGTTCCCGTCTCGATCCGAGGCCAGGAGGAGCGCGGGCAGCTCGGCAACCGCATCGCGGCCATGCGCGGCCCGCTCCCGGTCTACATCGCCGACCCGGTCGCCCGCCTGCGCTTCGTGAAGCAGTCGATGGACGGACTGAAGGAGTCCAAGCAGGCGCTGGGCGCGGAGGTCATCGCGAGCGTCAACAACTTCGCGCCGCCGACGATCCTGGCCCAGGCGTCGCGGATCAACTTCTCCACGCGCCTGTTCAATCTCATCGTCACCAACGTGCCCGGGCCGCAGTTCCCGCTCTACGTCCTGGGCCGCGAGCTTCAGGACCTGTTCCCCGTCGCCTTCCTGCCCGAGAACCATGCGCTGGCGATCGCGATCATGTCCTACAACGGGCGCATCAACTTCGGCCTGCTGGCCGACTACGACGCCCTGCCCGACCTCGACGTGATCCTCGACGGGCTGGGCGAGTCGCGCGACGAGCTCCTGGCCGCCGCCCGCCGGCGCGAGCGCGACGTTGCGCAGCAGCCCGCCTGAGCTGCTGAGGGCGGCCATCGAGGCGCACGGCGGCGCCGATCGCTGGGCGCGGGTGGACGAGATCGTCGTCCGGGCGAGCGGGAGGGGATTTGCCCTGCGCTCGAAGCTGATGCCTCCCCGCTGGTTCGGGCGCTACGAGGCCCACATCTCGACGCGCGAGCCCCGCTCGTACGTCGTCGACTGGCCGCAGGCCGGCCGGCGCGGCGTGTTCGACGGCGACGACGTGCGCCTGGAGACCGATGCGGGCGAGGTGCTCGCGGAGCGGCGCGGCGCGCGGGCGTCCTTTCACGGCCTGCGCACCGTGCGCTGGGACCTCCTGCACCTGGCCTACTTCGCCGGCTACGCCTGGTGGGGCTACATCAACCAGCCGTTCCTCTTCACGCTGCCGGGCTTCCGGTCACGAGAGATCGAGCCCTGGCGGCAGGGCGGCGAGACCTGGCGGCGGCTGGCCGTCCGGTTCCCGGAGAACGTCCCCGCCCACTCGCGCGACCAGGTCATCTACTTCGACGAGAGCCTGCGCGTACGCCGCAACGACTACACGGGCGAGGTCTTCGGGCGCTGGGCGCGGGCCGCCCACCTGAGCGACGTCCACCGGGAGTTCGGCGGCCTGCTCTTCCCGACGCGCCGGCGCGTCTACCCGCGCGGGCCGGGCAACCGGCCCATGCCGTTCCCGCTGCTCGTGGGCCTGGACATCGAGTCGGTCGAGCCGGTCAGCGCAGCTCCCGCACCGTGACGTCGGGACGGGCCGGCCGCGCCTCGCGGTTGCCGGCCCGGTCGACCGCGACGGTGAAGAACCGGTAGCGCGCCCCGGGCGCGCCGCGCACGAGCACGCTGTGGCGCCGGGTCCGCGCGATGCGCCGGAAGCGCCCGCCGCCGGTCGCGCGCCACAGCTCGAAGGCCGCGATGCCCGAGCCCCGCAGGCCGGGCGGGGCGCCGTCGGTGCCCGAGAACCGCACGCGGAAGCGCCGGGCCCGCGTCCGGGACACCGCCCGGGCCCTCGATGCCGGAGCGCGGTGATCGACCTTCGCCACCGCCTCCATTGCGCTGCCCGCGTCGAGGACTCCCCACCCGAGGTCGGGAGTCCAGGCGCTGCCGGGACGGCGGGCCGTCTGCTTGAGCAGGCGGACGACGTCGGCGGCCGTGGCGTCGGGGTTGAAGCGGCGCATCAGCGCGGCGATCGCCGTCACCTGCGGCGCCGCCATCGACGTCCCCTGCAGGTAGGCGAAGGTGACGCCGTCGATGCTCGTGCGGCAGCTGCACGGCGCGTTGAAGGGGAGCACCGAGCCGTCGAGGCGGTTCGCGTGGCCCGCGGGGGCCGCCCCGAGGATCCCCGGCGGCCCGGCCGACTCGTCGAAGCGGCTGAAGGAGCCCACGGCGGCCAGCGAGATCTGCGAGCCCGTGCCCCCTCCGGAGTTGCGATCGTCGAACGTCGAGGAGGTGACGGAGAGGCCCTTGCCGGCGTTTATGTCGGCCCCCGTGCCGGTCGGCTGCAGCAGGTCGGAGGGCTGGCCCTGCTCCTGCACGGAGTCGTCGGCGGCGGCCGCGACCAGGACGACGTTGTGCGCCACGGCGTAGTCGATCGCCTGCTGGATCGCCGCCACCGGCGGGCGGCTGCCGTCGTCGCCGAAGCTCATGTTGATCGCCAGCGCGCCGCGGTTGGTGGCGTCGACGATCGAGTCGGCGATGCTCCCGTCGCGCAGGTCGCTCTTCTCCACGATCAGCCGGCAGTCGCGGCCCGCGCCGGCCATGCCCAGGGCGTTGTTCGTGGCCGCGCAGGCCAGCGAGGCGACGTGGGTGCCGTGGCCATCCTGGTCGGTGGTGGGAGCCGAGGGCGAGTCCTCGTGGTCGACCGCCACCGCTAGCTTGCCCGCCAGTTCGGGATGGGAGGCGTCGATGCCGGTGTCGATCACCCCGACCAGAGCGCCGGCGCCGCTCGTGAAGTCCCACGCCCGCAGGAAGCGCTGCTTGATCGCCGGCCACTCCAGGACCGTTCCCGGAGGAACGCCCTGCGCGGTCTCGGGGCGGGTCAGCGCCGGGTCGCTGGCCCCGGCGCGCAGGGTCATCCGGCCCTCGCGCTGGACCGAGCGAACGTCGCGGTCGGCGCGCAGGCGCGCTGCGAAGGCGGCGAACGAGAGCCCGGCGGGCACGCGGACCGTCACGAGGCCGATCTCGGGGACCGAATGCCCGGCGCGCCTCGCGCCGGTGCGGGCGAGGAACGCCTGAGCCGCCGAGGCCTGCGCGTGGGTGCCGCCGGCGTGGCGCAGCAGGACCAGCGCGCGGCCGGTGGCGGCACCCGCGGCGGGCGCCACCGCGAGCGCGAGCAGGGAGGCCAGAGCGAGGGCCCAGCGGAGGGATCGGGGCATGACGCACCAGTTAACCCGTTGAGACGCCGATTGGCGCGGATACCCGTCCGCGGTTAGGCTGGCCCGGTCATGGCGAGCGAGGGAGACGATCTGATCGGGCCCGGCGAGACGGCCTACCACCTCGAGCTCACGCCCGCCCAGCTGAAGATCACCCACACCGCGCTGAAGTCGCTGCTGGATGACTTCGGGCACGAGGAGAGCGACGTGACGCGCGTCATCTCCGAGGTCTTGGGGAAGCTGCCGGACGAGTCCGCGCTGCGCGGGATCGACCTCGGCGCCTAGCTACGTCACCGGCTGGGTGGGCACCCGAGGGGCGCGCCGCATGGCCAGCGCCCAGTGCAGCGCGAGGACGGCCCCCCAGCCCATGATCGGCCAGATGGGCCAGAAGTAGCCGCCGCCGTTCACGGCCCAGATCGCGATCAGCAGGCCGTTGATGATCGCGTACACGGCGGCATGGTCGATGACGAAGCGCCGCCGGCGCTCCACGCGGTCTCCGGCCGCCTCGAGCACCTTGGTCTCGGCCTCGGTCGCCGGCGGGCGCAGGGGCATGCTGGCCACGAGCGTGGTCCCGGCGCCGGGCGGGCTGGCGATCTTCAGGCTCCCCCCGACGGCTCCGACGCGGTCGAACAGGCCGTGCAGGCCGGTCCCGCGCTCGGGGTCGGCGCCGCCGCGGCCGTCGTCGGAGACGGTGACCGTCAGCTCGTCGCCCGCCACGCCCACGGTCACCCGGGCCTCCGTGGCCCCGGCGTACTTGCCCACGTTGGTCAGCGCCTCGGAGACGACGAAGTACGCGGCCGCCTCGGTCTCGGGCGCGAGGCGCTCCCCCACCTCGCCGCCGACGACGACCGGAACCGTGGCGCGGCCCGACAGCTCGGCCAGCGCGGCGTCCAGCCCCCGGCTGGTGAGGATCGAGGGATGTAGCCCGCGCGCCAGCTCGCGCAGCTCGTCGATGGCCAGACGGGCCTCGCGCTCGGACTCCACGAGGGATTCCCGCAGCTGCTCGGAATCGCCCGCGGCGGCCTGGCGCTGGGCCAGACTGAGGTTGAGGGCGAGCGACACAAGGCGCTGCTGGGCGCCGTCGTGGAGGTCGCGCTCCAGGCGCCGGCGCTCGGCGTCCGCGGCGGCGATGATGCGCGTGCGCGCGGTGCTCAGGTCGACCACCTGGGCCTTGAGCTGGGGGTCGGAGCTCGGGCCGAGCATCACGCGGGCAAACGCGCCGTGCAGCGCGCCCAGCCAGTTGACGATCCGCAGCGTGGCCAGGGAGAGGACGAAGCCGGCCGGAACCGCGACGAGGGCCTCCCAGAGCCGGTCGACGTTGGTCGCGCCCAGGCTGATCCCATCCGGGATCGCCCAGTAGTAGGCGGGCGCGAAGAGCGCGCCGAGCGCGACGGCGACCAGGACGACCGTGATGACGAACGTGAAGAGCGCCAGAGGGAAGAGCAGGAAGAGGTAGGCCAGGTCCTTCCAGGTCGAGGCGTCGGCGAGGCGCACGCGGAGGCGAGGCCACCAGCCCGCCGGGGGGAGCGGGGTGTAGGGGGCCGGGAGGTCCTCGCCCAGCAGCGACCTGGCCAGGGCGCGCTCGAGCTGCGCCATCCCGCGCCAGGCGAACATGGTCCAGATGAGCAGCGGGATCCCGACGAGCGTGATCGCCAGGCCCAGGCCCGTCGAGAGCAACGTCACCAGGACGATGAAGTAGAGAGTCGCCAGCGGGAAGGCGATCAGGATGTACGCGAGGCGCGAGTAGGTCCGGGGGTCGCGAACATCGCGGAGCATTGCCTTCAGCCTATGCCCGGCTCCGCGTGGGAGCCAGTGGGCTGGCAGGTGAGCGCGAGGTGCGGTTTCCCGTACCAGGCTCGGCTAGAAGCCGAGCGCGAACTTCGCGTCCTCGGACATGCGGTCCGGCGTCCAGGGCGGCGTGAAGACCATGTGAGGGTTGACCTCCTCGACGCCGGGGACCTCGCCGACGAACTCCTTCATCTGCTCGGTGACCTGGGGGCCGATCGGGCAGCCCGGGGTGGTGAGCGTGAACGTGATGTCGACGTCGCCCTCGTCGACCTCGATCTCGTACACGAGCCCGAGCTCGACGAAATCCAGCCCCAGCTCGGGGTCGATGACGTTCGTCAGAGCCTCGGTTATTTCGTCCACGGTCGGCATAACAATTCGGCCTTGAGTCTAGCCGGGAGCTTTGTGTAGGTTCGAGGACATCGTTTCCTTCGAGGAGAGACCGCCCGTGTTGCGCTGCGCGGGCGAGGAGGACGTCGCGACGCAGGGGCTGAGGCGGAGCGCGATGGCCCGTGCCTTCAAGGCGACCGGCGACGTCGTCGTCGATCTGTCCCAGCTGGCTTTCGCCGACGCGTCGCTCACGTTCGATCTGGCGATCCTCGCCCAGCGCCTGCGCAAGCAGGGCCGGCGCCTGCTCCTGATGGACGCCCAGCCGCAGATCGCGCGGCTGATCGAGCTCGTCGGCCTCAGCCGGCAGCCGGGCATTCAGTTCGCGGCCTGAGCATCCCTACCCTGTAGGGGACCATGGTCTTCCTGCTCGTCGCGCTTTTCATCGTCGTCCCGATCGCGGAGCTCTACGTGATCATCCAGGTCGGGGGGGCGATCGGCGTGGTCCCGACGATCGCGATCCTCCTGGCCGACTCGATCATCGGCGCGCTGCTGCTGCGCCACCAGGGCCGCAGCGCGTGGCGGCGCTTCAACGCCGCGCTGTCGGAGGGACGGGTTCCCGCGCGCGAGGTGTTCGACGGCGTGCTGGTGATCTTCGGCGGCGCGTTCCTCATCACGCCCGGCTTCCTGTCGGACATCATCGGCCTGCTCCTGCTGATCCCGCCCACGCGCGCGATCGTGCGTGGGATCTCGGTCCGCTTCTTCTCCCGCCGCTACGTCGTGTCCGCGGTCACTGCCGCGGGCTCGCGGGTCCGCCGCCGCCGGCGGCCCGACGGGAGCTACGACGTCGAGGGGACGGCCGTCGAGGTCGACCCGCCGCACCTGCCCGGATGATCGGCCCCGACCAGGAGACCACCCGCCCGGCGTCGGGCGAGGGCTTCGCCGACTCGGTGACCATGGCCTTCAGCGATCCCGAGGCCAAGGTCCACGGGCTGGCCCGCATCGGCCTGGTGCCCGGCGAACCCACCCGGGCCAGCGTCCTGGCCGTGCTGTTCGCCGGCACCGAGACCGTGGACGTCGCCGCGCGCGGCGAGGTCGAGGTCGCCGAGCCGAGCTGGGACTCGGTCACGGTCGACGACGTCACCCTGACCACCCAGGAGCCGCTCTCGGCCTGGTCGCTGAGCTGGGACGGCCGGCTCGAGCTGCGCTTCGAGGCCGTCTCGCCTCCGGTGGAGACCGCGCTGGGAGGAATGGAGGGCTACGAGCAGCTGTGCCGCGTCGAGGGGTCCGCGACCGTCGACGGCTCGCAGCGCACGATCTCCTGCCTGGGCCAGCGCGGTCACGGCTGGGGCGTGGCCGACTGGGAGCGCATGGAGCTGGCGCGCACGCTGTGCGCCTGGTGGGACGACGACCACGCGCTGATGCTCACCGCCATCCGGCCCGCGGGCTCGGACCGCCATGACACCGAGGAGATCTCCGCCCACCTCGTCGAGGGGGAGCCGATGGGCGTGGTCGAACCCCGTCTGTCGACCTCCTATGACGGCGAGGGCCATCAGTTGCGCGCCGGGCTCGAGCTCTACGTGACCGGCGAGGACGACGAGTACCCGCGCCGGATGGCCGGGGAGGTCACGTGCGGCACGTCGCTGGACCTCGGCCGGCTGCGGCTGGACTGCGCGTTCTTCGAGTGGCGGACCGAGGGCCGGGCGGGCACCGGCCGCTACGACCTCCTGCGCCGGACGTGAGCCCGCGCATCGAGGCGCTGGTCAGCGACTTCGGCGGGGTCCTGACCTCGCCGCTGGTGGAGTCGTTCGCGGCCATGCAGGGCGACTCGGACATCGACTTCCCCACGCTCGGGATGGCCATGGCCCGCGTCGCGCAGGAGGACGGGCGCAACCCGCTCTACGAGCTCGAGAAGGGCCTGATGACCGAGGAGGACTTCCTCGCGCGAATCGCCGCCGCGCTGTCGGAGGCGGTGGGCCGCGAGGTGCACCTGCACGGCTTCGGCGAGCGCTACTTCGCCCACCTGCATCCCAACGAGGAGCTGATCGCCTACCTGCGCGCGCTGCGCGACCGCGGCCTACGCCTCGCCCTCCTGACCAACAACGTGCGCGAGTGGGAGCCGCTGTGGCGTCCCAAGCTCCCGGTCGACGAGCTCTTCGAGACGGTGGTCGACTCGGGGTTCGTCGGGATGCGCAAGCCCGACCCCGAGATCTACGAGCTGACGCTGGAGCGCCTCGGCCTGCCGGGCGAGGCCTGCCTCTTCCTCGACGACATCGACGTCAACGTCGACACGGCCCGCTCACTCGGGATGACCGGCGTGCACTTCCGCGACAACGAGCAGGCGATCGCGGAGATCGAGGCGGCGCTGGGCGAATAGGCGGACCGCCGCGGCATCCTCGGCGGCGAAGACTGACCTCCTGGGCGTCGTCCGGCCAGGACGCAGGGGTGGGGACAGTGCTCTGAACGGACCCACCCCGAGGACGCCGCCGGCGGCGTCCAGGTGGTCAGTTCTCGCTGCCGAGGCGGTCCCAGCAGTAGATCGCCAGGACCTCTTCGGCCAGCTCGCTCGCCCGGGCCCGCCCCAGCCACGGCAGCACGGTCTCGAGCGCCTGCTCCTCGGCGACGCCGGAGTCGAACGCCTCCTCGCCGCGGAAGCCCGCGGCGATCTTCAGCGCCTCGCGGCGGTTGTCGCCCAGTGAGTTGAACGCGTTGAGGAGGAACTCCTTGTTGGCGATCGGCTGGCCGACCTCGAGCGAGGCGTGCCAGGCCGCGAGGAGCGAGAGGTCGTGCTCGTCGAGGTCGGCGACGGCCTTGGCGTAGTGGGAGTCGAGCTCCTCCTCGGGGATCTCGTCCACCCACGCGCGCACGAGCTCCCCCAGGAGCTGGCGCCGCGCCTCGCGGCCGACCGACTCCGCGATGACCCGGATGGCGTCCTTCGGTTCGATGAAGCAGAGCGGCATGGCGCGGAAGGTAGGGGCCCCGTCGGACGGCATGCACAGGGCTCTGTCAGGCCGTCGGCGGACTGCGCGACGATGCAGGGAAGATGCCTCTGACGCTCGTCACCGGACCCGCCAACGCGGGGAAGGCGCGCTTCGTCCTGGACGCCGTCCGGACCCGCGCGCGGCAGGATCCGCTGCTCGTCGTCCCGACGGTCCGCGACGCCTCCGCCTACCGGCTCGAGCTGGCCGAGGGCGGAGCCGTGTTCGGCGCCCACGTGATCACCTTCGACGACCTCGCGAGCGAGATGGCGCGCCGTGCCGGCACGCCGATCGAGAAGCTCGGCACCGCCCAGCGCGACCGCCTCCTGGCCCGCACCGTCGCCGGCGCCCGGCTCGAGGTCCTGGCCGAGTCGGCCCGCTCGCCGGGATTCGTCCGCGCCGTGGGCGGGCTCGTGGCCGAGCTCCAGCGCGAGCTGGTCACGCCGCAGCGCTTCACCCAGGCGATGCGCGCGTGGGGCGAGGAGCAGTCGCGCTCCGAGTACGCGCGCGAGGTCGCCGCCCTGTACGCCGGCTACCGGGCGCTGCTCGAGCGCCTCGGCCGCGTCGACGCCGAGCTGCGCGCCTGGGCGGCGCTCGACGCCCTGCGCGAGTCGCCCAGCCGCTGGGGCACCACGCCCGTCTTCCTCTACGGGTTCGACGACCTGACCGGGCTTCAGCGCGACGCGGTCGAGACGCTGGCGCGCGCCGAGGGGGTCGACGTCACCGTCGCGCTCACCTACGAGCCGCGCAGCGCGCTGGCCGGGCGCGCCTCGACGTTCCAGGACCTGCTTCCCCTGGCCGACCGCCACGAGGTCCTCGAAGCCCACGCCGAGTACTACGAGAGCCCGGCGCTGCATCACCTGGAGCGCGGGCTGTTCGAGGAGGGCGCGGAGCGCGTCGACCCGGCCGGCGCGGTCCGGCTGCTCGAGGCGGGCGGTCAGCGCGCCGAGGTCGAGCTGGTGGCCGCCGAGGTGCTGGCCCGGCTGGAGGCCGGCACCGCGCCGGAGGAGATCGCCGTGGTCTATCGCTCCCCCGACGGCCCGGCCCCGCTCGTGCGCTCGGTGTTCGAGTCCTACGGGATCCCCGTGGCGGTCTTCGCGCCCACGCCCCTGCGCGTCGTCCCGCTCGGCCGCGGCCTGCTCGGGCTCCTGCGGGCGGCCCTGAGCGAGTCCGGGCGCGCGGAGGATGTCCTGGCCTGGCTGCGCACGCCCGGGCTGCTCGAGCAGCCCGGGCTCGCGGACACGCTGGAGGCGGACGTCCGGCGTGAGGGCGCGACGACCGCCGCCGCGGCGCGAGCCCTGTGGGAGGCCAGGCGCTGGCCGCTGGAGACGCTGGACCGGCTGGCGGGCGCCCGGGGCCGGGAGCTGCTGGAGGCCGTGGGCGCGGCGGCGGAGACGCTCCTCGCCGCCCCGCACCGGCGCGCCGCCGCCGTGCTCGACCCGGCGGAGCGCCTCGACGCGGCCGCGCTGCGCGAGGTGCTCACCGTCCTCAACGGGCTGGGGGCGCTGGCCCGCCAGGACCGCGACCTGGCTCCCTCCCCCACCGAGCTGCTGGAGGCGCTCGAGCGCGTCGAGGTGCGCGAGCCGGCGGCGCCCGGATGCGTCCAGGTCCTTGATCCGCTGAGCATCCGCGCGCGCCGGGTCAGCGCGATGTTCGTGTGCGGCCTGCAGGAGGGCGAGTTCCCCCGCCCGGCCCGCCCCGAGCCCTTCCTCCCCGACGAGGTGCGCCGCCAGCTCGCCGAGGCCTCCGGCCTGGCCCTCCGCGCCCGCGACGACGTCCTCGACGACGAGCGCGCGCTGTTCTACGCCGTCGCGTCGCGTCCGCAGGCGGTGCTCGGCCTCTCCTATCGCAGCTCCGACGAGGAGGGCCACCCGGCGGTTCGCTCGTTCTTCGTCGACGACGTCCGCGACCTCTTCACCGCCCGCCTGGACGACGAACGGGCGATCCGCTCGCTGGCCTCGGTGACCTGGCCTGAGGGCGAGGCCCCCACTCGCGCGCGAGCGCGCCCGGCTGGCCGTCGCCGCCGCGCCTCCCGTGGCGCCGCCGGGGATCGCCCCGCTGCGCGCGCCCGCCGTGCTCGAGGACCTCGCCGCGCGCGAGGCCTGGTCGGCCGCGCAGCTCGAGGCGTTCGCGGGGTGCCCGGTGCAGTGGCTGGTCGACCGCTACCTGCTTCCCGAGCGCTTCGAGCCGGAGTCCGAGCCGCTCGCCCGCGGCCTGGCCGCCCATGGGCTCCTCGAGCGCACGCTGCGCCGACTGCGGGAGGAGCGCGGCTCGGCGCGGCTGGACGAGGCCAGCCTCGCGCGCGCCCGGGAGATTCTTGACGAGGAGGTCGGGGCGCTGGCCGAGGAGGGCGTTCGGCTGTCGCTGGACCCGTCGCGGGGCCGCAGCGTCCTGCGCCGCCTCCAGGCCGACCTGCTGCGCTACCTGCGCCGCTCCGCGGAGCGCCCCACTCCGTTCGAGCCCGAGCGCTTCGAGCTGGACTTCGGCGGGCGCGACGACGAGCTCGGACCGCTGGTGCTCGACGGCCTGGCCGTGCGCGGGCGCATCGACCGCGTCGACGTCGACGGCGAGGGCCATGCCGCGGTCGTCGACTACAAGGGCTCGCAGGCCTACCCGGTGGCCAAGTGGGGGCCCGACGGCCGCCTCCAGGTCGCGCTCTACATGCTGGCCGTGCGCGACCTGCTGAGGGTCGATCCCGTGGCCGGCTTCTACCAGGCGACGAGCGGCCAGGACCAGGAGACCCGTGGCGTTGTGCTCGAGGACAGCCCGCTCGCCGCCCACGCGGTGAGGACCGACCGCGTGGCCGCCGACGAGCTCGACACGGTCCTCGCCGACGCCGCGCGGCGCGCCGAGGACGTGGCCCGGCGGCTCATGGCCGGCGAGCTCGAGGCCCGGCCCGAGTCCTGCGGCTGGGAGAGCAAGTGCCAGTACCCGGAGGTCTGCCGGTGCGAGCGGCGGTGACCGGCGAGGCCCAGCTGCCCCTGTGGGGCGACGACGAGGCGACCGGCCGGCTGGCCGGGCCGCGCGGGCGCGTCTTCACGGAGGAGCAGTCGGCCGCCATCCGGGCCCGTGAGGGCAGCCGGCTCCTGTTCGCCAACGCCGGGAGCGGCAAGACGGCCGTGATCGTCGAGCGCTTCGTGCTCGCGGTGCTCGAGGACGAGACCGACCCGAGGCGGATCCTCGCCATCACCTTCACCGAAAAGGCGGCCGGCGAGCTGCGCGAGCGCCTGCGCGAGCGTCTGGTGGAGCTGGGCGAGCGCGGGGCGGCGCGCGCCGCGGAGGGCGCCCACGTCTCGACGATCCACGGCTTCTGCGCACGGATGCTGCGCGCGCACCCCTTCGCCGCCGGCATCGACCCCGACTTCCGCGTCCTCGACGAGGCCGAGGGAAGGCGGCTGCGCGACGACGCGTTCTCGGCCGCCCTGGGGCGGTTCCTGGACTCGGCCGCCCGGTCGGGCCCGGCGGCGCTGGAGCTGGCCGCCGCCTACCGGCCCGATCGCCTGGCCAAGCTGATCGAGTCGGCGCACGCCCGCATGCGCAGCCGCGGCCACACCGCGCCGGCGCTGCCGGCGGTCGCTCCCCGCCTCGTGCCGCCGGCGGCGCGCGAGCGCCTTTCGGCGGCCCACGCCGCGCTGGCCGCCGCGGTGGCCGGCGCGCCCGCGAACAAGGCCGTGTCCGCGGCCCTGGACGCGCTGGAGCGGTGCCGCGCGCTGCTGGCGTCAGACGTCCACCCCATGCCCGCCGAGCTGGACGCGGCCTGCTTCAAGCCCGGCAACGTCATCGCGCTGCGCCTGCCCGAGACCGACGAGTACCTCGACGCCCACTCGGCCTACCGCGCCGCCGTGGCCGACTCGCTGGCCGCCGAGGCCTGGCCCCTGCTCGGCGAGCTTCTCGAGCGAGTACGGGCGCGAATACGAGACCCGCAAGCGCGAGCGCTCGGGCCTGGACTTCGAGGACCTCGAGCTGATGGCCCGCGACCTGCTGCGCGACGACCCGGCATTGCGCCGGGCCTACTCCGAGCGCTTCGAGCTGCTGATGGTCGACGAGTTCCAGGACACCAACCCGCGCCAGCTGGAGATCCTCGAGCTGCTCGACCGCGACAACCTGATGACCGTCGGCGACGAGTTCCAGTCGATCTACGGCTTCCGCCACGCCGACGTGGCGCTCTTCCGGGCGCGCCGCGAGCGCCTGGCCGAGCGCGGGCTCGCGAGCTCGCTGGCGGCGAACTTCCGTGCCCGCGGGCCCCTCCTCGACGTCATCAACCGCGGCTTCGCCCCCGCGTTCGGTGATGGCTTCGTGCCCCTGGCCGACGGCCGCGAGGACGCGCGCGAGGTGGCGGGCCCGCTGGTCGAGCTCATCGTCGTCGACGAGCGGGGCTGGGACGGCGCCGAGCTCGGCGACCTCCCGCCCACCCGCCTGCACCGCCAGGCCGAGGCGCGGGCGCTGGCGGCCCGGGTGGCCCGGCTGGTGCGCGAGGAGGGCGTGGCGCAGGGCGACATCGCGGTCCTGAGCCGCGCGCTGGCCGACCTGCCCGTCTTCGAGCGCGCGCTCGAGGACCAGGGGCTGGCCACCTACGTCACGGGCGCGCGCGGCTACTGGTCGGCCCAGCAGGTGCGCGACCTGGTGGCCTACCTGTCGGCGCTGGCCAACCCGCGCGACGAGGTGCGCGTCTTCCAGTTCCTCGCGTCGCCGCTGGGCGGGGTGAGCAGCGACGGCCTGGCCGTCCTGGCGCAGCGCCGGCGGCGCCTGAAGCGCGACGCCTGGTGGGCCCTGGAGGAGGCGTTCTGCGGCGGCGACGGGTCCGGCGGAATGGCCGACGAGCTCCCGGCCGCCGACGCGGAGCGGCTGCGCGAGCTGTGTCCCTGGTTCGCCGCCGAGCGGGCGGCGGCGCCGCGCCACGCGCTGGACGAGCTGATCGAGCGGGCCATCGTGGCCCGGGGATATGACCTGCACGCGCTGTCGCTGCGCAACGGGGCGCGCCGCTACGCGAACGTGCGCAAGCTCCTGCGCCTGGCCCGCGAGTTCGAGACCCACGAGGGCCGCGACCTGCGCGGGCTGCTGGACTGGGTGGCGCGCCACGAGGAGGCCGACGCGCCCGAGCCCGAGGCGCCGGTGGAGACCGAGGGCATGGACGCGGTGCGGCTGATGAGCATCCACGCCGCCAAGGGCCTCGAGTTCCCCGTGGTGTGCGTCGCCGACACCGGGCGCCAGGGACCGGGCTCGAGCGATGCGCCGGACCTGCACGTGGGCGACGACGGGCGCGTCGGCCTCAAGGTCGTGTCGCTCGACGGCAAGGGGGTGCCGGCGCTGGACTGGGAGGCGCTGCAGGCCGAGGCCCAGGCCGCGGCCGACGCCGAGGAGCGGCGGATCCTCTACGTGGCCGTCACCCGCGCGCGCGAGCGCCTGATCGTGTCCGGGACGGTCCCCAAGGTGGACTCCTGGCCCGCCGAGCGCTCCAACGGCCCGCCGATCTCGTGGCTCGGCCCGGCCCTCGCGCCCGGGATCGAGGGCGCGCTGACGCCCGAGTCCGGCACCCGGACCGCGGACAACGGCGTCCCGGTCACGGTCGTCACCCCGCAGGACTCCCTCTCGCCGCCGCCGCGCCCGGCCGCCGAGCCGGCCGAGGCCGCACCCGCCCCGCCGGAGCCCGAGTCCGCCGTCGCGCGTCCGCTGCCCCCGCCGGTGGCCGCGCTGTCGTACTCGAGCCTGGAGGACTACGCGCGCTGCGGCTATCGCTTCTACCTGCAGCGCTCGCTGCGCCTCCCACCCGCCGCGCCGCCGCCCGAGGCCCGCGAGGACGAGGAGGAGTTCCCCGGGCGCCTGCGGGGCACGCTCGCGCATCTCGTGCTCGAGGATCTGGACTTCGCCCGGCCCCGGGCGCCCTCCGCCGCCGAGGTGGTGACGCTGGCCGCCGAGCTGGGCTCGGTCATCGAGGAGCGCCACGCCGCCGAGGTCGTCTCGCTGGTCGAGGGGTTCGCCGCCGACGACCTGTGCCGCCGGCTCGCCGGGGCCGCCGAGGTCAAGCGCGAGGCACCCTTCGCGTTTCCGCTGCGCACACCGTCGGGGGAGGTCCTCGTGCGCGGCGTCGTCGACGCGATGGCCCGGGACGGCGAGCGGGTGCTCGTCGTGGACTACAAGAGCGACCGTCTCGATCCCCACGACGACCTGGCGGCGCGCGCCGAGCGCGACTACCGCACGCAGCGCCTGGTCTACGCGCTCGCCGTGCTGCGCGAGGGCGCCGCCGAGGTCGAGGTCGTGCATTCCTTCCTCGAGCGCCTCGACGAGCCCGTGTCGGTGACGTTCGCCGCCTCGCAGCTCGACACCCTCGAGAGCGAGCTGGCGGGCCTGGCCGGCGGCATCCTGGCGGGCGAGTTCCCCGTCACCCCGACGCCGCATCGGCAGCTGTGCGCGACGTGCCCGGGTCGCCGGGCGCTGTGCTCGTGGGAGCCGGAGATGACTCTCCGCGATCCTCCAGCACCGCGTTGAGCTCGGCCCCGAGCAGCATCGCCGCGTTGCTCAGGTAGAGCCACAGCAGGAGGACGACGACGCCGGCGAAGGCGCCGTAGGTCGCGTTGTAGGAGCCGAAGTTGGCCACGTAGAAGAAGAAGCCGAAGGACGCGGCGATCCACACCAGCACCGCGAGGACGGCGCCCGGGGAGATGAACCGGAACGGCGGGTGGTGGTCGGGCGCGGCGGCGTAGACGAAGGAGAAGATGCCCATCGTCACGACCACCGCCAGGGGCCAGCGCACCCAGGTCCACACCGCGCCCGCGGTGCGGCCCAGCCCGATCTGGTCGAAGGCCTCGCGGGCCAGCTCGCCGCCCAGGAACACCATGATCAGCACCGCGACGGTGAGCACGATCAGCAGCGCCGTCGAGCTGACCTGAAGCGCCTTGCGGCGCACGAGGCCCCGGTCCTCGGTGGCGTGATGGACCGAGTTCAGCGCGCGCCCGGCGGCACCGAACGCGCCCGACGCGCTGTAGAGCGCGACCGCGAGGCCGAAGATCAGCAACAGGGTGCTGGCGCCGGTGCGGCTGTGCAGCGCCGACTGCATGGAGGAGCGCACGGCGTCCACGGTCGTCTTGGGCGCGCCGTGGTCGGTGAGGTAATGCGCCACGTCGTCGACCGTCGACTCCTGGCCCAGCAGCCCGAGGAGCGCGATGCCGACGAGCAGCGCCGGGAACATCGCCATCAGCGCGTAGTACGTCAGCGCCGCGGCATGGTCGGACATCTCGTCGTCAAGGAACCGGCGAACGGTGTCCTTGACGAGCGAGTAGATGGCGGAGCGGCCGCCGAGCGCGCGCGGCGGCCTCCCGCTCCTGTCAGTAGTTGGCGCCGCGCCTGCCTCCGAAGCGGCTGCCAAAGCCGAATCCGCCGCTGGGGATTCCCGCCAGCAGTACGAGTACGGCCCCCACAATCGCCACGATCGCCGAACCCGTCAGGGCAGCGAGGATCACGTAGACGAGGGCTGCCAGGAGGACCGCGATGAGGATGCCGATCATCATGCACTCCTTGCTTTGCTTGCTCCTAGTGGACCCCCTTCTTCCCCAACATCCGTGTCCGATAACACGCTGACCTCGATCTACCAGGTCTACCCGCGTTCGTTCCAGGACTCGGACGGCGACGGCGTCGGGGACCTCGCGGGCATCCATTCGCGCCTGGACCACATCGCCTCGCTCGGAGTCGACGCGCTGTGGCTCTCGCCGGTCTATCCCAGCCCGATGGCGGACTTCGGCTACGACGTGGCCGACTTCCGCGGCATCGATCCGGCCTACGGCACGCTCGCGGACTTCGACGCGCTCCTCGCCGCCGCGCACGAGCGCGGGCTGCGCTTGCTGATGGACCTCGTCCCCTGCCACACGTCGATCGAGCACCCGTGGTTTCGCGAGCACCCGGAGCGCTACATCTGGGCTGACGGGGACGTCCCGCCCAACAACTGGATCGCCAGCTTCGGCGGGCCGGCGTGGTCGCGCGACGAGCTGACCGGACGCTGGTACCTGCACTCGTTCTATCCCGAGCAGCCCGACCTCGACTGGCGCAACCCGGAGGTCGTGGCGGCGATGAGCGACGTCGTGCGCTTCTGGATCGAACGCGGCGTCGACGGGTTCCGGATCGACGCGATCGACCGGCTGCTCAAGGACCCGCAGCTGCGCGACGACCCGCCCGCGACCGAGCCGTTCGCCCTGCCGCTGGGAGAGGAGTACGGCCGCCTCGAGCACCTGCACTCCGTCAACGCGCCCGATATCGGCCGGGCGCTCGGGGCGATCCGCGAGGCGGCGGGCGACGCCCTCCTCGTCGGCGAGGTCTACCTGCCCACCGCCGGGGTGGCGCCCTACCTCGACCATCTCGACGCGGCCTTCGTCTTCGAGTTCCTCAACGCCCCGCTGGACGCCGCCGCGCTGCGCGCGGTGATCGAGCCGGCACTGGCGCTGCGCGATCCCGCCTGGGTCCTGTCCAATCACGACTTCGGGCGGGCGGCGACCCACTTCGGCGGGGCCCACGAGCGCCTGGTGGCGCTGCTGCTCCTGACGCTGCCGGGCCTCGCCTTCGTCTACCAGGGCGACGAGATCGGGATGACCGAGGGAGCGGCGCACGACCCTCCCCTCGACCGCTTCGGGCGGGATGGCTTTCGCAACCCCATGCGCTGGGATGCCTCGCCGCTGGGCGGCTTCACGACCGGCGAGCCGTGGCTGCCGGTGAGTCCGCCGGGCAGTCCCGACGTGGCGTCGCTGGAGGCCGACCGCGGGTCCGTGCTGTGGCTGTACCGCGATCTGCTCGCCCTGCGGCCCGAGCTCGAGGGCGAGCTGCGCTTCCTGCAGGCCGCGCCCGGCGTGCTCGCCTACACCCGCGGCGACGCCCACGTGGTGGCGCTCAACTGCTCCGCCGAGGCCGCGCCGGCGCCGGCCGCCGGCGACCTTCGCCTCGAGACCGGCGGCGCCCGCGGCGGACCCGCGCCCGCCACCCTGGCGCCGAGTCAGGGGTTCGTGGCCCGCCTGTCCGGGGATGATTGATCCCCCGGCCGCGTGTGTGCGGGGGCGCGGGGGAGCGAGCTGGGCGGGGGAAGCAGGGCGAAGCCAATACCGGTGGTATTGGCGAGCCCGATGACCCCGATCCAGCGAAGCTAACCCGCGTCATCCGCCCGCGCGGGGCCGGGGGATCAATCATCTAGTGCCGTTTTGCACAGGGGGGCGATGGGTACCCCCCGATCGGGATGAGAGGGGGGAAGCTCTTCGGGTTCGGTCTCGCGGCCGTCGGAGCCGTCGCACTGGCGTCGTGCGGCTCTGGCGGCAGCTCAGGTGGGCCTCCGAACATCAACTGGTACGTCTTCAACGAGCCGGGCGGGGCCTACGAGGCGGCCGTGAAGAACTGCAACGAGAAGGCCCAGGGCCGCTACAAGATCACCTACGTCCGGCTGCCCACCGACGCCAACGCGCAGCGCGAGCTGGTCGTCCGGCGCCTGGCGGCGAAGGACTCGAGCATCGACGTCATCGGCATGGACGTAGTCTGGACCGCCGAGTTCGCCCAGGCCAAGTGGATCACCCCGTGGACGGGCGCCCGGCGCGCCGAGGCGACGCAGGGCAAGCTCGCCGGCCCGGTCAAGACCGTCGAGTACAAGGGCAAGGTCTGGGCCATCCCGTTCACGACGAACACCCAGCTGCTCTGGTACCGCAAGGACCTTGTCAAGAACCCGCCCCAGACGTGGGACGGGATCATCGACGACGCCCACAGGCGCGGGAAGTCGATCGAGGTCCAGGGCAACCAGTACGAGGGCCTGACCGTGTGGGTCAACTCCCTGATCGCGGGCGCCGGAGGCTCGATCGTCGATCAGAACGGAAACGTGAAGGTCGACCAGTCGACCTCGCGGGCCGCGCAGATCATGCAGAAGCTGGCCAAGGAGGCCGCGCCGCCCGGCATGGCCACCAACAAGGAGGACGAGGCCCGGCTGGGCTTCGAGTCCGGCCGCTCGGTCTACCAGGTCAACTACTCGTTCATCTATCCCAGCGCCGCGGACGTCAGCAAGAAGTTCCAGTCGAGCATCGGCTGGGCGCGCTATCCGCGCACCGACCCGGACAAGCCCAGCCGCCCGCCGATCGGCGGGATCAACCTGGGCATCGGCGCCTACACCAAGCACAAGGACCTGGCCTACGACGCCGCCACGTGCCTCGCCTCGCCCGAGAACCAGCTCGTGGCGGCCGAGAAGGGCGGCCTGCCGCCGACGACCAAGTCCGTCTACAAGGACCCCAAGCTCAAGAAGGCCTTCCCCTTCGCCGACCTGCTGCGCGAGTCGCTCGACCAGGGCGCGCCGCGCCCGGTCAACCCCGCCTACAGCGACATCTCGCTGGCGATCCAGAAGACCTTCCACCCGCCGGGCTCGCTCTCCCCCGACGATGCCCAGAGCAAGCTGAAGGACCGCATCGACAAGGCGGCCCAGGGGAAGATCTTCTGATGGAGGCGGCGAACGTTCCCGCCACCCGCACGGCGCCCGTGGAGAAGCCCCAGCGCAAGCGCCTGAGCGACCGTGCGCGCAGCGAGCGGCGGCTGGCCTACCTGCTGTGCGCCCCGGCGGTGATCGTGATGCTGCTCGTCACGGGCTATCCGATCGGCTACGCCTTCTGGCTGTCGCTGCAGCGCTACGACCTGCGCTTCCCCGATGAGAGGGAGTTCGTCGGCCTGTCCAACTACCGCGACGTGCTGACCTCGAGCACGTGGTGGCAGGACGTGTGGAACACCGTGATCATCACCGTCGGGTCGGTGACCCTCGAGCTGGCTCTCGGCATGGGGATCGCGCTGATCATGCACCGCGCGATCTTCGGTCGCGGGCCGGTGCGCGCGGCCGTCCTGATCCCGTACGGGATCGTCACCGTGGTCGCCGCGTTCGCCTGGCGCTACGCCTTCGACCCGGCCAGCGGGTTCGTGCAGGGCCTGCCGCTGATCTCCGACACCGCCGCGCCGCTGACGGAGAGGGGCGGGTCGCTGATCGTGATCATCCTCACCGAGACCTGGAAGACGACGCCCTTCATGGCCCTCCTGCTGCTGGCCGGGCTGGCGCTCGTGCCCGACGAGCTGCTGGAGGCGGCCAAGGTCGACGGCGCCAACGCGTTCCAGCGGTTCTTCCGGATCACCGTTCCGCTGATGAAGCCGGCGATCCTCGTCGCGCTGCTGTTCCGCACGCTCGACGCCTTCCGGATCTTCGACACGATCTTCATCCAGACGTCGGGAGCCAACGGCACCGAGTCGGTGTCGATCCTGGGCTACAACGTCCTGATCAACCGCGTGAACCTCGGCCTCGGCTCCGCGGTGTCCGTGCTCATCTTCGTCGCGGTGATCCTCATCGCCACGTTCTTCGTCAAGGTCCTGGGCGCCAGCACGGCCCAGCAGCGAGGGGAGACCTGATGACCCGCACCCCGCGTGAGATCGCCGGCTGGACGATCGCGATCCTGCTCGTCCTGCTCTACGCGCTGATCCCGGTCATGTGGATCGCGTCGCTGTCCCTCAAGCCGGCCAACGAGCTCAGCGACAAGCGCTTCATCCCCCAGCACTACTCGCTGGACAACTACGACACGATCTTCAAGACCAACGAGTTCACCAGGGCGCTGATCAACTCGATCGGCATCGCCGCGATCGCCACCCTGATCGCGATCGTGCTCGCCGCGATGGCCGCCTACGCGCTCTCGCGGCTGGACTTCGCCGGCAAGTCGGTGATCCTCTCGGGCGCGCTGGCCGTGGCGATGTTCCCGGCGATCTCGATCGTCGGCTCGCTGTTCAACATCTGGCGCGACGTCGGCCTCTACGACACGTGGGCCGGGCTGATCATCCCGTACATGACGTTCACGCTGCCGCTGGCGATCTACACGCTCTCGGCGTTCTTCCGGGAGATCCCGTGGGAGCTCGAACAGGCGGCCCAGGTGGACGGGGCGACGCCATGGCAGGCCTTCCGCAAGGTCATCGTCCCGCTGGCCGCGCCGGGCGTGTTCACCGCGGCGATCCTCGTCTTCATCTTCGCCTGGAACGACTTCATCTTCGCCAACACGCTGACGTCCACCGACAACGCCCGCACCGTGCCCGCGGCGCTCGCCTTCTTCACCGGCGGCTCGCAGTTCCAGCAGCCGATCGGGGCGGTCTCCGCGGCGTCGATCGTCGTCACCGTTCCGATCATCATCCTCGTGTTCATCTTCCAGCGCCGCATCGTCGCGGGCCTGACCGCCGGCGCCGTCAAGGGATAAGGAGACATCCGATGGCCGAAATCGTGCTCGACCACGTCACCAAGCAGTACCCCGACGGCTACGAGGCCGTGAAGGAGATGGACCTCAAGATCGAGGACGGCGAGTTCATCATCCTCGTCGGCCCGTCCGGCTGCGGGAAGTCCACCGCGCTGCGGATGATCGCCGGGCTCGAGGACATCACCGGCGGCGAGCTGCGCATCGGCGGCGATGTCGTCAACGACAAGGCCCCCAAGGACCGCGACATCGCGATGGTCTTCCAGAACTACGCCCTGTACCCGCACATGACGGTCCGGGAGAACATGGGCTTCGCGCTCAAGCTGGCCAAGACGCCCAAGGAGGAGATCAACCAGAAGGTCGAGGAGGCGGCGCGCATCCTCGACCTCGAGCAGCACCTCGACCGCAAGCCGGCGAACCTGTCGGGCGGCCAGCGCCAGCGCGTGGCCATGGGCCGCGCGATCGTGCGTGACCCGAGCGCCTTCCTGATGGACGAGCCGCTGTCGAACCTCGACGCCAAGCTGCGCGTGCAGATGCGCACCGAGGTCTCGCGCATCCAGAGCCGGCTGGGGACCACCACCGTGTACGTCACCCACGACCAGACCGAGGCCATGACGCTCGGCGATCGCGTGGCCGTGATGCGCGCCGGCGTGCTCCAGCAGGTCGGCTCGCCGAGCGAGCTCTACAACCGTCCCCGCAATCTGTTCGTGGCCGGCTTCATCGGCTCGCCGGCGATGAACTTCCTTCCCGGGAAGGTGGAGGGCGACCGGATCTTGCTGCCGATCGGCGACGTTCCGCTGGGCGACGACCAGCGGGCGGCGATCAAGGACGCGAGCGGCAACCTGATCGCGGGACTGCGGCCCGAGGACTTCGAGGACGCCGCCCTGGTCGGCGACCAGCGCGATCGCGGGGTGACGTTCAAGACCAAGATCGAGGTCCTGGAGTCGATGGGCTCGGAGCTCTACGCCTACTTCTCCACCGAGCACGAGGGCGTCTCCTCCAAGGAGCTCGACGAGCTGGCTCAGGACGCGGGCACGGCGGAGGTCCCGGGGGCCGAGGCCGGTCAGGTCACCGCCCGTCTGGACGCTGCGAGCAAGGTCGCCGAGGGCCAGGAGGCCGAGCTCTGGTACGACGCGGCCAAGCTGCACCTGTTCGATGCCGACGACGGCCGCTCGCTGCTCGTCGACACCGCCGGCTAGGCCGACTGCTCAGCGCAGCTCGGCGCGCAGGCGGGCGAGGATCTCCTCGTTCCACTCGTGCGTGCGCAGCAGGCGCCACCTGAGGTTCATCGCGCGCATGTAGGCCTCTGTCTCGGTGCCGTTTCCGACGAGGTCGGCCTCGCGCAGCGCGTCGACCACCGGCCGGTACTCGTCGGCGAACCATGCCCCGGCCACCTCCTCGCGGTCCATCGGCTCTCCGCGCGCCTGGATCGCGCGAAAGCCCCAGGCCTCCACCCCCTCGGCGAGGACGTCGTAGTCCCACGGATCGCGCAGCGAGATCCGCTCGCGGTCGGAGGGCGGGAGCGGCACCCGGTCGTAGAACAGGCGCTCGTGCCCCTTGAGCGGGAGGTCGCTGAGTTTGAGGTCCCCGGCGGGGACCTTGGTGACGACCTCGGTGACGTAGGCGTCGATGTGCGTCTGGCCGAGCGCCCGGGCGACGGAGACGCGGTGGTGGCCGTCGTCGACGAAGTGCAGCTCGCCGACCCGGTAGACGGAGATCGGCGGCATCGACTCCCCCCGGCGCTGGGCCTGGGCGATCCGCTCCCACCGCGGGCGCACGCGGGAGGACCGCGGCCGAAACCCCCGGTCGAACTCGCGCGGGCGGTCGACCGAGCCGACGATCGAGTCCAGCGCGATCGACTTCAGCCCGAGCCGCTTCTCCCCCTGGCGACCCAGCGCCTCGAGGACCTCGTCGAGCGGCAGCGTGAGCGACACATCACCCGGCTCCCGCCGCAGCCGGGCCGCCAACCGCGCCAGCGCCGCCCGCCGCCGCGCCCGGAGAAAATCGTCCTGCGCATCCGCCGCCGAGAAACCCGTCGCCCTGGGCACGGACGGGTTGTACCCCGTTTGGCGGGTGGGCGGGCGGGCGGGCTCAAACTGCGGCTTTGAGGGAGTGGGACCGGAGGTGACCCCGGAGCACCGCGGCTGACCCCTGGCGTTCGTGCGAACGCCCTTAAACACTGAGACCCCCCGAAGGGGGTCCCAGCGCTGGAACGGGAAGTGCGCCAGGCAGGCCGAGGACGGGTTCGGCGTATGTGTGCCCGGCGCAAGGGAAGATTGCCCGGCCCCACATACCCCCAAACACATCTTTTTGGGCTGGTGCATTCCCGCACTTGATTCGGGTAGGCCAGGCCGGGATGACGCCTCCCGCCGCCATCCTCGACATCGACGGCACGCTCGTCGACACCGTCTATCACCACTCCCTCACGTGGTACCGCGCGCTGCGCTCCCGCGACCTCGGCGTGCCCGTGTGGCGCATCCACCGCCACATCGGGATGGGCGGCGACCAGATCGTCTCCGCCCTGTGCGGCGATGAAGCCGAGGAGAAGCACGGCGACGCCCTGCGCGAGGCCGAGGGAGACCTGTACTCGCAGGTCATAGACGAGGTGGCGCCGCTGCCGGGCGCCCATGATCTGCTCGCGACGCTGAAGGAGCGCGGCCACGAGGTCGTCCTCGCCAGCTCGGCCAAGGAGGAGGAGCTCGAGCATTACGTCGACCTGCTCGACGCGCGCGACCTGGTCGACGCCGCGACGTCGTCGGCGGACGTGGAGGCCACGAAGCCCCACCCCGACATCGTCCAGGTGGCCATGGAGCGGGTGCGCAGCGACGACGCCGTCATGGTGGGCGACGCGACGTGGGACGTGATCGCGGCCGGGCGGGCGGGCATTCCCACCGTGGGACTGCTCACCGGGGGGTTTTCCGAGGCCGAGTTGCGCGACGTCGGGGCGGATCCGGTGTTCTCCTCATTGGAGGAGCTGCGGGCGGGACTCGACTCGACCCCGCTTCGCTAGCCTGTCGCACAAGGGAGGTTGGTCCGGCTCCCGCCGGCCTCCGACGCGGGAGATCCGTCCACATCGCGGGGCGGCGGGGAGGTTGAACTTCAGGTTGTTGAAGGACGCGGGCATCCAGAGACCGGGAACACAGGGCAGGGACGTGCCCGACGACGCGGCCCAACGCGCGCGGGAGACGGATGCGCTCTTCCGCCGCCTGCTGGAGCACAAGGACGAGGCGGCACGCGACGAGCTGATCGAGCGGTTCCTTCCGCTCGCCCGCCAGCTGGCGCGGCGCTACCAGCGCGCGAACGAGCCGCTCGACGATCTCGTGCAGGTGGCGAGCATCGGCCTCGTCAAGGCGGTCGACCGCTTCGACCTCGACCGCGGCGTCGCGTTCTCGTCCTACGCGGTCCCGACCATCCTGGGCGAGCTCAAGCGCTACTTCCGCGACTCGGGCTGGGCGGTGCACGTCCCCCGCGGGGTGCAGGAGCGCGCGATGCAGGTGGACCGGGCGGTCAAGGACCTCTCCGGCCAGCTCGGCCGCTCGCCGGCGGTGGACGAGGTCGCCGAGCAGCTGCACATCTCCACCGAGGACGTCCTCGAGGCGATGGAGGCCGGCCTGGCCTACGAGGCGATGTCGCTCGACGCCCAGCGCGCCGGCACGGACAGCGAGGGCGACACGTTCGCCGACTCGATCGGCGAGGAGGACCAGCGCTTCGACATCGTCGAGTACGAGGCGACGATCGAGCCGACGCTCAAGGCCCTCCCCCGCCGCGACCAGATCGTCCTGCATCTCCGCTTCGCCCAGGACATGACCCAGTCCCAGATCGCCGACCGCATCGGCGTCTCCCAGATGCAGGTCTCCCGCCTGATCCGCCGCGCCCTCGGCCGCCTGCGCGCCGTCGCCGAGGCGACGGAGAAGAAGGCGGAGGAGCTCGACGAGCTCGAGGAGTAGGGGCCGCCGCGCCCGTCGGGCCCCCATGGCCGCCGCAGAGCGAGCGCCCCTCGGAGTCATCCTGGCCGGTGGGCGCGCGACGCGGCTGGGAGGCGACAAGGCCACCGTGCCGCTGGGCGGCCGGCCCCTCGTCGCCTGGCCGCTGGACGCGCTGCGGGCCGTCCTGGACGAGGTCGTGATCGTGGCCAAGCGAGCCACCGTCCTGCCCGAGCTCAGCGTGCCCGTCTGGATCGAGCCCGACGAGCCGAGCCACCCGGCGGTCGGCCTCATCCACGCGCTCGACAACGCGGGCGGCAGATCCGTCCTCGTGTGCGCGGCCGACCTCCCCCTGGTCGACGCCGTCGTGGTCCGGAGGCTGGCCACGACTCCCGGCGAGGCCGTCGTGGCCCGGGCGGGCGGGCGAGTCCAGCCGCTGCTGGCCCGCTACGGGCCCGGAGCCCTGGAGGCACTGCGGGCGGTGCTGCCCGCCGGCTCGATGACGGGCGCCGTCGAGGCGGTCGAGGTCGACGTGCCCGAGGAAGCGCTCCTCAACGTCAACACGCCCGAGGATCTGGAGCGCGCGGCGCAAGGAATCTCCCGCCGATAAGGAATTTCCGCGGTTTCGGGTAAACCTTGTGGCATGGCTCGTTCGATCTGGAGCGGCGCGATCTCGTTTGGGCTCGTCAACGTGCCCGTGAAGCTCTACAGCGCCGTCAGCAAGAAGTCCGTGCGCTTCCACCAGCTGCACGAGAAGACCGGCGTGCGCATCCAGCAGAAGCGCGTCGACCCCTCGACCGGCGACGAGGTGGCCTACGAGAACATCGTCAAGGGCTACGAGCTCTCGCCGGAGAGCTACGTCGTCATCACGCCCGAGGAGATGGAGTCGCTGGATCCCGAGAAGACGCGCTCCATCGACATCACCGACTTCGTCCCGCTCGAGGAGATCGACCCGCTGTTCTTCGATCACCCCTACTACCTGGCCCCCGCCCAGGGCGGCGGGAAGGCCTACGAGCTCCTGCGCCGGGCG
The DNA here is from genome assembly GCA_963757705.1 of uncultured Actinomycetes bacterium. Lineage (GTDB taxonomy): Bacteria > Actinomycetota > Thermoleophilia > Solirubrobacterales > Solirubrobacteraceae > AC-38. The sequence continues at coordinate 478,491 of CAVWTG010000004.1, read as the reverse complement.
ATGGAGGAGTCGGGGAAGGTCGCGCTGGGCAAGGTCGTCATCCGCTCCAAGGAGAGCCTGGTGGCGATCCGCCCCAACGGCCCCGTGCTGACCATGGAGACGATGCTCTTCGCGGACGAGATCGTCAATCCGGAGTCGCTGGACGAGGTCCCCGTCGAGGAGACGAAGACCAGCCAGCGCGAGCTCGACATGGCCCAGCAGCTGATCGCCTCGCTGTCAGGCGACTTCGAGCCCGAGCGCTACCACGACGAGTACCGCGAGCGGGTGCTGGAGATGATCGAGCGCAAGGCCCAGGGCGAGGAGATCACCGTGCAGCCGGCGCCCGAGGAGCCGGCGAAGGTGCCCGACCTAATGGCGGCGCTGGAGGCGTCGATCAAGGCGGTCAAGGACCGCGGCGACGAGTCCCCCGACGGGGATGGCGCCGCGCCCAAGGCCAAGCCCAAGTCCGCGAAGAAGCGCGCGCCGGCGAAGAAGTCGCCGACGCGCGCCAAGGCCAAGAGCAAGAGCTGACGACGGGCAGGCGCACGGCGCGCCCGGCACGTCAGAGCTAGGCGGTGATGGACTCCGTCTGGCGCTCGTGGCGCCCCTCGGCGAACTCCTCGACGAGCTTGTCGCAGAAGGCCGGGAGGTCGTCGGGCTTGCGGCTCGAGACGAGCCCGCCGTCGACCACGACCTCCTCGTCGACCCACTCCCCGCCGGCGTTGCGGATGTCGGTCTCCAGGCTCGGCCACGAGGTGATCTTGCGGCCGCGCACGAGGTCGCCTTCGACGAGGGTCCACGGCCCGTGGCAGATGACCGCCACCGGCTTGCCCTCCTCGAAGAACCCGCGAACGAAGCCGACGGCGTCGTCATCGGTGCGCAGGCTGTCGGGGTTCGCGACCCCGCCCGGCAGGACCAGACCGTCGTAGTCGCCGGCGTCGGCCTTGGCCACCGCGCGGTCGACCTTGAACGTGTCGGCCTTGTCCAGGTGGTTGAACCCCTGGACCTCGCCCTCCTCGAGCGAGATGAGCTGCGGCTCGCCGCCCGCCTGCTGAACCGCCTTCCACGGCTCGGTGAGCTCGATCTGCTCGACTCCGTCCGTCGCCAGGAACGCGACCTTCTTGCCGTCGATGGATCCCATGTTCGGCCTCCTCTAAGTCGTTTCTATTCGCCTACCGCGCCACCACCGCGGCAAACGTGGGCGCTAGGCCGCCTGGCGCGCCCGCGACTCGCGGCCGCCGAGCACCCGCGAATACCCGGCGGCGAGCTGGTCCAGCGCGCGCCCCCAGGTCCGGCGCCGGACCTCGTCCAGCGCCGCCCAGGCGAGGCGCGCTCTGAGCCCGGGCTGGGAGGCCAGCGCGGTGACCGCCTCGGCGAGCGCGTCCGGATCGGCGGGGCGCAGAAGACCCGTGCGGCCGTCCTCGATCAGCGCCGTCGGGCCGCCCTGGCCCACGGCGACGACCGGCAGGCCGCTGGCCTGGGCCTCGAGGATCACCTGGCCGAACGTGTCGGTCCGGCTGGCGAACAGGAAGATGTCGGCGCTGGCGTAGGCGCGCGCCAGCTCGTCGCCCTCCAGCCATCCCAGGAAGGTGGCGTGCACGCCGAGGCGGTCGCGCAACCGGTCCTCCTCCGGGCCGCCGCCGGCCAGGACGAGGTGCAGGCGCGGGTCGCGCCGGCGCGCGGCGAGAAAGGCCTTGGCCAGGAGGTCGACGCCCTTCTCCTCCGTCAGGCGCCCGGCATACAGGACGTTCACCTCGCCGGCGAAGGCGCCCTCGGCGCGCAGCCCGGGGCCGAAGCGCTCGATGTCCACTCCCCGGTCCCAGCGCCCGATGCGCTCGGGCCCGACTCCCAGGGCCCGCAGCGAGGAGTCCGCGGCGGGGCTCGGGGAGAGCACCACCTCGCACTGGCCGTAGAACCCGGCCAACAGCTGGCGCATTCCGCTCTGGAGGCCCAGCTCGCCCGTGCGCAGGCCCGCGTAGACGGCGAGCTCGGTGTGGTAGGAGCCCACGACGGGCAGCTCCATGATCCGCGCCACGAGCGCGGCGGCCACCCCGGCCGGCCCGGGGGAGCAGAGGTGCACCGCGTCGTAGCGGCCCTGGGCGATCGTCTCGACCATCGCCGGAAGGCTGGGGATGCCGATCCGCAGCCCCTCGTAGAACGGGATGTCGATCTCCGCCGCGGCGGCCAGGCGCCGGTCCACGCAGGAGTCGGTGCCGATGACCTCCACCTCGACGCCGGGCACTCCGCGGTCGCGGATCTCGTCGATCGTGTGGCGCACGCCGTGCATCCCGCCGATGGCGTCCGCCACGAGCGCGACGCGCGGGGGCTCACCGTCCCGGGCGGCGAGCTTGGCGGTCTCGCGGCCCAGGAACGCGGCGGCGGGGGCGTACGGAATGGCGGCCACGCAGGCCGTGAACAGATCGAGCGCCGCCTCGCGAGCCGCCTCGGCGCCCGGGCTGGCGGCCGCTGCGCTGACGGCGCGGTCAACCGCACGCTGGAGACTGCGCTCGTGGCGCCGCCGGGCGCGGCGGTACAGCGCGGCGTGCGAGAAGTCCTCGTCCTGGAGGTGGGCGACCAGCTCCGCCTCCGTCATGTCCAGCCCGGCGGCGTCCAGCCAGGCCCGCAGGAGCGCGCGGGCGTCGGCCGGGCCGAGGTCGGCGCCCAGCGCGCCGCGGCGCGCGTCGCCCTCGACCATCACGCGCTCGATCATGCGCAGGACGTTTCGCGGGTCCGGCGCCGGCGCGGGCCCGTGGTCCAGCACCCGCGAGGCGAGCCCCATCGCCGTGTGCGCCCACTTCGCGGCCGAGCCCTGCTCGCCGCGGGCCAGCGCCCGCCCGGCGCGCACGTGCTCGAGGAACTCCTCGGGCGTGGCGCACGGCGGCGTCTCGGTGAAGGTGCGGCCGATGTCGACGCCGGCGTGGTCGTCGGACCCACCCACGCCCGTCCCGCCGCGGGTGTCCACGTAGATCGCCGCCGGGGCGTTCAGCGCGGGCGCACGGGAGCCGTTGCGCACCTCCCAGATCTCGAACAGCTCGGCCAGCCGGCGGCGGTGCTCCGCGGTGAGCGGCGCCTCGACGGCGTAGAACGGATGGGCGAGCGCGCAGGCGATGTCGTGGCCGTGGAGGTAGGAGGCGCAGGCCTCCACGTCGCCGCTCAGCTCCTGCAGCCGGGCGTGGTCGTCGGGGTCGATGCCCCAGCACAGGACGTGGACGGCCTGCGGCTCGCCGCGAAACCACGCCGTCAGCTCCTCGGACACGAAGACGTCGGGCAGGTGGGCCAGGTCGAGGACTCCGTCGATCGTGTCGTGGTCGGTGATCGTCACGAAGTCCATGCCCCGCCGCTTGGCCAGCTCGTAGACCTCCTCGGGCGGGGTCGCGCACTCGGGCAGCCCCAGGGCCCGCTGGATGCCGAGCTTCGAGGTCTGCGACGCGGTGGAGTGACAGTGCAGGTCGACGCGTGCCATGTCGCCAGATTCCCCTGCACAGGGCCCCTTCTTGTTTACGCCCGGAAACCGGCGTGTGACGATGCGGTGAAGGGCGCCGGGCGTTCACACGACGGAAACCGCCCGCAGCCGGGCACGGAGGATCGTGGCCCCGTGGCCACGACGGCGACCCCGGAGACGGTGGCACCGGCCGCCGGTGACCTGACCGTGCGGATGGCCGCCGATCCGCTGCGGATCGAGATCCTCCGGCGCGGAAAGGTGCTGTTCAGCGACCTGCGGATCTGGTCGGCCGCCGTCCGCGCCACCGACCGGTTCGTGCAGATCACGGAGGGCGTCCTGGCCGGCGAGGAGCTCGGCCGCGTCCGGCCGGCCCGCGCCCGCTCGCTGCGCCTGACCTCGCCCGCCACCGCGCGCGCCGAGCTGGAGGAGCCGCTCGCGGCCCTGACCGTGTCGGTGCATGCGCAGCGCGTCGAGTTCGAGGTGACCGGCGCCGACGAGGACACACGCATGGGGGCGTCGTGGGCGAGCGCGCCCGGCGAGCGCTTCGCCGGCCTCGGCGCGCGCCACCACGAGTCGGTCGACCACAGCCGCCGGGCGGTGTGGCTGGGTGCCGACCGGCGCTACGAGGGACCAACCTGCCCGCCCGAGCTCCTGGCGGCGGGCGGCGTTCCCCAGGGCGACTACGCGCCCGCGGGCTGGCTGTCGTCCAGCGCGGGCTGGGGCGCCTGGCTTCAGACCGCCGGGGCGGGCGCCCTGTTCGACCTGCGCGGGCGCACCGAGGTCTCCGTGCGCTCGGCCTCCGGACCGCTGCACATCCACCTGCTGTGCCGCGCGCGGCCCGCGGCCCGGCTGCGCGACTACTGCGCGCTGACCGGGTTCCCCGCCCTGCTCCCCGAGTGGGCCTACGGGCACTGGAAGAGCCGCGACGTCTACGCCCACCAGGACGACGTCCTCGAGGACTTCCACGGCTACCGCTGGCACGGCATCCCGCTCGACGCCATCGTGATCGACTCGCCCTGGGAGACGCAGTACAACACCTGGCGCTTCAACCCCCACCAGTTTCCCGACGCGCCGGGCATGGTCGAGCACCTGCGCGCCGCGGGGGTGCGCACGGTGGTGTGGGTCACCCCCTGGGTCAACCTGGACTCGCGCGAGGGCCAGATCCCGCCCGACGGGAGCTCCGAGCGGCTGCATCGCAAGCCGGCGCCCAACTACGAGCCCGGAGCCCGGGCCGGCCATTTCGTGCGCACCGAGGACGGACAGGCATACGTGGCCCGGTGGTGGATGGGCACGGGGTCGCCGGTCGACTTCACCTCCCCGGCGGCGGAGCGCTGGTGGCGCGAGCAGGCGCACGAGGTCCTGCGGCTGGGCGTCGAGGGCATAAAGGCCGACGACGGCGAGGGCTTCTACCTCCCGCCCGAGGTCCGGTTCGCGGACGGGCGGGGCGGCGCGCGGGCGGGGTGGGCCTACGGCGAGCTCTACCGGCGCTCGATGCAGCGCGCGCTCGACGACGTCCACCCCGGCCGGGGGGTCCTGTTCGGGCGCAGCGGCTGGAGCGGCCAGCAGGCGATCGGAATGCTGTGGGGCGGCGACCAGGTCTCGGACTTCTGGTCGCTGCGCGTGCTCGTGGCCGCGTCGCTGAGCGCGGCCTCGAGCGGATTCGCGAACTGGTCGCACGACGTGGGCGGCTACCTCGGGGAGAGGCTCGTCGACCGCTGCCCGCGGGAGCTGTTCATCCGCTGGGCCCAGCTCGGGTGCTTTACCCCGCTGATGCAGGCGCACGGGCGCTTCGCCCAGGAGGCCTGGACCTATGACCGCGACACCCGGGAGCTGTTCCGCGCCTACGTCCTGCTGCACGAGCGCCTCGTCCCCTACGTCCGCGCCGCGGTCGCCCTGGCCGCCCGCACCGGGCTCCCCGTGATCCGGCCCCTCTCCCTGGTGGACCCGACCCACCCCCGGGCCTGGATCGTGAGCGACGCCTTCGGCTACGGCCCCTCGCTGTGGGTCGCGCCCGTGCTGGAGGCGGGGGCCCGCGAGCGCGAGGTCCCCCTCCCGCGCGGCCGCTGGATCGACACCGCGACCGGAGAGCGTCACAGGGGCGGCGACACGATCACGACCCGGGCGCCGCTGCCGCGGATTCCGCTCTTCGTCCGCGAGGGCGCAATCGTCGTCACGTATCCCGAGGCGCACGTCGCCCGCGGCCTGGGCGACGTCCCCGAGGCCGAGCGCCCGCTGGAGGCCACCCTGTGGGGCGAGCCGGCGAGCGGACGGGCGCTCGCGCGGCTGGCCGACGGCACGCGGATCCGCTGGCACGAGGGGTCGTGGAGCGCCGAGGGCGATCGGGACGTGTCGTTTCACAACGCTTTCACCCGCAGGTAACGGGGCGATCACGCCGAACGGGTGAGCCGGAGCGAACCTGAAGGCATGGCTGCCCCGCTCGTCACCCCGCGACGTGCCGAGCGCGTTCCCGAGCATCTGCTGCGGAGGCGCGTGGTGCTCGACGACGGCCTGAGCACGACCGTCTACGTCGCCCGGTACGCGCGCCGTGACACCGCGATGCGGGTCGCGCGGCTGCGCCGCCCGGCGCCGCTCGCCGTGTGGTGCGCCGGGCGCGGCGTCTCCGAGGCGCTGGTCGGCGGCTTCTTCACGCGTCCCGATACCCGGCCGCTGGGTGAGGTCCGGACGCGCGGGATGGCTCGCGCCTCCGTGCCCTTCGACTCGCCCTGGGATGCGGTCCGCGCGTGCGTGCACATCGAGGCGGGGAAGCCGCAGATCGTCCGCCGCGGCGACCTCCCGCGCCAGCCGCGCGGCGACCTGCTCCAGGCCGGGCCGCTCCTCGTCGCGGAGGGCGACGTCGTGGTAAGCCCCGGCGAGGACCCCGAGGGCTTCTCCGCGGGCGCGTCCCAGTTCGACTCCGACATCACCGCCGGGCGCTATCCCCGCGCCGCCCTCGCGGTGACCGAGGACAGCCTGCTCGCGGTCGCGTGTGACGGACGCTCGCGGGCCGACGCCGGCCTGTCGCTGCGCGAGCTGGCCGAGCTGCTGGCCGGCCTGGGCGCGCGCGCGGCGATCAACCTGGACGGCGGGGGCTCGACCTCGCTCGTCTGCGCGGGCGAGCTGCGCAACCGCCCGCGGGCGGACTTCGGCGTCCCGCTGCCCGAGGGGCGGCCGGTGGCCACCGCCCTCGTGTTCTCGCCGCGCCCGCGCTGACGGCCGTAGGCTGGGGCGCGTGCCCCGCGTCGTCATGGCCCTGATGTTCTTCCCGCGCGGCGGGTCGGCGCACGTGACCCGTTCGCTGGCCCGCGCCCTGCCCGATCACGGCTGGGACGTGACGGTCGCGTCCGGGTCTGTGGACGGCGGGCACGCCGACGCGCGGCGCTTCTTCTCCGGCCTCGACGTGCGGACCATGGACTACACGGAGGCGCTGCACGCGCCCGACCCGCTGGCCCACGACCCGCCGATGCATCCCTCCTTCGAGGACCGCGCCGACGCGGCCGACCGGGTCTTCGCCAAGGTCGACGACGCCGGATGCGAGCGCCTCGTCGACGCCTGGGCCGCGCTGCTGGACGAGGCGGGCGCCGCCGAGGCCGACGTCATCCACCTCAACCACATCACCCCCATGCACGCCGCGGCCGCGCGCGTCGCGCCCGACGTCCCGGTGGTAACGCACGTCCACGGGACCGAGCTGCTGATGCTCGAGGCCATCGCCGCCGGCCCGCCGGCCGGATGGACCCACGCGGAGGCGTGGTCGGCGCGCATGCGCCGCTGGGCCAAGGGCTCCGCGCGCTTCATCCTGCTGTCCAGCACGCAGGAGGCGCGCATGGAGCGCGAGCTGGGCATCGAGCCGGAGCGCTGCACGGTGGTGCCCAACGGGTTCGACCCGAAGGTCTTCGACCGGCGCGAGATCGACCGCATGGAGGTCTGGCGCCGCTGGCTGGTGGAGGACCCGCAGGGCTGGAGACCGGGCGGCGAGCCGGGAAGCATCGGCTATGCGCCGGAGGACCTGGCGGCGTTCGGCGAGGGGAGCAACCCCGTGCTCGTCTACGTCGGGCGCTACACGGCGGTGAAGCGCATCGGCCTTCTCATACGCGCGTACGCCCGCGCGCGTGAGCATTTCGCGCGGCCCGCGCCGCTGGTGCTGCTCGGCGGATACCCGGGCGAGTGGGAGGGCGAGCATCCGCTCGTGGGCATCGAGCGCTGCGGCCTCGAGCGCGAGGTGTTCGCCGCCGGCTGGCACGAGCACGACCTGCTCCCGGACTTCTTCGCCGCCTCGGACGCCGTCGTCCTGCCCTCCGTCCGCGAGCAGTTCGGACAGGTCCTGGTGGAGGGGATGGCCTGCGGCCTCCCCGCCATCGCCGTCGACGCGCACGGGCCGGGTCAGATCGTCGACGACGGGAAGACCGGGTGGCTGGTTGAGCCCGACGACGAGGAGGGACTGGCGGAGGTCCTGGCCGAGGCGGTCAACGACGAAGGGGAGCGCGCGCGGCGCGGCGCGGCGGCCCGGGAGGTGGCGCGCCGGCGCTACTCCTGGCCGGCGCTGGCGGGGCGGGTCGCGGGGGTCTACGCGAGCTGTTTATGACTCCCTCTCGTTGATAGTCTTCCCGTTCCCTCTCGCGTGCACGGTCGCCGCCCCCGGAGCGCATCATGGACATCTTTCCCAAGCCGCCATCGGCCGTCGGCCTCTACGACCCCGCTTATGAGCACGACGCCTGCGGCGTCGGGATCGTCGCCCGCCTGGGCGGCGGCCCCAATCACGAGGTCGTCGCCAAGGCCGTCCTGGCCAACGAGCACCTGTACCACCGCGGGGCCACCGGAGCCGACGCCGACACCGGCGACGGCGCGGGCATCCTGATCGAGCTGCCCGACGAGTTCCTGCGCGCGAGCGTCGACTTCGAGCTGCCGGCCGCCGGGCGCTACGGAGTGGCCTTCTGCTTCCTGCCCACCGACGCCGCCGCGCGCGAGCGCGCCGAGGGCGAGCTGGTGGCGATCGTGGAGGAGGAGGGCCAGACCGTCCTGGGCTGGCGCGACGTGCCGGTGGACGCCGAGTCGTGCGGCACGACCGCCCGCCGGGCCATGCCGGCGATCCGCCAGCTCTTCGTCGGCGCCTCCCCCGAGCTGGCCGACGACCGCGACGCCTTCGAGCGCAAGCTCTACGTGATCCGCCGCCTGGCCGAGAAGGAGTCTGGCCCGGACCTCGTCATCCCCTCGTTCTCCTCGCGCACCATCGTCTACAAGGGGATGCTCACGGCCCTTCAGCTCGGGCCGTTCTACCCCGACCTGCGCGACGAGCGGATGGCCAGCCGGGTCGCGGTCGTGCACTCGCGCTACTCGACCAACACGTTCCCCAGCTGGGAGCTCGCCCACCCCTACCGCTTCGTCGCCCACAACGGCGAGATCAACACGGTCATGGGCAACGTCAACTGGATGCGCGCGCGCGAGTCCGAGCTGCACTCCGACCTCTTCGGCGACGACCTGCGCAAGCTCCTGCCGGTGGTGCGCCCGGGCGGCTCCGATTCCGCGACCTTCGACAACGTCCTCGAGCTGCTCGTGCTCGCCGGGCGCTCGCTGCCCCACGCGATGATGATGATGATCCCCGAGGCCTACCGCGAGCGCGACGACATGCCCGCGGACGTCAGGTCGTTCTACGACTACCACGGGTGCCTCATGGAGCCCTGGGACGGACCGGCCGCCGTCGCCTTCACCGACGGCCGGTGGGCGGGAGCGACGCTGGACCGCAACGGCCTGCGCCCGGGGCGCTGGGTGGAGACGAGCGACGGCTACGTCGTGCTGGCCTCCGAGGCGGGCGTCCTTCCCATCCACGAGGAGCTCGTCGTGCGCAAGGGCCGCCTCAAGCCCGGCCACCTGTTCCTGGTCGACCTCGACGAGGGGCGCATCGTCCCCGACGACGAGATCAAGCGCCGCATGGCGGCGAAGCAGCCCTACGGCGAGTGGGTGCGCAACTGCAGCGTGCACTTCGACGACCTCCCTCGCGCGCAGCCGACCAGCCCGCGGCTCGAGCCCCGCCGCAACCGCCAGCTGGCCTTCGGCTATTCGCAGGAGGACCTGCGCGTCCTGCTGGCCCCGATGGCCACGACCGGAGCGGAGCCCACGGGCTCGATGGGCAACGACCTGGCGCTGGCCGTGCTGTCCGAGCGCCAGCCGCCGCTCTTCTCCTACTTCAAGCAGCTCTTCGCCCAGGTGACCAACCCGGCGATCGACCCGCTGCGCGAGACGATCGTCATGAGCCTGGCCGGCGGGGTGGGCGGCGAGCGCAACCTGCTCGAGGAGACGCCCGAGCACGCGCACGTCCTCTTCATGCGCCAGCCGATCCTGCGCGACGGCGAGCTGGAGAAGCTGCGCCAGGTCTCCCACGACGTCTTTCGCTCACACACGATCGACATCACCTGGCCGGTCTCGGAGGGCTCCGAGGGCCTGGGCCTGGCGGTCGAGCGCATCTGCGCCGAGGCCCACGACTGCATCGCCCAGGGCGCGAACATCATCATCCTGTCCGACCGCCTGATGAGCGCCAAGCGGGCGCCCATCCCCTCTCTCCTCGCCGTCGCCTCCGTCCACCATCACCTCGTGCGCGAGGGCACGCGCCTGAAGGCGGGCCTCGTGCTGGAGTCCGGCGAGCCGCGCGAGGTCCATCACTTCTGCACCCTGCTGGGCTACGGCGCGAGCGCCATCAACCCCTACCTGATGCTCGAGTCGCTGCACGACCTGAGCGACCGCGACATGCTCGGCGACCTCTCGCTCGACGAGGCGGAGTCCAACGTCGTCAGGGCGGTCGGCAAGGGCATCCTCAAGGTGCTCTCGAAGATGGGCATCTCGACGATCCGCTCCTACTGCGGCGCGCAGATCTTCGAGGCCGTCGGCCTGGAGCCGGGCCTCGTGTCGCGCCACTTCACGGGCACGGCGTCGCGGATCGGCGGCGTGGGGATGGACGTCCTGGCCCAGGAGGCCCTCGAGCGCCACGGCCGCGGCTACCCGGCGCCGCGCGAGGAGCTGCTCCCCGTCGGCGGCCTGTACCAGTGGCGGCGCGAGGGCGAGCGGCGCATGTGGGACCCCGAGACGATCGCCCTGCTCCAGCACTCCGTGCGCGCCAACGGCGACGGGGACGTGGCGCGCGAGACCTACCGGCGCTTCGCCCACCTGGTCAACGAGGAGAACTCCCAGGCGGGGACGCTGCGCGGCCTCATGCGCCTGCGCGAGGACATCGAGCCCGTCCCGCTCGACGAGGTCGAGCCGGTGACCGAGATCGTCAAGCGCTTCTCCACCGGCGGGATGAGCCTCGGCGCGCTCTCCCCCGAGGCCCACGAGACGCTGGCGGTGGCCATGAACCGGCTGGGCGGCAAGTCGAACACGGGCGAGGGCGGAGAGGACGAGGCGCGCTTCACCGACGAGCGGCGCTCGTCGATCAAGCAGGTCGCGTCCGGGCGCTTCGGCGTGACGATCGATTACCTGGTCAACGCCGACCAGCTCCAGATCAAGGTCGCCCAGGGCGCCAAGCCCGGCGAGGGCGGACAGCTCCCCGGGCACAAGGTCGACCGCTACATCGCCAAGCTGCGCCACTCCACGCCCGGCGTCGGGCTGATCTCGCCGCCGCCCCACCATGACATCTACTCGATCGAGGACCTCAAGCAGCTCATCTACGACCTGCGGACCGCCAACCCGCGGGCGCGGGTGTCGGTCAAGCTCGTGGCCGAGGTCGGGGTGGGCACCGTCGCCGCCGGCGTGGCCAAGGCCAACGCCGACCACGTGACGATCGCCGGGCACGACGGCGGCACCGGCGCCTCGCCCCAGTCGTCGATCCAGTCGGCCGGCGTGCCCTGGGAGATCGGGCTGGCCGAGACCCAGCAGACCCTGCTGGCCAACGACCTGCGCTCGCGGATCATCGTCGAGGTCGACGGCCAGATGCGCACGGGCCGCGACGTGGTGATCGGCGCGATGCTGGGCGCCGACGAGTTCGGCTTCTCCACCGCCCCGCTGATCGCCACGGGCTGCGTGATGATGCGCGTCTGCCACCTCAACACGTGCCCCGTCGGCGTCGCCACGCAGGACCCGGTGCTGCGCGAGCGCTTCACCGGCACCCCCGAGCACGTCATCAACTACCTCGTGATGGTGGCCGAGGAGACGCGCGAGCTGATGGCCTCGCTGGGCGTGCGGACCATCGACGAGCTGATCGGGCGCAGCGACCTGCTGCACGTCGACGAGGCGATCGAGCACTGGAAGGCCCGCGGCGTCGACCTGACGAACGTCCTGGCCATGCCGCGCGTCGAGCCGGGCGCGCCGCGCCGGCGCACCGAGCCGCCCCCGCCCGTGCTCGACGACGCGCTGGACTGGGAGATCATCGAGGCGGCCGAGCCGGCGCTGGAGCGCGGCGAGAAGATCGGCCTGGAGCGCGACGTGCGCAACGTCAACCGCGCCGTGGGCGGACTGCTCTCGAGCGAGATCTCGCGCCGGCGCGGAGCCAAGGGCCTGCCGGAGGGCACGATCGGCGTGGCCTTCCGCGGCTCGGCCGGGCAGTCGTTCGGCGCCTGGCTGGCGCCGGGCGTGACGTTCACCCTGCGCGGCGACGCCAACGACTACACGGGCAAGGGCCTGTCCGGCGGCGTCCTGGCGGTCCTGCCCCCGGACGGTCACCGCTACCGCGCCGAGGAGAACGTGATCGTCGGCAACACCGTCCTCTACGGCGGCACCAGCGGCCGCGCGTTCTTCCGCGGGCTCGCGGGCGAGCGCTTCGCCGTGCGCAACTCGGGCGTCTGGACGGTCGTCGAGGGCGTCGGCGACCACGGCTGCGAGTACATGACCGGCGGCCGCGTCGTCGTCCTGGGCCCGACCGGGCGCAACTTCGCCGCCGGCATGAGCGGCGGCGTCGCCTACGTCCTGGACGAGGACGGCACCTTCGAGCGCCGCTGCAACATGGAGCTGGTCGACTTCGACGAGGTCTCGCGCCGACGACGCCCGCGAGCTGCGCGAGCTGGTGGCCGAGCACGCCCAGCGCACCGGCTCGCCGGTGGCCGAGCGGCGTGCTGGCGCACTGGGACGAGATGCTGCCGCGCTTCGTCAAGGTCATGCCGCACGACTACAAGCGCGCGCTGGAGGAGCTGGCGCGCGAGGCCGCGGACGTCTCGCCCGGCGGGCGAGCCCGCCGTCGGGCGCTAGCCATGGGCGAGATCGGCGGCTTCCTCCGGATCCACCGGGTCGGCTTCGAGAAGCGCGACCCCGACGTGCGCGTCCACGACTACAAGCAGTACTTCCACCTGCAGTCCGACGAGGAGCTGCGCGCCAGGGCGGGCGCTGCATGGACTGCGGCGTCCCGTTCTGCCACGAGGGCTGCCCGCTGGGCAACCTGATCCCCGACTGGAACGACCTCGTCTACCGCGGCGACTGGAGCGACGCGATCGAGTCAGCCCACTCGACCAACAACTTCCCCGAGTTCACCGGGCTCGATCTGCCCCGCGCCGTGCGAGTCGGCCTGCGTGCTGGACATCAACGACGACCCGGTGACGATCGAGCAGATCGAGCTGGCCATCGCCGAGCGCGCCTGGGCCAAGGGCTGGATCGTCCCCGAGCCGCCCGCCGCGGCGCACGGGCCTGACGGTCGGCGTCGTCGGCTCGGGACCGGCCGGGCTGGCCGTCGCCGCCGAGCTCAACAAGCTCGGCCACGAGGTCACCGTCTACGAGCGCGACGAGGGCGTCGGGCGGGCTGATGCGCTTCGGCGTGCCCGACGCCAAGCTCGAGAAGTGGATCATCGACCGCCGCGCCGAGGTGCTGGCCGAGCGAGGGGATCCGCTTCGAGTGCAACGTCGACGTGGGCCCGACGTCACCGTCGCAGGAGCTGCGCGAGCGCCATCGACGCGCTCGTCATCGCCATCGGCTCCCGCGTGCACCGCGACCTCGAGGTCCCCGGCCGCGAGCTGGACGGCGTGCACTTCGCCGATGGACTACCTCTACCAGCGCAACCGCGCCGTGGCCCGGATGGAGGGCCGCCCGTCGCGACGACCCCGAGAACGTCATCAGCGCCGCGGGCAAGCACGTGATCGTCGTCGGCGGCGGCGACACGGGGATGGACTGCATCTCCAACTCCCTGCGCGAGGGCGCCGAGTCCGTGCGGATGCTCGACGTCTATCCCGAGCTGCCGCCGCAGCGGCCGGCACGAGACGACGCCGTGGCCGATGGCCGCCCAAGCGCACGACGACCACCTACGCGCTGGACGAGGGCGGCCAGCGCGAGTGGAACGCCGAGGTCGATCGCGGCCGAGGGCGACGGCAGGGTGCAGCGCGTCCAGGCGCGCAAGGTCGAGGGGACCTCGTCGCGCGACCTGCGCGCCGGTGGAGGGAAGCGAGTTCGAGCTGCCGCGCGGACCTCGTCCTGATCGCGATCGGCTTCTCGCACCCCGAGCACGACGGCCCGGTCGCCCAGCTGGGCCTGGCCACGGACGCCCGCGGGAACGTCAAGGCGCCCGGTCTACGAGACCTCGGCCGAGGGCGTCTTCTCCTGCGGCGACTCGCGGATCGGCCAGTCGCTGGTGGTCACGGCGATCGCCGAGGGGCGCAAGTGCGCCCGGATCGTCGACCGCTATCTCGGCGGCCGCGCCGAGGCACCCCGCGCGCTGGACCCCGAGGCGCACTTCATCGAGCACGCCGCCGAGACGGCGGGCACGGTGACGATGAGCCACGAGCTCCCCGGCGAGTACCGCGAGGACATCTAGCTTCACTGAACGACGGCGTTCGCGTTACTCTGGGACCGCGTGGAAGACGCGACGGTCAAGACCAAGCGCCACGCCTGGCGCCTGTTTCGCCACAAGCGCGCGCCCTGGGTGATCGCGGCCGGGATCGCGGCGGCGGCCACCGCGCGGATCGCCATGGGGGCGTTCGGGTGGGGCGACGCCGCGGCCGTGGCGGCGATGCTCGTCGTCTATCCGTTCGGCGAGTGGGCGATCCACGTCCACCTGCTGCACCTGCGGCCGTTCCAGCTGGGCGGGCGGCGCATCGACCTCGTGACCGCGCGTGCCCACCGCGAGCATCACGAGGATCCCCACGACCTGGGACTGGTCAACTTCTCCTCGGGCGAGGCCCTGGCGATCCTCCTGGCGGCCGTGCCGCTCGTCCCGGCGCTGGCCGGCGCCGCGATCGCCCTCGCGGGCGGCGGCGTCCCCTACGGCGCCCTGGTCACGGCCCTGCTTACGGGCTACATCCTGGTGGCGGCCTACGAGTGGACGCACTTCCTCATCCACACCGCCTATCGGCCCCGGTCGCGCTACTACCGGTCCATCTGGCGCACGCACCGACTGCATCACTTCAAGAACGAGCGCTACTGGCACGGCATCACCAACACGCTGGGCGACCGGGTGCTGGGGACGTTCCCCGACCGGCGCGAGGTCCCGAAGTCGCGCACGGCACGGACCCTGAGCGGGCGTTAGCGTGCGCCCATGCACCGGCGCCTGCTGATCGCGCTGATCGCGCTGCTGGTCGCGCCCGCGTCGGCGGGGGCCGTCCCGGGAGGCGCGCTATCGGGCCGCATCGCCGTCGACTGGTCGTCGCCCGGCTGGAGCGGCCACGCCGAGATCTCGCTCGACCCCGGCGCAGGCCCGAAGGCCAAAGCCCTGGCCGCGCTGCGCGCCGCCCAGCCCCACTACCTCAGGCCGACCGGCTACTTCCTCCAGGGCGCGCACATCCTCGCGCTGCGCGGCGAGCGCTCCACCACCTTCGACTGCGACGCCGGGCCGGCGACCACGAACGCGACGACGGTGCTCGGCCTGCGCGATACGCGGCTCCCGTTCACGCTCGACACGCCGCGGTTCGACCTGCGCCGCGGCCGGGGCACCACCACGACCCATCCGTGGGAGGACAACCCGGGCTACCCCGGCCTGCCCACCCACCTGAGCTACTTCCTCCCGGTCCCCGGCCGCGCCGCGGTGCGCCGCAGCAGCTCCGGGTGCGGGGAGTCGTTCGCGCCCACGAGCCAGGACGACGAGATCAACGCGTTTGACTGGCGCGGCGAGGCGGCGGTCCCGGTCGACTTCGTGCGCTGGCTGGACGACTGGGCCATCCCCCTGCGCCACCGGAGTGCCGGCTGGGGAGCCACGGGCAGCGTGCGCGCCACGGACTTCTCGCCCTTCACGTTCGACGTCACCTTCGACCTGCGGCTGGTCGGGAAGCTCACCTCATGGAACTCGCTGTGCCAGGTCCCCGAGGACAGCCGGCTCGGGCGCACGCCGCGCTCGGCACTGGCCGCGCTCCGGCGCGCGGGCTTTCCCCGGGCCCGGTTCGCGGGCGCCAAGCGGACGGCCGGATACCCGCCGGGGCACCTGTTCGTCGACCCCCACTTCAGCGGCTCGGGCCTGGCGCTCTGCCTGACGAGCCGCCCCAGGGTGTATCGCGCCGTGCGGTACCGAGGGTGACGCGGGCGGTTTCCCGATCGGCCCGGCGCGGTAACTTTGTCGCCGTGGACGAGCGCAGGGACGACGAGGCGCGCCCCGACGAGGCGACGCCGAACGGCGCGGCCGATGCCGCCGAGACCTCGGCGGGCGAGGAGGGCGCCGAGACGACGGCGGTGGAGACCGCCGGTGACGACACCGCCACCGGGGATTCGGGCGACTCGCCGGCCGTCACTCCGGACACGAGCGAGGTCGAGGCCGTCGCCGTGGCCAACGGGCAGGCGGAGCCGAGCCCGACCCCCGAGGAGGAGACATCGGCGGTGGCCGTGACGATCGGCGACACCGCCGAGGTCACGGCGCTCGATCCGCACGAGGACCACCTTGCGGACGTCGCCGATCCCGACTTCCCCATCGGCCTGCGCGGCTATGACCGCGCGGCCGTGGACGCCTATGTCATCCACGTGACCGAGCTCGTGGCCGAGCTCCAGTCCGTCCGCTCGCCCAAGGCGGCGGTCAAGAAGGCGCTGGACCGCGTCGGCCGCGAGACCACGGCGATCCTCCAGCGCGCGGAGGAGGCGGCCGACGAGACGACCGCCGACTCGCGTCGCCGCGCCGAGGAGCGCGTCCAGCAGGCCGAGAGCGAGGCCGAGCGGATCGTCAAGGATGCCCACGCCCGCGTGAAGCAGCTCGACGCCGACACCGAGGCCCTGTGGGCCGAGCGCCGGCGCCTGATCGAGGACGTGCGGCGCGTCTCGGACGCCCTGCGCGAGAGCGCCGACCAGGCGATCGCGCGGTTCCCGGCCGAGGACGAGGCCGACGACGCGCCCGCGACCACACCCTCCCCCGCGGCTCAGATCACCGAGCAGCTGCGGACTCCGCCCGGTCAGTAGGCGGACCCCGCGCGGGCGAACCGGTCGGTCCGGAATCCGGGCCGCATTACGGTGACTTGAGCCTTGGGAGGCGCCTCGGTCAACGAGGAGGTCGTAGTGGGTCGTCGTCTGCTTATTGCCGCGTGTGCCGCGGCGCTGCTGGTCCCGGCCGGCGCGTCCGCGCGCGATTACGCCGGCACCGCGCTGAACATCATCCCGTCGGGCCAGCAGGGCGGAGTCCCGCCCGCCGCCGACGCGGATCGCCAGGCCAAGATGTACGACGGGCTCACGCCCCTGTTCGGCAACGTGTCGACGTCGGCCCTCTTCAGGTACTTCAAGTCGGAGAAGCTCACGAACGGGCCGGGCCCGCTCACGACCGAGCGCCCCAAGGCGGGCCTGAAGATCGTGCGCGACAGCTTCCACGTGCCCCACATCTACGGGCGCACGCAGGATCTCGTGACCTACGGCGCCGGCTGGGCCGTCGCCGAGGACCGCGGGCTGCTGCTCGAGCAGGCGCGCTACAACTCGCGCGTCGCCGCCGTGGACGCCCCGGGGCTCGACGCTCTGTCGCTGATCTCCGGCCTCAAGGCGTTCGAGCCCAGTGCCCAGACCGAGGCCGAGGTGGCCAAGCAGACGGGGACGCTGCGCGCCGCGGGCGCGAAGGGCCGGGCGGTCCTGCACGACATCGACCAGTACATCGCCGGGATCAACGGCTTCTACGAGAAGAGCAACAACCCGGCCAAGCCCTGGACCCGCAACGACATCTACGCGCTCAACGCGCTCAAGGGCCAGTTCGTCGGCGAGGGCGGAGGCGACGAGGCGCGGCGCTCGCAGTTCCTGTCCGCGCTGCAGGGCCGGCTGGGCGTCGCCAAGGGCTTGTCGGTCTTCAACGACCTGCGCGAGCGCAACGACCCGGAGACCCCGGTCAGCGTCGACGGCCGGTTCACGTATCCCTCGCCAACCAACCGGCTGCGGGGCAACGTGATTCTCGACGCGGGCAGCATCCAACGCACGACGGTCCAGGCGCTTGCCGCCCGGCAGCGGTCCCGCGCCCGGGCCAGCAACGCCCTCCTCGTGTCGGCCCGGCGCTCGCGCACCGGCCACCCGCTGATGGTCGCCGGCCCGCAGATCGGCTACTTCTACCCCGGCCTGACGCTGGAGATGGACCTCCACGGGCCCAACTACGAGGCGCGCGGCGCCACCTCGGCGCCCTTGCCCGGCTACATCCTCATCGGCCGCGGCCCCGACTACGCGTGGTCGCTGACCTCGGCCGGACTGGACATCATCGACACCTACGTCGAGACGCTGTGCGACAACAGCGACGTCAAGTACATGTACAAGGGCCAGTGCCGGGCCATGTCGTTCTTCGACGCCGGAGCGCTGAAGGGGACGCCGGACAAGGAGGTCACCTTCTACCGGACGGTCCACGGCCCGGTGATCGGCTACGCCACGGTCGGCGGTCGGCGCGTCGCGCTCAGCCGCAAGCGCTCCAGCTACGGCCGTGACACGGTGGACCAGCTGCTGTACCGCGACCTGACGCTGAACAGGGTCCGCAACGTCAAGCAGTTCTTCCGGGCCGCCAACCAGACGCCGCAGACGTTCAACTCGTTCTACCTCGACGACCGCGACATCGGCGTGTTCACCAGCGGCCGCGTGCCGATCCGGCCCAAGGGCACCGATCCGGGCCTGCCGATCGACGGCACCGGCAGCTACGAATGGAAGGGCGTCATGTCCTTCGCCAAGCACCCGCACGGGGTCAACCCGCGCAACGGCCAGATCGTCAACTGGAACAACAAGCTCGCGCTCGGCTTCCAGTCCGGCGACGACAACTGGGCGCTGGGCGCCGTGCAGCGTAACCAGCTGCTTACGGACGCGCTCGGCCGCGGCAAGGAGACGCTGGCGTCGGTCGCGTCGGCCATGAACAAGGCGGCGACACAGGACATCCGCGTGAGGCGCACCCTGCCGGTGCTGGCGGCCGTCCTCGACGGCGGGCCGGCGCCCAGCCCGCGCGAGGCGCAGATGCTCTCGCTGCTCAAGAGCTGGCGGGCGTCGGGCGGCAGCCGGCTGGACCGCGACGGCGACGGCAAGATCGACGACCCCGGGGCGGCGATCATGGATCGCGCGTGGCCGAAGCTGGCCGACGCCTGGGCCTCGGCGGTGATCGGCCCTCAGGCCAACGAGCTGGCCTCGCTGATCAGCCGCTTCGACCTCCCGCCCGGCGGACAGTACAGCGGCTGGCATGTCTACATGAGCAAGGACCTGCGCACGCTGCTGGGGCTCAGGGTCAAGGGACGGTTCAACAACCGCTTCTGCGGGAACGGCGACCTGGCGGCCTGCCGCGCCTCGCTGTGGGCGGCGATGAAGTCGGCCGGCGACGAGCTGGCGGCCGAGCAGGGCCCGGACCCGAACGCCTGGCACTCGGACGCCGTCCGCGAGCGGATCGACTTCGTGCCCGGCCTGCTGCCGTACACGATGCGCTACACGAACCGCCCGACCGGCATCCAGCAGGTCATCACGTTCACCGGGCACCGCAAGGCCCGGAAGTAACGAGAGGAAGCGGAGGACGCGGGCGCGGCGGCTAGACCGCCGCGTCCCCTTCGCTCTCGGCGCGCCGGCGGTTCTCCGAGCGCTCGCCGAGGACGATGACGACGATGTAGACGATCACCGCGTTGACGACGAGGCCGATCCCGAGGAACGTGACGGCGAGGCCGAAGTCGACGTCGAAGGCGCTCAGCGCGAGCATGGGCCGGAGTCTAACGCCAGAAGTTCGTGATGAAGTTGACGGCGGCGTCACTTTTCCTCTAGGGTGACGCTCATGTCAACTTCGCTACCCAAGGTCTGCCTCATCGGCGCCGGCTCCTCGGGGATCGCCGTCGCCAAGGCCCTCCACGAGCACGGCTTCCCCTTCGACTGCTACGAGAAGTCCGACCGCGTCGGCGGCAACTGGGTGTTCGGCAACGTCAACGGGATGTCGTCCGCCTACCGGACGCTGCACATCAACACGTCGCGCGAGCGCATGGAGTACTCGGACTACCCGATGCCGAAGTCCTATCCCGACTTCCCGCGCCACGACCAGATCGCCGAGTACTTCAACGACTACGTCGACCACTTCGGCTTCCGCGACCGGATCCACTTCAACACCGGCGTGGCCCACGTGGCGCGGCGCGAGGACGGCGTGTTCGAGGTCGAGCTGGAGAACGGCGACACGCATCTCTACGACGCCGTCCTCGTCGCCAACGGCCACCACTGGGACGCGCGCTGGCCCGAGCCGGCCTTCCCCGGCGAGTTCAACGGGCGCCAGATGCACGCCCACGACTACAAGGACCCGGACGAGTTCCGCGACAAGCGCGTGGTGATCCTCGGGATGGGCAACAGCGCGATGGACCTGGCCGTCGACGCCTCCTACACGGCCACCGCGACCTATCTGGCCGCACGGCGCGGCGCCTGGGTGATCCCCAAGTACGTCGAGGGCAAGCCGCTCGACCAGCCCAAGCGCTTCGGCCGGCTCGCCGGGCTGATCTCGCACGGCGCGGTCCCGTTCAAGATCCGCCAGAAGCTCCTGGAGAAGACCCTCCTCACCGCCGTGGGGCCGATGGAGAACTACGGGCTGCCCACGCCGGACCACAAGATCGCCGAGGCGCATCCCACGGTCTCGGGCCGGATCCTCGACCGCCTCGCCCACGGGGCGATCACGCCCAAGCCGAACATCGCCGAGCTGGCCGGGGACAGGGTGAGCTTCACCGACGGCAGCGAGGTCGAGGCCGACGTCGTCGTCTACTGCACGGGCTACAAGGTGACGTTCCCGTTCTTCGACGAGGGCTTCATCTCGGCGCCGGACAACGACCTGCCGCTCTATCGGCGCGTCTTCCACCCCGACCACCCGGACGTGTTCTTCGTCGGGCTCGTCCAGCCGCTCGGGGCGATCATGCCGATCGCCGAGCGACAGGGGCAGTGGCTGTGCGACTACCTGCGCGGCGAGTACGCGCTGCCGCCCAAGCCCGAGTTGCTGGAGGACATGCGCGAGGAGCGCGAGACGATGTTCAAGCGCTACGTGAAGTCCAAGCGCCACACGATGCAGATCGACTACGACCAGTACATGTGGCAGGTCGATCGCGAGCGCCGCCGGGGCGCCGAGCGCGCGCGTGCGCAGGGCTTCCGGATGCCGGTGGCGGCTCGCGCCGCGGCCCAGGAGCCCGTGGCCTCGGCATGAGCGCCGAGGCCACGCTCTCCGGCAAGCGCGAGGCGACGAAGGCGGCGAACCGGGCCGCCATCCTCGACGCCGCCCGGACCGTGTTCGCGCAGCTGGGCTACGGGCAGGCGAGCATCCGCGACATCGTGCGGCATACCGAACTGGCGTCGGGCACGTTCTACAACTACTTCCCCGACAAGGAGTCGGTCCTGCGGGCGCTGGTCGAGGACAACTCGGCCGTGCTCAAGCAGCGTCTGCGCGAGGCGCGCGCGGCCACGGACACCGTGGAGGACTTCGTGCGCGACGGCTACCGCGTCTACTTCGGCTTCATCGTCGAGGACCGCCCGACGTTCGAGCTCATGCGCCGCAACTCGGGCACGATCCGCGAGCTGATGGACGAGCCCGCGCTGGGCGGGGGCGTCGACGACCTGGCGGCCGACCTGCGCGAGCTGATCCGCCGCGGCGACCTGCCGGCGATGGACGCCGAGTACGTGGCGGCGGCGATGGCCGGCGTGGGGGTCGAGGTGGCGATGCGGATGATCGAGCGCGACCCGCCCGACGTCGAGGGAGCGACCGAGTTCGCCGCCGCGCTCTTCCTCGGCGGTCTGGGCCGGATCGGGCAGGCGTAGACTCGCCCATTCGTGCCCACCTTCTGCCGCCACAACCGCTTCGTCGAGAAATGCCCGATCTGCTCGCGCGAGGCCGAGGCGGCCAATCCCAAGCCGGCGCCGGCCTCGCGGTCGCGCACGCGAGGCGCAGGGGGCGCGCGGCGCGGCAGCGGTCACGGGTCGTCGGCGGTGCGCATCCGCCACGGCGCGCGGCGCTCCGACGACGGCTACCGCAACCCGCTGGTGCCGGGCATCCACGTCACCGACGACGCGACGCGCCTGGCGGCGGAGATCGGCTTCTCGGCCGCCCGGCTGGAGGAGCTGGCGACGTCGGCTCCGGGCCTGTACGCGGAGGTGGCGAGCGAGCCCGACGTCGAGGAGGCCACGTGGCTGGCGTTCCTCATCGCCTACCTCTGCCCGCTGGAGGACGACGATCCCTTCGCCGCGATCGCCGCCGTCCGCACATCGTGGGCCTCGGGCGAGTTGCCCGACCTCGACGGCGTGACCACCGGACCGCGCTCGGCGCACGACCCCGGTCGCGGGCCGGCGACGCTGATCGCCTACCGGCGCTGGGCCGAGCGCGCCGGGTCGCAGGCCGCGGCCTTCGCCGGCGAGTCCTTCTGGGACGGCCCGCGGCGCTTCGAGCGGATCGTCGAGCGCCTCGCGCTCCCCGGGCTGCACCGCGCCGCGCGCTTCGACCTGCTGGTCACCCTCGGGCGGACCGGGCGCTACGACCTGCGCGCCGACTCGCTCATGCTGCGCGGCGCGCCCGTGGCCGACGACGCGTCGATCGCGGCCAAGCGCGTCTTCGGCATCGGCGACCCGATGCTGATCGACCGCCGGGCCGCGGACCTGGCCGAGGAGTGCGAGGTTCCCCTCGACGCGCTCGACCTCGCCCTCTACAACTGGCAGGCGGGCGCGGACGCCCGCGCCTCCATGGGCGCCGGCCCGGGCGCGCGAACCGACACGGCCCGGGCCGAGGCTGCGGGCGCCGCGCTGGGCGTGTAGCGTCGCGGACATGAAGATCCGCGCCGCCGTCCTGGAGGAATTCGGCGCCCCGCTCGCCATCCAGGAGATCGACCTGGCTGATCCCGGTCCCGGCGAGGTGCTCGTCCGGCTCGCGGCCTGCGGCGTCTGCCACACCGACCTGTACACCGCCTCGGGCGCCGACCCGTCGGGCTACGCGCCCACCGTGCTGGGCCACGAGGGCGCCGGCGTCGTGGAGGCCGTCGGGGACGGCGTGACCTCCGTCGCGCCCGGCGACCACGTGGTCACGCTCTTCTCCCCCCAGTGCCGCGAGTGCATCCACTGCCGCGACGATCGGACCAACCTGTGCCTGGCGATCCGCGAGCAGCAGAACAAGGGGTTCCTGCCCGACGGCACGACCCGGTTGTCGCGCGACGGCGAGCCGATCCGCCACTTCATGGGGACCTCCACCTTCGCCGAGGCCACCGTCATGCCCGAGATCGCGCTGGCCAAGGTCTCGCCCGACGCGCCGATGGAGGGCGCGGCACTCTTCGCCTGCGGGCTGTCGACCGGCCTGGGCGCGGCGATCAACACAGCGAAGGTCTCGGCCGGATCGACGTGCGTCGTCTTCGGGGCGGGAATGGTGGGCCTGGGCGCCGTCGCGGGCTGCCGGCTGCAGGGGGCGGAGCGGGTCGTGTGCGTCGACCTCTCGGCCGCCCGCCTCGAGCTGGCGCGCGGCCAGGGCGCCACCGACGTGATGCAGGGCGGCGAGGGGACCGTCGAGCGGATCCTCGAGATGACCGACGGCTTCGGCGCCGACTACACCTTCGAGGCGACCGGCCTGGTGGGCGTCATGCGCCAGGCCGTCGAGTCGGCGCGCATGGGTTGGGGCCTGTGCACCGTCGCCGGCGTCGCGGGCAAGGGCGAGACGCTGGACATCGTCCCGCGCTTCCTCATCACCGGCCGGCGCGTGTGCGGCTCCTCGTTCGGCGGCGTCAAGGGGCGCGACCAGGTCCCCCAGTTCGTCGACCGCTGGCTCGCCGGGGAGATCGACGTCGACCCGTTCATCTCGCACCACATCACGCTGGACGAGGTCAACCACGGCTTCGAGCTGATGGAGGCCCAGGACGGGATCCGCAGCGTGATCCAGTTCGGCTAGCCGAGCGGCCGGTAGCGGATCACGTCGACCCAGGGCGCCGGGTGCCCGCGCGGCGTGTCGCCGTGCTGCCGGCTGAGGTGAAGATGGGCGAAGCAGCCGCGGCTCGCGCGGCAGTGCGCCGGGTCGCCGTGCCCGTGGTCGCCGTTCCACCCGACCCTCTTGAAGAGCGCCCGCGGCATGTTCTCGTGCGGCTCGGCCCACTTGGCCAGCCGTCCGAGCGCCGCCCAGCAAGCGCATTGCTTCACATATCGGTGCCTTCTGGTGCGTGCTTGAGGGAATGGCGCGGCGGCTGGGCGCGTCTTGGGGGGCGACAACTCATGGAGGAGACCATGTCCGTTCGCGCCCTCAGCCTCGCCGTCCTGATCGTCCTCGCCGTCCCCGCGGTGGCGGGCGCCGGCGTTCCCCGCTACGCCGCGGTGGGAGGCGACACCTCGCCCAGCACCAACAACTGCACGAATCCCAACGCCCCCTGCGGCCTGGAGCGAGCGATCGAGGACGTGGGGGTGGACACCGACGAGGTGGTCGTCTCCCCCGGCACCTACACGCTGGCGACCGGCGCCGGCGGGGAGGTCCTCGTGGGCGACGACCTGAACATCCATGGCGTCGACGGACTGGCCCGGCCGGTCATCACGCGCAACGGAGCGACGACCATCACGGTGAACAACGTCGGCGGTGCCGACCTGCGCCACCTGGACGTTCGCAACACGGGGTCGGTCGGAGTCGCCATCCAGGCCGGCTTCGCCGGGAACACGGCAGCCTCGGGCAGCATCACCGACGTGCTCGCCAGCAGCCCGTTCACCGTTCTGAAGAGCACCGGCGGCGGCTGGTTGATCCGCGACTCGGTGTTCCGGGGCGACACGGGACTGCAGCTCCAGCAGCGCCCCTACGACGTGCGCAACGTCACCGCCATCGGCGACAGCTTCGGCATCGTCGGGCAGGGCCTCTGCGGACCCAACAACGGGATCTTCGTGGTCAAGAACTCGATCGCCCGGGAGGGACCGCGGACCTCGGCGCCCAGTCGACCTGCGGCAGCGCCGGCATCACCTCGTCGATGCATGTCTCGTTCTCGAACTACCGCGCGGGCAAGACGACCATCACCCCGGCCAAGGGCGAGATCGTCGACGACGGCAGCAACCAGACGACCGTGGACCCGCTGTTCGCGGCGGACGGCCTCCATCAGCTCGCGAACTCGCCCACGGTGGATGCGGGAACAGCCGACGTGCTGAACGGGCCGTTCGACATCGACGGCGAGGCCCGCAGCCTGGGTCCGCGACCGGACATCGGCGCGGACGAGACGCTGTTCGTCGCGCCGCCCACCGGTGGGGGTGGCGGCGGTGGCTCCACCCCTCCGCCGGCCCGTGACACCGTCAAGCCGGTCGCCTCGGCGCTGACCGTCGGCCCGGCCGCGTTCCCGGCGGCGTCGCGAGGCGCCAGCCTGGCGGCGCGCAAGCCGCGCAAGCCGCGAAAGACCGGGACGAAGGTCAGCTACCGGCTGAGTGAGGCCGCGAGCGTGCGGTTCACGGTGGAGAGGGCTCGGGCGGGACGCCGCGTCGGACGGCGCTGCCTCGCACCCACGCGCGCGAACCGGAAGCGTCCGAAGTGCACGCGCTTCACCGCCGCGGCGGGCTCGTTCACCCACAGCGGGAAGCCGGGCGCGAACTCGTTCCGGTTCTCGGGCCGGATCGGCGGCCGGAAGCTGGCGCCGGGCGCCTACCGGCTGGTGGCCGTGCCGACCGACGCGGCCGGGAACCGCGGCGCGGCGATCCGGCGGGCGTTCACCGTGGTGCGCTGAGCGACGGCAGCGATGAGTTTCGGTCGTGTCCCCTGTCATAGGGGGCATGACCGACATCGTTGCCACCCGCGGGGCCGAGATCTGCGTGCAGACGTTCGGGGACCCCGCCGACGCCGTCGTCCTGCTGATCATGGGCTCGAGCGCCTCGATGGACTGGTGGGAGGACGAGTTCTGCGAGCGGCTGGCCGCGGGCGGGCGCTTCGTCATCCGCTACGACCATCGCGACACGGGCCGCTCGACCACCTACGAGCCCGGCGAGCCGGGCTACGGGATCCGCGAGCTCGTGGACGACGCGGTGGACCTGCTGGACCACTTCGGCCTGGACTCCGCCCACATCGTGGGGATGTCCCTGGGCGGAGGACTGGCGCAGATCATCGCCGTGGAGCACCCCGAACGGGTGGCGTCCCTGACCCTGATCGCGACCGCGCCGGCGCCACCCGGGCCGCAGGACCCCGACCTCCCGGCGATGACCGAGGAGACGATCGCCGAGTTCTCCGCCGTCGGCCCGCCCGACTGGGCGGAGCGCGAGGCCGTGATCGACTACCTGCTTCACCTCGCGCGCGCCTCCGCCGCTCGCTCGGTCCCGTTCGACGAGGAGCCCTTCCGGGCGCTCGCCGCCCGGGTCGTCGACCGCTCCCTCAACGTCCGGTCCTCCTACACCAACCACGCACGGCTGGAGGACGTGGGCCGCCTGCGCGAGCGCCTGGGCGACCTGCGCGTCCGCACCCTCGTCGTGCACGGCGCCGAGGACCCGGTCGTCCCCCACGGCAACGGCGAGATCCTCGCCCGCGAGATCCCCGGAGCCCGCCTCGTCACGCTGGAGGCCACCGGGCACGAGATTCCACGCCGCACGTGGGACGTGGTCGTTCCGGCGGTGCTGGGGAACACGGCGGGCGCCTGAGTGAGCCAACTTCTAGAAGATCGGATTTATACCCCCAAGGAGAGTTGAACTCCTACTTCTAGGTCGAAAACCTAGCGTGCTACCGCTACACCATGGGGGCGGGTTGCGACTGCATTTTACGGTCCCGCGTTCCGCCGATTCGGCACGTACTATACGAACATATGTTCGTCGGAACGGGAACGCCGCGGAAGCCGCATGAGCGGGCCGAAGCTCGTCGCCTCCGCCGAGACGAGGCGATGCCGATCAAGCGGATCGCGGCGCATCTCGGCGTCTCCCCGTCAAGCGTCCACTACTGGTGCCGGGACATCGTCCTTGATCCCGACCAGGTCGATCGCAATCTCCGCGGTCCAACCGGTCCGCAGAACCCGGAGCACATCGCCGCCCGCGCGGCGGCCCGGTCGCGCAGCAGCCGGATTCGCCGGTTCGTCCATCAGTACGGGGGCCGGCAGCGCGCCCGAGCGGGGAACGATCCGCTGCACATTGCGGGATGCATGCTCTACTGGGCGGAGGGGGCGAAGTCGCGCAACACGGTGAGGTTCGCTAATTCCGATCCCAACATGATGCGTCTCTTCGCGCGGTTCCTGCGTTCGTTCTTTGACGTGACGCCCGAGCAGATGAGCGTGCGGCTCAACGTGTACACGAACAACGGATTGTCGCTCGAGGAGATCGAGGATCACTGGCTCGAGATCCTCGAGCTGCCGCGCACGGTCCTGCGCAAGCACTCGCTCAATCACATGCCCACGTCGAGCAGCGGGCGCAAGCGCAACAAGCTGCCGTACGGGGTCTGCACCCTCTGCGTTTCGCGAACCGACGTGGTGCAGCACATCTTCGGCGCGATTCAGGCGTACGGAGGCTTCGAGGAGCCCCGATGGCTCGACTGAGTGCGCCTACCTCCCACGTAACCCCCGGGGTGAGCCATCTCACGGTCGCCGCGGGCGCGCGCCCGTAGCCTGGGTTCAGGCCGAGGACTCTCACTCAAGGAGGCCGGTCATGGATGTCGCAACCCTCACCCCGCTCGCGGCCGCCGCGGCGGACGACGGAACGAAGAAGGGTCTGCAGGCGATCGCGCTGGGCGTCGGTGCCGGTCTGGGAACGATCGGGCCGGGCATCGGCGTCGGGTTCATCTTCGGCAAGGTCATCGAGGCGGTGACCCGCCAGCCCGAGATGCGCGATGAGATCACCTCGATCCAGTGGCTGGGCTTCGCGCTGACCGAGGCGATCGTGTTCTACGCCTTCATCTTCGGCCTGATCGCCTTCTTCCTGTCCGGCTAGCGCCGGCGGGCAGGTACCGTTGACGGCATGCGGGTCCTGATCACCTTCCTGCCGATGGCGCAGACGCTCCTGCGCGCCCGCCGCGGCGAGGAGACGGCGCCCGCCGATCTCGTCCACCCCGCGCCCCGCGGGCGGGGCGCGGCGCTGCGCGACGGGATCGTCACCTCGCTGGCCAACCCCAAGCTCGCGGTCTTCTTCGTCGCGCTGTTCCCCCAGTTCGTGCCTGACGGTACGTCGGTCGTCGCCGCCACGCTGGTCATGGCGACCACGCTCGTGGTCCTGGACTTCATCTGGTACGTCGCGTTGGCCCTGGTCGTCGCCCGCGCCAAGCGCGCCTACGACCGCAGCCGGCTGGCCCGTCGCATCGAGGCCGTTACGGGCGCCGTGCTCATCGGCCTGGGCATCCGGGTCGCGCTCGAGCCGCGCTAGATCGGCTACACAATCAGGACCGGCGTCCCCACCGGCATGAGTCGCGCCAGGCGGCGGATCGCCGGGTTGGGCACGCGGATGCAGCCGTGCGAGGGGCGTCCCGGGATCAGTCCCGGCTGGTCGGTGCCGTGGATTCCCACCACGCCGCCTCCGGGCCACTCGCTCAGCCGCGAGTACGCGCTCGTCCCGAACGCCCAGGGCCCGTAGAGCCCGCCGCCGAACGGCACCCGCAGGCGCTCGCGGACCCAGAAGCGTCCGCCGGGAGTCGGCGTGCTGCTCTTCCCCACTCCGATCGGGGAGCTCCAAACGAGCCGCCCCGCCCGGCGCAGGGTGGCGCGGAGCCGGTGGCGGTCGATGACCAGCTGGGTGTTCACACGGTGCAGGTCCAGCGCGGCCTGCGGCACCCAGCCCTTGCGCCCGTTGGGCCGCATCGGCAGGCGCACGAGCAGCCAGTGGCGCCCGTTCGGCGCGCGCCAGCGGCGCAGGACGAGGTAGATCTCGGGGTAGCCGTCCTCGGTCAGCCAGCGCAGCCGCGCCGCGGGCCGGGCCTGCGGCGCGGGGGCCTCGCGCGCGGGAACGAGCGCCGCCGGTGTCCCCCACCAGGTCACGGTTCGTTCGTCGGAGATCACGACGCTCCCGCGGGCGGGCCCGGCGGACGCGCTCGCGGCCGCGGGGCACAGCGCCAGCAGCGCCACGGTCCAGAATGCGGCGCGTTTGCCCATGCCGGTAGCTAGGGTATCCGCCGATGCGCATGGGAGGCGCCGCCCGGATCGCCCTGCTCGCCACGCTCGCGAGCATGCTCTGCGCACCCGCGGGCGCCGATGCGGCGTCGACCTTCAACGTCACCCGCCTCGACGACCCGGACCCCACCACCACGCCCTGCGTGCCCGGTGACTGCTCGCTGCGCGCCGCGGTCATCGCGGCCAACGCCGACCCCGGAAGCACGATCAACGTTCCGGCCGGCCGGGTCGTGCTCACGCGCACGGGCACCGACTCGACCGGGATCAACGGCGACCTGGATATCGACGCGGACATGACGATCCGCGGTGCCGGCTCGGGCGCCACCACCGTCGATGCCTCCGCGATCGACGATCGGGCGTTTGAAATGGAATTCGAGGACCTCTCGGTGGGCCTGGCCTGCGACAGCGACCGGACCGTCAACATCTCCGGCCTCACGATCACCGGCGGCAACGGCCACCTGGCGCTGGGCGGGGGCAAGCCGCTGGGCGGCGGGGCGATCGCGGTGTGCGGAACGCTCAACCTCTCCGACTCGGTCCTGACCGGCAACCAGGCCATCGGTGGCGGCGCGGTCATCATCGGCGCGGACGCCACCGCCAACATCGACCGCACCACGATCTCCGGCAACGACGAGGGCGGCTCGGCGGACAACGGGGGCGGCGGCGGCATCCTCGTGCAGCCGACCTCGACGCTGAACCTCACCAACAGCACCCTCACCGGCAACTCGGCCGGCGGCGACTCCACCACCGGCTACGGCGGCGGGGGCGCGATCATGAACTTGGGCGAGGCATCACTGACCAACACCACGGTCACCGGCAACTCGGCCGGCAGCGCCGGCGCGCCCGGGATCGGCGGGGGCATCCTCACGGTGGCCACGGTCACGACCACGCTGGTCAACTCGACGATCGCCTCGAACACCGCGGGGAGCGGCGGTGACGGGCTCCCGGGATGCGGAGGGAACCTCAGCGACACGCTTGACCCGATCGCCTGCACGCCCGGCCCCGGTTCGACGACGCTGAAGAACACGATCGTCGCCTATGGCAACGCGTCCGGCGCGGCCAACTGCGCCGGCGGGGGCTTCACCTCCCAGGGCAACAACCTCGACAGCCTCGACCAATGCAACCTCGTCGCCGGCGCCGACCAGCGCAACACCGATCCTCAGCTGGGCCCGCTCTCGGACAACGGCGGCCCGACCCAGACCCGCGCCCTGCTGGCCGGCAGCCCGGCGATCAACGGCGGCGCCAACACCGGCTGCCCCACGGCCGACCAGCGCGGGATCACCCGTCCCCAGGCGCTGATCTGCGACATCGGCGCCTACGAGCTCGTCTTCGCCGCCGACCTCGGCGTGACCAAGTCCGCCCCCGCCTCCGTGACGCTCGGCAACCACCTCACCTACACCGTGACCGTGACCAACCACGGTCCGCAGCCTGCCGCCGGCGTTCGCCTGGTCGACACGATCCCCGGCGCCACGCCGCTCGTCTCGGCCACCCCGCTCGGTATCTGCGGCGGCTCGCCCTTCGGCTGCACCCTCCCCGACCTTGCCCCGGGCGCCAGCGCGACCGTCACCATCGTCACCCGCCCGCGCGCCACGGGCTCGGTCACCAACACAGCCACCGTGTCCGGGACCTACGCCGATCCCAACCCGGCGAACAACACCGCCGCGCCCACGACCACGGTCACGGCGGCCGGCGGGCGGCCGGCGCTGCGGGCGCGCATCTCCGGCGTGCCGGCGAGCTGCCGGCGAGCCAACTTCTCCATCCGCGTCCGCTCCACCACGACCGGCGCGCTGCGAGACGTCCGCGTCTTCCTCGACCGCCGGCTGTTCGCCACCCACCGGTCGAAGTCCTTCCGCGTGACCATTCCCGCGCGCCGCCTGCGACCCGGTCGCCACTCGATCATCGTCTACTCCCGGGGCACCCGGGGGCAGTTCTCGCGCGCGGCCTCCGGCTTCGTGCGCTGCCCGAACCCCTCGCCGCGCTTCACCGGCTGAGCCTCAGGAGCCCTAGGCTCTCCGGCATGAAGCTCTACATCTGTTACGGCACCTTCGGCTCTCCCCGCCCCGGCGGGCACCCGTGCGCGAACGCCTACCACGCGCTTCGCGACGCCGGCCACGACCCCGAGGTCATCAAGTCCTATGGCCTGGGAATCCTGCCCGGCATCTTCAACCAGACACGCGGGCGCCGGGAGGTCAAGAAGCTGACCGGCAGCTACAGCGTGCCGGTGCTGGTGACCGAAGACGGCGAGGTCGTCTCGGACTCCAAGCGCATCGTGGAGTGGGCCGACGCCCACCCCGCCGGCTCCGCCGCCTCCGGCTGAGGCTCGGGCCGCGGCCGCGGCCCCTCCGGGCGCTTGCCGTCGTGCAGCCGCCGGTCCGCCACGCGCATGAGGGCGGACGCGTCCTGGCCGTCGGCGGGATAGACCGACCAGGCGACGGTGACGGCCACCGGTTCCGCACTCACAGCGGGAGCGACGTCGGCCGCCGCGCCAGCGATGGCGCGAGCCAGGCGCTCGGCCCCCGCGTGCCCGCAGCTCGGGGCGATCACCGCGAACTCGTCGCCTCCGATGCGGCTCACCTGATCGCCGGGGCGCACGACGGCGCCGATGTGGCGGGCCAGGTCGCGCAGGACGTTGTCGCCGACCTGATGGCCGTGATCGTCGTTGATGGCCTTGAAGCGGTCCACGTCGATGAAGAGCAGCGCGAAGCGGCTGGGCAGCAGATCGGCCGCCCGCCGACCGCGCGCCGCGAGCCCCCGGCCCTCCAGCTCACGCGCTAGCCGCTGGTCGAAGGCGCGGCGATTGCCCGCACCGGTCAGGGCATCCTCAACGGCCATCTCGCGCTGGCGCGCCTCCGCGTCCACCAGGCGGCGCTTGAGCGCCTCCATGCAGGCGGTGACGGCGACGTAGCTCACCGCCATCATCAGCGTGCGGGAGGCGAAGCCCTCCGTGATCGCGCGCGAGTCATAGAGCAGCGGCGAGGCGCCGCAGACCACCAGCCCGGCCACCAACGGCCAGGCCAGCCCCGGCGGGAAGAAGTAGGCGACGTAGAGCAGGACGCAGGGCAGGACCGGGACGAGATAGGAGCGCGCACCGCCGGTGGCCCAGAACGCGACCCCGACGACCACCAGGCCCGCGGCGGTGGCGAGCGCGTGCGTCCGCAGGCCCGCCCGCGAGAACGGAATCCAGTCGAGGATGCTCGCGGCGCCGTAGAGGGCGACGACCGCCGCCATCACCAGCGCCACGGCGAGATGAGAGCGGTCGGCGCCGGGCAGGAAGAGGCCGACGGACCCCGCCACGGCGGCCAGCAGCCACAGGAACCCGGCGATCCGGCCCATGGCCGCGCGCTCCGAGCCGAGCGGGTTGAGCAACGAGTCGGCCTCCGCGCGCGCGGGAAACACGGGGTGAGGGAGGGACATCGCACCGGATATCGGCCCACAGGATGGGGCAGATGAGAAATGGGCGACGGATCAGACAGATCTCATAAGACCGCCGTCGACCGGGATCGCCGTCCCGGTGACGTAGCTCGCCTGAGACGAGCACAGGAAGGCGGCCACGGCGGCGTACTCCTCGACCGTTCCCAGGCGGCCGGCGGGGACCTGTCCCCGCGCCGCCTGCTCGGCGGCCTCGACGGATCCCGCCATGTCGGTGATCCGGTCGGTGAGGATCCGGCCCGTCAGCAGCGTGTTCAGTGTGATGCCGTCACCCGCCAGCGAACGGGCCAGCGTCTTGAACGCCGCCAGCGTTCCCGAGCGGTGCGCGTTGGAGAGCATGAGGCCGTCGATCGGCTCCCGCGCCGCCGTCGAGGAAACGCTGACGATGCGCCCCCAGCCCCGCTCGCGCATTCCCGGCACGACACGCTCGATCAGGGCCATCGGCGCCAGGACGAGGTCGCGGTAGGCGCTCTCCCACGTCTCCCGGTCCACGCCCAGCGGCTCCCCGGGCGGCGGCCCGCCGGTGTTGGTCACGAGGATCTCGACCGGCCCGAGCCGCGCCTCGACCGAGTCCACGAGGCCGGGCACGGCGTCGAGGTCGGCACTGTCGTGGGCGAAGGCCGCCTCAGCGCCCACTTCCCGGGCCGCCGCCTCGATCCGGTCCTGCGAGCGCGAGGTCACCGCGACGCGGGCTCCCTCCGCCGCCAGCGCGGCCGCGATCCCCTTCCCCAGCCCCTTCGAGGCGCCGGTCACCAGCGCGACACGGTCTGCGATTTTGAGGTCCACCCCGGTGATTATGCTGCGCGCGCCTTGTCCGACGCCGCCATCACCGTCCAGGACCTCCACAAGTCCTACGGGGACTTCGAGGCCGTGCGCGGCATCAGCTTCGAGGTCGCGCCCGGCGAGATCTTCGGGTTCCTCGGCCCCAACGGCGCCGGGAAGTCCACGACGATCGAGATCCTCGAGGGCTACCGCTCGCGCAGCGGCGGGGACGCCTGGGTGCTGGGGGTCGACCCGAGCAAGCCCACTCGCGCCTGGCGCAACCGGATCGGGCTCGTCCTCCAGGACTCCGAGCTCGAGCCCACGCTGACGGTGCGCGAAACGGTGACGATGTTCTCGAACTTCTACTCCGCCCCGCGCCCGGTCGACGACGTCATCGACCTCGTCGGACTGGGCGACAAGGCGGACGCCCGGGTCGGCGGCCTGTCGGGCGGCCAGCGCCGGCGCGCCGACGTGGCCGTGGCCCTGGTCGGCGATCCCGACCTGATCTTCCTCGACGAGCCGACCACCGGCTTCGACCCCTCGGCGCGCCGCGAGTCGTGGAACATGATCGAGGGCCTCAAGAAGCTCGGCAAGACCGTCTTCCTCACCACCCACTACATGGACGAGGCCCAGCACCTGGCCGACCGGGTGGTGATCATCGCCCGGGGGCAGATCGTCGCCCAGGGCAGCCCCGAGGAGCTGGGCGCCGGCGCGGGCTCCGGGCGAACCGTGGTGCGCTTCAAGCTCCCGCAGGGCGTCGAGCCCGACCAGATCGGCGGGCAGGTCGACGCCCGCGTCGAGGTGGCCGGCGGCCTGGCCTCGTTCGAGACCGAGGCGCCGCAGCGCGCGCTCTTCCGCCTGCTGGCCTGGGCCGACCGCGAGGGCGCCTCGCTGGAGGACCTCGACGTGCGCCGGCCCAGCCTGGAGGACGTCTTCCTCCAGCTGACCGGCGGCCCCGAGCGGGGAGGCCAGGGATGAGCGACGTCGTCCTGACGATCCGCCAGACCGGCTACGGCCTCAAGAGCCTCGTGCGCAACTCGCGCGCGCTCGTCTTCGGGGTCATCTTCCCCGTCGTCCTGCTCGTCCTGTTCGCGTCGATCTTCTCCAAGGGCGGCGACACGACGACCAGCTTCCAGGGCGTCGAGCTCGACGGCGACGCCTACTTCACCGCCGGGATGATGGCCTACGCGGTGATGATGTCGGCCTTCTCCAACGTCGCCATCGCCCTGACCTCGCAGCGCGAGAGTGGTCTGCTCAAGCGCTTCCGCGGCACCCCCGTCCCGGCCTGGACCTTCATCGCCGCGCAGGTGCTGCGCTCGATCGTGCAGGTGGCCGTGGTCAGCGCCGCGCTGCTCGCGGTCGGCCACTTCGGCTACGGCGTGGACATCTCCTCCGCGGGCGCGCTGGAGCTGATCGTGTTCCTCGTGCTCGGCACCGCGGCGCTGTGCGCGCTGGGCGTGGCCATCACGGCGCTCACCACGACGCCCGACTCCGCCTCGACGATCGCGCCCTTCACCACCGTGATGCTGGCCTTCATCTCCGGCGTGTTCATCC
The DNA here is from genome assembly GCA_963757705.1 of uncultured Actinomycetes bacterium. GTDB lineage: Bacteria > Actinomycetota > Thermoleophilia > Solirubrobacterales > Solirubrobacteraceae > AC-38. The sequence goes on along the minus strand of CAVWTG010000004.1, from coordinate 444,020 downwards.
CGGTCGACCAGCTCCCCAACTCGCTGGTCCAGATCGGCCGGATCTTTCCTCTCGCCCATCTGGCCGAGGGGCTGCAGGCGGCCTTCGGGACAGGCGACGCGCACCTCTCGGGCACCAACGTCGCCGTCCTCGCGATCTGGGGCGCGGCGGGCATCATCGTCGCCGCCCGGACGTTCCAGTGGCAGCCGCGCGCCCGCGGGTAACCACTTGGTAACGCAACTGCAGCATCCCGCGCCGGATTGCGGTTAGCGTGCCGCTCCATGGAAGACATCCGGAATCCGGAGCATGCCGAGCAGCTGGCCGGCGAGGCGCCCGACGAGTTCCTGCGCCGGCGCGAGTTCCTCCAGCGCGCGGCCCTCACCGCGGGCCTGGCGGGCGGCCTGAGCGCGGTGCTGCATCCCGACACCCTGGTCGCCGAGGCGGCCAAGCGCCAGGAGCGCCGCTCGCACCTTCCCAACCCGCGCAACCTGCCCGTCGACACCTTCGTCGTGCTGATGATGGAGAACCGCAGCTTCGACCACTACCTGGGCTGGATGCCCGAGGCCGACGGGCGCCAGGCCGGCCTCAGCTACGTCGACAAGACGGGCAAGCGCTACGCCACGCGGCCGCTGACGGGCGAGTTCCAGGGCTGCGGGCACCCCGACCCCGACCACGGCTGGGACGGCGGGCGCACCCAGCTCAACGGCGGTAAGTGCGACGGCTTCCTGCGCTCCGGGGAGAACGACATCTTCTCGATCTCCTACTACAAGGAGGGCGACCTGGGGTTCATCCAGGACGCGGCCAAGGCGTTCACCACCTACGACCGCTTCCACTGCTCGCTCATGGGCCCGACGCTCCCCAACCGCGAGTACATGCACGCCGCCCAGTCCTACGGGCAGAAGGAGAACGACCTCCCGCCCCAGACCAAGGACTACACGACCGGCTTCCCCGACACGACGATCTTCGCCGCCTGCGACAGGGCCGGGGTCTCCAACCGCTACTTCTTCAACGACGTGCCCGTGAGCGCGATGTGGGGCGCGACCGGCCTGGCCCGGGCGGGCTCCATCGCCGAGTACTACACGCGCTGCTCGAGCGGGACCCTGCCCAGCGTCTCGTTCGTGGATCCGAACTTCGGCGGCAGCGTCGGTGAGGGCCAGGGGCTGTCGGGCGACGAGCACCCGCACGGCGACGTGCGCACGGGCCAGGCCTTCATGGCCGACGTCGTGCACGCGTTCCTGGAGTCGCCGCAGTTCAAGCGGGGCGCGCTGTTCATCGTCTACGACGAGTGGGGCGGGTTCTTCGACCACGTCCGCCCGCCGCGGGTGCCCGACATCCGCAACAGCCGGAACCTCGCCGAGGACTTCGGGCAGATGGGCTGGCGGATCCCCGCCATCGCCGTGTCACCCTACGCGCGGCACAAGTACGTGCACCACTCGATCTACGGCTTCGAGTCGATCCTGAAGATGATCGAGTGGCGCTTCGGCCTCAAGCCGCTCACCCGCCGCGACGCCTACGCGCAGAACATCGCCCGCTCGTTCGACTGGAGCTCCAAGCCGCGCCTGGAGATCCCGAACCTGCCGCGCCCCGAGCACGTCGTCTCGCAGCCCTGCCCGGGCGACCCCGACCACGGCGCCACCCGGGCGCAGGAGCACGACCTGATGAAGCTCGTGACCAGCGGCTACCTGGACCGGCTGGGCTTCGAGTACAGGCCCGCCAGCCCGGAGTCGACGTTCCGCGAGCCCTCGAAGGTAAGTGACGCATACCGTCCCCCCGGGAAGTAGGGTTTTCGCGCCATGACGGGCAGGAGGATCTTCACGGCGGCGCTTGCGCTGCTCATGCTGAGCGCGACCGCCGTGCAGGCACGCACGCTCGGCGGGACGTCGCACGCCGACAATCTCCGCGGCACCGCCCGCGCGGACCGCATCTCCGGCGGCGGCGGCAAGGACCATCTGATCGGCCGCGGGGGCGCGGACCGGATCTCGGGCGGCGCCGCCGCGGACCACGTGTTCGCCGGACCCGGCAACGACACGGTCTCGCTCGGCTCGGGCAACGACGTCGGCTACGGCCAGGCCGGGAACGACAGGGTCTCGGGCGGGACCGGGCGCGACACCATCTTCGGCGGCACCGGCAACGACATCATCCGCGGCGGCGCGGGCAACGACCGGCTGTTCGGCTCGGGCGGCAACGACACCGTCTCGGGCGGCGCGGGCAACGACCGCCTCGACGGCAAGGAGGGCGACGACGTCCTCGGCGGGGGCCCCGGGAACGACACCTTGGGCGGCGGCGTGGGCGACGACGTCGTGGACGGAGGCGACGGCAACGACCACTTCGTCAAGGACCCGGGCGACGACGACATCGACGCCGGCCCGGGCAACGACACGATCGACGCCCGCGACCACGCCGACGACCGCATCGACTGCGGCGACGGCGAGGACACCGTGATCGTCGACGAGTCCGAGGACGGCATCTTCGACTGCGAGAACGTGATCTACCCGGCCGGGTAGACGCGGCCGCGCTCTAGCATTCGGCCCCTGGGCGGTTAGCTCAGCTGGTCAGAGCGCCTCGTTTACACCGAGGAGGTCGCCCGTTCGAACCGGGCACCGCCCACTGCGACTCCGGGCGCGCCGGATACGTCAGAGACACCCGATTCTCAGCCTCAGCGGGTAGGTTCGTCCCGCTGTGGCGTCCATCTCCGAGCCTCTTCCGGCGTTGAAGCCCGCGAGGGCACGGGTGACCGGCGCCGCGTTCGCGCGTCGCCATGCGGTCTTCCTGTCGCTGTTCGCCGTCGGCGCCGTCCTGCGGGGCCTGGCGACCGTCGCCTACTACCCGGCGCTGATCATCTACGACTCGCAGGGGTTCCTCTACATCCGGGACAACTTCCGGCCCGACGACGTGCGGCCGATCGGCTACTCGGCCTTCCTGAAGATCCTCCCGAACAACCTGGCGTTCATGGCCGGCGCGCAGCACGTGCTCGGCCTGCTCACCGGCGTCCTCATCTACGTGCTCCTGTCGCGGCTGGGCGTCCCCCGCTGGGTGAGCGGGCTGGCCGCTGCCCCGGTCCTCCTCGACGCCTACCAGCTCGACCTCGAGGAGTTCATCCTCACCGAAGCGCTGTTCGAGTTCCTGCTCGTGGCCGGGTGTGTGGTCCTGCTCTGGCGCCGGCGGCCGGGCGCGGGCTGGGCGGCGGCCGCCGGGCTCGTGTTCGCCGCCACCGCCCTGACGCGGACCAACGGCGTCGTGGTGATCGCGCCCGCCCTGCTGGCACTGATCGCGCTGCACTGGCGCGAGCCCATCAGGCGCGCCATCATCCCGGTGGCGGCGCTGCTCGCCGCCTTCGCGCTGCCGCTCGCGGGCTACGCCGTGTGGTTTCACCACTACCACGGCAAGTACGCCATCAACGGATACGGCGGGCGTTTCCTCTACGCGCGCGTGACGCCGTTCGCCGACTGCACCAAGGTCTCCATGCCGCCCGAGGAAGCGAGGCTGTGCCCGGTCCCGCCGCCCGGGCAGCGCGGGACGCTGGCGGGCTCGACCGTGGAGTACTACATGTGGGCGGGCGAGTCGCCCATCTGGGGCGTGCCGATCACGCAGCGCTCGCGGGTGGGCGGGAGCTTCGCCAAGCGGATCATCCGCCACCAGCCCGGCGCCTACCTCCGGACCGTCAGCCACGACTTCCTGCGCGGCTTCGCGCTCACCCGGACGACGAAGAAGGGCGAGCTGTGGATCTCCCGCTGGCAGTTCCCGCTCTACTACCCCGTGTACATGGACGACACGCCGTTCATCATCCGCCGTCACGGGGGCGGGAAGGGCCGGACGCACGTGGGGATCGCCAGGTTCCTGCGCGGCTACCAGCGCTTCGGCTACACGTACGGGCCCATCCTCGCCGTCGGGCTCCTCGCCGGTCTGCTCGCGGCCCTGGGACTGGGGCGCGCCCGGCGTTCGGGGCTGCGGACCGCTTCGTTCATGTTCGCGGCCACGGGGTTCGCCGTCTTCGCCGCCACGGTGGCGGTCAACCAGTTCAGTTGGCGATATCAGCTGACGCTGATTGTGGTGCTGCCGGCCGCCGCGGCGCTCGGTCTCACCGCCCTGTTTGCGCGCCCGCGTCAATACACTGACGCGTCCCCGTGAGCACGGCTAGCGCGAAGGTCTTCCAGCCTCACGTCCCGGAAGTACGCGCTGAAGCGATCCGGGCGTTCGGTCAGCGCTACCCGGATTTGACCTTCGCTCCTGTGCTGGTGCTCATCGCCGCGCTGGACGAGGAGGGCGGCATCGCCGACGTGATCGACGGCGTCGCCCCCGACGCCTGCGGGCTGAAGGTGGAGACGCTGGTGATCGACGACGGGAGCTCCGACCGCACCGGCGAGATCTCCAGCGAGCACGGCGCCTACGTCGCGCGCCTGGAGCGCAACTGCGGCCACGGCATCGCCCTGCGGCTCGGCTATCAGCTCGCCCGCGACCACGGCGCCAAGTACATCGTCACGCTCGACGGCGACGGGCAGTGGGACCCCTCCTACGTCCCCCTCGTCCTGCAACCTCTGGTGGATGACGAGGCGGATTTCGTGCTCGGCTCACGGGTACTCGGACAGAGCGAGGACGACGACCGCTTCCGCTACGCCGGAGTCCACTTCTTCGCGCGCCTGGTGAGCCTTCTGACCGGCACCCGCGTCACCGACACCTCGACGGGCCTGCGCGCCATGCGCGTGGAGATCCCGGCGACCGTGCGCCAGGAGCAGGTGCAGTACCAGACGTCAGAGCTGCTGATCGGCGCGATCGCGCACGGGTATCGCATCGCCGAGCGGCCGATCGTCCATCACAAGCGCACCGCGGGCGAGAGCAAGAAGGGCAAGAACGTCTTCTACGGCTTCCGCTACCTCCGCGTCGTCGTGGGCACCTGGTGGCGCGAGCGCCGGTGACACCGACGACCGCCACGCGGTCGAGCCGCTGGCTCGACCGTCTGTCCCGCGCGCGCACGCGCCTGGAGCCCGCGCTCCCCGTCCTGCGGATCCTGACGTTCGTCGTCGCCGTGGGCATCGTGGTCGTGATGGCCATCGGCGCGGTCGGCGACGTCAAGGTCTCCGAGCTCACCTGGTGGCCGCTCCCCGTCGCCCTCGTCGGTGTGCTCGCCTGGTGGCTGCTGCTGGCCCGGGGCTGGGCGCTGCTGGCCAGCGGGCATCCCCGCATGCACGACATCGCGATGTGGTGCCGGACGCAGACCCTGCGCTACCTGCCGGGCGGCGTCTGGGCGCCCGCCTCGCGGGCCACCGTGCTGCACGGCCGGGTCATCGACCGGATCGCCACGGTCGCGGCCGAGAACGTGATCGCGCTGTGCGCCGCGCTGGCCATCGGCGGCGTCTGCCTCGCGGTCAGCGGGGCGCCGCTGTGGCTGCCCCTCATCCTCGCGGTCGCCGTGCCCGCGGTGGCCTCGCGCTTCGTCTCCGACCACACGCGCCTGGCGCCCGAGCGCACGCATCGCGCGCTCGTCAACTACCTGCTGGCCTTCGCCGGCTACGCGGCCGCGGCCGTGTTCGTGCAGGCCGCCGTGTCGGGCTTCAAGGACCCGTTCGAGGTCGCGGGCGCGGCCGCGCTGGCCTGGGCGGTCGGACTCGTCGTGGTGATCGCCCCGGGCGGTGTGGGCATCCGCGAGCTGACCTACGTCGCGCTGCTCTCCCACGCCTTCCACGACGCCGACCTCACGGCCGCGGCGGTGACGCTGCGCGGCGCGACGATCGTCATCGAGCTCGGCGTCCTCGTCGTGGCGGGCGCGCCCGACGACGGCGCCGCGCGGGCGCGGCGGACGCTCACCGGAGCCCTGGCGCTGGCCCGGCGCCACGCGGTGTTCATCGGGATCTTCACCGCGGGCCTGGTGATGCGGCTGCTGTCGTTCCTCGCCTACTCCCCGGCGATCGTCTACTACGACTCGATCGACTACATCAACCGGTCGATGCACCTCGAGCCGGGCAAGGCGCGGCCGCTCGGGTACTCGATGTTCCTCAAGGGCCTCCCGGGTCACAGCCTGGCCATGGCGCCGGCCGCCCAGCATCTGCTGGGCCTGGCGATGGGGCTGCTCATCTACGCCGTCCTGTGCCGTCTCGGGGTCCGCCGCTGGGCGGCGGCGCTGGCCGCCGCGCCGGTGCTCCTGGACGCCTACCAGCTGATCCTGGAGGAGTTCGTCCTCTCCGAGACGCTGTTTGCCTTCCTCGTCGTGGCGGGGTGCGTGGCCATCCTGTGGAACCGCAAGCCGGGGATCCTGGAGGCCGGGCTGGCCGGGGCGATGTTCGCCGGCGCCGCCGTGACCCGGGCGAACGGGCTCATCGTCATCGCGCCCGCGGTCCTGACCATCGTCTTCCTGCGCTGGGAGGGCTGGCGGGCGCCCCTGCTCACCCTGCGCCGGACCGTGCTGCCGCTCGTGGCCCTGCTGCTCGCCTTCCTCGTGCCCGTGGGCGCCTACGCCGCCTGGTTCAAGTCAGTCAACGGCAACTACGCGATCACGAGCAGCGGGGGCTCGTTCCTGTACGGGCGGGTGTCCACGTTCGCCGACTGCAAGAACTTCTCGGTGCCGCCCGTGGAGCGCATTCTCTGCCCGACCCAGGCGGTCGGGCACCGCCCGCGACTCCAGGGCTCGACGGTCAACTGGTACACGTGGGCGCGCTTCGGCAACAACACCTCGCCTCGCTTCAAGCTCCCGTTCGTCGCCGAGCGCCTCTCGCTGCCCGGGCGCTTCGCCCGCCGGGCCATGCTGGGCCAGCCCGGCGACTACTTCAAGGCCGTCACCCACGACTTCCTGCGGGGCTTCGCGCCCACCCGAACCCACCACGGCGACGAGCTGCCGATCGCGCGCTGGCAGTTCACGCCCGAGAACCCGCCGTTCTCCAAGTACACGCCCCAGATCCTCAAGCTCACGGGCGACCATCCCCTCAGCTCGCGGCCCGGCCTGGGCCGCTTTCTGCGCGGATATCAGCGCTTCGGGTTCACCTGGGGGCCCATCCTCGTCGCGGCCGTCCTGGCCGCGCTGCTCGCCCTCGTGGGCCTGGGCGGAGCGCGGCGATCGGGGCTGCGCTCGGCCGTGTTCCTGTTCACCGCCGTGCCGCTGGCCCTGTTCGGCTCGACCGTCGCGGCCAACACCTTCACCTGGCGATATCAGCTGATCCTGGCGCTTCTCCTGCCTCCCGCGGGGGCCCTGGCACTCACCGCGATACTCCGCAGAACCACTTCCGAGGACCCTTCCCGCTATCCTGACGGCGCCGGCCGGAGCAGCACGAGCACCGACCAGTCACCCGGCGGCAAGTCCTCGGAGGTCCTCAGTTGAAGGTTCTTGTCCTCGGCGGTGATGGGTTCTGCGGTTGGCCCACCGCTCTTCACCTCTCTCAGAAGGGGCACGACGTCGTCGTCGTCGACAACCTCGTGCGCCGCGCGGCCGACCTGGAGCTGGGCGCCGATTCGCTGACGCCGATCTCCCCCCTGACGACGCGCCTGGAGGCCTGGCGCGAGGTCACCGGCCACGAGATCGGCTTCCACGACCTCAACGTGGCCGAGAACTACGAGGGCCTGGCCGAGCTGCTGGAGCGCGACGAGCCCGACGCCGTGGTCCACTTCGCCGAGCAGCGCGCCGCGCCCTACTCGATGAAGAGCGCGCGCCACAAGCGCTACACGGTCTCCAACAACATCAACGCGACGCACAACCTTCTGTGCGCCCTGGTCGAGACGGGCGTGGACTCCCACGTCGTCCACCTGGGCACGATGGGCGTCTACGGCTACACCAGCGCCGGCATGACGATCCCCGAGGGCTACCTGCGCGTGCGGATGGCCACCGACACCGGCGAGGACGTGGAGCAGGAGATCCTCTACCCGACCAGCCCGGGCAGCGTCTACCACATGACCAAGAGCCAGGATCAGCTCCTGTTCGCCTTCTACAACCGCAACGACGAGATCCGCGTCACGGACCTCCATCAGGGCATCGTGTGGGGCACGCAGACGCGCGAGACGGCGCTCGACGACCGGCTGATCAACCGCTTCGACTACGACGGCGACTACGGGACGGTGCTCAACCGCTTCCTCATGCAGGCGGCGATCGGCTACCCGCTCACCGTGCACGGCACCGGCGGCCAGACGCGGGCCTTCATCCACATCCAGGACACCGTCCGGTGTATCGAGCTGGCGATCGACACCCCGCCGCGGCAGGGCGAGAGGGTCCGCATCCTCAACCAGATGACGGAGACCCACCGCGTCCGGGAGCTGGCCCACCTCGTGTCCAGGCTCACCGGCGTCCCGATCGACTTCGTCGACAATCCCCGCCTCGAGGCCGCGGAGAACGACCTCAGCGTCGACAACCGCCAGTTCCTCGAGCTCGGGCTGGACCCGATCACCCTCGAGGAGGGCCTCCTGCGCGAGGTCACCGACATCGCCGCCCGCTACGCGGACCGCTGCGACCGGGACAAGATCCCCTGCCGCTCGGTCTGGCGGTCCGACCTGCAGGCCGAGCCGACCGCCCTGCGCCCCGGCGCTCAGCAGCTCGCGGGCTGACCTGACCGAATCCCCCAGGCCGGGCCCGTGTTACGGGGGGACCGCCCCATCGTCAGGAGAACGCAATGCGGAAGTGCCCCCTGCTCGCGATCACCGGCGCCGTCGCCTGCCTTGCCATGGCCGGCGTCGCGCAGGCCGCGACGACCACCTCTTCGTTCCAGGCCAGCCTGTCTCCCACCAAAGCTGGTACCAAGAAGTCGCCCAAGAACGTCACCCTGAAGGCCAGCGCCGCGATCAAGACCGACGACGGATCGCAGCCGCCTCAGGCGACCACCATCCAGCTCGGGCTGGACCGCAACATCGTCGTCGACGCGAAGAGCTTCGTCGTTCGAGGCTGCACGGTCGCCAAGCTCAATCGCTCCAAGAACATCGACGACCCGGCCTGTCGGCGAGCGAAGATCGGCCGGGCCACGGCGATCGCCATGATCGGCGCCAGCCCGCTCACGTTCGATACGCGGCTGTATGCCAACAGCGCGAGCTCGATCATCGTCGTGGTCAAGCAGAGTGCGGGCATCGGATGCTGCGGCATCTACGCCGCCTTCAGGTCGCCGATCATCAGGCTCAGCCGGCCGTTCGGGCGAGGCCTGAACATCCAGATCGACAAGTCACTGCTCATGCCTTTGCCGGGTCTATATCCATCTCTGGTCGCCCTCAACGGGGTCAAGATCGGGGCGACAAAGCGGGTTCGCAAGCGGGTCAGGGTGCACGGCAAGTTCCGCACTCGCTCCGTCTCGGTTCGCTTCCTCTCGTCCACGGGCTGCACGCGCGCGAAGTACAACCTGCGCAACGTGTTCAAGTTCCACCCCACACCCACGGTTCCGGTGACGGGCCCGAACCTCACCAAGGACGTCCACTCGGCCTGCCGCAAATGAGCGGCGGGCCGGGCCACGTCCGTCCTCAGCGACGCTGCGCCGCCCGCGCCCAGGCAATGGCGTAGGCGAGCGCCGCGCCGGCGAAGGCGGCGCCGCTGAGGGCCAGCCACCGCCCGAGGTAGGGGTCCAGCGAGCGACCGGTCGCACGCGTGTAACGGTCGGCGGCGCCCAGCACGAGCGGAAACGAGAGGAGCAGCGTCAGGCCCGAGAAGAGGGTCGGGACCCGCAGGTAGTTGACCGGGTCGGGAAGGCCTCGCTCGCGCACGCGCCGGCCCGCGCCCACGGCGCCGCGGTCGGCGAGCGCATAGATCGGGAAGAGCACGAGGTCGTGCAGGACGATCGCGCCCGCGAACCACAGCGCCAGTGACCCGAGCGGCCCGGCGTGGAGAAGGCGGCCGAGGGCTGCGCCGGCCAGGGCCAGCGTCGCCAGGACCGCCAGGAGATGTGGAATGCCGGCGCCATAGGCGCGCCGCAGGGCCCCCGTCACGCTCGGAACTCCATGCGCTGCACCCATTTCGTGCAGTGCACCCCGGGCGCCCCGGGCACGACGATGCGCGCCGGAAAGCCGTGGTCGAGCGAGAGCGCCGCGCCATTCACGGTCAGCGCAAGCATCGACCGCGGGTCGGCGACCTGGCCGGCCGAGAACGTCGTGGCGCGAAAGCGGCCGTGTCTTTGCAGCGAGGAGACGAGGAGCTGGCCCGGCGCGGGCATCCCGGCCATGATCGCCAGATCGCTCAGGCGGACGCCGGTCCAGCGCTGCGTCGTCGACCAACCCTCTACGCAGGCGATCGGGAGGTCGTGGCTGACCAGGCCGGCGGCCAGCAGTTGCGCCCGCGTGAGATGGGCCGTTCGCTCGCCCACGACGACGAGTCTCCACGCATCGCCGGTCGCCCGCCGGTCGACGCCGACGGCCGCCGCCGTCTTGTTCACCTGGAAGTCGTTGGGCCCGGAGCCCTGGCGGCCGCCGTGGGGGGCCAGGAGGGCGAGGCGGCGCGCCCGCCCCCCGGCCGCCTGCCCGCCGTACAGGACGGCCACGGTCGCCGACGCGGCCCCAACGCCGAGGAGCAGTCCCCGCCGCGACACCGTCGGCTCGGTGGGATTGGCGGGCACGATCGGATCGTCGGACAGGCCGGCCGCCCCCGGCCGCTCGGCCTCCGTGGCCGTCAGGCCGAGCCGCAGCTCCTCGATGATTCCCCGCTCTCTCAGTGCCCGGCGGACGGTGGGCAGGCGCAGCGCGACATGCAGGACGAAGGCGGCGATGAACAACCAGGCTCCGTAGTAGTGCGCCTGGACGAAGTCGAACTTCCACGGGTAGTAGACCTGGACGTTGAGGGTGCCCGTGACCAACTCGAACAGGATGCCGCCGACGAGGAGAGCCACCGTCACGCGCTCCAGCGCCTGCGCCGGACTGCGCGCGGGGGGCCACTCGAACAGCCTCGGTATCACCGACCAGAGCTTGGCCAGGACGACGGGGACGATCGCCAGGCCCAGGGTCACGTGCGTCCCCTGAGAGGCGGCGTACAGCCACGAGGGGCGCGTCGGCCAGCTGAAGAGCCACCACTCGAGCCAGCTCCGGCCGCCCGTGACCGAGTTGGTCCCGAGCCGTGGGTTGTAGGCGGCGTGTGAGGCCAGGCCGGTCGCGAAGACGACCGGCACGGCCGCCAGCAGCGCGAGCCCGAGCACGGAGGTGAGCCAGGGGCCCCGCAGCGGGCTGCGCCAGGTCTCCCTCCGGAATGGTCCCGGTGGTGGCTGTGCGGGGACCAGCCTCACGGACCGGCCGCCGTCGCCACGGGTGCGCGTTGCGGCGCCCGAGCGAACTCGGAGATCCCGTCCGCCCACGAGGTCGAGGCGGTGAATCCCAGCTCGGCGGCAGCCCGGCGCGGTGAGGCGAAGACGTGGCGGACGTCGCCCAGTCGCCATTCGCCCGTGATGACGGGCGAAGGGGAGCCCGCCGTCGCGTCCGCCAAGGCCTGGGCGAGAGCGAGAATCGTCCGCGGACGACCGCTGGCGATGTTGTATGTCCCCGGCCGGCCATCGACCTCCAGGGCGAGCCGGTTGGCGATCGCCACGTCGCGTACGTGTACGAAGTCGCGCAGCTGGGCGCCGTCCTCGAAGACTCGGGGTTCCCGACGGGCGGCCAGGGCACTCGCGAACAGGCTCGCCACACCGGCGTAGGGAGTGTCGCGGGGCATCCGCGGGCCGTACACGTTGTGGTAGCGGAGGATCGTCAGATCCACTCCGCTCTCTCGCGCATAAGCCGCGCACAGGTGCTCCTGATGGAGCTTGGTGGCGGCGTAGACGTTGCGCGGGTCGGTGGGCGCCTCCTCGGTCACCGCGGTGGGCGAAAGGGCAGCGGAGCACGTCGGGCAGAGTGGGTCGTAACGGCCCGCGGCCAGGTCAGCGGGGCGGCGTGGCGGAGCTGCTACCGAGCCGTGCCGCTCGCAGGCCCAGCCGCCCTCCCCGTAGACGACCATGGAACTCGCCAGCACGAGGCGCCCGCGGAACCGGCGGCGGTGCAGGGCATGCAGGAGCGCCGCCGTCCCGGCGGCGTTGTGCGCCACGTAGCGCTCGACGTCGCCAAAGTCCTGCCCCAACCCCACCATTGCCGCCTGGTGACAGACGGCGTCGATCCCGTCCAGACAGGAATCGAGAAGCTCGGCGTCTCTGACGTCGCCCCAAACCCACTCGACGTCGACGGGCAGCCCGCTCGGGCGGCCGCCATGAGCGGACGGGTGCAGGACGTCCAGGCCGCGGACGAGCCATTTGGCATCCAGTAGTTCGCGCGCGACATGCGAGCCGATGAAGCCTGCCGCCCCTGTGACCAGGATTCTTGCGCGGGACACGAGGCCACCGTTCCACGCCGCGGCGGCGCGGGCAACGGACCGACGGCCGAGTTCATGGAACGGTAAGCCCCCGGTCACGGGCGTGTAAGCCGCTCCAGGTATCCGTCCGGGGCATGGTGGACGTCGTGCTCCCAGTGCTCGACGAGGCAGAGGCCATTCCGTGGGTCCTGTCGCGTATGCCGGCGGGCTTCGAGCCGATCGTCGTGGACAACGGCTCGAGCGACGAGTCGGCCGCGATTGCGCGGCGGATGGGCGCGCGCGTCGTCTCCGAGCGTCGTCGCGGCTTCGGCGCCGCCTGCTTCGCCGGCCTCGCCGTGGCGGATCCCGGTGGCGTGGTCTGCTTCATGGACTGCGACGCATCGCTGGATCCGGCCCAGCTGTTCCGCGTCGCCGATCCCGTGCTGACCGGCCAGGCGCAGCTCGTCCTGGGGGCCAGACGTCCTGAGCGGGGAGCCTGGCCGGCCCACGCGCGGCTGGCCAACCGAGCGGTGACCCTGCTCCTGCGCGCCCGTACGGGCGTCGCCCTGCACGATCTCGGCCCGATGCGGGCCGCTCCCACGCGGCGACTGCTGGAGCTGGGTATTGAGGATCGCCGCTCCGGCTGGCCGCTGGAGATGGTCGTCCGGGCCGCCCAGGCCGGCTGGCGCATCGCAGAGACCGAGGTGGACTACCGAGCGCGCACGGGACGCTCGAAGGTGACAGGCACCGTGCGGGGAACGGCGCGCGCGGTGGCCGATATGAGTCGGTCGCTGGCATGAGGCCGGCGCTGATCTGCATCGCCAAGGCGCCCGTGCCCGGCCGGGTGAAGACACGGCTGTGCCCGCCCTGCACCCCAGCGCAGGCCGCCTCCGTGGCCGCGGCGGCCCTGGGCGACACGCTGGGCGCGATGAGCGCGGCCCCGGCATCCCGCAGACTGATCGCCCTCGACGGGGAGCCCGGCGCCTGGGTCCCCGCCGGGTTCACGGTTGTGCCCCAGGTGCCCGGCGGTCTCGATGCGCGGATCGCCGGCGCCTTTGCGGCGGCGGAGGGCCCGGGCGTCCTGGTTGGCATGGACACGCCCCAGGTCACGGCCGACCTCCTGCGCGAGGCTGCCGCGGCCCTGATGCGTCCCGGCGCCGATGCCGTCCTCGGGCGAGCCCCGGACGGGGGCTACTGGGCCGTCGGGCTGCGCGAGGCTCGCGCCGACGCGTTTCGCGGCGTGCCCATGAGCTCGTCGCGCACGGCGGAGGCACAGTGGGGACGGCTGCGGCGACTCGGGCTCAGCGTGATCGAGCTGCCGGTGCTGCGCGACGTGGACGACATCGACGACGTGCGGGCGGTGGCCGCAATCGCGCCCCGCACGCGCTTTGCCGCCGTCGTGGGGGAGCTGGGCTTGGCCCCTCGGGTGGCGGCGTGACGGTCGCGGCCCTGGAGCTCTACGAACGCGGTCTCGCCGCCGCGGGGGCCCGGGAGCCCGGCCGTTACCGCCTGCGCAGCCAGGACGGGGCGCTGCACCCGCTGCCCCTCGCCCGGTGGGTCGCGGATGCCGACCCCACGGAGCGGGCGGTTCTCGCGGCCGTCACCGGTCCGGTGCTGGACGTGGGGTGCGGCCCCGGGCGCCACGTCCGCGCTCTGCATCGACGAGGCGTGGAGGCGTTGGGAATTGACATCTCCCCCAATGTCGTCGCGCTGGCCCGCCGCACCGGCGCGCGGGCAATTCAAGGATCGGTCTTCGCCCCCGTCCCGGGGCAGGGGCACTGGCGAAGTGCCCTGCTGCTCGATGGCAACCTCGGCATCGGCGGCGATCCACAGCGCCTGCTCGGGCGGGTGGCCGAGCTCCTCGCACCGCAGGGAAGCGCCTATGTCGAGTTCGAGCCCTCGGGAGTCTCCAGCGGAGAGACACGCATGCGCATCGAGAGCTCCGGCCGGATCAGCGAGTGGTTCCGCTGGGCGCGTGTTAGCATCGACGAGGCGCCCGCGCTGGCGTCCGCGGCCGGCTTTCGCCTCGCCGGGCGCTGGCGCGGCGGCGGCCGGCGTTTCGCCCGCCTGGTTCGCGAGGGCGGGTAATGCGCGGACGGGTGATGATTCTCGCGGCCGGTGCCGGGCTCACCATGTCCGCCTGTGGATCCTCGGGGCCGCCACCCGCGGCCGAGCCCGCCCGCTCGCCCGCCCTCACGGGCCCGCCCGCAGGAACGGTGATCGCCCAGGCGGGTGGGCCGGAGGGCATCGTGGCCGACTCTCCTTCGGGCCTGGTCGCCGTGGCCCTGCGACGGCCTGCGCGGCTGATCCTCATCGAGATGCGAACTCACCGGATCGCTCGTGTCGTCAGGCTCCCGGGCCCGGCTCGCCACCTCGCGCTGGCGGCGCCCGGGGGGCCGGTTCTCGTTCCGGCGGAGCGGGCCGACGCGCTCGTGGAGGTCGCGCTTCCGTCGGGAGCGGCACGGACGATCGTTGTCGGGAGCCATCCTCATGACTCCGCGGCGGTGGGCTCGCTCCGCTTCGTGGGCGACGAGTTCGGAGATCGCGTCACCGTGATCAAGAACGGGCGGGTGATCGCCTCGCGGCCGGCGCCCCGGCAGCCCGGTGGGGTCGTGGCATCGGAGGGGCGCGTGGGCGTCGTTGGGGTGCGCGACCGCAGGTTGGCGCTCTACGACTCGCGGTCGCTGCGGACGCTGGCCACGCGGAACGCGGGCGTGGGTCCGACGCACGTCGCCGCGGGTCCGGACGGGCGACTGTACGTCGTCGACACGCAGGGGGACGCGATTCTGATCTTCGCCACCCGCCCGTCCCTTCGCCTGGTCGCCCGCACCACGCTGGCGGGGGCGCCCTACGGAATCGCCGTCGACGCGAGACGCAATCGCCTGTGGGTGACGCTCACCGCTCGCAACCAGGTCGCCTGGGTGCGCCTGCGCCCCCACCGGCGCCCGCGGGTGATGATGCGCCTGCCCACCGTGCGTCAGCCGAACTCCGTGGCGGTGGACCCGCGCAGCGGCCGCGTCTGGATCGCCGGGCGCAGGCCGGGAGCCCTGGAGGAGATCGACCCGGGCAGCGTCCGATGAACAGCTCCGAGAGGCTCGCGACCCCGCCCGCGCCGCTCCTTGCCGAGCGTCCCACCGCCCTGGCACGCTCCCGCCGAGCTGGGGACCTTGTCCCCTGGGCCGGAGCGCTCGTGGGCGCCGCCACGATCACCTACGGCCTGCGCCATTCCTCGCGCCTGGGCACCGCGCGCGCGCCGTTCTTCGTCGGTTGGGACCCCCGTCTGGGGTGGTCGATTGTTGCGGTGACCGGGCTCTTCATGGCCGGGCTTCTCATCGCGAGCAGCCTGCGCTCGCCCCGCGTCGCCCCGCCTGCCTTTGCCGCCGGCGCGCTTGCACTCGGTCTTGTGCTCCGGCTTGGCCTGAACGCCACACGTGGCGTCCCGCATGGCTGGTGGCCCCAGTTCGGCGACCCTCAGACCGACTACCTCCCCGCGCTCAGCGCATTGCATCTGGGCGTCAGGGGGTTCCTCGATCGATTCGCCGAGCTTGGCCCCAGCCTGCCGGTTCATCCCTCCGGCCATCCGCCCGGCCTCCTGCTCCTGCTGCACAGTCTGGGAATCTCTGGCCCGACCGGGTTCGGTGTTCTGGCCATCGTGGCCGGAGCGCTCGCGGTTCCCCTGACCTATGTCCTCGGGCGCCAGCTGCTGGATGAGGAGCGCGCCCGCCTGGCGACGCTCTTCGTGATCTTCAGTCCGGCCACGCTGCTGTTCGGCGCCGCCAGCGCTGACGCACTGTTCGCGACATTGGCTCTTCTTCCCGCCATCGCTCTGCTCGGGCGCCGGCCGGCCATCCGCCTCGCCGGGCCGCCGCTCGTCGCCCTGGCTTCTTTCTTCTCCTATCCCCTGCCCGCCACCGCTGTCTGGGCGGCCCTCGTCATCGCGCGCACGCGCCTGCGCAGCGCGGTCGCCCTCGGCGCCGCCTGCCTCCTCGCTCTGGCCGCGTTCTATCTTGCTCTGTACGCGCTCACGGGGTTCGACCTCCTGGGCAGCCTGTCCTCCGCCGGCGAGGCCTACCGTCGCGGCATCGCGAGTGTCCGCCCCTTCGCCTTCTGGGCGCTGGGATCGCCGACCGCGTGGATGGTCGCCCTGGGCCTGCCGCTGGCCTGGCTCGTGCTGCGAGGCGCGGGCCGCGGCGAGACCACCGCCCTCGCCCTGGTCGCGGTCGTGGTGACCTGCGCAGCGCTCGGTTTCACCAAGGCCGAGACGGAGCGCATCTGGCTCTTCCTCGTGCCTCCGGCCTGCGTCGCGGCGGCCGCGGCGGCGAGACGAGGTAGGGCCAATGGTGTCCTCTGCGCCCTGGCCGTCCAGGCTGTCGCGGTCCAGGCGCTGCTGAACACGCATTTCTGAACGTCCGGTGAACCCGGGCCAATTCTCGCCCCGTGGCCGGCTGACTGCTCCACAATGGGGACATGAACGGCGGTGCCCCCGAGCACGTGCGCGGCTCCGTCCTGGTCGTCGACGACGAGCCGACCATCGCCGAGGTCGTTTCACGCTACCTCGAGCGAGCCGGCTATCGAGCCTGCGTGGCCGGGGACGGCATCTCCGCCGTGGAGATGAGCGCGGCGTTGCAGCCCGACCTTGTCGTGCTGGACATCATGCTCCCGGGCCTCGGCGGGCTTGAGGTCATGCGGCGTCTGCGCGAATGTCACGGCCAACGCCCCGCGGTGATCCTGCTGACCGCCAAGGGGGAGGAGTCAGACCGCGTGATCGGACTGCGGCTGGGCGCCGACGACTACGTGGTCAAGCCCTTCTCCCCGGCAGAGCTGGTGGCGCGGGTCGACGCCGTGCTGAGGCGCCTGGACTCGGTACCCGAGCAGGAGCCGCCGCTCGAGTTCGACGGGCTGCGCATCGAGCCCGCCAGCCGCCGCGCGTTCGTACGCGGCCAGGAAGCGACGCTGACCCAGCGAGAGTTCGATCTGCTCCTCTACCTCGCCCGACACCCCGGTCGAGCCTTCTCGCGCCATCAGCTCATGGACGCGGTCTGGCAGTACAGCTTCTACTCCGACACGTCGACGGTGACCGTCCACGTTCGCCGCCTGCGAGCGAAGGTCGAGGTGGACCCGGCCGCCCCGCGCTTCCTCCAGACCGTGTGGGGCGTGGGCTACCGGTTCGCCCCATGAGAGTCTCGGCTCTGCTCGCGCTGGTCTCGGCGGCAGCCTCGGCGCTCCTCATCGGTTTGACGCACGACGTGCACACGATGGTCGTGACCTTCGCTTTGCTGACGGCCCTGGGGACGGCATCGCTGCTGATCGCCCACGGCGCCACGGCGCGCCGGGGACGTCTCGGAGGGCTGGCCCGCCGAATTCGGTGCCGCCGTCGCGATCGCCCAGGGACAGATCGTCGTGGCGGTGATCGTGGTCGCCGCCCTGATGTTCGTGTCCAACGATGACGCCCTGCTCGTCACGATCATCGTGGTCTTCGCCGGGGTCATCGCGGTGCGCGCTGCCCAGCTCTTTGCCCGCGGCGTGTTCCGCGACGTCGAGGCCGTCCGGGAGGGGCTGACGGCTGTCGGCCACGGAGAGCGCGACGTGCACATCACGGCGACCGCCCGCGACGAGATCGCCGATCTGGCCGCTCAGGCGAACGCGATGGTCGCGCGCCTGGCGAGGGCCGACGCCTCGCGGGACGCCGCAGAATCCGCCCAGCGAAGCCTGGTCGCCGCCGTGTCGCATGACCTGCGCACACCCATCACATCACTGCGGCTACTCGCCGACGCGGTCGGCGACGACATCGTCGATGCCGAGACCCGGCGACGCTACCTGCGCTCCATGGGCACCCATATCGACGCGCTCAGCGCGCTCATCGATGACCTCTTCGAGCTGTCGCGCCTTCAGGTCGGCGACATCGCGTGGTCGGTCGAGCAGGTCCGCCTGGACCAGCTAGTAGGCGAGACCGTCGCGGCGATGCGCCCCGCGGCCGAGGCGCACGGCGTCAGCGTGGTGACCGAGATCGGGCCGGACCTCTGTCCGGCCCGGGCCAATCCGGAAAAGGTCCAGCGCGTGCTCTTCAACCTGATCCAAAACGCCATCCGCCACACGCCGGCAGACGGAAGCATCACGCTCCGCGCCGAACGGGTTGAAGCGGGCATCGAGGTGGAGGTCGCCGATACCGGCGACGGCATCGCCGCGGACGAACGCGACCGCATCTTCGAGCCGTTCTTTCGCGGGGGAAACGCGAGCGCGCGCACCGGGAAGGGAAGCGGCCTGGGACTCGCCATCTCGCGCGCCATAGTCGAGGCGCACGGGGGCCGGATTTGGCTGGAGGCCAGTCGCCCGGGAACCCGCGTGCGGTTCACGCTTCCCAGCGCCGCCGTACAGCGCGCAGGAACGCGCTGAAGCACCAACGGAGCCCGAGGCGGGCCTGGGAGCACGGCACGGCCGACACGTAGGCTGTGCAGCGTGGGTATCGACGCCTCCATGCACCCCGGCCCTGTCTCGCTCCGCGTGACCGACCTCGATCGGGCGCGCGACTTCTACTCCCGTGCACTCGGGCTGGCGCCCGGCGCGGAGCAGGAGGGGCGCGTGCTCATGTCGGCCGGCGGCGGACGGGCCCTGGTCGAGCTCGACGCGCGCGAGACCGCCGGCGGAGCACCCAGTCCGCCGCGGGCGACGGGCCTCTTCCACCTGGCCGTCCTGTTCCCGGACCGAGCGCAGCTCGGCCGGGCGGTGCAGCGGGTGCTCGACGCCGGGGTCGGCCTCGACGGCGCCTCGGACCATCTGGTGAGCGAGGCCGTCTACCTGCACGATCCCGACGGCAACGGGATCGAGATCTACCGCGACCGCCCGCGCGACCAGTGGCCGCCTCCCCCGCCCGGGTGGGCCGTGGCCATGGACACCCTCCCGCTCGACCTGGCCGGCGTGATGAGCGAGGCCGCCCCGCCCGATGGTGGGGCGCCTGACGACACCGTGATGGGCCACGTGCACCTCAAGGTCTCAGACCTCGAGCGCTCGGTGGCCTTCTACCGCGACGTGCTCGGGCTCGACGTCATGGCCCAGCTCGGCCCGCAGGCCGCGTTCCTGGCCGCCGGCGGCTACCACCACCACATCGGCATGAACGTCTGGCACAGCCGGGGCGCCGGGCCTCCCCCGCCCGGGACCGCGGGCCTGTCGTGGCTCACCCTGCAGCTTCCCGGCGCCGACGCGCTCGCCGCGACGATCGCGGCCGTGCGCGACGCCGGCGTGGAGGTCGACGAGGCCGACGGCAAGGCCGTGCTGCGCGACCCCGACGGGATCGCCATCCACCTCCGAGCCTGAGCGGCGCGGACTGCAGGTTTTCCGCAGCTTTGTCGCGGCGAAGCGCCAACCTTCGTTCCCACGCTCAACTAATCGGGGCGATGCGACGAAAACCTCGGTGGGCCAATAACCGCATACACCATCGATTGAGGGCGGGTCTTCGGACCCGCCCTCGGTCGTTCAGGGGCCGTGTTCGTCTGGATAGGGCAGGACGCCGAAGTACTCCAGCGTCTCGCGCCACAACTGGGCAAGTAACCGCATCCGACCGCTCTTCCACCCCCGCGGCGCGAATCCTTCGGATAGGCTCGGCGCCGGTATGCGGACGGACGAGATCGACGTACAGGTGCTGCTCTCGGAACCGGCGACGACCGCCCTGCAGAGCTGGAAGACCTCGCCACCCCCGGCGCTCTCGGACTTCGAGATGATCGACGAGAGCTACAACTCGCTCACGTACGAGAAGCGCTGGATGACCTGGTACATGCGGTTGAGCTGGCTCATGACGCTCAACCTCTTCGGGCGCCTGGGCGAGTCGATCTGGAAGGTGACGGTGCGCTTCGACGCCGACGGCGACTACCGCACCAAGGCCACGCTGGTGGGGATGCTGGACGAGCGGACCCGCGCCGCGCTCGGCCAGTGGCTGGCCGAGCGCGGGCAGATCGTTCAGGACTGGGGTCTCACAGGTCCTTGAGGACCTCGGCCTTCTTGGCCTCGTACTCGTCGTCGGTCAGCAGGCCCTGCTCGCGCAGCTCGCCGAGCTTGGTCAGCCGGGCCGCCACGTCCTCCTGACTCCCCGCCGCCGGGGCGCCGGGAGCCGCCGGGGCACCGGGCACCGCCGGGGCGGCGCCGGGCTGGCCGGCCTGGGCCTGACGGTAGGCGGCGTCGGCCGCCCCGCCGTAGGTGACCTGGAAGCCGCCCATCACGGCCGCCATGTCGCCGCCCGCGGCGGCGATGTTGGCCTGCTGGGCGTCCCACTGCACGGCGATCCGTGAGGGGTCGTCCGGGAGGACCTTGATCGGGACCTCCATGCCCACCGTCATGGCCGCCTTCATGCGGGCCGCGGGGTAGACGTAGTTGATCTCGTAGGGCTCGCCGTTGGGCGGATGCACCTCGAGCGGGATCTGCATGGCGAACTTGTCGTTGGGAACGGGCATCGAGAAGCCCTTGACGATCGCCTTGGCCGGGACGCCGTTCTTGAGGACCTCGCCCTCGCCGCGGTCATCGGCCACCGCGCGGACGTCGCCCATCGCCTGCTTCCACGAGGGCATCCCGCCGTGGTGGTCGCCCAGCTTCTTGAGGTCCTTCATGTCCTTGAAAAAGCCCATGTCATCACCAGCCGTAGATGAGCGCCTTGCTCGGGTCGTCGGGGTCGTACTTCACGGTCACGGGAGCTCCCTGGGAGATCCCCTCCAGCATCGCCGGGAGCATCGACTGGCCGATGGTCGTCTGGTACGGCGACCCGCCGGCCGGGGTGATCGTCACGCCGAACTCGATCCACTGGCCGCCGCCCGGGTCGGTCTGGCCGGTGTTGTTGATCGAGTCGACGGTGCCGGGCGCCTCGACGCCGGAGGCGTTGAGCTTCTGCGAGCGCTGCTGGTACTCGACCATGGCGGTCATGTCGCCCATTCCGGGCATGCCCGCCGGCGCCGCAGCACCACCCGTCGGTCCCGCCTGCTGCATGGCACCCTGTGCCTGCTGCTGGGCGTCCTTGATGCGGTCGAAAAGACCCATCCGGTTTCTCCCTTCCACTGTTTGTTGGCGAATGCGTCGCCGGGGCGAGCGTAGTTCGCGATTCCCGGTGACGCAACCGGACAACGGCCGAGCGCGCGCCGACTTACGCCCGTTCATGAAATCCGGCCTATCGTTGCTGCGATGAGGGTGCGGCGGGCATGGCTGGGAGCCTTCGTGGTGGCCGCCACGGTGGCATTGGGCGCGTCCGCGTCCGCCGCGGCCGCGCCCCGGGCGGTGCTCGACTCGGGCCCGCCGGCGCGCACGCCGGACACGAGCGCCACGTTCACATTCCATCCCTCCGAGCAGCCGCCGCCGCTCGTCGGCCTGGTGGCGCCGACGTCGTTCTCGGTGCCGGCTCGACGGCGGCGCGTGGACCGCCTGCGTGAGCCCGAAGAGCTATTCGGGGCTCAACGGCGGCCCGCACACGTTCGACGTCCGGGCCGCCGGAGGCTTCGACGACCAGACGCCCGCCACGCTCTCGTGGGTGGTGGAGGTCTTCACCCAGACGACCCCGCCGTGCACCGGCTCGTCGTGCCAGGACCCGGTCCCGGTCAGGCCGGCCCCCGCGAAGGTCGCGCCCAAGCCGCGCGTCCGAAAGCGCCGCGACGCCGCCGGCTGCGCCTACGCGGCGAACTACCCGGGCGAGGTGGCGATGCGCCACCTCGAGAGCGCGGTCCTGTGCCTGTTCAACCGCGAGCGGCGACTCCGCTCGCTCCCCCTTCTGCGCGCCAACCGCCCGCTGCGCGCCGCGGCCCGGCTGCACGCCTACGACATGTTCGCGCACCGGTACTTCCGCCACGTCTCCCGGAGCGGGACGACGCCGCTCCAGCGCATCATCCGCGCCGGCTACTTCGGCCCCGGCCAGTTCGGGACGATCGGCGAGGTCCTGGCCTGGGGAGACGGGCGCTATGCCACGCCGCGCGCCACCGTCGTGGGATTCATGCACTCGCGCGCGCACCGCGAGATCATCCTCGCCCCCGTCTTTCGCGAGGTCGGCATCGGCCTGGCGCCGGGCGCCCCGAGGCGCGGGCGCGGCCGCGCGCTCACCGTGGCGGCCGAGCTGGGCCGGCGCGGCTAGGTCACGTCCGCGAGCAGAGCCTCGTAGTCCGCCCACGTGTCGACGTCGCGCGGCACCGGGCCGGCGATGGGCACGGCCGCCGCGGCGTCGCCGAAGCGGGCGAGCAGCTTCCACACTCCCCGGTCGCCGTGCAGCGACTCGAGCTCGCCGAACATCTCCCGGGAGAACGCGAAGGGGTGACCGCGGCCACCGGCGTACTCGCAGGCCGCCAGCGGCGCCGAGCCGCGGCCCGCGAGCAGCGCGGCCACGGCCTCTGGGGTGACGCCGGGCTGGTCGCCGAGCAGCAGGACGAGCACGTCGGTCGCCGGGTCGACGACGCCCAGGGCGGCGGCGATCGAGGACGAGCACCCCTCGCCGAAGTCGCGGTTCTCGACCACCTCCGCCCCGCTCAGGTCGACCCGCGCGCGCACCTCGTCCGCGCCGCCGCCCAGCACGCACACGAGCTGCTCGAACCGGCAGGCGCGGGCCGTGTTCAGCACGTGGTCGAGCAGCGTGGCCGGGCCGAAGGGCAGGAGCTGCTTGGGCGCGCCGAGGCGGCGCGACCCGCCGGCCGCGAGCACGAGCCCGGTGACGCGCTCGCTCAACCGGGCTCCTCGACGGCCACGTTGACGGTGCGACAGCGCGCGCAGCGCACCCGCACCTTCTTGGTCATGTGCGCGGGATCCATGCCCTCGGCCAGGACGTTGCCGCACTGCACGCAGACGTAGTCGAAGGCTCCATTGCCGGAGAAGACGGGCCGGTCGGCGTCCTCCTGGACCGCGGTGCCCGCGGCAAACGGCACCTCGCCCTCGCGGATCTCCCTCATCGTCCTGCGGGCCATCGCGTCGCTCAGATCGTCGCCAGCTTGGTGGTGAAGTCCTGGATGAGGGCGTCCAGGACGGTCGACACCACTCCCTCGCCCATCGACGCGGCCTTGCCCGTGATCTGCGCCGCCGTGTGCAGCTTCCCGCCGTCGTCGGAGAGCGTGAGCGTCACGTCCGCGTTGGCGTAGCCCTGCCCGCCGGCGTCATGCGACTTGACCTGGTAGACGGCCCGGTGCGCGGCGTCGTCGCGCTCGGTCACCGTCACGGTCCCCACGAACGTCATCGACATCGCGCCCATCGCGACCTTGATCTGGGCCTTCGCCGAGTCGGGAGCCGTGGCCTCGGTGACGCTGCCGCCCTCCACGCAGGGGATCAGGCGCTCGAGGTCGAGGACCGCCGCCCAGGTCTCGTCGAGCGGCTTGCCCATCGAGAACGAATGGTCGAGTTCAACCACGCTGTCATCTCCTTCTTTCGACTACATAGGATCTGGTCATGCCGCTGCCCCCGGGCCACCACGAGCTGGGCCCGCAGAACGCCACCCTCACGGTGAGGACCGCGAGACAGGGCGCGGCGTCGAAGGCCGGGCACGACCTCGTCATCGAGGTCACGGCATGGAGCGGCGTGCTGGAGGTCGGCGAGGGCATCTCGATGTCCCTGACCGCCGACGCGTCCTCGCTGCGGGTCCGCGAGGGCACCGGCGGCGTGACGCGTCTGGGCGACGAGGAGAAGGCGGGCATCGAGCAGTCGATCCGCGACGAGGTCCTCAGGGGCACCGCGATCGAGTTTCGCTCGACCGGCGTCTCGGCGGGAGCGGACGGCGCCCTGAGCGTCGAGGGCGAGCTGGAGCTGGCCGGGCAGAGCCATCCCATCGGCTTCGTGCTGAGCGCGCGGGGCGGCCTGCGGGGCCGCGCCACCGTCACGCAGTCGCAGTGGGGCATGAAGCCGTTCTCGATCCTCTTCGGCACGCTGAAGGTGGCCGACGAGGTCGAGGTCGAGATCGACGCCCACCCTTCCTAGCTGCCGTAGACCGTCTGGGCGTCGAGGCCGCCCTCGACCCCGGGCGGCAGCACGCCGGTGCCGTGTGCGTAGAGGGCGATGTCGGCGATCGTGCGCGCCTCCAGCGGCTCCGTCGTGCGCACGAAGGCGCCGTTGTCCCAGCGCAGGTCGTCCGGGGGCGAGTCGAGTGCCGCGCCGGCGAGCTGGCGCGCCTTGTCCAGGAGCTTCCCGGTCGCGCTGGTGATCGCGGCCGACGTGCCGTCGGAGGGGCTGGTGTTGAACCCGTGGCCGACGCCGAAGCGGTCCGTGTCCGCCGGGACGACCTTGACGTCGAGCGCGGGCACCCCCAGCTCCTGGGCGACGAGCTCCGCGTACCCGGCCTCGCTCCCGTCGGCCTCGGTGGTCAGGCTCAGCACCATCTTGCCGGTCGGGTGCACTCGCAGGAATACGGCTCGGTATGCCTCGTCAGCCACGGATCAGCCTCCTTGTGGCGCTTGTGGTTCGGTTCCGTCCTGGGTCTCCCGCTCCAGGCGCCGGCGCTCCTGATGGGCGCGCAGCGCGTTGTGCTCCTCCAGGTCGCAGAAGCTCGGCTGCGGGCCGCCGAGCGCGTGGGGCGGGACCGCCGGGCGGTCGCACCCCGGGTAGATGCAGGTCTTGGCCGGCTCGCCGCTCACGAGCCGCCCCATCCGGGCGTCGTCTTCCCCCGGCTCGGCCCGTGGCCGCTGGGCATGGCCACCGAGCTTCCGGCGACCGGCGTGGCGCTCCCCCACGGCTCGTCCTCGGGCTCCGGGGGCGCCTCGCCGGGGAGCGGCGCAAGCTCGCCGCGCGGCGCGCCGATGGCCTCGGCGACCTCCTCGAGGGCCTCCAGGCTGTGGCCGCTGACGAGGGCGTCGCAGTACGGAAGCGCCGCGGCCATCCCGCCGGCCCGCGGCGAGAACCCGCTGGCCGCCGCCCGGGGGTTGACCCAGACGATCCGATGGGCGAGCCGGGCCAGGCGCGCCATCTCGCGGCCGACCAGCTGCGGATCGCCGCGCTCCCAGCCGTCGGACATGATCACGATCACGGCCCCGCGGGCCATGCCCCGGCGCCCGTGGCGGTCGTTGAACTCCTTCAGGGCCTCCCCGATCCGGGTCCCGCTCGACCAGTCGGGCGCCGTGGCGGCCGCGCGCTGGATCGCCCGCTCGGGGCTGCGCGAGGCCAGCGCCCGGGTCAGACGCGTGAGGCGGGTGGCGAAGACGAACGCCTCGGCGTTGGGCCCGGCCCCGGCCGCACAGGTCAGGAACTGGAGGTAGGCCCGGGCGGTGGCCTCCATGGAGCCGGAGATGTCGCAGAGCATCACCAGCCGCCGCCGCACGACGCGCCGGCGGCGGTGGGCCAGCCGGATGGGGTCGCCCGCCGTGCGCATGCTGCCGCGCAGCGTGCGGCGCAGGTCGACGTGGGCGCCGCGCCGGGCACGGTCCGAGCGCCGCGTGAGCCGCGTGGGCGTGGAGATCCGCAGGCGGGTCATCAGCCGGTAGAGCGCCGCCAGCTCCCCGGGCTCGAGGGCGTCGAAGCTCTTGCGCCGCAGCGTCTCCTCGTCGCTGGCCACGACCGGGACGAGGACGTCCCGGTCGCTCTCCTCCCCCTGGCCGCTCTTCGCCGCCGCCGCGGCCGCGGCGCTGGCCAGGAGGCTCGAGGGCGTCGAGCCCTCGGGCGCCTGCGGGCGGTCGGTCGCGGGCCGGGTGTCATGCGGCGCCGGGACCGTGGGCGCGTCGGGCGCCGGCGGCGCCTCGTACTCGTCGCCGCGGCCGAAGACCGAGAAGAACACGGAGTCGAAGGCCCGCAGTTGGGCCGAGTCGGACACCAGGACGGAGCGCGCCGTCCAGTACAGCCGGCGCCGCGACTCCGGCCGCACCAGCGACAGCGCCCGGGCGAAGCGCACCGAGCGCTCGGCCGTCATGGGAACGCCGGCCTCGTGCAGCCGCCGGCTGAAGGCGCCGACGAACGCCGGCAGGTCCAGCTCGAGTGTCTCCACCGTGAACTCGGTCGGCGACACGGCGGGCTCAGTCGACGCTGCTCACGAGTCTCTCCAGGCCGGCCGCCCGGACCACGTCCTGGTCCTCCCCGTACTTGAGCACCGTGCCCAGCGTGCGGTCGATCGCCTCGGCGTCGAGCGCCTCGACACCCAGCAGCTCGAGCGCGGCCACCCAGTCGATCGCCTCGGCCACGCCCGGGGGCTTCTGCACGTCGCTCTCGCGCATGCGCGCGACGGCGCTCGCCACCTGCACGGCCAGACTCTCGGAGGCGCCCTTGACCCGGCGGCGCACGATCTCGACCTCGCGCTCGGGCGTCGGGTAGTCGATCCAGTGATAGAGGCAGCGGCGCTTGACGGCGTCGTGCAGGTCCCGCGTGCGGTTGGAGGTCAGCACGATCACCGGCGGATGCGTGGCCTGGACGGTCCCGATCTCGGGGATCGTCACCGTCGCCTCGGCCAGCAGCTCGAGCAGGAAGGCCTCGAAGTCGTCGTCGGCGCGGTCGATCTCGTCGATCAGCAGGACGGCGGGCCGCGGACCCGGATGCTCGAGCGCGCGCAGCAGCGGGCGGCGGATCAGGTAGTCGGGTCCGAACAGGTCCTCCTCGCTCAGCTTCTCGCCGCTGGAGTCGGCCAGGCGGATGCTCAGCAGCTGGCGCGGGTAGTTCCACTCGTACAGCGCCTCGGCGGCGTCAATTCCCTCGTAGCACTGCAGTCGGATCAGCGGCGTGTCGAGCACGGCGGCCAGCGCCTTGCCCGCCTCCGTCTTGCCCACGCCGGCCTCGCCCTCCAGCAGCAGCGGCTGGGGCAGGCGCAGGCTCAGGTACATCGACGTGGCCAGGCCCTCGTCCACCAGGTAGTCGACGGCCGCCAGGCGCCGGGCGATCGTCTCGACATCGGGGACGAGCTGCCGCAGCTCGCCCGCGGCCTCGCCTGTCACCTCCGGCGGTCCCATCCGGCTCAGCCCGCGACGGCGCGGTCGGGGTCCTGGGCGAAGGCGCGCCGGCAGCCCTCGCCGCAGAAGTAGACGGTCGCGGCCCCGTGCGTGAGCGAGGGCGTGTCCGCGCCGACGACCACCGTCATGCCGCAGACGGGGTCGACCGCGGTCACCGCCCCCGAGGGCGAATCCGCCCCGGCGGCCTCGGAGCGGCGCACCTCGACGATCCGCGCGACGATCGACAGCGCGATCTCGGCCGGCGTGCGCGCCCTGATGTCCAGTCCGGCCGGCGTTTCCAGGCGCGCCACCGCCTTCTCGGACAGACCCATGCCCCGGAGCTCCTCGGCCACGGCCGAGCCGCGCTTGACGCTGGCCACCAGCCCCACGTAGGGCAGGCCGGCCCCCAGCCCGGCGCGCAGCACGTCGAGCTCGTCGCGCCCGTGGGCGGCGACGACCAGCCCGAGGTCCTCCTCCGCCGGGCCCAGCGGGCCGCCGGGCGAGCCGGCCGTCTGGACCATGTCCAGCCCGGCCTGGCGGCCGATCGCCAGCAGGGCCCGGACGATCGGGGAGTCACCGGCCACGAGCACGCGCGGCGCGGGCAGGACGGGCTCGAGGAAGATCTCGATCGCGCCGCCCGAGAGGCAGGGGTTGCGTACGGTGACCGCGCCCTCCTCGCGCGCGATCTCCTCGCCCGCGTCCAGCTTCGCCGGGTCGATGTCCTCGTCGACGGGGTTCTCGGGGTCGGGCTCGATCTTCAGGAGCAGCGGCTCGCCGCTCTCGATCACCCGCAGCGCGTACAGGCGCACGCTGTGCTGCGCGCACACTCCCCCCACGAAGCCCTCCTCGATCGTGCCGTCGGAGCGCACGAGCGCCACGTTGCCGGGCTCGGCGCTCGTCGGGCGCTGCACCCTCACCACGGTCGCGGTCACGAAGGGCAGGCCCTCGGCGGCGAGCTCCTCGGCGCGGCGGGTGAGGGAGTCGCTGATCACTGCGGAGGCTCGGGGCGCCCCTGCATGGCGGCCCAGACGCGGGCCGGCGTGCAGGGCATGTCGATGTGGGTGACGCCGTGGGACTCGTGCAGGGCGTCGATCACGGCGTTGACGATCGCGGGCGGCGAGCCGACATTGGGCGACTCGCCCACGCCCTTGGCCCCCAGCGGGTGGTGCGGGCAGGGGGTTACCGTCTCGCCGAGCTCGAAGTCGGGGCACTCGAGCGCGGTGGGGATCAGGTAGTCCATGAACGACCCGTTGAGGCAGTTGCCCTCCTCGTCGAACGTGATGACCTCCATCAGGGCGATGCCGATGCCCTCCGCCAGCCCGCCGTGGATCTGCCCGTCGACGATCATCGGGTTGATGCGCACGCCGCAGTCGTCGACCGCGATGAAGCGGCGCACCCTGACCTCCGCCGTCTCGGGATCGATGTCGACCACGGCGATGTAGGCGCCGTAGGGGTAGGTCAGGTTCGGCGGGTCGTAGATGACCTGGGCGTCGAGGCCGCCCTCCATGCCGGCGGGCATCGCCTCGCCGCTGTAGGCGCGGACCGCGATGTCCTCGATCAGCGCCTCCTTCTGCGGGTCGCCCTTGACGTACCAGCGGCCCTTCTCCCAGGCCAGGTCCTCCGGCCGGGTCTCGAGCATCGTCGCCGCGATCATTCGCGCCCGGTCGCGCACCTTGCGCGAGACGACCGCCACGGCCGCGCCGGAGACCGGCGTCGAGCGGCTGCCGTAGGTGCCCAGGCCGTAGGGCGACTTGTCGGTGTCGCCGTGGCGTACCTCGACGTCCTCGGGCGGGATCCCCAGCTCCTCGGCCACGATCTGGGCGAACGTGGTCTCGTGGCCCTGGCCCTGGGTCTGGCAGCTCAGGCTCACGACGGCCTTGCCCGACGGATGGACGCGCAGGTCGGCCCCGTCGTTCATCGACAGGCCGAGGATGTCCATGTGCTTGCGCGGCCCCGCGCCGACGCCCTCGGTGAAGAACGACACGCCGATGCCCATCAGCTCCCCGCGGGCGCGCTTCTCGCGCTGCTCGCGCAGGAGGTCGTCGTAGCCGGCGATGTCCATCGCCACCTTCATCGTCTCGGCGTAGTTGCCCGAGTCATACGTCCAGCCGGTCGTCGTCTCGTAGGGGAACTGCCCGGACTCGATGAAGCTGCGCATGCGCAGGTCGATCTGGTCGGTCCCCATCTCCATCGCGAGCGCGTTGACCATGCGCTCGACCAGGTACACGGCCTCGGTGATCCGGAACGAGCAGCGGTAGGCCACGCCGCCCGGGGCCTTGTTCGTGTAGACGGCCTTGACCTTCACGTGCGAGGCCTGCAGGTCGTAGGAGCCGCACACGATGTGGAAGAACCCGGCCGGGAACTTCGTCGGCTGCGCCGTCGAGTCAAACGCGCCGTGGTCGGCGATCACGTCCACCCGCAGGCCGGTGATCTTGCCGTCCTTGGCGCACATCTCCGCCTTCATCACGTAGTCGCGGGCGAAGCCGGTGGACATGAGGTTCTCCGAGCGGTCCTCGATCCACTTCACCGGGACGCCGGCGACGATCGACCCGGCGATCGCGCAGACGTACCCCGGATACACCGGAACCTTGTTGCCGAAGCCACCGCCGATGTCGTTGCAGCGGATGCGGATCATGTGCTCGGCCAGGCCCGCCACGTGCGCGTACACCGTGCGGTGCGCATGCGGGGCCTGGTTGCCGTTGTAGATGTCGAGCTGCCCGGTCTCCGGGTTGAAGTCGGCGATCATCCCGCACGTCTCCAGCGGGGCGGGATGGCAGCGCGGGTAGATGATGTCGCGCGACACGACGGTGTCGGCCTCGGCGAAGGCTCGATCGGTCGCCTCCTCGTCGCCCGCCTCCCACGTGGGGCTGGCCAGGTTGTCGCGCTGGCCCTCCTTGTCGTCGCGGATCAGCGGCGCGTCGGGGTCCAGCGCCTTGCGCGCGTTGACGATCGCGGGCAGCGGCTCGTACTCCACGTCGATCAGCGGCAGCGCGTCGCGCGCGCTGTACTCGTCGGTCGCGATCACGAACGCGACCTCCTGGCCCTGGAAGCGGACCTTGTCGCCGGCCAGCACGGCCTGCGTGTCGTAGGAGATCGTCGGCATCCAGGCCAGGCCCAGCGTCTCGAGGTCCTTGGCCGTGACCACCGCGGCGACGTTGGGATGAGCCAGGGCACGCGAGGTGTCGATCGAGACGATGCGCGCATGGGCGTAGGGGCTGCGCAGGACGGCGCCGTGCACCATGCCCGGCAGGCGGATGTCGTCCAGGTAGGTGCCCTTCCCGCGGATGAAGCGCGCGTCCTCCTTGCGCTTTAGGCGGCCGAACCCGACCGGGCGCTCGGTGGAGGGGCTGGGCAGGTTCTCGACTGTGGCCATCCTCATGCCTCCTGTTTCGTCGCGGCCTCTTGCTCGGCCGCCCACTGGACCGCGGCGACGATGTTCTTGTAGCCCGTGCACCGACAGATCGCACCCGAGATCGCCGTGCGGATCTCGGCCTCGGTGGGGTGGGGGTTCTCGTCCAGCAGGGCTCGGCTCGTCATCAGCATCCCCGGCGTGCAGAACCCGCAGTGCAGGGCGTGCTTCTCGTGGAAGCCCTCCTGGACCGGGTCCAGCCGTCCGTTGACCTCCAACGATTCGACGGTCCGGATTTCGTGCCCCTCGCACATCGCGGCCAGCGTGGTGCACGACTTGATCGGCTTGCCGTCCATGAGCACCACGCACGCCCCGCAGTTGGACGTGTCGCAGCCCCAGTGGGTGCCGGTCAGTCCCTCCGTGTCCCGGATGAAGTGGACCAGCAGCAGGCGCGGCTCGACGTCGCGCGACACCGACTCGCCGTTGATGTTGAGCGTCACCTGCATGTCAGACCTCCTGGTGGAGCGCGCGGGCGGTGGCCCGGCTCAGGGCGCGTTTGGTGAGGACGCCGGCCAGGTGGCGCTTGTAGTCCACCGGCCCCCGGCCGTCGGGAATCGGCGCGCAGTCCTCGGCGGCGATCTCGCCCGCCGCCGCGAAGAGCTCCTCCGACGGCGCCTGGCCGCGCAGCATCTCCTCCGCGCGGGTGACGTGGATGGTGGTCGGCCCGACCGCGCTGAGGCCGAGGCCCGCGTCGGCGATCGCGTTGCCCTCGATCCACACTGCGGCCGAGGCGGCGGCGATGGCCCAGTCCCCGGCGCGCCGCTCGACCTTGACGTGCGCGCTCCCCGCGCCGGGACGCACCGCCAGGCGCACTTCGGTCAGCATCTCGCCGGCCTTCACGGCGGTCATGTACGGGCCGAGGTGGAACTGGTCCATGCCGACCACCCGCTCGCTCTCGGAGCCGCGGATGACGACCCGGCCCTTGAGCGCCGAGCAGACCGCCGAGAGGTCCTCGGCGGCGTCGGCCTGGCACAGCGAGCCGCCGATGGTGCCGCGGGTGCGGACCACCGGATCGGCGATGACCTCCTCGGCGTCCCGGAACGCCGGGAACAGCCGGGC
The DNA here is from genome assembly GCA_963757705.1 of uncultured Actinomycetes bacterium. GTDB lineage: Bacteria > Actinomycetota > Thermoleophilia > Solirubrobacterales > Solirubrobacteraceae > AC-38. Next base: position 412,540 of record CAVWTG010000004.1, on the reverse strand, counting down.
CAGCAGATCGGAGCGCAGCAGGTCCTCGTGGCGCGTCAGCGCCCCGATGCGCAGCTCGCCGCCGTCCTCGCGGATGTAGGAGAGCTCGTCGAGGTCGTTGATGTCGATGAGGTGCTCGGGGCTGGCCAGCCGCAGCTTCATCATCGGCAGCAGGCTGTGCCCGCCGGCGATGATGCGCGCCTCGGGGCCGAGCCGGGCGAGCGAGGCGATCGCGCCGTCGACGCTGGTCGCGCGCTCGTACTCGAACGGGCCGGGAGTCTGCATCAGGCACGCTCCTTCATCCGCCTGCGCACCCCGGGATCCTCCGCGGGCTCGTAGCGCTCAGGGGAGTCCGTCCCGATGACCGGCGAGCGCGGAAGGTTCTCCGGCCTGCCCGGGCGGCCCTCGGGATAGAGCTCGCGCGCCGCCAGGCTGCCGCCCGTGACGTTGCGCAGCACCGGCCCGCCCTCCGGGCTGGCCGCGGCGATCGGGGCCTCGCGGCCCAGCCGGGCGAGCGTCAGCGTGCCCCGGGTGTAGACCTCGCCGATCCGCGGCGGCGTGACGTCGCGGCTCTCGGGGAAATTGCGCAGCCCCTGGGCGGCCGCTCCCGGATAGATGCCCTCGATGAGGCCGACGGCGTCCTCCATGCCGGCCTTCTTGACCAGGAGCCCCTCGAGGGCGTCCACGGCCGCGTCGAGGTTCTCGTTGATCGTCGTCACGACGTCGTTGACCGGGGCGCTCTTCTCGACGATCTCGCCCACCCCGGCGATCGCGTCGTCCAGTCCCGAGGTGATCTGCCGCAGGGCGAGGATCGTCGAGACCAGGTAGTAGACGAGGGCGAGCACGATCAGCACGACCGCGACGATCATCACCGCGCCGGCGCCGGTCATGGGGTCACCTCCGCGTCGTCGAGGATGACGTCGAGCGAGCCGCCGTAGTTCGCGACCCCCTGGACGGTCTGGATCACCTGCTCCTGCGTCGTGAGCAGGAGCGGTGCGGCGTCGAGGTCCTTGGACCCCGCGTGCGCCGCCGTGGCGACCCTCTCCACGCTGGGAACGATGCCGCGGGCGGCGTCGAGCACCCCGCGCAGCAGGAAGATGACGACGGGAAGGACGACGAGGAGGAGCACGGCGTCTCCGATCCACCAGAGTGTCATCGCGGCCTCCTCTCGGCCACGATCGCCGCCTTGGCGGCGATCCCCGGGAGCGCACCCAGGATGGTGTCGAACTGGGCGTTGATCGCCTTGACGGCGGGCTCGAGCGGGCGCAGGTGCTGAGACTCGACGTCCTCCAGCGCGGAGCCCAGCGTGGCCAGGTTCGACGAGATCGAGGTCAGGCCCCGGCGGACGATGATCAGGGCCACGGCGAGCACCGCCACGACCACCACGGCGAGCACCACGCTCAGGCAGGACGAGCTTGTCGTGCGTGCTCATGCTCCACCGTACCCGTCGGTCAGCGCGTTCATATAGCCGTCCTGCACCACGGCCTCCTCCACGATCAGCCCGAGCACGGGCGCGGTCGCCTCGAGCTGGGGGATGTTGGCGGTGTTGCCCGCCACCTTGCCGGCCACGCCGAGCAGCGCGGCGACGGATTTGTCGATGCCGTTCACGGTCAGGATCAGCACGGTCAGCAGGAGCGCGACGACGACGGCCGCGACCGCACCGATCACGAGCGCGATGGTCCAGTAGTCGTTGAACGACGTGGCGAGGACGGTCATCGGCCCACCGCCACCTTGCGCAGGGCCCGGGCCGAATGCAGGATCCGGACCCCGGAGTCGTTGATGCGGGCGACGCCCTCGAGCTCGGCCGTCTGCGCGCGCACGACCTCCACTCCCTCCACGGCGCCCGAGGCCTGACCGGCGATGCGCCGCGCGAGCGACACGATCGCGATCACGATCACGGCGGCGACCGCGATCACCACCACGCCGAGTGCAATCCCGACAATCCAGCCCGTCAACTTGGTACCTCCCTCAGTCGCGGCGGAAGTGGCCGGAGGTCGGTCCTTCGCGAGGCAACCATCCCTCCGACATGCACTCTGACGCCGCGACGAGGCTCGCGTCAAGACCGCCGTCAGGACCGCTTCACCCTCGGCGCTACTCTCATATCCGGGATGTCCGGCCAGACCTGCGCGAACTGCTCCACGCAGAACCCCGAGGGCGCCCGCTTCTGCATGGGCTGCGGCGCGGCGCTGGAGCGCCGCTGCGACACGTGCGGAGAACCGGTTCCCGCCGAGGCGCGCTTCTGCCCCTCCTGCGGCGGGGCGCTGGCCGCGCCGGGGGCGGCCCCCGCGCCGTCCGCTCCTCCGCGGCGCGCCGAGGTGCCGGCCGAGGAGCGCCGCCAGGTCACCGTGGTCTTCGCCGATCTCTCCGGCTACACCGCGGTTGCCGAGCGAATGGACCCCGAGGCCGTCAAGTCGCTGGTCGACGGCCTGCCTGCGGCGGCTGGGCGAGGAGGTCGAGCGCTTCGGCGGCACGGTCGACAAGTACATCGGCGACAACGTCATGGCGATCTTCGGCGCGCCCGTCGCCCACGAGGACGACGCCGAGCGCGCGGTGCGCGCCGCGCTGGGCATGCAGGCGGCGATGGGCGAGATCAACGCCGAGGCCGAGCGCGCGTACGGGGTCGGCTTCCCCCTGCGCGTCGGCGTCAACACCGGCGAGGTGCTGGCGGGCGCCGTCGGCGAGGGCTACACGGTGATCGGCGACACGGTGAACGTCGCCGCCCGCCTGCAGGCGGCCGGGCAGCCGGGGACCGTCACGGTCGGCGAGCGCACGTCCGGGCCACGCGCGACGCCGTCGACTACACCGAGATCGGACCGCTCGTCCTCAAGGGCAAGGCCGAGCCCGTTCCCGCGTGGGAGGCCTCGGGGCTGCTCACCGCCCAGCCGGTGCGCCGGTCGGCGGCGCGACGCGAGGCGCCGCTTCGTCGGCCGCGACGACGAGCTCTCCGAGCTGGTCGCGAGCTACAGCCGCGTCGTGCGCGAGCGCCGGCCCCACCTCGTCACGGTCATCGGCCAGGCCGGCGTCGGCAAGTCGCGGCTGCTCCCGCGAGTTCGAGCCGGCGCGCTCGACGCGCAGCGACCCCGCGCCGACCCATGCGCGAGGGCCGCTGCCTGCCCTACGGGTCGGGCATCGTCTACTGGCCGCTGGGCGAGGTCATGCGCGCGGAGTGCCGGATCGTCGACGGCGACGCCGCGGACGTCGCGTGGACCAAGCTCGCCGGACGCATCGGCGCGCTGCTCGCCGACGTCCCGGGCGACCCCGGGGCCGAGCCGGCCGAGCGCAAGGCGGCGCTGATCGGCCGCCTGCTGGGCATCGAGCTCGCCGCCCGAGGAGAGCCGAGGTCGAGGCGCGTCGACCCCGAGCGCGCGCGCGAGAGCTTCTTCTCCGCGGTGCGCTCGGTCATCGAGGCGATGGCGCGCACCGCCCGCTCGTGCTGGTCTTCGAGGACATCCACTGGGCCGACGACGGCATGCTCGACCTGATCGAGTACCTCGCCCAATGGGTGCGCGCGCCGGTGCTGATCGTCTGCCTGGCGCGCGACGAGCTGCTCGACGCGGCGCTCGAGCTGGGGCGGCGGCCGCCGGCGACGCCACGTCGATCTTCCTCGACCCGCTGAGCGCCGAGCAGACGCGCGCAGCTGATCGCGTGCGCTGCTGCCCGGCGGCGGCCGGGAGGGCGACGACTCGTCCCGGCGGTGGCCGAGCGCGCCGGCGGCAACCCGCTGTTCGCCGAGGAGATGGTCCGCCGGCTGCTCGACGAGGGCGCGGGCAAGGCGGGCGAGCTGCCCGACACGGTGCAGGCGCTGCTCGCGGCGCGGCTGGACTCGCTCGAGCCGTTCGAGCGCCGGCTCGTCCAGCATGCCTCGGTCGTCGGGCGCACGTTCTGGGAGGGCGCGCTGGCCCCGTCGCGCGGAGCCGAGGGCCGCGACCTGCAGCGAGGCGCTGCGTCGCGCTGCGCGAGAAGGACATCGTGGTCGCCGAGCACGGCGGGCGCGCTCGCCGGCGAGCCGGAGCTGGCGTTCAAGCACGTGCTCATCCGCGACGTCGCCTACGAGATGCTGCCCAAGGCGGTCCGCGCGCGAAAGCACTTCGAGGTCGGCGGGTTCATCGAGGCAGCGCGCGGGCGATCGCGCCGACGAGGTCGTGGCGCTGCTGGCCGAGCACTACGGCCGCGCCGCCGCCGCTGGCCGGGGAGGCGCGGCTGCCCTCCGGCGAGCTGGACGCCATCCACGAGAAGGCCGTGCGCTTCCTCGAGGCCGCCGGCGACGCCGCCGCCGCCCTGTACTCCAACCCCGAGGCCTTCTCCCACTACCAGTCCGCCCGCGACCTCCTGGGCGAGGAGGAGGGGTCGGACCGGGCGAGGATCGGCGAGAAGCACGGCGACGTCGCGCTGCGCCTGGGCCGCGTCGACGCCGCCATCTCGGTGTGGGAGGAGTGCCTGGACTACCACCGCGGGCGCGAGGACCTCGAGCACGTGGCCGATCTGCACCGTAGCATCGGCGCCGGCCTGTGGCACAAGGGCGAGCGCAAGCCGGCGATCGAGCACCACCAGAAGGGCATCAACCTGCTCAAGGACGGGCCGCCGGTCATCGAGCTCGTCCGCCTCTACGAGGAGGCCGCCTGGCTGTACATGCAGACCGGCGACAACATGCTCGCGATCTACGCGTCCGAGAAGTCGCTGCGTCTGGCCGAGCGCCTGGGCGAGACGCGCGCGGCCAGCCGCGCGCACGGCATCTTCGGCCGCGTCTTCGGGCGCATCGGCGACGCGGCCAAGGCGCGCGAGAACCTGGAGCGCGCCGTCGAGCTGGCCCGCGGCTCCTCGGACCCCGAGACGATCCTCGCGCTGATGGCTCTCGGCCATCACCTCGAGGTCTTCGAGGCCGACTACTCCGCGGCCGAGGGCGCCTACGCCGAGGCGCTCGCGCTGGCCGAGCGCCTCGGGGACGTCCCGGCCGCCGTGGAGCTGCAGTCCGCGCTGGCCCAGCTCGCCGTCTACCGGGCCGACTGGGAGGGCGTGGAGCGGTCGAGCGACGCCGCGGCCGAGCTGGCCGAGCGCGAGGGTCTCGTGGGCAAGCTCTGCCTCCCCTACGCGCTCCAGGGAATGCTCAGCTGGCGCGACGGGAACTGGGAGGTGGCCGAGCGCCGGTTCCGCCGCTCGCACGAGGTGGCCGAGCAGGTCGGCTGGTCGGAGGTGGCGTTCTCGGCCCTGTTCGGGCTCGCGCTCACCCTGCGCGACAGCGGCGACGTGGCCGGCGCGACGACCGCGCTGGGGCAGGCGCTGGACGTGTGCGAGCGCGCGGGCCTGATCGCCCAGTCCATCCAGGCCACGAGCGCACGGGCCGTGGCCCTCTCGCTGGCCGGCAAGGACACGCAGGCGCGCGAGGCCGCCGAGGAGGCGGTGAAGCTCTCAGAGCGCCTGCACTACCCCATCGGCCGGGCCGCCGCGCTGGAGGCCGACGGCGCCACCACGGAGGGCGATCCCGCCCTCGTGCTGCTGCACGAGGCGCGCGAGCAGTGGGCCTCGCTGGACCGCCCGCTCGACGCCGCGCGCTGCGCGCTGCTGGCCGGCCGGGCGCGCCGCGAGTTCGATCCCGAGGGCGGCGCGGCGGACCTCGAGGAGGTGCGCCGGGAGTACGAGCGCCTCGGCGTGCACCACCAGGCCCTGCGCGCGCAGGACCTCGCCGCCTCCTGAATCTGGACGAATGTCCTAACGGCCAGGCTGAAGGCGCCCGCGCGCGTGGCCGATAAGCCCGGCATGGCGACAGTGGCGAACGCCCGGACGCGCACCCGGTGGCTGGGCGTCGGGCACTCGGCCGAGGCGGACTCGCGTGACGCCGGGTCCCAGGCCGCCGCCGAGGCGCTCACCCAGGACGACGCGCGGCTGCTCCTCGTCTTCAGCTCCAACCGCTACGAGCTCTCCGAGGTCCTGGCCGGGATCGCCGAGCGCTCGCGGGACACGCCGCTCATCGGCTGCACCACGGCGGGGGAGATTCACCCGGCCGGGCCGGGCGACGGCGGAGTCGTCGTCGCCGCGCTCGGGGGCTCGGGCTTCCGCGTGCGCACCCTGGCCGCCGAGAACGTCTCGGCCGACCCGCGCGCCGCCGGAGCGCGCGCCGCCGCCGCCGCGACGTCGCCGGAGGCCGAGGACCACCGGGCCCTGCTGCTGCTGACCGACCCGTTCGGCGGCAACCAGCAGGAGGTCGTGCGCGGGGCCTACGCCACCGTCGGCGCCGGCGTTCCCCTGGTGGGCGGCGTGGCGGGCGACGACCTCAAGATGGATCGCACGTGCCAGTTCCACGACGGGCGCGTCCTCACCGACTCGGTGGTCGCCGCGGCGATCTCCTCCGACGCCCCGATGGGCATCGGCCTGCGCCACGGCTGGAGCCGCGTCGGCGACGCCATGGTCGTGACGCGCAGCGCCGACAACCGGATCCTCGCGCTCGACGGGCGCCCCGCGCTGGACGCCTACCTCGACCGCCTCGACGCCCCCGGCGAGGTGCGCCACGACCCGGCCGCCTTCACGCGCTTCGCCCTCGCCCATCCTGTCGGGCTGAGCCGCCGGGCCGGGCCCGACCAGATCCGCTGCGTCAACCAGGCCAACTTCGACGAGCGCTCCATTCGCTGCGTGGCCGAGGTGCCGCAGGGCGGGCTGGCGTGGTTCATGGAGGGTGACGTGCGCTCGTCTGTCGCCGCCGCCGAGGCGGCCTGCCGCGACGCCGTGGACGCGCTGGACGGACCGCCGCTCGGGCTGCTGGCCTTCGACTGCATCGGGCGCCGGCGCTTCCTGGGCGAGGACGGCATCGCCGACGAGATCGCCGCCATGACGCGCGCCGCCGAGGGCGCGCCGCTGTGCGGCTTCTACACGTACGGGGAGATCGCGCGAACGCACGGCATCTCCGGCTTCCACAACCAGACCGTCGTCGTGCTCGCCCTGGGCTGAGCGCGCGGAAGGCCGGCGGGGGAGCGGATGTCGAACACCGGGGAGAGCTGGTCCACTCAGCAGCTGGCGGAGTTCCTCGCGCTCGTCTCGTCCTTCGCCGACGACGCGTCCGCGGTCAGCGGCGCGGCCGAGCGCGCCGCCGAGGTGCTGGAGGCCGAGATCGGCGCCATCGTGCGCGACGGGTCGGTGGCCGCCGCCGTCGGGTTCCCGGCCGGTGACATCCCCCATGCCCACCTCGTGCAGCTGGCCGGCGCCGCCCCGGAGCGCGCCTCCCTTCCCGGGCTGGGGGACTGCAGCCTCGCCGCGATCGCGCTGGAGGAGGGCAGCGGAGCCATGCTGCTGGTGGCGCGCGGGGGCCACGGCGGCTTCACGCGCGAGGAGACCGACCTGCTGCGCGGCATGGCGCGGGTGCTCGCATTGACCCTGCGGATGCTCCAGCGCCAGGCGCTGCTGGAGCGGCTGTCGGCGATCCAGCGTCAGATCGTGGCCCGGGCGCCACGCCACGAGGTGCTCGACGCGATCGTCTCGGCGACGCGCGAGCTCATCGGCGACGAGATCGTCGCGGTGCGCCTGATCGACCCGCACGATCCGGAGACGATGGTCATCGTGGCCAGCGACGGCGTGGGCGGTGAGACGCTCGAGTCGGTGCGCCGCGGGCGGATCGGCGAGGGCGCGGGCGGCCGGGCGATCTCCGAGGACCGCCTGGTGGCGATCGAGGACTACCGGGACTCCGACGACGCGCTGCCCCAGTTCGCGCACGAGCTGCACGCCGCCATGGCCTCGCCGGTGCGCGAGGACGGCGCCGTCGTGGGCAGCCTGGTCACGGCCACGCACCGCCTCGGCCGGCGCTACAGCGAGACCGAGCGCGCCTCGCTCGCCGCCCTGGCCGAGCTGGCCAGCCTCGCACTCACCGACGCCAGGACCGTCGAGGACGCCCTGCACCAGGCCTTTCACGACTCGCTGACGGCGCTCCCCAACCGCGCCCTGTTCGTCGATCGCCTCGAGCAGGGGCTAAAGCGCGGTCACCGCACCCGCTCCCCTCTGGCCGTCCTGTTCCTCGACCTCGACACGTTCAAGACCGTCAACGACTCGCTCGGGCACGCGGCGGGCGACGAGCTCCTGGTGGCCGTGGCGGCGCGGCTGTCGGACTGCATCCGGCCCGGCGACACCGCCGCGCGCTTCGGCGGCGACGAGTTCGCCGTCCTGCTCGAGGACGTGGGCAACGACAGCGCCGCCGAGCGGGTGGCCCTGCGGATCCTCTACGCGCTCGAGGCGCCGTTCGACGTCTCGGGCCGCGAGGTCTTCATCAGCACGAGCATCGGGATCGCCCTGGGCGACTCGCCGGCCGACGACCCGATTCGCGACGCCGACCTGGCGATGTACCGCGCCAAGGCCGAGGGCAAGGGCCGCTATGTGGTCTTCGAGCCCAGCATGCACGCCGCGGTGATGGAGCGCCTCGAGCTCGAGGCCGACCTCCAGCGCGCGGTCGAGCGCGACGAGCTGGTGCTGCACTACCAGCCGGTCGTCGACCTCGACGCCGGGACCATCACCGGCACCGAGGCGCTGGTGCGCTGGCGCCACCCCACCCGGGGCCTCGTGCCTCCCAACGCCTTCATCCCCCTGGCCGAGGAGACGCGGCTCATGCCCCAGCTCGGGCGCTGGGTGCTCAACGAGGCCTGCCGACAGGCGGCGCGCTGGCTGGCGTCCAACGACCTGCCTGAGCGCTTCGCCGTGGGCGTCAACCTCTCCGGCCGCCAGCTGCAGTCGCCGGGGCTCGTCGAGGACGTCGCCGCGGCTCTGGAGCGCGCGCGCCTGGAGCCGCGCCGGCTGGTCCTGGAGATCACCGAGACCGTCCTCATGAGCGACATCGAGGCGACGATCGCCAAGCTCAAGCGGCTCAAGGGACTGGGAGTCCGCCTGGCCGTGGACGACTTCGGGACCGGCTACTCCTCCCTGCAGTACCTGCGGCGGTTCCCGATCGACATCCTCAAGATCGACAAGGCGTTCGTCGACGACATCGACGGCACCGACCCCGACTCCACGCTGGCCCGGGCCATCATCGACCTGGGCGAGAGCTTCCAGCTCACGGTCGTGGCCGAGGGGATCGAGCGCGAGGCCCAGCGCCGGCGCCTGCTCGAGCTGGGCTGCCACTCGGGCCAGGGCTTCCTCTTCACCCGTCCGGTGGACCGGATGGAGATGGACGTGCTCCTCGCCCCGGAGCTGGCGTTCGAGCCCGTGGCCGCACGGCTGGGCTGAGCCGCCGCCCCATATCGTCCGCGGCGTGCGAGCGCGCGCCCTCCTCGTCCTGCTGGCCGCAGGCCTGCTGTCCGCCTGCGGCGGGGGCGGCGACTCGACGCCGGTGCCGATCGCCCCGCTGACGACGAGCACCCACCGCGCGAAGCCCGCCGCGCCGCGCCGCGCCGTGGCCGCGGTCGACCGCCTCAGCCTGCGCCAGCAGGTCGGCCAGACGCTGGTGCTGGCGTTCGGTGGGACGCAGGCGCCGGACTACGTGCTGCGCGCCCTGCGCGAGAGCCGCGTGGCCGGCGTGATCCTCTTCGGCGGCAACGTCGCCGACCGCGGCCAGGTGGCGGCGCTGACCGGCTCGCTGCAGCGCGCGTCGGGCCGCGGCGCGCTGGTCATGACCGACCAGGAGGGCGGCCCGTTCCACATCCTGCCCTGGGCCGCGCCGACGCTGGCCGAGCCTCAACAGGCGACGGCGGCCCAGGCGACGGCGCAGGCCCGGGCCGCCGCGCGAGACCTGCGCGCGGCGGGAGTCAACGTCACGCTGGCGCCGGTGGCCGACGTCGCGCGCCCGGGCTCCGCGCTGGCGGCGCGGGCGTTCCCCGGCGGCCCGGCCGCGGTGGCGCGCAACGTGGCCGCCGCGGTGCGTGCCTACCGGGCGGGCGGAGTGGCCGCCACGGCCAAGCACTTCCCGGGGCTGGGCTCGGCCACGCAGAACACCGACGACGCCCCGGCCGACGTCTCGCTCGCGGCGAGCGACCTCGAGCCGTTCAAGGCCGCCGTCAACGCGGGGGTCCCGCTGATCATGGCCTCCCACGCCCTCTACTCCAACGTCGACGGCGCGCACCTGGCATCGCAGTCGCCGGCGCTGCTGGGCGGCCTGCTGCGCCGGCGCCTGGGCTACCGCGGCGTGATCATCACCGACTCGATGGAGGCCCGGGCGGTGATCAGCCGCAGCCCGGTCGAGGTCGCGGCGCAGCGGGCGATGAGCGCCGGGGCCGACCTCATCCTCATGACCGGCGACGGCTCCTTTCGCCCCGTCTCCCAGAGCCTGCTCGGCCGCGCCCGCACCGACCGGACGTTCCGCGCCCGCATCCGCGAGTCCGCGGCCCGCGTGCTGGCGCTCAAGCGCTCGCTCGGCCTCAACCCGCCGGCAGGGCGGTGACGAGCACGTAGCGTGCCGCCCCGCCGGTGCGCGGGGCCTCGCGCGCCATGATCATCGTGTAGTAGGCGTCGGGCCGGGTGCGCAGCTTGAAGAAGGCGACGTCGCCATCGCCGCCGAGCGCGACGGGGCGGGCGCTGGGGTTGGTGAGCAGCTCGCGGCGGAAGGGCACGTCGGAGACCCGCTTGCACACCGTCTCGTCGTTGCCGACGCCAAGACCGTTCGTGCGGCTCACCAGGGTCAGGAAGACGTCGCAGTTGCCCGTGCGCATCGCGGTCACGACGGCCTGCGCGTTGCGGTTGAAGTCCGCCGGCCGGCCGGCTCCGGCCGCCTGGCCGGGGACATCCTCGATGAAGGCGATGCGGTACGTGCGGTCGGCGTCCAGCGCGAGGGCGATGACGCGCCGGCGGCCCGTGGCCGTGCGGTAGCGCAGCGCCGCGCCCGTCTTGTGGGTGGTCCCCTGCGGGTCCTGGAAGCCGTCGATGTCCGCCTTGACCGCCTCGCAGGACGCATCGGAGATCTCGCCGTAGGTGGTGTGCAGCAGGCCCTTGACCGCCTCGCAGCCGCTGGCCGTGGTCGCGCCGCGGATGCGGTCGATGACGTCCGTCATCGACTCGGCGGGCGTCGGATCGACGTTGCGCGCCGTGCCGCCCCGGGCCGTGGTGGCCGTGCTCTTGGACTTGTCCGAGCCACCGCCGCAGCCGGACAGGACGGCCAGGCAGGCGCATACGGCGAGCATGATGCGAGGGATCGGGCGCTTCACGGCGGGCGAGAACGGTAGTGGACCCGGGGCGCTAAACGGGCGCCGGAAGCGGCGCGTCGCGGCGCTCGACGAGCATCGGCAGGCCGCCGATCGGCGACAGCGTGGGCATCTGCTGGACGCTCATCGTGTGCCCGGGCAGCTGGGCGAGGCGGAATCGCCGCAGGATCAGCGAGGCGATCGTGCGGATCTCCATCTGGCCGAAGCGCATCCCCACACACGTGCGCGAGCCGCCGCCGAACGGCACGTAGGCGCCCTTGGGCAGGGCGGCCTTGGCCTCGGGCGCGAAGCGCTCGGGCACGAAGGCCTCGGGCTCAGGGAAGACCTCGGGCACCCGGTGGCTCGCCCATGAGCAGTAGCTCACCGGCACGCCGCCGGGGATGCGATAGCCGCCGAACTCGAACGCCTCGACGCTGCGGCGCGGGCCGATCCAGGCCGGCGGGTACAGGCGCAGGGTCTCGTCCAGCGCCATCTCGAGCTCGGGCAGGCCCTCGCCGGCGACGTCGGCCGCCTCGGGCTCGCGGTCGCCCAGGACGCGCTCCTGCTCCTCCATCACCTTGGCCAGCGAGCGGGGGTGCCGGGCCAGCTCGTAGAACAGGAACGTGACCGTCGACGTCGTCGTGTCGTGCCCGGCGAAGAGCAGGGTCATGAGCTGGTCGCGCAACTCGCGGTCGGTGTAGGCGCCGCCGCCTGTGCCCCCGGGGGCATCGTCGTCTCGCGCCTGCATGAGCAGCGAGAGGATGTCGCGGCCGTAGTCGCCGGCGGCGCGCCGGCGGGTGATCTCGGCGTAGATGACGCGGTCGAGCAGCCGCCTCGCCCGGTGCATGCGCCGCCACGGGGTGCCCGGGCCGCGCAGGGTCTGGGCGAAGTAGTCGGCGCCGTAGAACGAGAGCGCGCGCTCGAACTCCTCGGCCGCGTCGAAGTCGCGGTTGCTGCGGTCGGGGTCGAACCCGAACAGCGCACGCATGGCGATCCGCAGCGCCAGGGCGCGGGTCCAGTGGTAGACGTCGACCTCGCGCCCGGGCTCCCAGCCCTCGAGCGCGCGCTGCGTCTCGGTCACCATCGTCTCCTGGGTGGCCGCGATGCTCTCCTTCGCGAAGGCGGGGAGCATGATCCGCCGCGCGCGGCGGTGGTAGGGGCCGTCGATCGTCAGGAGGCCGTCGCCGAGCAGCGGGATGAGGTCGACGAAGCCGCCGTCGCGCCAGCGGAAGTTGCGGAAGTTCTCGACCAGGATGTGGTGGTTGGCCTCGGGACCGATCATGAAGATCCCCGAGGCGTGCAGGATGCGCATCGAGAACACCGGCCCGTACTCGCGATAGCAGTCGAGCACGAGGGGCAGCGGGTCCCGGCGGATCTGCTGCGTGCGCTTCAGGCTGAAGTTCGTCGGCCCCGGTGGCAGCGGGCCGTCCCACCGGCGCTCGATCCGGATGTCGTTGGCCAGTCGCTTCCAGGGGTTGAACGTGATCGGCTGGGGCGCGGCGGCCATGGGCGGAAGCCTAGCCCGTCGACTGGCTGGCTGGCCAGCCCAACCGCTCCCGGCTAGAACGTGGCGTCGAGGGCGCCCGAGGCGATCAGCACCGCGATCGCCGTCGCGGCGAACAGGCGGTAGATCACGAACACGTCGTAGTTGTGGCGGCGCACGTAGCTCAGCAGGCCCCAGATGGCGAGGTAACCGCTGATCGCCGCCGCGATCACTCCGAGGATCAGCGGGCTGGCCTGGCCCGCGGGGATGCCGTCGCCGAGAACCTTGACGCCCTTGTAGGCGACGGCGCCGGCGGTGACGGGGATGAGCAGGAAGAAGCTGAAGCGCGCGGCGGCGTCGCGGCTGAGGCCGAGGAACCGCCCGGCGGTGATCGTCACCCCCGAGCGGGAGACCCCGGGAGCGAGCGCGAGCGCCTGCGCGAGGCCGACCTTCACGGCGTCGGCGCGCTCCAGGCCCTCGATCCCCCGGCGCTCGGGGCCGCGGTCGGCCCACCAGAGCAGGACGCCGAACAGGGCGAGGAAGATCGCGATCTGCCAGGGCTCGCCCAGGTGCTCGTCGATCCAGCTCTCTCCCAGGCCGCCGACGATGATCGCCGGCACGGTCGCGATCACGATGAGCACGACGAGCCTGCCGGCCTCGGACTCCACCCGGCGGGTGCGGGCCAGCTCGGCCAGCCCCTCCAGCATCAGCCGGACCTCGAGGCGGAAGTAGGCCACGACGCCGATCAGCGTCCCGAAGTGCAGGGCGACGTCGAACGTCTTGTTGAACTCCGGGTGGTCCTGGAGGTAGCGGATGTCCCCCAGCCAGGGGACGAGGATGAGATGACCGGAGGACGAGATCGGCAGGAACTCCGTCAGGCCCTGCGTCACCCCGAGAAGGATCGCTTCGAGGGCGTTCATCGAGGGGGCGGCGCAGCCTAGTGGAACCCCCCGTGTGTCAGCAGGGTGACGACCGGGCCGATCGCGGGTAGAAACTCCCTGTCCGGCGACGGGTTTCACCAGACATCGGCGTTGGCCGTCCGGCTCGCACGCCTCTTCTCTACGGAAAGGGAATCTGATGGGGATTCGTTCGGTCCGCGCCCGCCTGAATTGGCGCCTTCATTCGCTTCTGGCGGCGAGCGCGATCCTGTGTGGAGCGATCGGCGCGGACGAGGCCGCCGCGTCAACGGCGAAGTCGAGCCAGGCCAAGGCCCGCGCCAGCTTCCTCTGGTACGAGTGGTACCGGTCCCGTCCCGACCTGCGGCCCCCGAAGGTCAGGGTCGCCAGCAAGGCGACGGCCACCTCCCCGGGCTATGTCTTCCTGGCGGCGATCCCCGGTCCCGGCCAGCGCGGCCCGATGATCGTCGACAACCAGGGCCGCCTCGTCTGGTTCAAGCCGTTGCCCAAGGGCGTCGTGCCCACCGACCTGCGGGTCCAGACCTACCAGGGCAAGCCCGTCCTGACCTGGTGGCAGGGCACGTTCAGTCCGGGCGGCAACGGCTGCGGCGTCGGAATCATCGCCGACACGTCGTACCGGACGATCGCCACCGTCCGCCCGACCACTCAGGGGCGCTATTGCCCCGATCTGCATGAGTTCCGCCTCACTCCCCGGGGCTCCGCCCTGATGGTCTCCTACCGGCGCGCCAAGGTCGCCGGTCACACGGTGCTCGACGGCATCTTCGAAGACGTCGACGTCGCCACCGGAAGGGTGCTCCTGCGCTGGAGCGCCGCGCATCACGTCTCACCGTTCGACTCCTACGTCCCGCCGTTCAAGAACCGCTCACGGCCCTGGGACTACTTCCACATCAACTCGGTGGACGTCGACGGCAACGGGGATTACCTCGTCTCCTCGCGGCACACGTGGACGATCTTCAAGCTCAGTTCGAAGGGCAAGATCATCTGGCGCCTCGGAGGCAAGCACAGCTCGTTCAAGATTCCGGGGAATGCCCGCTTCGGCTGGCAGCACGACGCCAGGTTCGGGCCCAACGGCACCATCTCGCTGTTCGACAACTCGGCCGGCACGGGTGGTGCGCTGGTTCGCAAGTTCTCGACCGCGTTCGTGCTGCAGCTCAACGAGGCGGCCAGGACCGTGTCGGTGGTCAAGGCGTTCCGCCATCCCTCGAAGCTGCTCGCCCACAGTCAGGGCAACGTTCAGTCGCTGCCCAACGGCGACTACTTCGTCGGCTGGGGCCAGTCGGCCCGGGCGTCGGAGTTCAGCTCGGACGGCAGGCTGCTGTTCGACCTCCAGCTCTCGCCCGACTGGGGCTCCTACCGCGCCTACCGCTTCCCCTGGGTGGCGAGGCCGGCCGAGAGGCCCCGGGTCGCCGCGGTGCGCTCACGCGGGCGCGTCCACATGTACATGAGCTGGAACGGGTCCACCGAGCTCGCGCGCTGGGAGGTGCTGTCCGGGAACAGCACGCACTCGATGCACGTCGTGGCGTCCCGCGGGACCACCGGATTCCAGACCGTCAAGACCGTGTCGCCCGGCGCCCGCTACTACGCGGCGCAGGCGCTGAACTCCTCCGGACAGGTGATCGGGACCTCGGCGGCGGTGACGGCGTCCGGGTGAGGCGGTCCGTCGCCACGCTGGCGCTCGCGCTCTGCGCGGGCGCCACCGTCACGGCGGGCTGCGGAGAGACACGGGCTCCCACGGGGAGCGCGAGCGCGGCTCCGAGCGTCCGAGCGGGCGCGTGGGTCCGCGCCTTCCGGTCACGGCCCGACCTTCAGCCGCCCGCCGTGCGCCTGCGGCGCCGAGACGTGGGGACCGCGCCGGGCCTCATCTTCCTCGGGTCCATCCTGGGCCCGGGCCAGCGCGGCCCGCTCGTGGTCGACGATCGCGGGGAGCCCGTGTGGTTTCGTCCGGTGCCGCTCGGCCAGGTCGCCACGGACGTGCGCGTGCAGAGCTACCGCGGCCGGCCCGTCCTGACGTGGTGGCAGGGTCGCTATCACTCGGGCCACGGGTGTGGCGTGGGGAAGATCGCCGACACGTCCTATCGCGTCATCGCGACGGTGCGGCCCACCGGGCCGGGCAGCACGTGTCCCGACCTCCACGAGTTCGAGCTGACCCCCCGCGGAACGGCGCTGATGCTCGCCTACCCGGAGGTTCGGCGCGGTGGACGCCGGCTGCTGGACGGCGTCGTGGAGGAGGTCGACATCCCGACCGGGCGCGTGCTGTTCCGCTGGAGCGCGCTCGAGCACGTCGGGCTGTCCGAGTCCTACCGTCCGCGTCCGGCGAAGGCGGGGGCGCCGATCGACTACTTCCACATCAACGCCGTGGACAGAGACGCTTCGGGGGACCTCCTGGTCACCGCGCGCCACACGTGGACCGTCTACCGGATCGACGGGCGAACGGGAGAGATCAAGTGGCGGCTGGGTGGCAAGCGCAGCACCTTCTCGATCCCGCGCGCTGCCCGATTCTCGTGGCCGCACGACGCGCGCTTTTCCACCAACGGCACCATCAGCATCTTCGACAATGCCGCCGGAGACAGCGGAAGGACGGGGCTACAGTCGAGTGGCAAGGTCTTCCGCCTAAACGAGTCCGCGGGGAGAGCGTCGCTTCGCGCCGCCTTTCGGCATTCCCCGCGCGCCGTCGCCATCAGCCAGGCCAACGTCCAGCGGCTGCCTGGTGGGCACGTGTTCATCGGCTGGGGCTGGGAGCCCTTCGTCTCGGAGTACGCCCCGGACGGACGGCAGGTCCTGGATCTTCGCCTTCCCCCGCGCGGTGGCTCATATCGCGCGTATCGCCTCCCGTGGTCGGGCCGGCCCACGGACGCTCCGGCACTCGCCGTGCGCCGGTCTGGATCGGGGGCCACGGCCAACATGAGCTGGAACGGCGCCACCGACGTGGCCCGCTGGGACGTGCTCGTCGGCGATGACCCGAGTTCGCTGCGCTCCGTGGCACTCGTGGCCCGCGGCGGCTTCGAGACAACCGCCCCGATCCCATCGGAGGCGCGTTACGTACGCGTCCGCGCACTGAACGCCTCAGGTGAGACCCTTCGGATGTCGAAGACGGTCTCGGTAGGGTGAATTCACCGACGCTAGAATCGCCCCCTTCGAATATGTACCCGTTCCTGCTCCCACCACCTCATCCCCCTGCGCGCCGGCTCGAGCGGGCACGAGGAGAAGCGCTCTGACCCGGACTCGCTGGATAGTCATGGTCACGGCACTAGCCGCCGTGACCGCCGCCGGGCTGATCGTCGTGACCAGCGTGATCGCCGGCTCCCACGACGGCGGGGCGCCCGCGGACCCGGCGCCGTCGCTGACGACGCCGTCGTTGACGACGCCCGACTCCTCGGGCGCGGCGCCGGCGGACTCGGGGCCGACCTCGGGCGCCGGGACCTCGGCGAAGCGCCCGAACATCGTCTTCATCCTCACCGACGACTTCTCGTGGAACCTGCTGTCGCACATGCGCCGGGTGCGGGCGATGCAGGGCCGTGGGACCACGTTCCAGCGCTACTTCGTCGTGAACTCCCTGTGCTGCCCGTCGCGCGCGGCGATCTTCACCGGCGCCTTCCCCCACAACACCGGGATCTACACGAACGCCGGCGAGGATGGCGGCTTCCTGGCCTTCCGCCGCCTGGGCCTGGAGCGCAACACGTTTGCCACCTCCCTGAAGGCGGCCGGCTATCGCACCGCCCTGATGGGCAAGTACCTCAACAGCTACAAGCCCGACTCGGGCTACGTCCCGCCCGGCTGGACGGACTGGGCGGGCAGCGACCGGGCCTACACCGAGTACGACTACAACCTCAACGAGAACGGCCACGTGCTGCACTTCGGACACCAGCCGCGGGCCTACATGACCGACGTGCTGGCGCGCCGGGGCCAGCAGTTCATCGAGAGCTCCGCCAGGACCGGCGATCCGTTCTTCCTCGAGCTGTCGACCTTCGCCCCGCACAAGCCCCAGGTCCCCGCTCCGCGCCACGCCAACCTGTTCCCGGACCTGCGCGCCCCCCGGGACGCGTCCTTCGATCGCCAGAACGACAACCCGCCCAGCTGGCTCGTGCGCCGTGCGCGCACGCCGAAGGAGCTGGCGGACTTCGACTCGATCTACCGCGACCGGGTCCGCTCGGTCCAGGCGGTCGACGACATGCTCGGGCGCATTCGGGCGACGCTCCGCGAGCAGGGCCTGGACAAGAACACGTACGTCGTCTTCAGCTCGGACAACGGCTATCACCTGGGTGAGCACAGGCTGCTGGCGGGCAAGATGACCGCATTCGACTCCGACATCCGCGTGCCGCTGATCGTGACGGGGCCCGGCGTGGCCAAGAACCGCACGGTCGAGCGGATCGCCGAGAGCATCGACCTCGACGCGACGTTCACCTCGCTCGCCGGGACCAAGCCCTCGGCGTTGTCGGACGGGCGAAGCCTGGTCCCGCTCCTGGGCGGCCGCTACCGGGGGCGCTGGCGCCGCGCCGCGCTGGTCGAGCACCGCGGCCAGGACTTGGCGCCCGACGACCCCGACGTCCAGGCGCCGGGCAGCGGCAGCACGCCCCCGACCTACGAGGCGATCCGCCTCCCCTTCGCGCTCTACGTGGAGTACCGCAACGGCGAGCGCGAGTTCTACGACCTCAAGCGCGACCCGGCCGAGACGGACAACACCTACGCGCTTCTCCCCCGCGCGGCGCGTCCGGCTGGAGACCACGCTTCAGCGCCTGCGCGAGTGCAGGGGCCGCGCGAGCTGCTGGTCGGCGGCGGCCGACGGATGAACCGCCCCTACGCCGCCGCCCGCTCGGCCCACGCCTCGTAGATCTCGATGTAGGCCTCCATCGCCGCGTCGACCGCCTCGACGTCGCGCGTGGCGAGCAGGTCGAGCAGCAGGCCGCGGGTGACGGCGATGCCCAGCCGGGCCTGAGCCGTCGCGATGTCGTGCGGCACGCCCCGGGCGACGCTGCGCTCGACGATCGGCCCCAGCCAGCTGTCGACGATCCCGTCGAGCATCTCGGTCGTGTGCGCCCGCCCCTGGAGGGCCTGACCGTAGAGCTCGAAGAAGAGGCGCTCGTTGGGCCACAGCGCGGGGTCGGAGATGTGCTTCCACCAGACGCGCATCTGCTCGCCGATCGGCGCATGGGGATCGGCGAGGAGGTCGGGGAGGAGGTCGCGCTGGCGCTGCTCGACCGTGCGATCGATCTCCACCCACAGCCCCTCCTTGGAGCCGAAGTGGTGGATGAGCATCCGGTGGCTCGTGCCCGAGCGCGGTGGCCAGCGTGCGCAGCGTGACGTCGCCGATCCCGTGGGCGGCGACGTGGTCGATCGCCGCGTCGAGCAGCTGCGCTCGGCGGTCCTTGCCATTCATCGATCAGTGTACCATGTGGTACATCGCGATCAGTCACCGTCACCACCCACACACCGGTCGCGCGCGCGGAGGTATTCGAGCTCCTCGACGTGATGGCCAACCACGAGTCGTTCATGGACCACATGCTCACCGACTGGCAGTACTCCGGCCCCGACCGCGGCGTCGGGTCGAAGGTCCGCGTCAAGGCGAAGGCCGGCCGGCCGGACCGACGTCATCGACATCGAGACCGATCGCGCCGAGGTGCCCCGATGATCCGGGAGCGCAACGTCGGCGCCGGCGGGCAGCGGGTCGCCAACGGGACCTACCGCCTTCACGAGCGGCCCGATGGCGGCACGGACATCGAGTTCGAGTACACGTGGCGCCAGGCTCCGCTCAGCGAGCGGCTGGCCGCGCCGGTCGTCCGCGCCATCATGCGCCGCGGGATGCAGCGCGGGATGGACCGGCTCGCCGCGCAGCTGGCGAGCCGGCACGAAGATGCCGTGGCCCCGCCGAGCGCGTATCGCGCTGACTTGACCGACCTGTCAGGGTGTCAGCCGATGGCTGGACGGGGCCGGCGGGTTGGCTGGATGGTCGCGATCGTGGCGCTGGCGCTGTCGGGTTATGCGGGCCTCGCCGCCTCGGCCTCCGCCTCCCCGGGTGCGCTGAAGATCCTCATCGTCTTCGCCGACGGCAGCCACACCGAGAGCCAGATCAGGGGTCAGCTCCTGGCGCAGCCGGGCGTGACGACGGTCGACACCGTCAACGCCGGGCCCCCGGCCCCCTCAACTCCAAGCGCCGCGACGATGGAGCAGTACGACGTCGTGGTGACCTACTCGAACACCGACTACTCGGACGCGGCCCTGCTGGGCAACAACCTCGCCGACTTCGCTGACGCGGGCGGCGTCGTGGTCCAATTCAACTTCAACTGGACGAGCACGAGCTCCGCCACCCGCCAACCCCAGGGCCGGTGGGCCACGAGCCACTACTCGGCCTACAAGACCGAGACCGGATTCAACGCCTCCTTCTCCGACCTCGGGACGCACGACTCCTCGAGCCCGCTGCTCGCGGGCGTCACGGCGCTGCGTGACCAGTACCGCCAGGACGTGAGCCCGAACGACGGAGCCATCGAGCTGGCCAAATGGGCCGACAACAAGTCGGCCGTGGCGATCAAGGGCCGTGCGGTTGGCGTGAACGCGTGCGTGGCGGACGGGTGCGAGAGCTTCAGCGGCGACTTCGCCCGGCTCATCGTCAACGCCGGCAACGTGAAGGGTGTCGGCCAGCTGGTCGTGCCGACCACGACGTGCGGGGCGGACACGTTCCTGGCAGACCGGCATCCCGGCCGGGAACCCCTACCGGGTGCCCTCGGCGGGGATCGTCACGCAGTGGTACTTCCAGGACGGCTCCGCGGCTGTCGCGAACCTCAAGCTGAAGGTCGGCCGCGACGAGGGCGCACCCAGCTTCCTGGTCGTGGGCGACAGCCCCGCCGGGACTCAGACCGTGAACCAGATCAGCGGTCCCTATCCGGTCAACATCCCGGTGAAGGCCAACGACATCATCGGCATCTTCAACGCGGACAGCACCGGGAAGTGTGCCTTGTCCCCCGCGGGCAGCCTGAGCACCTTCGTTTTCGAGGCCGGCGACCAGCTGGCGGGGACGACGAGCACGTTTTCGACCCCGGCATCCGGGCTTCAGTTCCCGGTCGAGGCGTTCGTCGAGGCCGACGTCGACAACGACGGCTTCGGCGACCTGACGCAGGACAAGTGCCCGGGCGTCGCCGCCGCCCAGCAGGGCTGCCTCAAGGCGGACCTCTCGATCACGAAGACGGCCGGCGCCGGCTCCGTGACGGTCGGCCAGAACGTGGCCTACATGCTCACGGCGAGGAACAACGGGCCGTCGCCGGCGCCGCAGGTCGTCGTCAGCGACGCGCTGCCCCCCGGCGCGAGTCTCGTGTCCGCCACGCCGAGCGCGGGGACGTGCACCGGGGCCTCGCCGGTCCGCTGCGACGTCGGGACGCTGGCCAGCGGCGCCGGCGCGACGGTCCAGGTCGTGGTGACGATGACGAGCGCCGGAGCCAAGACCGACACCGCGACCGTCGACAGTGCGACCCTCGACCAGGAGGCTCAGGCCGCGAGCGGCGCGGGCGACACGAACGCCGCCAACAACTCGGCCAGCGTGACGACGAGGGTGAACGCGGGACCCGTCACGGCGGCGGTGGTGTCTCACGCCACGCAGACGCACGCGCGCTGGCGCGAGCCCAAGAAGCCCAAGGCGGCCCAGATCTCGCGCAAGAAGCGGGCGCCGATCGGGACGACGTTCCGGTTCACCCTCGACAAGCCGGCCGCCGTGCGCCTGGCCTTCACGCAGGCCGTGTCGGGTCGCCGGGTCGGGAGCCGGTGCGTGGCGCCGACGCGCGCCAACCGCAAGCGGCGCCGCTGCACCCGGACGCTGACCCGGGGAACGATCAGCCTGTCCGGCCACTCCGGCGTCAACACGATCCGCTTCCAGGGGCGCGTCTCGCGCACCCGCAGGCTGCGCCTGGGCAGCCACCGGCTGGTCATCACCGCGAGCACGCCGGGCGCCGGCTCGACGTCCAAGACGCTGCGGTTCACGATCGTCAGGTAGGTCGTGCCATGCGCCCGTGGCGCCGCGCGCTACCGGGCGCCGTGGAGGGGCTCGATCTGCACGATGCCGCCGTCGATGCCCGCGCCCTGGAGCCGGGCCATGACGCTGGCCTGGTGCGCCTCGAAGCTCTCGGGCGAGTCCCAGACCTCGAACATGTGGACCTCGTCCTCACCGTAGCCGGCGTGGAAGGTCCGTCCCTCAGGCTCACCCGCCCCCGATTCCTCGAGCTCCTTCATGAGCTTCTCGTAGTCGTCCCTGGTCATCTTCTTCGGGCTGATGCGCACCGCGATCGACATGCCGGTCTCCTTCCGGGCGGAAGGGGAGATCATCCCCCACCCCACAGCCGGTGGGGAAACCGGGATGTGAAGACGCGGGGCGCGGGCGCCGTCCGGATACGATGGCCGCCATGGCCGACGACTGGCGTGTGCACGCGGAGCTCGAGAACGAGATCGGCGCGGGCCATCTCCTCAAGGGGATGCAGGAGCGCGAGCTCGGAAACGAGGTCGAAGATCGGCTGGGCGGGCGGCTGCCGGTTACCGCCGACGGCCGCGACGTCTTCGTCTACACGCCCGACCGCGCCCAGGCCGAGGCGGCCGCCGCCGCCGTGTCGGAGGTCCTGTCGGCACACGGCCTGGAGGGCAAGGTGGCGATCTCGCAGTGGCACCCCGAGGCGGAGGCCTGGGAGGACGCGGACGAGCCGCTGCCCGCCACGCCCGAGCAGCAGGCCGCCGAGCACGCCGAGCGAGAGCAGCGCGAGGCCCGCGAGTCAGCCGAGGAGGGCGCGCAGTGGGAGGTGCGGATCGACCTCGGCTCCCACGGAGACGCGGTCGCCGCCGCCGAGCGCCTCGAGGGCGAGGGCCTCGCGCCCCTGCGCCGCTGGAAGCACATCTTCATCGCGGTCTCCACCGAGGACGACGCGAACACCCTTGCTCAGCGGCTGCGCGGCGAGCTGGACGCCGAGAACATCACCGTCGAGGGGACCGCCGAAGAGGCCTGGCGGGCCACGCACCCCTACGCGGTACTGGGCGGCCTGGGGAACTAGCGCACGGCGCGCAGGCCTGGTTCCGCGACCCCGCGGTGCCTCTAGGCCGGAACTTCCGCCAGGCGCTGGTGGACATAGCCGACCACCGCGGCGCCCTCACCGACCGCCGTCGCGGCGCGCTTGGTCGAGCCGGCGCGCACGTCCCCGGCCGCGTAGACGCCCGCGACGCTCGTCTCCAGCAGGCCGGCGGCTCCGGTCGCGCCGGCATCACCGCCGGTGAGGATGAAGCCGTGCTCGTCCCGGGCGACCGCGTCGCCCACCCAGTCGGTGCACGGATCGGCTCCGAGGAAGCAGAACAGGGAGCCGAGCGCGACCCGCTCACCGTCACGCAGCGTCACCGCGTCGAGCTCGCCGCCGGGGCCATGGAGCTCGGCGATCTCGCTGTTGTCGCGCACGGCGACGCCGTGGCGGGCCAGCTCGCCGATCAGGTAGTCGGACATCGTGGCGCGCAGGTCGGCCCGCCGGTGCAGCAGCGTCACCAGCGCGCCGCCCCGGGCCAGCCAGACCGCGGCCTGGCCGGCGGAATTGCCGCCCCCGACGACGCCGACCCGGGTGCCCGCGCACGCATGGGCCTCGGGCGGACCCGCGGCGTAGAAGACGCTCAGGCCCTCGTATTCCTCCAGGCGCGCGAGCGGGAGGCGCCGGTAGTCGGCGCCGGTGGCGATGACGACGGCGCGGGCGCTGACCACGTGCCCGTCCTCGAGCTCGACCCGGTGGGCGGCCCCGCCGGGCTCCAGCGCGAGGGCGCGGTAGGGCGTGGCGGTCCGGGCGCCGAACTTGCGGGCCTGGGTGATCGCGCGGCTGGTCAGCTCGGCGCCGGTGATCCCGCCGGGAAACCCGAGGTAGTTCTCGATGCGGCGCGAGATCCCGGCCTGCCCGCCGAGCGCGGAGCCCTCGACGAGCAGGGTGTCGAGGCCCTCCGAGGCGCCGTAGACCGCGGCCCCGAGGCCCGCCGGCCCGCCCCCGATCACCGCCAGGTCGACCTCCTCGCGCGAGCCGAGCTCGAGGCCGATCCCCACCGCTCGCGAGAGCTGCCCGTTGCTCGGGTTGCGAAGCTCGCTCCCGCCCGGCAGCCGCACCAGCGGCAGCTCGTCGGGCTCCAGCTCGGCGATGATCGCCTCCGCCGCCGGATCATGCTCACGTTCGGTGTCGCGCCAGACGTGCGGAAGGCGAGCGCGCCGCGCGTAGTCGATGAGCCGGCGCGTCGACGCCGAGGACCGCGGTCCGATGACCTCCAGACCGACGCCCTCGCGATCCTGGAGGATCTCGCGCCGGCGCATGAACGTGTGCAGCAGCACGTCGGCGAGCGCCCCGTCCTCGAACATCATGGGCCGCAGCTCCTCGCGGTCCACGGCGATGTAGCGCATCGGCGACGTCGCGACGCCGTCGACGAAGACCGTCTGCCCCGTCATCAGGCTCATCTCGGCCAGGAAGCCGCCAGGGCCCTGGCGGGCGATCTCCTCTCCGGCCCCGTCGAGGATCGCCGCCTCGCCCTCGAGGACGACGATCAGCGGATAGCGCGCGTCGCCGATCCGGAAGAGGAAGTCCCCAGCGGCAGCGGTGCGCTCCTCGCCCCGGGCCGCGAGCGCCTTGATCTGGCCGGGAGAGAGGACGGGACTGAACGGGCTCGTCGGGCTGGGCATGCGAGCGAGGGTACCGCCCAGCCGTCACGGCGACTCGAGCGCGTGGCCGCAGCGGATAACGGGAGCGACGGGACTCGAACCCGCGTTTGTCACCCCATCGAGAGCCGTTCGAGGAACTGTGTAGGAGAGTAGATCGGTAGGTCCCGGTCTCGCAGCGCGAGGAGGTGCCCATCGCCGGACACGAGAGCGGCCTGTTGGTCGGCGGCCACTGCGAGCAGATAGTCATCGCCGGCATCGGCCGAACGGACCGGAGGAGACGCCGCCGGATCTTCGACCACGATGGCGGAGCGCTCCAGCAAGGCCAGGAAGCCCTCCGCTTCCTCGGCCGTGATTCGCTTGCGCAACTTGGGATACCCGAGGGCACGTTTCAGTTCGCGCAGCAGCAGGGGGGAGACGATCAGCTCGAACGTTCCGCCGAGCCAGGCGCGGAGAATCTGCGCAGGGGCACCGCGAGCCGAGAGCAGGGCCGAGATGAGGACGTTCGGATCGACGACGGCCCGCACGCGTCAGCGCGAGCGCCGGCGGGTGCGGTGCTGGGCCTCGACGGCCAGCTCGGTCGCCTCTTCCTCGTCCATGTCGCTGCGCTTCCACAGGTGCTCGAGGCCGTCGAGCCCGAGATCGCGGCGGACGGCTTCCTCGATCACCGCGCTGTCGCCCTTGCCCGTCCGGGCAGCATGAACCTTGACGGACCGCAGGACTTCCTCGTCGATCGTCAGCGTCGTCCTGACCTTCGCCATAACCGCATCATAGCATCAAGATGCGGATGCCGTCGAGATGGGGAGTCTACTCCGTAAACGACTCGGGATTGCTGCTGGATACCGACGGCCAGGGCACGCAGACCTGGTCAGTGACCAACAACATAATCTCTCAGTAGAACTTCGCCGGGATCGAACTGGAGGCCGGCGACGGCACGGCCCGCGGCGGTGCGGTGAACGCGACGATCACCAGCAACACGATCGATCATCCCGGCACCACCTCGCCCTTCGACCCACGGTTCGGGGCCTACCTGGTCAGCGGGTCCGGTGGCGGTTCACCGGACACCTTCCAGACCTGCCTCGGGCTGAGCAACAACACCCTCTCGAGCGGAGGCGACGCACCAACGAACGTTGACGTCCGGGTCAGGCAGCGCCAGAGCACGATCGTCAAGCTGCCCGGTTACTCCGGCGCGGCAACGGACACAGCAGCCGTGCAGAGCTTCGTGGCGTCCAAGAACACCGGCGCCACGGTCTCGGCGTCTGCGAACGCCCCCGGAGGTTTCGCCGACACCGCGGCCTGCCCGGTCCCCTAGGTGTACGTGAAGCGGGAGCGACGGGACTCGAACCCGCGACCTCCGGCGTGACAGGCCGGCGCTCTAACCAACTGAGCTACGCCCCCAGGGGGCGTCCCAGTATAGGCGGGGTTTCGTGGCCCTGATC
Organism: uncultured Actinomycetes bacterium; assembly: GCA_963757705.1. GTDB lineage: Bacteria > Actinomycetota > Thermoleophilia > Solirubrobacterales > Solirubrobacteraceae > AC-38. The sequence goes on along the minus strand of CAVWTG010000004.1, from coordinate 387,005 downwards.
TTCGGCCAGTACCGCAACTCCCGCGGGTCGCAACGTGTTCTGGCGGACGTCAACGATCTGCAGGAGGATGGCAGTGGGTTCACGTCTCTCAAGGATGTCGGTCGCGGCCATCGCGACGGTGGCGAGCTTCGTTGTGCTCGCCTCCGTGGCCATGGCGGCGGTCGTGATCGGGACGAACAACGGCGAGACGCTCAACGGGACCGCGTTCCGTGATCGCATCGCCGCCAAGGGCGGGGACGACACCGTCAACGCCCGTGCGGGGAACGACCTGGTCCGCGCCGGCAACGGCAACGACACGGTCAACGCCGGGCCGGGCCGCGACGTGGCCACCGGGGGCAACGGCAACGACGTCCTCAACGGCGACTTCGGGCGCGACCTGCTGGTCGGGGGCCCGGGCGACGACCAGATCAACGGCAACCAGGGCGCGGACGCGCTGTTCGGGAACGCGGGCAACGACACGATCCGCGGACTCCAGGGCAACGACCTGGTCGTGGGCAACGCCGGTGACGACAACCTCTCCGGCGACGCGCCCAACACGGGTGATCGCACGAGCTACGACCGCGTCTTCGGCGGTCCGGGCAACGACACGATCACCGGTGGGGACAGCCGCGATCGCCTCCACGGCGGCGACGGCAACGACACGAGCAACGGCAATGGCGGGCGTGACCTCATGTCCGGCGGCCGGGGCGACGACACGCAGTACGGCGGTCGGGGGAACGACCGCATCTTCGCCAACCAGGGCGTCGACACGACGTTCGGCGGCGATGGCAACGATGACCTGTGGGCCCTGACCCGCAAGGACGTCAGCGGCCCCAACGACACCGTCGGGGACACCGTCCACGGCGAGGGCGGCAACGACACCATCCGCGTCCGTGACGGCGAGGTCGACACCGTCGACTGCGGCGACGGCCAGGATCGCGTCTTCGCCGACATGGTCGACGTCGTGGCCAACGACTGCGAGGTCGTCAAGCGCGCCGAGCCCAAGCCGCGTGAGGACCAGCAGGAGAACGCGCAGGAGAACCAGCCCGAGGACAACAAGCAGAGCTAGTTCTCGGATCCATGGAGTAGCGGCGAGGGCCCCGGGGCGACCCGGGGCCCTCGCCGTCTCAATGGTCGCCACCACCCACCGCGACGGCCGCGCCCGCCACGCGGTATCTTCGCTCCAGAATGAGGGGGGACGTGATGGGGCAAGGACGCCGGCGGCTCGCCGCCGCACTCGCGCCGGCACTGCTGTCGGCGGGCCTGCTCATCGGTCCCCCGGCACAGGCGGCTTCGCCGCTGACCCGCTACACGCTGGCCAACGGCTGCTACTCGCTCTCGAACCCGGCCGGTCCGATCGCCGGCGCCGACCGCGTGCGGATGCAGGCCACGACGCTGGGCAGCTACCTGCTCTACCGCCCCGATCGCACGTTCCTGGCCTCGCAGGCGGGCGGCGGCGTCGCCCCGGCGCAGGACCCGAGCCCCACGGCGGAGTGGCGCGTCACCGAGGCGGGCGCCGGAGCGTTCGACCTCGCCCCGGCCTCCGGCGGCGCTCACCTCACCGGAGTGCGCTTCGCCGCGGCGAGCGGCTGCGCGGATTACCCCGAGGCCGCGCTCGACGCCACCGGGACGCCGCGCAAGAACGTCTCCTACGGCAAGGTCGGCGGCATCGTCGAGGGCCACATGCACTGGATGACGTTCGAGTACCTCGGCGGGAACTTCCACTGCGGCCGGCCGTGGCACCCGTACGGGATTCCGTACGCCCTGCCCGACTGCTCGTCGATCGAGGGCCCGCAGGGCTCGGCCGCCCCGATCCAGAACTTCCTCAACTACGGCGCGCCCGAGTCGCCTCACGACACGGCCGGCTGGCCCAAGCTCACCGCCTGGGCGCCGGGCAACCTCACCTACGAGGGGACCTACTGGCGCTGGATCCAGCGCGCCTGGATGGGCGGCCTGCGGCTCATGGTCATGAGCGTCAACGAGAACCGGGTGCTGTGCGAGCTCCAGGCCACCCGCAAGACCAACTGCGACGAGATGGACACGGTGCGACGGGGGTTCGCCGACATCCGCGAGCTCCAGCGCTACGTCGATGCCCAGGCCGGGGGCCCGGGCAAGGGCTTCTTCCAGATCGTCACCGATCCCTACCAGGCCCGGCGCGTGATCAACCAGGGCAAGATGGCCGTGGTCCTGGAGATCGAGGTCTCCGAGCCCTTCGGCTGCCGCGGCTGGGAGACGTCGACGTGCGACCAGGGCCAGGTCGACCGCCAGCTCGACGAGATGTACCGCCTGGGGGTGCGCTCGTCGCTGCTCCTCAACAAGGTCGACAACCCGCTCACGGGAGTGCGCTTCGACAGCGGGCCGATCGGCGTGCTCATCAACGGCGCCAACAAGGAGAGCTCGGGCTCGTTCTGGAGCGCGAAGACCTGCACGGGGAAGCTCTCCGACAACACGATCGAGACCTTCGAGCCCAACAGCAACGCCACCCTGTCCGGCGCGCTCGGCCTCCTCGGCGTCTCCAGCGGCAGCGTGCCCGCCTACCCGCCGGCTCCCCACTGCAACACGCGAGGCCTCACGGCGCTGGGCCGCCACGTCGTCAACCGGATGATGGACAAGCACATGATCGTCAACCCCGACCACATGAGCCAGGCCGCGGTGGACGACACGCTGACGCTGCTCGAGTCGCGCCGCTACTCCGGCGTCATCTCTCCGCACGGCTGGATGGACCCGGGCAACTGGCCCCGTCTGTGGAAGCTCGGCGGCATGGCGTTCCCCGGGCACTCGACGGCCAGCGACTACGTCTCGGAGTGGCGCAAGTACCGGCCCAAGAGCACGCCCTACGCCTTCGGCTGGGGCTATGGCGCCGACCTCGGCGGCCTCTCCCACCAGCCCGACCGCGACGCCGACGGCAACATCACCTACCCCTTCAAGAGCTACGACGGGCGCTTCACCTTCCAGCGCCAGAAGACCGGCGAGCGGACCTTCGACTACAACAAGGAGGGCGTCTCGGAGTACGGCCTGTACGCCGACTGGTTCGACGACCTGCGCCGCCTGGGCGGCAACGGATTGGCCCGCGACATGTGGAACGGCGCCGAGGCCTACCTGGAGATGTGGGAGCGCGCCGACGGCGTCGCCGCCCGCGCCTGCGCCCAATCGCACGGCGCCCTCGCCGCCTCGGGCCTGGACCGCCAGCGCCTCGGCGTGGGCTGGGAGGCACTGCTGCACCGCGCCGGCCAGCCCCAGCAGCGCGCGCGCGCCTGGAGCTGGTGCGTCAAGGGCGACCACAACGGCCACGCGGCCGACGTCGCGTCGCTGACCGGCGCCGGGAAGGTCGAGCTCGTCGGCAGCACGGCCCGGGGACGCTCGGCGCGCGGGATCGCCGTCGGCTCCGTCGCCCGGAGCCTGCACTCGGGGATCACTGTCCGGCGCTCGGGGCGCGGCACGTGGATCTACGTCGTGCGCCGCGGGCGTGTCCACGCGGTCGCCGTCGCCACCCGCTCGCTCTCGCGCAGGCCGCACGCGCTGCGCCTGGCGATCGGCCGCCTGCTCTCGGCCCGCGCCACGCAGGGCCATCCCGGGTTCGTGCCCAGCGCCGCGCAGGCCGCGCTGCGCGTGCCCACCGGCCAGCCGCTGGCCGGCACGAGCGACCCGAAGCTCAACGAGCGCTTCGCGCTGCTCTGCCACCTCCAGGTGCAGTAGCTCCGGCCGCGCTCAGGCGTGAAAGGCCCGCATCGCCGCCAGGCGACCGTCGGCGCGCGTGAGCGTTCGCACCGTCTCGGTGTCGCGCGCGTCCAGATGGGTGGCGGCGGCGATGAACACCTGCGCCGTGGTCAGGGCGTCGCCCAGCGCGTCGTGCTCGGCGTGGACCGGGAGACCCAGCGCGCGCGCCAGGTCGCTGAGCGACATGTCCGCCGGCCGGCGCCCGTCGCGCTCCCAAAGCCACAGGCGGCCGAGCACGCTCGTGTCGGCGACCGCCGAGCGCAGTCGCACGCCCAGGCGCCGCAGCGCCGGCCCCAGGAAGGCGCGCTCGACGGCCGCGACATGGGCCACGAGCACGCGGCCCGTCATGGCCGCGAGCAGCGGGTCGATGGCCTCCTCCAGCGGCGCGGCCGCGGCCAGGTCCGCGTCGCGCAGGCCGTGGATGCGGATCGAGGATGCGGGCACGGCGCGACCCGGGCGCACCAGGCCCGAGACGGCACCCGCCAGATGGACGCGGCCCTCCAGGATCGGGATCGCGGCGAACGAGACGATCTCGTCGCGGCCCGCGTCCAGGCCCGTGAGCTCCAGGTCCACGGCGCACCACGGCGCCCGGCGCCATGGGGTCGCCCCGCGCGGTTCGGGCGCCCGCTCGTAGGCGACGGCCGCCGGCCGCACCGCCCGGCGTGCCACGGCTCAGTCCACGCCCATCGTCAGCCCGGCGGACACGTGCTTCTGCACCGAGGCGATCGCCCGGAAGGCCTCCTTGAGGTGGCTGCGCGTCAGGTCGCTCAGGGCGGCCGGGTCGAGGTGATCGTCGGGCGTGACACCCTGGCGCAGCTGCTCGACCTGGTGCTCGATCCGCAGCTCGCCGATCAGGTCCAGCGCCTCCTCGAGGTTGCGCGCCTCGGACTCCGTGAGCGTGCCCGCGCTCGCGGCGGCCCGCAGGCGCTCGCGGGTCGAGGCACTGGTCACCCCGGCGCCCAGGCCCGCCCAGCGGGCGAGGTCGACGATCGGGACGAGCCCGCCGTGCTTGAGGTCGAGCTGGCCGCGGTGCTCGCCGGAATGCTCGACGACGAGCCCGCGCAGGAAGCCCGTCGGCGGCCGGTGCGCGAGCGCGAGGCGGCCCAGCAGCTTGAGCACGGCCTCGTCGCGGGTCGCCGTGCCGAACGTGTCGGCGATCGGCGTGCCCCGGTGCACACCCCAGACGGGACGGCTGTCGAGCAGGACGGAGACGAGGATGACCGCCTTCTCCTGCGTCGGGTTGCGAAGCCAGCTGCGCACGGCGCGCTGCCAGGACTCCAGCGAGCGCACGAAGAGGTCGTCTCCGGCCGTCGCCCGGTGGGAGTCGCGCGGCATGCCACAGGACTCCAGCGCAGCGACGACGTCGCCGCCGATCCGCTGGAGGCGCGGCAGGGCATCGGACTCCTCGCGCTCGAACGAAACGATCGCGCAGTCGACATCCGAGCCGGGGGTCGCCTCCCGCCGGGCCTGGCTGCCCAGGGCCAGCCAGGCGAAATCGAGCGGCGCGCCGCCGGGCTGGACGGCGAGGAGATCCAGGAGGCGCCGCGTCAGCGCGTCGAGCACGACGGTGTAGATCGCCGAGATGTTCGCCGCGCCCACTCGGGCGTCGTGCAGTGCGATCACCGTCGGGCGCAGGTCGGCCGCGACGGCCACGAGCTCCTCGACCGTGGTGGCGCGCGCGATGGCCCGGCGCAGGTGAAACGAGGAGCGCCGCTCGACGGCGACCAGGTCGGAGTCGCTGACGACGCCCAGCAGCTCGCCGGTCGCCGCCACGACGGGCAGATGGCGCACGCCCCGCTCGAGCATGTCGAGCAGGGCTTCGCCCGCGAGCCAGTCGGGCCCGCAGGTGTAGGCGGGCGCGGTCATCGCCGCGCTCACCGGCGCATCGCCCCCCAGGTCCTGCGCCACGACACGGGTGCGCAGGTCGTGGTCGGTGAGGATCCCCAGCGTTCCGTCGCCGGTGTCGACGAGCACGGAGGTCTGCCCCGCCGCGGTCATGCGCCGGGCGGCATCGCGAATCGAGACCTCGGGGTCGCAGACGACCGGGGCGGCGCGGATCAGCTTCGCCACGGGCTGGGCGGCGGAGCCGAGGGCTCCGGGCCGCCGCGGGGCACCGGCCTCCGTCGACCGTTCCAGCAGCGAGCGCGCGACGTAGCGCAGGCCCTCGGGGCGCGCCAGCAGATCCTGGGCCGGCCCGGCGGGGATGCGGTAGCACAGCGTGTCCTCGGCGGCGCGGGCCTCGAAGCCCGTGGGCAGCCCCGACAGCATCGAGGCATGCCCGAACAGCTCTCCGCTCTCCAGGCGGTCGAGCACGCGGCCGTCGAGGACGACCTCCACCGCTCCGCTGCGCACGACGCGCAGGTGCTCGGCCGGGCCGGCCCCGCGGGAGAAGATGGTCGTTCCCGCGACGTGGAACTCGACCTCGGTGACCGCGCCGACGCCCGCGAGCTCGTCCTGCGTGAGCGCATCGAACGGCGCGTGCGCGCGCAGGAAGTCGACGACCTCGGAGAGCGCGGGGACGCGCTTTGGCTGCTGCTCGGCGGCGCGACTGAGCTCTGGCACCTCGCGCGGAGGCTACCCCCGCTCAGCGCGACCGCGCCACCCTCAGCGCCGCAGGCGCGCCACGCCGCTGCGCTTCGTCAGCGTCCGCTTGCCGCTGCGCACGGTGACCACGGCGCGGTAGGTGCCCCGGCGCTTGACCCGGAAGCTGGCCCGGAAGCCCCCGCGGGCGCTCGTGCGCACGCGCTTCGTGGCCACACGATGGCCGCCGCGACGGAGCGTGACCAGGACCCTCGTCCCGCCCGGAGCGCCCGAGCCCAGCGCCCGCAGCGAGCGGCGGGCCGTGCGCACGAGCCGCAGACGCAGACCCGCCGCGCGGCCCTTCTCGCCGCCCAGGCCGGGCGCGTAGTTGCCGGTGAAGACCGACCCGGCGGGCGCGGCGGCCAGCGCGGGCGGCAGCGCGAAGGCGGACTGCGAGGAGCCCAGCGTCGCGGCCGGCACGGTCACCGTCTGCTCCAGGTAGCTCTTGAGCTGCACGCCCGGATCGCCCTGGATGGTCTCGGAGCGCCGGTAGCGCAGGAAGGGCAGGCTGACCGACCCGCCGCGGACGGTCACCGACTGGCCGGTGGGGGACGCGCCGATCCACCAGTCCTGGTTGTTGTCGGTCACGCGCACCGCGATGCGATGGCCGGCGGCCAGCTTCCAGTCGGCCGACCACAGCTCCAGCGGGATCGTCGAGTCGCCGGTCTGGCGCACCAGGTGGCCCTGGCGCGTGATCAGCGGCCCGACGCCCTTGGAGTCGATGTCGTAGACGTCGAGGACGAGGTTCGCGTTCGGGACGCTCGTCGTCACCTTGACGCTCGCCTTCCCGGAGCCGGACAGGTGGACGTCGTAGGGCAGCGCCTGGGAGATCGTCCACACTCCGGAGGTCGCGGTCGAGTCGGTACCGGTCGAGGACGACTGCGCGCTGTCGGTGTAGGAGCCCGAGCGCAGCGCCGTCGTGTGCAGCGACTTGTCCGACGGCGGCCACTGGGCCTCCGAGCGCCACTTCCCGTCGTTTGTCTGCACGGCGAACGGCGGGTCGGACACCGCCGGCGCCGTGCCCTTGAGGAAGCGGTCGTAGAAGCGCAGGATCTCGTCGAACCAGCCGGCGCGGCCCATCTTGAGGCGGCCGACGTTGGTGGAGTCGCACCCGGTCGACGAGTCGCTGGCCCCGCAGCGCTCGTTGCCGCGGACGTGCTCCCACGGGCCGAACCAGCCGCGCTCGTAGCCGGAGTGGTTGTCCAGGAACTGCTGGAGGCCGTCGCCGACCGTGTTGTTCTCCGTCAGGCCCTGCGTGAGGAACAGCGGAACGCTCGAGCCCGCCGCGCCCGGGATCAGGTTGCGGAGCTTCCAGAACGCCGAGTCGTGGTTGTCGTCACCGGCCTGGGCGCCGTAGTTCTGGGCCAGACACGCCGGGTTGTTGACGGCCGCCGCGTTGTAGTTGGGGTCGTCGAGCACCGGACCTGGCGTGGCCGCGATGCCGTCGTAGAGCGCGGGCGTGGCCAGCGAGTTCTCGCGGCGCATCCCGTCCCCGTAGAGGTAGCGGTAGTCGTCGTAGACCGGCTCCTGGGAGACGACCGCGCCGAGCCCCGCCGGATGGTGATCGACGCCGACCAGCCCGGTGAGGGCGTCATACGACTTGCCGTACATGCCGACCTTTCCGGTCGACCAGGGCTGGGTGGCCGCCCAGCGCACGGCGTTGACGACGTCCGCCTGCTCGCCCGGGCCCGACCAGTCCAGGCAGCCGTTGGACCCGCCGAAGCCGCGCAGGTCGACCATCACGAACGTGTAGCCCTTCTTCAGCAGGCCCGAGCCCTCGACGAAGTCCTGGAAGCGCTCCGACGGGCCGGCGTTGGGGCCGACCGGGTCGTAGGAGGTGTCCTCGGCGGGACCGGCCGGGCCGGTCTGCCCCGAGTGGTTGAAGTACGGGCCGATCGAGAGGATGACCGGCGTCTTGTCCGTGTTCTTCGCGCCCTTGGGGCGGAGGATGTCCGCATGCAGCGTGGCGTTCCCGGCCTCGGCCGAGGGCGACGAGAAGAAGGCCTGGGACCAGTCCGCGTCGGGATAGGCGACACCGGCGGCGGAGGCGACGGACGGCGCGGCGGCGAACGCGGTCAGCGCGAAGAGGAGAGCGAATCCGTTTCGGAGCATGCGTTTCCCAACGCAGCTCCGGCGAGAAACTTGCGCCGCTGACTACTGCGTGCTGCGCGCTTCGATCGCGGCCGTGAGCTCGTCCAGGACCTCGGGCGCCGCGCGCTTGACGCGCTTGACATCCCAGCTGGAGAGGGTGAGCAGGCGCATGGGCGTCTTGGCGATCACCGTGGCGTTGCGCTGCGCACGCTCGAGCACGCCCATCTCGCCGAAGAAGTCGCCGGGACCCAGGTCGGCGACGTGATCATCGTCGTGGCGAACCTCGGCCTCGCCGTCCTGGATGATGAACAGGTCATACGAGTAGTCGCCCTGGTCCACCAGGTGCTTGCCCTCGGACACGGTCAGCTCGGTGATCCATGTCGCGAGCTCGTCGCGAGCTTCGTCCGTCAGCGAGGCGAACAGGGGAATCGACTTCAGGCTCTCGGCGTCCACGTCTTCTCCTTTTCTGGGGCCTCGTACGACCGTAGATGAATCGGGCGGTCCCGCGCCACCCTATTCGCGCGGGCGAAGCGGCGCTCAGGCGGTGACCTCGGCCGCCTCCTCCTCGCGGACGGGCGGGACCGAGAACTCCATCGCCTCGTCGACGATGGCGCCGTGGCGCAGCAGCACGATGTCGCGCGCATAGTTCTGGTAGAGCCGCCACGGCGCGCGAGACCCCTGGCGGGGGAAGCTGTCGATCGAGCGCAGCACGTAGCCGGAGTTGAAGTCGATCAGCGGCTCGGGCGCAAGCGTGGCGTCGTGGTTGCGCGGAGTGGCGATCGTCGCGCCGCGAGCGCGCATCTCGTTGAGCAGCCGGCAGACGTACTCGCAGGTCAGCTCGCACTTCAGCGTCCACGAGGCGTTCGTGTAGCCGATCGCGATCGCCAGGTTCGGGACGTCGCTGATCATCATGCCCTTGTACATCAGCCGGTCCGAGAGCTCGACCGGCTCGCCGTCGACGACCAGGTCCACGCCGCCCAGCGGCAGCAGGTTGAGGCCGGTGGCGGTGACCACGAGATCGGCCTCAAGCTCTTCCCCGGACATCAGGCGCAGCCCCGTCTCGGTGAAGGTCTCGATGCGGTCGGTCACGACCGAGGCGTCGCCGCGGCGGATGGCCTTGAAGAGGTCGTCGTCGGGCACGAGGCACAGCCGCTGGTCCCACGGGTCGTAGCTGGGCCGGAAGTGGGTGTCGACGTCGTAGCCCTCGGGCAGGCGGGCCTGCACGCCCTTGCGGATGAACGCCTTCATGAGCCGTGGGCGCCGGCGGCTGAGCTGGAAGCTCAGCATCGTCAGGAGCACGTTCTTCCAGCGCACGATCGGATAGACGGCGCGCTGGGGCAGGAAGCGGCGCAGCGCCGCCGCGATCGGGTCCTTGCCGGGGAGCGAGACGACGTAGCTGGGCGAGCGCTGGAGCATCGTGACGTGGGCGGCGTCCTTCGCCATCGCGGGGACGAGCGTGACCGCGGTCGCGCCGCTGCCGATCACGACGACGCGTTTGCCCGCGTAGTCGACGTCCTCGGTCCAGTGCTGGGGATGGACGATGTGCCCGCCGAAGCGCTCGACGCCCTCGAAGTCTGGGGTGTAGCCCTCGTCGTAGCGGTAGTAGCCGCTGCATCCGAAGAGGAGGTCGCACGTGAGCGTCACCGTCTCCCCCGTGTCCGTGCGCTGCGCCTCGACGGTCCAGCGCGCGTCCTGGGTCGACCACTCGGCGCGCAGGACGCGATGGCCGAAGCGGATGCGGCGGTCGATCCCGTACTCGGCGGCGGTCTCGCGGACGTAGCTCAGGATGGAGGGCCCATCCGCGATGGCCTTGGCGTCCGGCCACGGACGGAAGCGAAAGCCCAATGTGTACATGTCGGAGTCCGAGCGGATGCCCGGATAGCGGAACAGGTCCCACGTCCCGCCGATCGAGTCGCGCGCCTCGAGGATCGCGTACGTCCGATCCGGGCATTTGTCCTGCAGGTGATAGCCGGCGCAGATGCCTGAGATGCCGGCTCCGACGATCAGGACATCGACATGCTCGGTCGCCATGACGCTGTGATCCTGACAGGCCGTCGAGATCTCGGTGTAACCCCGCGCACACACGGTGACCGCCGCGCCGGCGGCCGGGCTGCCCCGGCGCCGGCGCGCGGGTGCGAAGGAATCAGCCCCAGCGGATGATCACGGGATCACCTCCTTGCGGCTCTTCCCGTGGCCGCCTTCCGCGCGGCCAGGTAGACGAGCTTGCGGTGGCGCGTCTCGTCGGCGCCCGCCTCGAGGTGGCCTCCCGGCGCCACGCCGCGGACCGCCACGACGGGCATCCCGCCCGACGCGCAGGCCGCCTCGACGTCGGCGCGCGGGTGGTGGCGCTGGACGTGGTGGCTGGTCGCCAGCTCTCGCCCGCCGGCATCGCGCAGCCGCACCGAGGCGCGTGACAGGCCGCCCGGCCCGGCCTGCGGGCTGCCCTCCCCCCGCCAGGCGAACACCGTCGGGCCCGCCCGGAACACGACCTCCTCGCAGAAGGTCTCGCGGTAGGTGCGCAGCGAGTTGACGTCGAACACCGCCAGGCCCCCGGCCCGCAGCGCCGCCCCGATGGCGCCCAGCGCGGCCCTCAGGTCGACCGGCGTGAGCAGGTAGTTGACGGCGTCGTCGAGGCACGTGACGAGGTCGAACTGGTCGCGCCAGGCCAGCGCGCGCATGTCGGCGACGACGACCCGCCGGCGCTGCGCGAAGGGAAGCTTGCGCCGGGCCTGCCGGACCATCTCGGGCGAGACGTCGCAGGCCGTGACGTCGTAGCCGCGCTCCCGAAGGGGCAGGAAGCTCTTGCCCGTCCCGCAGGCCACGTCGAGCAGCCGCCGGCCCCGCAGGCCGTGCGCGAGGGCGAGCGTCTCGATCTGCCCGAGCACCGCCTCGTGCTCGTAGTCGGCGGTGAAGCGGTCGTAGAACGGCGCAAGGGAGTCGTAGGCGAGGGCCGGGTCCATCACCTGTGAGGACCCGGGACTTGCTCAAGAAGGTTTCAGTAGACGACAATCCCTGAGCTATGGACGTACCGGCTCCAGTACCCGCCCGGGCCGCCTTGCTCGCCGCCCCCCACCTCGTGTGCGACTGGCACGACGTGCGCGCCCGCTGCCTGCGCGAGGCCAGGCGCCTGCTGCACGACCGCGACGACGCCGAGGAGGCCGTTCAGGAGGCGATGGCGCGGGCCTGGCGCCGGCGCGAGACGTGCGGGAGTCCGGACGAGCCGATGGGCTGGTTGCTGGCGATCACGCGCAACGAGTCGCTGCGGCTGATGGAGCGGCGGGCCCGGCGGAGGGCGCGTGAGGTCGTCACCGAGACCGACCCGGAAGGGCTGGGCGAGGAGCCGATCGAGGCGCTGATCTCAACGGTCGCAACGTGGCAGGCGCTGTCGAATCTGCTCCCCGAGGAGAGAATCTTGATAGACCTCCGATACCGCCGCGATCTGTCGCAGGCCGAGGTGGCAAGGAAGCTCGACCTCCCGCTGGGGACGGTAAAGGCCCGACTCCATCGCATACGTGAACGGCTGAGACATGCCTGGAAAGAGAACAGTGAAGCCTCGCGACCAGATCATCGACCCGCGATTGATCAAGGTCCTGGCGCACCCGCTCCGGGTGCGCATCCTGGCCATTCTCGAGCAGCGCGTGGCCAGCCCGAGTGAGATCTCCCAGGAGCTCGACGCGTCGCTGGGTGTGGTCAGCTACCACGTGCGCCGCCTCGAGTCGCTGGGCCTGATCAAGCTCGTTCGCAAGACCCCGCGCCGCGGCGCCGTCGAGCACTACTACCGCGCGGACGCCAAGCACCACATCCCCGACGAGGCCTGGGCGCAGGCTCCGGACATCGTCCGCCGCGCCATGGCCGGCGCGACCCTCGGGGAGCTGAGCGCCAAGGTGAACGCCGCCGCGTCGCAGGGCGGGTTCAGCCGCGATGACGCGCACCTCAGCGTGACCAACCTGGTGCTCGACGAGCAGGGCTGGAAGGCGATCGCCAAGGAGCTGAGCCGGGCGCTCGAGCGGATCGACCGCATCCAGGCCGACGCCAACGAGCGCCTGCGCAAGGCCGACCACGACGGCCGCCACGAGGCCACCGTCTCGATGCTCCTGTTCGAGACCGCCGACGTGCCCGCCGACGGAGCCCCGGCGGCGAAGCGCCGGAGCCGCTCGCGGCCGCGCGCCGCCCGCTAGCCGAAGCCGCTCGGCGACGTCACGCGGCGCAGCGTTCGCGGATGGTCCGCACCGCGTCCTCGCGCCGCTCGCACCCGGCCGCGAGGGCCACCCGCTGCTCGCGGAAGCAGAACGCCAGATGAACCTCGAGCTCCGCCGGCGCCCCCGGCCTCGCCGCGTTCACCGTTCCCGCCACGATCAGACCGGCGCCGCACGGCTCGACGCCGTGGGCGCGGGGGTCCAGCGCGCGGCCGGCGGCGCGGCGCTCGTTGAGAAACGCCACCAGCTCCTCGGCCGAGCGCAGCTCCGGCCCGTCGAGGGGAATCCACACCGCGTCGGGCTCGGCCTCGGCGGCCACGGACCGGTAGTCGCCGTTGAGGTAGGCGATCCACATGCGGTGGACCACGGCGAAGCGCTCGCCGGCGAACGGCCGGGCCAGGCGCGCGACGTCGCGCACGGCGGCGCGGATCGCGTCGAGCTCGGAGGCCTTGTTGACGTAGCGGGTGGCGCCCTGATGCAGGGCTTCGAGGCTGACCCGCCCCGGCTCGTGGCCGGAGAGGACGACGATCCGCGCCTCGGGCGCGCGCTCGCGGATCAGCGGGATCGCCTCCAGGCCATCCATGTCGGGCATCGAGAGGTCGAGCAGCACGACGTCGGGCTGGGTGCGCTCCACTCCCTCCACCCCCTCGCGCCCGTCGGAGGCCTCGCCCACGACCTCGAGCCCCGGGTCCTCCTCGAGCACCAGGCGCAGCAGCATCCGCAGCTCGCGCACGTCGTCGACGAGAAAGACCCGGGTGCGCGGAGCCTCGTCGCTCACCGGCCTTCACCTTCGCCGTCGCGACTCGGCTCGGGAGCGGGGGCGGTGTCGGCCGACGCGCCTCGGCGCAGGGTCCCCGGCCCGATCTCCTTCTGCTCGAGCAGGTTGGTGACGAGCTGCTGGGTCTCGCGCAGCGTCTCCTCGAGCCGGACCTGGCTGGACTCCGTGGCGCCGCGGTCCAGCTCGTACTTCGCCATGACGAGGCGCTGGACGATGTTGTCGTTGATCTCCAGGGCGTGGGCGCGGTTGATCTCCGCTCGCTCGAGGTCGCGGCTGACCAGCAGGACGCGCCACAGCAGGAGCAGGCCGGCGATCGAGGCCAGGGCGAAGGCGCCGAAGATGATCCACGGCAGCGCCGGGCGTCCACCGTTGATGGCGGAGTTGAGCTCGCTGTTGCGGGCGCTGAGGACGAGCCGCCAGTCCGATCCGGCGATCGGCGCCGAGGTGAAGTGGCGCCCGTCGCCGTAGTCGCCGCCGGACTCCTTCGCCACCGCAGCCGCCAGGTCGGTGTCCGGGAGCTTCGTCCCCGGCTTGGCCGAGGTGCCCGTGGTGGCGATGACCCGCCTGTGCCCGTCGATCACGTAGGAGTCGGCGCCGGCGACGTTGGGCACCTCGCGCAGGAAGCCGGAGAGGAACCGGTCGAGCAGGATCAGCGGGATCCCGCTCTCCGCCACGCGGGTGCCGGAGCGCGACGGGTAGGACAGACCGGAGATCACCTGCGTCGTCGAGGCCGGGCCGGGCAGCAGGTCCGAGAGCTGGCTCCGGGAACTGGGCAGGGCCCGCTTGGCGATCGCCACGGCGGCCGCGTCGAGCGGAGGTGCGCCCACCGTCGCGCCGAGGACCCGGCCGTCGGCGGCCACGATGCGCAGGTAGAGCGACTGGTCGCGCTGGCGCATCCGGGCCAGGCGGACCACGTCGATGGTCGGTCCCCCGAAGCGCAGCGTGTAGGTGCGCCGGTTCGACATGGAGGAGATGCCGAACACGGCCTCCGTCAGCGCGGCGGAGACGGCGGCGCGATCGTGGAAGCGCTTCTCCACGTCGCGGCGCTGTCGGTGCTGGGAGTCCGCGACCGAGTAGGCGAACACCGCGAGCAGGGCGACGATGATCAGACCGGCACCGGCGAAGACGACTCGGAGGCTTCTGGATGCCGATGTCACGGGTTCGAACGGGGTGGGCGTTCGGACCTCCCGCGGCGAGCGTACACGACCCACGGTCGGCCGGCACGGGGCGATTCTCGGACCGCCGGGCCATTCCGCCGGCGGCATCGGCGGTCGATGATGAGCACCCATCCCGTCCCGTCACATCCCGGAGGCCCCCATGCTCCACCGTCACTTCCCCGCCGCGCCCTCCCGCCGCCCGACGACCCGCGCCGTGCACCGGGCCGTCCGGCCGCCGGGCAACCCGCCGGTCGACGAGATCGCCCTGCGCCGCAGCCTGGACGCACTGGATCGGGTGATCGGGCGCTGACAGATCGCCTGTGCCGCGCCGGGGCCCCGGCGTAGCATTGGCCGCATCTCCGAGCAGCGATACGAGCCCCTTCCCGGCCTCCTCGAGCTTCCGTCGTTCATCTGGCGCCGCCTGTCGCGCGCGACGCGAATCGGCCTTGCCGTCGCGGCGGGAGTGCTGGTCGCCGGCATCGCGATCGCCGTCCCCCTGATCGCGTCGGGCAAGCGCGAGGGCGCCGCCCGCGACCGCCGGACCGACGCCATCCAGAAGGCCCGCCTCGAGGCCCGCCTGCGCGTCGACCAGAGTCCCCACCGCGGTCGCGCCGCCGACGCCCCCCGGACGCCCGCCTCCGCCCGGCAGGCCGCCACCCTCATCGCCCTGGAGCAGGCCATCACCGCCGACGCTCGCGCCCGCTTTCGCGCCGGACGGCTCCCGGGGCCGATCGTCACCGAGACGACCTGCGATCCCAACTCCAAGCAGCTGGTCGACCGCCAGCCGGCCAACCGCCGTGCCGGCGCGGTCGCCGCCTGCCTGGCGGCCACCAGCGTGGGCAACCGGCCCGGGGGCGCGCGCTTCGCCATCGGCTTCGAGTTCATCGCCGCCCTGAACTGGCGCCGGGCCACGTTCACGTGGTGCAAGACCAATCCGCCGCCGGGCGAGAAGTTCGGCGGGGTGCGCCGCGCGGAGGTCCCCCTGTCCGCCGCCTGCGTGGACCCGGCCGCCTGAGGACGGCGGATCGCGCACCCCGATACGGTTGCGCGCAACCATGGACACGACCGATCTCAGCGGCCGGACCGTTCTTGTCACCGGCGCCGGCAGCGGCATCGGGCGCGAGACGGCGCTCCTGTCCGGCCGGCGCGGCGCCGACCTGATCATCTGCGACGTCAACGAGACCGGACTCGGCGAGACGGAGGCGGCGGTGCGCGGGCTGGGCCGCGAAGTGCTCGCCCGCACCGTGGACGTCGCGGACCGCGACCAGATGCGCGAGTTCGCCGAGGCCGTGCACGCGCAGACCGGCGCCGTGGACCTCCTGGTCAACAACGCCGGCGTGGGCCTCGGCGCCGGGCTGCTGGAGACCGAGCTCGAGGACTGGGACTGGATCCTCTCCATAAACATCCTGGGCGTCGTCCACGGATGCCACTTCTTCATCCCGCCGATGGTGGCCCGCGGCCGGGGCGGCCACGTCGTCAACCTCTCCTCGGCCGCCGGGTTCTTCGCCGTTCCCTCGCTGGCGGCCTACAGCGCGACCAAGTTCGCCGTGCTCGGGCTGAGCGAGGCCATGCGCGAGGAGCTGGCGCCGCACGGGATCGGCGTCACCGCGATCTGCCCCGGCGTCATCAACACGCCGATCACCAGCAACTCGCGGCTGCGCGGCGAGGCGGCGCAGCCGGGCCGCCGCGAGCAGGTGGTCAACACCTACCGCCGGCGCAACTACGGGCCCGACCGGGTGGCCAAGAACATCCTGCGGGCCGTCGAGCGCGGGCGGATCGTCGCTCCGGTGAGCCCCGAGGCCTGGTTCGCCTACGCACTCACGCGGCTCTCGCCGCGCCTGGCCGGCTGGACCGCTCGGCGCATCGACGCCGCCGCCCGGCGCTGAGGCGTTTGGCAGGGCCCCGTGCGGGCACGGAAAGGACATGACCATCTCTCGAACCGACGTACCTCAGATTCCCCTGGCCGGCGACGAGCAGATCCCCCAGCTCGGCTTCGGCGTCTTCCAGATCCCGCCTCAGGACACCGTCGAGGCGACCACGCTCGCCTTCGAGACGGGCTACCGGCACATCGACACCGCCGCCGCGTACCGCAACGAGACCGGCGTCGGACAGGCCTTCCGCGCCTCGGGGCTCGACCGCAACGAGGTCTTCATCACGACCAAGTGCTTCAACGACGACCACGGCTACGAGCAGGCCACCAAGGCGTGCAAGGACAGCCTGAGCCGGCTCGAGCTCGAGCACGTCGACCTGTACCTGATCCACTGGCCCGTGCCGGCGAACGACCTCTACGTCGAGACCTGGCAGGCCTTCATCGACCTGCAGAAGGGCGGCTACACCCGCTCGATCGGGGTGTCGAACTTCCAGCCCGCGCACCTGCGGCGGATCATCGAAGAGACCGGCGTCACGCCCGCCGTGAACCAGATCGAGCTGCACCCGCGCTTCCAGCAGCCGGGGCTGCGCCGCGAGCACGCCGACCTGGGGATCGTCACCGAGGCCTGGAGCCCGCTGGCCCAGGGCGAGGTGCTCGACGAGCCGGTCCTCGACGAGATCGCGCAGGAGCACGACAAGACTCCCGGCCAGGTGGTGCTGCGCTGGCACATCCAGCTCGGCAACGTCGTCTTCCCGAAGTCCGTGACCCCCGAGCGGATCGCGGAGAACTTCGACGTCTTCGACTTCCATCTGAGCCAGGATCAGATGGACGCGATCGAGGCGCTGGACGCCGGCGAGCGCATGGGGCCCGACCCGGACACGTTCGTCCGGCCGTAGGCCGGACCGCCCGCGCTACAGCGGGATGTCCCAGAGCGGGAACCACCGCTCGAGCTCGGGCTCGACCGGCAGCTCCCCCGCCATCTGGGCCTTGAGGCGCAGCTCGCGCTCGTTGTCGCGCGCCTGCTCGCCGCCCGCGGGCACGAAGGGATAGAACGTCCCGCGCTTGTAGTTGTAGATCCAGTAGGAGCGGCGGCCGCCCTCGTCCTCGAACGGGAACACCGCGACGAGGATGCGGTCGCCGTATCCGCCGCCCTCCAGCTCGCCGCTGACCGCGTTGATCCCCGTCAC
This sequence comes from uncultured Actinomycetes bacterium, assembly GCA_963757705.1. Lineage (GTDB taxonomy): Bacteria > Actinomycetota > Thermoleophilia > Solirubrobacterales > Solirubrobacteraceae > AC-38. Next base: position 369,450 of record CAVWTG010000004.1, on the reverse strand, counting down.
GAGGTCGTCGAAGTCGGAGTCGCGCAGGACCATCCAGCGATAGCCGTAGGTGTCCTCACTGGCCTCCACCTTGGTCCCCGACTCCTCCGTCGTCGCACTGACCAGCTCCTGCATGTCCTTGACCAGCGTGGCGAAGTCCGCGGTCTCGAGCTGCTGGAAGACGATGGCCGCCGACCCGGCGGTCTTCATCGCCAGCGAGGTCTCCAGGGTGACGTAGGCCGTCGACATGGCGAACAGGCGGTCGGACGCCGGCTTCTTGAGGTCGCGCCGGCCGCGCAGGACGTCGAAGAGGCCCACGCTAGACGCGGGCCGCGGTGCCCTGCAGCTGGGACTCGAGCTCGGCCAGCTTGGCCAGGCGCTTCTCGAGCGGCGGATGGGTGGAGAAGATGCTGCCGATCGCCGACTTCACGTTGGGGGGAAAGATGTAGAACGCGGCCAGCTCGGACGACGCGCGCAGATCCTGCTGGGGAATGCGCTCCATCCGGCCCGAGATCTTCATCAGCGCCGAGGCCAGCGCGCTCGGGCGCCCGGTGATGATGCCGGCGCCACGGTCGGCCGAGAACTCGCGGTAGCGGGAGAGGGCCTGGAGCAGCAGGAACGAGACCGCGTAGACGACGAGCGAGACGAGGATCAGCGCGAAGAACCCGGCGCTGTCGTCGTCGTCCCCACCGCCGCCGAAGAAGAAGCCGAACTGGACGATGTAGGAGGCGATCGTGGCGAAGAACGAGGCGATCGTCATCACCATCACGTCGCGGTTCTGCACGTGGGTGAGCTCGTGGGCCATCACGCCCTCGAGCTCGGCGGGCGAGAGCAGCTCCATGATGCCTGTGGTCGCGCACACCGTGGCGCTCTTGGGCGAGCGGCCGAGCGCGAAGGCGTTGGGCATCGTCGTCTGCGCGACGGCGACCCGCGGCTTGGGCAGGTCGGCCTGCACGCACAGGCGCTCGATCATGGCGTGGAACTCCGGCGCCTCCTGCGGCGAGACCTCGCGCGCGCCCATCGCGTGAAGGGCCAGCTTGTCGGAGGTGAAGAGCTGGAGCAGCAGCAGCCCGCCGGCGATGACCGCGATCAGCAGCGCGCCGACGCCGGCCGCGAACAGGGCGCCGATCAGGACGACATAGAGCACCCCGAGGAGGAAGAAGGTCAGCGTCATCCGGGCCGTGAGACCGGGATCGCGACCGAGCTTGCGGGGGGGCGCCATGACCGCAGTCATTATGGCGAACTGCCTTTCCGGGCCTTAAGGCCCGCGGGCGGCTCAGTGCGGCGCGCGGCCGGTCGGGGCGGCGGCGTGCACGGTGAGGGAGGGCGCGCCGAACACGTCGTCGAGCAGCGCCTCGGCGTCGGCGAGCTCGAAGTGCTCGCGGATGTGACGTCCGGCGTCCTCGCGCGAGCGCCCGGCCACCGCCATCTCGATCGCGACCAGGCGGGCCGCGTCGGCGCCGGCGTCCAGACGGGCGGGCGCCGGCTCACGCCGGCCGCCGATCTCGGCCAGGAGGAGGTCGACCGCACGCCGGGTGTCGTCGGCCCGCGCCAGAGCCTCCTCGGCGAGCGAGAGCAGCCTGCGAGCCCGCGAAAGATCGGCTTCCACTCTCGCGAGCATAACGGCCGGCTGCTACCGTGGGCGACGGCCGAATTCCCTGCAACGAGCGGGGAAGCGGGGGACCCACAGTCAGCACCGGGGCGAATGGGCGCCTGATGACGCCCTAGCGCGAACCGCGCGAGCCCGACAGCTAACTCCGCAGGCCGAGCAAGGTCTCCATAACTCTGAACCTCAAGTTGAACTTGAGCGTCCGACGACCCTAGACTTCCGCGCCCTCTCAAATGCGTCCTCGCCTCGCCCTCCTCTTCGTTCTCGCCTTCGCCCCGCTCGCGCTGTGGGCGGCCCTGCCCCTGGTCTCCGACGGCCAGACCGGCAAGGCGGCGAAGATCGACAAGAAGATCCAGCACAAGCAGGCCGAGGTCACGCGCCTGAAGTCCAAGGAGGGCGTGCTGACGACCGACATCCAGCGCGTCTCCTCGAAGATCAGCACGCTGCAGGACCGCCAGGACGTTCTCGAGCGCGACCTCGCCCGCAAGAAGGCGATCCTCCTGCGCACGCAGGACGAGCTGCGCAAGACCCGAGCCCGCCTGGCCCGGTTGAAGGCCAAGCTCGCGACCTCCCGCGTCGTGCTCAGCCGGCGCCTGCGCGAGATCTACCAGGCCGGGCGCCCCGACCTCGTCACCGTGATCCTCAACTCCAAGGGCTTCGCCGACCTCCTCGAGCGCGGGGAGTTCATGCGGCGCATCAACGACCAGGACGCGCAGATCATCACCGCCGTGAGGGTGGCCAAGGCCCGAACCAAGACCCAGACCGATCGCCTGGCCAAGCTCGAGGCGCGCCAGCAGAAGGTCACCGAGCAGGTCCTCTCCGCGCGCAACGAGGTCGCCTCCGTGAAGTTCCGCCTGGCCAACGCCCGAGCCGCCAAGGCCAGGGTCCTCAGCGGCGTGCGCGACCAGCGCCAGTCCGCCCAGGAGGACCTCAAGGCCCTCCAGAAGGAGCAGGCCAAGATCGAGGGCACGCTCAACAACGGCTCCAACGGCGGGCCGGTGCAGGGCAACGGGCGCTTCATCTGGCCGGTCAACGGTCCCATCACCTCACCCTTCTGCGAGCGGCGCGCCTGGGAGGCCTGCCACCCCGGCATCGACATCGGCGTCGGCAGCGGCACGCCGATCCACGCCGCGGGATCGGGCACCGTCGCCCTGGCCGGACCGGCCGGCGGGTACGGCAACTACACCTGCATCAACCACGGCGGCGGCATCTCCACGTGCTACGGCCACCAGTCGCAGATCAACGTCAGCGTCGGCGAGCACGTCACCCAGGGCCAGGTCATCGGGCTCTCGGGCTGCACCGGCCTGTGCTTCGGAGCACACCTGCACTTCGAGGTGCGCATCAACGGGTCGGTCACGAACCCGCTCAACTACCTGAGCTAGCCGGCCCCGAGGCCGGGTCCGTAGGCTGCGGTGAGTGCAGCCCGAGATCCACATCGGCGGCCTGACGCTCAAGACGTTCGGCCTCATGTTCGCCCTCGCCTTCCTGGCGGTCGGCGCCGTCATCGCGCGCCGCTTCAAGGAGCTGGGCAAGCCGGTGGACTGGGCGTACGAGATCGCGTTCGCCGCGCTGATCGGCGGCCTGGTGGGCTCGCGGCTGTACTTCATCGTCCAGAACTACGACGACGTGAAGGGCGACCTGGTGGGCAACCTGTTCAGCGGGTCGGGCCTGGTCTGGTACGGCGGGGTGATCGGCGGGACGATCGCCGTGCTCGCGTGGGGCTGGTGGCGCGGGTTCTTCGGCTTCGTGCTGCTCGACCTGTGCGCCGTACCGCTCGCGCTGGGCTACGCCATCGGGCGCATCGGCTGCCAGGTGTCGGGGGACGGCGACTACGGCAAGGCCTGGGACGGCCCGTGGGCGATGGCCTATCCGCACGGCGCGGTCCCCACGAACCACACGGTCCACCCCACGCCCATCTACGAGACGCTCGTCATGGGCCTGGTCGCGCTGGGGCTCTGGCACCTGCGCGACCGGTTTCGCCCGGGCGTGCTCTTCGCGCTCTACCTCCTGTGCGCGGGCATCGAGCGCTTCCTGGTCGAGTTCATCCGGCGCAACACCGAAGCGCTCGCCGGGCTCACGGGCCCACAGCTGGAGAGCCTCGGCCTGGTCGCCGCGGGCGCGATCTGGCTGGCGATCGTGGCGCGGCGGGGCGGCGGACTCGGCAGGGCCGCGGCCGCCTAGCTGCGGCCGGCGGCGGGACGAACGGCGGCGATGAGAGGGCCGATCCGGCATGGGCCGGTTTTCCGAAGGTTCCTGCCCAGTGCCGCTATACGCGGCACTATCCAGGAACCTTTGACGCCCCGGGGAGCCGGGAGGCCACCCGGCCCCCTCAATGCGGCCGTTCTCCGGAGCGGGCGCATCGCCGGTGGCGTCCGATGCAGCTGGGCGGCGGCCGCCAGGCGCGTCCACGCCCCGGCTAGCGGCGCGGCAGGAACTTCAGCGGGTCCATGGGCTTGGACCACGCGTCCGGGCCCTTGCGCACCTCGAAGTGCACGTGCGGTCCCGAGCAGTTGCCGGTGCATCCGACGCGGCCGATGATCTGGCCCTGGCGAACGTAGGCGCCGAACTTGGTGAGGAAGGCCGACTGGTGTCCGTAGCAGGTGACCAGCGCCGTGTGACGGAGGCAGGTGAAGTTCCCGTAGCCGCCCTCGTAGCCCATCAGGATCACGGTGCCCGCGGCGGCGGCGTGGATCGGCGTGCCGGACGGGACCGCGAGGTCGTCGCCCGTGTGGATGTGATCGCCGCGGTCCTCGCCGAAGACGCCGGTGATCAGCGGGTGCTTGACGGGCCAGATCAGGCCCTGGGCGCTCGCCGCATTGGGGTCGCGCATGATCCGCACCCGGGCGTTGCTGGGCTTGGAGCTGTGGCCGGCGGGATCGAGGAGGACGATCTTCCCGTTGTTGGCCAACTGCGGCACCTTGACGTCCAGGCTGCCGGCGGTCTGCGTCGTCGGCACCACGCCGATGTTGTCGCCCCGGCCGGCCACGCCCACGAACAGCACCTTGCCGACGCTGTCCAGGTGCCGGCCGCGCACGCGAAGCAGGCCCTTCTCCTTCACGTTGACCCAGCCCGACTGCGAGACCTTTGCGGCCTTCGTGCAGCCGGTGCGGCACTGAAGCACGGAGATCGTGGGCGTCGCGAAGTACTGGGTGCCGCCGTAAACGGGGGCCACGTCGGTGCCCGCGGTGGAGTTCTTCGTGGCGGCCGTGGCCGGAGCCGCCAGCGCGCAGGCCGCCGCGGCGGCGATGACAGCCACCGATGCGATGCCCTTCAGGTTGCGAACAGCCGAACTTCCCACCGTCGTTCTCCCTATCTCGGGGCCTACGGGGTTAGCTGACGGGCTCGCGCTGTAGGGCAGCGCTACCAGGCCGCAATGCCTGGATTCGCCCCTGGCGTACCGACGTGAGTCAGGACGCCTTGGTTCCCCCGTTCCGCGACCCATGGGATGGGTTACGGATTCGGCAAGACTCCAACGGGGCGGCAGTCTAGCGAAGCGATGAACGGAATGTTGCAGGGCGCCAATAGCTCGTGACGCCTGTCACGAGGCCGTCGCGTCTATCCGGGCACCACGTAGAGCAGCAGCGCCGCGGTGCCCAGGAGCGCCACCGGGAACAGCAGCGAGACCGCGCTCGGATGCTCGGCGTGGGCCTCGGGGAGCAGGTGCCCGGCGGCGATGTAGCCCAGGGCGCCGGCGGCGGCGGCCAGGAGGGCACCCAGTTCGGCCCCCTCGAGCCCGGGAATCGCGGAGGTCACGAGGGCGCCGACCGGGATGGCGGCGCCGAGAACGACCGCCCAGGCCTTCTCCGCTCGCACCGAGGTCCCGACGGTGCGCACGACGGCCGCGAAGGAGATGGCCACCGGGAGCTGATGGACGATGATGCCGATGGCCAGGGCCGCGCTGGCCTCGTCGGAGACCTCGTGCCCGGCGGCCAGGACGGCGCCGTCGACGAGGTTGTGCAGGAGCAGCCCGGTGACGAACGGCGTCAGCGACGTGTGCTCGACGTGCTCCTCGTCGGTTTCGTGGTGGGTGTGGCCGCGCGTGGCCACCTCGACCACGAACAGCAGGGCGAACCCGCCGAGGAACCACAGCGACGCGGCCCTCGGGTCCGTCTGCTTCAGCGCCTCCGGGAAGAGGTCGGCGAAGGCGACGGCCAGCAGGATCCCGGCGGCCACGGCCGCGGCGGCATGGCGCAGGCGCGGGCCGATGCGCAGCCCCGCCATGCCCGCGAGGGCGATGCCGCCGAAACCTGTGCCGGCGATGAGAGCGGGCACGATGGCGGGCACGGCCGGCGAGGTTACCGGGCGCGTGGCGCCAGGTACCGGACCGAGTCGTGCGCAAAACGCGCTGCCGCCCTTCCCCGCGCGTGCGCCCGGGCGCTACCGTCGAGGCGATGGGTCGTCGACGGACCGCCGCCCTGTGCCTCCTCGTGCTCGCGCTCCTGCTCGTGGCCGCCGTCGGCGTGCGTGGGCACACGGGCGAGCACGCCACCATGGCGGGCGGCGTGGGCCCGCTGCGGGCGGCCCTGGAGCCCGCCCCCGCCGCCGCTCGCCCACACCGGCCCCCCGCCGCCGACCGCGCCGTCGACCGGGCGCTGCGCCGCCACGGGATGCTGCGCCACGGGACCCGCCACCGGCGCGAGATCGCGCTGACCTTCGACGACGGGCCCAGCTCCTACACGCGGGCCGTGCTGGGGGTCCTGCGCCGCGCCCACGCGCACGCGACCTTCTTCCCCATCGGCTACTCGCTGGACCGCTACCCGCGTGCCCTCACCGAGGAGATCCGCGACGGCGACGTCGTCGGCGACCACACGGTCAACCACCCGGCGCTGGGATCGCTCTCCTTCCGCGGCCAGGTGTCGGAGGTGCGCGGCCAGGCGCGGCGCCTGCGCCGCCTCGGGCTGCCGATGCCGCGCCTCCTGCGTCCCCCCTACGGCTCCTATGACCGCCGCACCCTGACCATCGCCCGGCGCCTGCGGATGCTGATCGTCATGTGGTCGGTGGACAGCGAGGATTACACGCGTCCGGGGCGCCGCGCGATCGTGCGCAATGCCCTCGCGGGCGCCCGGCCCGGGGCGATCATCCTCATGCACGACGGCGGGGGCCCGCGTGAGCAGACCGTGGCGGCCCTGCCGCGCATCATCCAGCGCCTGCGCCACCGCGGTTTTCGCCTGGTAACGGTGCCGGAACTGCTTCGCGCTCGCGGCACTCCGCGCTAGGGTTCAAGGCGCGTCGCGCGAGCGCCGATATCGGTGGCAGGGGCTTGCCACGCCTTCGGGTTATGCGGACGACCAGGGCTTTCATCGCAGGGATCGGGACCACCGGCTCGCTGGTGGCGGCCGCGGCATGCGTCTTCCTCGTGGCCAGCGCGGTGATCGCCTTCAAGGGCTGGCCGGGCACCGGCTTCAGTGACCGCATCGACAACCTCTTCGTGCGCGATCAGGCCCAGCCGGTGGCCTGGGACCGCTCGGGCACCGCCGCCACCGCCGCGGGCGCGGCCGCGGGCGCCGGCGCGGTCGCGGGCACGGCCGCCGGACCGACCTTCGGCACGCCCGGCGTGATCCTGGGCAACAACGGCGCGGCCGTGCGCGGCGGTACCGTGCGCCTGCCCGGCGGGACGCTCGTCTCCACCGGCGCCAACGGCCCCGGTGCGGTCTCCTCCCCCGGCGGTCAGAGCTCCGGGAACCCCTCGGTGCCGTCCCTGCCCTCGGTCGGGGGCGTTGACACCCAGCCCGCCCGCAACGGCGTGGCCGACACCGTCCAGAACACGGGCAGCACCGTCAACAACACGGTGCACAACACGACCGACACCGTCGGCAACACCGTCGGCGGTCCCGTGGGCGACGTGGTCAAGAACACCGGCAGCACCGTCGGGCAGACCGTCGACAACACCACCAAGGGCGTCGGCGACCTGCTCCGCGGCGGCGGCTAGCTCCGCCGGCCCCCGCGCGCCTCGGCGAACGCCTTCTCGACGAAGCGCAGCGACTCGCCCTGAAGCTCGGGGTCGTGCTGGATCGAGCGGTGATGGCCGCCGGGCAGCGCGATCAGCCGCCGGCGCTCCATCCGCGCGGCGTTGTGCAGGGCGACGGAGTCCTGGACCGGGACCTGCTCGTCGCCCTCGGCGTGCAGGAGGAGCATCGGCGTGCGCAGCGCCGCGACGGCGTCCGGGAGGTCGTGCTCTGAGATGAAGGCCTCCAGCGACGAGCGGTCGGCGCGGAATTCGAAGCGCCCGCTGCGCAGCCCGCGCAGCAGCAGGTCTGAGCCCGCGGGGCAGATGGCCACCACCGCGTCGGCGTCGAGATAGCCCGCCGCCAGCAGCGCCACGTACCCGCCCATGCTCGACCCCCGCAGCGCCAGCGGGCGCGGCACCAGCTCGGCGATCGTGGCCACGTCGGCGATCAGGCGGGCGTCGAGCGCGCCCGCGCTCTCCCCGTGCCCGCGCATGTCGAAGGCGACCGCGGCCAGCCCGGCGGCGCGGGCGGCCCGGGCGAAGTCGAAGTGGCTCTCCTTGCACGAGCCCGCACCGTGCAGGATCACGATGCCGCCCAGGGGCTCGTCCGGCGGGGTGAACAGCGCGTAGGCGAGGCCGTCGCGCTCGCCCGTCTGCGCGGGCGGATCGGGAACGGGGCGGTCGACGCGGCGGTTGAGCAGGCCGAACAGGCGGATGCCGGGATAATGCCCGCCGATGGCCGCCACCGCGCTCTCCCACGTCTATCCCCTGGGCAGCCGCCTCAACGAGGCCGGCCACCTCGAGGTGGGCGGATGCGATGTCGTCGAGCTGGCGCGGGAGTTCGGGACTCCGTCCTACGTCGTCGCCGAGGACGACCTGCGCGCTCGCGCCCGGGCCTTCCGGGAGGCCCTGGCCTCCCATCACGGCGAGAACGGCGAGATCCTCTTCGCCTCCAAGGCGTTCCCCTGCACCGCCGCCTACCGGCTCTTCGCTCAGGAGGGCCTGGGGTGCGACGTCGCCTCGGGCGGGGAGCTGCACCTCGCGCTGCGCGGCGGCTTCGATCCCGCGCGCATCTACGTCCACGGCAACGCCAAGTCCGAGGGCGAGCTGCGCGAGGCCGTCGATGCCGGCGTGGGGCACATCGTCATCGACAACTTCGACGACGTCGGGCGGCTCGACGCCGTGCTGCCCGACGGGGCCTCCCAGCGCGTCCTCGTCCGCGTCACGCCCGGCGTCAAGCCGAGCACCCACGACTTCATCTCCACCGGTCAGCTCGACTCGAAGTTCGGCCTGGCGATCGACGACGCCCGGGCGGCGATCGAGCGCGTGCGGGCGTCCGCCCATCTCGAGCTGGCCGGGCTGCACATGCACATCGGCTCACAGATCTTCGAGCTGGGCGCCTACCGCCAGGCGATCGAGGCGCTCTCGCACCTGGGCGACTTCGACGTCTATGACCTCGGCGGGGGCCTGGGCGTCGCCTACACGGCGCAGGACGAGCCCCCGGGGATCGAGGACTACGTCCGCACGAAGGTCACCGCGGCGCACGAGATCCTCGGGCCGGACAAGCGGCTGCTGCTCGAGCCGGGCCGGGCCCTGGTGGCCAACGCGGGCGTCACGCTCTACACGGTGCAGACGGTGAAGCGGGGCCTGTCGACCTACGTGGGGGTCGACGGCGGGATGTCGGACAACCTGCGGCCCATGCTCTACGGGGCCGTCTACGAGGCGACGATCGCCGATCGCGTCGGGCCCGGCGGCGAGGCGTGCCACGTCGCGGGCAAGCACTGCGAGTCCAGCGACGTGATCGTGCACGACGTGCACCTGCACGACCCCGCGCCCGGGGACGTCCTCGTCACGCCGGCCACCGGCGCCTATGGTCACGCGATGGCGAACAACTACAACGGCGTCCCCCGTCCCCCGGTGATCTTCTGCCGCGACGGCGAGGCCCGCGTCGTCGTCCGGCGCGAGACCTACGAGGACCTGGCCGCTCGTGACGTCGTTTAGGCGGTTGCGATGACCTCATTCAGGGTCGGGCTGCTCGGCCACGGGACGGTCGGCGGCGCCTTCGAGGCACTGCTGCGCCAGCGCGCCGAGGCGGTCGAGGCGACGACGGGCTTCCGGCCGGAGATCAGCGGCGTCCTCACCCGCAGCCGCGGCGACTTCGACGAGATCCTCGCCGGGTCGGACCTGATCGTCGAGCTCATCGGCGGCCTGGACCCGGCGCGCGAGTACGTCCTCCGCGCGCTGAGCGAGGGCAAGCACGTCGTCACGGCCAACAAGCAGCTGCTCTCCCAGCACGGCGAGGAGCTGTGGGCGGCGGCCCGCGAGGCCAACGTCACCCTGCGCTTCGAGGCCGCGGTGGCCGGCGTCGTCCCCGTCGTCCGCGTGCTCGGCGAGACGCTGGCGGCCGCGCACGTCGAGCGCCTGCACGGCATCGTCAACGGCACGACGAACTACATCCTCACCGAGATGGCGCGGACCGGCGCGACCTACGACGCCGCCCTGGCCCAGGCGCAGCAGCTCGGGTACGCCGAGGCCGACCCGACCGAGGACGTAAACGGCAAGGACGCGGCGGCGAAGATGGCGATCCTCGCCCGGCTGGCCTTCGGCACGCCCGTGCATCTCGACCAGGTCGACTACGAGGGCATCGAGCACATCACGCCCGACGACCTCGAGTACGCCAGCCAGTTCGGGCTCTCGCTCAAGCTCATCGGCACGGCGGAGCGGGTACCGGGCGGCCTGTCGGTCCGCGTGCACCCCGCCTTCCTCTACGCCCACCATCCGCTGGCGTCGATCTCCGGTCCGTTCAATGCGGTCACGGTCGAGTCGGAGGACATCACCGAGATCACGATGTCCGGGCCGGGCGCGGGCGGGCCGCAGACCGCCAGCGCGGTGCTGGGCGACGTGATCAGCGCGATGATCCCGCCGGCCCTCGTCCCCGAGCCGTTCGTCGAGCTGGAGATCGTCAAGGACGTCGAGTCCTCCTTCTACGTGCACCTGGAGGTCGACGACCAGCCCGGCGTCCTGGCCCAGGTGGCGCAGCGCTTCGGGATGCAGCAGATCTCCGTGAAGTCCGTCGTCCAGAAGGGCCTGGGCGAGCAGGCCCGCCTGGTGATGGTGCTGCACCCGGCGCGGGAGTCGAACATCCAGGCCGCGCTGCAGATGATCTCCCAGCTGGACTTCCTGCGCTCCCCGCCGCGGGCGATCCGGGTGATCGAGGAGGAGTTCCTCTCATCCCCGGAGTGATCGAGCGCTACCGGGACCGGCTGCCGTTCGGCCCCGACGACCCGGTCGTGACCCTCCAGGAGGGATCGACGCCCCTGGTGGCGGCACCGCGGATCTCCGAGCGCGCGGGCTGCGAGGTGATGCTCAAGATCGAGGGAGCCAATCCGACGGGCTCGTTCAAGGACCGCGGCATGACGTGTGCCGTCTCGGCCGCCGTGCGCGAGGGAGCGACGGCGGTGATCTGCGCCTCCACCGGAAACACCGCGGCCAGCGCCGCCGCCTACGCGGCGCGGGCGGGGCTGACGGGCGCGGTGATCGTGCCCGAGGGAAAGATCGCCACCGGCAAGCTCGCGCAGGCGCTGATGCACGGCGCCCGCGTGGTCGCCCTGCGGGGCAACTTCGACCGCGCGCTCGAGCTGGTGCGCGAGCTGGCCGACCGCCACCCCGTGGCCCTCGTGAACTCCGTCAACGCGTTTCGGCTGGAGGGCCAGAAGACCGCCGCGTTCGAGATCCTCGACGAGGTCGGCGAGATCGACGCCCTGTGCATCCCGGTCGGCAACGCGGGCAACGTGACCGCCTACTGGAAGGGCTTCCAGGAGGCGGCGAGCTCGCCGCGGATGCTCGGCTTCCAGGCCGAGGGAGCGGCGCCGCTGGTGCACGGCAAGCGGGTGGAGAACCCCGAGACGGTGGCCAGCGCGATCCGCATCGGCAACCCGGCCCGCTGGGAGGAGGCGATGGGGGCGGTCGTGGGCTCCAGCGGCGCCATCGCGGCCGTCAGCGACGACGAGATCCTCGATGCCTGGCGCCTGCTGGCCCGCTCGGAGGGCGTGTTCTGCGAGCCCGCCTCCGCCGCGTCGGTGGCGGGACTGCTGCGCCACGGGGCGGGCGAGGCGCAGCGCGTCGTCTGCGTCCTCACCGGCCACGGGCTCAAGGACCCGCAGACCGCGCTCGACCACGCGGGCGCCGTCGTGCCCTGCGAGGCCGAGCTGGACGCCCTGGAGCGGGCGGTCCTGTCCCGATGAAGCGCCGCCGGCTCGTGCGCGCGCCCGCTTCCTCGGCCAATCTCGGGCCGGGTTACGACGCGCTGGCCGCGGCCCTGGCGATCCACCTCGAGCTCGAGGTCGAGGAGACGGGCGCCTTCTCGGTCGAGACCGACCTCGACGTGCCGCGCGACCGCTCCAACCTCATCGTGCGGGCGTTCGAGACGCTCCACCCCGCGGACGACTTCGCCTTCCGCATCCGCTCCCCGATTCCCCTGGCCGGCGGCCTGGGCTCCAGCGCCGCCGCCGTCGTCGCCGGGCTGCTCGCGGCCGACCACGTCTTCGAGCTGGACGCCGACGTGCTGGCGGCGGCCACCGAGCTGGAGGGCCATCCCGACAACGCCGCCGCCGCTCTGCTCGGCGGCTTCGTGGTGTGCGCCGACGGCGAGGCCGTGCGCTTCGACGTCCCGGCCGGGCTGGAGTCCGTCGTGGTCGTCCCGGGCGGCGAGGTGCTCACCGAGGAGGCGCGCGCGGCGCTGCCCGGCGAGGTGCCCATGGCCGATGCGGTCTACAACGTCGGCCACGCCTCGCTGCTCGTGCTCGGCCTGGCCCGCGGCGAGTGGGACCTCGTCTCCCGCGGTCTCCACGACCGCCTCCATCAGCCACGCCGCGCCCATCTGTACCCGGACTCGCTCACCCTCGTCGAGCGCGCGGCGGAGCTGGGCGCACTGGGAGCGACGATCTCCGGGGCCGGCCCGGCCGTGCTCTTCTGGACGCACTACGAGCAGACGGGCGGCGTCGTGGAGGCCCTGCGCCGCCTCGCACCCGACGCCGAGGTCCGCCGCGTGCCCTTCGAGCCCCAGGGGGCGGAGGTGCGGGAGCTGTAGGACTCGCCGTTGCGCGGGCGCGCGAGGCGGGGTTAACGGCGGCGACGAGGGGTTGGGTCGGAGGGCCTCGGGCGCTCCCTCGTGGGTTTGGGGCGACCTGGCCGCCCTATACGGGGTTAGGTCGCCCCAAACGCCCGGGCGGCCGATCGACTGAACGGTTGTGCGGGTCATGGCACGTACAACCGTTCAGCGGACGGCGAAACCGTCCCCCCGACCACTCGCTCATCGCCGCCGTTCAACCCGGCCGGCGGAGACCGCCGGCGCGAGCCCCCTAGTCGTGAATCGTCACCCGGGTGCCCAGCGGCACCTGGCGGACGAGGCGGCGCATCACGGCGTTGGTCGCGCGCAGGCAGCCGTGGCTGGCGGCCTGGCCGATCGTCTCGGGCGAGGGCGTGGCGTGCATCGCGATCCGGTCGCCCCCGCCCCAGCCCTGCGGAATGTTGGGCTGATGGCCGGTCGTCGCCAGGACGCAACACCCGTACGGACCGATGTCGGTTCCGGTCTGCAGCTTGTCGGTGATGGCGAAGCGCCCGCGCGGGGTCGGGGCGGACGGGCTCCCGACGGCCACCGGGGTGCGTGTCACGACACGGCCGGCGTGGCGCACGACGACGACTCGCTTCGAGAGGTCGGCCTCCATCGACCACGGCGTGCGGAAGAGCTCGACGTCGTGGCGCCCGTCGATCCAGCCCACGTGGCTGTTGCGCAGCTCCGGGGCGAGCACGCCGATCCAGTTCCCCCGGCGGCGCACCACGGCGAGGACGCGCGGCGAGTGCCACTCCGTCCGGCGCTTGAGAAGGGCCAGGCCGCGGCCGCCCGGCCGGGAGCGCAGGACCTTGGCCTTCGTCACGTAGGCGGTGAGCGTGCCGGTGCCCGGAACGTGCGCCGGAAGGCCCGGCGGCGCCGGCTGCGCCTGGGTCGTGACCGCGGTCAGCGGCGGCGGAGCGGGCTCCGAGGGGACGTTCGGCGGCTCGGCCCCGCTGGCCGAGAGGCCCTGCCCGCCGCAGCCGGCCAGGGCCAGTACCAGGCCCGCGAGGGCGGGAGCGGCCGAGGCCGCCCCTCTCATCGCCTGGCCAGCTCGAGCGAGTTGAGCCGCTTGCGCGCGTCGGCGAGGCCCAGGCGCCCGAGCAGCTCGTCCGCCAGCGCCACGTAGTCGGCGCCCAGGTCGGGGCGGTGGTCGAGGATCGACACCGCCCGCTCGGCGGACTCGGCATAGGCGATCGACTGGCGGATCGTCGTGTCCAGGACCCGGTCGCCGAACGCCTCGGCCAGCGACTGGTAGGCCTCGCGCGAATGGACCGTGCGCATGTCGGCCAGGTTGAGGACGACGCCCAGCCACGACAGGTCGGGGTTGAGGTTGTCGCGCGCGAGCTCGATCACCTCGAGCGCCTGCTCGACCCCCTGCATGGCGAAGTACTGCGCCTCGGCGGTCAGCAGCGCGTGGTCGGCCGCGACGAGGGCGTTGACGGTGAGCAGGCCCAGCGACGGCGGGCAGTCGAGGAAGATCGCGTCGTAGGGGCGATCGAGGTCTCGCAGGGCACGCTTGAGCGTCAGCTCGCGCCCCATCTTGCCGCTCAGCGCCAGCTCGGCCTCGGCGAGCTGGAGGTTGGCCGGGATCACGTCGTCGGTGATGGCCTGGCTGGCGGCCGCGCGCCCGGTGAGGACGTCGGCGATCGTCGGCTCGGCGTCGGGCGGGACGTCGAAGTAGTCGGAGAGGTTGCCCTGCGGATCGAGGTCGACCGCCAGTGTCTCGAGGCCGAGGCGGCGAAAGAGATCGGTGAGCGTCCGAACCGTCGTCGTCTTGCCGGTCCCGCCCTTCTGGGAGAGCACTGCGATCGTCGCTGCCATCGTGCTCGCAGCTTAGACCGTCGGGAGCCGGGGCAGGTCAGGCCGTGAGCTGCTGGCGGCGCGAGGGCGAGTCCGCCGTGGGCGCGCCCTGCGAGACGACCTCGAGGAAGCGCAGGCTGTGGCAGCCGACCAGCACCTCGTCGCCGTCGTGCAGCGTGCTCCACTCGACGCGCTCGCCGTTGACGAAGACGCCGTTGAGGCTGCGGTCGTCGAGGACGCGGACCCCGTCGGGGCCCCGGACGATCAGGGCGTGACGCCGCGAGACGGTGGGGTCGTCGAAGCAGATGTCGGCCGCGAGGCTGCGCCCCACGCGGGTCCATTGGTTGCTCAGCGCGAATGCCTTCGCCTCCCCGGCCCGCTCGTACACGAGGTACTCGCCCGGCTCGTCGAGTCCCGCGCGGACGTCGTCCAGCCAGCCCAGCTCGCGGGACTCGTCCGCGGGCCAGGGACGGCCGTGGAAGCTCGAGCCGGCGAAGAGGGAGGCCCGGGCGAACTCGGTGCCACCGCAGCCCGGACAGCGCGGAAGCTCGTCATCGTTGGCCAGCGTGACCACGTACGCGCACTGCTCACATTGGAACGAGCCTATGCCGGCTAGCGTCCCGGACTCGATTGAACTCATCGACCTCTCCTGACCCTCGTGCCGCGCTGGGTGGGCACGACTGCTCGAGGGGATTTTACCCGGCTCGTCAAAACTAACCCTTTGTGATGTGACATTTCGTCCAATTGGCAGGGACGTCCCCGCCAACGGCGAATTCGATGGGATGGCCGTGCTGCGAGCCGCCCCGCCAGAGCCCTCACTGGAGCTCGAGCTCCTGCGCCGGGGCATGGGAGACCGCACGCGCGCCGAGCTGCGCTGCGCCGACTGCCGGCGGACCCCGCTGATCGGCGAGCACGTCTACCACTACGAGAACGGGAAGCTGCGCTGCGAGCTGTGCCGCCCGCTGCGCCGCCAGGAGCCCGTGCGCTCCGAGCTCGTCCACGGGCCCGAGCACGGCCACTGCGTCGTGCGCATCACGCGCGTCGCCGCCTAGGCCGCATAGACTCCGGCCCGTGGATCCGGTGACGGTGAGCGTGACGATCGCGCGTCCGCGCGAGGAGGTGTTCGAGTACCTCTCGGACATCGCCAACCATGCCGAGTTCACGGACCACTACCTCAAGGACTGGCACCTCACGCGCGAGGACACCTACGGGCAGGGCGCCGGCGCGCGCTTCCGCCTCGCCGCGCCCGGCAACCGCTTTCCCTGGGGCGACACGACCTTTGTCGAGGTCGACCGGCCCTACCGGATCGTCGAGCGCGGCCGAGGCGGGAAGTACAACCGCATCAAGCTGACGGGCGTGTTCACGCTCACGCCGGGACCGGGCGGGACGACCAAGGTCGAGTTCACCAACGAGATCGAGCCGGCCCTGCTCACCGACCGGATCCTCGAGAAGTTCGGGACCCGCTCGTGGCTCAAGCGCAAGAACCGCAAGGCCATGCGACGCCTGCGCTCGATCCTCGAGGAGGACGAGGGTCGGGGCAAGCGCGCGACGATCGCGGCGCGCTGAATAGAATCCCGCGCCGTGGTCACCGGCCGCCTCCGCCCGCTCCTGATCGTCCTCGTCGCCCTCGCCGCCGCGAGCTCCCTGGCGGCGTGCGGCAACAAGGAGGAAATCGTCACCGCGGCCGCGACCGAGGGGCCCTACGTCGACGCGGGGCCGCTCCAGTACCAGGTCCAGATCTCTCGTCAGCTGAACCCCGCGGACGAGGAAGACAAGGGCTACTTCGTCGGCGTTCCCAACCCGGAGGGGCAGCTCAACCCCCAGGAGGTCTGGTTCGCGGTGTTCATCAAGGTGCTCAACCGCACCTCGGACACACACATCCCCGCCAAGGACTTCGAGATCGAGGACACCGTCGGCAAGCGCTACACGCCGATCGACATCCCGGCGGAGAACGTCTTCGCCTACCAGGCGGTCGAGATTCCCTCCGGCGGCCAGCTGCCGGGCCTCAACAGCGTCGCCAACGAGGGCGTGATCGGCGGCTCGATGCTCCTCTTCAAGCTCACCGACGCCTCGCTGGCCAACCGCCCGCTCGTGCTGCACATCAAGTCCCCGGGCACCCCGCCCGAGGCCCGGATCGACCTCGACGTCTAGCCGAGCCCGAGCGCGCGGACCAGCACCTGCCGCGCCAGCGGCGCCGAGGCATCGCCGCCCGCGCCCGCGCGCAGGCGCCACACGGCCACCGCGACGCTGGGCCGCCGGGCCGGGGCGAAGGCCGTGAACCAGGCGTCGGTCTGACCGGCGGCCAGGCCGAGCTCGGCCGTGCCGGTCTTGCCGGCGACCTGCACGCCGGGGATGTCGGCCGCGGTGCCGGTGCCGCCCTTGACCACGCCGATCATCAGCCGCCGCAGCGTGTCGGTGACCTGGCGGGTGGTCACGCGGTGCTTGGGCACGCGCTGGCCGCGCAGCAGGTGGGGCTCCACGCGGACGCCGTGATTGCCCACCGTGGCCGCCACCGAGACCATCTGCAGCGGGGTGGCCAGCACCTTGCCCTGGCCGATGGCCGTCGAGCCGACGTCCAGCGAGTCGCCGATGCCGCTGGGCTGCGGGATCGTGCTCTCGACGGCGCCGGGGATGAGCGGGCGCTCGTTCCAGCCGTACTTCTCGGCCGTCTCCACCAGGCGCTGCTTGCCGACCTTCGCCCCGAGCGGCGCGAAGACCGAGTTGCACGACTCGGCGAAGGAGTGCTCGAAGCTGCCGCCGCACGCCTCGCCGCCGGCGTTGGAGAGGCGCACGCCGTCGAGCACCGCCGCCGTCTCGACCGGGAATTGGTCGGTGAGCTTGACCTTGTGGTCCTCGAGGGCCGCCGTGGTGGTGATGATCTTGAAGGTGGAGCCGGGCGGGCCGTTGGAGGAGTACGCCGTCCCCGCGAGGGCCAGCACCTCCCCGGTGCCGGGCTGCATGACGGCGATGCCGCCGCTCTGGCCGCC
Organism: uncultured Actinomycetes bacterium; assembly: GCA_963757705.1. Classification (GTDB taxonomy): domain Bacteria; phylum Actinomycetota; class Thermoleophilia; order Solirubrobacterales; family Solirubrobacteraceae; genus AC-38. The sequence continues at coordinate 352,015 of CAVWTG010000004.1, read as the reverse complement.
CAGGGCGTTGATCGCCGCCTCCTCGATCTTCGGGCTGATCGTCGTGTGCACCGGGCGCGCGGGGCGCGGGCGTGTGCGGGCGATGGCCTTCCCGCCGATCGACAGCGTGCCACCCGGACGGCCGGCGAGCTGGTACTGGAGGGCGCGCTCCAGCCCGCTGGTGCCCACCTGCGCGGAGTCGGGATAGCCCAGGGCGCGCAGGGGCAGGCGGTTCTCGGGCGGGATCGGCCCGAGCTGGCCGACGACCTCCGCCGCCACTGTGGTCAGCGACGTGGAGCGGTCGGGCCCCTTGGCGAGCACCTGGCCGTCGCGCGCGAGGATCGTCGCCCGCGGCGGCAGCGTGGTGTTGCGCGCCAGGGCCTGGCCGGCCTGCACCCCGGGGAACGTCAGCTGTGGCGCCCAGGCGATCCGGGCCTTCTGGCCCTTACCGTCGAAGGGGAGCTTCAGGGTTCCGTGGACCTTGCCGAAGACCCGCGTCTGCACGGTGACCGGCACGGCGACGACGCCGTCCTGCGGGTCCTTGGGCTTACCCACGCCCACGGCGGTGGCGGTCGACGTGGCGTCGGTGGTCGCGTAGGCGGCGCGGAAGCGGTCGATCGGGTACTTGGTCTTCGCGCCGTCGGAGAGCTCGGCGTACATCGCCTGGTAGTCGTTCTTCTGCCAGGCCTGGGTGAAGCGCTTGGCCACGTCCTTCTCCGGCGCCGTGTAGAGGGCGCCGACGACGATGCCCACGAGAAAGGCCAGGCCGGCCAGGATCCCCACCGGCAGCAGGCGATGGGTGAGGCGGTAGCGGCGATCGCGCTCGTCACGAGTCGGCCTCGGCGCGCGGGGCTCGGCGTAGCTTGTGCTGCCTGCCTCCATATCGCGGAGCAGAGTAGATGATGCGTACGCTCGACCTGCAACGCTCGGTCTCGCGATGACGCTCCTGGACTGGGTGATCGTGGGGTTCGCGGCGCTGATGGCCGTGTACGGCTACGCCCAGGGCTTCTTCGTCGGGGCCCTGTCGCTGGCGGGATTCACCGTCGGCGCGTTCATCGGCACGCGGATCGGGCCCCACCTGCTGCCCGAGGGCTCCCACTCCCCCTACGCCCCGCTGTTCGGGCTCATGGGCGCCCTGTTCGCGGGGGCGATCCTGGCCGCGGGACTGGAGGGGATCGCCCTGCATCTGCGCCGTCGGCTGCGGGTTCCCGGGCTCGACGTCGTGGACGGGGCGCTGGGCGCCCTGCTCACGGTGTGCCTGGCGCTGGGCATCGCCTGGCTGGGCGGCGCTGTCGCCCTCCAGAGCTCCCAGGACGAGGGGATCCGCCGGACGGTCCAGCGCTCGGTGCTCCTGCGAGAGCTCAACCAGGCCCTTCCTCCCTCCGGCACGATCCTCAACGCGCTCGCCCGCTTCGACCCGTTCCCCAAATTCGACGGGCCGGCGGTCTCGGTCGGCCCGCCCAACTCGGCGGCGGCCCGCGACCCGCAGGTCCGCGCGGCGCGCGCCGGCGTGGTGCGCGTCCTGGGGACGGCGTGCGGGCTGGGCATCGAAGGCTCGGGCTGGGTCGCACGGCCGGGCATCGTCGTGACCAACGCCCACGTGGTCGCCGGCACCGACGACACCGTCGTGCAGCGCGACGGCGAGGACCCCAAGCTCAGCGCGCACGCCGTCTACTTCGACCCGACCAACGACATCGCGGTGCTGCGCGTGGACGGGCTCGGCGCGCCGTCGCTGCGGATGTCGCCCAGTCCGCGGGTGGGCACCTCGGGCGCGGTCCTCGGCTACCCGCACAACGGCCCCTACGACGTGGAGCCCGCGAGGCTGGGCACCACCCAGTCGGTCAACTCCCAGGACGCCTACGGGCGCGGGCCGGTGCGCCGGAGCATCACGTCGTTGCGCGGGCTCGTGCGTGAGGGGAACTCGGGCGGCCCGGTGGTCGACGGCGCCGGGCGGGTCATGACCACCGTGTTCGCGGCCACCGTGGGCGGCGCGCACCCGGGCGGCTACGGCGTGCCCAACCAGATCGTCCGCGTCGCGATCTCCCAGGGCGACCAGGAGGTCGGCACCGGACCGTGCGCGCGCTAGGTCAGACCACTCGGTAGACCCGCCACTCGCCGGGCACGCCCTTGAGCTCGTGCTGGCCCTGGTCGACGAAGTCGATCCCCGAGCCCACGACGAGATCCTTGACGGTGTTGGAGACCAGGACCTCCCCGGGCCCTGCGAGCGATCCCACCCGCGCTCCGATGTGGACGGCCATCCCGGCCACGTCGTCGCCGCGAACCTCGCACTCGCCGGTGTGCAGGCCGGCGCGGATCGCGATGCCCAGCGAGTTGACCTCGTAGGCGATCGACTTGGCCGCCCGGATCGCGCGGGCGGGGCCGTCGAAGGTGGCGAGGAAGCCGTCACCGGTGGTCTTGATCTCCCTGCCCTGCCAGCGGTCCAGCTGGCGGCGCACGAGATCGTCGTGGCGCTCGAGCAGGTCGCGCCACCCGCGGTCGCCCATCTCCGCCGCCCGGCGGGTCGAGCCGCAGATGTCGGTGAACATCACCGTGGCCAGGATGCGGTCGGGCGCGCGCTCGCGCCGGGTGCCGGTGAGGAACTCCTCGACCTCGTCGAGGATCGCGTCGCTGTCGCCGGCGACCATGAGGTTGTCCGAGCCCTCGAGCACCACGTGCTTGGAGCCGGGGATGCGCTGCGCCAGATACTCGGAGTGGCGGGGATCGATGAGCGAGTCGTCACGGCGGTGCATCACCAGCGTGGGCACCCGGATCGAGGGCAGCACGTGGCGCACGTCGTACTCGCCGACCAGCGCCTGGAGCTCGCGGATCTGGCGCGGGCTGGCGGCCAGTCGCTCGAGCTTGGCGTACCAGGCTCGGAACTCGGGATCGCCGGCCATGCTGGGCGCCAGCTCGTCGATGCGCGCGCCCGTGCCCCACGTCTCCCCCAGGCGCTGGAGGAGCGCCTCACGCTCGTCGGGCGCGTTGGCCCACGGGATGTCGTCGGACCTGACCACCCGCGCCCAGGCCGAGTAGAGGATCAGCGCCCGCGTGCGCTCGGGATGGGTGGCCGCGAACAGGCAGGCCATCGGCCCGCCCTCCAGCGCGGCCAGGAGCACGACCTCCTTCGTGCCCACGGCGTCGAGGACCGCGTTGACGTCGTCCATCTGCTCCTCGAGCGTCGGCGCGCGGCCCTGGAGCGGGTCCGACATGCCCGACCCGCGGCGGTCGAACATGATCAGCCGGCCGAGGTGCGAGGCGCGCCCGAAGAAGCGCTTGACGTTCGGCGACTCCCACAGATGCTCGAGCTGCGAGAGCCACGTCGGGACGTAGAGGATGTCGAGCGGCCCGTCGCCCGTCACGGAGTAGGCGATGTGGTAATCGCCGCTCTTCGCGTAGCGCGTTTGCCCCGGGGCCATGGGCTCACGCTACCCTGCCGCGAATGGCCAAGACTCTTGTCATCGCCGAGAAGCCCTCCGTCGGCCGCGACCTCGCTCGCGTGCTGGAGGGGCCGTTTCAGAAGGGCGAGGGCTGGCTGGAGGGCCCGGAGCACGTGATCACGTGGGCCGTGGGCCACCTCGTCCAGCTCGCCGAGCCCGAGGAGTACGACCCCAAGTTCAAGAAGTGGCGGATGGCCGACCTGCCGATCGTGCCCGACCGCTTCAAGCTCGTGGTGCGCGACGAGCGCTCCAAGAAGCAGATGACCGTGGTGCGCCGCCAGCTCGGGCGCGACGACATCGAGGGCGTCGTGAACGCCTGCGATGCCGGGCGCGAGGGCGAGCTGATCTTCGCCTACCTCTACGAGAAGGCGGGCTCCAAGCTGCCGGTGAAGCGCCTGTGGCTGCAGTCGATGACGCGCCAGGCGATCGAGGACGCGTTCACGCGCCTGCGCGACGGCGACGAGATGGAGCTCCTCGAGCAGGCCGCGCGGTCGCGCTCGGAGGCCGACTGGATCGTGGGTATGAACTCCACGCGCGCGGCCACGATCCGCCTGCGCTCGTCCTTCGACGGCGCCGTGTCGCTGGGCCGCGTGCAGACGCCGACCCTCGCCCTCATCGCCCGCCGCGAGGAGGAGATCCGCGCGTTCGTGCCCGAGCCCTACTGGCTGGTCGACGCGACGTTCGCCGCTGACGGCAACCGCGTCTACGAGGGCCGCTACCACGACGGCGCCAAGCCCCGGCTCAAGGCCGCGGCCGACGCGGACGCGATCGTCGAGGCCGTCCGCGGCGGCACCGGCGAGATCACCAAGCTCGAGAAGACGCAGCGCAAGGAGCGCGCGCCCCTCCTCTACGACCTCACCTCACTTCAGCGCGACGCCAACACGCGCTACGGGTTCAGCGCGCGCCGGACCCTCGCCGCCGCCCAGCGCCTCTACGAGGAGCACACTGCCCTCACCTACCCGCGCACGAACTCGCGCTTCCTGCCCTCCGACATGCGCGCCGACATCAAGCCCACGGCCGAGCTGCTCAAGGACAACCGCGACTACGCCAAGGCCGCCGAGTACGTGGCGGGCCTCGACGTGCTGCCGCTGGCCCGGGTCGTCGACGACAAGAAGGTCACCGACCACCACGCGATCATCCCGACCAAGTCGCCGCACCGCGTCGAGAAGATGAACGACGACGACAAGAAGATCTACGACATGGCGGTCCGGCGCTTCCTCGCCGTCTTCCATCCCGACGCGGAGTTCGAGAACACGCGCGTGGAGACCACCGTCGCCGGTCACGTCTTCCGCACCCGGGGCAAGGTGCTGCTGGTCCCCGGCTGGCGCGGCGTCTACGGCGAGACGGCCGAGGGCGCCGACCGCCCGCAGGGCGAGGGCGACGAGGACGACGCCGGCGCGAGCAGCGGCTGCCCAAGCTCGAGCAGGGCGAGGCCTCCGAGGTGCGCGAGGTCAATGCGCTGGAGAAGGAGACCAAGCCGCCGCGGCGCTACTCCGACGCGTCGCTGCTGGGCGCCATGGAGACGGCGGGCAAGCTCGTCGACGACGACGAGGCGCGCGAGGCGATGAAGGAGTCGGGCATCGGGACGCCGGCCACCCGCGCGGCCATCATCGAGCGCCTGATCACCGTCGGCTACATCGAGCGCGACGGCCGCGCCCTGGTGTGCACCGAGAAGGGCCTCAACGTGATCCGCCTCCTGGCCGAGCACCCCCTGACCTCCCCCGGACTGACGGGCGAGTGGGAGTCGCGGCTGGCCAAGATCGAGGAGGGCGGCGACTCGCGCAAGAAGTTCATGGCCGACATCGCCAAGTTCGCCACCGAGACCGTGGCCGAGCTCGACACGCGCCTCAAGGACGTGCGCATCCCGAGGGCCAAGCTGGGCCCGTGCCCCGTGTGCGGACGCGAGATCTCCGAGAACCGCAAGGGCTACTCGTGCTGGGCGCGCGAGGACCCGGGCTGCGGCTTCGTCATCTGGAAGTCCAAGGCCGGCAAGCAGCTTCCGGTCACCGTGGCGCGCGAGCTGATCGCCACCGGCCGCACCGCCAAGCCGGTCACCGGCTTCCGCGGGCGCTCGGGCCGCTCGTTCCGCGCCCGCCTCGCCCTCCAGCAGAACGAGGAGGGCAAGTGGCGCACGGAGTTCGACGAGCCCTGGGCCCAGGAGGGCGCCAAGCCGCCCGAGCAGGAGGAGCAGCCGGCCGCGTCGACCGACGCGACGGCCACGCCCGAAGCCGCCTGAGCGGCGCCGCCGCTTGATTTGCCGCCTTTCGGAGGGGTAGGGTCGGCCCATCGCGGACGGGAAGTCCCCCACGAGGTGGAGGGCGGCATGGATCGCCGCATTGCTCCTCCTCGGCCTGAGCGCCCTCGCCTTCGCGGGCTGCGGCGCCGACGGATCGGACGAGGCCAAGGGCCAGACGATCCAGTTCCAGAAGCCGACGGACCCCGGCAAGAAGCCGTTCACCAAGCCGGCGGACGTCCGCGGCACGAAGACCGTGGCGGTCGGCTCGGGGCCGTTCGGCGGCACCGGCACGGACTACGTCTGCGACCGCGAGCTGCTGATCCGGTCGCTGCGCGCGCAGCCCGAGAAGCTGCGCGAGTGGGCGCGCGTCCAGGGCATCAGCCCCGACTACGCGACCGTCGCGCGCTACATCCGCAAGCTCACGCCGGTCACCCTGACCCGCGACACGCAGGTGACCAACCACAACTTCGTCGACGGGCGCGCGGTCGGCTACCAGTCCATCCTGCAGGCCGGGACCACGGTGCTGGTCGACGAGCAGGGCGTGCCGCGCGCCCGCTGCCGCTGCGGCAACCCACTGCTGGAGGCGATCTTCTACGCCTCGGCCACCTGCTACGGCTGCCCGAAGCACTACACGCCGCCGCCGCCCTGCCGGCCGTCGAGCGAGTGCTACAAGCCCTACCCGGACCCGCCGCCGGTCCGCGGCCAGGGCGCGACCACGCCGACTCCGCCTCCGACCGACACCACGCAGACGCAGCCGCCCCGGACGACGACCACGCAGGCCCCGCCGCAGGGCAACCCCCAGGCCTCGTTCAACCGATCGACGGGACACGTGGGCGATCAGTACACCTTCTCGATCTCCGGGTTCACGCCCAGCACGACCGTGCCTTTCACCCTGGTGCGCCCGGATGGGGTGAGCGAGAACTACTCCATCCAGACGGACTCAAGCGGGTCTGGCTCCTACTCCTTCGCCCCCAGCGGCAGCAGCGACGTCATCGGCACCTACACCGGCACGGCGCGCGATCCGCAGACGGGCGCCGAGCGCTCGGCCACGACCTCGCTTCAGCCCTAGCCCGGCGCCTGCCACCGGGGCCCGTGCGTCAGCATCCCGGCGGTGAGACCTCCCGAGGGACTGACGAGCGGCGAGGCGCAGAAGCGACTGCACGCCGACGGTGCAAACGAGCTTCCCGCTCCCCCGGCGATCGGCGCGCTGCAGCTGCTGGTGCACCAGCTGACCAACTCGATGGTCGCGCTGCTCGCTGCCGCCGCGGCACTCTCGATCGCGATCGGCGAGTCGGTGGACGCCATCGTTATCGCGGCCATCGTGGTCGGCAACGCCGCGTTGGGCTACATCCAGGAGAAGGGCGCGGACGAGGCGGCCCGGGCGGTCCGCGATCTGCTCGCGCCGACAGCGGTCGCCATTCGCGACGGGTCGGCGCAGGTCATCGAGGCCCGTGAACTCGTCGTCGGAGATCTCGTGGCCCTGCGCGCCGGGGATCGCGTGGGCGCGGACGGCCGCGTCGCCTCGGCCCGGAGCCTGCAGGTGGACGAGTCGCTGCTCACCGGCGAGTCGCTTCCGGCCGAGCACGCCGACGGCGAGGCCGTGTACGCCGGGACGACCGTTTCCCACGGCGAGGCCCGGATGGTCGTGACGGCCACAGGCACCGGGACCGAGCTCGCCCGCATCGCGGCCGCCGCCTCCGCCTCCTCGCCCCGGACGCCGCTGGAGCGGCGCCTCGACCGCCTGACCCTGAACATCGTCGCTGCCGCGTCCGGGGTGTGCCTGATCGTCGCCGCCCTGGCCGCCTGGCGCGGATCGGACCTGGAGCAGAGCGCCCTAATCGGGATCTCGCTCGCCGTGGCCGCGGTGCCCGAGGGCCTGCCGGCCGTCGTGACGGTGAGCCTCGCTCTCGGAGTCCGGCAGATGGCGGAGCGGGGGGCGATCGTCCGCCAGCTTCCGGCCGTCGAGACGCTCGGCTCGACCGACGTCATCTGCACCGACAAGACCGGGACGCTGACCGAGAACCGGCTCTCGCTCACGGTGCGCGAGGCCCTCGACGGAGAGGATCCGCTCGCGGCGGCGCTGCGCGCGTCGGGCGACGACGAATCCGGTCCGCCCGATCCGCTGGAGCGGGCACTGCTCGACGCGGCCCGGGCCGACGGCCGGGAGCGCGAGACGCTCACCGTCGTCGACGCCCTTCCGTTCGACTCGGTGCGCAAGCGCTCGGCCGTCGTGGTGGACGATCCGCGGGGAGGTCGCACGATCTACGTGAAAGGAGCGCCCGAGGCGCTCCTGCCGCTGCTCGCCCCCTTCCAGTCGGCAGAGCGCATCGAGCAGCGTGCCGGCGCCCTGGCCGCGCAGGGAGCGAGGGTCCTGCTCGTGGCCCGCCGCGGCGAGGTAACCGGGCCCGCCGACGAGGAGGAGCGCGACCTCCTCGCCGTGGGGCTGCTGGCCTTCTCAGATCCACCCCGCCCGGCCGCCCGGGAGAGTCTGGAGGCCGCGCGGCGCGCCGGGGTGCGCACGATCATGGTCACGGGGGACCACCCGTCGACCGCGCTGGCGATCAACCGGATGGTCGGTCTGGCCCGCCCCGACGGCCAGGACCGCGTGGTGACCGGGCCGGAGATCGACGCCGCCTCGGACGCCGAGTTGCGAGGCCTGGCCGAGCGGGTGGATATCTATGCCCGGGTCGTCCCCGAACACAAGCTGCGGCTGATCGAGGCCCTGCGCGCGCAGGGCCATGTGGTGGCGATGACCGGCGATGGGGTCAACGACGTGCCCGCGCTGCGGGCGGCGGACATCGGCGTGGCCATGGGCGAGCGCGGGTCCGACGCCGCCGGCGAGGCGGCGGACATCGTCCTGACCGACGACGACTACTCGACGATCGTCGCCGCGGTCGCCCGCGGCCGGGCCATCTACCGCAACATCCGCAGCTTCACCCTGTACCTGCTGGCGGCCAACGCCGGGGAGATCCTGGTGTTCGCCGCCGCCATCGCCGCCGGCCTCGGCGCGCCTCTGACGGTCGTGCAGATCCTCGTGGTCAACCTGCTGACCGACGGTCTGCCGGCGGTCGCTCTTGCCGTTGACCCGCCCGATCCGGCCGACATGCACCGGCCGCCGCGCCCGCGCGCGCAGGGCCTGCTTCACGGCCTGGGGCCGAGCATGGCTCTCATCGGCGTGGCCAAGGGCGCGGCGGCCTTCGCAGCCCTGCTCATCGGACGCGAGACCGACCCGCAGACCGGGCAGACGATGGCCTTCACGACGCTCGTCGTCAGCCAGCTCGTCTACGTCTACTCGGCCCGCACGGAGGGTCCGGCATGGCGCGCCAGCCGCAACCGCGCGCTGGACGCCGCGGTCGCGCTCTCCGTCCTGGTCGCCGCCCTGATCCTCGCCGTCCCCGGCCTGCGCGAGCTGTTCGATGCGGTCGCGCTCGACCCGGCCCATCTGGGGGTCGCGCTCGCCCTTGGCCTCTTCTCACCCGCGGTGGCCGAGGTGTTCAAGGCGCTTCGGCCGGCTCGAAGCCCGTAGGGCCGCGTCCGCTGCTTGCGCGGATGCCCATCCGTTCTCACTACCGATTCCGCCTGCCCCGTCGCGCCCTAGTGTCAGGACCATGGATGTGAAGGTCACCGCACGAGGCGAGGTCTCCTACGAGGACCAGGTGCTGGCCCGCGACGAGGTGGGCCGCCTTCAGCGCTACGTCAAGGTGCCGGTGATCGGAGCCCAGGTCGTCCTCACCCACGAGGAGAACCCGCGCATCCCCAGGCCCATGCGCGCCGAGGGAGCCGTGACGCTCCCCGGCGGAACCGTGCGCGCCAGCGCGTCCGGCCGGACCATGGCGGCCGCGGTGGACGATCTCGGTGAGCGCCTGCGCTTCCAGCTGCGGCGCTACGTCGACCGCGAGCGCGACCGCATCACCCGGGCCCACCGCGCCGGCTAGATGTTCTAGGCCTCGTCGGCCCGCGGCGGCCGGTGCCCGATGTGCCGCAGCTCCTCGGGAAGCGTGTGGTGGCGATGCTCGGGGTCGGGCGTCTCCCTGCGCTCGGACAGCCAGGCGATGAGCTCCTCGCCGGTCGCGTCGGAGAGCGAGCGTTCCCGCATGGCGTCGGAGAGCAGCGCCTCGCCCAGCTCATGACGCGCGGGATGCTCGGCCAGGAAGGCCACCAATGCCACAAGCGCCGCGGGCGGCACCGAGGTCATGCCCTCGGCCGCGCCGGCACGGACGGCCGCCAGGCGCTCACGCAGCTCGTCGAAGGTCTCGCAGGCGCCGTCGGCGGCGAACCGGCGGCTCAGCTCCTCGGCCCACACGCGCTCATCGCCCTCGTGAAGCCCCTCGGGATCGATGATCTCCCAGGCTCGGTCGGAGAGCGCCATCGCATCGTTGGCGTTGATCGGCAGCGGCATCGTCGTCGGCCTACCGAGCGTGCGGGTCGCGGGCCCGGTTGCGCGTCAGCCGGTCGACGCCGGCCGTGCCGTGAGCGTGCAGGTGCCGGCGCGCCGCGTTCGCGACCTGGCGGCCGGGACGCAGCTTGAGCGGGGCACCGCACTCCGGGCAGGCCGATGTCGTGACGAAGCCGGAGAAGTGACAGTGGTGACAGTTGGCGAACGTCATGACACGAGGCTATGCCTGCGGGAGCGCGCGGCCATCGGCTCGCGACCCGGACCGTGGACCGTGCCAACTACGGACGGCGGGAGGGCTTAGAGCTTGTAGCCGATGGCACGCAGCAGGCCGCGGCGTTCCGCCACGTCCTCCTCGGTCTCGACGCCCAGCGGAGAGCCGCCGTCGACGACGCCCATGATGCCCCGCCCCAGGTCGGTTTGGGCGACGGCGACCTGCACCGGATTGGCCGTCGCGCAGTAGATCCGGCAGACCTCGGGGACCGCCTTGACCTGGTTGAGGACGTTGATCGGGAACCCGTCGCGCAGGAAGATCACGAACGAGTGGCCGGCCCCGAGCTTCGCCGCATGGCTCGTGGCCAGGTCGACCAGCTCCGGGTCGTTGCCCGAGCGGCGCACGAGCCGCGGGCCCGACGCCTCGCAGAAGGCGATCCCGAAGCGCAGGGCCGGCGCCGAGCCGGCCAGCGTCTCGTGGAGGTCGTCCACGGTCTTGATGAAGTGCGCCTGCCCGAGGATCACGTTGACGTCCTCGGGCATCTCGATGTCGACCCACTCGAGTTCCATGCGCGCCTGAAGCTAGCCCGTCACGGTCACCCGCACCTCCGGGGAAACCCCCTGCTCGTATGGGTAGGACGCGTCGCGCTTGATGACCGCCCGGAAGCGGTAGACGATCCGCCCGCGGGTGGCCCCGAAGCGGTACGTCTGCCGCCAGGCTCCGCGCGCGTCGGTGCGCGGCGTGGCGAACGTGCGCCAGGCGCCGCGATAGTGCGCCTGGAGGTCGACCGTGCGGCCCGCCCGGGGCACCGGCGCGCCCCGCAGCCGGCCGGTGAACACGACCCCGCGGCCGTTGCGCACGCGGCGGTGGTTGACCTTCAGCGTCCCGGCGGCCGGCACCAGGATCCGGGCCTCGAAGCCCGCCGGGAGCAGGAGGTCGTCGCCGTCGTAGGCGAAGCGCACGTGCCGCGAGGACCCGGCCGCGAGGCGGTAGGAGAAGCGCCCGGCTCCGTCGCTGCGCACGGCGCCGGTCCGCCCCCAGGCGGCCTCGGTCCGGGGGCGCTCGAACACGTCGAGGACGGCGCCGCCCACCGGCCGTCCCTGCCAGGTCTCCAGCACGCCCGAGAGCTCGGCGGTGGCGCCGAAGGCGACGCGCAGCGGCTCGGCCAGCGACGAGGCCTGCGGCGCCGCCGCCGGATCGCACACGCGGCGCGAGACGGTCCGGCGGCCCACCTTCGTGCGCACCGTCCGGCAGCGGCGCGCCGCCGCCGAGCGCCCGACGATCCGGGTCGGGAGCCGCAGCGGGAGCACGACGGTCATGGGCCGTCCCGTGACGTCGCGGTCGGCGAGCGTCTCGTTGCCCACGGCGTCGCGGACGAGGGCGCGCAGCTCGTAGGTTCCGTCGGCGAGGTCGGAGTCCGGGATGTGCGCCGAGACGCGACCGTCGCCGGCCAGGCTCGTGGGCAGCGCCCGCCACTCCGCCGTCCCGCGCCGGCGCAGCTCGATGCGCGCGCCCGCCAGGCCCGAGTGGGCGTCGGACGCCAGGAGGGAGACGCGCCGGGGATCCGCCGGATCGGTCAGATCGAAGCCCGCGGTGGCCGGCGCGACGTCGTCGAGACGCAGGTGCACCGGGTCGGCGGCGTGAGAGGAGTCGACGTTGCCCGCCTCGTCCTCGAGCCACAGGGCCAGCGTGGAATCGCCGGCGCCGGGGACGCGCAGGCCGTCCAGGCGGGCGATGCCGGGGCCATCGGTCGCGCCCTCCTGGCAGCCGCTGGGATGACACAGCCGCCAGTGCGCCCGGACGATCGGCGCGACCTGGCCGGGCGGGTTGGACCAGGCGACATCGAAGGCGCCGCCGGATCGCCAGCCCTCGCCGCCGGCGACCGCCGGCTCGCGCGGGGCCAGCGGGGCGTGGTTGTCCACGTCGATCGTCCGGTCGGCCGAACCGGAGTTGCCCGCCGCATCGACCGCCACGAAGGAGACCGTGTGGCGGCCGTCCTGCACGCTGCGGGTGTCCAGCACGATGCCGGCGTCGGAGATGTCTGCGCACGGCCGCGGCCGGGCGAAGTCGCAAGTGATGGAGGCGGGCCATCCCGCCGCGGTGAAGTCCTGGGCCGAGAAGGCGTCGTGCCCGTCCACCCGCCCCTGCAGGGAGCGGATGCCGGCGTTGTCGGTCGCTGAGGCCCACGCCGACTCGATCCCGCGATGCCAGCCCGCGCCGCCGAAGAGCTCGCCTGCCTTCGGGGTGACCGCCGGCACCGTGTCGTCGCGCACGACCACGCTCACGTCCTTGGCGTTCATCCACGTGGCCAGGGGCCCGGTTGGGCAACCGCCCGCGGCGTCGCAGCGAACGCCGATGCGCACCTTCTGGTGGCCGTGGAGGTCGACCGCCTCACGGGCCAGGTAGTAGGAGAAGCCGCTGCCCACGGTCGCGCAGTCGGGCGCCGCGCCCCACAGGCGCTCGCCGGGATGGAAGGCGTCGCCGTCCCACCCGAAGACGCCGTAGGTCCAGCAGCCCGAGGCGCGCCCGGCCGAGCGGCGCAGCGTCATTGTCTGGAGGCTCGCGCCCGCCGGGGCCTCGAAGATCTGCCAGGCAGACGCGCCGGAGGGCAGGCGGCCGCCTCCGGCGTTGGAGTCGGCCCGCGTCACCAGCCCGGTGGTGGCCCCGTCGAAATCCGTGCCGGGACATCTCGCGTACGCGGTGAGGCCGGCGTTGGCGTAGGTCCAGAACGCTCGATTGACGCCGTCGCTCCCGCACGCATTGACCGTGTAGGTGCCGGCGGCGGCGCCGGGCGCGGCGAGCAACAGGGCGACGGCCAGGACGGCGAGCGCCGCGGCCGTGCGGGCCGCGAGATGACGGGACGGGTTCATGAGGCCTCCTAGGGGCTGAATTCGGCAGACGACGAGACGGGGGACGCCGCGGGCGCCGGCCGCGAAGCCGAAGGCTCCGGTGGTGACGGCGTCGGGGCCGGTGGCGCGCTCACCTCGGCGGCGGGCGCGAACTCCGGGACGAAAGCTGGGCGCGGGGCCGGAGCGGCGGCGGGAGCGCTCCGGGTCGCGGCGGGAGGCGAGGCCTGCGCCCGGTGCGGCGGGCTCACCGGCGCGGCGGGTCGGGTCGCGGCGGCCGCCCGCGCCGGCGCCGCCACCGAGTCGCTCGCCGGCCGCGCCGCGGCGGCCAAGGACACGGCCTGCGAGGCGCGTTGCGCGACGGCCGGCGCAGGCACGGCGTCGTGCTGGAGCGCCGCAGCGCCGCCTCCCGCCAGCGCCGTGGCCGACGCGGCCACGACCGCCGCCTTCCCGCTCGTGAGCACCTCAAGGCCGGCGTGCAGCTTGTGGGCCGAAAGGACGACCCGGTCGTGAACCGCGCCCGCCACCGCGTCCCAGGCCCGCCCGGCGGCGCCGCCCGGACCGTCGTCGCCCTCAGGCGAGAGGTCGAACCCGGGCGTGTCGGCGACCAGCGCGACCGGACCGGCCAGCGCCGCGACCCGCGCCGGCGCGGTCCGGAACTCGCGCAGCGCAGCCCGGCAGGCCGGGCAATGGCGCAAATGCGGGCGCAGGGCGGCGACGTCCTGAGCGGACGCCTCGCCGTCGGCCAGCGCCGACAGCGCCGGGCGCCAGCGCTCGCACTCGCGGCCGGTCTCGATCTCGGCGAACCGGTCGAGGAACGCACGGCGGCCCTCGGTGAGGCAGCGGTTGACCTTCGTATAGCTCCACCCCGTCATCTCGGCGATCTCCCGGTAGGAGTAGCCGCGCGCCTTGAGCACGAGCGCCCGGACCTCGTTGGGCTTGAGGCGTGACAGGGCCTCGGTCGAGCGCCCGGCCCGCTCGCTGTCGGCGGCGCGCTCGTCGGTGGGCGCCAGCTCACGGGCTTCCGAGTGATCGAGATCGACCTCGACGGGCCCGACGATGCGCCGGCGCGAGGTGCGGACGGCCATGGCCTCGTGCTTGACCACCGTGCGCAGCCAGGCCGCGGCCGTCTCGGGATCGAGGGAGTCGGCCCGGCGCAGGAGGATCTCCAGCGCACGCTGGCAGGCGTCGTGGGCGTCGTCGGCGCACAGCGAGTGGCGGCGCGCCACGGCGAGGAGCGATTGGCCCTGCTCGGAGACGAGCCGCAGCGCGAGGTCGCGTCCGCGGGGAGGTGTCGTGGTGTCGGGAGCCGCCATGGGTGTGAAGCAGAGGCCGGGGCCGGATCGGATTCGCCCCCCCCGCGCCGCCCTGTCCGAGCCGGCCCCGGCGAGAGCGCTGTGCTGACGGCGCGGGAGGAGACGGATCCTCGGCGCGACCCGTGATCGCACGAAATCGCCCCGTCGCCCCGGCCTCCGGACCACCCCACACCGCCCGACCCGGCCACCCGGCCCCTCATCCGTTCGGACCACCCGGAGGGCCCGACCCCGGCCATCCGTGGTATTCGTCCCCCATGGCGGCGCCCAACACCGTCGAGCTCCTCGCTCACGTCGGCGTGTTCGAGGAGCTGGCGCCCGACGACCTGGAGCGCGTCGCCTCGGTGGCCGTTCCGCGCAGCTTCGACGCCGGTCAGGTGGTCTTCCGCGAGGGCGACGAGTCCGACACGTGCTACGTCGTGTGCGACGGCCATGCCCGGGCGCTGCGCTCGCATCCCGACGGCCGGACGATCACGCTGGCCACCTTCGGACCGGGCGACGTGTTCGGCGAGCTGGCGATGTTCGACGACGAGCGCCGGTCGGCCACGGTGGAGGCGATCGAGGCGCTCGACGCCATCGCCATCCTCGGGCCCGACATGCGCCGGGTGATGCGCGAGCACCCCGAGATCTCGGCCAAGCTCGTGACCACCCTGGGCCGGCGGCTGCGCGCGGCCAACGAGCGCCTGGCCAGCCAGTCCTTCCAGACGGTGCAGAGCCGGGTCGCCCAGGTGGTCTCCCAGCTTGTCGGCCAGGAGCGCTCGGAGACCGGGCGCGAGGAGGGCGACGGACCCCTGGTCCTGACGATCACCCAGGCGGAGATCGCCCAGCTCGCCGGCTCCTCGCGCGAGTCGGCGTCGCGCTTCCTCGCCGTGCTCGAGCGGGCGGGGATCGTCTCGCAGGGCCGCGGGCGGATCACCGTCCACGACGCAGCGGCGCTCGAGCGCTACGTCTTCTGATGGCCATCGAGCGCGAGTTCTCCGCCGGCGGAGTGGTGGTCCGCGGCGACGACGTGGCCGTGATCGTCCCCTTCAAGCGCTCGCCCGAGGGCAGGAAGTCGCTGGCGCTGCCCAAGGGCCATCCCGACGGCGACGAATCCATGGAGGAGGCCGCCGCCCGCGAGGTCCGCGAGGAGGCGGGAGTCGAGGGCGAGCTGGTCGAGAAGCTCGGCGACGTCGAGTACTGGTACCAGCGCAAGGGCCGGCGGATCCTCAAGAAGGTGACCTTCTACCTCTTCGAGTACCGCTCGGGCTCGGTCGCCGATCACGACGACGAGATCGAGGAGGCCCGCTGGATGCCGCTGGCGGACGCCGCGCGCGAGCTCACGTTCAGGGGGGAGCGCGAAATGGCCGAGCGCGCACTATCCAGGCTGGCCGCCGACCGATAGGCTGCCGGGGCCGTGCAGGTCCTCAACTTCTACTCCCAGATCTTCGCCGACCAGCTGAAAAAGGGCCGCAAAACGGCCACGATTCGGCTCGGCGACAAGTCCCACAAGTACCGGAAGAACAACCTCGTCCTGGTCACCGTGGGCTACCAGCACTCGCCGCGCGAGAAGATCTTCGAGGCCGTGATCGATCAGGTCGAGGTCAAGCGGGTCAAGGACCTCTCCCCCCGCGACATCGAGCACGACAACCCGGAGTTCCGCCGCATCGAGGAGATGGTCCACTTCCTCGAGCAGATCTACGGGCGCAAGATCGACCTCGACGACACCGTCACCGTCGTGCGCTTCTCGGCCGTGCTGGACCGGCCCAGCGAGGTCACAGACCGCCTGCGCGGCATCGGGGGCGCCCAGAACTAGCGCCGCCGGGCGCCGCCTCGGCGGAACGGCCTCATCGAGGGTGGCCGGACGGCGACCCGCGCTCGGGAGGAGAAGGTTGCTGGATAGGGGGCGTATATGACCCCCAGGCCGACAACCTTCGCCCACCGGCCGGGGCCCGCTCTCTCGATGCTGCGGTTCGCCTTCGCCCGGCGCCGCGCCTCAGCCCGTCACCGAGTGGCAGGGCGCCCCGCCGCAGGTGTCGATCACCCGGCCGCCCACCGAGAGAAAGGCCGACTTCATGTCCTGATCGGCGGGCGTGCGGCGCGGGAGCTCGTGCGGGTCCTGCCCGTCGGCCGGCGGCGTGTTGGTGGTGGGCGGCACGTCCGTGCCCACCGTCGCGCCGTTGACCTGGCGGATCGGCCCCGAGTCCCACATCGTGATCGCCGACCCGTCGTAGGGGAAGAAGCCGATCGGCCCCAGCCCGAAGGGCGAGTTCGTGGTGTACGGCGAGCGGCCCGGGTCGACGTAGGGCGTGCGCACCGCGGCGCCGATCGTGCGCGCCTCGGTCTCGGCGGCGATGTTGGCCACCTGGTGGTCGCCCAGCGCCGCGCTCATCAGCACGTGGTGGACGGGGCTGTTGGGCAGCGGGTCGGTCGTCATGTGCTGGGCGTAGCCGTCGGCCTCGGCCCGGTCCCACAGCAGCTGCATCAGCCCGAACAGCAGCGGGCGCTGGAGCTCGTTCGGATAGGAGTCGTAGAGCCCCAGCGGCGTGTCGACGCCGTCGACGAACTCGCCGGTGGCGTAGGAGTGGAAGTCGACGCTGCGCGACAGCAGCGTGGAGTAGTTCATGCCCGGCACGCCGATGCTCGCGCGGTCGAGGTCGGGCTCAACCGCCGCCAGGGCGCCGCCGATGATCCCGCCCTGGCTGTTGCCGTCGTAGAACAGGCGGGTCGTGTCGATCACGCCCGAGCCGTCGGCGCGCTGGAAGGCCGGGTCGGAGTCAAAGCCCTTGAGCATCGCCCGTCCGAGGAACATGAAGTTGAGCATCCCCTGCTGCACGCGGTCGGCGAGCTTGGGGAAGTTCGAGAGGTCCTGGAGGGCCGTGAGCGTCACCGGCAGATCGCAGTTGGGCAGGTAGCGCTTCTCGAGCACCGCCTGCCAGGCCGCGGGGTCGGGCGGGACGTCGTCGGGCGGCAGGTCCGAGCACGCCATCCCGATCCAGTCTGTGGCGCAGAAGAGGATGTTGTGGTTGCCCCCGAGGTCGGTGAGCTGGCCCTGATGGACCTCCGAGCGGCTGCCGAACAGCCCGTGCCCGTAGAGCGAGGGCCGCGCGTCGTGGCCGGCCTCCATCGCCGTGCGCGGGATCCGGCAGGTGAAGCGCGCGTCGGTCGTGTTGCCCGGGATCCGGATCGGGTTGCCGGCGGCGTCGAGCGAGAACGTCGCACCCGGCGGGCAGCCGGGGAGGTTGAGGAAGCACGGCACGGTCACGTGGCCCTCGACCTCGCGCGCGATCTTGCCGTCGGGGAAGTCGGTCGTCTTGTCCACCGTGAAGTCCGGCGACCGGCCCTGGGCGGAGAGGTCGGCCAGGTTCGTGTCGCCCAGCTCCGCGAAGGCGGCGTCGCGGATCGCCAGCATCCGGCCGGTCAGGGAGTGCTCGCTGGCCACCGTGAAGTCCCAGGCCAGGTAGAGGTCGCCGCGGGCGATCCCCGAGCGGGAGAGCCGGTCGAGGAGCGCGTCCATGTGCGGGCGGCGGGCCTCGACGGCGGCGTCGGGGCTGGTCGTGCCGTCGCGATACGCGCGGAAAGACGCCGGCGCCTCGATCACCGAGCCGTCGGCCCGGCGCAGGTTGCGCAGGGCGACGATGTAGCGGTGGCCCTCGCGGAAGTTGACGGCCGGCCGGACGATCAGGTTGCGATCGGAGTCGCTGCCCGCGGAGGCGTCGATCTCCGACCACACCGGGTGGCGCTCTCCGGTGGCGGCGTCGATCACGACGACGGGCTGATCGAGATCGGCGTAGCGCGCCATGTCGGTGATCGGCACCGCGCCGGTGCGGTGGAAGGCGGCGGCGTTGTCGAGCCCGGGGACGTGGACGACGATCGGGTTGCCCGGGCTGAAGCCGTCGGCGCGGTTCATGTCCGTGGGCTCGATCGGCTTGCCCAGGGAGTTGGCGGGCATGCTCGTGAGCTGGAGATCGAGGCGCCGCCCGGTCGAGGTCGACGAGTCGGCCTTCGTGAAGTAGTCGTTGGGCCAGGGCTGCAGGCAGACGGTCGGGTCCAGGAAGTCGCAGGCGCCCTCCGGGCTCCCGGGGTCGGGCTGGGCCGCAGGCGGGCCCGAGGCCGCGGCCACCGGGGCCGGGCGGGAAGCCGGCGCGGGCGCCGGCGCCGGGCCACGGCCCGAGGCCGTCGGGCGGCAGCGGACGGAGTCGAGCACCAGCGCGCGCGCGGCGCGGGCACGGCCGGCGCGGACCGAGAGGCGCCGGGACGAGCAGCGCGCCACGGCCCGGCGGGTGGCGGCCGACAGCGGCAGCGCGACCACCCGCGCTCCGGGCCGGCGGAAGCGCAGCGTTCGCGTCAGCGAACCGGCGGCGGCAGCGCGCACGACGGCCGGGGCGCGCCGCACGGAGATGCGCACCCGCACGGCCCGCTGGGCCAGCAGCGTGCGCTGGGAGGCGCCGAGGATGCTCACCCGCACGCCCGGGTGGCGCGAGCCGCGCGAGAGCGCAGTTCCGCTCAGGGCGAGCACGACCACGAGGGCCGCCACGACGGCGGCGACGATCCGAATCCGACCCATCTTCCCGCTCCCCCTCATCCGTGATTCCAGGCTCCATCGACCACAACGCGGGTTCGCGCGCGGACTTGCGCCAAAAAATGGTCTTGGCACTCTCAAGTCGAGAGTGCCATACTGTCCGCGGGCTTGGCACTCGGAACGGGAGAGTGCCAAGCGATTTCGCGAAACAGGCTCAAAAACACCCTCAATCGGAGGTTGCATTCCATGAAGCTGAAGCCCCTCGGCGATCGGCTGATCGTCCAGGCGCTCGAGGAGGAGGAGACGACGGCCAGCGGCCTCGTCCTCCCCGACACCGCCAAGGAGAAGCCCCAGAAGGGCAAGGTCCTCGCCGTCGGAGACGGCAAGGTCAACGAGGAGACCGGCAAGCGCACCCCGCTCGACGTCTCGGAGGGCGATGAGGTCCTCTACTCCAAGTACGGCGGCACGGAGATCAAGGTGGACGGCGAGGACCTGCTGGTCCTCCGCGAGTCCGACGTGCTGGCCAAGGTCGAGGGCTAACCCCTCCCTTCCCGAACCGGTAACTCAGGAGAAGAAATGGCTCACAAGGAACTGAAGTACGACGTGGAGGCGCGCAAGGCCCTCGAGGCCGGCGTCGACGCCGTCGCCAACGCGGTCAAGGTCACCCTTGGCCCCAAGGGCCGCTACGTGGTCCTCGACAAGAAGTTCGGCGCCCCGACGATCACCAACGACGGCGTGACCATCGCCCGCGAGATCGAGGTCGAGGACGTCTTCGAGAACCAGGGCGCCCAGCTCGTCCGCGAGGTCGCCACCGCCACGAACGACGTGGCCGGTGACGGCACCACGACCGCCACGGTCCTCGCCCAGGCCATCGTGCGCCAGGGCCTCAAGAACGTGGCCGCCGGCGCCAACCCGCTCGGCCTCAAGCGCGGCATCGAGACCGCGGTCGACAGCGTCGTCGCCGCGATCGAGAAGCAGGCCAAGGAGGTCTCGGGCAAGGAGCAGATCGCCCGTGTCGCCACCATCTCGGCCGGCGACGACGAGATCGGCGACGTGATCGCCGACGCCATCGAGAAGGTCGGCAAGGACGGCGTGGTCAACGTCGAGGAGGGCCAGACGTTCGGCATGGACCTCGAGTTCACCGAGGGCATGCAGTTCGACAAGGGCTACATCTCGCCCTACATGGTCACCGACCAGGACCGCATGGAGGCCGTCCTCGAGGACCCCTATGTCCTCATCGCCAACTCGAAGATCGGCTCCGTCCGCGACGTGCTGCCGATCCTCGAGCAGGTCATCCAGTCGGGCAAGTCGCTGCTGATCATCGCCGAGGACGTCGAGGGCGAGTCCCTCGCGACCCTGGTCGTGAACAAGCTGCGCGGGACGTTCACCGGCGTGGCCGTCAAGGCTCCCGGCTTCGGCGACCGCCGCAAGCGGATGCTGGAGGACATCGCCATCCT
This sequence comes from uncultured Actinomycetes bacterium, assembly GCA_963757705.1. Classification (GTDB taxonomy): domain Bacteria; phylum Actinomycetota; class Thermoleophilia; order Solirubrobacterales; family Solirubrobacteraceae; genus AC-38. Next base: position 331,639 of record CAVWTG010000004.1, on the reverse strand, counting down.
CACGGGCGGCGAGGTCATCACCGAGGAGATGGGCCTCAAGCTGGAGAACACCCAGGTGTCCCAGCTCGGGCGCGCCCGCCGCGTCGTCGTCGCGAAGGACACGACGACCATCGTGGACGGCAACGGTGACGCCGACGCGATCAAGGGCCGGATCAAGCAGATCAAGTCCGAGATCGAGACGACCGACTCCGACTTCGACCGCGAGAAGCTCCAGGAGCGTCTCGCCAAGCTGTCGGGCGGTGTCGCCGTGGTCAAGGTCGGCGCGGCCACCGAGACCGAGATGAAGGAGAAGAAGCACCGCGTCGAGGACGCGCTGCAGGCCACCCGCGCCGCCCTCGAGGAGGGCATCGTGCCGGGCGGCGGCGTCGCGCTCCTGCGGGCTTCCGAGGCGGTCAAGGTCGACGCGATCGACGACGATGACGAGCGCACCGGCGCCCGCATCGTGCTGCGCGCGCTCGAGGAGCCGCTCCGCCAGATCGCGGACAACTCCGGCCTCGAGGGCTCGGTCGTCGTCAACGACGTCCGCAAGGCCAAGGACGGACAGGGCCTCAACGCCGCGACGGGCGAGATCACCGATCTCGTCGCCGCCGGCGTGATCGACCCGGCGATGGTGACGCGCTCCGCGCTCCAGAACGCCGCGTCGATCGCCAAGAACATCCTCACCACCGAGGCGATCGTCGCCGAGGTCCCCGAGAAGGACGGCGGGGGCGGCATGCCGGGCGGCGGAATGCCCGACATGGGCGGGATGATGTAGGCAGGCTTCTCCGCGTCAGCGGAAGTGGCTGTTTAGAGGGCCCGGCGTTCGCGCCGGGCCCTCTTTCTTTGGCGGCCCGGTCACTCCCGGGGCGCGGCCTCGCGGCCGATCGCCCCGGCGACCGCGGCCCGGCCGCGCACGCCGAGCTTGCCCGAGATCCGCGCGAGGTGGTTCTCCACCGTCTTGGCGGAGAGGAACAGCTCGGCGGCGATCTCCTTGTTCGTACGCCCGGCGGCCACCAGATCGGCGATCTCGCGCTCGCGGGCGCTCAGGGAGGCCACTCCGTCGGCCGTCGCGCCGCGCCCGCCGACCCGCGTGACGCGCTGGCCCAGACCCCGCAGCTCGCGTGCCGCTTCGTCGGCGTAGCGCGCCGCGCCCAGCGCGGTGAGCTCGGCCCGGGCCCGCTCGAACTCCCGCGCCGCCGGCTCGGCCTGACCGGCCGCCGCCAGCGCGTGGCCGTGGAGCAGGCGCGCCCGCGCCGCCCCGATCGGCTCGCCCGCCTCGGAGCACAGCGCCACCGCCTCGCTCGCGCCCGTGGCGGCGGCCTGGGCGTCACCGCGCGCCAGGTCCACGCCCGCCTGGGCGGAGCGCGCCCAGCCCAGCCGCGCCGGCAGGCCCATCGTCTCGGCCGAGGCCCGGGCGCGCTGCGCCCATTCCTGCGCCTCGTCCAGGCGCTCGAGCCCCACGTGGGCGCGCGTCATCAGCACCTCCCACCAGCAGCGGACGCTGTGCTCGAGCGGAGCGCCGGCCTCGTCGGCCGCCTGAAGCTGGGCGAGCGCCGCGCCGGCGTCGCCCGCCTCGAGATAGGCCGCGCCCAGATGGGCATTGGCCAGGCCGGAGAAGACGTTCTCCGTCAGCCGCGAGATCGTGTCGATCGCCCGCTCCCCCCACCGGATGGCCTCGCGCGTGTCTCCCGCGCGGCACCCCAGCCAGCAGCGGATCATCTCCGCCCAGGCCACGAACTGCTCGGTGCCCGACAGCAGGGCGGCCTCCGTCGCCTCCTCGGAGACCTCGAGCGCCTCGGCGAGCTTGCCCTGCCAGCCCAGCGGGACGACGAGCGACTCCAGCAGCGTGACGAAGTTGTAGCCCTGGCCGGTGGAGCGGGAGAGATCGATCCCGCGCCGCATGTGGCGGGCGGAGTCGGAGAAGCGCTCGATGGCCTGCTCGCACCAGCCCAGCCACCAGAAGGTCTCCAGCAGCGGCGCGCACTGGTCGTCGGGCAGGCGGTCGAGAATCTCGGCCGCCTCGTCGCACGCGGCCTGCGCCTCGGGGACGCGCCCGAGGTTCTGGCAGGCCATCCCGACATCCGCGCAGGCGGCGGCGACCAGCAGCGGGTCGTCGACCTTCCGCGCCGCGGCCAGCGCCTCGCGCGCGCGCTCGAGCATCCCCTCGAAGTCGGTGAGGAAGAAGTGATCGTGGGAGAGCTCGAGCTTGAGCAGGGCGGCCTCGCGCGACTCGGGGTCGGGCAGCTCCTCCAGGGCCCGGCGGATGACGGCCCGAGCCTCGCCGTGACGACCGATCGGATGCTCGATCCGGGCGATGAACGCGGCGATCCGCCCGCGGACCTCGGTCAGCTCGGGCGGCAGCATCGAAAGGACCTCGAACAGCGAGTCCCGGCTGTCGACCAGGCGCCCGCACGCCCCCTGCGCGGTGGCCAGCGGGGCGAGCACCTCCAGGCGCCGGGGATCCCCGTCCGGCACGAGGCGCAGCGCGGCCTCGAACCAGCCGACGGCCGTCGCGGGCGCTCGGGCGGCCGCGTCGTTGCCCGCCTCGACGAGCACCGCGAAGGCCTCGTCGTCGCCGGGGGCGGCCGCGCGCTCGACGTGATGGGCCCGGGCGGTGGCCGGCGCGCCGCGCGCCGTCAGGACCGCGGCCACGCGGCCGTGCGCCCCCACCCGCCAGCCCTCCGGGGCCGATTCGTACACCGCCCGGCGCACGATTGGATGACGGAAGCGAAAGCGGCGCGGGACGTCGGTCGAGCGCACGAGGTCGAGCGCCAGAGCCCGGTCCACGGCCTCCAGCACCTCGGGCTCGCCGGCGCCCGCCGCGGCGGCGGCCAGGTCGACGTCGAAGGGCTCGCCCGCCACCGCCGCCGCCCGCAGGTGCGCGCGGACGTCGTCCGGCAGGGCCGACAGCTCCTGTGCCAGCGCCGTGGCCACGGCCCCCGGCACGTCGGGACCCGCCGCCTGCGCGCCCTCTGGCGCCGCCCCCGCGGGGCGGCGCATCAGCTGCTCGAGGTAGAAGGGGTTGCCGCCGCTCTCGCGGTAGAGCTCGTCGCGCACGGCGCCGTCCAGGTCCTCGCCCAGCAGCGCCTCGGCCTCCTCGCGCGCCAGGGCGCCGGGTTCCAGCAGCTCCCCGAAGCCGTCGCGTTGCGCCTGCACGGCGGCGGCGGCCAGGCCGGGCGGCACCGACGCCGGGCGGTAGGCCAGCGCGATCAGCACGGCGGCGGTGGGCGGATGGCGCAGCAGGTGAGCCACGAGCTCGATCGACGCCTCGTCGGCCCAGTGCATGTCGTCGAGCTCGAGCACGAGGGGTCGGCCGGCGGCCAGGCGCTCGAGCAGCGAACGCACGGCGCGGTGGGTCCGGTAGCGCTCGGGCGACAGCGGCGGGGCGCCGTCCGCCGCGCCGTCGGACGCGGCCAGCGCGGGAAAGACGGCGGCCAGGTCGCCCGCCCGCTCGGGGCCCAGGCGCTCGAGCTCGCGGGGATGCAGCGACCCGAGGTAGTCGTCGAGCGCATCGACGATCACCGCGAACGGCTGGTCGCTCTCGAACTCGGTGCCCCGGCCGCCGAGGACGAGGTCGCCACGTGCGTCCGCGCGGTCGGAGAGCTCGCGCAGGAGCCGGGTCTTGCCGATCCCCGGCTCGCCGACGATCCGCAGGCAGGCCGACGAGCCCGCGCGCAGGGTGCCGATCACGCGCTCGATCGCCTCGAGCTCGGCGTCCCTGCCGACCAGGGGGCGGGTCTCCCTCATGGCCGGATGTTCCCAGCGCGCGAGGCCTTTGGGGGGAAATCCCCCATACCGGCGCGCGGGGAGCGCGGCGAAAGTGCCGCCATGGCCACATTCCTCCTCTGCCACGGGCACGCGCCGGGTGAGTGCCGCTTTGCCTTCGCCGCCTGGAAGGGCTTCGACAGCCCCCTGCGCCACCGGCCCGCGCTGGCCACCTGCGCGAGCGGCGGGCACAGGCTGTGGTGGCGCGTCGACGCGTCGGACGCCGGAGCCGCGCTGGGGCAGCTGCCCGGGTTCGTGGCTGAGCGCACCGAGGTCCTGGAGGTCGGGGAGGTGCCGATCCCGTGAGCGCCTCGGCCCTGGCTCCCGCCGCCCCGCCCGGCGAGCACACGCTCGACCCGGCCCGCCTGGGCGACCACATGGACCGCCTGTACCGCGCCGCGCTGGCCATGTGCGGATCGCCCCACATGGCCGAGGACCTCGTCCAGGAGACCTACCTCAAGGTCCTGCGCCGTCCCCGGCTGGTGCGCAACGACGACGACCTCGCGTATCTGCTGCGCACGCTGCGAAACGTCCATGTGTCCGCCCTGCGCGCCGCCTCGCGCCGCCCGCGCGGCACGGAGACCGAGATCGATCTGCAGGCCTTCGCCGACCGCAGCTCTCCGCCGGCCGACGAGGTCGCGATGCACCGCGAGGTGCTGGCGGCCGTGTCCGCCCTGGACGCGCCCTTCCGCGACGCCGTGGTGGCCGTCGACGTGGCCGGACTTACGTGCCGGGAGGCGGCGGGAACGCTGGGCGTGCGCGAGGGGACCGTGATGAGCCGCCTGTTCCGCGCCCGGCGCAAGCTCGCCGCGGTCACGGGCTGACGCGCACCCCCGTGACGACGAAGCGCAGCGGGCGCGTCTTGACGCGCACCGCCTGGGCCGTGTTGCCCTCGACCGCGTGGACGACGCCCGAGCCGGGCCGGTAGGCGCGCAGCACGATCCCGAAGTGGTCGGCCCGGTCGCCGCTGCCCGGCCAGTGATAGAGCACGAGGTCGCCACGGCGCACCCGCTGCGCCCGGATGGCATGCAGGCCGCGGCGCCCCGCGCGGGCGTCCGCGAGGACCCGGTCGGGGTACAGGAAGGCGCTGCGCAGGTCGATCCCGGCCTGGCGGAACGCCTCGTGGACGAACGCCCCGCACCACGGCCGGCACGGCGGCACCGACCACCGGGCGTTGCGCTGCCAGCGCACGACCGCCCGGCCGCAGTTGCTCGTCCCGCGCTCGTGCGTGCCAACCTGACGGAGCGCCCAGCGCACCGCCGATTCGCGGCGCGCGGCCGTCTGACCGGCCGGAGCGGCCGCCAGAACGGCCAGGGCGGTGGCCAGGAAAGCCGAGGGCATCGAAAATCAGTATGCCCGCCGGAATGCAAATTGCCCTTTGGGCGTCTTAATTGGATGAGAGACGACGTGAGCCCCGACCGACCTGATTCCAGCCTGTCCGATCGCGAGCGCACCGACCTGGCCGCGCTGGCCGATGACGCCCTCTCCCGGCGCCGCCGCGAGGCGCTGGAGGCCGCCCTGACCGAGCGCCCGGAGCTGCGCGCGCTGGCCGCTGAGCAGCGGCGCGTGCGCGACTCCGTACGAGCCGCTGCGCTCGCCGTCGAGGCGCCGGCGGGGCTGCGCGCCCGGGTGGCGGCCGACCGCCGGGCCGCGGCGCCCAAGCGGCGCCGGCGCAAGCTCGTGCTCGGGGGCGCGCTCGCCGCGGCCGCCGCGGCGGCCGCGCTGGCGCTCGTCCTCACCCTCCCGGGTGACGTTCCGGGAGGCCCGACGATCGTCGAGGCCGCGCAGCTGGCCGCCAAGCCGCCCACCGCGCCGCCTCCCTCCCGCAACGCGAGCCACCCCAAGCTGCTCACGACCCACGTTGACGGCGCGGCCTATCCCTACTGGGACGACATCAAGTGGCCGGTCCGGGGAACGCGCGTGGACAACCTGCACGGACGGCGCGTCACGACCGTCTTCTACGACCGCGCCGGCAAGCGCGTCGGCTACCAGATCATCCCCGGCTCCCGGGTGGCCCCGCCGGTGGCCACGGAGCAGCGCACGATCAACGGGACCGTCTACCGCACCTTCCGGGCCAAGGACACGACCATCGTCACCTGGGTGCGCCACGACCACACGTGCGTGCTCTCGGCGCGTGGAGTGCCGGCGGACGTCCTGTTCAAGCTCGCCTCCTGGGACGGCGGCGGGCAGGTCACGAACTAGAGCCGCCCGCCGGCCCGCTAGCCGAGCTGGCGGGCCACCTGGGCGCGGGCGCGGTAGAGCCGGCTCGTCACCGTGCCCTCCCGCACGCCCAGTGCCCGCGCGGCCTCCGAATAGGAGAGCCCGGCCACGTCGATCGCCACGATCGCGTCGCGGAAGTCGTCGGGCAGGTCGGCGATCACGCCGAAGACCTCGCGCGTGACCGTCGCCGCCTCAGGCTGGGTGGCCGCGCTGCGCTCGGGCAGCTCGAGCTCCTCGGGCGTGACGCCCGCCCCCACGGGTCGCCGGGAGGCCGTGCGCCGCGAGGAGATGAACGTGTTGCGCAGGACCCGCAGCAGGTACCCGAGATCGTCGTCGCCGCGCACGATGCGCGGACGAGCGAGGATCTTCGCGAATGTCTCCTGCACCAGGTCCTCGGCGTCCTCGCGCGACCCGCACAGCGCCCAGGCGGCGCGGAAAAGCCGGTCGAGGTGGTCCCCGAGAACCTGCGGATCGAGCTGATGCTCCGGCGCCATCCGGCGCCAGCCTAGCCCGGCGCCCCGCCCTCTAGGCGGTCGTGGCCGACTGCTCGCCCATGACGGCGCTCAGCGGCCGCGGGGGCGGGCCGACGTACTTGGCCGTGGGACGGATCAGGCGGCCCTCGCGCTTCTGCTCGAGGATGTGCGCGGCCCACCCGGCGGTCCGCGCGCACACGAACATCGGGGTGAACATCTGCGAGGGCACGTCGGCCAGGTCGAGGATCACGGCGGACCAGAACTCGACGTTGGTCGCCAGGACCCGGTCGGGCTTGCGCGCCTTGAGCTCGGCCAGCGCCGCCGCCTCCAGCGCCTCGGCCACCTCGAAGCGCGGCGAGCGCAGCTCGGAGCAGGTCCGGCGCAGGACGCGGGCCCGGGGATCCTCGGCGCGGTAGACGCGATGGCCGAAGCCCATCAGCCGGTCGCCGCGGTCCAGGGCCGACTTGACCCAGCGATCGGCGTCGCCCATGCGCTCGACCTCGTCGAGCATGGCGAGCACGCGCGACGGCGCGCCTCCGTGCAGCGGGCCGCTCAGAGCCCCGACCGCCCCGCTCAGGGAGGCGGCGATGTCGGCGCCCGTCGACGCGATGACCCGCGCGGTGAAGGTGGAGGCGTTCATGCCGTGCTCGGCGGCCGAGATCCAGTAGGCGTCGATCGCCTTGACGTGGTCGGGATTCGCCTCGCCGCGCCAGCGGATGAGGAAGCGCTCGGGGATCGAGCGGCCCTGGTCCACGAGCTCCTGCGCGACGGGCAGCCGGTCGGGACCGCGGGCCGACTGGGCGACGAACGACAGCGCCATCACGCACGCGCGAGCCAGGTCGTCGCGCGCCTGGCGGTCGGAGATGTCGATCAGCTCGCGCAGGCCCCACTCGGGCGCCAGCATGGCCAGCGCGGACTGGACGTCGACGCGCGGGTCGCCGGAGCGAATCGTCAGCGGGTGCGGCTCGGCGGGCGCGAGGCCGGGGTCGAAGGAGCCGTCGACGAGCAGGCCCCAGACCTTCTCGAACGGGACGGCGCCCACCAGATCCTCGATGTCCACTCCGCGATAGCGGAGGGCGCCGCCCTCCTTGTCGGGCTCGGCGATCTCGGTGGCGAAGGCGACTACGCCCTCAAGGCCGGACTGGACTTCGCTCATGTGGCTCTCCGTCTCGTAGCGGTGATGACTTAAGCGTTGCAGGTCCGCAGCGGCGACCACCGGCAGGCGTGGTCTAGGCTCCGCCCATGACCGACGCCACCGCCTCAGACCTCCTGTTCCGCCCCGCAACCGAGCTCGCCGCCCTCGTGCGCTCCGGCGAGCTGACCGCCCGCGAGCTCGTCGAGACCTCGCTGGCCCGCATCGACGCCCTCAACGAGCGCCTCAATGCCTTCATCCTCGTCGACGCCGACGGCGCGCTCGCCGCGGCCGACGAGATCTCCGCGGGGGACGACCGGCCGTTCGCGGGCGTGCCGATCGCGATCAAGGACATCGGGCCCGCCTGGGCGGGCAAGCCGCTGACCTTCGGCTCCCACCTCTTCGGCGACTTCACGCCCCCATTCCACGGCTCAGTCGTGCAGCGCTTCCTCGACGCCGGCTTCATCCCCGTGGGCAAGACCAACGCGCCCGAGTTCGGGATCCTCAACGTCACCGAGCCGCGCCGCTACGGCCCGACGCGCAATCCGTGGAACCTCGACCGCACGCCCGGCGGCTCGTCGGGTGGGTCGGCGGCGGCCACCGCGGCCGGGATGGTGCCGATCGCCCACGCCAACGACGGCGGCGGCTCGATCCGCATCCCCGCCGCCTGCTGTGGCCTCGTCGGTCTCAAACCCGCGCGCGGGCGGGTTTCCCCGGCGCCGGTGCTGGGCGAGAGCTTCCTGGCGATCGACGGCGTGGTCTCCCACACCGTGGAGGACACGGCGCGCTCGCTCGACGTGCTCGCCGGCCCGGAGCTGGGCGACGCCACCTGGGCGCCGCCGCCGGCCGAGCCGTTCGCGAATGCCCCCGGCCGCGACCCGGGCAAGCTGCGGATCGCGCTGGCCGTCAACCCGCCGATCGAGGTCGACGTCGAGCCGGTCTTCGTGCAGGCGGTGCGCGACGCCGGCGAGCTCCTGGCCTCCCTGGGCCACGAGGTCGAGGAGATCGAGCTGCCCTGGAGCCAGCCCGAGCTGTTCGCCGAGTTCACGAAGATGTGGGCGGTCGGGATCGGGTCCACGGTGGACTTCGCCTCGCGGATGAGCGGCCTCGAGCCCTCGCCCGAGAACGCCGAGGCCCTGTCGCTGGAGCTCTACAACGGGGCCCTGGGGCTCAACGCGATCGAGTACACGCGGGCGATGGTCACCATGCAGGCCGTCGGGCGGATGGCGGTCACGGCGATGGCGCCCTACGACGCGGTCATCACACCCGTGATGGCCCAGCGCCAGGTGCGCATCGGCGAGATCGACCCCGAGACGGGCATGGACTCCTTCCGCAAGGCGGGCGAGTTCACTCCCTTCACGGCGGTGATCAACGTGTCCGGCCAGCCGGCCATCTCGCTGCCGCTGTTCGAGGACGAGGGGCTCCCGGTGCCGATCCAGATCATCGGACGCCCGATCGGCGAGTTCGACCTGATCGCGCTCTCGGCGCAGATCGAGGCGGCCCTCCCCTGGGCGGATCGCCGGCCCTCGCTCTAGCCGACGCCGAGAACGGCCCGCATCGGGCGCGGGCTCACGCCCAGGCGCTCGGCGTCGGCCGTGCCGATCCGCGAGGTCATCGGGATCTCCATGAGCTCCACCTCGTCCCAGGTCGCGAAGACGGCGTTGCCGGCCACCAGGCGCGCCACGCCGAGGAACCGGCGCACCAGCGGCATCGGCACGTGAACGACGAGACGCCGGCGCCCGTAGGAGCGCAGGATCAGCCGGGTGACCGCGTCGTAGGACAGCGTCTCGGGGCCGGCGAGCTCGTATCGCTCGGAGCCTCCGTCTGCCTCGGCCAGCGAGGCCATCACGCAATCGGCCACGTCGTCGGCCCAGATCGGCTGGTACAGGGCGCGGCCCGACCCCGCGACGGGCATGAAGGGCAGCAGCAGCGCCAGCCGGTTCATCAGCGTGAGGAACGGGTCTCCCGGCGAATAGACGATCGAGGGGGCGAAGATCGTGTGCGGGACCGACGAGGCGGCAACCGCCTCCTCGGCCAGCGCCTTGGCGCGGAAGAAGCGCGCCCGAGCGAAGGTCGAGGCTCCGATCGCCGAGAAGAACACGAACCGCTCCACCCCCGCGCGCTCCGCCGCCTGGACCATTCGCCAGGTCGCGACCCCGTTCAGTTCCTCAATCGAGCCCCGCGGCTGGTCGCGCACCGAGGCGGCGAGATGGATCACGGTGCGCACGCCCCGCATGGCGTGACGGAACGAAAGCGGGTCCGCCAGGTCGCCCAGCGCGATCTGGACGCGGACGCGCTGATCGCCCAGGCGCCGCGGGTCGCGCACCAGGCAGCGGACGGGCTCGGGCCCCGCCGTCAGGCGGCGCAGGAGCGAGGAGCCGACGAGGCCGGTGGCGCCGGTGAGAAGGATCACGGCGGTGAGTCTAGGGCGAGGGGCATCTGCCTAGAATGCGCCTTCTTCCCGTTTCGACGACAAGGATCCTGACCCGTATGGCCTATGTCATCGCAGAGCCCTGCATCGGCACGAAGGACAACTCGTGCGTTGAGGTCTGCCCGGTCGACTGCATCCACCCCACTCCGGACGAGCCCGACTACGACAAGGTCGAGATGCTCTACATCGACCCCGAGGAGTGCATCGACTGCGACGCCTGCGTCGAGGCCTGCCCCGTGGACGCCTGCTTCGCCGAGGATCAGCTGCCCTCGGAGTGGGAGAAGTACACGCAGCTCAACGCGCAGTACTACGCGAGCAGCTAGGACGCCGCGTCGCTCGTGCTCGTGGCGGCGGTGCTGTCGGCCGGCGCGGGAACCGGGTCGGCGGTCGGGGTCACCGGCTCTGAGCCGGAGTCCGTGGGCGGCGTGTACTGCGGGCGCGAGTAGCCCGACGGCGCGTAGGAGTCGGCGGTCGGCCGGCGCCCGCCGCCGCCGCTGAAGCGGTCGCCGCCGTCTCCGCCCCCGGAGCGCGCGGGGTGCTGCCCGTCGATGGCGCCGTCGGAGGGTCCCTGTCCGGAGCCGCCCCCGTAGCCACCGTCGCCGCGCCATCGCCCGCCGTACCCACCGCGGTAGCCGCCCTCGGCGAAGGGATCGAAGCCGGCGGCGCCGGGCACGAACGCCGGAGCTGCGCCGTCGTGTAGGCGCCGGGACGCCGCGCGACGCCGCTCCTGGGCGACCTGGCGGCGGTCGTCGGCCGCGGCGGGCGGGGCGCCCGTCCGGGTCGCGACCAGCCGAGAGGCCGATGTCCCGGACGCGGACGAGGTCGCGGCCGCCGCGGCGGTGGGGTGCGTGTGGGCGGCCGCCCGGGCGTGGTGAGGCGTGTGACGCGGCGGCGTGACGACGACCTCCCGCACCCCCTCCACCGCGGTCAGACAGACCGCACAGGCCACGACGGCCTGGATGGCTCCGGCCCCGAAAGCGCCTTTGGCCACGGCGCCGCCGATGGCCACGGGCCGCGTGAGGCGCAAGATGGAGGCGACCCCGGCCAGGCTCAGGGCGCCCGCGGCGGGCGCGAGGCCCCGCAGGGCATGGGCGTCGGAGCGCAGGGCGCGGGCGTAGTCGCGGCAGCCGTCGCAGGCGCGCAGGTGCCGGCGCACGATCGCGGGACGGCGCCGCCCGTCGGGCTGGTGCGCCAGCTCCTCGCGGACCGTCGCGCAGGCCAGCTCGCTGGCCTCGAGCTCGGCCCGCAGGGACATGCGCGCGCGAGCGATGAGCCCGCGCACGGCGGTCTCGTCCAGTTCCAGCGCCGAAGCGATCTCCGCGTAGGACGAGCCCGCCAGTTCGCGCATGACGAGCGCCGTGCGCTGGTGCTCGGGCAGGCGGCGCAGGGAGCTGACGAGGTCCTCGATGTCCGCCCGCTCCTGCGCGGTGGCGTCCGGCCCTCCGCTCAGCGCGGGCTCGTCGCCTTCCAGGCGGGCCGTGATCCTCCGCGCCCGGGCGAGGTCGATCGCCGCGTTGCGCGCCACGCGGGCCAGCCAGGCGCCCACGTGCTCGGGCGTGCGGTCTCGCAGCGCGGTGGTGGCCCCGGCGAGGGCGTTCTGGAGAGCGTCCTGGGCGTCGTCATAGGAGCCCAGGACCCCGATGCAGATGGCGAGCAGGCGGCGCCGATGGCGCTCGTAGAGCACCGCGAAGGCGCCGTCGTCCCCGGCCGCGAAACGCTCGGCCAGCCGGTGGTCGGAGCGGAGGCGGTTCAGGGCGCCCGAGGCGGGCGCCCCGACGGGCAGACCGCGCGCGGAAGCCGCTTCCATCAGGAGCCGCGTCCCTGCGACATGGCCCCGATCGTGACGGACCGCCCGGACCCGCGCAAGGCCGCGGGCCCGCCCCGGACGGGCGGGCCCGCGAGCCGGTCTGCGCCCGCTTCGGTCAACGGCGCGCTGCCGAAGCGGCGCGGGCCGTGAGAGCGGACAGGCCCTTGCGCCGAGACAGCCTGCGCAGCGCCTTCCTGGACCCGGTGAGCCCGAACGTCGCCTCGGCCGGCTCGGCCAGGACGTCATCGAGCGACGAGCCCTTGGGGGCGAGGATCGCCACCGCGGCCAGGTCGCCGACGTCGATGTCCTCGAGGTCGATGCCCCGCGAGCGGCGGTTGAGATGGCACTCGGTGTCACCGGTGACCTTGAACGTCAGCTCCGGGCTGTTGCCCGCGCCGATCAGCGCGCGCGCGGCCTTGGTCGCGTACTTGACCTTCAGCGTGAGCGTGCCGGCGTCGGAGTCGACCGCCGTGACGCTCCCGGCGAAGCCATACAGGGACTGGGGCGAGGTGGCCCGCAGGATGTAGGCGGCGTTGGCCAGGACCTCGTCCTGAGTCGAGCCGCCGTCGGCCACGATCGCGGCGTCGACGCCGTCACCCGCGGCCAGGTCGCCCAGCGTGGCCTCCTTGCCATCCTTGACCACGAGGGTGTCCTCGTCGGTCTTGACGGTCACCGTCTGAGGCGTGCTCGAGGAGTCGTCGTCGCCATGGCGCGTGGCCAGCTTCACCGACACGGTCTTGGCGTCGGCGTCCACGGAGACGACCGTCCCGTGGAAGTGGAAGGCGCGATCGGCGGCCTGGCCGCCGAAGCCCTCGCCTCCGAAGCCGCGCTCGCCGCCAGGGCCGCCACCCGGCCCGCCATGGGCCAGCGCCGTCGACGCGCTCAGGGCGAGCGCCGCGAGGGCCAGCAGGGCGATGGTCAGACGTCTCATCCGTTCCAGCCTCCTTCCGGCCGCCGGCCGGATCGGTCTCCTTGTCAGAGAGATGGACGGCGGGCGAGCGCGAAAGTGTGCTTCCTATCCCTTGGATTTCCCTGGGAATCGCTCCGCCCAGGGCTCGAGCGGCACGCGGCAGGCGCTGATGACCCATGAGAGCAGCCGGTACCAGCCGGCCGTGACCACCAGCTCGAACAGCTCGGCGGGCTCCCACTCGACCTCCAGGCTCGCCCACAGGCCGTCCGAGACCGCGTCCGTGTCGTGCAGCTCGTCCACCAGGCGGACGAGCAGGGCGTCGCGGGCGCCCCAGGCCGGATCCTCGGGGATCCCCACCGCGGTCGCCGCGACCTGCTCCTCGGTGAGACCGACAGCCCGGCCGAAGGCCACCGCGTGGACGCCCCACTCGTACTCCGCTCCGGCGCGGGCGCAGGCCCGGTGGATGACGATCTCGCGCTCGCGCGGGGCCAGGAGCCCGTGGGCCAGGATGCCCGCGCCCAGCGGCCGCATGCGCGCGGCCAGCTCCGGATGGACGGCCAGGGTGCGGAACAGGAGCAGCGGCTCGACGTCGGCGCCAGGGGGCATCCAGCGGCGCAGCATCTCCTCGGTGTCCGGGGCGTAGGGCGGGTCGACGGGAGCGATCCGCGGGGTGGTCTCGGTCATGGGCATCGTCTAACCTCCTGCTTCGGAATGCGAAGCACGAACGTACCGCTTCTATTTCAGAAGCGCAAGGGGACGACGTGAGCCCGGCCCCCAGGCCCGGCACACCGGTTCGCGGCTCGGCCTCGGGGCGCCCGGTGATGGCGCTCCTCGACCTGCTCGGGCGCCGCTGGACGTTGCGCGTCGTGTGGGAGTTGCGCGACGGGCCGCTGGCCTTCCGTGACCTGCAGGCGGCGTGCGACGGGATGTCCTCGAGCGTGCTGAACGCACGGCTGGCCGAGCTGCGCGAGGCCGGGATCGCCGAGCGCGCCGACGGGGGCTACCGGCTCACCACCGAGGGCGGCAAGCTCCTCAGCGCCTTCGAGCCACTCGACGCCTGGGCCCGCCGCTGGGCGCGGCGCGCCCAGGGCGGCTAGGCCATCGGGAGCGACATCCCGGCGGGCTCCGGCGCGGCCGCGGGCGACGGCGCCTGCATGACCGGGAGCTCGACGGGGGTCGCGGCGATGATGCCGCGTGCCACCTGGTGGATGGCCTGGGAGGCCGGGTCGTCGGGATCGGCGAGGACCAGCGGGGTGCCGGCGTCTGCGTGCTCGCGCAGCGGCATCGTCAGCGGGATCTTGCCCAGCAACGGCACGTCGAGCTCGTCGGCCAGGAGCTGGCCACCGCCCTCGCCGAAGATCTGGAAGCGCTCGCCGCCCGGCGTCGTGAACCCGGCCATGTTCTCCACCACGCCGGCGATCTCGAGCTTGAACTTGACCGCCAGCTCGGCCGCGCGGCGGGCCACCTTCTGCGCCGCCGGCTGCGGCGTCGTGCAGAGCACGAACTTGGCCTGCGGAAGCAACTGCGCCAGGGTCATCGACACGTCCCCGGTGCCCGGCGGCAGGTCGACGATCAGGTAGTCGAGCTCGCCCCAGGCCACGTCCTCGAGGAACTGCTGGAGCGCCTTGTGGAGCATGGGCCCGCGCCAGACGACGGCGCTGTCCTCCTCGAGGAAGAAGCCGATCGACATGACCTCCACGTCGTGGGCCTCCAGCGGGATGATCTTGCGCTCGGCCGACACCTTCGGGCGCTGGGCGCCCAGGCCGAGCATGCGGGGGATCGAGTAGCCCCAGACGTCGGCGTCGAGGATCCCGGCCTTCTTGCCCTCGGCGGCAAACGCCGCGGCGAGATTGGCGCTGAGGGTGGACTTGCCCACGCCGCCCTTGCCCGACGCGATGCAGATGACGTTTCGGACCTCGGCCAGGGCGCCCTCGGGGAGCACGGCGCGGCCGAGCTTCTGCTGGAGCTTGCCCTTCTCGGTGTCCGAGAGGACGTCGAAGGCGACCGTGACCGACTCGACGCCGTCCAGCTTGGTCACGGCATCGCGCACCGCGGTCTCGAAGTGGTTGCGGATCGGGCAGCCGGGGGTGGTCAGCGAGACCATCACGTCCACGGCGCCGCCGTCGCGGAACTCGATGGAGCGGACCATCTCGAGCTCGACGATGTCGCGCCGCAGCTCGGGATCGATGACGACCTTCAGGGCTTCGAGGACCTGCTCGCGAGTGGGCATGGACCCATTCTGGCAAACCGGCGCCCGCGTTCGGCTACGCGGCGAAGGTCTCCGGCCGCGCCACCGCGCGCTCGTGCAGGTCGTCGTCGATGTTCGCGCCGGTCACGATGACGACGACGGGGTCGCCCTCGACCTGCGCCAGGGCGGCCAGGCCGGCGCCCGCGGCCCCCTCGGCCCGGATCCCGGCGCGCGCGTAGGCGCCCACGGCCCGGGCTATCTCCCGCTCGTTGACCTGGACGTAGCGGTCGGCGGCGGTCAGGAGCTCGGACACGGCCAGCGGGATGGCGACGCGAACCGCAAGTCCGTCCGCGAATGTGTCGCAGCGGTCACACTGCACCGGCTCGCCGGCGTCGTGGGAGAGGGCCATCACGGGCGCCGCGGAGGCGACGGCGCCCACCCGCTCCACCTCGGGCGCGCGGTCGCCGATCGCCGACCCGACGCCGATCAGAAGGGCGCCGTTGCCGACCTGAACGATCACGGCCGCGGGCGGCCGCGGCATCTGGTCGAGGATCTCGTCGCCGATCGCCCGGTAGCCGACGAACTGCGCCGGCTCGGCGCCATCCTCGAAGAACGGCGCGCCGCGGGCGGCGGAGAACTCGCGCGCCGCGTCCTTGGCGTCGTCGACGTCGGCGCCGACCAGGCGCACGTCGGCGCCCAGCGCCTCCATCCGCCCCAGCTTGGTCCGGCTGGTCCCCTCGGGCGCGAAGACCACCGCGGTCATCCCCAGCCGCTGCGCCGCCCAGGCGCTCGCGGCTCCGTGATTGCCGGTGGAGGCGGTGACGACGGTGTCCGCCCCGCCATCCCGATAGCCCTGAACCGTCGGGAGAGCCCCACGCCACTTGAACGCCCCGAGCTCATGGAGGTCCTCGCGCTTGAGGTAGAGCTCACGCCCGGGGGCCAGGCCGGCCGGAGCGGGCTCGAGCGGAGTCGGTGCGGACACGGGACGGATTATCGGCCAGGCCGCGCCGAACGGCGGGCACCGAGGGCCCGCCCGGCCGCTTCCGAGGCACGATTGGAGACTTGTACGTGTCATGACCCGTACAAGCCTCCACTCAACGCGAAAGAACGCCGCGAGGGGGCGGTGGGCAGGTCCGGCCGAGGACTGGTGGTCGGATGCGTGTGGCTCGCGGATGCCGGGCGACGCGGATGATGCGAAGCGATAGCAGCGCTATCGCAAGCATCGGCCGTGGCGATCCGGCGCCGCGAGACGCGTATCCGGGCGCCAGGACCGGCCGGGCCTGTCCATCGGCCCCTTAAAGACCGACGGGACGCCTCGAAAGGCGTCCCGGCGGTTGAGGGAGGAGAGGGTGCTGCAGTGCCGGCGAGGTATGTGGCCGGCACACTCACCCCGATTCCGGCGCCTCTCCGGTCGCCGGCGGGGGGAAGGCTGAGCTAGGAAACGCTCGCGACGCGCTCCTGGACGTCGGCGGCGGCCTTCTGGCCGGCCGCGACGGCCTCGTCGACACGGGCGCCGACCAGGCCGACCCGCTTCTCGAGGTCACGGCGCAGGGTCTTGACCTGACGCTCGACCTGAGTGCGGTTCCGCTTGGCCTCACGCTCGAGGCGGGTGCGGTTCTGCTTCACGACGCGCTGCACACGGGTGCGACGCTGGCGAAGCTCACGCTCCACGCGCGTGCGGGTCTTCTTGACCTCGCGCTCGACGCGGTTGCGGGCGGTCGTGCCGCGGCGCTCGAAGCGCTTGATGTCGCGCTCGAGCTGACGCTGGGCCGTCTCGCGCTTGCGGTACGGCTTGGCGACCTCGGTCACGGACTCGACCAGGGTGTCACGCGCGACCAGAGCGGCGCCCACGGGAATCAGAAGGGCGCGCTCCGCGTACTCCTGCGCGTTCTGGAGCGGCGTGCGGTTGTTCAGCTCACGGGTGGCGGCGGCCTTCTTGGCCGAAGCGCTGCGGCGACGGGCGTTGGCCCGGCGAGTCGCTGCGGCCTTCTTGGCGGCCGTCGACTGAGTGTTAGGGGCGGTGGGGCTCATACTTCGATCTCCTCCTTCGGAGATGCTCGGGCTTAGTCGAATACGCGTTCGGTACAACGAGATTATCACCGAACATGTGTTTGTAAACCCCCGTCGCGGGCTTGTTACACGATAGCCCGCAAAGTCCGGTGGAATCGGAGTTCAGGCGCCAGACTTTGTGACAGAAGGAACGTCCGTTCGGGCGATCCAGGCCGCCGGATCCTCGAGCTCGGAGGGCGTCGGAATCACCCCTGGACCGGCCCAGACGCGGTTGAGCGCCTCGATCCCGCCCCGCTCCACGACGCCGTCGCAGAACGCCTTGCCCACCTGGTACTGGCGCATCTTCATCTCCAGCCCGAGCAGCCGCTGGAGCAGCTTGGCCGGCGCGGAGGCAGATTCGCGGCGGCGGTCCATCGCGGCCCGCAGCTGGGGCAGCGACGGGAGCAGGTCGGCGCCGACGACGTCCATCACGTGCTCGGCGTGTCCCTCGAGCACCGCCATCACGGACTGGACCCGGTCCAGGGTCTCGCGCTGTGCGGGTGTGGTGATGAGCTCGACCAGCCCGCCGTTGGAGACGCGGTCGACGAGCGCGCGGAGGTCGTCGCGCGAGGGCATGCGCAGCAGCGAGGAGGGGTCGATGGAGACGTCCAGGGAGCCCAGCAGCTCCTTGAGCAGATCGGCCAGATGCGGGCGCAGCCACGGCACGCCGGCGAACTGGAGCGAGTGCGTGACCTCGTGCAGCGCGACCCAGGTGAGCAGGTCGTCCTCGTCGGCCCCGAAGGAGGCGGCCGCCTCGTCGAGGTTCGGCCCGACGAACAGCAGCCGCGAGGGCGCCTCGGGATCGAGGATCACCAGCTCGTACTGGCCCAGGACCCGGCGCGACATGTAGCCGACCACGACCCCGAGCTCGACGGCGAGCAGCGCGCCGGCCACCGTGCGCACGACGGGCGCCGCCGGGCCCAGCCCCTCGCCCAGGCGCCCGGCCAGCGGCTCGAGCGTCGGGCGCATCGAGCGCAGGTTCGCGCGCATCCACTCCGGCCGGCTGAGCAGCTCGGGCGGCGGCAGCGGCCCGGGCGCGTGCAGGCCGGCGTACTCGGAGACGAGCTCCTCGCTGCGCCGCGCCAGCTCGGGGAGCTGCGGGCGCGGCTTCCCGGGGAACGGGTCCCCGGCCAGCATCCCCGCGACGCGCTCGGTGATGGACCAGTCGATCACCCCACCATCATGGCGAACGGCGATCGCGGGCCATCTGAATCGAACATTCGTCCAACCTCTCAAGTCCTCACTAAAGCCTGCCGATCCTGACCCCGTTATGTGGACGATGGCCCTACGGACGGGGCCGCGGAGGTGGGTCTATATGCGTAGGTTCCGTGTCGTGGTCGCTGCCGCGTGCGCGCTGGGCGCGTTCGCCATCCCCTCGGCCGCGAAGGCCGACGACCTCATCCTCAACTGGCCGGACCTGCTGCCCGGCCTCACGGACACCTACGACCCCAACAGCGCCAACGAGTGCACCTCGGGGAAGATCAAGTGCGTCGACGCGACCATCAGGGAGATGGGCAAGCGTCTCGCTCCCGAGGCGCAGAGCTGCAGCCACACCGCCCTCTTCTCGCTCCTCTACCTGCGGGTGACGACGACCTATCGCGACACGGTCGGCGCCCCGGACGACTTCTTCTCCGACGAGCCGTTCGTCAACCACGAGGACGCGGTCTTCGCCCGCTACTACTTCGACGCCCGCGACGACTACGCCGACGGGCACCGCGATCGCGTGCCGCTGGCCTGGCAGATCGCGCTGGACGCCGCGCGCGACAGGTCCGTCAGCGGCCTGGGCGACCTGCTGCTGGGCGTCAACGCCCACGTCAACCGCGACCTGCCCTACGTGCTGGCCGCGATCGGCCTGGTCAAGCCGGACGGCACGAGCCGCAAGCCCGACCACGACAAGGTCAACGAGATCCTCTACGACGCCTACGCGCCGGCGATCTCCGAGGGCGCGGCCCGCTTCGATCCGAGCGTCAACATGGACATGCCGGTGCCGCTGGCCACGACGCTCGGCTACCAGAGCGCGATGGCGGCGATCCAGGGCTGGCGCGAGAGCGCGTGGCGCTTCGCCGAGGCGCTGGAGTCGGCGCCCGACGCGAGCGCGCGGGCGGCGGTCTCCCAGCAGATCGAGAACTTCGCCGCCGGCCAGGCCCAGCTGATCAAGGCCGGCACCGCGTACGGCCCGCTGCAGAGCAGCGCCAGCCGCGACGCGTACTGCGCGGCGCACCACGGATGAGCCGCGTCAGGACCGCGGCAGGGTAGACAGGGTCGCCAGGGTCGCCGCCGTCCGGGCGGCGACCACCGGCGACCTGGGCTCCAGGTCCAGCGGAGCTCCGAGCGGATCGTCGTAGGCCGTGAAGGCCACGTGGCCCCCGGCCTCGCGCACGATCAGCTGGCCCGCGGCGGCGTCGACGGAGCGCGTGCGCTTGATCGTGAGCATCCCGTCCAGCCGCGCGGCCGCGACCTGGCACAGGGTGATGGCGATCGAGCCCAGCGCCCGGACGCGCGCGGCGTGCTCGGGCAGCAGGTCGGCGACCTCGGCCACCCAGCGCGGGTCGGCCGACTCCAGGCCGAGCACCTCGAGCTTGCCCGCGCGCGTGCGCCGCTCGCCCGCCTGGGGGTCGAGCGCGACGCCGTCGAGCGTCGCCCCCTCGCCGCGCCGGGCGGTCCACTCCTCCCCGGGGCCGAAGTCATAGACGTAGGCGAAGGCGACGTCGCCCATGGTCGGGCCGTCGGCCACGGCGATTGAGATCGAGTGGTGGGGCAGCCCGCGCTTGGCGTTGAGCGACCCGTCGATCGGGTCGACGACCACGCGCACCCCCGGATCGCCGTAGTCGACCTCGCCGCGCTCCTCGGAGATCGCGTGGAAGCGGTACCCGGACGCGTGCAGCTCGTCCAGCAGCGAGAACACGGCGTCCTCGGCCTGACGGTCGATGACCAGCGTGCGGTCGCCTCCCTCCCCGCGCTCGCCGGTCTCCACCGCCCGCTCCAGGGTGGTGGGAGCGTCGCGGAGCACCTCGCGCAGCGCCGCGCTCGCGCGCCGGCACAACCCGAGCCAATCGGCGGTCAAGGCATCGGCGGGCGGGAGCACGGGGCTCGTATCCTAGGCATGTGGCAGCCCTGCTCGACGGCCTGACCGACGCTCAGCGCGATGCCGTCACCCATTCCGGGGGCCCGCTGGCCGTCACGGGAGGGCCCGGCACCGGCAAGACGCGCTGCGCGCTGGCCCGCTTCGCGTGGCTCGTGGACCGCGGCGCGGCGCCCGAGGACCTCCTGCTGCTCGCCGCCTCCCCGCCCGCGGCCGACGCCCTGCGCGCGACGCTGGAGGCGGAGATCGAGCGCCCCTACGAGGAGCTCACGGTCACGACGTTCGAGCGGTTCTGCGCGCGCCTGCTGCGCGACGAGGCGCTCGCCGCCGGGCTCGACCCGTTCGCCGCCTCGGTGACGTCCGCCGACCGCCTGGCGCTCCTGCTCGAGCGCATGGACGAGCTGCCGCTGCGCCGCCACGACTTCCAGGGCAACCCGGCGGCGCTGCTGGCCTCGTTCATCGAGCGCTTCGACCGCCTCAAGGAGGAGATGGTCACGCCGCAGGACTATGCGACCTGGGTCGACGGCCTGCCCGCCGACGACGAGCGCCTCGAACGCGAGCGCGAGTTCGCCGCGGTCTACGCGGCGCACGACGGGATGCTGCGCGAGGCCGGGACGCTGGACTCGGGTGAGCTCGTGCTGCTCGCCAGGCGCCTGCTGGCCGAGGACACCGAGGTGCGCGGGCGGATCGGCGCGCGCCTGGCGGCGGTGATCGTCGACGACGTCCACGAGGCGACGCCGGCCCAGCTCGCGCTGCTCGAGCTGCTGGCCGGGCCGCACGGCGACCTGACGATCGCCGGCGACGGCGCCCACTGGCCGGGCGCCCGGATCGTCCGCCTCGAGCGCTCGCTGCGCTGCCCCCAGCGCATCCTCGACGCCGCCGGCGCGGGCGCGGAGGTGAGCGGGCCGGAGGGCGGCGAGGTCGTGGCCTGGCGCTGCGCCACCGAGCGCGCGCAGGCGCAGAGCGTGGCCGTCGAGGTCGACCGGCTGATCACCCACGAGGGCGTCGAGCCCGAGGCGATCTGCGTGCTCGTGCGCTCGGTGCGGCGGGAGGGCCAGGCCGTCGCCGTCGCGCTGGAGGAGCGCGCGGTGCCATTTCGCATCGTGGGCGCGGCGGCGTTCTTCCAGCGGGCCGAGATCCGCGACGTGCTGGCGTGGCTGCGGCTGCTGGCCGATCCCACCGACGCCGGCGCCGTCGTGCGCGCGCTGGCCCGCCAGCCGATCAACCTGCGCTCGGTGGACATCGCGCGCTGCACGCAGATCTCCCGGCGCCGCAAGATCGACATGGTTTCCGCCCTCGTGGCGGCGACCGAGTCCCCGCAGATCCCGCCCGAGGCGCGCGACCGGATCCTCAGCTTCCTCAAGCTCTACCGCTCGGCCTCCAAGGCGCTGGACACGACCCGGCCCGACCTGTTCGTCCACCGCCTGATCGAGCGCCTGGGCCTGCGGCGCCAGCAGCTGTTCGCCGCCCAGGCCGACGTCGTCGAGCGCCTGCTCAACCTGGCACGGTTCGGCGAGTTGGCCACCGCCTACGTGCGCCGCTCGCCCCAGGCCACTCCCCGCGAGTTCGCCCGCTACATCGCCGCGGTCGCGGAGGCGGGGCTGCGCGAGGAGGAGGCCGTGGCGGAGACCGAGCCGCGGGCGGTGCAGGTGATGGCGATGCGCTCGTCGCGCGGCCTGGAGTTCGACCACGTCTACGTCTTGGGGCTGCACTCGGGCCGCATGCCCGGGGCCCGCTTGGCGGCGCTGGAGCCGATCCCGGCCGAGCTGCTCGGCCCAGATCACCCGCCCGACGACCACGCCGCCCACGTCGCGGCGATGCGCCGCCTGCTGGCGCTGGCGATGACGCGCGCGCGGGAGCGGCTCGTCCTGGCGTACCCCGAGCGCGGCGACCGCGGCCAGGCGCTCGCGCCCTCGCCGTTCCTCGAGGAGGCGCTCGGCGCCGCGGGAATCGAGCTCGAGGAGCGCGAGGAGGCGCTGTTCGGTCCGGCCGAGACCTTGCACGCGACGTTCCGGATGATGCGCGACGAGCTGCTCGACACGGTGGCGCGGACCGGGGGGAGGCTGTCGGAGCTGCGCTTCGACACCGACCTCGACGTCTCCCACGCGGTCGTGCGCTACCTGGAGCTGCTCAAGCTCTCGGCCCTGCTGGCCCGGCCGGCCGAGCAGGACGTCGCCGAGGCGCTGCCGGAGATCAACGCCCGCCTGGCGCGGGCGGTCACGGCCGAGCAGCGCGAGATCTTCCAGACCAGCGCGCTGGATGACTACCTGCTCGACGCCGAGCGCGATGCCCGGCGCCGCGCCGCCGCCACGACCGCGCGCGAGGAGCCCTCGCTGGAGGCCTTCCTCCCCCGCCGCGGCGAGGGACTGGCGCTCTCGGCCTCCGACGTGGAGACGTACCGCATCTGCCCGCTGCGCTACAAGTTCGCGCGCGTCTTCCGGATCCCGCAGGAGCCGACGCTCAACCAGCGCTTCGGGATCCTCGTCCACCAGGTCCTCGAGCGCTTCCACGCCGGCGGCGGAACGCGCACGCTGGCCGAGCTGCTCGGCCTGCTGGACGCCGGCTGGCGGCGCGGCGGGTTCGGCGTCACCGACGAGGAGCGCCAGCTGCGCGAGAAGGCCACCCACGCGCTGACCCGGTACTTCCGGCGCTTCCAGACCGAGGACTGCGAGCCGGTGTGGTTCGAGCGGCCGTTCTCGTTCCGCCTAGGTCCCCATCTCGTCTCGGGCCGGGTCGACCGCGTCGACCGCCTGCCCGACGGCTCCTATGAGCTCATCGACTACAAGACCGGGCGCCCGAAGAGCCGAGCGCAGCTCAAGGACGACGTGCAGCTCTCCCTCTACGCCGTGGGGGCGCGCGAGGCCTGGGAGCTCGAGGCCGCCCACCAGGCCTACTGGTACGTGCTCGACGACGAGAAGGTCCCGGTGGCCCGCGACGAGGCCGCCCGCGACTGGATCACCGAGACGGTGATGGAGGTCGCCGAGGGGATCGGAGCCCAGGGCTTCGAGCCCACGCCCTCCTACGCGGCGTGCTCGACCTGCGACTTCCGGATCATCTGCCCGGCGGCGGAGAAGTAGCGCCCGGCGGCGCCGGCGCCTACTCCGGCCCGCGCTGGCGCAGGAAGCGCTGGAACTCGCGGGCCAGCGTGTCGCCCGAGGGCATCTCGCCATCCTCGGTGAGCGGGGACTCCTCGTCCTCGGACGCCGCCTCCAGGCGCTCGACGAAGGCCTGCACGTCGGGATCGCTCTGGACGGCCAGGGAGACCTGGCGGTCGTAGTCGGCCGCGGCCTCCTCCAGGTCCGAACCGTCGACCGAGACGCCGACCAGGCCCTCGAGCCGGCGCACGAGCGCCAGCGCGGCCTTGGGGTTGGGCGTGGCGGCCACGTAGTGCGGCACGGCGGCCCACAGGCTGGCCGAGGGCATCCCGGCGTCGGCGCACGCGGCGTGGAGGACGCCGGTGATCCCCGTCGGCCCCTCGTAGCGCGAGGAGCGCAGGCCCAGCCGCTCCACCAGCGCCTCGTCGGAGGCCAGGCCGGTGATCGCCACCGGGCGGGTGTGCGGGACGTCGGCCAGCAGCGCGCCGAGCGTCACGACGAGCTGGACGCCGATGGCCTCGGCCAGCTCGACCAGCGTACGCGTGAACGTGCGCCAGCGATAGGACGGCTCGTGGCCCACGACGAGCACGAGGTCGCGCGGCGCGCGCGGGACCCGGGCCTCGTAGATCTCCACGTCGGGCCAGTCGATCTCGCGGTGGCGGCCGTCGACGAGCTTGATCTCGGGCCGGGTGTTCTGGAAGTCGAAGAACTCCTCGGAGTCGATCGTCGCGAAGCGGGTGGCGTCGAACGCGGAGCCGACGAAGCTGGCGGCGGAGGAGGCGGAGTCGGCGGCGTCGTTCCACCCCTTGAACGCGCACACCATGGCCGGGGCGCGCAGGTTGTCGGGACGACGGTCCCAGACGATGGGCTGCATCGATTCAAGGTACTCCATCGCGCCCGGCTTTCATCCGGGACCGCGGCCATCATGGGAGAGGTGCCTTCGACCGACCCGCCCTCACCGTCGCCCGCATCCGCCGCGCCGAGGGAGCCCCTCCCCGGCGCGGCGACGCAGGCCGTATCAACGCTACGACCCGGACAGGACGTGGTCGGCGTCTTCGCCTGCACCCGCAAGGACCGCCTGACGACGAAGACGGGCTCCCCCTACCTGGCGGTCGAGCTGCGCGACCAGACCGGCACGATCGAGGCGCGGGCGTTCCGCGACGCCGACGCGCTGGCGGGCCGCTTCGAACGCGGTGACCTCGTGCGCGTGGCGGGACGGGTCGAGCGCTTCCGCGACCAGCTTCAGGTCGAGCTGCGCAAGGTCGAGCGCGCCGAGGGCGTGGAGGCCGATCCGGCGCGCTTCCTCCCCGTGGCCTACCGCGACCTCGACGAGCTCGACGGGTTCCTCGAGCACCTCGCGCGCGAGGTCTACGATCCGCAGTGGCGCGCGCTGCTCGATTCGCTGCTGGCCGACGACGAGCTGCGCGCCGAGTGGCGCCGCGCACCCTGCACCCGGGGCGGGCATCACGCCTACCTGGGAGGCCTGCTCGAGCACACCGTGGCGGTGGCCACGCTGGCCAACGAGACCTGCATCCTGCACCCGCGGCTGAACTCCGACCTGCTGCTGACCGCGGCGATCGTCCACGACCTGGGCAAGACACGCGAGTTCACTTACGCGGCGGAGATCGGGATCTCGGAGGAGGGCCGTATGCTCGGCCACGTGGCGATCGGAGCCCGCATGATCGAGGCGCGGGCCGGCGCGATGCCCGAGGACAAGCGCCTGGCGCTGCTGCACTGCGTGCTGTCCCACCACGGCGCCGAGGGTCGCCGATTCGCCTCGCCCGAGGCGCTGGCGCTGTATCGGCTGAACGCGCTGGACGCGGGGATCAAGGGCGCGCTCGAACACGGGCTGGCACATGCGTAAGGCCGCCCCGCTCGGGCTGCTCGCCGTGCTCGGCGCCGGCCTCGCTTTCGCGGGCTGCGGCGGGGGCACCACGACGGTCATCACCACCGTCGTGCCCGGGGGGACGGCCACGACTCAGACTTCGGCCGACGAGGGCGCGATCCTCGACGCCGCGGTGGCGTTCTACAAGGCGACGGGCGACGACACGTTCGACCGCAGCCAGCTCAAGCTCGTCAAGACGAACGGGCAATTCGCCGACGTCCTCGTCGCCCAGGAGGCGCACGTGATCCTCAAGAAGGGCGGGGACACGTGGGTCGTCGTGTGGGACGGCAACGGGACCATGCCGCCGGAGACGCGCTCCCGGTTCGGCGTGCCGCCCGACTACGGCGGCTAGCGCCGCTAGCGCGTCGAGCGCCCGCCGTACTGGTAGATCAGGACGTTGGCGAGCAGGAAGCCGACCACGGCTCCGACCCCGATGCCCAACCCGATGCCGAAGTTGAACCACCCCGCCACGGCCCAGCCGAGCATCGCACCCAGCGCCAGGCCGGCCACGACCTGCATGCTCGCGGCGCGAGCGATGTTGGGGTCGCGCATGTAGGGATCGCGGTCGTCATCGGCCATGACTTGGGTCTTTCCCCCTCTGGCCAGCCCGTAATCTCGCGCGCGGAGCGGCACGGGCCTGGTGGCCCATCCGGCCTTCAAAGCCGGCAGGGCGGGGCAACCCCCCGCTTGGAAGGTTCGATTCCTTCGCCGCTCCGCTCCCACCGGCTCAGGTTCCATGGACCCTCTACCTGGCCTTCAAGGGCTTCAGGACGCCGGTGCAGGACGCCCCGGCGCAGCGCCCCGAGCTCGCGCCCGCGTTCGCCTGATCTCCCTGCCCCTGCGTTGAGAGGCGGCGCCCGCGGCTAAGGCCGCGACCGGGCGCCGCCGATCTACGCGTCATGCCCGAGACCACCGCCGCCACCACCGCCCCCGCCCCGCCCCAGCGCTCGACGATCGACAAGATCCTCGGGAGCCCCATCTCCGCCCTCGCGCCGTGGATCGCCATGGCGCTGCTCAACGGGCCCAACCGCTTCGAGCTCAGCGCCGGGATCGCCTTCGCCATGTCGGCGACGCTGCTCGGGCTCTCCGTCCTGCGCGGGCAGTCGCCCAAGCTCCTCGAGTTCGCCGACGTCACGTTCTTCGCCGCGCTCGGCATCGTCGGCCTCCTGGCCAGCCCCGCCACGATCGACTGGCTGGAGAACTACGCCGGCGAGATCTCGAACATCGCCCTGGTGATCATCGCCGGCTTCTCGATGCTCATCCGCAGGCCCTTCACGCTCCAGTACGCGCGCGAGCAGGTGGACCGCTCGATGTGGGACAACCCGATCTTCATCCACATCAACTACGTCATCACGGCCTTCTGGACCGGCGCGTTCCTGGTCGGCGCCATCTCGGGCTTCGTCGGGGACGTCTTCCTCGACAACTCCAACAACCTGTGGACGGGCTGGATCATCCAGACCGGCGCGATCATCGTCGCCATCCAGTTCACCGAGTGGTATCCGGACTACGGGCAGGCCAGGGCGCTGGAGCGCCAGGCCGTGCCCAGCGACCCGGCGCCGCCGGTGGCCAAGCTCCTGGTCCCGCTCGCCGGGTACCTCACGCCGGTCGGGATCCTGGCGCTGGTGTTCGACGCCGCCCCGACCTGGGTCGGCATCGCCTTCATCGTCGCCGGCGGGCTGCTGGCCAACCGGCTGCACGACGCGGCGACCGACGACGAGTCGCCGGCCGTCTCGCCCGCTCCAAGCGTCTAGAGGTCTACGCGCTGCCGGCGCGGGAGTCCACCAGCTCCTGCGCCGGGCGCAGCTCCTCCGGCGAGGGCGCGCCGCCGTTGTTGGCGCCGAGGCCCTCGGCGACCCGCTGGCCGATCTGCTCGTCCACGCGGGTCCAGTAGGCGATCACGCGCATCTGCATCTCGGGCGTCACCCCGTCGGAGGCGTGGCCGACGATGTTGGACACGAGGATGTCGCGCTTCTCGTCGTCCATGACCTCGCGCACGAGCGTGCCCGGCTGGCCGAAGTCGTCGTCCTCGGCGCGCTTCTCGTACACGGTCCGGCCGAGCTCTCCCGCCTCGACGTCCCACCCGAGGTCGCCGGCGTTCTCCGTGTCCGCCGCCGGGCCGCCGTAGGAGTTCGGCGCGTACACCGGCTGGTCGCCGGAGTGGTGATAGGTCATCGACCCGTCCTTGTTGTACGAGTTGACCGGGCTCTGCGGCCGGTTGACGGGGAGCTGCTCGTAGTTCGGGCCGATCCGGTGCAGATGGGTGTCGTGGTAGCTGAAGATCCGGGCCATGAGCATCCGGTCGGGCGACAGGCCGGTGCCGGGCACCAGGTTCGAGGGATTGAAGCTCGCCTGCTCGACCTCGGCGAAGAAGTTCGCCGGGTTGCGGTCCAGCACCATCCGGCCGACCTCGATCAGCGGATAGTCGCTCTTCGGCCAGACCTTGGTCAGGTCGAACGGGTTGAACCGGTAGCCCGCCGCGTCGGCGAACGGCATGACCTGGACGAAGAACGTCCACTCCGGCGCGTTGCCCTCCTCGATCGCGCGGTGCAGGTCGCGGCGGTGGTGGTCGGCGTCCTCGCCGGCCATGCGCGCCGCGTCGGCCTCGGACAGGTTCTCGATCCCCTGCTTGGTCTTGACGTGGTACTTGACCCAGAAGCGCTCGCCGCCGGCGTTGACCCACGAGTACGTGTGGCTGGAGAAGCCGTCCATGTGGCGCCAGCTCGCCGGGATGCCGCGGTCGGACATGAGGATCGTCACCTGATGCGCGGACTCCGGCGAGAGGGTCCAGAAGTCCCACTGCATGTCGTTGGAGCGCAGGCCGGTGTCGGGCAGGCGCTTCTGCGAGTGGATGAAGTCCTGGAACTTCGACGGGTCGCGGACGAAGAAGACCGGCGTGTTGTTGCCGACCATGTCGAAGTTGCCTTCCTCGGTGTAGAACTTCAGCGCGAACCCGCGCGGGTCGCGGACCGTGTCCGGAAAGCCCTGCTCGCCGGCCACCGTGGAGAAGCGGGCGAACATGTCGGTCTTCTTGCCGACGCCCGACAGGAAGGCGGCCTTCGTGAATTGCGTCACGTCGTTGGTGACCTCGAAGAAGCCGTGCGCTCCGCCGCCCTTGGCGTGGACGACGCGCTCGGGCACGCGCTCGCGGTTGAAGTGCTGCATCTTCTGGACGACGTAGTGGTCGTGCAGCGCGATGGGACCCGCGGGCCCGACGGTCAGGGAGTGCTCGTCGCTGGGCGCGGGAATTCCGGAATCAGTGGTCGTGCGGGGCTTGTCGGTCATGTCTGTTCCTCCTGGTGGCTTCGTGGCGTCACTGACCCGGTCGCGGCCGAACGGCGCGCCTCCCAGTGTTGTACCCCAAGCGCCTCGCGGGACGCCGTCCGGGACCGAGGACGCACCCAAGGCTGCGCATTCCGGGGCGCCAAACGCCATAAATCCGGCACCAGGGCCTCAAGCGCTACCTGTCAGCGTCGATAACTCACCCATGCCCTCTTCGTCCGGGACGGCGCGCTCGCGCCTGCGGATCCTCGCGCTGGCGCTCCTCCTGTTCGCGGGCGTCTTCGCCCTGCGCACCCTGTTCGAGAGCCCGCAGAGCGGAGTGGCGATGCTCTACGTCATTCCGGTCGTGCTCGTCGGCATCGAGTTCGGCGGCCGGGCCGGAGCCATCGCCGGGCTCGTCGCCGTCGCCCTCACCGCGCTGTGGTCGGAGCTGCACGGCGTCCGGCCTCCCCTGGCCAGCTACCTGCCCCGGGGCGCCGGCTTCATCGTCGTCGGCGCCGTGACCGGCTACATGGCCGAGCGCCTGCGCGGCGCCGCGGGAGCGGCGGAGGCGGGCGCCCGCCACTTCGCGCTGTCGCGGGACCTGCTCTGCACGGCCGACTTCGCGGGCAACCTGGTCACCGCCAACGGAAGCTGGCAGCGCGTCCTGGGCTGGAGCCCGGAGGAGCTGATCGGCCGGCCGTTCGCCGACCTGGTCCACCCCGACGACCGCGAGAGCACGCGCCGCGAGACCGAGCAGCTGCTCGCCGGCAACGCCACCATCGACTTCACCAACCGCTACCGGACCAGGACCAACACATGGCGCTGGCTGGAGTGGTCCTCCAAGGTGGACCACGAACACGAGCTCATCTACGCGGTGGCGCGCGACGTCACCGATCGCCGGCTCGCCGAGCAGGCGGGCGAGGAGGCGCGCCTGCGCTTCCGCCGCGTCTTCGACGACTCCGTCACCGGGATGGCCGTCGTCAGCCTCGACGGCGGCATCATCGAGGCCAACGAGAGCCTGGCCCGGATCCTCGGCACCACGCGCGGGGAGCTCATCGGGCGCCAGTCGCTGGTGGAGTTCGCCGGGCCCGAGGATGCGCCCATGCTCCAGGCGGGCATCGAGCGCCTGCTGGACGAGACGAGCGACGTGCTGCGCGAGGAGCTGCGGGTCTACCGCGCCGACGGCAAGCGCGTCTGGGCCGACCTGACGATCTCCATCGTGCGCGACTCCAGCGGGCGCCCGCTCTACCGGCTCTCCCAGCTGCTGGAGATCGAGGCCCGCAAGGTGGCCGAGGACAGGCTGCGGCACCTGGCCGACCACGACCCGCTCAGCGGCCTGGTCAACCGGCGGCGCTTCGAGGAGGAGCTCGCGCGCGAGCTGGGCCACGGCGCGCAGGACGACCGGCGCAGCGCCGTGCTGGTGATCGACGTCGACGACTTCAAGTCGATCAACGACTCGCTCGGCCACGCGGCCGGCGACGTCGTGATCGCGAACCTCGGCCAGCAGCTGCGCGACCGCCTGCGCACCACCGACGTCGCCTCCCGGCTGGGCGGCGACGAGTTCGCGGTCCTGCTGCGCCGCTCCGACCACGAGGAGGCGCTCGAAGTCGCTCAGAGCATTCGCGAGGCCGCCGCGCCGATCGCGCTGAGCATCGGCGTCGCCGTGCTGCGTGGCTCGGAGGCTCAGAGCCCCGGCGAGGTCATGCACGCGGCCGACGAGGCGATGTACGACGCCAAGCGCCAGGGGAAGGACCGCGTGGTCTCCTCCGAGGAGCTACTCGTCGTAGACGCTGACGGAGAATCGCGCTGAGTAGGACCCGCCCCGCGGGACGAGCGTGAGCCGGTCGCCGCTGACCAGGGCGTTCGTGGGCGCCGTCATCGGCTCGAAGCAGATGAAGTCCTCACCCTGCGGCGCGTAGACCTGGGCGAAGGGAAAGCCGCGGTCGAAGCGCACCTCGATGGCCCGGCCCCCGCCGCGCAGGAGGAATTGGGCGGATGGGCCAGCTCGGGGAAGAGGTCGTCGAATGTCTCGTCGCCCAGCGGCCCGGGCGCGGCGCGGACCGGTTCGGTGTCGCCCGTGGGGACGCCACGGTCGTCGAGCTCGGCCCGGCGGCGCACCGGCAGGGTGACGTTCCACTGCGCCCGCTCCACCCCGGGCAGCACGAGGTAGGGGTGGAAGCCGAACGACACCGGGACCTCGACCCTCCCCGTGGCGCGCAGCCTCGCCTCGATCGCCAGCGTGCGCCCGCTCAGGGTCACGGCGAGCTCGAGCACGTGGGGAAAGGGGAAGCCGGCCAGCAGCTCCTCGTGTGCCGCCCAGTCCAGCCGGGTGCGCAGGCGCGCGCCCAGGTCGTCGGCCTCGAACGCCACGACCTCCCAGTAGCGCGAGGCGGCGGCCAGGCCGTGGATCGGCAGGCCATTGGGGTCCAGGCGCAGCGGCGTGGCCTGCGGGTCCAGGTCCACCTCGCGGTCGGGTGTCGCGTAGTGCAGCCCGTCGAGGCGGTTGGCCCAGGGATGCAGCAGCGGGATGCCCATCGTCGATCCCGACTCCGCGTACTTGGCCAGGCCGCCGCGCTGCCCGAGCAGCTCCTCCCCGCGGTGGCGCAGCGAGCAGCCGATCATTCCCGCCCCCGGGGCGAAGGCGGCCTCCAGGCCGCTCTCCTCAGCGGTCAGGACGCTGGTGGGGACCTCCTCCTGAGATCCCAGGCTGACGGCATAGCCCGGCATGCGAGCGCGCAACCTACCGGCGGGCGGGGCGCGCCGTCTACGCGCTCGGAAGCACGTAGAACGCGACGACCGCGTACTGCAGAGCGGCCGCCGCGATCACGAGCACGTGAAAGATCTCGTGGTAGCCGAAGACCCTGGGCGACGGATCGGGGCGCTGCCGGGCGTAGATGATGGCCCCGGCGGTGTAGAGGGCACCGCCCGCCATCACCATTCCCGCGCCGGTGATCCCGAGCTTGTCGAGCAGCGACGGCGTGGCCGCCACGGCCACCCAGCCCAGCGCGAGGTAGACGATCGCGATCAGCCACTTGGGCGCGTCGATCCACAGCAGCGTCATGACGATCCCGGCCGCCGCGCCCACCCAGACCGTGACCAGGATGACGGTGGCCAGGGTGCCGTCGAGGGTGAGCAGCGCGAACGGCGTGAAGGTCCCCGCGATGAGCAGGAAGATCGCCGAATGATCGAGGCGGCGCATCCAGGCGCGGGCCTTCGCCGAATCCCACGTGACGCGGTGGTAGAGCGCGCTCGAGCCGAAGAGCAGCGCCACGCTGCCGGCGTAGATGCCCGCAGCCAGGGTGGCGCGCCCGCTGGGCGCGGCGAGGACCAGCCACAGCCCGAGGGGGACGGAGATGAAGAACGCCCATTCATGGGTGACCCCCCGCAGCTTCGGCTTGGCCTGGATCAGGCCGTCAACCATGACCTCGGATTGTGGCGCATCATGGTCTCGATGTCGCCATCACTCACGCCGCCGTCCGACAGGGCGGGCAGAACGCCCTCCCACAGGTACGTGAAATGCCAGTTGGGCGCCATCTGCGCGCGCATCTCCTCGGGGAACCAGTCGATCGTGGCGCAGGAGTCCTGGGAGAGTGTCATCCGCCCGGTGTGCCCGCGCTGGCTCAGCTCGACCACCGTGGCCACGCGCTGGTCGTTGGGCAGGATGATGTCCAGGCCGAAGCGGTCCATCCCGATGTACGGGCCACGGGCCAGCAGCGCCTCGATGTAGTCGAGATCGTCGGTGTCGCCGGTGTGGGCGATCTGGATCTTGCCCGGGTCGATCCCCTCGTCGTCGAAGACGTCCATGATCTCCAGGCCCCGCCGGGTGCCCGGATGCGAGTGGGCCATGATCGGTTTGCCGGTGCGGCGGCTGGCCTCGGCGATGGCGCGCAGGATCTTCTCCACCTCCTCGGTGATGCCCGGCTCGTCGACCGCGCACTTGAGGAACGCCGCCTTGACGTCGGTCCCCTGCATGCCCACCTCGACGTCATGGACGAACGCCTCGACCATCGCTTCCGGCTCGCGGTTCTGGAAGAACGGCGGCAGGAACGTGTAGCGCATGCCGTAGATCCCGGTGCCCATCACGAGCTGGACGCCGGTGGCCTCGACCACCCGCCGGGCCAGGTGGACGTCGCGGCCGATGTCCATGCAGGCCGGGTCGATGATCGTCCTGACGCCCTTCTCGAGCGCGTTCTCGACCTCCTCGACGGCGCGCCCGTAGGCGAAGTCCTCGTCGTAGAGGTGGGGAAACTGCGCGTGCACGTTCTCGCTGGTCGTGCGCAGGTGCTCGTGGGCCAGGATCAGCCCGAGGTCGCCGTCCTCGACGGGTCCCGAGACGGTCTCGATCTGCGGCATGCCGCTCCTCTCTCCGGGGCCCGCGATCGTATGCCACGGGACTGGGTAGACGTGAGTCATGCTCATCGGAGCGGTGATAGCGATCTGCCTGATTCTGCTCGTGCTCGGGTTCCTGCTGCCGCGGCTCTCCCGCGGACCGCAGGAGGGCGTGAACAAGGTCTTCGGCGGCGGTGCTCGGGCGGGGAGCAAGGCGCCCGGACGCCTCGGGAAGTGGCTGAGCAAGCCGTTCTCGACGTCGAACCGGGCGGCGAACAAGAGCGCCTCGGCCGGCCGGCGCGCCCGCGGCAAGACCGGCATCTGACGGCGAGCGCCCGGCTACCCTCCCGCCGATGGAACGTGCGGGATTACCAGTCGTGCGCGCACGCGCCCTCGGCCTGACCCGTCGCGAGGTCCTGGCCGCCGGCGTGCTGGCCGGGATGGTCGCGGTGAGCGCCAAGCTGGCCTTCGACGCGGCGGCGGCGCCGAGCCGCCCGCTCGTGTTCAGCCTCTCCTCGCGCGGCTTCCCCAGCTGGCTGTCGGGCCCGTTCCACGGGCTGGGCGCCCATCTCACCTGGACGAGCTTCTACACCGAGATCCTGGTGCTCTGCGCGCTGTGGGTGGCGGCGATCGCGCTGGCCGACGCGATCCGGCTGCGCTGGGCGCTGGGCGCGGTGATCGCGCTGCACGTCGTGCTCATGCTGGCCCCGCCGATCGGGCTCTCCGACGCCTTCAACTACATCGCCTACGGGCGCCTGGCGGTCGAACACGGCCTCAATCCCTACACGGACACGCTGCTGTCGGTCCCGCGGGATCCGGTCTTCCTCTACGCCACGTGGCCGGACTGGACCAACCCGTACGGCCCGCTGGCCACGCTGGCCTTCTATCCGCTGGGTGCGCTCGACGTCCCCCAGGCGCTGTGGCTGCTCAAGGTCGCGGCGGCCGGTACGGGGATTGGCCTGGCCTTCCTCGTCGCCGCCTGCGCCCGGGAGCTGAAGCGGCCCACGTCGGGCGCGGTCGTGCTCGTGGCGCTCAACCCGGTCTTCCTCGTCTACGCGGTGGCCGGCGCGCACGTCGACCTGCTGCTCATGCTCCTCGTGACCGGCGCGGTGCTCGCGCTGGCCCGGGGCCGATCGGGCCTGGCCGGTGCCGGGCTGGCCGCCGCCGCGGCGGTGAAGACGACGGCCGTGGTCGTCGCGCCCTTCGCCCTGGCCGGTGCGCGCGGCCGGCGCCGCGACCTGCTGATCGGGGCCGGAGTGGCCGGGCTCGGCATCGCCGGTCTGGCCCTGGCTCTGTGGGGCCCGCACCTGCTGGCCGGGGTGGCCGACCAGCATGACGCCGTCTCGGTGCGCAGCCTGCCGGGGATCGTGTCCCGCGCGTTCGGGGCCAAGGAGCCGCCCGTCGTCGTCCAGGCCCTCGCCGCTCTGGGGTTCGCCGTCGCCTACCTATGGCTGCTGGTGCTGGCGTGGCGCGGCACGATGACCTGGCTGGCCGCGGCGGGCTGGGCGACGGTGGCCATGCTCGTGGCCGTGACGTGGCTGATGCCCTGGTACGTGATCTGGCTGCTGCCGTTCGCCGCGCTGGCGGGCTCGCGCAGGCTGGTCGGGGCGAGCGTCGTGCTCACCCTGTTCGTCGTGCTCGTGCGCCTCATCCCGCTGGGCTGAGCTGCGTGCGCAGGAAGGGGACCACGGCCGCGGCGACCCGCTCCGGGTCGTCGGCGAACGGCCAGTGCCCGCTGTCGGCGAGGAGGACGACCTCGGCGCTGGGGAACGACTCGCGCTGCTGCTCGGCGTGGCGTACCGGCACGAACGGGTCCTTCTTTCCCCAGACCACGAGGGCCGGTCGGTCGAGCCCCGCGAAGAAGCCCGACGCCGCGCGCAGGACCTCGTCGTCGGCCCGGTTGCGGTAGAGCTTCAGCACCGTCCGGCGGGTGTCGCGGTCGTAGCTGTCGTACATCTCGTCGATGTACTCGGGCGGGAGGGGCCGGGCGTCGCCGCGCGACAGGCCCCGACGAAAGGCGCTTCGGCTGGTGATCGCCATCAGCGCCTCGCCGATCACGGGCTTGGCCCAGAGCTTGCCCGTGGAGTGCATCTCGAAGCCGACGAGGACTCCCGTGTTGATCAGCACGACGCTGGCGAACGCGTCCTGGTGCAGCCCCGCCCAGGCCAGTCCCCACGGGCCGCCGAAGTCGTGCAGGACGAGGTGGGCGCGGCTCACTCCGAGGTCGTCGAGGGCGGCCCCCAGGAACTGGGCGTAGCCCGCGACGGGCAGGTCGAAGTCGCGGGGCTTGTCCGCGCGGCCGAACCCCGGCATGTCGAGGGCGAGCGAGCGCGCGAACTCGCCCGTGCGGCCCATCAGGTCGTGCCAGTCGCGTGCCGAGCCGGGGTTGCCGTGGACGAAGACGATCGCCTCCTGTGCGTCCGCCGGCCCCGACTCGGCCAGCACCGTGCGCAGGCCGCCGGTCCGGAACTCGCGCTCGCGCACCTCGCTCATGCCGTCGCCACCTTCTCCAGCTCGGCCAGGCCCTGCTCGCGCGTCTTGACCGGCTCGTAGCCCAGCTCCGCGCGGGCCTTGGAGATGTCGATCGTGCACTCCTGCGCCGAGAGCCAGTAGGTCAGGCGGGTGATCGGGGGCGGGCTCCTGCGGCCCAGCAGGCCCCACACGCCCTCGAGCACCGGCCCGGCGACTCGCGCGACGGCCGCGGGCGCTTCCTTGTCCGGCGCCTCGATGCCCTGGGTGGCGAGCAGCGCGGTCACGAAGTCGCGGAACACCACGGGCTCGCCGTCGGTGACGAAGTAGGCCTCTCCGGGGCGCCCCCTGGTCGCTCCCAGCCACAGGCCCTCGACCGTGTTCTCCACATGGGTCGTGGCGGTCAGGTGGCGCCCGCCGTTGATCCAGCGGAACTGCCCTGAGCGCACGGCGCCGACGATGCCGGGCAGGATCGTCGTGTCCCCCACGCCCCAGACGAGCCGCGGCCGTACGACGACCGTCTCGAAGCGCTCGCCGTTGGCCTCGCGCACCGCGATCTCCGCCTGCGCCTTGGTGGCCGGGTAATGGGCCTTGGACTCCGGGCGCAGCGGCGTCGTCTCGTCGACGTTGACCAGGGGATCGCCCGCCATCAGCGCCGCCTCGGTCCCCACATGCACGAAGCGCCGCACCCCGGCGCGCCGCGCGGCCTCCAGGGCGTTGCGCGTGCCCTGCACGTTGCCGCGCACGAACACGTCGCGGTCGCCCCACTCCCCCAGCGCGGCGGCGGCGTGGAAGGCCAGCTCGCAGCCCTCGGCGCCCGCGGCCATCGCGGCGGGATCGTCGAGGTCGCCGCGCACCGGCTCGGCCTCCAGCTCGGTCACCTTCGCGGCCGAGGCGTCCGAGCGCGCGAGCGCGCGGACATCCACTCCCTCCGCGCGCAGGCGGCGGAGCAGCACGCCGCCGATGAATCCCGAGCCGCCGGTGACGAACGCCCTCATGCCGCCGAGCCTATTCGGGATCGGGATCCGAGCGCAGGGCGTCGCGGGCGAGCTGGATCGCCACCACGACCATCAGCGCCGCGAACGCGACCTTCAGGGTGCGCTCGGGCAGGGCGTTGGCCAGCGCCACGCCGCCGAACACGCCCGCAGCGGCGAGCCCGCCGATCACCAGGCCCTCGCGCAGGCGCACGTTGCCGTACCCCTTCTGGCGCCAGGCGCCGACCAGGGCGACGGGGATGATCGCCAGCAGCGAGGAGGCCTCCGCGGTGACCTGGGAGGCGTCGTAGATGTAGACGAGCGCGGGCACGAAGACGATCCCCCCGCCCACGCCGAAGAGGCCGGACACGACCCCGGCGGCGAGACCGGCGACGATCGCCTGGGCGATCACTTGGCCACCAGGTCGGCCGCGATGAGGATGAGGAACGCCGAGAAGGCGAGCGTCAGCCACTTGGCGTGGATGCGCTGCTGGAGCCACGTCCCGCCGACGACGCCGACAACGGCCGGAAGGCCGATCGCGGCGGCGCGGCCGGGGTTCACGTTGCCGTAGTCGCCCTGGACCGCGGCGGCGATGCCCGCGATGACGACGATCGCCGCGAGTGACGTCCCCGTCGCCTCGCGCGTCTCGTACCCGAGCCAGAGAACCAGCAGCGGGACGATCACGGAGCCCCCGCCCACGCCGAACAGCCCGCTGAAGACGCCGGCGGCCGTTCCGATCGCCCCCAGTCTCAGCCAACGGCCTCGCGCCACGGCTGGGCATACTAGAGGCGTGACCGCCTCCGCCACTCTGGCCGAGCAGCTCTCACCGCTACGTGCCGACCCACAGCGCTCCGCCGTCCTCCTCGACGTCGACGGGGTGCTCGCGCCGATCGTCCGGCACGCCGACGATGCGACCGTTCCCGAGGCCGTTCGCGGCCTGCTGATCCAGGTCTCCAAGCGCTACGGCCTCGTGGCCTGCGTCACGGGACGCCGCGCCTCCGACGCGCGGCGGATCGTGTCGATCGGCTCGATCGCCTACGTCGGGTCCCACGGCGGCGAGCTGCTGCGCCCCGGCTCGGTCCGCCCCGAGGTCGACCGGGCGCTGGAGGAGTGGGCGCGGCGCGTCCAGGAGTTCGCGCGCGAGGCCGACACCGCCCAGCTGAGCCGCCTGCGAATCCGTCTCGAGGACAAGAGCTCGATCGTGGCGTTCCACTGGCGCGGGGCGCCCGACGAGGACGCGGCCCGCGCGGCCATCGACGAGCTGGC
Source organism: uncultured Actinomycetes bacterium (assembly GCA_963757705.1). GTDB lineage: Bacteria > Actinomycetota > Thermoleophilia > Solirubrobacterales > Solirubrobacteraceae > AC-38. Next base: position 294,324 of record CAVWTG010000004.1, on the reverse strand, counting down.
CAACCGCGCCGAGGCGGTCGGCCTGTCGGCGCACTGGGCGCGCAAGGTGCTGGAGGTCCGCCCGCCCGTGCGCATGGACAAGGGCATCGGGATCCGCCACCTCCTGCGCGGCGCCGACGTCGAGGCCGCCATGTACGCCGGCGACGACGCCACCGACCTCGACGCCTTCGCCGCGCTGCGCGAGATGGGCGATTCGGGCCGGCTCGACTCGGTCGTGCTGGTCGGTGTCTCGTCGGACGAGGGACCGGCGGAGATCGTCGAACGGGCCGACATCGCGCTCGACGGCGACGGCGAGGTCAGAGCGCTGCTCGAAGCCCTCCTCGTCGAGTAGCCATGCTCTTCACCGACTTCCTCAAGGCGACCGTCCTGATCAGCGCGGGGGCCGCGAGCGCGCTGGCCGCGGCCACGGCGGTGGGCATCAACGCCGACGGCGACTCGACTCTCGCGGCGGTGGCGCTGGGCTGGTGGGTGGTCTCCGGGATCTACGGGGCGTGGCTCGGGCGCAAGTCGGCGACCAACCCCCCGATCACACGGCTGCTCGCGGGCGCCCGCTTCTCCCCGGCCCTGCCGGAGGTGCGGCCCGGGCGCATCCTCCTCAACCGCCTGTGGCCGCTGGGCGTCATGACGATCGCCGCCGGGGCGCTGGCCTTCCTCTTCCCGCAGGTCCCGATGATCGCGGTCGGGTTCGCGATCATCTGGTCGCTGTCGTGGCGCCGCCAGGAGAAGGCCGTCGCGGCGATCGAGGGCCGCGACGGGGTGCGCTTCTACGTCGAGCCCACGTCGCCCGTGACGCCGATCAAGCTCGTGCGCACGCCCGGCTTCTACCAGGAGTTCCCCTCCACGAACGGCACGGGCAAGGTCGACCCCGCGCTGCGTCACTGAGCGGGCGCTTGAGCGCGGACCTTCTTCTCGTCAGCCTCGGGACGACTGCCGGACTGCGGCGCTCCGAGGAGGACCTGGCCGGCTCGCTGGAGCGCGGCGGCGCGTCCGTCGCCGTGGCGCGCGCGGACGCCGTGGGCGAGGTGCGCACGCTCGCCCTGACCGACCTGGTGCAGGCGCGCGCAGCGCGGCGGGCGGCCCGCCGGGCGCTGGAGGAGCACTCGCCGCGGGCGATCGTCTACTGCTCCTCCACCGCCGCGTTGCTGTGGCCGGCCCCCGGCACGATTTACTTCGACGCTCCGGCCGCGGGCAACCGCCCGGGCCGGCACGGCCTCTGGCAGCGCGCCGTGGAGCGCCGGCGCTTCGCCGCCGCACCGCTCGTGGTGGGCTGGAGCGCGGGCGGCCTTGAGGAGGCGCCGCCGCACGACGACGCGCTCGTCATCCCGCCCCCGATCGAGCCGAGCGGGCCGCCGGAGGACGAGCCTGACGTCGCCGCCGTGACCTACGCGGCCGACGTGGAGAAGAAGGGGCTCGGGGTCGTGCTCGACGCCTGGCGCCGCGCCCGGCGCGAGGGCGAGGAGCTGGTGGTGGCGGGCCTCGACCGCCCGGACGAGGACGGCGTGCGCTACGCGGGGCTCCTTGACCCGGACGACTTCCGCGCCCTGCTGCGCCGCGCCCGCGTGTACGTCACGGCCCCGCGCCGTGAGGACTTCGGCATCGCCCAGCTCGAGGCGATCGCCGACGGCGCCATGCTCGTCACGACGCCCGCGCCCGGCCCCTACGCCGCCCTGGACATCGCCCGCGAGCTCGACCCCCGCCTGGTCGCCGAAGATCTCGCTCCCGCTCTGCGGGCCGCCCTCGACGAACCGCGCGACGACTACGCCGACAACGCCCGCAGCGCCCTCCTCCCGTTCCGCCAGGGATCCGTCGACGCGCTCGTGCTGCAGGAGCTGCTGCCGCGGCTGCTGCCGGAGTGAGAGGGAATGCATGGGGCGCACCTCCCACCGGTGCGTCCAACCGGCGCTGTGCGGGAGTAAGTCGCACCGGCGCCACGCTCCCCTGCGGAACCGCGAGGCATCTCTACGCCCGCGCCTTCGCCCGCTTGCGCAGCTTGGCGAACTGCTTCCACGTGCGCGTGTTGGCGACGTCGCTCTTCGTGAGCCAGGCCCGCCGGGCCGTGGCGACGCCGAAGCGGCGGTAGTCGAAATCTGACGGCTTGTGGGCGTCGGTGTTGATCGGGATCGGCACCCCGGCTGCGGCCGCGGCGCGGGCGTGGACGTCGTTGAGATCGCGGCGGTCGGGGCTGGCGTTGATCTCGAGCATCGTTCCCGTCCGGGCGGCCGCGTCGATCACCGCCTCCATGTCCACGGCGTAGGGCGCGCGGCGCTCGATCTTTCGACCGGTGGGATGGCCGATGCAGTCGACCCAGGGGTGCTCGCAGGCCGCCACGATGCGCCGGGTCATCTCGTCCTCGGGCATCCGGAACGAGGTGTGCACGGAGGCCACGACCCAGTCCAGCCGCTCGAGCAGGTCGTCCTCGTAGTCCAGTGACCCGTCGGGCAGGATGTTGACCTCGCTGCCGATCAGCAGGTCGAAGCCCTTCGAGCCCGGCGTCGATCTCGCGCACGCGCTCGATCTGGCGCTCGAGCTGGGAGGGCGAAACGTCGGCGCCGAAGCCCATACTCGCCGAGTGGTCGGTTACGACCAGGTACTTCAGGCCGCGCTCGCGGGCCGCGGCCGCCATCTCCTCGATCGTGTTCTTGCCGTCCGAGGCGACCGTGTGGGAGTGCAGCTCGCCACGGATGTCGCCGACCTCCACCAGGTCAGGAAGCGAGCCGCCGGCCGCCGCCTCGAGCTCGCCGCGGTTCTCGCGCAGCTCGGGCTCGATGTAGTCCAGGCCGAGCAACTCGTAGACCTCGGACTCGGTCGCGCAGCGGCGCGTCTCGCCGTCGAGTCGTCGAGGACGCCGTACTCGGACACGTGCAGGCCCCGGCGCACGGCCGCCCGGCGCAGCGCCTCGTTGTGCTTGCCCGAGCCCGTGAAGTGCTGGAGGAGGTTGCCGAACTGGTCGGGGGCGACGATTCGCAGGTCGACCTTCATCCCCGAGTAGGTGGTGAGCTTCGCGCCGGCGGCGCCCACGCCCGAGGCGGCCGACCACCGAGGGCAGCGCCGCCGCAGCGTTCGCGAGGGCCTCCGGGTCATCGGCGGTGGCGATCAGGTCGATGTCCTTCACGCTGTCGGCCCAGCGCCGCACCGAGCCCGCGACCTCCACGCGCTCGGAGGCCTCGTGTTCGCGCAATGCGGCCAGCAGGGGCTCGGCCACCGCCAGCGCCCGGGACAGCACGACGCGCGCCTCCCCGGCGCCGTCGGCCTCGAAGGCCTCGATGCCGGCGAGGATGTTGGTCTCCGCCTTCGCCCCGAACCCCTTCACGTCGCGCAGCCGCTCGCCCTCCGCCGCCTCGCGCAGGGCCTGGAGTGAGTCGATGCCCAGCTCGTCGTAGAGCAGTCGCGCGCGCTTGGGGCCCAGGCCCGGCAGGCGGGTGATCGCGATCAGCCCCGGCGGGAACTTCGCCCGCAGCTTCTCGGTCGCGGGAATGGAGCCGGTCTCCACCAGCGCCAGGATCTTCTCCTGCAGCGTCTTGCCGATCCCGGGGATCTCGGTCGCCGTGCCCGCGCGCGCCCGGGCCGCGATCGAGCTCGAAGCCTCACGCACCGCCTTGGCCGCGTTCCGGTAGGCGACGACGCGGTGGATGATCGCGCCGTCGAGCTCGTAGAGGTCGCCCAGCTCGTCAAGCGCGAGGGCGATGTCTCCGTTGGTGGGATCGGACGCGGAGGTGGCCATGAGGGGCTGCGACATTAGGGTACGCGGCTCCCATGCCCGGACCCGCGTGGCTCGTGCTGCCCACATACAACGAGGCCGAGAACATCCAGCCGCTCATCGCCGCCGCGAGCGACGCCCTGGCCCCTGCTCCCGAGGGCTACCGGATCCTCGTCGTCGACGACGGTTCCCCCGACGGCACCGGCCGCATCGCCGACGAGCTGGCGAGCGTCCACGAGGAGGTGTCCGTCCTGCATCGCCCGGCCAAGGGCGGCCTGGGCCGCGCCTACCTGGCCGGCTTCGACGCCGCGCTCAACGGCGGCGCCGGCTTCGTGATGGAGATGGACTCCGATTTCTCCCACGACCCGGCTGACCTCCCCCGGCTGCTGGCCGCCGTGCGCAAGGGCGCGGACGTCGCGCTGGGCTCGCGCTATGTCGCCGGCGGCGGGGTGACCGAGTGGAACTCCACCCGCCGGGCGGTCAGCCGGGGCGGGTGCTGGTACGCGCGGGCCGTCCTCGGCCTGAGGTCCGCGACCTCACGGGCGGATTCAAGTGCTTTCGGCGCGAGGTGCTCGAGGCGATCGACCTGCCGACGGTGCGCTCGCAGGGCTACGCCTTCCAGGTCGAGCTGACCAACCGAGCCGTCCAGCGCGGCTTCCGGGTCGTGGAGGTCCCGATCGTCTTCCACGAGCGCCGCGAGGGCGCGAGCAAGATGTCCGGGCGTATCGCGCTCGAGGCGATCTGGCGCGTGCCGCAGATGCGCGGCACCCGGCGCTAGCGCGCCCAGACCTGCGGCGCCGCTCAAGCCGCGCCTCGTGGATGCCGATGGATCCGGGTATGCGCACACGCGTGAACGACCTCGTGCTCGTCCAGGGCATGCAGGACACCCGCTCCACCCTGGAGGACTGGAACGAGCGTCCCGGCCCCGTGCTGCGCTCGTGGATCCTCGGGAGCGTCGCCGTCAGCGTGCTGCTGCTCTTCGCCGTGTGGGTCATCGCCTCGCTCTCGACTCCGGACTCGACCCCGATCCTCCTGCCCGGCCTCGACGAGCCGGCCAGCGTCGGCGCGGCCGCTCACGTCCTCCTGCGCAACTCGCTCGTGCTCGCACTGCACGCGTTCGCCTGCGTCGCCGGCTTCATCGCCGGCTCCTCGCTGCCCCTGTAGGCGAGCCAGTACAGCGGCGTGTGGCGCTGGGTCCACGAGCAAGGCCGGCCCCCTGGCCATCGCCTTCGTCATCTGCGCGACGACCTTCTCCCTGTGCACGCAGGCCTACGCGCTCGGCGGCGCCGCCTCGCACCCTCGCCGTCCAGCTGCACATTTCCCCCGGCGCTGCTCGTCATCGGGCTGCTGCCCCATGCGCTGCCCGAGCTCACCGCCCTCTTCCTCCCCCTCGCGGCGTGGATCATCGCCAGCCGCCGCGAGCAGTGGGACCAGCTGCTGGCCGCCACGTTCGTCACCGTGGCGATCGCCGTGCCGGTGCTCGTGGTCGTCCTCGCTCACCGAGGTCTACGTCACCCCGCACGTGCTGCGCATGCTGGCCGGGTAGGCGGGTACCGTCAGCCCAGCGCTTCAGGACGCCGCTATACTTTTTGAAGCAAGCCTTCGACCAGGAGCCGCAATGGGTGCCATCACCGAAGTGACCGACAACAACTTCCAGGCCGAGGTCATCGAGTCCGACCACCCCGGTGCTCGTCGACTTCTGGGCCCCCTGGTGCGGTCCGTGCCGCATCGTGCACCCGGTGCTCGAGCAGATCGCCGAGGAGCGCGGTGACGCGCTGAGGATCGTCAAGCTCAACGTGGACGAGAACCAGCAGACCGCCATGCAGTTCGAGATCCTCTCGATCCCCACGCTGATCCTCTTCAAGGGCGGCGAGGTGGCCAAGAAGGTCATCGGCGCCTACCCCAAGCCCAAGCTCGAGGCCGAGCTCGAGCCGGCGCTCGCGGCCTGAGCGAGAGCTACCCGCAGCGGGGGTTCGTCCCGCCGCCCGAGGCCACCCAGGTTCTCCTGGTGCGGCATGGGGCGTCGGCGGCGGCCGTCCCCGGCGAGCCCTTCGAGCTGCTCGAGGGGCACGCCGTTCCGCCGCTGGCCCCCGAGGGCGAGCTCCAGGCCGCCGCGGCCGCCGAGCGCCTGGCCGCCGAGCCGCTGACCGGCCTGTTCGTCACCAACCTGCGCCGGACGGCGCAGACCGCCGCTCCCCTGGCCGATTTGACCGGCCTCGAGCCGGTCGTGGTGCCCGACCTGCGTGAGGTGCACCTCGGCGAGTGGGAGGGCGGCGAGCTGCGCATCCGCGCGGCCAAGGGCGACCCGCTGATCGCCAGGATGCGCGACGCCGAGCGCTGGGACGTGATCCCGGGCGCCGAGCCCATGGAGGGCTTCGCCGAGCGCGTGGCGCGCGGGCTGGCGACCGTTTGGCGGCCGCCGGGCCGCGCGCGACCGTGGCGGCCTTCGTCCACGGCGGCGTCATCGGCGAGCTCGCCCGTCAGGCGACCGCCAGCCGGGCCTTCGCGTTCGTCTTCTCCGACAATGCCTCCTCACCCGGCTGGTGCGCGTTCGCCGGCGGCGAGACCATGCTGCGCGGCTTCAACGACACGGCCCATCTGGCCGCGCTGCACGCGGACTAGGCGCGCTGCAATCCGATCCGCAGCTCGCGGCCCTCGATCGTGGCGGCCGAGCCCGCGCTCGCCCCGTCATAGGTACCGAGGTCGGCGAGCGTCTCGCCGGCCACGTAGTCCTCGTGGGCGCGGGCGGCCGCGATCAGCTCCTCGTCGCCGCCGAGCACAGGCGATCCGGTCCTCGACCGCGAGCCCCGCGTCGCCTTGCGCGCGCCCTGCACGGCGTGCACGACCTCGCGCGCCAGGCCCTCGACGCGCAGCTCCTCGTCGATCGCCAGCTCCAGCGCGACCGCGTGCGAGCCCTCGCGCTCGAGCTGGTAGCCCTCCAGCGGCTGCATCGCCAGCATGCAGGTCGTCGGGCCGCAGCACGTGCTCGCGCCCGTCGACGCCGATGCCGATCGTGCCGCCCTCGCCGCAGCGCGCGTCGCGACGTGGGTCGGGGTCCAGCGCGGCGATCGCCGCCGCGACCTGCGGCATCTGCTTGCCGAAGCGCGGGCCCGAGCACGCGGTAGTTGGGCTTGACCTCGTAGCTGGCCCAGCTCGTCGGCCGCCTCGACGAAGCGCACGCGCCTTCACGTTGAGCTCCTCGCGCACGACGTCGGCGAGCCGCTCGATCGCCTCGCGCTCGCGCCCGGCGGCCACGACCACGGCCTCGTGCAGCGGCTGGCGGACCTTCACCTTCGCCTGCCCGCGCGCCGCCAGGCCGAGCTGCACCGTCTCGCGCGCCGTGGCCATGTCGAACTCCAGCGCGCTCGTCGCGCTCGCCCGGCACCGGGAAGTCGCACAGGTGGACGCGAGTGCTCGGAGCCGTCGAGGTTGTCGTAGATCTCGTCGGCGATGAACGGGCAGAACGGGGCCAGCAGCTTCGCGACCGTGAGCAGGCACTCGCGCAGCGTCGCGAAGGCCGCCGGCGTCGCCGTCCCAGAAGCGCCGGCGCGAGCGCCGCACGTACCAGTTGGAAGATCGTCGACGAACGCCGCGATCGCGCGGCCGGCGGCCGTCGCGTCGTAGTCGTCCAGGCGCTCGGCGACCTCGCTCGACCGTCGCGGCCAGGCGCGAGCAGCACCCAGCGGTCGAGGTCAGCGCCCGGCGGGCGTCGGCTCGCCGCCCTCGCCGAGCGGCGCGTTGGCGTACAGGACGTAGAACCAGTAGGTGTTCCACAGCTGCAGCAGGAACTGGCGCACGCCCTCGCCGATCGTGTCGAGCGAGAAGCGGTAGCCGTCCCAGGGCTGCTTGGACGTGAAGAAGTACCAGCGCAGCGCGTCGGCGCCGAAGCGGTCGAGCACCTCCCAGGGCTCGACGATGTTGCCCATGGACTTGCGACATCTTCTGGCCCTCCTCGTCGAGGATCAGCCCGAGGCAGACGACGTTCTCGTAGGGCGCGCGTCCCGAACAGCAGCGTCGAGACCGCCAGCAGCGAGTAGAACCAGCCGCGCGTCTGGTCCAGCGCCTCGCAGATGAAGTCGCGCCGGGAAGCGCGCCTCGAAGCGCTCCTGGTTCTCGAACGGAGCGTGGTACTGGGCGAACGGCATCGCGCCCGAGTCGAACCACACGTCGATGACCTCCGGGACGCGCCGCATCTCCGCCGCGCCGCACTCGGCGCACGGGAAGTGACGTCGTCGACGAACGGCCGGTGGGGATCCTCAGCTCCACCCCCGAGAGCTCCTCGAGCTCGGCGAACGACCCGATGCAGTGGACGTGCTCGGGGCCCGCCTCGCAGCGCCAGACCGGCAGCGGGCGTACCCCAGTAGCGCTCGCGCGACAGCGCCCAGTCGACGTTGTTCTCCAGCCACTTGCCGAAGCGCCCGTGCTTGATGTGCTCGGGGTGCCAGTCGACCGTCCTCGTTGGCGGCCAGCAGGCTCGTCGCGCAGCCGGCGTGGCGATGTACCACGACGGCTTGGCGTAGTAGAGGAGCGGCGTGCCGCAGCGCCAGCAGTGCGGATAGGCGTGCTCGTAGACCTCTCGCGGAACAGCCGGCCGCGCGAGCGCAGGTCCTCGATCAGCTCGGGATCGGCGTCCTTGACGAAGCGCCCGGCGTACGGGCCGATCCGCTCGTCGTAGGTCCCGTCCAGGCGCACCGGGTTGACCACGTTGAGCCCGTACTGCTCGCCCAGGCGGTAGTCGTCCTCGCCGAAGGCGATCGCCGTGTGGACGAGCCCGGTGCCGTCGTCGGCGGTCACGAAGTCGGCCGATCAGCACGGTGTGACCGGCTCGCCGTAGTCGGACGCCCCGATGAACTCGAACGGCGGGTCGTAGCGGACGCCCTCCAGCTCTCGCCCGGCGAAGCGCTCGACGATCTCGGCGTCCTCGCCCAGCACCCGCTCCATCAGCGCCTCGGCCACGACATAGACCTCGCCGTCCTTGAGCGCGCGGACGTAGAGCAGGTCCGGGATCGACGGCGACGGCGGCGTTGGACACCAGCGTCCACGGCGTCGTCGTCCACACCAGCAGCGTGTCCCCCGCTCCAGGGGCGGGCCGGCGTCGACGGTCGGGAAGCTTCACGTAGACGCTCGGGTCGACGACGTCCTGGTAGCCCAGGGAGACCTCGTGCGAGGAGAGCGCGGTGCCGCAGCGCGGGCAGTAGGGAACGACCTTGTGGCCCTCGTAGAGCAGGTCGCGGTCCCAGATCGTGCGCAGCGCCCACCACACCGACTCGATGTAGCTGGGGTCGAGCGTGCGGTAGGCGTCGTCGAGGTCGAGCCAGAAGCCGATGCGCTCGGTCAGCGCGGTTCCACTCCTCGAGGTACTCGAACACCGACTCGCGGCACTTGGCGTTGAACTCGGCGATCCCGTACCGCTCGATGTCCTCCTTGCGCTCGAAGCCCGAGCTCCTGCTCGACCGCGATCTCCACCGGCAGGCCGTGGCAGTCCCAGCCGCCCTTGCGCTCGACGCGTAGCCGCGCATGGTCTGGTAGCGCGGGAAGATGTCCTTGAAGACGCGCGAGAGGACGTGGTGGACGCCCGGGCGGCCGTTCGCCGTCGGCGGGCCCTCGTAGAAGACCCACGGCCGGCGCCCCTCGCGCCGGCGCAGCGACTCGTGGAAGACGTCGCGCTCGCGCCAGCGCTCGAGGACCTCCTGCTCGAGGTCGGGGAAGGACGGCCGCGAATCGACCGGCCGGTGGTGGGCCCGGCGGACATGGCCGCCGATTCTAGGCTTCGGCCACCCTGGCTCAGGCGCGGCTGGGCCGCGACCCGCGCGGGCGGCGCGTCCATGCGGGCGCCCAGACGCGCGCTCCTCGAGCGCGTCTATGAGCTTGTCGCGCGCGGCGACGGGCTCGGCGCCGAGGCGCCGGACGGTGCTGGCGCCCGTGTCGGGCAGCGCACCGCGGAAGTCGAAGACCTCGACGCGCCGCTCGCCCACACGGGCCGCGTAGACGAGGCGCCCGAAGACGTCGAGCTCCGCCGGCCGGCCCGACAGCACCACGGCCGCCGGGTCCAGCGCGCGCATCGCGCGCCCCAGGCGCCCGCCGTCGAGCGCCACCGGAAGGGTGAGCGTTCGCAGGCCGGAGCGCCGCAGAGCCAGCTCGAGCGCCTGGACGTGCAGCGCGTCGAGGTCGTAGGGTCCCGCCGCATCGAAGATCAGGACGCCCTCGCCGCGGTGTGCCGGCGGGGCGACGCGCAGCGCCGCGGCCAGCCAGCCCGAGCTGTAGCGCCAGGCGAACTGGTACTCGGGGCTCGGAGCGGCTGGCCTCGTCGAGCTCGGAGACCGCCGGGAGCAGGACCTCCTCGACCGTGCGCTCGACCGAGCGCAGGACCAGGCTCTCCTCGATCAGGCGATCGGCCTTGGTCTCGTCGAAGCGCGCCAGGGCGTCGCGGAAGCGGGCGGCGGTGGAGGGGCCCTCGCCGCGCTCACGCGCCAGCGAGATGGCGGACGAGATGTTGTGCGTCTCGGCGAACGCCTCGCGCAGGGACTCGACCTCGGCCAGCTCGTACTGGCGATGCCCACCCTGCGTCCGCCGCGGCTTGGGGTAGCCGAAGCGGCGCTCCCAGCTGCGCAGCGTGTTGGGGCTGACCCCGAGGATCTCCGCTGCGGCGTTCGTCCGGATTACGCTCATGGGCAGGTTTGTCGCACGTTGGTGAAAGTGCGGCAAATGCAGCAAGAAAGCGTGCAGGATGGCGTCTGCGGCCGGGTTCGGATCCCTTCCGCTGGGCGAGATCTTTCAGAACGACCAGTCGTACATCAGGCGCTTCGTCGGCGCGTTGGCGCCGGCCGTCGCGTACGTGCCCATCGCCGCCGGGGTCTCGTCGTCGGTGAGCACGAACATGCCGTAGCAGCCGCGCTCGCGCGCCGTTCGCGCCAGCGCCTCCACGAGGGCGCGGCCGATGCCGCGCCGGCGATGCGGCTCGGCCACCGAGAGCTCGTAGAGGAACATCTCCGTCCCCTTGTCCGGGTGCGTGGTCTCGACTCCGGTGACGAAGCCCAGGGGCTCGCCGTCCAGCAGCGCCATGAGGAGATGGTGCGTCGGCTCGGCGAGGAAGCGGCGGGTCGCGTCGGGCCGGGGCGGGGAGTCGAAGAGCTCGGGCGCGCCGAGGATCAGGTCTGCGTCCTGCGGGGTGAGGCGCCGGATGTCCACGAGACGAGCATAGATACGTCCGGTGGTGCTGCGAACATATGTTCGTGTCCGCTCGCAAAGATGAAGCCCGCGCCGAGGCGCGCCGCCTCCGGGCGGAGGGATGGGTGCTACGCCGCATCGCTGTCGAGCTCGGGGTGTCGCGAGCTCGGTGAGCGTCTGGGCCCGCGACGTGGCGGTGCCCTCCGCCGAGCCGCTGCAGGACCCGTGCGGAACCTTCGTCTGCCGGAAGTGCCAGAGGGAAGGGCCGCTCCGCGAGCTCGGCCCAGACTCAGTCAGAAGGGGCTGGTGTCGCGCCTGCGTACGCGCGTACTTCGCCGATCGGGGAGACGTGCACAAGACGCAGGTGCGTGAGGCTCGCGAAGCTCGGCGAGTGAAGGCGCGGGACCTCGTCTTCGGGCTGCTTGCCGCCAGTCGCTGTGCGGACTGCGGCCTCGCCGATCCGATGGTGCTCGAGTTCGACCACGTCGGAGAGAAGGGCGGCAACCTCGGGGACATGGTCACCCATGGTTACTCCGTGCGCGCGCTGCAGAGGGAGATCGAGGCCTGCGAGGTCGTATGCGCGAACTGCCACCGCTACCGCACGTCTTCTCGTCGACTCCCCGCGGCGGATAACGAGCCGTACATGTCGGTGGATGCGCCCTATCGTCGCCGCAACGTCGGCTTCCTCCGGAGCGTGCTGGCGGAAGCGGCGTGTGCGGATTGTGGGCTCGCCGATCCCGCTGTTCTGGAGTTCGACCACATCGGGCCCAAGCGCAGCAGCGTGGTCCAGATGGGCTTGGGCGGATACTCGATTGCGGCGCTGCGTGCGGAGATCGCCGAATGCCAGGTCCGATGCCGGAACTGTCACCGTCGCCGGACGCACGAGGTCATGTGTACTGCTCGCCACCGCTTCTTCAACGGAGAGCCCGTAGCCCTTGGCCGGCGCCGCCGAAGCGGGCGCAGGTGATGGCAAACTAGGAGGGCGCCGCTAACTCAATTGGCAGAGTAGCGCCCTTTTAAGGCGAAGGTTCTGGGTTCGAGCCCCAGGCGGCGCATACGCCGAGAGGGGCGCCGAAGCGCCCCTCTCGGGTGATGTGCGGTGTAGCGGGTGAGTCTTACGCGGCGGTCGGGTGGGCTGGGCCGGCGGTCTCCCGCGAGGCCAGGCGGCCGGCGCCGATGGCACCCAGGCCTCCGATGATCCCGACCGCGAGGGCCGCCAGCGCCCAGCCGGCGCCCGCGATGTCGAGGCCGAGGGCGTTGTCCAGCGACCAGTCGCCGGCCCCGATGGCCACCGTCGCGAAGGCCACGGCGATGTAGGTGAGATTCAGCTCGTAGCCCTGCGACGTGTTCCACACGCCGTTCTTCGCGTGGACGGTGGCGATCGCCACGACCATCACGGAGATGATCAGGACCGCGGCCAGCGGCGTCAGGAGCCCGAGCGCGAGCAGGAGCCCGCCCCCGGCCTCAGCGACGCCGGCGGCCAGCGCGTGCCGGCGGCCGGGGCGCATCCCCAGCGAGTCCATGAAGCCGGCCGTGCCCTGAAGGCCGTGCCCGCCGAACCAGCCGAACAGCTTCTGCGTGCCGTGGCCGACGAAGAGCAGGCCGACGACTACGCGAAGAATCAAGAGTCCTAGTGTCATTTCGTTCCCCCAAAGGATAGTTGCACGCGCAATTATAGCTCCCATTGCTTGCGCGTGCAACTACTCCCACGTGGGCGGGCAGGCGAAACGGGCCGCGTCAGGACGCGGACGAGCGGAGGCGGGCCCTGGGGGCCCGAAGCGGCTAGCCGGAGAGGTGCATCGCGGTCGCTTCCGTCTGCTGCTGGAAGCGCTGGCGCTCGGAGCACCCGGTGTCCCCCGCCCGCAGCTGGGTCTCGCTGGGCGGGTCGAGGGCCAGGAGCTGAGGGATGCTCACGAGCTTGAGCCCCTTCTGCTTGGCCGCGCCCAGGACCTGCGGGAGCGCCGCCAGCGTGGTGTCGTGGGTCTCGTGCATGAGCACGATTCCCCCGGGCCGCAGGCCGGCGATCGCGTTCTGGGTGATGGCCTCGCTGCCGGCCCCCAGGGAATCCTGGGTGTCGGAGTCCCACATGACCGGCAGCAGCCCTAGGCGATGGGAGACCCGGTCCGTGGACTCGTCGCGGCCACCGTAGGGCGGGCGCATGAGCGTGACCGGCTGGTTCGTGGCGTCTTCGATCGCGCGCTTGGTGCGGCGCAGCTCCGAGATGTCGGCGGCCGTGCCGATGTTCCGCAGGTCCGGGTGCGTCCAGGTGTGGTCCGCGACGCCTCCGAGCCGCAGCTGCTGGCGAGGGATGTCGGGGAACTCGGAGATGCTCCCGCCGATCAGGAAGTACGTCGTCTGCGCGCCGGCCTTGGACAGCAGCCGCATGATCTGGGCCGAGTTCTTGGCGGGGCCGTCGTCGAAGGTCACCGAGGCGTACGGGGTGCGCCCGCCGCCGCACCAGATCGGGAGGCCGATCCGGTAGAAGCGCTGCACGGCGGCGCGCTGCGCGGCCGGCGAGGGCAGGCCGTTGGCGTCCAGCGGCCCGGCCGAGCCCGAGGCGTAGTCCTGGCGCCACGGCAGCTTGGCCTCCTGCGTCGGCGTGAGAGTCGTCGCGACGGCCGCCTGGAAGGGCGATCCCTTCTCGCCGATCATGGCAGCGACGATCACCGCGAACAGCCCGAGGGCCACGGCGAGCGCGACGGTTCGCCGCCGCACGAACATCTGTCGCTTGTCCAGCGCCGGGCGGCGCCCGGGGGACGTGTGCTGGTCGTAGAGAGGTGCCACCTGCGCCCGCAGGGTAGCCGATGGACCCCCGGTTTCCCGCCGTCCAGCGGGCTTGCCGGCTAGTGGCGGAAGTGCCGGCGGCTGGTGAAGACCATGGCGACCCCGGCCGCGTCGACGGCCTGAACGACCTCGTCGTCGCGCTTGGATCCGCCCGGCTGGATGATCGCGGTGACCCCGGCCTCGATGGCCAGCTCGGGCCCGTCCGAGAAGGGGAAGAACGCGTCCGAGGCCAGAGCCGCGCCCTGCAGCGACCCGGCCTGAGACTTCTCGATCGCCAGGCGCACGGAGTCCACCCGGCTCATCTGCCCGGCTCCGATCCCCACCGAGGCGAGGTCCTTGGCCAGGACGATCGCGTTGGAGCGCACGTGCTTGCAGACCTTCCAGGCGAACAGCATCGCGCCCCACTCGTCCTCGGTGGGATGGCGCTCGGTGACGACCTGCATCTCCGAGCGCTCCTCGAGGTCCATGTCGCGGTCCTGCACGAGCAGGCCCCCCATGACGCGCTTGGTGTCCTGCTCGGCGATGCTCATCGTGCGCCGCTCGTTGTCCTCGAGCACCCGCAGGTTGGGCTTGGACGTGAAGACCTCCAGCGCCTCGTCGGAGAAGCCCGGCGCGAACACGAGCTCGGCAAACTGCCCGGCGATGGCCTCGGCCAGCTCGCGGTCGACCGTGCGGTTGGTGCAGATCACGCCGCCGAACGCGCTCAGGGGGTCACACGCGAAGGCCCGCCTGTAGGCGTCGAGCGCCGACTCGCCCAGCGCCACCCCGCACGGGTTGTTGTGCTTGATGATCGCGCAGGCCGGGACCTTGAACTCCGACACGAGCAGCCGCGCGGCGTTGAGGTCGAGCAGGTTGTTGAAGGAGAGGTCCTTGCCGCCGTGCTGCTTGACCATCGAGAGCACGTGCATCCGCGCGCCCACCTGGGCGTAGTAGGCGGCGCGCTGGTGGGGGTTCTCGCCGTAGGGGAGGTCGAGCACCTTCTCGAAGGCACGCACGTGGTAGGCCGGGAACTCCTCCTGCTTCTCGGCGAACCACCGCGCGATCGCCGTGTCGTAGCGCGCGGTGTAGGCGAAGGCCTCGCCGGCCAGGGACTCGCGCGTGCTCAGGGACAACCGGCGCTCGGCCTGCCGCAGCTCCTCGAGCACGGCGTCGTAGCTCTCCGGGCGCACGACGACGGCCGCGAACTCGCTGTTCTTGGCCGCGGCCCGGATCATCGTCGGCCCGCCGATGTCGATGTTCTCCACCACCTCGGCGTCCTCTACGCCGCGCCGGGCGGCGGTGCGCTCGAAGGGGTAGAGGTTGACGCACACGAGATCGACGAACTCGATCTCCTGCTCCTCGGCGGCCTGGAGGTGGAGCGGCTCGTCGCGCCGGCAAAGCAGGCCGGCGTAGAGCTTGGGGTGCAGCGTCTTGACGCGGCCGCCCATGATCTCGGGGAAGCCGGTGAAGTCGGTGATCGACCTGACCTCGATGCCCGCCTCCTCGAGCGTGCCGGCGGTGCCGCCGGTGGAGACGATCTCGATGCCCAGCTCGCTCAGGCCGCGGGCGAATTCGACGATGCCGGTCTTGTCCGAGACCGACAGCAGGGCCCGCGCGACCTGGACCTCCCCCGGCCGGTCGTAGTGCGGCTTGGCCAATGCCTCCTCCACGAGGCCGAGACTACCGGGCGATGAGGACTCGGCGCTGATTGACCGGATCGAAGGAAACCGCACCCTGCGAGATCAGCCGGATCGCCTCCGGCAGGAGGGAGTGCTCCAGCGGGCGCAGCGCGTCGTGGACGGCCCCCGGGTCGGTGGCGCCGGGCAGCCCGATCGCCGCCTGGAGGATCACCGGGCCGCTGTCCACGCCCTCGTCGACGAAGTGGACGGTGACGCCGAAGACCTTCACGCCGTAGGCCACGGCCTGGCCGATCGCGTCGAGGCCGGGGAACGCCGGAAGCAGGGCGGGATGGACGTTGATCACCCGGTTGGGGAACCGCGATAGGAACGCGCCGCTCAGCAGTTGCATGTACCCGGCCAGCACGACCAGCTCGACCCCGGCCTCGCTCAGCCAGTCGGCGATGGCACCGTCGCGCGCCGCCCGGTCGGGGTGCTCGTCGCGGCCGAACACCCCGGTCGCCACTCCGGCCTCGCGCGCCCGCGCGAGCGCGGGCGCGTCCGCCCGGTCGGAGGCCACCGCCACGACCTCGATGCCCTCGCGGCCGTGGACGGTGTCGAGGATCGCTTGGAGGTTCGTCCCGGCGCCCGAGGCGAGGACCCCGATCCTCATGTCCGGGCGAGCTTGGGGAAGCGGCCGCCCGTCGAGCGCAGCCGCCCGTCCTGGAGCAGGTCGTCGACGCGTTCGAGCACCTCCTCGCGGCTGAGGTGGGCGAACGTGCCATAGGCGGCCAGGCCGTCGTAGGAGTTCTGCGCGATGACCTTCGAGCGCCCGCCGCGCAGGATCTCCACCGTGCGCGTCCGCCCGACGGAGGGCTCCGCGGCCGCGACGACGTCGAAGATCGCCGAGTCCAGGTCCTCGGGCGCCGGGCCGCCGTTGACCGAACGCGAGGGCGCGGCCGGAGCGGCGGGCACGAGCTCGGGATTGCAGACGTCGCAGCACGGCCCCTGGGCCGCGGGCTCCGAGTCGTCGCCGAAGTGGCGCAGGATCGCCCGCCGCCGGCATTCGGAGCTCTCCACGAACGCCCAGACCGAGCGGTACTGGCGCCAGCGCGCCTTCTCGGCGTCGGCCGCCGACGTGCGGCACGTGGCCAGCGCCCGCCTGTCGAAGTCCTCGACGATGCGCCCGCGCACGCGGTCCAGGCTGGCCGGCGACGGCTGGATGACCCCGGCACGCGCCAGGTGGCCGATCAGCGCGCGCAGCTGCTCGGGGTCGCAGCCCGCCATGCCCGCCAGCTCGCGCGCGTCGAGGTCGTAGCGCCCGTCGGTGGCGCGCATCTGCAGCACGGTGGCCAGGCGCCCGAAAGCATTCTCGTCGACCTGCGAGCGCTCGATGAAGAAGACATGCAGGCCCTTGTCGCGCTTCTCGGCGAACAGCAGGCAGCGCGCCGGCTCGCCGTCGCGCCCCGCGCGGCCGGCCTCCTGGTAGAAGGCCTCGACGGAGCCCGGGACCGTGGCGTGGGCGACCGTCCGCACGTCGGCCTTGTCGACGCCCATCCCGAAGGCGTTGGTGGCGACTACCACCGGCACCTCACCGCCCATGAAGCGGTCCTGTGCCCGGGCCCGCTCGGCCCGTCCCAGCCCGGCGTGGTAGGCGATCGCCTCCACGACCAGGTCGCCGGAGAGCTCGCCGGCGATCGACTCGGCACCCGCGCGCGTGCCCGCGTACACGATGGCCGGCAGCGCGCCCGGCTCGGCCAGGGCGGCGGAGAGGCGCCGGCGCTTGTCCGCGGCCGAGCGGCAGGGGATCACCGCGAACGAGAGGTTGGGGCGGTCGAAGCCGGTCGTGACCCGCTCGACGTCGCGCAGGCCCAGCCTCCGCACGATGTCGTTGGCCACCTGAGGCGTCGCCGTGGCGGTGGAGGCGACCAGCGAGCGCGCGCCCACGTAGCGGGCGGCGTCCGCCAGGCGGAAGTAGTCGGGGCGGAAGTCGTGGCCCCACTGCGAGACGCAGTGCGCCTCGTCGACGACGAACATGCCCACCTCCGCCTCCCGCACCCGCTCGACGAACCCGGGGAGGAGAAGCGCTCGGGCGCGACGTAGAGCAGGCGCAGGTCGCCCGAGACCGCGCGCTCGAGCGCGTCGCGGTTCTCGGCCGGATCCTGCTGCGCGTTGACCAGCGCCACCTTCCCGGGGGCGCGCCCGCGCAGCGCCTGGACCTGGTCCTGCATGAGCGACACCAGCGGCGAGACCACGATCGCCAGCCCGTCCGACATGAGCGCGGGAAGCTGGTAGCACAGCGACTTGCCCGAGCCCGTGGGCATCACGACCAGGACGTCGCGGCCGGCCAGGGCGGCCTCGCACGCCTCGCGCTGCCCCGGCCGGAAGCCGGGGAACCCGAAGGTGTCGCGCAGCGCGCGATCGAGATCTGAGTCCATGCGGCCACCGTAGCGGCGTAGGCGGCGGGAGCGCAGCCCCGGACTGTGCCTGCACTCACACCGCTCGCACACAGCGGACGCGACACTGAGCCAATGCTCAGCGCCATCACATTCGCCGGTGGATCGGGAATCTTCCTTCTCTTCGTCGTCATCTACGCGCTGGCGACGATCTACAGCCTCTACACCCGCCGTGGCAGCGCGATCAACCAGCGCCCCTACGGGAACGCCTACACGGACGCTCCCGGGGCCAAGGGTTCCAGCGTGCTCTCGCATGACGAGAGCGCGGCGTCGCGCTACACCCGCGGCACGCGGGCCTGACTCCCTCCCACCCGCCTCAGATGAAGCACCGCGGCCGGCCCCCAGGGGCCGGCCGTCGCGTCTCGCGCGCGCGGGTCAGGCCCGGACGAGCGGCAGCTCGGTCGTCTCGAGCGCGAACTTGCCGTTGGCCGTGTCGGCCGTGCCCTCGAGCGGATACTCGCCGGTGAAGCAGGCGTCGCAGTGCACCTCGCGCGTCGAGCGGATCGCCGCGTAGACCCCCTCGAGCGACAGGTAGGCCAGCGAATCGCAGCCCAGCTCGGCGGCGATCTCCTCCACCGTGCGGTCGTGGGCGACCATCTCCTCGCGCGTGGACATGTCGATCCCGTAGTGGCAGGGATGGCGGATGGGGGGCGCCGTGATGCGCATGTGGACCTCGGCGGCCCCGGCGTCGCGCAGCATCTGCACGATCTGGCGCGTGGTGTTGCCGCGCACGATCGAGTCGTCGACGACGACGAGGCGCTTGCCGCGCACGACCTCGGGCATCGGATTGAACTTCAGCCGCAGGCCGTGCTTGCGCAGCTCCTGGCCGGGCTGGATGAAGGTGCGCGCGACATAGCGGTTCTTGATCAGCCCGTCGTCCTGCGGGATACCCGACACCTTGGAGTAGCCGGCCGCCCCCGGGTTGCCCGAGTCGGGGACCGGGATCACCACGTCGGCCTCGACGGGAGCCTCGCGCCACAGCTGCTCGCCCATCTTGCGGCGGGAGACCTGGGTGCGGTTGCCCTCAAGGATCGAGTCGGGGCGGGCGAAGTAGATGTGCTCGAAGACGCAGAAGGCGCGGCGCGCGCCCTCCACCACCTGGCGGGTCTGGATGCCCTTCTCGGTCAGCGAGACCATCTCCCCGGGCTCGACCTCGCGCAGCAGCTTGGCGCCGATGATGTCCAGCGCGCAGGACTCGCTGGCCACGCAGTAGCGGTCCCCGAGCATCCCCAGGCACAGGGGACGCAGGCCGGCGGGGTCGCGGAAGGCGACGACGCCGTCGCGGGTCATGACCACGGTCGAGAAGGCACCCTTCAGGCGCGGAAGGACGTCGGCCACCGAGTCCTCGATGTTGCCGGCCTCGTGGGTGGAGAGCAGCGCGGCGATGATCTCGGAGTCCGACGTGGAGCGGAACCCGACGCCGGCCTCGCGCAGGCCGGCGTGCAGCTCGACCGCGTTGATCAGGTTGCCGTTGTGCGCCAGCGCCAGCTCGCGGCGGTCGGAGCGGTGGACCGGCTGGGCGTTCTCCCACGCGGTGGACCCGGTGGTCGAGTAGCGGACGTGGCCGATGGCCATCTCGCCCTGGAGCGCGCGGAGGCTCTGCTCGTTGAAGACCTGGTTGACGAGGCCCAGGTCGCGCTGGGTCATGATGTGCCCGCTCTGCACGGACGCGATCCCCGCGGACTCCTGTCCGCGGTGCTGGAGCGCGTAGAGCGCGAAGTAGGCGAGGCGGGCGACGTCGTGTTCCGGGGCGTAGATCCCGAAGACGCCGCACTCGTCACGCGGTCCTTCGCGTTCGTCGAGGTCGAGACGAGGCTCTGACACGAGGTGGTGCCGGTGGGGCTCGAAAGGGGCCCGCCCGGCATTTGACAGGGTAGCAACGAGGCCCGTCGCCACCGCCGGGGGAAGTACCTACTTTCCGTGGACCACGACGCTGTGGCCGGCGGAGACCTGGATCGTCCGCTTGGTCGGGAAGGCGAAGACGTCCACGACTCCCTGCTTGACCCGCACGGTGGTGGCGGTGCACGTGTCCTGGGTCATCCAGACGGTCCCGCGAACCGTCGCGGCCGCGTGACGCCCCCGGGTGCGGAAATGGCCCACGCCAGTTCCCCACAGCCGGCGGCGGCGCGCCCCGCGCCTCCGCTTGGAGGCGCTCGCGCGCGTGCCGGCGCTCCGCGGGCAGCTCAGCGGCTGCGAAAGGCTGAGCTGGGTCAGCGGCTGGACGCGCCTCGTCAGTTGCCGCACGATGAACACGCCGTTGTAGAACTCGGCGACCTCGTTGACTCCCGGGTCGTTTTCTACCGTCAGGCGCACGCGGCCACGGCGGGCGTCGACCTCGGAGCCCACCGGGACCTGCTGGTCGTCGCGCAACGTCGTGAAGCCCCGCGATCCTCGGCGCCGGATCCGCACCGTGCCGCTGGTGGCGCCGACGTTCACCGATTTGCCCTTCACGGGGGGCGGCGGCGGGGTCGCCGCCGCCGGACGCGAGTTGACGGCGATGGCCGAGAGGCTTCGCCCGGTGTGTATGAAGCGCGGCTGGACCCCCGAGGTGCTTCCGACGTTGCCCGACACGTCGCCGCGGGCGATCCAGCCGGCAGAGCTGCGCCAGTACAGATACGAGGCGTCCGCGGCGGGTTGGGCATAGATCTGCTTGAACCGCTGCTGCAGGACACTGCTCACGTAGTACCCGCCCGTTACCGGGGCCCGCCAGAACTCGACGAAGCCGCCAACGCCGTTGATGAGCTCCGACCAGTAGAGGTAGCCCCCGCCGAGGTGGAGGTCTGCTGGGCTCAGGGCCAGGACGGAGGAGTAGGTCGGAAAGTCGAGGATGCGCCGGCGGTGCGAGCCATCGAGAGATGCCCTCACCAGGTACGTGTTGGTGTTGTTCTTGATGTCGTGCTTTTCCGCCCAATAGACGTGCTGGGCATCCGCGACGGGCGAGCTTGGGCTCTGTGCATGGCTGAACTTGACCAGGCTGCGCCGCGCCCCCGTGCCGTTGGCGCGTGCGCGGCCCAAGCGGGCTCGCTCCAGCTGACTGTCGCTGGCGCGATCCATCCAGTAGACGTAGGAGTCGTTGGCGCCGACCGCGTTGACAACCCTCAGGCCGGTGACGACGGATCTGCGGATCCCGGAGCCGTCGAGGAGCGCACTGCCGATCCGGCTCCTCTCGTGGCCGCTCCTGTGAGAGACCTCCTCCGCCCAGTAGATGTGGGTCGAGTTCACGGCCAGTCCGCGGGCCTTTACGCCCGGGATCCAGCCCTCCTGGACGCCGGTGCCGTCGAGATTCGCGCGGCCGATTCCCCTGGCATCGAGCCAGTAGACCGCGGCGTCCGCGCGCGGTGTGAGGCAGGCAAGCAGGCCAAGGGTCAATGCCATGGCGAGGGTCAGGGCCGGCAGGGAAACGGTCCGTGAGCCTCTGACGTCCAGCCGAGTGATGTCCATGCCCCCTGAACGGCCGCCCGCCGTCGGTTCTTCCGTCATCTCGAGGACGGTCAGCCGTCTGACCGTTTGCCGGCGCTCGCTAGGGGAAGTACGCTCGCAGACCGCCGGCCCAGGCTGCACGCAGCTCGTCCAGCGCCACGTCGATTCCGCCGCCCTCGATCACCAGGCGATCGCCGCCCGTCTCGCCGAGGATCGTCACGGTGATCTTCTCCGACATGGCCTCGAACACGGAGCGGTCGCCGGTGAGGATCCAGCCGCCGCTGCCTTCGCCGAAGAGCGCCACGTCGTCCCAGCTCTCGCCCTCGACCCGCGCGCCCCGACCGCCGAGCAGACACGCCTCGGCCAGCGCCACGGCGAAGCCGCCCTCGGCGACGTCGTGGGCGCTGCGCGCTTCGCCGGCGCGCACCGCCTCGCGCACGGCCGCGGCCGCCTGGGCGAACGCCTCGAGCGAGACCTCGGGGAGGGAGTCGGCCAGCGGCTCACCGCGCAGCTTGCTGAGCTCGCTGCCGCGCAGGTCGGGCGAGAAGGGGCCGACGAAGGCGATCGTCTCGCCGTCGGCGGCGAAGCCCGAGGGCGCCGCGCCGGTGGCGTCGGGGAGCTTGCCCACGATCCCCACGATCGGCGTCGGGTAGATCGGGCCGTCCGGCGCCTCGTTGTAGAGCGACACGTTGCCACCGACGACCGGCGCCTCCAGCGCCTGGCACGCCTCGGCCAGCCCGGTCACCGCCCGCTCGAGCTGCCAGGCGACGTGCGGCTTCTCCGGGTTGCCGAAGTTCAGGCAGTTGGTCAGGCCCAGGGGCTCGGCGCCGACGCAGGCCAGGTTGGCCACGCATTCCATGACCGCCTCGATCGCGCCCCGGTGAGGGTCGCAGGCCACCCGCCGGCCGTTGCCGTCGATCGACACCGCGAGCGCGGAACCGTCGGGAAGCTGGAGGACCGCGGCGTCGGACTCCTCGGACCGGCGCACGGTCCGCGACTGCACGACGCAGTCGTACTGCTCGAAGAGCGGCCGGCGGGAGGCGAGGTTGGGCGAGCCCAGCAGCCCGAGCAGCACCTCCTGGGGGTCCGTCGCCTCCAGAGTGCGCGCGGGCGCCGGGTAGATCGGCTCGGTCGGCGGACTCGGCTCCAGGTCGTAGAGCGGGCACTCGTCGACGAGCGCCACGACCGGGATGTCTCCCACGACCTCGCCGTCGCGCAGGATCCGCAGCTGTCCGCCCTCGGTCACCTCGCCGATGGCCGAGCCGTTGACCTCCCAGCGCTCGCATCGCGCCAGGACCTCGTCCACCCGCTCGGGCTCGACGATCGCCAGCATCCGCTCCTGGGACTCGGAGACCATGATCTCGAAGGGCTCCATGTCGGCCTCGCGCAGCGGGACGCGGTCGACGTGCAGGTCGAGGCCCACGCCGCCGCCGCTGGCCATCTCCGCCGAGGACGACGTCAGCCCGGCCGCGCCCAGATCCTGAAGCGAGACCAGCAGCTCGGCGTCGAGCAGCTCCAGGCACAGCTCGACGAGCTTGGACTCCTCGAACGGATCGCCGATCTGCACCGAGGGGCGCTTGGACTCATCGGCCTCGTCAAGCTCGGCCGAGGCCAGCACCGAGGCGCCGCCGATGCCGTCGCGCCCGGTGGAGGCGCCCATCAGGACGACGACGTTGCCGGGGCCGGCGGCGGCGCTGCGGATGAGCCGCGCGTGCTCGGCCAGGCCGAGGCACATGGCGTTGACCAGGCAGTTGGCCTCGTAGGGATCCTCGAAGTAGACCTCGCCGCCCACCGTGGGCACACCGATCGAGTTGCCGTAGTGGCCGATGCCTCCCACCGCGTGGTCGAGCAGGTAGCGCGAGCGCTCCGAGGTGGGCTCACCGAAGCGCAGCGAGTCGAGCACCGCCACCGGCCGGGCGCCCACCGCGAACACGTCGCGCAGGATCCCGCCGACCCCGGTGGCCGCGCCCTGGAAGGGCTCGACCGCGCTGGGGTGGTTGTGGGACTCGACCTTGAACGCGCAGGCCAGCCCGCCGCCGACGTCGACCGCCCCCGCGTTCTCGCCCGGGCCCATGAGGACGTGCGGCCCGTCGGTGGGCAGCCGGCGCAGCAGCTTCTTGGAGTGCTTGTAGGCGCAATGCTCGGACCACAGCAGAGAGAACATCGCCAGCTCGACCTGGTTGGGCGCGCGCTCGAGCTTCTCCACGATCAGGTCGTACTCGGCCGCCGTGAGGCCGAGCGCGACCGCCTCGTCGACGCCGGGCAGAGCAGCGGTGTCAGGCACCGGCGGCCACGCTCGCCATCGACTCGAAGATGGCGAGGCCGTCGACCGACCCGGTGAGCGGGTCGACGGCGTGCTCGGGATGGGGCATCAGGCCGAAGACGTTGCCCGCCTGGTTCGCCACGCCGGCGATGTCGCGCTCGGAGCCGTTGGGGTTGTGCCCCGGGGCGTAGCGCAGGACGACGCGGACGTCGTCGCCGTCGGGCGGCAGGTGGTAGCGGCCGGTCGTGTGCTTGACCGGGATGGAGAGACGGTCGCCCTCTTTCCGCGCGCGTGTGAACGGAGTGTCCGAATCCACGACCTCGACGTCGACCTGGCGGCAGATGAAGCGCAGGCCCTCGTTGGGCAGCAGCGCGCCCGGCAGCAGCCCGGCTTCGCACAGGACCTGGAAGCCGTTGCAGATCCCCAGGACCAGCCCGCCGCCGCGGGCGAAGTCGATCACCGACTCCATCAGCGGCGAGAAGCGCGCGATCGCCCCGACCCGCAGATAGTCCCCGTAGGAGAACCCACCGGGAACGACGACGGCGTCCACTCCGTGCAGGTCGTGGTCGGCATGCCAGAGCAGCTGGGCATCCCCGACTCGGGCCGCCGCCAGCTGCGCGTCGACCTCGTCGCAGGAGCCCGGGAAACGGACGACGCCGAACTTCAACTGCGTCGCGGCGGCTCGGCTGCGGTCACCTGAGCGATGCTAGCAACGGGGTCCGTCAGCGCCGGGACAAGAGCATCGATACCCAGCTGAGAACGCTGGCTGACCTCTACGGCCAGGTCGGCGCGGCGCGCGTGGAGCTCACGAATGCGATCAAGGCGATCTCGCCCCCGGCCGACGGCGGGCCCACCGCCTACCTCGCGGCTCGGGAGGCCGGGAATCGGGCGATGCAGGCCAACGCCCAGGCGCTCAAGGACGCCGTCGGCCAGCCGAGCCGGACCGCGGTGGCGGCACAGGACCGGGCGGGCCAGGCGTTCAACCGCAGCGGCGCGGCATCCAAGCGAGCCGCCGTCGCCTACGGGCTGAAGGTGTGCGAGCAGCCGGTCAGGTGACGGTCCTCCGCGCCACCCAGCGTTTACCAGTCAAATTGACCTGATCGGTGCGACCTGAGACACTCGGCCTGCCCCGGAAGTAAGAGCAAGGATCGCTCGAATCTCCGCCCATTCAGCCACACGCTCCTCCGAGACCGACACTGACATCGTTACCCGCTGCCAGGCGGGAGATGAGCGTGCCTGGGGAGATCTCGTGGATGAGTTCTCGGGCTACGTCTACGCGATCGCCGTCCGGGGCTACGGCCTCGACCACGGCAGCGCCGAGGACGTCTTCCAGGAAGTCTTCGCGCGCACGTACGAGCACGTCGACCAGATCACCGGAGAGGAGGCGATCCGGCCGTGGATCGGCCAGGTGACGCGGCGGCTGTGCATCGATCGCATCCGCGCGGGCTCGCGGGTCGAGCCGCACGAGGAGCCGCCCGATCCAGGCGCCGACGACCCGGCGCTCGAGCGCATCGAGAACGCTATGGCTGTCCACGAGGGGCTGACCCTGATCTCGGAGGACCAGCGGACCGTCATCGCCCGCTTCTTCCTGCACGACCAGAGCTACGAGCGCATCGGGGCGGACCTCGATCTGCCGCCCGGGACGGTCGCGTCGCGCATCTCGCGGGGACTGACGGCCCTGCGCGAGCAGCTCGAGGCGCAGGGACACAGCTCGCCTTGACCGTACCGTGACGGGCCGCGCGAAGCGCTGGCGGCGCCTGCGCGCGGCGTTGTTTCTCACGGTGGCGGCGCTGGCCGTCGGGCTCGGGCTGGTGGCCTACGGCACCGACGTGTTCGAGTCGATGGAGCTGGACACGATCGACGCCCGCTTCTCCGTGCGCGGGAACCAGCCGCCGCCCAAGGACGTGGTCGTGGTGGCGATCGACGACGTCACCTTCGACGACCTCCAGCAGCAGTGGCCGTTCCCGCGCTCGATGCACGGGAAGGTGCTTGATCGCCTGCGCGCGGATGGCGCGAAGGTCGTCGGCTACGACGTCCAGTTCACCGAGCCCACGACGAACAGGGAGGACAACGCGCTCATTGACGCCGTCGCCCGGGCCAAGGGCACGGTGCTCGCCACGACCGAGGTGGACGCCAAGGGGCAGGCGAACGTCTTCGGTGGCGCGAACGTGGTGCGCGAGATCGGCGCGCGGGTGGGCAACAGCGGCCTGCCCGTCGACAGCGACGGGGTGCGCCGGCGCGTCCCGCACACCCTTGAGAAGCTCGACAGCTTCGCCGTGGCGCTGGCCGAGCAGGCCCGCGGACGCCGGATCAAGCGGTCCAGCTTCGCCGACGACCCGGCGCTGATCGACTTCGCCGGCCCGCCCGGCACCGTCGAGAGCGTCTCCTTCTCCGACGTCCTGCGGGGGCGCTTCCCCAGGGGGAAGTTCAAGAACAAGATCGTCGTCGTCGGCCCGGTGGCGCCGACGCTCCAGGACGTGCACCCGACCGCGGCGTCAAGCGACAAGCTGATGTCGGGCGCCGAGCTTCAGGCCAATGCGGTGAACACGGTGCTGCGCGGGACCCCGCTCCAGGAGTCGCCGGGGTGGGCCAACGTGCTGCTGATCGTCTTCTTCGGGATCGCGGCCCCCGTGGGCAGCCTCGCGCTGCGCTCGGTGCGCGCGCCGCTGCTCGGGCTCCTCGCCGCGGTCGTGTTCGTGGTGGGCGCGCAGGTGGCGTTCAACCGCGGCCTGGTACTGGACATCGTCTATCCCCTGCTCGCGCTGACCGTGGGCATCGTCGGCTCGATCGCGGTGCACTACCTGACCGAGGCGCTGGAGCGCGAGCGTGTGCGCGACCTGTTCGCGCGCTTCGTCCCCGAGAGTGTGGTCGACGACCTGCTCAAGGAGACCGGCGGCCTGCGCCTGGGCGGAGTCGAGCGGCGCTGCACGGTGATGTTCTGCGACCTGCGCGGGTTCACCACGTTCTCCGAGACCAGGCCGGCCAACGAGGTGATCGACGTGGTCAACGTCTACCTGGGCGCCATGAGTGACGCGATCCTCGAGGCCGGCGGGACGCTGCTCGCCTACCTGGGCGACGGGATCATGGCCCTGTTTGGGGCGCCGGTGGAGCAGCCCGACCACGCCGACCGGGCGCTCGCGGCGTCGCGCGACATGATGGGTCCGCGCCTGGCCCACTTCAACGACTGGCTGGTCGAGCAGGGCCACGGCAGCGGTTTCCGGATGGGCATCGGCCTGAACACGGGAAGCGTGATGGCGGGCAACGTGGGCTCCGAGCGCCGCCTGGAGTACACGGCGATCGGAGACACCACGAACACGGCGTCACGCCTGGAGGGCCTGACCAAGGGCTCCGGCCACATGCTGTTCGTGGCGGAGTCGACGAAGGACGCCCTCGTCAACCCCCCGGACGACCTCGTGCGCGTCGGCGACTTCGACGTCCGCGGCCGTCAGGACAAGCTCACGGTGTGGTCGGTGGCGGATCCGGAGGGAGCGCCGGCGGGTTAGCCGACGCTCCGGGGCGACGGGCACTCAGAAGTGAGTACCTCCGGCGCTCAGGCGGCGGTTGGGGCGTCGCCGTCCACTGCGCCCCGCGGCGCGAGCGCCGGAAATGGCGGCGGCGGCCCGGCGTCGGCCGCAGCCTCCACGGCCTCGGCCGCCAGCTCCCCCGCCGACCCCTGTCGCGCTTCCGGGTCCTTCTCCATCGCTCGCAGAAGCACCGGGTCCATCGCCGGCGGCACTCCCGGATACGCGCTCGGTGCCGGCGGCGGCTCGGAGATGTGGGCGAGCATCGCGTCGATGTTGCGCTCGCGGGGGAACGGGACCTCGCCGGTGAGCAGCTCGAACAGCACGCAGCCGAGCGCATAGACGTCGGTACGAGCGTCGACCGGCTGGGCCTGGATCTGCTCGGGCGCGGCGTAGGCCAGCGTCCCGACCCAGTGGCCGGCCTGCGTGAGGCCGCTCGTCGAGGCCTGGTGCTTGGAGAGCCCGAAGTCGGTGAGGTAGGCGTGCGGCACCTCGTCGCCGGTGTCCGCGAGCAGCACGTTGCCCGGCTTGACGTCGCGGTGCACGAGGTCGAGCTCGTGCGCCGCGTCCAGCCCTCCCGCGACCTGGGCGGCGAGATTGGCCGCATGGACCGGATGGAGCGCGCCCACCGTGGCCAGCACGGCCTCGAGGTCGGAGCCCTCGACGTAGTCGATCGCCAGAAAGGGCGTCCCGGCCTCCTCGCCGAACGTGATCACCGAGACGAGGTTCGGATGGTCCAGCGACGCGGCCAGCCGCGCCTCGCGCTCGAAGCGCCGCCGGAAGATCTCGTTCCCCGCGACGTCGGAGCGCACGATCTTCAGCGCGAGGAGCGTGTCGTCGGGCGCGCGGGCGAGGTAGACGGCCCCCATCCCACCCCGTCCGAGCAGGCGCTCGATGCGATAGCCGGCGAACTCGGAGCCCGGCGCGAGATCCATGCCGACGGACCCTACCCCCGCGGGAAGATTCCCCCGGCCTGTTGCGTTCAGGGAGGCGACCGATGCTCTCCGGATCGCTCGTGCATGAAGGCCGTCGCCAGCCCGTCTCGGGCGGGGTGACCATCGGCCGTTCCGACGAGAACGACCTCGTCGTGGCCGACGAACGGGCCTCGCGCCGCCACGCTCGCGTGTGGGAGAAGGACGGCGTCGTCGTCATCAGCGACCTCGAGTCGCGCCACGGCACGCTGCTCAACGGCCAGCCGATCGGCGAGGGCGAGCACGAGCTGCGGTCAGGGGACGAGATCGCCATCGGCGACCAGGTCCTGCGCTTCATCAGCGGCCAGGAGACGCGGATGGCCTCGCGCGAGCAGGCGGTGGCCGAGACCGTCAGCGTGGCCATCGAGGGCGACCGGGTCGCGATCGGGCGCGACGACTCCAACGACGTCGTGCTCGCCGACCCGAACGTCTCACGCTTCCACGCCGAGGTGCTGCGGGTCGGCGACGGGTTCGAGATCCGCGACCCGGGCTCGCGCAACGGCACACGGGTGGACGGGGAGATCGTCGAGCGCGCGGCGCTGACGCCGCGCTCCCAGATCGGCATCGGGCCCTACCGGATCCTCTTCGACGGGCGCACGCTGGTCGCCCGCGACGACCACGGCGCCCTGCGCCTCGACGGCCGGGGCGTCGGCGTGACCGTGAAGGGCAAGCAGATCCTGGCTCCCACGGACGTCGTGATCGAGCCCGGTGAGCTCGTGGCCGTGATCGGGGAGAGCGGCGCGGGCAAGTCGACGCTGCTCAAGGCCATCGCCGGGGTCAACCCGGCCACCGAGGGGACGGTGACCGTCAACGACGAGCCGCTGGCCACCCGTCTGACCGACATCGGGTACGTGCCCCAGGACGACATCGTCCACGGCTTCCTCACCGTCCGCGAGGCCCTGACCTACGCTGCCCGGCTACGGCTGCCCGCGGACGCCGGGACGGACGAGATCGAGGCCGCGGTCGACCGCGTGCTGGGCGAGCTGTCGCTCGACGAGCACGCCGACACCGCGATCGGCTCGCTGTCCGGGGGCCAGCGCAAGCGCACGGGAGTGGCCGCGGAGCTGCTCAACCGCCCGAGCCTGCTGTTCCTCGACGAGCCCACGACCGGGCTGGACCCGGGCCTGGAGACGCAGATGATGCGTCTGCTGCGCGAGCTGGCCGACCGGGGCCGCGGCGTCGCCCTGGTCACGCACGCGACGAAGAACCTCGCCCTGTGCGACCGCGTCGTCGTCATGGGCCGCGGCGGCCAGCGGGCGTTCGACGGCCCTCCCGCCGACGCCCTGCGCTTCTTCGGCGTCGAGGACTACGACGAGGTCTACACGGCGCTGGCCTCCCGGCCGCCGGAGCAATGGCGCGCGGCCTTCGACCGCAACGGCGGGGGCGGCATCGTGACGACGGACGCGGCCGCACCGGCCCAGCCCGCCGAGCGCTCCCGGCGGCGCACCGGCCGGCGACCGCTGCCCCAGGTCCGGCTCCTGACGTCGCGCTACGCGCGGCTCTTCACGCGCGACCGCAAGAACCTGGCGCTGCTCATCGGCCAGGCTCCCGTGCTCGGCCTGTTCAACGTCGCGCTCTTCGAGTCCGGCGTCTTCGACCTGCCCGGCGGCAACGCCGGCGACGCCGTGCAGCTGCTGTTCCTGCTGGCGATCACGACGATCTGGCTTGGGGCGATCGACGCCGCCCCCGAGATCGTCAAGGAGCGCGCGATCTTCGAGCGCGAGCGGGCCGTGGGGATGCGCCAGAGCGCGTACCTGATCTCGAAGGTCGTCGTCCTGTTCGCCCTGATCGTCGTCCAGGTCGTCCTGTACCTGAGCGTCACGCTCATCTTCCGCCCGCTGGACGCGTCGGCCGAGACCTACGTCGGGGTGTTCGCGCTCCTGGTGGCCACCGGCTTCGCCGCGATCGGGCTGGGCCTGCTCGTGTCCAGCGCGGTCGGCTCTCAGGACCAGGCCATGAGCATCATCCCGCTGGCGATCATCCCGCAGCTGCTGTTCGCGGGCTCCATCGTCCCGCTCGCGCGCATGGCCGAGCCCGCCCACACGCTGGCCTACGCGATCGCCTCGCAGTGGTCCCTGGCGGCGCTGGGCACCGAGGAGCACATGAACGCCCGGCTGGCGGCCGACCCCGAGTTCTCGCGGGTCAACCGGTTCGGCACGCACTTCTTCGATGTCGCGTTCTCGACGGGAGTGCTCGTCCAGCTGGCCTTCTTCGCCGTGTGCCTGGGTGGAGCGGCGCTGCTGCTGCTGCGCTCGCGCGCGGGCTAGTCCTAGCCGGCGGGCAGGGCCGCCATGGTGAGCTCGGCGAACAGCCGCGCGCGCTCCAGGTCGGCCGGGCGATACGGGCCGCCGTCGCGGCGATCGAGAACCGAGAGCACGCCGATCGCCGCGCCGTCGCGCAGCAGCGGCGCCACGAGCATCGTGTAGGGCACGTGGCCTGTCCCGGCGGCGATCTGCGCCTCGAAGCGCGGGTCCTTGCGGCACTGCGCGACCGCCACGCCCTCACCCGACTCCAGCACCGCGCCGGCCAGCCCGGCACCGGGCGCCAGCCGCACGCCGACGATCTCGTTCGCCCCGGCGCCCCACGCCGCCTGGTAGACCAGCTCGCCCGTCGCGTCGTCGCGCAGGGCGATCGAGGCGGCGGCCGCCTCGAACACTCCGGCCGCCGTGCGCACGATGGCCTCGAGCAGGGCCCGGCGCGCCGGGGGACTGGGAACGCTCTCGGCCAGGGACGCCCCCTCGGACACGCCCAGCGGCGAGCCCAGCGCGGCGGCGAACGCCTCCACCGAGGCGACCCGGCGTTCCGGGTGGGGCGCCAGCCCGGCACGCAGCGTGCGCTCGAGCTCCTCCGTCACCCCGGCGACCTCCTCGGCCAGCGAGGTGCGCTCGAAGTAGGCGGGCGGGCGGCCCCGGATCAGCGCCCAGACCGTGGCCGCGAGCCCGTAGACGTCGCTGCGCGCGGAGATGCTCTCGCCGACCATGACCTCGGGGGCCATGTAGAGAGGGGTCCCGACGGCGCGGGTCCCGGGCTCGCTGCCGTCGGTCTCACGGGCGATGCCGAAGTCGACGAGCACGATCCCCTCCCCGCCCCGGATCAGGTTGTGCGGCTTGACGTCGCGGTGCACGATGTTCTGGGCGTGCACGTAACGCAGCGCCTCGCACGCCTGCTGCGCGTAGTCCAGCGCGTCGTCCACCGGCAGCCCGGACCCACCCCGCTCCTTCAGCTCACGCGCCAGGTCCGAGCCCTCGACGAGGTCCATCACCAGGTACTTGCCCGAGTCGTCCTGAAAGTGGTCGAGTACGCGGACCACGCGGGGATGGCGAAGGCGGGTGAGCAGGCGCGACTCGATGTCGAACCGCGCGTCCTGGCCGTGATCGAGCAGGCGCTTGACGGCCACGGGCTCGCCGCTCGGGCCGGCGGCGCGGTAGACGGCGCCCATCGCCCCGCTCGCGATCGCCTCCGTGACGGTGTAGGGGCCGACCTGCCGGCCGGGCGTCAGGTCCTCCGTGACCGCGGCCGCGCTCACGCGCCCGCCATCCCCGGCAGCCTGGCCTGCTCGAGGAGCTCACGCGCGGCCTCGCGACCGGTCTCGCGGATCTCCTCCAGGCGATCGAACGCCAGCATCCCGAAGTGCTCCACCCGCGGCTCGATCGTCCACGTGGCGAACCGCGCGGCCGCCTCGGCGGTGTCGATGCTCCCGAGGACGATGGAGCGGATGATCGTCTCCTGCAGGCGCGGGCGAGGCTCGTCGACCCCCGTGATCGTCCGGTGCAGAGCCGACAGGGCCCCCTCGGCCCGGGGCCGGCGAAAATGCGAGCGCGCCACCGGCGCCTCGAAGCGGGCGGTCACGTCCACCGCGAGCACCGGGCCCTCACCCGAGGCGGCCATCTGCTCGACCGGGAGGTTGTTGAACACGCCTCCGTCGAGCAGCAGGCGCCCGTCCATGGCCACCGGCGGAGCGACCCCGGGGAGACACATGCTCGCCCCGACGGCGCGAAACAGCTCGCCCGAACGGTGCTCGACGAGCTCCGCGGCCAGCATGTCGCACGACACGCAGAAGTAGTCGCGCTCGAGCTCCTCGATGAAGGCGTCGCCGAACGAGCGACGCAGCATCCGCTCGCCCTTGTGACCTCTGACCATGGCGACGACCGGCAGCGTGTAGTCGCCCATCGGGTTGTCCTGCACGAACTCTGTTCGGCACCGCCGGGCGATCTCGTCCGGGGAGCGCCCGAGTGCGTAGTGCGCGCCGACGTAGGCGCCCATGCTGCAGCCGGCCACCCGGTCCACGACCACGCCGGCGGCGTCGAGTTCCTCCAGAACGCCGAGGTGGGCGAAGCCCCGGGCGCCGCCGCCCGAGAGCACCAGGCCCAGGGAGCGGCCGGTGAGGCGCCGCGCCAGGCGGTCCACTCCGTCGGCGCCCTCGCGGCCGAGTCGATGCACCGTGCGCGGCGCGACAGCGGAAATCCAGCGGCGCAGCCGCTCGCCCACCCCGGCGTCCGCGCGCACGACCAGGTCCCAGCCCGGCTGCGTTCCGGTGCGCGGCGGCGGCTGGGCGGCGTCAGCCAGCGCCAGCACGCGGTCGGCCTGGCGCAGGCAGAACTCGGTCCAGGCTCCGCCGTCGAGCGGTCCCGCGATGAGCACCACCTGATCGTGAGCGCGCTCGGCGGCGTCCAGTGCCGCGGCCGCGTGCGTCTCGTCCGGCTCCTCCCCGGGCCGCTCGGGCACCCGCGCCGGGCGCCCCAGGCGAGAGAGCTCCTCGAGCAGGCCCGCCGTGAACTCCTCGCCGCCGCCGCCCGCCGAGAGCTCGACCACCGTGATCACGTTGGGGCGCGAACGCGTCGTCGCCGCGATCCCCCGCGAAGCCTGAAGCTGAGCGCCCAGAGCTCGCGTCAGGGCGAGGGCGAACCCCGTCGACTCCTGCAGCAGCCCGAGGAACTCCTCGCGCCCGATGCGCAGAAGCTCACTGTCGCGCCGCGCCCGCGCGGTGGCCGAGCGCGCGGAGCCGGTGAGCAGGGCCAGCTCTCCCAGCACGTTGCCATGCGAGAGCTCGCGCATGATTGCGCCGTCTTCCGCCACCACCTCGATGCGCCCGGACCGCACCAGGTACAGAGCGTCGCCCGGATCTCCCGCGGAGAACACCCGCTCCCCCGCGGGCACGAGCACCGGCCGGGCCGCCGAGGCGAGCGTGGCGAGGTGCCCCTCCTCCAGGTCGGAGAAGATCGGCACGGCACGCAGGAAGTCCTGGTCGATCTCCGGATCCACGGGTTCTGGCCCTCACAACGGTCAGGGCGGTTGCGATCTTCCCGGGAAGATCGCAGGGTCGCGCGGCGTTGAGGGAAATGTGCGCCGCGCGCAGAGTGGTCTTCCGTGACCTGGGTCGAGGTCTTCGCGGTCCTGATCGTCTCGCACGCGATCGGGGACTTCGCCCTGCAGACGGAGTTCCAGGCGACCCACAAGACCGGCGGGCTCGGCCGGGATCCCGCAGCCAGGCGAGCGCTTTTCGGGCACATCGCGACCTACGCGCTGGCCTTCGTTCCCGCGTTCGCCTGGATCGTGGCCGAAAACGGAGCCATCGGGTTCGCGGTCGCGGCGGCTGTGGTGCTTCCGCACCTTTTCCAAGATGACGGGCGCGCGCTCAGCGGATACATTCGCGCGGTGAAGCATTCGGACGCCGGTCCGGGCGACGCAGTGTTCATGTTGGTGGATCAGAGCTTCCACCTGGCCGCTCTGTTCGGGGCCGCGCTGCTGGCGACGGTGTGATCGTGTCGCACGTGCTCGACGACACAGTGGGTCAGCTGTTCGACGCGCTGCGGTCGGGGCAGGGTGGGATGGCCAGCGGCGCGGCGGTGGCCGCGTCGCTCGCGATGGCCGCCCTGCTCACGGGGATGGCCGCTCGCCGAGCCGAGGACTGGCCCGAGGCCGCGGGAGCGGCCGCCCAGGCAGAGACCCTCTGCGCCCGGGCCGTCGAGCTGGTCGACGAGGACGCGCGAGCCCTGCTCGCCGCCCGCGCGGCGCTCGACGGGCGCTCCGACCTGCCCGCCGATTCACGCGACATCACGCTCAGCGACGTGCTCTTCGAGGCGGCAGAGGCCCCGGCGCGGATCGCCGAGCTCGCGGCGGACGTGGCGCTGCTGGCGCGGGAGGTGAGCGTCCGAGGGCATCCGGACTCGCGGGCCGACGCCGCCGCCGCGGCGCTGCTGGCCGCCGGCGCGGCGCGGGGCGCTGCTCATCTCGTCGAGGTCAACCTGGGCACCTCGAAGGACGACCCACTCGCCGCCGCCGCGGCAGGAGCGGCGACCCGGGCCGACGAGACCGCCCGCGCGGCGCAGTCGGCCGGCGTCTAGGCGAGGCGCTCGCGCAGCTCTTCAAGCAGGCGGGGCGTGGGCTCGACACCCTGCTCGCGGACGGCCGCCTCGAGATCGGTCACCATCGCCTCGCGCACGGCAACATCGGCCTCGGCCAGGAGCACGAGATCGTCGACGGTCCGGCGCAGGGCCGGCAGCTCCTTGGCGGCCTGCACCCACGGCGCCGGCGCCGGGCGAATCTCTCGAAGGCGCTGGGCGATCTCTTCTTCGTCGCGTTCCTGCACTTGGGCCATCCGTCCCACAACGTGTGGGAGTGACGTTTTCTTCCCGCGGTGACGGGAGTATGGCGCGCCCGAACTCCCAGCCGGGCGGCCGGTGGGGCCTCGCGGGCCTGAGCCCTTTGGCCGCTAGCGCGAGCCCGGCGTCTGGATCTCGAAGTCCTCGATCAGCGGGTTGGCCAGGAGCTTCTCGCACATGGCCTGCAGCTGATCGGGGTCCTCGACGTCGAGCTCGATGAGGCGCCCGACGTGGACGTTCTCCACGCCCTCGAAGCCGAGCGCCGGCAGCGCGCGCTCGACCGCCTTGCCCTGCGGGTCCAGCAGGCCGGCCTTGGGCCGGACCAGCACCCGCGCCCTCACGGCGCCGTGCGCTCCAGCCAGGCGTCGAAGGGCTCGTCGACGAGGCGCTCGTAGGCCTCGACGTACTTGGCGCGGGTCTGCGCGGCCAC
Organism: uncultured Actinomycetes bacterium; assembly: GCA_963757705.1. Lineage (GTDB taxonomy): Bacteria > Actinomycetota > Thermoleophilia > Solirubrobacterales > Solirubrobacteraceae > AC-38. Next base: position 259,418 of record CAVWTG010000004.1, on the reverse strand, counting down.
GTCCTCGGGGATCTCCGGGGCCGGGGGCGTCTTGTCCCAGCCGCTGGCCGAGGCCCAGTCGCGCACGAACTGCTTGTCGAAGCTGGGCTGGCCGTGGCCGGGCTCGTACTGATCGGCGGGCCAGAAGCGAGACGAGTCCGGCGTCAGGACCTCGTCGCCCACGACGAGCTCGCCGGACTCGTCGAGGCCGAACTCGAACTTCGTGTCGGCGAGGATGATCCCGCGCTCGCGCGCGTGCTCGAGGCCGAAGGAGTAGAGCGCGATCGACACGTCGCGGGCGCGCTCGAGCAGCGCCCGGTCGCCCACGATCTCGGCCGCGCGGTCGAAGTCGACGTTCTCGTCGTGGTCGCCCAGCTCCGCCTTGGTCGCGGGGGTGAAGATCGGCTCGGGCAGCTGATCGGACTCCCGCAGGCCCTCGGGCAGCGAGATCCCGCAGATCGCGCCGGTGGCCTGATAGTCCTTCCAGCCCGACCCGGTCACGTAGCCGCGCACCACGCACTCGACCGGCAGCATCTTCAGCTTGCGCACGCGCAGCGCCCGCCCGCGGACGTCGTCGGGGACGCCGTCGGTGGCGGAGATCAGGTGGTTGGGGACGATGTGGCCGGTCTTGGCGAACCACATCGCGCTGAGGCCGGTGAGCACCTTGCCCTTGTCGGGAATCGGCGTCGGATGGACCACGTCGTAGGTGGAGATCCGGTCGCTGGCGACCATCAGGACCTCGTCGCCGAGGTCGTACATCTCGCGGACCTTCCCGGAGGTCAGGAGGGGAAGATCGGCCACCGTCGTCACGGGCCGCGATGCTAGCAACGGGAGCGGCGCGGTACGGGTCCGCTCAGGCCGCGTCGCGCAGCCCCAGCCGACGCTCGAGCTCGGCCAGCCGCGCGCGCGCCCGCTGGACCTCGACGTTCGCCCGCTCCAGGCCGTCGAGCACCTCCCCCAAGCGCCGCTGTTCGGCCGGCGCGGGCCGCTGCTCCCGGGGCGGCAGGGGCTCCTCCGCGGGGTCGCGCGCCGGCGGCGGCCCGGCGTCGGCCTTCAGCCGGACGGCGGCCTGCTCGAGCCGCGCGACGATCGCGCCCAGCTCCTCCGAGGGGGTCGGCACGGGCGGATCGTCTTCCCCGAGCCGGACGGATTGCGGCAGAAGCAACGATTACATCAAACGGTGTTACGTTCCTGGATCGCGGGGTAACGGGTTCCTGATGGCCGAGCGAGGCACAGAGCCGAAGGTGCCCGCGCTTCAGCGACGGGCCCTGCGCGCCGTCCGGGCGCTGAGCTCCCCGCTGCTCCCCGACGACTACCTGGAGCTGATCAACCCACTCTGGTCCACGCGCGAGCTGCGCGGCCGGATCGAGCGCATCGAGCACGAGACGCCCGACGCCGCCACCGTCCTGATCAAGCCCGGCTACCAGTGGGAGGGCCATCAGCCCGGGCAGTACCTGCGGATCGGCCTCGACATCGAGGGCGTGCGCCACTGGCGGGCCTACTCGCTCACCTCCGAGCCCGAGCGGCCCGACGGCTGCATCTCGATCACGGTCAAGAACGTGGACGAGGGGAAGGTCTCGCCCTACCTCGTCCGCAAGGGCCGGCCGGGCACCATCGTCGGACTCGGCGGCGTCGAGGGCGAGTTCATCCTGCCCGAGGAGACGCCCGAGAAGCTGCTCTTCATCAGCGCCGGCAGTGGGATCACGCCGATCATGAGCATGCTGCGCAGCCTCGACCGCGCCGATGAGATGAAGGACGTCGTGCTGCTGCACTCCGCGCGAAAGACCGACGAGGTCATCTTCGGCGACGAGCTGCGCGCGCTCGCCGAGCGCCACGAGAACTTCACGCTGCACGAGCAGCTCACCGGCGAGCACGGGCGGATGGGCCCGCAGGACCTCGACCGCCTGTGCCCGGACTGGACCGAGCGCGAGACCTTCGCCTCGGGGCCCGGCGACATGCTCGACGCCCTGGACGAGCACTGGGACCGTCACGGCGACTGCGACCGCTTCCACCTCGAGCGCTTCCAGCCCAAGCTCGGCGAGGTCGAGCCGGGGAAGGGCGGCGAGATCGGCTTCCTCAAGAGCGACTGCCGCGCCCAGTCCGACGGCGCCCAGCCCATCCTCGTCGCCGGCGAGGAGGCCGGGCTCGACCTGCCCTACGGCTGCCGCGAGGGCATCTGCCACACCTGCGTCGGCCAGCTGCGCTCGGGAAAGATCCGCGACCTGCGCAGCGGGAAGGTCTCCGAGGCCAACGGCGAGTACGTACGCACCTGCATCAACGCGCCCGAGGGGCCCGTCGAGATCGAGCTCTGACCTGACCATCTCAAGCGAGGGATCCATGACCAGCAACGGCCACGCCACCATCGACCAAGACATCGAGAATCCGCTCCATCGCCTGACCCCCGAGCAGATCGAGGAGATCGGCCGGGAGTTCGACGAGCTCCACGAGGCGGTCAAGTCGGACCTCGGCGAGCGCGACTCCCGCTACATCCGCGGGATCATCGACCTCCAGCGCCGCCTCGCCCTGCTGGGCCGGGCGCTCCTCTTCGGAGCGCGCGCCAAGCCCGCCTGGATCGCCGGCACGACGACACTGTCGCTGGCCAAGATCCTCGAGAACATGGAGATCGGCCACAACGTCCTGCACGGCCAGTGGGACTGGATGAACGACCCGGTGATCAACTCCCGGGCCTGGGACTGGGACACCGCCTCGACGGCCGAGGCCTGGCGCCACTCCCACAACTACATCCACCACACCTACACGAACATCCGCGGCAAGGACAAGGACCTCGGCTACGAGATCATGCGGATCGACCCGCATCAGAAGTGGCACCCGGTCTATCTGGCCCAGCCGCTCTACAACGCGCTGCTGATGCTGCTGTTCGAGTGGGGCGTGGCGTTCCACGACCTCGACCTCGACGCCATCCGCTCAGGGGAGAAGTCCCAGAAGCAGGTCCGCGAGGAGCTCAAGGGGATCGCCGGCAAGGCGCGGACGCAGGTCGTCAAGGACTACATCGCCTGGCCGCTGCTCAGCGGGCTCGCCGCCGCCGGCGTCGAGCTCGCGCGCCGGCGGATCGAGCGCCGGCGCCGGCCCGCGGGCCTGCGCGAGCGGCTCGGGCGCGCCGTGCGCCGCGACAGCGGCATCGAGGCCGACCTCGCCTCGGCCCTGGCCGCCGGCCGGCGCAGCTTCCGCTCGACCGCCACGGCCGATGCCACGGCCAACGTCGTGCGCAACGTGTGGGCGCACTCGATCATCTTCTGCGGGCATTTCCCCGACCAGACGTACACGTTCAGCCAGAAGGAGACCGAGGACGAGTCGCGCGGCGCGCGCTACGTGCGCCAGCTCATCGGGGCGGCCAACATCGAGGGCGGCCCGTTCTTCCATGTCATGTCAGGCAACCTCGGCTACCAGGTCGAGCACCACCTCTACCCCGACATGCCGAGCACCCGCTACGGGGAGATCGCGCCCAAGGTGCGAGAGATCTGCGAGCGCTACGAGCTGCCCTACAACAGCGGGCCGCTCTCCAAGCAGCTCGGCATGGTCCACCGCACGATCATCCGGCTGGCCTTCCCCGGCGGGAAGCCGCGGGCCAAGCCCGGTCCCTACCGCGGGGAGAAGATCAAGGGCGCGGGCGAGGTGCCCGAGTACGTGGCGTCGAGCTAGGCGGGCGCCGCCGCGGGCGCGATCTCGTCCAGGCGGCCGAAGACGACGGCCAGGTGGCGCAGGTAGTGGCCGTAGTCGAAGACGGCGTCGAGGTCGAGGCCTTCGGCGGCCGGCTCGGCCGCGAGCAACTCGCGCAGCGGCGTTCCGGTGTCCCACGCCCGCTGGGCCAGCTCCTGCACGATGCGGTAGGCGTCGTCGCGCTGCCTGCCCCCCTCGACCAGGGCGAGCAGCACGCGCTGTGAGAACAGCGCACCCGAGGTGAGCTCGAGGTTGGCCAGCATGCGCTCGGGGTGGACCGTCATCCCGCGCACGACCCTCAGCGCGAGGTGCTGCATGTAGTCGATGAGGATGGTCGAGTCGGGCAGGATCACCCGCTCGGCGCCGGAGTGTGAGATGTCGCGCTCGTGCCACAGCGCGACGTTCTCCACGGCAGCGTTGGCGTTGCCGCGCAGGACCCGGGCCAGTCCGGTGATGCGCTCGGTGGTGATCGGGTTGCGCTTGTGGGGCATCGCGCTCGAGCCCTTTTGCCCGGAGCGGAACGGCTCCTCGACCTCGCGCACCTCCGTGCGCTGGAGGTGGCGGACCTCGGTGGCGAAGCGCTCCAGCCCGGCGCCGGCCAGGGCGATCGCCTGGAGTACCTCGGCGTGGCGGTCGCGCGGGACGACCTGGGTGGAGACCGGCTCGCCGCGCAGGCCCAGCCGGTCGAGGACGCTGCGCTCGAAGTCGGGTGAGGCGGCGGCGTAGGTGCCGACCGCGCCGGAGATCGCGCCCACGGCGGCCTGGTCGAACGCCGCCTCCAGCCGGCGCGCGTTGCGGTCAGCCTCGAAGGCGAAGCCCGCCAGCTTGAGCCCGAACGTGGTCGGCTCGGCGTGCACGCCGTGGGTGCGCCCGACGCACAGCGTGTCGCGGTGCTCGCGCGCCCGCTCGGCCAGCGCGCCGGTGAGCTCGCGCGCTGCCGGAACGATCACCTCGCCGGCCGCCCGCAGTTGCAGCGCGAGCGCGGTGTCGAGCACATCGGAGCTGGTCAGGCCGAAGTGGATCCAGCGCCCGGCGGGTCCGGCCGACTCGGCCAGCACGTCGACGAATGCCGCCACGTCGTGGTCGGTGACCTTCTCGCGCTCCTTGACGGCCTCGACGGTGAACGTCGCGGCGCGGATCGCCTCCAGGTCCTCCGGAGTCGGCCCATCCATCTCCTCACAGGCCGCTACCTCCACCTGCCGCCAGGCCTCCATCCGCGCCTCGTCGGTCCAGACGGCGCCGAGCTCCGGGCGGGTGTAGCGGGAGATCACCTGCCCATTGTCTCCAATAGAGTCGGACGTCCGCATGGCGCCCGCCACCTACCCCGTCCACGGCAAGGTCGCGCTGGTCACCGGCGCCCAGCGCGGGATCGGCTGGGAGACGGCGCGGATCCTGCATTCGCGTGGGGCCTCGGTCGCCGTCGTCGACGTCGACGAGGAGGCGGCGAAGGAGGCCGCGGCCCGGATCGGCGCCGAGCGAACGCTCGGCCTCGGCGCGGACGTGACCGATCGCGAGGCGATCGGCGCCGCCGTCGGTGCGACCGTCGGCCACTTCGGCCGGCTGGACATCGCGGTGGCCAACGCCGGCATCGCGCCGCCCACCGCCACCATGCGGGTGATCGATCCCGATGTCTTCGAGCGCACGATCGAGGTCGACCTGCTCGGCGTCTGGCGCACCGTGCGGGCGACACTGCCCCACGTGGTCGAGCACCGCGGGCACATCGTCGTGGTGGCCTCCGTGTACGCGTTCGTCAACGGCGTGCTCAACGCCTCCTACGCGATGAGCAAGGCCGGCGTCGAGCAGCTGGGCCGCGCGCTGCGCGTGGAGCTGGCGCCGCACGGCGCGAGCGCCAGCGTGGCCTACTTCGGGTTCATCGACACGAAGATGGTTCAGGACGCGTTCGAGGACCCGGTGACCAAGCTCTTCGAGGAGAGCCAGCCGAAGTGGGCCCTGCGCCGCCTCCCACCCAGCGCCGCCGGGCAGGCGATCGCCGACGGCATCGAGCGGCGCCGGCCGCGGATCATCGCCCCGAAGTGGTGGACGGCCTGGTCGGTCCTGCGCGGGATCATCAACCCGCTCTTCGACGCCCGGGCCGAACGCGACGAGCGCAGCCAGCGCTCGGTGCGCATGGCCGACGAGCCCGACCGGGCCTACCTGCACAAGGGCTCGGCGCCGCCGGCGCCCTAGCGCTCCTAGGACTCGAGGATGCGCGCCGCCAGTATCGCGGCGTTGCGCGCGCTGTTGAGGCCCACGCAGGCCACCGGGACGCCCGGCGGCATCTGAGAGGTGGCGAGCAGTGCGTCGAGACCGCCGGCGGCGGAGTTCTTCGACGTCAGGGGCACGCCGATCACGGGCAGGTCGGTGTGGGCGGCGCAGACGCCCGGCAGCGCGGCCGACAGGCCCGCCCCGGCGATGATCACCTTCAGGCCGCGCATGTGGGCGTTCTTGGCGTAGTCGGCGACCGTCTCGGGATCGCGGTGGGCCGACATCACCCGAACCTCGTAGCGGATCCCCCGCTCCTCGAGCTCCTTGGCGCCCTTCTCCATCTCGTCCATGTCGCTCTTGGAGCCCATGACGATGCCCACGCGCGGGGCGTCGACCTCGAGCTCGTCGAACTGGGCCTCGACCTGGGTGAGGGTCTCGGTCTCTGGGGGAGCCGGCTGCTCGGAGCTCATGCCACCCGCTCCACGGCCCGCAGGGCGATGTCGGAGCGCAGCTGTCGACCGTCGAAGCGGATCATGTCGGCGGCAGCATACGCATCGTCGCGGGCGGCACCGGGTCCGTCGCCAAGCGCGGTGACGTTGAGCACGCGCCCGCCCGCGGTGACGATCGCGCCGTCCTCCCGCCTCGCCGTCCCGGCGTGCGTCACCTCGATGCCCTCGGGCACGGCGTCCAGGCCGGTGATCTCGTCGCCCTTCGACGAGGACGCCGGGTACCCGGCGCTGGCCAGGACCAGCGTGACCGCCCAGCGCGGGTCCCATTCGAGCGTCAGCCCCGACAGCCCGCCGGGGCGCGTGGCGCGCAGGAGCGCGTCGACGAGATCCGTGCGCAGGCGCGGAAGGACGGCCTGCGTCTCTGGATCACCGAAGCGCACGTTGAACTCCAGGACGCGGGGGCCGTCCGACGTGAGCATGAGCCCGGCGTACAGGACACCGTGAAACGGGGTGCCCCGCTCGCGCATGGTGTCCACCACGGGCTGGTGCACGGCGGCCACGATCTCGCTCACCCGCTCGTCGTCGACGCCGGGCACCGGCGAGTAGGAGCCCATCCCTCCGGTGTTGGGTCCCTCGTCGCCGTCGAAGATCCGCTTGTAGTCCTGCGCCGGCGCCATCGCCAGGGCGCGCTCGCCATCGCACAGCGCCAGCAGGGAGAGCTCCTCGCCCACGAGGTGCTCCTCCACCAGCACGCTGGTCTCGCCGAAGCGCCGCTCGACCAGCATCGACTCGAGCGCCTCGCGGGCCTGCGCAGCGTCGGTGGCGATCACGACGCCCTTGCCCGCGGCCAGCCCGTCGGCCTTGAGCACGACCGGATAGGAGCCGACGGCGGCCAGCCCCGCCTCGACGTCGGTCACCACGCTCGCGGCCGCGGTGGGTACCCCGGCGGCGCGCATGACCTCCTTGGAGAACGCCTTCGAGCCCTCCAGCCGCGCCGCCGCCGCGCGCGGGCCGAACGCGGCCACGCCCGCCTCGTCCAGGGCATCGACCAGCCCCGCCACGAGCGGGGCCTCGGGCCCGACCACGACGAGGTCCACCGATTCGTCTCGCGCCGCGGCCACGAGGGCGTCCAGATCGTCCCCGCCGATGTCGAGCACCCGCGCGTCGGCGGCGATCCCGGCGTTGCCCGGCGCGGCGAGGATCTCCGGCCGCTGGGGCGAGCGCGCCAGCGCCCGGACGAGGGCGTGCTCACGCCCTCCGGGCCCTACGACGAAAATCCGCACCTACAGGGCGCCGATGAAGTCGTCGATCGGGATCGCGCTGAGCGTCTCGTACTTCGCCGTGCCCCGCGACCCCAGCTCGAGCGAGACCCGGGCGATGGTCTTGTCGTCGGGCGCCTCGACCACGTTGACGAAGTCGAACTGGCCGAGCGTGGCCCACTGCGCCTTTACGGTGGCCCCGAGCTGCTCGATCTCCTTGGAGACCTCCTTGATGCGGTTCGGGTTGTTCTTGACCGTCTGGACACCCTCGGGCGTGAGGGTCGTGAGCATGATGAAGATGGGCATGTGGCCTCCGGGGTCGGTCGCGGTTGCGCCTCGCTGTTCTACCCGATCCGCTGCCGCCGTACGTGGCCGCACTCTCTAACCTCGGGCGCGATGCGCCGGGCCGTGATCATCGCCTCCGCCCTCCTGGCCGCCGCGGCCACGGCGCCCGCCGCCGGCGCGGCGACGCTGACGGTCGACCACGGCTGCTACCTCATCAAGCAGCCGGTCCTGCCCAACGGCCAGGCCGTCGTCGCCCGGGCGGACGGGTTCACCCCCGGTCAGACGGTGACGTTCTCGGAGTACACGGGTCCGGTGGCCGCCGCCACGGCGGACCCCTCGGGCAGCGCGACCGTCCACTTCGCCACGCCCTCCCTGCCCTCCAGCCAGTTCCAGGCCACGCGGACCCTCACCGCGAGCGACGGCGCCAACCACGCCTCCGCCACGCTCCAGCTCCGGGCGCTGGCCGCGGACTTTCGCCCGGCGACGACCACGAACGCTCTGCGCCAGCGGGTGCGCTTCTCCGTCTACGGGTTCGGGCCGGTCCTGACGGCCTACGGACGCTCGACGCGCCAGCCCGTCTACATGCACGTCTTCGAGCCACCGGTGCGACGCAAGGGCAAGCTGCGTCCGGCGCGCCTGCGCGGGACGTTCGCCGTGGGGCGGACCAGCGGGCCGTGCGGCGATCTGCAGACCGGCCGGCGCAAGATCCTCCCCTTCGGCTCCAAGGAGGGCACCTGGACCTACCGCTTCACCACCTCCCGGCGCTACCGGGCGGCGGCCCTGCCGCAGGTCCAGGCTCAGTTCCGCGTGTGCACGGTGTTCGTGCTGCCGGGGAGCACCCGCCCGCCCGGCTGCTGAGCGCGGCGCCGCTAGGCGGCCGCCGCGCCCGCCCGCTCGGCCGCGCGGGTGAAGACCAGCTCCCCGTCGGCGGCGTCCACCCGGACGGTGTCGCCCTCGGAGAACTCGCCCTCGAGGATCGCCAGCGCGAGCTTGTCGACCAGGCGCTTCTGGATCACGCGCTTGAGCGGCCGCGCCCCGTACGTCGGGTCGTAGCCCAGATTGCCGATCAGCTCCCGTGCCGCGCCCGTGAGCTCGACCTCGATGCCGCGCTCGCGGACCCGCTCGACCAGGCGCTGCACCTGGAGCTCGACGATCTCGCCGATCTGCCCTCGGGTGAGCGGCTCGAACTCGACGATGTCGTCGAGGCGGTTGATGAACTCGGGCTTGAAGGACTGCTCCGCCCCGGCCCGGCCGCCCGGGATGTTCGAGGTCATGATCAGGACGACGTTCTTGAAGTCGACCGTCCGGCCCTGGCCGTCGGTCAGCCGCCCGTCGTCCATCACCTGCAGGAGCGTGTTGAACACATCGGGGTGCGCCTTCTCGACCTCGTCGAGCAGGACGACCGAGTACGGCTTGCGCCGCACGGCCTCGGTCAGCTGGCCGCCCTCCTCGTAGCCCACGTAGCCGGGGGGAGCGCCGACGAGGCGCGACACGGAGTGCTTCTCCATGTACTCCGACATGTCGATCCGGACCATCGCGTCCTGGGTGTCGAACATGAACTCCGCCAGGGCGCGGGCCAGCTCGGTCTTGCCGACGCCCGTCGGGCCGAGGAACAGGAAGGTGCCGATCGGGCGGTTTGGGTCCTGCAGGCCGGCGCGAGCGCGGCGCAGGGCGTTGGCCACGGCCTCGACCGCCTCGTCCTGGCCGATCACCCGCTGGTGCAGGCGCTCCTCCATGTGCACGAGCTTCTCGACCTCGCCCTCCAGGAGGCGCGAGACCGGGATGCCGGTCCACTTGGCCACGACCTCGGCGACATCGTCGGCGTCGACCTCCTCCTTGAGGAAGGTCGCCTCCTCTCGCCCGGCCTGGGCGGCCTCGAGCTCGGCCAGCTTGCGCTCGAGCTCGGGGATCTCGCCGTAGCGCAGCTCCGCCGCGCGCTCGAGGTTGGCCTCGCGCTCGGCGCGCTCGACCTCGCGGTGGGCCTCCTCGAGGCCCTCCTTGACGACGCGGATGTCGATGATCGCGTCCTTCTCGGCCTGCCAGCGCGCCTTCATCGCGGCCGACTGCTCGGCCAGCTCGGCGCGCTCGCGCTCGATGGCCTCGCGGCGGGCCACGGAGGCCTCGTCCTTTTCCTTCGACAGCGCCTGCAGCTCGATGTCGAGCTGCATGATGCGCCGCTCGACCTCGTCGATCTCGGTCGGCATCGAGTCGATCTCGATGCGCAGCCGCGAAGCGGCCTCGTCGATCAGGTCGATGGCCTTGTCGGGGAGGAAGCGGTCGGCGATGTAGCGGTGCGACAGGGTGGCCGCGGCGATGATCGCCGTGTCCTGGATGCGCACGCCGTGGTGGATCTCGTAGCGCTCCTTCAGGCCGCGCAGGATCGCGATCGTGTCCTGCACGCTCGGCTCGTCGACCAGCACCGGCTGGAAGCGGCGCTCCAGCGCCGGGTCCTTCTCGATGTGCTTGCGGTACTCGTCCAGCGTGGTGGCGCCGACGGCGCGCAGCTCGCCGCGAGCGAGCATCGGCTTGAGCATGTTGCCGGCGTCCACGGCGCCCTCCGCGGCGCCCGCGCCGACGATCGTGTGCAGCTCGTCCATGAAGACGATCACCTGGCCGGCGGCCTCGGAGATCTCCTTGAGGACCGCCTTGAAGCGCTCCTCGAACTCGCCGCGGTACTTGGCGCCGGCGACCATCGCGCCGATGTCCAGCGCGATCAGCTTGCGGTCGCGCAGCGACTCGGGGACGTCGCCGGACACGATGCGCTGGGCGAGGCCCTCGACGATGGCGGTCTTGCCCACGCCGGGCTCGCCGATCAGGACGGGATTGTTCTTGGTGCGCCGGGAGAGGACCTGGATCACGCGCCGGATCTCGTCGTCGCGGCCGATGACCGGGTCGAGCTTGCCCTGCTCGGCCGCCTCGGTGAGGTCGCGGCCGAACTTCTCCAGGGCGCCGTACTGCTCCTCGGCGTTCTGGCTGGTCACGCGATGCGGGCCGCGCACGTCGGCGATCGCCTGCTCGAGCGACTTCTCGTCGACGCCGGCGTCGCGCAGAGCCTCGCCCGCGCGGGTCTTGGAATCGGCGAGCGCGAGCAGGATGTGCTCGGTGGAGACGTACTCGTCCTTGAGCTTGCCCATCGCCTTCTCGGCGGCGCGCAGGACCTGGACGAGGTCGTTGGAGGCGCCGGCGGGCTCGGCCGCCTCGCCGCTGACGGTGGGTAGGGCGTCGAGCGCGGCGTTGGCGCGCGCGCGGACGGCGGCGGGGTCGGAGCCCAGCTTCTCGAGCACGGGAACGACGACGCCCGCGTCCTGCTCGAGCAGGACCGCGAGCAGGTGCTCGGGCGTGAGCTGGGGGTTGCGGCGATCCTCGGCCAGTCTCTGAGCGGCCTGGATCGCCTCCTGGGACTTGATGGTGAAGCGATCTGGATGCATATATTCGTGCCTAAATCTTAGTGGTGGAGACTAAGATTTTGACAGATCGCCGCCAATGTCGCAAGGGCCGGCGCGGGGCCGTACTCTCCAGGGCATGGTTCGGGTCGGTCTCGTGGCGTCACTCGCGACGCTCGCACTCGCGGCGCCCGCACAGGCGGACACGGTGTCGCTGGGCGCCGTGGCGCCGTCGGGAACGACGATGGCGCCCGCCGGCACGTATTCCTACCTCCAGTCCGCCGGGGGGTCGCCCGGCTACGCGGTCCCTTCCGGCGGCGGAGTGATCACGAGCTTCAGCGTCCGTGGCGGTTCGTCTGTGCCGAGCGGCGACGTGGTGCGCCTGCGGGTGTTCCGGCCGTCGGGCGGCAGCTACACGATCGCGGCCGAGAGCGGGGACGTCGCGCCGCAGGTCAACACCGCCGGCAGCTACAGCGTGCACATCCCCGTCAACGCCGGCGACGTGATCGGCCTGCGCGTCTCCACCACGGGCGACACGGCGGCGTACTACACGGGCCAGAGTGGCGACATCGTGAAGCGCACGTTTCTGGGCCCGGACGACACGGGGACCCTGATCACCGTTCCCGGCGACGCGCGCGTCAACGTCTCCGCCCAGCTCGAGACGCCCTCCAGCGCTCCGCCACCCGACCCCGACACCGACCACGACGGCGTCGTCGACCGCCTTGACGTCTGCCCGACGGTGGCCGACGCCAACCAGGCCGATGCCGACGCGGACCACGTGGGCGATCCATGTGACGCCGATGACGACAACGACGGGCTCTCCGACGACGCCGAGGTCTTCCTGCACACCTCGCGGATCGACGTCGACACCGACGACGACGGCATCTCGGATGCCAACGAGGAGCGCGCCGACACCGATCCCCGCCGCGCGGACACCGACCGCGACGGACTGCCAGACGGCCTCGAGCTCGGCGTGCGCCGGGGCATCAAGGACCCGCCCGGCGCCGCGCGGGGCACGAACCCCAAGCGGTTCCGCCGCGACCTAAGCCCCCGCACCCACACCAACCCGCTGCGCCGCGACACCGACCGAGACGGCCTGACCGACGGGCGTGAGGACCGCAACCACAACGGTCGCCGCGATCGCGGCGAGACCGATCCGCGGCGTCGCGACACCGACGGCGACGGCGTCCCGGACGGCGCCGAGCGCTTCCCGCTCGAACGCTCCCGCTAGTCGTCGCGGACGGGAGTTTCGTCCCCGGCCGGGCGGTCTCCCTCGACCTGCTCACGAACCTGGCGGGCCCGCATGCGCGCCTGTGCGCCCTCGGAACGAAGGGCGCGGCTGTCCGCGCGCAACTCGGCGGCGAAGCGCCTCGAGGCCTCGAGCTTGCCGTCCCGATCGGCTCCGGCCGCGACGCTCGGAGCGCCATCGAAGATCGGGTCCCCGCGCCGCCCGGCCGCGTACATGACGCGCGACAGCGCCGCGTCGCGCACGAACTGAGCCACGCTGACGCCGCTGGCGCGCGCCTCGTGGTCGAGCATGTCCCACAGCTCCTGGCTGAAGCGAACGGTGGTGGCGCGCATCTTGCGCTTGGGGCTGGTCACGTCCAACACCTCCTTGTCGGGGAGCCGGCATGGCCCCGGGCAGAGCGAAACCGATTGCGAATACGGTAGCGGAGCCGACGCCTCCGGGTCGCGCCGGAAGGTCCCCTGATACGTCTCAGGACGATCCGTGCCCGGACTCGGACGGACGCTCTCCCATCAGCAGGATCGCTCCGTGCGAATCGCCATTGCGGTCGATCAACGGCAGGCACCTGACGGTGCATTCGATCAGCGCCCCCCGCCGGTTGCGCGCCTCCACGACGACCTCGGCCGGCTCGGCGCGTCCGCTCACCGCAGCGCTCAGGGCCGGCTCCAGCTCTCTCACCGGGAGGCCGATTTCGAGGTCGAGCAGACGCTGTCCCTCGACCTCGTCGGCCCGGAGGCCCCACATCCTTTCGGCCGACCGATTCCACACCTGAACCCGCTGATCGGCGTCGACGACCACGACTCCAACGCCCAGACTGGCCAGGATGGTCTCGAGGAACGCGTTCACTCGATCCAGATCGCCGGTGCGACCATGGAGCTCTTCGTTGATCGTCTCGAGCTCCGAGTTCGTCGACTGGAGCTCCTCGTTCGTCGTCTCCAGCTCCTCGTTGGTCGACTGGAGCTCCTCGTTCGTCGTCTCCAGCTCCTCGTTGGTCGACTGGAGCTCCTCGTTCGTCGTCTCCAGCTCCTCGACCGTGGCCTGGAGCTCCTGCGCGGCCACCTGGGCCTCGCCCTTGGAGGTCTCCAGCTGGACGTCCTTCCTCACGTCGTCGCTGACGTCGACGTAGGTCACCGTCGCCCCGAGCATCGTCCCGCTGCTCGAGATCAGCGGCGCGACGCTGACATCCAGTACCCGCTCCGCCTCTCCACTCTTCGACGACCAGTTGACGCGTCCGACCTTGACCGTGCGGGGCTCGGCGTATGCGAGCTCGATGGCCGAGCGCAGCTCCACCGGCCGGTAGGAGAGCTCCAGATCCTTCAGAGGGCGCCCGATGTCCCCCGTGGACAGGCCGAAGAACGCCCGGGCTCTGCGGTTCGCGGATTGCACCGTGCCGTCGTGGTCCACGATCACCTGGGCGACCGGCCCGAGGTCCGCCGCCACGTCCTGCAGTCGCAGCGCGCGCTCCGAGTGCCCTCCGCTGTCGAGACGCGAACCGTCCTCGACGAAGGCCAGCCGATGACGCAGTTCGTGCTGCCGCACCTTCTTGAAGATGCGCCACTTCAGGTTGACCGGCGCGAACAGGTCGCCATGGTTGACGAGCATCTCCGCCCGGCCCAGGAAGAGGAATCCGGGATCGTTGAGGGCGAAGTTGAACCGCGACAGGATCCGCCCCTGGGTCTCGGCGTTGAAGTACATCAGCGTGTTGCGGCAGACGAGCAGATCGATGCGCGAAATCGGCGCGTCCTGCAGGAGGTCGTTGCGCCCGAAGATGAGTGAGCGCCGCGCGTCGCCGCGGAACACGGCATGGCTGTTCGTCTCCTCGAGGTACCGGGAACGCAGGTCGTCGGGCACCTGCGCGGCGGCCTTCGCCGTGAACCTGCCGGCCCGCGCCTGGGTGAGCGCCGCCTCATCCACGTCGGTGGCGTAGATCTTCACCCGGCGGCGGAACTCCTCGATTCCCATCGCCTCGACCAGCAGGATGGCCAGCGTGTAGACCTCCTCGCCCGTGGCGCAGCCGGCACACCACACTCGAATCGGCCGGTCCGCCGTGGCGCTGATCAGCTCCGGCAGGATCTCCTCCGCCAGGCACTCCCATGCCGGCGGGTCGCGATAGAACTCGGTCACGTTGATGAGGACCGTGTCGAAGAGGACCTCGAACTCCTCGGGATGGACCTCGAGGTAGTCGATGTACTCCGTGTATGAGCCCACCTCGGTGGCCTCGAGCCGCTTGGCGATCCGTCGCGTGAGGCTGCTCGGCTTGTAGGCGCCGAACTCGAAGCCGCGGGCGCTCTGGAGGTATCCGACGAGGGCGTTCAGACCGGCGTCCGGGGCGGGCGCATCGCTCACTGCGTCAACCTAGCCGGGTGCGGACGGCGCCGGGTCATTCCTCGTCTCCGTGGCCAGGCCGTGCAAGGTCCTCCACCACCTCGCGGATGAGAATGCCGTGCTTCTCGTCGCTGGCGGCGCGCTGCTCGAAGCGCTCCGCCGACTGGGGCGAGCGCAGCCGCATCCGGTCCGCCAGGCGCCTCATCAGCGCGACCCGCTCCTCCAGCCCTCGCAGCGCCGACCACAGCGTCGCCTCCACCGCGCCGGCCTGCTGCCCGATCAGCGAGGCCGGAGAGTAGACGTGGCCGACCGGGCAGATGAACCGCACGCTGCCCCCGTCCTCCTCCTCCCACAGCGCTCCTCCGCACTCGGGGCACGTGAGCCCGATCGCCCCGTCGTGCTCGGCGGCGCCGAACTCCAGCTCCGCCGGATCGCGATCGCGATCGACCTCCTCCGCCTCCCCGTCCGCGGGAACACGGACGAGCCGTGTCACCAGGCCGGCGATCGACCGCACCGGTAGGACGTGGTCGACCTCGACGTGGGAGATCGCGCTGTGGGGCATGCCGGGGAACAGCGCATCCTCGGGGTCCTGCACGACGGCCATCCCGCCACGCGACTTGACGAAGCTCAGGCCGGCGGTGCCGTCGTCGAGCAGGCCGGAGAGGACTATCGCGACCACCGCCGGCCCGTGGGCGCGCGCGGCGCTGCGGAAGAGGACGTCCACGGCCGGGCGGTGTCCGTGTTCCCGCGGGCCCGGGGCCACGCGGAGATTCCGCCGGCCCACGAGAAGATGCGAGTCGGGCGGCGCGACGTAGATGTGCCCGTGCTCGATCGGCTCCCCGTCCAGCGCGGTGGTCGCGGGGAGCCGACCGCGGCGCGTCAGGATCCCCGGAAGGTAGCTGGTGCCCGTGGGCATAATGTGGAGCACGATGAACAGCGCGGCCGGCAGGTCCGCCGGCAGCTCGCTGACAAGTTCGGCCAAGGCCTCCACGCCGCCGGCGGAAGCGCCCACAACCACGATGTCATGTCCTCGCCGCGATTCCGCCACGGCTTCCTCTCCGACTCGCTTACTGGCGGGTCAGGATACGCCGGGCCAGGGCCCGTCTGGGCTCCTCGGTCCGGGCGAGGACGGGGCTCCCCGCGGATTCCGCGGGGAGCCCCTCTGTGACCCCGAAACCCGAACTGACGTCCGTGGGGGGTCGCGATCCGTCGGATCCGGGTGGGCGGCGAAGCTGGTGGTCTCTAGGGCTTCGCGCTGGGGTCGTCTGTTGAAGGGGATCTGGCCGTTGGCCGCACGCACCCGGCCGGGACCCTCGGCCTTGACACTTCGCAGGTGGGCGTCGGCTGCGGCGATCAAGGACCCCGCGTCGAGGCCGGGCCGCCAGGTGGCGACTCCGGCGCAGGCGCCGAGGGAACGGCCGGTCGCGTCACTGAGAACGCCCACGGCAGCGATGAGCCTCGTCGCCGCGCGGATGCTGTCGCCCGGGCTCGTGCTGGGCATCACGACCATGAACTCGTCGCCGCCGTAGCGGCACACCGAGTCGTATGGGCGCGCGGCACCGGCGAGCGCACGCCCGGTCGCCACCAGCATCCTGTCGCCCTCCTGATGGCCGCATTCGTCGTTGACCCCCTTGAAGTCGTCGAGGTCGATGAAGGCGACCGAGACCGGCTCGCCGTCGCGCTCGCAGCGGGACAGCTCGCGACCCAGGGCGTCCTGGAGCCCGCGTCGGGACAGGCAGCCCGTCAGCGGATCCTGCGCCGCGAGCTCGCCCAGCCGACGCTCGCGCTCGGCCACGGAGAGCGCCGCCGCGACTGCAACGGCGCCGTCAGCGACGACGTCCACGGCCGCGCCCTCCGACTCCGCCTTCAGCTGGGCGAAGCCGACGATCAGCTGAGCGACCGCGCTCCCCTCGCGGCGCGTGACGGCCACCCTGAGGAACGCCTCAATCCGCCCGGCGCCGGGAAGCGGGCGGCACCCGCCGTCCATGCGGTGCAGGGCAGGGCGCCCGACGAGGAGTCCCTGTTCCACCGGTCCGTTTCGCGACGCGAAGCGCAGGGTCTGCGACCCGCCGGGCAGGCCGACCGTCCGGATGGCGTCGAGGTCGCCGCCCGCGGAGCGCTCGAGCAGGAGGACAAACCCGGCGCCCACCCGCTCACGCAGGTCGACGAGCATCGCCGTGATCGCGGCGTCCCCGTCGGCAGCGCCGGCCAGCGCCTCCAGCCCAGACCGCAGGGTGAGATGACGCCGCATGAGCGCCTGCCCATCCCGGGCACTGCCGCCGTCGGCGGCGTGCTGCCCGTTGGGGCGCGGACCGGGCTGCGGCTTCTGACTCACGCCTTCACGCTGCCGCCCGTGACGCAGGCCCGAGAGCACGGCCGTCACCAGCGAAGGAGTGTTCCGCCCGTCCAGGTGCCGCCGATTTCGATCAGAGTTGGTCAATGTCGCTGAACCGCTACCGGAAGCGCCATCGTACTCGACATCGCCCATTGTGTGTAAGGCCGAACAAATCCCCCTTGGCAGATACGTTTGCCAGCGGCGACTACCGTCGGGGCCGCGTGTCCGACCTCGACGCCCTCTGCCGCCGCGTCCTCGATGCCTCGTGGCGCGAGGGCGAGCAGGCGGGACGCGAGTACGCGTTCACGGCGCCCAGCCCCGGGCGCTACCCGTGGCAGTGGTACTGGGACTCGTGCTTCATCGCCATCGTGCGCTCACGCTGGGACCCCGGGCGCGCGCGGCGCGAGCTCGAGTCCCTCCTCGCCGCCTCCCAGGACGGCTTCATCGGCCACGTGATCTTCTGGGGACGGCCGCTCAACCTCGAGCGCCTCATCCGCTACAACGTCGCCCGCCGCGGGGACCTCATGACGCGCACCATCCAGCCGCCGCTCCTGGCCTGGGCGTGGTCGCTGGCCGTGGGCGACCCAGCAGGCGAGTCCCGGATCGCCGCGCACCACGCCTGGCTGCGCGAGCACCGTGACCTCGACGGCGACGGCCTGCTCTGGCTCATCCAGCCCGACGAGTCCGGCCTGGACGCCTCGCCGAAGTTCGACCACGTCTGGGGGCCCTATGCCCAGGGCCGGCGCCGCTTCCCGCTGCTCATCCACGACAACCGCCGGCGCGGGTTCGACGGCCGGCGCATCGCCGCCGACGGGCGACCCGTCCTGTGCGAGGTGCTGACGAACGTCATGTGGTCGCTGTCGCGCCAGGCGATGGGCGAGCCGTCGACCACCAGCGCCCTGGTGGACCGCCTGTGGGACGAGGGCACGGGCCGCTTCGTCGACGAGGCGCGCGGGGCCCGGCTGCCGCTACCGCCCGCGCAGGTGCCGTTCACCTGGGACACGCTGGCCCCGCTGGCGCTGCCCGACCTGCCGGAGGCGATCGGCCGCCGGCTCGTCGAGGAGACGCTGCTCTCGGACGGCTTCTGGCCCCACGTCCCGCTGCCCAGCGTGGCGGTGGACGATCCGGCCTTCACCACGCGCGACCACTACTGGGGCCTGCGGCGCTACTGGCGCGGGCCGTCGTGGGTCAACTCGGCCTGGCTGGCCTGGCTGGGGCTGCGCCGGCTGGGTTACGAGGCGCGGGCGGCGGAGCTGGCCGACCGCCTGGTCCCGGTCGTCCTGCGCGAGGGCCTGCGCGAGTACTACGAGCCGCGCACCGGCGCCGGGATGGGCGCAATCGACTTCGGCTGGACGTCGCTGGTGCTGGAGATCGCCGAACCGCGCGACGCGGCCTAACCGCGCCGCTCGACCGGGATCCGGAACGCCTTGACGTCCTTGGCAGGCACGAGCGCGCCGCCGGGCGGGCGGTAGGGCACGAGCTCGGCGCGAAACGAGCGGCGCACGCGCTCGACCTCGGCGTGCATCTCGCGGCGCAGGCGCGCGGCCTCGCGCTCCATCGCGTCCAGGCGCCGGGTCATGCGCTCGAGCTGGTCCTCCAGCTCGAAGACGCGCTCCACGCCGGCGAGGTTCATGCCCAGCTCGGCCGTCATCTCCTGGATGCGGCGCAGGCGCTCGACGTCCTCCTGGGAGTACAGGCGCGTTCCCTTCGGCGATCGCTTGGGCGCGATCAGCCCGCGCGCCTCGTACATCCGCAGCGTCTGGGGATGCATGTCGGCCAGCTCGGCCGCCACGGAGATCATGAACACGCCCCGGTCGCTCTTCACGCTCACCCGGGTGGTGCGCCGGACGGCCATCACGAGCTCTCCCCGGCGAACAGCCGCTCGCGCGGGTTGCCGTTCATGACCTTCGAGAGCTCCTCGACGGCCTCCTGCTGCTCCTCGGACAGCGAGGCGGGCACGTCGATGACAAAGCGGTAGCGGATGTCGCCGTGGCCCTTGCCGTCGAGCTTGGGCGGGCCCTCGCCGCGCAGCCGCTGGAGCGTCCCGTGCTTGGTCCCGGCGGCGACCCGCAGCTTCTTGGATCCGTGGAGGGTGGGCACGTCGATCGTCGCGCCACGAATGGCCTCGGGGATCGTCAGCGGGACCTCGACCTCGACGTTGTCGCCCTTGCGCTTGAACACCGAGGAGTCGCCGACCCGGGTGACGACGTAGAGATCGCCGGGCGGACCGCCGTTGCGTCCCGGCTCACCCTTGCCGGCCAGGCGGATGCGGCTGCCGTCGCGCACGCCGGCCGGGATCGTCACGCGGTAGCGCTTGACGGTCTTGCGCGCCCCGGTGCCGTGGCAGGTCGGGCACGGGTCCTCGATCACCGTGCCGCTGCCGCCGCAGCGCGAGCAGGGCTGGGAGATGGAGAAGAGGCCCTGGCTCGAGGCCTCGACCCCGCGGCCCTGGCAGGCCGGGCAGATGCTCGGAGAGGTTCCGGGCTTGGCGCCCGAGCCGTGGCACGTCGTGCACGGCGCGGACGTCGGCACCTGGAGGGGAATCTGCGCGCCCTCGATCGACTGGTCGAAGGTGATGCTCACCTCGGTCTCCAGGTCGCGGCCGGGCTGGCCCTGCGGGCGTCCGCGCCCGCCGCCCGCGAACCCGCCGCCGGCGGCACCCGCACGGCCGAACAGGTCGGAGAGGATGTCGCCGAACCCACCGGAGAACCCGCTGGGATCGAAGCCGGGGCCGCCGGCCGCGAACGGGCCGGTCCCGCGGTCGTACTGCTTGCGCTTCTCGGGATCGCCGATGACGTCGTAGGCGGACTGGATCGCCTTGAAGCGCTCCTCGGCGTCCTTGTTGCCCTCGTTGCGGTCCGGGTGGTACTGGCGCGCGAGCTTGCGGTAGGCCTTCTTGATCTCGTCCGGGGTCGCGTTCTTCGTGACCCCGAGCGTCTTGTAGTAGTCGGGACGCGCGGCCATCTGTCGGCGCTTCTACTCCGCGACCACGACCCGGGCGGGGCGCAGCACGCTGCCATTCGCCCGGTAGCCGCTCTGGTAGACCTCGACGACGGTGCCGGACTCGGCACCCTCGACCGCCTGCTTGGCCATCGCCTCGTGCAGGTTGGGGTCGAAGCGCTCGCCCACGGGCGAGTAGGCCTCGATGCCCAGCCGCTCGAGCGCCGCGGTCAGCTCGGTGCGCACCAGCTCGATGCCCTTGACGAATTCGTCGCCGGACTCGCCGGACGCGAGCGCGATCGAGAGATGGTCGAGCGCGGGCAGCAGCTCGCGGGCGAGCTTCGCCACGCCCTTGCCCTCGGCGCCGGAGACGTCGCGGGCCACGCGCTTGCGGTAGTTCTCGAAGTCCGCCTGCGTGCGCTGGGCGAGTGAGAGGTACTCGTCGCGCTCGCGCGCCTTGGTCTGCAGCTCCTCGAGATCGAGCTCGACCGCCGACTCCTCGTCGACGGGGGACGGGGACGGCTGCTCGCCGCCCCCGTCGCTCCGAACCGACTCGGGGTCGTCGGGATGGTCGTGCACCCAGGCCGTGCGCTCCTCCTCGTAGCCGGAGGTCGGCCCCTCGGGATCGTCCGTCGGCGGATGCTCAGGGGCGATCGTCACGACTTGCCCTCGTCCACGACCTCGGCGTCGACGACCTCTTCCTCCTCCTCGGAGGCATCGGACCCGGCACCGTTGGGCGCGCTTCCGTCGGCGCCCGTCGCGGCCTGCTCGGCCTGCGCCTTCTCGTACATGGCCTGCGAGACCGCGTGGAACGCCGTCTGCAGCGCCTCTGTCTTGGCGCGGATCTCGGCCGCGTCCTCGGACTCGAGCGCCTCACGGGCCTCCTTGATGCCCTCCTCGATGCGCGACTTGGAGTCGGCGTCGACGGAGTCGCCCAGGTCGGCCAGCTGACGCTCGGCCTGATAGGCGGCGTTCTCGGCCTCGTTGCGGGCCTCGGCCAGCTCGCGCTGGCGGCGGTCCTCGTCGGCGTGCGCCTCGGCGTCGGAGACCATCGACTTGATCTCGTCCTCGCTGAGGCCCGAGCCGGCCTTGATCTCGATCTTCTGCTCCTTGCCGGTGCCCAGGTCCTTGGCGGACACGCTCAGGATCCCGTTGGCGTCGATGTCGAAGGCGACCTCGATCTGCGGGATTCCACGGGGTGCCGGCGGGATGCCGGTGAGCTGGAACTTGCCCAGCGACTTGTTGCCCGAGGCCATCTCGCGCTCACCCTGGAGGACGTGGATCTCCACGCTGGGCTGGTTGTCCTCGGCGGTCGAGAACACCTCACTCTTGCGCGTGGGGATCGTCGTGTTGCGCTCGATGAGCTTGGTCATGACGCCGCCCTTGGTCTCGATGCCCAGGGTCAGCGGGGTCACGTCGAGGAGCAGCACGTCCTTGACGTCGCCGGCCAGCACGCCCGCCTGGATGGCGGCGCCCACGGCCACGACCTCGTCCGGGTTGACGCCGCGGTGCGGCTCCTTCCCGGTCAGCTCCTTCACGCGCTCCTGAACGGCGGGCATGCGGGTCATGCCGCCCACCAGCACGACGTGGTCGACCTCCTCGACGCCCTTGTCCTTCGCGTCCTCGAGCGCCTGGCGAACCGGGTTCTCGACCCGCTTGAGCAGGTCACCCGTCAGCTCGGTCATCTTGGCCCGGGTGAGCCGGGTGTCGAGGTGCTTGGGCCCGGAGGCGTCGGCCGTGATGAACGGCAGGTTGATCTGGGTCTCCTGCGTGGTGGAGAGCTCGATCTTGGCCTTCTCCGCCGCCTCGTAGAGACGCTGGAGGGCCATCTTGTCCTGCGCCAGGTCGATGCCCTGGGACGCCTTGAACTCCTTGACCAGCCAGTCGACGATCGCCTTGTCGAAGTTGTCGCCGCCCAGGTGGTTGTCGCCGGACGTGGACTTCACCTCGAACACGCCGTCGCCGATCTCCAGCACCGACACGTCGAAGGTGCCGCCGCCGAGGTCGAAGACGAGGATCGTCTGGTCGGACTCCTTGTCCAGGCCGTAGGCCAGCGAGGCCGCGGTGGGCTCGTTGATGATGCGCTTGACCTCGAGCCCGGCGACCTTGCCGGCGTCCTTGGTGGCCTGGCGCTGGTCGTCGTTGAAGTACGCGGGGACCGTGATGACCGCGGAGTCCACGGTCTCGCCGAGATAGGCCTCGGCGTCGGTCTTGAGCTTCTGGAGGATCATCGCGCTGATCTCCGGCGGCGAGTACTCCTTGCCCCCGGCCTCCACGCGCGCATCGCCGTTGGCCCCGGAGATGACCGTGTAGGGCACGATCGACTCCTCCTCCTGTACCTCCGCCTCCTTGCGCCCCATGAAGCGCTTGATCGAGAAGACGGTGTTGGTGGGGTTGGTCACCGCCTGGCGCTTGGCCACGGTGCCCACCAGGCGCTCGCCGGAGTCGGTGAACGCGACGACGGAGGGGGTCGTGCGACCGCCCTCGGCGTTCTCGATCACCGTCGGCTCGCCACCCTCGAGGACGGCCATACACGAGTTGGTCGTCCCGAGGTCGATTCCGATGGTCTTGCCCATGTGTGAAAGCTCCCTTGTCTAAGCCGAAAAAATCTTAGTGGGAGTATGGCAGATCTATGCCGCCGTTCCAACCCTCTCGGAGATGGCTGTCAGGAGCGCCCGGGCCAGGGGCGTGTCGGGGAAGTCGATGACCAGCGGCCGGTCCTCGCCGGGCAGCGTGAGCGTGGCCCGGACGATCTTCGAGGTGTGGGTGCCACCGGCGTGCGCCATGTAGGACTCGGCCCTGCGGCCGCGGTACTCCAGCGCCACACCGCTCAGGGGCCAGGCGCCGATCTCCCGCCTGGGCTCGACCGACGGCGTGGCGCGGACGTGGCGCCCGGCGAAGGCGACGAGCCGGGTGGGCGTGAGCGCCAGGATGTTCCAGGTGCGCAGGCGGTCGTCGACGCGGTCCCCGCCCGAGGCGCGCCGGCGGATCCACTTCACCGCCGCCAGCCCGTCGTCCTCCATCCCCTTGGCGGGCGCGAACCACTCCGCGCAGACGACCTCCTCATTGAGCCACGAAGCCATCTGCGCGCGCATCGCCTCGCGCTGGCGTCGGTTCTCCGGCTCGCCCACGCGCCGAGCCTAAGCGATACTGGCCGCGTGGCGGCGGAGGATTCCCTGGAGGTCGTCGCCCGGCTGAGCCGGGCGCTGTCCGAGGGCGATCGCGCGGCCATCCTGGCCGAGCTCGACCCCCAGGTCGAGGTCGACGACCAGGACATCATCGACGCCGGCGACTACCGCGGCCATGACGCGTTCTTCCGCTGGCAGGCCGTGTGGAACGAGAGCTGGGAGAGCTGGCGCGTCGAGGGCGTCGAGTTCCTGCCCGGCGACGATGATCAGGTCGTCTCCCTGTTTCTCATGGTCGTCACCGGCCGGGGCAGCGGCATCGAGATCGCCCGGCGCGACGCGATCGTCTCGCGCGTGCGCGACGGCAAGGTGGTCAAGGTCGGCTACTACAACGATCAGCGCCGGGCGCTCGAGGCTGCCGGCCTGGACCCCGCCGCCGCGCAGCCTCCGGCCTAACCCTCCGGCAGCGGGCGCGGGGGGCGCAGTCTGGGCACCGTGTCCACAGCGACGATCGCGGCGAGGATGATCGCCGCGCCGAGCCATTCCACGGGGCCGAGCCGGTCGCCGGCCAGCAGGTAGCCGAACAGCCCGGCAAACGCCGGCTCGGAGGCGAGGATCAGCGCGGTGCGCGAGGGCGAGGCGTGGCGCTGGGCGTAGCTCTGGACGAGGAATCCCAGCGCGCTGGCCACCACTGCCGTGACCGCCAGCGCGCTCCAGACCTCTCCGCCGCGCGGGACCTCCAGGTCGCCGCCGATCGCCGCCAGGGCGAGGCACGCCAGCCCGGCCACCCACAGCTGAACGGCGACCAGGGCGCCGACGGAGTGCCCGGCGACGCCCCGGTCGGTGGCCAGGATGTGGGCGGAGAAGGCCACCGCGCAGAGCAGGACCAGCCCGTCTCCGCCCAGCCGGAAGTCCGCCCCGGCGCCGGAGAGCAGGAACAGCCCGAGGGCCGAGGCGCCCGCGGCCAGCCACGCCGTCGTGCCGGCGCGCTGGCCGAGCACGACCGCGCCGAGGAGCGGCGTGAGGACGACGAAGAGGCCGGTGATGAAGCCGGCGCTCGAGGCCGACGTGTGCTGGAGCCCGAGCGTCTGGAACAGGTAGCCGGCGGTGAGAAAGGCGCCGATCACCAGCCCCACGCGCCACCCGTCGGCGCTCAGGGCGCGCAGGTCGCGCCAGGCGAAGACGGTGACGATCGCCGCGGCGGCGAGGAAGCGGTAGGCCAGGAAGGCGGTGACGGGCAGGCTCTCGATCGCGTCCTGCACCATCGTGAACGTCAGCCCCCAGACGGCGGCGATGCCGACCAGGGCGAGCTCGGCGATGCGCGCCCGGCTCATGCCTGGCGCGACGGGCACATGCGCCGCAGCGCGCACTCCCGGCAGGCCGGGCGCCGCGCGTGGCAGGTGCGCCGCCCGTGGCGCAGCAGGTTGATGTGCAGCTCCAGCTCGGCGCCGGGCGGGGTCAGCGCGGTCATCTCGTCGTGCTGCTCGTCCGAGCGCGCGCCCGGGCGCAGCAGGGCCAGGCGCGTCCCCACGCGCCCCACGTGGGTATCCACCGGGACGTCGCGCCGTCCGTAGGAGAACAGCAGGACGCAGGCCGCGGTCTTGCGGCCGACCCCGGGCAGATCGACCAGGACGTCTCGGGCCTCCTCGATCGCCATGTCCTCGAGGAACGAGAGCTCGAGGTCCTCGGGCAGCGCCCGCAGGATCCGCTGGATGCGCTCGGACTTCACGTGCGAGATCCCCCCGGGCCGGATGGCCTCCTCGACCTCCTCCTGCGGCGCGTCGCGCACGGCCTCCCAGGAGCGGAACCGTTCGCGCAGGCGCTCGTAGGCCACGTCGCGGTTGCGGTCGTTCGTGCTCTGCGACAGGACGGTGAGGACCAGCTCGTCCAGCGGCTGGCCGTGAGGCGGCCAGAACACCGAGCCGTAGACGCTCCGGAGCCGCTCCTGGATCGCCCGCACCCGCGCCGCGCGCGGACGCGTCCAGCTCACGTCGCGCCCCAGCGCTCGGTGGCCCGCGCCGCCACCTCGACGGCCTCGGGGACGGCATCGAGGAGCGCGGCGGGATCGAAGTCCGCGTCGGCGAGGCGCCCCAGCAGCACGCCCATGAGCGCGTCACCGGCGCCGACGGTGCTGACCGGCCGCGCCGGCGCGCCCGGGACCTCGCCCTGCACCTCGCCTCGGATCACGGCGCCGCCGGGGCCGCGGGTCACGACGACCGCGCGGGCGCCGGCATCGACCATCGCCTGGGCGGCCGCCGCCTCGTCGGACTCGCCGGTGAGCAGCCGGGCCTCGTCGCGGTTGCAGCGCACGAGGAGCGAGCCGGGCAGGCACGCGCGCGAGGACTCAAGCGCCCGGTCGATCGAGTCCCAGCGATGCAGGCGCAGGTTGGGGTCGAAGCAGACCGGGCGATCGAGCGCCAGCGCCCGCTCGCGCGCCCGCAGCGTGAGCGCCCGCTCCTCGTCTCCAGCCAGCGAGTTGGAGGAGAAGAACAGGGCCTCGCTGGCGTCCACGGCCTCGTCGAGGCGCGGCGCGGCCGCCACCAGCAGGCGCTCGATGGCCTCGCCGTAGATCGCGTAGCTCGGCTCCCCCTCGGCGTCCACCACCACGAAGGCCACCGGCGTGGCCACGCCCTCGATCAGCTCGAACCACTCCACGTCCACGCCCTCGGCCCGCAGCTTGCCGAGCAGCCACTCGCCCCACTGGTCGTCGCCCGCTCCGCCCGCCAGTGCCACGGACGCGCCGAGCCGCGCGGCCATCACCGCGACGTTGGCCACGGCGCCGCCGAAGTGGGGCACGAAGGCGTCGGCCTCGGCGAGGCCCGCTGCGGGGTGCTCGCACACGAGGTCGACCAGGGCCTCTCCCAGGCACAGCGTCGGCACGCGCCGCACGTTAACCTCGCCCGCCCGTGACGGTCGAGCCGCACGTCGAGCAGATCGGCGATCAGCCCATCCGGTGGTTCACCGCGCCCGGGGACGACCCGCCCGTCCTATACGTCCACGGCGTGCCCGACGCGGCCGAGCTGTGGCAGCCGTTCCTCGAGGTCACCGGCGGCATCGCTCCCGATCTCCCCGGCTTCGGACGCTCGGGCAAGCGCGGCGACTTCGACTATTCGATCGCCGGCTACGACCACTGGCTGGAGGCCTTCCTGGACCACATCGAGGTGGACCGGTTCCGGCTCGTGGTGCACGACTGGGGCGCGGTGGCACTGGCCCTGGCCCAGCGCATGCCCGAGCGCGTGGAGCGGCTCGTGATCATCAACGGCGTTCCCTTCGTCCCGGGTTACCGATGGCACCGCACGGCCCGGCTATGGCGCACGCGGCTGGTGGGCGAGCTCTTCATGGGCGCCACGCGCAAGACGACGATGCGCCTGCTCACGCGGGAGGGCAACGCCACGCCCGGCCCGCTTCCGGAGGCGATGATCGAGCGCTGGTGGCGCGACTTCGACCAGGGCACGCAGCGGGCGATCCTGCGCCTGTACCGGAGCGCCCCCTCGGGTGCGCTGGCCGCCGCCGGCGCGCACCTCGGAGACCTCGACTGTCCCGCGCTCGTCGTCTGGGGCGAGGAGGATCCCTACTTGCCCACCCGAATGGCGCAGGCGTATGCTGAAGCCCTGCCGGCGGCCTCTCTGCGCCTCGTCCCCAAAGCCGGACACTGGCCCTGGCTCGACGTCCCGGGTGTAACCGAAGACGTCTGCCGGTTCTTGAATGGCGAGGGATCGCCGCCGCACCCCCCGTCACCATGACCTCCGCCCGCCTCGCACTTCCCGTCCCGGCCCGCGGCCGCCGCGCGGTCGCCGAGCCCCTGGCCGTGGCGGCGGCGCTCGCGCTCGCCTACCTGATCGTGCATCCGGTCAGCGCCGACCTCGCCGCACAGGTCTACCGCACCGACCTGTTCAAGCAGTTCGGGTTCACGCTGTGGAACGGGCAGTGGTTCTCCGGTCACCACACTCCCGGCTACAGCGTCCTGTTCCCGCCGCTGGCTTCGGTCATCGGGCCGCGCCTCGTGGGCGCGCTGTCGGCGGTGGCGGCGGCCGTGCTGTTCGACCGCCTCACCTATCCACGCTGGGGCGCCCGCGCGCGCATCGGCACGATCTGGTTCGCCGCGGCCAGCACGACCAACCTCTTCACCGGGCGCCTGACGTTCGCCCTGGGCGTCGCCGTCGGCCTCGGCGCGCTGGTCGCGCTGCAGCGCGGGCGCGAGACAACCGCCGCCGGGCTGGCCGCCGTCTGCTCGCTGGCCAGCCCCGTGGCCGGGCTCTTCCTGGCCCTGGCGGGCGGCGCCGACTGGCTGGCCTCGCGCCGGCGCGCGTCGCTGACGATGTCGGCCGCGGCGTTCACCGTCGCCGCCGCGCTGGCCGCCGCCTTCCCGGAGGGCGGCGTCGAGCCGTTCGTCACCTCCGCCTACTGGCCGACCGTCGCCTTCGCCGCCCTCGTGCTGGCGCTCGTCCCGCGCGAGGAGAAGGCGATCCGCTACGGCGCGATCCTCTATGCGATCGCCTGCACCGCGGCTTTCCTGCTGCACACCCCGATGGGCGGCAACGCGGCGCGGCTGGGCACGCTGTTCGGCGGCCCGCTCCTGGCCTGCATGCTCTGGCCGCGGCGCGCCGTGGCGCTGGCGGTGCTGGCGCTGCCGCTCCTGTACTGGCAGTGGATGCCGCCCGTGCGCGACGTGCGCGACGCCGCCGGCGACCCGTCGGTCAAGTCGTCCTACTACCTCCCGCTCACCACGTTCCTGGCCGGCGCGCGCCCGTCGGGCCGCGTCGAGATCCCGCCGACGCGCAACCACTGGGAGACGGTGTTCGTCGCCCCGCGCTTCGCCCTGGCCCGGGGCTGGGAGCGGCAGCTGGACATCAAATACAACGCCCTCTTCTACAAGCGCCGGCTGGACCCCATCGATTACCGGAGCTGGCTCTCGGCCAACAGCGTGCAGTACGTGGCCGTGCCACAGGCGCGCCTCGACTACGCCGCCACGCCGGAGGCGCGGCTCGTGCGCGCCGGGCTGCCCTATCTGGTCCCCGTGTGGGGCAACGCCGACTGGCGCGTGTACCGCTACAAGTACTCGGTGCCGCTGGTGACCGGCCCGGCGCAGCTCGTCTCGCTGCGCCCCAACGGCGTGACCATCCATGCCACGCAGGCGGGCGTCGTGGACCTGCGCATTCGCTTCACCCGCTACTGGGCGCTCGCGGCCGGCGCGGGCTGCGTCGAGCAGGCGCCCGGCGGCCAGACCAGGCTGGTGCTGTCAGAGCCCGGACGCGTACGCCTCGTCGCCGATTTCGACCCGGGCCGGCTGGTCAGCGCCGGCCCCCGCTGCACGCCCACCAAGGGCGCCTGAGCCTTCTCACAGACCCCCGGAGCGGGCGCTAGGATGGGCGTTTCCGTCATGTTCGCCCGCGTCCGTCAACTAGAGGCCCGCGTCCTCCCTCATGGGGTCTTCGACGTCATCCGTCAGGTGGCCCTGTTCGCGGCCGCGTACTACGGCTACCGGATCGTCCGCGGGCAGGTCGACGGCAAGGCCGCGGACGCCTTCCAGAACGGCCGGGACGTGATCTCGATCGAGCGCGGGATGCACGCATTCTTCGAGCCCGCGGTGCAGGGCTGGGCGAGCGGCAAGGAGTGGCTGATCGACTTCGCGAGCTGGATGTACGTGAACTCGCACTTCTCGATCACGCTGGGCTCTCTGGTCTTCATCTACCTCCTGCACAACCAGAGCTTCTACTTCATCCGCAACATGTTCATGGTGGCCATGTTCCTGGCGCTCGTGGGCTACGTCGTCTTCCCCACGGCGCCACCGCGCTTCTTCCCCGAGTGGGGCTTCACGGACTCGGTCTCCGACTTCACCGGCATCCCCCAGGACAGCGTCGCGGTCAACGCCCTGTTCAACCCGTTCGCCGCCGTCCCATCGATGCACGTCGCCTTCGCGCTCATGCTCGGATGGCCGATGGCGCGGCTGGTCAAGCACCGGATCTTCAAGGTGGTCTGGATCCTCTATCCGTTCCTCGTCACCTTCGTCGTCATCTCCACCGGCAACCACTTCTGGTTCGACGCCTTCCTCGGCGCGCTGACCGCCGCCGTCTCCGCGGTCGTGGCCAAGTACGTGCTGGCCCGCGCGAGGCCGGGCGTCTGGGCGTTCTCTCCGGTCGAGGCCGGGGCCACCGCCTGATGGCAGCGCCCCGGCGCGGCGCTCCGACCGCGCAGGAGATCTCGACGGTGATGCGCGACCGGCTCATCGAGTCGCGCCTGACTCCGAACGCGATCTCGCTCACCGGCTTCGTCCTCAACGTCGTCGCCGCCGTGCTCGTGTGGCAGCGCTACTTCTTCCTGGCCGGTGTCGCCTTCATCGTCGGCTCGATCTGCGACACGCTGGACGGCCGCTACTCGCGGATGTCGGGCAAGGGCACCCCGTTCGGAGCCTTCCTGGACTCGACGCTGGATCGCCTCGAGGAGGGCATCGTCCTGATCGCCGTCGGCGCCTACTTCGCCAGCCGCGGCGACGACTTCGCCGTGGCGGCCTGCGTCGCCGCCGTGCTCTTCTCCCTCATGGTCTCCTACACCCGGGCCCGCGCCGAATCGCTGGGCATCGAGTGCAAGGTCGGCCTGGCCACCCGCGCCGTCCGCGTCGTGATCCTCTCGATCGGGCTCGTGTTCGCGAAGGGAGCGTCGCTCGGCGACTTCGAGCTGCTCGAGCCCTCGGTGTACGTCCTGGCGGCGCTGACGATCTTCACCACGTTCCAGCGGATCTGGCACGTGCGCCGCGAGCTGAATGCCGCGGCCGCGCCGGGGTAGGTCGAACCTACGTAGCCGGCACCTGCTGGGGTGCGGTCCGCGCGCTATCTTCCGCGTTGTGGCACGGACGCTGCGTCTCCCTCTTCTGTTCGCCCTCGCCTCTCTCGCGCTGCCCGCGAGCGCCGGGGCCCAGGCCCGCGTGCTGGGGAGCCCGCTGACGCAGGAGCCGAACATCCCCACCGGCTGCGAGGTCAAGCCGCAGCTCAACCTCAACGGAGGCTACGACGCCGTGCAATCGGGGACGCCGGATTGCACCTGGTACCAGGTGGCCGTGTTCGGAGTGCCCACCGATCCGCGGACCGGCGGGGCGCCGGGCAACGGGACGATCACCAGCGTCTCCGTTCGCTCCGGCCCCAACCCGTCGCCGCTGCGCTTCGTCATCGCACGCATCCAGGCCCAGCCCGGCGTCGGCTCGGCCTGCTGCTTCTTCGTCTCAGAGACGGCCACTCCGCGGCCGCTGAACCCCAACGGCGTGACCACCTTCGGCGTGAACATCCCCGTGCGAAACGACGTCGAGGACGGCGTGCGCGCGCAGGACTACATCGGGATCAGCGGGATCTCGGGCGCGGGCACCCTGCCCCTGCACTCCGACGGCAACAACAACTCGTTCCAGGCCTTCACCACCGGCTCGGTCAACGCCGCCTTCCTCTACCCGCGGCTGGGAGCGATCCCCAACGACGAGGGCGGCGGACGCTCGGAGACCGCCTTCCCGGGGATGGAGGTCCTGCTGTCCTGGACGTTCTGCCCCGCCGGCCAGCCGTGCACCGGCGCTGTCGGCGGAGGAGGCGGAGGTGGTGGCGGCGGCGGTGGCGGCGGAACCGATCGCGTGGCGCCGGTGCTGCGGCAGCTCGCCTTCGGGCCCAATGTCTTCCGCGTCGCCCCGGGGAACACGCCGATCGCGGCCGCCGCGCCGCTGGGGTCGAAGCTGAAGTTCACGCTCACTGAGAGCTCGGACGTCTCGATCGCGATCCAGAAGCCGGCCACCGGGCGAAAGAGCAAGGGCAAGTGCGTCAAGCCGACGGCCAAGCTGCGCCGGGCCCGGAGCTGCACCCGCTGGGTCACCGCGGCCACGCTGCGGCGCAAGGCGATCCCCGCCGGCAAGGTCACCGTCCCGTTCACCGGCCGGATCCGCGGCCGCGCGCTCGCGCCAGGCCGCTACCGGGCCCAGATCACCGCCACGGACGCGGCCAAGAACCGCTCCAAGGCGGGCGTCGCGTCGTTCCGAATCGTCCGCTAGGTGTAGTTCCTGAGGACGTTGGTCCGTGAGGGGGTTCATCCGGCCCCCTTGGAGGCTGATGGGTGTTGACGCCAATCAGTCCCAAGGAGGACACCGGATGAAGCTTCACGCTAACGCCAGGACCTGTCCGAATAGTCGCCGGCTGTTGGTTGATCGTGTGGCGACGGGGTGGTCGGTGATGGAGGCGGCCGCGGCCGCCGGAATCACCGACCGCACCGCGCGTCGCTGGCTAGCGCGCTGGCGCGAGGAGGGCCCAGAGGGTCTGGTGGATCGCTCTTCGGCGCCCCAGACGGTGGCCAACCGAACCGCCGAAGACACGATCGCGGTGATCGCTGCCTTGCGCCGGGTGCGGTTCACCGGCCCCGAAATCGCCGAGCTGCTCGGTCGGCCCTTGTCGACGGTGTCGGGGATCTTGACTCGGATCGGGATGGGCAAGCTGGGCCGGCTGGGCCTGGAGGCGGCGCGGCGCTATGAGCGCGAGCGTCCTGGCGAGCTGGTCCACATCGACGTCAAGAAGCTGGGTCGCATCCACGGCGGCGCTGGCAAGCGCTTCACTGCCGTCAAGCGCAATCCCCGGCGCACCCAGCGGCTGGCCGACGGCCGCGACCGCAAGGTCATCGGCTGGGACTACGTGCACATCGCGATCGACGACGCCACCCGCCTGGCCTATGCCGAGGTCCTCGCTGACGAGAAGGCCACCACCGCGATCGCGTTCCTCAAGCGCGCCCGCGCCTTCTACGCCAGCTACGGCATCACCGTCCAGGCGCTGCTGACCGACAATGGCTCGCCCTACCGCTCCACCATCCACGCGATCGCCTGCCGAACCTTGGGCATCCGCCACCTGCGCACCCGCCCCTACCGACCCCAGACCAACGGCAAAGCCGAGCGCTTTATCCGCACCCTGCTCGGCGGCTGGGCCTACGGCGCGATCTACGGCTCCTCAAACGAACGCACCGCAGCCCTCGACGCCTGGCTGTTTCGCTACAACCACCACCGCAAACACTCAGCCCTCGGCCACCAACCCCCGATCGCCCGCCTCACAGAACGGAACAACCTCCTCGGGACTTACAGCTAGGGCTCGGCGGCGCCGCGAGCGGCACGTGTAACCCCACCGGGCATACGGCGATAAGTAACCTCGGCCCCCCTCTCACCGGGGGCGAGTGCCGTTTTCTTCGCCCCCACCGGGCCATATCGCCTTTCTTTCAGGAGGAACTCGAGACGTGAGCAAGACCAACGGAAAGACCAATGGGCAGGCCGCCACCAATGGCGCCGCCCGCTACCAGCACGACAAGGTGCGCGTCGCCATCATCGGCGTCGGCAACTGCGCCTCCTCGTTCGTCCAGGGCGTCCAGTTCTACAAGGACGCCAACCCGGCGGAGGACGTGCCGGGCCTGATGCACGTGGACCTCGGCGGCTACCACGTGCGGGACATCGAGTTCTCCGCCGCCTTCGACATTGACGCGGACAAGGTCGGCAAGGACCTGTCCGAGGCGATCTGGTCGGGTCAGAACAACACGCTGAAGTTCGCCGACGTCCCCAACCTCGGCGTCAAGGTCCACCGCGGCATGACGCACGACGGCCTGGGCAAGTACCTCAAGGAGAAGATCACCAAGGCGCCGGGCAAGACCGACGACATCGTGCAGATCCTCAAGGACACGCACACCGACGTCGTCGTCTCCTACCTGCCCGTCGGCTCCGAGCAGGCGACCAAGTGGTATGTCGAGCAGGTGATCGAGGCCGGCTGCGGGTTCGTCAACTGCATCCCGGTGTTCATCGCTCGCGAGGACTACTGGAACGGCCGCTTCAAGAAGGCCGGCCTGCCGATCGTCGGCGACGACATCAAGTCGCAGGTCGGCGCCACGATCGTCCACCGCTCGCTGGCCCGCCTCTTCCACGACCGTGGCGTGAAGATGCTCCGCACGTCGCAGCTCAACGTGGGCGGCAACATGGACTTCTACAACATGCTCGAGCGCGAGCGGCTGGAGTCCAAGAAGATCTCCAAGACCAACGCGGTCACGTCGATCATGGGCCACAAGCTGCCCAAGGACGACGTCTACATCGGCCCCTCGGACTACGTGCCGTGGCTGACCGACCGCAAATGGGCGCACATCCGCGTCGAGGGCCAGGCCTTCGGCGACGTGCCGCTCAACGTCGAGATGAAGCTCGAGGTCTGGGACTCCCCCAACTCGGCCGGCATCGTCACCGACGCGGTGCGCTGCTGCAAGCTGGCGCTCAACCACGGCGTCGGCGGCCAGCTCGACGGTCCCTCGTCGTACCTGATGAAGTCGCCGCACAACCAGCGGCCCGACTCGGAGGCGCGTGACCTGACCGAGGCGTTCATCAAGAAGTACGCCGAGAAGCCGGCGACGAAGCCCAAGCGTGCCAAGGCGAAGGCGCCGGCCAAGAGGGCTGCGAAGGCCAAGGCCTAGGCCTAGCCTCGGCGCTTCATCTGCTGCTGAGCGGCCCGCCTGGTGCGGGCCGCTCGCAATTCTGCCGCGAGTTGGGCGGGTGAGAACCCCGTGCTGGCCGCTCGCCAGAGCGCGAATCTCCCGGATCGAAGGTGTGGGTCGACTTGGGTACCCCATATGGGACCTAAGGCGCCCCGACCTCGAAATTCGCCCCATCCAACTCCCTCGTTGCCGCCGTTCGACACCGCGCCGGGGGCGGGTCCTCGCCCGAGCGGGGCTATGTTTCAGACCGTGGCCGAGACATTCGCCATCGCCCAGGTCACGCCGTACGCGTGGGAGGGCGGGCATGAGGTCAATCTGTTCGTCGAGCGCGTCTCGGCGGAGCTGGCGCGGCGGGGGCACCGGGTCGCGATCGTCGCGCCGACGGCGCGGTCGGGGCTGGTCCGCGATACGCGGGCGGCCGTGCGACGCGGGGGCGACGGGCTGCTCCCCGAGACCGGCGGTGAGCCGCGGCTGCTGGGGGTCGGGGACGTGCTGCCGGTCGGATCGGCGCGGCGCGGCGCGCGGCGGCTGCCCGTCGACGTGGCGCGCACGATCGAGGACGCGCTCACGGCGCTGCCGCTCGATCTGGTGCACGTCCACGAGCCGTGGGCGCCCAGCGCGGCGAGCGCGGCGCTGCGCCACTCCCGGGCGCTCAACGTGGGCACGTTCCATGCGCCCACGGAACGACTCGTGTCGACGCAGCTCGCGCGGCGGGTCGTGGAGCTCGTGTTCGGCCGCCTCGATGCCCGGCTGTGCTCCTATGAGGCCACCGCCGAGCTCCTGCGCCAGTTCTTCCCGGCGGACTACCGGATCGTCCTGCCCGGTGCGGACCCGACGCCTGAGACCGCGGTGCACTCCGGCGTGCGCATCGCCTTCGCCCACCGTGAAGAGCGCCCCGCGCTGCGCCTGTTCCTGCGGGCCATCCGGCGCATCCCCCTCGATGCCCCATGGACCGCCACGATCTGGTCGAGCCAGGACGCTCCCGCCCCGCCGACGCTGCGCCGGGAGGTCCGCGACCGAGTCAGCGTGGAGGGCCCGACCCGCGGCGCGGCCGACGTCGACCTCACCGGCTCGGACATCGCGGTGTTCGCCTCCAACGGCGCGTCTCCGAGCCCCGGACTCCTGCTGCGCGCGCTGGCCGCCGGCGCGGTGCCGCTGGCCGCCCGCCTGCCGGTCTACGAGGAGCTGCTCGGGGAGGGCGAGTACGGCCTGCTGTTCGAGCCCGGCGACGTGGAGACGCTCACCGCCCAGCTCGCCCGGCTGGTGGCCGACGATGCCCTGCGCGAGAGGCTGCGCGCCAACGCCGACGAGCTGCGCGCCCGGCTGACGTGGACGCGCGTCGCCGATGACCTGGAGGACGCCTACCGCGCGCTCGCCGCGCGGCGCCACCCCGTGGACGGGGATTCCAAGCTCCGCGCCCGGCTCAAGGACCGGCCGCTCATCGACGTCGACCTCCACATGCACACCGACCACTCCCCGGACTGCGCCACTCCGGTCGAGGTCCTGCTCTCCACGGCCAAGGAGCGCGGCCTGGGCGCCATCGCCATCACCGACCACAACGAGATCTCCGGCGCGTTCGAGGCCCGGGACAAGGCCGACGGGATCAAGATCATCGTGGCCGAGGAGGTGAAGACCGCCCAGCAGGGCGAGGTGATCGGCCTCTTCCTCAAGGAGAAGATTCCCCGCGGCATGTCGATGGAGGAGACGATCGCCGAGATCAAGCGCCAGGGCGGCCTCGTCTATGTCCCCCATCCGTTCGACCGGCTCCACGCCGTGCCCGACTACGAGCACCTGCTGGCGATCCTCGACGACGTCGACGCGATCGAGGTCTTCAACCCGCGGATCGCGTTCAAGCCGTTCAACGAGGAGGCGGTCCGCTTCGCCGCCAAGTACCGGATCGTCGCGGGAGCCGGGTCGGACTCGCATGTCGCCGCCGGCCTGGGCTCGGTGCGGATCCGGATGCGGGACTTCGACGGGCCCGGGGAGTTCCTGGAGTCTCTGCGCGACGCCGACATCATCCGCAAGCCGACGTCGCTCCTCTACGTCCAGGCGCTGAAGTTCATCGAGACGAAGGCCACTCCGGCGCCCGTGCGCGACGTCCGCAGGGCTCGGAGGGTCCGTCGGGCCGCACGCAAGTCGTGATGCACCGGCAGGGAGAGAGCACTGGTCCGTCAAAACCCGACGAGCCGATGCCCGCAACCGACGACGAGATCCGCGAGAAGTACCTGGAGCGCGCGATCAGGGAGCTGAACTCCCTGACCCGCGATCTGCAGAGCTGCCCGGACTGCCCGCGGGGCAACCTGATGCCGGTTCTCGGCTCGGGTCATCCCCAGGCCGACGTCTTCCTCCTGAAGTTCTCGGCCCGGCCCGCCGAGGTCGAGGAGGGCGTGGCCTTCTACGGGCGCTCGGGCGGAGCCCTGATGAAGTCGCTCAAGCGCCTGGGCATCGATCCGCTCGCCGTCTACGGAACGCTGTGCGTCAAGTGCCCGCTGGCCGATCCCACGCAGGCCGACGTGGCCTGCATCAGCCGGGTGCTCGAGGAGCTGGCGATCGTGCAGCCCAAGATCGTCGTGATCATGGGCGACGACGCGCTCGACACGCTCAACGAGCTCGACGTGCCGCTCGCCCAGCCCGTCGAGCCCCGGCCGGGCGAGCTTCAGCGCCTCACCCCCTCGATCGAGGCCCTGTTCGTGCCCAACATCGACGACGCCCTCGACGACGAGCCCAGCAAGCGCGCGTTCTGGTCCGCCTTCAGGGTGCTCGGCCAGTGGTACGCCGACCTGCCTCCCTACTGATCGCCGCCTACGCGGCGACGTTCTTCTACCTGCTGATCACCCCCGTCCTGCCGGCCGTCGGCGGGACGAGCGACACGAACACGCTGGTCTCGGACATCCCGACGATGGTCCTGCTGGCGACCTGCGTGCTGGTCTGGCTGCCGGCGCGGGACGAGGTGTTCGTCCTCGGGCTCGTGGCCTTCGGCTCGGGCCTGATAGCCGCCGCTGCCACCGAGGCGGGTTCGGTGCCCGTCGGGGACACGACCAAGACGATGTTCGCCGCCACGTTCGGGATGGTCCTGGCCCGGACGCTGGCGGAGCCGGCGGTGGTCATCGCGGTGCCGCTGTTCGTGGCCGGGATCGACATCGCCAGCGTGGCGGGCGGCCCGAGCGAGCTGCTGGCGCGCGACAGCTCGCGCGCCGGCGAGTTCCTGTCCGTCTACCTTCCCGCCTGGGGCGGCGGACGCGCGGGGGTCCTCGGCCTGGCCGACCTGATCTTCCTCGCCTTCTTCGCCTCGTCGGCCTGGCGCTTCGGCTTCCGGCGCCGGACGACGGCGATCGCGCTGACGGCCGCGCTTCCGGCCACGGTGGTGATACAGCTCGCGCTGGACACGGCCGTCCCGGCCCTGCCGATGCTGGCCGCCGCCCTGCTCCTCCCCAACCTCGACCTCCTGCCCGGGCTGCTGGCGCGGGAGCACTCGGAGTAGGATCGAGACATGGATCTGGAAGAGCACACGCTCGAGAACGTCGGCGACACGTGCGAGGAGTGTGGCGCCAAGCTGACGCAGGAGGAGATGGCCGCCGTGCTGGAGTCCGGCGGCCCGGCGCTGTGCAAGATCCACGCCGCCGAGGTCGTGCCTCTGTCCGACGAGGATTCGGCCGACGAGGAGGAGACGGCCTCCTAGCGCGGCGGCGGCCTGCGGGCCGCGGCCTCGATTCGCTCGCCGGCCCGGCGCGTCGCGCCGCGGGTCACCAGCCGCCCGAGCACCGAGCGATGCCCGGACAGTGTCCGGTACGCGCGCTCGGCTCCGCCGGGAAACCGCGCGGCCAGCCAGGCCACCGGCCGGCCGCCGGGGAGCAGGCGGCCGAGCGGGACGAGCGCCGCGCCGGCCGAGTACACCCGGCCCGCGGGATCGACCAGGTGCCAGGCATCCATGCGCTGTGCCTCGTTCATCCCCGGCAGCACCCGTAGGGCCTCGGGATCCTGCAGGGCGACGGGGCGCAGGGCGCGTCGGCGATCCCAGGCCAGGACCCGGCCCAGCGTCCAGCGGCACAGGCCGCAGTCGGCGTCGTAGAGGATCAGGTGCAGAGCAGGACGATCTTGCCCAGCTTGCCGCCGGCGGCAAACCGCTCGTAGGCGTCGGACACCTGGTCGAGCGGGAAGGTCTGCGCCACCGGCACGCGCAGCTCGCGGCGCTCGAAGAGGGGGAGCACGTGGCGCTCGATGAGCCGCGCGGCGGCCGCCTTCTCCTCCAGCGAGCGGGCGCGCAGCGTGGATGCGCTGATGCGGGCGCGCTTGCCCATGAGCGCGAGCAGGTTGAGCTCGGCCTTGAAGCCCGCGCCGACGCCGATCACGGCGATGCGCCCGCCGGTGGCCAGGGCCTTGAGGTCGTCGGGCAGGTTGGGAGCCCCGACCAGCTCGAGCACGACGTCGAACGGGCCCTCGTCGGCGAAACCCTCGGGGTCGATGGCGCGCGCGCCCAGCGCGTGCACCTCGTCGCGCAGGCTCTCGTTGCGCACGGTGGCCACGACCTCCGCCCCGGCCGCCCGGCCCAGCTGGATGCCGGCGGTGCCGACACCGCCGGCGCCGCCGTGGACGAGCAGCCGCTCGCCCATCCGCAGGCCGGCCTGGGTGAACAGGGCATCGTGGGCGGTGGTGAAGACCTCGGGCACGCCGCCGGCGGAAGGCCAGTCCAGCGCCTCGGGCACGGGCGTGGCCGCGCGCTCGTGCACGGTCACCAGCTCGGCCTGAGCGCCGCCGCCGACGACGGCCATCACGCGATCGCCCTCCGCGAAGCGCTCCGCGCCCGGGCCGCGGCCGACGACCTCGCCGGCGAACTCGAGGCCGGGAATGTCCGCCGGCGAGCCGGGAGGCGCCGGGTAGCCGCCCTTGCGCTGGAGGATGTCGGCGCCGTTGAGGCCGGCGGCGTGGACGCGCACGAGGATCTCCTCGGAGCCGGGCTCGGGGTCAGGATGCTCGGCGACCAGGACCTCGCCGTCGCGGATGGTGGCGGCCTTCATCGAGGGCGCGATGCTATGCCACCGCGTAGGGTTGCGCCGTGACTGCGCTCCTCATCGCCCTGGGTGTGGTCGTCTTCCTGGCGATCGACGCGGTGGTCATCTGGCTGATCCTGCGCGGGAGCCGGCTGACGGGTGAGTTCGGCTGGATGCCGGTTCCCGGCGAGGCCACGGCCACCCTGCCGCAGGGCCGCATGAAGCTCACCTACCAGGAGTCGGTTCACACGAGCTCGGGCGGCGAGGGCAGCATCCACTTCTATCCGCCGTCGGACTTCGAGGTGACCGTCCAGCCCGCCGGCGGGGGCGACCCGCTGCCCGTCGACCCGGGCATGGGCACCTCGGCGTCGACGGTGGCCGGATTCCTCCCCGGCGGGCCGCGCAGCCGCACGCGCGTGGGCCGCGTCGAGGTTCCCGCCGCGGGTCAGTACGTGATCCGCGCCACCGCCACCACGGACGGGTGCGTGGAGCCGGTCCTTCTGGTCGGCCGGTAGCCGGGGCTAGCCGCGCTCGAGCAGCGCCACGCACTCGATGTGCGGGGTCTGCGGGAACATGTCCACGGGCCGCACGCGCCGCAGCGCGTACCCGGCTTCGGCGAGCTGGGCCGCGTTGGGGGCGAGCGTGGTCGGGTTGCACGACACGTAGACGATGCGTCCCGCGCCGGTGTCGATGACGCGGCGCACGGCCTTCTTGGACAGGCCGGCCCGCGGCGGGTCGAGGACCAAGAGGTCGGGGCGCCCGGCCTTCTCGAGCAGCTCGGGCAGCGCGAGCCGGACGTCGCCGGCGAAGAAGCGCGCGTTGTCGATCTCGTTGCGCTTGGCCGTGGCGATGGCGTCGGCCACGGCGGCCTCGACGATCTCCACTCCCCACAGCTCGGCGGCGCGGGTGGCCAGGGTCAGGCCGACCGTCCCGATGCCGCAGTAGAGGTCGAAGACGCGCTCGAACCCGCCCAGCGCGGCGTACTCGCCGGCCAGCGCGTAGAGCCGCTCGGCCATCTCGGTGTTGGTCTGGAAGAAGGCCTCGGAGGAGATGCGGAAGTCCAGCCCGCTCAGGCGCTCGGCCAGCTCGGCCTCGCCGGAGACGATCTCCGTCACCCCGCCGGCCGTCGTCTCGCCCATGCTCTCCGTCCGCGTCCAGGCGAAGCCGTCGGCGCGGGCCACCCGGGCGAGGTCGTCGATGCGCAGGTCGCCCGGTGACGTCACCAGGCGGGCGTGGACCTGGCCGGTGCGCCGGCCCTCGCGGATGACGAGGTTGCGCAGCAGCCCGTCGTGCGCGCGGCGATCGTAGGCCGAGAGGCCCTCGTCGCGACACCAGTCCGCCACCCGGTGGCGCACCGCGTTGACGGCCTCGGAGGCCAGCATGTCGTCGGGGATCGCCTCGATCAGGTCGAAGCGGCCGGGCGCGTGAAAGCCGCACACGAGCTCACCCGCGTCGTCGAGGCCGAAGGAGTACTCGAGCTTGTTGCGATAGCGCCAGAGCTCCTGCGCGGGCACGATCGGCTCAAGCTCGAAGCCGTCCAGTCCGCCGATCCGCCGCAGGGCGTCGTCGACCTGGGCCTGCTTGACCTCGAGCTGGCGCTCGTAGCGCAGCACCTGCCAGGAGGCGCCGGGGTGACCGGGCGCCTGGGGCTCGATCCGGTCCGGGCCGGGCTCGAGGACCTCGGTGGCGCGCGCCTCGGCGAAGGCACGCTTGGAGCGCTTGACCTCGGCGCGCACGCGGTCGCCCGGAAAGCCGCCGGCCACGAACACCACGTAGCCGTCCAGCCGTGCCACACCGGCGCCGCCGAAGGCAAGCGACTCGACGCGCAGGTCGAGCTCCTCGCCCCGCTGGGGTCGGGTTCGGGCGGTGGCCTCCATCGCCACCTAGCATGGCAGCCCCATGGACCTTGACGCCTATCGCGCCGAGGCCGAGGAGTTCGTCTCGGCGCTCGGCCTCGCCTACTACCGCCACTACGCGGGCCTGGAGGACGACCTGGCCGTGGAGGAGATCTACTCCCGCCACGCCCGGCTGTTCGAGGTCGAGGCGGTGCACGCGCTGCGCGAGGCCGCCGCGGGCGCTCCGGCGGGCGACGAGGCCCGGGCGCTGCGCGCGCTGCTCGACTTCGCCGTGGAGGGCTGCGTCGGTCGGGCCACGGCCGGGTTGGACGCCGAGCTGGCCCGGCGCGAGGCGATGCTCGGGCTGGAGGTGGACGGGGAACGGCTGGGCTTTCGCGAGTCCTCGATCGAGCAGGCCAACGAACCCGACGCGGAGCGCCGCGCCCGGATCGAGGCGGCCCGCCTGGAGGTGACGGTGCGCGAGCTGGACCCGCTGCGGACGGAGCTGCTCGACGTCCAGCGCGCGACCGCCCGCGAGCTGGGCTGGCCGGGCTACCGGGAGATGTGCGACGAGCTCAAGGGCCTGGGCCTGGAGCGCCTCGGGCGCCAGGCCGAGGACTTCCTCGCCACGACGGACCCGGGATACGACAACGCGGTCGACCCGGCGCTGCGTCGCACGCTGGGGTTCGGCCTGGGCGAGGTGCGGCGCAGCGACCTGGCGCGCTTCTTCCGCTTCACCGAAGGGGACCAGCGCTTCCCCGCCGACCGGCTGCTCGAGGCCTACGAGCGGACGCTGGCCGGGTTGGGCATCGACGTGCTCGCCCAGCCCGGCATCGTGCTCGACGTCGAGGCGCGGCCGCGCAAGTCGCCTCGCGCCTTCTGCTCACCGGTGCACGCGCCGGGCGAGGTCTACCTCGTGGTGCCGCCGGCGGGCGGACGCGACGACTACGTGGCGCTGCTGCACGAGGGCGGCCACGCCCAGCACTTCGGCGGCGTCGATCCGGGCCTGGCGTTCGAGTTCCGCCACCTCGGCGACAACTCCGTCACCGAGGCCTACGCCTTCCTTCTCGACGGGCTCGTGGACGACCCGGAGTGGCTCTCGCGTGTGCTCGGCGTGAGTGACGGCGACGGCACGCTGGCCGGCCACGCTAGGGCGCAGCGGCTCATCCTCCAGCGACGCTACGCGGCGAAGCTGGGCTACGAGCTCGAGCTGTTCTCCGAGGACGGAGCGGACGGCGCCGCGCAGAACTACGCCGAGCGCCTGACCCGCGCGGTGGGGGTCGACTGGCCGCGCGAGAGCCACCTGGTCGACGTCGACCCCGGCTTCTACGTCGGCGCGTACCTGCGAGCCTGGGCGCTCGAGGCGGCCCTGCGCGCCCACCTGCGCGAGCGGTTCGGGCCGGCCTGGTTCGCCGAGCCCGAGGCG
This sequence comes from uncultured Actinomycetes bacterium, assembly GCA_963757705.1. Taxonomy (GTDB): domain Bacteria; phylum Actinomycetota; class Thermoleophilia; order Solirubrobacterales; family Solirubrobacteraceae; genus AC-38. Next base: position 217,490 of record CAVWTG010000004.1, on the reverse strand, counting down.
GGCGTCCTGCTGCGCTCCCTGTGGGCGCAGGGCCAGCGGCTGGACGCCGGCGAGCTGCTGGCCGAGCTGACGGGCGCCGAGCTGGACCTGGCGGTGCTGAGCGCCTAGCCCAGCGCCTTCTCGATCGCCGAGAGCACCGACTTGCGGTTGGCGTTGCGGCGCTCGTGGTCGCGCACCTTGCGCAGCTCGGCGGGCGAGAGATCGCCCAGGCGGTCGGTGATCTGGCCGGCCGTCAGGTCCTCGTAGTTGAGGATCGGGAAGCGGCCGAGCTTCGCGGCCCGGCGGGCCCGGTCGACCTCGCGCAGGGCGCGATCGCCGCCGCCGCTGCGCATGGCCCGCCGCCGGGCGTCGCCGGCGCGCCTCTCGAGCTCGTCGCCGGCCCGGCCGAGCAGCTGCTCGATGTCGGCGCGCAGCGCCTCGGCCTGCTTGCGCAGCTCGTCGGTCTGCTTGCGGCCGAGCTTGAAGAGGTCGGCCCCGAGGGTGTTGGCGTCGTGAGGCGTGATGCGACCCCGGGTGACGGCGTCGTCGAGGACCTCCTGGACGCGCTCGCGCGTGAGGAGCATCCCGTGGGTCAGCGTCTCGATCGCGGCCTGGACGTTGCGGCGCGCGTCGTCCGCCGGACCCGAGGTGGAGCGAGAGGACGCGGAGGAGGTCTTGCGCGCGGCGGAGCTCGCGGCCTTGCGGGGAGCGGCCTTGCGCGCGGGCGCCTTCTTGGCCGCGCTCGCGCGCTTCTTGGCCGAGCCCGTGCTCTTCTTGGCCGCGCTCGTGCCCTTCTTCGCGCCGGCGCTGGAACCCGACTTCCGCGCACTGGACGAGCGCGATGTCTGCCTCTTCGGCTGCGGCATCTCAGTCTCCCCTCTCGCTTGACCCGCGCCGAGGCTACCTAACTCACTCGGCCACAAGCCATTCGAGCAGCGCCTTCTGGGCGTGGCGGCGGTTCTCCGCCTGGTCCCAGATCCGCTGGCGCGGCCCGTAGAGCACCTCGGCCGTGATCTCCTCCCCCGGGTGGGCCGGAAGACAATGCAGGGCGATGGCGTCGGGCGCGGCCCGGTCGAGCAGGGCGTCGTCGAGCCGGTAGGGAGCCAGCGCGGCGCGGCGGGCCGCGGCCGTCTCGGGGTCGTCGTTCATGGACACCCAGACGTCGGCGTACACGGCGTTCGCGCCGGCGGCCGCCTCGGCTGGATCGCTGGTCAGCTCCGCCCCCGCCTCGGGCTCGAGCTGGTAGCCGTCGGGCGCGGCCACGACCACCTCCACGCCGGCCAGGGGACCGATGAGGGCCAGCGAGCGGGCGACGTTGTTGCCGTCGCCCACGTAGGCCAATCGCAGCCCGTCCAGGCGCCCGAAGTGCTCGCGCAGCGTGAGCAGGTCGGCCAGCGCCTGGCAGGGATGGTGCTCGGCCGTGAGCATGTTGAACACGGGGATCGACGAGCTGGCCGCCACCTCCTCGACCAGGGAGTGCTCGCCCGTGCGGATCCCGAAGGCATGCACGTGGCGGGACAGGACCATGGCCGTATCGCGCGGCGACTCGTCGCGCGAGAGCTGCATCTCGTCGGAGCGCAGGATGATCGGATGCCCGCCCAGCTCGGCGACGCCGGCATCGAACGAGACGCGCGTGCGGGTCGATGGACGCTCGAACAGCAGCGCCACGTGACGACCCTCCAGCGCGCCCGAGGCGTCCGGCGTCCCCTTGAGCTCGAGCGCACGCTCGATCAGCGCGTGCAGGTCTTCGGAGCTCAGCTCGGAACCGGTGAGGAAGTGCCTCGGCAAGCGCGAGAGCATACGGGCGCATGACCCTCCGCGTCCTGACCTGGAACCTGTTCCACGGCCGCTCGGTCCCGGGCTCCGGCCGCTCGCTGCTGGCGGAGTTCGCGGAGACGATCGCCGGTTGGAGCTGGGACGTCGCCCTGCTCCAGGAGGTGCCCCCCTGGTGGCCGGAGCCCCTTGCGCGGGCCGTCGGCGCGCAGGAGCGCCACGTGCTGACCTCGCGCAACTGCCTGCTGCCCGTGCGCCGGTGGATCGCGGAGCGATACCCCGACCTCATCCGCTCCAACGGCGGCGGAGCCGACGCGATCCTCGTGCGCGGCGCGGAGATCGAAAGCCATGCCACGGCCCGGCTGCGCCGGTTCCCCGAGCGACGCTGGGCCCACGCCGTGTGGCTGGCCGGCGGTCCGTGCGTGGTCAACGTCCACGCCACGGTTCCGGCACGTGATCCCGGGCAGCGCGACCTGGCCCTGGCGCGGGACCTGGCCCTGCGGTGGGCGGGTGAGCGGGATCTCGTCTTCGGCGGTGACCTCAACCAGCGTGCACCGAAGGTCCCGGGCCTGGTTCACGTCGCGGGCCATCACGTGGACCACGTGTTCGTCCGCGGCTACGAGGCCGCGGGCCCGGCCGAGCACCTGGAGCGGGGGCATCTGTCGGATCACGTGCCTCTGGCTGTCGATCTGCACCCGACCCATTAGGGTGCGCGCACGTGAAGCAACTCCTCGCCCTTCTCATCGCCTGCCTCGCCGTCACCGGCCTGGCCGCCTGCGGCTCGAGCGACAGCTCCGGTAAGAACGACAACGCCGGCAAGGCCAATCCGGCCACGACGCCGCCGCCCACCCTGAGCAAGCCCGATGCGAGCACGGCCAAGGTGTCGATCAAGGACATCAAGTTCCAGCCGCAGAACATCACGGTCAAGGAGGGCCAGAAGATCCGCTGGACCAACGACGACCCGGTCCCCCACACCGTGACGGCGAAGAGCAACGCCGACTTCGACGAGACGCTCAAGCCGGGCGCCTTCTTCGAGACGACGATGCGCAACGCCGGCAAGATCAACTACGTCTGCACGATCCACCCCGGGCAGACGGGGACGATCACCATCGTCCCGGCCTAGCGCCGCGACTCTAGCCCCGCGCGCGCACGCCGAACCCGCGCAGCGCCAGCAGCGCCTTCTCCCCCAGCCCGCCGCGCGAGGGGAGGATGCCCAGCTGCACCCCGGCGTCGTAGAGGTCGAAGAAGGCCCGCACCCGCACCAGCCGGCCGTCGCCCGCGGGCTCGGCCCAGAAGATGCCGTGCACCCGCACGCTGCGCCCCGTGGCCGGCAGCCCGGCCAGAGCCGCCCGGTGCGTCCCCTGCGCCCGGCACGGGACGGCGACGGCCCACCCACCGCTGGAGACCTCCCCGGCGGTCTCGATCGTGACGTCGGGGAAGGCGTCCCACAGGCGAACCGCGTGCTCGCCCAGCTCGGCCGGCCCGCGCAGGGGCGCCGAGGTCAGCGGGTCCTCGTAGTGCACCCCCGGGTCGCACACTGACGCGAACGCTCCCGGATCGTGCCCGCCCCATGCGGCCACGAACCCGACGGCCGCGGCCAGGACGGGCGATCGCTCCTCGTCAGCCATCGCCGCCGAACTCGGGGACGCCGGTCTCGGGAGTCGAGGCCTCGGCGTGCAGGCGCCGCGGAATGCGCCCGGCGAGACGGGCGGCCCGGCCGGCCTCCACCGCGCCGCGGATCGCGCGGGCCATGACGATCGGATCGCGCGCGCGGGAGATCGCGCTGGCGCACAGGACGGCGTCGCAGCCCAGCTCCATCGCCAGCGCGGCGTCGGACGCGGTGCCCACGCCCGCGTCGAGGATCAGCGGGACCTCGATGCGCTCGCGCATGATCGAGAGGTTGTAGGGATTGCGGATGCCCATGCCGCTGCCGATCGGCGAGCCCAGGGGCATGACGACGGCGCAGCCGACGTCCTGCAGGCGCCGGGCGAGGATGGGGTCGTCGTTGGTGTAGGGCAGGACGACGAACCCGTCGTCGACCAGCTGCTCGGCCGCCTCGAGCAGGGCGGGCGCGTCGGGCAGCAGGGTGCGGTCGTCGCCGATCACCTCGAGCTTGACCCAGTCGGTCTCGAAGGCCTCGCGCGCCATCCGGGCGGTGGTGACGGCGTCGCGCGCCGTGTAGCACCCGGCGGTGTTGGGCAGCAGGCGCACGCCCGCCGAGGCGAGCACCTCGACGATCGAGCCGCGGGCCGACGGGTCCACGCGGCGCAGCGCGACGGTCACCATCTCGGACCCGCTCACCTCGATCGCCTCGGCCAGCGTCTCCAGGCGGGGGAAGCCCCCGGTGCCCAGGATGAGCCGCGACGTGAATGTCTGACCGGCGATGGTCAGCGGCTCGTCGCGGACGCGCTCGCGGTCTGTCGGTTGGATTGCCATACCCCTCACCCTCCCTGAATTGCGGTCAGGACCTCGACCCGCTCGCCGCCGGCCAGCTCTCGGCGCTCCCACTGCGTGCGCGGGACGACCTCGGCGTCGACCGCCACGGCCACGCCGCGCGGGGCGCTGCGCGCGCCCAGTGACTCGACCACGGCGGCCACGGTGGTGCCGGGCGCGAGCTCGCGCGGCTCCCCGTTGACGTGGACGGTGACGGTCACGCGCCGACCTCCGCCTCGCGGCCGACGGCGAAGCGCAGCGGCGTGAAGGGCGCGGCCGCGGCGGGCGCCGCCTCGCCCAGCACTCCCGCGATGACGGCCTCGCCGGTGACGGGCGCGAGCAGGATGCCGTGGCGGAAGTGCCCGGTCGCCCAGTGCAGGCCCTCGAGCATTCCCGGGCCCAGCGCGGGCGCGTTGTCGGGGGTGCCGGGGCGCAGCCCGGCCAGCGCTCCGGTCACCTCGAGCTCCAGAAGCCCCGGGACGACCTCGGCGGCCTCGCGCAGGAGGTCGTGCACCGCGCCCGCCGTGATGGCGGTGTCGAAGCCCCGCTCCTCGACACTGGCGCCAAGGACGTAACGGCCGTCGCCCCGCGGCACGAGGTACATCTCCTCGCTGCGCACGACGCGCTCGACGAGCCCCGGGCCGGCCGGATCGCGCAGGTGCAGCAGCTGACCCTTGACCGGGCGCACGGGCACGCGCGCGGCCTCGGGGACCCCGGCGAGCTCGCCCGACCACGGCCCGGCGGCGGCGACGACGTGACCGGTGGCGATCCGCTCCCCGCCGGCCAGGCGCACACCGGCCACCCGGTCGCCCGCGATCTCGATCTCCGCCACGTCCGTCCCCGCACGCACCTCGCCGCCGCCGGCGGCCACCGCGCGCAGCAGAGCGCCGGTGAGGACCGCCGGCTCGACGGCGTGGTCGTCGGGAACGTCGAGGCCCAGACGCACGGTGGGCGCCAGCGCCGGCTCCAGGCGGCGCGCCGCGCTGGGCAGCAGGCGCTGCGCCCGCAGACCGCACTCGAGCCGGAAGGCCAGCTCGCGTTCCAGCGCCTCGGCCTGGTCGCGATCGCGGGCCACGAGCAGCGTCCCGCACTCCAGCCGGCCGACGCCGCCCAGCTCACCCTCCCAGGCCGGCCAGCGCTCGGCCGCGGCGAGGTTGAGCGCCAGCAGCTCGGGCTCGCCGAAGTGCGCCTCGGAGACCGGCGCGAGCATCCCCGCGGCCACAGCCGTGGTGGCGGCGCCCGCCTCGCCTCGGTCGAGCACGAGCGGGCGCAGGCCGCGCCGGCACGCCTCGTGGGCGACGCACATTCCCGCGATGCCGCCGCCGATGACGACGAGATCCGGCGGCTGCTCGGTTTGTCTGGACACAACACCTCCCTGCGCCGGCATGACCCGGATCAGGTTCAGACGGTCGGCGGCCGGTGTTGCCGCCCTCTCAGCCCTGTGTGGGCTCCCGTTGGATTCATGGTACCCGCCCTGGACTGCCATCCTTCCCCGGATGTCCGGCGAGGAACGACGCGAGCGCCTGGAGCGGGCGCGCCTGTACCTGGTTTGCGACCGGCGCCCGGTGGACTTCCTGCGCGCCGCGCTGGCGGGCGGCGTCGACATCGTGCAGCTGCGCGACAAGGCGGCGAGCGACGAGCAGCTGCGAGAGGCCGCCGCCGTGTTCCGCGCCTGCGCCGAGGAGGCCGGCGCGCTCTTCATCCTCAACGACCGGCCCGACCTGGCGGTGGCCGTGGGCGCCGACGGCGTGCACGTCGGTCAGGACGACATGGACCCGGCGGCCGCGCGGGCCGAGGTCGGCGACGAGCTGATCGTCGGCCGCTCGACGCATTCGGCCGCGCAGGTGGATGCCGCTACCGGCGTCGACTACATCGCCGTCGGTCCGGTGCACGCCACCCCGACCAAGCCCGGCCGCCCGGCGGCGGGGCTGGAGCCGGTGCGCCACGCCGCCGCGCACGCGCGGGTGCCGTGGTTCGCGATCGGCGGCCTGGACTCCGGCAACCTCGGCGAGGCCATCGCGGCCGGGGCGCGCCGTGCCGTCGTCGTGCGGGCGATCACCGAGTCGGGCGACCCTCGCGAGGCCGCGCGAAGTCTGCGGGGCGCCCTGGATGCGGCGTGGGAGGCGGTCGGCGTTGGGCCGGCGTAGCCGCAAGCGTGCCGGGCGCCCGGCGCCCGAGCCTCAGCCGGTGCGCCAGCCCCGGCGCAGCTCCGCGGAGCGAAACGCGGCGGTGCGCGACGAGCTCGAGCCGCTGGCTCCCGGCGAGCGGCCGACCGCGGTGACCATCGCGGCGATCGCGGCCGCCGCGCTGGCGCTGGCCAACCTCATCTCCTACGTCGCCGGGGTGAAGATCAACGGCGAGCGCCCGGCGATCGGCGGGATCATCGTCTACGAGGGGCTCCTGCTCGCCGCCGCCGCCGGGATGTGGAAGGCGCGCTACTGGGCCGTGCTCGGGTTCGAGTTCATGCTCGGGTTCCTGCTCGTGATCCTCGCGCTGCTGCTGGTCCGCGCGTCCAATGTGCTCGGCGTCGTGGTCGTGCTGGCGATCGGCCTGCCCTCCGGTTGGCTGTTCTGGAAGCTCATCCGCTCGATGGCCCGCCTCCAGATGCCCGAGCGCCCGGGCGCAAGCGGCTGAGAAAAACGTTCCTATAGCCTGGAAGCCATGGCCGATTCGTTCGATTGCGTCGTGATCGGCTCGGGTCCGGGCGGGTACGTCGCCGCCATCCGAGCCGCCCAGCTCGGCATGAAGACCGCCGTGATCGAGAAGGACGTGGTGGGCGGGCGCTGCCTGAACTACGCCTGCATTCCCGCCAAGGCCGTCCTGCGCACGGCCGACGTCCTGTCCGAGATCGACGACGCCGAGGAGTTCGGTCTGAAGGTCGATGGGCGCTCGGTCGACTTCCCCGCCGTCGGGGCGCGCCGCGACAAGGTGATCAAGACGCTCACGGGCGGCGTGAGCGGCCTGTTCAAGAAGAACAGCATCGAGTACATCGAGGGCTTTGGAAAGCTCACGGCCGACGGCAACGTCGTCGTCGGCGGAGACTTCGACGGACGTGAGCTGGAGGCCAAGACGGTCATCCTGGCCCCCGGCTCGATCCCGCGGCCGATCCCCGGCGTCACCTTCGGCGGGCGCGTGATCGACACCGCCGGGGCCTGGTTGCTCAACGAGCTGCCCGCCCGGATCGCGGTGGTCGGCGCCGGCGCCTCGGGCGCCGAGATCGCCTCCGCGTATGCCCGCCTGGGCTCCGAGACCTTCCTCTTCGAGGCGCTCGACCGCGTGCTGCCCACCGAGGACGCCGACATCTCCAAGGCGGCCGAGCGCGGACTGAAGAAGCAGGGCATGTCCATTCACACCGGCACTCTGGTGGAGGGCGTCGAGGCGGGCGAGTCCAGCGTGAAGTTCACCTTCGGCGGCGAGTCCGCGGAGGTCGACCACCTGGTCATCGCGGCCGGCCGCGGCCCGGACATCGAGGGCCTGGGCATCGACGCCGCGGGCGTGGCGCTCGACGAGCAGGGCCTGGTGAAGGTCGACGGCGCGCTGCGCACGTCCAAGGAGGGCGTCTACGCGATCGGCGACGTCGTCGCGGGTCCCGCACTCGCGCACAAGGCCTCCGACGAGGGGATCATCGCCGTCGAAGACGCGGCCGGGTTGCAGACCCACCCGCTCGAGTACGTCGACATCCCCCGCGCCACCTTCTGCACGCCCAACGTCGCCTCCTTCGGGCTCACCGAGGCCCAGGCGCGCGAGGCCGGGCACGACGTCACGATCGGCAAGGTCCAGTACGGCGCCGTCGGCGCCGGGACGGTCTACGGGGACCGCACCGGCGTGATCAAGATCGTCGGCGACAAGCGCTACGGCGAGCTGGTCGGCGGCCACATCTGCGGCGCCAAGGCGACCGAGCTCATCCAGGAGCTGGTCAACGCCAAGGAGCTGGAGGGCGGCTACCCCGAGGTCGCCCGCATCGTCCACGGCCATCCCACGATGTCCGAGGCGATCATGGAGGCGGCCCGCGCGGCCGACGGCTGGCTGATCCACGGCTGATTCACCCCGGCGGGAATCGCCGAGCGCTTCCGGGCGTCCAAGAGGCGTACGGACGCTCCCGCCTCGGAGGTTTCTCGCATGTCACGCATCCGCCTGTTCCTCGCCCTGGCCACCGGACTGGCCGCGCTCACCGTTGCCCTCTCGGCCGCCGAGGCCGCGCAGGCGCCGACGCTCGCACTGCTGACGGACGGATCCGGATCCGACGACGAGGAGGACGTCGACCTCGTGGGGGCGTCACCCGATGCCCGGCGCGTCTTCTTCGAGACCCGCGAGCGCCTGGCCGCCACCGACACCGACTCCAGAAACGACGTGTACGCGCGCAACGCCGACGGCTCGCTCACCCACGTCAGCGACAACCCGAGCGGACCGGACGCCGAGCAGTCCGCGCGCTTGACAGCCGCCTCGACCGACGGGTCGCGCTTGGTCTTCGCCACCAGCGAGAGCCTGGCCGCGGCGGACACGGACTCGGACGAGGACCAGTACCGCCTCAACGCGGACGGGTCACTCGACCTCCTGACCGACGGCCCGGCCGGACCCGACGCGGAGCTGCCGGCGATCTTCGAGAGCCTCTCCGCGGACGGCTCTCGCACGATCTTCCGCACGTCGGAGAGCCTGGCCGCGACCGACACGGACAACTCGGACGACGACTACGCCCGCAACGCGAACGGGAGCCTGACCCATCTCAGCGACAACCCGACCGGACCCGACGCGGAGCTCGGCGTGGGCCAGGCGACCGTGTCGGCGGACGGGACCCGGGTGATCTTCTCCACCAACGAGAGCCTGGCCGCGACGGACACCGACACGGCCCAGGACGTGTACGCGCGCAACTCCGACGGCTCCCTCGATCACCTCAGCGACGACCCCACGGGACCCGACGCCGAGTCCAGCGCCTTCTTCACGAACATGTCCAAGGACGGGTCGAAGGTGTTCTTCACCACCGACGAGAGCCTGGACGCCGGCGACATCAACTCCGGCTTCGACGTCTACCGCCACGACGCCGGCGGGAGCCTGGTCCTCGTCTCCGAGCACACCTCGAGCGCGAACCTGGAGGGCATCTCCGATGACGGCGCCCGAGCCGTCTTCACCACCGAAGACGGCCTGGTCAGCGCGGACGGCGACACGGCGGTCGACCTCTACCGCCGCAACGCCGACGGCAGCGTCGACCTCCTGACCGACGACCCGACCGGGCCGGATGCCGAGATCGGCGCCCTGTTCCGGGGAATGACGAGCGACGCCTCCCGCGTGTTCTTCCAGACCACCGAGAGCCTGGCCGCGACCGACACGGACACCGCGGACGACGTCTACGCCCGCAACGCGAACGGCTCGCTGAGCCACCTGAGCGACACCCCGCTCGGGCCGGACGCCGAGGTCGAAGCCGACTTCGATGCCGTCTCGGCCGACGGCTCCCGGGTGTTCCTGGACACCGCCGAGCCCTGGGCGGCGGGCGACACGGACACCGAGCGCGACGTGTACGCGAGGGAGACAGACGGATCGCTCACCCTGCTCAGCGACAACCCGGTCGGACCCGACATCGAGGAGCAGGCGAGCTTCGAGCGCGCCTCTCCCGACGGCGCCCGGGTCGTCCTCAGCACCGCGGAGAGCTGGTCGGCGAGCGACACCGACTCCAGCGAGGACCTGTACGCGGGGACTCCTCCCTCGCCCGCGGGCCCCGGCCCCGGTGGGGGCGGCGGTCCGGGCACGACGCCTCCCCCCGGAGGCGGCGGAGGGGGCGGGACCCGCGACCTCGTCGCGCCGGCGCTCAGCGGCGTCTCGGCGACGCGCTCGGCCTTCCGCCTGGGCGCCGCCACGACCCTGCGCTTCACCCTCTCGGAGGCCGCACGGGTCACCGTCACGTTCCAGGCGGCACTCCCCGGGCGCAGGGTCGGCCGCACCTGCCGCAGGCCGGCGCGCGCCAACCTGCGGCGGCCGCGCTGCACTCGCCTCGTGACCAGGGGCTCGCTGTCGGTCGCCGGCAAGCGCGGCCCCGGCCGCCTGCGTTTCACGGGCCGCCTCAGCCGAACCCGCAGGCTCGCCCCCGGCCGCTACCGGGTGACCCTGCGCGCCACGGACGCCGCCGGCAACCGCTCGCGCATCCGGACGCTCAACCTGCGCATCCTGCCCGCGCGCTGACCGCGCGCCGGCAGCGCGTAGGCTGTCGGGAGTGGCCGAGCAGCCCGTCTTCACCTACGACATCGCCAGCCCCGACTGCTATCTCGCGGTCGAGCGGATCGCCGAGGAGCTGGGCGTCGTGCCCGCGTTCGAGCCGGTCGTGTCCACCCGCCTGCCGGCCGGCGAGCTCGGCGCGTTTCGCTGCGCCGAGGAGGAGCAGATCTTCCGCTCGGAGATCGAGCGCAGTGCGGACGCGCAGGGCCTACAGCCGGTTCGCTGGCCGGAGCCGTGGCCGTTCGACTCCGAGCTGGTCATGCTGGCCGCCACGTACGCGCAGGGGATCGGCAAGGTCGCCGCGTTCACCCTGGCCGCCTTCCGGCAGGCGTTCGCGGGCGGCGCCAGCCTCGACCAGCCGGAGGGCGTGATCGTGGCCGCGGCCGCGTGCGAGATCCACCCGCGGGCGATCCTGCGGGCCCTGGAGAGCCGCGCCGTGAGCGAGGCGCTGGAGGAGAACATCGAGCGGGCCCTGGCCGCGGGCGTCACGAGCGTCCCCTCGGTGCGCACCGGCTCCGGGGAGCTGGTGGCGTGAGGGCCGGGCGCGCCTACGAGGTCAAGCACGTGCGCGGCGGCGTCGGCCCCGCGGTGCTGGCCGCGCCGGACCGCATCGACCACGTCGAGATCGTGGAGATCGACTCCGGCGAGGTGGTCCTGTTGTGGGATCTCGCCCCCGCTGATGCCAAGCGGGTCCTGCGGCGCCTGCGCGAGGACCTCGTCAACCTCCAGGCCGAGGAGTTCATCGCGGCCTGGCGGGCGGCGGACGCCGAGCTGAGCCGGGACTAGGATCGCTATCGTGGCCCGCAGGTGGCCGACCACGTAGCCACACCCCAGCAGCGCGAGGGCGGGGAGCACGACCTCCCCGATCCCGAGGTCGCGCGCGGGTGGCTGGCCTCGATGCTCCTCATCCGGCGCTTCGAGGAGCGCGCCGGCGAGATGTACGCCAAGGCGAAGGTCGGCGGGTTCCTGCACCTGGCGATCGGCGAGGAGGCGACGATCGTCGGCTCGTGCCGCGCGCTGCGCGACACCGACTACCTGATCTCCACCTACCGCTCGCACGGGCACGCGCTGGCCCGCGGGCACCGAGCCGGGCCGCGTGATGGCGGAGCTGTTCGGGCGCGAGGGCGGCGTGTCGCGCGGACGGGGCGGCTCGATGCACATGTTCGACCTCGAGCGCCGGTTCATGGGCGGCTACGGGATCGTCGGCGGAAACCTCCCCCTGGCCGCGGGCATGGGCCTGTCCTCCGACTACCTGGGCACCGAGGACGTGACGCTGTGCCAGTTCGGGGACGGCGCGTCGAACCAGGGCACGTTCGGCGAGACGCTCAACCTGGCCGCGCTGTGGCGGCTGCCGGTGGTCTTCATGGTCACCAACAACCAGTTCGGGATGGGCACCTCGCTCGAACGCCACTCCGCCGTCACCGACCTGTTCAAGCGCGGCGAGGGCTATGGCGTGCCCGGTATGCGCTGCGACGGGATGGACGCCGTCGACACCTTCAACGTCACCACCGAGGCCCTGCGCATGGCGCGCGAGGAGCGCCGGCCCGTTCTGGTGGAGGCGATCACCTACCGCTTCCGCGGGCACTCGATGGCCGACCCCGAGGAGTACCGGACCAAGGAGCAGGTGGCCGAGTGGCGCCGGCGCGACCCGATCGAGACGTTCGGCGAGCGCCTGGTCAGCCACGGCGTGATCACGCCGGAGGAGCGCGAGGCGATGGACGCTCGGGCCATCGAGACCGTCGACGCAGCCGTGCAGTTCGCCGAGGCCTCGCCCTTCCCCGCCCCCGAGTCGCTCTACGACGACGTCTACGTCCTGGGCGACCAGGTCCAGGGCTGGTACTCGATCGACGAGCGCTCGCCGGCGTCCCGGGCGGGCACCCGAGCCGCGCGGAAGGACGCGGACGAGCCGCGTGGCCGCGAGTGAGCGCGACGAGGCGAGCGTGAGTGGCAGTCGTCCGCTACCGCGAGGCGCTCAACCAGGCGCTGCGCGAGGAGATGCAGCGCGACGAGACGGTGTTCCTCATGGGCGAGGACATCGGCGTGTTCCAGGGCGCCTTCAAGGTCACGGCGGGCCTGCTGGAGGAGTTCGGCGAGAAGCGCGTGCGCGACACGCCGATCTCCGAGAACACGATCGTCGGCATGGGCGTCGGCGCGGCGATGACCGGGCTGCGGCCCGTGGTCGAGCTGATGACGATCAACTTCTCGCTGCTCGCGCTCGACCAGATCGTCAACCACGCCGCGCACATCCACTACATGTTCGGCGGCCAGGCGCGCGTGCCGCTGGTGGTGCGCATGCCGCAGGGCGCCGGCCACCAGCTCGGCCCGACGCACTCGCACTGCTTCGAGGCGATGTACCTCCATGTGCCCGGGCCTGCTCGTCGCGGTGCCCGTCGACCGCCGCCGACGCCAAGGGCCTGCTCAAGGCGGCGATCCGCGACGACAACCCCGTCGATCTTCATCGAGCACGAGTACCTCTACGGCCAGCGCGGCGAGGTCCCCGACGACGGCGACCACGTCGTCGCACTTCGGCCAGGCCGCGCATCCGCCGCGAGGGCGACGGACGTGACGATCGTCGGGATCTCGCGCATGGCGCTGACCGCCGAGACGCGCGGCCGAGCAGCTCGCGGACGAGCACGAGGTCGACGCCGAGGTGATCGACCCGCGCACGCTGCGCCCGCTCGACCTCGACACGATCCTCGAGTCGGTGCGCAAGACCAACCGCTGCGTGATCGTCGAGGAGGGCTGGCCCCACGGCGGCGTCGGCGCCAACCTCGCCGCGCTGATCCAGGAGCAGGCGTTCGACTACCTCGACGCGCCGGTCGGGCGGGTCACCGGTGCCGACCTGCCGATGCCCTACTCCAAGCCGCTCGAGCAGATCGCCTTCCCCCACGAGCCGCAGATCGTCGAAGCTGTGCTCGCGACCTTCCGGGAGGTATAAAGGAACGCAGCGCAAGCCCGAGGATGGGTGAAAGGGCACGCATTTCACGGACGGCCCCCCAAGACATGGGAGGCGACGCGGGTGACGAGCGCTTCTTCGAGCTCTCCCTGGACCTGCTCGCCTCAGCTGGTTTCGACGGATACCTGAAGCGGATCAACCCGGCGTGGGAACGCCTGCTGGGGTGGACGGTCGCGGAGCTCAAGGCCCGCCCGTACATCGAGTTCGTTCACCCCGACGACCGGGAGCGCACGGCGCAGGAGGCGGCCCGGCTGGTGGACCCGGAGGTCGAGACCCGGGACTTCGAGCTGCGCTTCGCCACCAGCGACGGCGGCTGGCGCTGGCTGCTGTTCAGCGCCCAGGGCGACGTCGAGGCCCAGCAGCTGCTAGCGGTGGGAAAGGACATCACCGATCGAAAGCGCGCCGAGGGCCACCGGGCGAGTCAGACGGCGATCGCGAACCTGCTCGTGGAGAGCGCCCCGCTCGAGGCGGTGATGCCGCGGCTGCTTTGCCTGATCGGGGAGATGGCGGGCTGGGACGGCGGTGAGTTCTGGGCGCTGGACCCCGACGCGGACGCCCTGCGCGCCCACGGCCGCGACACCGTGGCCGAGCGTGGGGCGGGCCTGCCGGGCCGCGCGCTCATGCGCGCCCGGCCGACGTGGGAGACGGGCCCCGAGGGCGGCATCGCCCTGCCGATCCTCAGCGAGGGCGGCCAGGTACTGGGCGTGCTCGCGTTCTCCGCCCCCGACCTGGCCGAGCCCGGCGAGGAGCTGCTGGGAGCCCTGCGGACGATCACCGACCAGGTCGGCCAGTACCTGCGCCGCAAGCAGGCCGAGGAGGCGCTGGCGGGGACGGCGGCCGAGCTGCGTCGCCGCGCCAACGAGCTCGAGCGCTCAAACGCCGAGCTCGAGCAGTTCGCCTACGTCGCCTCGCACGACCTCTCCGAGCCGCTGCGGATGGTCTCGGGGTTCGTCCAGCTGCTCTCCGAGCGCTACCGGGGGCGCCTGGACTCCGACGCCGACGAGTTCATCGACTACATCGTCGACGGCGTCGCGCGCATGCAGTCCCTCATCGACGACCTCCTGGCCTACTCGCGGGTCGGGCGCGCAACCGAAGACGAGAACGTCGACCTCGACGTCGTGCTGGGCGGTGTCCGCAGCGCGCTGGTCGCTCCCATCGCGCAGTCGCAGGCCGTGATCGAGGCCGACCCGCTCCCGGTCGTCTACGGCGATCCGCGCGAGCTCTCGCAGCTCCTGCAGAACCTCCTCTCCAACGCCATGAAGTTCGTCGACTCCGAAGCCCCACAAATACGCCTGTCGGCGCAGTAGGTCGACCCGATGTGGGAGCTTTGCGTGGCAGACAACGGCATCGGGATCGATCCGCACCACGAGGAGCGGATCTTCAAGATGTTCCAGCGGCTGCACGGACGCGACAGCTATCCAGGGACCGGGATCGGACTGGCCATCTGCAAGAAGATCGTCGAGCGCCACGGCGGCACCATCGACGTCTCTCCCCGCGACGGAGGCGGAAGCGTGTTCCGCGTTACGCTTCCGGCTGCGCGCGCGGAATCCGCGGAGGCGGCCGCCTGATGCACGAGCCGATCCAGATCCTGCTCGTCGAGGACAGCCCCGGCGACGTCCGCCTCACGCAGGAGGTCCTGCGCGACGCGAGGATCGCCAACGAGCTGCACGTCGTGGGCGACGGCGAGAAAGCGATGGCCTTTTTGCGCCGGACCGGCCCGCACGCCGGCGGCCCGCGGCCCGATCTCGTGCTGCTCGACCTCAACCTCCCGCGCAAGGACGGCCGCGAGGTCCTGGCGGAGATGAGCGAGGACGAGGACCTGCGCACCGTGCCGGTGATCGTCCTCACGACCTCGGCCGCCGAGCAGGACATCCTCCGCAGCTACCAGCTGGCCGCCAACGCCTACGTGACCAAGCCGATCGACCTCGACGAGTTCATCACCGTCGTGCGCTCGATCGAGACCTTCTGGCTGTCGATCGTGAGGCTTCCCGCGTGAGCGTCGCCCCGGAGCGGTCCGCGCCCCGCGGGCACATCGCCGCGCCGCTGCGGCTGCTGCTGGTGGAGGACAACCCGGGCGACGCCGTACTCGTGCGCGAGATGCTGCGCAGCGCCCTGACCGACGGCTTCGAATTCGTCCATGCCGTCCTGCTGGCCGACGCCTGCGACGTGCTCGAGCGCGACGGCGCGGCGTGCGTCCTGCTCGACCTCTCCCTGCCCGACGCCCAGGGCCTCGAGGCGGTCACGCGGATCCAGGCGGCCGCGCCCGACGTGCCGATCGTCGTCCTCACGGGCCTCGACGACGAGCGCCTGGCGCTGACCGCGGTCCAGGAGGGCGCTCAGGACTACCTCATCAAGGGCCGGGTGGACGACGTGCTGATCTCGCGCTCCATCCGCTACGCCATCGAGCGCAAGCGGGCCGAGGTGGAGCTGGCCCACCAGGCGCTGCACGACCCGCTCACCGGACTGCCCAACCGCACGCTCTTCCTCGACCGCCTCGAGCTGGCGCTGGCACGCGGGCAGCGCCGCCCGTCCGCCGTCGCCGTCCTGTTCCTCGACCTCGATCGCTTCAAGGTCATCAACGACTCGTTGGGGCACGACACCGGGGACCGCCTGCTCATCGACGTCGCCGCGCGCCTTCAGGCGGTGCTGCGCCCGGGCGACACCGTCGCGCGCTTCGGCGGCGACGAGTTCACGATCCTGTGCGACGACATCGACGGCGAGCGCGACGCGATCATGATCGCCGAGCGGATGGGCGAGGCGGTGGCGGCGCCGTTCGTCCTCGACGACACCGAGGCGTTCCTCACCGCCAGCATCGGCATCGCCATGGCGACGGGTCTCGATGCCCGGCCCGAGGCGCTGATCCGCGACGCCGACGCCGCGATGTACCGGGCCAAGGAGCGCGGCAAGTCGCGCTACGAGCTGTTCGACGAGGTCATGCGCAAGCGCGCGGTCGAGCGCCTGCACACCGAGAACTCGCTGCACCGCGCCATCGAGCGCGGGGAGCTGCGCGTCTACTACCAGCCCATGGTCGAGCTGGACAACGGCCGGGTCGCCGGGGCGGAGGCGCTGGTGCGCTGGCAGCACCCCGACCGCGGATTGATGCTGCCGGGCCAGTTCATCTCCCTGGCCGAGGAGACGGGGCAGATCGTCGAGCTGGGCGAGTGGGTGCTGCGCGAGTCCTGCCTCCAGCACCGCCGCTGGGTGCGCGAGCACGGCAACGGCGACCCGCTGCGGCTCTCCGTCAACCTCAGCGCCCGCCAGCTCGCCCAGCCCGACCTGGTCGCCAACGTCGCCTCGGCGCTGGACGACACCGACATGGCGGCGTCCGAGCTGTGCCTCGAGATCACCGAGAGCGTGGTCGTGCAGGACACGGAGGCGGCGATCGAGGCGCTCGACGCGCTGCGCGCGCAGGGGATCCTCATCGGGATCGACGACTTCGGGACCGGCTACGCGTCGCTCAGCCTGCTCAAGCGCATCCCGGCCGACCTGCTCAAGGTCGACCGCACGTTTGTCGCCGGGCTGGGAACGGACCCGCAGGACACGCCGATCGTGCGCACCGTGCTGGGCCTGGCCGAGGCGCTCGGGCTGGCCGCCGTGGCCGAGGGCGTGGAGACGCCGGCGCAGGTCGCCGAGCTGCGCGCCGTGGGCTGCCGCTACGCCCAGGGCTTCCACTTCGCGCGGCCGATGCCCGCCGAGAGCTTCAGTGAGGTTCTCGCCGCCGGCCGGCGGTTGTAGCCTGCGAGGCGATGGCCGACATCGTCATGCCGCGTCTCTCCGACTCGATGGAGGAGGGGACGATCATCAAGTGGCTCGTCGCCGACGGCGCCTCGGTCTCGCGCGGGGATGAGATCGCGGAGATCGAGACGGACAAGGCGACGATGACGTATGAGGCGGACTCGGATGGGGTGATCTCGTTTGTGGCTTCGGAGGGGGAGACGCTTCCCATTGGGTCGGTGATCGCTCGGCTGGGAGATGGTGCTTCGGGCGCGGGCTCGGATGCCGCCGTCGCAGCGGCGGAGGATTCCCCGCCTCCGGTCAGACAAACGACAACTCCCTCCGGCGGGGAACCATCCGCCGCTCCGGAGCGGGCCGCTCCTGAGGTCGAGGCGCCTGTGGCTCAGGCCGCTCCGCCCCCTGAGCCTTCTCCCTCGTTCCAGGCTCCTCCCTCAATGCCCTCGTCTCCTGCCCCCAACGGGGGGGAGCGGGTCAAGGCTTCGCCGATCGCTCGGCGCATGGCTCGGGACGCCGGTGTGGATCTCACTTCGCTGAGTGGCAGTGGGCCCGGGGGGCGGATCGTGAAGGCGGATGTGGAGGCGGCCTCGGGCGGGGTTGCCGCTCGTTCGGCTCCCGTTGCGGAGCCTGCCGCTCCCGAGGCTGCGGCTCCCGCCGCTGCGGCGGCGCCGGCGCCGGGCACGGCCAAGGGCGAGGTGCGGGTGGAGGAGCTGTCGCGGACGCAGCAGACGATCGCGCGGCGGATGGCGGAGTCGCGCGCCACCGTCCCGGACTTCACGCTCCAGACCGACGTGGACATGGAGCAGGCGGTGCTCGAGCGCGCGGCGATCAAGGCCGCGGCGCGTGAGGGCGACGTCGTGCCCTCGCTCAACGACCTCGTCGTGAAGGCGTGCGCGCTGGCGCTCAAGGAGTTCCCGCGGGCCAACGGCGGCTATCGCGACGGGCACTTCGAGCTCTACGAGCGGGTGAACGTCGGCGTCGCGGTCGCCGCGCACGACGCGCTGGTCGTCCCCACGGTGTTCGACGCCGACCGCCGGACGCTGCGCGAGATCGCCGCCGAGGCGCGGCGGCTCGCCGCGCGGGTCCGCGACGGGTCGATCACCCCGCCCGAGCTCTCGGGGGGGACGTTCACGGTCTCCAACCTCGGCATGTACGGCGTGCGTGAGTTCGTCGCGATCATCAACCCGCCGCAGGCCGGCCTGCTGTCCGTCGGCGCGGTCGAGCAGCGGCCCGTCGTGCGCGATACCCCTGGGGGCACAGGCGGCGAGATCGTCGCCCGGCACATGATGAGCGTCACGCTGGCCTGCGATCACCGCATCCTCTACGGGGCCGACGCGGCGCGGTTCCTGGCCGCCGTGCGCGCGCGCCTGGAGGCGCCGCTGTCCCTGGCGCTCTGAGGGCGGCTAGGGCGACGACCCGAGGTCCAGGCGCATCCGCTGCCCCGGCCCGAAGCGCGTGGCCACCTCTCCCTCCCGCCGGAACCCCACCCGCTCGTAGAACCCGAGCGCCCGGGGATTCGCCGTCACCTGGACGCTGCGAGCGCCGAGGTCGCGGGCCCGGGCCATGAGGTCGGCCACCAGCGCGCGCCCGACGCCGCGGTGCCAGCCGTCGGGCTCGACGAACAGACCGTCGAGCTCCCAGGCTCCGTCGCCGGCCGGAGCGACGACCGAGAAGCCCAGCGTCCGCCCGGTCTCGTCGACCGCCACGCGAACCTGCCCGTTCGCGATCGCCCCGTCCGGCAGGGCGATGGCGTCGGGATGGGCAAGGAGCTGCCCGCGGTATTCCTTCCAGACCAGCGAGGCGCGGCGCTGGAGCTCGACCAGCGCGCCGGCCTCGTCGTCGCGCGCATCGCGAATCTCCATCCCTACGGGGCGCCGTAGTCGCCGCGGGCGAAGCTCGCGTTCGGCTCGCGGCTCGGATCGCGGCGGACTCCGGGCGGGTGCTGGCCGGTCATCACGTACGCACAGAACGAGCGCGCGGGGTCCGGGCCGGGCAGGCAGGTCCGGTAGAGGTCATCGTCGAGCTTGAGCGTCGTCGCCCGGTGGATGTTGCGGCGGTAGGCGAGCGGCGCCTCGGTGGCCGCCCAGCGCCGGAAGGCGGCGGCCTGGGCGGCGAAATCGGCCCGCGAGGCGTCCGCCGCTCCGCGGTTGGCCAGGCCGGCGGCCAGGACTCCCGCGGCCACGACCACGAGCAGCACCGTGCCCGCGTAGTCGTGCGCGACCGCGCGCGGGAGGTCGGGGCGCCAGCGGCGCCGGACCATCCAGCCGGCCATGGGCCCGAGGACCGCGACGGCGAGGAGATTGAAGAAGCCGGCCAGGAGGAAGGCGGGCACCACCGCGGTGTGCTCGCCCGACAGCGGCCAGACGTAGATGAGCACCGCGTCGAGGACGGTGAATGCGGCGAACGCCGGCCACATCCACGCGCCGCGCATGCGCCAGCGCAGCCGCGAGCTCCACATCGCCTCCATGGTCAGAGGGTAGGGGGCGAGTATCGTGGAGTGCGTGAGCGGCGAGCTGGCTGTGTGCGAGCTGGGCGGCGTCGAGTACCGCGAGGGGCTGGCGCTGCAGGAGAGCCTGCGCGAGGCTCGCTCGCGCGACGAGATCCCCGACGTCCTGCTGCTCCTCGAGCACCCGCCCGTCTACACGCGCGGCCGGCGCAGCGGTCCCGGCGAGCTGCCGATGGGCGAGGCCTGGTACCTGTCGCAGGGCATCGACGTCGTCGACACCGACCGCGGCGGGAAGATCACCTACCACGGCCCCGGCCAGCTGGTCGGCTACCCGATCATGCGCGTGACCGACGTGCTCGAGTTCGTGCGCGGAATGGAGCGGGCGATCGTGGCCGCGCTGAGCGATGAGGGCATCGCGGCCCGGGCCCGGCCCGACGAGGGCCCGGACTTCACCGGCGTCTGGGTCGAGGACCGCAAGATCGCCTCGATCGGCGTGCACGTCGCCCGGGGCGTGACCACGCACGGGTTCGCCGTCAACGTGGAGAACGACCTCCAGCCGTTCGAGTGGATCGTCCCCTGCGGGCTGGAGGGCGTGCGCATGACTTCGGTGATCAAGGAGCGCGGCGACCCGGCCCCGGGCGCCATGCTCGGCTTTCGCGAGACCATGGTCGCCCGGTTCGCGCGGGAGTTCGAGCGCGAGCCCAGGACAGCGGACCTGCAGGACCTGGGGGCGCCCCGGGTACCCTCCAGTTGATGGCGACTCGCTCTCGTTCCAACCCGGGCGGGATGGACGTGCTCGAGGTCCTCGGGCCCGACGTCCGGCCGTTTCGCGAGCGCAAGCCGCCCTGGCTGAAGGTCCCCGCCCCCGGCGGCACGCGCTACCGCGAGCTCAAGGGACGCATCGAGGACGACGGCCTGCACACGGTGTGCCAGGAGGCGGCCTGCCCGAACATCGGGGAGTGCTGGGAGCGCGGCACGGCCACGTTCATGATCCTCGGCGACACGTGCACGCGGCGCTGCGGCTTCTGCAACGTCAAGACCGGCAAGCCGACGTTCCACGATCCGCTCGAGCCGGCGCGGGTGGCGCGCCAGGTGGCGACGATGGGCCTGCGCCACGCGGTCATCACCAGCGTCGACCGCGACGACCTGCCCGACTACGGCGCCAGCGCGTTCGTCGGCGTGATCCGCTCGATCCGCAGCCAGGCTCCGGAGTGCAAGGTCGAGGTGCTCACGCCCGACTTCCGCGGCTCGGAGATGCCGCTGGCCAAGGTGATCGCCGAGCGCCCGGACGTGTTCAACCACAACGTCGAGGTCGTCCCGCGCCTGTACCCCGTGGCCCGGCGCGGCTCGGAGTTCCTGCGCTCCTGCCGCGTGCTGCGCAACGCCAAGGAGATGGGCGGCGACGGCGTCGTGACCAAGTCGGGCCTGATGGTCGGCCTGGGCGAGACACACGACGAGCTCGTGGAGACGTTCGGCTTCCTGCGCGAGCACGGCGTCCAGGTGCTGACCGTGGGCCAGTACCTGCGACCCACCGAGCGCCACCTTCCGGTGGTGCGCTACTGGCATCCCGACGAGTTCGCCGCGCTGGAGCGCGCGGCCCTGGACCTCGGCTTCGAGAACGTCGCCGCCGGTCCGCTCGTCCGCTCCAGCTACCACGCCGACGAGCACGTCCCGCAGGAGCGCGCGGGCGTCGGTCCACTCGCCGCCGCGACGTGAGGCCCGCCGCCCCCGCCGCAGCCGCGGCCCTGGCGGCCGCGGCGCTTCTCGCGCTGCCCGCCGGGGCGGGAGCGAGCACCGTGGCGGCCAGCGCCTCCGTCCTCGCGCCCGGTACGACGCCGGACGCGAAGCTGACGTTCACCGCCTCGCCCGCCGAGGCCAACCGGGTCACGCTCTCCGCTCCCGCGGTGGCGGTCGGCGAGGTCACGGTTCGCGACGAGGGCGCCCTGCTCACGCCGGGCGCGGGCTGCGAGCGCATCGACGACCACACCGCGGTCTGCTCGCCGCGCCGGGCGATCGGCCCGACCGGTCCCGCGCCGGCCGAGTTCTCGAGCGTGACGGCCGATCTCGGCGACCGCCCGGATCAGGCCTCGGTCGAGGGAGCGCTGAAGTCGGTGGCGCTGCTCGGCGGCGCCGGCGGCGACACCCTCACGGGAGGGGACGGTGCCGACACGCTGGACGGCGGGACCGGCCGCGACGTCCTCGGCGGCGGCGCGGGCGACGACGTCTTCGCCGAGAGCGACGAGGCCACCCGCGACGTCATCGACGGCGGGACGGGGCGCGACCGGCTCGACTACACCGGCCGCCGGCGCCGGGTGTCGGTCGACCTCGGGAGGGGACGCGGCGCCGACGGCGACAGCGTCGCGCGCATCGAGGACGTCGCCGGCGGGAGGGCGGCCGACCGGCTGACCGGCAACTCGCACGGCAACACGCTCGACGGGGGTCCGGGGAACGACTCCGTCCTCGGCGGCGCGGGGGCGGACCAGCTGATCGGAGGGCAGGGCCGCGACCTGCTGTCGGGCGGCTCCGGGCGAGACACCCTGGACGTCGCGACGAACGACCGCCAGGCCGACCGGGCCCGCTGCGGGTCGAGCACCGACGTCGTCCGGTCGCCGGCCAGCCAGGATCGCCTGGCCCGCGACTGCGAGTGGGCCCTGGTGGACGGCGTGCTCGTGCATCAGCCGCTGCGCGCCCAGCGCAGCGGCGTCGTCGAGCTGCGGCTTATGGTGCCCAAGGACCAGGCGCGCTTTCGCGGACGGGTCGGCATTCGCCTGAACGGCATCCTGGCCACGCGCCCCAGCCGCGTGCTCTCGCTGGCGCCGCGCGCACACGCCACGGCGCGGGTGTCGCTGGTCGGCCCCGCGCTCGCCCGCGTGCGCGAGATGCACGGCCTGAGCGCCGAGGTCGTGGTCAACCAGTCCGCATTCACGACGGAGCTGCGGGCGCCGCTCGCACCCCCGACCGGCACCGGTGGCACCCCGAGCTAGAGCCCGGCCGCCGTGTTCCCGATCAAGGACAACATTCCGACGGACAACTTCCCGGTCGTCACGCTCGCCCTGATCGTCATCAACGTCATGGTGTTCCTGTTCTGGCAGCACCCCACGGGGTTCTCGGGTGTCAGCGACACGAAGGTCGTGGAGTACGGGGCCATCCCCTACGAGCTCACCCATCCGGGCAAGCACTGCGCGCTGTCGGCGGGACAGGTCCTGTGCCAGGGCCAGGCCGGCGTGGTGGGGACGCCGCCCAGCGAGCCGGCGACGTGGATCACCGTGTTCTCGTCGATGTTCATGCACGGTGGCGTGCTCCACATCGCGGGCAACATGCTCTTCCTGTGGGTCTTCGGCAACAACGTCGAGGACTCCATGGGGCGGCCGCGCTTCGTCGCCTTCTACCTGCTCGGCGGCGCCGCGGCGCTCGCGGGCCAGGTGATCATCAGCCCCGACTCCACCGTGCCGACGATCGGCGCCTCCGGGGCGATCGCCGCGGTGCTGGGCGGATACCTGCTGCTCTACCCGAAGGCGCGCGTGCTGACCGTCGTCTTCATCATCTTCTTCTTCACGATCCTCGAACTCCCGGCTCTCGTGATGCTCGGCCTCTGGTTCCTCCAGCAGATCTACTTCGGCTACGCCGACCTCTCCGACCCCGTCGGCGGGGGCGGCGTCGCGTACTGGGCCCACATCGGCGGCTTCGCCTTCGGGCTGGCGACGATCCGCGCGTTCGCCAAGCGGGTCAAATCGCCTGAGCCGAAGTACCCGGTCTACTGATGGACCTGCGACAGCTCATCCTCGGCGTGGTCCTCGTGTTCATCGTCGCCCTGGCCGGCCTGACGATCCAGGTCGCGGTCACCCAGGGCGTCGACATCCTCACGGTGCTCTCGCTGCTGGTCCTGGCGCTCTTCGGGTTCGGGATCGTCGGGGCGCTGCGCCATCCGCCGGAGTGAGCCGGCCGCTGCAACCCCGATTGCGCAACACGCTCTGAGCTTGGCAACGGCCGGGCGCTGCGGCATTCTCCGCAGAGAGTGACGGTCCGTTACACCGTGCTGATCCTCCTCGTGCTGCTGGTCAGCGCCGGAGTCATCGTGCGGGTCTACGACGCCGGCGGTGCCAGCGACCACTCCTCGGGCATCGGCGCGGGCGTCGCGCAGGCGGTGACCAAGCCGCGGCGCGTCGTTCCCTACGCCACGCGGACGGCCCCGATCCGCCTGCGCTTCCGCTTCCGCCAGCCGCCGACCGCGGCGATGCTGTTCGACGTGGACACCGGCCGCGTCCTGTGGGCGCGCCATCCGTACAAGGCACTTCCGATCGCCTCGCTGGCCAAGATGATGACCGCGGTGATGGTGGACGACCGCGCCCGCTACTCGGCCCGGGTGCGGATCACCGACGAGGCCAAGGCCGAGCCGGGATCCGCCGTCGGCCTCCTGGCGCCCCACCGTCTCGTGCGGCTGCGCCTGCTGATGTACGGGCTCATGCTGCCGTCGGGCAACGACGCGGCCGTCGCGTTGGCCCAGCACGTCGGCGGGACCGTCAGCGGGTTCGTCGACGACATGAACGTGGAGGCGCGGGCGCTGGGCCTGCGCTGCTCGCACTTCTCCTCGCCCGACGGCTACGAGGACGAGGGCAACCACTCGTGCCCGCGCGATCTCGCCGTCCTCGCCCACGAGGTCCTGCGTCGCCCGCGGCTGGCGGCGATCGTGCGCACGCCCTACATCTCGTTCCGCTCCCTGATCCCCCACATCGCCAAGGTGCGGGGGAAGGAGAAGACGGTATGGAAGCCCGGCCGCCTCTACCTCGCCGGGCACAACCCGCTCATCCGCGCCGACTACGCGGGCACCACCGGAGTGAAGACCGGCTACACCGACGCCGCCGGGCTGTGCTTCGTCGGGACCGCGCGGCGCGGCGGGCACCACCTGGGCGTCGTCCTCCTGCACTCGCCCTCACCGGGCGACCAGGCCCGCGCGATCCTCGATCGCGGGTTCCGGGCGCTGGCGCAGACCTGAGCGGCTACTTCTGGCGCGCCGATCGATAGCCCGACACTGATTATCGGCGTTATGCTGGCGGGGTGAACGCCCACGGAAGGGCGCCGAGCGGTAAGCGGCTGATCCTGGTCGCAGCCCTCGCCGCGGTCATCGCCCCGCTGAGCATCCTGCCGGACACGGCGACGTCGACGTCTGTCCGGGCCAAGACCCGCACCCTCCAGGCGCAGGTCGTCTACGAGCACGGCAACCGCCCGGAGAAGCCCGGCAACTGCAGCGCCGTGGTGTTCGTGCAGTGGCCCCACGTGGCGAACGCCAGCTCGTTCACGGTCCATTACACGTTCAACGGCGCGCCGCAGACGCTGTCCACCAAGCCGCCCTTCGAGGACGTGTACGTGTGGGTGAAGGAGTACCGGGCGCTGGCGGGCTACGACCGGGTCCACATCGGCCAATCGTGGGTCGACGGTTTCAAGACGGACACCTGCGAGAGGTTCGAGGCCAAGCAGCGGGCCGTCTACGGCACCCAGGCCAGCGTCGACGTGAGCGGGGAAGGGCCGGCGCTGCAGATGCGCATGAAGGCGCTTCAGGTCGCTCCGCGGGGCGACGACAAGCCGCAGACCGTGGTGCTGGCGACGGTGACCAACGTGGGGGACGCGCCGGCCGAGGACGTTGACTTCGCCGAGATACCCAAGATCGTCCGGGTGCCCGCGTGTCGCCGCCTCTGCGCGGCGAGTCTCAAGCTCATCAGCGGCCCCAATGACAGCGGCCGGACGCTCGCGCCAAAGCAGTCGCTGGAGGCGGCCTACAGATACGACAACGTGGGCGGCGAGAAGATGCGGGTCACGACGGAGGCCACCGGCAAGGAGGTCAGGGCCCGGGGCTCCGTGATCGTCGACCCGCCGGACGCCGCGTACATCGTCGGGACGCTGGACACCGTGCCCGCGTTCAAGTTCCCCGGGCGGGAGAGCGCGCTGATGTCGGAGGCGGACAAGAGGGAGATGCTCTCCGGCTTCCGGATCCGCGCTCGCGGGCACAAGACGCTCACCGACCGGGTCGGGGGACGGTTCAAGTACCGGATCAAGGTTCCCGCCGGCGCGCTGGGCCGCTACCAGGTCGAGGGCCTGCCGGCCGATGTCGACCGGCGCCAGTTCGAGCTCGATCCAGGACGACGTACCGTCACCCTCGAGGCTGGAGAGACGAAGACGGCCAACTTCCTCGTCGGCTACGACTGCGGCGCGAAGCCGCCCGGCATGAGCTTCGTGCCGAGGAGCGGCCACTACTGGAGCTTTGACCCGATTTTCGGGATCGAATACCAGTGCCGCTCGCGGCGCGTGGTCTTGAGAGCGAACATCGTCGGCGCTGTGGTCAACCGCGGCGGAACCTACGACGGGGACTTCTCCACGGAGGACCCGCCCCCCGCAGACGTGCACTGCCGCAACCGCGCGTCGTTCACCTGGCCGCCCGGCGACCCGCCCGAGGTGCGTCGCATCGACCAGACGTGGTGGCTGGCCACCTTCCCGGAGCGCATCAACCTCTCGCTCGATGGGGATGTCTTCAAACAGGACGCCGGCTTCAAGCTCCAGCGCGGGGGGCGCTTCGGAGGCAGCGCGCGCCTCAAGTTGGCTCTCTTCCACAGCCCATTCGCAGCCGAGACCCCTTATCTGGACCCGTTCCAGGCCGCGGGAGCGTTGACGAGCACGACAACGGCGCGGGCGACGTTGACCAACGCGACCTGCCCCGTCACCGAGGAACACCCGAATCTCAAGTACAGCCGCAATCGGGCCCCGATCGACCCGAGCGAGGGCTAACTGTAGTTCCTGAGGACGTTGGTCCGGGCTTGGGAGTTCATCCGGGCCTCCTTGGAGGCTGGAGGTGTCTAACGCCACCAGTCCCAAGGAGGACACCGAATGAGGTTGCACGCTAACGCCCGGACCTGTCCGAAGAGCAGGAGGCTGTTGGTTGATCGTGTTGGGGTGGGGTGGTCGGTGATGGAGGCGGCCGAGGCCGCCGGAATCACCGATCGCACCGCGCGTCGGTGGCTGAGGCGCTGGCGCGATGAGGGCCCGGAGGGGTTGCTGGATCGCTCTTCGGCTCCGCACCGGATCCCGCACAAGACGCCGCCTGAGCGAGTTCGGGAGATCATCCGGCTGCGGCGGCTGCGGATGACTGGCGCGCAGATCGCGCTCGCGCTTTCGATGGCGCTCTCGACAGTCTCGGCGGTGCTCAAGCGCGTTGGGCTGGGCAAGCGCTCGCGCCTGGAGCCGCCTGAGCCGCCCAACCGCTACGAGCGCCGCCACCCCGGCGAGCTCGTCCACGTCGACGTCAAGAAGCTCGGGCGCATCCTCAAGCCTGGTCATCGCGTCACCGGGCGGCGCTCGCAGCGGCGCACCACCTACACGCCTGACGGGCGGCGGATCGGCGACGCCGGCTGGGAGTTCGTTCACGTCGCCATCGACGACCACAGCCGCCTGGCCTACGCCGAGGTCCTGGGCGACGAGAAAGCGACCACCGCGACTGCCTTTCTTCAGCGCGCGATCGAGTTCTTCACCGGTCACGGCGTCACCGTCGAGCGGGTGATGACCGACAACGGCGCCGCCTACCGCTCCACGCTGCACGCCCAGCTCTGCCGCCAGCTCGGCCTCAAGCACCTGCGCACCCAGCCCTACCGGCCCCGCACCAACGGCAAAGCCGAACGCTTCATCCAGACCCTGCTGCGCGAATGGGCCTACGGCCAGCTCTTCCCCACCAGCCAACAGCGCACCGCCACCCTCCAACCCTGGCTACTGCACTACAACTTCACCCGAACCCACGGCGCCCTCGGCCACAAGCCGCCCGGCTCCCGCCTGACCAACCTACCTAGGAACTACAGCTAACCCTCGCCCTGGCCCTGCCCGGGCGTGACCACGCCGGCCTCGTAGGCCAGGACGACCGCCGGTGCCCCCTCGCGCGGAGGCTGGGTCGACAACCGCCACCTGCCCGAGCTGCGCGAGACCGAGGACATGGGCAGCGGATGACCGCCCCGAGCCGGGTGGCGCTGATCGGAGTTTGTCGCGGTAGGCGCGACAAAGTCCGAGCATCGCGGCCATCAGCGCAGCTGATCCTGCCCACAAGGAACCCGACTGGCTCGCCGCGCGCGGGCGCGGGAGGATGACCCCACATGACCGCCCGCGCCTGGGCCCTCTTCGCGGCCGTCTCCGTCGTCTGGGGCATCCCCTACTTCTTCATCAAGGTCGCCGTCGACGCCGACATCCCGCCGGCCTTCGTGGCCTGGTCGCGGGTCACGCTCGGTGCGCTGGTTCTGCTCCCGCTCGCCGCACACCGCGGGGCCCTGGACGGGCTACGGGAGCGGTGGGCGCCGATCGGCCTGTACACGGTGACCGAGATCGCCGTTCCGTTCACGCTGATCGCGATCGGCGAGCAGCACGTCTCCTCGTCGCTGGCGGCGATCCTCATCGCCTCCATGCCGCTGGCGATGGCCCTTCTCTCCGTCCGCTTCTTCCCCGCCGACCGGCCCACCGGCCTGCGCCTCGTGGGGCTGTTCATCGGGCTGGCCGGCGTCGTGGCGCTCATGGGCATCGACGTGGCCGGCCGCACCGACGAACTGGCGGGCGCGATCCTGATCCTCATCGCGATGCTCGGCTACGCCACCGCACCGATCGTGGTGCGCCTGCGCCTGGCCGACCTCGATCCGATCGGCCCGGTCGCCGGCAGCCTCGCTGCGGCCTCGCTGCTCCTGCTGCCCGCGGCGATCATCGCGCCTCCGGACGGGACCCCCTCGCTCGACGCCCTGGCCTCGATCGCGATGCTCGGATTCGTCTGCACCGCCGCCGGCCTGGTCCTCTTCTTCTCGCTGATCAACGAGGCTGGGCCCAACCGCGCCAGCATCATCACCTACTTCAACCCGCTCGTCGCCGTGACGCTCGGCGTGATCGTGCTCGATGAGAGTCTCGGCGCGGCCTCCATCGCCGGGCTCGTCCTGATCCTGGGCGGCTCGTGGCTGGCCACCGGCGGTCGCATCCGCCTTCGGGGGAGGGCGGTGGCGTGAGCCTGCGGCTGTATCGCATCCCGTACTCGACGAACGTCGAGCGCATCGAGATCGCCCTGCGGCTCAAGGACGTGGAGTGGGAGCCGGTCGACGTCGACCCGTCCGACCGCTCGCCGATCCGGGCGGTCAGCGGCCAGGACCTCGTGCCCGTGGTCGAGCTCGAGGGCGAGGTGCTCGCCGACTCTCCCGCGATCCTGCGGCGCATCGAGGAGCGCTGGCCCGAGCCCGCGCTGTGGCCGCCCGAGCCGGGGCGGCGCGCCGAGGCCGACACGTTCGTGGACTGGTTCAACCGCGTGTGGAAGGTGGCGCCGAACCGGCTGGCCGACGAAGGACCGGACCCGGAGGCCGCCGCCGAGCTGCGCGGCAGCGTGGCGCGCTTCGAGGCGCTGCTCGACGGCCGCGACTTCCTGCTCGGCGAGGAGCTGGGCATCGCCGACGTGATCGCCTGGCCGTTCCTGCGCTACGCCCAGGGAGCGCAGCCCGGCGACGACGACCCGTTTCACCTGATCCTGGTCGAACACCTCTCCGGACGCGGGCCGCGGCTGGACGCCTGGATCGACCGCGTCCGGGCCGGCCTGCGCTAGCCGACTCTTCGCCCGCGGCGCCGCTTCGCGCACTACGCTCGGCCCCATGGAGGAGAGCGATAGCCGTCCCGGCTGGGTCCTGCTGTGCGTCTCGATCCCGGTCTTCGCGGTCTGCGTCAACACGACCTCGATCAACACCGCGCTGCCGGCGATCGCCGACGACCTCAACGCCTCGCTGCCCAGCCTCCAGTGGGTCGTCAACGCCTACATCCTGGCCGCGGCCGCCTTCGTGGTCACCGGCGGGCGCCTGGGTGACCTGCTGGGCCGGCGCAAGGTCTTCCTGATCGGCGTCGTCCTGTTCGGCGCGGCCTCGGTGGTCATCGCGCTCTCGAAGTCCGTGCCGCTGCTCATCTTCGGCCGCGGGATGCAGGGCCTGGGATCGGCGCTGATCGTGCCCGGCTCGCTCTCGCTGGTCGGGGTCGCCTATCCGCCCGAACGGCGCACGGCGGCGATCGGCATCTGGGCCGCCGTCGTCGGGCTGGGCTTCGCCATGGGCCCGCTGATCGGCGGCGCGCTGACCGAGTCGCTGGGCTGGGCGTGGGTGTGGTGGTCAAACGCGCCGCTCGTCGTCCTGGCCGTCTTCCTCACGCTCGCCCGCGTGCCGGAGTCGCGCGACCAGGGCGAACTGAAGATCGACATCCCGGGCATCGTCCTGCTCGGCCTGGGATCGTTCATGCTGATCCTCGCCCTCAGCCAGGGGCGGACCTGGGGCTGGACCGACCCGCGGATCATCGCCGCGTTCATCGCCACGGTGGTCCTGTTCGCGTCCTTCGCCTACGCCGAGCTTCACACCCGCCTGCCGCTGGTCCACTTCGGGTTCTTCCGCAACGGTGGCTTCACCGCGGGCGTGGTGGGCACGTTCGCCGCCACGCTGACCCTGCTGGGCGCCTACTACTACTTCAACCTGTTCCTCCAGAGCTTCGTGGTGTTCGACCTCTCGCCGCTGGCCACGGGTGCCGCGCTGCTCCCCCTCTCGCTGGGGATGTTCGCCGTGTCGCTGGCCGCCGGGCCAATCGCGCAGCGCGTCGGCGGCCGAGGGCCGATCACGCTCGGCTTCCTCGCGATCGGGCTGGGCTTCATCCTCGTCTCCCGGATCAGCGAGACCAGCGGAGTGTGGGATCTCGTCCCGGGCTTCATCCTGATCGGCGCCGGCCAGGGGATGGTCACCGGGCCGACGTCGGCCGCCGCGGTGGCGGCCGTCCCGGAGGAGGACGCGGGCGAGGCCTCCGGCGTGGTGAACATGGGCCGCTATCTCGGCGGCTCGATCGGGGTGACGATCTGCGGGCTCGTCTACCTGAACACCGGGATCTCCAAGCTCAACGAGAACCTGCCGGGCACGGGCAAGGCCGAGGAGGACAAGCTGGACACCGTTCTCTCCGGCGCCGCCGACTCGGCGCGCGCGGCGGTCGACACGCTGGGGCCGAGCACGCGCGGCAGCTTCACGCTCGAGGCCCGCCATGCGGCGGTCGACGCCTTCTCCGCCACCAACAAGGTCATGGCGGGCGTGTCCATCGCCGGCGCCCTGATCACGCTGGCGCTGCTGCGCTCAGCGCGCGACCGCGCCCGCGAGCGTCATCACCTCGCGCACCTGGCCGCGCACGTGCACACGGCGCATCACGTCACGCCCGACCAGGCGTAGGTCCTCGCCCGGTCGCTTGGCCCTCGCGCTAGGGTTCCCTCTCAAACGTTGATTGGCCAGTCAGCCAGGAGGGTCCCCACGTGGATTTGAACGACAGTCCTGACCAGGCCGAGTACCGCGCCAAGGTGCGCGCGTGGCTCGACGAGCACAAGCAGGAGGCGCCCGTCCTGCGCGGCGAGGGCGCCATCAAGGACGAGGATGCCGCGGTGGAGGCGCACCGTGCCTGGCAGCGCAAGCTCGCCGAGGGCGGCTTCGTCGGCATCACGTGGCCCAAGGAGTACGGCGGACAGGGCCTCGGGCCGCTCGAGCAGGTGATCGCCAACCAGGAGATCGCCGCCGCCGGCGTCCCCGGGATCATCGACTCGATCGGCGTCGGCATGCTCGGCCCGACGATCATCGCCCACGGCAGCGAGGACCAGAAGCAGCGCTACCTCGCCCCCATGCTCCACGCCGACGAGGTGTGGTGCCAGCTCTTCTCCGAGCCCGCCGCGGGCTCCGACCTGGCGGGCATCCAGAGCCGCGCCGTCCAGCAGGAGGACGGGACCTGGAAGCTCAACGGCCAGAAGGTGTGGACCACCAACGCGCAGTTCGCCGCCTACGGCCTGCTGCTCGCTCGCACCGATCCCGAGGCCCACAAGCACAAGGGCCTGACGATGTTCATCGTCCCTATGGACGCCGAGGGCGTGACCGTTCGCGGCCTGCGTCAGATCACCGGCGACGCCGAGTTCAACGAGGTCTTCTTCGACGACGTCGTGCTGGACGACGACATGGTGGTCGGCCCCGTGAACGGAGGCTGGGGCACCGCCCTGACGACGCTGATGTTCGAGCGCCTGACGATCGGCGGCGGCAGCGAGGGCATGGGCTTCCGGGCCGACCGCTTCGCCCGCGTCATCGCCTCCGACGACGCGGCGGCCGCCGATCCGGAGGTGCGCCACCGCTTCGGCGAGCTGGCCACCGACCTGCTGGCGCTGCGCTTCACCGGCTACCGGATCCTCACCGCGCTCCAGAAGGGCCAGATCCCCGGGCCCGAGGCGGGCATGGGGAAGGTCACCGTGGTCAACGCGGCGATCGCGGCCGGCGACCTGATCGCCGACGTGGTCGGGCCGGAGGCGCTCGACGAGGACGACGAGTTCTCCTACCTCATCTCGTTCCTGCCGGGCCTGAAGTCGGCCGGCGGCACCGAGGAGATCCTGCGCAACACGGTGGGCGAGCGCGTGCTCGGCCTGCCGCCCGAGCCGCGGCTGGACAAGGGCGTGCCCTTCTCCGAGCTGCGCGCGAAGGAGCGCGAGGCGGTGAGCGCATGAACTTCGAGCTCTCCGACGAGCAGCGCGACCTCCAGGAGGCCGCGCGTGGCGCGCTCTCGCGCCACAAGACGATCGAAGCCGCCCGTGACGCCCTGGACGGCGGCGAGCGGCTGGACCTGTGGGACACGGCGCGCGAGGTCGGCTGGCCGGGCCTGCTGATCTCCGAGGACCACGGCGGCGCCGGCCTGGGCGCGCTGGACGCCATGCTCGTGATGGCCGAGTGCGGCCGCGTCCTGGCGTCCGTGCCGCTCCTGGGCCACGTCACGGCCACGGCCGTGCTGGACGTCTCCGAGGGCCAGGAGGATCTGCTGGCCGCGCTGGCCGAGGGCGAGAAGCGCGCTGCCTTCGTCGGTTCCCAGCCTCCGGGCGACCTCGACGACGGCTGGACCGCCGACCCGGTCCGCGGGCACGCCCGTCCCGACGCGCCGCGCGCGCGGGTGGACGGGGAGACCGCGACGGTGAGCGGCACCGTCGGCTGGGTGCCCGACGCGTCCGGCGCGGACGTGCTCGTGGTGACATCGGTGGACGACGACGGCGCCGTCCGGGCGCTGCTCGTCGAGGCCGGCGCCAACGGCGTGGAGATCGAGGCGGTCACCCGCTACGACGCCACGCGCGTGATCGGCCACGTGACGCTCACCGATGCGCCCGCGACGGTGCTGTCGGCCGGGGAGATGGAGCTGACCTCGGCCTGGTTCCTCGCCCAGGGCCTGCTCGCCGCCGAGTCGCTCGGCTCG
Organism: uncultured Actinomycetes bacterium; assembly: GCA_963757705.1. Lineage (GTDB taxonomy): Bacteria > Actinomycetota > Thermoleophilia > Solirubrobacterales > Solirubrobacteraceae > AC-38. The sequence goes on along the minus strand of CAVWTG010000004.1, from coordinate 184,692 downwards.
GTCGAGTCGGCGCTGGAGCTGTCGGTCGCCTACGCCAAGGAGCGCTTCACGTTCGGCCGCGCGATCGGCTCCTACCAGGCGGTCAAGCACGCGCTGACCGAGGTGCTGCGCCGTCAGGAGAACGCCCGCTCGCTCATGTACTACGCGGGCTGGGCGCGCCAGGACGCGCCGGCGGAGTTCCCGCTGGCGGCCAGCGCCTTTCGGGCGGCGGCCGGCTCGGCGCTGGACTTCGCCTCGCGCGAGCTCATCTCCGTGCACGGCGGGATCGGGGCCACCTGGGAGCACGACGCGCCGTACTGGTTCCGTCGCGCTCAGCTCTCCCGGCGCCTGCTGGGCGGCGTGGGCGCCGCGACCGACCGGGTCGCGGGCGAGTTGCTGGCTCAGGTGCGCGCCGCGGCGTAATTTCCTTCCCCGAGGGCGGTTGTAGGGGTGCAACCGCAGAGGGAGGAAGGGCAATGTTCATCAGCACCATCTGGGCTCGCAGGCTGGCCTGTGCGCTGGCCGCGATCGGACTTGTGCCGGTTTCGAGCGCGCTCGCCGGCCCGCCGGGCAAGTGGACCCGGGTCACCGGAGTCGAACAGAAGGCCAGCAACATCGAGAACCTGGGCCTCGCCCGCACAGCGGACGGCGTCCTGCACATCGTCTATCGCGTGGCGCCGCCCGGGGCCACGGACAGCGTCGCGCACAAGGCGCTGGCGAAGAACGCCAAGTCACTGGCGGGTCCTGACACGGTCGCGCAGCTCGACAGCATCAATGAGTCGGTCGTTCTCGGACGGACGGTCGACGGCGGCCTGCGGGTTTTCTTCGCCGGCCTGACCGGCGCTCCGGGGACGGACGGCTTCATGCGCACGGCGGTCGCCGGATCTGACGGGCGGACCTGGAGCCCCGCCGTTCCCGCGTCCAACACGTCGGCGTCCGGTGTGGGGAAGGCATACGTCGGCTCGGGCCTCGACGCCTCGCCGGCCGCAGACGGCACGCCCGTCACGATCTGGGGCGACTCGGGGCCGGGCGACGCGGCTTTCCACTACGGACTCGACCCCGCCGCATCCGATACCCACCTGTTTTCGGGTGAGAACCGCTGTTGCATCATCCAGCCTGCGCTGGCGCTCGAATCGAAGTCCGGCTCGCTGTTCGCCGGGTGGATCAACACGATCGGCGACCAGACGCGCATCGAGGTGCGCCAGCTCGGCGGGCCGACAGTCACCGCGCCCAACTCGGGCGCCGCGCAGCTGCAGGACCGCGTCGGTCTCTCCGGGCGTTCCGGCGGCGGGATCTACCTCGCCTACACGGTCGGGACCAACCCCTTCCTGGGCTCACCCGCGCTGTGGAGGGTGGGAGCGCCGAAGCCGCTTGTGATGGGCGGCCAGCGCGGCGCCCAGCACATCGCCATCGCCCGCTCCGCGGGCGGGCGGATGTGGCTGCTGTGGTCGCGCAAGGGCCGGGTGTACGCGGTGCGCACGAACGCGGCGGCCACCAAGGTCGGGGCGGTCGTCTCGCTCAAGCGCCCGAAGGGGACCGGAACCAGCATCTACCGAGTGGTGGGTGACGGGGGAGCGCCCGGGGGAGCGCTCGACCTGTTCGGCTACTTCCAGTCCAGCGAGTCCGACCTCGGCTACTGGCACCAGCGAGCGCTGCCGGGTCTGACGCTGAAGGGACCCGCCGTGGTGGCCCACGGCCACAAGGCGACATTCAAGGTCACCGATGCCGGCGACGTCGTGAGTGGCGCGAAGGTCACGCTGAAGCTCGGCTCCAAGACGGTGTCGGGGAAGACGGTGAAGGGCAAGGTGAAGCTGCTCGTCCCGGCCGGGACCAAAGCCCGCCGCTACACGGCGACAGCGGGCAGGAGCGGGTACTCCAAGGCGACAGGGCACCTGCGGGTCACCTGACCGCCGCCGGACGCCGGCCGGCCGCCGGGCTTTGCTCAGCGGTCGGCGAGCGTCCGCTTTCCCACGCGGTTGGCCAGGGGAAGCAGGGCCATGCGCGGCGTGAAGCGCCCGGCCTGGGCGACCATGCGGTGCGAAACGCCGGTGAACACCACGCGCTTGCCGCGGTCCATGCCGTCGAGGCCGCGGCGGGCGACCTCCTCGGCGGTCTGGGTGAACATGTCCGGCAGGCCGGAATGCAGGTCGTCGACGCCCGCGACCTCGCTGAACTCGGTGTCGACCGGCCCCGGGCACAGCACGGTGAGGGAGACACCCGTTCCCGCAAGCTCGGCGCTGACCCCCTCCGAGAACGACAGGACGAACGCCTTGGTGGCGGCGTAGGTCGCGTTCCACGGCGTCGGCTGGAAGCCGGCCATCGAGCCCACCTCGAGGATCGCCCCCTCGCCGCGGCCCACCATCGCCGGCAGGAACGCGTGCGTGAGGTCGACGAGGGCCTCGCAGTTCAGGCGCACCATGCTCGTCTCGCTCTCGCGTGGCAGCTCCCAGAAGCGCCCGAAGGACCCGTAGCCCGCGTTGTTGACCACGATCGCCACGTGGCGCGGGGCTCCCAGCAGGGTGTTGACGAGCCCGGCGCGGGCCGTGTCGTCCGCCAGGTCGCAGGCGTGGACGTCGATGTCGACGCCGTGCGCGGCACGGATCTCGTCCGCCAGCTCGTCCAGGCGCTCGCGGCGGCGGGCCGCGAGGGTGAGGTTGTGCCCGCGGGCGGCGAGCTGGCGGGCGACCTCGGAGCCGATGCCGGCGGAGGCGCCCGTGATGAGGGCGGTGTCCTGCGATCTGGGAGAGGGAAGGCTCATGACCGCAGTATCTCGGGGCCGGCGTGGGCCTGCGCCAGCCAGTCGATGAACCGGTCAGGGTCCAGCGGCCGAGTGAGCGCGTAGCCCTGGAGGAAGTCGCAGCCCAGCTCCGCCAGCGCGGCCCAGACGTCCTCGTCCTCGACGCCCTCGGCGATCACGCTCAGCTCCAGGGCGTGCGCGAGGTCCACGATCGAGCGCACGACCGTGTCGTCGCCCTCGCGCGCCATGCGCATGACGAAGCTCTGGTCGATCTTCAGCGTGTCGAGCGGAAGCTCGTGCAGCCGCGCCAGGGACGAGTAGCCGGTGCCGAAGTCGTCGATGGCGATGATGCTCACCCCCAGGTCGGTCATGCGCTCGAGTACGCGCGAGGCGGCGCCGGCGTCGCGCATCACCGCTCCCTCGGTGACCTCGATCTCCAGCGCCTCGGCGGGCAGGCCGTGTCGCTCGAGCAGGCGCTGGAGCTCGCCGGGCAGGCGGCGGTCGGGCAGGACCTCGCCGGACACGTTGACCGCGACGTCGACCTCGTGGCCCAGCTCGCGCCAGCGCCGGCATTCGCCGATCGCCAGGTCGAGGATGCGCAGCGTGAGCGGCCACATGACCTCGGTCGGCTCGGCCAGGGTGATGAAGCGGTCGGGCGGGATCGCGCCCCGGCTGGGGTGCTGCCAGCGCACGAGCGCCTCGGCGCTGCGCGCCCGTCCGCTGGACGCCTCGGCGATCGGCTGGAAGTGAACCGACAGCTCGTCGCGCGCCAGGGCGCGCTTGAGGTCGCGCACGACCTCGACGCGGCGCGGGTCGTACTGGGCGCGCAGGGCCCGGCCGGCGCGCAGCAGGCCGGGCAGCGCCAGCAGGTAGGCCAAGGCGGCAACGATGGCGAGGGAGACGTCCAGGCGCCGGGTCCTGGTGTGGATGTCGCCGGCCACGGGCCCGTACGGCAGCCGGAGCTCCAGCGCCGCGGTGGCGGGTGAGCCGGCGGCGCGGACGAGCGGCACGGCGGCGTCCAGCACGCGGTCGTGATCGGTCACGGCCGTGGAGCTGCGGCCGGTCAGCGCCGCCGCCACGGGCCCTGGCGGCGTGGCACGCCCGCCGAGGCGGGCGCGGTCGCGCGCGTAGAGGATCGTGCCCCCCTCGCCCCACAGGACCATGTCGATCAGCGGCTCGCGGGCGCGGACCGCGGCGAGCTGACGGTCGAGCTCGGAGAGCTCGCGCGCGGTCAGTCGCCGCCCCGGCGCGGGGAGGCGCGGGGCGAACGCGGCACGGGCGGTGATCTGCGCCGTGTCCTTGGCCCGGTCGAAGGCCTGGTCCTCGATCTGGGCATGCACGACGCGGCCGATGACGAACGCGAACGCGGCCACGGCGAGGAGGGCCACGAGCGTGACCGAGGCGATGAAGCTCTGGCGCCAGCGGTTGCGAACCGCGCGGCCGACAGCCGCCACCCTGGTGAACAGTCCCCTGCACCTCCCGTCGGACCGGCTTCCGGGTTCTAGGATTATGGCTGTGGGAGCGGCAGGCGCGCCATTCGGGCGTCTCATCGGCCGCACGGCGGGGAGGCTCGCCGTGGCCGCCGCCATGCTCGTGGCGGTCTCGACCGTCGCGCTCGTGGGCGGCGGAAGCGGGTTGCTCGGCCCCCTGGGATCGGTCATCTCGGGCCACGGCGCGCGCAGCGCGACCGAGGGCCCGGCGCTGACCGCGGGGCGCTCGCCCTTCGCGCCCATCGTCGCCGCGCCGGCGGCGGGCGGTGTCGCGCCCGGGTTCGCGGATGGTGGGGGCTCGGCCGGCGGGCGGCGACGCGCGGGTGGCCGCGGCACGCCAGGTGGGCGCGCTCCGGGTTCGCCGGACGGTGGCGGCGGCGTGATCTCCCTGCCCGGCTCCGGCGGCGGCGGCGGGTCCGGTTCGGCGCCGCCCTCGAGCGGCGGGAAGGTGGCGGGGGCTCGAATCCCGCGCCTCCCCAGCGCCCGCCCTCGCAGGCCGGCAACGCGGTCGATGCCGTGGGCGACACCGTCGAACAGGTGGGCCGTCAGGTCCCGGCCGTCTCGCCGGTGACCGATACGGTCGGGCGCGTGACGCACCAGGTGGCCGACACGTGCCGGCGCCTGCCCGTATGCCCGTAGGCGCCGCCGCGACTGAAAGGCTTCGCGGCGTGCCAGCGGACGCCGCGGCGACGCCCGAGATCGCCCAGACAGAGCTCGGCCCGGTCGAGTACGCGACGCGCGGCCAGGGCTCGCCCGTCCTGGTCGTGCACGGGACGCCGGGCGGGCTCGACCAGGCGGAGGTCATGTCGCGGTTCCTCCCCCCGACCGCGTCCGGCAATCCTCGTGTCGCGCCCCGGTTACCTCGGGACGGAGCTCGCCGGGCGCGAGACGATCGACCAGCAGGCCGACCTGCACGCGGCCCTGCTCGACGCGCTCGGCGTCGAACGAGCGGGTGTGATCGCCTGGTCGGGCGGCGGGCCGTCGAGCTATCGCCTCGCCGTGCGCCATCCCGAGCGGGTGAGCGGGCTGGTGGTGCTGGCCGGGGTCAGCCATGCGCTTCAGCGCCCCAAGGAGGACTTCGTCGACCGTCTCATCTTCACGACCCGGACGGGGAACTGGATGCTGCGTGTCATGGCCGCGCACGCGCCCAAGCAGCTCATCTCCTCGACGCTCGAGGCCGAGGGCTCGCTGTCCCAGGAGGAGCTCGAGCAGCGCACGGAGGAGGTCTTCACGGACGAGACCAAGCGCAGCTTCGTCCTCGACCTCGACGCCACCGTCACCCAGCGCCCGCCGCGCCAGGCCGGCCTGGACAACGACTACGGGCAGTTCGAGGCGATCGGGTCGCTGGAGCTGGAGAAGGTCCAGGCCCCCACGCTCCTCGTGCAGGGCAGCGCCGACACCGACGTCCCGCCCGACCACAGCGACCACGCCCACGGGACGATCCCTGGCGCCAAGCTCCTCACGCTCGACCGCGGCACGCACCTGGCGTTCTACACGCACCCCGAGGCCGAGCGGGCCCAGGCACGCGCGCTCGAAGTGCTGGCCTGAGCTGACTGGTACAACTTTGCGCAAAGCGCGCGGTTTGCAGGGTTTTTCGCTTAGTCTCGGGCGACGGCGCCGCTCAAGCAGAGGGGAGACCTGGCGGAGCTCATGGGCGCCGCCGACCTGCGCCGCCGCGGCTTCAAGGTGGCCTTCCCGTTTGGAGAGGACTGGGATTACGACCTGATTCTCGAGCGAGCCGGGAAGCTGGAGCGAGTGCAGGTGAAGTACGCCGAAGGCGACGGCGCGCGCATCTTTGTCAAGGCTCAGTCTCACTCGCTGACGAACGGGAAGATCCGCTCGACGAAGCGCTACACGGCCGAGACCATCGACTGGCTGGCCGTCTACGACGCCCAGAGCGCACGCTGCTACTACGTTCCCGCCGGCGAGCTCGGCGACGGCATGAGTCGCATGACCCTGCGCACCGCTCCCGCAGGCAACAACCAGCGGCGCGGTGTCAGGCTTGCAACTGACTATCTCGACCTGCCGTCCTAGACTCAGGGCCGCCACGGGGGCGTGGTGCTAACGGGAACACGCGGCGTTTGCAACGCCGAGTTGGGGGTTCGATTCCCCCCGCCTCCACCTCAGCATGTCGCAGACGAACGTCGAGATCGTGCGCAGCGCCTATGCGGCCATGGCCGAACGTGGGCTCGAGGCGGTGCTTGCCTTCATCGATCCCGGATTCGAGGCGACTACTCCGCCGTCGCTCGCCGCCGAGCCGGACACCTACCGGGGCCATGAAGGTGTGCTCCGCTACCTCGGGTCCTTCGGGGATGCGATGGAGGGGGTCGCCTTCGACGCCCTGGAGTTCACCTCGATCGGTGACAGGGTGCTCGTGGACACGGTGATGCGCGCACGCGGGCGGACGACCGGGATCGAGACCGAGCAGCACGCGTTCGTTGTCTGGACCCTTCGCGACGGCCTGATCACAAGGATGGAGACGTTCGCCGAGCAGGAAGAGGCCATCGAAGCCGCCGGGCTTCAGGAGTAACGACCGCCCAGGCCGAGGCGATGGCCGCCGAAGTCCTCACCACCCGCGCGCTGAACCGCGCGCTCCTGGCCCGCCAGATGCTGCTGGAGCGCCACTCACTCACGGCGCTCGAGGCGATCGAGCGCCTCGTGGGGATGCAGTCGCAGGCGCCGCTGGCGCCCTACGTCGGCCTGTGGACCCGGCTGGAGGGGTTCGATCCCGCCGAGCTGGCGCGGCTGATGGAGGAGCGGGCGGCGGTGCGGGGGAGCTTCATGCGCGCGACCGTTCACCTCGTCTCGGCGCCCGACGCGCTGGCGCTGCGGCCCGCCGTCCAGCCGGTCCTCGAGCGCCAGTTCCGCGGCAGCTCGTATCGCCGCGACCTCGAGGGAGTGGCCGTGGAGGACGTGATCGCCGCCGGCCGCGAGCTGATCGAGGAGCGGCCGCGCACCCGGGTCGAGCTGCGCCGGGAGCTGGCGGAGCGCTGGCCCGGCGAGGACGAGGACTCCCTGGCCGCCGCGGTTGCCTTCCTCCTCGCCACCGTCCAGGTGCCGCCGCGCGGGGTCTGGGGCCGGGGCGGTCAGCCCACGCTGACCACCGTTGAGGGGTGGCTGGGGCGCCCGCTGGCGCGCCGGCCCGACCTCGACGGGCTCGTCGTGCGCTACCTCGCCGCCTTCGGGCCGGCGAGCGTCCTGGACATGCGGAGCTGGTCGGGGCTCACGCGCATGGGAGAGGTCTTCCAGCGCCTGCGCCCGGACCTGCGCACCTTTCGCGACGAGACTGGCCGCGAGCTCTTTGACCTGCCCGACGCGCCGCGCCCCGATCCCGCGACGCCCGTGCGCCCGCGCTTCCTCCCCGAGTACGACAACGTCCTGCTGGGCCACGCCGATCGCACGCGCATCATGCCCCCGGAGCGGACGGTCCCTCTGCGACCCGGCAACGGCGCGGCGATGGGGACGCTGCTGATCGGCGGCTTCTACCGCGCGGACTGGCGGATCATCCGCGACGGCGCCACCGCCACACTGCTCGTCACCGCCTTCGACCGCCCGTCGAAGCGCGACACCACCGCCATCGCCGCCGAGGGCCGGCGCCTGCTGCGCTTCGCCGCGCCTGAGGCGGCCGAACACGGCGTGCGGATCGAAGCTCCGAGCGACTGACCCAAGCTTGGCCGGACCTTGCCCGCGGGTTTGCCGGCCCTTTCACCGCGCGGGCCTAGGTTGGCCGGCATGAAACGACTCGTCGCCATCCTCCTCGCGACCTCCCTGGCCCTGGCGAGCGCCGGGGTCGCCCTCGGTGCCACCGGCACCCCCACCTCGCTGACCATCCGCCACTCGACCGCCGGCGGGCAGAGCTTCGCCGGCAAGGTCAGGTCCACCCTCCCGGCGTGCGTCACGGGCCGGCGGGTCACGGTCTACCGCAAGCGCAAGGGCGCCGATCCCGCGCTCGGCTCGGCGACGAGCGCCGTCGACGGCACGTGGAGCGTGCGCCCCGCGGGCAAGCTGCGCACGGGCGACTACTACGCCCGCACGCCGGCCGCTCGCCGCGGCGGGGCCACCTGCGCCGCCGGGCGCTCGGTGACCACTCACGCCTCCTAGCCGGGACTCCCCCGAACGGTTCATCCTTGAATCCGGCGCAACGTCTGTGCCAACCTGCCGGACGCGATGGGCAGGGTCGTTCGGGGGATTCTCGCGCTGACGATGTGCGGCGCATTCATGACGACGGGCGCGCAGGCTGCGGGCCCGCAGCCCGGCACGCCCGAGTACGTCCAGCGCGACACGCAGAACATGCTCGACGCCTACGGGCGCCAGACGGCGCCCGACGGCCAGCTCAGCGCCAACTACCTCAACGAGTTCGGGCACTCGGACGTCGGGCCCTACCTCCAGCAGGTGGCCAACCAGGCGGCCAACCCGACCCGGCCGATCCTCGACCCCGGGCAGTGGATCCCCGGCTGGAACGCCGGGAGCGCCTACCGCCAGCACTGGGCGGGGACCCGCGGCCAGGAGATCCCCGTCGCCTTCACCAACCGCTACGGCGCGCTGTTGCGCGGCGACGTCTTCGCCCCCCTGCCCGGCGCGCGCGACCCGTACACACGCCGCAAGCTGAGGGGCCCCTATCCCGGCGTCGTCATCACCACGGGCTCGATCCAGGGCTCGGAGAGGATGTACTGCTGGCTGGCCCAGGACCTGGCGGAGCGCGGCTACGTCGTGCTCACCTACGACGTCCAGGGCCAGGGCACGAGCGAGACCTTCCCCCACCTGGCCCCGCACGCCGACATCCCCTTCTGCGACCCGTCCCGCCCACGCCGGAGGGCGAGCAGGACTTCTGCCCCGGTGTCCCCTTCCAGCAGGAGGCGAACTTCATCTACGGCACGCTGGACGCGCTCGACTTCTTCCTCTCCACGCCGGGCCATCCGTATCGCAACCCGGCCGCGGGCTCGGCGCACGTGAACGCGCGCAACCCGCTGTGGAAGCTGATCGACCGCCGGCCCGACCGCCACACGGTGACCCAGGCCGCACGAGCAAGGTGGCGATCATCGGCCACTCGCTGGGCGCCGCGGCCGTCTCCTACGTGCAGGGCATCGACCGGCGCGTCGAGACCGTCGTCGCGCTGGACAAGCTCTCGGGCTCGGGCAGCTTCGTGCAGGGCAAGGAGGTCAAGCCGACCGTCCCGGGCCTGGGGATCCAGTCCGAGTACGGCTTCAACGTCGCGCCCTACTGGGCGTCGGGGATCACGCCGACGCCGACGGACCCGACCAAGGCGCCCGACCCGATGCGCGAGGAGAACACCGGCTTCGTGCCCTGGCGCAAGGCCGGCGTCGACACGATGGCGATCGTCCCCCGCGCCTCCACGCACCTCGAGTACACCGACATCGACTTCGCCCTCCCGGCCAGCCGCTACGGCCAGGACGTCGCCAGCTTCTACACGCAGGCCTGGCTGGACAAGTACCTCAAGCACGACCGCGGCGCCGATGCCCGGCTCACCGCGACCAAGCTGCGCTACCTCGAGCCGGTGGGCCAGAACCGCTGGGCGCCCGTGACGCTGACGCGCGCCGACCGCCTGAGCTTCTACTTCTGCTCGGGCTACGACTTCCGCTCGGCCACCGGCCGGCGGCTCGCCGCGCCGGACCTCGGCGGCGTCGGCGGCTGCGGCTCGTAGGCGCGGCGCATCTCCGCCAGCTCGCGCTCGATCAGCCCCGGCAGGGCGTCGGCGTCGGGCAGCGAGTCGGGGTCGGCGTGGCAGCCGAAGAACACCCCGTCGTGGTAGCTGAGGACGGCCACGAACAGCGCGTGGCCGTCGGCCAAGGGCCCGACCGGGTAGCCCTCCTCGATCGTCGCTCCCAGCAGGGAGATCGGCTCGCGCGGGCCGGGGATCGTCGACACCGGCAGGTTGAACAGGCGCGTGGACGCGGCGAAGCGCGCCAGCGGACCCTTGACCGCGGGCGGCAGCAGCGCCGAGGCGTCCAGCGCCGCCTCCGCCACCCCGGCGCGCCCCGAGCGCTTCATGTCCCGGGTGCGCTCGTGGACGAGGCGCACGCGCTCGCGCGCGGACTCGGCGTCGACCGGCAGGTCGACGAACGAGAACGCGATCCGGTTCGAGATGCCGCTGTCGTCGTCCGTGCGGCGATTGACGGGCACCATCGCCCGCAGCGGCACCGGCGCCTCGAAGCGCGCCAGGGCCAGCTCGCGCAGCGCGCCGGCGACGGCCGCCAGGCAGACGTCGTTGAACGTCACCTCGGCTGCGCGCTTGATGTCGAGGACGTCCTGGACCGGCGCGGCGTGCCGGGCCAGACGCCGCGTCGGGCCGGTGGGACCGTCCAGGAAGGACTCGCCCACCGGCGAGAGCACGTCCTCGCGCACGGCCGACACCGCGCGGGTCAGCCCGGTCAGGCCGCCGGCCAGGGAGCGTCGCGGAGAGCGGGCCGCGCGCGCCGCGCCGCTCACCCAGCCCGAGGCCGTGCGGGCCTGCTCGCGCAGGGCGGCCGCTCCGAGCTGCGCGCCCGCGGGCGCCGGCGCCGGTTCCCACAGGTCGATCTCGGGGACCGCGCCCTCCCCCGGGTCGGCGAAGAGGATCGCCGCGAACTCCATCCCGCCGATGCCGTCGGCCATCGCGTGGTGGATGCGACAGCAGAAGCCGACCCGCCCGTCCTCCAGCCGGGGCACCAGGGTGAAGTGCCACAGCGGGCGCGAGCGGCTCAGCGGCTCGGCCAGGAGCCCGTCGACGAGCGAGTCGAAGCTGCTCAGCGTCATCGCGTCGCCGGGCTCGGTGAAGGCCACGACGTGGCGGTCGATATCGAAGTGGGGATCCTCCACCCAGAACGGATCCCCCAGCCCTCCGGGCGGGTGCGCGAGGCGCTCGCGGCAGCGCGGCAGGTGGCGCAGCCGGGAGCCGATCGAGCGGCGCAGCGCCGCCACCGTGGGGCGCGGGCGCGTCGGGTGCGGGCGGCACAGACCCACCCAGGCGATGTGCATGGGCGACCCCGGCGTCTCCAGTCTCAGGAAGGACGCGTCGAGCGGGGAGAGCTGTTCGAGCGCAGCCAGCTTCTAGACCGGTTTCGTGGTCATCGCCCAGATAGCGACCAGGTAGATCACCACGAGGACGGAAACCAGCACCGCCGCGACGCGAACGCCGGTTCCAGCTGTCCCCTTGCGCGCCGCGAGGCCGGCCAGGACCGTCGCGATGATGATGAGAAGAAGCCCCGGTTCGGCCGTGCTGAACCCGATGTTGACCCAGCTTGGAGGGTTCTTGTCGAACCCCTCCTTGGAGGCGACCCACTCGGCAGCGATCCGCATCACGATCCATCCCGGTAGCGCCGCGAGGAGGAGCGCGCGGTAACCCAGGCGCACAGACATCACCGCCTCCCCTCCACGCCAAGACGCCATCAGCGCGATCAGCGCGAGGGCCAAGCCGCCGACGAGGGTCATCGCTCCGGCGATGTGCAGAAACAACGGCAGCTTCGCGTCACTGGTCCGCGTGACGGTGACCACGAGCTCGATCATGCGCCTGGCTTCCAGACCATGTCGACGAGGAGCAGCACCACTGCGGCCGTCCGCAGCCAGTGCCACATCGCGGCATTGGCGATGGTGGCGTCGGACGCCCGGCGGCCCAGTTCAGTCGCTCCGGCCCACAGAAGGATCGCCGCGATGATCCACCCGTCGAGGATGTCGATGCCATCCACGTCGATGGCCAACCACACGCCGAACACCAGCGTCCCCAGCCCACCGGCCGCCCACAGCGCGTTGGAGACGGTCGCTGCCTGCGCGGGAGCCGGCGCCCGGAGCACGAGCGCGCTGGAGATGACAACGGTGGCTCCGAGGAGAAAAGCCGAGAGGACGTGGAGAAACAGGAGGGTGTCTTGCACGTCGGCGGCAGACTAGCCACCTCGGAGGATGAAGCACCGGTTAAACGCGGAAGCGCCCCACAAGGGGGCGCTCCCACGGCGTCCTTGCCCTCCGAGGCAAGCTTGGTTCCGGGACCGCTCCGGTGCCGTTCGCAAGGTGCATTTCGGCCCCCGGCACGGGGACCCTGAGGTTTTTGCGGACGGACTGGACACCCGTCCAGGGAGCTACAAGTTGACCGTGCCCTCGATCAGGACGACGGCCCCGCCACCCACGCGCGGGCGCCCGCCCTCCATCGCGCATTCCAGGCGGCTGGGGCGCCCCATCTCGATGCCCTGGTCGATCGCCAGGCGCTCGGCTCCGGCGCGGGCGTTGAGGTAGGCCATGAGCGGTCCGGCGGCCGAGCCCGTCGCCGGGTCCTCGGCCATCTCGGCCGTGTGGCAGAAGGCGCGTGCGTGAGCCCGGTCGGCCTGCGGCTCGCAGGCGACCAGGTAGAGGACGATCGCCTCGTGGGCGTCGAGCATCGGCTCGATCACGTCGTAGTCGGGCCGCGCGCGGGCGAGCGCGTCGGCGCGCGCGGGCGCGATGACCTGGGGCACGCCGGTCGAGACGACCTGGACGGGCAGCTCGGGGTCGGCGTCGGCGGCGCTCAGGCCGATCGCGGCGAAGACCTCCCCCGGGTCCAGCTCCACGCCGAGCTCGGGCGCCTCCTGCAGCATCGAGACGTGGGCCAGGTCGCCGTCGAAGCGCACGTCGATCGGCTGGAGCCCGGCCTGGGTCTCCTGGACGTAGGAGACCTCGGTCTCGCCGGCCGCGCGGGCCACGGCTACCGCGGCGCCCAGCGACGGATGGCCCGCGAAGCGCAGCTCCTGGCGGGGATCGAAGATGCGGTTGCGGTACTCGGCCTCGTCGCGGGACGCCGACTGGATGAAGCAGGTCTCCGAGAGCTTGGTCTCGCGCGCGAAGGCCTGCATGGTGGCCTCGTCCAGGCCGTCCGCGTCGTGCACGACGGCGAGCTGATTTCCCGCGCAACGGCCCGTCGCAGAAGACGTCGAGCCAGGTCAGGCGACGGGCCACACGGGCCTCATCCGTCGAAGTCGAAGTCCTTCGGCGGCTTCTGCTCGAACCAGAGCCGGTCGTGTTCCGGCGTCTCCTGGAGGAACTCGGGTGTCTCCTCGAGCACGTCGTCCTCGCCGGCGGGCTGCTCCTCGGGCTCGCCGGCCGCGTCCTCCTCGGCGAACACGTCGTCGACGTCGAAGACGGCGGTCTCCTGGGAGGTGGGCGCCGGCGGCTCGGATTCGGGCTCGGGCTCCAGCGCGCTGGGGCGCTCGCCGAAGTCGAACTCGGGCTCGGGCTCGTCCGCGCGCGGGCTGTCCGGATCGGGCTGAGGCGCGGCGTCGGGGCTCTGGACGTGCGCGGGCGGAGCGTCGGGGTCGGGCGTGGGCGCCGGGTGGACCTGCGTCTCCTGCAGGTCCGCGGCGGGCGGAGCCTCGGCCGCCGGCGCCGGCTCGGCGTACTCGGGCGCACCGGCGTCGTAGGGCGTGCCGGCGTCGTAGGGCTCGGCCACGGGCGACTGAGCCGGCTCCTGAGGGGCCGGCTCGGCAGGAGCCACGGGCTCGCGGACAGCGGGGCCGAGCGCCTCCTGCTCCTCTCGAGCGAGCTCCGTGGGGTCGCCGCCCCGCTGGCGCTTCAGCTCGAGGTGCTCTCGAATTGCTTCGTCGAGGAGTCCCATAGAGAGCCTGGACAGGTTATTCGATCACCGGGGCCGTCCTCCTCGCGGCTCTTTCGGCTCTTTCCGTGCGGTTCTTGCCCGCACGCTTGGCTCGGTAGAGCGCCGCGTCGGCCGCGGCGATCAGATCGTGCTTGTCCGTGGCCGTCTCGGGGATCGAGGCGACGCCGAAGCTGGCGGTCACGCTGAGCGTCCCCTCCCCGTCCATGTTCGGGATCCGCAGCGCCTCGACGGCGCCGCGCACGCGCTCGGCCAGGAGGTACGGCGCCGTCGAGGTCGGTCTGGGGCAGCGCGACGGCCAGCTCCTCGCCCCCGTAGCGCGCCGGCTCGTCGATCTCGCGCGAGCAGTCGCGCAGCACGCGCGCCGACCTCCTGGAGCACGACGTCCCCCTGCTGATGGCCGTAGCTGTCGTTGACCGCTTGAAGTCGTCGATGTCGAGCATCAGCAGGCCCGAGCGGCTGCTCGAAGCGCTTGGCGCGCTCGACCTCGGCCGTGACGACCTCCTGGAAGCGCCGGTGGTTGAAGAGCCCGGTCAGCTCGTCGGTCACCGCCTGGCGCTGGACCAGCTCGTGGAGATCGACGTTCTCGAGCGAGACCGACGCCTGGCCGGCCAGGTAGTGGAAGAGCTCACGCTCGTCGGGCGATGAACGGACCGCCCGCGCGGGCGACGGTGATGAGGCCCAGCACGCTGCCGTCGCCCGGGCCGATCGGAGTGGGCCAGCGCGGCGTAGCCCTCGCCGGAGGCCTCGGCGGGCTCGCCGTCGCCCAGCGCCTGCGCCTCGACCTCGCGGATGGCGTCGTGGAAACCGCGCACGTCGCCCGCCGCGGCCCGCTGCTCGAGCGGCTCAGCCCGCCTGCTCGCGCGCGCTCGCGCGGCCCGCGCCCGCATCGACGGCGTCGACGCGCGGTGCGCACGACGATCTCCAGCAGCGCCTCGCGGTCGAGGTTGGAGGCGAACGTCTCGCCGATCCGCCGGACCGACTCCTGGAGGCGGACGCGCTCGCGGCGCAGTTCCTCCAGGCGGGTCTCGAGCTGCCGGCCATCGCATTGAACTCCTGGCCGAGCTCGGCGAACTCGTCCTTGCCCTCGGTCGGCACGGGCGTGGAGAAATCGCCGCCGCCCGAGGCGCCGGGCGGCCTCGAGGAAACGGCCGATCTGGGCCTGAAGCGAACGCGAGACCAGCAGCGCGAAGCCGAAGGCCAGCGCGACGAAGACGGCGAGGATGATCGCGGCGACCCGGCGGCCATCGGAGATGTCGGAGGAGCCGCGTCGGTGTCGTAGAGGACGGCGACCCTGACCCGCTGGCTGCCGAACCCCCGGGTGGAGAAGGTCGCGGTGCGGTACTCGCTGCCGTCGATCTTCAGCGTCCCCACGCGCGGGAGGTCGTGGCGCCCGACGCCGGGCAGGGTCGTGGCCAGGATGGTCCCGCCGCGCGCACCGCCGCGTCCAGCGCGGTCACGCGCCGGATCAGCCGCGCCAGCTCGGCGGCCGTGATGTTCGAGACCCGCAGCTGCCCGACCGGGCGGCCGTTCGGGGCGATCAGTTCGCGCGCCGCGGATGCGGTCGCGTCTGGGCTTCCGGCATCGACCATCGTCCGCCCGTCGCGGACGATGGCGATCCGCCGCACGCCCGAGCGCACGAGTCTCCTGCGCCCGGCGCCGGACCGCCGCCGCGTCACCAGAGCGCAGGGCGGCCGCCATCCGCGGGTCACGGGCGACCCGCGCCGCCGTGACGCCCGACCGGTCGACCTCGCGGCGGTACAGCCCGATGGCGGCGGTCTGCGCCTGCGCCACGCGCGCGTCGGCCTGCCCGTGCTCGTTGTCGGCGATCAGGCGAAACAGCGCCACCGTGACGACCAGCATGGGCACGATCACGATGGCGACGAAGAACAGCGTCAGCCGGCTGCGGAAACTTCGAAACATGGGCCCCCCGCGAGAGTACTGGCCGCCGCGCGCGATCACGCAAGCGGGCGGTCAGCGCTCGGGCCTCTCCCGGCTAGACTTGTCGGCCACCTCGGGGCTATAGCTCAGTTGGGAGAGCGCCTGGATCGCACCCAGGAGGTCGGGGGTTCGAGTCCCCCTAGCTCCATCCCGGGAGAGAAAACCCCTCTCGTTCGAACCTCCCGCGCTTAGACCAAGCCTCTTCGGGCCGCCGGCCAGGTTTCGAGGAGCGCGGGATCGACGCTCCAGAGATCCTCGTCTCGGTCATACCGCCAGTCGCCACGATCGATCGCTTCGATCCACACGGCCACCAGCTCCCCGACCGACAGCAAGTCGGGAGGAGCATCAGGCTCATCGAACCAATACACCCTCCCCGGGCACGGCGCGCCCTCGGGCACGGCGGTCTCGATCACATAGAGACCCCCGAAACCGAATGAGCGGCAGCCAAGTCGGTGACCACTCGCCCTCCAGCTCCTCGTTCATCTCCCTGACCTCCAAGCAATCAGCCACAGCATCGGCCAGCGGCGTCCACCCCCGTCGTGGACCGATCTCTGTGGCCCTTCCGCCTGCCTCGCTGGGAACTCCGTCATGCCATCCCCACCACAGGCGGGCCTCCAACGGAAGTGAGATCCCCAGAGGTCAGGTCCGATGCCGGCATGCTCATCCGTGAGCTGACGCCTCCCGAGGGCCGACGAAAATCATAGCCCGCGCGCGCCCGCACAGCTGAGGGTTTCATCGTGCCAGCCCGGCGGCTTCCGGGGCCTTGGCCTAGCTGCCCCGGCAAGCCGCCTCCGGGTCGACGCTGGCCGCTCGGGGCATCCTGAACAGCTGCCACCGCCAGGCGGACCCATCGCGTACGAATCCGGGCGGCGACGCGAGAAGCTCGTGAGCACCCGGGTACCGACGAGTCCATGCGGCCGCCGGCGGTTCGCCGCGACCTTGCCGCGCGATCACGACGTAGTCGTAGCGACCCCGGCTCAGCGCGGGCAGCCACGTCGGGCAATCCGAGGGAAGCACGAACCTGGAGCCAGACCGGCTCGACGGGTAGTCGACACGATTCGTCGAGGCGGCTCCGTACAGCGGATAGCTCTCGTAGAAACCCACGACCGCGATTCTCGCGTGACGAATGCCCGCAAGCGCCGCGTAGATCGGTTCGACGGGCTCGCCCAGCATCGCGCCGCGGTAGCGGTCGTGCAAATAGGTGCGCTGCTCGCGCCAGCCCACCCCGATGACTGCCAGCCCGAGTAGAACGAAGCCGACTGCACGCGCGCGGCTGGGCGCTGCTCGTGTGCCAAAGCCCAACGCAGCGGTTGTGATCGCCACCAGCACGACCACGAGTAGCACGCCCGCGCTCAGGTACAACGGGACCACGACGATCACCGCGAGGAGCAGGGCCAGCGCCAGGCCGAGCGGCTGGACGCCGAGCCGCGACAGCGCGAGCACCAGCACGATCACGCCGAGCGCGATCTCAGGGACCGAGTAGCGCGTGTTGTAACCGAAAAAGCGCGCGTCCGGGCCAGCGGCCGTTGCTGGCGTGAACACGTACGCGACCGTGCCGGCAAGCCCGACGAGCGCGAGCCGACGGACCATCGGCTCTGTCCTTGCCGCCAAGCCCACACCAACACCAGCGGCGGCGAGTCCGAGGACGAGCCACCAGCGTCCACCGAAGGCGGGGGCGAGCTGCGGAACGATATGCGCCCGGATGAAGGCGGGATCCGTGATGTAGCTGGCGAGGGAGGTCGTCCCGGTCGGTGGTGAACCGGTGGAGCGGAGGTTCACCAGTCCGTCGAGCTTCACTCCGAGCCATGGCAGCGGGTTGTCGGTGGCCACCAGGTTGCGGGCGTACCAGAAGCCGGCTCCGACCACGCCCCCGGCAATCCACCATCCCGCCGTTGCGCGCCTGTGCCCACGGCAGGCGCCGAGGATCGCCACCACAGAGAGTGCGAGGACGGGAGCCCAGACGTTCAACCGGGTTCCCATTGCGAGTCCGGCCGCCAGCCCCGCGAGAACATGCGCGCCACGGAGCCGCGGCGCGTTGAGAATGAACGCAACGGCCGCGAGCAGCAGCGCCAGCCCGACGACGTCGTTGTTCGCCGAGCCGGCTTGCGAATACACCATGACGTTCACGGACGCAACGAGCGCCGTCGCAGAAATCGTCGCGGGCCCGATTCCCCGAGGACGGCCGATGCACCAACCAGCCAGCAAAGCCAGCCCGAGCCAGCCCAGGTTCAGCACGGGCGAGAGCAGATCGCGACCGAACAGCACGATGCCGACCGCGTGGATCAGCTCGCTGTTGGCCGGATAGAACGAAATGGGGTCGTTCCCCACGTACTGGATCCCGGTCACGGACGCGTCCTGCGCGAATCGGGCCGCGAACGGCATGTGGTAGGCGGCCGTGTCGTACTCGCCCATTCCGTGATGGAGCGCGGCAAGGGTCCCGTCCTTCCATGGAACGAGCGTCAGCGCGATCGCCAGCGCGGCGGCCGCGACTGGCAGGGCGCCAGGTGAAGGGGCGGCAAGGTCCCCGTCGGCCGCGGCAACCGATCCGGTGCGCGCCGCAACTCGCGATCGAAGACCCGCGACCGCGCCAAGGGCGACCGCGGCACACGCCGCGGCCAGCCACCCGCGCATGAACACCCCAGCTGCTCCGAGCAGCTCGGACAGGACCACCAGGGCGGCGATCCCGATCACGGCCTCGGCGAGACGAGCGGGCGCTCCTGACCACGCCGGCACGATCATGCGTCGAGCCAGCCGCGCGGTGACCACCAGCGATCCCACGGTCACACCGAGCAGCGCGATACCCAGCATGTACTGACCACTGCTCAAGGCGCGACGCGCTCGTCGCCCGTGGGCGGGATGCTGTACACGACTGGCGAGATTGCGGCACGCTAGCCGACATACGGCATCAGGGAGAACCGACCATCGCCGAGACAGCACTTGTGGAGCTTCAGCGCACCCTCTACTCGTCGCGCAACCCAACCCGCAACTGGCTTCATCAGAGCCGCCGACAGCGCGTCGAGCTGGCGGTGCGCCGACTCGCCGAGGAGCGACGTCGCACAAGCGCGCTCGAGGTCGGACCCGGGAGTGGCATCTACCTGCCGCTCCTGTGCGATCTCTTCGAGCACGTCAGGGCGAGCGATATCGAGGCCGAGTACCTGGACCACCTCGCCGGCGTCGCGGCGGATCGACCGAACCTCGACCTCGTGATCGACGACATCGCCCATTCCACGCTCGAGTCCGATAGCTTCGACCTCGTCTTGTGCTCGGAGGTGATCGAGCACACAACGGCGCCAGACCAGGTGGTCGCCGGGCTGCAGCGGCTGCTGCGCCCCGGTGGGACGCTCGTCCTGACTACTCCCCAAGCCCGCAGCACTCTGGAACTGGCTGCCAAGGTCGCGTTCTGGCCTGGAGTGATCGACCTCGTACGGCGGGTCTATCGGGAGCCCATCCTCCCAACAGGCCACATCAGCCTATTGAGGGCGCGGCAGGTTGAAGAGCTGCTGACCGCCAATGGGTTCCGCGTTCTCGAGCACCAGACATGGGGTCTGTACCTGCCACTCGTCTCAGAGCTCGGCGGTCAGGCCGGCCTTGGTCTCGAGCGCCTCGTCGAGCGCCGGATCTCCGGTGGGCGGCTCGACGGCTTGCTGTGGACGCAGTTCTGGGTCGCCGAGCGGTTGCCATGAGCAAGTCGGCGCGGGCTCCCAGCCTGTCCATCGTGATCCCCGCCTTCAACGAGGAGGAGCGGCTGCCGGAGCTGATCGCGGAGCTGGCCGCCAGCGCAGAGCCGATGGCCGCACGCTCCGGGTTCACCTTCCTGGAGGCGGTGATCGCTGACGACCGCAGCAGAGACGGCACCCTAGAGTTGGTGCGCGAGGCCGCCGCCGCACATTCCTTCCTGCGTTTCGTGAGCGGCGAGCGCAAGCGAGGCAAGGGCGCGGCCGTCGCCGCCGGCGTACGCGCCGCTCGCGGCGACTACGTGCTGCTGACGGACCTCGATCTCTCGACGCCGCTGACCGATCTGGGTCGTCTCGCGAGAGCGATCCACGAGGGAGTCGAGATCGCCATCGGCTCGCGCGCACTCGCCAGCTCGGTGGTCGAGGACAGTCCTGCTTACCGCAAGCACCTGGGGCGCGCCTTCAACCTCACGGTTCGCGCGCTGACGGGGCTCACCTTCGACGACACGCAATGCGGCTTCAAGCTGTTGGAGACCTCGGCCGCGCGCGAACTCCTCGCGGTCCAGACGTGTCGCGGTTGGGCCTACGACGTCGAACTGCTGATGCGCGCGCGGCTCGCCGGCCTGAATGTCGTTGAGGTCCCCGTCACCTACGTCCACGACCGCCGCTCGCAGATGAAGGTTGCGATCGCCGCGGGGCCGATGCTCCTGGACGTTGTGAGGCTATCGCTGCGTTTGGATCGCGCGCGCCTGACGCGCTCCACGTTCACGCCGAGGCCGGCTCCTGGCCCGGCAGCGGAGTTGCCGCCTGGCGCCCCACGCGACGTTTCGCTGCAGATCAGCCTCACGCCGCAGGACCTGCCATTTGCGCGCGAGATCGTTCCGCATCAGCTGCGTCACTGGGCCGGCCAGGTTGATGAGGTGGTCTTCACGGTGGACCGCGGCCCGGGACGGCCGAGCGGTTCGCCTGAGTTCGACGACCTGCTCGCCCGCCTGTGCGCCGAGCACGGGCATGCCCGGGTGGTGACCGTCGACTACGGGAATTCGGCGGGCGCCGAGGTCAGCCGGCAGTTCCTGGCGGGCCGCGCAGTCCGGCGGAGGGACTGCTACGGCAACGCGTTCTACTCGTACTTCTTCGGGCTCCTGAGCGCCGCGCACCGATACGTCCTGCATCTGGACTCCGACATGATGTTCGGGGGCGGGAGCCAGACCTGGCTCGCCGAGGGCACGTCGCTGCTGGCCGGGCATGCGGAGCTGTTCAGCTGCGCGCCCCTTCCCGGCCCGCCCACGCCACGTCGATTCAGCCGGCGGGTCGCGGCCGGGCACGCCGGATCTCATGGTCCCGGGGCGATCGCGGCGAGCGGGCAGCCGTTCGAGAGCCCCGGGCTGGGCGGTCCCGCCTTCCGGTTTCACCGGTTCAGCACGCGCGACTTCCTGATCGACCGATCCGCCCTGCTCGCTCGGGGCCTGGCCCTGCGCTCGATGCGGCCCAGCGCTCGCGAGCTGATCGCCGCGAGCGTGCGAGGATCGATCTTCGAAGGGGATCCGCGGGCCGCGCCGCCGGAGACTCTGATGTCGCGGTCGATGGCGGCCCATGGCCTGAGCCGCGTGGACTTCCTCGGCAGCGCGCCGGGCATGTGGTCGATCCACCCCCCCGTGCGCTCGGCGTCCTTCTACCGAGCCCTCCCGGAGTTGATCGGCCGAATCGAGCGGGGCGAGATCACGGAGCGCCAGCGCGGCGACTACGACCTGCACAGCTCGATGCTCACGTGAGGCCGCGGTACAGCTAGGCGGTCTGTCCCCTCACCAGACCGTCGGCGAGGCCGGTGCGGGCGTGGAGCACGGTGCGCCCGGCCCGGTCGCTGGTGACCAGCCCGGCG
Organism: uncultured Actinomycetes bacterium; assembly: GCA_963757705.1. GTDB lineage: Bacteria > Actinomycetota > Thermoleophilia > Solirubrobacterales > Solirubrobacteraceae > AC-38. The sequence goes on along the minus strand of CAVWTG010000004.1, from coordinate 163,421 downwards.
GCGCGCAGGGCGCCCACGTGTTGGGAGATCGCTCCCGGCGTGACCTCCAGCCGCCGGGCGAGCTCGGTCGTCGTGGCGGGAGCGTCGAGCGCAGCCAGCACCGCGGCACGCCCCCGGCCGACCACCGCGGCCAGCGCCTCGGGGGCCTCCGCCGCGCCCGGCTCCCACAGCGTGGCCACGCCACGAGCGGGATAGAAGACGGTCGGCTGCCATGGGTCCTCGGTCAGCGAAGAGGGGAACTGCCAGCCGAAGGCCGACGGCACGAGGAGCAGCGATCGGCCCTCCAGCTCGTAGCGGCCCTGCCACTTCTGGCGGATCAGCAGCTCGCGGCCGTCCCAGCTCACCGTCGGGTGCAGATCGGCGAACAGGGCCTCCGGGCCGCCCTCGGTGAGCCGGCGGGCGCGATGGTCGATGTCGGCGCGCAGGAGGGCGTGCACTCGCGGCCAGAAAGGCTCGATCGCCACCTTCCAGTAGGCGGCCAGCACCTTCGCCAGGCGGTTCGTGGCCGCGCGCGGATGCTCGACGAACGGCCGGAGCACCTCGGGCAGCCGTCCCCCGTAATGTTGGCGGGCCAGCGCGCCCATGTCGTTGCGGACCAGCGCCACGGGGGTCGAGCGGACCGCGTCGAGCTCCTCCTCGAACACCGCCAGCGGCGAAGAGGGGGGCGGGCTGGTGAAGTCGGGGATGTAGCCGTGGCGCGGGTGCAGGGCCAGGGCCGCCCCCAGGTCGAGCTCGCGCAGGGCCGGGCGCACGCGCTCGAACCACGGGACGAGCAGGGCGTCTTCGGAGATGGCTCGCAGCGAGCGGATCGACGAGATCAGCTCCCACATCGGCGAGATGGCGAAGCGGGTGCGTGCGAGATCGTCGAGTCCGAAGACGAACGTCGTCATTTAGCACAGGCTAAACCGGTCGCCCCGGCGGTCAGACCCGGGCGAGACTGCCGGACTGAACTTCCTCCCCACAGTCATCCAGGCCGTCGCCGCCGATTGCCGGACCTGAGAGCCGCGGCTACACGGCGACCGCCTCCCCGAACCAGGTGTCGAGCGCGCCGGGGAGCCAGGGGTCGCTGACCACCCCGAGCCAGGCCACGTGGCCGTCGGGCCGGATCAGCAACGCGGCGGGAGCGGTGGCCTCGCCCAGCACCGGCAGCTCCCACGGGCCCGCGTACTCGGCGTCGACCATCCGGACCCGATCCGCCCACGGGGCGATGTCGAACCCGTCCGACTCCCGGAGGTTGAGCAACACGGGCCGGGCGTCGTACAGCAGGGTGTAAAGCCGGACCGGACCGTCGGCGGTGACGAGGTTGAGGTCGGGCACGCGGCGCCCGAGCTGCGGGTGCCCCTCGCCGAGGTCGTAGTGGATGTCGAGGCCCGAGAGCATCCCGGCGATCCGCCTGCGCGGCTCGTCCAGGCTCAGCAGGTCGGACACGACCTCGTCCAGGGCGTGGCTGCGGTCATCCGGGCGCAGCAGCGCGACCTTCGCCATCGTGGTGCGCAGGACTCGTGCGGCCACCGGGTGGCGCTCGGCGTGGTAGGTGTCCAGGAGGGTTTCCGGCGACGTGCCGTTGACCACCTGGGCCAGCTTCCAGCCCAGGTTCACCGCGTCCTGCACGCCGGTGTTGAGACCCTGCCCGCCCACCGGGGAATGGACGTGCGCGGCGTCGCCGGCCAGCAGCACCCGTCCCGTCCGGTAGGCCGCCGCCTGACGGCTCATGTCGCTGAACCGCGAGATCGTTGTCGGACTGTGGACCCCGTAGTCGGTCCCGTACACCCTGATCAGGCCCTGGCTGAGATCGCGCAGGGTGGGTTCGCCGCCGGTGACCGGGGTCTCATCGGTCACCATGATCCGCAGCGGCCCGCCTTCCTTGAAGACGACCTCGCCGTCGCGGATCTCGTAGTCGCGCTTGCCGAAGGAATGGATGCCGAGCTCGTCACGGCGGATGCCCAGCTCCGGCTCCTCGGCCACCTCGGCCTCGGCGATGATGGCGCTGGTGGTCGGATCCCACCCCGGGAAGTCGATGCCGGCCGCCTTGCGGACCAGGCTTCGACCGCCGTCGCACCCCACGAGGTATCGGCCGCGCAGCGTCTGGCCGCCGGACAGCTCGACGTCGACGCCGCCCTCGACCTGCGTGAAACCCGTCACCTCGATTCCCCGCCGGATCGGAACGCCCAGCTCCTCGACCCAGCCGGCCAGGATCTCCTCGATCCGGTTCTGCCACAGCCCGAGGGTGTAGGGGAACCGGGTCGGGAAGTCGCTGATGTCCAGGCGGGTCCGTCCGAACCCCACGACCTGGGCCTCCTGGCCGGCCGACACGAACCGGTCGGCGATGCCGCGCTGATCGAGAACCTCGATCGTGCGCGAATGCAGGCCGCCCGCCCGCGAGCCCAGCAGCTCCTGGCTGGTCCGCCGCTCGACGATCACCACGTCGACGTCCGCCAGCGCCAGCTCGCCGGCCAGCATCATCCCCGTCGGGCCCCCGCCCGCGATAACCACCTCGTGCTCTGTCATAGCCACCTCCCGCGTCGTACGTCTTGGGTTGCGGCGCGCGATTATGGAGCACACCCGGGGGCTTGAATCAAGCCCCCCTGTTGGGTTTAATCTGGAAGTGGAGAGGGACGGGATGGACCGCTACAGGTCGTCGATCAGCTTCCTCTGCTCCTCGTTGAACTGTTCGTCGCTGAGGACGCCGCGGCGGTGCAGGTCGTCGAGTTCCGCCATGCGTGCCTGGACGTTCGAGTAGAGGGCGTCACGCCGTCCTGATGCTCGGAGGCAGCCGACGGCCGCCTGCCTCGTGAGCGAACGCGACGCATCAGGCCCGCGATCTGAGGCCAGAAGATCGCGACCAGCACGCCGATCACGAAGGCTCCGAGGAACACGAAGCCGATCGGGATCGCGGGCCCGCTTCCCAGCAACAGCTTCGGGTTCACGGCCAGCACCGAGCCGCCGCGCGCGGTCACGCGGTAGTCGCCGTCGCGCTTGACCTCGACCTTCCAGAGCTGGATGGCGGTGTCGGTGTTCGCCACGTCGCCGCTGTTCTCGCTCGAGCCGACGTGCCGCTTGACGGCGGGGGCGGGCGCGCCGGGGTCGACGGCCGCCACGGCGAGCCCGAGGTTGCGCGGCACCGGCACGTCGGGAGTCTCGTTCCCGCGACCCGGCAGCAGGACGGCGTAGCGAACGTCGACCGTCTTGGCGGGGAGATGGATGATCCTCGAGCCGGGCACCGGCACCGTGCCGTACTTGGCGTTGTAGTCGCCCTGGACGATGTTGCTCTCCAGGATCCCGCCGATGGCCCCGAGCACGACCGTGACCAGCGCGGCGATCCCGACCCTCGGCAGGATCACGCGCCTGAACGCCCCGCTCCCGTCGCCCATACGGGCAAACCTAACGCAGCACCGTCCGCCCGGGCGGGCGAACGACGGGCGACATCGTCTGGCTCATCGCGCACATCTCCGTTCGGCAGCGGCAACATCGGGACGACGATCGGGGAGGCCTGGAAGCGCGCGGGCCATCAGGTGACGTACGGCGCAAGGTCGCCGAACCCGCCGGACACCGTGGCGGTCGCCTACGCCATCGCCGATGCGGAGGTCGTCCTGCTCGCGGTTCCCGGCGCGGCAGCTCCCGGCCTGCTCGCCGAGCCCGGAGCGGCGCTCGACGGCCGCGTCGTCATCGACGCGAGCAACGACATTTCCGCGGAGCGCTGTGCCGAGGCGCCGGTTCCGGCGGGCCGGACCGCCCCCGCGCCGGCGCCCAGGCGCTGCCGGGCGCGCTGGCTCTCGCTTCGCCTCCCGCGCGGGACGCGAGCGGTGCGGGCGACGGTCAACGGACGCCGCGCCGCGGTCCGGGTCGCGCGACGGCGTGTTCGCGTCTGGCTGCCCGCCACGCTCCGGAGGCGGACGGCGGTCATCGTCCGCGGCCGCACCCGCACGGGCCGGCACATCACGCGCCGCCACATCCGTCGCGGCTGCGGCTAGCCCCACGGGTCCACCGAAGTGACGCGGGCGGCTCACCCCCCAAGGGCTCAGGTTCCATGGAACCTGAGCCCCTCGCCGAGCCCCTCGCCGCATTAGGCTGGATCGCTCCGTGCGTCGCGCGATGGGGATCGGGGCCTGCCTGGCGGCGCTGCTCGCGCCCGCGTCGGCCTGCGCGCGGTCGCCCGTGGTGCGCGACGGCGCGGCGCGCTTTGAGGTCCTGACCCCGTCGCTGATCCGCATGGAGTACGCCGGCGACGGCGCCTTCCAGGACAGCCCGACCATGACGGCGACCCGAGCCCGGTTGCCCGTACCCGCGTACTCGTCGCGGGTGCGCAACGGCTGGCGGATCATCCGGACTGGCCGCCTGACGCTGCGCTGGAAGCGGGGCGCGGGGCCGTTCGGGGCGGGGAACCTGCGCCTGACCCTTCCGGGGGGCGCCGGCGCGGCGCCGACCCCGGCCGGCAACGGCAAGGCGCTGGGCGGGTGGACGCGGGCGCTCGACACGCTCTCGGCCCGGGTCGCCCTCCACCCCGGCGTCCTCTCGCGCAACGGCTGGTACGTGCTCGACGACACGCAGACCGTGCTGCTGCGCCCCCAGCCGCCCGGGTTCGCCGTGCGGCCGGCGCACGGCGGCGCCTACCAGGACTGGTACCTGTTCGCCTACGGGCGCGACTACGCGCGCGGGCTACGCGACCTGCGCGCGCTGACCGGCCCGGCGCCGCTGCTCGGACGCGGCGCGTTCGGCGTGTGGTTCTCGAAGTACTTCCCGTTCACGGCCGAGGAGCTGAAGGGGCTGGTGGGCGATTTTCGCGCCCACCAGGTGCCGCTGGACACCCTCTCGGTCGACACCGACTACAAGCGCGTGGCCAATGCGGCGGGGGCGGCGGTCGCCGCGGGCGTGGTCGGCACGCCGGGCCGCGCGTACAGCTGGAACGGCTGGGATTGGAACACCGACGAGTTCCCCGATCCCCGGGGCTTCGTGGACTGGGCGCACGGCCAGGGCCTCTCGCTGGCGCTCAACATCCACCCGTCGATCAACTCGACCGACCCGCACTTCGCCCAGGCCGAGGCGACCGCCGGGCCGCTGGCCACCGACGACGGCCTGTGCCTGCTCCTCCAGGCCGACCCCGCGGGGAAGTGCCACGTCTTCGACTGGACCAAGCAGTCGAACGTCGACGCCTACTTCGCGCTGCACCGGCCGTTCACCGACGCGGGCGCCGACCTGTTCTGGCTGGACTGGTGCTGCGAGGCGCCCAACAGCGCCGTGGCGCCGGGCCTGTCGGCGGACACGTGGATCAACCGCCTCTACGCTCAGCGTCAGCGCGCCCGAGGCCTGCGGTGGCCGGCCTTCTCGCGGATCGGCGCGTCGTATGGGACCGATGGCCCGGACGGGGACCGCGGCGCGGGCGCGGGCGGGACGGGCGCGCTGGCCGAGCACCGCTCGACGATCCAGTTCACGGGCGACACGTGCGCCTCCTGGGAGATGCTGGCCTTCGAGGCCGAGCTGACCGCGAGCGAAGGCTCGATCGGCCTGCCCTACGTCAGCCACGACATCGGCAGCTTCAACGGCGAGCCCGTGCAGGGAACCTGCGGCAACCTGGCGTTCACGAGCGTCAACAACGTGCCCGACGACATGTACGTGCGCTGGGTCCAGTTCGGCACCTTCCAGCCGCTGGACCGTCTGCACTCCAACCACGGCCGGCGCCTGCCCTGGGAGTACCCGGCCGCCGCGGCGAGCGCGGCGGCGGACTTCCTGCGCCTGCGTGAGGCGCTCGTGCCCTACACCTACACCCTGGCCCGCCGCTCCCACGACACCGGGCTCCCGATGGCGGGCGCCCTGTATCTGACCTGGCCGGGCCGAGCGGCCGCCTACCGCCACCCCTCCGAGTACACATTCGGCCGTGACGTCGTGGTCGCCCCGGTCACGGCGCCGGGCGACCCCGCGCGCGTGACGCTGTGGGTCCCACCGGGCACCTGGTTCGACCGCTTCACCGGGCAGCGGTTCACCGGCCCGGCGGAGCGCACCCTCTCGGTCCCGCTGTCGCGCATGCCGGTGCTCGTGCGCGCCGGCGCGGTGATCCCGACGCAACCGCCGGCCGACCACGCGACGACCGGGCCGAGCCCGCGCCAGATCGTCACGGCCTATCCGGGCGCCCGGGGCGCCTTCGACCTCTACGACGACGCCGGCAGCGGCTTCGGCTACGAGCGCACGGAGTTCACCCGCACCCGTCTGGCCCAGGCGCGCCGCGGCGGGCGCACGACGCTGACGATCGGCCCCGCCCGCGGCCGGTTCCCCGGCGCGCCGGCGACGCGCTCCTGGGACCTGCGGCTGCTCGGGATCGCCCGCCGGCCCCGTGCCGTCACGGTCAACGGACGGCGGGCGACCGCGGCCTACGACGCCACCTCCCGGACCCTGACGCTCTCGCTGAGCGGCCGGCGCACCTCGCGCGCGCTCCGGGTGGTCGTCCGCTAGCGCCGGCCCGGCTCCGTTGCTGACAGCCCGGGCGACGCTAGAGTTGGCCGCGCTGATGGGGACGGCATCCTGGTACCGGATCCACCCGCGCGACGTCGCGCACGAGACGATCGACGGCGAGGTGATCATGATCAACCTGCGGGTCGGGACCTACTACTCGCTCGAGGGGGCCGGAGCCGACGTCTGGGCGCACCTCGTGGACGGGCGTGGGCGAGATGAGGTCGTGACGCTCCTCCAGCGCCACTACGACGCCGACCCGGGGGTCATCGCCCACGCCGTCGACGACGTCATGGGGCGCCTGGCCGACGAGGGGCTGGTCGAGCCCGCTCCCGGCGGCGCCCCGCCGAGGAACGGCGCCTCCGCGCCGAACGGAGCGCCCCCGAGCCCGTGGCCGACCGCTCTCCCTTCCAGCCGCCCCGGCTCGAGAAGTACACCGACATGCAGGACTTCCTCCTCGTGGACCCGATCCACGAAACGGACAAGACCGGTTGGCCGAACCCGCACCCGGCACGCTGATCCCGGCCCCGGACCGGCCCGAGCTCCCGCCGGACGTCGCCCGGGAATTCTGGTCGGCGGCGGTCGAGCGCTTCGAGGCGGCCACGAGCGGCCGCCTTCTGGAGAGGGATCTGATGATCGCCGGGCTGCCCGTCCGGCTGAGCTTCGCCGGGCCGGCGATGCACGACGCCGTGTTCCCCGCGCTGGAGCATCTCGCCGCACCCGCCCCCGCGTCCGCCGAACCGCCCCGCCGGGTACTGATCTGGGACACCGCGTCGACCGGCGTCGAGGGCCCCGAGCCGATCTGGCCGGACCACGATGTCGGCCCCTTCGGCGACGTCCTCTCCCTCTCCGGGAACCCGATCCGCGCCGCCCACTCGGGCTGGGGCCGCCTGCTGGTCCACGACTCACGCTCGAACACCCTCATCTTCCACGCGCCCGACGCCGCGGGACTGCCCTGGCACGAGCACGCGGCCCCGATGCGCTCGGGTCTGCACTGGCTGCTCACCACTCCGAAGGAACGCCTGATCCACGGCGCCTCGGTGGGCGAGGGCTCGCGCGGCCTGCTGATCACGGCGCCGAGCGGCGGCGGGAAGTCCACTCTCACCGTGGCCTGCTTCCAGGCCGGCCTCGACACGGCCGGCGACGACTTCGTGGTCGTCACCCTCGGCGACTCACCGCGCGCGCACTCGATCTACGCCACCGCGAAGATCGATCGCCGCAGCGTCGGCCTGGCGGCGCCGGACCCCGCACTCATCACCAACCCGGGCTTCGAGGCCCCGGAGAAGGCGGTCATCGACCTGCGCTCGGGCCCCATCGTGCGCGACCTTCCGATCTCCGCGATCGTCGTCCCGCAGGTCGACGGGACGGCCCGGCCGCGGCTCGAGCGCATCGACAAGCCCGAGGCGCTGCGCCAGATCGGCCCGAGCTCGGTCCTCACGATGCCCAGGCCACGCGGGGCGGCGCTGGCGACCGCCGCCGCGCTCGCGCGGTCGGTCCCGGCGTGGCGGCTGCGGGTCGGGGACGACCTGCCCGCCGCCGTCGCCTGCCTGCGCGAGCTGCTGGCCTCCGAGGAGCTGGCATGAGCGCGCCGCTCGTCAGCGTGGTGATCCCGTTGTTCAACGGCGAGCGCTTCCTCGCCGAGACGATCGAGAGCGTGCTCGCCCAGACCCACAGGCCGGTCGAGACGATCGTCGTCGACGACGGCTCCACCGACCGCAGCGCCGAGATCGCGGGCTCCTACCCGGTCACCTACCTGGACCAGCGCAACAGTGGCGTGGCCGCGGCCCGCAACCGCGGCCTCGAGGCGGCCCGGGGTGAGTACATCTCCCTCCTCGACCAGGACGACGTCTGGCTGCCCCGCAAGCTGGAGCTGCAGGTGCGTGCGCTGGAGCGCAACCCCGACGCCGGCCTCTGCTCGTGCCGTTTCGAGACCTTCCTGGAGCCGGGCTGCGAGGTGCCGGAGTGGGTCCCGAACTCCGCCTACGTCGAGGCCGCCACGAGCTGGCGCAACTCTCAGGTGGGCACGCTGCTGGTCCGGTGCGCGGTGTTCGGTGAGGTGGGTGGCTTCGACGCCGCCTACAGCACCGCCGGCGACGTCGACTGGTTCCTGCGCGCCCGCGACGCGGGTGTGGGAGTCGTGAGGATCGAGGACTGCCTGCAGCACAAGCGCATCCACGACCGCAACGCCTCGGCCGGACGGGACCCCGCCGAGCGGATGCGGGCGTTCCACGCCTCGACCCGCCGGAAGAGAGCGGTGAATGGCTGACACGCCCCTGGTGAGCGTCGTGATGCCCGTGTTCAACGGCGAGGGCTTCCTCGCCGAGGCGATCGAGAGCGTGCTCGCGCAGACCTGGCCACGGGTCGAGGCGATCGTCGTCGACGACGGCTCCACGGACGGCAGCGCCGACGTCGCGCGCGAGTATCCGGTGACCTATGTCCACCAGGCCCACGCGTGCGTGGCCGCCGCTCGCAACCGGGGCGTCGGGATGGCCCGGGGAGAGCTGGTGTCGTTCCTCGACCATGACGACTTGTGGCTGCCGCGCAAGCTCGAGCTTCAGGTCGAGGCCCTGGTACGCCGGCCCTCCGCCGGCATATGCATGTGCCGGTTTCGGACCTTGACGGACGGGTCGCCGGAGGCCGGGGAGAGCCAAAGCACCGGCCAGCTCGGCACGCTTCTGGTCAGGCGGGAGGTGTTCGACGAGATCGGCCTCTTCGACACCCGCTACCCGGCGGGCGACGACACGGACTGGTTCCTGCGCGCGAAGGACCTGGGTGTCGGCTTCGTGGAGCTTGACGAGGCGCTGCAGCGCTACCGCGTCCACGAGGCCGGCCTGACCGCCACGCGCGACCCGGGCGATCGCCAGCGGCTGCGCCTGCGCCTGCTGCAGGCTTCGGTCAGGCGGAAGCGGGCCCGTCAGGGGGCGGTCGATGATTGAGGCCGAAGAGGAGCGTGGCCGACGGCGTGTCGGCGTCCAGCCGCCCGTCCGCCCGCTGCCGCGCGGCCCGGCGGCGCAGGATGCCGAACATCGCCTGGCGGTAGCCGTCGTAGCCGTAGCTCAGGTTGTCGCCGTGGAAGCGGCGCACGATCACCTCCTCCTCGATCATCACCGGGCGGACGCCCGCCTCCAGCGCGCGCAGCAGCCAGTCGGTGTCGCTCCCGCGCCGCATCGTCTCGTCGAACGGGCCGACCAGCTCCAGCGCGCTGCGCGTGGCCATCATCGAGGCCGGCGTGTAGCGATCGGAATTCTCGTAGGCGTGGGCCAGCCACGCCGGGGCCGCGACGCCGTCCTGCGCCCGCACCTCGGCTCGGCCCAGCGTGAGAGCCGGAGCGCCCGCGTCGCCCAGCGCGGCCGCCTGGCGCTCGAGGCGGCCGGGCTTCATGAGGTCGTCGGCGTCCTGGAGCGCGATCAGGTCGCCGACCGCCGCCCGCACTCCCGCGTTGCGCGCGGACGCCACGCCCCGGTGCGGCCGGCGGACCAGCCGCACAGGCGGACCGAACGACTCGGCCACGCTCGCGCTCTCGTCGGTCGAGCCGTCGTCCACGACCACGACCTCGACCGCCGGCAGGCTCTGGGACAGCACGCTCTCGATGGCCTGCGCCAGGAACCGCTCCCCGTTGAACACGGGCATCAGGACGCTGATCGCACCCGCCGCCACGGCCGGAGCGTAGCCCGATGAGGCCGTCCGTGAGCGTCCTGATCTGCGTCCGCGACGGCGAGCGCCACGTGGGTGAGGCGATCGGCAGCGCGCTCGCGCAGACCGCGCCTCCGCGCGAGGTGATCGTGGTCGACGACGGCTCGGCCGACGGGACCGCCGGCGTGGTGCGCTCGTTCGGCGAGCCGGTCCGGCTGATCACGCAGCCGCCACTCGGGGTGGGCGCCGCTCGCAACGCCGCGCTCGGGGCGTCGAGCGGCGACTTCCTGGGCTACCTCGACGCGGACGACATCTGGGACCCGCGCAAGCTGGAGCGCCAGCTCGAGGCCTTCGAGCGTGACCCCTCGCTCGACCTGGTGTTCGGCCACATGCGGAGCTTCACGGACGGGTCACCCGATGACCTCGGCGACCCGGTGCCCGCGGTCCTCGGCGGCTCGCTGCTGTTCCGCCGCTCCGCGGCCGAGCGCGTGGGACCGTTCCCGACCGGCGTCCCCGTGGGGGAGTTCCTGGACTGGCTCATGCGGGCGCACGACCTGGGACTGCGCGAATCGGTGCCGCCCCACGTGGTGCTGCTGCGCCGGGAGCACTCGTCGAACCTCACGAGGCGCGAGCCCTTCGGCGACTTCGCCCGGGTGCTCAAGACCGGGATCGATCGCCGGAGATATCCTGCCCCCGCCGCTCCCCCGCGCTCCCCCGACGGATGACCCCAGCCCGCCGACTTCTCCTGCTCGCCTTCGCCGCGCTCCTCTGCGGCACCCTGGCGCCGGCCGCCACGGCCGCGCCGAGCTCCGCCGGGCTGCGCAGCTCGCTGGACCGCGAGCTGCGGGACGCTCGTGCGCTCGTGCTCGCCGCCGACGCGCTCCACACCGAGATCCTCGCGCTCCCGGCCGCCGAGGGCGGACGGCGCGAGGGATTCGCTCCCTCCGGCGCGCAGGTCGACAGCCTCCGGCGCCGCTACGCCGCGGCGCTCCGGCGGGTCTCCGCCCGCCGGGCGCGGCACCGCCGCCTCGTCGCTCAGACCGACGCGCTCCTGCGCCGGACGCACGGGCGCGCGGCGCGCGCGCGGGCGCGACGGCTCTCCAGGGCGGCCCACCACCTGCTGGCGATCACGAACCAGACGGGCGCCACGCTGGCCGACGCCCGCGATGAGCTGGGCGCGGCCCGCGGCGCGACCGGCCAGGCCCTGCTCCCCGCGCTCAGCCTCCAGTCGCCCGGGCCGATCGCCGTGAGCCTGGGCGACTCCTACATCTCCGGCGAGGCCGGCCGCTGGGCCGGCAACGTTAAGAGCGTCTTCAGCTACAAGCTCATCGACGCGCTCGGCCCTACGGCCTACTACGACAACCCGAGCAACACGGGCGAGCTGATCCCGGGGTGCCACCGGGCGAAGAAGGCCGAGATCAAGTTCACGTCGGCGTCGATCAACCTGGCCTGCTCGGGCGCCCAGACGACGACCATGTTCGAGGGGACGACCTTCAAGCCGGGGATCGACTTCTACTCCGACTCGTCCGGACGCCAGGGCCAGGCGCTGATGCTGCAGAACGTGGCCGCCTCGAACAACGTGCGCATGGTCGTCCTCTCGATCGGAGGCAACAACTACAACTTCGCGCCGATCATGAAGACGTGCGTGACGGACTTCCTCCTGTCCACGCCTCTCGATTCCTTCTACTGCAGCCAGGACCCCAAGGTCACCGCCAACTTCGCGCCCGCGAACGTCACCAAGCAGACCCAGGCGATCGGCACCGCGATCGGCAACGTCGAGAAGGCGATGGCCAACGCGGGGTACTCGCCGTCCCAGTGGACGCTCGTCGTCCAGAACTACCTGGCCCCGCTCCCCCCGGCGTCGCAGATCCGCTACCCCCAGTCCGGCTACACGCGCCAGACGACGGGCGGGTGCGGACTGTGGAACCGAGACGTCAACTGGGCCCTGGGCACCGCGTTCCCCGCGATCAACTCGAGCGTGCACAGCGCGGCCACGCAGTCCGGCTACAGCAACATCGCGCTGCTCGACCTGAGGTCGATCGTGTCCACGCACCAGCTCTGCCAGGCCGGAGTCAACCTGCTCCCCCTGCCGTTCGTCCCCAACTGGGCCGCTCCGGGGGCGCTCGCCGCCGCCGAGTGGGTGAACCAGATCCACACGGTCACGGGAGAGCTCGGCCCCTTCGAGCTCCAGGAGTCGCTGCACCCGGACTTCTTCGGGCAGTGGGCGCTGCGCAACTGCCTGAGCCTCGTCTACAACGGGGGCACGCCGCAGGGCGGCACATGCGTGCGCACGGGCAACGGGAACGGCACGACGGGTCCGCAGATCGCCTTGCAGTGAGGCCGAGGCCGGGCCCGCATGAGGTTCACGGCCCGCCCCGCGCGCTGAGCGCGGCGGCACCTGGCACCATGGCGGCATCCGACTCTGGAGGTCGCCATGCGTGCCGACATCGTTCCCGGCGGGACCTTTCCCGACTACGAGCTGCCCGACCACGAGAACAGGCAGCGCAGGCTGAGCGAGATCCAGGGCTCGGATCCGCTGGTCGTCCTGCTCTCCCGCGGCCACTTCTGCCCGAAGGAGCACCAGCACCACCTCGAGCTCGCCGCGTGGCAGGCCCAGGTCGCCGTGGCCTACACCCGGATGGTCACGATCTCGACCGACGAGCACCACGAGTCCCAGGAGCTGCGCGCCTCTACGGGCGCCCAGTGGCCCTTTCTCTCCGACCCCGAGCGCAGCGTGCAGAAGGACCTGGACATCCAGGAGTACACGGACCCCGACCACGACCCGATGATCCCGCACACCCTCGTGCTCAGGCCGGAGCTCGTCATCCACAGCGTCTACAACGGCTACTGGTTCTGGGGCCGCCCGTCCGCCGAGGACCTGCGGCGCGACCTGCGGGAGGTCACGCGGGAGATCCGGCCGGACTGGGACCTCAGCAAGCCCGGCCTGCGCGAGGCGTGGGACTCCGGCGACCTATCCCACTTTCACGGCTGGGACAGGCGCGGCTCGGCCGCCACCGGCGGCTCGGTGTCGTCGTAGATGCGCGCGGCGGCGAGCCGGCCGCTGTCACCCCGGACGTAGACGGCGATGCCGGCCTGCGGCGGGAGCTGCGTCCGGCCCCAGGCGACCACGTTGTACTCCAGGGCACAGGCCCCTCCGTCGTCGGTGACGCGGCAGTGCTCGAGGGGGATGCCCCCGCCGTGGGAGAAGAACCGGTCGAACAAGGCGCGAAGCTCGTCCGGCCCGCGATGGATGTGGGCGCCGCCGGCGGGCTCGCGCAGGTAGCCGTCGGGTTCGAAGGCCGCGACGGTCGCCTCGGCGTCTCCCGCCGCCAGCGCCCGCTGGTATTCGCCGACGACGTCGGGCTCGTCGAGGCCCGGGACGGGCTGGAGCACGGGCGGGCGCATGGCGTGGCTGCCGGTCAGCGCCCAGCGGCTGAAGTAGACGCGCATCTCGATGAAGCGCCCGTCCGCATCGCGGTCGGCGCTGACCGCCTGAGGAAGCGTGATGCGCCCGGCGTCCCCGTCGACGGTGAGCAGGACCTCCTCGACTCCGCCCGTCGGCGTGCGGATGAAGTTGTGCTCCTCGGGAAGCACGTTGCGCTCGGTCAGCCAGGCCTGCGTCTCGGTGACGAAACGCTCGAAGGCGGAGGCGCCCCGGATGCGCCCGCGCACCGGGTGATGCAGCTCCGGCTCTCCGGCGAACGCCCCGAGGAGCGCGTCCATCTCGCCGGTCATCAGCCCGTCGAAGAAGGGGACCGCCGCGAGCCGCTCCCGCTGACGCGCCTCCCGTATGTGAGACAGGGCGGCCGTGGAGAAGAGCTCGGGCGACCAGGGCACCGGCGGGGATTATCGCGAGAGGGCGAAACACGGCCGAGACCCCCGCGGCTGCGGGGGTCTCGACTCTCCTTCCGGCTCCGACGGGCTAGGACCAGAAGTCGTCCCAGGCGTAGAGGTCGTGGAAGTGCTCGTCACCGTCGACGACCCGCCCGTTCTCGAGCTTGAAGACGATGCAGTTGCCGACGTCCAGGTGCTTGCCGTTGCGCTCCCCGGTGCTGCGCTGGTAGCCGACGACGCGGCCGTCGTCGTCCGCCGCGAAGTACTGCAGCTCGGCCCGGAACGTGCCGTTGGTCTCCTGGCCCAGCTGACCGAAGTACGCCAGGGTGGCGTCGCGCCCCTGGTAGTCGTCGGCGTACTTGCTCGTGCCCGGCAGGTGCCACACGATGTTGTCGTCGAAGATCTCGACGAGCGTGTCCAGGTCGGCCTGGTTGAAGGCGTCGTAGGCGCGCTGCATGATCGCCACGTTCTCTTCGCGTCCCATGTTGGGTCCTTTCGCTGGTTGGTGGGTCGCCGTCCTAGGCGTCGTAGCGGGGGCCGATCTCGGCCACCTGGGGCGGGCCCTTGTGCCCGGCTTCCTTCATGATCGGCGGGACCTCGGGGTCGGACGCGAAGTTCTTCCAGCCGTCGAGGTCCCAGTCGAAGAGCACCCAGACGCGGTCGTCCTGGTTGGGATCGCGGAAGACCTGCGCGCCTCTGGACCCGTGCTGCCGGCGCTTGTCGGCGCCCTTGGTCGAGAAGACGCTCGCGAAGCGGTCGAAATCCTCGACCGTGGTGGTGGCTAGGACCATGTTCTCCTCCTTGAGTTGTCGGCGCCCGGTCCGGGCACCGAGGTGGAGGCGAGTATCTGCCCGGCCCGCGCCGGGCACATCGGGCGAACGCCCTATGCGCTGTTAACGAGCTCGTTCTCGAACGCCCAGACCGTGGCGGCGGCCCGGCTGCGCACGCCGGCCTTCTCGTAGACGTGCTCGACGTGGGAGCCGACGGTCTTGGCGGAGATCCCCAGGTCGTCGGCGATCATCTGGTTCGACTGCCCGCGCGCGAGCGCGAGAAGCACCTCCAGCTCGCGCGGCGTCAGGCCGGCGGGCAGATCGCGCGGGCGCTTCTCCACGCGGTGTCCCGCGCTGGCCAGCACGGCATCGACGGCGTCGGCGTCCAGCCGTCCCTCCGTCACCTCGCGCTGGAGCTCCGCCTCCGCCGCCTCGGCGTCCAGCGCCGGCCGGTGCGCGCGCTCCTCGCGCATGGCGCAGTAGCAGTCGGCGGCGGCGAGGATGCGCGCCGCCTGGTCGAGGGCGGCCCCGCGGCCGCCTCGGTGGTAACCGGACCCGTCGAGGCGCTCGTGGTGCGAGCCGGCGAGCATTCCGACGGGCGCCAGCGCCTCGGACTGGGCGAAGGCGCGCTCGGTGTAGTGGCAGTGCAGTCGCACGCGCTCCCAGTCCCCGAACCCGAGGGGACCCGGCTTCTCCCAGATCGCGTTCGAGACGCCGACGCGGCCCAGGTCGTGCGCGAGGCCGGCGCGCCGCACGAGCGTGACGGCGGCGTCGGGGAGACCGGCGCGCCAGGCGGCGGCCTCGGCCAGCTCGGCCACGCGCGTGGAGTGCTCGCGCAGCCACGGCGACTTCAGGCCCGTGATCGCGGCGAAGGCCGCAAAGGCGGCGTCGATCTGGTCGCCCGACATCCACACCCAGGGGGTCGGCTCGCTCGTGATCGCCTGCTCCCACATCCGGGTGTCGTCCAGGTCGCCGAGGAGGGCGTCGAAGTTCTCCACCGCGAGCTGGGCGAGTCGCGGGTCGTAGCGCTCTCCCGCCCGCTGCTTGACGACCCCGCGAGCCTCGTCGGGCCCGCCCGCGGTCAGGAACAGCGAGATGTCCTGGGAAAGATGCAGGAGGCGCATCGAGAGCGGGATCTCCTCGCCCGCGACCCCCGGCAGCCCCTTGCCGTCCCAGCGCGAGAACACGAACTCGAGCGAGTCCTGGATCGCCGGGTCGAGGCCGAGCCACCCGGCGAAGCGCTGGGCCACCTCGCACATCATCGCGAACGACTCCCGGACCCTGGGACCGGCGTTCTCGACCATGTTCTCGATCATCTTCTCCCGGACCTCCGGCGGGCGACCGGCCCCCACATAGGCCTTGTAGAACGCGAGCACCTCGGCCGGGTTGGTCGGGTCGATGAGGTAGTAGGCGGCGCGGTGCGCGATGTCGTCGCCGTAGAGCTGGGTCGCCTCGTGCCCGTTCGACGTGCACCCGGCGGCGTGCAGAAGCGCGACGTAGTAGGTCTCGCTCAGCTCCTCGGGGGAGGCGCCCGCCAGCTCGCCGATGCGAACGGCGAGCACGGCCGTGCGCATGGCGTGCTCGAGCGGCTGCCCGGTGCCGAGATCGGTGGCCAGGGAGAGCACCCCAACGAGCTCGGCGGCGCGCAGCGGCTGGTCGACCTGACCGTTGCTCGCAGCGTTACCGACGGGGTCCCGTTCCACCCACCGACTCTAACGCCGGGGCATATTCGTTTGGCGAATATCAGCGCCTCAGCCCACGACGTCGCCGCCGGACGCGCCGGTGGCCCCGTCGTGGCCCGCGCCGTTGCCCGCCTCGCCGCCGGCGCCCGGGGTGCCGGGGGTGAACGTCGTCCGGGAGACGTTCGCCCGGGTCTGCACGCGGAAGATGGCGACGCTGGGACCGCCCGCGCCACCACCGCCGGGGCCGCCGGGACCGCCGTCGCCGCCGGGACCGCCGTCCCCGCCGCGGCCGACCTCGCTCGTGCACTTGATCCCGCCCCGGCCGCCGGCGCCGCCTACGCGGCCCGAGCTCCCGTCGCCGGCCTCGCCGCCGATCCCGCCGGAGCTCGAGCCGAGGCTGGTGTCTCGGACCGTCAGGCCGGTCGAGTTGACGAGGAAAAGTGCGAAGGAGCCACCGGCGCCGCTTCCGCCGGCGCCGCCGTTGCCGCCAACCGCCCCCGCTCCGCCCCCGCCACCGGAGTTGCCGATGCCGTCGTCGACGGTGGCGCCGGTCTGGCCGCCCCCGCCGCCCCCGCCGCCACCGCCACCGCCGGTGTTGCCCGTGGCGCCGTTGCCGCCGGCGCCACCTCGCCACGTCCCGGACGAGATGGTTCCGGCCTTGCCGGCCGCGCCGGGCGTGCCCGCCCGCCCGTCGGCGCCCTTGTCCCCTCGCTCGCCCGGCCGGCCGGGATTCCCGTACGCGCCGCCGGTCCCGCCGCGCGCACCGGCCGCGCCCTGGCTGCCGGGCTTGCCGCTGGAGGCGCCCTCGTCGCCGCCCTTGCCACCGCTGCCGCCGGCGGCCCCGGCCAGCGAGCTCGAGGCGCCGCTGCCGCCCATCGGGCCATAGCCGCCGATGAAGCCGGAGTTGCCGTCACAGGAGCCGTCCTTCCCCTCGTGGCCCGCTGCCGCCCCCGGCCCTAAGGGGGCCTTACCGCGAGACCCGCCCGCGCCCGGCGCGCCGTTGCCCGCGTAGACGATCAGATGGTCGAGCACCAGACCGGGGCTGGACAGCGCGCGCAGGCCGTAGCTGCTCGTGCCCACGGCCGTCGCCGGGCCGGGGGCCAGAGAGAGCCGCTGAAGCGTCGTCGTGTCCGCGATCGCGTTCGCGAGGACTGACTCGGTCCCGAGGCTGCCCCCGGCGGGCGCCGGGATGCTTCCGCCGGTCACCAGCGTCCGGTTGGCCTCCGAGCGCGACCAGGTCCCCGAGTCGTAGCCGCCGTAGATCGAGATCCGGTCCTGGACGACCACCCGCTCCGCGAACGTCCCCCGGCCGACCAGGACGGAGTACGCGCCGGTCGGGCCCGCGAGCTGCCGGGCGCGGGCGACTCCGGCGGCAATCGTGCGCTTGGGCCTGATGCGCGACCCGGGGCTGGCGTCCGAGCCGTCGCTCGCCACGAACACCGAGAGGCCCGCGTCGCCGTCGATGCCATCGCAGTTGGAGTCGACGAAGGGCGGCCCGCCGGGCGCGTCCGGCGCGCCCGGGCGAATCGCCGGGTCGGTCGGGCCGCAGTCGACGGCGTCGAGCGCGCCGTCACCGTCCCGGTCGGTGGCGGTCGGGCGGCTCGGGTTGACGCGAAGGCGGACGCTGCGGCAGTTGTTGGTCTCACGCCGCTCGTGGACCCTGCGAGCCTCGTCGGCACAGACGACCACGCGGTAGCCGCCCGGAGCCGTCCCGCCGGGGACGGTCACCCGAAGCGAGCGGCCCAGCGACCTGCGGTGCGCCTTCAGCGCGGCCACTCTGCGGCGGCCGAGCCTGCGGTCGTCGCGGCTCTTGAAGGCGTCCTGGGAGAGGTAGTAGCGCGTGAGCGAGCGCTTCGCCCGGGCGGCGCCCAGGTTCTTGACCGTGTCGCGCACGCGCACGGTCCCGCCCCGGACCACGGAGCCGGCGCTGAGGCGCAGCGTGCTCTCGACGAGGTCCGGGCGCTTGGCCTTCGACGGCCGGGCTCCGCCCAGGGCGACCGGCCACAGAAGCAGCGTGAGTGTGATCACCACGCCGCCCAGGCCCAGCGCGGCTTCCTTGCCTCTTGACGCCATACCGGTCGGGCAACCGTAAAGAGTTTCTGATCCATGCGCAACCGGCCCGCCATGACCGGTGGGGCTAGCCGGCCAGAGCGCGCTCCAGGTTGTCGAAGCACCGCTGCCAGCCGCCCTCGTGGTCGCGTACGGCCTCCTCGCTCCACAGGTCGCTGTGGGTGAAGCGGACCGTGGTGACGCCGCCGGACTCCTCGAAGTCGATCTCGATCAGCGTGGCGACGGTGTTGTAGTCCCAGGTCCAGGTGAAGGCGAGCCGCCGCGGGGGGTCGACCTCCGTGTAGCGCCCGCCGCCGCCGTACTCCTCGTCCTTGTGCGGGTCGCGCATGACGACGCGCACGACGCCGCCGACGCGCAGGTCGACCTGCGCCTCGCTCGTCTCCCAGTCGTGCTGGGCGTGAAACCAGCGCCGCAGGACCTCCTCGTTCGTCCAGGCGTCGAAGACGGCCTCGGCGGGGGCCTGGAAGGTGCGCTCGATGCGCAGCGGACTGGTGTCTGTCATCTGGGCGGCGGGCGTCGGCGAAGCCGACGCAGCATTATCCAGGCGCCCGCCAGCAGCGGCCCCACGCCGATGCCGGTCACCGAGGGGAGCGTCTCCTCCAGCGGGAGCCCGGCGATGTGGGCGATCACGCGCCGTCGCCGTACTCGTCGTGGCGATGCCACCATTGGTAGGGCGCGGTCTGCGGATAGCCCTCCGGCGAGTCCTCCCACTGCTCCTGGCGTCCCAGGGCGGTCAGGTCGAGGTAGCTCCACGTGCTCCCCATCGCCTCGTCGCCGCGGTTGTTGACGAAGTAGGTGCGGAAGACCTGGTCGCCCCCTTTGCCCTGGGTATCGCGGATGAAGGCGTTGGTCCCGTGCCACTCGTCCACGCCGAAGTCGGCGTCGAAGCCGTCGGTGAGCGTGTACCAGGGAATGTCCCAGCCCATCTTCGCCTTCAGGCGCTCGATCTTCTCCTGCGGTGCGCGGGAGACGAAGGCCAGGGTGGTGTCGCGGGCGTTGAGGTGAGCCAGGTGCGCCACCTGGTCGGCCACGAACGAGCACCCGGGGCAGCCGACGTCGGGCCAGCCCTTGACGTCGGGGTCGTAGAAGAAGCGGTAGACGACGAGCTGACGGCGGCCGTCGAACAGGTCGGCGAGGCTCGCCGGGCCGTTCGGGCCCTCGAAGCGGTAGTCCTTCTCCACCGCCATCCGCGGCATCCGGCGGCGCTGGGCGGCGAGGTCGTCCCGGGCGCGGGTCAGCTCCTTCTCTGAGACCAGCAGCTTCTCGCGCGCGGCCTCCCACTCCTGCGGTGATACGACGTCCGGCAGGTTCATCGCGGTCCTTCCTCCTTCAGGTAGTCGTCAACGACGTCGAACATGCGCTCCCAGAGGTCGCGCTGATGGTCCATCCAGTCCGCGGCCACGCTGAGCACGTCGGGCTCCAGCGAGAGCCGGTGCGTGCGCCCCTGCACCCGGCGCGTCACGACGCCGGTCTCCTCGAGCACCTTCAGGTGCTTGGAGATGGCGGGCTTCGACACACCGAAACCTCCGGTGGCCTCGCCCACCGTCGCCGGGCCGGCGGCGAGGCGCTCGACGATGCCGCGGCGGATCGGGTGGGAGAGGGCGCGGAAGGGATCGTTAACCATTTGGCTAACTGTAGCACGGGCGCTCTTTGCCGCCGGACGCGTGGCGAAGATGTCCGCGCATGCCCGGCTCCTCGGTCGATATACAGACGCCCGACGGCGTCGCCGACGCCTACCTGACCCGCCCGGACGGCGGCGAGCGCCCTCCCGGCGTCCTCTTCCTCATCGACGCCTTCGGGCTGCGCCCGGCCATCGAGGAGATGGCCGACCGGATCGCCGCGCGAGGGTATGCCGTGCTGGCGCCGAACGTCTTCTACCGCGCGGGGCGTGCGCCCGTGCTCCCGTTTCCCGACATGACCCAGGAGGGCGCGCGCGGCGAGTTCTTCGGCAGCGTGAAGCCGCTGATCGAGGCGCTGACGCCCGAGCGCGTGGCCGCGGACGGAGCGGCCTATCTGGACACGCTCGCCGAGGTCGCCGACGAGCCCTTCGCGATCACCGGCTACTGCCTGGGCGCTCGGCTGGGCTGGCGGATCGCCGCGGCCCACCCCGACCGCGTGGCGGCGCTGGCCGGATTCCACGGTGGCAGCCTGGTCACCGACGACCCGCAGAGCCCGCACCGCTCGGCGGCCGACCTGCGGGCCGAGGTCTACTTCGGGCACGCCGACCAGGACCCGAGCAACGGCGCCGAGCAGATCGCCGCCCTGGACGCGGCGCTCGAGGCGGCCGGCGTCACCCACCGCACCGAGGTCTACTCCGGCGCCGGGCACGGCTACACGATGGCCGACACGCCCGTCCACGACGAGGTGGCCGCGGAGCGGCACTTCGAGGCGCTGTTCGACCTGCTCGGCCGCACGCTCGGGCCCGGAACGGCCGGATGATCCTCGT
Organism: uncultured Actinomycetes bacterium; assembly: GCA_963757705.1. Taxonomy (GTDB): domain Bacteria; phylum Actinomycetota; class Thermoleophilia; order Solirubrobacterales; family Solirubrobacteraceae; genus AC-38. The sequence goes on along the minus strand of CAVWTG010000004.1, from coordinate 142,545 downwards.
CACGGGAGCCACCGGCATGTTCGGCAGCCGCGTGCTGAGGGAGTCGGTCGCCCGAGGCGCGCAGGTGCGCGGGCTCGTGCATTCACCGGAGCGCTCGGCGCAGGTGGAGGAGGCCGGCGCCGAGGCGGTGGTCGGCGACCTCGACCGCCCCGAGACCCTGCCGCCGGCGTTCGCCGGCGTCGAGCGGGTTCTCCTCATCACCCCGATGGACCTGCAGGGGCGCCGAGCACGACGCCGCCGTCATCGAGGCGGCCCGCGCCGCCGGCGTGCGCCATGTCGTCAAGCTCCACGGGGCGGTCCGCCACCAGGGCGACGCCCTGGGCAACCAGTTCGAGAAGACCATGGGCGTCCTGCGCGAGTCGGGGCTGGCGTGGACGCTCTTCTCACCGCAGACCGTGATGGAGACCAACCTCCTCGGCCAGGCCGACGCCATCCGCGCGACGAATGCGATGTGGGGCACCGCGGGCGAGGGACGGGCCGCGATGGTGGCCGCCGACGACTGCGGTCGCGCGGGCGCCGTCGTGATGACGACCGACGGCCATGAGGGACGCGAGTACGCGATCACGGGGCCGGTCGCGCTGAGCTTCGCCGACATCGCCGAGGCGCTGACCCGGGTCCTCGGCCGCGAGATCGCCTACAACGACCTCCCCGAGGACGACTTCAAGGCGATCCTGGCGCAGTCGGGTATGACCGAGGAGGAGGCCGAGGTCGGCGTGCTGCTCCACTACCGGGCCTTCCGCCGCGGCGACGCCGAGCTGGTGACCGACGACTACCGGACGCTCACGGGCCAGGACCCCACGACGATCGACGAGTGGCTGACCGCCAACGCGTCGGCGTTCGCGGGCGAGCCGGGCGGCTGATCCAGCTAGACCCCGAGCGCGGCCCGCAGGGCGTCGAGGTCCGGCGCTCCGAACACGACGCGGTTCTGCGTGGCGACGTAGACGAGGTCGAGGTCGACCCCGGCCTTGGCGATCCGGCGGGTGAGATCGGCCAGGACACCCGGGCGGTCCTCGACGTCGATGACGACGACCTCGCGCTCGTGGCTGACCGAGACCCCGTGGGAGATGGCCAGCGCGTGCTTGGCCGCCTCGGCGTGCGGGACCAGGATGTGCAGCTCGGCCTGCTCCCCGGGACCCAGACACGTGGCCGCGGCGATGTTGACGCCGGCGTCGCTGATCGCCGCCGCCACCTGCGCCAGAGCGCCGGGCGTGTTCTCGACGTCGATGACCAGGTCGACTGCCATGCGATCGCGCGCCCTGACCCTACCGCCCGAGCGGGAGGGCGCAAGCGCGGGCACCGAGCTTCAGTAGGTCGCCGAGCCCTGGACGGTCAGCCCGCCGCCGGCCGTGCGCGTGAGCGACAGCGCGCCGCTTGCGATCCCCCGGAAAGCGCCCGTCCCGGACATGAAGGCCAGCGTCGAGGGCGGGGTCGCGGTGGCGGTGACCGAGCCCCTGGGGTAGACGAGCCGCAGCGTGCCGTCGAGCCCCGAGTCGCCGGCCTGGCCGGAGAACTCGGCTCGGCCCGAGCCGAACGGGCTCCCGGTGACGGCCGCGGCCCGCGTCAGGCCGGAGACGGACAGGGAGACCTCGCGCGAGCGGCGCGGCCCGCGCGGCCGCGTGGTGGTCGCCAGCTGGTAGGTGTCCTGCAGCTCGTCCTGGAGGATTACGGCGCCCCCGTTGGCCTTCAGAGTCAACGGGCGGGCCAGGCGGCGCGAGCGATAGCGCCAGCCGAGCGGCAGCGCCAGCCGGCCACCGAGTGCCGGCAGCCGGGCCGCCGTCAGCGACGGGTCCTTGATCTGAGCGTAGGCCTGCATCACGTAGGTGTCGCCGCCGGGCGCGACCAGCTCGAACACCGTCCGGCCACGCTTCCAGCTCCAGGAGTTGTCGCGCGTGATCGTGCGATCACCGTAGGTGCGCTGGACGAGCTCGGCGGCCGTGCGGATCTTGATCTTCGCCACCCCGCGCATCGGGATCCCGGCGAACGACCGCCGGCCGTGGGTGGTGCCTCGGATCGAGTCCATGAGGAAATGGCGCGGACCGTTGAGCACCACGAGAGTGGCCCCGAGCTGCCGGGCCAGTGAGGTCGCGTCGAGCGTCCTCCACCGGGCGGCGGGGCAGGAATTGAGGCCGATCGTGTTCCACACCGAGACCTCGGCCGTGGGCGGGAGCCCGTGCAGCTCGAGCACCTCGCAGTAGCGCGCGTTGCGCACGCCCTGGAGCTCTCCACCCACCTGGACCACGGCGGCCGGCGCCGGGGCGGCCGGAACCATGGCCAGGGCCAGCACGAGGCCCGCGAGCGCCCATCTCCGCTGTGCCCGTTCCATCCGGCCGACCGTAGCCGTTTGTGCGACACAGTGTCAACTACGTTGTCACACATCGCGTCGCGGTTTGCGTATGCTCGTCTCGATGACCACCGCGGTGCGACGGCAGTCCAGGACGCGCCAGGCCCGGGCCGAGGCCCGCGCACGCATCATCGACGCGACCACCGAGCTCGTTCGCCGGCGCAGCTACGCGGAGCTGAGCGTCGAGGAGGTCATGCGCGAGGCGGGCTTCGCGCGCACCATCTTCTACCGCCACTTCGATGACCTCTCCGAGCTGCTGCGCCGGGCCAGCCGCCAGGCGATCGAGGACCTGCTCGCCGCGCAGGAGGAGCTTGAGCGGGTCCGGCCCGGAGGCGACGAGTCGGCGCTGCGTGACGCGCTGCGCCGGGCCGCGGAGGTCTACGAGCAGCATGGCCCGTTGCTGCGCGCCCAGGTCGAGGCCGGGGCGATCGAGCCGGACCTGGCGGTCTACCAGCGCCAGATGCGCGAGCGCTACAACGCGCTGGCGGCGCGGGCCCTGCGCACGGTACTTTCGGAGGGTGACTCCAGCCCGGCCGACGTCGACGAGACGGCCCGCGCGCTCAACCTGATGGCCGAGCACTACCTGCTCGACGTCTTCGGCCGCGAGCCTCGCGTAACGGTCGACGTGGCCGCGCGCACCCTGGTCGAGATCTGGGACTCGGTGCTCGAGCGATGAGACGGCTCCTCGTCCTGGCCGCGCTTCTGGCGCTGCCCGCCGCCACGGCGCAGGCCGCCTACGACCCGTCGGACCCGGCGCAGAAGGCGCAGTACGACGCCACGCTTCCGCTGGCCGAGCGCGCCTACCAATACGGGATGCCGGTGCTCAACATGGACCGGACGTTCCGCGCGTCCACCAGCGTGAACGTGCCCAACGGGCGCGGCGGCGGGCCGGTGAACCTGTTCAGCCCCTTCCGCAAGCTCGCCGACGCCAGGGACCGCACGGTCGTGGCGCCCAACGCCGACACCCTCTACTCGATGGCCTGGCTGGACCTGTCGCACGGCCCGCTCGTGATCCACACCGCCCGGCCGACCAGGCGCTTTCACGTCCTCGAGCTGGTCTCGCCGTGGCAGGACAACTTCGCGAACATCGGCTCTCCGCCCAGGTCGCGCCCGGACGGCGACACCCTGGTGACCGGGCCCCGGCAGCACATCAAGACACCGCGAGGCATGCGCCGGATCTCCTCGCCCTATGACCGCGCGTGGGTCATAGGGCGCACCTACATCAACGGCGCGAGCGACCTGGCCGCGACGCGCAGGGTGATGAACACATACCGGATCGTGCCGCTGCGCCGCTTCGACCCCAAGCATCCGTACGCCTATTCCCCGCGCAAGCCCAAACGCGCCGACCGCAAGCAGAACGACGCGCACGTCCCCGGCACCGGGCCCGGAGAGGACGCGGCGACGTTCTTCGACGCGCTGGGCGACCAGCTCAAGCGCTTCCCGCCTCCGGCCCGCGACCGGCCGATCCTCGGCGAGCTGGCCGCGCTCGGGATCGGGCCGGGGCTCCATCCGGTGGCGGGCGGCAAGCTCACCGACGCCCAGGTCGCGGCCCTGCGCGACGCGGTGAAGGGCGGCCCGGGCAAGGTGACCTCCGCTCTCCTGCGCCGGTACCTCGCCGACTTCGACAAGCTCAACGGCTGGCTGATCGGCCGCACCGGGAGCTACGGCACGGACTACGAACTGCGAGCGCTGGTCGACCAGTACGGGCTCGGCGCGCCCCAGCCGGAGGTCTCCGTCTACCCGCTGACGCTGTTCGACCGCGACCGGGCGGCGCTCACGGGGACCAAGCGCTACGTGGCGCATTTCCCGGCGGGCACGCTGCCGCCACCGGTGAAGTTCTTCTGGTCGATCACGCTCTACGACAACGACGGCTTCTTCGTCGTCAATCCCCTCAACCGCTACCTGCGCAACGACCGCAGCGGGCTGGTCCGCAATGCCGACGGGTCCACCGACGTCTACATCCAGCCCGACCAGCCGAGCAACGCGGCGCAGAGCACGAACTGGCTGCCCTCGCCCCAGCCGACGGCGAAGCAGACCGGGTTCCGGCTGATGATCCGTCTGTACGGGCTGTCGAAGAACGGGATCCGCGGCGTCCTCGACGGGACCGGCTGGCACGCGCCCACCGTGCTGCCGTGCGGTCCGGACAACCGCACCTCGCGGGGCGTGGCCTGCGCGAGCTAGCGGTTCGTGTAGGGCTGGTAGTCGCGGCAGGGCTCGCCGCGCAGACCGGGGCACGGCGGCAGCCCGGTGGGGACGTCGACTCCCGGCACCACGGGGAGCACCAGCCGCGACGGCCGGCGCTTGGAGAAGGCGATCGAAACCTTCGCCGTGCGCTTGGGCTGGGTCTCGCCGAAGGCCCAGATCGGCTGGTCGCCGTTGGGCGCGGTGATCGTCACGCGGATGCGCGACCCGGCGCGATAGGCGTGGCCCTCGTAGTAGAGGGGGATCGTGACCTTGGCGAAACGCCCACGCCGCATCGGCGACACGTCCTTGGCCCGGAGGCTCAGCATGGGCTCGAGCTGCGTGCTCTGGCGTGAATCGAGCTTGCGCTCATTGGCCCGCAGCCACCCGCCCTGCACGAACGTCTCCTTGCCGTCGGGCCTGACCTCGCTGATCGTGGCCTGGAGGTCGACGTTGCGCGTCGAGGAGCGAACCCAGGCCTGCACGGCTCCGGCGCCCACGACGGTGGTGTTGGCTCCCAGCGGAGCGGTGAGGTACGACGCGGCGCTGCCGGCGGGCGGCGCCTGCCACCTGTAGGGCGGCGTCGCCGTCCACAGGCCGTTCTCGCCCCCCGCCGTGTCCCCGGTGAAGTCGGTCAGCGGCCGGGCGTGGGCGTTCCAGGTGAACGAGTTCGAGCCGGCCCGCGTCGGCGCCTTGTCGCCGAGCGTGCCACCGGAGCCGAGGTACCAGGCGCGCGCGCGCGTACCCGGGATGGGGAAGCTCGAGAAGGACCGCTCGAAGCCGGGCTGCGGCGAGCCGGCGGTCGAACTGCCGGCGCCGTTGTCGAAGAGCACACGGATCGGCTTGAGCGCCTCGAAGGCGGCCCTCGCTCCGTCGAGGGTCGGCTGCTGCTGGATCGGGTCGGGCGGCAGCGTCACCCCGCTGATTCCCATGGCCTCCTGGTAGACGACGGGCGCGCCGGCCTGGATCGCGGCCGAGTTCGTGATCGGCGCCCGCTGGGCGACGTAGAGCGAGAGGAAGTCGTACCAGCGATTGAACGTCTCGGGATCCAGCGAGTCGACGTGCGTGCCGTTGGTGAAGGTGAACCACTTGCGGTTCGTGCCGGTCATGTGCTCGGCCAGCGTCGGGCAGTGGCCGCCCGTCTGCTCGTCGGTCCACTGACAGGCCATGTAGACCGGCGCCTTGATCTTGTGGACGAACGTGACCGGCGAGAGCGGGTCGGCGACCTTGGGCTTGTAGTGGCTGTTGGCGCGGATCTTGGCCAGCAGGTCGACCGCCTGGCCGTGCAGCGCCTGGTTGGCCTTGCACGTCTGATCGCCCTCCTGGACGCGCTTGTAGGCCCAGGCCTGACCCTCCTTGGGGCCGGCCGGCTTGGCGTCGTGGATGCGCTCCTTCGCCCACTCGACGGCGAAGCCGGTGTTGAGGATGCCGCCCGGATACAGGGTGGTCTGGGTGGCGTCGATCACCGACAGCGGCGATATCGCGGCCAGGCTCGGCGGGTTGGTCTGCGCGGTGAAGAGCTGGCTGATGCCGCCGTAGGAGATGCCCATCATCCCCACCTTGTTGTGCAGCACCCAGGGCTGGCGCGCGATCGTCTCGACCACGTCGTAGCCGTCGAGGCTCTGCAGCGGCTCGAAGAAGTCGAACGACCCGCCCGAGCACCCGGTGCCGCGCATGTTGACGTCGACCACGGTGAAGCCCATGAGGTTGGCCAGGATCGCGATGCCGCTCTGCGGCCCGGCGGGATCGGCGTAGCCGTAGCCCGCGTACTCGATCAGCGTCGGCGTCGGGCCCGACGGGAGCTGCGGCAGCTTCACGCCGGACGGGACGGCGTTGGCCACGTCCTGCGGCGGGTGCACGTACATCGAGAGCTTGGTGCCGTCGCGGGTCGTCAGGTAGCCGTAGCCGCTGGAGGGGATCGACTGGTCGTAGACGCCGGTCGAGGGCGGCGCCGGGCGCGTGGAGAGAACCGTCAGCGGCCCGGAGGCGGCGCCGCCCGCGGTGGGACGCACGCGGTAGCCGATCCCCGGCTTGACGTCGCGGAACACGAGGCCGCCCTGGGCGTCCGCGCGCCGCCTGGCCACGGTGTGGCCGGTGCGGGTGAGCAGCGACATCCGGGCGCCGGGGCTCAGGTCGGTCACGTACACCTGCTCGACGCTGCCGTGCGCGTTGACCGCGGCCTGCGCCGCGCTCGCGCCGATCGCCAGCGCAAAGGTCAGGGCGACTGCGCCCAGGGCCCAACGAACTCCCCCGCTCATGCCGCGCACTCAAGCAGGCCGCGCGCCGCCATGTCGCAGTTGCCTGGGCTCGCGCCACATGCAGGCGAGCGTGGGCTCGCCGGGGGCGCCGCGAACTCCGCCACCTCCACGAAGCCGTGGCGGGCGTAGCGGTGATCGTTGGCCCGGTTGCTGGACTCCAGGTAGGCCGGCATCTCCAGCTCGTCGATCTGGGCGAGGTTCGCGGCGAGCAGTCCCATGCCCTTGCCCTGGCCCCGATGGTCCGGATGGGTGCCGAGGAGGCTGAGGTAGTAGTGCGGGCGATCGTGGGGATGGTGGTGGTCGAAGCGCTCCAGCAGCGCGAGGACGTCGTCGGCGTGCGAGCCCAAGAGGTCGCGCAGCAGCGGCTCCACCCGCGCCTCGGCCTCCGCGCCGAGTTCGGGCTCCCCGGGCGGCACCCATACCGCCGCCGCGCCGCCGTCGCGGGTCATCCACACCCGCCCGTGGGGCACGGCGCTGTCCACGAAGAGGCTCCACCAGATCCGGTGGTGCTCGAGGCGCCGATCGGCGTCCGGAAAGGCCCAGCCCCATGTGGGGTCGTCGTGGAAGGCGAGCGCGAGGAGCTCTGTGACCTCGTCGGCCTGAGCCTCGGTCACGACCCGGATGCCCGCGTCGGGGGGAGGTACGCCGGTCGGCATGACCCGGACAGTCTCGCGCCGTGTGGTCTGATTGGCCCACCCCCTCTCACCCCACCGTCCGGAAGGGAAGTCCACATGGCCGTCAGTCAGCGGGAAGCGCAGCAGGTCGAGCAGGCGAACGAGAGCGGGAGGACGCCCGTGGTGTTCATCCACGGGCTGTGGCTGCTGCCCACCAGCTGGGACAACTGGGCGGGCTTCTTCGAGTCCAACGGGTACGCCGCGCTGACGCCGGACTGGCCCGACGACCCGGCCACGGTCGAGGAGGCGCGGGCGAATCCGGACGCCGTGGCCAACAAGAGCCTGAGCCAGGTGGCCGACCACACGGCCGAGGTGATCGGCGGCCTGACGAAGACACCCGCGGTGATGGGGCATTCCACGGGCGGGCTGCTGGCCCAGATCATCGCCGACCACGGGCTCTCGGCGGCCACGGTGGCGATCGACCCCGGGCCGTTCCGCGGCGTGCTGCCGGTTCCGCCGTCCGCCCTGCGCTCGGCGATGCCGGCGCTCAAGAACCCCTTCAACCGCAGCGGCGCCGTGACGCTGACGCTGGACCAGTTCAAGTACGGCTGGGCCAACGCGCTCAGCGACGACGAGGCGAAGCGGATCTACGAGGCCTACCACGTGGCGGCCCCGATCCGTCCGCTCATGCAGATGGTCAACGCCAACGTCAACCCGTTCACCGAGGCCAAGCTCGACCCCAAGAACCCCAGGCGCGGACCGCTGCTGATCATCGACGGGGAGAGGGACCACACCGTTCCCTGGGCCATCGCCAACGCCTCCTACAAGCGCCAGGCGCGCAACGAGGGCGTGACGGAGATCAAGCAGATCCCCAACCGCGGGCACTCGCTGACGATCGACAGCGGCTGGCAGGAGGTGGCCGAGGCGGCGCTGGAGTTCGTCAAGCGCTTTGTCTGAGGACGGGTTACGTGGGATGGTGCGCACATGAGCGAGTCCGCCCACCTGCGCGTCTATCGCTTCGAGCCCGGCGCCGTCTTCCAGGGTGACCTGCTCGGTGCGCTCGAGCGCATGCAGCTCGACCCCGAGCGTGAGCTCCACGACGCGCTGTTCGCCCGGCGCGACGCCGAGAGCGAGGAGCTCGAGGCCGTCGACCTGGGGGCCGCGGGCGCGGGCGCGTCGTTCGCCTCCCTGCTGGACTTCCGCCTCGACGCCGGGCGCCGCCGCTCGCTGACCGAGCGCACGCTCACCGAGCACTCCCGCGGCGTCCCGCCGGCGCTGATCGAGGCGGTCGCCGCCACGCTGGAGGCCGGCGCCGCGCTGCTGGCGGTGCTCCAGCTCGGCCCCGAGGGGTCCGACCTCGAGGAGGCGGTGGCCAGGTGCGGCGGGCGGCGAATCGCGGACGAGCCGGCCGAGGGCCGGGCGCTGGGCGACGTCGGCGCGCAGCTGTGCTCGGCCGTGGGTGTCCAAACGCCGGCCGAGGGGGACTGAGGGCCGTGTTCGGGAACAAGGACCGGCTGCGCAAGCGCCTGAAGGAGAACGGAACGGCGGCCGACGCCGAGATCCTCGAGGTCAAGGAGCGGCCCTGGGTCAACAAGCGCCCGGGCGAGATCGGGGCCGCCGGCGTCTACCACTTCAAGCTGCGGGTCAACCCGCCGCGCGAGCTGTCGTTCGAGACCGACATCACCGACGAATGGCGCGATCAGCTCGGAGAGCCGGCGGTCGGCGGGACCGTCGGCGTCGTCTACGACCCCGACGACCACTCCCGGGTCGTCCTCGCCGACCGCACGAGCTCCTTCGGCGGAGATCCCGAGCTGCTCGCCCTGTCCGAGCTGGAGGCCGCCGAGGGATACACCGGCGGAGCGTCGCCCGCCCCCGCGGGCGCCTCCGAGTCGCGGCTGGACCGCCTGCAGAAGCTGGCCGACCTTCACGACCGCGGCGCGCTCAGCGATGCGGAGTTCGCGGCCGAGAAGGCCCGGATCCTCAGCGAGAGCTAGGCCCCCGCGGCCACTCAGCCCGCCGCGCAGCGCTGCATCCTCGTCACGTCGCCGTGCGCGTTCTGCACGCAGCGCAACTGGCGCTCGGCCGCGCTGGAACCCGAGTTGCCCGCGGGGCGGAGCCGCCGGCGTCGAGACCGGCGAGCGGCCCACGGTCACCGGAGCCCCGCCGAGCAGCGTCTGCGAGGGCATGCCCCGACGATAGACCGGAGATCAGCGGTATCCGGAGTCGCCGGCGGGCGCCAGCGCTGCACCCCGTCGCGCCGGTAGCCAGCCGAAGCGGGCGTTGAGCACGACCACCGCGCCCAGCACGAGCGCGCCGCCGGCCACCTGGATGACCGCCAGGCGCTCGCCGAAGACGAGGAACGCGAGACCCACGGTGACGACGGGCTCCAGCGTCGAGAGGATCGACGCGCTCGTCGAGCCCACGCGGGGAAGCCCGGCGAAGAAGAGGCTGATGGCGACCACGGTCGAGACGGCGGCGATGCAGGCCAGCCATCCCCAGCCGGCGGCGGTGACCTGGGCCGGCTCCAGCTGGCCCAGCAGCGCGGACCCGGCCGTCAGCGTCACGGCGGCCCCCGTGCAGACCAGCGCGCAGAGCGTCAGCGGGCGCACCCGCCCGGCCACGGGCTCGCTGACCAGGATGTAGGTCGTGTAGACGACGGCGGCGGCGAAGGCGAGGCCGGCGCCCACCGGGTCGAGCGCGCCCGCCCCGGCGCCGGCGACGACGAGCGCGATCCCGCCCAGCGCCAGCACCAGCGCGGTGAGGCGGCGCGAATCCAGGCGCTCGCGGCCCAGGAGCGCGCCGGCCACAGCGACCATCGCCGGGAACGTGTACAGGATCAGGGAGAGCAGCGAGGCGTCGATGCGCGCCAGCGCGGCGAAGAAGCACCCGGCCTGCGCGGCGTACCCGAGACCGCCCAGCGCGAGCCCGAGGACGACGTCCCGGCGGCGCAGCGCCCGGATCTCCCGCGATCCGCCGCGCGCCAGGACGAGCGCCCAGAACATCGCGGCGGCCAGCGTGAAGCGAACGGCGAGCAGGGTCCCGACCGTCGCGCCCTCGTCGTAGGCGAGCTTGCCGAAGATCGCCATGGCGCCGAAGGCCGCCGCGGAGCCGAGGCACATGAGGGTTCCCGAGGAGCGCACCCCGGCATCCTCGCGCTCACACTCATCACGAACGCTTCTGATTGCTGTATGTGATCCAGTAGCATTGCTACACGATGCTCGATCTCCGCCGCCTGCGCCTGCTGTGCGAGCTGCGCCAGCGCGGGACCATCGCCGCCGTGGCCGACGCGCTTCAGTTCACGCCCTCGGCCGTCTCGCAGCAGCTGGCCATGCTCGAGCGCGAGGCCGGCGTGCCGCTGCTGGAGCGCGCCGGGCGAGGCGTGCGCCTGACCGACGCCGCGCTGGTGCTGGCCGGACACGCCGACGCACTGCTGGAGCGCGCCGCGCTCGCCGAGGCCGACCTGGCCGCGGTGGCGGGCGAGGCCACCGGTCGCTGCCGCATCGCGGGCTTCCAGTCGGTGACGCTGCGCCTGGCCATCCCGGCGATGAAGGCCCTGGCGCGTGACGCGCCGCGGCTGCGCTGCGAGCTGGTCGAGGCCGAGCCCGAGCAGGCGCTGCCGGCCGCGGCGCTGGGCGACCTCGACGTGGTCCTCGGCGACGAATGGCAGCACCTGCCCCGCCGGCTGCCCGCGGGCCTGGAGCGCCGCGAGCTGCTCCGCGACCCCGTCCACGTCGTGCTGCCCGTCCGCCATCCGGCGGCCCGCGGCGGGGAGGAGCCCGTGCCGCTGGCCGACCTGCGCGACGAGGTGTGGGCGACCGGCCCGGCGCAGATGGGCTGGGACGAGATGACCGCCCGCGTGTGCCGCCAGCACGGCGGCTTCGAGCCCGACGTGCGCCACCGGGCCAACGACGCGGCGATCGGGCTCGCGCTCGTCGCCCGCGGCCTGGCCGTGTGCCTGCTGCCCGACCTCGTCCTCCCGGCGCGCCAGCCGGGCGTGGCCGTGCGCCCCATCGCCGGGGAGCCCGTCCACCGCACGATCTTCGCCGCCACCCGCGCGGCCGACGCCGCCCGGCCCTCGACGCAGGCGGTGCTGGGGGCGGTCAGGGACGCGGCCGCCGAGCTCTCCGCGAGCTGAGTGTCGAGAAAGCCGTCTCCCGTTCGTCGTATGGGCGACCATCCCGACAAGGAGGAAGACGATGAAGTACATGCTGCTGATCCATCAGGGCACCACCCCGACGCCGCGCGACCCCGAGGCGTGGGCCGCGCTCTCCGAGGACGAGCGCAAGGCCGTGCTCGCCGACTACCAGGCGATCAACCAGACGCCGGGCGTCACCCCGGGCCTGGCGCTCGCAGGCACCCGGAGACGGCGACCACCGTGCGCGTTCAGGACGGCGAGACGCTGACCACCGACGGCCCGTTCGTCGAGACCAAGGAGGCGCTCGGCGGCTGCCTGATCTACGAGGCCGACGACCTCGACGCCGCGATCGAGCTGGCCGCCCGGATCCCGGCGGCGCGCCTGGGCGGCGCGATCGAGGTGCGGCCGATCGCGGAGTGGTAGCGATCCTCGACCAGGTCTTCCGCGACGCAGTGGGGCCGCGTCCTGGCCGCGCTCATCGGCTTCCTCGGCGACTTCGACCTCGCCGAGGAAGCCGCGCAGGAGGCGTTCGCGATCGCGGCCGAGCGCTGGCCGCGCGACGGCGTGCCCGACAACCCGGGCGCCTGGCTGACGACCACGGCGCGCAACCGGGCCATCGACCGCATCCGCCGCGACCGCACCCTGGCCGAGAAGACGCGGCTGCTTGAGGTGCCCGAGGCGGTGGAGCACGAAATGGACGAGACGACCTTTCCCGACGAGCGGCTCGAGCTCGTCTTCACCTGCTGCCACCCGGCGCTGGCCACCGACGCGCAGGTCGCGCTGACGCTGCGCACGCTGGGCGGCCTGACCACGGACGAGATCGCCCGCGCCTTCCTCGTCCCCGAGGCGACGATGGCCCAGCGGCTCGTGCGGGCCAAGCGCAAGATCAAGGCGGCGGGCATCCCGTTCCGCGTGCCGCCCGACCACCTGCTGCCCGACCGCCTGGCCGCCGTGCTCGCCGTCGTCTACCTGATCTTCAACGAGGGCTACGGCGGGCGGGTGGACCTCGCCGCCGAGGCGATCCGGCTCGGCCGGGCGCTGGCCGAGCTGATGCCCGACGAGCCGGAGGTGCACGGGCCTGCTGGCGATGATGCTCCTGCACGACGCGCGGCGCGCCGCGCGCTTTCGGGACGGCGACCTCGTGCTGCTGGCCGACCAGGACCGCTCGCTGTGGGACGCCGCCCAGATCGACGCCGGGCGCGCGGCGCTGGACCGCGCGCTCGCGCTGCGCGGCCGGGGGCCCTACGTGCTCCAGGCGGCCATCGCCTCCCTGCACGCCGACGAGCCGCGCGACTGGCCGCAGATCGCGGCGCTGTACGGCGAGCTCTCCCGCCTCACCGGCTCGCCGGTCGTCGAGCTCAACCGCGCCGTCGCGGTGGCCGAGGCCGAGGGGCCCGAGGCCGGTCTGGACGATCGCCGACGGCCTGGACCTCGGCGACTACCGCTACCTGCACTCCACGCGGGGCGAGCTGCTGCGCCGGCTCGGCCGCGCCGAGGAGGCGGCGGGCGCCTACCGCCGGGCCCTGGCCCTCGCGCACGACGAGGCCGAGCGCCGGTTCCTCGAGCGCCGCCTGGCCGAGCTCGCGGCCCCGGCCGACTGACCCGCCCAGCCGCCCGGGCCGCGGCTAGGGTTGCGCGATCGAGGGACGGGAGAACGTCAGCCGCTCGCAGACCCTCACGGCCACGGTCGCCGCGGCCGGCATCGTGCAGCTCCCGACCGCGGCCATCGTGGTCGCGATTCCCACGCTCCACCGCGAGTTCGACACCTCGCTGGCCTCGCTGCAGTGGACCGTCACCGCGTTCCTCATCCCCTACTCCGCGCTGCTGATCGCCTCGGGCCGGCTGGCCGACGCGTTCGGACGCCGGCGGGCGCTCATTCTCGGGTCGGCGCTGTTCGCGCTGGGCTCGGCGATCGCCGCGGCGGCGTCGGGCACGGCCATGCTGATCGCCGGGATCGCGCTGGCCGGGACGGGCGCCGCGGTCCTCATGCCCGCCTCGATGTCGATCCTCACCAACGTCTTCACCGGCGAGCGCCGGGGCCTGGCGATCGGCATGTGGGGCGCCGCGACGGAGCTGATCTCCGGCATCGGCGTGGTGGTCGGCGGCGTGCTCACGGGCGAGCTGAGCTGGCGCTGGATCTTCATCGTCGACGTGATCGTGGCGGTGGTGATCATCGTGCTGGCGCTGCGCGGCAGCCCCGAGTCGCACGACCCCACGGTGCCGCGGAAGGTCGACGTGCCCGGCGTGGCGCTCAGCGCCACCGCGCTGACGGCACTCACCCTCGCCCTCATCCAGGGCTCGACCTGGGGCTGGGGCTCGGCCGCGACCGTGAGCCTGCTCGCCGGGTCCGTCGCGGCCTTCGCCGCCTTCGGGGTGACCGAGCGCCGCGCCGCCCACCCGATCGTGAGCTTCGACTTCTTCAAGGAGCGCAACTTCACCGGCTCGACGATCGTGATCTTCGTCATGGACTTCTCGTTCGGAGCGCTCCTGTTCTTCCTCCCGCTCTACTTCCAGGAGGTCCTGGGCTACTCGCCGGTGCAGGCCGGCTTGCTCCTGCTGCCGCTCACCGGGCTGATGGTGATCGGCTCGCCCCTCGGCGGCCGCGTGGCGGCGCGGGTCGGCCCGCGTCCGCCGATCGTGATCGGGCTCGCGCTGATGGCCGGCGCCACCTATCTCATCTCCACCGTCTCCCCCGACACCACCTTCTCCGACCTGTGGGCGCCGACCGCGGCGATGGGCTTCGGCGTGGGGTTCGCCCTGACGCCGATGAACCTGGCGGCGATGAACGCCATCTCGCGCGACCACGCGGGCGCGGCCTCCGGGATGCTCGTGACGCTGAGCGGGCTGGGCGCGACGCTCGGGGTGGCCGCGACGGGCGCGATCTTCAACCAGCTCCAGCTCGACCGCACCGTCACCCACGTCGACGCCGTGGGGGTGCCGATCACCACCGCCCAGGCGCGCGACCTCGACGGCGTGCTGGCGGGCGCGCCCGGGGCGACCAGGACCCTGCACCAGATCGCCGGTGGCAACGTGGATCAGGTGCGCGACGCCGTCCGCGACGCCTTCGTCTCGGCGCTGGGCTCCAGCCTCAAGCTCTCGGCGGCGCTCATCCTCCTCGGGCTGTTCCTGACCCTCGTGCTCATGCGCCGCTCCGCCCCGGTCGACGAGCCCGCTGAGCCCGTGCCCGCGCCGCCCACCCGCGGCGCCCCGCGTCATTCGCCGGCGCGCCGGTTCAGGCGCTTTGCCTAGGAGCCGGCGCCGCGCCGCCGAACATCGCGGGGTGGCCTTCGTCTACCTGCTGCGCTGTGCCGACGACAGCCTGTACTGCGGCTGGACGACCGACGTCGAGCGCCGCCTGGCCGCGCATCGCGCCGGCACCGCGAGCCGCTACACCCGCAGCCGCCTGCCGGTGGAGCTCGCGTTCGTCGCGCCCGCGGCCGACCGCGCGGCGGCGCTGCGCGAGGAGGCCCGGATCAAGCGCCTGCCCCGCGCGGAGAAGCTGCGACTGGCCGCCGGCGGCGACGCCTGAGGCGCCGTCCGGGCTACATTCAGCGCGGTGCCGGACATCGAGAAGCAAGTCGACGGCCTCTACGCGTTGCCCCTGGACGAGTTCACGCCCGCGCGCGATGCCCTCGCGCGCGAGGTGCGCGAGGGCGGCGATCGCGAGGCCGCCACGCGGGTCAAGAAGCTGCGCAAGCCGAGCCTCGCGGCCTGGGCGGTGAACCAGCTCGCCCACGGGGAGCGCAAGCAGGTCCGGGCGCTGCTGCGCGACGGCGAGAAGCTGCGCAGGGCCCACGACGCGGTCCTTTCCGGCGGCGGGCGGGCCCGCCTGGACCGCGCCTCGCAGGCCGAGCGAGAGGCCGTCGACGGGCTGGTGGACCGCGCGCAGCGCGTGCTCGGCGATCGCGCCTCCGAGGCGACACTCGACCGCGTCCGCGACACCCTGCACGCGGCGGCGGGCGATGAGGAGCTGCGCTTCGAGCTGGAGCGCGGGCGGGTCGTCAGGGAGCGAAAGCCCGCGGTGTTCGGCTCGCTGGCCGCCGACGCGCCCGGGACCCCGGAGGCCAAGAAGGCCAAGCCGGCGCGCGATGCCCAGCGCGAGCGTCTCAAGGCGGCCCGCCAGGCGGCGCGCGACCTGCGCACGGCCCAGCGCGACGCGGAGAAGCGCACCCGCGACGCCGAGCGGCGTCTCGCCGCCGCGGAGCGGACGCTGAGCAACGCCGAGCGCGACGTGAAGCGCGGGCGGGACGAGGTCAAGCAGGCGCGCGGCGTGGCCGAGGCCGCCGCGCGCGACGCCCAGGCCGCCGAGGAGGAGGTGGCGCGCCTCGCGTGAGCGGGCGCGCCGGTGTCTTCTAACGTCTGGGCGGTGACGAAGCCGCGCCGGGCCATCGGAAGGGCCATCGACTGGGCGATCGTCGCGCTGGCCACCGTCGGCGGCGGCTGGGTGGCCGGCCGGGCCGGGATCCCGTCGGGCTACCTGTTCATGGCGATCCTCGCGGGGCTCGGCTTCGCCCTGGCCGCCCCCGGGCGCCTGCGGCTCCCCCGCGGCGGCTTCCAGGTGGGCCAGGCGGTGACCGGCGTGGCTCTCGGCACGTTCCTCCAGGCGTCCACCTTCACCGGGCTGGGCGCGCGGTGGATCGCCGTCGCGCTGGTCAGCGTGGCCACGCTTGCCGTGACGATCGCCGCCGGGCTCGTCCTCGCCCGGATCGCCGACATCGACCGCCCGACGGCCTCGCTGGGCATGGTGGCCGGCGGGGCCTCGGGGATCGTCGCCATGGCCGACGAGCTGGGCGGCGACGACCGCCTCGTGGCGTTCATGCAGTACCTGCGGGTGCTGGTCGTGACCCTGCTCACGCCGCTCCTCGTGCCGATCCTGTTCGGCGTGCACTCCCGGGGCGGCGGCGAGGGTGGCGGGCCGCTGTTCGGCGGCGCCGAGGGCTGGGCGCTCACCCTCGGCGCGGCGGCGGCAGGAGTGCTCCTCGGCTCGCGCCTGCGGATGCCCGCACCCGCCCTCCTGGGCCCCCTCATCCTCACCTCGGTCCTGACGCTCACGGGCGTGGCCGACGGGATCGCCGTTCCGCCGATCGCCCGCGAGGTCGCCTTTGCGCTGATCGGGCTGCAGATCGGCCTCGGGTTCGAGCCCGAGACGCTGCGCCAGATCGCCCGGCTGGCCCTGCCCGTCATGGCGTCGATCGCCGCCCTGCTCGTGGCGTGCTTCGTGCTGGGCTGGCTGCTCAAGCTCACCGCCGGCGTGTCGATGCTCGACGGCTACCTGGCCACCACGCCCGGCGGCCTGTACGCGGTGCTGCCGATCGCCTACGGCAGCGGGGCGAACACCACCTTCGTCCTCGCCGTCCAGGGCCTGCGGCTGTTCGCGATGATCCTGGCCGCCCCGGCCGTCGTGCGCTGGCTGGTGCGCCGCCCGGCACGGCGAGAGCCCGCGCCGGAGGCCGGCGCGGGCTGAGGGGCGAGACAGCCGGGCGATTACCCTCTGGCCAGCCCGTGCGCACGTTCCATCACTCCCAGTTCACGCCCGAGCGCCTCGCCCGCGAGCGCCAGGCCTCCGCCTCGGTCTGCCTGCCGGCGCGCGACGAGGCGGCGACGATCGGGCGCAACCTCGAGCAGCTCCTGCCCCTCGTTACGGGGGGAGCGATCGACCAGCTCGTCGTCGTCGACGACTCCCGCGACGGCACCGGCGACATCGCGCGGTCGCTGGGCGTCGAGGTGCACGACCAGTCCTCCCTGCTGCCCGAGCACGGGCGCGTGCTGGGCAAGGGCGACGCGATGTGGCGGGCCCTGAGCGTCCTGCGCGGCGACGTCGTGTGCTTCCTGGACGCCGACTCGGCCGACCTCGGGCTGCACTTCGCCTGCGGGCTCCTGGGGCCCGTGCTCCTCGAGGGCGCCGAGCTGGCCAAGGCGTTCTACCGCCGGCCCTTCCGGGTCGGCGAGGTCGAGCTGCCCGAGGGCGGCGGGCGCGTGAGCGAGCTGATGGCGCGACCGCTGCTCGACGCCTTCTATCCCGAGCTGGCCGGGTTCGCCCAGCCGCTGGCCGGCGAGCTGGCGGCGCGGCGAAGCCTGCTCGAGCGCCTGCCCTTCGTCACGGGCTACGGCGTGGAGATCGCGCTGCTGATCGACGCCTGGCGCGCGGTCGGGCTCGACGCCCTGGCCCAGGTCGACCTGGACGTACGCCGCAACCGCCACCGCCCGCTGCACGAGCTGGGCCCGATGGCGTCCGCGGTCCTGGGCGCCGTGGCCGCGCGCCTGGAGCGCGACGGCCGGCTGACGGACGGGGCCGGCGGCCCGCCGCAGGTCGAGCGTCCGCCGATGGCCACCCTGGCCCCCGTCGCCGGCTGACTAGGCACGCAGCTTGTAGCCGCGCAGGAACAGGCGGTGGTTGAGGGTGAACAGCGCGCCGGTGGCCAGCGTGAGCAGGCCGAGCGAGAGCGCGACGTTGGCCTCCGTGTAGCCGAGGAAGCCGTAACGGAACAGGCCGATCATGTAGTAGATCGGGTCGAAGTGGGTGAGCGTCCGGAAGGGCTCGGGCAGCGCGGGCCACCAGGGTGAGGAACGCGACGAGCATGCCGCGCAGGAACCCTCCGAGCGAGAAGGCCAGCAGGTCACGGTCGACGTGGCCGAGCGGCGAACCCTGCTACCTTTCCTGTTTGGAAACTACTTTCCATTCGGGAGGCATCACATGTCCGAGCAGGCTTTCACGACCGACGCGCTGCGCCGGGCGGCGCAACTCGACGACTCGGTCCGTCGGCGCACCCGCTGGCAGCTGAGGTACCTCGTCGCCTTCGGGCTCGGCGCCGGGCTGTACGTGGCCACCAAGCCGTGGCACGGCGACGCGTCCGAGTTGGTGCTCTACGCCTGGCTCGCCTTCAACCTGGCGGTCGGGGTCTACGCCTGCCGCCAGCCGGTGTGGAGCCACGGCTTCGAGCGGCGCCTGTACGCGTTCGTCGCGGTCTACGTCGTCCTCTTCGCGGCCGCCCTCCTCGTCGGGCGGGTGTGGTTCGAGGGCGAATGGGCCTGGTACGTCCCGGCGGGTCTGGTCGTCGCCGCGCCCGCCCTCGTGACGGGCTTGGCTGGAAAGGCGGCGGTGACGAAGGTGGCGGGGGCCGCCCGGCACCCGCGGCACACGCTCGACCCGCTCATCCACTCCCCGGTCAGGTTCTCGATCGTCGCCATGCTGGCCGGGGCCGACCAGGCGGAGTTCTCCTACGTCCGCGACACGGTCGAGGTCAGCGACTCGGTCCTCTCCCGCCAGGTCTCCCAGCTCGCGCAGGCGGGCTACGTGAACGTCCGCAAGGGCTACGTGGGCAAGTGGCCGCGGACGTGGCTGTCACTGACGCCGGCGGGCCGCCGCGCCTTCGAGCGCCATCTGGCCGCCCTGCGCGCGATCGCGCAGTGACCTAGGGGCAGCGGTCAATCCGGGCTGTGGCCGGATCGGTGTCGCGCGTGCCCCAGGCGTCGGCGTTGGGCCGGCAGGCGAATCGGCTTCCGGAGCGTCGCCGGGCCGAGACCGCGGAGAGCAGGTACGGCACGGGGTCGATCGGCGTCCCGTAGTGGCGGACCTCGAAGTGCAGGTGCGGCCCCGTCGAGTGACCGGTCGATCCGACGTAGCCGATCCGGACTCCGCCGGCCACGGGCTGACCGACCGAGACCGAGATCCGGGACAGGTGCGCGTACCAGCTCTCGAAGCCGAGCCGGTGGCGCACGACGACCAGGTTCCCGTAGCCCCCGTTGGTCCAGCCGGCGAAGCCGACCACGCCGCGGCCCGCCGCCCCGACCGGAGTCCCGTAGGAGGCGGGGATGTCGATCCCCGTGTGGCCGCGTCCGGCGCCGAAGCCGTCGCCGATGCGCCCGGCGATCGGCCGCAGGAAGCGCACCGGCCCGCTCGGTGCGTCCGGCGTCGGCGACGACAGCGTCCTGTGGCGCAGCGCGTGCAGCGTCCCGGGTCCCGCGATGCCGTCGACGGACAGCCCGGCGGCGCTCTGGAAGCGCCGCACGGCGGACGCCGTGTTGGGGCCGAAGCCGCCGTCGAACCCACCCGGCCCGAAGCCGCGGGCATTGAGGAGGTACTGGAGCGCGGCGACGTCCCAGCCGCGCTGTCCCGAGCGCAGGGCGCGAGCCCCGAGCAGGGGACCCCCGCGGCGGCCGAGCGCGCGACGGGTCAGCGGCCCGACGATGCCGTCGGCGGCGAGGTGGTGGCGGCGCTGAAAGCGGCGCGTGCGCGGCGCGGGTCCGCGGTCCGGTGATGCCGTCGATGGGGCCGGGATGGAGACGAACGGCGCGCAGCGCCACCTGGAGAGCGGCGACGTTCGCGCTGCCGGCATGCGCGCTGGGCGCCGCGATGCACGCACCGACAACCAGGACGACGGATAGCGATATTCCGGTGCGCCGCACGGTTGCGGAGCCTGCTCCTCGGGCGCTCGCCTGGCAACGCGTGCAAGATGGCGTGCAAAGCGCAGGAATGAGCAGGATTTGCGAGCGAAAAGGAGACGCGGCGCCCGCGCGGCCGTATGCTCGCCGCCGATTCCGGACACGGACGTCTCCCGGTGAACCTGCCCTCCCCCTTCCCACGCGACCTGCCGCCCCTGTGGCGCGAGGGCCGCACCGCGCTCGAGGTCGCCGCCCTGCTGCGCCACCCGCTCTACCGGCGCGCGGACCCCGACGCCGGCGCCGGTCGCCCCGTGATGCTGATCCCGGGCTTCCTGGCCGGCGACGACACGCTGGCGCTGATGGCCCGCTGGCTGCGGCGCGGCGGCTACGACGCCTTCGGGGCCGGGATGCGCGCCAACGTGGGCTGCGCGCGCGAGGCGCTCGACGACCTGGCGGCGCGCCTGGAGGCCCGCGCCGAAGGGCCGACGGCCATCGTCGGGCACAGCCACGGCGGCACCCTGGCGCGCTCGCTGGCGATGCGCCGGCCCGACCTGGTCTCGGGGGTCGTAACGCTGGGCTCGCCCCTGGTCGACCACCTGGCGATCCACCCCGTGGCGCGCGGCACGGTCCGGATGGTCGGCCGCCTGGGCAGCCTGGGCACGCGCGGGCTGTTCCGGCGCGAGTGCCTGGCGGGCGAGTGCTGCCGCGAGATCCATGAGGCGCGCCGGCGCCCGTTCCCGCCCGGCGTGGACTTCGTCACCGTGTTCTCACGCGGAGACGGCGTCGTGGCCTGGCAGGCCTGCCTCGACCCGCGCGCCCGGGCCGTCGAGGTCTCGGCCACGCACCTGGGGATGGCGGCCAACGCCGCGGTCTACCGGGAGATCGGCCAGGCGCTGGCGTCGTTCGCCGCCGCGCCCGCGCTCACTCGCTAGTCGAGAACTCCCAGATCGCGATCCCGAGCATCACGAGGCCCAGGGCCAGGACGACGGCGCCTCGAGCGGGCTGGGCACGCGCCAGCCGAACCACGTCACGCCCGGGTCGAGCGCCGCCCGCGCCGCGTCGGAGATGTCGAGGTGGTTGAAGACGATGCGGCGCATCGGGTCGACCGCGTAGGTGAGAGGGTCCAGCCGGTTGAGGACCGCCAGCCAGGCCGGCAGGTTGGCCACCGGGAACAGCGCGCCGGACAGGAAGAACAGCGGCATGACGATCATCTGCGTCACGCCCATGAACACTGCATCTGCTTGATGCGGGCGGGCGACCATCACGCCGAACGCCGTGATCGTCAACGCCAGCAGGAGCAGCATGCCGAAGACCCCGAGGATCAGCAGCGGGCTGTAGGGGACGTCGACGGCCCAGGCCAGCGCGAGCAGGATCACGCCCTGGAAGCTCGCCACGGTCGCGCCGCCCAGCACACCTTGCCGATGACCGCCCGGGCCTCGACCGCCGCACGCGCAGCGCGATCACCATCACCGCGCTGGTCTCCCTCGGCCGCTTCGACGAGCTGGCGATGCACATCCGCGCCGCCCGGCGCAACGGCATGACGGACGACGAGATCAAGGAGGTCCTGCTCCAGTGCGCCATCTACGCCGGCGTCCCGGCGGCGAACTCGGCGTTCAAGGTGGCGCAGGCGGTGCTGGAGGAGGACGAGGGCGCCTAGCCGGCGGCGTAGGCCGCCAGGTGCTCGCCGGTGAGCGTGGAGCGGGCGGCCACCAGGTCGGCGGGCGTGCCCTCGAAGATGACCTGCCCCCCGTCGTGGCCGGCGCCGGGGCCGAGGTCGATGAGCCAGTCGGCGTGGGCCATGACCGCCTGGTGGTGCTCGATGACGATGACCGAGCGGCCGGAGTCGACGAGGCGGTCGAGCAGGCCCAGGAGCTGCTCGACGTCGGCCAGATGCAATCCGGTGGTGGGTTCGTCGAGGACGTAGACCTCGCCCTTCTCTCCCATCTGGGTGGCCAGCTTCAGCCGCTGGCGCTCGCCGCCCGAGAGCGTGGTGAGCGGCTGGCCGAGGCCGAGGTAGCCGAGCCCGACGTCGGCCAGCCGGCCGAGGATCCGCTGCGCGGCCGGCGTGGCCGCCTCGCCGTCGCCGTCGCCGTCGCCGAAGAACTCCTCCGCCTCGGTGACCGGCATCGCCAGCACCTCGCTGATGTCGCGCCCACCGAGCCTGTACTCGAGCACCGAGGTGTCGAAGCGCCGGCCCTCGCAGACCTCGCACGTCGTGGCCACGCCGGCCATCATCGCCAGGTCCGTGTAGACCACGCCCGCGCCGTTGCAGTTGGGGCAGGCGCCCTCAGAGTTGGCGCTGAACAGCGCGGGCTTCACCCCGTTGGCCTTCGCGAACGCCTTGCGGATCGGGTCGAGGACTCCCGAGTACGTCGCCGGGTTGCTGCGCCGTGAGCCGCGGATCGCCCCCTGGTCGATCGACACCACGCCGTCGCGGCCGGACACGGAGCCGCCGATCAGAGAGCTCTTGCCCGAGCCCGCCACTCCGGTGACCACGACCAGGACCCCGAGCGGGATGTCAACGTCGACAGCGCGCAGGTTGTGCGTCGCGGCGCCGCGGATCTCCAGCGCCCCGGCCGGCTCGCGCACCGTCTCCTTGACGGCGGCGCGGTCATCGAGATGGCGGCCGGTGACGGTGTC
Source organism: uncultured Actinomycetes bacterium (assembly GCA_963757705.1). GTDB lineage: Bacteria > Actinomycetota > Thermoleophilia > Solirubrobacterales > Solirubrobacteraceae > AC-38. Next base: position 119,994 of record CAVWTG010000004.1, on the reverse strand, counting down.
CGCTTGGCGCAGTCCCTTGACGGTGCCCTCGAAGCAGACCGTGCCGCCCGCCGTCCCGGCGCCGGGTCCCAGGTCGACGACGTGGTCGGCGATCTCGATGGTCTCGGGCTCGTGCTCCACGACGAGCACCGTGTTGCCCTTGTCGCGCAGCGCCAGCAGCAGGTCGTTCATCCGCCGGATGTCGTGCGGATGCAGTCCCGCGGTGGGCTCGTCGAAGACGTATGTGACGTCCGTCAGGGACGAGCCGAACTGGCGGACCATCTTGACGCGCTGGGCCTCCCCGCCCGACAGCGTGCCCGTCGGGCGGTCGAGCGAGAGGTAGCCCAGGCCGATCTGGTCGAACGAGTCCAGCGTCTCGCGCAGCGCCTCCAGCAGGGGCGCGACCGACGGCTCGTCCAGGCCGCGCACCCATTCGGCCAGGTCCGTGATCTGCATCGCGCAGGCGTCGGCGATCGTGACCTTCCCGATCTTCGAGGTGCGGGCCCCCTCGCTCAGCCGGGTGCCGTGGCACTCCGGGCAGGTCATGAACGTCACGGCCCGCTCCACGAAGGCCCGGACGTGGGGCTGCATTCCCTCCGGATCCTTGGAGAGCATCGACTTCCGGAGCCGCGGGATCAGCCCCTCGTAGGTCATGTTGATCCCCTCGATCTTCATCCGCACCGGCTCGTGGTGCAGGAAGTCGTGGAGCTCGCGCTTCGTGTACTTGGCGATCGGCTTGTCCGGGTCGACGAAGCCCGACGCGCTGTAGAGCCGGTAGTTCCACCCGCCCGCCTTGTAGCCGGGGATCGTGAGCGCCCCCTCGTTCAGCGACCGGCGCTCGTCGTAGAGCTGGACCAGGTCGAGGTCGGTGACGGAGCCCCGGCCCTCGCAGCGCGGGCACATGCCGCCGGTGCGCGAGAAGCTCGCCTTCACGGTCCGGCGGTTGCCGCGCTCGACGGTGATCCCTCCGCTCGCCTTGACCGAGGGGACGTTGAAGGCGTACGCGCTGGGCGAGCCGATGTGCGGCTTGCCCAGCCGGCTGAAGAGGATGCGCAGCATCGCGTTCGCGTCCGTGGCCGTGCCGACCGTGGAACGGGGGTCGGCGCCCATGCGCTCCTGGTCGACGATGATCGCGGTCGTCAGGCCCTCGAGCACGTCGACGTCGGGCCGCCCGAGCGTCGGCATGAAGCCCTGCACGAAGGCGCTGTAGGTCTCATTGATGAGCCGCTGCGACTCGGCCGCGATCGTGCTGAACACCAGCGAGCTCTTGCCCGATCCCGACACGCCGGTGAACACGGTCAGCCGGCGCTTGGGCAGCTCGACGCTGACGTCGCGCAGGTTGTTCACGCGCGCGCCGAGCACGCGGATCAGGTCGTGGCTGTCGGCGCTCATCGATCCTCGAGCAGGCCCAGGACGTTGCCGTCGGGGTCGGTGAAGGTGGCGACCTGACGTCCGCCGCCGACCTCGTGCGCGGGCTCCTTCACGGTGGCGCCGGCCGCGGTCACCTCGGCCAGCTTGGCCTCGATGTCCGCGACCTGCCAGTAGGCCACGGGCGCGCTCATCTCCTGCGGGCCGCCGCTCGGGACCAGTCCGATGTGCTGGCCCTCGGCGTCGTAGCCGACGTAGTAGGGCGCGTCGGACTGCGGCGGGAACCCGAGCAGGGCGGTGTACACGGCCTTGGCCTTCTCCAGGTCGGAGACGGGGTGCAGCACGGTCTTTATTCCCTGGGTGGCGGCGGTCATGGTCGCTCCTGAAGTCGTTGGGTCACATGACCCGGTGTGTCCTGTCGAGATTGAAGACGAACGGGAAGCTCGGAAATCGACACCCGCCTAGACCTCGGCCCCGAGCAGCAGCCCGAGCTGGCGCGAGCGCGCGACGAGTGTCCCGTCGGGCGCCCAGAGCTCGCCGTCCTCGTCGAAGAACCCCTCCCGGGCCAGCCGCGTGCGGAAACGGCCCAGCAGCAGCGTGTCGGGCAGCGGCAGCGGGGCGCGGAAGTGCACGGTCAGCTCGACGGTCGGCGCCGGGGCCAGCCGGCGCAGCTTCGGCCAGGGCGCCGGGAACCACGAGTCGGCGAGCACGGCGACCGCGAGGGCGTCGATCGGGCGCTCCTCGCGCAGGCCCATCCAGCCGCCGACCTCCATGTGCTCGGCGCCGCTGAACATCGGCCCGCCGAAGCGCGTCTCCATCGTCACCTTGGACGTGAAGGGCGGCGGAACGGCCTGGCCGGGACGCCCGGCCGGGACCTCCCGCGCGGAGGGCCGGTCGACCGAGGGCATCTCGGCGTCGGAGATGAGCAGGCCCTCCCGCGCCACCGACAGCGCGCCGAGCGCCAGCGCGATGAGCTCGCCCTCCTGCTCCAGGCGGGCGCTGACGCTCGACAGCGAGCGGCCCGCCCGCTCCACGCGGGCCCGCACGACGACCGGCCCGGCCTCCGGGGCGCGCAGGAAGTGGACGGTCATCGTCCGCGGCTGGCGGGCGGGATCGTCCGTGGCCAGCTGCATCCCGCGCAGCACGAGGGCCATCACGTAGCCGCCCAGCGGGCCCAGTCCGGCGTACCAGCCGTCCTCGATCGCCCCCGTCCAGGCGCCGTCCCCGTGTGGCCTCAGAGCCGTGGCGTCGTCGAAGGCCACGGGAGAAAAGCCTGACAGACCGCTCGCATTCGTTGACGACAGGCCCCGGGAGCGGCAGATTCCAGTCGGCTATGGGAGGTTTGACGAGGGATCGTCGCCAGCGGGACCGCCGGGGCAAGGATCGCGGCGGCCCGGACAGGCGAGTGGCCGAGCGCCGCGGGGGCGAGCGCCCGTCGCTGCCCGATCCGCGGCCCACACCCGAGCTGCCGCCCGGCCCGCAGCGCCCGGCGTTCGTCCAGACGCTGGAGTGGATCGTCGACCCCAAGGGGTTCATGACCCGGTGCCGGCGCCGCTACGGCTCCGCCTTCAGCGTCCGACTCGGGCCGAGCACCGACGTGGTCTTCCTGAGCGATCCCAGCGATGCCCGCGAGGTCTTCCAGGGGCCGCCCGAGCACATGAACATGGGCGACATCAACGGCCTGTTCCGCCGGGTGCTGGGGCGCAACTCCCTGCTCGTGCTCGACGGCGCCGAGCACATGCGCCAGCGCAAGCTGCTGCTCCCGCCCTTCCACGGCGAGCGGATCGCCCGCCACCGCGAGGCGATGCAGCGCGCGGCCGACGAGGACGTGGCGAGCTGGCCGATCGGCGAGCCCTTCCCGCTCCAGCCGCGCATGCAGGCGATGACCCTCAACGTGATCCTGCGCGCCGTGTTCGGGATGGAGGACGGGCCGCGCCGAGACGAGCTGCGCGTGCTGCTCGCCCGGCTGCTCGAGCTCAACACGACCATCGCCACCACCCTCCCCCAGCTGCGCATCGAGCTGGGCGGGCTGACGCCCTGGGGCAAGCTCATGCGCTGCACCGCCGAGGTCGACGCTGCGATCTACGCCGAGATGGCCCGCCGGCGCGAGCAGCCCAACGCGGCGCAGGACGACGTCCTCTCCCTGCTGCTGGACGCGCGCGACGAGCGCGGCGACCCGATGACCGACGCGGAGATCCGCGACCAGCTGCTGACGATGCTCGTGGCCGGCCACGAGACGACGGCCACGGCGCTGGCCTGGGCCTTCGAGCGGATGCTTCGCGAGCCCGACGTCGTGGCGCGGCTGCGCGCCGACCTGGAGCGCGGGGAGAGCGCCTACCTCGACGCCGCGATCAAGGAGAGCCTGCGCCTGCGGCCCGTCGTGCCGATCGCCGCGCGCAAGCTCTCCGAGCCGCTCGTGGTGGGCGGGCACGAGTACCCGGCGGGCACGGTCCTGATGCCGTGCATCTTCCTGCTGCACCGCAACCCCGCCGTCTACGAGGACCCGGAGGAGTTCCGGCCCGAGCGCTTCCTCGGCGCCCCGCCGGCGACCTACTCGTGGATCCCGTTCGGCGGCGGCGTGCGGCGCTGCCTGGGGGCGAGCTTCGCCCTGCTGGAGATGCGGATCGTGATCGAGGCGGTGCTGCGCAACCTCGATCTGAGGCCCGTGCCGCGCCGATCCGAGCGGATCGTGCGCCGGGCATTCACGCTCTCGCCTAAGCGCGGGGCGCGCGTCGTCGCGACTCGCCGCGCCCCAGGGCGCGTCTGAATCCGGCGATAACCGACGCCACGAAGACGTCGAGTGAGGGGCCTGCGAAGGGGGTCACGCGCCCCGTATCGGACGTCCGCGACCCGCCCACGAGCGATGCGTGGGCACCTTTGGTGAGGTTTGCGGAAGGTCCGTGCCTGGGCGTTCGTCATGCGCGTATGACGGTGGGCCGATACCACATTTCGTGAGCGCTCATAAGCCGTCCCTGCGCGAAAATGCGCTGGCCGTACGCTCCCTCACGCCGGCGATGGCCGCGCGCGCCCAGGCGTACCTGTTCATCGCCGCGGGCGTGGTGGGCTCACTGGGGGTCCTCCTGCCCCACCCGTCGCGCTACGACGCGGTCGGCCTGCTGGCCATCGAGTGCTCCTCGTTCGCCGCCGCCGCCGTGCTGCTCATCCTCTCCGCCCGCACCCCGGACTGGGTGACGACCTGCGGCCCGTTCGCCGCCACCGTCCTCACTTCGCTGGCGATCATCTTCACCGGGACGAGCACGAGCGCCTACCTGCTCTTCTACCTCTGGGTCGCGTTCTACGCCTTCTACTTCCTGCCCGGGCGCCAGGCGGTGGTGCTGTGCCTGTTCGCCGTCTCCAACTACGCCGCCGTCGTCGTGGGCGCCCGGCTCTTCGGGCCCGTCCCCTCCGGCGAGGACGCCAACCAGGACATCCCCGCGTTCGTGCTCATCACGGGAACGATCGGGGTCGCGTCGGTCTTCCTCATGCGCCTGCGCGAACGCGTGGGCCGGCTGATCGAGCAGCTCACCGACGCCGCCAGCACCGACCCGCTGACCGGCCTGCTCAACCGCCGCGGGTTCCAGAGCGTGATCGACAACGAGCTCGCGCGCTCGGAGCGGGGCGGGCACTCCTTCAGCCTCCTGCTCGCCGACTGCGACTTCTTCAAGCACCTCAACGACCGCCTCGGCCATCACGCCGGCGACGAGGCGCTCCAGGCGATCGGCCGGCTGCTCGAGCTCAACAAGCGCCGCATCGACGTCGCGGCGCGGGTCGGAGGCGAGGAGTTCGCGCTCGTCCTGCCCGAGACCGACCAGCACGAGGCCTTCATCGTGGCCGAGCGCCTGCGCAGCCGCTTCGGGGACACGTTCTCCGCCCAGCCGGTCCCGCTGACCATGAGCCTCGGCGTCGCCACCTACCCCGCGCACGGCACCAGTGCGGACGAGCTCCTGCGCACGGCCGACGAGGCCCTGTACGCGGCCAAGGCACTGGGACGCGACCGCACCGTCCTCTACAGCGCCGAGGTGGCGGGGATCCTCTCGATCGGCGGCGGCGACGCCGGGGACCGCAACCGCGACCACGCCCACCTGGCCACCGTGCTCAACCTGGCCGAGGCGCTGGACATGCGCGACACCGGAACCGCGCGCCACTCCCAGACGGTCGGGCGCTACTGCGAGCTCATGGCCCAGGAGCTGGACCTCAGCCGCGACCGCGTCGAGCGCGTCCGCGTGGCCGGCGTGCTGCACGACATCGGCAAGATCGGCGTGACCGACTCGATCCTGCGCAAGCCCGGACCCCTGACCGACGAGGAGTACACGGCGATGAAGAAGCATCCCGAGATCGGGGCCCGCATCCTCGGCGGCTCCGGCCTCAACGACATCCGCGGCTGGATCCTGGCCCACCACGAGCGCCCCGACGGCCGCGGCTATCCCAGCCGGCTGGGCGACGACGAGATCCCGCTCGAGGCGAAGATCCTCGCCGTGGCCGACGCCTACGAGGCGATGACCTCCGACCGCGTCTACCGGCGCTCGATCGGTGAGGCGGCCGCCCGCCAGCAGCTCGAGTCCTGCTCGGGCTCGCAGTTCGACCCGAAGGTCGTCGAGGCCTTCCTCACCGTGCTGGACCGCGGGAAGGAGACCCCGGAGATGCAGGCCTCTCCGCCGCCTCGTCCCGCGCGGCCCTAGTTCCTCAGCGGACGCGCACCGTCCGGGTGCTGACCACGCGCCGTCCGTGGCGCGGGGTGAACGTGATCCTCAGCGTCAGTCGCTTGCCCTTCAGGCGGGCGAGCCTGCGCTTGGCGGCCGCGGACAGCCGCAGCGTCACGCGCACCGACCCGGCGCGCTTCACGCTCATCGTCGTCGAGGCGGAGATCCCGCCGCCGGTCAGCGTCGCGCGCACGGTGCCCGCGGACTTCACCCTGACGCCGACCGTGAGGCCGCGGCGCAGCGCCGTCGAGGTGGTGGTCGACGTGGCCACCACGGGGAGCGGGTCGGCCTTGACCGGCTGGGGCACCGGCGCCGGCTTGGGAGCGGGGCCGACGGGCCCGGGCCCGGCCGGTCCGGTTCCGTTCGACGGCGCGGGCGCGGCCGAGAACGCCGGCTGGGTGCCGGTGGCCGAGAGCAGGACGTGGCCCTGCAGCTCGCACGGGCCGTTGCCCGGACCAGGGTGGGGATCCACCCCGGCCACGTGGAGGCCGGCGCCATCGCCCCAGGCGACGCGCCTGCCGTCGGGCGACAGCGCCCAGGTGATGTAGCCCGAGGCCGGCGCCTGGACGGGCAGGTAGCAGCCGTCGACCACCGATCCGCCGGTCGGGTCGCCGACCGTGCCCTGGTAGGCGAGCAGGCCGAGGCGGTTGTCCCCGTAGGCCACGAGCACGCGGTCGCCCGGGCGCGAGACCTCCGCCCCGACGAGCCGGGCACCGGAGTTGTCGCCGAGCCAAGAGCGGAACTGCAGCGGCTGGTACTCGTAGACGATCTGCGTGCCGTCGGAGCCCACCAGGTGGTCGCCCCACCAGGTCGGGCGGTCGCGGCCCGGCTGGTCGACCATCGGGTTGCCCGGGTCGCCCGGAGCGGTGGGCGTGACCTGCGCGAAGCGCGACTCGGTCCCCCCGTCGTAGGGCCCGTGGTTCCACAGGTAGGTGTAGGTGAGGATGCTGCCGGTCGTCGGCTTGACCCGCGCGAACGTGGGGCCGAAGTTGCCGAACGTGGACGTCTTCCAGGGCATGACGTTCACCGTGCGGCTCCCGTCGGGACGCGTCACGACGATCGCCTGGTGGGTGGAGTAGCCCTTGATCGCCACCACGTTCCCGGAGTCGTCGAGCGACGGCCACTTGTAGTAGTCGGTGGCCACGCCGTCGGTGGTGACCGCCCGCTTGACGGCCCCGTCAGGCGAGGCCATCCACACGTTGTTGCCGTCGGCGTAGGTGAGCGCGTCGGCGGCGGCGACCGCCGGGACGGCGCCCGCGAGGACGGCGGCCAGCGCCGCCGCCCTCGCCAGGCTGCTGCGGATCCGGCCGGTGCTCACTTCTGCACCTTTCCGACGCGCGTCAGCTTGATCGTGTACTGGATCGTCGTCTGGTGCCAGTCCTCCGTGCTCGTGTACTCCTCGCGAGCCGCGGCGCGGATGGCGTGCTGCTGGTTGGAGCCGAACAGGTCGCGAGCGGGGAGCCGGCGCCCGACGGGGCCCTTCGCCGTGCGGTCCAGCAGCGACGGCCACGCGCCGCTCCCGGAGGGGCAGTTGCGGAACGGGCCGAGCGGGACGACCAGCGACTGCTCGAGCGTGAGGAAGTCCTTCTTGCTCGGGCTGTAGTTGAGCTCGGCGTACCAGCGGCTGTGCTTCGTGCCGCAGTCCGGCGGCTTGGGCGTGGTCCCGCCCGTTCCGTCGCCGTAGGAGCAGATCTGGCCCGCGCCGGTCTGGATGGAGCCGCGGCGGGTGATCTTCGACTCGAGGTCGATGTACTTGTCGTAGCGCTTGCCGGTGTTGAGGAACAGGGGCGTCGTGTTGCCGAACTGGTAGAGCTTCACGACCTTGGGCTTGGACTGGAAGCGCACGACCTCCGTGCCGCTTCCGTGGATGTCCACGTCGCAGCCGCCGTGGCTGGCGTGGTCGGTCTTCCAGGCGTTGGTCTGCACGCCCTGCACCTCGACCTTGAAGCTGGCGCTCTTGTAGCCGAAGGGGTTCTTGGCGGCGGCGGGCGAGGCGGCCGTGCCTCCCGCCGCCACCGCGGCCACAGCGAGACAGGCGATCGTCTTGATCCTGGGGTTCATCGAGCTCTCCTTCAGTCCACGGGGTGATTGGCGAGGAACAGGCCCGCCGGGTCGTACGCGTCCTTGACGGCGCGCAGGCGGCGGAGTGAGGCGTCGTCGAAGAAGGCCTCCGGAGCGGAGGAGTACTCGACGAAGTTGGCGTAGCGGCCGGCCTCCCAGGGCTCCAGCGCGTCCACGACGCGGCCCAGCGCGGCGCGGATGCCCGGAACCTGCGACGGGTCCAGCGGCGCGCCGCCGGCGAACATCGCGAACTCGCCGGGCAGGGTCGGGCGCGCTCCGTGGCCCTCGGGGGCGCGCGACAGGGCGCCGCCCATGTGGCGCAGCTCCACCGACAGGAGCGGCGAGCCCGAACCGGGGCCGGCGGCGGCGAGCAGGGCGTCGGTGCCCTCGCGCCCGAGGTCGCCGATCAACCGCGTGTCGCTGATGAAGGGCGACGGGTCCTCCGGGTCCATGTGCAGGTAGCCCAGTGCCGCCGGTGGCACCATCGAGAAGGTGTCCATGTCGGCCCCCAGCGCGCGCAGCGGCGCGATCAGCTCGGCGCCGGAGCGCTCATCGCCCAGGTGGGCGGCCTCGAGGACCGCGAACGACCTCCCCCGCACGGGGTCGGGGACCATCGGGAGGTCGGGGAGCTGGAGCAGCCGGCCGACCGACGTGACCTCGTCCGGGGCCGTCGCCGTCCACTCGCGCCAGGCGTGCAGCACCTCGGAGGCGCGCTCGAACGGGAAGAACAGGGTGCCGGCGTAGATCTCGGGCGCGGGGAACAGCTCGAACTCCATCCCCGTGACGACGCCGAAGTTCCCGCCGCCGCCGCGCAGGGCCCAGAACAGCTCGGGCTCGCGGTCGCGGTCGGCGCGCACGATGCGCCCGTCGGCCGTGACCAGCTCGATGGCCGTGATCGAGTTGGTGGCCAGGCCGTGCTTGCGGGCCAACCAGCCCATGCCGCCGCCCAGGGAGTAGCCGACCACGCCCACGGTGCGCGACGACCCGGAGAGCGGGGCCAGCCCGTGCTCTGACGCCGCGTCACACACCTCGGCCCAGCGCGTCCCGGCGCGCACGCGAGCGCGCCGGGACGCGGGGTCGATCTCCGCCCCGGTCATGGCGGAGGTCTTGAGCAGGACGGTGTCCTGAAGCGAGGCGATGGGCCCGGCGTTGTGGCCGGTGCTCTGCGGGGCGACCCGCAGGCCGTGATCGCGCGCGAACGCGACGACCGCGGCAACATCGTTCTCGTCGACCGGGAACGCAACAGCGAGGGGGCGCTGGTCGTTGAGGAGATTGAAGGTCTGGCGTGCGCCGTCCCAGGCGGGATCGCCCGGGGCCACGACCTGCCCGACGAGGCGGTCGCGAAGATCGGAAGCGGTCGGGCGGGTCGTGTCGAGAGTGGCCATCTGTCCTCCGTGAGCGGTTTCGGTGTGATCGCCGAGCAGGCCCTCGATCGCCGCGAGCAGGCCGAGCCGCCCGAAGAACTCCACGCCGGGGCCGTTGCCGTTGACGGCACGCCCGGTCAGGTGCTCTCCCGACTGCGTCAGCTCGAGGGTGATCGTGAGCTCTCGGTCATCCATGCGAGGCGCAGCTTGCCCGGCCGCAAGGCCCCTGCCATCGAGGACACCCCCAAACCCCAACCCCAAGATTTCGGGGTTGGGGTACCCCTAGAAAGAGCCGGGCCCTAGGAGGGCGCCAGCGCCTGCGCGAGCTCGCGCCGGGACTTGATCCCGAGCTTGCGATACGCGTTGGAGAGGTGAACCTCGACCGTCTTCGGCGTGACGAAGAGGGTCTGGGCGATGTCGCGGTTCGTCTCGCCCTCCGCGGCCAGGTCGGCCACGCGGCGCTCGCTCGGCGTCAGGGCCCCCGGGCCGCTGAGAGCCTCGCGACGCGGCCGGGCGCCCGTGGCATGCAGCTCCCCGCGCACGTGGTCGGCCAGCCCGTCGGCACCGCAGGCCGTCGCCAGGTCAAGCGCCCGGCGCAGGGGCCCGCGAGCCTGCGACGGCTGCTTGGAGCGCCTCTGGGCCGAGCCCAGCGCCGCCAGGGCCTTGGCCAGCTCCAGCCGCGCCGCCGAGCCCTCCAGCACCTCGACGGCGGCGCGCAGGTCGTCGATGCCCTCCTCGCGGCGCAGGATGCCCAGCAGGCGCAGCGTCGTGCCCACGGGGCCCGGGGCGCCCCAGTGGCGAGCCAGTGCCAGCTCCTCCTCGGCCAGGGCGATCGCCTCGTCGCGGCGGCCCAGGCGATCCAGCGCCTGCGCCTTGCAGGTCCGCCAGCGTGCGTAGGCGGGGTTGACGTAGTGGGAGAAGCGCACGGCGAAGTCGTCGGCCACGGCGATCGCGTCCTCAGGGCGGCCCTCGGCGGACAGAAGGTCCATCTCGCTGTTGAGCCAGTAGCGCGCGCCGTCGGAGCGGTCGCCGGGGTCCGCTCCCCGGTCGTGGGCGGCGCGGGCGCCGGCCACGTCGCCGCGTTCGAGCAGCACGTCGGCCAGGAACCCCGAGGCGTAGACGCTGGCCTGCTCGGCGAACCCCCACTGGACGAACTCCTCGATGGACAGCCGCAGCACGGCCTCGGCCTCGGCCAGGTCGCCGCGGCGCGTGAGGACGAAGCCGTGCCACATGTGCAGGCCCGAGACGGAGAACAGAGATCCGCGCTGGTGGGCCTCGGCGATCGCCGCCGAGGAGGTCTCCATCGCCTCGTCGCGATCGGCCAGGGCAAGCACGATGATCGGGGCGATCAGGGTCAGGCCGGGGTCGGCGGCCATGAGGGACCCGTCGGCCAGCGAGCGCAGGGCGAGGTCGACGCACTCCTCGGCCGTCCCTCCCCCGTAGGCCCACTCCATCGCCGCGGAGGCCTCCAGCATGCGGGCTCCCGGGCCGCCGCCCTCGATCCCGGCGCGGAACTCGTGCACCCATCCCGCCTCCTCGGGCTCGCCGGCGCCGAACCAGACGACCATCATCTCGAAGGCCTCCAGCGCCCGGCGCAGGTCGAGCAGCTCGTCGGGCAGCGCGGCCGCTGCGCGGCGCGCGACGCGCTGGGCCTCGCCGGGGGAGCCGGTGAACATCAGCGTGCGGCAGAGCATGATCGCCGCCAGGCCGCGCGCCGTCGGATCGGTCAGCGCCCGGTAGGCCTCGCGCAGATGCCCGCCGGCGCTGGGCCCGTCGACGGCCACCTCGGCCGCGCCCAGCTCGAACAGCACCTCGGTGCGGCGATCGTCGGCCGGCGGCTCGTCCAGAGCCCGGCGCAGGTAGGCGACGGCGCTCTCACTGGCGCCTGTTCGCATCGCCGCCCGGCCCTCCTCGTGCAGGAGCTCGGCCACCCAGGGCTCGCCGCGCGGGCCGGTGAGCAGCAGGTGCGAGGCGACCTCCTCGCGCTCGCCTCCGGCGGCGACCAGCGCCTCGGCGGCACGGGCATGGCGCAGTTCGCGCTCGCCCGGCGGGAGCTCGTGGTAGACGGCGTCGCGCACGAGCGGGTGGACGAAGCCCAGCGGCAGCTCGGGACGCAGGATCTCGGCCCGCGCCAGGGCGCCGGTGGCCTCGGCCACCCGCGCCTCGGGCAGCCCCGTGAGGGAGGCGATCACCGGCACGCGGCCGCCCTCCCCCAGCACGGCGGCGGCGCGTGCCACGTCGATGCCCTCCCGGCCGACGCGCGCCAGGCGCAGGAGCACGGCGCTGGACACCGCGCGCGGGCCGACCTCGCGGACCAGGTCGGCGTTGCCGGCATCGGGCGACACGCCGTCGGCGGCCAGCGCCGCCAGCAGCTGGCCCAGCAGGAGCGGGTTGCCGCCCGTCGCCTCGTGGCAGGCGTCGCAGAACGTGGGGTCGGCCTGGCGTCCCAGCCGCTCGCGAACGAGCTCGCGCACGCCCTCCGGCGAGAGCGGCCCAGGGCGCAGACGCTCGGCCGCGGGGTCACCGATCAGCTCGGCCAGCAGGGCCGGGTCCGTGCCCGGCTCGCCCGAGCGAAGCGTGACGGCCAGCAGGATCGGCGCCCCCTCGAGGCGGCGGGCCAGGTAGGCGAGGAAACGCAGTGAGGGCGCGTCGCACCAGTGCACGTCGTCGACGGCAAGCAGCAGCGGCTCGTCCGCCGCCAGGTTCAGCGCGAGCCAGTAGAGGCCGTGCAGGGCGGCGAAGCTCCCCTCGCCCTCCCCGGCCTCCGCCTCCACCTGGCCGAAGATCCCGCGCGCCCCGCTCGCCGCGCCCTCGAAGAGGGAGGCATCGCCGTTGGCCTGTGCCACCGGGCCCTCGAGCAGCTGGCGCACGACCCCGAAGGCGAAGTCGCGCTCGAGCTCGCTGCCGCGGGCGGCCAGGACGCGCAGGGGCCGCTCCGCCGCCCGGCGCAGCCCGGCGAGCAGCCGGCTCTTGCCGATTCCGGCCGGCCCTTCGATGACCAGCAGCCGGCCGTCGCCGGCCCGCGTGGCCTCGATCAGCGCGTCCAGCGCCGTCAGCTCGTGCTCGCGCTCGAGTAGCTCCGCCTCATGCATCGCACGGGCATGTTAGGAACCCGCGCCCCCGGAGCCGTTCGTGAAGTAGTTTGCCGGACCGGGGGGTCCATGAGCGGCGACACGCTGAGCCTGATCACGATCCCGCTGTTCTCCGGGGCGATCGGCTACGTCACGAACTGGAGCGGCGTGGTGATGCTGTTCTATCCGGTGCACTTCGTCGGGGTGCGGATCCCCGGCCTGGCGCCGCTCGCCCACATCCTGCCACGGCGCATCCAGCAGATCCCCGGCTTCATGCAGGGCGGGCTCGGCTGGCAGGGGATCATCCCGTCGCGCGCGGCCAAGATGGGCAGCCTCGCCGTCGACAGGGGCATCGCCAAGCTGGGCAGCCCGAGCGACTTCTACCAGGAGGTCGAGCCGGAGAAGATCGCCGAGCACATCCTCTCCACCGCCCGCGGCGACATCCGCGAGATGGTCGATCGGGTCATGGAGCGCGAGCATCCCGCGCTGTGGCGCGACCTCCCGCCGCGGTTTCGCGAGGCGGTGCACGAGCGCGTCCAGGAGCAGCTGCCCGAGATCGTCCACTCGGTCACCGAGGAGATCGGGACCAACATCGACCAGCTGCTCGACGTCAAGCTCATGGTGATCCGGCGCATGGAGGAGCAGCCGGAGCTGTGCAACCGGGTCTTCCTCGAGGTCGGGCGCCGCGAGCTGCGCTTCATCATCAACTTCGGGTTCTTCTTCGGCTTCCTGCTGGGGATCCCGACGGCACTGCTGACCGAGTTCGTCTTCACGCAGTGGTGGATCCTGCCGATCTGCGGTGTGTTCATCGGCTACACGACGAACCTGCTGGCGATCAAGATGATCTTCGAGCCGGTGGAGCCGCGGCGGATCGGTCGCTGGCTCGTCCAGGGGCTGTTCCTGCGCCGCCAGCCGGAGGTGGCCGACGTGTACGCCGAGATCATCGCCGACGACATCGTGACGCTGAAGAACATGGGCGAGGAGCTGATGCACGGGCCCCGCTCGGACCGCACCCGGCTGATGATCGAGACCGCGATGGGGCCGGCCGTCGACCGCGCGGTGGGCCGCGCGCGCTCCGCGGTGCGCGTGGCCGTCGGCGCGCGCGAGTACGACGCGATTCGCGAGTCGGTCGCCACCGAGGCGGTCGAGTACACGGTCACGCCGCTGGTCGACCCCGAGTTCAACCGCCGTCAGAGCGCGGCCGTGCGCCGGCTGATCGCCGAGCGCATGCGCGAGATGCGGCCCGCCGACTTCTCCGAGATGCTGCGCACCGCGATGCGCGAGGACGAATGGCTGCTCTACCTGCACGGTGCCGTGCTCGGCTTCGGCGCCGGCCTGATCCACCTGGCGATCTTCGGATGAGCGACGACGGACCGGGAGCCGAGGAGGACGTGCTGCGCGCGCTGCCGGGCCTGGCGCGGATCGCCGGCACGGCCTGGGTGCGCACGGCGGACTGGACCCTGCGGGCCTCGCTGCACGCCGCCGAACGGCTGGTGCGCTCGGCCGTCTCGGGCGAGCCGCCGACCGAGGTGCTGCGCCGGGCGCAATCCGACGTGCGCGGCTGGGCGCGCGAGATGCTCGGCATCGTCGACGCCGGCGATCCCGAGGCGCCGGCCCCGCCGCCCGTCAACCAGCAGCGCGACGAGGACAACGCCGAGTCGCTGCGCGAGAAGGGCGCGGAGCTGCTGCGCCGCTCGGCCGACGTCCATGTCGACGACGACGGCCACCCCGCCTACGAGCGCATCCTCGATCAGCTCGCGCCCGACGAGGCGCGCATCCTGCGCCTGCTCGTCCAGGACGGCGCCCAGCCCTCGGTCGACGTCCGCGCCGGGCTTCCCCTCGCGTCCCAGCTCGTGGCGCCGGGGCGCAGCATGATCGGAGCGCAGTCGGGGGTTCGCCACGTCGAGCGCGTGCCCGCCTATCTGAACAACCTCTACCGCCTGGGACTCGTGTGGTTCTCGCGCGAGTCCCTGGAGGACCCCAACCGCTACCAGGTGCTCGAGGCCCAGCCCGAGGTCGTCGACGCGCTGCGCAAGGCGGGACGCACCGGGCGCACGATCCGGCGCAGCATCCTGCTCACCCCGTTCGGGCGGGACTTCTGCGACGCCTGCCTGCCGCTGAACACGGCCGAGTTCGAGGCCCTCAGCGACCCGGGCGAGTGAGCTCGCGCTGACGCTCGGGCGTGATGCGCACGACGTTGCGCGCCAGGCGCAGGCGCTCCAGGCCGGCGATCACCAGGCCGGTCACGTCGACCTCCCACCAGCGCAGGCCGTGGCGGGCCGAGCGCGGGAAGGCGTGGTGGTTGTGGTGCCAGGACTCCCCGAGCGACGGCAGGGCGAGCCAGAAGACGTTGCGCGACTCGTCGTCGACCTCGAAGCGCCGCGTGCCGAGGAAGTGGCAGACGGAGTTGACGCTCCAGGTGACGTGATGGACGAGGAAGATCCGCACCAGGCCGCCCCACAGCAGGCCCGTCAGCGCGCCGGCGAGTGAGCCGGTGACCGCCCAGCCGGCCGCCGCGGGGAGCGCGAGTCCGGCGAGCACGAGCCAGGGGAAGTTGCGGTTGATCAGGCGCATGCCCCGGTCCTCGCACAGGTCGGGCGCGTAGCGCCGGCGCGTAGCGCGGCCCTGCTCGGTGAGCAGCCAGCCGATGTGCGCGTGCCACAGCCCGCTCAGGACCCCGCGCACGCCGCCGTCGTGCCCGACGTGCGGGCTGTGGGGATCGCCCTCGCGATCGGTGTGCGCGTGGTGCTTGCGGTGGTCGGCCACCCACGAGATCACCGGGCCCTGGACGGCCATCGAGCCGAGGATCGCGAGCGCGTACTCGACGGGCCGGCGCGCGAGGAAGGAGCGGTGGGTGAGCATCCGGTGGTAGCCGACGGTGATTCCCAGCGCGGTGATCACGTACATGGCGGCGAGGATCGCGAGGTCGGCGGGATGCACCGCCCGGTCCCAGAGCAGCGCCACCGCGGCCAGGGTGGCGGCGAACGGGAGTACGACCGCCCCCAGGTTCACGCCCTTCTCGAGTTTCGTCATGACAGCCAGGCTATGCGTCACGCGGCGCATGCTCTACCGTGCTCGGCAACGTTGTCTGGCTGAAACTTATGAGCCAAGTGATAAGAAGCGAGCCGTGGCGGGACCTGGCGCCGGAGCTGGCCGACGTGATAGAGCCCGAGCTGCCGGCCGTCGCCGAGGAGATCATGGCGGCGATCCCGCTCGAGGTGCCCGAGTACGCGCGGCCGTTCGAGGGCTCCTTCGGACGCGGCGTGCAGACGGGGGTCGACGAGGCGCTGCGCCAGTTCGTCGCGCTGATCCGCGACCCCGAGGCGCCGCGCGTGCGCGAGGTCTACGTCGCGCTGGGGCGCGGCGAGCTTCGGCAGGGCCGGCGGCTCGACGCGCTCCAGGCCGCCTATCGCGTGGGCGCGCGCGTGGCCTGGAGGCGGATCGCCACGGCGGCGCGGCGCGGCGGCGTCGACTCCGAGGCGCTGAGCCTCCTGGCCGAGGCGATCTTCGCCTACATCGACGAGCTGTCGGCCGACTCGGTCGAGGGCTACGCCGCAGGCGCAGTCCGAGCGCGAGGGCGAGCGCCGCCGCCGCCGGCGCGAGCTCATCGCGCTGTTGCTCCGCGAGCCGCCCACCGACGAGGCCACGGTGCGGGCCGCCGCCCAGGCCGCGGGCTGGCGCGTGCCGGGTCGCGTGGCGGCGCTGGCCTGCGCGGAGGAGGACCTGCCCCGCCTGGCCCGGCGCCTGCCCGAGCAGGCGATCTCCGCGGTCGTGGACGCGACCGGCTGCGTCCTGAGCTCCGCGGCGCCCGGCGAGCTCGCGCCCGCCGCGGTGGTCGCGGCCGGCCTCGGGCCCTCGGGCTCGCCCGGCGACCTGCCGGCCTCCTGGCGCCTGGCCCGCGCCGCGCTGCGGGCCGCCGGCGGGACGCCGGGGCCTCGCGCCGGCCGACGAGCGCCTGGTCGAGCTGCTGCTGGCGGGGGACGCCGACGTCCGCGGCCGGCTGGCCGCCCGGCGCCTGGGCCCCTTCGGCGAGCTCACGCCGCGGGCGCGCGAGCGGATGGAGGCGACGGCGCTGGCCTATGTCCGCCACGGGGGAAGCGCCCCGGCGATGGCGCGAGAGCTGCATGTCCATCCCCAGACCGCCCGCTACCGGATCGCCCGCCTGCGCGAGCTCGCTGGGCGACTCGCTCGACGATCCGGATGCGCGCCTGGAGCTCGAGCTGGCGCTGCGGGCGCAGAGGTGCGGCTAGCCGCACCCGGCCGAGCGCCCGAGCGTGCTAAATAGGGTGCGTGTCCGCTCTCGCCTCCTTCGTCGCCGGCCGCCGTGGCAAGTGGGCGGTGCTCGGGCTCTGGATCGTCCTGATCTTCGTCATGGCGCCGATCGGCAGCAAGCTCGCCGACAAGACCCGGGACGACACCCAGAGCTTCCTGCCCAAGAACTCGGAGTCGCGCGAGGTCGTCCGGGCCCTCGACAAGCGGTTCGCCAGCGGCGAGACGGCCAACGGCCTGATCGTCTATCAGCGCGACGGCGGGCTCAACGCGGCCGACAAGGAGAAGATCCGCCGCGACGCCTTCCTCGCCTCGTCGGACATCCCGGTCAAGGCGTCCCCCCGCGTGCCGTTCCAGCCGAACTCGCCGCCCGGGCTCGTCTCGCGCGACGGCTCCGTCGCCTACACGGTCCTCTCGGTTCCCCAGGACTTCAAGAAGTCCGGCGACTGGGGCAAGACGGTCAGGGACGACATCGGCGACGGCGCTGGCGGCCTGCACGTGTACCTCACGGGCGACCTCGGCTTCAACGCGGACGCCAAGGAGGTCTTCGGGTCGCTGGACACCAAGCTGCTGCTGGCCACGGTGCTGCTGGTACTCGTCCTGCTCGGCGCGATCTACCGCTCGCCGCTGATAGCGCTCATCCCCCTGGTCGTCGTCGGCTTCGCCTACTCGGCGGCCACCGGGTTCGTCACCCTCTACGCGGACTCGGGCGCGTCCGTCTCCAACGACGCCACGACGATCATCGTCGTGCTCATGTTCGGCGTGGGGACCGACTACTGCCTGTTACTCGTGTCGAGATACCGCGAGGAGCTGCGCACGCACGAGGACAAGCACGCGGCGATGCAGCGCGCGCTGTCGCGCGTCGGGCCGGCCATCCTGGCCAGCGGCCTGACGGTGACGCTGGCGATGCTCGTCCTGCTCATCGCCGACGTGGGCTCCGTCCACACGCTCGGTCCGGTGGCGGCGATCGGCGTGGCCTCCGTGCTGCTCGCCGGCCTGACCCTGCTCCCGGCGCTGCTGACGATCGCCGGGCGCCGCGGGTTCTGGCCGCGCCGGCGCCTCGTCGCGTATCAGCCGGAGGGCGTGGAGGTGGAGATGCGCCAGGGGCTGTGGCGGCGCTTCGGAGACCGTGTGCTGGCGCGCCCCGGCCCGGCGCTGGCCGTGACGCTGGTCATCTTCGGGCTGGGCGCCCTGGGTGGACTGGCGTTCAAGGTCGACTACAGCGCCACCACGTTCTTCAAGAAGCAGACCGACAGCGTCGACGGCTTCCGCGTCATCCAGAAGTCGTTCCCGGCCGGACTGCAGGCGCCGATGACGGCGCTGGTCGAGCGCGACAACGGACGCGTGCGGCCCGCCGACGTGGCGGCGGCGCGAGCGAAGCTGGCCCGCGTCAGCGGGATCGCGCAGGTCCGGCCCAGCGACGTGTCGCGCGACGGGCGGATCGCCTCGCTCAGCGTCGTGCTCAAGCAGGATCCCTACGACTCCGACGCGCTCGACGTCGTGCCCCGCCTGCGCTCCGCCGTGAACGACAGCGGGCCCAACGTGAAGGTCCTCGTCGGAGGGGGCAGTGCGATCCAGTACGACTTCGACCGCGCGAACTCCCGCGACCTGCGGCGGATCATCCCGGTCGCGCTGGCGGTGATCGCGGTGATCCTCGCCGTGCTGCTGTCGGCGATCGTCGCGCCGCTGCTGCTGATCGCCTCGGTGATCATCTCGTTCCTGGCGACCTTCGGGTTCTCCATGCTCTTCATCCGCTACGTCGTCGGCGACGCGGGGGTGGACAACTCGATCCCGACCTTCGCCTTCATCTTCCTGGTCGCCCTCGGCGTCGACTACACGATCTTCCTCATGAGCCGCGTGCGCGAGGAGGCCCGCCACCACGGCACGCGGGAGGGGATGCTGCGCGCGATCGCGGCCACCGGACCAGTGATCACGAGCGCCGGGATCATCCTCGCCGGCACGTTCTCGGTGCTGATGACGCTCCCGGTCACGTTCACGTTCGATCTCGGATTCATGGTCGCGCTGGGGATCCTGCTCGACACGTTCATCGTGCGCACGATCATGGTCCCGGCCGCGGTGGAGCTGCTCGGCGACAAGGTCTGGTGGCCGTCCACCGCCCAGGGCGGCGGCCGGATACTGCGCGAGGAGGTCTCCGAGGAGGAGGAGCCCGAGCGCGAGCCCGCGGGGGTGTCGTAGGGCCGCTTCCGCGCTCGGCTCGGTCGCCGCGGTTGCGCGGAACCGCGGGGATTGCGGCGATGAGGAGGCGGGTGCGGCTGGGACCGCGCCCCCCGCGGCGAAGGTGATGTCGAGTTGTGCCGCCTATAGCCGGCAAAAGTCGCCATCACCTCCCGCGCGACCCCCTCATCGATGCCGTTCCCAACCCGGCGAGCCGCGCGGCCACGCCCGCGCCGCGTGCGCCCTAGCCGGCGAGCGACGCCCGCGCCGCGCGCAACCGCGAGTACACCTGCGACTCGGTGCCGTCGCGGCCGACCAGGCCGGTGTCCCAGAGCGTCGACTTCGCCGACGCCGCCGGGTTGAACACCTGGTACCAGACCATCACCTGGGCGCCGGCGCCGCGGGCGACGCGCATCGCGCGCACCGAGTAGTCGGCGCGCATCGACTCGGAGAAGATCCCGAACAGCGAGCCCTGCCGCGGGTAGCCGAACTCGGTGAAGAAGATCGGGAGCGGCTTGCCGGCCGGCGTGCGCAGGAGCTTGCGCTTGGCCAGCGTGCGCAGGGTGCTCTTCATCGCCGCGGTGTTGGAGATGCCCGTGTAGCGCTTCTCGGGGCGCCCCGGCGCGACGCGCACGAACTGGTAGGGGTGATGGGCCCAGCCGTCGGCGCGCAGGCCCCCGCCCTTGGCCACGGCGGCGAGGAAGCGCAACGGCTTGTTGGAGGGCGAGGTCTCGCCGATGAGCACCTTCGCGCGCCGGTCGCCGCGCTTGACCGTCCGGTAGGCGGCCTTGTAGAGAGCGCGGTAGTGCGCCTGGCCCGCCCTGCCCTGGGGCAGGAAGAACATGCCCAGGTTGGGCTCGTTCCAGATCCCGTAGGCGTACACGCGGCCGCGGAAGTGCCGTGCGACCTGGCCGGCCCAGCGGGCGTAGCGCCCGACGTTGGGCCGCAGGCCGACGTAGCCGGCACCGCCGCGCACGTAGCGCGGGTTGCCGGTGATCGTGATCTGCACCCGCATGCCCTGGGCGCGGGCCTCGTTGACGGCGCGGTCGTAGGGGCCGAAGCCGAGGTCCTGGTAGCCCTGCCAGACCATGTTGATCCGCAGCCACGTCGCGCCGATCGACTTCGCCCGGGCGAAGGCCTGGGCGCGCTCGGGCGCCGGCGCCGTGATGAACGCGTTGTCGTCCTGGATGCCGACGCGAAAGGCGCTCGCGTCCTGGGCGCCGAACGAGACGGCGAGGGCCACGAGGAGGCCGATGACGAGGGCGAGGCGGGAGCGGATTCGCATGATGCGGCCATGCTCCGTTCCCACCGGCCCGCGGTCGCGCGGACGCGCGACATCGCCACTGTCAAGCTCGCGACAGTCCTAGAAGCCGGCGAGGGAGGCGCGCGCGCCGACGAGCTTGCGATAGGTGCTCGTCGGCTGGCCGTCGACGATCAGGCCGGTGTCCCACAGCTTGGGCCGCGTGGGCCGCGCGCTGTAGAGCTGGTACCAGACCAGCACCTTGGCGCCCGCCCGCTTGGCGACCTGGAAGGCGCGCAGCGAGTAGCGCGCGCGCAGGGCGTCGGAGAAGAAGCCGTAGTAGGCGCCGGGGCGCGGATAGCCGAACTCGGTGAAGAAGATCGGGAGCGGGCGCCCGCCGGCGGTGCGCAGCTTGTGGTGCCGCGCCAGGCTGCTCATGAGCGCCTTCATCGACCGCGTGTTCGAGATACCGCCGGTGTAGCGGTGCTGCGGCCGCCCAGGGGCGATCTTGAGGAACTGGTAGGGATGCTGCGCCCAGCCGTCGGCGCGCAGCCCGCCCGGCAGGGCCTCGGCCGCGCGCTGGATGAAGCGCAGCGGATGGCCCGAGGGAGCGGCCTCGCCGATCAGCACCTTGGCCCTCGAGTCTCCGCGCTTGACGCCGGTGTAGCCGGCGCGGACCAGGCGGGCGTAGAGCTTGTGGCCGTAGGCGCGGTGCCCGATGACCTGGGGGGCGAGGAAGTCGTTGAGGTTGGGCTCGTTCCACAGCGAGTAGTAGGCGATGCGCCCGCGGAAGTGGCGGGCCACGGCCTTGGCCCACGTCCCGAACCGGCCCGGCTTGGGGTTGCGGTACCCGATGTAGCCGCGGCCGTGAGCGGTGAAGCGCGGCGTCCCGGTGATCGTCAGCTGCACCGTCATGCCGCGCGCCCGCGCCGCGTTGACCGCGGCGTCATAGGGCCCCCAGCCCTCGTTGCGAAAGCCCTCCCAGACCATGGTCAGCCGCAGGTACGTGACGCCCATCGCGTGTGCGTCGTCGAGCGCCTTCTCCCGCGCGGCGGGCGGCGCCGCGATGAAGGCGCTGTCGTCCTGCATGCCGATCTGGAACGCGCCCGCCGAGGCGGGGGCGGCCAGCAGCACGACGGCGCAGGCGAGCAGTGGGAGAGTGCGTCGAAGGGTCATCGGGGCGAGGTCGCGCGGGCGGCGGAGTCCGCGGCGCCGGCCGCGCGGGGGGCGATTCGAGACTAGCATCGGCCTTGGTCTCGGCATCCCGCTTCGGGGCCTTGACCGTCCCTGTGCGACTCCTGACCCCAAACCGCCCCCCGTGTCCATTCCCCTGATCCGGCGGCTCGAGGCCAGCCACAGCTACGGGCTCCTGCTCGGCATGATCCTCGTGGCTCTCCTGTTCCAGGCCTCCGCCCCCGACACCCGCTGGACGCGCGTGGTGATCGTCCTCCTCCAGGCGGCGATCCTGCTCCTCGCGCTGTGGACCTCGCGCACGCCCGAGCGGGACTTCCGCGTCGCCCTGGCGGGGGTGGCCCTGGCCCTCGTGGCCACGGTGATCCTGGCCGCGAGCAACAGCTCGGAGACCTACCGGGGCGGGCTGATCGTCACCAGCGGCCTGATGATCCTCATCGTTCCCGGGGTGATCGCCCACGGCATCTGGCACGACTTCCGCACGCACGGCGGCTTCACGCTCCAGGCGGCCTTCGGGGTGCTGTGCATCTATCTCCTGCTGGGGATGCTCTTCGCGTTCGCCTTCGGCGCCGTGGCCGTGCTCCAGTCGGGCCCGCTGTTCAGCAACGGGACCGAGGGCAACCTCCAGGACCACCTGTACTTCAGCTTCACCACGCTGACCACCGTCGGCTACGGCGACCTCGCGCCCCGGGGCCATCTGTCCCGCGGGCTCTCGATCTTCGAGGCGCTCGCCGGCCAGCTCTACCTGGTCACCGTCGTCGCGGTGATCGTGTCGAACCTCCGCGGGTCCCGGCGCTGAGCCGCTCGGCCGCGATCGCGATCGCGGCCGGGTTCTCGTCGACCAGCACGAAGCGCCGGCCCAGCTCCGCGCAGACGGCGCCCAGCGTGCCCGAGCCGGCGAAGAAGTCCAGGCACCATCCCCCGGGGCGCGAGGACGCGGCGACGAAGCGGCGCACGAGCCCCTCCGGCTTCTGGGTCGGGTAGCCGGTCTTCTCCGACCCGTTGGTGGGGACGATCGTGTGCCACATGACCGACGTGGGCATCTTGCCCCGCGCCGCCTTCTCCGGGGTCACGAGCCCCGGCGCCATGTAGGGCTCGCGCTCGACGTCGTCGGCGTTGAACACGTGCCCGCCCGGCTCGCGCACGTAGACCAGGATCGTGTCGTGCTTGGCCGGCCAGCGCGTCCTGGGCTTGCCGCCGTAGTCGTAGGCCCAGATCAGCTCGTTGAGGAAGGCTTCGCGCCCGAAGATGCCGTCGAGCATCACCTTGACGTAGTGGGCCTCGCGGTAGTCGAGGTGCACGTAGAGCGTCCCGTGGGCGGCCAGCAGCCGGCGCGCCTCCTCGAGGCGCGGACGCAGGAAGGCCAGGTAGTCGGCCTGCGCGTCGTCGTAGGCGAGGTCGGCGATCAGCTCGGTGCGGTAGCGCCGGCCTCCGAAGCCCGGCCGATCGCCCTCCTCGTCGCGCACGGCGCTCAGCGTGCGCCGGCGCTGCGGGCGCCCGGTGTTGAAGGGCGGGTCGATGTAGACCAGATCGAAGGCGCCGCCGGGCAGATTCGGCAGCACCGCGAGGTTCTCGCCCTCGACGAGCAGGTCGTCGTCCAGGGCGAACGGACCGTCGGCGTTGAGGATCCGCACAGGCGCGACGGTAGCGTTCTGCGCCGATGTCCTCCTTCAGGTCCCCCGAGGCGGCCGCGCGCCGCCGTCGCCTGTACCCGGGCGTGGCCGTGGCCGCGGTGATCGCCATCGGGGTCACCGTCGCCGGCCTGACCGGGCACAACCCCAAGGACTCCAAGCATTCGGCGGCGCCCGGCGCGAGCGGCCCGGTCATCGATCCGCTCGTCTACAACCCCGACCTCGACTCGGACTACGAGGCGCGCGCGACGGCCGGCTACAGCCACGTGCTCTACGCCAAGAGCCCGGGCGGCGTGATGGCGACGGCGGCGCGCGTCGATCACCTGCGCCCGCTGGTCGAGGCGGCGGCGAAGAAGGGCGACATCGATCCCGACACGCTGGAGGCGATCGTGTTCCTGGAGAGCGGCGGGCGCCCCGACGTCATCGCCGGCGGGCGCGACCCGATCAACGCTTCGGGGCTGACGCAGATCGTCGCCGAGACCGGCCAGTCGCTGCTCGGCATGCACGTCGACCTCGAGCGCTCCCGGGCGCTGACGCGGACCGCGCGCAAGGCGCTGGCCCAGGGCAAGCCGAAGGCCGCGGCCCGGGCGCTCGCGCTGCGCCGCCGGGTGGACGAGCGCTTCGACCCCGCCAAGGCGCTGGCCGGGGCCGTCCGCTATCTGGACTCCGCCCGCGAGCGGTTCGGAAGCGACGACCTGGCGCTGGTCTCCTACCACATGGGCATCGGCAACCTGCAGCGCGTGATCGCGGCCTACGGCGGCGGCAAGCCGTCCTACGTGCGCCTGTTCTTCGATTCCACGCCACTGCGCCACTCCGCCGCCTGGCGCCTGCTCTCGGGCTTCGGCGACGACTCCTCCACCTACTTCTGGCGGGTCCTCGCCGCCCGGGAGATCATGCGGCTGTACCGCGACGACCGGGGAACGCTCGGGCGCCGCGACGAGCTTCAGACCAACAAGGCCTCGGCCGAGGAGGTCCTTCACCCCGAGGAGGAGACGAAGTCCTTCGCGGATCCGGGGGCCATCAAGGGCGCGCGCGACAACGGCGACCTGGCCGCGCTGCCGCCCAGGCCCGCGAAGCTCGGCTTCCGCATCGATCCACGCATGGGCGAGCTCGCTCCCAAGCTCGGCCAGAAGCCCGAGCTCTACCACGCGCTGCGCCCCGAGGCCCTGCGAACCGCGCAGTGGATCGGCCCCGTGGTCGCGCGCATCTCCGGCGCCTCGGTACCGCTGACGATGACCAGCGCCGTGCGCGATCAGAAATACCAGGACCTGCTCACCCAGCAGAACATCGAGGCCACGTCGAACTACTCGCTGCACACCACGGGCTTCGCCTTCGACGTCCTGCGCCGCTACGCCTCGAAGCCCCAGGCCGTGGCCTTCCAGTTCGCGCTGGACCGCCTCCAGGCGCTCAACCTCATCGCCTGGGTGCGCGAGCCCGCGGCGATCCACATCACGGCGGCGAGCGACGCCGGCCGGCTCCCCGCGGGCGCGGGCGGCGGCTAGGGCAGACGCAGCACCCAGTCCAGGCCGGCGGAGACGATCCGGCGCTGGCGGGGGTCGCGCCACGTCGCCTTGAAGTGCCCGAGGCCGTCGTAGAAGACGCGGCCGCGGCCGTAGGCGCGCTTCCACACCAGCGGGTGATCGGGCCCCCGGGCACCAACGATGCTCTTCGGGTCGAGGCGCAGCAGGATCCGCGCGCGCCGGCGCGGTGAGGAGACGAACTCGTAGAACTCGTCGTGCAGGCGGAAGGACGACGGGATCCCGCGCATGGCCGGATCCTTCGGTGCCTCGACCACGAGGCGACCCGTCTGCTGGTCGGGATGGTGCTTGAACTCCGCGCCCAGCATTCCCGCGTACCCCGGCCACGAGTGCAGGGTGTCGGCGGCCGAATGGGTGCCCAGGAAGCCGCCGCCGCGACGCACGAAGCGCAGGAAGGCCGCGCGGTCGGGGAGCGGCAGCTCGCCGGTGGTGTTGGCGAACACCACGGCGTCGGCGCTGCGCAGGCGCCTGGAGGTGAGGCCCGCCGCACCGCTGCGCAGGTGGATCACGTCGAAGCGCGGGTCCGCGCGGCCGAGGCGCGCGAACTCGGCCACGGCGTCGGGGATGGAATCGTGCACGAAGCCCCGCGCCTCACTGACCACGTAGACGCGCTTGGGGCGCTGGCCGGCGGGCGCGGAGGCGGCCGGTCCGCCGAACGCCGCGACCCAGGCGAGGACGATCAGGACGAGGCGCATGGCCGCCGCTAGCCGGGAGCCTCGGCGGGCCGGGGGACGTGCACGACCGGGAGCTCGAGCGCCGCCTCCTCGGGCGCCCCGACGATCGGCCCGCCGGCGCAGTCCTCGCACGACACGTCGCGCCGCGGGTCGCGCACCCCGACGAGGGACAGGACGCCGGCCCCGAGCACCAGGCCCGCCCCGAGGACGATCGCCACCCGGAAGGCTCGCAGCGAGGCGGCGTCGAGGGCCGAGCCCACCGCGACCCGCTGGACGCCCCGGACGTCGGGGGGAACGGTCGCGGCCAGCGGCTTGGTCTTCGCCTCCGTCACGGCCGCCTGCGCCGGCGCGGTGAGCGGGACCCCGGCGAGCCGGTCGTCCAGCGTCGAGGTGAACTGGGCCGAGACGAACACGCCGGCCACGGCGACGGCCAGCAGGCCGGCCACCCGGGCGATCGCGTTGTTGATCCCCGAGGCGATCCCGGCGTGCTCGACCTCCACGCCGCCCAGCACGGTCGCCGTGAGCGGGGCGACCGTGGCCGACAGGCCGACCCCGAACACGACGAGCCCGGGCAGGAGCTCGGTCCAGTAGTCGGCGTCGACGTCGAGGCGCAGCAGCAGGAGCAGCCCGACCGCGCCGACCATCGGCCCGCCGGTCATGAACCAGCGCGGGCCGAAGCGGTCAGCCAGGGCACCGAAGCGCTTGGACAGAAGGAACATCAGGATCGTCACCGGCAGCAGCGAGATGCCGGCCTCGATCGGGGTGTAGCCCGCCACCTGCTGAAGGAACAGGACGAGGAAGAAGAAGAGGACGCCCAGCCCGGCGTACATCGACAGGGTCGCCAGGTTGCCCCAGGCGAAGTTGCGCCGCGAGAACAGCGAGAGCGGGACCATGGGCTCGCGCTCCCGGTCCTCGACCACCACGAACGCCGCCAGCAGCGCCAGCCCCGCGATCAGGGGGCCCCAGACCAGCGGGTCGCCCCAGCCACGCTGCGGCTGCTCGATCAGGGCGAACACGGGCCCCGCGAGACCCAGCGCCGCCAGCGTCGCGCCCTTGGTGTCCACGCTCGGGCGCTCGTCGGGCGCCGGGCGGTCGTCGGGCAGCGCGCGCATGGCCAGCATCACGGTCGCCACGGCGAACGGGATGTTGATCAGGAACACCCAGCGCCACGAGGCGGCCTGCACCAGCACCCCGCCGGCCAGCGGGCCGACGACCGTGGCGATGCCCGTCCAGGCGGTCCAGGACCCGATCGCCGCGGCCCGCTCGCGCTCCGAGAAGACGGCGACGATGATTCCCATCGTGCTGGGGACCAGGACCGCGCCCGCCATCCCCTGCAGCGCGCGGAAGCCGATCAGGACGTTGGCGTCCGGAGCCAGCGCGCACATCAGCGAGGTCGCGCCGAAGGCGGCCACCCCGGTGACGAACACCCGCCGCCGCCCGTAGATGTCGCCCAGCGATCCGCCGACCAGCAGGAAGGAGCCCAGCGTGAGCAGATACGCCTCGACCACCCACTGCTGCGTCGACAGCCCCGCGTTCAGGTCGTCGGCGATGGCCGGCAGCGCGACGTTGACCACGGTGCCGTCCAGGAAGGCGATCCCGGAGCCGAGGATGCAGGCGACCAGCGCCAGCCTTTTGTTGGGCACACAAGTAGGCTAGCTCCCGTCGTGAGCGAGGAGATGCCGCTTTGCTGCATGGTCGAGATCCCCAAGGGGTCGCGCAACAAGTACGAGTGGGACGAGGAGCTCAACGCGATCCGCTTCGACCGCTTTCTCTTCTCCTCCGTCGTGTATCCGCTCGACTACGGGATGTTCCCCAAGACGCTGGCCGAGGACGGCGACCCGCTGGACGCGATGGTCGCGGTCTCCGAGCCGACCTTCCCCGGCTGCATGATCCCGGTGAACCCGATCGCGCTGTTCAAGATGCGCGACGAGAAGGGGATCGACGACAAGGTCATCTGCGTCCCGCACAACGACCCGAACTGGAGCGCGGTCGAGCAGCTGGAGGATCTCCCCGAGCAGCTGCGGGACGAGATCTCACATTTCTTCGAGGTCTACAAGACGCTCGAGCAGAAGGACGTCAGGGTCGACGGCTGGTACTCGCGCGACGACGCGCTGAAGGTGATCGAAGACGCCAAGCAACGCTGGAGGGATAGATGACGGACGCGCACCGGGCTCCCGACGAGCTGTTCGAGGGCCTGCCGGACTACCCGTTCGCCGCGCATCACCACGATGTGGACGGGCTGCGGATGGCCTACGTCGACGAGGGCGAGGGCGCTCCTGTCGTCTTCTTCCACGGCGAGCCGACCTGGTCGTACCTGTGGCGGCACGTCATCCCGCCCGTGCGAGACGCCGGCTTTCGCTGCGTGGCCCCCGACCTGATCGGGTTCGGCCGCTCCGACAAGCCGATCGAGCTCGACTGGTACTCCTACGAGCGCCACTGCCAGGCCGCGGCCTCGCTCGTCGAAGCGCTGGACCTGCGCGACGCCACGTTCGTCGTGCACGACTGGGGCGGCCCGATCGGGATGCGGGTCGCGGTGGACCACGCCGACCGGGTGTCCCGCCTCGTCGTGCTGGACACCGGGCTCATGACCGGGCGCCAGAAGATGAGCGACGCCTGGTGGGCCTTCCGCGACTTCGTTGAGCGCACCGAGGACCTGCCGATCTCCTTCCTGGTCGACGGCGCGACGAAGCGCGCCCTGAGCGACGAGGAGAAGGCGGCCTACGACGCGCCCTTTCCGTCCGTGGCGAGCAAGGCGGGCGCGCGCGCCTTCCCGCTGCTCATCCCGCACGAGCCCGACGGCCCGGGCGCGGAGGCCAACCAGGCGGTGCTCGAGGCGCTCCAGGCCGACGAGCGGCCCAAGCTCATCCTCTGGGCCGACTCGGACCCGATCATCACCCTGAAGGTGGGCGAGCGGTTCGCCGAGGCGATCGGCCACCCGGGGATCGACCACGTGATCCCCGACGCCTCGCACTTCCTGCAGGAGGACCAGGGCGCGCTGATCGGCGAGAAGATCGCCGAGTGGCTGCGGGCCTAGGGCCGGCTAGAGGTTCCAGCCGAAGTACACCTCGGTGCGCGAGATCCGGTCGCCGGCGAAGGCGAAGATCTCGGTGTTGCGAAACCGGGTGCCGTCGGTGCGGCGCGCCTCGTAGGTCACGAGAACCTCGTCGCCGACCTCGGCCAGACGCTTGAACTCGAACTCCTCCATGTGGCCGGCGTTGGGCCAGCAGCGCTCGAAGTAGGTCGCGCGGTCGATGCCCGGATCGGGCGGCGCATAGAACATGTAGTCCTCGCTCAGCACGCCCTCGACGAGGTCGCGGTCGCCGGTCTCGTAGGCGCGATAGCAGTCGCGCACGAGCTGGATTCGGTCTCGGGCAGGCATGGGGCCCCCTGTCTCGTTGGGTACGTCAATTGAGACACGGCCGGAGGGCGAGACTCATCGACCGAGCCCACACCCCAGGGCTCAGGTTCCATGGAACCTGAGCCCTGCGAGGTTCAGCGCGCGGAGGCCCGGTCGGCCAGCCCGGGATCGCTGGCCGCCGCCCGCTCCTCGTAGCCGCCGCGCACGGAGCGGTCGGCCTCCCAGGTGATGCGGTCGACACCGAGGCGGTGCTCGATCCACTCGCGGGCCGGGCGCGGCACCAGCGCCATCACGCGCTGGATGCGGCCCAGAGAGCGCGGGACCCAGACGTCGACGCGGCCCGTGCTCAGGGCGTCGACGATCTCCGCGGCGACATCCTCGGGCGTGATCTCGTCGACGACCGGCGACTTGGCGTAGCCGGCGATCATCTCCGTCTTCACCACGCCGGGCATGACGATGGAGAAGTCGATCCCCGTGCCGGCGTGCTCGGCGCGCACCGCCTCGGTCAGCCCGACGACGGCGTGCTTGGTGGCCACGTAGGTGGCGATCCCCGGCGGGGTCACCTTGCCGGCCGACGAGGCGACGTTGACCAGGTGCCCGCCGCCCCGCGCCCGGAAGCGCGGGAGGATGAGCCGCGTCCCGTTGACGACGCCGAACACGTTGACGTCGAACTGCCGGCGCGTCGCCTCGTCGGACTCCTCGACGAACGGCCCGAGGTGCAGGATCCCGGCGTTGTTGACGAGGACGTCGAGCGGACCGATCGCCTCCTCGGCGGCGTCGAGGAAGGCGGCGAAGGACTCGGGGTCCGTGACGTCGAGCGCGAAGCCCGCGGACCTCCCGCCCAGCTCGGTCGCGGCCTCGTGGGCCAGCGCGCCGTCGAGGTCGCCGATCGCGACCGTCATCCCGGCGCGCGAGAGCGCCCGGGCCGTCGCCCGCCCGATCCCGCGGGCCCCGCCGGTGATCGCGACGGCGCGACCGCGCAGGTCGCGTGGCTCGCGCCGTCGCCCGACCATCGGATTCGCTACTTGGCCGCCTCGACCGGCTCGCCGCCGACCTTCTCGGCGTCGGGCGTGGCCTCGGGCTCGAGCCCGGGCTCGCTGCGGGCCGCGCGGTCCTCGTAGGAGGCGCGCTGGCCGTGGTCGATGTCGAGCAGGATGCGGTCGCCCTTCATGAACTTGGCCACCGCCATCTGCGCCCGCTGCGGGAGGACGTAGGTGAGCTTGTGGATGATCCCGGCCTCGCGCGGCACGAAGACGTCGCGCTTGGGGACCTTGATCGCATCGACGATCAGCGCCGCGACCTCCTCGGGCTCGGCCGACTTCACGCCGCGGGTGTCCTTGAGGCCCGACCCCAGCTCGGTCTTCACGACGACCGGCATGACGATCGAGAAGTCGATCCCGTAGTCCATGTTCTCCATCTGCACGGCCTCGGTGAAGCCGACGACCGCGTGCTTGGCGCCAACGTAGGTGGCGCCGCCGGGCGGCGAGATCTTCCCCGCCATGGAGGCGATGTTGATGATGTGGCCCGTCCGCCGCGGGCGCATCCGGCGGATCGCCAGCTTGGTGCCGGTGAAGACGCCGTGGATGTCGATGTCGACGATCCGCTGCGTGGTGGCGTCGTCCTCCTCGGCGAAGTCGCCCAGGGGCATGATCCCGGCGTTGTTGATGAGGACGTCGATCGGCCCGAGGGCGTCCTCGACGCCGTCCATGAAGGTGGCGAACGACTCGCGGTCGGTGACGTCGAGCGGGCGGCCGATGGTGCCGGAGCCGATCTCGCCGGCGACCTTCTCGGTCATCTCGCCGTCGAGGTCGCCGATCGCGACCTTTGCTCCCTCGCGGACCAGGGCCTCGGCCGTACAGCGGCCGATCCCACGCGCGCCGCCGGTGATCGCGACGACCTTGCCGTTTACGGGACGGGGCTGCTGCTTGGCCATGTTTGCGGGTTCCCTCCTGAGGACTGTCCACTGAAGACTTTGGCTGGCTGGCCAAACGGTACCGGTTCGCCGTTAGCATCGGCACTCCGCAGCCCCCCGGAGAGGAGTCCCAGATGGCCGTGACCGTCGTCCTGTCGGAGATCCAGCGCGACACGCTGGCGAAGGTGTGCGACACGTTCGCCCCCTCGCTCGAGGTCGACGACGATCCCACCGGTTTCTGGGGGCGCGCGGCGTCCGACCTGTCCATCCCCGAGACGATCGAGCAGCAGTTCGGCGCGCTGCCCGAGGACCAGCTCCGGGGAATGCGCGCGCTGCTCGACGCGCTCGCCGCACAGGGCTTCAACGACCTGCCGCAGGAGTCGCGCGAGCAGATGCTGCACGCCGTGGCCGACGACTCGCCCGAGGGGCTCGCCGGCATTCACGCGCTGCAGGGGCTGACCCTCCTCCTCTTCTACGCCCTGCCCGACCCTGGCTCGGGGATCAACCCCAACTGGGAGGCCATCGGCTACCCCGGTCCGCGCTCCCAGGCGCCCGACGCGCCGAAGACGATCTCGGTCACCCGGCCCGACGACGCGGGCCTGAGCCTCACGGCCGACGTCGTGGTGGTGGGCTCGGGCGCCGGCGGTGGCGTGATCGCGGGCAAGCTCGCGGGCGAGGGCAAGCGGGTCTGCGTGCTGGAG
Organism: uncultured Actinomycetes bacterium; assembly: GCA_963757705.1. GTDB lineage: Bacteria > Actinomycetota > Thermoleophilia > Solirubrobacterales > Solirubrobacteraceae > AC-38. Next base: position 88,762 of record CAVWTG010000004.1, on the reverse strand, counting down.
ATGGGCGGCTACTTCAACGAGGCCGACTTCAACCAGCTCGAGCTGTGGGCCTACGAGAACCTCTACCGCGGCGGCGGGATCACCCAGACCGACGACGGCTCGATCGTGCTGATGGCGGGATCCAACCTCGGCGGCGGCACCACGGTCAACTGGACCAACTGCCTGCGCACCACGCCGTGGGTGCGCGAGGAGTGGGAGGCCGAGCACGGGCTCGAGGGCCTGACGGGCCCCGACTACGACCGCCACCTCGACGAGGTGTCTCGGCGCATCAACGTCAATCCGGACTGCTCGGACTGGAACGGGCCCCACCTGCGCATCAAGGAGGCCTGCGACAAGCTGGGCTACGACTTCGAGGTCATCACGCGCAACGCCGACCCGGAGACCTACGACGCCGACCTCGCCGGGCTGCTGGGCTTCGGCGACCAGACGGGCTCCAAGCTGGGCACGATGAAGACCTATCTCCAGGACGCGGCCGACGCGGGGGCGCAGTTCGTCGTCAACTGCCGGGTGGACCGGGTGCTGGTGGAGGACGGCCGCGCCGCCGGGGTCGAGGGCACCTACATCGACGCCGACGGCAACCAGGCGGCCGTGATCGTGCGCGCTCCCACGGTGGTCGTGGCCTGCGGCTCGCTGGAGTCGCCGGCGCTGCTGCTGCGCTCGGGGGTCGGCGGACCGGCGTGCGGCGACTACCTGCGCCTGCACCCGGCCTCGGCGGTCGGCGGCATCTACGCCGAGCCACAGAAGGGCTGGTGGGGCCCGCCGCAGTCCGGCCTGTCCCACCACTTCGCCAACCTGCAGGACGGCTACGGCTTCCTGATCGAGGGCGCCCACGCCAGTCCGGGCGTCACCGCCTCCGCCGTGCCCTGGGAGAGCGGCCGCGACCACAAGGACCTGATGAGCCAGGGGGCCGAGAGCGCCGGCTTCGTCTTCCTGATCCGCGACCGCGGCCATGGCCGGGTGACGATCGACGCCGACGGCAATGCCGTCCACAGCTACCACATCACCGACGAGCTGGACGAGAAGCACTTCCGCCAGGCGCTGGCCGAGCTGGTCAGGCTCCACGAGGCAGCCGGGGCCGAGGCGGTCTTCACCTACCACCGGCGCAAGCACCTGTGGCGCCGCGGCGAGGACATCGAGGCGTTCGCCCAGCGCGTCCACGACGCCTCGATCGACCCCCACGAGCACGCCACGTTCGCGCTGCACCAGATGGGCTCGTGCCGGATGGGCAAGGACCCGGCCACGAGCGTGGCCGACCCGTGGGGTCAGCTGCACGACGTCAAGGGCGTCTGGATCGGCGACGCGAGCGCGTTCCCCTCGGCCAGCGGCACGAATCCGATGCTCACGACGATGGCCCTGGCGCATCGCACTGCCGAGGCGATCGCGGCGGCCAGATAACCTGAAGGGCCGGATGCCGTACTTCAAGCACGAGGGCCACCGCCTGGCCTACACCGTCTACGGGGAGGGCCCGCGAGCCACGGTCCTGCTCCCCGGCCTGCTGTTCAGCCAGCGCATGCACGTGCCGCTGGCCCGCGAGCTGGCCGTCCGGGGCGAGAAGGTCATCACCCTGGACCTGCTGGGCCACGGCAAGTCGGCGCGTCCGAAGGACATGCGCGCCTACGGCATGGAGATCTTCGCCCGGCAGGTGATCGGCCTCCTCGATCACCTCGAGATCGAGGACGCGGTCGTCGGCGGCACGTCGCTGGGGGCCAACGTGACGCTCAACGTGGCCTCGGTCGCGCCCGAGCGCCTGCGGGGCATGATCATCGAGATGCCGGTGCTCGACAACGCGCTGCTGGGCTGCGCGATCGCCTTCACCCCGCTGATGGTCGCCCTGACCTTCGGAGAGCCGGCGATGAAGCTCGTCCAGGCCGGCGCACGGGCCGTGCCGAGCCGCCTCGTGCCCTTCTGGGGCGACGTGGCGCTCGACTGGGTCCGCCAGGACCCGGCCCCCAGCGCGGCCGTCATCCAGGGCCTGTTCTTCGGCCGCGTGGCCCCGCCGCAGTCCGAGCGCGAGACGTTCGAGGCCCCCGCGCTGATCATCGGCCACCCCCGCGATCCCGTCCATCCGTTCTCCGACGCCGACGCGCTGGCCCGGGAGCTGCGCAACGGCCGCCTGGTCGACGCCGACTCGTTCTTCGAGATGCGCCTGGCCCCCGAGCGGCTGACCGAGGAGTTCGCCAACTTCATCGACGAGTGCTGGAAGCCGCGCCGCGCCCCCAGGCGCGGAAAGCGTGCTGCGGCGTCCAGCGGAGCGTAGGTCCACCGAGATGGCGAGTCGCAAGGAAGAGAAGGAACGCCTGCGCCGGGAGCGCGAGGCCAAGGAGCAGGAGGCGCAGTCGGCCGAGCGCCGCCGGCGCATGATGGGCTTCGGAGTCGGAGGCGCGCTCGCCCTGGCCGCGATCGCCGCCGTCGTGGTCGCCGTGGCCGCGGGAGGCGGGACCGACAGCAAGGACAAGCCGAAGACCAAGCCCTCGGGCAACAAGGTCCCGATCCCCGCCGCGAAGGCCACCGACCTGACCGCCGCGGCCAAGGCCGCCGGCTGCACGATGCGCAGCTTCACGCCCGGCGCCAACGACCGCACGCACGTCGAGGGCAAGGTCGTCTACAAGCAGAACCCGCCCGTCTTCGGCCCCCACAACCCTGTTTGGGCGGCCGACGGCGACTACGTCGGCCAGGGCGCTCCGCCCACCGAGAAGCTCGTGCATCCGCTCGAGCACGGCCGCGTGGTCATCTGGTACAAGCCGACGCTCCCCCAGCGCCAGATCAGCCAGCTCGAGACGCTCTTCTCCGAGCCGATGGAGGGCAAGCCCGAGGGCTACAAGCAGATCCTCGTCGAGCGGGCCTCGCTCCCCGGCGCGGTCGCCGCCTCGGCCTGGGGCCAGCAGCTGGTGTGCCCGCAGTTCAACGACAAGGTCTTCGACGCCGTCCGGGCGTTCCGGCTGAAGTACGTGGACAAGGGCCCCGAGACCATCCCCTTCCCCGAGTAGGCGTCAGGCCCGCGGCGCGGGCGGCCCCGGGGGGTCGACGATGTCGCGACCGGTCGGGCGCATCTCCTCGTCGAGCTCGAGCTGCCAGTAGTAGCGCGTGAAGGTCCGCCCGGCGCGGAACTCGCCCACGTGGGGCTCGACCGTCTCGCCGCGGGCCAGGCGGACGATGAGCTCCGGGTAGGTGCGGCCCGGCAGGGCCGCGTACATGGGAGCCGGGAAGGCGCCGCCGAAGCGCGTGTTGACGTCCGTGATGCCCAGACCGACGTCGCGGTCGCGGAACGCCTGGACCGTGCAGGGCCCGCGCACGCCGAGCGCCTCGGCCACGCGGCGCCCCAGCTCGATCAGCTCGCGGTCGTCGATCACCGTGCCCTTGATGGACTCGCCGCCGCGAGACTCGAGCATCGTGCGCGGAATCGCGTTCAGGCAGCGCCCGTCGCGGTCGCACAGCAGGTCGATGGAGAACTCCGGCCCCCGCATGAGCTTCTGCACCATCACCGGCTTGTCCACGTAGCGGCAGAAGAACTCCACCGCCTCGGCGTCGGGCGCCGGGTGGATCGACTCCGCGCCCGAGCCCTTGCGCGGCTTGACGATCGCCGGGAAGGAGGGCACCGGCTCGCCGGGCAGCACGGTGGGCGGCGAGGGCAGGCCGAGGCGCTCGAGCAGCAGATGAGTCTCGTACTTGTCGTAGGTGGCGGCGGCGATCTCGGGATCGGGCACCAGCGCCGGCAGCCGCGCGTCGGCCCGGGCCTGCGCGAGCACCTCGATGTCGAGGTCGGTGAGCGGCACGACGGCGCCCACGGAGTGCTCTTGGCACAGCGCCTCCAGGGCCGGGACGTAGGCGGGGTCGTCGATGCGCGGGACCGCGGCCCGGTGGTGGGCGGCGTACTGGGCCGGGGCGAGCGGGTTGGGGTCGGCCGCGACGACGGTCGCGTGCTGGGCGAAGGCCGACACGATGTCGTAGCGCTTGCCCACGCCGGTGAGCAGGATCCCGGCGCCGCTCATCGCCAGCCTCCGGTCTCGCCCTTGTAGAGGCCGTCGCCCCGGAACAGGATGCGCACGGTCCGGGCGAGTATGCGCAGATCCAGCCACAGGGACTCGTGCTCCACGTACCAGAGGTCGAGCTCGATCCGCTGCGCCCAGGGCAGCGAGGCGCGGCCGTTGACCTGCGCCCAGCCGGTGATGCCCGGCTTGACCGCGAGGCGCCCGCGCTGGCGCTCGGTGTACTGCTCCACCTGCACCGGGATCGTCGGCCGCGGCCCGACGATCGACATCTCACCGCGAAGGACGTTGACCAGGTTGGGCAGCTCGTCCAGTGACGTGCGGCGCAGCAGCGCGCCGATCCGGGTGATCCGCGGGTCGCCCTCGTTGACCGCCATTCCCGCACCCATGTGCTCGGCTCCGGTGACCATCGTGCGCAGCTTGTACAGGTCGAAGGGCTCGCCGTCGCGCCCGATGCGCCGCTGGCGGTAGATCGGATGGCCGGGGCTCTCGAGGCGGATCGCCGCCATGGCGGCGAGCAGGACGGGGCCGCCGACGAGCAGGCCCAGGCCGGAGAGCACGACGTCCAGCGCGCGCTTCACCGGGTGCCCTCCGCGGGCTCCCACCCGGCCGGCGTCCCGTGCCGGGCCCAGTCCCACAGCCCCGCGGCCAGGGACGCGGTGGTGAGGACGTAGTAGCGGGCGATCAGGAGCGGGCGCGCGGGCACCGCGCCCGCGGCCAGCGCGGCGAGCACGAGCGCGGCCTGGAGCGCCAGCGTGACCCAGTACAGCGCGCCGGCCCCGGCCGCCACCAGCGCGATGTTGAGCGCCAGCGCGGCGGCGTGAAGGAATGGCGTCACGTAGCGCAGTACGCGGTGCGAGGCCATCATCAGCGTGTAGAGCGGGCCGTAGCCACGCGGGGAGAGCATCCCGCCGCGCAGGACGATCGGCCAGGTGTGGCTCATCATCCGCCGCTTGCGGGCGAACTCGCCCTCGATCGACGGGACCATCTTCTCCGTCGCCCGAGCGCGCGGCGCGTACACCGCCCGCCAGCCGCGCTTGACCATGTTGAACGGGAACGAGAGGTCGTGCCCCATGATCGGGTCGACCTCGAAGTAGGAGTCCCGGCGGGTGGCGTATATCGCCCCGTTGCCCGCCGTGACCGAGGCCAGGCGCGACTCCAGCCCGCGCAGCCACATCTCGTAGCGCCAGTAGACGCCCTCCTGGTTGGTCCCGCCCGCGTCGACGAAGCGCACCTGGCCGCACACGTAGCCCACGCGCGAGTCGGCGAAGGGGGCGACCAGCGCCCGCAGCGCGTCGGGCTCCCACGTCGAGTTGGCGTCCGAGAAGGCCACGAGGTCGGACCGGGCGCGGCGCACGGCGGCGTCCTGCGTGCGCACCTTCCCCGCCCGCTCGTTGTCGAGCACGAGGTCGGCGCCCGCTTCCCGGGCCAGGTCCGGGGTGCCGTCGGTGGAGCCGTCGCAGGAGACGATGACCTCGAGGCGGTCGCGCGGGTAGTCCAGCGCGCGCAGGTTGGCCACCTTGGCCGCGATCACCTCCGCCTCCTGGTAGGCGGCCACGATGAGCGAGACGCCGGGGAGATCGTCCACAGCCGCCGGCGCTGACCAGCCGCGCCGCACACGACCGAGCAGCCCGAGCAGCAGGCCGTAGCCCAGCTGGGCGTAGACGAGCAGGGCGGCACAGGCCCAGAAGGCGATCTCCAGCGCGGTCACGGCCGGGGATTCTCGCGGAGAAGCGACTCGTAGAGCTCGAGGTGGTGGCCGGCGATCACGTCCCACGAGTAGGTGCTGACCGCCGCCTGGCGCGCGGCCGCGGCCAGGGACTCGCGGCGGCCGGGGTCGTCGATCAGCCGCTTGAGCGCGATGTGCAGTGCGCGACGCGTCCCCGGGGACGACCAGCTCGGCCGCGCCGGCCTCGGCCACCTCGGGAAAGCCTCCGACGCCCGTGAGGAGCAGCGGCTTGCCGAAGGCCAGGGCCGTGAACAGCACCCCCGACTGCTCGGCCTCCCGATAGGGCAGCACGACGAGGTCGGCCCGGCGAAACCAGGCCGGCACCTGGGCCTCGGGGACGAACCCGGGGAACAGGCGCACGCTGGGCGTGAGGCGGGAGCGCAGGTCCCGCAGGGGCATGCGCGGCATGCCCGCGATCCACAGCTCGGCGCCGCCGATCCCCCGCCAGGCGTCGAGCAGGACATCGAGGCCCTTGTAGGGGCGCAGCAGGCCGAAGAACAGGACGACCGGGCCCTCGACCGCGGCCAGCTCGGGCGGCAGCGGCTCCTCCTCGAGCTCGGTGAGATAGGTGAAGGCCCCGTGGCGGATCACGTGGACGCGGGCCGCATCGATGCCGAGGTCGACGACGAGCCGCTCGCGGCCGTGATGGGAGTGCACGACGACCGCGTCGGCGCGCTCGTAGAGCCGGCGCTGCGCGCGCAGCTGCCCGGGGCGCGGCTCGTGGGGCAGCACGTCGTGGGCTGTGATGACCAGGGGGCGCGAGCGCGGCAGGAGGCGGACGTCGAGCGGCTGGACGGTGAGCCACTGGAAGTGCACGACGTCGGCCTCGCGCGCCGCGCGGCGGTAGCCCAGCATCCCCGGCACGTGCTGGGCCAGACGCCCGGCGAAGCGGCGCCGCGAGCCCACGGGCCCGCCGAGATGCCGGTAGAAGCGCTCGTCGACCTCGTAGCCGCGGGCGGGAGGCACCTCGCCGTAGTCGAAGCGGCTGGTGACGAGCGTGACGTCGGCGCCCGCGCGCGCCAGAGCGGCCGCGAGGGAGCGGTCGTAGGGCGGAGTGAACGCCGGCGGATCGACGAGATGCACGCGCACGGGGCGGCGCCATCATGGCGCAGGGCTTAAGAGCCCGCGCTCCGGGCCTCCACTGCCCCGGAGCGCGGTCTCCCTGCGAGTCAGGCTATACCCGACGCCTGATCTTCCCTACCTACGAGGTGGCCGACGATCGACCTGCCCGCATCTACTGCGTGGCCGCCTTCTGGAGGTTGACGCGCCCGAAGCCGAAGCTCGTGTCGCGCCCGGCCGTTCCCAGGTCGTCGACGGCCGCGTCCAGCTTGGACCGGATGGTCGCCGCCGCCGCCGTGGGGAAGCGATCCCAGATCACCGCCGTCACGCCCGCGGCGTGCGGAGTGGCCATCGAGGTGCCCGACAGCGTCGTGTAGTCGCTGTTGGATCCGTCGTAGGTCGACAGGATGTTCACGCCCGGCGCCGCCACCTCCACGTCGGAGTTGGCGTTGGAGAAGGACGCCCGCGCGTCGTGGTTGTCCGTGGCCGCCACCGAGACGACCTCGGGGTAGGCGGCCGGGTACTCCAGCGTCGCGTCGCCGTCGTTGCCCGCCGCGGCCACGATGACCGAGCCGCCCGCGCCGCCGCCGGCCCAGGCGTACTGGACGGCCTGCTGAAGCGTCGTCGAGGCGCCGCCGCCCAGGCTCATCGAGATGACCTTCGCGCCCCTGTCGTGCGCCCAGCGGATGCAGTTGGCCACGTCGGACGTCGAGCCGCTGCCCAGCGGCCCGCCGAGCGCGCGGCACATCGCCAGCGGCGAGTTGAAGGCGACGCCGGCCACGCCCCTGCCGTTGTTGGCGTTGGCGGTGATCGTCCCCGACACGTGCGTGCCGTGCCCGTTGTCGTCGGCGCAGCTGCCCTCCTGGATCGTCCCGGCGAAGATGAGCACCCCGCGCGACTGGGCGCAGTTGGCCAGCTTGCCGGTCAGGTCCTCGTGCGTGGCCAGGATCCCCGTGTCGACGACGCCGACCTTGGCCCCGCCGCTGGACGGGAACGAGCCCAGTCCGGCCGCGTCCCAGCCCTCGGGTGCGTCGATGTCGGCATCGGGAGTCCCGCCGCCCTGGCCGGTGTTGTTGAGGCCGTAGAGCTCGCCGAAGCGCGGATCGTTGGGCACCGCGCTCGCCCGCAGGATGTAGTCGGGCTCGGCGTAGGCGACGGCCGAGTCGCGGTTCAGCGCCCCCGCCGCCGCGGGAACGCTGCCCGTGACCTTGACGACGCGCGCGCCGCCGCGAAGGCTGCCGAGCAGGCCGGCCAGGCCGGAGCGGCTCTCCAGCGAGGCCCGCTGGGTTGCGGACACGCCGCTGTTGTACTTGACGATGAGGCGGCCCGGAACGTAGTCGGCAGCCGAGGCACTCGCGGCGACGGCGAGTGCGAGCACGCACGCGGCCAGCGCCAGACCCATCAGGCGTTGCATCAGCTTGTCTCCCCTGCCGTGGAAATGGATGGCGGCCGGGGTTCCCGTCCCCCGGCGCGGCGCCAAGTTACCCGATTTCGGCTGAACGCAAACGGCCGCGCGCCAGCAGCGCCCGCGCCCGGGCGCGCTCCCCCGGGCCGAGGAAGCCCGTGAGCAGGAGGGCCACGGGGATCAGGACGAGGACGACCGTGCGCTCGATCAGGCCGGCCGCGCCCGCGGTGGGCAGCAGCACCTCGCCGGCCACCGTCAGGCCCCCCATGACCGCGACGAGATGGACGAGGCGCAGCCACTCGAAGTGCACGGCGAACAGCGACCGGGTCAGCAGATACATCACGGCGAGCATCACCACGTAGGCGCCGCACAGCGCCAGGCCGGCGCCGGCGATGCCCAGGGGCGGGACGAGGACGAGCAGCAGTCCGACGTTCACCACCAGTCCCGCCAGCGCGGCGGGGAAGTTGCGCGTCGTGACCTTTGCCCGGCCGGCCATCACCACGAGCACGAGGAACAGCCCGTAGAGCGCCCAGCCCAGGGCGACCCAGGGCAGCGCGTCGAACGCGGCGTAGAACCGCGGCGTGGTGAGCAGGCGCAGGCCCCAGCGGCCGAGCAGCGTGAGCGCGGCGACGATAAGCCCGGTGAACAGGACGTAGTAGGTCGCGACCAGCGAGTAGAAGCGCCGCGCCTCCTCGTCGTCGGTGATCGAGTAGGCCAGGGGCGGCCAGGCGTACTGGAAGGCCCGGGTCACCAGCACGACGACCGTGGCGAGCTTCACCGCCAGGGAGTACAGGCCGGCCGCCCCCTGGCTCTCGACGCGGTAGAGGTAGGCGCGGTCGACGATGTTCAGCGCGAAGACGGACACCTCGGCCGGCACGGTCGGCAGCCCGAAGCGCAGCATCGGGCGCAGGCGCTCGGTGTCGATCCGGTGGGGCAACCCGATACGGCGGCGCAGCACGACGAGGAGGCCCAGCAGCACGACCGTCGAGGCGATGAAGTTGCCCGCCAGCAGCCCCTGCGCGCCGTCGTTGCGGAATACCACGAGGTAGACGGAGAGGCCGATCGTGATCGTGACGTTGACCAGCGAGGCGCGCAGGAAGGTCCCGGCGCGCTCGTCCACGCGCAGCAGCGCGTAGGCCATCTCCAGATTCGTGAACGACCACAGGCCAAGCACGGTGATCAGCATCAGGTTCGTGTCGCGGAAACCGAGGATCAGGTCCGACAGCGGCCCGGCGAAGATCGCGCAGACGATCGACACGACGGTGGTCACACCGAGGATCACGCCGGTGGCCGACCGGGCCACCCGGTCGCGGCGCTCGGGGTCGGCATCCTCGTAGTAGAAGCGCACGAACGCCTCGATCAACCCGAGGCGGATGACGATCGAGACGAGGATGACCAGGGTCAGCAGGAGGTCCGCGGTGCCGTAGTCGGCCCGCGTCAGATGCCGCGTGTAGATCGGCAGCAGGACGACCGCGACGCCCTTCGCGAGCGCCTCCCCGACCTGGTAGGCGGCGCCCGTTCGCGCCAGGCGCCGGAAGTAGTCGTACATCGTCGGTGACGGTATAGCGTGGCCGCGATGGCCCATCCCGCCGCCCCCCGCATCGCGCTCATGCTCGTGCCGCGCACGGTCGAGCGCTTCATCCTCTTCGACCAGGGCCAGGACCTGATCCGGGCTCCCGGCGTCGTGGCCGTGGAGGCGCCGCGCGTGCCCTACGGCGCGCTGGGCCGCCTGCCGGACTGGCTGGGCGACGCGCTGGCGTCGGCCCAGGCCAAGCGGCTGCGCCTGGACGGCGAGCCGGTGGTGGCGATGATCTTCCATCCCTTCCAGCTGCCCTTCGCCCGGGCGCTCCAGGCCCGCTGGCCCGGTCTCGAGCTGTGGTACGGCCTGTTCGACCGCACGCCCGCCGCCCCCGACGCCGACGGCCGCACGCGACGGCGCCTGGAGGCGCTGCACGCCGAGGCCTCCGAGCGCTCCGACCTCGTGTTCGGCGTGTCGACCACGCTCGTGGACCTGGAGCGCGAGGCCGGCCGCGAGGCGATCCTCATGCCCAGCGCCGCGGACTCCTTCCCCGCCCCCGACCCCTCCGCGGCCGTGATCGCGGTGTGCTTCGGCACCAACGGCCGGCGCACGGACTGGAAGCTCCTGCGCGAGATCGGCGAGGCGATGGGCGAGCAGCTGATCGTGCTGTTCGTCGGCGCGCTCAACGAGGACGAGTGCGCCGACGATCCCGACTTCGTCGCCTGCCGCGAGCTGCCGGGCTTTGTGTGGCTCGGGCGGCGCTCCAACGACGAGGCGGCGCGGCTGATCATGACCGCCGACGTCGGCCTGCTCCCCTACAGGCGCGACGACTTCAACGACGCCGGCCTGCCCAACCGGATCCTCAAGGCCGCCCGCGTGGGCCGCCGGACGATCAGCGCCGACTACGACGGCGTGCGGGTGTGGGAGCGCTCGATCGTCCGCTGCCGCGACGCGGACGAGTGGGTGGCGGCGCTGCGGGCGTCGAAGGGAGTGCGCAGCGCGCCGGACATGGACCTGCGCGACTGGGCGCTGGGCCAGACCGGCGAGCGCCAGGACGCCCCACTGTGGCGGCGACTGGCGCGTCTGGGCGTGTCGATCCCGCCCGGCGCGGGGATCAAGGCCGGCCCGCCGGAGGACCGCCGCCCGGACGTCGCCGGCGAGGCGGACGACATCGACGCCGGCGGACGCGACCCGCTGCGGGGCCCGGCCTAGGCGGGCGCGGGGACCGGGTCGGGCTCGGGCTCGGGTTCCGGCTCTCCGGCGGGCGCCAGCGCCAGCGCCGTCCCCACCGCCAGCAGGACCCACGTCAGCGGGTCCTCCAGGAACGCCGCGTAGAGCCAGGTGTGCAGCATCAGCCCGGCGAAGGCCGCGGCTATGCCCGCGCGCGCCGCCGACGAGCGCGCGCCGCGCAGCAGGCGCAGGAACGCGGCCACGAGAAGCGCGAAGTAGAGAAGCAGTCCGGCCAGGCCCTGCTCGGCCCCGACCGTCACGGGGATCGTGTGCGAGGCGTCCGCGGCGCGCTCCGAGGAGACCTTCTCGTGCTTTCGGAACTCCTCGGTGAACGAGCCCGAGCCCCAGCCGTAGACCGGTCGGTGCTCGAACAGGCGCCCGCCGCCCTTGACGAGGTCCAGCCGGCCGCTCGTCGCCTTGTCGACCGACTTCCCGCTGCCCAGGTCCAGCTTGACCGCCGAGGGGAAGGCGAACACCGCGGCGGCGGCCAGGGCCACCACGCCCGCCACGAAGGCGGCGGTCCAGTACGGGTTCCAGCGCAGGGCGGCCAGGACGACGAGGCCGACGAGCAGCGCCCCCAGGCTCGACTGCGAGAGGGTGAGGATCAGGCCGCCGAACAGCACCGCCGTCGCGGCCCCGCACAGCGCGATCACGCGGCCGCGGGCGGTCCACAGCATCACCGCCACGAGCAGCACCATCACGACCATGAGGAAGCGCCCGTAGATGTTGGGGTCGAAGAACAGCGAGTTCACGCGGAAGTAGCTCTGGAACTGGTTGGACGCGACGACGTCGGGGTTGAGGAAGACCGTGCGCGTCGCGTACTCGACGAAGCCCACGGCGCTGAACGCGAGCGCCAGCGCGACGAGCGCGTACAGGCACCGGCGCGCCAGATCGACCGTCCAGGTCAGGTTCACCAGCAGGGCGTAGAGCAGCGCGAAGGGCACGTAGAAGAACACGACCTGCTCGAGCGCCTTGCTGAAGTCGGCCGAGTAGGAGGCCTGGATCGCGTAGAGCACCACCGCGCCGAGCAGCAGCCACTCGACCACTCCGCGCTGAGGGCTCTCCTCCCGGCCCCGCTGCCCGCGCAGGCGCGGGATCGCGAAGGCCAGGGCGCCCGCCGCGACGACGAAGTACAGCGGCACCAGGAGGTTGGACGTCTGGCCCCCGGACTCGATCGGGACCCGGAACGGGAGCGCGACCGTCGCGCCGAGCGCCAGCAGCCACGGCCGGCGGTCGATCAGCCACGCGGCCACCCCCACGGCCACGAGCGCGACGACGCCGGCGGCCGCGGCGAGCGCCGGGCGGTTGCGCACCGGCTCGAACTGCGGCGTGTCCCAGATGTCCGCGACGAGCAGGACGGGCGTGAGGACGAGCGCGCCGAGCATGGCCAGCGCCCGCACCCGGGTCGACGGGGCGAGCACCACGACGGCGGCCAGGGCGGCCGCGGCCACGATCCCCATCTCCTTGACGGCCACGGCGACGGCGATCACTGGGAGAACACCTTCCACACGCGGCGGGTGAGCGTGGAGACGTTGGGATTGCGGAACCGCCGCTCCCACTCGGGCAGCCCGGTCCGGATCACCAGGCCCTTGCCGGTCCGGATCGCCACGATCACCTGGCGTCCGACGGAGGTCTGCGCGGCGGAGACGACGCGGTTGCCCTCACCGGGCGAGCGGGTCACCTCGTAGCCCTGGAAGCCGTTGAACGAGCCGTCGCCGCCCTGGAAGAGGCCGATCTCGTCGCCCGCGGCCAGGAGGTCGACCGGCTTGTCCGTGAGGGGGTCGATGCTCGAGCCGAAGACGTCGAAGGCCGACTCGCCCGTCGGGCGGACCAGCAGCCCGTTCTGGGCCGAGACGCTGCGCCGCAGGGAGCGCGTGCCCAGCGAGAACACTCGCCCTCCCTGAGCGACGTACCGGCGCAGGCGCGCGGCCAGCCGGGGCTCGATCCAGCGCTCGTCGCCCGCGATCACGATCCCCCCGTACTGGTTGAGGTAGCTCTGCTTGCGCCGGGCCACGCGGTAGTCGGTGTCGAGGTCGTAGCGCTGGCGCGGGCGGTCGAGCATGCGCAGCAGGTTGCTCTCGTGGTGGGCGAAGCCGGGCGGCTCGCCCTTCCCCGCGAACGGCCGCGCGATGCGGACCGGACCGCCGTCGGAGAGCGTGTTGGGCAGCCCGTCGCCGTCGTCGTCGGTCTGGTTGCGCCCCTGCCACGTGACCAGCGGCAGCACGAGCAGCACCTTCTGGGTGCCGGGTCCGTTGACCGCGACCGGCACCTTGGCGCGGTGGGTCCCCGAGTGCAGCTCGAGCATGTAGATCCCCGACGGGCGCTTCGGCGCGCGGAAGCGCAGCTCCGGCTTGCGGCCCTTGCCCTTGAGCAGGGTCTCGGTCTGGCCGAGACGGTGCAACCGCCACCGGTAGGGCTTGCGGCGCGCGTCGATGAAGACGGTGGCCCGCGAGCCGCCCTGGACCGCCTGGGCCGGTCCCTGCCCGGCGAGGTAGCGCACCGTGACGCCGGCCGAGCCCTTCGGCGGGCGCCGGCCTCGCACCCCGAACGGGAACGAGGAGCCGACGTTGCCCGCGTGGTCCTTGACGCGCGCGGTGATGACGTAGGTGCCCTGCGGTGGACGCAGGGCACCGGCAACGGCACCGCTCCACTCGCCGCTCGTGGCCTCAGGGGTGCTGCGCAGGCGCGTCACCGCCCTGGGCTTGGGCAGGTCGGTGCGATAGACGCGGAACGTGGGCGTGCCGTAGACCCGGGCGCCGGAGACGGTGAAGCGCACCGGCGCGTTGCCCGCCTGGGGATAGATCAGCGGTCCGTTCGTGCCCTTGGGCTTCTCCACCGTGACCACGGGACGCGGCGGCGTGGCGTCGATGACGATCTCGTCGACCAGGGTCACGGAGCGCCCCTGCCGTTTGAGGCCGACGCGGATCTTGTAGCTGCCGTCGGGGACGATCGCGCCGGAGCTGTCGCGCCCGTTCCACAGCAGTTGCACCGCCCGCCCGGCGTGGTAGCGCTGGTTCACGGCCAGGCGGCGCACCACGTCCCCGTCGCCGTTGAGGATCGACACGGTGGCCTGGTCGGTGCGCTTGAGCCGGAGGCGGATGCCGGCCTTGCGGAAGCCGATCTTGGGCGAGTAGATCTTCGTCACGCTGAGGGTCTGCACCAGGCGGGGCGTCTGCTTGAGGCGCTGGGTGACGAAGAACGCGCCCAGCGTGGCCACGACGAGGGCGGCGAAGACCCAGCGCGCGGCCCGGGTCACGTGCGCACCAGCGCCACGTTGGGGACCTCCCATTCATGGAAGGCGTCCAGGCCGCGGGGATCGCGGCTGCACAGGAAGACCCGCAGGTTGCCCCCGTGGCAGACGACCAGCGCCGGCAGGGGGCCGGCGGCGCGGATGTCGTCCAGCGCCGCCAGCGTGCGGTCGGTCTGCTCGCGCAGCGACTCGCCGCCCGGGAAGCGGAACCCCTCGCCGGCCCGGCGCCAGGACTCGTAGAGCGGCGGGTTCTCGACCGCCACGTCGCGCCACAGGCGCCCCTCCAGCTCGCCCCGGTCGCCCTCGGCCAGCCGGGGATCGACGGTGACCTCCAGGCCCAGGCGCTCGCCCACGATCTCGGCGGTCTCTCGGGCGCGGGACAGGTGGCTCGACCACACGGACGCAATGCCCTCGCCGGCCACCCGCTCGGCCAGCTCCGCGGCCTGCGCGCGGCCGGTGTCGTTGAGGGGCGTGTCGATCCGCCCCTGGATGCGGATCGGCTCGATGTTGTCGTCGGTCTCCCCGTGGCGGGCCAGCAGGATCGTCACGGCGAGACGTTCGCGGTATCGGAGCGGAGTCCTAGCCTCAGGGTCTCCAGTGAGAGCACGTCACCGGGGCAGATGTTGCCCAGGTTCACCTCCGGCCCGAAACGCTCGATAAACCAGACCTGCTGTTCCTTCTGCGGCGCCTCGAAGAGCAGCCGGCCGGGGTCGACCTCGTGGGCGATCTCGTCGATCAGGCCCATCCGCACCTCGCCGTCGGCGCGATAGATCCCCGCCGTCCCGCTCTCCCGGGCCTCGGCGATCACCTTCCAGGCGCCGGCCGCCAGCTCGCTCTCGATCTGCTCGACCCAGCGGTAGGGGGCCATGATCTTGGCGGCGTCCTTGGAGCCGACCTCCGAGAAGACGGTGAACTCGCCCGCGAGGCGCTCGATGAGGCGCAGCTTGTCGTCGTGGTCGAGCGTGATCGTGCCGTCGGAGACCTCGACGTGGGCGAGCTCGAGCTCGCGCAGCCACTGCACCAGGGCGTCCACGCGGTCCTGGGCCACGGCGAGCTCGGTGAGCGTCCCGCCCAGGACGACCGGGATCCCGTGCTCGCGGTAGCGGGCCAGCTTGGGATGGAGGTTGGCCGTGGCCAGCGCGGTCCCCCACCCGAGCTTGACGAAGTCGACGACCTCGCCGGCGACCTCGACCATCCCGTCTACCTCGGCCACGGACAGCCCGCGGTCGAGCACGTGCGTGATGCCCTGCTCGCGCGGCTTGGCGCTCCGGTTCGGGAGATCGAGAAAGCCCGGCATCGAGGCCCGGAAGCTACTGGGTGCGATCGGCGCCGACGGTCACGACGACCTCGGCGTCCGGGCCGGCGATGGCCTGCGTGTTGGCGTCGAGCGACGAGACCTTGGAGGCCGGGACCTTGATGATGCGGGCCACCTCCACGGCGGCCTGGCGCTGCCCGGGCGCGTACTGGACGGTGGTCTCGGAGCGCTGCTGGTCGGCCGCGTTGGTGACCTGCCCGCGGGCAAAGCCCCCGCCGCTGAGCTGATCGGCCACCTGGGCGGCCAGGCCGGGCACGGTCGTGCCGTTGAGGACGGACACGGTGACGTCCCCGCGGTTGACCTGCGCGCCGCCGGTGGCGTTGGAGCCCGACGTCTTGGCGGGCGACGAGGAGGAGACGGTATTGGGCTTGCTCGCCGTGCCGCCGCTGTCGCCGCCCCCGCCGAGGACCTGGGTCACGAGGACGACCACGAGGATCACCCCGATGACCGCCCCGGCGATGATCCCGATGGTCCGGCGCCGGTCGTGGTCGCCGGTGCCCGCTCCCCGCCCGTCGCCGCGGCGGGGCGGCACGGTGGCGGAGGGCGCGCCGCGGCGCAGCGGAGCGGCCGTGGCGGGCCGGGCGCCCGGAGAGCGGACCTCGGTGCGCTCGGACGCTGGACGCGGGGGCGCGGCCGTCGCGGCCTGGCCCGCAGTGCCCGCCGGGGGCTCGGCCGCGCGGGCCGACGCGCCGGCGGCGGTGGCCGCGGGCACGGGAACCGGCTCGCTGGGCTTGGCCGGAGAGTCGGGAGTGGCCGGAGTGGACGGCGGCTTGGCCGCGGGCGGCGTGCCTGGAGAGGCGCCCGGGGTGGGGGGAGCGCCGCCCGGGGTGGACGGGCCCGGAGTCGAGGAACCTGGGGCGGCCGGAGCACCCGCGGGCTTGGCCGGAGCCGAGGGAGACGCGCCCGAGGCCGCGGCGCCCGCCGCCGGAGCCGCCCCGGGACTCGGCGCCGCGCCGGGGCGCGCCGGGGGCGCGGTCGCCCCCCCGGTCTGGCGCTGGGCGGCGGCCGTGCCGGCGCCGCCGAGCGGCTGGGCGGCCACGCGGCGCTCGCCGGCCGCCGTGGCCGGGCGCGGAGGCTGGGTGGCCTGGGCCGAGACCCGGTCCTGGAGCTCCTGCGCGCGCTCGGGCGCGCGGCCCGCCCATTCGCGCAGGCGCTTGACCTCGCGGGCCTGCGTGAAGAAGAGCAGGGCGAGGATGGCGACGGCGGGAATCGAGGCGAAACCCGCATAGGCGCCGTACTTCTCGATCTCGCTCGAGAGCGAGAGGGCGAACATCTCCAGCATGGGCCGATGAAGTCTAGGTGGACACCCTCAGGGCGGGCGCCGTCCTGGCGGTCGACAGCTCGTCGACCTTAGCGGCGAGAGCGGCGGCGTCCCCCTCGAGGACGAGGACATTGACCTGATCGAAGGTGCTTTCGACCCAGGTCGGATCGAGCGGCTCGCGCTCGGCCACGAGGATCTTCTCGGCCGGCGTGGCCTGCGGGCGCTCGTAGGGATTGAAGAGCTCCTCATGGAGCTTCTCCCCCGGGCGGCGGCCGACGACCTCGATCGCGATGTCGGCGTCGGGCTCCAGGCCGGACAGGCGGATCATGTCGCGGGCCAGGTCGGCGATCCGCACCGGCTCGCCCATCTCGAGCACGAACACCTCGCCACTGCCGCCCAGCGACCCGGCGCGGATGATCAGCTGGACGGCCTCCGGGATCGTCATGAAGTAGCGCGTCATTCGGTCGTCGGTGACGGTGACGGGCCCCCCGGCCGCGATCTGGGACCGGAAGATCTCCACCACCGAGCCCGAGGAGCCGAGCACGTTGCCGAAGCGCACGGTGGCGTAGTTGGTGCGCGGGTGGCGGATGCGCGCCGCCTCCACCGCCCACTCCGCCAGCGCCTTGGAGGCGCCCATCACGTTCTTGGGCGACACGGCCTTGTCGGTGGAGACGAGGACGAACCGGCTCGCGCCGACCTCGCCGGCGATCCGCGCCACGATGCGCGTGGCCAGCGCGTTGTTGCGCACGGCCTCGACCGGGTTGTCCTCCATCAGCCCCACGTGCTTGTAGGCGGCGGCGTGGAAGACGATCGACGGGCGGTGCTCGGCGAACACCTCCCGCATGCGCTCCTCCTCCTTGCAGTCGGCCAGGACCGGCACGGTGTTGCGGAAGTGGCGCACGTCCTCGAGCTCGCGCGTGATGCGGAAGAGGTTGTCCTCGGCGTGGTCGAGCAGGACGAGCTTGCGCGGCGCGACCCGGGCGATCTGCCGGGACAGCTCCGAGCCGATCGAGCCGCCGGCCCCGGTGACCATCACGACCTGTCCGTCGAGGTAGGCGCCCACCCGCTCGAGCTCCACGCGCACCGGCTCGCGGCCGAGCACGTCCTCGACCTTAAGCTCGCGCACCTGGCGCATGACGCCGGCGCCGCCGGCCAGCAGCTCGAACACGGTCGGCAGCGTGCGGACCGGGATGCCGCGCGCGCGGCACGCCGTCACCACGCGTCCGCGCAGCGTGCCCGGCGCGGAGGGGATGGCGATGATCACCTCGGCCGGCTCGACCTCGTCGAGGATGCGCGGCAGCTCGTCGGTGCGGCCGAGCACGCGCAGGCCGTGGTCGAGGCGCAGGCCGCGCTTGCGCGGGTCGTCGTCGGCGAACCCCACGGGCCGCAGGCCCAGGTCGGGGTTGCGGACCATCTCGCGCAGGACGAGCCGCCCGCCGTCGCCGGCGCCGACGATGAGGACGTCGCGGGCGCCGCGGCGCGGCTGGAAGCCGCGCACCGGGCGCTCGAGCACCTCGCTGATCAGCAGCCGCACGCCGCAGATGAAGGCCAGGGTGAGCAGGAAGAAGAGGACGACGACGCCCGCCGGGGTCCCCACCGCCACCTCGGCCCCGCCGCGGCCCGGCACCTTCACCGGATGGACGATCGCGATGTAGGCGGCCAGGGCGATGGTGAGCAGGACGACCGCGCGCAGGACGGTCTCGTAGTCGCGCCGGCCGAAGTAGCGCCACCACTTCTGGTAGAGCCCGCTCAGCGCGAAGATGACGACCGCACCACCGACCACGGGGCCGATCGTGGTCTCGAAGAGGTCCTGGTAGCGCGTCGGCACCCCGCGGTCGAACCGGAGCTTGAACGCGAGGTACCAGGCGAGCGCGACCAGCAGCCCGTCCACCAGAAGCTGCGGCAGAGAGTGGCGATGAACGGGAAGGGCCGCGGAGCGGATCCGGCGGCGCATCCGCGGCATTCTAGGCGCTTCCGCCCGGTTTTCTAACCGGCGAAACAAGCCTTTCGGCGTACTCACGCGGGTCGCGGCGGACGCGGGGAGGCGCGTCCGCGGGGTCGCGGCGCTCGATCGCCAGGTCCTCCGCGCGCTCGAGGCGACGCAGGCGGCCCTCGCCCAGCAGCCACTCGTCCACCGCCCCCAGGCGGCCCTCGAAGGTCGTGTAGACGGGCGTCCCCAGGGCCACGGCCTCCCGGTTCATGGTCCCGCCGGCCGAGATCACCAGGTCCGCGAAGGCGACCAGGGACTGGGCGTCGACCGCGTGCTCGGGCACGATCAGCCCCGCCGCCGCGCCCAGCTCGGCGCGCTGCGCGGGGGTGCGCGGCAGGACCACGGCCTCGACGTCGTCGGCGGCCACGCGCGTCAGGACGTCGGCGAACAGCGGGTTCTCGAACCGGTGGTAGAGCGACACGGCCGGCGGCGTGCGGACGATCACCAGCGGCCGGTCGCGGGAGACCCCGAGCTCACCCAGCACGGCCTCGTCGGGCTCGAAGTCGGCCAGGTAGTACTCCTCCTTGAGGCCGGGGTAGCCGATGACCTTGCCCCGCGCGCCGTAGCGGTCCAGCCGGGCCGGCGGGATCGCTTCGGGGACCACCACGGCCCGGGCGAGCCGGCAGTTGATGTTGTGCTGGACGGTCGCCCACTCGTAGTCGAACGTCGTCGTCGCGGGCACGCGCAGCGCGGCCGCCGCCACCATCACGTCGTTGGACCCATGGCCGAGCGCGAGGTCGAAGCGCGGGCGCCGGCGAGCCCAGCGCCACAGCGCCGCCGAGCGCGAGGCCAGGCCCAGCGCCTTCGCCGCCACCCTCCCCCCGCGGTGGCGGCCTATCTCGGTGTGCTCGATCCCGAAGCGGTCGCACAGCTCCAGCGTCTGGGCGAAGTCGCGGGCCGTGACCTCCACCTCGTGCCCGTCGGCCCGCAGCAGCTCGACGACCGGGCGCAGGGCCAGGACGTGCGGGGAGTTCGTGAGGTCGATCCAGACGCGCACCGGCTCAGGCGCGCCCGCTCAGGCGCGGGCCTCGCGCACCGCCGAGACCACCTGGATCGCGTCGAGGCGGTCGAGCACCGGGCTCATCGGGATCGCGAGGTGTGTGGCGGCGGCCTCCACTGTGCCGGGCAGCTCGCGGTCGGGCATGAAGTCTCGCATCGCGGGCTGGAGGTGCACCGGGCGCCGATAGTAGGCGCGCTGCCCGATGCCCACGCGGTCCAGGGCCGGGCCCAGGCGCTCGGCGTAGGGATGGCGGATCACGTACAGGTGCCAGGCGGGATCGGCGCCCTCGACCGGCCGGGGCAGCTTCACCAGCTCTCCCAGCCCCGCCTCCTCGTAGTGCCCCGCCGCGGCGCGGCGGCCCTCGCACCACTCGTCCAGGTGCGGCAGGAGGACCCGCAGCAGCGCCGCCTGCATCTCGTCCAGGCGCGAGTTGTAGCCCACCTGCTCGTAGGTGACCTTGTCCTTGGAGCCGTGGAAGCGCAGCATCCGGGTGCGCTGCGCGATCTCGTCGGAGTCGGTGGCGATCGCCCCGCCGTCGCCGAACGCCCCGAGGTTCTTGCTGGGGAAGAACGAGAACGTGGCCGCCGAGCCGAACGACCCGGCGCGCCGTCCGTGGCGCCGCGCGCCGGCGGCCTGGGCGGCGTCGGACAGCACGGGGACGCCAAGGGCCTCGATCTCCTCGGTGGGCGCGACGTTGCCGAACAGGTCCACCGAGACGACCGCCTTCGTGCGGGGCGTCAGCGCCGCCTTCACGGTCTCGGGCGTGACGCAGAACGTGTCGGGATCGATGTCGCAGAACACCGGGCGCGCGCCGGTCGGCGGGATCGCCTCGGCGCTGGCGTAGAAGGTGAAGGAGGGCACGACGACCTCGTCGCCCTCGCCCACGCCCAGGCCGCGCAGGGCGATCGTCAGGGCGTCGGTGCCGTTGCCCACGCCGACGACGTGGCGCACGCCGAGGAACCGCGCCAGCTCCTCCTCGAAGGCCGCGACCTCCGGGCCGAGGATGTAGCGCCCGGCCTCGAGCACGGCGCCGGCCCGCTCGCGCAGCTGCGGGAGCAGCGGCTCGATCGGCGTTCGGGTATCGAAGAGCGGGACGGCCACGAGGGGGCGAACGCTACCCTTCCCGCTCGCATGGAGCCTGTCGTCCTCGCCTCGCTGACGGATTCCCTGGCCACCTTCGCCACCAACGTGGTGGGCGACCTGGGCCTTCCCGGCGTCTTCCTGCTGATGGTGCTGGAGAGCGCGTGCATCCCGATCCCGTCCGAGGCGACGATGCTGTTCGCGGGCTTCAACGTCGACAAGGGCGAGTACAGCCTGTTCGCGATCACGGTCGTGGGGACGCTGGGCAACCTGGTCGGCTCCTGGATCGCCTACGCCGTCGGCTACTACGGGCGCCTGGAGCTGATCGAGCGCCACGGGAACAAGCTGCACATCCGCAAGTCCCACCTCGACTGGGCCGAGAGCTGGTTCGCGCGCTACGGCTCGGCGACCGTCTTCTTCACGCGGATGCTGCCGATCATCCGCACCTTCATCTCGCTCCCCGCCGGCGTGGCGCGCATGCCGTTCTGGCGCTTCACCGCCTACACCGTCGCGGGCTGCGCGCCCTGGGTGTTCCTCCTCGGCTTCATCGGCAAGCAGGTCGGCTCCAACTGGGAGGACTGGAAGAACTCCCTGCATTACGTGGACTACGCGGTGATCGCCGCGATCGTGCTGGGCATCGCCTACCTCCTCATCCGCCGGCGCGGGGGAAGGACAAGCCCGCCGCGGATGCCCCCGCGGCCTGACACCCGGCTTCCGCTCCGTCACGCCGTCGCGCTCGGGCTGCTTCACGGACCGGCGGAGCTCCTGCCCATCTCGAGCTCCGGCCACATCGCGCTGATCCCCTGGCTGGCGGACTGGCCCTACTCCCGGATGGACCCGGAGCTGCGCAAGGCCTTCGAGGTCGCGCTGCACGCGGGGACGGCGGTGGCGCTGCTGGTGGCGCTGCGGGGAGAGGTCCGCACCGCGCTCACCGGCCTCGACCCGCGCCGCGTGGAGATCGTCGCCCTCTCGCTGATCCCTCCGGCCGCCACGACGATCGCCCTGGAGCGCACGATCGAGCGCCGGGCCGGCGCCCCGGAGGTCATCGCCGCCGGCCTGCTGGCCGGCTCGGCCGCGATGCTCGCGGTCGACGGAGCGCCCCAGCTTCGGCGCCACGAGGACGCGGGCGCAGTGGATGCGCTGTGGCTGGGCGTCGCCCAGGCGTGCGCGCTCGTGCCGGGCGTCTCGCGCAACGGCGCGACGCTGGTGGCCGCGCGCGCGCGAGGCTTTCGCCGCGAGGACGCCAACGTGCTCTCGCGCCACGTGGCGCTGCCGATCATCGCCGCGGCCAGCGCGCTGAAGGGCTGGCGCCTGGCCCGGCGCGGCCTGCCGCCCCGACTCGGCGCCGCGTTCGCGGCGGGAGCGGCGGCGAGCTTCGCCTCCACCCTGGGCTCCACATGGCTGATCCGCCAGGTCGAGCGCGACCGTTCGCTGATGCCCTACGCCGCCTACCGCGTCGCCCTGGCGGGGCTCGTGATCCGGCGAGTCCGCCGTCTGAGGAAGAATCGCTCCCGATGAGCGACGCCTACGCCCGAGCGGGAGTCGACACCGGCGACGCCGGCCGGGCGGTCAGCGCCCTCGTCGGGGTGCTGCGCGACATCGACCCCGGCCGCGACTCGCGGGTCGTGCCGCTCCCCGGCCACTTCGCCAGCGTGATCGAGATCGCGCCCAACCTCGGGCTGGCCCTCTGCACCGACGGGGTGGGCTCGAAGGTGATCGTGGCGGAGCAGGCGCAGCGCTACGACACCGTGGGCATCGACTGCGTCGCCATGAACGTCAACGACCTGATCTGCGTCGGTGCCGAACCGATCGCCCTGCTCGACTACCTGGCCGTCGAGCGGGCGGAGCCCGAGGTGTGCGAGGCGATCGCCGCGCGGCCTGCGCGCCGGCGCCGAGCAGGCGGGGGTGGAGATCCCCGGCGGCGAGCTGGCCCAGCTGCCCGAGCTGATCCGCGGGCACCCGAGCCCGCGCGGCTTCGACCTCACCGCGGCCGCCGTCGGCACGGTGGCGCTGGACGCGATCGTCTCCGGCGCGCGCTGCGCGCCCGGCGACGCGCTCATCGGCCTCCCCTCCTCGGGCGTGCACTCCAATGGCCTCACGCTCGCCCGCCGGGCGCTGCTGGAGGACGGCGGCCTCGACCTCGACGAGTGCCCGCCGGCGCTGGGCGGCCCCAGCGTGGCCGACGTCCTGCTCGAGCCGACCGTGATCTACGTCCGCGCGGCGCTCGACCTGCTGCGCTCGGACGTCCCCGTCCACGGCCTGGCCCACATCACCGGCGACGGCCTGGAGAACCTGCTGCGCCTCGAACCCGGACGTCGGGTTCGCCGTCGACGCGCCGCTGCCCGTGCCCCCGGTGTTCGGCGCTGATCGCCCAGCACGGCGGGGTAGCGAGGCCGAGATGTGGAAGATCTTCAACATGGGCTGCGGCTTCTGCGCGATCGTCCCCGCCGAGCGCGCCGACGACGCCGTGGCCCGGCTGGCTGCCCACCACGCCGGGACGGCGCGCATCGGGACGGTCACCGGCGAGGCCGGCGCGATCGACCATCCGGCCCTCTAGGCCGGCGCCGGCGCTGGCGGCTCAGGCGAACGGCCGCGTCAAGGATGGCCCGGCGGCCGTGGCCCCAAATGAGAGGAAGGTTCCTGGATAGGTGGTGCATATGACCATCGGGGCAGGAAGCTTCCTGGATGGTGCCGCGTATAGCGGCAAAGGACAGAAACCTTCGGTGCACGCTCCGCGCCCGCCCTCTCAAATGCCGTCGTTCGGCCCGCCGCGGGCCGCCAGCGATACTGCGTCCTCACGAATGCGCGCCAGGACGTAGGTGAAACCGCCCGAAGTGTCGAATCCGACCCGCATACGCCGTACCGAGGGACGGATCGACCATGACCACGCGCACGCGGGAACCGAGCAGTAGGACGCATGAACCGCCGCCACGGGCGCAAAATAGAGGGCACGTGATGCGCACGCTCGTCGGCACCCAGCTGAACGGCCGCTATCGCCTCGACGCCCAGGTCGGGGCGGGCGGGATGTCCACCGTCTACCGCGCCTTCGACATCACGCTCGAGCGCCCGGTGGCGATCAAGCTCCTGCACCGCGAGATCGCGGCCGACTCCGACCAGATCGAGCGCTTCCGCCGCGAGGCACGCGCCGTCGCCCAGCTCTCCCACCCGCACATCGTCACGGTCATCGACGCCGGCGAGGACGACGGGCGGCCCTACATCGTCTTCGAGTACGTCGAGGGCGAGACGCTCAAGAAGCGCATCCAGCGCCGCGGCCGCCTGCCGATCGACGAGGCCGTCGCCTACGCCATCGAGATCGCCCGCGCCCTCGGCGCCGCCCACGACGCGCCACATCGTCCACCGTGACGTCAAGCCCCAGAACGTCCTCATCGACGCCGAGGGCTCGGCCAAGGTCACCGACTTCGGCATCGCCCGCTCGCTGGACGAGGAGGGCCTGACCGCCGACGGCCGCGTCCTGGGGACCACCGACTACGTCGCGCCCGAGCAGGCGCTGGGGCACCCCTGCACGTCCCAGTCCGACCTGTACTCGCTGGGCATCGTGCTCTGGGAGATGCTCACCGGCGAGGTGCCCTTCCGGGGCGAGAACCAGGTGGCCGTCGCGATGAAGCACGTACGCGAGGCCGTGCCGGACATCCAGCGCCGCCGCCCCGAGGTCTCGGCCGCCCTGGCCGCGGTCATCGACCGCGCCACCGCCAAGGACCTCAAGCGCCGCTACGCCTCCGACGCCGAGCTGATCTCCGACCTCGAGGACGTCGCTGGCCCTGGAGACCGCGCGCGCGGGCTCGGCCACGGGCGAGGCGACGACCGTCCTGCGCACCCTGCCCAAGCGCGCCCGGCGCCGGCTGCCGCTGCGCGTCGCGCACCCGGGATGGCTGGCCCTGGCAGCGCTCATCGCCGTGGGCGCCGCCGTCACGCTGGCGTTCCTGCTCTCCGGCCACACCAAGCGCGGCACCGGCACCCAGGGCGCCGCTCCCCCGCCCAACCTCACGGCGGTCTCGCTGAAGCAGTCGTCGGCCAAGGACTACGACCCCTACGGCACGGGCGGAGAGCACCCCGACGAGACGGGCTTCGCCGTCGATCGCGACACCTCGACCTTCTGGACCACGGAGCGCTACGACGGCGGGCTGGCCAGCAAGCCCGGCGTGGGCATCTACGTCGACGCCGCCCCCGCCGTCGCCGCCCGCGCGCTGGAGCTGCGCACGCCCGACCCGGGCTTCACCGCGGCCGTCTACGCCGCCGACTCCGGCCCGCCCAAGGACATCTCGGGCTGGCAGCTCGTCTCCCCCGCGCGCACCGTGACCGAGCAGCGCACCCGCTTCGACATCGTCCAGCCCGCGGCGCACCGCTACTACCTGGTCTGGATCACCAAGCTCCCCAAGGGCCAGGCGAAGATCTCCGAGATCTACCTCTTCCGCTGAGCGTCGCCGTCGCCGTCGTCCTCTCCGGGGCGGCGCGCGCGGTAGAGCTTGACCGGCTCCTTGATGTTCTTCAGGCGCCGCTCACCGGCGAACGACCAGCGGTAGTCCTCGGCCAGCAGGTCGTGCATCGGCTCCGTGGCCAGGACGCTCCCCGGCCGCGCGGCGCCCGTCACGCGGCTGGCCACGTTGACGGTGTGCCCGTACCAGTCGCCGCGCCGGGCCAGCGCGGGCCCGAGCGCAACCCCCGCCCGCAGCTGAGGGAACTGCTCTCCCTCGTCCTCGGCCGCGGCCACGAGCGTCAGCGTCGCGTCGAGCAGCGCCCCGGGCTCGGGGGAGACGAACATGGCCGCGTCGCCGATCGTCTTCACCAGCCGCACCGGCGGCTCGGCGACCGCGTCCGCCATCTCGGCCAGGCGCTCGGCCACCGCGCCCAGCTCGTCCACCGGCCGGCGCTCCCCCAGCCGCGTGAAGCCGACCAGGTCGGCAAACGCCACCCCCACCTCCTGGGTGCCCGGGATCACATGCCCGGCCGCGGCCTCGGCCCGCGTGATCACGTCGCCGCGCACCTGCTCGAGCAGCTGCTGGCGCAGGACATAGGAGAGAAGGTCGGCCCAGTTGCCCGAGGCGAAATCGGCGAACTCGGCCAGGCGCAGGCCCAGATCCTTCTCCGTGTCGCCCGGCCGGGCCAGCGCCTCGGCGGCCGCGCCGCGCATGGCCTCGGCCACCCGGGACATCGAGGCACCCACGACGCGCAGGACCTCCAGCGCGGACTCCTCCGGGAACCCGGCCTCACGAAAGCGCCCGCCGCGGCGCGCCGCCTCGAGGTCGTCCTCGCCGTAGACCCGGGCGTCGCGCTCGGGTACCGGGAGCCCCATGGCCCGGCGCTCGGCCAGCAGCAGGTCGGCGCTCTGCCCGGACTCCCGGGCCAGGTCCTCGACCGTGTAGCACGGGGCGCCGCCCAGGACGCGCTCGACCGGCAGCAGGGCCAGGCGTTCCTCAGCGACGGCCTGGCGCAGCTCCTCCAGCGGCACCCCGTCGGCGTACAGGTGCTCGAGCAGCTCCCGCCGCGCCTCGCGCTCGCGCTCGTCTTCGAGCCCGTCGAGCAGGCCCTCGGCGGCGAAGTCCGGCGTCTCGCCCATCAGTGCCGGTAGACGCGCTCGCGGTGGTGGCGCTCGAGCGCGTAGCCCGCGAGGCGCTCGAGCAGCTCGGCGTAGGGCACGCCGCTGGCCTCGAAGAGCTTGCCGAAGACGCTGGTCTGGGTGAAGCCGGGGATCGTGTTGAGCTCGTTGACCAGGACGTCGTTCCCCTCGACGAAGAAGTCGACCCGGGCCAGGCCGCTGCACCCGGCCAGGCGGAACGTGGCCAGCGCCAGCTCCCGGACGCGCTCGCGCACGTCGTCGGGAATGCGGGCCGGAACCACCAGCTCCATCCCGCCCGGCGTGTACTTGGCCTCGTAGTCGTACCAGTCGGCCGAGATCGTGATCTCGCCCGGGACGGAGGCCACCGGCTCGCGGTCCCCCATCACCGAGCACTCGACCTCCAGGCCGCTCGAGGCGGCCTCGACGATCGCCCGGGCGTCATGGGCCAGGGCCGCGTCCAGGGCGCCGGCGAGCTCCTCGGGACTCGTGGCCTTGCCGATGCCCACGCTCGAGCCGAGCGCCACGGGCTTGACGAACACGGGCAGCCCGAGGGAGGCGAGGCCGCGCAGGACGGCGTCGCGATTCGTGCGCCAGGCCTCGTCGTCGACGCCGGCGTGCTCGACCTGCGGAAGCCCCGCCTGGGCCATGACCTGCTTGAACAGGAGCTTGTCCATGCACAGCGCGGACGCGAGCACTCCGGCCCCGACGTAGGGCACCTCCAGGCATTCCAGGAGGCCCTGGACCGTGCCGTCCTCCCCGTAGGGACCGTGGAGGACCGGAAAGACCACATCGGCGCCGAGCAGGCCACGACCCGCGCGCAGCTCCACCTCCTCGCCCCCGTGGGTCCAGGTGCCGTCGCGGGCGATCAGCACGTCGAGGGCCTCGTGGCCGCCCGACGCCAGGCCCTCGCGCACGGCGTCGCCCGAGGCCAGGGACACGTCGTGCTCCGACGAGCGCCCGCCGCGCAGGACGACGATCCTCATTGACCGGGGGTCCCGGTGCCACCCGGGGTCGTCGGCGTGGGCGGGGTGTACTTGCCCACGACGATCGTGACCTTCGATCCCTTCTTGACCTGGGCGCCCTCGGAGGGGGTCTGGTCCACCACGACGCCGTCCTGCTTGGGGTCGGTCACGTCCTGCGTGTCCGTGACCACGGTCAGCCCGGCCCCGGAGATGGCGCTGGAGGCCGAGGACTGGTCCTGGCCGATCACCCCGGGCACCTGGACCTTGGTCTGGGCCTTGGCGACGACGATCGCCACCGTTCCGCCCTTCTCGATCTTGCTCCCGGCCGGCGGGCTCTGGCTGAGCACCGTCCCCGGGTCCTGGTCGGACTCCTGCTCGGTGACGTCGGGCTTGAGGCCGACGCTCGCCAGCTCAGACGTGGCCGAGGCCTCGTTCTGGCCGGTGACGTTGGGCACGGTGACCTTCGCCGGCCCGCTGGAGATGAAGAGGGTGATGAGCGTTCCGCGCTCGATCTGCTCGCCCCCGGACGGAGACGTGCGCGTGGCGCGGCCCTTCTCGATCGCGTCTGAGGACTCGTGCTGCACCGTGGTCTTGAAGCCCGACTCCTGGAGCGTCTTCTTCGCCTTGGACTCGGGGAGGTTCGTCACGTCCGGCACCACCGTGGTGCCCGGGCCGTCGGAGACGGTCAGGGTGATCGTCGCGCCCTTCTTGGCCTTCGTCCCCGGCTGCGGGTCCTCGCGCAGGACGCGATCCTTGGGCACGTCGCTGGTGACGCCCTGGCGCTCGACCTTGAAGCCCTGGTTGATGAGGACGGTGCGGGCGGCCTCGAACTGCTTGCCCACCACGTCGGAGACCGTGACCTTCTCCGGGCGCGTGAGCGCGAACGCCAGGCCGGCGCCGGCGAGCAGCAGGATCACCGCCAGGGCGATCAGCCAGCGGTTGCGGCGCTTGCGGCGCGCCTCCTCGTCCTCGGGCGGGAGCGGCTCGCCCGGATACGCCATCGCGGCCAGTTCGTCATCCGTGGTGCCCGGCGGGACCGCGCCGGCGGCCACGGCGGTCGCGTCCGTGGGATCGGCGATCGCCCCGAACACGGCGGTCGACTGCCCGGCCGGCACGGCGACCAGGCCGGCCTTGGCCTGCTCGAGCGCGGCGATGAACTCGTCGGCGTTGCGATAGCGGCGGGCCGGGTCCTTCTCCAGGGCACGCAGGACGATCGCGTCGAGGTCCTGGGAGACGATGGGCGCATAGGCGCTGGGCGGGACGGGCAGCTCGGAGACCTGCTTGAGCGCGATGGTCACCGGCGAGTCGCCATCGAAGGGGACGCGGCCGGTGAGCAGCTCGTAGAGCACGATGCCGATCGCGTACAGGTCGGACTCGGCACTCACCGCGTGGCCCTGGGCCTGCTCGGGGGACAGGTACTGGGCCGTGCCCATGATCGAGCCCGTCTCCGTCATGTCCGACGCGCCGGCCCGGGCGATGCCGAAGTCCGTCACCTTGGCCCGGCCCTCGTCGTCGACGATCACGTTGTGGGGCTTGATGTCGCGGTGGATCACGCCGCGCTGGTGGGCGAAGCGGGCGGCGCGCAGCACCTGGATCACGATGTCGATCGCCCGGTCGGGGGGCAGCGGGCCCTCGTCCTGGAGCAGCTGCTTGAGCGTGCGCCCCTCCAGGTACTCCATCGCGATGTAGTAGGTGCCGTCCCATTCCCCACGGTCGTAGACGCCGACGACGTTGGGGTGCTGGAGCCCGGCGGCGGCGCTGGCCTCGCGCTTGAAGCGCTCGACGAACTCCTCGTCCTCGGCGAAGCGCCGGTAGAGCAGCTTGAGCGCCACGCGGCGCCCGAGCTGGAGGTCCTGGGCGCAGTAGACGTCGGCCATCCCGCCCGAGCCGAGGCGGGAGACGACCGAGTAGCGCTGGTCGACGATCGTCTCGGGTGCGAGGTCGCGCATCGTCATTGGTTGAGCAGAGTCTCCATCACGGCCTTGGCGATCGGGCCGGCGACGGTACCGCCGAATCCGTCCGAGCGCTCCACGGTGGCGGCGACCACGATCTTCGGGTCGCCCACGGGCGCGAAGCCGATGAACCACACCTGGTTGGTGGCGCCGTTGTCGACCTCGGCGGTACCGGTCTTGCCCGCCACCTCGATCCCCGACAGCGCGGCCGCCGTGCCGGTGCCCTCCTTGACCACCTGGGACATCATCTGCGTGACCTTGTCAGCGGTGTCGGCCGACATCACCCGGTGGTACTCGGAGGGCTTGATGTCCTCGCGCACGCGCCCGTCCGGGTCGACCACGCGGTCGGTGAGGTGCGCCTTGACGAGCCTGCCCCCGTTGGCCACCGCCGCGCCCACCATGGCCATCTGGAGGGGCGTGGCCAGCAGGCCGCCCTGGCCGATGGCCACGCGCCCGATGTCGACCAGGTCGCTCGTCGCCGGGGTCAGCCCGCGCCGGGTGAACACGCCGCTGACGTAGCGCTGCCCGGCCGGGTAGTCCAGCGGCGGGCGGGTGTAGAAGCCGAAGCGCTCCATGTACTTGGCCATCGTGCGCTTGCCGATGGCCTCGGCCACCTGCGCCCAGACGGTGTTCACCGAGAACGTCAGCGCCCGGGTCAGGTCGATGTCGCCGAACGACTCGCCCCCGTCGTTGCTCAGGGGGAAGCCGGAGATCTCCTTCGGGCTGTCGCCGTTGAGGACCGAGTCGGGATTGAACCGCCCGGAGTCGATCCCCGCCACCGCCGTGACCACCTTGAAGGTCGAGCCGGGCGGGTACTGGCCCTGGGTCGTGCGGTTGAGGAGCGGAGCGTCGGGATCCTTGTTGAGGCGCCCGAAGATGTCGGGGATCTTGTTGGGGTTGTACTGCGGGTAGCTGGCCATCACCTTGACCGCGCCGGTCTTGGGGTCCATCGCCACGACCGCGCCCTTGCGCCCCGCGAGCTGGTCGATCGCCACCTGCTGAGCCCGGGGGTCGAGCGTGGTGATCACGTCGTCGCCCTCCTGGCGCTTGCCGCGCAGGTCGTCGAAGATCGAGGTGATGTCGTCGCGCTGGCCGGTCAGCGCCTCGTTGCGCGAGCGCTCGAGGCCGGCCTGGCCGAAGCGGATGAACGAGTAGCCCACGGCGTGAGAGAGCAGGTCTCCCTGGGGGTAGCGCCGCGTGAAGGTCCCGTCCGAGCGCTTGACGCTGCGGGCCAGCACCGTCCCGTCCGCTGCCTTGATGAGCCCGCGCTTGATGCGCGCCTGCTCGAGCAGCGAACGGCGGTTGGCCGGGTTGTTGCGCAGCGGCTGGGCGCCGAAGACGGTCCACCACGAGGTGGCGAAGACCAGGATCGCGAACAGCACGACGACCACGACGTAGAGGCGGTAGATCGGCGCGAACATCAGTGACCCACTCCTACTCCGGGCGCCGGGCGCGGTCGGAGACGAGCAGCAGCAGGGCCAGCAGCACGAAGTTGGCCACGATCGAGGAGCCGCCGTAGGAGACGAAGGGCAACGTGACGCCGGTGAGCGGTATGACCTTCGTCACCCCGCCGACGATCACGAACACCTGCAGGGCGAACACCGACGTCAGGCCCGCCGCCAGCAGCGTGGAGAACGAGTCGCGGGCCAGCATCGCGGTCCGGAAGCCGCGCTCGCAGATCAGCAGGTAGACGCCCAGCACGCCGCAGGCGCCGACCAGGCCCAGCTCGTCGACGATGACGGCGTAGATCAGGTCGGTGTGCGGCGCGGGTATCAGATTGCCCCCGCCCGGAATGGTGAGCAGGGCCTGGCCGAACCCCTGCCCCAACACCCCCCCATCGGCCTGCGCGAAGAGGGACTGGGCGATCTGGTAGCCCTTGTTGTCGACCAGCGCCGGCTTGAACGGGTCGTGCCAGATCTCCACGCGCGTCTGCACGTTCTGGATGTGGGAGCCCAGGAACCACGCGCCGAGCGCGAACATCACCAGGCCGATGAGGACGAACGACAGGCGGTTCGTGGCCACGTAGAGCAGCGACAGGAACGCCCCGAAGAACATCAGGGACGAGCCGAGGTCCTTGATGAGGATCAGCATCAGCATCGCCGCGCCCCAGACCACGAGCAGGGGCCCGAAGTGCTTGAGCGGCGGGATGGTCACCCCGAGGAAGCGCCGCGCCCCCAGCACCAGCACCTGCCGCGTGTCGCGCAGGTAGGAGGCGAGGAAGATGACGATTCCGATCTTGGCGAACTCGGCCGGCTGGAACGTGATCGGCCCGACCGAGATCGACAGGTAGGCGCCGTTGACCAGGCCGCCCACCCCCGGCAGGCGCGGGAGCATCAGGAGCCCGATCGAGCCGATCGCGATCAGGTAGCGGTAGCGCTCGAGCTTGCGGTAGTCGCGGAGGAAGACGATCGTGGCGCAGAAGAGGGCCAGGCCCACGACGAACCACTGGGCCTGCTCGCGGGCCAGGGTGTCGTCGATCCGGTAGACGATCACGATCCCGAAGGAGGCCAGGACGGCGACCAGCGGGAACAGGTACGGGTCGGCGTGGGGCAGCGCGAAGCGCAGGAAGATGTGCGCCGCCAGGCAGAGCCCGAGGAAGATCGCCCCGTAGGTGAGCGAGACATTGGAGAGCTGGTCGGACTGCTGGACGAAGATCGCCGTGAAGCCCGCGGTCAGCAGCAGCGCCGACGGGATCAGCGCGAACAGCTCGCGGTTGCGCTCGCTCACGCGCCACCCACTTAGTCGGTCACCTCGTTGAGCTCGAGCTTGCGCACGAGGTCGGTGGCGTCGTCGCGCGAGCGCAGCTGATGGTCGAGCAGCGACTTGCGCCGCCGCGGCGAGAGCCCGGACGCCGGGACGCCGGACGTGTAGTAGGGCTGGTAGAGGTCGACCCCGGCCGGGCCCTCGTAGGGCAGCCCGCGGTAGATCGTGACGAACCCGTTGGAGTCGGTTCCGACGAAGTAGACGGCGCGGGAGGCCACCCAGGCGCCGGCGCCCAGAACCGCCACGACGGCCAGCACGGCGAGCGCCGGGCCGAGGCCCGGGATCCGCCGGCGCTCGCGCCGGGGCGCCGGCGCGGCTCCCTCGCGGGCCGGGAGGGGCATGGTGCGCTTGGGCGGAGCGGCCGCCGCCTTCGCCTCGTCGATCTGCTCCGGGGTCGGCGCCGCCATCCCGATCTCGGTCGGGCGGTCGTCGCCGGAGTCCACCGCGCCCGGCACCTCCTCCAGGCGGAACAGGACGACGGTGATGTTGTCGCGCCCGCCCCGCTCGTTGGCCTCGCGGATGAGCGTCTGCCCGGCTTCGCGCAGGCTCCCGGCGTCGCGCAGGATCTCCGAGATCCGGTCCTCGGAGACCATCCCGGTCAGGCCGTCGCTGCACAGCAGGTAGACGTCGTCCGCCTTGGCGGGATGGCTCAGCGTGTCGACCTCGACCGCCGCCTCGGGGCCCAGCGCCCGGGTGATGACGGACTTCTGCGGGTGCTCCTCGGCCTCCTCCTCGGTGAGCCGCCCCCGGCGCTTGAGCTCCTCGACGAGCGAGTGGTCGGTGGTCAGGCGCTCGAGCTTGCCGTCGCGGAACCGGTACCCGCGCGAGTCGCCGACGTGGGCGACGGACACGGCGTCGGGACCGACGTAGGCGGCGGTGACCGTCGTCCCCATGCCCGCGCGGTCGGGGTCCTCACGGGCCAGATCGTTGATGCGCTTGTTGGCCTCGCGGACCAGCGTGGCCAGGCGCTCCTCGTCGGAGCCGGCGGTGGGCAGGCCCTCCTGAAAGGTGTCCACGACGATCTTCGAGGCCACCTCGCCCGCGCGCGCGCCGCCCATGCCGTCGGCCACGGCGAACAGCGGGGACTGCTCGAACAGGCGGTCCTCGTTGCTGCGGCGCTGGCGGCCGGTGTCGGACTTGGAGAAGCTGTCTGGGGCGACTCGAAGCATCAGGGCCCCGTCACTGTACGAACGAGAACTCGTTGTCGCCGATGCGGATGCGATCGCCGGGGTGCAAAGGCTGGGGCCCGTCGAGCAGGTCGCCGTTTAGATACGTGCCGTTGGTCGAGCCCATGTCCTCGATCACGAGCACCTCGCCCTGGCGGCTGATACGGCAGTGGCGCGACGACGCGAACGGGTCCTCGAGCTGGATGTCGGCCGCTCCGCCCCGGCCCAGGATCGCCCCCTCGTGCAGGTCGTACTCGTCACCCGAGCGCATCCCCATCGCCTGCTCGACGCGCAGCCGGGGCTCCAGGTCGTCGAGGGAGTCGGCGGCCAGCCCCGAGGCGGCCGAGTGCATTCCGGTCGCGTCGGGAGGGAGATCGGTCTTTGTGATGCCCCGGCGCAGGTCCTTGAGCGCGCTGCGCGCGACCCAGAGCAGGAAGAGGTAGAGGACGACGAGAAAGCCGACCTTGAGCGCGACGGAGACGGGCTCCAGGGTCATTGCGGGTCTGGCCTTCCCTATTCCAGTTCGAAGCGAAGCTCGGTCGTCCCCAGCTCGATGCGGTCGCCGGCGCGCAGCGGGGCCGGCCCGTCGATCTTGCGTCCGTTGACCAGCACGCCGTTGGTCGAGCCCATGTCGCTCACGGCCCAGCCCCCGTCGGCCGGGCGGATCTCGGCGTGGCGACGGGAGATGTTGGCGTCGGCCAGGACGATGTCGCAGTCGCGGCTGCGCCCGATCACCGCGCCGGTCGTGCCGACGACCATGCGCCGGCCCTCGACGGCCACGACGGCCTTCATCGGCCCGGCCGGCACCGGGCCCGCGTCGGCCGGGCGCAGGCGCTCGGCGCTGTAGATCATCGTGTGACCCACGTCGCCCTGCTCGGGCTCGGCCTCGGGCGCGTCGGGCGGGCGCACCATGCGCGCCTGGATGCCGAACTCCCCGAGGGAGAGGCGCTCGTCCGTGTGGAAGGTGATCTCGGGTCGCGAGAGCAGGGCGAGCTTCTCCAGGCGGGCGTGCTCGAGCAGGTACCCGGAGAGCTCCTTGACCAGCGCGGCCTCGTAGTCCACGAAGCGCGAACGGTCGTCCTCGGAGACGTAGACGTGGTACTCGTTGGGGGCGTAGGTCTTGGACACGGAGACCACCTTGTGCTCCTCCATCTCGCGCGCCAGCTTGCGCGCGATCTCCACCGGCCGGAGCTCCGACCGGAATGCCCGTCCGAACGCGCCCTCTACGAGGCCCGCGATCTTGGTCTCGAGGCTTTTGAGCACGCTCATGATTCGCGCCACCTGCGCCCGGCCATGCTAAGGGTCAGCCCTCCGTGGGGAGTCCGTGCCCGCCCGGCAGAGGTGGCGGGTCCGGGCCGCGCAGCCATCGCGCGCCGACCGCGATCGCCGCGGCCAGGGCCGGGCCCGCGAGCCCGCCATGGACGCGCGCGCCCGGCTCCGCGAGGCCCGCGACGGCGACGCTCGCGGCGGCCAGCCCGCACGCCCAGGCCGCCGCGGCGATCACGTCGGCCAGCGGGCGGCGGCCCCGGACCATCCAGGGCAGCAGCAGCGCGGCCAGCGCCCACACCACGGCGCCGGCCAGCAGGCCGCTGGTCACGAGCGGCTCCAGGGCCTGGGTGAAGGCGTCGCGGGCCGACGCCGCCCAGTCGGCCAGGCGGTCGGTCCCGGGCGCCGGGCCCGCGAAGAGCGTGCGGCCGAGCAGCGGCTCGGCCAGCGAGACCCAGAGGAAGCCCGCCGCGCCCAGGCCCGCCCGGCGCAGCGGCCGCCGTGTCTGGCCTGCCAGGGCGCAGAACCCGGCCGCGCAGCCCGCCAGGCCGAGCAGGGGCGCGGTCGCGGGGACCGACCAGGCGCGGCCCGCCCGCGGGAGCAGGGGGGGCACGCACGCAACCGCCACGCCGATGAACAGGGCCACACCGGCGGCGCTCACCGGCGGCGCCGCGAGGACGGCGAGCAGGCCCGCCGCCACGGCGGCCCAGCCGATCCGCGGGAGCACGAAGACGGCGGCGCCCGCGCCCAGCGCCAGCAGTCCCGGGGGCGCTCCCAGTGCCTGGGCGACGGTCGGATGGCTGGCGACGGGCGCCCATGTCGCGGCGAGGACGGCCAGGCCGCCGGCCGCGGCGGCGTTGGCGATCCGTCCCGTTCCCCGGGGCAGCCGGCGGTCGAAGGCCGGCGAGGCCAGGCGCCCGCCCTCGTCGGAGACCTCCCCCACCCCCGCGCTCAGCGCGGCGCGCAGATCCTCCAGCGACCCGCGCTGACCGGGCTCGGGGCGCAGCGCGCGATCGATGGCCGCCACGAGATCCTCGGGCAGGTCGCGCCGCGTGCGGCCCAGCGACGGCAGCGTGGCGCCCAGGCGCCGCGCGGTCGCCGCGGGCCCGGCGCCCCGAACGGGATGGGTCCCCGCGAGTGCCTCGTAGAGGACGAGGCCCAGCGCGTAGACGTCGGCCGGCGGTCCGACCCGGCGCCCCTCCGCCTGCTCGGGGGCCATGTAGGCGAGCGTCCCCACCACGTCCCCGGTGCGGGTGAGGGGATCGTCGCCGGCCAGCGTGGCGATCCCGAAGTCCGTCAGCTTGGCCACCCCGGCCGGGCTCTCGGGCAGGTCGGGGATGATCACGTTCTGGGGCTTGACGTCGCGATGCACGACTCCGCGGTCGTGGGCGTGCTCCAGCGCGTCGGCCAGCGCGATCCCGATCCGCACGACGTCGCGGTCCGAGAGCGCGCCCGAGGACTCCAGCTCAGCCAGCGTGGCGCCGCGCACGAGCTCGGAGACCAGGTAGTGCCCGTCCTCGTCGCCCCCGGTCTCGTACAGGGTCACGATCCCCGGGTGGTTGAGCCGCGCCGCCGCCAGGGCCTCGCGCTCGGCGCGCTGGTCATGCTCCCCCGAGCGCGGCACCGCCTTCACGGCCACCTCGCGGCCCAGCTTGCAGTCATGGGCCAGCCAGACCGCGCCGAAGCCGCCCGTGCCCAGCCGGCGCTCCAGGCGGTAGCGCCCGAGCACCAGCGGACCCTCGGCCGGCTGCGGTCGAGCAGGGGGAACCGGCGCCCGCGGGGCCGGCGCGGCGAGGGTCTTCGAAGTGTTCACCTCAGGGGTGGATTTCTGCGCCGCGGGGAGGCTCCCTGCGAGCGGTGGCGAATGACACGAGCGCATCCAGCCACCCGGCTGGGCATACTTGACCCCTCCCACGGGGAATAGTCGTCCCCGAACCGCAGGGAGCATTCGAATTGTCGTTCTTCGACGAGGGTGACGAGCCCCGCAGGCCCAGGCCACGCAGGCCGGCCGGCGGTGTGGCGTCCCCCCCGGACCCGCAGACAGCGCGCATCAGGCAGGGCGTCGCGGCAGGAGTGATCCTGCTCGTGCTGATCCTGCTCGTGGTCGGGGTCAAGGGCTGCCTCAACAGCGCGAAGAAGCGCTCGCTGCGCGACTACAACCGCGACGTCTCGTCGCTGGTCCAGGAGTCCGACGACCAGGTCTCCAAGCCGTTCTTCGAGGCCCTGTCGGGCGGCAGCGCGGCCAGCGGCGACACCGCCAACCTCGCCACCCAGGTCAACCAGCTCAAGATCGTGGCCGAGGACCTGGTCAAGCGCGCGCGCAAGCTCGACGCGCCCGACGACATGAAGCCGGCGCAGCGCTACCTGCTCGACGTGCTCGAGTTCCGCGCCGACGCGCTGCAGAAGATCGCGGACAAGATCCCCACGGCCCAGGGCACCGGCAACGCCAGCTCGGCCGCGGTGTCGCAGATCACCGGCCAGATGATGGCCTTCCTGACCAGCGACGTCCTCTACTCCCAGCGGGTGGAGCCCTACATCAAGAAGGCGCTCGACGACAACGACATCACCGGGCAGACGATCGCCCGCAGTCAGTTCCTGCCGTCGATCGACTGGCTCGACGAGTCGGAGGTGGCATCGCGCCTGGGCGCGAGCGCGTCGACGACCACGCGGAAGAGCGGGCCGCCCGCGCCGGGTACCCACGGCCACGGCCTGACCTCGACGTCGGTCAACGGGACCGAACTCTCCAGCGACTCGGCGAACCGCATCCAGGCCTCGCCCAACCTCACGTTCACCGTCAATTTCGAGAACCAGGCCGAGAACGACGAGCAGAGCGTGCCCGTCACGGTCGAGATCACGGGCGCCGGGGCGCCGATCAAGGCGCAGACCGTCGTGCCGCAGACCACGGCCGGAAGCTCGGCCACCGCCGAGGTCCCGCTGCGCCGCACGCCGCCGATCGGCAAGCCGGTGGAGATCAAGGTCACCGTCCAGCCGGTGCCGGGCGAGGCGGACTCGAGCAACAACACGGCGACGTACCCGGCAATCTTCACCCAGTAGCCCGCCCGGCCCGCCGCCCGCCGTTCCGGGGCTCGGCCGCGTTAACCTCCGCAGGGTGCACGACCTGACCACGACGCAGGGCATCGTCGCCCTGGCGGCCGCCGCCGTGGCGCTTCTCGCCCTCATCGTGGCGCTGGTGGCCGCGGTGCGCCTGCGGCGCGTGCGCCAGGCTCAGTCGGCCGTGCTGGGAGGGGGCGGCGCGCAGGACCTCGTCGCCCATGCGGCGGCTCTCCAGGACGACTTCCGCGCCCTGCGCGACTGGATGGAGGACATGGCGGCGACGCTGGACCGGCGGATGGCCACGGCGGAGGGCCGCCTGGACGGTGCCATCGCCTACCGGGCGCTCGTTCGCTACGACGCCTACAACGAGATGTCCGGGCGCCAGTCGACCTCCATCGCGCTGCTGGACGCCCACCGCGACGGCGTTGTGCTCTCGGCGATCCACCACCGCGACCAGTCGCGGCTCTACGCCAAGCAGGTGCACGACGGACGCGGCGAGCTCGAGCTCTCGCCCGAGGAGGCGGAGGCGGTTCGCATCGCGCTCGAGGGCGAGCGCCAGAGCGCAGCGTCGGCCTCGGGCTGATGCGCGTCGCCTATCTGGGCCCGGAGGGCACGTTCAGCCACGAGGCTCTGATGTCGACCGAGGGAGCGGGCGAGCACGAGCTCAAGGCGCTGCCGACGCTGCACGACACGATCGTCGCCGTGCAGGAGGGCACGGTGGACCGGGCCTTCGTGCCGATCGAGAACTCGCTCGAGGGCGCCGTCAACGCCACTCTGGACACCCTCGCGGTCGAGACGGCCGACGTGCGGATCGTGGGCGAGAAGGTCCACCGGGTACGCCACTGCCTGATCGCCCGGCGGCCGATCGATCCGGGCGACATCGAGACCGTGGTGTCGTTCCCGCAGGTCACGGCCCAGTGCGCCCACTTCCTGCGCACCCGCCTGGCGGGCGTGCCCGTAGTGCCGTCGAACTCCACGGCCGATGCGGTCCGCCAGGTCTCGGAGTCCGATGCGGACTGGGCGGCGCTGGGCAACCGGCTCTCGGCCGGCCTGTACGGCTGCGAGATCCTCGAGGAGGGCGTGGAGGACGTCCACGGCAACGAGACGCGCTTCGTCTGGCTGGCCCGCGACTCCTCCGCCGTCGAGGGGCCCGGGGAGTGGAAGACCTCGATCGTGTTCTGGGGCGCCGGCGACGACGCCCCGGGGTGGCTGGTGCGCTGCCTGTCGGAGTTCGCGTTTCGCGGGGTGAACCTGACGATGATCGAGTCCCGCCCGCGCCGCCAGGCACTGGGCCACTACATGTTCTTCGCCGACCTCGAGGGCAACGAGGACCAGCGCGACGTGGCGGCGGCGATCGGGGCCGTCCGCCTCCAGACCGAGCACCTGCGCGTCCTCGGCTCCTACCCGGCGGCCTGAGAGCCTCCGGAAAGGCGCCCGCGCGCCCGGCGAGCCGGGCCGTGGCGCCCGGTACACTGCCGGGCACGGATGGGCGTGAAGGTCGACCCAGTACCTCTCTCGTCCGCGCCGCCTTCGGGGCACCAGCGGCGCGGGCGTGAGTCTGGTCGGGTGCTCGTCCTCAACGCGACCTTCGAGCCCATCAACGTCTGCACGGTTCGCCGGGCCGCCGTGCTCCTCCTCAAGGAGAAGGCCGAGGTCGTCGAGCACGCCTCGTGGGAGCTGCGCTCGGAGAGCCTGACGCTCCCACGTCCGGTCGTGATCCGGCTCGTCAGCTACGTCCGCGTGCCGCGGGACACCCACCGGCGGAAGATCACCCGCCGCGCCGTGTTCGCCCGCGACGGCTGGACGTGCCAGTACTGCGGGTCGCGCGGCAACCTCACGGTCGACCACGTCATCCCCCGCTCCAAGGGCGGCCCGTCGAGCTGGGAGAACATCGTCACGTCCTGCGCGCCGTGCAACCGCCGCAAGGGCGACCAGCTCCTGCGCCACGCCGGCATGAGGCTCCCCCGCGAGCCCCGCAGCCCGAGCCCCCAGATCTTCATCCACGTCGCCAGCCCGACGATCCCCACGGCCTGGCGCGCGTATCTGCCGGAAGCGGCGTAGGGCCGGCGTTCGCCGGGCCTACGGGCTCGGCCTCCGGGCTCAGGTTCCATGGAACCTGAGCCCCCCGCCCGTGAGCCCTCCCCGCGACCGCAGAACGAAAAGAACGAGGGGCGTCCCAGGAGGAACGCCCCTCGCAGCTGACTACTGGACTTTCGCCCGGCGGCGGCTTTCTCAGGACCGGAGGGACTACTCCCGGCACCGCCGTCGAGGGTGACCCGGTGTGGATTCGCCAGCCGGGTCCAGCACACCGACCTAGCGGCCGGTCACCTCCAGGGTCCCGAAAGAACTGTCACTCAATGTAGGACCACCTCCTTTCCCTGGTCTCGCTATTGAATCAAACGCGCCCCTCGGACTCGGGGGCGGCGTCACGCAAAGGGAGACCGGAGCTACTCGGAGACGCTGCCGTTGGGCGAGTCGCCGTCGCCCTCAGGCGTCCCGGACTCGTCGGCGCCGGCGTCCGGGGCGGCGGTCTCGGCCGGCGACAGCGGGTCCTGGCCGTCGTCGACGGGAGCGGCCGTGTCGGCCTCGCTCTCCATCACCAGCGCCACGGCCGACACGACGTCGTCCTCGCGCAGGTTCATCAGACGGACTCCCTGCGCCGGGCGGCCCTGGCTGGAGATGCCCTTCACGCCCGTGCGCTGGACCATGCCCGACTGGGAGATGAAGACGAGCTCCTGGTGCTCGCGCACGATCAGCGCGCCGACCAGCTCGCCCTTCTTGCCCGTCATGGTGATCGTCTTCACGCCCATCGTCCCGCGGTTCTTGCGCGGGTAGTCGGGGATCGGGGTGCGCTTGCCGTAGCCGTTCTCCGTGACGACGAGCAACTCGGTGTCGTCGCGCGCGATGTCCATGGCCAGCACCCGGTTGCCCTTCTGCGAGACGTTCATCCCGCGCACGCCGCCGGTGTCGCGGCCCATGGGCCGCGACTGCGACTCGTTGAAGCGGGCAGCCTGGCCCGAGCGCGAGACGATGATGATGTCGTCGTCGCCGGTGGTCTTGCGCACGTCGACGAGCTCGTCGTCGTCGCGGATCTTGATGGCGATGATCCCGTCGGCCTTGATGGGCGTGTTGTAGGCGGTGAACTCCGTCTTCTTGATCTGCCCGTTGCGGGTGGCGAAGACGAGATAGCCGCCCTCCGAGAAGTCGCGCGTGTCGATGACCGCCTCCACGCGCTCGCCCTCACGCAGCGGCAGGAAGTTGTTCAGGGAGCGTCCCTTGGCCGTCCGCTGCGCCTCGGGCAGCTCGTAGACCTTGGAGCGGTAGACCTTCCCGCGGTTGGTGAAGAACAGCAGGAAGTCGTGGGTCGAGCAGACGAAGAGATGCTCGATGTAGTCGCCGTCCTTCATGTCCATCCCCGTCACGCCGACGCCGCCGCGGCGCTGGTTGCGGTACGTGGACAGCGGCAGCGACTTGATGTAGCCGCTCTTGGTGATCGTGATGACCATCTGCTGGTCGGCGATCAGGTCCTCGATGTCGATCTCGCCCTCGGCGTGCGTGATCTGCGTGCGCCGCTCGTCGCCGTACGTGTCGGAGATCTCCTGGAGCTCGTCCCTGATGATCCCCATGACCCTCTCCTCGTCCCCGAGGATCTCGCGCAGCTCCTTGATGCGCTCGAGGATGTCGCGGTGCTCCGCGCGGATCTTGTCGCTCTCCAGGGCGGTGAGCTGGCGCAGGCGCATCTCCACGATCGCGTGGGCCTGGACCTGCGTGAGCGAGAACCCGTCCATCAGGGCCGTGCGCGCGGCGTCGCCGTCGCGTGAGGCGCGGATCGTGCGGATGACCTCGTCGAGGTTGTCCAGCGCGACCAGCAGGCCCTCGAGGATGTGGGCGCGGCGCTCCTTCTCGGCCAGCTCGAACTTGGTCCGGCGGACGATGACCTCGCGCTGGTGGCGGACGTAGGCCTCGATGGCCTCGCGCAGCGACAGCGTCCGCGGCACCCCGTCAACCAGCGCGACCATGTTGACGCCGAACGTGGTCTGCATCGGCGTGTGCTTGTAGAGCTGGTTGAGGACCACCTTCGGGATCGCGTCGCGCTTGAGCTCGATGACCAGGCGCATGCCGCGCTTGTCGGAGTGGTCCTCGATGTCGGAGATCCCGTTGAGCTTCTTCTCCTTGACCAGGTCGGCGATCTTCTGGATCAGCCCGCCGTCGCCGCCCTTCTTGACCATGTAGGGCAGCTCGGTGACCACGATGGCCTCCTTGCCCTGCTTGAGCGGCTCGATGTGCGCGCGGGCCTGGAGCCGGACGCGGCCGCGGCCGCTCGCGTAGGCCTCGCGGATCCCCGTCATCCCGAGGATGATTCCCCCGGTCGGGAAGTCCGGGCCCTTGATGTGCTTCATCAGGCCCTCGACGTCGATCGCCGGGTCCTCGATGAACGCGACCGTGGCGGCGATCGTCTCGCGCAGGTTGTGGGGCGGGATGTTCGTGGCCATCCCGACCGCGATGCCCGACGAGCCGTTGACCAGCAGGTTGGGGAAGCGCGCCGGCAGGACGAGCGGCTCCTGCTGGGAGTCGTCGTAGTTGGGCGCGAAGTCGACGGTGTCCGCGTCGAGGTCGCGCAGCATCTCGGTGGCGATGCGCGCGAGGCGGGCCTCCGTGTAGCGCATGGCCGCGGCCGGGTCGTCGTCGATCGAGCCGAAGTTCCCCTGGCCGAAGACCAGCGGGTAGCGCATGGAGAAGTCCTGCGCGAGGCGGACCAGGGTGTCGTAGATCGCCGAGTCGCCATGGGGGTGGTACTTGCCCATGACCTCGCCGACGATGAAGGCGCTCTTGCGGAAGGGGCGGTTGGGCTGCAGCCCGTTCTCGTTCATCGAGAAGAGCACGCGGCGATGGACCGGCTTGAGGCCGTCGCGCGCGTCGGGCAGCGCGCGCCCGACGATCACCGACATCGCGTAGTCCAGGTAGGAGGACTTCATCTCCTCCTCGAGGCCGCGGGGCTCGATGTTCCCGCCACTCAACATTTCCGTTGCCATGTCGCCTCCCCTCCTAGACGTCGAGGTTGGTCACGGACTTGGCGTGGGTCTCGATGAAGTCGCGGCGCGGCTCGACCTGGTCGCCCATCAGCATCGAGAACAGCTGGCCGGCGGCGAACGCGTCCTCCATCGTCACCTGCTGGAGCGTCCGCGTCTCGGGCGCCATGGTGGTCTCGCCGAGCTGCTCGGCGTTCATCTCGCCCAGGCCCTTGAAGCGCTGGAGCTTGGTGCCCCGCTGCGCCACCTGGAGCACGCACCGGCGCAGCTCCTCGAACGACAGGGCCTCGGCCTCGTGGTCGCCGAGGCGCACCGTGAACGGCGGCGTGCCCGCCAGCTCGACGAGCTGGGCGTGGACGCGCATGAACTGGCGGTAGTCGTTGGACTCGAACATCGTGCGCCGGATGCGATGGGTCTGAGCCAGCCCCGTCTTGCGCTCGACGGCCTTCAGGACGATGTCCGTCGTCCCCTTCTCGAGGACCTCCGTCTCCAGCGGCTCGCCGTCCGGCGCCGGCTTGGCGAGCAGCTTCTCCAGCGCCTCGGCGTTCTCGACCTGCTCGTCGAGGACCTGGGACTCCTCCAGGTAGGTCACGACCTCGTGGCCGTACTCGGCGCGCAGCGACGACGCCCAGCCCTCGTACTGCTTGAGCAGGCGGGCGTACTTCTGCCACC
This sequence comes from uncultured Actinomycetes bacterium, assembly GCA_963757705.1. Lineage (GTDB taxonomy): Bacteria > Actinomycetota > Thermoleophilia > Solirubrobacterales > Solirubrobacteraceae > AC-38. The sequence continues at coordinate 45,498 of CAVWTG010000004.1, read as the reverse complement.
GCGACTCGGTGAGCTTGAACGGCGTCCCGTGCCGGTCGAAGACCTGGAAGCGCTCCCACTTGTCCGCCATGAGGAGCTCCTCGAGCTCGGACTCCTTCTCGATGTAGGTCTCCTTGCGCCCCTGCGTGATCTTGTAGAGCGGCGGCTTGGCGATGTAGACGTAGCCGGCGTCGATCAGCGGCTGCATCTCGCGGTAGAGGAGCGTCAGCAGCAGCGTGCGGATGTGCGCGCCGTCGACGTCGGCGTCGGTGGCGATGATGACCTTGTGGTAGCGGGCGCGCTCGAGGTCGAACTCGTCGCGCACGCCGGTGCCGATCGCCGTGATCAGCGCCTGGATGGCGTCGTTCTGGAGGACCTTGTCGATCCGGCTCTTCTCGACGTTGAGGATCTTGCCGCGCAGCGGCAGGACGGCCTGGATGTTGCGGTCGCGCCCCTGCTTGGCCGAGCCGCCCGCCGAGTCGCCCTCGACGATGAAGATCTCCGCCAGCGCCGGGTCCTTGACCGAGCAGTCGGCCAGCTTGCCCGGGAGCAGGGAGTTCTCCAGGGCCGACTTGCGCCGCGTGAGGTCGCGCGCCTTGCGCGCGGCCGCGCGGGCCCGGGCGGCCGAGACCGCCTTGACGATGATCTGGCGCGCCTCCTTGGGGTTCTCCTCGAGGAACTCGCCGAGCTTCTGGTTGACGATGGACTCGACGAATCCCTGCATCCCGGGGTTGCCGAGCTTGGTCTTCGTCTGGCCCTCGAACTGGGGGTCGCGCAGCTTGGCCGAGATGACGGCGGTGAGACCCTCGCGCACGTCCTCGCCGGCGAGGTTGTCGTCCTTCTCCTTGAGCTCGCCCTTCTCCCGCGCGTAGCGGTTGAGCGTGCGCGTGAGGGCCGAGCGAAAGCCGCTCAGGTGGGAGCCGCCCTCGTGGGTGTTGATGTTGTTGGCGAAGGAGAAGATCGACTCCTGGTAGGAGGAGTTCCACTGCAGCGCCACCTCGACGGCGCCCTCCTCCTCGCTCTCGCCCTCGAAGTACACGACCTTGTTATGGATCGGCGGCTTGTTCTCGTTGAGGTGAGCGACGAAGTCCTTGATGCCGCCGTCGTACTTGAACTCGACCTCCTTGCCCTCTCCGCGCTCGTCCACGAGCTTGATCCGCAGGCCGCGGGTGAGGAACGCCGTCTCGCGCAGGCGCTGCTCGAGCACGGCGAAGTCGTAGTCCAGCGTCTCGAAGATCTCGGCATCGGCCAGGAAGGTGATCGATGTTCCCGTGGCCTTCGTCGCGGCGCCCTTCTTGAGCTCGGTCTGGGGCGCGCCGCGCTCGTAGTCCTGGGTCCAGGTGTGGCCGTCGACCTGGATCTCGATGTGCAGGGTCTCCGACAGCGCGTTGACCACGGAAACCCCGACTCCGTGCAGGCCTCCCGAGACCTTGTAGCCGCCGCCGTCGCCGAACTTGCCGCCGGAGTGCAGGACCGTCAGCACGACCTCGACGGCGGGCTTCTTCTCCTTGGCCATGATCCCGACCGGGATGCCGCGGCCGTTGTCGACCACGGTGACGGAGCTGTCGGGGTGGATCGTCACCTCGACGGAGTCGCAGAAGCCGGCCAGGGCCTCATCGACGGAGTTGTCGACTACCTCGTAGACCAGATGGTGCAGGCCGCGCGGTCCGGTGGAGCCGATGTACATCCCGGGACGCTTGCGAACGGCCTCGAGACCCTCGAGGACGGTGATGTCCCCCGCGTCGTAATGCCCTTCCTTGGGCTTCTTGTCCGCGCCCGACTTGGACTGCTTCTCTGCCATGACCCTCCGGCCTTAGAACATGCAAAACCCCGATGCCGCGACGCATCTGCGCGGATCGGGGCTCGCGCTTTCGGTATCCAGAAGAATAGCACAAGCGCCCCCCATTCCGGCCGCCTGGTGTGTGCCAAAAGCCCTGCAAAACACGCACAAACGACGCTCGCGGCGAGTTTGTATCAACGGTTTATCCCCGGGCGGTTGGCGACACACCGCAGCGCGGTCAGCTCGACCCCGTCCAGGGCCGCGTTGAGGCCCTCCAGAAGCGTCGGCCCGAGCAGGTCCAGCTCCTGCGCCCAGACCGCCGACCGGCACGCCAGTGTGACAACTCCGCCGCGCACCGCGACGGGCGTCGCCTCGCGCGCCACCGCCGTCCCGGCGACCTGCGGCCAGGCCCGCTGAACCGCGGCCAGCGGCGTCGCCGGCGCCAGGCTGTCGCGCACCCGCTCGAGCGCGAGACCCAGCGGCCGGGGGGCTCCGCGCCTCATGCCGCCACCGCCTCGCCGGCCGCGAGCAGCGCTCCGCCGACGACCGACACGCAGGTGATCGCCTCGGAGTCCTGCGCGCCGGGCACGTGCTCGAGGTCGGTGGTGGTGATGACGCTCTGGCCGGGCCGGCCCTCGGTGAGCAGCGAGACCAGGCGCTCGCGCCGCGATCCGTCCAGCTCGCTCATCACGTCGTCGAGCAGCATCAGCGGGGCCGCGCCCCGGGTGGCGCCGATCGCATCGCGCTCGGCCAGCAGCAGCGCGAGGAGCGCCAGGCGCTGCTGGCCCTGCGAGCCGTAGGCGCGCAGCGCGCGGCCCTCGCGCGACAGGACGACGTCGTCGCGGTGGGGACCATGGGTCGTGAATCCCCGCTCGAGATCCGAGGCCAGCCTCTCCCCCAGCTCGCCGGCCAGCTCCTCCGCCGTCCGCGCCTGGGAGCGGGGCCGGTAGGCCAGCCCGGCGTTCCCGTCCAGGCCGAGCTCGACGGCCAACGTGGCGAAGCGCGGGGCCAGCTCGGCCACCGCGCCCGCGCGGTCGGCGCTAAGCGCGACGCCGTGGGTCGCCAGCTCGAGGTTCCACGCGCGCAGGGCTCCCTCACCGGCGGCGCCGGCGCGCACGCGGCCCAGCAGCGCGTTGCGCTGGGCCAGGGCCCGGGCGTAGGCACGGCGGGTCGCCGAGCGCGCCGGCCACAGCGCGCTGACGACCTGGTCGAGGTGGGCGCGCCGCAGCGCCGGGGCGCCCTTCACGAGCTCGAGGCGGTCGGGCAGGAACACGCCGGCCAGCGGCCTGGCCTCGACGTCGGCGAGCCGCTCGGCCGCCAGGCCGTCGATCCGCACGTGACGCCCGGCGCCGGGTTCGATGACGACGCGGATGATGTGGTCTCCGTCCGGGCCGCGAGCGGTCAGTTCCACGCGCGCCAGACCCGCCCCGAACCGCACGAGCTCGCGGTCGGTCTGGGTGCGGCACGAGCGCCCCGTGCACCCGACGTAGAGGCCCTCCAGCAGGTTCGTCTTGCCCGCTCCGTTGGGGCCCTGCACGACCGTCAGGCCCGGCGACAGGCGCAGCTGCGCGGTCTCGTAGGACCGGAAGTCACGCAGGCCCAGGTGCGTGACGAGCACGATGGGCCCCGCCTAGACGTTCAGCCTGATCGGCATGATCAGGTAGAGGAAGCCGCTGCCGTCCGCGGCCTCGATCAGACCCGGGCGCAGCGGGTTGATCAGCTTGAGGATCACGCCGCCGGCGCCGACGCTCTCCAGACCGTCGCGCAGGAAGTCCGGGTTGAACCCGATCTCGAACGCCTCGCCCGAGAACGGCACCGGGATGGTCTCGCGGGCCTCCCCCACGTCGGGCGTCTGCGCCGACACGGTGAGCTCGCCCTCGGCGAAGCCGAGGCGCAGCGGGGCGTTCTTCTGCGCCAGCAGGCTGATGCGCCGCACGACGTCGGTGAGCTCGTCGCCCGCCAGCTCGAGCTCGTGCTCGAACGCCTCGGGCAGCAGCTGCTGGTAGTTGGGGAACTGGCCGTCGATGAGGCGCGAGGACAGCACCGCGCCACCGGCCTCGAATACGACCTGGTTGGCCCCCACTCCGACGGTGAGCTCCTCGCCCTCCACCTGTGCGGCGATGCGGGCCAGCTCCTGCAGGGCGCGCGCCGGGACGTTGGCCTCGAACGAACCCTCGAGCGCGCTCTCCAGAGCGGTGCGCTTGACGCTCAGGCGGTAGGAGTCGGTCGCGACCATCTGAAGCTCCTGGCCGGCGGCCGAGACCAGGATTCCGGTGAGAACGGGTCGGGTCTCGTCGCGCGAGGCGGCGCGCGACACCGTCTGGATGGTCTCGACGAACGCGCCCGCCGGCACCTTCACGCTGGCGTCGCGGTCGGGCTCGGGCAGCGGCGGGAAGTCCTCGGCACGAAGGGTGCGGATGTGGAATGTCGCTCCGCCCGAGGTGATCTCGACGTCGTGCTCGGAGGGGCGCAGCTCGAGCGTCACCGAGTCGACCGGCAGCGCGCGGGCGACGTCGAGGAGCAGGCGCGCGGGCAGGACCGCGACGCCGTCGCGCTCCACCTCGGCCTCGAGGGGAACGCGCAGGCCGACCTCGAGGTCGGTGGCGCGGAGCTCGACCGCGCCGTTCTCGGCGTGGATCTGCGTGCCGGAGAGAGCCTGGACGGCAGTGTGGGTGGAGGCGACCCGGGTGACCGCCTGGAGCTGAGCGAGGAGGGCGTCCTTCGAAGTTGACAGCTTCATGGAGTGAGAAGAGGAAGAGTGATTGTCATAGGGCTGTTGGGATGTTGAGAAGGCGGGAGAATCGGCGGTGGTAGCGGGCATCGTCCTGTGGAGTCGGGGTTGACAAGTGTCTCAGCCGGACCGGTCGGTGCGGGGCTGGTGAAGACGCTGCGTGAGGGTTTGGGCGACGTCGGAGGCGCCGGAGTCCGAGGAGATGCGCTCGCCGGCCCGCCGGACGGCGTAAACGACGGTGGCGTGGTCGCGGCCACCAAAGGCGCGCCCGATGGCGGGGAGGGTGGCGTCGGTGAGCTCGCGGGCGAGGTACATGGCGAGCTGGCGCGGCCAGGAGACCTTGGCGGCGCGGCTGGGTGAGACGAGCTCCTCGCGGGAGATGCCGAAGGTCTCGCAGGTGAGCTCCTGGATGTCGTGAATCGTGGCGCGGCGCGCCTGGCGCGTCTCGGGGTAGAGCTTGTCGAGCACGTGCGAGGCGATCGCGGGGGAGATCGGCTCGCCGGGATGGCGCAGCGAGTGGTAGGCGACGACCCGGATGAGCGCTCCCTCGAGCGCGCGGACGTTGTCCGAGACGCGGTCGGCGATGACCTCGAGCGAGCGCGGGTCGAGGTCGGGGAGGTCGGCGCGCCGAGCGCGCAGGCGCAGGATGGTCAGGCGGGTCGGGAGGTCGGGCGCGGTGATGTCCGCGACCAGGCCGGACTCGAAGCGCTCCAGCAGGCGGGTCTCCAGGGCCTCGATGTCTCGCGGCAGCCGGTCCGACGTGAGCACCAGTTGGCTGCCGGTGTCGTACAGGGCGTTGAATGTGTGGAAGAACTCCTCCTCGGTTCGCGTCTTGTCGGCGAGGAACTGGACGTCGTCGATGAGGAGGACGTCGGTGCCGCGGTAGCGGGACTTGAAGCGGGCGACGTCGCCGGAGCGCAGCGCCGTGACGAAGGCGTTGGTGAAGGCCTCGATGGTCGTGTAGCGCACGGTGAGGCCGGCGCCGTGGGCGCGGATGTAGTGGGCGATGGAGTGGAGGAGATGCGTCTTGCCGACGCCGGGCGGCCCGTAGAGGAAGAGCGGGTTGTAGGCCTGGCCGGGCTGCTCGGCCACGGCGAGCGCGGCGGCGTGGGCCAGGCGGTTCCCCTCGCCGATCACGAACTGGTCGAAGGTGTGCTCGGGGCGCAGCGGCCCGCCGGCGTCGGGGGAGGGCGCGGCGGGATCCTCGGCGTGAGCGCGCGGCGGCGAACCCGGCCGGGATGCCGACGAGGAGCCCACGACGTCGACGCTGGCCTCGGGCCCGATCACGGCGGCGGTGCAGGTCTGGAGAACGCGGGCGAAGCGGTCGGAGAGCCAGCGGACGTGGTCGTCGGGGGCCTCGACCACGAGGGTCGACCCGGAGAGCTCGCGCGGCCGAACCCGGTCGAACCAGATCCGGTGGACGTTCTCCGGCACCGCCTCCCTGAGGTGGGCCTGGATGTCGTTCCAGAGGTGGTCGAGGTCGGGTTCGTTCAAGGGCGTGCAGGTGCTTCCGCATCCGCGGGAAGCGGTGGAGCGATGTGCTTCAGAGGGACCGAATGGCCCCGGCGAGGCGACCATAGCACCGGCCCGCGGGGGCGGCGGGAGAGGTCCGGGAGCACCCCGCAAATCGCGAGCAAACGTTTTCCACAGGCGAGTGTGGAAAGTGCTTGGGCTACACTTGCCGCCGCCCTTCCGGGCGATCGTTCCACCCCTCGCAGACCTCGTGAAGCGCACCTATCAGCCCAAGAAGCGCAAGCGGGCCCGTACGCACGGGTTCCGCGCCCGCATGCACACGCGCGGGGGGCGCCGGGTGCTCAAGCACCGCCGGGCCAAGGGCCGCAAGCGCCTGACGGTCTGACGATGGCCGGCGAGCCGGCCACGCGCCCTGGCCAGCGCCGTCCGCGCTCTGGCCGACTGTCGCGCAGCGCGGACTTCGAGCGGGTCTACCGCCGGGGCCGCTCGCAGGGCAATCGCCACCTCGTCCTGTACACGTTCCCGCGGGGCGCCGAGGACGATGGTCCAAGACTTGGAGTATCGGTCTCTCGGAAGGTGGGCGGGGCCGTGGCGCGAAACCGTGTGAAGAGGCTCCTCCGCGAAGCGTTCTCCACGCGCGCCGCGGCGCTGCCGGCGGACCACGACTACGTCGTCGTGGCGCGGCCCGATGTCCGCGAGCTGGCCGAGCGTGAGGGCCTCGACGGAATCGCCGGGTCGCTCGACGAGCTGCTCGAGGCGGTGCGTGAGGCATGACCGCCCGCCGCGTGCTCACCGCCCCGATCCGGTTCTACCAGCGCTTCATCTCGCCGGGGATCGCCCCCCGGTGCAAGTACGAGCCGAGCTGCTCGCGCTACGCCGTACAGGCCATCGAGCGGTACGGCATACTCCGCGGCCTGGTGCTGGCCGCGTGGCGCCTACTGCGGTGCAACCCGTGGAGCCACGGCGGCTACGACCCGGTCGAGCACCAGCGAGTGTTCGCACCGCGTGGGAGCGCGACCCCGACCTCCTGAGCCATGCCCGTCGTCTTCGCCAACATCCTCCAGCCGCTGATCGACCTCACCGAGTCGATCATGGTCTTCATCCACGACCACATCGTGGGTGGGTCGTGGGGCCTGGCGATCATCGGCCTGACCATCGTCGTGCGGGTGGCCCTGCTGCCGCTCACGCTGCGCCAATTCAAGTCGATGCAGGCGCTCCAGAAGCTTCAGCCCGAGATCAAGAAGCTGCAGGAGAAGTACAAGGACGACAAGCAGCGCCTGAATCAGGAGATGATGAAGTTCTACCAGGAGAACAAGGTCAATCCCCTGGGCTCCTGCCTTCCGCTCGCGGCGCAGATGCCGGTGTTCATCTCGCTGTTCTACATGCTGCGGAAGGACCTCAAGCACGACATCTGCCCTGGGATCACGCAGTACGCGATCCAGCACGGCACGACCGTCAGCAAGGTCGCCTGTGACCAGGTGGACCCCGGATCGGCCAAGTTCCTCTTCATCCCGGATCTGACGGCGAAGGCGACCGGCGCCGTCCTCGTGACGCTGCTCGTGCTCTATGTCGGCACGCAGCTCGCCTCGAGCGTGCTGATGACCGTCAGCGCGGACAAGAGCCAGCGCCGGATGATGATGGCGCTCCCGCTGGTCTTCGTCGCCTTCATCATCAACTTCCCCGCCGGCCTGATCCTCTACTGGATCACCACCAACACCTGGACGATCGCCCAGCAGTACATCGTCAAGAAGACCGTGGGCCCGATCCGGCCGCCGGCCACCGCCACGGCCGGCGCGCCGGCCGCCGCCGCCGAGGGGGCGGGTTCCGGAGGGGGCGGCAGTGGCGGCGGGGGCCTCGGGGGATTGATGCGCTCGCTGAGACCCGACCCGGGCGGCAACGGGGCGTCCGATGGCGCCACGAAGGCCAAGGCGAAGGACGGCAAGGACACGGCCACGGCCGAGAAGCCCAAGCGGGAGGCGGCTGCGCCGCCGCCCCCGCCGCGGCGCAAGAAGAAGGCCCGGTCCGGCCGGCGCCGGTGATGAGCGAGAGGTCAGACGTCCCCGCCGAGCGCCTGCGCGACCTTCTCGAAGAGGTCATCGAGGCGCTGGATCTCGATGCCGAGATCGAGGTGACCGAGGACGAGGGCACTCTGCGGGGTGCGATCGAGGGAGAGGAGCTGGGCGTGCTGATCGGCCGCCATGGCCAGACCATCGACGCACTCGAGCACCTGGCGACCCGAATCGTCCTCCAGGGCGTTGAACTGGAGGGGGAGCGGCTGCGCGTGGTGGTCGACGCGGCGGGTTATCGAGCGCGCCGCGCCGAGACGCTGGAGCGCCAGGCGGACAAGGCGGCAAGCGAGGCCCTGCGCTTCGGGCGGCCCGTGTCCCTGGACGCCATGGGAGCGTCGGAGCGCCGCCTCGTGCACGAGTACCTGCGCGACCGCCATGACGTCGAGACGTACAGCGAGGGCGACGAACCCGATCGCCACCTCGTGATCGCCCCAGTCGCGCCCTGACGTTTCACGTTTTTCCTTACGGTGAAACAATACGGCCGTGAGCCCACCGGACCTCAGCGACTTCGAGCGCGGCCTGCTCATCGGCGTCCTGATCGGCGAGGGCCACTTCGGAGGCGACGGCAAGCAGCCCCAGGTCACGCTGCGGATGCACGTGCGCCACGAGGCCCTGTTTCGCTGGCTGGAGGCCCGATTTCCCCGCAGCCGGCTCTACGGGCCCTACCACCACAGCAACCGCCACTACTTCCAGTGGATGGCACGCGGGCCGGCACTGAGCGAGGATCTCCTGCCCATCCTCGAAGCCGACCTGACGCCGGCCCTGGACGCGCACGCGCACGAGCGCTACATCCAGATGCGCGAGCGCTACGCCGACGTCCTCGGCGGGCCATGAGCCAGGTCGACCGGCGCCTAGGGGAGCTGGCCGCCCAATACGGGCTCCCCGGCGGGGCCGTGGAGGCTCTGTCCGCGCTCCTGGACGTGGTTGCCTCCGATCCCGAGGCCCCGACGACGGTCCGCCGACCCGAGGACGCGGTGGACGCGCATGTGGCCGATTCGCTGTGCGTCCTGTCGGTGCCGGGGGTCCGCGAGGCCGGCGATATCGCCGATCTGGGCTCCGGCGCCGGTTTCCCGGGACTGGCCCTGGCCGCGGCGCTGTCCGGCGCCCGGGTACGTTTGGTCGAGGCCACCGGCCGAAAGTGCCTGTTCCTGGCCCGCGCGGCCGAGCGGGCGGGGCTGGAGAACGCCGAGGTCGTCCACTCGCGGGCGGAGGCCTGGGAGGACGGCGCGCAGGCGTGCGATCTGGTCACCGCCCGCGCCCTGGCGCCGCTGACCGTGATCGCCGAGTACGCCGCACCGCTCCTGCGCGTCGGGGGCGCCGTCGTCGCCTGGAAGGGGCGGCGGGATGCCGGCGAGGAGTCGGACGGCGCCTATGCCGCGGCGCAGGTCGGCCTGGTCGCGGGCGATGTGGTCTCCGTGACCCCCTTCCCCGCGGCCCGAGATAGGCATCTGCACCTCTTCACCAAGGTCGAGCCGACGCCCGCGCGCTACCCGCGCCGGCCGGGCATGGCGGCGAAACGCCCGCTGCGCCCGCCCGACTGAGCGCCGGATCCAGCGCATTTTGCGGCAATCGGAGCGTCACTTCTGCCGCGTCCGTCGCTAGCTTGGACCCGTGGGCGCGATCTACGCGGTGGCCAACCAGAAGGGCGGGGTGGGGAAGACCACCACGGCGGTCAACGCCGCCGCCTGCGTGGCCGAGGCCGGCTACGAGACGCTGCTGGTAGACGTCGATCCCCAGTGCAACGCCACCGTCGGCCTGGGGCTGCCCAAGGATCTCGAGCCCAACGTCTACGACCTGCTGGCCGGCGAGGCGACGCTCGAGGAGGCCACCCACGAGACCGAGGTCGGGGGCCTGTCGCTCGTCCCCTCGACGCCCGATCTGGCCGGCGCGACCGTGGAGCTTCCCCGGATGGAGAACTCGCAGACCCGCCTGCGCGATGCCCTGGCCCCGGCGCGCGAGCGCTACGAGTTCACCTTCCTGGACTGCCCGCCGTCCCTGGGCCCGCTCACCGTGGGCGCGCTGGTCGCCGCCGATCGCGTCCTCGTGCCGGTACAGACCGAGTACTACGCGCTCGAGGGCCTGGCCGGCCTGCTCGACACCGTGCACACGATCCAGCGCGGGGCGAACCCCGGGCTCACGGTGGCGGGGATGGTGCTGACGATGCACGACGGCCGCACGCGCCTGGCCCAGGACGTCGAGCGCGAGGTGCGCGACCACTTCGACGGCCTCGTCTTCGACACCGTCATCCCGCGCAACGTCCGCATCGGGGAGGCCCCCAGCTTCGGCGTCCCCGTCATCCATCACGACCCGCACTGCGCCGGAGCGGAGGCCTACTTCGCCCTGGCCAAGGAGGTGGCCGCACGTGGCTAAGGCAGCGACAGCGCAGCGAGGCCGCGGCATGGGCCGCGGGCTGGCCGCGATCCTCTCCGTCCCGGACGCCGGCCAGGACGCGCCCGACCTGCGCACGCTCGCGACCTCCGCGATCGAGCCCAATCCCAACCAGCCGCGCCGGCGCTTCGACGAGGACGCCCTGGCCGCGCTGGCCTCCTCGCTCAAGGAGCGCGGCGTCCTCCAGCCGGTCCTCGTCCGGGCCCGGCCGGGCGGCACGTTCGAGCTGATCGCCGGCGAGCGCCGGTGGCGCGCCGCGCAGCTGGCCGGCCTGGACGAGCTGCCCGCGATCGTCCGCCAGGCACGACGACGCGGCCTCGCTCGAGCTCGCGCTGATCGAGAACATGGCCCGCGAGGACCTCAACCCGGTGGAGCAGGCGAGGGCCTGCGCGGCGCTGGTGGAGGAGCTCGGGCTCACCCGGGAGGACGTCGGCCGCCGGGTCGGACGCAGCCGCGTGAGCGTCTCGAACCTCGTGCGCCTCCTCGATCTGCCCGACGAGGTCCTCGAACTTCTGGAATCCGGCGCGTTGAGCGAAGGTCACGGCCGCGCGGTCCTTCTGGCCGACGACCACGCCGACCGTCGCCGCCTCGCCCGGGCCGCCGCGGAGGGGGGCTGGTCGGTCCGCGAGCTCGAGACACGCGCCCGCGCAGCCAACGCCGCGGCCGGGTCCGATCGCCCCGCGCGCTCGCGGCGCGGCGCGGCGGTGCATCCCGACCAGGCCGCCGCGATGGAGGCTCTGGGGGAGGCCTACGGCGAGCTGCTGGGCCGCGACGTCTCGGTTCGTGCGCGCGGCGAGGGGTACCGGCTGGAGGTGGAGTTCGACTCGCTGGACGATGCGCTGAAGCTGGCCGGCCGGCTCCACGGCAAGCCTTCAGGCGCTCGCTAGAATCGCGCCGCGTAGGGCGATTAGCTCAGTCGGTTAGAGCGCTTCTCTGATAAGGAAGAGGTCCCAGGTTCGAGTCCTGGATCGCCCATCCGGGGTCTGCACGACCGGCGCCACCAACCGACGTTCACGCGTCCGACGGTGGAGAGCAGCGCCGGCGGCTGCTCCACCACGCCAGCGGGACGGCCGTGGCGATCAGAACGACGCCCTCCCCGGCGCGCCGCGCAGCCACAGCAGCGCCCCGGCCAGAAACGTCACGACGAAGGGGATCCGTACGATCCGGCCCGGCTCAGGTCCTGACCGGCTCCTCCGGCGAGAACTCCACCCGGCGCCCGCCCTCGAGCGCAAGCTCGTCCCGGCCGGGCCACCCCGGCCGGTCGAGCATCGCACCGTCGATCCTGCGGTCGGCGCGCGCCGCGGCGGCGCACAGCATCAACGCGAACCCCAGCGCGGTGACACCGACGACCGCCGCGGCGAGCAGTACGAGTGTCGTCATGACGCCCCCTGCAGTCGGGCGAGCAGTGCCTCGGCGACGCGGCCCGGGTCGATCTCGTAGGTGCCGCGGTCGATGCTCTCCCGCAGCTGGTGCACGCGGCGGCGGCGCCAGCTCAGCCCCGTGGGCGGCGAGAAGCCGAGCTCCAGCGCGGCCTGGTCGTCGCGACCGAGGTTGGGATCTTCATGTCCGTTGTGGTTGTGGACGCCTCGGGCGGCGCCATCCTGCGTCTGAGCGTTCATCACGCATCCTTTCGATCAAGAGGTGCGCCGGCGCGAACTGCGCCGGCGTGTCAGAGCCTCAGATCGCGGGGGGTGCGCGGGCCGGGACGAAGACCGGCCGAAGGCCGAGCGCCGGTGCGGTGACCGGGCCCGTGATGGCTCGCCGCGGAGCGGCGAAGGCCAGGAGCAGGAAGAGGAGGGAGGCCAGCCAGAGCCCGCCCCCGATGCCTCCGACGCCACCCGGAGCGGCCGAGCCGGCGGAGGCGGGGGCGGCCGGCAGGCCGGGCCCCCCCAGGGTGGGAACGGCGCTGAGGACGTTCTCCGCGCCGCGCTGAGCGTTGTGATGCGCGCCCGCGAGCGCGGCCTCCGAAGGGACGGGGCCGGCCGTCATGGCCAACGGCGGGGCGCTCGAGAGGAACGGGGCGGCCAGGGCGGTGGCGGAGTGCGGGGAGTCGTGCCCGGCGGCGCGCGGCCAGCGCCAGGCGGCGGGGGCGCGCTCGACCGGCGTGAGCACGACGCCGTTGCTGTTGTCGGCCGGCGGGGCGGTGGCCTGGGGCGGGATCACCGGCGCCGAGAAGGCGGGGGCGGCGGGGAAGCTGGTCGCAGCCGGCGCCGGCGCCGGCGCGTCGACATGGCCGGAATGGGTGCCGGTGCCGGTCGTGTCTCCTGGCCCCTTGGAGACCGGGGTTGCGATCGGAGTCGTGCCGACGGGCGGGAGGTCGATCGTCGGCGTGACCGGGTCGGACGCCGTCGGGTCGGGAATTACGGTCGACGATCCCGGGCCCACGACGGGAAGCTCGGGAGGCGGGTCGATCGCCACCGGCGGCGGATCCACGGGCGCGGGATCGACGGGGGCCGGGTCGGCGGGCGCGGGGTCGGCCGGGGCCGGATCCGTCACCGGCGCCGGGTCACCGGCGGCCGGGTCGGAAGGAGCGGGGTCGGTGGCCCCCGGGTCCGAGGTGACCGGAGTCGCGACGGCGGGGTCGGAGGCCCCGGGATCGGCCACCACGGTGGACTGATCGCCGCCGGAAGGGGAGTCCGTTGCCCCGGAATCCGAGGCGAAGGCGGCCGGGACGAGGAAGGCGAGCGAGGCCAGGCAGGCCAACAGCACCGCCATGACAGGCCGGCGCAGATCCCGTGAAAGAGGCGTGTTAAACCGCCTCATACACACCATGCCTTCCTTATCGGTCAGGGATTGTCGATCCTTGAGCCTTCAGAGTAGCGCGTGATGCGCTGCCTATACTGGGCATCCAACCCCGAGGGAGCCGCCCCGTGCAGGAGATGGTCATCTACGGCGTGAGCTTTGACATGGTCGGCAAGCAGCCGATCGTGCTCCTGAAGACCGTCGACTCCAACAAGTTCCTCCCGATCTGGATCGGGCACCCGGAGGCGGCTGCCATCCTCATGAAGCTCCAGGGAGCGTCCACTCCCCGCCCGATGACCCACGATCTGGTGTCGGACATGCTGTCCGAGCTCGACGTGAGCTGCGCCCGCGTCGCCGTCACCGAACTGCGCGAGAACACCTTCTACGCATCGATCACTCTCACGGTCAACGGCCGCGAGATCGAGATCGATTCGCGCCCCAGCGACGCCCTGGCCCTGGCCGTGCGCGCGGGCGCCCCCATCTTCGCCGCGGAGGACGTCATCGCCGAGTCGGCGATCGAGTTCGAGCACGAGGTCGAGGACACCGAGGAGGTCGTCGAGAAGTTCAAGGACTTCCTCGAGAACGTCACGCCCGAGGACTTCGCCTCCGGCGAGGAGTAGCCGGCCGCGCCTAGCCCGCCGTCGCAGCCGCGCGCTCGACAGCCACCGCCAGCACCCGCTCCACGAACGCGTCGAAGGCCAGCCCGTGCGCCTCGGCGGCCTGGGGCAGCAGGCTCGTCTCGGTCAGGCCGGGGATCGCGTTGGCCTCCAGGACGGTCAGCCGCCCGGCCTCGTCGAGCATGAGGTCGACCCGCCCGAACCCAGCGCAGCCCAGCAACCGGTACACGTCCAGCGCGAGCCGGCGAGCCTCGTCCGAGACCGCGGGGGGCAGCTCGGCCGGGCACACGAAGTCCGAGCGCCCGATCTCGTAGCGGGCCTCGAAGTCGTAGAAGTCGTCGTTCTGGGGCACGGCCTCGACCACCGGAAGCGCGACGGACCCCTCGGCCAGGTCGACCACAGAGACGGCGAGGTCTCGCCCGAGCACGTGGCGCTCGAGCAGGACCTTGCGGTCGTAGGAGAACGCGGCCACCAGAGCGGCCGGGACGTCAGCGGGCGACCGGGCGAACTTGATGCCCAGGGCCGAGCCCTGCGATGCCGGCTTGACCACGATCGGGAACTCCAGGCGATCCTCGATCTCCGGCAGCGCGCCGCCCGCCCCCAGCTCCTTGAACGCGGTCTCGTTGAAGGCGTAGAAGTCGGGGGTGGGGATGCCCGCGTCGCGCATCGCGTGCTTGGCCAGCACCTTGTCCATGCACCGGATGCAGGCCGAGACGCCCGACCCGGTGTAGGGCACGTCGAGCAGCTCGAGGATCTCCTGCACGGTCCCGTCCTCGCCGTCGCGTCCGTGCAGGGCCACGAAGGCCACCTCGGGGCGGGCGTCGCGCAGCCGCTCCACCAGGTCGCCGCCGACGTCGATCGCCACCACCTCATGGCCCAGGCGCTCCAGGGCGTCACCGACCCGGGCGCCCGAGCGCAGCGAGACCTCGCGCTCCAGCGAGCGCCCGCCCTCGAGAACGGCGACCCGGGTCACGCGCCGCCGGCGCCGCGGTCATCGCGCGCCGGGCGCGAGGGAAGCTCGAGGACATCGGCCAGCCGGTCGTCCGGCGGGGCGGGTCGGGGCTCGGCGGCCTCCTCCGGGCCAATCGCCGGGAAGCTCCCGGTGAGCGTCCCGTACAGGCCGACCTGCTCGCGCACGACCTTGCCGATACGGCGGATCCCCTCGCGGATGTCGTCCTCGGCCACGCCGGAGAAGTTCAGGCGCATGGAGGATCCCCCGCGGCCGTCCAGGAAGGCGGCGCGCCCAGGCACGAAGGCGACGTTCTCCTCCAGCGCGCGCGCCAGCAGGTCGGTTGTGTCGATGTAGTCCGGCAGCGTGGCCCAGACGAACAGGCCGCCGCCCGGGTGCGTCCACTCCGCCTCGGGGGGGAAGTGCTCGGCCAGGGCGTCGAGCATGGTGTCGCGCCGCCGCCGGTAGATCTCGGTCAGCGAGCGCACGTACTCCTGCCAGTTCCCGTCCGCGAAGTACGCGGCCACGAAATGCTGGGTCATCGACGACGAGCACAGGTCGGCGGCCTGCTTGCCGATGTTCATCTTGGCCAGCACCGGCCGGGGGGCCACGGTCCAGCCGAGGCGGATGCCGGGGGAGAGGATCTTCGAGAACGTCCCCAGGTAGACGACGAACTCGCCACCGTCGAGCGCCCGCAGCGTGGGCAGGGGGTCGCCCTCGTAGCGCAGGAGGCCGTAGGGGTTGTCCTCGAGCACCAGCAGCTCGCGCTCCGCGGCGATTCGCACCAGGCGCTCGCGCCGGGGGAGCGCCATCGTCACGCCGGCCGGGTTCTGGAACGTCGGCACCGTGTAGATGAACTTGGGCCGCCGGCCCTCGGACTCCAGCCGGTCGAGCGTCGCCTCCAGCTCGTCGACGCGCATGCCCTCGCGGTCCATCTCGATCTGCACGACGTCGGCCTGATACGCGCAGAAGGTCGGCACCGCGCCGGGGTAGGTCGGCGCCTCGGCCACGATCACGTCGCCCGGGTCGATCAGCGTCTTGCAGAGGAGGTCGATGACCTGCTGGCCGCCCGTGGTCACGAGGACCTCGTCGGTGTCGATGCCCGACATGTTCTCCTCGGCCATCACCTCGAGGATGCAGCGCTTGACGACCTCCAGGCCCTCGGTCGGCCCGTACTGGAGCGCGCGGGCGCACGACTCGGCGGCCACACGTCCCATCAGGCCGGCGTAGGAATCGGCCGGGAACGTCGAGGTGTCGGGAAGGCCCCCCGCGAGCGAGATGACCTCCTCGCGCTCGGTCAGCGCCATGAGGTCGCGCATGGCGGAGGACTTCATGACCTTCGTCCGCTCGGCGAACAGCGCCGCGTAGCGCTCGATGTCGCGCGAGGTCGAACGGGACCGCCGCTGCCCGTCGTCTATCGTCATGCCGCTCTCAACGGTACATGGACGTCTTTCTCGTCATATGCCAGGGGATGGGGCTTGCAGCGGCGGCCGGAATCCGCCCGTTCCTGCCCGCCCTCCTCGCCGGCGCCCTCGCGGGCGCCGATACCGGCCTCGACTTCGACGGCACGAGCTTCGCCTTCCTCGAGCAGCCGGTCTGGATGATCGCGGTCGTGGCCGCCCTCGCCGCCACCGTGGGCTACGAGCGCCGCCGCCCGGAGGCGTTCGACGCCGGGACCCTGGGCGCGATGCTCGCCGGGGTCTCAATCGGCGTCGGCGCGCTGCTCTTCGGCGCCTCGCTGGCCGACGAGGGCCATCCGGCCTGGGCCGGGCTGGCGGGCGGGATCGCCTGCGCCGCGCTGGCCAACACCGCCGCGCGCAACTTCTTCGTCCGGGTGGGGCGCCGCCTGGACGCCGATGCCCGCGCCGCCCTCGCCGTCTACAAGGACGGGTCCTCGCTCGCCGTCGCCGGCCTCTCCATCCTGATCCCGCCCATCTCGATCGTCGTCCTGGCGGGCATGGCGCTGCTGCTCGTCCGCGGGCGCCGGCGCGACGACGAGAAGTACGCGGGCCTGCGCTCGCTGCGATGAGCCCGGCCGCGCGCGGGTCGGGGAAGGGCCCGCGCAAGCTCGTCCTGGCGGTCATCGACGGCCTGCGCTCCGAGGCGCTCGAGCAGGCGATCGCCGACGGACGGGCGCCGGCCCTGGCCGCCGTGCGCGAGCGCGGGACCTACGTCGACGACTGCGCCGCGGCCTTCCCGTCGGTGACGCCGGTGTGCACGTCGTCGATCACCACCGGTGCCTGGCCAGACGAGCACCGCATCCCGGCGATGAACTGGTACCACCGCGGGGAGGGGCGCTACGTGGAGTACGGCTCGAGCTTCCAGGCCTCGCGGCGCGTGGGCTTTCACACCTCGCTCACCGACACGATCTACAACCTCAACCTGGCCCATCTGTCGCGCTCGACGAAGACGGTGTTCGAGCACCTCGACGACGCCGGGGTGCGGACGGCGGGGACGACCTTCCTGATCTACCGCGGCCGCCACCGCCACGTTCCCACGGGAGAGAGCGCCGTGGCCCGCCTGGCCAGCGCGACCCTGTTCCGCCACGCCGTGTGGGGCCCGCGCGAGCTCTTCTACGCCGACATGTTCGCCACGCGCAAGACCGGCTGTCGCGCCACGCTGGGGATGCCGGGCGCCCGCGACGCGCATGCGGGGTGCGTCGGGGCGTACATGGTCGAGCACGACCTGTTCGACTTCCTGCTGCTCTCGCTGCCCGACAACGACACCCACTCCCACCGCCGGGGCCCCGAGGCGCAGGTCGACTCGGCCGAGCTCGCCGACCGCCAGCTCGCGCGCCTGATGGAGGCCGCGGGCGGGACCGACGAGTTCCTCGACGAGCACGCGGTGATCGTGCTGGCCGACCACTCGCACGCCGCGGTCACCGAGAGCGTGTCGCTGCTCGACGTCTTCGACGGCCACCGGGTCCTCGCGCCCGACGACCTCGCACCCGAGGAGGCGACGATCGCGCTGTGCCCGGGCCAGCGCTTCGCGATGGCCTACGCGCTGGACCCCGACGACCGGCGCCGCGTCATCAGGGAGAGCCTGGCCGCGGTGGGCGAGGCCGAGGGGATCGACCTCGCGCTCTGGCGCGACGACGGGCAGGCGGTGATCCGCTCGCGCCGCGGGGAGCTGCGCTTCGCGCCGGGCGGGCGCGCGGCCGACGTGAACGGGCGGCGCTGGCGGGTGGAGGGCGAGCTCGGGGTGCTGGAGGCGCGGGCCGAGAACGGCGTGCTGGTCTCCGACGCCTATCCCGACGCGCTGGCCCGCGCCTGGGCGGCCCTGAGCTGCCCCACGGCGGGCGACGTCCTGCTCTCCGCCGCGCCCGGATGCGAGTTCATGGACTGGGGCGGCGCCGATCACGTGGGCGGGGGGAGCCACGGCTCGCTGCACCGCGACGACTCTCTGGGCCCCCTGATGTGGTGGGGCTGCGGCCCGGACGGCCGCGACGGCCGGGGCCAGTGGACCCTGCGCGACGTGCTCCCGATGGTGCTCGACTTCTTCGGAGTCCAGGCGCCGTTGCGCCGGCGGCGGCCGATACCCTCAGCGGCATGACCAACCAGGTCTCCCGGGTCGAGCATGGCCTGCACATGCGCCTACGCCACGGCCTGCGGCGACCGGCGAACTGGTTTCAGCTCGTGCGCTTCGCCGCCGTCGGCGCGAGCGGCTACGTCGTCAACCTCGCGGTGTTCGCCGCCTGTGTCCACCTGCTGTCGATCGATTACCGGATCGCGGCCTTTCTGGCCTTCCTCGTCGCGGTGATGAACAACTTCATCTGGAACCGGCTGTGGACGTTCGACGCCCGTCACGGCCACGCCGGCCATCAGTCGCTGCGCTTCTTCGCCGTCAGCACCGCGGCCTTCTGCTTCAACCTGATCGCGCTGCTGCTCCTCGTCTCGGTCATGGGCATGGCCGAGGTCCCCGCCCAGGCCATCTCCATCGTCATCGCCACCCCGGTGAGCTTCGCCGGCAACAAGCTCTGGAGCTTCGCGAGATGAGGGCGGCCGCGGCGGCGTTCGCCGCGGCCCTGGCGCTCGGCCTTGCCGCCTCGCCCGCATGGGCGGCCAACACGCCGGGCTCCGCGCCGGCCGACCCCAACGCGCTGACCTCGCCCAAGTCGCAGGACCGCCCGCCCGCCGGGCACAGGCGCTCGGCCAAGCAGGTGATCGCGATCGCCCGGCGCGTGGACAAGGTGGCAGACATCCTGCCCCACCACCGCGGCTACACGGTCGAGGCCTACCTCAAGGGGCCCTACGCCTGGCAGGTCTCCTTCTTCGCGCATCAGCGGCCGGGGGCGGTGCGCAAGGAGATCGCGCAGGTCCAGGTGTGGGACCCGACGGGCAAGGTGCTCGAGGCCTGGACCGGGTTCCAGGTCCCGTGGTCCATGGCGCGCGGCTATCCCGGCGCGTTCGGGCGCAAGGCCAACGCGCTCTACCTCTGGCTCCCGCTCTGCGTCCTGTTCCTCGTCCCGTTCGTGGACCCGCGCCGGCCGTTTCGCCTGCTGCACCTCGACCTGCTCGTGCTCCTCGGCTTCTCGGTGTCGCTGGCCTACTTCAACCACGGGAACATCGGCGTGTCGGTCCCGCTGGCCTACCCGCCGCTGCTCTACCTGCTGGTGCGCATGCTGTTCGCGGCCCGCCCGCGCCGCGGCCCGCCCGATCCGATCCGCCTGCTCGTCCCCGCGTCGTGGCTGGCGGTGGCGCTGGTGTTCCTCCTGGGGTTCCGCTGGGCGCTCAACCTGGCCAACTCCAACGTGATCGACGTCGGGTACGCGGGGGTGATCGGGGCCGACCGCCTGGCCGACGGCAAGCATCTCTACGGCGACTGGCCGGTGGACAACCAGCACGGAGACACGTATGCCCCGGTCACCTACTACGCCTACGTGCCCTACGAGCAGCTCTTCCCCTGGAGCGGGCGCTGGGACGACCTCCCCGCCGCGCATGCGGCGGCGATCTTCTTCGACGCGCTCACGGCGCTCCTGCTCTTCCTCCTGGGGAGGCGGATCAGAGGGCCGACGCTGGGGATCGCGCTCGCCTACGCGTGGGCGGCGTTCCCCTTCACGCTGTTCACGCTGAACTCCAACAGCAACGACTCGCTCGTCGCCGCGCTGGTGGTGCTCGCGCTCGCCATCGCGCACCGTCCGGTGGCGCGCGGCGCCGCGGCCGCCCTGGCCGGGCTGACCAAGTTCGCGCCGCTGATTCTGGCGCCGCTCTTGTGGACCTACCGCGAGCCCGGCGACCCGCGCCCGCGGTGGCGGACCATGCTGCTCTTCGCGCTCGCGTTTGCCGTGACGGCCGGCGTCGTCATGCTCCCAGCCTTCCTGGGCAGCGGGCTGCACGAGTTCTACGACCGCACGCTGCGCTTCCAGGGCGACCGTGGCTCGCCCTTCTCGGTCTGGGGATTTCGCGGGAACCTCGACACGGGCCAGAAGGCCGTCCAGGTGGCGGCCGCCGTGCTCGCGCTGGTCGTCGCCGTCGTGCCGCGCCGGCGCGATGTGGTCAGTCTGGCGGCCCTGGGCGCGGCCGTGCTCATCGCCGTCCAGCTCGGCGTGACGCACTGGTTCTACCTCTACATCGTGTGGTTCCTGCCGCTCGTCCTCGTCGCGCTCCTGGGACGCGGGCTGGTGGACCGGCGCGAGCCGCCGCCTACGCCTGAGCCGGAGCCGGCACGAGAAGCTGCTGGATCGATTCAGCCCGTCCCGGTGTAGACGCCTCGATCAGGACGCCGTTGAGCCACGGGTCCTCGTCGGAGGTCTCGAAGCGGGTGGGCATCTGCGTCACCAGCGCGCGCACGGCGAGGTCGCGGCGCACTCCGATCACGCCGCCGCGCGGACCGGTCATACCGACGTCGGTGATGTAGGCGGTGCCACCCGGGAGCACGCGCGCGTCGGCGGTGGGCACGTGCGTGTGCGTCCCCACGACGGCCGTGACCCGTCCGTCGAGGTGCCAGCCCATCGCCACCTTCTCGCTCGTGGCCTCGGCGTGGACGTCGACGAGGACGTGGTCGGCCTTGCCCTCCAGCGCGTGCAGCGCGGCGTCGACCTCCGAGAACATCGGGCGCCCCGCCTTGACGAACAGGTTGCCGCTGACGTTGACCACGCCCAGGCGGACGCCGTCGCGCTCGACGACGCACCACCCGTGCCCGGGCTGGCCGCGCAGGAAGTTCGCCGGGCGCAGGATCGCCTCGTGCTCGTCGAGGTAGGAGTAGATCTCGGAGTGGCGGTAGGTGTGGTTGCCCAGCGTGATGGCGTCGACGCCCAGCGCGAACAGCTGGTCGGCCGTCTTCGGGGTGATCCCCACGCCGCCGGCCACGTTCTCGCCGTTGACGACGACGAAGTCGGGCGCGTGGCGCTCGCGCAACTGAGGAAGCACGTCGCCCAGCGTTCGCCGGCCCAGCGACCCCACGATGTCGCCCACGAAAAGCAACTTCATAGGTTTCCCCTAACCTCCGCAGAAGAAGGACCGGAAGTGAGCGATCCGCGCACCCCAAAGCAGGTCGTAGTACCGCGGTGGATCCAGTTGGTCGTGCTTCCGCTCGGCCTCCTCGCTCTGTATGCCCTAGCGCGCGCGGCGCAGACGGTGGTCCTGGTCTTCCTCGTCGCGACGGTCATCGCGCTGATCCTCAACCCGCTGGTCAAGCGCCTCCAGCGGCCGCTGGGCCGCCGCGGTCTGCGGCTCCCGCGCGGGGTGGCCGTGGCGGGCGTGTATGTCGGCTTCGCGATCGTGCTCGCCGCCGCGGGCGTCCTGCTGGCCAACCCCGTGACCGACCAGGTGCAGGCCTTCCAGAAGGACGTGCCCAACCTCGTCGACTCGGCCAACGCGTCGCTGGCGGACGTCCAGACCTGGCTCGACGACCAGGGGATCGACATCCAGGTCAAGAGCCAGGGCGAGGACGCCCTCACCACGCTCCAGCGCAACGTGCTCAACCGCTCGGGCGACCTCGTGTCGTTCGGGCAGGACCTCCTCAAGCGGGTGGTGGAGACGGGCTTCGGGCTGATCCTCGTGATCGTCATCTCGGTGTACATGCTGCTCTACGCCGAACGGATCGGCGAGGTCGTGCGCTTCATCATGCCTCCCGGCGACGGGTCGGCGGAGGACGACTACTCGCTGGGGGTGCAGCGCGCCGTCTTCTCCTACGTGCGCGGCCAGGTCCTCTTCTCGCTCATCATGGGCCTCAGTGCCGGCCTGTGCATGTGGCTGCTGGGGGTGATCGGCGTGTTCCCCGACGGGCGGCGCTACGCGCTGTTCTTCGGGATCTTCTTCGGGCTGATGGAGCTCGTGCCCTACATCGGCCCGGTGCTCGGCGCCGTCCCGCCGGTGCTCGTCGCCCTGTTCGACGATCCGCTCACCGCGGTCTGGGTGGCGCTGACCTTCATCGCGCTCCAGCAGCTGGAGGGGCATGTCGTCGCGCCGCAGGTGTTCGGGCATTCGCTGCGCGTCAACCCGCTGCTGGTGATCTTCGCGCTGCTCATCGGAGGGGAGCTGTACGGGATCCTCGGTGCCTTCATAGCCCTGCCGCTGGCGGCGGTGGCGCGCGAGACCGTCATCTACCTGCGCCGCCACCTGGTCCTCGAGCCCTGGGGGACGATCGCGCCGACCGAGCTGGCCGCGGCCGGCGGCGCGCCGGTCTCGGGGTCCCCACCACCCGCGTGCGAGGAGTGCGGTACGCCGGGGACGAGCCACGAGGACTCGTTCTGCCGTTCCTGCGGGGCCGTGCTTCGGCCCGTCGGGGACCCGGAGCCCGCGGGCTAAACGATCAACCGCAGCGCGTGGCCAGCTTGCGCTTGGTGCAGCCCTCGTAGCGCCGCGCGGCCCGCCGGTAGGCGGCGAGCGCCGGCTTGGCCTGGATCTTGCGCGACACGAGGATCTTGCGCAGGCCGCTCCAGTAGGACCAGAACTGCGTGTGGTCGTTCGTCAGCCAGGCGTACCAGTAGGCGCCGTCGATGTGCAGCTTGCGCCGGTTGGCCGCGAGCAGGGAGTAGGCCTTGGTGAGGTTCTTGGCCTGCTGGGCGCGCGTGACCTCCCACGTCGCCAGTCTCCTGGAGTGGCCCTTGCGCGACGACCAGCTGAACTCGGTCAGCAGGATGGGCGTGCGGGGATCGCCGTTGCGGTCCATGACCTCGCGCGTGCGCCGGGCGATCTCCAGAACGCCCTCGGGCGTCTTCGTGTAGGGATGAATGGCCACCAGGTCGAACAGGCCGCGCCCGCCGGCCTTGTAGACGGCGTCCAGCGCGTCCCAGACCTGCGGCCAGCTGATGCTCGAGGTCAGGCCGCCGAGGATGATCTTCGCCCCGTGATCCGAGCCCTTGACCGCGCTGCGCGCGGCCCGCAGCAGCGGCACGTACTCGGGGGCGAAGTTGCGCGCCTCGTTGCCCCACATGAACGGCAGGTCCTCCTCGTTCCAGATCTGCCAGCGCCGGATGCGCGCGGAGCGCGGAGCCTTGTGCTTGCGCCAGAACTTGCCGTGCGGGCCGTAGCGCTTGACCAGCGCGGTGAGGAAGCGCCCGTAGGCCCCCACGTCGGCGGGCTGGGCCCCGGGCATGAACGCGTTCGTCGAGGCCCAGGGCGGCGAGAAGGCGACGACCGGCAGCACGCTCAGGCCCTTCGCGGAGTAGAGCCCGATCACGCTGTCGAGGTCGCCGAAGTCCGTGGGGATCCCGCCGACGCTCGTGTAGCGCTTGCGCTTGCGCTTGGGGATCTCGCTGAAGCTCTTGTGGCGCTGCGTGGCCTGCCAGCTCACGAGCACCCGGACGGACTCGACGCCGGAGCGCACCATCAGGTCGCGCTCGCGCCGCTGGGCGGTGGGGGAGATCCTGATCGAGGAGACGTCCGAGGTGACTCCGAAGAACCCGAACGGGACCTTTCGAGCCTGTGCGGCCGGGGCCACGAAGAAGCCGGCCGCCAGCGCGGCGCAGGAGAGGGCGAGGGTGAGGGGGAGCCGAACCCGCAAGGCGGCCAAGGGTAGACGACGGACCCGGGCCGCACGCCACCGCAACCCGGTCCGACCTCCTCGTCTAGCCTGAGGCGCGATGGCGACGCCCGTCCCCACCGCGCCCGCCGCGACCACGCTCCACGCCCGCTCCCTGACCAAGCGCTTCGGCGACCGCGTGGCGCTGCGCGACGTCACCTTCGACGTGGACAGCGGCGAGCTCGTCGCAGTGGTCGGCCCCAACGGCGCCGGCAAGACGACGCTGCTCTCGATCCTGGCCGGCATCCAGCCGGCCGACGGTGGCGAGGTCGAGGTCCCGGCCGGCGGCGTGGGCTGGGTGCCCCAGCAGGCCGCGGTGTACTCGAAGCTCACGGTGGAGGAGAACCTGCGCCTCTTCGCCCGCCTGGAGCGCGTCGCCGATCCCGACGAGGCGGTCGCTCGCATGCTCGACCAGGCCGATCTCACCGACCGGGCGGGGGACGAGGTCGGCACGCTCTCGGGCGGCAACCGCCAGCGGGTGAACATCGCCGTCGGCCTCGTGGCGGCGCCGTCGGTGCTGCTGCTCGACGAGCCGTCGACGGCGCTTGATCCCCGCCAGCGTGAGCGCCTGTGGGGGTTCGTCGGCGCGCAGAGCAAGCACGGGACGAGCGTCCTGTACTCCACCCACATCGTGCAGGAGGTCGAGCTCTACGCCGACCGTGTGCTCGTCCTGGCCGACGGCGAGCTGATCTACACGGGCACGCCGCGCGAGCTCGAGGCGCGCTCGGGCGCGAGCGGCGCCGACTTCGAGACCGCGTTCGTGCGCTTCCTGGAGGCTCACGGGCACTGACGCCCCGCCGATGCGCTGGCTTCTCCTCAAGGACCTCCGCATCCTGCGCCGCTCGCCGCTGCTCGTCGGGCTGCTGGTCATCTACCCGATCGCGATCGCCGTGCTGATCGGGCTCGCGCTGTCGCGCAGCCCGGAGAAGCCGAAGGTGGCCTTCTACAACGAGGTGCCCAAGGGCGCGAGCACGTTCAGCCTCGGCGGACAGGACATCGACGCCGCCAAGTACGCCAACGAGCTGTTCAAGTCGGTCGACCCGATCCGCGTCAACAGCAGGCAGGAGGCGATCGACAAGGTCAAGTCGGGCGAGGCGCTCGGCGCGCTCATCATCCCGCCCGACATCGTCCAGAAGCTGAGCTCGGGGCTCCAGAGCGCGGAGGTCGAGGTGCTCTACAACAACGAGGACCCGGTCAAGGGCCGCTACGTCGACGAGATCATCAACTCGCGCCTGGCCGACGCCAACGCCGCGCTGTCCGACAAGCTGCGCGAGGTCGCGGTCCAGGACATCAACCTGCTCCTCGACGGGGGCGACTTCGACCTGTTCGGCCGCACGCTGAAGATCCTCGGCCTCCGCCAGACGGAGGCGATCCTCCAGTCGACGCTGCAGACCCTGCCCCGCAACGCGCCCGAGCGCGCGCAGCTCGCGCGCGTGGAGCGCTTCTCCAACCTGGCGGTGGCCAACCTCGGCCTGGCCGGGAAGGTCGTGGGCACGGTCTCGCAGCCGGTGAAGGTCAAGCGCACGCCGCTGTCGGGCAAGCGCACGCCGCTGGACTCCTTCGCGGTGGCGATCTCCGTGACGGTGTCGCTGATGTTCGTGACGGTGCTGCTGGCCTCCGGGATGCTCGCCCTGGAGCGCGAGGAGAACGCCTTCGCCCGGCTCGTGCGCGGGCTGGTGTCCCGGGTCGGCCTCCTGGTGGAGAAGGTCGGTCTGGCGGCGCTGTGCGCGACGGTCGCCGCGGTGCTCATGACGTGCGGGATAGGCATCTTCGTCTCGCTGCAATGGGGACGCTTCCCGCTGTGGGTGGTGGCGATCGCCTTCGCCGCGATGGCCTTCGGCGCCCTGGGCGTGGCGATCGGGGGCCTGGCCCGGGAGGTCCGGGCGGCCTCGCTACTCGCCTTCCTGCTCTCGCTGCCCATCGCCTTCCTGGCGCTCGTGCCCAGCGGCTCGGTGGCCGGCGGCCTGTACGACGTGATCCGGGTGGTGTCGGCGCTCTTCCCGTTCAAGCCCGCGTTGCAGGCGGTGGACAACGCGCTCAACGACACCGGCAAGAGCCTTCTCGTCCCGCTCGCCCACCTGGCCGCCCTCACCGTCGCGTTCATCGCCATCGCCCGCGTGGCGATCCGGCGCTTCGCGTAGGGGCTGCGTCGGCGGATTTCCCTGAGCTGGAGTCCCATTGGTGCGTTCTGCTGGCGCATAGCGGGAGAAAGTCGCACCTGTGCGCCGGATACGCCCCGTCTGGCCCCCTTCAATGCCCGCCGTTCAGAACCCTCAGCGCACGCGCGCCGCCCGGCGCGCCGGACCCTCGGCAACGCGCCGGTA
This sequence comes from uncultured Actinomycetes bacterium, assembly GCA_963757705.1. Classification (GTDB taxonomy): domain Bacteria; phylum Actinomycetota; class Thermoleophilia; order Solirubrobacterales; family Solirubrobacteraceae; genus AC-38. Next base: position 19,482 of record CAVWTG010000004.1, on the reverse strand, counting down.
TCCTCAAGCCGATGGCCTTTCCCCAGACGCGCCTGCGGCGTCTGCGCAAGACCGGCGTCCTGCGCGACCTCGTCCGCGAGACCGAGCTGAGCCCCTCGCGCTTCGTCTACCCGATGTTCGTCGAGCACGGGCTGGACCGGCGCACGCCCATCGAGGCGATGCCGGGAATCGATCGGCTCTCGATCAACCACGCCGTCGAGGAGGCGGGCGCCGCCCACGGGCTCGGTGTTCCCGCCGTGATGCTCTTCGGGATCCCGGCCGCCAAGGACGACGAGGGCTCGGGCGCCTGGGACGACGAGGGCGTCGTCCAGCTCGCGGTCCGGGCGCTGAAGGAGGCCCACCCCGACCTCGTGGTGATGACCGACGTCTGCCTGTGCGAGTACACGAGCCACGGGCACTGCGGCCGGCTGCGCGCCGACGGCAGCGTCGACAACGACTCCTCGCTCGAGTTGCTCGCCCGCACCGCCGTCTCCCAGGCGCGCGCCGGCGCCGACGTTGTCGCGCCCAGCGACATGATGGACGGGCGCGTGGGCTTCATTCGCTCGGCGCTCGACGAGGAGAGCCTCACCGACACGCCCATCGTCGCCTACTCGGCGAAGTTCGCCTCCGCCTTCTACGGGCCGTTCCGCGAGGCCGCCGACTCCACGCCGGCGTTCGGCGACCGGCGCAGCTACCAGATGGATCCGGGCAACGCCCGCGAGGCCGTCCGCGAGGCGCTCCTCGACGTGGACGAGGGCGCCGACGTCGTCATGGTCAAGCCGGCGCTGCCCTACCTCGACGTCATCCGCGACGTGCGCGAGGCCGTCGCGCTTCCGGTCGCCGCCTACAACGTCAGCGGCGAGTACTCGATGGTCAAGGCCGCGGCCGCCGCCGGGCACATCGACGAGCGCGCGGTCGTACTCGAGACCCTCACCGCGATCCGCCGGGCCGGCGCCGACCTGATCGTCACCTACCACGCGAAGGAGGCCGCGGGATGGCTTCGATAGGCGCCACGCCCAAGGTCCGCTCCCGCGCCGGCGGCTCGGCCGTCCCGCTCGACGACGTCGACCGGCGCCTGCTCAACCTCATGCAGGGCCGCTTCCCGCTCGTCCCGCGCCCCTACGCCGAGGTGGCCCGCGAGGCGGAGCTCACCGAGGACGAGACCCTCAAGCGCGTCTCGCGCCTGGTCGACGAGCGCATCATCCGCGAGATCACGCCGATCTACGACACGCGCGCGCTCGGGTACTCCTCGATGCTCGTGGCGGCGAAGATCGACGCCGAGAATCCGCACCGGGCGGCCGGCATCGTCAACTCCCATCCCGGCGTCTCGCACAACTACCTGCGCGACCACGAGTTCAACCTGTGGTTCACGCTGGCCGTCGAGCCGGACTCCAAGCTGGGCATGGACGGCACGCTCGACGTGCTTCAGCGCCTCACCGGCGCCGAGTCGATCCGCCAGCTCCCGACGCTCCAGCTGTTCAAGATCCGCATGGACCTGGAGATGGAGGGCGGCACCGAGGCCCTGGCCGCCGCGGTGGAGGCCGCGCCGCCGGCCGAGACCGAACCCCAGCCCTACGACGAGCGCGACATCGCCGTCATCCGCGCCACCCAGGGCCACCAGCCGGTGGTCGCCGAGCCCTACGCCGAGCCGGCGCGCGAGCTGGGCATGGAGGTCGACGAGCTGCTGGCCCACATGAGCGCGATGATCGACCGCCGCCTCCTGCGCCGCGTCGCCGCCATCCTCTTCCATCGCCGCGCCGGCTTCTCGGCCAACGGGATGGGCGTGTGGGTGGTGCCTGAGGAGCGCATCTCCGAGCTCGCGCCCCGGATGGCGGCCGTGCGCGGCGTCTCGCACTGCTACCAGCGCCCCACCTATCCCGACTGGCCCTACTCGGTCTTCACCATGGCCCACGGCCGCAGCAAGGAGGAGTGCGACGCCATCCTCGACTCGATCGCCGCGATGGACGGCATCGAGGGCCGCGCCACGCTGTACTCCTCGACGGAGTTCAAGAAGGTCCGGCTTCTCTACTTCACGGACGACTTCAAGAAGTGGGAAGCGGAGCACGGGTAGCGGACGCCCGGTCGGCGGAGCTGTACCGCCGCGCCGTGGAGGTCCTGCCCGGAGGCGTCAACTCGCCCGTGCGGGCGATGCGCGCCATCGGGCGCGACCCCCTGTTCGTCGACCATGCCCACGGCGCCGAGCTGATCGACGTCGACGGCAACTCCTACGTCGATTGGGTGTGCTCGTGGGGGCCGCTGATCCACGGCCACGCCCATCCCGAGGTGATCGCCGCGGTGCAGGAGGCCGCGCAGCGGGGCACCTCGTTCGGCGCTCCGACCGCGGCGGAGGTGGAGCTCGCCGAGGAGGTGTCGGCTCGGATGCCTTCGGTGGACATGATCCGGATGACCTCGTCGGGGACGGAGGCGTCGATGAGCGCGATCCGCCTGGCCCGCGCGGCCACCGGGCGCGAGAAGGTCGTTAAGTTCGCCGGCGCCTACCACGGCCACGTCGACGGCCTGCTCGCCCAGGCCGGCTCGGGCCTGGCCACCCAGGGCATCCCGGCCAGCCCGGGCGTGCCGGAGGCGGCCGCGGCGGCCGCGGTCGTCGTCCCCTGGAATGACCCCGAGGCCGTGTCGCGGGCCGCGGCCGGGCACGAGCTGGCGGCGATCGTGGCCGAGCCCTATCCCGCCAACATGGGCCTCGTCCCGCCGGCGCTCGGCTTCCTCGAGCACCTGCGCGCGACCGCGGACGCCAACGGCGCGCTGCTCGTCCTCGACGAGGTGATCAGCGGCTTTCGCGTTGCCTCCGGCGGAGGGCAGGAGCTCTCCGGCGTCCCCGCCGATCTCACGGTCATGGGGAAGGTGATCGGGGGCGGCCTGCCCGCGGCGGCCTTCGGCGGACCCCGCTCGCTGATGGAGCGCATCGCGCCCGCCGGCGACGTCTACCAGGCGGGCACGCTCTCCGGGAACCCGCTCGCCGTGGCCGCCGGCCTGGCCACCCTGCGACTGCTCGACGACGTCGCCTACGCCCGCCTGGCGGCCACGACCAACGAGCTGGCCGCGGGCCTGCGCGAGGCCGCGGGCGACCGGCCGGTCCAGGTCGTCGCCCTGCCCGGCCTCGTGACCACGTTCTTCAGCGCCGAGCCGGTGACCGACTACTACGGCGCGGCGGCCTGCGACCTCGAGGCCCACGCGGCGTGGTGCCGAGGGCTGCTGGCCCGCGGGGTGTATCCGCCGCCGTCCCAGTTCGAGGCCTGGTTCCCCTCGCTCGCCCACACCTCCGAGCACGTCGCCCGCACCCTTGCCGCGGCCCGGGCGGCCTTCGACGAGATCCCGTGAGCGACGTCCTGAACAGACTGGCCGACGCTCTGCGCGCCGACGGAGGCCTCCTGGCGGAGGCGGTCGTCGACCCGGCGCCCGGCCAGGCAGCGCGCCACGGCGCCCTGGCGGCCTCCGGGCCCCGGGCGGCCGGCCATGAGGCCGAGTACGAGCTGCTGGTCGAGGCGATCCGGGAGGGCTACCTCCTGCACTACGAGACCGGCCGGGTCGTCGCCTCCACGGACCCCGATCTCGCGCTGCTGGCCGGGGACCGGCTCTACGCGCTGGGCCTCGCCCGCCTGTCGTCGCTGGGCGACGTGCCGGCCGTCGCGGTGCTCGCCGAGGTCATCTCCCTCTCCGCCCAGGCGCAGGCCGCCGCGCGCCCCGATGTGGCCGACGCGGTGTGGGAGGCCGGCGCGCGCGCCGTCGGCCACGGCGGCACCCCGGAGGACCTGCGCGAGGCTTCGAGACAGCCGTCACAAAGCTACGAATTGGGCGCGCCAGCGCGCCGGGCGACCTCTCCGCCGCGATAGGCTTCGATCCCGTGGCCGACCGCCGCAAGACCAAGCCCCGCTTCACCGAGGATCGGAGGATCCCCGGCGCTTTCGAGGGCGAGACGGTCACCCGGCGGCGCTTCATGTCGGGTGGTGTCCAGGCGGCCGGCGGCATCGCCGCGGCGTCCATCGTGCTCCCCGCCCTGGGCTTCGCCCTCGGGCCGGTGTTCGAGAAGGGCAACGTGCACTGGGAGGACGTCGGCAGGCCCGACGACTTCGTCGACTACACCTACCGGCCGAAGGTCATCACGATCCAGAGCAACGTGGGCGAGGTGGGGAAGACCACCGTCTACGTGCGCAAGCACAACGAGCAGGTCGACGGCCCGGTGAAGGACAGCTACGACAACTTCGTGGCGATCTCGACCCGGTGCATGCACCTCGGTTGCCCGGTCCGCTACATCGAGGCCTCCCAGCGTTTCGTCTGCCCCTGCCACGGCGGCGTGTACGAGTTCACCGGCAAGGTCGCGGGCGGTCCGCCCGTTCGGCCGCTGGACCGCTTCTACACCCGGGTGCGCAGCGGCCGCCTCGAGATCGGCCCGCGCTACAGCGTGAACTCCGAGCTCAAGCGCTACACGCCGCGCGATCCCGGCGAGCCGCTCGACGGCGTCGGCCCCTACGTCTACCCGCCGCGGCCCTCCACGCCCAACCTCGAGGGCGGCGGCGCCTCGACCTTCTGATGGCCAAGATCAAGCTTCCCAACCCGATTCCCGACCAGCTGCGTCCCCGCCCGGCCCGTCCCGGCGAGGGAAACGGGAAGCAGAGCGTCAAGGACGTCGCGGTCGAGTCGGGCAAGGAGGCGGGGATCACCGTCGTCGACTGGGTCGACGAGCGCACGTCGCTCACCGGCGCGGCTCGCTGGATGATGTTCCGCAAGGTCCCCAAGGGGACCAATTGGTTCTACACGCTGGGGTCGGCCACGATGTTCGCCTTCCTCTCGCAGGCCGTCACCGGGGTCTTCCTGGCCATGTACTACGACCCCAACGCCAGCAAGGCCTACGAGTCCGTGCGCTACATCAACGACGAGGCCTTCCTCGGCGAGTTCGTCCACGGCATGCACAAGTGGGGCTCGTCGGTGATGATGGTCCTCGTCTTCCTCCACATGGGGCGGACGTTCTTCTTCGGCGCCTACAAGTACCCGCGCGAGCTCAACTGGGTCATCGGCGTCGTCCTGCTGGTCCTCACGATGGTCATGGCGCTCACCGGCTACCTGCTGCCGTTCGATCAGCGCTCCTTCTGGGCGACGGTGGTCGCGGACAACATCAACGGCACCGGCCCGATCCTCGGCCCGTACCTGGCCGACTTCCTGAGAGCCGGCCCCGAGTTCGGGGCCACCACGCTCTCGCGCTTCTACGCCATCCACATGCTGCTCGTGCCCGGCGGCATCGCCGCACTGATGGGCGCCCACCTCTATCTCGTGGCCAAGCTCGGCACGACCGCGCCGCCGTGGATCAAGGCCGAGGACCCCGAAGTGATGCGCAAGGTGGAGACCTAGTGGCCCCTCCGGCAACCCCCCGCCCGCTTCCGCGGGCCTGGACGGTCGCCATGCGGCGTCCTCGGTCGCGGGACCACCGGAGGGACCACGCATGAACCAGCGCGACAAGGAGCTCTACCTCCGCGACTACTCGCTGCTGAAGGCCCAGGGGAAGCCGTTCTTCCCCTACGCGGTGGCCAAGGACTCGGTCATGGCGGCGATCGTGCTGGTCGTGATCATCACTCTGTCGATCGTCCTCGGCGCGGAGCTGGGCCCAAAGGTCGACCCGACGACGACGACCTACACGCCGCGTCCAGAGTGGTACTTCTTCTTCCTCTTCGAGCTCCTGCGCGTGATCAAGCCCGCGGAGTTCACGCAGGCGGCCACGATCGGCATCCCGACCCTGTGCCTGATCCTGCTCATCCTGCTGCCCTTCTACGACCGCGGCACCGAGCGCCGGCCCGAGCGCCGGCCGGTGGCCACGACGGCGGGCATCCTCGTGATCGCGGCGATGGGCTACCTCACCTACCTCGGGGCGGCGGCCGGGGCGCCGACGGAGATCGACATGAAGGCGCCATCGGACCTCAAGGGGGCCCAGCTGCAGCAATTCAACGCCGGGCGGCTCGTGGCCGCCCAGTCCGGCTGCCTGGCCTGCCACAAGATCGGCGAGAACGGCAACTCGGGTCCCGGGCCGGAGCTGACCAAGATCGCCAAGCGCCTGCCCAAGGACGCCATCGCGCGCACGCTGGTCAACCCGACCGCCCCGATGCCGCCCTACACGGGTCTCAAGAACAGTGACCCGCAGAAGTTCGACAACCTCGTCTACTTCCTCTCGCAGCTCCGGTAGCGGTCCCATGACGACCGGCACCGGCACCCTCGAGGAGGGCCAGGTGCGGGCGATGTTCGATCGCATCGCCGGCGTCTATGACCGGATGAACCGGGTCATGACGGCCGGGCTCGACCAGCAGTGGCGCTCGCGCGCGGCGGACCTGGCGAACGTCGGCCCCGGCGATCGCGTGCTCGACGTGGCCACCGGCACGGGCGACCTGGCGATCGAGGTGGCCTCGCGTGTGGGGCCCGGGGGCGAGGTCGTCGGCACGGACTTCTCCGAGGAGATGCTCTCCCGCGCGCGCACCAAGGAGGGTGCGGGCTCGGTGCGCTTCGAGTGGGGCAACGCGCTGGCCCTTCCCTACGACACGGCCTCGTTCGACGCCGCCACGGTCGGCTTCGGGGCGCGCAACTTCTCCGACCTGGGCCGGGGGGTGGCCGAGATGGCGCGCGTCGTGCGCCCGGGCGGCCGCGTGGTGATCCTCGAGATCACGACCCCCCAGCGCCCGCCGCTGTCGTGGTTCTACGGCCTGTGGTTCGACCGCGCGGTGCCGGCGCTCGGCCGAGTGGCCGGCGACAGCGACGCCTACTCCTACCTGCCCGACTCCGTCCGCCGCTTCCCCGGCCCGCGCGACCTGGCCGCCCTGATGGCCGGCTGCGGGCTGCACGACGTCCGCTGGATCCTCACGGCCGGCGGGATCATCGCCCTCCACGCCGGGACGGTCCCGGGCTGATGGCCGTCGCCCCGACGGTCGAGGCGGTCGTGGCCGCGGGCGGCGGGCACATCCCCCCGCAGCTCGCGCGCGTCGAAGAGCGCCTGGCCGCGTTGTCGGCCGGCCACGGACCGGTGCTGGCCCGCCACGCCGGGGACACGATCGCCGCCGGCGGCAAGCGCCTGCGCCCGCTGCTGGTCCTCGTCGTCGCCGGCGAGGAGGCCCGGGGCGAGTCCGTCGTGCGCGCCGCCGCCTCCGTGGAGCTGGTGCACTCCGCCACCCTGGTCCACGACGACGTGCTCGACGCCGCCGACCTGCGCCGCGGGCGCCCCACGGTGGTCGCCACGGCCGGGCGCGACATGGCGACCGCCACGGGCGACCTGCTGTTCTCGCGCGCCTTCGCCGAGCTGGCGGCCAACGGCCGCCCGGAGCAGGTCCGGGTGCTCTCCGACGCGTCCTCCGCCCTGGCCGAGGGCGAGCTGCTCCAGCGCGCCGACGCGTTCGACCCCGGCGTGCCGCTGGAGCGCTACCTGCGCCGCTGCGAGCTCAAGACCGCCAGCCTCTTCGAGGCCTCGTGCCTCCTGGGTGCGCTCGAGTCGTCCGCCGGAGACGGCGAGGCGCGGGCCCTGGCGGCGTTCGGCCGGCGGATCGGCCTGGCCTTCCAGCTGCTCGACGACGTGCTCGACGTCTCGGGCCCGGCGTCACGCACCGGCAAGACCCGCGGGGCGGACCTGCTCGACGGAACCGTGACGCTGCCGCTGATCCTGGCCCGGGAGCGCGATCGGGGACTGGCGGAGATGGACCTGCGGGCCGCGGCGACCCCGGCCCGGGCCGAGGAGATCTGCGAGCGCGTCGTCGCCACGGGCGTGCTCGACGACGCGCGCGAGCGCGCGCTGAGCGTGGTGGCCGAGGCCAAGGCGGGCCTGCCCGAGCTCGACGATCGCCGGCATCGGGCGCTGGAGCTCGTGGCCGACGGAGTGGTGGAGCGCTACGCCTGAAGCGATTGGCGCGAGCGCCTGAGCGGCGACGCGCCTAGAAGTCCATCGGGAGGATGTTGTCCGCCCGAAGCGCGGCGATGAAGCGCTCGACCTCTTCCTCCATGTTGGCGTGCATGAGCTGCTTGAGGTCACGCACGAGCACCTGGGTGCCATGGTCGAGCTGCTCGTCGAGCTGCTCGACGACCGCCTGGGGGAAGACGTCCTCCTCGGTCCACTCGCAGTTGGGGCACCGGAGCAGCAGCTCCCACGCGCCCTCTCCGGCCTCTTCCCAGGCCAGCGGGTAAACCAGGCCCGAAGAGCAGCTCGGGCAGACGTGAAGGTCGGAGGTCCGGCTGGGAGTGGCCGTGGCCCGCTCGGCGGTGGCGGCCGCGTCGGCGAAGTAGACGATCTCGATCGTCTTGCCACTGGGCAGCACGACGCGCTTGACGGCGTGGCTGTGGTCGGCGGGCTGGGGGCTCATCTCATACCTCTCGATGGTCCGGATATCGGCACCCGGGCAAAGGAACTTGACCCCGGGGTTTCCGTGCGCGAACCCGGGGTTTTCACGGTCGCCCTGGACCAGGGGTGACGAGGGCCCTCGTTTGACCCGCTACGCTTGGGGCAACCCGGCGGAGAACATCGCTATGCCCTTCGGAATCGGCCCGCTAGAACTCGTAATCGTCCTGATCATCATCCTGGTGATCTTCGGCCCCAAGCGCCTGCCTCAGGCGGGCCGCTCGCTGGGTCAGGGCTTCCGCGAATTCAAGGACTCGGTCACGTCCAAGCACGACGAGCAGACCGAGCCGACCCGGGCCGCCGAGATCCCCGCCTCGGAGCCGCCGCAGGCCCCCGCCGCCTCGGCGCCCGCGCCGACGCCGGCCGAAGCGCCGCCCGCCGAGCCGACGCCCGCCGAGGCGTCGCGCGCCTTCGGCCGCGACGACTGAGCTCACAGGAGGCCGCCGGATGGCCCCTCCCATGCGGCCCATCGGCCACGAGGATCGCCTGTCGCTCATCGAGCACCTCGAGGAGCTGCGCTCCCGTCTGATCGTCTGCCTGATCGGGTTCCTGGTGTGCTTCGGCATCGCGGTGTGGCAGAACGAGGCTCTGCTGAACATCGTCAACCGCCCGCTCGAAAAGACGACCGCCTCGGCGGCCAAGCACGCGTCGGGACCGCTGGAGCAGGCCTCGCGCTCCCAGGTCCGGCTGCGCCAGGCGCTCGAGCACGGCGCTGATGCCTTCTCCCGGCTCGCCCGCTCCCCGACGCTGACCCCCGCCGATCGCGCCACGTTGCGCGAGGCCATCCACTCCTACGGCGAGGCGGCGCGAGCTCTGCCCGAGTCCGTTCCGGGACGCCAGCCGGTGACTCTGGGGGTGACCGAGCCCTTCACCACCTCGCTGACCGTCTCGCTGTGGTTCGCGATCCTCTTCGCGCTCCCGCTCTTCCTCTACGAGGCCTACGCCTTCGTGATGCCGGCCTTCACGGCGCAGGAACGCCGAGTGGCGCTGCCGCTGATGCTGCTCGTCCCGGTGCTCTTCGCGTGCGGCGTGACGTTCGGCTACTACGCCGTCCTCCCGCCGGCCGTGAAGTTCCTGCAGTCATACAACTCGGGCAGCTACGACGTGCTCGTCCAGGCCAAGCCGTACTACAGCTTCGTCATCCTGGCCCTGATCTCGATGGGGCTCCTCTTCCAGATCCCGATCGGGATCCTGGCGCTCACGCGGACCGGGGTGGTCTCCGTCACCCAGCTGCGGCGCAACCGGCGCTACGCGATCGTCGTGATCGCGGTGCTGGCCATGCTGCTGCCGACGATCGACCCGGTGACCATGCTGCTCGAGATGGCCCCGCTCATCGTGCTCTACGAGCTGAGTATCCTGCTCGCCAGCTGGATCGACCGAATGGGCGCTCGACGCGCGCGCTCGACCGCTCTGGCTTCCCCCTCCGACCCAGACGAGTCCGCCGATGCTGTTTGACCTCAGAGGCCGTGGCCGGCGCCGCACGGTGCAGGCCGTCTACTTGACGCTCGCCCTCCTGCTGGGCGGCGGCCTCGTGCTGTTCGGGGTCGGCGGAAGCGTGTCCGGCGGCCTGTTCGACGCCATCGGGCTGACGGGCGGCGGCGGCAGCAGCTCGAGCGCCAACGAGCAGCTGGCCAAGCAGGAGAAGGCGGCGCTCGCCCGCACGCGGGCCAACCCCAAGGACGAGGCGGCCTGGGTCACGGTCACGCGCGTGCGCTACCAGCAGGCCGGCCAGGGCGACAACTTCGACCAGGCGACCGGGGCCTTCAAGAGCGGAGGGCGCAAGGAGCTTCGCAACGCCGCGGAGTCCTGGAAGAGCTATCTCGCGCTCCAGCCCAAGAACCCGGACGCCAACCTGGCGAGCCTGATGGTGCAGGCGTTCAGCCCGGCCGGGATCAACCGCCCGGCGGATGGCGTGGAGGCGGCCGAGATAGTGGCCACCGCAAGGCCGAGCGCCCAGACCTACTACCAGCTGGCCGTGTTCGCGTTCGCGGCCAAGCAGGCCCGCAAGGCCGAGCTCGCGGGCAAGAAGGCGGTCGAGCTGGCACCCAAGGATCAGCGCGCCGCGGTCAAGTCGCAGATCGACTCCGCGCGCTCCAGCGGCGGGTTCGGCTCCGCCACCGGGCAGTAGCGGCTCCCCGCTACCATGCCGGGCTGTTCCCGGGCCATTAGCTCAACTGGTAGAGCAGGGGACTCTTAATCCCAAGGTTGAAGGTTCGAGTCCTTCATGGCCCATCCTCGCCCTCGCCGACGGGGTCCATGTCCCCGTTGCGGGCGCCGCCGATGATCAGCGGGCCGGCCTGGCAGGACGGGCAGGGCGCCGCGCGCGCGACCATCTGCTCGGCCGCCGCGCTGTACCAGTGCGCTCCGCACGCTTGGCATATCAGTTCACCCGCACCCATTTGCCCGCGGCGGGTAGTCTTTCAGTAACAGTAATTGCTGTCACTTATGGCAGCGACTGCCGGGTTTGGCTCGGTACGGGGAGCGATGGGGCGCCGGGAAGAGAAGAAGGCGGAGACTCGGGAACGGCTGCGCACGGTCGCCTTCGCTCTGTTCGAGCGCGACGGCTACGAGGCGACGAAGGTGGAGGACATCGCGGTGCACGCGGGCGTCTCTCCGCGCACGGTCTACCGCTACTTCCCCTCCAAGGCCGACCTGGTGTTCCACTCCGCCCCGAACCAGATCGAGCGCATGCGCGAACTGGTCATGGCTCGCCCGCCGGCCGAGGCGCCGTTCACGGCGCTGTCCAATGCGCTGGTCGAGATGGCGCCCGAGCTGGATACGTGGAGAACCGCGGCGCAGGGCCGGGTGATCGCCGCCGACCCCACCCTGTACCGCTATTCCCTGGAGGTTCGCGACGAGATCGCGCGCAACGTCGGCGAGGCCCTGGTGGCCCGGGACGGCGCCGATACCTCCGACGCGGACCGCCTCCTCCTCGGTCACCTCGCCAGCGCCGCCCTCCTCGTGGCCACCCGCGAGTGGCGCGACGCCGGGCCCGAGCGCGGCGAGCTGGGGTCGTATGTGTCGCGAACCCTCGCCGCGATCCCGCGGCTTGCCAGAATGTCCTCATGACTCTGGCCAGCATCGACGGCGCGGTCATGCCCGCCGCCGAGGCGACGATTCCCGCGACCGACGAGGGACTCCTGCGCGGCGACGGGGTGTTCGAGGTCATCCGGCTCTACGAGGGCCGGCCCTTCGCCTTCGACGAGCACCTCGCGCGCCTGGAGGGCTCGGCGCGCAACCTGCGCCTCCCGCTCGACGTCTCCGCCGTACGGGCGGATGTGGAGGCCCTGCTCGCGCAGGCGGGCGCGGGGGACGCGCTCCTGCGCCTGGTCGTCACCCGGGGCGGCCGGCGGCTGGTCCTCATCGAGCCGCTGCCCGAGCATCCGCCGTCGATTCGCCTGGCGACCGTCACCTACACGCCGACCCGGGTGCTGGACGGCATCAAGTCCCTCTCCTACGCGGCGAACATGCTCTCCACACGCCTGGCCAAGGAGCGCGGGGCCGACGAGGCCCTGCTGGTCACGCCGCACGGGCGGGTGCTCGAGGGCCCCACGTCGACCTTCGTGTGGGCGAGCGGCGGCGTCCTGCGCACCCCGCCCCTCGGCGAGCGGGTGCTCGACTCCATCACCCGGCGGCGAATCCTCAGCTCCATCGAGGTGGTCGAGGAGCCCTGCACGCTGGACGAGGTGGCCTCGGCCGAAGAGGCCTTCCTGGCCTCGACGATCCGCGAGGTCCAGGCGGTGGCCGCGGTCGACGACACCGAGCTCCCGGTCGGCGGCCCGCTGACCGAGGAGGCGGCCCGGGTCCTGCGCGAGCACATCGCGGCGGAGCTGGGCCTCCAGCGCGCGACGGGCTGACCCCTCCTCGCCCGACCTCGCCATGCGGATCGTCACGGTCATAGGCAACCGTCCTCAGTTCGTGAAGGCGGCCGCCGTCTCGCGGCGGCTGCGTCAGGTCCACGACGAGCTGCTCGTCCACACGGGGCAGCATTACGACGACGAGCTCTCGCAGATCTTCGTCTCCGAGCTCGACATCCCGCCGCCCGAGCGCGAGCTGGAGATCCACGGCGGGTCGAACACCTCCCAGACGGCACGCATGCTGGCCGCGCTGGAGCCCCTGCTGGAGGCCGAGGCGCCCGATCTGGTCCTGGTCTACGGGGACACCAACTCGACTCTCGCGGGCGCGCTGTGCGCCGCTCAGGCCCATATCCCGGTCGCGCATGTCGAGGCTGGCCTGCGCTCGTTCGACCGCGCGATGCCCGAGGAGCTCAACCGGGTGGTCACCGATCACCTCTCGGACCTTCTCCTGGCGCCCTCGGCCACGGCGGTGGAGAACCTGCGCCGCGAGTCGGTGGCCGGCGAGGTCGAGCTCGTGGGCGACGTGATGGTCGACGTGGCGAACCTGGTGGCCCCGCGCGCCCGGGAGCGCACGGACGTACTGGACTCCTGGGGAGTGCGCAGCGGCGAGTACCTCCTGGTCACGGCCCACCGGGCGGGGAACGTGGACGACCCCGATCGCCTGGCGCGGCTGGTCGACCTGCTCCTGGGACTGCCGGCGCCGGTCGTCCTCCCTCTTCACCCACGGACGCGGGCGCGCCTGGAGGCCGCCGGCCTCCTGAGCGCGCTCGAGTCGAGTGCGGACGTGCACCTGGGCGGGCCGGTGGGCTACGTGGAGTTCGCCGCGCTGCTGCATCACGCGCGCGCGGTGCTGACGGATTCGGGAGGGGTGCAGAAGGAGGCCTACCTGGCCGCGCGGCGCTGCGTGACGCTGCGCGACACGACGGAGTGGGTCGAGACCGTGGAGGCCGGATGGAACACCCTCGCCGACCTCGACCCGGCCGCCGCCCGAGCCGCTCTGGAGCGGTCGCTCCCCGAGACGCGCCCGGACCTCTACGGGGACGGCGAGGCGGGCGCGCGCGTCGTCGAGGCCATATCGGGGCTCGTCCGTAGACTCCCGCCGCAATGACCGTCGGGATCGTGGGCCTGGGCTACGTCGGGCTGCCGCTCGCCGTGGCGTTCGCCGAGGCGGGCAGCGCGGTCGTCGGCGTCGACAACGACCCCGAGCGCGTGGAGGCGCTGAGCGCCGGGCGCTCCCACATCGAGGACGTCCCCGACTCCCGCCTCGCCGAGCTGGCGGAGCGCCTCTCGTTTCGCTCCGACTACGCGACGCTGCGCGACGCCGACGCGGTCCTCATCTGCGTCCCCACCCCGCTGACCCCGCAGCGCGAGCCCGATCTCACCGCGCTCATGGACGCCACCGGCCGGCTGGCCGAGGTGCTGCGGGAGGGGCAGCTCGTCGTCCTGGAGTCCACCACGTACCCCGGCACCACGCGCGAGCACCTGCTGCCGGCGCTCGAGCGCTCCGGCCTGCGCGCGGGCGAGGGGTTCAACCTCGCCTTCTCACCCGAGCGGGTCGATCCGGGCAGCCGCAACTACACCATCGGCAACACCCCCAAGGTCGTCGGCGGCATCACGGCGGCCTGCGGCGACCGGGCCGAGGCGCTCTACCTCACCGTGTGCCGGGAGGTCGTCCGCGTCTCCACGCCCGAGGCGGCCGAGCTGACCAAGCTGCTGGAGAACATCTTCCGCTCGGTCAACATCGCGCTCGTCAACGAGCTGGCGATCCTCGCCCACCGGATGGGAATCGACATCTGGGAGGTCGTGGACGCCGCCGCCACCAAGCCGTTCGGGTTCATGCGCTTCGATCCCGGCCCGGGCATGGGCGGCCACTGCCTGCCCGTCGACCCGTTCTACCTGGCGTGGAAGGCGCGCGAGTACGACTTCCAGGCCGAGTTCGTCGAGCTGGCGGGCAAGGTCAACCAGGCGCAGCCGTACTTCTGCGAGCAGCTCGTGATCGAGTCGCTCAACGGCGCCGGGAAGTCGGTCAACGGCGCGCGCATCCTGATCCTCGGCGTGGCCTACAAGCCCGGGGTGGGCGACCTGCGCGAGTCGCCGGCGCTCAAGCTGATGGAGCTCCTGCGCAGCCACGGCGCCGATCTCTCCTACCACGACGCCTTCGTGCCCGAGCTGGAGGAGCTCGGGCTGCGCAGCCGCGACCTCGACGAGGCCGTCGGGTCCGCCGACCTGGTCGTGATCGTGACGGCCCATCCGGGAATCGATCACGCGGCGATCGCCGGCCGGGCGCCGCTGACCGTGGACCTGCGCGGCGTCACCCGCGGCGTCGACTCCGACCGGGTGCTGCGCCTGTGAGCGGGCGCCCCGTCACCGTCGGCGTCGCCGGGCTCGGCTACTGGGGCCCGAACCTGGCCCGCAACTTCGCCGGCCTGCCCGGCTGCGAGCTGCGCTGGTGCGCGGACGCCTCGGAGAAGGCGCGCGAGCGCGCCGGCGCGATGTTCCCGGGCACCCGCCTCGCCGAGGACCTCGACGAGCTGCTCGCCGATCCCGAGCTCGACGCCGTCGTCCTGGCCACCCCGGTTCCCACGCACGCCGCGCTGGCCCGCCGGGTCGTCGAGGCGGGGAAGCACTGCTTCGTCGAGAAGCCGCTGGCCCAGTCCACCGCCGACGCCCAGGACGCCGTGGACGCCGCCCGGGACGCCGGCCGGGTCCTCATGGTGGGCCACCTGCTCGAGTACCACCCGGGGGTGAGCAAGCTCAAGGAGCTCTCCGACTCCGGCGACCTCGGCGACATCCGCTACATCTACTCCCACCGGCTCAACCTCGGCCAGCTGCGCCAGGACGAGAACGCCCTGTGGAGCCTGGGCGCCCACGACGTCTCCGTGCTGCTCCACCTCGCCGGCGAGGAGCCCACGGAGGCCGACGCGCGGGGCGAGTGCTACATGCGCGAGGGCGTCGAGGACGTGGTCTTCTGCTACCTGCGCTTCCCCTCGGGCCTGATGGCCCACCTGCACCTGTCGTGGCTGGACCCCCACAAGGAGCGCCGGTTCACGGTCGTCGGCTCGAAGCAGATGGCCACGTTCGACGACATGGCGCTCGACCGCAAGGTGACGGTCTACGACAAGGGCTTTGACGAGAGCTCGACGTCCTACGGCGAGTACATCACCCGCTCGGGTGACGTCTGGAGCCCGCGCATCGACAACGTCGAGCCGCTGCGGCTGGAGTGCGAGCACTTCGTCGCCTGCGTGCGCGACGGCACGACGCCTCGGTCGGACGGCGAGAGCGGTGTGCGGGTGGTGCGGGTCCTGGAGGCGCTTCAGGAGTCGCTGGCCGCGACCGCGAGGCGGCCCGCGTGAGCCTGGGCGCAAACGTCGTCGTGCATCCCGGCGTCGAGCTCGCCGAGGGGGCCGACGTGGGCGACGGCGCCGTCCTGGGCAAGCCTCCGCGCCTGGCCGCGACGTCGAACGCTCCCCGCGAGGTCGCCGAGCCGCTGCGGATCGAGGCCGGCGCCCGCGTGGGGACGGGAGCGATCGTCCTGGCCGGCGCCCACCTGGGCCGCGACGTGGTCGTGCAGGACGGGGCGTTCGTGCGCGAGCGCTCCAGCGTGGGCGCGGGTTCCGACATCGGCCCGCGCGCCGCGATCGACAACGACGTCTCGATCGGGGAGGGCGTGCACGTGGGCGCCGGCGCCTACGTGACCGCGTTCTCCACGCTCGAGGACGACGTCCGCGTCGGCGCGGGCGTGACGACCACGAACGACGACACGATGGCGCGCCACGACGACTCCTACTCGCTGCGGGGCGCGACCCTGCGGCGGGCCTGTCGCGTCGGCGCACGCAGCGTGCTCGTTCCCGGCGTCGAGATCGGTGAGGACGCGGTGGTCGACCCGGGCTCGGTCGTGACGCGCGACGTCCCCGCGGGGGTGCGCGTCGGCGGGACGCCCGCCCGCCCGCGCGGCTGATGGCCGCCGGGGTCACCCGCCTGGGACGCCGCCGGGTGCGCCGGCGCATGGACCGCCGGACGGCCGTGCTGGGCGGGCTGTCACTCGTGGCCGCCGGCCTGGGGGCGGCCAGCGAATGGGGCCGCGTGTGGCGGCGCGGCTCGGCCGCGCTGCCCCCGGAGCCCGGCGAGTTCGTCATCGCCGCCGAGGAGGCGGCGCGCGAGACGTTCGAGGTGGCCCGGGCCGGCTACCGCGAGTCGCCCGCCCGCGAGGCGGCGCTGCTCAACCTGCTGGCCTCGTTCCTCGTCACCTTCGGGCTCGTGCGCACGAGCACCGAGATCATCCGGCGCCGCGGGCGCTTCGGGCCCTTCCGCGACCTCGTCGCCGGCGGTCGCCACATCCACCACTTCGTGCCCGGGATCGCCCTGGCGTTCCTGTCGGGCGGGGCGGCGCTGCTGAGCCGCGACGAGACGGTGGAGCCCTGGCTGGCCATTCCCTTCGGCGCCGGCCTGGCCCTCACGCTCGACGAGTCAGCCCTGCTGCTGGAGCTCGAGGACGTCTACTGGACCGAGGAGGGTGTCCTATCGCTGCAGATCACGTCCGCCGCGGCGGCCTTCCTGGGCTCGATGGCCGCGGCCCGGCGCGTCCTGCGGCGCGGCGAGCAGGAGGTGCTCAGCCCGCCCGGGCCGTGACCGGCGGCTCCTCCGCGGGCTGCTGCGTCCAGATGACCTGCTCGCGTCCGGGTCCGACGCCGATCAGCGCGATCGGCACGCCGGTGTACTCCTCGATGAACGCGAGGTAGTTGCGCGCCGCCTCGGGCAGCTCCTCGAGGCTGCGGGCGCCGCCGATGTCCTCCTCCCACCCCGGCAGGTCCACCAGCTCCGGCGTCACGTGATGCAGGACCGACTGGTGGAAGGGGAAGTGGTCGAGCTGGGCGTCCTCCTGGCTGCGGTAGCTCGTGCACACGGGAACGCGCTCCAGCCCGGACAGCACGTCCAGCTTGGTGATCGCCAGCGCCGTCATGGAGTTGATGCGGGCGGCGTAGCGCAGCGCCACGAGGTCGAGCCAGCCGATGCGGCGCGGGCGCCCGGTGGTGGTCCCGTACTCGCCGCCGGCGTCGCGCAGGCGGTCGGCGAGCTCGCCGTCGAGCTCGGTCGGGAAGGGGCCCGAGCCGACCCGCGTCTGGTAGGCCTTGGCGATCCCCCAGATCTCGTCGATGTCCTTCGGCCCGACGCCGGCGCCGATGCAGGCCGCGCCGGCCACGGGATTGGAGGAGGTGACGAAGGGATAGGTCCCGTGGTCGATGTCCAGCAGCGCGCCCTGCGCGCCCTCGAAGAGGATCTGGCGGCCCTCGTCCAGGAGGTCCCAGGCCAGCTTTGAGGTGTCGGCGATGTGCTGCTCGAGCCGGTGCCCGTAGGTGGCGTACTCCTCGACCATCGCGTGGAGGTCGAGCGACGGGTCCTTGTCGTGCGGGCGCAGCGTCAGCCGCTTGGGCTCCATCGCGGCGACGATCTTCTTGCGCAGGATCTTCGGGTCGAGCAGGTCCTGCATCCGGATTCCCAGCCGCGCCGCCTTGTCGGCGTAGCAGGGGCCGATGCCGCGCCGGGTCGTGCCGATCTCCAGCCGGCCGAGCTTCTGCTCGCCCGCCAGGTCGAGGAGCAGGTGGTAGGGCATGATCAGGTGCGCGTTGGCCGAGATCCGCAGGTGCCCGGTGTCGATGCCCCGCCGGCGCAGCGCGTCCAGCTCGCCGGTGAGGACCTTCGGGTCGATCACCACGCCGTTGCCGATCACGCACAGGGTGCCCGCGTGGAGGATGCCGCTGGGGACGAGATGCAGCTTGAACGTCTCGCCGCCACGGACGATCGTGTGGCCGGCGTTGTTGCCGCCCTGGAAGCGGATGACGGCATCCGCCTGCTCGGCGAGCAGGTCGGTCACCTTTCCCTTGCCCTCGTCGCCCCACTGGGCGCCGACGATCACGATCGACGACATGGGGTGAATTCTAGGCCGCCGAGAACCGCTCGGCTCGGCGGTCGTGCCGAAGAGGGGAATGTCGTCGCACATCTCGTCCAGGCGCGACACCGTACGCACGCCGATCTGCTCGCGCAGCTTCTCCGGGTCGGTGACGTTCGTGGTCACGAGGACAGAGCGCTGCTCCTCGTAACGGGTGTTCACGATCGAGTACAGCTCCTCCAGGACCCAGGCCGTGGTGTTCTCCGCGCCGAGGTCGTCGAGGCGCAGAAGATCGACCGCGGCAAGGCGGTCCAGCAGCTCCACGTGGGTGTGGCGCGAGCCCTCGTCGAAGGTGCGCCGCAGCTCGGTGAGCAGCCGCGGGAGCGAGTAGATCGCCACCGAGCGGCCGGCCTCGAGCGCGTGGCGCGAGACGAGCATGGCCAGCGTCGTCTTCCCGGTCCCGACGTCGCCCAGGAAGCGCAGTCCCCGCCCGGCGTCGAGGTTGGGCCGAGTTCTGCGCGAGCGGCGCACCTCGCGCACGACGCCGGGTCCATCGACACGACCGGCTCGCGCTCGAACGCCACGTCGCGGTAGCGCTTGGGGATCACGGCCGACAGGCTGCGCGCCCGGGCGCGGCTGATGCGCTCGGGCCGGCAGCGGCAATCGCGGGCGGTCATCGTCGCCTCGTCGACGGTGAAGCCGCTGCCGTTGCATATGTCGTAGGGGCAGGCGGAGCTGTGCGAAGCGTTCCTCGCCGACGTAGGTCATGAACCGCGATACTGGGCCTGGAAGGTGGGCCGACGTCGCCGAGCGCGCCGTTGCGGTGCTTGGCGATGAGCAGCTCGGCCTCGCCGGGATGCTCGGACTCCTCCTTCGTGTAGTACTCGTCGCGGTAGATGAAGATCACGACGTCGGCGTCCTGCTCGAGGCTGCCCGACTCGCGCAGGTCGGAGAGCAGCGGCTTGTCGCCGCCGCGCGTTCCACGAAGCGGTTGAGTGGGACAGGGCGATGACCGGCACCTCGAGCTCGCGGGCCAGGATCTTCAGCCGCGCGACATCTGGCCCACCTGCTCGACGCGGCTCTCCACGCGATGGTCGGCGCGCATGAGCTGCACGTAGTCGACGATGATCAGCCCGAGCTTGTGCTGCTGGTGCAGCCTCCTGGGCCTTGGCCGGATCTCCAGCAGGCCGACGTCCGACGAGTCGTCGATGAACAGCGGCGCACGGGCGAGGTCGTTGGTGGCCTTCATGATCTTGGGCCACACCTTCTCGGCCACACGGCCCTTGCGCAGGTCGGTGAGCTTGGTCGAGCTCTGCGAGGCGATGAAGCGCTGGGCCAGCTCGGTCTCGGACATCTCGAGCAGAACAGCGCCACCGGCTCCT